>CBDATF010000002.1:0-1158717 GCA_965200065.1 Dehalococcoidia bacterium | reverse complement strand
GTTTGATGGCGTGGCTGATAGACACTTTAATCGTCACTATCATCGGGTTTGCCGCGGCTGGGATGGGCGTTCTGCTAGTCATCCTGTTCGGGTTGGATTTCGCTAATTTTGACTTCGAAAGCGATTGGGGCTACATCGCGCTCATCGGTTTGTTAGTCGCTGGAATCGTATTCGCCTGGCTCTTGTTTGTGTGGCACATGGTGGCGACGCAGGGGCAGACGCCCGGCAAAAAGGTAGTCAAGATCCGCATCGTGAAGACCGACGGTAGCGGTCTTGGATGCCTTGTGATGGCGATGCGAGAAATCGTGGGCAAAATGGTTGTGACGGGTATGCTGACATCGGTGCTCGGACTCATCTTCCAATTGGTGTCAGTCGAGCTGTCGAGCGGGGGAATGCTGATCTTCTTCGCACTTTTCATCTGGTTGGTCATCGACCGCAAGAACCAGACGTTGCACGACAAGATCGCCGACACCGTGGTCATCAAGGTGAAGTGATGATGACTACAAGCACGGCGATGCGCCGGAGCCCGCTTTGCACTAGATAGCGATTCCGCGCCGCTTGGCGACCGTTTCCAAGTCTTTGTCGCCGCGCCCGCTCAGCAGCAGCAGCACGACGGTATTGGCGTCGAGTGTGGGAGCCCACTCCTGCAGATAGGCAATCGCGTGTGCAGGCTCCAGCGCCGGGATGATGCCCTCGGTGAGACAAAGCACATCAAAGCCGTTGAGTGCCGCATCATCGTCAACGGCTACATACTTGGCACGTTCGATATCGTGGTAGTAGGAATGCTCAGGGCCTACACCAGGGTAGTCGAGGCCGGCCGACACTGAATGGGCCTCGGTCACTTGTCCCCACTCATCCTGGAGCAGGTACGACATTGCGCCATGCAGGACGCCCGGACGTCCTTTGGTGATAGTTGCCGAGTGGCGATCGGTATCTACGCCGTCGCCGCCGGCTTCTACGCCGATGAGCCCGACTCTTTCGTCATCGACGAATCCGCTGAACAGTCCGATCGAGTTCGAGCCGCCGCCGACGCATGCAACCGCATAGTCTGGCAAGCGTCCGATCTGCGCCAAACACTGCGCCCGCGCCTCTTTGCCGATGACGTTCTGGAAGTCGCGCACCAGCATCGGATACGGATGCGGCCCGACCGCGCTGCCGATGAGGTAGTGAGTGGTCTGAACGTTCGTCACCCAGTCGCGGATCGCTTCATTGATGGCATCTTTCAGCGTGCGACTGCCCGACAGCACCGGCTCGACAGCTGCACCCAGCAGCTTCATGCGGTAGACGTTCGGCGCCTGGCGATGAATATCCTCCTCGCCCATGTAGACGACGCATTCAAGCCCCATCATCGCGCAGGCCGTAGCCGTAGCCACACCATGCTGTCCGGCGCCCGTCTCGGCGATGATGCGCTTCTTGCCCAGCCGCTTCGCCAGCAGTATCTGACCCATCGCATTGTTGATCTTGTGCGCGCCCGTATGCGCCAAATCTTCCCGCTTCAGCCACACCTGCGCGCCATCCAATTCCCGACTCAAATTGGCGGCATGATAAAGCGGCGTCGGCCGACCCACATATTCACTCAACAGCTTGGACAGCTCCCGCCAAAAACCATCATCCCCCCGCGCCGCCTGATAAGCCTCCTCCAGCTCTCCCAAAGCCGCCATCAAAGTCTCCGGCACAAACTGCCCACCATACCGCCCAAACCGTCCCACATCATCAGGAACATCACGCTTGATCGGAGGAGAGATAGTGGTCATACAAAGCTCACAGGCTGGTGGACTAACGGCGGCGGTCTAGTAGCAAGTATATTGCGGTGATTGGGCGAGGAGAAAATGTGAAGAGGAATCCATGCTGGTGAACGCGCGCCACCCCTTATCCGCCCCGTCGCTAGTTATCCAGCGTAAACGTGAACTCCCCGCTTGCCTCGCCTCCGTATTGGTCGGTGGCGGTGATCTCGATGGTGAGTTCCTGCGATGCGGCATGTCCGGCGGTGAGCGTCAGCACTGAGCCGTTCCACTCGCCGGAGACTTTGTTGCGGGCTATGGCGCCTAGGAGGCCGGTTCGCACTTCGCCGGTGCGCTGGTGAGTGGTGGTTACCATCACCTCGTAAGTGAGACCGTCGCCGCTGAAATGGGCGGTCATGTCGAGGTCTACGGTTTCGCCGTTGGACAGTTCAACGTCGTCGAACTGGTCGATGAGCGTTGCTGGGTTTTCAGGCGCGGATGTTGGTTCAGGCGTTGGTTGCGGGTCAGGCGTAGCAGTACGCGTTGCGGTTGGTTCTGGTATCGGCGTTGGCGTCGGGGATGGTGTCGGTGTTGCTGTCGGCTCTGGTGTTGTCGTTGGTGTGGGTGTTGCGGTAGGCTCGGGAGCCGGTTCCGGGCTAGGTTCAGGAGTCGGCGTCGGGTCGGGGATCTGGTCTACTAGAGAGAGGGTGAATGAGTCGCTGGTTGTGCCGCTGTTGGCTCCGGTTGCGGTGATGATGATTGTCAAGTCCTGCGGCGTCGATGCTGAACCGCCGGTCAGCGTCAGCACGTTGTCGCTCCACTCGCCGGTCACCTTGTTGCGCGCAATCTCGTTCAGCGGACCCGTCTTCTCCTGGCCGGTGCGCTGGTTCGTGGTCGTCACGCTCACCGAGTAGGCGTGGGCGTCATGGTCGCTGAAGTGATCTGCCATGTCGAGTTCGATCGTTGTTCCGTTGGCGATGTGCGCATCGTCGAAGGGATCGATCAGCGACGGCGGCGCAGGCGTTGCTGTCGGCGTCGCGGTGGGTGTTGGCGTTGCAGTGGGTGTCGGAGACGGCGTCGATGAAGTGAAGACTATCTTGAGGATGTAGTCGCCCGTGGTGGTGGCGCTCGCGCCGTTCACTTTCACGTAGTAAGTGCCGGTCGTAACGTTCCTGGTCAGCGAGAAGTTGCTGCCTTCCCCGCTGTCGGCGTCCTGCGTCAGCGCAGTTCCGTCCGAATCTTCCAGAACGCCGGCAGTGTCAGTGCCCCCGGTGGTCGAAACGGTCAGACTGTCCGCTTCTGTCACGCTGAGTTCGAAGTAGTCCGCATCGCCCGCGGTAAGATCGCCAGCCACTTCTGAGGGAACACGTGCCGGCGAGGCGGCGTCGCGGGTCTCTCCCTGATCGGCCAGCGTGCTCTGGAAGACCCACGGACGCGCCTGCTTGATGGCCAGATTGTTGGCGCTGGTTATCTTGCAACTCGATCTCCATCGCGAACTGCGCATCGTCTTCCGCATCGTAAAGCTTCTCGAACTTGTCGTGTATCTTGCTCAGGCTGCTCCGCAGCTGCGTCAGCTGGGCGTCGGTCATAAGGAGATTGTCGCCCTCTTTCTGGTTGGACCGGGCGAGAACCGTGTAGGTGCTGTCCGACTTAAGCAGCAGCTCTTCAGGTATCGAGTTGGCGTCCGGATTGGTGACTAGATCCTCGCCGACCTGAGTGTTGACGTAGTAGACGTCTGAATCGCCGTTGATGGTATCGTAGCTCACAGCCACGCCGTTGGCTTTCTCGTCCGAATAGTTGGGATGCACCAATACGCCCATCATCGCCTTGCTGTGATCGATCCGATGGAAGTCGCGCTCGACGAATGCCCGGAAGTTCCACAGGCTCGCCCATACCGCCTTGATGGATTTGTCGATGCCGTCCTCTTCGGTTTCATCCGGATCATGCGTCTTTGAGTCGTACAGACCCGCGCCGCTGAAGCCGGGCAGGTCCTCGTTGTTCGTGCTGGAGCGATAGCGCAGGGACGTGTTCTCCGGGTAGGTGTCGTGCATGGCCTTGAGCGCGGTGATGATCCACTCCGGCGTGTCCGCCTTCTTGATCTTCTTGCGCAGCTTCTTGAGCTGCTTCTCCTGCTCCGCATAGTCGTCTTGGAAATCCTCATCCGCCAGCATCTCCGTCACTTCGTCGTCGAGGTCGTTGGCCTTCATGAACTCGTCATAGAAATGGAAAGGCACCGCGTGTCCGCTGGGCACCGTCCCGTCCGGAAACTCGAGCGTTCCCAGCACGGCCACGTTGGCGGCTTTCACGCCGAAGGCCTTCCAGTCGTTGAAGCCGACCTGGCTGAGCGGCTTGATCGTCGTCACCGTCAGATCCCGTTCCGGAGTCTGCGTTGCGCTTGGACGCGTCTGCTCGTAGAATTCATCCACTTCCGCGCGGGTCGCGGCGCGGGTGGTGTAGCCGTCCGCCGTGACTTCGTAGAAGACATGCGTGTCGATCAGATCGTCGATGGCCGACAGATCTAACGCGTCGCGGATGAAGGCGTTCGGGATGCCGTTCTGCACCGCCCTCAGGTTGACGTGCGCCAAAGGCGTCTGCGGCACGGTGGTGACAATGCCGGCAACCCGGGGCAGGTCGTTGGGCAGCGACTCGTAGATGACGATGTCGCGCGGGTTGGGACGCCCGTCGCGCTCCATGACCCGAAGCAAGCCGTATCCGCTCCGCTGGTTGAGCGGCACGAAGGGCACATCGGGCAGGATGTCCTTCTGCAGCAGCACGTTGACCCGCGATGCGTCATACAGCGCCTTTTCGGATGGTTGGTTGTAGAGAGCCAGCGCCGTGGGACTCAACGCAGGGTAGAACATCAAGTTGTTTTCGAGGAACGGCATGCTGGACGCCAGCAGCTCATATACATAGGCAATGTCTTTGAACGGGAAGGCTTCCCAAGGCTGGAACTCATATCGATAGACACCCAAGCTGCCGTCGGGAGCGACTACGTTGGGGTGGTAAACAAGCAGACCCAACATCATCTCTGACAGATTGGGGTGATTATCGTGCAAGCCAACCGTTTTTGCGAAAAGACCATGCGACCAGTGAATATTGGTGTTCATGAAATAGACCGACGGGTTATCGGTATCCATGTCCACCAGGTAGAACTTGACATACTCCAGGTCGACGAGATGAATTTCAACTGCGACATCCTTCCCCTGGTATGACAGATATTCGAAGGCGGCACGATCTGGAATGGCTATGGCACCATCGGTGGAACTGATGGAATGGGCATCGTTCAGCGGGTCTTTGCTGCCCAGAGCGTTGAATTCGGTGATGTCGTCAACGCCGTCGCCGTCAACGTCGCCAGGGTTGTCCACCTGGTACTTTTCCACTATGTAGCTTTCCTTGTCCAGCGCCTCCAAGTTGTCCGTCAGCGTCAGCTCGCCGTCTACGCCCAGCGCCATCGCGACCGGTATGTTCACCGTGTTCGTGCTGGTCAGCGCGTGCTTCACGTAGAGCACGAAGTAGGCGTCCGTAGTGGAATCGACTACGATTGGCACGGCCTCCACCGGCACCACGGTTGGAATCGGTGCCTGAGTCGCCGTGGGCGTAGGAGTTGGCGTCGGTGTAGGTGTGCCCTCAGGCGTCGGAGTCGCAGTTGGTAGCGGTGTTGGCGTGGCCGTGGGTTCTGGTGTCGGAGACGCCGACGGTGCCGGGGTAGGCGTGGGAGTTGGTGTTGGTGTCGGTGTCGCCGTGGTGCCGGGGTAGGCGTGAGCGTAGGAGATGGTGTCGGTGTCGCGGTGGGTAGCGGCGTCGGCGTGAGAGTAGGAGTTGGTGTCGGTGTCGCGGTTGGCAGCGGTGTAGGCGTGAGAGTAGGAATTGGTGTCGGCGTCGCGGTTGGTAGCGGTGTAGGCGTGAGCGTAGGGGTTGATGTTGGCGTTGCAGTTGGAGAAATCAGATTAGGAGGGGGGGGGGGAGAATCCCTTGGCCAAAGACGACCCGCGTCGACATCATCAACATAGTGAGCATAAAGCTGGCGACGATGATTGCGGATACGAGGGACTTACCCATGATTTAAATATAGTAGCACATCGTAGTCATTCCCACGCCCGATGGGCGACGAGGTGGCCATGGGGCGGTGGATTCCGTGAGAGTGAACGTCTATCTCCATACGTTTCATTCTTTGAGAGAAACGACGTTGCTGATATTCGTGCATCGGCATCGTCCTCTGAGAACTCCCAAAAGTCTTGTTTGCAGATGTGGCGATTCTCGCTTAAACTCTAATGCGTGAAAATTGTCTTTTCTTCTTGGGGCACATTTTGGAGCCGATTGGCATCGGATGTGCGCTGAGGGATTTGGCAGTTGAGCATGCAGATGATAACAGGCTAAAGGAGTGGGCTTTTGCATCCCTTTGCATATGAAGCTCCCGCGTCGATCGGTGAAGCGGTCGCATTGCTGGATAAGCATGGCGACCGGGCACGTCCGATCGCCGGTGGGACCGACGTACTCGTGCAGGCGCGGGCGAATCGATGGGACCTCGACGCGATCGTCGATGTCAAGAATATTCCCGAACTGACGGAAATCAGCCACTATCCAGATGGTAGTGTGGCTATCGGCGCGGCTACTCCGTGCTATCAGATCTATGAAGATGAGAAGATCCGAGCGAACTTCCCCGGCATCATCGATGCGGTTGAGATGATCGGCGGTATTCAGATCCAGTCCCGAGCCAGTCTCGGCGGCAATCTCTGCAACTCATCTCCCAGCGCAGACGGCATCTGCCCGCTGATCGCTTACAACGCGATCTGCCACATCGCAGGACCGGGTGGCGACGATGCGCATCGTGATGTGCCAGTAGAAGATTTCTGCACCGGACCCGGCTCGAACGTGCTGGGGCGTGGCGAGATACTGGTCAGCATGGTTTTGCCCAATCCGGGTGCAAACTTCGGTGCCGCATATGAGCGTTTCATTCCGCGCAACGAGATGGACATCGCGGTTGCTGGCGCTGGCGTATCGGTAAGATTGAACGATGCTGGCGACACTTTCGAGGCGGCACGCGTTTCACTCGCAGCAGTGGCGCCAGTGCCCTTGCTGGTACCTGCGGTGACCGACGCACTGGTCGGCAATGCCGTGGGCGATCAGGCTATCGACGCGGCTGCTCAGGCGGCCGGCGATGCGGCAACGCCGATCAGCGACATGCGGGGTACGATTGCACAGCGCAAGCACCTCGCGGCCGTGCTGACACGACGAATGATCAACAAATCTATTGAACGCGCGAGAGGGTAAAGCAGATGACAACTCAAATAACTCCCGGACCATCTCGAGTCCACGTTCGTACGACCATCAACGGCAATGCACACGAGTTTCTGGTGCCGCCGTACATGAGTCTGCTCGACACGCTGCGCGAGATCGTAGGTCTCACCGGCACCAAAGAGGGATGCCTGGACGGCAACTGCGGTGCTTGCACCGTGGCACTTGACGGTCGCATCGTCGACTCCTGCCTGGTTCTTGGCGCTGAGATCGACGGCAAGTCGGTCGAAACCGTTGAAGGCATGGCGACTGCGGAGGGTTTGCACCCGTTGCAACAGGCCTTCCTGGAAGAAGCTGCATTGCAGTGCGGCATTTGCACTCCCGGCTTCCTCGTGGCGGCTAAGGGTTTGCTCGACAACGAGCCGAGCCCGGATGAGCATCGTATCCGCCACTGGCTGGCCGGCAACCTGTGCCGTTGCACTGGTTACGACAAGATCGTGCGCGCAGTGCAGAAGGCATCTGCAGATATGGCATAAAGGGATGGCCAGCTACGCGGTCTATCCACATCCACAATTCAGGCGATTGTCAACCAAAGTAAGGGAACATCACCATGGTTGCTACATTTGAACCGAAGAGCGAATACAAGGTAATCGGCACTCGTCCGATCCGCCACGACGGGCTGGACAAGGTGACGGGCCGTGCGATATATGGTGCGGACATCAAGTTGCCGCGCATGATCTGGGGCGCGGTGCTACGCAGTCCCCACGCGCACGCGCGCATCCTGTCCGTAGACACCTCGGCCGCAGAGGCGATGCCGGGCGTGCATGCCGTAGTCACGAATGCCGATCTGCCGAAGGCTGAGAACAAGATGGTGGACCTTGGCGAGGGCACTACCAACTTGAAGTGGGCCGTCGACAACATTCTCGCCAGTGACAAGGCACTATACGCCGGACACGCAATTGCCGGAGTCGCCGCAGTCGACCGCTACACGGCTGAAGAGGCGACGCGCGCCATCAAGGTAGAGTATGAACCGTTGCGCTCCGCGACGAACGTGGACGACACTATCGACGCCGACATGCCGGCTATTCTCGATGAATTCATCGGCTCGCCAGGCGCGGAAGATAGCGGACATCCGAACCACGTCAAGGAGTTTACGCACGAGTTTGGCGACCCCGATGCGGCCCTTGCCGAAGCGGACCATGTGATAGAAGCGGAATACTCGCTTCAGATGGTGCACCAAGGCTACATCGAGCCGCATAATGCTACCGCCGTGTGGGACGAGGATGGACGCCTCAAGGTGTGGACAAGCACTCAGGGCGCATTCCCTGTCCGTCAGCAGATAGCGGCGATTCTGCAGATGGAAGAATCTCGAATTCGCGTCACCCCGCTTGAGATCGGTGGCGGCTTTGGCGGCAAGATACCGATCTATCTGGAACCGGTCGCGGCGGTACTCTCACAGAAGTCTGGCGGTCTGCCAGTCAAGCTCGTTATGGAGCGTCGTTCAGTATTCGAAGGGACCGGTCCGGCTGCCGGCGGCAAGATCACCCTGAAGCTCGGCGCGACTAAAGACGGCAAGTTGACCGCGGCATCATCAGTGCTCCGCATGGAGGCGGGCGCATACCCCGGCTCGCTGGTCGGCGCTTCGGGCATGTGCATCTACTCCTGCTACAACATCCCCAACATGCGCATCGTCGGTTACGACGTGCTCGTGAACAAACCCAAAGTAGCCGCCTACCGCGCACCCGGCTCCCCGCAGGTCGCATTCGCAATCGAGACGTTGATTGACGATCTGTGCGAAGAGGCCGGTTTCGACAAGTGGCAGTTCCGCCGCGACAATGCGGCTCGCGAAGGCACCCGCCGCGGCGATGGCCCCATCTTCCCGCGCATCGGAATGGAAGAAGTGCTTGACGCCGTCAAGGAGACGGATCACTACAACTCCGAGCTTGGCGAGGCTTCACCCGGACGAGTCCGCGGACGCGGCTTTGCCAGCGGCTACTGGTTCAACGTAGGACTGCAATCTTCCGTCAACCTGTCGCTCAACGACGACGGCACGGTTGAACTGGTAGAGGGCTCTACCGACATCGGCGGCACTCGGGCATCCATCGCGATGCAGGCAGCCGAGACGTTGGGCATCGCGGCAGAAGACGTCAACCCCACGGTTGTCGATACCGATACTGTCGGCTTCACCGCCGTAACTGGTGGTAGCCGAGTGACGTATGCGACTGGTTACGCGGCTTACAACGCGGCGATTGAGATGATCGACAAGCTCAAGGCACGCGCCGCGCTGCTTTGGAGCATCGACGTCGATGAAGTCGAATTCAACGATGGCGTATTCGCATCGAAGTCTGACCCGGAGTTGAGCATCGGCTTTAAAGACCTGGCCGGCAAGCTGGGCGACACGGGCGGTCCGGTGACCTCGACCGGCAGCGTCGACCTTGAAGCGGCTGGCGGTGCATACGGCACGCACATCTGCGACCTGGAGATCGACCCTGAGACCGGCAAGACGGATGTGGTTCGCTACACCATCGTGCAAGATGCGGGACGCGCGATCCACCCGTCGTATGTTGAAGGTCAGATGCAGGGCGGTGCTGCGCAAGGCATCGGCTGGGCATTGAATGAGGAGTACTACATGAGCGATGACGGCATCATGTCGAACTCGTCATACCTCGACTATCGCATGCCCACCTCGCTGGACCTGCCGAACATCGAGACGGTGATCGTAGAAGTTCCCAACCCGGTGCACCCGTTCGGGGTGCGCGGCGTTGGTGAAGTTCCCATCGTTCCGCCAGTCCCGGCCGTCGGCAACGCCATCAAGGACGCAATCGGCATCCGTCTGTACGAGACGCCGATGAACGCTGGCCGCATCGTAAAGGCGTTGGAGGCATAAGACGCTTCTAGCCCTTGACGCGTGCGAATCAGCAATGCAATCACAAACTCCCCTTGCACCTCGTAAGGGGAGTTTGTCTTATGCATTAAACAAAGTGCGATCCGACTTTAAGGCGTTATGATTTGATATAATCACTTCAAGGGGCAGTTCACACAACACGCTGCTAAATCGGCATACCGACCCGAAACTCTTTCATCCAGAACGGCATATCCAAACTTAAACGTAGAGTGAACTAACGCTTACAGTTCCTTTCTGCTAACTGCAATGTCTACATCCACCCAAACATCGGCGACTGAAGAAGTTGTTGCGGACGAGTCGCTGATGTATCGACCGCCGGAACGCGATGAGGAGCCGGAAGTCACATTCGGTGACGTGATGGATCGCATCAAGTCGGCCTTCGCAGGTGTTCCCGGCTTTGGCGGCGGTAGCGACGATAATCAACCGCAGTCTGATGACCGCGAAGGTTCTAGCGGTAGCGGATCGAGACGACTTGGCGTTTTTATTCTCCTGATTATCCCGATTGCCGCCATCGCTTGGCTCGCAACCGGCGTCTACACGGTGGGACCTGAAGAGCAGGCTGCGCTTCGAACCTTTGGACGCTTCGTAGCAATCGCTGACCAGGGTTTGCATTGGCACTGGCCCAGTCCTATCGGCACCCGCAACGTAGTGCCGGTCACGAATACCCGCCGACTTGAGCTTGGATTCCGCAGTTCCCCGAACGGCACCAGTTCTACACCGGTGCAGAGCGAGTCGGAGATGATCACGGGAGACGAGAACATCGTAGATGTGCAAGCGGTGGTTCAATATCGCATCTCTAATCTGCGCAACTTCCTCTTTGAGGTAGACGACCCTGGCGACCCGGATCGTGGCGTATCGGCTGGTCTGCCTGAGGGTGAGACGCTGCGCGATATTGCCGAAACTGCCGTTCGTCAGGTGGTCGGCGCGAGAAACATCGACGACGTGCTGACGACCGAGAAGGAACAGGTTCAGGCCAGCATTCTCGACAAGATGCGCCAACTGACGCGGGACTACAACACCGGTATCGAAGTGCTACAAGTCCTGTTGCAGAACGTCAACCCGCCGGCAGAGGTGCAGGATGCTTTCGAAGACGTCGTGAGAGCGCGTGAAGACCGAGAGCGCGACATCAACTTGGCAGAAGCCTACAAGGCGGCACAGATACCGCAGGCGACTGGTGCGGCGGCACAGATCGTAGAAGAAGCCGACGGTTTCAAGCGCGGTCGTATCGCACGTGCACAGGGTGAGGCTGAGGGATTTGAAGCGATACTGAAGGGTTATGAAATCGCACCTGAAGTTACCCGCACCCGGCTCTATCTGGAAGCGCTCGAGCGCATCCTCGCCGATAAGTCCAAGATCATCATCAACTCGGAATCGAGCGCATTGCCGCTGTTGCCGCTGGACACTCTAGACAACCTTACCGGCACCGCGCCAGTGTCAGGAGGAGGGCAATAACGGTATGGCACGCCTGATCGTTACACTCGTCATCCTGGCCGCGGCGGCGTTCGTCCTCATTCCGCAGGTGTTTTTCACCATTGACGAGACGCAACTTGCCATCGTCACCCGTTTCGGTGCCTTCCAGCGCGACTACCGGAGTCCTGGTCTATACGTCAAGCAGCCGTTCGTAGAGACGGTCGTCAAGATGGATAGCAGACTGCTGCGTGTTGACGCGCAACCAGCATCTCTGCTTACATCTGACAAGCGCAACCTTGTCATCGACGCCTATGCGCGCTACCGCATTCTAGACCCGTTGCTCTTCTTCCAGCGCCTGCGAACTGAAACAGAGGCCGTTTCTCGCGTATCCGACATCGTGAACTCTCAGCTCCGACGTGAAGTCGCGCTCGACACCCAGTCGGAAGTCATCTCTGAAACCCGTGAAGAGGTGATGCGCCGAGTCGCTGAAGCCAGCAACCGTTCCGAGATAACCCGCCAGCAGGCGCTTGAGATATTCAACGGCAACCTGCGCGATCCGCGCTTGACTATTCTCATCACGCCCGAGACGGTGGATGGCGTGGCGGTGCGTGCCCGACATGCCACCAGTGAAGAGGTCGACGCATTGTCGAGAAACGAGCGTCCCGAATCCTTGGGTGGCGCTACCGCATCGTACTTCCAACCGCTGGTCGATGAGCTGGGCATCGAAATCGTAGACGTCCGCATCAAGCGTGCCGACTTCCCGACCGACATTGAGCAGTCAGTCTTCTCCCGGATGCAAGCCGAACGTGCCCGCATCGCTGAGGGACTACGTGCAGAAGGTACCCAGCGAGACCGCGAGATCCGCGCCGAAGTGGACCGTGACGTGCAGATTCTCCTCGAGACTGCCAATGGTACCGCCGCTAGACTGCGTGGTGAGGCTGAAGAAGAAGCCATCCGCATCCTCGCCGAAGCACTGCAAAAGGCTCCCGAGTTCTACGAATTCCGCCGCTCCCTAGAAGCCTACGAAAAAATTATCGACGACAAATCCCTAGTAGTCCTAGAAAGCGACTCCCCCCTCTTCAACTACCTCCAACAGCCGCAGAAGCCGGCCGCTGAGGGAGAATAGGGCCTAACACGGGCGATCAGGAGCCCGTGAAACTCAGCTGATTTGTAGCCCTTTCGCTGTAGGGGGCTTGGGTTCGTGCGTTGTGTGTCAAGCAGTTTCGCCATCGGTCTCATGTGATGGGCGGGTGAACGGATAACATCTTGAGAGTTAAGCGATCCAGCGAGAGTGAATGATGTTGTCTAGAAAGATGAACGATGGCCAAATCAAACGGTAGCGCTACGGGTTCAGAAGGTGTGTTGCCTCAATCTCTAGCGGACGAGCTGATTGGCGTCGAGAAATACCCAAGGCCGAAAACACCAGCTACATTTCCGTCGCCCGGAGATAGCGTGGATGTTGCGCTTTACTCAGTTGATGGGCGACAAGACTTTGTGTTTGATGTTTCTGCCCATGACTTTTCAGATCGTAGCGCCAAATATCAAACTCGTTGGCGTACCAGAACCGTGTTGGTGCGATTGTGTGTCGATAGGCACAGACACCGTAATCCTGATAGAACAAGAGTCGGAAGGACCCATCTGCACGTTTACCGCGAAGGGTATGATGACCGTTACGCTACGGATCAGATTGGCGACACGTTCCATGATCTGGATGATGTCAGTGCGACGTTGTTTGATTTTTACAAGTTCTGTAATATCAAAGGAACTCCAATCGGCACTAGGAAGATGTTGAGTGACTAGCAGAATCTACGATTTAGTTAAGAGTTATCCTCAGTGGCTGGATTCGGAAATCGAGTTGCGCAGCTTCGGGGAGTGGACTGAGATCAGCGCGCCCTTTTTTGATCGACACAACGACTATCTGCAGGTGTATGCACGTCTGGAAGGGAATACCTGGTTAATCACCGACCGTGGGTCGGTGATCAAAGACCTCAAGATGACGGGATGCGATATAGAGGGTGGTAGCGGCAGAGAGCGACATCTTGACGGCGCACTCAAAGGATTGGGTGTCGAACGCGCCGAAGATGTGATTTTCGTTCGGGCGATGGACAAGGAGTTTCCAGAACGCCTACATGATGTCTTTCAAGCGATGCTTGCTGCGAATGATCTGCATTTCACAGTGCATCAGCAGGTAGAAACCAAGATGGATTTTGTCGATGAGGTGGGCATTTGGCTGAATGAACGGACGGTGCCTTTCCAGCAAAATGTCCAGTACCGCGGCTCTAGCGGCTTAAAGCACCGGTTCGATTTTGTAACCAATGGACATTCAGCAGAAACACCGGTGCGCGTTCTGCAGTCTCCACGCCGTCCAGACCGGGCATGGGCCGAGAGGTTCATCTTCTCTTGGGATGACACTAAACGGAGCCGCCCTGACGGTTCACAGGCCTTCGCGATGCTGAACGATAAGACTGCCGATCTCAATGGTGCATGGATCGACGCTTTGCGGACATACGAAGTCGAGCCTGTAATGTGGTCGCAACGCGACGCGGTGGCAGTGCTGTTGCGCTGAGTGTCCGGCTACCCGCCCACTCCCGCTAGCCCTAAAACCGCGGCTTGAAGCCGCCTTTGCACTCTCATAGGGATGTCTTCGCGTACTCCCCTTGCCGGTATACGTTTTGAAGCGGTTCGATTATTCCGGGTTCAGGAATCGATTTGTTTGATTTCCGGCGTCCGGTTAAAATCTGTTACTTATTCCGGCGCATCGGTGATGGAATTGACACGGTAGCGACATCATAGAGGCAAATTAACGTATGTGGGATTTCTTTGAGCATCAGCCCGGCCGTACTTTGGTGGACCCGATTGAAGAGGCGTTCTTTTCGACCGACACAGACGAGGAGAATACGCGCCACTTGGTGCGAGAGTCGATCCAGAACTCTTTGGATGCACGCCACAATCAAGAAACCGTCCGGGTCAGATTTACCTTCGGGCAGCTTGAGGATGAGCATGTAGGCGAACTATTCAGTGGTTTGAAAGATCATCTGGAGGCACAAGGCTCTGGCCTCCAGTCGCCGCCGAGTTTAACGAGTGGCATGCGGTTTATGGCGATTGAGGATTTCGGCACGACAGGACTGACTGGCGATCCGGCACAGTTAACCGACAGCGACAGTGATGACGAGGACAACTTCTTCTACTTCTGGCGCAATGTAGGACGGAGCGGCAAGCGCACCGGCACGCTGGGCAAGTGGGGACTCGGTAAGACGGTATTCCCCGCTTCGAGCCGCATCAATACCTTCTTTGGCATCACACGTCGTCATGGCGACGTGCATACCTACCTGCTGGGCAGATGCGACATCAAGTCGCACCGAATCGAGGGACTTCAGTACGACCCATATGGTTACTTTGCCGACTGGGATGGTGAAAAACCAATGGCGATCTCGGAGCGAGGGCGCATCGCGCGCGTACGCGACGCATTCCACCTTGCGCGCTCCGGCGAGAACGACACGCCAGGTCTGTCCATCGTTATCCCCCACGTAGTCGGTGAGTTCGACGTTGCGATGCTACGGCAGGAAGTAGTCGAAAACTACTTCTGGCCCATCCTCAAGAACGACCTGGTTATTGAGGTTCAAGAAAACTATCTGACACCGCCAGAGACGGTTATCGATGCCGATTGGCTGCGCGGGATCACGCAAATGAGCCGGGCAAGCGATTTTGAACGCGAGCTTGTTGACACGATACGATTGGCGGATTGGGCGTCCTCGAATCTAGAAACAACGGCGCGTGTTTCCGCAACCCAATCCAGCAAATCTCCGAAATGGGATGAGATGGCTTTCAGCGACGCTGACATGGAACGTCTAACCCAAGCCGATCAGGAGCGGGAGCCACTTTCAATCCGGGCAAATATCCGTGTGGAGCCGCGTACAGGGCAAGCCCAAACAGCATCGTTCAATATCTATTGCCAGCGCGTTCTCTACCCGACCCGTCGCAAGTCGTATCTGGTTCGACAAGGCATCAACGTTGGAAATGCTTGTAGCGTGAATCCACGCAATCGCATATTTCTAGTCGTCGTCAACGATGGTCTGCTGGCGGAACTGATGGGTGATGGCGAGAATCCATCTCATACCAGCTTCGAGCGCACCGAAGTGGTCAAGCAGCGTTATAAGCGCGGTGCAATGGCACGTATCGATTTCGCCCGCTACGCACCATCAGGAATTTCCCGCTGGCTGGAGCAACGTCAAGACGATGAGGAGACCGGTTTATTTGGCGACGTCTTTTGGAAAGTTCCTACCATCGCGGAAAGTACGAACGGGAGACGACGGCGGACCAGGAGGCAGCGAACACGCTTGCAAGGAGGTCTGGAAGGCCCAATAGAGCGTACGCCCAAGTCATTCTCACTTGACAGAACTGACGACGGCTTCGTCCTTCGTGATAGCGGAGAACGGCAGCGGGAGCTTGAGTCGGTCACGATCGTCGCGGGATTTGAAGGCGGACGTGGCGATCCATTTAAATCGCACTCCAAGTTCGACTTCGATTTTAGAAATCCAGAAAGTAGCGGATTGTCGATTGATCCGGTTAAGTGCCGCGTAGAACCCATCGACGCTAACCGACTGCGGTTGATGGACGTGTCGAATGACTTCTCAGTGCGGATAACTGGTTTCGACACGAAACGGGACCTTCGTGTAAACGCTACTCCGAGGTTGATTAGGCAATGAAACGTACCTTCAACTATACCCAGCGCCAGAAGATAGATAAGCAGCACGTCCTGATCAAGATACTCAGTGCTTCACAAGCAGCGGGCACTGAGATTGGGGTGCGATTGGAATTGCGAGACTACAACTTCCAGGTTGACGCCAATGTGTTCATTCAAGCACAGCGAGACACGGCGTTTTACAGGAAGCAATTGCAACATCCGTTTAATTTTACTCCGAAGAGCAGCTATCGATTCAGGACTTCGTAGTTGAATCCTCATCAAAGTTCTCCGTGCGAGTAGTTGACACTGAACCGGGCGGAAAGATACTGGGCGCCGCTGATGACGTAGTGCTCGACAACCCTAATGACGTTATTACAAGCACCGATTCGTTATTACCAGTCAGTTGGAGCGATACCGGACAGAAGGTCTGGAATCTCGAGATTGAGCCGGACACCGGTCCGAAGCTGTATATTTCGGACAAACTGCGAGAACATCAAGAGCACATCGGGGGCGACGCAATGTTCACGGGATGCGTGCTCCCAGAAGTGTTTCGACGCATATTGGAATATGAAGTGCTGTCCGAAGATTATGATCCAGAGGATGACGACACTTGGTTCTATGAATGGCGTCGATGGATGGGTGCAGTGCCAGAGCTGAAAGAGATTGCTAATGGATTAACTGATGCCAGCGACGCGGTCGATAGAGGTCCGATAATCGAAGAGTTGGTTTCAGAATTTGCCGCGATCCGACGTAACAGTTTCGCCGACAACTTGGTCCGTTCACTAGCCGATGGGAGACGCTGATGGTTTTGGTCAGGTCATTCACTGAACAAGGCATGAAGAGCTTTGAGGCCTTTCTAGCCAGCTATCAGGAGGGTAAAAGTTCGCCTGATGATGCACGCGAACTAGCAGCGTCGACCAGTTTGTCGGTGCTTGTTTCTAACCGAGTGCAGATCGACATCCCGGCGACGGCCAATAAACGGTTGTTCGCGATGGCTGTGTGTGATGCATTTGAAGATGCTGGAGTGCGCGAACTGCCATTTAACTCCACGCAACATGATCGCGGCATGTGGACATGGCTGGCGGCCATATCGTTCAACCTGATACGTCCGCGCACGATACGCGCGAGCACTGGAACGCCACAGTTGCGTGACAGTTCCTACTACATTCTGTCGGAGAACAACCTGCGAGTTTATCGGCACCGAGTAGCCCGTCCGACCCGGATCTACTGGATGTATCGCAACGATTCGCAGAACACACGTCTATTCCTGCGCGGCAATCTGTGGGAAGTGAGCGAATTCGAAGAACGCCTAGCCGTCAACTTGCGCTACCTATCAAACGCCGCTCTCATTGAGGCTGCCCACGTGCTGTACTACGATTCAAAGAACGCCCGCCAGAAACCACGCGCAGTGTCAGAAGCAACCAACCCCGGCGTACTGCGCCGCTTCATGACCGTCATTGACCAGCTAGACCAAACCTACGACCTGCGGAGCATGTCATCAGAGCAGATAGTGGATCTACTGCCACGCGAGTTTGATCGCTGGAAGGGGCGGGCGGCGCGGGTATGAGGGGGTAATCCCGCTAGCACACCCTAAAACGGCGGCTTGAAGCCCTCTTTGCCTTCGCCTAGAGGGATGCCCGCCTGAGCCAGCGTCTCTTGGATGATGCGCGTTGCTTCCGCATAGTAGCACATGTATGCGGGGATGAAGTCTTCGATGTCACACTTGAGTTTGTCGGCCATGAGTTGTGTAGCTTCCTCACGAGTGTTGGCCACGAACTTGCCTTCTTTGAAGTGGAAGGGCTGGATGATGAAGCTCTTGACACAGGTAGCCAGCAGGTCATCGGCAAATTGACGCGGATCGGATACCAGCAACAGCGGCGTCATGGTGATGCACGACTGGATGCCAGCATCCTGCACCTCTTGGATGGCACGCAGGCGGACCTGGTTATTCAGGCAGTACGGCTCGAAGGTGCGCCGGATGTCCTCGTCGTCGGTTGTGACTGTCATGTTGACTTGGACCCGCCCTCCCCGCTCTTCGATCTTCTGAAACAGATCGATGTCGCGAGTCACATCCGGGCTCCGCGTCTCAACCACAAGCTTGGGCTTGTGCCGCTCTGCCAAGACTTCGAGAATGCCGCGTGTGAGCTTGGTTTGACGCTCGATAGGCTGGTAAGCGTCAGTGACGCTACTCATGTAGATGAGCTTGCCGTCGTAACGGCCTTCTTGGCGTAGGTTGCCTGTATCGATTTTAGCTATACGTTCAATACCGTTCTGCTTGACATCGACCCATTTACCCCATGTGTCCCGCTGTCTCTTGTTGTGAGTGAAGAATGCAGCGTAGCAGTAAGTGCATCCAAACGAGCAACCGCTATATGGGTTCAGTGTGTAGTCATACTCATCCATGAAGCCGGTCGCTCGGGTCAGGATGGCACTGGTATTTCGCGATCTGATTTCGGTATGTCCGACGCGATCGGGGATGGGGCCGAGAGATGGAAGAACGAAGGTTTTGGCATGTCCGAATGGTTGCGAGTCCGTCAAAGTTGGTTCCTTTATTTCACCATGGCAAATCATCAATTTCCGAATGTTTACTGAGGTAGTCTTTATATCTATTTTGGATATCAGATTGCCTAGTATAAACATCTGCGACGGCACCCTTCGGACACGGTCTCTTTACGTCGTGCCACTACCCTTTTGACCTAAATTGAGTTTCGATACCATCAAGTCCGTTTGGATTGAATCTGGCATCTTTAGACCAGTGCGCCAATCCAAATGACCTGAAATCTTTCGGTTCTTCTAGATTAACTTCAAAACGGTTGAATTCGTTGAAATTTGGAAGCATGGTTTTCATCAAGTTTGCTTTGCCGCTAAACACACTTAAGACAGCGACTTGACAATTCGTGTTATTCAATATCTGTCGAATCTTACTATTGACCGCAGGACGTGAAGTCGAATGGTTGTAAAACGAGTGGATAGCACTTAACCAGACGGTCTGCGAGTTGGAATTTTCGTAGACATCTGCCATGCGATCTGGTGAATCTCCTGTGGTATATTCCATAGTGAGTCGCCTGCACACATAAGCGAGAGATTGCAATTCGGAATTTGAGTTGATAATTTTGACAAATCTTTTCCAGAGTCTACGACCGAATGAAAACATCTCCTTGCTAGGATCGATTGATATTACCTTGAGTTTAGGTATGGAATCAGCGTCTTTTACAAGATGTGTTATTGCGATTACTAAGCCAAATTGTGCCGCCAATGAACCAGCACCGACATCAAATAGACATAATACTCGATTTGTGGTTGGAAGATATGAATTCGTATCGGCAGATCGCTCAATGGCGAGGCGGAATAGTTTTTGAGAAAAATCAACGTGACATATATGATAACGATACGCGTGGAGGGGGGTCATAAATTCGTCGTAACGCGGTAGGTTGCCTTGCCATAGGTTATCGATTGCGTCTTTCGCCGTAGCAAACCCGGAATTGATCTTATCCTCATCATAACGATAATCTAATCGCCTCAAGGAAACATCAGTTCACCGTCAATCGCTTGATGGATTGCCGCCATTGCGGGATCTAAACGTTGTTCGTTCGTGTACATGGTGTGATTCTACAGGTGTCTCTGCATCTTATCTGATTGCTCAATCGGTTGCATCGCCGACCTGCACGTTCTGACTGTTGACGATCCATGCGAGCGGCCGACGCGCCGCGACACCGTCCCGCGCGTCTTTTTTGCCACTGCCGCATATATATGAGTCGCCTGATACCAAGTCAGGTAACCAAGCGCATCCCAATCGTCATAATACTGATCAGCCGCTGTTCGTTCGATTGTCTCATATCAGTCACGCTACCTGCTCCACAGTCTAAAACGGCGGCTTGAAGCCCTCTTTGCTCTCGCCTAGGGGGATGTTCTCACGATCCAGCGTATCTTTGATGATGCGCTTTGCTTCCTCGTAATCGCGCAAGTATTCGTCATCGAAATTATCTAGTCCGCAACCTAGCTTGTCGGCCATGAGCTTGATAGCTTCCTTACGAGTGTTGGCAATGAAGCCGCCGCTCCTTGTGAAGTGGAAGGGCTGGATGATGAAGCGTTTGACGCCGGTAGCCAGCAGGTCATCAGCGAACTGGCGCGGATCGGACACCATCAGCAACGGCGTCATGGTGATGCACGACTGGATGCCTTCGTCTTGCACTTCTTTGATGGCGCGCAGGCGGACCTGGTTATTCGGACAATACGGCTCGAACGTGCGTCGGATGTCCTCGTCGTGGGTTGTGACGGTCATGTTGACTTGGACGCGAGGACCCCAATCATCGTGCTCATCTTCGATCCCCAGTTTCATGTTTGTGAGTGTTCCATACGGCTTCTCATTGATCTTCCGAAACAGATCGATGTCGCGAGTCACATCCGGGCTCCGCGTCTGAACCACGAGCTTGGGCTTGTGCCGCTCTGCCAAGACTTCGAGAATGCCGCGTGTGAGCTTGGTTTGACGCTCGATGGGCTGGTAAGCGTCAGTGACGCTACTCATGTAGATGAGCTTGCCGTCGTAACGGCCTTCTTGGCGTAGGTTGCCTGTATCGGTTTTAGCTATACGTTCAATACCGTTCTTCTTAACATCGACCCATTTACCCCATGTGTCTCGCTTCTTCTTGTTGCGACTGAAGAATGCGGCGTAGCAGTAAGTGCATCCGAAGGAGCAACCGCTATATGGATTTAACGTGTAGTCATACTCATCCATGAAGCCGGTGGCACCGGTCAGGATGCTACTGGCTTCACGCTCGGTGATTTTGGCATGCCCGAAGAGATAGGTGTTCTGTTCCGAGTCCGTCAAAGTTGGTTCCTTTATTTCACTATCGAATGTTATCGTGCTTGCCGAGGTAGACTTTCCTCTGGATCCTTGCTCCACCTGTCCATGTCACGCTGTATTTTAAGCCCTGGAATGTTTGATAAGCACCTATCATCCAGTCATTTGCTATTACGCTGGAATCATGGTTACGACGTGGATCACTATAATAACTAGCTTCAACTCGATCTGATAGCGTACGCCTGAATGTAGTGACAGGCCGTAGTTCTCCGTTAAATTGGAAATATTCTTCTGTGGGCCGATATAAATACTCCGCAACTCTATATTGACTAATGTACTGAGAAAACACCTCATCTATTCTTGTTACTGAGCGAGAGTGATGGGTTACGATGATGATCTCAGGGTTTGTTTTTGCGATCAATTTCATTATTTGTGGTTTTATATCAGCGATATTTTCTTTATAAATCGCATGCATCACACTCAAGACGGTCGGTACGTTTTTCGATGCCTGTAACACAGTATCTGCATCTTCTAAGTTTCTAAAGACCTGGAGACATCCGGAGCCATGCATAAGTTTACGATCAATTGCATTGATAGCTTTAATTAGTTCGCGACCAACCCTAGTCATCTCATCGCTTGGATCAATCCCTAACATATAAGTAGGTACGGTATGCTTTTGGCGTGTTGCGCGCTTTGCTAAGGTGGCCAGCAATGCTATGTGCATAGGCAAACTACCACATCTAAAATCGATCCAACGGAAGGATTGAGGTCCCTAGATTGGATCTAGAATTCGTCGTATTATATGAATATCTTCTTTTAACAAATCTCTGAGCATAGTATAAGCCAAATTAATATGTGTTGGCTGGTAATTGATTAAGTATAGAAGTGTCTGCCAAGATTTGTAATTTGGCATCTCAAGACGCCGGAGTCGCATGATTAGATTTTGATGGCCGTTGATTATGTTATCAGCAACCTGTTCATCGGACATGCCGGATTTGAGTAGGTTGAATTCTTTCACTGCGATGTTCATGATCGCACGACTGAACACATCAGCGATGTCGGCATCGGTGATTGGATGTCTCCTGTTTCCGTAACTCATGTCTTGAGATGATAGCAGTTGAGGACGTATCGCGTCGCAGAAGTAGGTTACACCATCTTACCTTTCACTCGCGCCGCGCCGTTAGCCGCCGACTTGTGCGAGCGGCCAGTGCCCTGAGCCCGCCGTCTCGCTCCGCACGCCCATTTTTGCCACTGCCGCATGTATATAGAATATATGTGCTATTATAAGGCGAGGTTTCAAGGACGATGGGAGCGTCTCACAGGGCATAACGTCTGAACATTCAAGAGCAGATCTGGATTGGTATGGCTAGCATCTTAAGCGACAACCGACGTGTGTTCGAGGTTTTTGGGATCGGTTTACTGCGGTCGCGATTGCCGTTGCTGTTGCGGTTGGCTTGACGTGGTTTGGCAATGAGCGGCTGGGTTTGGCGTCTGACGTCTCGGCCAGCATCGGCACCATCGTCGGCCCGGTGACGGCGATTGCACTCGCCGCGGTTTACGCCACCTACCAATTCAAGCTGTTCCGGCAACTCGAGCCATACGTCAACGTTGAGCACAGCATCGTGCATCACAAGGTCAGCCAGAGCTACGTAGCGATTGCGATCACCGCCCGCATCCACAACGTCTCCAAAGTTGCAGTTGAGTTCCGGGAAGCAGGATTTCGCATCCAGTAACTCGCGCCTTCAAGCGATGAGGAGATTAAGCGACTGTATTCTTCTGGATTCGTTGAGAATAGAGGCATCGCGGTGAAATGGCCTACCATAGAATCGCTCGATTTCAAGTGGCAAGACGGTGAAATTGTAATTGAGCCTGGTTCGATACATGAGATACCATTTGAATTGATCGTGTCCAACAAGGTACAGACGGTTTTGGTCTATTCTCTTTTCTTCAACTCACGTTGGGGAAGCGACTCGCCTGATGCGAAGGGATGGAGAACGACCTCGATTTATAGTTTGCGCGATAGCCAAAGGCAGGAATCAGATGTTTTGGAAGAAAAAACCTGGACCTGGTGAGCGGGTCGAATACCGGAAGTACGGTAACCAAGGAACGCCTCCGCGCAGAGACTGGCCTCCTAAACTGTTCCCGAATGACAGGCCGCCCGGCGGATATCTGCCAAAAAACGTAGACAACCAAACGAAGGTAGATAGCCAAACCAAGCGGGATTAAGGCAGAGCTACGACAGGAATCAGATGTTTTGGAAGAAAAAACCTGGTCCTGGTGAGCGGGTCGAATACCGGAAGTACGGTAACAAGGGAGTTCCACCGCGCACTAACTGGCCACCCAAGTTGTTTCCTAATGACAAGCCGCCCGGCGGATATCTGCCAAAAAACGTAGACAACCAAACGAAGGTAGATAGCCAAACCAAGAGGGATTAAAGCAGAGCTACGACAGGAATGAGATGTTTTGGAAGCGGATGGGGTCTGAATTGAGTAGTTGGCGTTATAGGCGACAGTACGGTAACAAGGGTACCCGACCGCGCACTGCGCCTCCGAAGCCTGACACCGGCGGCAAACCGCCTGGACCGCGATCGATCATTAAGCCTTCTGAATTAGCGGCACGTCAAGAAGGAGACAACCCCGCCTAAACCATCTCCCTCATCACCCGCTCGGCGCGTCCGGCCCCGCGTTCTTGCTGGTAGCGGAGCATGGCGGTCGTTAGGGTTAGGGCTTGGGTGATGTCTTGAGGGGTTGCGCGGAGGGTTGATAGGCGTGGCCAGTTGGGAGTGCGGGAGATGTGGCGGAGCAGTTTGATGGTGTTGAGAGGCGCGGGGATTAGCGGGGCGGATAGGGTGTTGTCAGCGATAGAGTCATCATCATCGTCGTCATGCAGGGAGGAGTATTCATTGATGGATGCTGGTTCGGGGGTGTTGCCCATGTTGGCGGTGATTTTGGATTGATCGACCCGTTTCACAATGCCGCCTTCGGATGCTGAGAACCAGTGGTTGCCGGGTGGGATGTCGGTGCCGGTGCGGACACAGCGTTGCAGTTGCGGTTGCAGTCCTACGGTTGAGAGCAGCGTCATCTCATGCCAGAGCCGGAGCAGCGGAAGGACGGATTTGTCTGCCGTCTCGATGTATGTGAGCGATTGACGCAGCAGGTTGAAGATGCCCGGGTTGGCGGCGGACGGCAATGAGAAACGTTCGCACATCTCGGCGAAGTGCGATGCCAGCGTGAGCCGCTCAAAGTCGCGACGCAGTCCCAGATACGCGTTCAATGTCTCTACCTGACCGATGACGTGCAGATCGGACCGGCCCTCCGAGACGTGCGCGGTTATGTGTCGTAGCAGATCGACATGTCCGCCCGTCTTCGAAGACGTCCTGCGCGCGCCGCGTGCCACACACGACACGAGCCCCCGCGTCGGCGTCAGCAGGATAACGATACGGTCCGCCTCACCAAGATTACGGGCGCGCACCACGATGCCCTCAGTGTTGAAATATCTTCGCTGTGGCCGCATCGATGCGATGAGGGGAGAGGCGTAAAAGGTGACCTCACCTCAGCCCCACGCTGCCATCTTCGCGGATGGGCGGAGGTATCCGAGCGGGGTTGTATGGGTGCAGATCAGGGGCGGCTTCGTTGAAGGTCACGCCTAGGCCGGGACGTTCGGGGAGGGTGAACCAGCCGTCTACTACCTGCATGGGCGCGTCTACCATGTCGCGGCGGGGCGGTTTATCTTCGTCTACCGCTTCTAGCACATCCCAAGATGGGGACGATATTCCTAGCTGGACACAGGCCGCGGTTGCGATGGGTCCCTGGAAGTTGTGCGGTGCGATAAGGATGTGGTGCGATTCGGCGATGGTGGATATCTTCTTGACGCCGGTGATGCCGCCGGCAACGGCGATGTCGGGTTTGAAGAATGAGCAGTTGGACATCTGCGCGTATTCACGGAACTCGTAGATTCCAGCGTTGCGCTCACCGACGGCTAGCGGCAGTCGCATCTTGGTCGCGACTTCGGACATCGCCAGCACACCGTCCGGGACGATCGGGTCTTCGATGAAGTAAGGATTGAACTGCATCGCCTTTTCACAGAAAACTATCGCTTCCGAGGGGCGCATGTTGCGATGTATCTCGATGCCGATGTCGAAGTCGTTGCCGACGGTTTCACGCACGGCGGCGAGCATGTCGACCGCGGTCTCGATCAGGACGGGATACTTTAGGAGTTGAAACTCGCGTGGCATGGGTGTGAACTTGAGTGCCGAGTAGCCGCGCTCTACGGCTCTCTTGGCGCTTTCGGCCGCCTGCTCTGGCGTCTCGCCGCCGACACCGAGGAAGATGCCGCGCACCTTTTGACGGGCCCGTCCGCCCAGCAGGTCCCAGACCGGCGCATCGAGGCGTTTGCCTTTGATGTCCCAGAGTGCCATGTCGATGCCGCTGATGGCGGCGGCGATGCTGTTGCCGCGAAAACTGCCGTTGTAGCGATGCATGTAGTTGAAGATGTGCTCCGTATCGCCCGGATCCATCCCGATGATCGCCTCGCCCAGCGTCTTCACCGTCTCTTCCGCGGCGCGCGGATATGCCCAGTAGCACGATTCGCCAATGCCCTGAGTACCGTCATCGGTCGTGATGCGCAACACAAGGAAGCGGTCTACCAGAAATGTCTCTACTTGCTTGATCTTCATTGCTGTTGCACTCTCAAACTGATGTTTCGGGTTGTTCGTTGCTGTCGGTAAGTTAGTTTGATATCTCGGAGCGGCTCTCTATCGAGTGTGCGAGAGTAGCATCGTCGGCATACTCGATGTCGGAGCCGGACGGCAAGCCGCGCGCCAACCGCGTCACTCGGATGTAGGCCGGGCTGATGGCATTTTGCAGATACATCGCGGTAGCCTCGCCATCGAGATTAGTGTTGGTAGCGACTATCACCTCATTTACGGTTTCGTCGCGCAGACGCTGAAGCAACTCGCTGATCTTGATGTCGCGCGGACCGATGCCGTTCGTGGGTGAGATGACACCGTGGAGCACGTGATATAGACCGCGGTAGGCGCGGGTTCGCTCAATCGCGGTGACATCGAGCGGCTCTTCCACTACGCAGATGGTTGAGCGGTCGCGGCGCGGATTGGTGCAGATACCGCAAATCTCTTCTTCGGTGATGTCGGCACACGATTCGCAGAGACGGATGCGGCTTTTGACACCGATGATGGCTTCAGAGAGTTCGTTCGCCTCCGCTTCGGGCATCCTTACGAGGTGATATGCGAGTCGCTGTGCACTCTTGGGACCGATGCCGGGCAGTCGTCGAAACGCCTCGATGACGCGTGCGATGGGGGCCGCGACGCTGATGGACGTCGGTACGCGCGGGGCTACCGGCGATACCGAGCGTGGCGGATCAGGTCGAAACGCTGACATCTGATGGACGTAACCTGCGTTGCGGAGCGGCGTCGGACAGCGGAGCTAGAAGCCGAGTCCAGGGATATTGAGTCCGCCGGTGATGGACTGCATCTTTTCAGCGGCCGCTTTGTTGGCGCTTTCCATCGCTTCGTTGACGGCTGCCATCACCAGGTCCTGCAGCATCTCGACATCATCGGGATCGACGACATCGGGGGAGATCTCGATGCTCTCTACCCGGCTTCCGCCGATGACGACGGCTTTTACGACGCCCCCGCCGACGGATGCTTCGGATCTTGCAGTGGAGATTTCCTCCTGCATTTCCTGAATCTTCTTCTGCATCGCCTGCGCCTGTTTCAGCATGTTGCGCTTCATCATGATGCTGTTGCCACCTGTCTCTATGTATGTGTATCTGCTGGAATTGATGCTGGTTGACGTATAGCCAGCGATTAAATGGTACCAGTCAGCGTTCCACTATTGACGTTGCGAACGATTTTCGACTGATACGACGCGTCCGCCGACACTTCGGAGCTGTTTGACGGTTGGATGATTGTCGATTTCGCGTCTGTTTCCGTATGCTCGGCCCGGGTCTGCGATCTGGTTTGCGTTCGGTTGCGGGGCAGATGCCGCCGCTGGTTGTTGGCGCGGTTGAGCTGCTGGCGGCGCTGTTCGTTGCGGTGTGCTGCTAGGACTGGCGGTTGTGGATGCCGGCTGGAGCTGGACGCGCACGCCTTGGCCATATACCGCTTCAAATGCCGGTCGAAGTTTGGCACGTACGCCCGCATCCATCCACGTGTCACGGAGTCGCTTTGTCGCGCTCTGGTATTTCGGTTGAAGTATCAGTACCCCGTTTTCAGGTCCGATGAAGTTGACTTGAGCAAATGTGGTTCTCACTGCAGTGCCGGCGGCCTTACCGATCTCTTCGAGAATCTGCGGACTGCCAGTTTCGGCCGAGGGTTGTGCTTGAGTCGGTTGCGGCCGCGCGGCGGCGCGCGGTTCGGGCGCGGCTCTGCTGGCTGGCTGGCGAGAAGGTTGGGTTGCACGTCCGCTCTGGGCGGGTGCTGGTGCTTCCGGTTTGGGCGGGTCCGCAACGGCTTGCAGTGTCGCGATTTCGAGCGCCAATGTTGATGACGCATCGCCATAACGTTCATTGCGTCCGAAGATGGTGATGGCATGAAGCATCTGCTCTGAAGGTGCATTCATCGCTTCGGCATCAAGTTCTTGCACATCGCCAAGTTCGCCGTAGATGCTGCTCACGCCGTGCTTGGTCAGCAATGCCCCGCGCAGCGCGCTGACGGTGGTGTCGCGAAGCCCTTTCAGTTCGGCGCCCCGTGATGCTTCATCCTCAATGATCTGGAGCGCCTGCTTGATATCTTTGCGGAGCACTGCGCTGGCCAGGTCGCGCGCCGATGATGCGTCGCCGATGCCTAGCAACTCGCGCGCGCGTTCCTCGGTAATCTCTCCCGCGCCGTATGACACTGCAAGCTGTTCAAGCAGATTTTCGGCGTCCCGCAGTGAACCCAATGCCGCCTGGGCGATAAGCTCCAGCACCGCCGGTTCGCAGTCGATCTCCTCTTCGTCGCAGACGAGTATCAGCTGTCCGATGACGTCATCGGCGGTGAGACGTCGAAAATCGAAGCGTTGGCAGCGGCTGATGATCGTGGCCGGAACGCGATGGATGTCGGTCGTGGCCAATATCATGACGACCTGCGGCGGCGGCTCTTCCAGTGTCTTGAGCAGTGCATTGAACGCCGCGTCGGTGAGCATGTGCACTTCGTCGATGATGTAGACCTTGTATTGACCGATCGACGGTCGCAGCAGGACGCGGTCGCGGAGGGTGCGGATATCGTCGATGCCGCGGTTCGAAGCGGCGTCGATCTCGATGAGGTCCATGTATCGCCCCTCGTCGATGGCGATCGCAGTGTCGGTGTCGGGCAGAGGATCACCTTGCGCGTCGAGCTCCGCGTTCAGCGCTTTGGCGAGAATGCGCGCGCTTGACGTCTTGCCGACACCGCGCGGACCGGTGAATAGGTACGCATGGGCGACGCGCCCGGTCAAAACCGCGCGTCGCAGAGTGTCAGTGATGTGTTGCTGTCCGACCACATCGCTGAAACGTGTCGGACGCCACTTTCTGTAGAAGACTGTGCTCATATCTAAACGTTGCTACTTATGATACGAATGTGATTCGCATCTGCTACCGCATCTTTCATCGATCTCTAAAGTTGAAGGGATTTTCAGGGTGAGAATTGGTTTAACACGTCCCTCAACTCCTGCACTCCCAACTTGATGCCATCCTGGTGTGCGAAGATGCCGGAGCCAGAGATAAATGTGGTGGCGCCGGCGCGCACGGTCGATGCGATAGTGTTCGATTTGATGCCACCGTCAACGGCGATTTCGATGTGGTTGTCAGTGTGAGACGCCTGCATCAAGGTTAATGCTTCACTAATTTTCGGCACTGTCTCGGGAACGAACGATTGTCCGCCAAAGCCGGGTTCCACGGTCATCACCAAGACGCGTCGAATGCGATCGGCAACGGCTTGCAGTGCCGTGACGGGCGTTTTCGGTCGCACTGCCACTGCTGGTTGGGCACCGCTTTCCAGTATGACATCGACAGTTCGGTCGATGTCGGCAACACCTTCGATGTGCACAGTGATGATGCCGCCGCCGGTTTCGGCGTAGACCGGTATCAGCTGCTCCGGTCCACGCATCATGATGTGGACATCAATCGGTTTAGCGGCATACTTTCTTACCGCCTCTAAGACTGGCGGTCCGAACGTCAGGTTTGGAACGAAGTGTCCGTCCATGACATCGAAGTGGAACTCGTCAACGCCGGCATCCTGCGCAACTTGGATCGAGTCGGCAAGATATCCGAAGTCAGCCGACAGAATCGACGCGGAGATTTTGAGATTCACGTCCTTTTACCTTGTCGATACGCCGTCGGTTCGGTATAACGATAACGGTCAGCAGAGATAGACACGCAGGTATCGGTCAATTTGTGTTGCTGTCGCGGAAGAACTCTTCCGATTCCAAGTAGTCTTCCATATCTTCGCCGATGTCATCCCCAACGTCGGCGACATCGGTTTCATCACCCTCGGAGGTGATGTTAGCCCATCCCTCCTCAGTCGGAGCATCGTATCTTGCCAGGTCGCGATTTGACGAGCTTGTTGCGGTGGGCGTTCCGAACATTCCCCGTTCAATCATCGCGGGTGAAATCGCGTAGATCAGTTCATCGTCGGCCTTCAGCGCTTCCAAGGCCGTGCGCGCCGCATCCTGCACTTCAGGCTCGCTACTCGTCTCGGCGAGCGAAAGCATCTCGCGCGCCTGCTCGCCGCCGATGCGTTCCAAGGCTTGCACCGTAGCCTTCTGCACATCCAGCACGTGGTCGTCAAACGGCTCTGCCATGCGATCGACCTCTTCATCTTCGGCAAGGTATCCGAATGCTAAGACGGACGCGATTCGCACGGATGCCTGGTTGCTATAGAAAGCATCTTCGATTGTGGGCAGCCAGGCGCGGTCGCCAGATTCTCCCATCGCCAGCAACGCATCCGACATCAGGGCCGAGTCATCAATCGATTGGTCATAGACAGCATCGATCAGATCGGGTGCATCTTCGTAGCGCATTGCGGATAGCGATATCAACGCCTTGCCACGTACCAAGTTGGTTTCGTCATCGATTGCGCGGTGCAGAGCCGCGTTGATTCGGGAGATGGTGAAGTTTGAGATGCTACGGGTGACTGATGGGTCGGAATATGCCTTCAATGCTTCGGCGGCGGCGGCTCTAACATCGGATGCTTCGTCATTTCCGAGCACCCGTATGAGCGCGTACGCGATATCGATATCGCCACCACTTGACAGCGCGTAGACACTTTGCAATCGCACTCTCGAGATCGGGAATGTCAACCCAGCACGGAATATCGTGTCAAATTCGAGCGAACGATCGGCGTCTGCCGCGCTACGCAGCGCGACTATCTTATCGAGAACGTCATCCTCGCCCAGCACGCGCCAATCTTCCGCGATCGCGCGTGCTTTTGTCGCGTCTATGCCAGACAGCTCTCTTAACGCGTCGGCAACTCCCGGATCGAGCTTAGAGTCGCGCGAGGAGTGTTGTGAGCTATCGCTGGTCAATGCAGATCCTCAATCAATCATTCGTTCGTTCGATACGCGTTCAAGACGCGGTTGCTACTTCAACGCCGCGCGTTCGAAGCCAGGGGACTAGACGCGTACCGTAAACCGGCTCCGGCTCAGAACTGATGGCCTCGACTTTGGTCAATGCATCGTAAACATTGCCGGCGATCATCGTGTCCTTGACCCGTCCGACGATTTCGCCGTTCTCGATCAGAAAGCCGAGTGAGAGGTTAGCTCTGAAATCGCCGCCAAGTTCGTTGCCCTGACCGGCGCCAAGCAGCTGCTCAACTACGATGCCCTGCTCTACACCATCTAACATGGCATCGGTCGCAGTTTCACCGCCAGACATCACGATGAACGAAGTGCTGGGTGACGGCGTCGTGGCGATGCCGCGTAAGCCGCAACCAGTCGAGACGCGCCCGATCTCTCCGCCGGTCTGCAGGTCGAGGTATGGCTCTCCGATCGTGCCGTTTTCGACAAAGTTCAGCCGGCGTGAAGGCACGCCCTCATCATCGACAGGATGCGACTGTGGAGTCATTGGATGCAACGGATCGTCCCAGAGCGATATGCGCTCATCCAGCATCTTGTCGCCCCAGCGGTCAATCAAGGGCGATGAACCGGTTGCCACGTTCTTGCCGTTGAATCCCGACAGCAACGGCGGCAGGAAGGTGCCGACAAAACCTACAGGAGTGAATACTACTGGCAGATCCTTGCCGCTCGGCGCGTCAACAATCCGCTGCGAATGGTCCAATCGCCTCAGCAGTTTGGCAACGACATTATCAATCACATCTTCTTGAACGGGTCCGGCTGAGACTAGGCCATCCCAGATATGCAACATGTCGGTACCGCGGATCAGCTCGACACCCATGAAAAAACCACAGTTGGTCTGACGATAGCCGACATCTGCGCCGGCCGAGTTGATTAACTGTTGCTGGTGGGTACTCTTGTTGAAGCTGGCAGAGCAGAGCGCTTCGGGATATCGGCTCAATATGGCATCGATCGCGGATTGCCCCATCCGCAGCATCTCGTCGTCGGAGACGTTGGCTACATTCTCGTCAAAGCTTTCAACATCTTGGTATTCGGCGGAAGTCGGGAACTCAAACTTCGCTTCAGCACCATACTCGGCAAGCACGCCCACCCGGTCGACCAGCTCATCCACCTTGTCGGCGTCGCTGGTAGAGGAAAATCCAATCTTTCCGCCGCGATTGATGATGCGCAACGCAACACCTGATGCCTGGCTCTGCCCGATGTTCTTCGGACGGTTCGTCTCGAATTCGACGTGCCGCTGATCAGACACGACACCGAAAACTTCGGCCGAACTGTGAGCCGCGGAGGCTTGCGACAGTAATTGTTCGTAGATATCCATCAATTGATTGATCCTGACGTCAGGTATGAAGCACGTAGTTAGATAGTCCTCGATTTGGTGGTGCGTCGATGCTACGCGCCGGAGACGAGGCAGTTTTGAATTCGGATGTGCGGACTGCCGTTCGCTACCGGCAATGGCATCTGTCCGCCCTTGCCGCAACCACCGCCTTGGTTGACGGCGCGGTCGTTGGCGATAGCATCCACGTTCTCCAAAGTCTCGAAGAGATTGCCGGAGAGCATTACCGGGCGCACCGCTTCCTGAATCTTGCCGTTGCGAATCATGTACGCCTCGCCCGATGAAAAGGTAAACATCTCGTGCTGCGTCATGCCGCCGTACCAGTTCTTCACATAAACGCCGTCTTTCACCCCTTCCAGCAAGTCATCGAATGTCGCCTCGCCATTCTCGATGAAGGTGTTGGTCATGCGGACGATTGGCGGGAAGCGGTAACTTATCGCGCGGGCATTGCCGGTGGGGTCTTCACCCGTTTTGGCAGCCGTCTCACGGGAGTGCAGGCGCCCGACTAGCACACCGTCTCGCACGAGCGGTGTCACGGCCGCGGGTGTGCCCTCATCATCGTATCGATAGCTGCCGCGCATTCCCTCTATAGCCGCACCGTCGGTGAAGTTCAGATGCTTGCCACCGAACTTGCGCCCCATGTACATCAACTCTTTCAACTTGTCGTTCTCGTACACATTATCGGCTTCGGAGAGATGTCCGAACGCTTCGTGAACGAATACGCCAGCAAGGATAGGATCGAGTATCACGGTTCGCTGCCCGCCGGTGAGTGGCTCGGCTTGGAGCAGTCCGACGGCGCGCTTGGCCGCCTCCGATACGTCTTGATCTAGCCCCTCGAACATCCCGTAGTCGCCCAATGCGCCGATGCTGAAGCCGGCCTGCTGCACATCGCCGCCTTCACGCGCTTGCGCCGAGATGCGACATATCACATGCACCAGCTCCTGCTCTACATAAGTGCCGTCCGAGTTGGCAAACGCCACCTTGCGGGAGTTGTCGCCGTAGATAATGTCGGAACTGACGATGCCCGCTTCGGACCATACGATGTCGTTGTAGTGGTCTGCTAGACGCGTCTTCTCTTGCAACGGGATGTCGCGCGGATCGTTAACGATGTGCGGCTCAACGATGTCGATATGCGGCTCAACATCGGCAAGCTCAGTGCTTTCGCCTTTGGTACCGGCGGCGAGACTGCGCGCCTGCTCAACCGCATCGTTCACTTTACCCTTTAGATCGGACAGGTCGTTAAAGCTGGCGAATCCCCAGGAGCCGCGGATGCAGACCCGAACCGCGCCGCCTTTGCCGCTCGTCATGTTGATATCGTCAAGCGCGCGCCCACGATACGTTAGACGAGTCGAGTCCGACTCTTCGATTCGGATCTCGCAGTAGTCGGAATCATGTCCGTTCAATGCGTCTTCGATTTGGGCACGGTAGCTCATATTTGCGAACCTGTAACTCTATGATGCGGTTGCACACGGGTCTATATTCATCGTATCAATCGATAACGCAGATATAAACGATACCCTTACTTCATGGTTGCCAAAGAAAATCGCCGATATCTAGACGCGGTAGACAAGCTGCTGTCGCTGGCCGATTTCGAGCGTAAATCGCGTGCCAATCAGCCGCCCGACTGGCATCTGCGACGCGTGGAGCAGTTGATGGAGATGCTGGTAGACCCGCACCTGGCGACTCCGTTGGTGCATGTCGCCGGCTCAAAGGGCAAGGGAAGCACTTGCGCGATGATATCCGCCGGAATGTCCGCGGCCGGACTTCGCACCGGCCTATACACATCGCCGCATCTGCATACATTCACCGAGCGCATCCAGATCGACGGCGAGAACATCTCGCAGGACCACTTCGCGAATCTCATCGAAAGGCTGTGGCCGTATGTGGAAGAGATTGAGCATCGCGGCAACCTCGGCGTCGTCAGCGTCTTTGAAATGCTGACCGCAATGGCTTTCGTCCACTTTCGGGACAACGCCGATTTCGCCGTCATCGAAACTGGCCTGGGTGGACGTCTCGACGCCACGAACGTAGTCGACCCGCTAGTGGCGGTAATCACATCCATCAGTCGCGATCATGTCAGGATACTGGGCGACAAGATATCGCAGATCGCATATGAGAAGGCCGGCATCATCAAGCCGACACGTCCGGTCGTGGTCGCCCGTAATCACGCCGTCACCTGGCGCGTGATACGCGACCGCGCCGCGGAGCTCGGTTCAGAAGTGGTGAGCGCTTGCGCCACATCACCAGTATCGTCAGCAAAGCCAAAATTCACGGAAGACCTACGGCAGGAGTTCATCCTCAAGCGTTGGCGACCGCCTCGATCCCTGAGGTCGAGCGACGCCAGTGCCGATGTCCAGGCCTTGCAACGGTATCCCGATCCAGGCCTTGGCGATGTTCCGATCCGAACGGCACTCATCGGCGCGCATCAGATCGACAATGCGCGTACCGCGTCAACCGCGTTGAACCTGCTCTATCGAAGTGGGATGCAGTTTGACCTGAACGCCGCCGTTGCTGGCATAGCGAACGCCGTCTGGCCATGTCGCAATGAGATCATCGAGCGAGACGGCTGGCCGCCCATCATTCTCGACGGCGCTCACAACGATGCATCCCTCAAAGCATTGCGAAACACGATACTGGGCACTCAAGCGTCTGACGTAGCGGACAGTCAGTCGCTGGTGAAGTCTGGCACTCCCTACGTGCTCATACTGGGCGGTACGGACGGGCATGAGCTGGCGACCGCGATGAAGTTGCTGGCAAAGCCTGCATTCTCCACCATCGTCACGCAATCGCGCCATCCGAAGTCGATACCCGCGTCGCAACTTGCCGATGAAGCAAAGCGACACGGCATCGATGCGCTGATGCGCCCGAGCGTGGATGCCGCGCTGGAGGATGCCGCCGAAATGGCGAGGGAGAAGCCCGAAATTGGATTGATAATCGTAACCGGCTCACTCTTCGTAGCCGCCGAGGCGCGTGAGCATCTGTTAAGGATTGAGCCGGAGATATACGAGGACCTGAAACAGCCCTATATGACACCATTTGAAGACCGCGACACAAGTGAGGGTTAAAATCGCATAGAGAGGTCTTTTGAGATTGGAACCGACATAATCAACCGCAAGCGCAACTTAACGATGAGCAGATATCCCGACGAACACAGAGCAGTTATCACCGGTCTGGGCGCGATGACGTGCTTAGGCAAGTCCCCCGACGAGTTTTGGAACAACCTGAAAAATGGCGTCTCCGGCGCCCGGCGAATGTCGATTATCGACCCCACGCCGTTCCCGTGCAAAGTCTCGGGCGAGGTGCAGGACTTCGACCCGTCGGCAGGTGGACTGATACATCGCCGTGAGGCGCGACGCATGGGACGCTTCTCGCAACTGGCAGTGCACGCGTCAGAGCAGGCCATCAAAGACTCTGGACTCGATCTCGATGCTGAAGACCGGGAACGTGTCGGCGTCCTGATCGGATGCGGCGCTGGCGGGCTCCCGGAGACGGATCAACAATCTACCGTCATGAATCGGCGCGGCGCACTCCGCATCAGTCCCTTCTACATCCCGGTGATGCTGGTCAACATGTGCTCTGCCAACGTGAGCCGCGTCTTCGGCTTACTGGGCTACACCAATACCTGTGTAACCGCCTGCGCCGCCAGCACCCAAGCGATTGGCGAGGCAGCAGAGGTGATACGACGCGGTGGCGCAGATGTCATATTGACCGGTGGCGCAGAAGCCGGCATCTGCGAACTGGGAATGGGCGGCTTCTCAACCATCCAGGCGCTGAGCACGCGCGACTGTCCGCCAGAAGAGGCATCCCGACCGTTCGATGCCGACCGCGACGGCTTCGTGCCGTCTGAAGGCGCGGCCATGTTCGTCGTGGAGAGCCTGGAACATGCTAAACAGCGCGACGCACAGATATATGCCGAGATCACCGGATGGGGAGTCTCGTCCGACGCCTATCACCTGGTGCAACCGCACGACGAGGGCAAAGGCGCCGCTTTGGCGATAAAGCTGGCATTAGCCGACGCCGAGCGCAACATCGACGACATCGACTACATCAACGCGCACGGCACCTCGACGCCGCTGAACGACAAATCAGAGACTCTAGCCATCAAGCGCGCCTTCGGCGACCATGCATACAACGTGCCCATAAGCAGCACGAAATCGATGATCGGACACTCTCTCGGTGCCTCTGGTTCCATGGAAGCCTTGGCATGCATCGGCAGCATCCAAGACCAGGTGCTCCACCCCACTATCAACCTGGACACTCCCGACCCCGACTGCGACCTAGACTACATCCCGCACACTGCCCGCGAAACCAAAGTGAACATCACCCTATCCAACAGCTTCGGCTTCGGCGGGCAGAACGCCTGTCTGGTGCTGGAGCGGTTTGGGGGATAGAGGGGATACGGCATCAACAACAATGCCGTTCATCGCAAGCAGACAGCGTGCCTAAAAGTTCCCCTCTCCCGCATTCTTGCGAGAGAGGGTCCAGGGGTGAGGGCGCATGGGGCGGCCATGGGATGGTGCCAGCAACAACAATGCTGTTCCCTGTAACCATGACCACGATGAGAAGTTCCCCTCTCCCGCTGTGAAGCGGGAGAGGGGTCAGGGGTGAGGGTGCATGGGGGCCATGGGGCGGTGGGAAAGATGGTGCTGTGCTACGCTATTTGAATCATGCGTAAGTCTCTCGTCTCGGCAATTGTCGCGGTCAGTTTTCTGCTTGCTCTGCTGATGACGACGGTGCCGGCCTTCGGGCAAGGCATTCTGCCCCCGCCTCCTCCATCCTTGGTCGATCCGACGGCAACTCCAACACCACAACCCACCGCGACTCCTACGCTCACACCCACGCCACTTCCTACTGCGACTCCGACGCCATCTCCGACACCAGAACCCACGGCCACGCCAACACCGCTACCAACTGCGACTCCGACGCCTGAGGGCACACCTACACCGACGCCAACTCCTACGCCCACGGCGACTCAGGCACCGATTCCAACCGTGGTGCCGGTGGAGGCCGTGCCAATCGTAGTCGATTCCACTACGGACGCCTACTTCGTGCTCTACGTGAAGCACGCGCTGACCAGCACGAACACGGTGAACATACCGGTCGCGATGGCGCTGGGCGTAGACGGCGAGCTGACGCTGACGGACAACTTGGAGGCGCTGGACAAGGAAAGCTACATAGTGGAAAAGTACCAGGTGGACAACCCTGGCGACGTTGACGGCGACGGCGTTGACGACATCACCGAATTCAACGCTCTGGGCAGCAAAGACCCGCTGAACGATGCCCATTCCATCAGTTCCACCGATGGTGCCATAGCCATTCCAGATCGTGCCGCCTTCGAATATCTGTCATACCAGGGGAAGGATGTCGCAGTTGAAATTCATCTCGTCGACCTGGAGTATGTCAAGTTCTACCTGGTGGACATGGATACCGATAACCCGTCGGTCTATTTCATGAACACCAATATTCACTGGTCGCATGGTCTTTTCGCAAAAACGGTTGGCTTGCACGATAATCACCCCAATCTGTCAGAGATGATGTTGGGTCTGCTTGTTTACCACCCCAACGTAGTCGCTCCCGACGGCAGCTTGGGTGTCTATCGATATGAGTTCCAGCCTTGGGAAGCCTTCCCGTTCAAAGACATTGCCTATGTATATGAGCTGCTGGCGTCCAGCATGCCGTTCCTCGAAAACAACTTGATGTTCTACCCTGCGTTGAGTCCCACGGCGCTGGCTCTCTACAACCAACCATCCGAAAAGGCGCTGTATGACGCATCGCGGGTCAACGTGCTGCTGCAGAAGGACATCCTGCCCGATGTGCCCTTCGTGCCGCTCAACCAGCGGAGCGGATACGGCTTGCTTCGGGTCATGGAGCGCGACGGGCGTCCCAACCCGCGCGACATCGTCATCTACGAGTCGCTGCCCAACGACCTGCCCCGGGTTGCCGGCATTGTCACCACCGTGCCGCAGACGCCTTTGGCGCACGTCAACCTGAGGGCGGTGCAGAACGGCATCCCGAACGCCTTCATCCGCGACGCGTTAGATCTGTCGGCCATCGACGATCTGATCGACACGCATGTCTTCTACGAAGTCACGGCGGACGGCTACACCACCCGCGCCGCGACCCGCGCGGAAGTGGATGAATTCTACGAGCAGACGCGTCCAAGCGCAACGCAGACTCCGGAACGGGATCTGACGGTGACGACGATCAAGCCGCTCAGCCAGGTCGGCTTCAACGACTGGAAGGCCTTCGGCGTGAAAGCCGCCAACGTGGCCGTGCTGGGAACGCTCGAGTTTCCGGACGGGACGGTGCCCAGCGGACACGCGGTGCCTTTCCATTTCTATGACGAGTTCATGAAGGCCAACGACCTCGACGACGAAGTGACGGAGATGCTGGCGGATGAGGATTTCCAAGACGACTATGCGGAGCAGGAGAAGCAGCTCAAGAAGCTGCGCAAGAAGATCAAGAAGGCGGACACGCCGGAGTGGATCATCACCGCGCTCAAGGCCATGCACGACACCTACCCGGAGAACACGTCCCTGCGCTATCGCTCCAGCACGAACAACGAGGACCTGCCCGGCTTCAGCGGCGCGGGTCTGTACGACTCAAAGACGCATGATCCGGATGAAACCGAAGAGGACGGCATCGACAAATCCATCAAGGCGGTATGGGCGAGCCTGTGGAACTTCCGGGCATTCGTCGAGCGCGACTTCCATCGGATCGATCACAGCAAGGCGATGATGGGCGTATTGGTGCATCCCAACTATTCGGACGAGAAAGCCAACGGCGTGGCTGTGAGCTACGATACCATCAACGGCGATTCAGACGTCTACTACGTCAACACTCAGGTCGGCGAGGATCTAGTCACCAATCCGGACGCCAACTCGATACCTGAAGAGCTGCTGCTTAAGTCGGACAGCACCTACACGGTTCTCGCCCGGTCCAACCAGAAAGAGGGCGACAATCTCCTTATGACCGACGCCCAGCTGACGCAGCTGCGGAGCAGCCTGAGCAAGATACACGACAAGTTCGAGAAGCTTTACGATGCGGAAGACGATGCGCAGTTCGCGATGGAGATCGAGTTGCAAGATAACCAGCGCCAACAATCTGGCCATCAAGCAGGCGCGTCCGTGGGTCTTCCAGAGCACGCTGGCCGATCAGGGAGAGACCCGCGACGCCGCCTCGCCGGCACGTGTTCCCTCAGAAGTGGCTGGCGATCTTACCGCGGGCGATGCGGACTACTTCGAACTCAGCGTGACAGAAGCGGACAGTCTGACCGTTTCGACCACCGGGGGCACTGACACTGCCGGCGTTCTGGAAGATTCGGACGGAACTGCGCTGACGCAGGACGCCGACAGCGGGGAAGGCAGCAACTTCTCGCTGACCAGGAACGTTACGACCGGCACTTACTACGTGAAAGTGAACGGCGCGAGCGCCACCACCACGGGCGACTACATCCTCAAGATAGTCTTCACTTCATCGACGCCGTCTCCGACACCCACTGCAACGCCAACACCCACCGCGACGCCGACAGCAACGCCTGCGCCGCCGTCGCTGATCGATCCCTTCGACGATGCGCACATCGCCAACGGAACAACGATCGAACTCGACATGGCAGATCACTTCAGCGACCATGACGCCCACGCCTACTCGGTGAGCGTGACGACCACGAACCAGCGCACCGGCCAGGAGAAGACGGGTCCGCTGAACGAGATTGCGCGCAACAAGGTGACCGGCGAGTGGAGCGACAACGTGCTGACGCTGACCGGCGGTTCAGCATCGACGCCGCAGGACTTGACAATCATCATCACCGCAACCGGAGCCAACAGCGGCACAACCAGCGACTCATTCACCCTCTCTCTAGTAGACCAGATCCCCGACCCGACGCCGACTCCTGAACCTAGCCCGGAACCGGCTCCCGAGCCTACCGCAACACCCACACCAACGACAACACCAGAGCCGACAGCAACACCGACACCATCCCCGACGCCAACGCCGATACCAGAACCAACCGCAACGCGTACTGCTACGCCTGACCCGCAACCAACGCCTGAACCAACATCCGCGCCTGAAAACCCAGCAACGCTCATCGACCAGTTCGACGACGTTGAACTGTCCAACGGCGAAACCGTAGACCTCGACATGACCGCCCATTTCAGCGGCGACGGTCTCACTTACGAGGTGATGGTAACCACCACTCACCAGCGCACCGGCGAAGTGCGAACCGGCCTCCTAGGCGCCATAGCCCGCAACAAAGTCTCCGGCGAGTGGAACGGCTCAGTGCTGACGCTCACCGCCGGACATGCCGCATCGCAGGAACTCACCATCGAGATCACCGCCACCGACCAATACGGAGGCGAGGCAAGCGGGGAGTTCACGTTTACGCTGGATAACTAGCGACGGGCCAGCACCTTCGGTTGCACTAGTGCCGTGAGCGTTCCGGCGCCTGAGACTGGTGGCGCGATGCCGGTGTCGATGGCGGCTATGGCGCCGGTTTTCAGTACGGTGGCGCCGTAGCGGGTGGCACCTATTAGGTAGCCGGGCAGGTAAGAGAAGGTAGGGTCGTGGCCCACTATGGCGTAGTTGCCGGTAGTGTCTAGTGAGTTCAACAGGTCGAGGGCTTCTTCAGGGCCGAGGTGGGCGGAGAGTCTTTCGTCTGCTATGGGGGCTTGCCAACCGGTTTCTTGGCACAGTATCTCTGCGGTGCGCCAGGCGCGGGCGTAAGGGCTGGATATTACCTGCACGTTTTTGGGTGCGATTTTCTTGATCGCCGCGATCGAAGCCGTGAAGCGTCGTGCCCCTTTTGCCGTTAACGGACGTGCACTGTCATCGGGCCAGCGTCTCGGGTCCGGGTCGTATGCCTTGGCGTGTCGCACAATTAGCAGTTTCATCGCATCTCAATCCACAGATTTTAAGTCTCGCGTTTTGTTATGTTATCGGCTACGCTACCAGCCCATGGGCTGGTGGACTGTTGATGCGATCAAATCATCGGGCTAATGTTTACCCTCAATATTCCGCTACCAGGCATCAGACGCCAAGCATCAGACAGCAGCAGCGGATGGGGCATTCAGCGCATCTTGCAGCTGTCGATCGCTGTTATCGTCGCGGCCGGACTCTTCGCATTCGGCATCGTCGCCGTGTCGATACATGGGCAAGCTCAAGTCTTAGGACAGGGCATGAGCGCACACTGCTCAGAGCCGCCTGCAGACCCCATCAATATCGAACTGTGGGAACACGACTCGGGCATCTTGGTCCAGTGGGACACTTGTCCGGATCACACTTACGAGATTCGCTGGCGACTTTCGGCTGAGGAGCCGCTCAATCCGTTTCACTGGCCGACAACCACCAGTCTAGGCGAGAGTGGCGAGTTCGACATCACCGGATTATCGAACAACGACCGTTACGCCATCCAAGTTCGCTCCACGCATCACGGCGAGACTAGACTCGACACTGGACCGTGGGTAGACGAGGAGTTTGCGACACCGGAGCGATGTGGCGATCTGCCGGAAGTGCCGGACAATATCCGCATCCAGCCGGGCGATTCGAAGCTGACGGTCTCGTGGCGCTACTGCGAAGGCAATAGAAATCACATTCGCTGGCGACCGGTGTCGGATGATGCTGTGGATGAGTGGTTGACGGTGGTAGATGCCGGTCAGCAGGATTCATACGTTATCGAAGAGTTGGCTAACGGGATTCAATACGAAATCCAGTTGCGCTCAGTATTGAGTACCCCAGCCGCGGTTACCCTGCCAGATGGCGAGCCGTATCGCACCGATTGGAGCGCATCGTTCCGCGGCTCTCCGTCATCAAAATGCCCAACTGGTGAGCCGGTAGTGCCCGACGAATTCGTATTGGTGCCGGGCGACAGTGCGCTCTTCTTCAGTTGGCGAAGCTGCCCGGAACACGAATACGAGATTGCATACCGTCCGCGCTCGCGGGTAGACAGCAGTTGGCCCTCTTCAGACGATTGGGAGGCTGTCATTGCGGGCGACCATGTCATCTACGATCTGAACAACGGCGAGCGATATGAAGTGCGGATGCGAAGCATTCGCGACGGGCTGGTCAGCTTCCCTACCGCCGGTTACGTAATATCGCCATCCCCTGCAGTCGAAACCAACAGTGAGCCGTTCTGGGAACAGCTGGTCTATGCCGTATCGCTCGTTGAAAACCAGCGCTATGACGATGCCATTGCCACGCTGGAAGCGTCTGATGCCGATCCCGATGATGAGGTTCGCTACGAGTTGCTACCGCCGGACCCACCGCAAACTCTGTTCCCGTTTGGCGTGAATGCCCGTGATGGCGCCGTCTATATGTACGGCACTCTCGACTTTGAGGAAGTTGAAGAGTACGCGCTGACGATCCGGGCAACCGACTTATCCGGCGCATCGACCGATCATACCATTGAAGTGCAAGTGAAGGACATCGAAGGCCCGCCAGCGCCGGTATTGAATCGTGTCTGCTCTAACGACACTGGCGTCACGGTGTCATGGAACAGAAACGACACTGACTACGTCTATGAATTAGAGCGTAGCGAAGTTGGCGCGGACGAAGCCATGTGGATAGAGACTGAACAAGACCGGGAATTGAACTTGCCCGTAGCGTCGACCTGGGCCTTCCGCGTGCGTGCGATAGACCGCGGCAGTGGCGAGCAGAGCAAATGGTCGGCCCAAGAGAGCGTGTTCGCGGGCGGTGTGCCGAACCGCGAGCCGCAGTTCCAACATGATGAGTATCTCTTTGAAGTGCTTGAAGAGCAGATGGCGGGCGCGCATGTGGGCTTTGCAGTCGCTGATGACCCCGACATCAATTCGTCGATCCGCTACCGCATTTTCGAAAGTTATCCAGAAGGCTCGCCCTTTGAGATCGACCCGATTGACGGCACCATCACTACCACGGGACGTCTCGATTTTGAAACTTTAGATTCCTATTGGCTGGTGATTGGCGCGACCGATCTTTGCGGATTGCGGGGCACAGCAGATGTTGACATCTTCGTCATCGACAATCCCAATGTGGATGCAATTCCGCTCGTTCCATCGCCGCCCACGATAGTTAGCAGAGGCAATCAGGTAACCGTCATCTGGGCGTCTAACTTCGAAGATTCCTATGACCTCGATTGGCGACTGGTGGATGATGACTATCCGACCGATCCGCAAATCCCCGATGCCGTGTCGCCAGCCCTCGTCGAACTGCCATCATCAGAGACGCCGTACGCATTCCGACTTCGCCGAGTCAATCTGCTGGGAGGAGCCGGCGATTGGTCCGAAGAGACGGTCGTAACGCTCGATACGCCGCTGCCGAGTATTGCACCGATCGAGGTGCCGCGACAGGGACAGCTGCTGGGCACTATCGAACCCTACTTCTCGAGCGTTGCGTTGAAGCCGGGACAATCTACTCAAATCGGTTTCAACATCTTCGATGTCGGAGGCTTCCTCGACAACTCGTTGATCAACCGTCAGGACGTCAGCGCATCATGGAACGCCGATGCGGGCGAGCTGTCAGGACAGGTCGGGCGCGTCAACACATACACCGCGCCAGAGGCAGAGGGCGAGTACACCATCTCGATATTGGTGCAACAGGCAGTGCCAGGTGGAACGTTGCGCTTCGAACTCGATGTTGTGGCAAACGTCATCGTTGAACAAGCCGTCGCAACGCCGATCGGCAGCGATGTCGAAATCCCGGAAAACATCTACGTCGACGATGTTGCTTATGGCGTCATCCAGAACTCCGAGAGAACTGAGTATCGTCCGGGTGCCGCGCCGGATGTCGTGTTTGATGCTCGGCAGGGTTCGATACTTGGATTTGAGTGGATCGGCGCCAACATCACTTCTGAAGGGACGGCATCGACGTTGCAAGATGAGATCGATGGCTACGTTGCGCTTGGCGATATCTATGCGACTGATTTCGTGACTCCAGATGGCGTATCGATACTCAACATGTCGTTCAGCGGCGGCGCGGCTATCTGCCTGCCGGTGCCGGACGAGTGGACAACGCTGATCTCTTCTATAGATGTGATGCACGTAGCCGACGACGGTACCCAGTCGCTATTTGAACTTCCATCGCGCTTCCATGCTGAATCTTCCAGTGACGAGCCATCACGGGTGTGCGGCCACTCCACGTCATTCGATGGGCGCACATTCCTGGTGATTGCACAAGAAGCCGTGCCGACGCCGACACCTACTGCCACGCCGATATCGCCGAAGGCGACACCTACTCCTACTGCTACGCCGACGGCGACCTCGACACCTACCGCCACGCCGACGCCATCACCGACTGCAACTGCGACGCCGTCGCCAACTCCGATGCCGACGGCCACGGCTACTCCCATCCCAACGGCTACATCTACACCCACGGCAACCGCCGTTCCGCCTACTGCGACCGCGACGGCAACTCCAACGGCTGTGGCAACGCCGGAACCGACGCCAACATTCACCCCGGTACCCACATCTACGCCCGTCCCAGAACCTACCGCGACCGCAAGTCCGACGCCTGAGCCCACGGCTACGGCTACGGCAAGCGCGACACCGACACCGACTTCAATCCCTACGAACACCCCTGTCCCGGCAGTAGTTCAAATCGCTTCTACTGCTACCCCAACCAGTCCTGAACCGACGGCTGCACCAGAGCCGACACCGCAACCAGCTTCGTCAACTGAAGACGAGGATGATGAAGGAGATTTTCCTAACATGCTCATAATCGCTGCAATCATCGCCGCCATGGTCATCGGCGCATTTGTGATCGCCTACACCATCTCCGCAAACCGTGCCCAACAGGTATCAACCGAGCCGCAGACGCAACCAGAAACGATCGAACTGGCAGACGATACGACATCTGCCGATACCGTCGTCGCAACATCAGATGAAGTCGTCGTCGAATCGGAACTGCAACCGGTGGACGATGTTGACGATGAAACGAAGTATGAAGCGCTGGTATACGACAGTTGGCGGTCTACTGATTAGCGATTTATGCGCGCGCCAATCCGCTGATTCATCGCTTGTGATTTTGCTATGTTTACGGCATTGATTTGAACTTCTAGGCGCAACATCCTTAAACGGACGATGAAATTACTGACCCGTAGCCAACTTTGGCGGGATACCGCGCGCTTGCGGCTACGACGGACATTCGCCATCGCGGCCGCGGCATTTGTAACCTTCGCATCGATTAACGCCAGCATCTGGTGGTTCGACGATGGTAGTTCAAACCACGTTTTCGCCCATCACTCCGAACCACCCGAACACTTCGCCGTCGTTTCGGGCGACGGCAGTCTGTACGTCTCATGGCTCCCACTTCCCGAGCACACATATGAGGTGCAATGGCGTCCGTTCGGCCGAACAAGCTGGGATGTTGAAATAGACCTCAGCGCGTTCCGATACGAGATCAAAGACCTCGTAAATGGCGACGATTACGAAGTGCAGATCCGCAGCTCAGTGCCCGGCAGCAGTGCTGATGCAGAAGCGGGGTTTAGCGACTGGACGGATATCATCATTGAAAATCCAGCCGCACCGCGAGGTACTAGCAACACTCCGCCCTTCTGGGACGTAACCGAAGAAGCCGTCTCGCTGGTTGAAAATACCGAGTATCGAGACGCGATTGCGACTTTCGAGGCGTTTGACGGAGATAACCGAGATGTCGTCAATTACGACCTGCTACGTCCGATTCGCGGACCCTTTGCCGTCAACGCGGAGAACGGCGAGGTGTACGTCCACCAGAAACTCGATTTCGAGGAAGCCGAAAGTTACAACATCACGATTATCGCGTCGGACCTCGTCGGCGAATCGATCCGGCACACGTTGAGCATCACGGTCATCGACGTAGAAGGTCCGGCCGTGCCGACACTTCAACAGTTGTGCGCCGGCAACGAGAGGGCGTTCCTGTCATGGGACCGTAATCCTGACTACAAATACGACGTTCAGTGGCGGCAGATCGAAGCACCGTCATTTAACTCGTCTCCCTCAAGAAACCAGCGCGGGATAGATGACGACAGCAGCATCGTCGACGGTTTAGCCAACGACGTTGCATGGGTGTTCCGAGTGCGTGCCGTCGACGGCGATACGGGTGAGCAGTCGAAATGGTCGGACGAGTTTACGACAGTGCCAAGCGTATCTGAAAGCGATGCCAACACTGAACCAGTCTTTAGCGAAGATGTCTACACCTTCAACGTCCGGGAAAGGCAGGATGCCGGCGCACCGGTCGGAACCGTATCGGCAACCGATGAAGACCCGTATCCGCATTTCCGCTTCTCGATCGCCAACACCGTGCCGGAAAATGCGCCATTTGAAATCGACGAAGCGTCTGGTCTCATCACCACAACATCAAGTCTGGACTACGAAGTCAACAATGTCTATCGATTGACGCTGAACGTCAAAGATACCTGCGGCCTGACAGCCGAAGCCACGGCCATCGTCTCCTTGACCAACGCCGTGGAGATAACCGTTCCTTCGTTGCCGCCAGTCCCACCAGCAGTCGCGGTTGGGCATGCGCAGGCATTTGTGCTGTGGGACAACTTCAGCGACTTCAGTTTCGATCTCGATTGGCGACGTATCGATGAGGAGTATGGCGATACTCCTAAAGACGAGAATGCATCGTCTCCGCGCGTCGTCGAGTTAGACGACCGTGATGGGCAATACGCCTTCCGGGTGCGCGCCCGCAATCTGATCGGCGATACTGGGGAGTGGTCGGATGAAACCGTCATCACGCCCATCTCCGAGCGTCCCACCGTTCTGCCGGTTTCAACCCCGCTTATCGGGCAGTTGCTGGGCGACGCGCATCCGTATCAAGAACACTTGAACCTGCGCAAGGGACAGGACGTCCATGTCGGAATCAATCTCTTCGATATCGATGGCGAGCTGGACAACTCGCTGGCCAATATCGCGGATGTATCGTTCGAATGGACAGCATCCATCGGGCAGCTGTCAGATCCAATCGCGCGCACGACTACCTTTACCGCGCCGCACCGTTCAGGCGACTTCGCGATACGCGTAACCGTCACTCAAACCATCCCACAAGGGGGCGAGGTGCGAATCTTTCGACGCATCCCAGTTCGCATCATTGCGGAAGATGAAGCGATCGAGATATTCACGGGTGAAGAGGCATATCCCCCGACTACGATCTATGAGGGCAATACCTTAAGCGTCGTCACGTACGACAGCGGCGGCAGTTTCGTCGATGAGGACGATAGCGACATCTCGCTTGAAGTATCACCGCTTTCGATACCCGTCCGCGACTGGATCGGAATCCGCATCGATACCGGTTCAAGCGACAACGTGCCGCAAAGCGATTTAAGTCGATACGAGACTCTCGGCAATTGGTTCACCGCGCAGTTCGTATCTTCGGAGCGACTGCCGATAACCGGTCTTACCTTTGTCCCGCACGCGACGGTCTGTCTACCGATACCTATCGGAGTGAGAGAAGCGGATGCGCTCGAGATAATGTTGATGCTGGACAGCGGGCAGCAACAGCTGCTCAATTCGCCGAGACGACAGGGTGACGCGGTATGTGCCAACGCGTCGCAACTTGAGGGCTTGTTGCTGGTAGCGCGTGACAATAGAGCGGAACCGACGGCGACGCCAGTGCCACCAACTCCGACGCCCACTCCGACGGCGATGCCGCCCACTCCGACGCCTACTCCAACCGTGATGCCAGAGCCGCCGGCTCCGCCTACTGTGGTTGCTGATACGCCAACGGCAACACCGATGCCACCGACGGCAACGCCAACTCCGACGGCGACGGTAGCACCCACCGCTACCGCAACTGCGGTACCGACGAATACGCCCACTCCTGACCCTACGGCAACGCCAACATCGATGCCTACGGCAACGCCGATGCCGACAAATACACCTGTGCCGACGGCTACTGAGGTGGTCAGTGTCGTCGTGCAGGCGCCGACACCAACTGCAGTGCCAACGGCTACGCCCGTGCCGACGGCGACGCCAACGCCCGTGCCGGCAACCGCGACGCCAACTGCGACACCGTCCCCAGCGCCGACTGCGACACCATCACCCACTGCAACCTCGGTACCGTCACAAGGCGTTACGCGAACTGACGACAGCGATTTCGGCTCCGCGTCCGGCTGGGTATTTTCAATTCTCCTGACTTTGGCCGTAGCCGCCGTGTTCGGTGGCGCCGCGTTTATCTACCGAGTCAGAACGCGGACGTCTGTTATGGATAGTGATGGACAATTGCCGGAAGCGGCATTGGAGGTGAGCGATGAGGATGGCGACGATGCGGATAATGGCGACGGCATCGAAACGGATATAGACGAGTTGACTTTCGATCGCCCGCGCAGGGAAGAGTGAGGACACCGGCTCGCGGCAGTTCTCCGGGTGGCGGAAAATCGACGATCGGGAGTGTCTGACGAAGAAGATGGTCGGGGAGCCGGGATTTGAACCCGGGACCTCTTCGTCCCGAACGAAGCGCGCTACCAAGCTGCGCCACTCCCCGACGCTCTTTTCGATTATATTCCCACTAATTAAGTGGTATCTCGCTGAATAAGACAATGTTCGGCACTGATACCATCCCAACCCGGTCCTAATACCGTCAATCGCATTAACCTCAATTTACCCTCTTTTGATATGGATGTTGACGTGCTACGAAGCAAGGCCCTAGCCCAGATGCGTCAAAACGTGCGCAGCGGGGTCGATTCCTACTATCGGGAACGTTACACCTACGTAATGCCATCGCCAGGACGCTACCAGTGGCAGTGGTTCTGGGATTCCTGCTTTCACGTCATCGCATTGTCAACCCTCGATATCGACTTGGCGAAGCGCGAGTTGACAACGTTGCTGATTCCGCAGCGAGACGACGGATTTGTCGGGCATATCACCTTCTGGGGGCGATGGGGCACACTCGCCAGCGCATGCTCCGGTCAAAGCAATGTGGGCGAGTGGCGACGTCGCAACACCGGCATGATACAGCCTCCGGTCTTGGCTCACGCACTGTTGCGCGTATGGCAGGAGTCGAAAGATATCGCTTATCTGCGAGAAATGCTGCCCAAGGTGCGACGCTACTACGAGTGGCTCCGAGATGAACGCGATACCGCATCCGATGGTCTGATAGGCGTAATGTCGCCCTACGAGTGTGGACTCGATAACTGTCCGGCTTTTGATGCTGAACTGAGATTGAACAATCCCGGCAGACTCGCGCTGTTGTGGAAGAACTGGCTGTTGGATTGGCACAACTCACTCTTCGTGAAAGGCCGCAACTTCCGAGCATTGCAACGCCGAAATCGCTTCATCATGATCGACACCTTTATGAACACCGTCTATGCCGACGGATGGGATGTCATCGCCGAAATGCACGAAGCACTGGGAGAGAATGATCTCGCAACTTCAGCACGGTCGATGAGCGACCAGACGAGGAATGCGCTGAATGAACAGTGCTGGGACGATTCTCGAGGGCGATGGCTCTATCTGCGTGGTGCCGAGCGCATACCTGAATACACGATGGGCGTAGGGACGATATTCCCGCTCATTCTCGCAAGGCAGGACCGCGATAAAGTCTCGACGGTAGTTGAACAGCATCTGTTGAATGAACGTGAGTTCTGGACGTCATACCCCGTGCCGAGCGTAGCCGCCTCGGAAGAGACGTTCGATCCGGAAGGCGAGTCGACGATCTGGCGCGGTCCGGTCTGCCTGAACCTGAATTGGTTGTTGGCGCGCGGACTGCGACGGCACGGGATTGATGCCCCGGCGCGCGAGATTGAGCAACGATCGTTAGAGATGGCTTCTAACGACTTCCGCGAGTTCTACTCCCCGATATCGGGGCGCGGGATGCGCGGCACAAACTTCGGATGGGCAACCGTCGCGGTCGACATGATACCGCGAGCATTGAACTCCCAACAGTCGGTTAGCGGTTTACGGCTTCGATAGCCTGTCGATTGCCGCTCACCAGGATGCCGGTAGAGACGAAGATAGCCCGCTCGGCGATATTGGTCGATCGATCTGCCACTCGTTCCAGGTTGTGCGCCGCCCACAAGAGGTAGGTGCCTCTAACTGCCCGGGTGCTGTCCTCTTCGACCAGCGTCAAGATGTCGGCCTGCACTTTGGCATAAAGCCGATCGACCTCATCGTCGTCTTTCTCTATCTCTAGCGCGATGCGAGACGACTCGTCTCGGTCGTTCACCGTCATTGCGTCGATGCTACGCTTCATCATCGAAACTGCCAAATCGGCCATCATGGGAATATCTTCGAGCTCCTTCAACGGTGCCTCGTATCCCATATGGATCGACACTTTGGCGATGCCTTCCGCGTAGTCGCCCATACGCTCCAGCTCGTTGGCGATGAACATCATGCCGATAATGCGGCGCAGGTCAACGGCTAGGGGTGCTTGACGTCTTATCTGCTCGACACATTCATTTTGGATCTTCATTTCCAACTCGTCGATGCGGTCGTCTTCGGCGATTACCGTCTGCGACGCTTCTAGATCCCGGTTTCGCAGTGCGCGCACCGCTTTGAATATGGCGGTCTCGACAAGACCGCCCAGCAGAACAATTTCGGCTTCGATGTGTGCCAGCTGATAATCGAGTTGTTCATTGGGCATACTGATGCCCCCTCTCCAGTGCTTATCCGATACGTCCCGTGACGTATGCTTCAGTGCGCGGATGAATAGGATTGCCGAATACCTGCTCATTGGTGCCGTACTCGATCAGGTGCCCGACGCGGTCCTCTCCGACCATCATTACCGCGGAGTAATCGGAGATGCGAGTAGCCTGTTGCATGTTGTGAGTGACGATGATGATCGTCACTTCTGACGACAGTTCGCGGATCAGGTCCTCAATCGCCTGAGTCGAGATCGGGTCCAGGGCCGAAGCCGGCTCATCCATCAACACCGCGTCCGGGTCTACAGCCAGAGCGCGCGCGATGCAGAGCCGCTGCTGCTGCCCGCCCGATATACCAAGGCCGCTGTCGTCGAGCCGGTCTTTCACCTCATCCCAAAGCGCAACGCGACGCAGCGATTCCTCGACCACGCTATCCAGATCGTCAGTCAGACCGTTTACTCGCGGCCCGAACGCAACGTTGTCGTAGATGCTCTTAGGGAAGGGGTTCGGACGCTGGAACACCATGCCAATCCGAAAGCGAATGTCGGTCGGGTCTACATCTTCAGCGTATACATCGATGCCCTGATACTTGATGCTGCCCGTGACCTGGGCGCCCGGTATCAGGTCGTTCATCCGGTTGAAGCATCGCAAAACCGTGCTCTTGCCACAACCAGAAGGCCCGATCAGAGATACGATGGCATTGCGAGGCACCTGGAACGACACATCTTCAACTGCCAGCATGTCGCCGTAGTAGACGCTCGTGCCTTCCGCTTCGAGAACGATCTCCCGGTTTTCAAATCTGATGATTGCTTCTGTCATAGCCAAACATGCTATTGCACCCATGTAAACCGCAATTTGCTTAATGGCGTCTCTTACACGTTAGGGCGCCGGACAGGTATCAGTCCCTATGAACTGACTAGAGGTTGTTGAACCAGGAGAGACTCTCTTCAGTGCTTGCGGATGGATAGTATTCAGCGCCGGCCCAGCCCTCATAGCCCAGTTCGTCGAGTTTGTGGAAGATGAAGGGGTAGTTGATCTCACCAGTGCCCGGTTCGTTTCTTCCCGGAGTGTCTGCAAATTGAACGTGCTTTATCTTCGGCAGCAGTCTCGCAAAAGTCTCGATAAGGTCGCCTTCCATGATCTGCATGTGGTAGAAGTCGTACTGCAGAAAGACATTCTCATGCGCGGCGTCGGTTATCGCCTGCATTCCCTGCGTCGAGTTGTGGATGAGGAAGCCCGGTTGATCTCTGGTGTTTATCGGTTCGATCAATGCCATCACACCGACTTTCTGCAGCTCCGCCGCGGCATATCGCAGATTATCGATGTAAGTTCGGTACGCCACATCAGCATCCAAATCTGGCGGCAATGGACCTACCCCGGTATTGACGCCTATGCAACCGAGCGCTGATGCATATTCCACGCCTAGCGCGACGCGCTCCTGGTAGAGCCCGACCTTATCCGGTTGCAACGGCAGATTGTTCTGGCCAGTGTCCGGATCCGCGACGGGCAGGTTGATGATGACGTGTTTGAGGTTGTTGCGCGCGAGCCGTTCCAGTATCGCATCTATCGGCTCCGAGTAAGGCGCCTGCACCTCAACACCTTTGAAGCCGGCATTTGCCGCGGCATCGTATCTATCCAACAGCTCATACTCATTGAACATGAATTGGATGTTGGCATTGATCTTGGGCATTGAGTACGCTCCGCGCTGGCGTTCATCTTCCCATGTCTCGAAGCATGAGTCGCGGCTCTTTAATGTCGATTACCCGCTTGAGCATCCAGCAATTGCCGTGCCGTCTAAACCGGGCTGGTGTGCGCGACTGCTATGCCGATAGCAAGGGCGGATAGCAACACGAGGGTGATCATCAGGATTATGGACATATCAGCGTCTTGGTGTTTGGTCTTACGTCTAAAATTGTGGTTGCAACGGCGATGTCATATGTCAAAATTGGCATCAGTGCGCGTTGCTCATCGTTGCATGATAATTCCTATCCGTCGATTAAGTGAATCGATAAAATGCGTTTGGAAGAGATAATGACAGCCCCAGTGCTGACGATCACCGCCGAACTGTCTGTCTCAGATGCCGCCAGGAAGATGCGGGAATACGATGTCGGCTCGCTCGTCGTCGTTCGCAAAGGCATCGTGGAAGGCATCATCACCAGTTGGGACGTCGCCGTCGGATGTGTCGGCTCCGGCGAAGACCCCAGCATGTGTCCCATACTGCTATATATGAGCAGCCCGGTGCACACTGCGCGTCCCGATACCGACGTCGTTGAAGCGGCACGAGTCATGTCGCGACGACGGATCTCACGCTTGCCAGTAGTCGACAACCGTGGCGCGCCGGTCGGCATCGCCACCTTTTCCAATATCAGCCGCGTGATGCAGCAACTGGCAAGTGACATCTTCTCCGGCTGGGACCGACGTCCGGAGCACGCAACTTCAACTCCCGCAGACCGCGATTGAATCTCACAGTGATAGGCATATTCAGATGTTTGAGACACTCTCAGAACGGCTGACCTCAGCGCTCGGCACTCTCACCGGCAAGGGGCGACTTACCGATAAGGATGTAGAAACGGCCTTGCGGCAGGTGCGGTTAGCGCTGTTGGAAGCCGACGTAGATTTCAAAGTCGCCCGTAACTTCGTCGCAAAAATCCGTGAAGAAGCGCAGGGTGCCCAAGTCGCACAATCGCTCACGCCCGGCCAAACCGTCGTCAAGATCGTCCAGGAAAACCTGGTCGAGGTCCTCGGCGGAGACAGTACCGAGCTGCAGAGGGGAACGACACCGCCAAGCGTCATCCTCATGGTAGGACTGCAAGGCGCGGGCAAGACGACCGCGGCCACCAAGCTGGCGCTCCACATCAGACGCGAGTGGAGGCAGGACGTGATGATGGCGGCGTGCGACTTGCAACGACCGGCCGCGGTGGAGCAGCTGGTGACCCTGGGCAAGCAGATCGGAGTGCCCGTCTACAGAGAGGACGTGCGTAAATCGACACCATTGAAGGTAGCCAAGAATGCATTGAAGCGCGCCCAGCGCGATCGCACTCATTGGCTGATACTCGACACTGCCGGACGCTTGGCTATCGACGACTCCCTGATGTCAGAGGTCGAAAAGATAAAATCCGCCGTCGATCCCATCGAGACGTTCCTAGTCGTCGATGCAATGACGGGACAGGATGCCGTGATGTCCGGTTCCGAGTTCAACCGCCGCGTCGGCTTGACCGGGCTGATCATGACGAAGATGGACGGCGATGCGCGCGGTGGTGCGGCACTCTCCATGAAGTCGGTAACAGGCTTGCCCGTCAAATTCGTCGGTGTCGGCGAGCGTCCGGAGCAGCTGGAAGCCTTTCACCCGGATCGGATGGCGCAGCGCATTCTGGGAATGGGCGACGTCAGCACGCTCATCGAAAAGGCGCAGCGCGAGATCGATCAAGACAATGCCAAACGCTTAGAGCAGCGACTGCGCCGCAATCAGTTTGACCTTAACGACATGCTGGAACAACTCCAATCGGTACGACGCATGGGACCGCTGTCTGAAGTTCTGGGCATGATACCGGGCGTAAACTCGTTCCGGCGCGGGAACGCTCTGAAAGACGTTGACGAGAAGCGCATGTTGCAGGTCGAGGCGATAATCCTCTCCATGACGCCCCAGGAACGTGCCAACCCGATGATTCTCAACGGTTCACGCCGCCGTCGCGTCGCCCTCGGTTCGGGCACTTCGCCTACGCAGGTGAACCAGTTGATCGGGCAATATCGTCAGATGCAGAAGATGATGAAGCGCATCAGCGGACCCGGCGGTGAGCGAGCGTTGCAGAACATGATGCGCGGCATGCGCTGACATCCCACACCGATATTTCAGTCATTTGACGTGTTATGCCAGAAGCACCCGACCTAGAGGTTTTGCGTGAATACCTGGTGCCACGCGTTGCCGGGGAGCGCATCACATCAACCTCCGAACTGCGCCCGCTCGTAGTGCGGAATCTCGTTGGGGAGTCGCTGAGCGAGCACATCGCCGAGCGCGCCATTGAGCGGCTGGAGCGCAAGGGCAAGCTGATGATAATGACATTGTCGGATGATGTCTCAATGGTGGTGAGCCCGATGCTTACCGGTGAGCTCTCCCTATCGAAGTCGAGTGCGCGCGTCGCTAAATCTACCATCCTGACCATGGACATGAGCGGTGAGGCGCAACTGCGATACATCGATGTCAAACGAATGGGGCAGATCTACTACGTGCCCTCAGACCGTCTCGACGAGATAACCCGCATCTCCGATCAGGGTCCTGACGTGTTGGATGAACCGATGTCGGAGTCCGATTTCAGGCTGGCGTTGAAACGCTTCCGCGGCGAGATAAAGGGTGTATTGACCCGCGGAGAACTAGTCGCCGGCATCGGCAACGCATACGCCGACGAGGTGCTCTGGGACGCTGGCATCTACCCGTTCCGCAAGGTATCAAAGTTGAGCGGGGATGAGATCTCCCGGTTGCATGGCTCCGTCTACCGCGTCATGCGCGACGCGGTGGATGAACTGCGTAACCATTTCGGGAGTAAACATCCCCGCAAAGAGCGTCGCTTCCTGAACGTACACGGCAAATCTGGTAAATCATGCCCCCGTTGCGCGGCGCAGATCAGTTCTGTCAAATCCCGTCAGCGAGACACCAATTTCTGCCGTCAATGTCAAAAGGGATCCATGTTTGAATGAACGTTCTCTTGTGTGACGCGACTTTTACTCTCTGGTACAATTTGAAGTGAATGGCGCACTCTGCACTCGTCGCCATCTCATCAGCCCTTATCACTTTGAAGCGGTCCACGATTGTTTGAACTAGACAATGTCATTAGCTACGCAGCGATCGCGCGCGACCTTGCGTTCGTCATACTGTGTATCGTCTCGGTCATCGCGGTTGTCGCAATCCTTATTGCCATTCGCAAGGCAACGCGCAGATTCGACGAGACGATGGACCGCGTCGACAGCTTGCTAGACTCCATCCTCGCGATTCGCGATGCCTTGGCCGAGGCCCAGCAACGGATGCGAGAGTATACCGATGCCAGAAAGAGAGAGTCTGAACAGGGCTTCAACGTCGCATCGTGGTTGTTTTCACCGTTGAAATTCTTCATCAAACGCAAGGCCCGCGAACGGGCTGAAGCAGAGGCAAAATCCAGCAATAGTTGAGCGACACGCATCAAGTATTGAAAAGAAAAGGAGAACTGAAACATGGCAAAGGGAAGTGGAGATAGCTTCTTGGCGGGAGCGATTATCGGCGGACTGGCCGGCTTCGCACTCGGTATCCTGCTGGCGCCCAAATCAGGCGCCGAGACGCGCGCAGACGTGATGGATCGTGCCGACATGGCACGCGAAGCGCTCTGGGACCGCTCATCATCAGCACGTGACCAGTTGGTAGCACAGACCAATGCGGCACGCGCCCAGATTGAAGACTTGATCGATTCGACCTCCCAGCGTGTTGAGGATCTACGATCTCAGGTATCTGACGCGGCCGCGTCGGTACGCGTACGGGCCGGCAGATCATCAGGTGCCGACGCGGACGAAGGCGCCACTGTCGTTGCGGAAGTCGAGACGGCACCGCAGGCCGACAACGCTGAGCGCAGCAGTTAATCAGCTTCGCTTATCTGCCTGATTCCCGACCTGCTATCTTTGACAGGTCGGATATCAGACGTTTTGGAAGGTGTGCAACCGATGTCGAATGACGATCGCCCACTGGTAGTTGTACCTTCAGATGATCCGGCGCAGTGTCAAGGCTCGCCGCGCATGGCCGAGATTGAATCGGTCGCCGATCTGAAGATATTCCCGACTCGCGCCGACAGCTTCGAGGTGCAAATCGAACGCGCGACGGGTGCAACGACGATCATCAACTCACGTAGCTATCTCGAATGGCGGGAGGATGCTTTCGACCTGTTGCCGGACCTGCGCTTCATCTCAGTCTGCGGCATCGGCACCGACTCGATCGACTTGGAGGCGGCAAGAGAACGCGGCATCGTAGTATCGAATATCCCCGGCAAGACGGCGCCGGTCGTCGCTGAACACGCCTTCGGGCTGATGTTCGCCGCGGCTAAACGCGCGGCTTGGTACACCGAGATGACTCGCAAGGGCGAGTGGGTCAAACAAGACGGCGTCTTCCTCGGCGGCAAGACGGTTGGCATCGTCGGCACTGGCAATATCGGTGCCGAGATGGCGCGGTTGTGCAACGCGTTCGGAATGAACGTCATCGCCTACACCTTCAACCCGTCCGACGAGAGGGCCGAGAAGCTTGGCGTTCAGTACGTAAGTCTCGATGAGCTGCTTTCACAGTCCGATGTCGTAACTATCCATACGAAGCTCACGCCCGTCTCTGAGAAGATGATTGGCGCCCGCGAGATCGGACTGATGAAGTCCGACGCCATCCTTGTCAACGTCGCCCGCGGTCCGATCGTCGATGAAAGCGCATTAGTTGATGCATTGAACTCCGGGCATCTATCCGGTGCCGCGCTTGACGTCTTTGCCGAGGAGCCGCTGCCCAAAGGCAGTCCGATTACCGAGTGTGAGCAGGTAGTTTTGACGCCTCATATCGCAGACATGACGCCGGAAGGTCTGGATCTGCTCAACCAGGGCGTTGTTGAAAACACCTTGGCATACCTGCGCGGTGCGCCTCAAAACGTCGTGAACTGAAAACGCGCGTGATTCAGGTGCTGCATTAACGTGATGCAGTGGCTTAATCGATGACTCAGACCGCATCCAGCCTGGCGACGCATCCGAGGCGTGAATCGCTCCTCATCCGTGAGCGGCTGGTGGAAGGACTGCGGCTCGGAATAACATCGCAGAGCGGCCTCATCGCGCATGGGCGAGGTGAAGCCTTTGACTATCTCATCGGCGAGCGGACTCTAGATTTTGCCGAGACGGCCATCAGAGCATCGATCGCGACCTTGTTGATGGCCGAGCATCCTGTGATATCGGTTAACGGCAACACCGCCGCGCTTGTTCCCGAAGAGCTGATTGCACTGTCCGCAGTTGTCAACACGCCTTTGGAAATCAACCTGTTCCATCATAGTGAAGCGCGCGTTGCGGCGATCGAACATCATCTGCGCAGCTTCGGCGCGCGCGCCATATTGCGACCGAACAAGGATGCCGTCATCGCCACGCTTCAGAGCGATCGTCGCTTCGTGAATCCAGACGGTATCGCAAAGGCTGATGTAGTGTTCGTGCCACTTGAAGACGGCGACCGTTGCGGGGCATTGCGAGCCAGTGGCAAATCGGTCATCACGGTAGACCTGAACCCGCTCTCCCGAACGGCGCGCGATGCATCGATCACTATCGTAGACAACGTTGTTCGTGCGGTTCCATTGATGATCGAAGCGGCGAAGCGGGTAAGCATCGCCGGAGATGCTGCGCGCTTGCGGGCCGATATCGTGACGTATAACCATGAAGAGACGTTGCGGGCGGCTGAGACGGCGCTGCGAGGCCGGTTCTAAACTCTTAGGGAGTTAAAACGCGCCGGGCGTTAGCCTTAGAATGTTGGCACAGCAATCTTAGCACGCGTTCAAAATATGACATGGCATCGCTGAACGATCCCAATCGCATCGGAGACCGGGTGGTTCGCGTCCCGCGAATCGCCGCGACATCACCAGTTGATGTCCCCGTTGAGCCGCGCGCCATATCCGTCCGCGGCCTCGCATCACCCATGTCCCTGATATACGGCTTCATGGTTATAACCGCCATCGGAACGTTGTTGCTCATGTTGCCGATATCGAGTGTTGAACCGGGCGTCGCCAACTTCCTAACCTGCCTGTTCACAGCATCTACATCCGTAACCGTCACTGGATTGGTGACGGTCGACACGCTTGACCATTGGACCTTCTTCGGTCAGGCTGTGATTCTTGCGCTGATATTTATCGGCGGCTTGGGATTTATGACCGGCGCCGCATTCCTCGTCATCCTCATCGGGCAAGAACTGGGACTTAGGAATCGATTGCTCGTCAGTGAGGGCCTGGGCACCGGTCAGCCCGGTGGCATACCTGCTCTAGTGCGAAATATCGTCGTCTTCTCAGTCTCGGCCCAATTGATCGGCTTCCTCGTCTTGTGGGTCTACTGGACCTATGTGCGGGATATCTGGCCCGACTATAGCGTTTTGCACACGCTCTGGCTGGGACTGTTCCACGGCATCTCGGCATTCAACAACGCGGGCATCGAGGTCATTCCCGACGATATCTTTGGCGGCGGGAGTCTGATCGGATTTCGTTCGGACTACTTCACGCTGTTCGTGTTCGAGGTGTTGATAGTTGCCGGCAGCACTGGCTACCTCTTCTGGAGCGACCTATGGAGCAAGCGTCGATTTCGCTTCTTGCGCCTCGACAGCAAGTTGATACTGGTGGGAACCGTAGCGCTCTTCATCGTCGGTTTTGGCACCTATCTCATCGGCGAGTGGTCAAACGATGCTACTTCTGGCAACGGCACTTTGGAACAGAAGTTTTCAGATGCCGCATTCCACTCGATAACTACTCGCTCCTCTGGTTTCGCGGTGATCAGCTACAGCGACGCATCGAGCTCTACCGACTTGTCTACCGAGACGCTTATGTTCATCGGGGGCGTATCGGGAACGACAGGCGGCGGAATAAAGGTCAACACCTTCATGGTCATCGTCATGGCAACCCTGGCAACTCTGACCGGACGTCGCTCCATCAACGCTTTCAAGACGCAGATTCCGACCGTAACGGCGTTGCGCGGGCTGGTTCTCGGTGTTATTTCCGCCGGAATCGTCATACTGCTGGCATCCGTGACGTTGCAGACACAACCGGATCTGCCATTCCGCGACCTCTTCTTCGAAGCCGTTTCAGCCGCGGCCACGGTAGGCCTCGATACTGGCATAACCGGTCAACTGAACGGGGCGACACAGGTAATCATCATCATCGCGATGTTCCTGGGACGCTTTGGTCCGCTCTCGCTCTCGCTGTGGATGACGGGACGTCAGGTAGACGAACGCTTCAAGCGTCCGTTTGAAGAGATTAGAATCGGTTGACGCCATATATTCTGAATGGCGCAAGCAGAAATGTTTAGAACTGGGCAATGGCAGGAGAACACATAGTAGTTGCTGGTGCAGGTCGTTTCGGCGCGCAGGTAGCAACATCGCTCTTTCAACTCGGGCATGAAGTGCTCGCAATAGACCGCGACTCGGCGCGCAGTCAGAGCCTTATCGGACAAGTCACCTACTCCGTTGCTGGAGATGTGACGGACGGCAATCTGATGCGTGACCTTGGCGTGGAGAACTTTGACGTTGCAATCGTCGCAATCGGACGCGATGTCGAGTCGAGCATCATGGCCGCGGTACTGCTTCGGTCGCTGAACATACCGATGATCGTCGCCCGTGCCAGCAACCAGCTGCACGAGGAGACGCTGATACGTATCGGTTGCAACCGCGTCATCAATGCTGAAGAAGATTCGGGCACCCTCCTCGCCCACTCGCTATTCAGCCCTGATGTCAGCGCCTATATGTCCTTGGGCGCCAGTTTCGGCATCAGCAGGTTGCGCCTGCCAGACCGCTTCGCCGGCATGACGCTGCGGGAAGCGGGCTTCACTGATATCCGCGATCAACAGAACCTCTCAGTATTGGCGTTGATACGAAACCAGAACGCCCGATTGATGCCCGATCTTGATGACCGCACTCGGCAGGGCGATGAGATAGTGTTGGCCGGACGGAAAGAACTGGTCGACAATCTGGTCGCGATAGATGAGTCGGCGACATGAGACTTTCACGCGTCATCTGCCTGCTCCGCGGCGACGATTCAGACGTGGATGCGGTTAATACCGCATCGAGTCTTCTGAGCGGCAACAACCGCAGTATTCACTTCGTACACGTGATTGAAGTGGCACGGCGTTACGCGCTTGACACTGCGGTTCAGCAGGAAATCCTCCATGCCGAGAACGTTCTGAACAATGCCCATAACCAGGTATCCGAACAGCGCGGCTTATCGGTGCACAGCGCCATCCTGCAGAGTAGATCGATCGCGCCGGTTTTGATTCGTGAAGCGTTAGACTTCGGAGCTCAGGCGATAGTTGCGGCATGCGTAACTTCAGCGGTATTTGCAGAAAGAGAGATCGATGAAGATTCGCAATATCTGATGGCTTACGCGCCGTGCGCCGTCGTTCTGGTGCGAAAATCGATAGCAGAGCCGACGCGTGCGCGCGACACCGAGTCGGCGCGAAGATTGAATGCACGGGCAAATGCACGTTAATTCTCCGATAACAGGAAGAACGATACAAGTCAGATGAAAGTAGTCATCGCAGGACACGACCGTTTAGGCATATTGATGGCCGACAGCCTCAGCAAGGCGGAACATGACGTTCTAATTGTTGAAGCCGAAGGTAATCATTTAAGGTCGTTCCCAAGCGACCTGGCATCGCGTTCCAACGTAAGACTTCTCGAAGGGCAGCCGACTCTGGATGAGACGATGGTATCGATCGATATCCGAGGCGCAGACATCTTTGTCGCCGCGCTACGCACTCCGGCAGAGAACGGGCTCGCCGCGCTTAAAGCGAAGCTGACTTATGGCGTTGAAAACGTCATCGCAATCGTGACGAACGATGCGCTATGCCAAATCTATGAACGCTTCGGCATTCACACGGTCAATCCGTACACGGTCGCTCTGACAGACCTCAACGAAGCGGTAGATGATGCTTTGGCGTCAAATCCCGCATTAGGCGCATCGATAAGGTAGTTCACAGAGGCATCCATCAGGTGTATATCATGATCGTCGGTTGCGGGACGCTCGGCACTCGCAGCGCTCACTCACAGCTTCTAGCCGGGCATGAGGTCGTGCTTTTCGATATCGACCCGACGCGGGTCGCCAAAATCCGCAACAGCCTCGGCAATGTCGCAGTGCTCGGCGACGCGACAGAAGAGTTCACCTTGTCAAGCGCTGGAATCGCGCGGTGCGACGCCTTTATGGCGACTACGGGCGACGATGCGGTTAATCTCGCCTCCTGCCTGTTAGCCAAGTTCACATTCGATGTCGAAACGGTCGTTTCAGTCGTCAACGACAGCACTGACGCCAACTTGTTTCTAGCCGCCGGCGTCGATACCGTCATCAGTCGTACCGACCTCATCCTGGCTAACCTGGCTACGACCTTGTTAGAGCATCCGATAGTTGAGTTGATGACGCTGAACGACCGCAATGAGCGTCTGATATCGATGAAGATTCCGACCGATGCGCGTTCAGTAGGCAGCAGCATTCAAGAGTTGTTGCTGCCAAACGGCATTATCATTGCCTTGATGGTGCCAAATCACGGCGCGCCATTTGTGCCCGATAAAAGCACCAAGTTGCTCGGGGGTGAGGAGATAATCGCTTCCTGCCCGGCCGAGTCGGTTGATGAACTTGCGTATATCTTGACTGGACAGAGATCTTTATCTGTTGTCATCTAAAAGAATCGCATATCTCGGACCTGAAGGTACCTTCACCGATCAGGCCTGCCACATCTACGCCCCGGTAGATGCTGAACGGGTGCCATTCCCAGAGATGCATCTGGTAGTCGGCGCGCTCGCCAATAACAACGTCGATGAAGCAATCGTGCCCATAGAGAACAGCGTCGGCGGTCCGGTTATCGATATTGAAGATTTTCTCGTCCGGGCCGAGAACGTTCAGATAAAGGGTGAACTGCTGCTATCCATCGACCAGTGTCTCATCGCCCAGCCGGGCACTAAAGAGTCGGATATCCGAGTAGTCCGGTCGAAACCGGAAGCGCTCTCGCAATGCCGTCAGTTCCTCGATGCCAATCTTCCCAACGCCGAACGCGTCGGCACTGCCAGCACCGTGGAAGCTATCAGCAGCGTCAAATCCGGCACGCATGAAGCGGCCGCTATCGGTCCCCGACGCGCGGCCGAGTTGCTGGGATTGCCCATCCTGGCCTCCGGCATCCAAGACCGGCGCAACAACGTAACCCGCTTCGTCATGCTAGCGCACCAAGATCACGAGGCGACCGGCGCCGACAAGACGAGCATCGTATTCAGCTTCGTCAACCGCGACACCCCCGGACAGCTCTACATGGCGCTGGAGCCCTTCGCAAGTCGCAACATCAACCTCACCCACATCGCCTCTCGCCCCATCGGCGACGAGCTAGGTAACTACGTCTTCCTAATGGACTTCCTCGGCCACCGAAGCGACCCCGAAATCTCCGACACCCTAAACGAGCTCCGCAACATCGCCCCCTTCGTCAAAGTGCTAGGCTCGTATCCGATTGCGACGGAGTTGTATTAAGGGGTTGCACTCCGATCCGTGCCGCATTAGGCAGATGAAATAGAATCTGTCGTCAGGAAGTCGCACGCTCGCCACCGTGCCTTTGTGATGTCGAGGACAGCTGCTAGAAAGGACTCCAATTGGCAAGAATGATCCCTCGAGAACTTCCTCGAATGATCTCGCCGAGCGAAAGGCATATATTTAATCTTCTCGCGGGATGCCCCAATAATTGGACGGTATTACACGGCATACAACGGAAAATTAAGTCCAGTCGCAGAGGGCGAGTGCCGGGTGGCGAAACCGACTTTATTGTCTGTATCCCCGATAAAGGCTGGTTAGTGCTGGAGATTAAGGGGCATGGCGTTACGTATCATGAAGGGCAGTGGGTGCGGATGGATCGTCGTAGAAGGTATCACCGATTACGCGAAACGCCGCTGGAGCAAGCCCGCGCCAATGCTTACGACATGAACAAGCATCTGCGTGAAGTTGACGTCGAAGCTGCGAAATGTCCGTTTTTCTTCACTGTAGCGTTCCCACATGAAACTGTCAGAAGTCCAGAACATACCCCAAACAACACGATTAGCGCTGAACACTGCGCAGATTCCGCTTCTATCAGAGAAGCGATACTCAGAGTGATTCAAGATTCGATAGAGACTACCGACAGGAACCCGACGAGAGTCAGCGACAGAGTGATCAGAAACGTGATTAGCCATTTCCAGACCACCTTGGAGCAAGAAGACAGAATGGTTCTACTACAAAGCGAGCAAGAATTCGTCAGATTATCCGATGAGCAGAGCAACACGCTATGGGGTATCGGCCTGATTGAGAAGGTGTTGGTCGAGGGGCCTGCAGGAGCCGGCAAAACTCTGATTGCCATGCACATCGCTAAACAGGCGGCCGAGCGCGGGCTACGCACTTTGGTTTTGACTAACACGGCCGGACAGCGCGAGTGGTTGCAACTTGAAACTTACGGCACTCCGAGTCTGATTGTGGAAAGAGACGACCGCTGGGTTGACAGGTTGACTCAACGTAGTCGCCGAAGGCCGCAAAGTTCCGAAGAAATTGTGAGCAGTTTGCGCAATACGTTACAACGTTTAACCTCCGATATCGAAGCGCAGATCGAGAGGATTGAAGGTGGAACGGAGACGCAGTCCCAAACCGACTTGGAAGCACGAATCGAAGAGCGGGATGCGACCTTGACCGAGCTTGTAGACCGCGCCTTAAATGAACTGAAATCAGATGTGGGAGAATTTCCTTGGGATCTGCTGATCTGGGACGAATTTCAAGACTATCGATACCCTAGCGTAGCGTGCCGTTTAATCCGAGAATTCAAACAAGCGAAAGTCTTCGCTGATTTTCGCCGGCAGGACTGGATAGGTTCTAGATTCGGACGAGACTTGCGTGGTGCCTTGCTAGAGGAATTAGGCACCGATCCTGAAATTCTTAACTACAACAACCGCAACACTCGCAACATCGCATCTGCAACGGAACGTTTAACTAACATCCCAACCGGACCAACCTACGCAAGCGACGGGTTGCCTGTAGAGGTGCATTACTACACGGGCGATCCATATAGCGGGGACTTTGTTGCGGTCGATCAGTTAAGGAATCAGTTAACTGACCGTATCACCGAATTGCCGACTTCATTAGGGGAGTTTTCAGGCAGGATTGCGACGATCATCGACTACGGAGATGCTTTGGAGGAGATATTTCGGCGACAGAGCACCATCGGTGAATTGCCTATAAGACGGCTCGGACTTGATGTGGAACCGCAACAACCTCACGTATGCCTTACCGATGTTCAACGCTTCAAGGGCTTGGAAAGTCCGGCCGTATTTTTGATCTATCCTGAGCCGGACCCAGACCCATCAGATCCGGTAAGGCCTCTGGTCAACTACTCTGCGCCGACGCGCGCACGTAGCCTGCTCTGCATTTTCACCCCAGAGGCGAATCGACCGTTCTTTGAAGAACGACTGCCGGATGCGTTGCACAGCCCTCCGCGCGCTCTCGCTAATTGATACTTCGTAAGTGAGCCTTACAACCACCGCCGCACTTTGGTGAGGTATTCCTCGTATTCCGCGCCAAGTTTGCGCTTCAGGTAGCGTTCTTCGCGGGGGATGGTGTACCAGTTCAGGACGGCGAAGGATGGGATTATGGCTAGGATGATGGTGAGGGAGTTGAGGATGCAGCCGATGCCGACGATGAAGATGAGGAACGAGAGATAGACGGGGTTGCGGGAGGTGGCGTAGATTTTGTCTGAGACCAGGTTCTGGGTCGGTTTTGCGACGTCCAGGCTTTCGCCCTTGCTCCGAAACGCCGATATCGATGCTACTGCCATGATGACGGCGATGCCGACTATGATGTTGCCACTGATGAAGTTCCACGGTGCCGACAAGGGTTCGACCCTCCACAGTGTGAAGTGAACGACGGCGCCGATGGTGGTGAACAGTGCGGGCAAGACTGGTGGAAGCAACAGTTTTTTCATTGCTTGAGATGCTACAACAGTTGTGCCTCCAGAGATGGTGCGGTATGCTTATGGCACCGAGAAAACATTGTCACCTGAGAGTTGATTGATCATGTCCCATGATGATGCGGTAGTTTATCGTTCACGCGTCAAGTTGCAGAGAATCAAAGGCCCTCTACGCGTCGCGCACCTGCCGATTGATGGCGAGACGCTGTTCGGAGTGCATTCAGAAGTCGCGGAGCATTATGGTGTATCTCCTGACATTTCGGAGCCGCATGCCACGACGCTGGACTATATAGTGGCAGCTACCAGTGGTTGAATGACGGGCACTTTCGGCGGCGCCCTTGAGGCGCGCGGGATACCAGCAGGCGAGGGCTATCTCGATTCAGACACTTGCGGCAAGATCGAGAAAGACGGCAACGTATTAGTTATCAGACGCATTCACATCACCTATCGATTGAAGATCGACGCGGCTCTGCGGGAAGATAAGCGTGATGCTATCAATCGGGCGTTGCGTCTGCACCCCAACTCGTGCCCGGTCTATCGGAGCATATCCGACAGCATCGATATCACGGCCGAATTAGAGTTTGTATAGCGTGCGTCAGCTGACCTGCTGAATCAGTTCGATTCTGATATCGCCTGGCGCGGCGATGAAACCGATCTTGCGCCCGTCCGGCAATGCAATCGGGCCTTCCTTGACTTCGGCACCCATCGCAGAGAGCCGCTCAAAATCGGCCTCGATGTCGTCAGTGTCGAAACCGAAGTGCTCCAGACCGTAGTGAACGTTGGCATCGCCCGGTCCGAGCGTCTCGCCAGTACGCTCGCTCGAGATGTTGATCGCCAGGCCGCCCTCCGTCTGAGTAATGATGAAGCGATCGCCAAAGTCCCTGACCGAGTCGGACATGATTTGCACTTTGAATGCTTCAACAAACCAGTCGGCGGTCTTCTTGGGGTCAGATGACTTCAGGTGGATGTGGTTGACCAGATAGGGCATGAAGTGTCTCTCCGTCATTGCTAAACGCGCTTAACTAAAGTGTAAGCGAATTGACGCTAAACGATTAGGCTCTATAACCGGAGATGCCCAATCATCCGGCCAATCACCTAAGTGGAAGCGTCGACCATTTCGATGAGGTCGCGCGCGCGCTTCATCTCCTGCTGCCCCTTGGCAGCGATCCCTTCCTCAAACATTTGCAGACAGAAAGGACAGGACACTGCAACCGTATCGGTGTCGGTATCGAGGAAGTGATCGGTGCGGATATGGTTGACGCGCTTTCCGCTCTCTTCCATCCACATCCGTCCGCCGCCGGCACCGCAACAGAAGCCCTTTGAGCGGCAGTGCGACATCTCACGTCGCTCTACTCCCGGCAACGCGTCGGCTATCGACCGCGGCTGGTCGTAGATGCCGTTATGCCGGCCCAGGTAACAGGAATCGTGATATGCGATGCTACCAGCCGATTCATCACCATCGGCAGGAGCAACGTCCGCTATCTTCAGACGTCCATCGGCTATTAGCTGGTCTACGAATTCGGTGTAGTGAAGCACTTCAACATCCCACTCGTAGCCTACCGCTTCGGCAACTTGCGAGTATTCATTCCGCATCGTGTTGAAGCAGTGCGGACACGTCGTCAATATCGTCTTGATGCCGTAGCCGGTGATGGTATCGACGTTCTGTCCGGCCAAAATCTGGAACAGGTATTCGTTGCCCATGCGGCGCGCCGGGTCGCCGCTACAGGTCTCCTCGTTTGCCAGCACGGCGAAATTGACGTTCGCCTTTTTGAGCACCGATGCCATCGCTTGCGTGACACTCACGCCCCGCTCTACCAATGCACCGGTGCAACCGACCCAGAACAGCACTTCAGGATCAGGGTTGTCAGCGATTGTGGGTACGTCCTCCATGTCACTGAGCCACGAATCTCGGGTTAAGGTAGTCCCGCTCCAAGGATGCCCTCGCTGCTCCATGGATTGCAGCGCTGACAGCGCGGTATCGGGTGCAGATGCTTGTTCAAGCATGAGATAACGGCGCATATCAACTATCGAGTCGATGTGTGATATTCCTACTGGGCAGGCTTCGACGCAGGCAGCGCAGGTGGTGCACGACCACAAGACATCTTCGCCGACGGCGTCAGAGACCATCGACATCGAAGCGGTCGGCGCGTCGGCACCGGCCGCGGCGGCGCCGACCATTTCCGGCCCGCGTTGCTCCATGTAGCCGCGCAGGTCCTGGATCACTTTACGCGGCGAGAGTGGTTTGTCAGAGGCCCAGGCCGGGCAGTTATCCTGACAACGCCCGCAGTTAGTGCAGGCGTCGTAACTCAAAAGCTGTTGCCACGTCATATCTTTCAGATCCGACGCGCCGAACGATTCGAGCGTTTCGAAATCACCCATCGGCTTCAACTCACCGCGCGGACGCTGAGGACGAAGGTAGATGTTGAGCGGAGAGACTATGAGGTGTGAAAGCTTGCTGAAACCGACTGCGGCATAGATGAGTCCGACCGCGAATATGACGGCATGGGTCCACCAAAGCACCTTGTGTGAAGACGTCATTGCCTCGATCGATAGACCGACGGCTTCAAATCCTTTGGCGAATATCCATCCCACTGGCGACCAGACGGCGACGGCGGGATCATAGAACTCGGACAGCGGATTTAGTTCGGTAGCGGCGATCCGCAATCCCTCCAATGCGAAACCAGTGAGAAGCAGTAGAAAAAGATAGCCCAGTATCACCGAATCATCGGCAAAGGAGTTGAGGCGTTCTGGTTTCAGCACGTACCGTCGCCAAACGGCCATTGCGACGCCGATCAGAGCAAGTATCCCACCGAAGACGTCCCAGACAAAGCCGGCCTGCACTCTGAAGTATGCCGTCGGGAATGTAACGCCTAGATATTCCTCAAAATTGAACTCCAGCGCGGCGACGGTTGTGGCCAGCAGCAGGATTGCGAAACCCCAGAAGATGGCGAAGTGCATCACGCTGGCGTATCGCTCCCGGCGCGGGTGGAACTTTCCGTGTCCTCCTAATCCGAACGCGCCGGCGCGGATGAATTCACTGATGCGAGTGCGGTGCGAACCGAGTTCGTCGTACTCGGCGCCGAGTCGCCAGAAGCGGGTGCGGCGATAGAGGCTGTAGGCGATAAACGCGATCGATATCGGCGCGATCAGATATACGATCGCGCCGAGCAGCGGGTAACCGATATTCCAGAAATCAGAGCGCCCAGCTACTTCAAACATGTCAGCGTTCTAAACGACGACCCGACGCGAGAGCAGTCGTATCAGGCCGCAGTTTCCTCGTCGCTAGATTTAACCCGACGGATGTGGTATTCATTCGGAGCATCCAAGACGCGGCACAACGACTCTTTGGAGGCGATGCGCTGCAGGTAGCCCGCCCCGCCATGCTCTTGAAGTCCGTCGATTATCTCGATTAGTCGGGTCGGGCGATTGCCTTTGGTGATAAGCACCCGGAACACGGCTTCCAACAACGACATTTCAGTCGTGATGAAGCTTACTTCGGGTTGCGATGGGCAGGTACGCACCGCGTTGTAGATGACCGAGCGGGTATTTGTAATCGGCAATATCGGTCTCTTTCCGGGTTGACGCCGGCATAACCGGCATCCGCCCGTCCAACACAGCCGTTCCCACAGCTTCAGCAGATAGTACTGTCCAGCAACTTCATACGCCTCCTCGTCAATCGCATACAGGGTGTCGTCATAGTTTGCATCAACCGATGATTCATCCACGATTTCAGTCCTAGTTGTCATCATCCAGTGCGGCTAAAGAAAAATTAACAGGTTTATTCAGTATACACATAGTTGATGACAAACGCATTCCAGACCTCAATTCATCGCCCACATCTATCGCAATCATCTATGGCAAGCGGGGCGATGCGCTAGTGGCGATGCTCTGCTCCGGCGCTCAAAAGGTCGTCATCTGGCCAATCGAGCATCTCTACCTTGATCGTGGCGCCGGCTGGAACGGTGGCAGTGTCGTCTGGGCAGATGGCCAATCCGCGGGCGCGTGCCATCGAGTGCAACGCCCCTGAGCTCTGATTGCCAGTCAGACGCGCCCGGTATCCGCCGTGGTCGTCGCGATAGACGTCTACACGCGCATAAACGCGGCGACCATCGAAATTGTGCACCGGATCGTCCAGAATTGCGACGATCGACGGCTTGTCCACCTGCGGCTTGCCCAGCATCACGCGGATCGCGGGACGTCCGAACTGCTCGAATGCCACCATTGCGCTCACCGGATTGCCGGGAAGTCCAAGATGCGGCACTTTACGTCCGTCTTCTGCGTGCAATGCGCCAAATGCCAGCGGCTTGGCCGGACGCATCCTGACGGACCAGAGCGCGATCTCTCCGTGCTTGGCGAGAACGTCTTTCACAACGTCGTAGTCACCCTTTGAAACTCCCGCTGAAGTCACTACCATGTCGTACTTGAGCGACTCGGCAAGCAACGCTTCGAGCGATTCAATGCGGTCGCGGGCGATGCCGATGATCTTTGGGATGGCGCCGTATCGCTGAGCTTGGGCGGCGACGCTGTAGGCGTTGGAGTTGTAGATCTTGCCGGGATCCAACGGATCGCCCGGTTCCAGCAACTCATCCCCAGTCGATACGATCGCAACTACCGGACGTCGATAGGCCTTGACGGATTTTCGTCCTAAAGAAGCGGCGACACCGATAACGCCTGGGGTCAGTTCAGTGCCGCTGGAAACTACCAGTTCACCCTTCTGAATATCCTCGCCAGCAAGCCGGATGTTATCGCCTACCGTTGCGTCGAGACGAATGCCGATAGCGCTGATACCGTCGGCTGCATCGCGCCTTTCCTCCTCGTCGGTATCCTCGAATGGCACTACAGCATCGGCACCGTCCGGCACTGGCGCGCCGGTCATGATGCGTATCGCAGAGCCTTTCGTCACCGACTGTGTGGGTACGTCGCCAGCGGCGATGTATCCGTCAACTGATAGAACGACTGGATCGCCTTCCGACGCGGCTGTGACGTCGCTGCTTCGCACCGCATAGCCGTCCATGGCTGAATTTGGTAGAGGTGGGATGTCGAAACCGGCCGTCAAATCCTCCGCGACCGTGAGACCGAGCGCATCGAGCAACGGAACATCGACGACCTCCAGCGGTCGGAAGAATGTCAGGATGCGGTCGCGTGCATCTTCGACGCTCAGCATCTCCTCATCGTAGTGATGGCGATGCGGCCGATCGTGGACACCCGCATGATGTCCATGATGTCCATGTCGGTGATGGGAAGTCATTGCTTATCTCAACTGCGCAGCGTTACACCCAGCTCGCGCTCAAGTCGTCGCAATATCTGCTGTTCCGCACGCGCTATTTGCTCTGAAGTCAACGTTCTGGCATCAGACTGGTATACGACTCTGATACCGATAGATTTCTTGCCGGCGCCAAACTCGTCGCTTTCGTATACATCGAAGACGTCGGCTGACTTGACCAGTCGGTTCTGAAGACAGATTCGCAGCGCGGCACCCACCTGAACGTTCTTGTCGGCGACCAGCGCCAGATCGCGGGGGGCATCAGGAAAGCGCGGATACGGCGTGTAGTTGTCTGCTCGGCTTCTGTTGCTCACAACGGAACGTACCGCTTCAATGTCGATATCGAACATCACAGCAACATCCGTCTCGGCGTCGAAACGCTGCCATACGGCATTATCAACTACTCCGACCGAACCCAAAGATGTGGGTCTTCTCTCGTTAGTAACCACTTCTGCCGCTTGCTCTGAGGCGTAGGTAGCATCTTCAAGCGGTATGAATGCGATGTCGATGCCCAGGCTTTCGAATAGATGCTCAACCGCGCCCTTGGCGTCAAAGAAGTCGAACGAGGTGTCGTCGCTACCCCAGCGTTGCGGATGACGTGCGCCGGTCAAGACGCCAGTGAGCCGATCCGGTTGATGCGGCAACGGATCATCAGCGTCCGAGTTGGGCAGAAATACGGGGCCGCTCTCGAAGAGCGCGACTGGTCCGCGCCAGGTGCGGGTGTTGCGCGCCGCCGACTCCAGCGTCGGACCGCGCAGAGAGCGGCGCAATACCGCATGTTGTCCCGATACGGGATTATCGAGCTTCAATCCATCGGCAAGATGGAACGTGTTTGCATTCTGCTCAAGTTCATCCGTTATCGCCGCGTAGGTATACGTCTGTCGCATCCCGATGGCGGTAAGCGCGTCGATGACGCGACGTCTGAGGGTATGCTTCGCGCCCGGCTCCCAGATTGGCACACGTCCGGCGAGACGGGTCGCCGGCAGGTCGTCGTAACCGATGATGCGCGCCAGCTCCTCTACCAGATCCTCAGGTATCGATATATCGGGACGCCAGTACGGTATCTGAACTCGCCATCCATCTTCTTCACCATCGGCAGCAGACCCGGATACGGCTTCAAACTCGAAACCGAGCGCGTGCAAAGTGCTTTCTACCTGCGCATCGGAGTAGTTGACGCCCATGACGCTGAATATTCGCTTGCGGCTCAGGTCTACGTGCTGCTGCTCGTTGCCCTCGCCCGGCCACGCGTCGATGAGTCCAGGTGCGATCTGACCGCCAGCGACCTGCTGGATGATGCGCAGACATCGCTTGATGCCAACTTCGGCCAGTCCGGCTCTCAGCCCCTTCTCAAACCGGAGCGTCGCCTCGCTCCGCATTCCCAGCAGCCCGGCGGTGCGACGATTATTCTGCGGATTGAAGTTTGCCGATTCCAGGAAGATGTTGATGGTCGTCTCGGATATCTCAGAGTTTTCACCGCCCATAATGCCGGCCAGCCCGATGCCGCCCTGCGGATCGGCAATCAGCAAAGTTTCGCCGTCGAGCGCACGGTCTACGCCGTCGAGAGTGGTTAGTCGTTCACCAGATGCCGCGCGGCGCACTATTACGTGCTGTTCCGCTACCTTGTCGTAGTCAAATGCGTGCAACGGCTGGCCCAACTCAAACATCACAAAGTTGGTCGCATCGACGACGTTGTTGATAGGACGTTCACCGATGGCGATGATGCGCTCTTGCAGCCAAGACGGAGATGGTCCGATCTTTACATCCCTGATCACGGCGCCGATGTAGCGCGGCGACAGGTCGGGGTCGGCAATGGTGACCTTGGCGAGGGTATCTACTTCCGGTCCGGCGGTTTCGTAATCGAGCGACGGCATTCGGAGCGTCTCGCCAGTCAATGCCGCAACATCGCGGGCGACGCCGACGATGCCAAGACAGTCGGGACGGTTAGGGGTCAGCTCGATGTCCAGCACTGCATCGCCAATTACGTCGCCGATGGAAGTGCCGAGGGCGGCATCTTCAGCCAGCACCAGGATGCCGTCGTGATCGTCGCCAATGCCCAACTCTTTTTCGGAACACACCATCCCGGACGATTCGACGCCGCGGATCTTGGAGCGTCGCAGACGTCGCGTCTTTCCCGGCTCATCGCTGTACGGATCGAACAGGGTCGCGCCGACGGATGCATAGGCAATTTTCTGCCCTTGGGCAACGTTCGGCGCGCCGCACACAACCTCGTATTCGGCATCGCCATTATTGACCGTCACGAGCGACAGGCGATCGGCGTTGGGGTGTTGCTTGACCTGCAGCACTTCGCCCACGACGACGTTTTCGAGATAGCCAAACTTCTCTATCGAGTCGACCTCGTTGCCGGCCATCGTCAGACGGTGAGACAGTTCGGCAACGTCGATATTGACATCAACATACTCGCGTAGCCAGGAGAGCGGCACTTTCATTTCAGGGTTCCGTTCCGGTCTGTTCGATCTAGAACTGGCTTAAGAAGCGCAGGTCGTTGGAGAAGAAGTGGCGGATATCTTCAATGTTGTAACGAAGCATGGCGATCCGCTCGGGTCCCATGCCAAAGGCGAAGCCGGTGTAGCGTGATGAGTCGTAACCGACGCCTTCCAAGACTTTGGGGTGCACCATGCCGGCGCCCATAATCTCGACCCAGCGTCCGTCCCAATCTACCGATACGTCGACGCCTGGCTCTACAAACGGGAAGTAGTCGCAGCGGAACCGTATCTTGCGCTGCGTGCCGAATATGCGACGCGTGAATTCGTAGAGCGTGCCCTTAAGGTCCGACATCGTAACGCCCTCGTCGACGGCCAATCCTTCGATCTGATGGAACTGCCACTCGTGCGTAGCATCGGTCGCTTCATGCCGAAAACATAGGCCGGGAGACACGATCCTCACCGGCGGCTTCTGCCTCTCCATGGTGCGAATCTGCATCGGAGAGGTCTGCGTTCGCAACAGCACGCGGTTCTTCGAGGCGCGATCTATCCAGAGCGTGTCTTGCAGGTCCCGCGCCGGATGGTCCGGCGGCACGTTGAGCATGTCGAAGTTGTACTTTTCGAGCTCGACAACCGGGCCTTCTACAGTTTGAAATCCCATGTCGTTGAAGACTTCCAGGATTTCACGCATCATCATCTCAGACGGATGCAGTCCGCCGAGATTCGGGCGTCTGCCCGGCAAGGTGATATCGAGTGCGTCCGACGAACTTGAAGCGGTTGACGCCGTATCGGACATGCGTTGCACCGCGCCATCAAACTCCCGCGTCAACGTCGTCTTCAGCAGATTTAGACTCGCGCCGGCCTCACGTCGTTCCTCAGGCGGCAGTGAACCGACTGATCTCAGTCTTGCCGAGACGATGCCGCGACGTCCGAGATACTCGATGCGCCACTGCTCTAAGTCCGATTCCGTCTTGGCAGCGGAAAGAGAGTCGCGTGCCTCGCGTTCCAGTTCTTTAGTCGCTACAGGCATAGTTCCCGACATCAGAGTTGCGCTCCTACAAAGCTTCTTGCGGACGGAAGCATGGCGTTATGAACGATATGCGACAGAAATCGGCTAATCTGCAAGTATAAATCGCACTCTGGCGTCGCTTGCCTGCACCCGATGTGTAGCCTCATTTTGCCAGTCCTACTTCCAATCCAACTCTAATCGCGAGCCATATCATGTAAGGATGAGTATGAAGATACCTATCCGCAACATCTTGGTTACGGGCATGAGCGGTCTGATCGGCGGTGTATCCGGCCGGGTGCTGGCAGAACGTGGCTACAACGTCTCGGCATTGAATCGACAGGATGTGCCGGGATTTCCTACTACCCGTGCCAGCATCACCGACATCGATGCGATCCGGCCGGCGTTCGACGGTATCGACTGCGTAGTCCACATGGCCGCATATCTCGGACCATCGGACGATGCCCAACTGTCGGTGAACATCACCGGCACCTACAACGTCTACGAGGCGGCTAAAGATGCCGGCGTCAAACGATTCGTATTCGGCAGCTCTGGCGCCACTCAAAAGCTGTATGAGGAAGATGAACCATACCGGTCGATGGTGCAGGCGCGCTATGACGATATACCGCCTGATGTGCAGCGCGTGACTCATGAATCGCCGCCGCGTCCGGGCGACATGTACGGCGTTGCAAAACTGGCCGGCGAGGCCATGGGCAACTACTACTCGGAAGTGCACGGCATGTCGGTCATCTGCATCCGTCTCGGACGCGTCACTTCTGACAACCGTCCGGATGGTGCGCGCAACGCCGCGGTCTACCTCAGCCATCGAGATGCGGCACAGATCGTGTGGCGATGCGTTGAAGCGGATGCGGCGGTGCGATACGGCATCGTCTACGGCGTATCTGACAACCGCGCGCGTTTCAGAGACCTTGAACACACCAAAAATCTGGTCGGCTACGTGCCGCAAGACGGCGCTGAGTGGTGAATATCCGAACCTGTTTACACCTGAATATTGAGATTGCGCAAAGCGAAGATTCAGAGCATCACAAATTCGATTTTGCATGATACAGATCGGGAAATCTCGAATCGGAGATATGTCTTGATCTTCGCGCGTTGCCGTGTTAATTTGACTACCAAGATAACCCCAAACGCTGAGGGAGATTAAAATGTCTCAACGCTGGAAGCTATTGACGGCAATGTCTGCCGTTTCCCTAATATTCGCGTTGACGTTGGCGATCGTCGTAACTGCCGGCACGTCGCATAATGTGCAAGCGCAAGTATACCACCACATCGAGGTAGCAGCTAACGATTGCGAAGTGCCTTGGTTACCCGTAAGAGAAATCAAGCGCGACGTAGATGGCAAGGTGACTGAGTTCACAAGATGCGTCCGACGTTTTGTGTCTCTAAACCCCGACGAATGTCCTAATGACCATACATTTGCCGGACAGGTGGCTATGTATACCTACAACCCGAACTCCCGCAACTGTGTCCACTCCTATCTGATCAACCCCTTAGCCCCAATCATTCCCGCCGGCGTTGAGCCAGTGACAGACTTCCACGGCACCGAAGATGCCTACGTCTCCGAGCCACCGCCACCGTCCTCCTCCTGCCCCTGCTGGCAAAGAGGCGAAAAACACTGGCAATACGAAGTAGTAGCCGTAGGCGGTAGCTGGAGCATAGTGCCTAGCTGGGGGGAATAGGGCAGGCATCGGGCCCTCACCCCTAGCCCCTCTCCCGCATTACTGCGGGAGAGGGGAACTTCTCTTCATGTTCATTGTTGATGTGAGCTTCATGGTTGTTGTTCCTGACTGCGACGGGGCAGGGAAGCGTGTATAATGTCTTGCACTCGCCGCATCTGCCATCAAGCGATTGATTTGGAGGTTTAACATGAAACGTTTCCGCATTACTGCTTATCAAGCCTCCGATAAATCCCCCCCCTCTAAATCGTAGTACAAGCGTAGGATTAGCCGCGGCGGCACTGTCGATTGTTGCCCTGGTTGCCTTCGTAGCACTGTCGAATCTTGGTGAGGCGACGCAGGCGCAGTCGGTGCCGTCGGCGCCCAATCTGCGCCTCGGTTTGGTCAACGAGGGTTACGGCGTGGTCTCGCCCTCGAAGATAACGGCGGCTTGGAGTCGTCCGGATAACGACGGCGGCGCGGCCATCACTGGCTACCGGCTGGAGTACAAGGGTGGCTCCGTTACGTCGTGGACTCACTGGCCCGACTACAACTCGACGCCGAGCGGCCAGTCGCACTGGACAAAGATCACCGGTCTGAGCCCTGGCAACACTTACGAGGGGCGGGTGCGGGCCACGAACTCGGCCGGAGATGGCCCCTGGTCCGCCGTAAAGTCGGTGACCATTCCGGCGCCGCCGGTGCCGGGCAAGCCCACCTTGGAGGTCGATTCCCTGATTCACCTGAACCACGGGAAGATCCTCATGAGCTGGGACAAACCGTCCAACGCCGGTGCGCTCTCCCATTTTGAGGCGCAGTACAAGGGCGGACCGACTCGAGTGACGCGATCTAACAGAAAGGCGCACTGTGGGTGACGACGCTGACCGGCCTCGACGACGGCACGACCTATGAGCTGCGGGTGCGCGCCCTGAACACCGCTGATGTCGCCGGCGAGTGGTCCGATGTCAAGAACGGGACGACCCGCGCCGCGCTGCAGAAGGCCGGCCTGATTCCCGAGTCCCGACACCGCGAAGTGGACGATCTGGGCTGGCGCGGGTCGATCGGGGTGAGCTGGATCAACGCGAAATCCTCGCCTTGTGTCACCTTTGAGGTGCAGTACAAGGGCGGCTCGATTACGGATTGGAAAGACCAACCCGTCAACATCTACGACCGGTTTGGCCGTATCGCGGTGCCGGTAGAGGTGAATATCACCTGCCTCGACGACGGCACGTGGTACGACCTCCGCCTGCGCCGCGTCACCTACGACGACGCCCCCTGTGAGGGAGGCGCCGAGGGACCATGGTCTGATGTCGTGAGGGTGCCGACGCCACAGTACGACAAGCCCGATATCTGGTTCCTCATCAACGAGCGCGGCAAGCTCAAGGTACGCTGGACGGAGCAGAGCGTCTGGCACTTCTACAACAATCCCGATAACACCTATGGTGCATTCACTCGGTACGACCTGCGGTACCGAAAGTCCGGAGAGACGTCGTGGACGAACCAACTGACCAGGTATCAGTTCAATTCCTATACGCTCTCCAGCCTGGACGACAGCACCACCTACGAGTTCCAGGTGAGGGCTCGCGACGTAGAAATAACCACGACGGACCCAAACTACTGGATAGGACCCTGGTCCGATGTGGCGTCGGCCACCACCCTTGGCCCGCCCGGCGCAATGGGCATGGGCGCGATGGGGCAGGGCGCCCAGGTCGTCATCCAGTGGGAGCGGCCGGTGATCAACGGGGCTTCAGTCAGCCGCTATGACGTGCAGTACCGCCAGCAGGGGGACGAATCCTGGACTTCCGCCTCGCATGATCGGGTGGTCTCCATGGGCACTGCGCCAGCTTGCGGCGCGAACCTGGGGCGTTGCGTGGCAATAACGTCCCTCGATACCAGCGGCACGACTTATGAGGCGCGGGTGCGCGGTGTGAACTCGTTCGGGAACGGAGAGTGGTCTGATGTCCAGTCCGCCACCACGCGGGCCGTGCCGGACAGCCCGGTGATTGAGTCGGTCACCGCTGGCGACGCCAAGCTCACGGTGTCGTGGAACGCACCCGCCGGTCACGGCGCGGCAATCACCGACTACGACGTGCGATACCGGGCGTTGCCGAACGGCGACTGGGTGAACCACAGCGATGACACCAACGACGACACGAGTGACGGCGCGACGCTTGACACCGCGACAACGCGGGAGATCAGCGGCTTGAGCGGCGGCACGATGTACGCAGTGCAGGTGCGCGCCCAGAATGCGGTCGGCGAGAGCCGCTGGTCGCTGGCGGTGGTCGGCAGCACGCCGTCGTCAGCGGGCGGTCAGGCGCAAGCCTTCAGCCAGTCTCAAGCCGACGACCCGCCCACGAACGCCCCGCCTGCTGATTCGCCTGATCAGTCGGCAGCTGACCCAACGACGCTCATCGGGTTGTTCAACGATGCCGCCATCGCCAATGGCTCGACGGTAGCCCTTGACATGACCCAGTACTTCAGCGGCGACGACTTGGTCTACACGGTGGAAGTAACCACTACGAACCAGCGGACGAGTCAGGAACGCAGTGGCGCCTTGAACGAGATTGCCCGTAACAAGGTCAGAGGTGGATGGAACGATGGCGTGACGGTTTTGCTGCTTAGCGGTGGCACCGCCAGCCCGGAGGATTTGACACTGTCGATAACCGCCACGGGAGCGGAGGGCGCGAGTGCCAGCGATTCGTTCACACTTTCGCTGGTAGAAGAGACGCCCGCGCCGGGCCCCGATCCAGCACCAGCCCCGTTGCCAACATCGACGCCGACGCCTACTCCGGAACCGACGGCCACACCAACGCCAGAACCGGTACCGCCCGTGTTGATAGCGGAGTTCGATGATCTGACGATGTCAGACGACGAAACTGTAGACATCGACATGTCCGATCACTTCAGCGGCGAGGGTCTGACCTACGAGGTCATGGTGACGACAACGCACCAGCGCACGGGGCAAGTGAAGACCGCCCCGATAAACACCGTCGCCCGCAACAAAGTGTCTGATGAGTGGAATGGCAATGTTCTGACGCTTACCGCCGAACATGCCGTATCGCAGGAGCTTACGATAGAGGTAACCGCGAGCAATGGGGATGGGGAAGCTAGCGGGAGCTTTGTCTTTACGCTGGATAACTGATGGCGTGGGTGGCGCCGCCACCCCTTTGTCCCCCTCGGGCCCTCACCCCTAGCCCCTCTCCCGCATTACTGCGGGAGAGGGGAACTTCTCGTTGTGTTCATTGTTGATGTGAACTTCATTGTTGTTGTTCCTGTTCCTGCGTTAGCGACGCCAACGACGGTATCAACGATGTTCACATTCACTCTCATCACACCCTCTCAAATAATCCGCGTCCCTATCGGTTGGCCTTCGGCGCATTGGATTAGGGCGCCGCGGGTGCGGCCGTCTATGATGTGGGCGGAGTTGGTGCCGGTTAGGGAGTAGATGCACGCTTCTAGTTTGGGTATCATGCCGCCGCCGGCGATGCCACTGGCTATCAGGTCTTGCGCTTGGTTGCGTGTCATCTGGGGAATGACGCGGCGACGCATGTCAAGGACGCCTTCAACGTCGGTTTGGAAGATGAGCGATCTTGCTTTTAGCGCGCTTGCTAGGTGGCCAGCCGCCGTGTCGGCGTTGATGTTGAGTATCTGGTCGGTGAGCGATGTTGCTTCCAGATTGAGCGCGGCAGGGCCGACTACGGGTACGCGTCCGGCGTCTACGATCGTCTGAGCGGGCGCGGCGTTGGTCTCTACTACGCGTCCTACGTAGCCGAGTTCGGGGTCCTGCACGACGGCGCTAAACATGCCTTCTGAGACTCCGGAGAGGCTGACGGCTGGCGCACCGCTGCGGGTTATCTCAGCGACCAGATTGGAGTTGACGAGTCCGGTCAGCACCGCAACGGCTACTTCGAGTGTCGCCGCGTCGGTGACTCTGAGCCCGCGTACGAATTGAGTTCTTACACCCTGTCTTGCGACCCACTCTGATATCGTTTTGCCGCCGCCGTGCACTATTACCGGTCGCATCCCTCGACGCCATAGCTCTACCACGTCGCTAATGGTCGAATCGCCCTCGCCTAGGGTAGACCCGCCAATCTTGACTACGATGCAATTTGAAGCTGGCATAGAACTGCGTCTCACGTCATGCTGATATGAACGGCTGACAGACTCGATGCTGGGAAGTGACAAGTATCGGCACCCATCGTTGCGTTGCGACGTTTAGCGGCTGGGCAATGTGTCGCCAATGCGGGTGCCGCGCCCAAGTCTCTCTGCATCATGTGGTGTAGGCCGAGTTGAAGACAACGTACTCCTCGGTCAGGTCGCATCCCCAGGCTTCGCCGAAGCCGTCGCCGCAGTGCAGGTTGACACGCAGTTCTACCTCGTGCTGATCCAACGCCGTGATGACGCTCTGGGTGTTGTATGCGATGGCTTTTCCGTCAGCTACGATCTGGATGCCGTTGACGAAGATTTCGATTTCCGACTCAACGAGCGGGATGCCCGTCTTGCCGACCGCCATCATGATGCGTCCCCAGTTAGGGTCGCGTCCGTATACGGCCGTGCGTACCAGCAACGACGCGGCTATCGAGCGTGCCGCTTTGCGCGCATCGGTATCGGAATAGGCGCCCGTGACGACGGCGGTGATTAGATGTCGCGCACCCTCGCCGTCGCGCGCCAGCTCGATGGCAAGGTATCGGTTGACCTGTTTGACCGCTTTGGCGAACTTGGCTGAATCTTCATCGCCACCTGAAAGTCGGGGGCTGCCGGATGCGCCGTTGGCTAAGATCGCTACCGTGTCGTTCGTGCTCTGATCGCCGTCGATGTCGATCTGGTTGAAGCTGAGCATGACGGCTTCCGAAAGGACTGATTGCAGATAAGACTGTTCGACATCGGCATCGGTCGAAATGAAGCAGAGCATGGTGGCCATGTTGGGATGTATCATTCCCGCGCCTTTGGCACATCCACCGACCGTCACTGTTGTGCCGTCGCTGGCGGTGTACTGCACTACGATCTGCTTGGGATGCGTATCGGTAGTCATGATGGACTTTGCGAACTCGAGTCCGGCCGCATCGCTATCGTCGCCGCCTCGGACATTGATCTGCGGTGTGAAGTCGCGCAACAATCGCATGGGCAGTTCGACCCCGATGACGCCGGTAGATGCGACCAGCACTTCATCGGCCGGAACGTTTAGCTTGGTGCTGGCAATCTCGGCCGCTTCGCGCGCGTCGATTAGTCCCTGCTCTCCGACGGAGCAGTTTGCGCAACCGCTGTTGGCGACGACGGCCCGGGCGCGTCCGCGTTCGACGACATCTTTCGATACCGTGACTGATGGCGAAACGATGCTGTTCTGAGTGAACGTTCCGGCCACGGTGCAGTCGCGGTCCGAGTAGAGCAACCCAAGGTCGTATTTATCTTCGCCGGGCGTTTTGATGCCGGCATAGAGCCCGCCGGCCTGGAATCCGAGTGCGGATGCTACTCCGCCCCCATCGACAATCGTCAGTTCTTTATCGTTGGACATCGTTCTAATCTCAACCGTGCCGCATCCAATTCATGCGGCACTAACTGTGTGCGTATCGCAAGCGCAAAATAGGCTATGCAATAGACTTTACAAAAGAGAAGCCGTTTTAATATTCGGCAACGGTCTTTGTGGGAATAACTCAATGCTCGAAACACACCGAACTGACGTCCTTGTCGCCGGACAAGGCGCTGCTGCTTTTGCCGCCGCACTCTATGCGGCGCGCTACCAACTCGATACCATCATCGCCTCGGAATCTTTCGGCGGCGAAACGGCGATTGGGGGATTGATCGAAAACTATCCCGGCACACCCGATATTGACGGTTTTGACCTGATGCTGAAATTCAAAGAGCAGGTCGACAAGTTGGAAGTGCCGACTATTTCACGCAACCTGGATGCGGTTGAACCGAACGACGGCCGCTTCGTCTGCACCCTCGGCGGTGGTGATATCGTCGATGCCGGCGCCGTCATACTCTGTGTCGGACGCGAACGACGCACTTTAGGACTGCCCAATGAGGCCGAGTGGACCGGCAAGGGGGTATCGTACTGCTCAACGTGCGACGCGCCTCTCTATCGCAACAAGGAAGCGTCGGCCGTCGTCGGTGGTGGCAATGCCGCGGTTGAGGGCGCCATACTGCTGGCGCGCTACGCCAAGCACGTCTATCTCATCTATCGCGGCGACAAGCTGTGGCGTCCCGAACCGATCCAGCTCAAGGTTCTGTCGCAAATCCCGAACGTGAGAGTGTTGCTCGAGACGACCGTGACGGAACTTATCGGTAGCGATCTCGCCGGTTTGCAGAGCATCCGCATCTCGCGCCCGATGGATGACAACGATACGGTCGATGTGCATCCGGAACAGACGGAGCCGATGAACCGCTCGCGTGAGGATGACCATGGCAAGGACGTTATGGATCTTGACGGAATCTTCATCGAAGCCGGGGCTGACCCGCGGCTTGAGATCCCGAACATGCTGGAACTAGACATCAATCCCGAGACTCAAGAGGTGCATGTGGACCGCGGTCAGCGCACTAGCGTGCCGGGCATCTACGCCGCCGGCGACCTGACGGACGGCACTTCGCTCAAGCAGACGGTAACCGCCGCATCACAGGGTGCCGTTGCCGCACTCGCCGCGTACGAATACGTTCTCGGAGGTCAGCATCACTATGAAGCCGCTTAAGTCCGAGATGTCTATCAGGAGCAGGTGGCCAGCATGAGAGCACCCGTAAGCGCCAGCGCAGCAGAGCGTCTCGTCACGCAACCCGATATCCCGCATGCCGAGCCGAAACTCGGCACCGTCGCCGTGCTCTACACAAAACCCGAGACGGTGCTGTCCGACTATGCCGATCTTATGGAACTGGCCGGTTATCGCGCGGCATTGACGCCGGACATTCCGACGCTTCTCAAGGTGAACATATCGTGGCAGCACTACTATCCGGCCTGCTCCACCGCGCCTTGGCAGATCGAGGGCGTAACCAACAAGCTGCGTGCCGACGGCTTCGACGACATTACCGCGGCGCACAACGGCACGGTAGTCGTCGACCCGGTCGAGGGGCGGTTGAAGAATAAGCACGCGGCAGTGGAAGACCGTCTCGACATCCCGCACACGATCCTGGACACGCCAGAGATTGGATGGGTGCGCTACATGCCCTCATCCGAGATGCTGGTGCTGACGGACATCTACAAAGATGGGATCTACATCCCGGAGATGCTGCTGGGCACTAACATCATCCAGCTACCGACCGTCAAGACGCACGTCTTCACGGAGATGACGGGTGCGATGAAGAACGCTTTCGGTGGGTTGCTGCACCGCTATCGGCATTGGACACATGCTCAGATCCACGAGACTCTGGTAGACCTGCTGCAGATCCAGAATGAGATCCATAGCGGGCTATTCGCCGTTATGGATGGCACCTTTGCGGGCGACGGTCCGGGACCGCGCGCGATGCGGATACATACCAAGTACATCATCCTCGCCTCGGCCGACCAGGTGGCGATAGATGCCGTAGCGGCGCGTCTCATGGGTTTCGATCCCATGTCGATACCGAAGATTCGGATTGCCCACGAGATGGGTCTCGGCGTCGGCGATCCGCGCCAGATCGAGATGAAGGGCGACGACGTAGCGAACGTGTCGTGGGACTTCTCGTCAAACGAAAACACCTTCGCGTCGCGCGGACAGAAGCTCATCTACTGGGGACCGCTCAAGCCGCTCGAGAATGTCCTTCTGCGCTCTCCCATCACGCCGTGGGCATTCGTGGCGTCGAATCTATATCACAACGAATTCTGGCTCCGGTTCGTCGGCCGCAAAAGAGTATCCGATGCGCTGAAAACACCTTGGGGCAAGCTGTTCAAACAGTACTGACATCAACAAAACCGATAAGTAAGGTCCGGTAAATGAGAACCACGGAAGCCGTAGAAGCCCGCTTTGAAATCGACGGCCGCGTCATCAACTATGCTGAGGGTCCCGATTCCGGTCCGCCGTTGTTGCTGATACATGGCATCAGCGGACGCTGGCAGGATTGGGACATGGTGTTCGACGCGTTCGCTTCTGACTGGCATGTCTACGCCGTTGATTTGCGCGGACATGGCAAGTCGGACTGGGTGCCGAACGGCTACCATTGGCGCAACTACGCGATGGATCAAGTGGCATTCATCACGCGCATCATCGGCGAGCCGGCATTTATCATCGGACACTCGCTTGGCGCCGCAACCGCGCTGGGTGTGAATGCCGAACGTTCCGATCTGGTAATCGCCACGGTGCATGAAGACCCGCCGCTCTTCGTTCAGCAACGTTGGGACGGCAACGAGTTTCGCTCACTTTTCGAGACGACGCTTGAGTTTCTCGACACGAAACCAGATTTTCAGGCGCTGGTCGATTATGTGCAGCAGACGCAGCCGGAATACGACGAAGCGCGATGCCGCGACCGGGCGGAAAAGTTGCACGCGATGGATCCAGATGTGTACCGTTCGACCTTGAGCGGACGCTCACGTGTCAATTGGCACAGCGAGGACTTGCTGGTTAGGGCACAATCTCCCGGACTGCTGCTCCAAGCCGAGCCGTCGATGGGTGCCGCATTGTGGGACAATGAGTCGGCTAAAGCGATGGAACTGCTGCCCGATGCACAGTACGAGAAGTGGGAAGACTCTGGGCATGGGATGCACAGTTCATTCCCAGAGCGTTTCGCCGCGCGGTGCATCGAGTTCCTGACGCCGTATCGAAGCTGCTAACTGGATTTCTCAGCCGATTACTTATGACGGGTGTTTTGTTCTGTGCAGGCAGTATAGTTATCCTTTTGTCTGCGGGTGTGCCGCGTTAGCGCGCGCCCCCAGAGAGTATCGGTAAGGGATATGCCAATATGACAACACGACTTGCAGTTTTGGGACATATAGTTCCTTACCTCATCGTCTTTACCGCCAGTGCCTGTACGCTGATATTGGAGATCGTCGCCGGGCGCATTCTGGCACCCGTCATCGGCGTATCGCTCTATACCTGGACCAGCATCATCGGCGTGGTGCTGGCCGGCATCAGCGCCGGCAACTATATGGGCGGTCTGATAGCCGACAGATACCCCTCAAGGACGACGCTGGGGATCATCCTGATGGCATCCGGCATCCTGACCGTCATTATCCTGCCGCTCATCTCAATTGCCGGCGAAATGGTCGGCGGATTGTCGTTGCTGTACCGCATCATAACGCTCACCGCCGTGCTCTTCCTGCCCGTCAGCATCATCCTGGGCATGGTCACGCCCATCGTCATCAAGCTGGAACTGCGCGAACTGTCCCGAACCGGCAACATCGTCGGGCGTTTCTACGCCATCTCAACTGCCGGCTCCATCCTCGGCGTGTTCCTCACGGGATTTGTGCTAATACAGTGGATTGGCACGCGTCCCATCGTTCTGGCAGTCGCGGCCACTTTATTCCTGATGGCGATTCTCTTTGGCAATCTGCACAAGGTACTTTCCGGCATCCCGGCAATCCTCGCCGTCGCAATCCTCGCCGCAGGTTCTACTCTCAGCTTCACCAACGACTGGGTTAAATCCGGTTGCGATGTAGAGAGCAACTACTTCTGCATTAAGGTGCGGGAGAAAGAGATACAGGGACATCGCGTCCGAACGCTCACCCTGGACCAGCTGTTGCACAGCTACGTCGCTCTGGACGATCCGACCTTTCTCGTCTACGGTTACGAGAAGATAACAGCCGACTTTGTGGCGTTGCAGAACCAGAACTCTGCCAATCCCAATGTGCTCTTCATCGGCGGGGGCGGATATACCATGCCTAAACTGATCGAGTTCCGCTATCCCCACTGGAACGTCGAGGTGATTGAGATCGACCCGGAAGTTACCGAGGTTGCACACGCTTACTTCGCGCTTTCACGCAACACCTCGATCATCACCTATAACGAAGATGCGCGCATGGTGGCGAACAATCTCGACGATGGGCAGTATGACATGGTGGTTGGCGACGCCTTCAACGACTTCTCGGTGCCGTATCAGTTGACAACGCATGAGTTCAATCGACGCGTCAAAGAGTTGCTCAAACCGGACGGCATCTACATCGTCAACATCGTCGACAATCTCACGACCGGCCGCTTTCTGCGTGCCTACGTCAACACCATGCAACACACGTTCGACCATGTCTACGTTCTGCGCGACGACAATCTGTGGGAAGGTGACGAGCGCTCGAACGTCACCTACGTAGTAGTCGGCTCATCCCGTCCCATCACTGCCGAAGACCTAATCGCCGGCACGGAAGCGGCCGGATGGCACTACCCAGTAACCCAATTCATGCCCGAAGAGCTGTCCTATCGCTGGCTCCACCGCGAAGAGCCGATAATGCTGACTGATGGATATGTTCCGGTAGACCAGCTGTTAGCGCCGCTGTTTTTGCAGAGCAGGTAGGCACGCCCCGCCGCACCTCCGGGCCCTCAAAATATCCCCTCTAGCGCCTCATCCGTCTTCCCGAACATTACGCGCTCTTCGTCTGGCGTCGCGTGGTCGTAGCCGAGGAGGTGCAGAGTGCCGTGGATGGCGAGCATTGCCAGTTCGCGCTCGAATGAGACAGATTTTTCGGCCGATTGACGCCGGGTCTGAGGTATCGAGATGGCGATATCGCCGATAGCGGGCGCTGTGTCCCCATCCGAATCGTCGATCGGTACCGGAAAGTCCATCTCCGACTCGATGCTGAACGATAGGACGTCGGTCGCATGGTCGTCGCCCGCGAAGTCTCGATTGAGTTGACGTAACCGCGCATCATCCGTCAGCAGAACCGTAACGGAAGCTGACCTTTCAGACGTGAAACCCTCACGCTTCAAAATGGCGTTAACGGCATTCTGCACAATCTCCACATGGGCCGACGATATCGATAGCGCCGATTCGTCAATCTCGATCTCAACGTGATTGTGAGGCAAAGTTTAACTCACAGCCTTGACACGGCTTCACGCAGCCGTCGCAACATGCTGAGCAGCGGACCGTAGTTAGAGTCGATATCCATCAGGTCGGACGCGGCGGCGGTGGCTTCGGCGATGCCCGTGCGTATCTCCGGCGCTGACAACATCCCGATCTCGGCATACATCCTCGACTGCAACAGCTGCGGCGTCAACTGCTCCGAAATAATCTCCGACTGCCGATAATCGCCCCGAGCAACCGATCCCAAAGCCAACTCCTCCGCCATCTCAATGGCCTCCTGAATAGCAGCGGCTAAGGCGGCGGAAGTGTTGGAATTCATAGCCATCATCAACATCATAATCTGTTTGCGCGAGGGGCGGCGCCCCTTTATCCCCGTCGCGCCCTCACCCCTAGCCCCTCTCCCGCATTACTGCGGGAGAGGGGAACTTCTCTTTATGTTCATTGTTGAAGTGAACGTACTTGTTCATGATGTGCATCAACCATGATGTTCATCCTGCGAGATACGACGCTACTCATGCACGAACAACAACTACGATGTTCACTTTGATCATGAACGCATAGACAAGTTCCCCTCTCCCGCAGTAATGCGGGAGAGGGGTCAGGGGTGAGGGCGCATGGGGCGGCCATGGGGCGGTTGCCGGCCAAGAGAGTATGACATTACATTTTGCCTTCCCTCTCCTTTAGAGCGACGGAGTGGATAAGCGTGTATAATGTCTGCAACTTGCCACATCTGACAGCAAGCGATTGATTTGGAGGTTTAACATGAAACGTTTCCGCATTACTGCTTATCAAGCCTCCGATAAATCCCCCCCCTCTAAATCGTAGTACAAGCGTAGGATTAGCCGCGGCGGCACTGGCGATTGTTTCCCTGGTTGCCTTTGTTGTGCTGTCGAATCTTGGCGAGGCGACGCAGGCGCAAACGGTGCCGGTGGCACCCAATCTGACCCTCGGTTTGGTCAATGATGGTCCCGCGAATCCCCCGGATCCCGACGATTCCCCGCCGCCCCCGCTGATGGCCCCCCGACAAGATGCGGGCATCCTGGATCCGCCCCTGGCATAACGGCGCTGCCATCACCGGCTACCGCCTCGAATACAAGGGCGGCTCCGTCACGTCCTGGACCCACTGGCCCGACTACGACTCCACCGAAGACGGCTACAAGCACTGGACGAAGATCACCGGCCTGAGCGCCGGCCAGACCTACCAGGCCCGCGTGCGCGCGACCAACGCCGTCGGCGACAGCCCCTGGTCCAGCGTCAAGTCGGTGACCATGCCCGGCGCACAGGTGCCCGGCAAGCCCACCCTCGAGGTCGCTCCCAACCCCCTCAACCACGGGAAGCTCCTCATGAGCTGGGGCAGACCGTCCAACGCCGCCCACCTCTCCCATTTTGAGGCGCAGTACACAGGTGGCTCGGCCAGCTCATGGATCGACTCGACCGCCGACATCGAACAGAAAGGCGCACTGTGGGTGACGACGCTGACCGGCCTGGACGACGGCACGACCTACCGGATGCGGGTGCGCGCCGTGAACACCGCCGATGTCGCCGGCCAGTGGTCCAACGTCGAGTGGGCGAAGACCCGCGCCGCGCTGCAGAAGGCCGGCCTGATTCCCGAGTCCCGACACGAAGAAAGGGACGGTCTGGGCGGGCGCGGGTCGATCGGAGTGAATTGGACCAACCGGGAATTCTCGCCTTGTGTCACCTTTAAGGTGCAGTACAAGGGCGGCTCGATTACGGATTGGACAGACCAAACCGTCAACATCTACGACCATTGGGGCAATGTCGCGGTGCCGACATTTGTGAACATCACCGGCCTCGCCGACGGCACGTGGTACGACCTCCGCCTGCGCTCCGTCACCTACGACGACGCCCCCTGTGAGGGAGGCGCCGAGGGACCATGGTCCGATATCGTGAGGGCGCCGACGCCGCAGTACGACAAGCCCACTATCTGGTTTGGTCAGCATGGCGCGCCCTACTCCACGGAGCGCGGCATTCTCAAGGTACGCTGGACGCAGCCGACCTTCTGGCAATTCCAAGACGATCCCGATCTCTCCCACACTGAACCCACTCGGTACGACATGCGGTACCGAAAGGCCGGAGAGACGTCGTGGACGGACGAACTGACCAGGTACCGGTTCAATTCCCATACGCTCTCTGGCCTGGACGACAGCACCACCTACGAGTTCCAGGTGAGGGCTCGCAACAGTGAAACCACCACGACGGCACGGAACTACTGGCTGGGACCCTGGTCCGATGTGACGTCGGCCACCACCCTCGGCCCGCCCGGCGCCATTGGCATGGGCGCGATGGGGCAGGGCGCCCAGGTCGTCATCCAGTGGGAGTGCCCTGCCGTCAACGGGGCCAGCCGCTACGACGTGCAGTACCGCCAGCAGGGCGACGATTCCTGGAGTTCCGCCTCGCATGACGGCGTGATTTCCATGGGCGCCGCGCCAGCCTGTGGCGCCAACCTCGGGCGCTGCGCGGTCATCTCCTCCCTCGACACCAGCGGCGCCACCTACGAGGCGCGCGTCCGCGCCGTGAACCCGGTCGGCGCCGGGGAATGGTCCGAGGTCGCGTCCGCGACAACGCGCGCCGTGCCCGACAGCCCCGCGATCGAGTCCCTCACCGCCTCTGACGCCAAACTCACTGTGAGCTGGGACGTGCCCGCCGACCATGGCGCCGCGATCAACGACTACGATGTGCGCTACCGGGCCCTGCCGAACGGCGACTGGGTGAACCACAGCGATGACGCCAACGACACGAATGACGGCGCGACGCTTGAGACCGCGACCACGCGGGAGATCAGCGGCTTGAGCGGCGGCACGATGTACGCAGTGCAGGTGCGCGCGCAGAACTCCATCGGCGAGAGCAGCTGGTCCTTGGCTGTGACCGGCAATACTCCGGCTCAGGCCGGCGGTCAGGCTCAAGCTTTCAGCCAGTCTGAAGCCGACGACCCACCCGCGAGCGAACAGCCTGCTGATTCGCCTGATCAGTCGGCAGCTGATCCGCCGGCACTCATCGGATTGTTCAACGATGCCGCCATCGCGAACGGCTCGACGGTCGCCCTTGACATGTCCCGCTACTTCAGCGGCGACGACTTGGTGTACACGGTGGAGGTAACCACCACCAACCTGCGAACGGGTCAGGAACGCACTGGCATGCTGAACGAGATTGCCCGCAACAAGGTCCGAGGCGGATGGAACGACGGCGTGACGGTGTTGCTGCTCAGCGGCGGTAACGCCAACTCCCAAGACCTGACAATCACCATCACGGCTACAGGAACGGATGGCGTCAGTGCCAGCGACTCGTTCACACTTTCACTGGTAGAAGAGACGCCCGCATCGGGCCCCGATCCAGCCCCAGCGCCATTGCCGACGCCTACCCCGTTGCCAACGCCGGAACCCACTCCGACACCGGAACCTAGCCCGGAACCGACATCGGAGCCGACGCCCGAGCCAACGGCAACACCAACGCCGGAGCCGACATCTACGCCTACTCCGGAACCGACGGCCACGCAAATACCAGAACCGACCGCGACGCCGGTGCCCGAGCCAACGGCGACTCCTACGCCCGAGCCGCAGGGACCTGCGCTTACAGATGAGTTCGACGATCTGACGATGTCGGACGACGAAACTGTAGACATCGACATGTCCGGTCACTTCAGTGGTGAGAATCTCACTTACGAAGTGTTGGTAACGACGACGCATCAGCGGACGGGGCAGGAGAAGACCGCCCCGCTAAACACCGTCGCCCGCAACAAAGTGACTGGTGAATGGAATGGTGATGTTCTGACGCTAACTGCGGGTCATGCCTCATCGCAGGATCTGACGATCGAGATTACGGCGAGCAACGGCGATGGGGAATCGAGCGGGAGCTTTACGTTTACGCTGGATAACTGAATGGCGTGAGGGGCGCCCCATCGGCGCCCCTCGGGCTGGGGGACGTCACGAGAACGTCGTTGTCTCTTGGCGATGTTCCTTATCCCTGTGTTACACCATCCAAACGATTCCATTGGAAGCTTGAAACTGAGGATCCATCTAATGTCTTACCCCCCCCCCCCATCTGTTCTATGAAATCGCGTGAAAACCATCAAGTTTTAACGTTTTGGCACTTTGCCGGCAGCTTGATCAGACGCCATATCTTTCTTTCAGCGACAGCTTTTCTCGTCTTATCGGCACTATTTGCCAGTGTCATCACAACTGTGGGTGCCGCGGCTACAACTGCGGAGGCTCAAGATCGGAGCCAGAGCGCCGTGCAGATTTATGCATCGACGCCGGCAGCGCCGAGCTACCTGTGGGTAATCGACGGTGATGAGCAGGTGACGCTGGAGTGGGAAATGGAGGAAGCGGACAGCACGATCATCGACTGGGAATATTGGCAGAAGACCAGCGGCGAAGACTACGGCAATTGGACGGAAATCCTAGGTAGCGACGCGGACACCCGCAGCTACACAGTGCCGGACCTGAACAACGGCACGTTGTACTGGTTCAAGGTGCGGGCCGTGAACAACATCGGCATCGGCGCGGCAAGTTACGAAGTGTCGGGCAAGCCGGGATTAGTGCCGGCCAAACCTGATTATTTCACCGCGACGGCGGTTGACGGTGGCGTGGACCTTTTCTGGATCTACTCGACCGACACCTCCATCATCGAATCGGAGTTCCGCCGCAAGGAGGGCGACGGCATCTACAGCAACTGGTTATCGATCCCGAACAGCAATGCCAGCACCCGCAGCGTTAATGTGGCAGGGCTTACTAACGGCACGGAGTACACCTTCCAGATCCGGGCTGTGAACGTCAACGTCAACGGGCTAGCGTCCGACGGGAAGTCGGCAACGCCGGGCGTTTTGCTCGACACTACATTGACTGCAGGAACCGGTCCTTCGCGCCTCGGTTACTCGAGACACGGCACTTTTAATTTCGGCTCGATCGGCGATAACACGTTCGCTTATGAGGGAGCCGGCTATCATGGGGGAACCAACTATACACTCACTGAACTGCTGACCTATGGATCTTCGATATGTTTCCGCAGCGACCCACAAGTTCCGACGGCAGGTTTGAACTCGCTACTGATGATAACCGTCGGGAACCAGACTTTGTCCGATGGTTGGAGTACGCAAGGCGGTGGAGATGCCTGTCGCGACCGAGGTAGCTTCCAATTTACCAGCGGCGAGACGGTCGCGGTGAAGATATTGTTGGGCGAGAATCCCTGCATCTACCCGAATCACTGCCAATTCTCGAGGCCATCCGGTGTCACGTCGATACCGGGCAATGGCCAGGTTAGTCTTGGCTGGCAGTCCGGCGCGAATAGTGAGAGCCTGACTGCCGACACATCTGAGGAGCCGGCTCTGAGCTACGAAGTGGCATGGACACAGCAGGACTCCGAGTGGAGCGATGATAATAGCCAGACCGTTGATGATACCGAAGCCACGGTCACCGGCCTGGTGAACGGCCAGGTCTACGCCTTCCGGGTGCGTGCCGTGCAGGGCGAGGAGATTAGCGAATGGTCCGAGACCAGCCACGCCACGCCGTCGGAGTTGATTATCGCCCCCTTTGATGATGCCAGCATCGCCAACGGGACAACGCTAACGTTGGACATGATCGATCACTTCAGCGGCGACAACCTTACCTACGAGGTGAGCGTGACGACCGTGAACCTGCGCACCGGCAAATCGAAGACTGGCGCGCTTAACAGCGTGGCTCGCAATAAAGTGACCGGCTCATGGAATGGCGACGTGCTGACATTGACCGGTGGTAGCGCCAGCCCGCAGGACCTGTCTCTCACCATCACGGCCACAGGAGCGGACAACAGTACGGCCGGCGGTTCATTCACACTCACACTGGTGGAACAGGTCACCGCACCGACGCCTCAACCAACACCAGAACCAACATCAACGCCGACGCCCGAACCTACGGCCACTTCTACACCATTGCCGACGGCAACGTCCGTGCCTCAACCAACATCAACGCCGGCCCCCGAGCCAACGGCAACGCCGACTCCGGAGCCAACGGCGACTCCGATTCCGGAGCCAACGGCGAATCCAAATCCTGAGCCGCAAGGCCCTGCGCTTACAGATGAGTTCGACGATCTGACGATGTCGGACGGTGATACTGTCGATCTCGACATGACAGATCATTTCAGCGGCGATAACCTGACCTACGATGTGCAGATAACGACTACGCATCAGCGCACGGGGCAGGTGAAGACCGGACCGCTGAACGGGATTGCGCGTAACAAGGTGTCTGGCGAGTGGAACGGATACGTATTGACGCTGACTGGCGGACGCGCCGTATCGCAGGATCTGACGATAGAGATTACGGCGAGTAACGGCGATGGAGAAGCGAGCGGGAGCTTTACGTTTACGCTGAGTAACTGATGGCGCGGAGGGCGCTATGGCCGCCCCATAGCCACCCCTCGGGCCCTCACCCCTAGCCCCTCTCCCGCAGTAATGCGGGAGAGGGGAACTTCTCTTTATGTTCATTGTTGAAGTGAACTTCATGGTTGTTGCTCCTGCATCGGCAACAACTACGAAGTTCACTTTGATCATGAACGCATATACAAGTTCCCCTCTCCCGATGTACATCGGGAGAGGGGCTAGGGGTGAGGGCGCATGGGACGGCCATGGGATGGTGCCAGCAACAACAATGCTGTTCCCTGTAACCATGACCACGATGAGAAGTTCCCCTCTCCCGCTGTGAAGCGGGAGAGGGGTCAGGGGTGAGGGTGCATGGGGGCCATGGGGCGGTGGGAAAGATGGTGCTGTGCTACGCTATTTGAATCATGCGTAAGTCTCTCGTCTCGGCAATTGTCGCGGTCAGTTTTCTGCTTGCTCTGCTGATGACGACGGTGCCGGCCTTCGGGCAAGGCATTCTGCCCCCGCCTCCTCCATCCTTGGTCGATCCGACGGCAACTCCAACACCACAACCCACCGCGACTCCTACGCTCACACCCACGCCACTTCCTACTGCGACTCCGACGCCATCTCCTACTCTCACGCCGACACCAGAACCCACGGCCACGCCAACACCGCTACCAACTGCGACTCCGACGCCTGAGGGCACACCTACACCGACGCCTACTTCGTGCTCTACGTGAAGCACGCGCTGACCAGCACGAACACGGTGAACATACCGGTCGCGATGGCGCTGGGCGTAGACGGCGAGCTGACGCTGACGGACAACTTGGAGGCGCTGGACAAGGAAAGCTACATAGTGGAAAAGTACCAGGTGGACAACCCTGGCGACGTTGACGGCGACGGCGTTGACGACATCACCGAATTCAACGCTCTGGGCAGCAAAGACCCGCTGAACGATGCCCATTCCATCAGTTCCACCGATGGTGCCATAGCCATTCCAGATCGTGCCGCCTTCGAATATCTGTCATACCAGGGGAAGGATGTCGCAGTTGAAATTCATCTCGTCGACCTGGAGTATGTCAAGTTCTACCTGGTGGACATGGATACCGATAACCCGTCGGTCTATTTCATGAACACCAATATTCACTGGTCGCATGGTCTTTTCGCAAAAACGGTTGGCTTGCACGATAATCACCCCAATCTGTCAGAGATGATGTTGGGTCTGCTTGTTTACCACCCCAACGTAGTCGCTCCCGACGGCAGCTTGGGTGTCTATCGATATGAGTTCCAGCCTTGGGAAGCCTTCCCGTTCAAAGACATTGCCTATGTATATGAGCTGCTGGCGTCCAGCATGCCGTTCCTCGAAAACAACTTGATGTTCTACCCTGCGTTGAGTCCCACGGCGCTGGCTCTCTACAACCAACCATCCGAAAAGGCGCTGTATGACGCATCGCGGGTCAACGTGCTGCTGCAGAAGGACATCCTGCCCGATGTGCCCTTCGTGCCGCTCAACCAGCGGAGCGGATACGGCTTGCTTCGGGTCATGGAGCGCGACGGGCGTCCCAACCCGCGCGACATCGTCATCTACGAGTCGCTGCCCAACGACCTGCCCCGGGTTGCCGGCATTGTCACCACCGTGCCGCAGACGCCTTTGGCGCACGTCAACCTGAGGGCGGTGCAGAACGGCATCCCGAACGCCTTCATCCGCGACGCGTTAGATCTGTCGGCCATCGACGATCTGATCGACACGCATGTCTTCTACGAAGTCACGGCGGACGGCTACACCACCCGCGCCGCGACCCGCGCGGAAGTGGATGAATTCTACGAGCAGACGCGTCCAAGCGCAACGCAGACTCCGGAACGGGATCTGACGGTGACGACGATCAAGCCGCTCAGCCAGGTCGGCTTCAACGACTGGAAGGCCTTCGGCGTGAAAGCCGCCAACGTGGCCGTGCTGGGAACGCTCGAGTTTCCGGACGGGACGGTGCCCAGCGGACACGCGGTGCCTTTCCATTTCTATGACGAGTTCATGAAGGCCAACGACCTCGACGACGAAGTGACGGAGATGCTGGCGGATGAGGATTTCCAAGACGACTATGCGGAGCAGGAGAAGCAGCTCAAGAAGCTGCGCAAGAAGATCAAGAAGGCGGACACGCCGGAGTGGATCATCACCGCGCTCAAGGCCATGCACGACACCTACCCGGAGAACACGTCCCTGCGCTATCGCTCCAGCACGAACAACGAGGACCTGCCCGGCTTCAGCGGCGCGGGTCTGTACGACTCAAAGACGCATGATCCGGATGAAACCGAAGAGGACGGCATCGACAAATCCATCAAGGCGGTATGGGCGAGCCTGTGGAACTTCCGGGCATTCGTCGAGCGCGACTTCCATCGGATCGATCACAGCAAGGCGATGATGGGCGTATTGGTGCATCCCAACTATTCGGACGAGAAAGCCAACGGCGTGGCTGTGAGCTACGATACCATCAACGGCGATTCAGACGTCTACTACGTCAACACTCAGGTCGGCGAGGATCTAGTCACCAATCCGGACGCCAACTCGATACCTGAAGAGCTGCTGCTTAAGTCGGACAGCACCTACACGGTTCTCGCCCGGTCCAACCAGAAAGAGGGCGACAATCTCCTTATGACCGACGCCCAGCTGACGCAGCTGCGGAGCAGCCTGAGCAAGATACACGACAAGTTCGAGAAGCTTTACGATGCGGAAGACGATGCGCAGTTCGCGATGGAGATCGAGTTGCAAGATAACCAGCGCCAACAATCTGGCCATCAAGCAGGCGCGTCCGTGGGTCTTCCAGAGCACGCTGGCCGATCAGGGAGAGACCCGCGACGCCGCCTCGCCGGCACGTGTTCCCTCAGAAGTGGCTGGCGATCTTACCGCGGGCGATGCGGACTACTTCGAACTCAGCGTGACAGAAGCGGACAGTCTGACCGTTTCGACCACCGGGGGCACTGACACTGCCGGCGTTCTGGAAGATTCGGACGGAACTGCGCTGACGCAGGACGCCGACAGCGGGGAAGGCAGCAACTTCTCGCTGACCAGGAACGTTACGACCGGCACTTACTACGTGAAAGTGAACGGCGCGAGCGCCACCACCACGGGCGACTACATCCTCAAGATAGTCTTCACTTCATCGACGCCGTCTCCGACACCCACTGCAACGCCAACACCCACCGCGACGCCGACAGCAACGCCTGCGCCGCCGTCGCTGATCGATCCCTTCGACGATGCGCACATCGCCAACGGAACAACGATCGAACTCGACATGGCAGATCACTTCAGCGACCATGACGCCCACGCCTACTCGGTGAGCGTGACGACCACGAACCAGCGCACCGGCCAGGAGAAGACGGGTCCGCTGAACGAGATTGCGCGCAACAAGGTGACCGGCGAGTGGAGCGACAACGTGCTGACGCTGACCGGCGGTTCAGCATCGACGCCGCAGGACTTGACAATCATCATCACCGCAACCGGAGCCAACAGCGGCACAACCAGCGACTCATTCACCCTCTCTCTAGTAGACCAGATCCCCGACCCGACGCCGACTCCTGAACCTAGCCCGGAACCGGCTCCCGAGCCTACCGCAACACCCACACCAACGACAACACCAGAGCCGACAGCAACACCGACACCATCCCCGACGCCAACGCCGATACCAGAACCAACCGCAACGCGTACTGCTACGCCTGACCCGCAACCAACGCCTGAACCAACATCCGCGCCTGAAAACCCAGCAACGCTCATCGACCAGTTCGACGACGTTGAACTGTCCAACGGCGAAACCGTAGACCTCGACATGACCGCCCATTTCAGCGGCGACGGTCTCACTTACGAGGTGATGGTAACCACCACTCACCAGCGCACCGGCGAAGTGCGAACCGGCCTCCTAGGCGCCATAGCCCGCAACAAAGTCTCCGGCGAGTGGAACGGCTCAGTGCTGACGCTCACCGCCGGACATGCCGCATCGCAGGAACTCACCATCGAGATCACCGCCACCGACCAATACGGAGGCGAGGCAAGCGGGGAGTTCACGTTTACGCTGGATAACTAGCGACGGGCGCCGCCCCATGTCCGCCCCGTCGGGCCCTCACCCCTAGCCCCTCTCCCGCTTTACAGCGGGAGAGGGAACTTCTCTTCATGTTCATTGTTGATGTGAACTTAATTGTTGTTGTTCCGGCATTAGCCGTGACGTTCATCCTGCGAGATACGACGCTACTCATACACGAACAACAACTACGACGTGCACTGTACGAATGAACACCACGAGAAGTTCCTCTCTCCCAATGTGAATTGGGAGAGGGGTCAGGGGTGAGGGCAATCGCGGGGATAAAGGGGCGGTGGGAAACATATGGATAATGAACGTTCACCCTCATCACGGAGTCGCCCTGCCCCATGTCCGCCCCGTCGGGCCCGGCAACGCCGCGCCCTAATCCTCCGGCAGTTGCACTGCTACTAGCGCGCCTTGTTGGGTGCCGGCGAAGAGCATGTTGCCTTCGATGGCGGGTGCGGAGCTGCAGGAGACGCAGGGGTCGTTGCCGGACCATAGGTCTAGCTTGAAGATGGCTTCGCCAGTCGGGATGTAGATGACGTACAGCGTCCCGTAGACATCGATCGCGTAGACGTAGTTGCCGCTTATGACCGGGCCGCCGACTACTCGGGCATCGTTGTCAGTGCTCTCTATCCATAGCCGCGCCGGAGTTTTGTATTGGTCATTATCTTTCCTGACGGCTTCGGAAGGATCGGGGTTTACGGCGATGATCGTCCCGCCGCGATCGGCAAATACGACGATATCGTCGTATGCCGCAATCTGTCCACGCACGTCTTTCGAGGCCTGATATACCCATGTGATGCGGTTCCGGTCGTACTGATACACCTCTCCGGCGTTATTCCCGAAGTAGATGTTGCTACCGTTGCGCACAATCTCGGTTCGCAACCCTTCCGGATCGCTGTCTGGCTTTGCCTGTGCGTAGACCATCTGACTCTTCCTCAGACGGCCATCGCCGTCTACTCCGCCATCGATCGTACGATACGCGTACAGATTGCCGTCATCGTTGCCGATATATAAGACCCCGCGATAGGCAATGCCGGCTTCACGGAAACGTCCTTCGTTCTCGTCCCGGTCAACATCCGGCTGTGCCCAGAGTAATCTACCTTCCCGCTCACCGCCGATCAGGGCGTTGAAGGCGTAGACGCGGCCGTCTGCAGCCGCCATCACGATAAATTCACCCTCATCCTCGTAAACCGTCGGCTTGGCGTAGAAATTGCCGTCATTGCCGTTCCGGGTGTAGTTCCATCGCTTATCGCCGTCATCCGCATCAAGCGCGTAGAAGCCGCTGCTTTCCGTTCCGAAGTAGATGACTGAACCATCTTCGCTCAAAGTCCCGCCGCTCGTAACGTTGCTGAAGGTGTTGTATGACCAGATCACTTCACCGGTTGCGGCATCGAGCGCGTACATGTGGTTGTCTTTAGACCCGAAGTAGACGACGCCGTTGTGCACTGTTACGTCGGCTTCGGATGTTACGGCGGCGCCGCTTCCGTCCAGATTGGGTGGCACGAATCGCCATCGGATCGTCGGTTCGCTCACCGTTTCCGGCGTATTTGTCGGCAACGGCGTACTTGTTGGCGTTGGTGGGAGCGTCGGCACCGGCGTTGGTGGTGGTGACGGTATCGGCGTTGGAGTGGGAACTAGAACATCCGATGGTGTCGGCAATGCATCCGGCCTGTCCGATGGTGTCGGCGACGAGTCTGGTTTATCCGGTGGCGTCGGCGATAGATCCGGCGTATCAGATGGTGTTGGCGACAAGTCTGGTGCATCGGATGGCGTCGGTTCGGGCGTATCTTCCGGTGCTTCCGTAGGAGACGGTTCCGGCGTCGCAGTCGGCAGCGGCGTTGCAGTCGGTGTAGATGTCGGAGTAGCCGTCGCGGTCGGCGTCGATGTAGACGTTGGCGTTGGCGTCGGAGTAAACGTGGGCGTCGGCGACGGTGTATCAGTTGGCGTAGCCGTCGGTTCCGGCGTCGGAGTCGGCATCGGCGTCGGCGTCAGCGTCGGCGTAGCCGTAGGAGTGCTGGTTGCCGTCGCGGTTGCCGTCGCCGTGTCAGTCGGTATCGGAGTAAACGTAGCCGTCGCCGTAAAAGTAGGCGTACGAGTAGGTATCACCCGCGGCGGAGCCTCAGCAGTGTTCGTAGGAACTACCTGCACCTCGCCCGATGCCGTCGCTTCCGCCTCAGCCGTAGGGCTTCCCGGCTCGTCTTCGCTAGTGCAAGCAACCGCCATTGCGGCCATCATTCCGCTGGCAAGCAGAACGATTGCCACGGCGCCAGTCCGTAGCAACTGTAGCCGTAGCCGATGCAAAACGAAAACTATCCCGCCCCAAGCAATCATGCCTAAAGGTTACAACGTTCGCGCAGGGCGACTGTAAAGGCTTCACACCAGCCTATCCGCCATCTCTGCGAAATCCCGCGTCGTCAGATCCGGCTCGTAGCGCGTGTCGGTGTCTTCGTAGGGCAGGTGGTAGCGATTGACGTAGATGCCGCGGAGGCCGCAGGTGCGGGCGCCCATTACATCGAAGGAGTTGGACGAGACCATGATGAGTTCGCCGGGCTCCATGTCGAGCAGGCGTGCCGCGCTGCGGTAGACGCCGGGATAGGGTTTGAATTTGCCCGCCACTTCAACCGATATGATGTCGTCAAACTCGAACCCGATGCGATTTGCGGCGAGATGGTCGAGGAACCATGGATTGCCGTTTGAGAGCGCGACTAGTTTGTAAGCCTCTTTCATGCGATGCAACGCCGGCAGACAGTCGGGAAATGGCGATAGTTGCTGCCAGCCGGACATAAATGCATCCGTCTCATCGGCGCTCGGCGGCAGATCGTTCAGGCGCGCGACGTATACGAATGCCTTGCGCGCCGTCTCGAGATATCCCGAGTGTCCCAGCTCTACCAGCGAGTCTTGATACTGTTCGATGCGTTGCCGATGTCGCAACTCGTTCCAGAACTCTGCCGCGTCGACCCTATCTTCAGCGTCGCGGGCGCGGATGAAGTCCGCGATGTATGGTGTCAGACTGCCGCCCAGGTCCAGCACCGTGCCGAACAGATCGAACGTCAGCGCTTTGCAGTTGGTTAGCATCAGTCAGTCGGTCAGTCTACGGATTTGATCAGTTTGATGTCGCGGTGTGCCAGATGTCCGCGCACCAGCGGCATGTTCTCGGCCCACCACTCCGAGCCGTAGAATGCCGCTTCTTTCGCCTCAAGCTCCTCGATCGTGTCGCCGTAAGAGCGGATCCAGATAAATTGCGACTCTTCCTCGTTTACCCAAACGGTCTCGGCCTTCATGCCGAAGCCGTCCATCACGTCGATAAGCGTCTCGTCGAACAGCTTGAGCCAAGACTCCATCATGCCCGTGTTTATGGTGTAGGTTCGCAGATGCGCGATCGTCATCGTTATCTCTCCGTTGCTGGCTAGATGTTGTTTATCGATATGTAACGTCTAAAGATAATACTCGACTCGCGACTCGTGCTTCATCATCAGATATAGTCTTTCTTGACGCTAATCGCATTGCGGAGGTATTCAGGATATGAAACGTGTCGGATTTTTGATGAAGATTCGCCCCGAGACGCTGGAGGAGTATACGGAGCATCACGCCAACGTGTGGCCGGATATGCTCGAAGCGCTGCGTCGGCACGGCTGGCGCAACTACAGCATCTTCGCACGCGACGACGGCACGCTGTTCGGATACGTCGAAGTGACCGATTCGTTCCAGAAGGCGCTCGAAGGCATGTCGGCCGAAGAAGTCAACGACCGCTGGCAAGATTTCATGTCTCCATACTTCGAAATCCCCGAAGGCGCCCACCCCGACGAATTCATGATCGAACTGACTGAGGTATTCCATACAGACTGACATGACCATCCCACCATTCATCGATACGCATCATCATCTCTGGGATTTGGAGAACAATCCCTATCCGTGGCTGACGGAGGGCATCGATCATTTTGTCGGCGACTACTCGATATTTCGCCGCACGTACCTGATATCGCACCTGCATGAAGACGCGGCCGGACTGCCGCTCGTGAAGTCTGTGCATGTGCAGGCGGAGTGGGACCATGAGGCCGACCCGGTCGGCGAGACGGCGTGGTTGCAGAGTGTTGCTGATGCGGATGGTTCACGCGGGATGCCGCACGCCATTATCGGCTACGCCGACCTGTCGCAGCCTGATGCGCCCGACCTCATCGCCCGGCACGCCGAGCACGCCAACTGGCGCGGCATCCGGCATATGCTCAACTGGGCCGAAGATCCGACGTGGCAGTTCACGGACCGCAACGACTTGATGCGTGATGCTGACTGGTTGCGCGGATATCGTGCATTGGCCGACCACGACGGCTCTTTCGACTTGCAAGTGTGGCCGTGGCAACTGTCGGAAGCCGGCGATTTGGCACATCGCGTGCCGGAAGTGCCGATTGTGCTTGACCATACCGGTATGCCGCGCGACTGGAATGCGGCCGGCATCGAGCAGTGGCGCAACGGCATGCGCGACCTGGCATCGGCCGACAACGTATCGGTCAAGATCTCCGCGCTGGGAATGTTCGCCGGCACCTTCAGCGCTGACCGCATCCGTCAGTTTGTGCTCGACACCACCGATATCTTCGGCGTCGACCGCTGCATGTTCGCATCCAACTACCCGGTAGACATGCTATTCAGCAGCTACGCCGCCATCTGGCAAGCCTACGACGAGATAACCGCCGACTTCACTGCTAGCGACCGCGCCGCTCTCTTCCAAACCAACGCGGAGCGGTACTATCGGATCTGAGGTGGTGGCACATTCAGATATAGTCTTTCTTGTCTACTACAGCTCTGAATCGGTGACAGTCCCATGAAATCATTTGCGCAGGCACTCGACCTTAAAGACGACCCGGCGATCATCGCGGAGTATGAGGAATACCATCGCAACGTGTGGCCGGAAGTGTTGGAAGCGCTCAAAGGCATCGGCATAGAGCGCATGGAGATCTTCCGCATCGGAAATCATCTCTTTATGTACTGTATCGCGCCGGACGATTTCGATCCCCAGCGCGACTTCCAGAGCTACACATCCACCAAACGCGCCGAAGAGTGGAACGACCTGATGATGACCTACCAGCAAAAAGTCCCCGAAGCCGGCCCAAACGACTGGTGGGCCCCCATGACGCTAGCATTCGACTCCCGATGGTTTGAGGGCTAGCGTTTTCCCAGCGACGGGGCGGCGTTGCCGGGCGCGATGATGTTGTGACACTTTAATTTTGGCGACCTTTACTTATGGGATATGATGTCGGTATGATAACGACAGAAGCCGAAAGAGTCGCCACGTCGCCCGCCGCGGATGATGATCCTGTAGCAGAGGCGCCGAGACGCAGTACGATGACCACTCAAACCGCCGAAGATATCCGTATGGTGGTGCGCGAAGAGATGCAACACTACGCAACTAAGGCCGACTTGATAGACGGTCATGAAGCACGGATAACCGCGTCTCCGAAGTTGAGACCCGGCTCATAGGCGTCGAACATCGCCTCACAGTAGTGGAGAAACAGGTCACAGAACTGAATAAGCAGGTCGCAGAAATGCGGGACGACCTCTCCGAACTGGAAACCCAAGTCAAAGTTGGCTACAAAACCCTAGACGCCAAGATCGACACCAGCGTTTCATATCTAGACGCCAAGATCAACACCGGCATTGCAAATCTAGAGATCAAGATTACAGATCTAGACACCAAGATCGACATAGGCATTACAAAGCTAGACGCCAAGATCGAAAAGGGTATATCGGGGCTCCATTCGGAAGTTTCCAAGAACCACACGATAATGTTTCGCACCATCTTGGGCGTAGGAGTTGCAATCGTCATCGCAACCATCGGCGCCATGGTCATCGGCTAGCAGCACCCTGCGGGACATGGGGCAGGGCGACTCCGTGATGAGAGTGAACGTTCATTCTCCATATGTTTCCCACCGCCCCTTTATCCCCGCGATTGCCCTCACCCCTAACCCCTCTCCCAATTCACATTGGGAGAGGGGAACTACTGGGCATGTTTTCTGCTTACGGTGAGCGTAGTTGTTTATCACTTGGAACGACGATGACGTTCATGCTGCGAAGAACGTGGTTGCTCATACGGGTACAACAACCATGAAGTTCACATCAACAATGAACATGAAGAGAAGTTCCCCTCTCCCGCAGTAATGCGGGAGAGGGGCTAGGGGTGAGGGCCCGACGGGGCGGCCATGGGGCAACGCCCTGCCACATCTCCGGCCCGCGCCCCGTATATCCTTATATATAGGTGTCCTTATATTAGGAGGTTTGGTTGTTGATGCAGGTTCGGGCGCGGAGGGATCCGGTTTGGTTTGTGCGGGAGTGTTTGGGGGCTACGCCTTGGAGTAAGCAGGGTGAGATTTTAGAGGCGGTACGGGACCACGACTATGTGGCAGTCAGGTCTTGCAACGGGTCGGGAAAAACATATATCGCCGCCCACGCCGTCATATGGTGGCTCATGTGTTACGACGATGCGGTGGTGATAACGACGGCACCGACGCAACGACAGGTGACAGAACTGCTCTGGCGCGAAATCCGGGCGATACACCAGGCCAACGCCGAGCTGATCGGAGGGCGCATCTCGGCGACGCGGCTGGAGTTGAGCGCGCGCCGCTTCGCATTCGGGTTTTCTACCAACACGCCCGAGCGGTTTCAGGGATTCCATCAGGAACACATCCTGTTCGTCGTAGATGAAGCATCCGGCGTCGACCGGCGCATCTTCGATGCCATCGAGGGGTCGATGACGACGCACCATGCCAAGATGTTGCTAATCGGAAATCCCACCTCACTCTCCGGCGTCTTCTACGATGCCTTCCACAAAGACCGCGCCATCTGGAAGACGATACACATCTCCGCATTCGACGTACTGTCGGAGGGCAACGAGGTGGCTATGGGGCGACGTCAGCGGGAGCAACAACAATGAATTTCATATAAACAATGAACATGACGAGAAGTTCCCCTCTCCCGCAGTGATGCGGGAGAGGGGTTAGGGGTGAGGGCATGCATAAACCTTTGATTTCGGCGGAGTGGGTTGAGCGGGCAGCGCGGAGGTGGGGTACGCAGAGTGCTACTTACCAAGTGCGGGTGTTGGGCGATTTCCCAGCTACTGCTACGGACACTCTGATACATCTCACCCAGATCGAAGCGGCCGTAAATCGAACGTTCGACGACGATGATGATGCCAGCGAGGCGCCGCGGCCGCCTGCTGTCATGGGGCTCGATGTTGCACGTTTCGGCGACGACCGCAGTGTGGCATGCATTCGACGCGGGGCAACCATTATAGATCTGGTAACGATGCCGGCGCGCGACATCATGACGACGACCGGGCATGCGCTCGACTTGGCGCGGCGCCATGCAGTGTGTCAAATCAACGTCGATGAGGTGGGAATCGGCGCCGGCGTTCTCGACCGGATGCACGAGCTCTTCATCGGCAGTGATAGCAAAATCGAAGCGGTCGGCATCAACGGCGGGCGACGCGCCGGCAATCCGGAACGTTTTGCCAATCTGCGCGCCGAACTGTTCGATGCGTTGCGCCAACGTCGACATCTCGATCTGCGACGATCCGGAGTTAATCAGCGAACTGGCATCGCTCAAGTATTCCTTCACCAGTCGCGGTCAAATCCTGCTTGAGGACAAGCAGAGCATCCGCGCCCAAGGACGTCCCAGTCCGGACAAGGCGGACTGGGACGTCCTGATGCTCGCCTTTGCGACCGGAACCAGCAATGGGTTGGGGATGTGGCTATAGAAGGGCGGCAAGTGCGACAAACGGTATGGATTTCCCTGACCGTCAATCCTGTACCCTATAGAGAGGCGATGAGATCGCCCCGACAAACGAAATTCGCTTCTTAAGTAGCGCGCCAAATTATTGCGTGTGTTTGTGTACACTGGTAAGATGTTTGTGCGTAAGTCGGAACAGACGCGTACTTGTTTGTTTGTCGCGCAATCGATCATGACGAAAAATGAGTAATGATATGAATGCAAGAGAGAGACAGACTGGCGACAAGTCGAGCTCAAAAAGGAAGAGAAACGTGATGAAATCTTCTACATCACTGATTTGGTTCAGGAACGCGGTGGGCGCGATACTGGCATCAGCCGCAGTATTCGCTGTCGTCATCAGCTCTATCACAATCACAAACGATGGTGCTCAAGCGCAGGACCCGCTGCTGCCAGGAGTGCCAACCGGGATAACGCTGACACCGAGGGACTCGGGCCTTTTAGTGGGATGGAATCCACCGGCATCGGGCGACATCGTCGTGGACTACGATGCGCGACACAAAAAGAACTCACAAGGCGAAGCGGATTGGGTTGTGCAGGAGAACATTCCTCTTGATGCAATGGGAACCACTATTAGCAACCTTGAGAATGGCATATTGTACGATGTCCAGGTCAGGGCTAACAACAGTACCGGCTCTAGCTCCTGGTCAGCCGTAATGTCCGCAATCCCAACGGCTTCGACCGCTCCAGCAGCCACGCCTACACCCATGCCTGACTACGTGAGCATCGAACTCACGTCAACGTCAAACGGCAAAGGCACTATCGACCAACCTCTCTTCGTTACCAGCGCAGACGGCGTGAAGGTAGATCCAACGGCAACGCCAACGGAAATGCCAGACGTTACGCCAACGGAAATGCCAGACGTTACGCCAACGCAAACGCCATCAGATGGCGTCATCAGCGTTGGCGACACGCTGAGTGTATCGGCAGTGCCGAACACCGGTTATGAGATTGTTCGTGTGGACTGGAAGCGCTTTAACTCCGAACACCAGAACCAGAATACCACGGGCGTCACTGATGATGAGGATGAGGAGACGGATGGTTTCCAAGCGACCTACATGGTTAGCGAAGCCGATCGCGACCACTACATAAATGCAGACGTTCTTAACCGACGGGTTCGTTCGGACGGCAGTTACGTTGAAGGCACTGAACTAACGCATCGAGTTGCGTTCCACCCGATCGAGAACGCGGACGGCACCCTCGGTCCCAGTCCTGCGTTGCCTACTCCTCCGAGCAACAGTATCGCCGGTCTCACGGTTGAGCTTAAGGATGGGGACAACCCGGTTCGGGATGGCACTCTCACGGTATCTGCCACGTTGTCAGATGCCTTGATGGACGCTGGTTACAGCTTGAAAGAGGCTCGATGGTTCCGCATGAACGCCGATGGCACTCGCACGAAGCACGGTGAAACCACCACCTTCACCGATGGTGAATCGACCTCCGATCCATTGAGGATCACCGAGCTGGGTCTCACGCTGTATGCACGCGTTCTGCTCAATGTGCCCGATGATCATGAGGGTACGACATCTGGGGACACTGTGCCATCCGGAACAGTGACGGCTGCTACGGTGGATCATATGGTGGTCACTCCTGCCCCGGACCCGGGCAACGGCCAGAGCCAGGCACTACCGCAGTCGGCATCCGGTCCCAGCGTCGGCAACATGTTGCGTGTATTGGTTACGCAGGCCACACCTTCTGAGGTCATCAGCGTTGGCGACACGCTGAGTGTATCGGCAGTGCCGAACACCGGTTATGAGATTGTTCGTGTGGACTGGAAGCGCTTTAACTCCGAACACCAGAACCAGAATACCACGGGCGTCACTGATGATGAGGATGAGGAGACGGATGGTTTCCAAGCGACCTACATGGTTAGCGAAGCCGATCGCGACCACTACATAAATGCAGACGTTCTTAACCGACGGGTTCGTTCGGACGGCAGTTACGTTGAAGGCACTGAACTAACGCATCGAGTTGCGTTCCACCCGATCGAGAACGCGGACGGCACCCTCGGTCCCAGTCCTGCGTTGCCTACTCCTCCGAGCAACAGTATCGCCGGTCTCACGGTTGAGCTTAAGGATGGGGACAACCCGGTTCGGGATGGCACTCTCACGGTATCTGCCACGTTGTCAGATGCCTTGATGGACGCTGGTTACAGCTTGAAAGAGGCTCGATGGTTCCGCATGAACGCCGATGGCACTCGCACGAAGCACGGTGAAACCACCACCTTCACCGATGGTGAATCGACCTCCGATCCATTGAGGATCACCGAGCTGGGTCTCACGCTGTATGCACGCGTTCTGCTCAATGTGCCCGATGATCATGAGGGTACGACATCTGGGGACACTGTGCCATCCGGAACAGTGACGGCTGCTACGGTGACTGGTGAGGTCAATCCTGGCATGCCAGGCACACCGACGCCAGACCCGACAGCTACGATGGGCGACACGCTGACGGCAACGGCTATGCTCACCTCGAGTGCTCTTCCTGGACATTACATCTATCAAATCCGATGGTTCCGCGTGGATGCAGCCGGGAATGAGACTATCAACTCCGCTGCGACCGAAACCGGCGATACGAGCACAAGGTCATTGACGAGTGACTACCAGTTGACCGCAGCTGACGCTGGCTACATGATCATGGCAAAAGCCGTGGTCCGAGATGCTGATCCCATTAAACCTGGAGGCAATGCTTCGGATATCACCGGCGTAGTCTCAGCCGTAGTCCTTTCGATCAGTGGCCAGGATCCACCGACGACGGGAATGACGACTACTGCAAGCGCCGAGACTTACGGTGGCTACACCGCCACGATCGACTGGATTGACAGCGATGACAACGTCGTCGGCACCGAAGCGGGTTACCGACCGGTTTCAGCCGATATCGGCAAGATCGTCAGCGCACGCGCAATGCTCAGCGACTCTGCTGGAATGCCCGCGCCTAATCTGACTCGAATAGTAGAAGTCGGAACTGTAGTGGCCGTAACGCCAACTGCAACTCCAGGACCGAAGTATGGCGATGGCGGCCGGATCTCGAAGCTGGCACCGTCGGCTACCAACCTGAAGCTGCGACCTGGTGACAAGGTTGTCCTATCCGTCAAGGTCTACGGTGTGCAGAACGTAGGCGACGACTCGCTCGGCGCTGGTGTGCTGTTCGACTGGAGCGACGACGCTGGACAGCTGGCACGTGAAGAAGGTCTGACGACCTACACCTACACGGCACCTGGCACGCCTGGTTCCTACACCGTGACGGCACGAGTAGCCGGCACAGTGAATGAAGGTGTTGAGGACATCACAGACTGTGCGCCATCCGATCCGTCAGTTGGTTGCTCGGCCATGTTCGACATCCGAGTGGTACGACCGTTTGGCATCCCATCGGACGACACTCCGGAAGTGAACCCGGATGGTGACATCCCTGAGATCTTGACCGATGCGCAGGGCAACCAGTATGAAGTGTTCACGCCAGAAGAGGGCGGCGCATTCAACGGCGACGGCTTCACCATCACCGCCAAACGCGGCGATGTACCGAACGGTGAGATCATCGGTGTCCGAATGGAAGACAGCGGTGCCGCATCCAATGCTGGCATGATCCATCAGCGATACACGCTGGGCGGCAACGCCTACGAAATCTCGCTGGTAGATGCTTCCGGCGCAGCAATCTCGGACTACGAGCTTGACTCTGCGGCTGAAGTCTGCCTGCCACTGCACGCTTCGCTGCGCTCATCCATCTCCAACGTGGCGATGGTAGTGCTCAAGTCCGACGGCACATTGCTCATCACCTCCGGTGGTGTGCGCCTAGTCGGCAGCGACCTGAGCGTCTGCGGACACCTGAGCGAACTGCCCGCGACGGTAGCCATCGGTAGCGCCGGTGCACCCGACCCGTTGCCCACCGCAACGCCAACCCCGTTGCCCACCGCAACCCCGGTAGCACCCGACACCGGCGGCACCGCTCCCAGCAGCAACCTCGCCCTCTGGATCCTAATCCTAGGCACCAGCGCGGTAACCCTAGGCACCTTCCTAGCCATGGGCCGCCGCGGCCGCCAAAGCAAGGCAAACGCCCGCTAAAGGCAAAACGCCAAAAAGGCACCAAATCCCCCTCTCTCGCACTAGCGAGAGAGGGGGATTTTTGTGTGGTGCGTTACTCCACCACCCCTTTGTCCCCGATTGCCCTCACCCCTAGCCCCTCTCCCGCATCACTGCGGGAGAGGGGAACTTCTCGTCTCGTTGTTTGTTTACATTGAACATACTTGTTCATGACGATCATGAGCAGCGTTGTGCCTCGCAGCATCAACGTGCACGACGTAGCCGAAACAACAACCATGACGTCCACTCCGATCATGACCTTGTCCATACGATTTCTGCTGACGATGAACGATGTAGTTGATGATCGTGCAATGGCAGTTGCGTCCATGGTTGCGAAGCACGCCGTTGTTGATTGATGTGCAACAACAATAATCTTCACTTCAACAATGACCACCACGAGAAGTTCCCCTCTCCCGATGTAAATCGGGAGAGGGGTCAGGGGTGAGGGCAATCGGGGGACAAAGGGACGGTTGCGCCCCGCGTAAACTAACATAGGCTCTCATGTCTAATCGCGCGGTTCATTTTGTTGCTGAGGCGTTGGCTACGGGGTTCGGGGTAGCATTTCTTACGCCGGTGGCGAAGGCTACATTGGCATCGGCCGTCACGGTGGGCATATATGCCGCGCTTCGCTGGGGCGAGACGTCGCTCAATCTATGGCTCATCGTCGCCATTGTGGTCATCTTCTTCATCGGCGTCGCCGTATCAGCACGTGTGAAGTCGGACGCAGACCCTGATCCCAGCCGGGTAGTGATCGACGAAGTGGCAGGACAGTTGACAGCCGTCGCAATAGTCGCCCCAGTCGATTGGTGGACCATGCTCGGCGCCTTCCTACTATTCCGCATCTTCGACGTCCTAAAACCCCTAGGCATCCGTCGCCTAGAAGCCATCCCCAACGGCTGGGGCATCATGCTAGACGACCTAGCCGCCGGGCTCTTAGCAGCAGCAGTGCTCAATATCGCGGCGGTGGTGTTGTAGGGGAAAACCACCCCTTTGTCCCCCGATTGCCCTCACCCCTAGCCCCTCTCCCGCATCACTGCGGGAGAGGGGAACTTCTCGGCATGTTGTCTGTTTACATTGAACATACTTGTTCATGACGATCATGAGCAGCGTCGTGCCCCGCAGCATGAATGTGCACGACGTAGCCGGAACAACAACCATAAACGTCCACTTCAGCCATGAACACGCCCAGAAGTTCCCCTCTCCCGCTGTAAAGCGGGAGAGGGGTCAGGGATGAGGGCGATCGGAGGGACAAAGGGGCGGCGGTGCCCGGAACAACAACCATAAACGTCCACTTCAATCATGAACACGCCGAGAAGTTCCCCTCTCCCGCAGTAATGCGGGAGAGGGGTCAGGGGTGAGGGCAACCGAGGTGACATAGCCGCCCTACCCTACCTCATCCCACCTCCCATCGGAGACCGGTGTTGGGAGATGTGGTCGCGTTGGCCGCGGGTGCGTTTGGCTAGGAAACCGGGGCGGATGGGCCAGGGGTGCGCGCCGGCGCGGGTGGACCAGGCTTCGTATGCTTGGAGCATGCTGGCGACGCGGTGTGGTTCGGTGGCGGCGTGATCGTGCTGCTCGGTGCGATCGGCGGGGATGTTGTAGAGCTCCCAGGGGCCGTCCCACTCGGCTACTAGCTTCCAGTCGCCGATGCGGATGCCGCGATTGCCTTCGTGCTCTACCGCCACCGGCTTCTCCCGCATCCACTCTTTGCCGTCCAGTATCGGCACTATCGACTCGCCCTCGAGCGGCGTTATCTCGTGCCCGCCGTGCTCGGTCGGATACGATACACCCGCCGCATCGTAGATCGTCGCCGAGATGTCCGTGATGTGCATCGGCACATTGTCGATGATGGCCGATTCACCTATGCGGTCTGGCCAGTGCACGATGAAGGGTGTTGAGATGCCACCTTCGTGGATCCAGCGCTTGAAGAAACGGAAGGGCGCATTGGATACGTTTGCCCAGGGCAACTCGACGGCCTGGAAGGTCGTGTCGGGACCAGGACGCAGCTTGGGGATGTCGCCGACGCGCACCGGCTCACCGTCCAGCGTCAGGGAAGTCTCCCACTGCGACGGGTCGGGCCAGTCGCTGTCTTCCTGGAACAGTTCGGCACAGCCACCGTTGTCGGATAGGAACATGATCATCGTGTTCTCGAACTGCCCATGCTGCTTGAGCGTCTCGACGACGCGCCCGATGCCGCGGTCGACCTGTTCGATCATGGCGCAGTAGACGGCCATGCGGATGTCTTCATACTCTTTGTTTTCGACTTCATCCCACGGCGGCGCATCCTCGTCGCGGGGCGATATGGGCCACTTCGGGTCGACGATGCCGAGCCCCTTCTGCTCTTCATGTCTTGCCGCCCGGATTTCGTCCCAGCCACGCATGTATCGACCTTCATATTTGGCGATGTCGTCTTCCCAGGCGTGCAGCGGCCAATGCGGCGCGGTAAAGGCGATGTATTGGAAGAACGGCTCACCAGCCGACATCGCATCGTCGATCTGGGATACGGCGTAGTCGGCGATGGCATCTGTCAGATGGAAATCGGACGTTTCCACATCGATGAGCGTGTCCTGCAGCATCAGCGCCTTTGGATTCCAGAACGAATCGGCCGCTTCCATCAGTCCGAAGTAGCGGTCAAAGCCGCGCTGCGTCGGCAACGGATGGGTCGCATCGCCCGGCGTCCACTCATCGCGCCGTCTCCGATCGTAGCCGCCGCCAACATGCCACTTGCCCGACATCAACGTGCGATACCCTGCCGGCTTAAGCACCTCCGCCATCGTGACGCAGTTGTCGTTCAGATATCCCTGATAGCTCGGAATACCCAAGTCTGCCGTCATCTGTCCGACGCCCGCCTGATGCGGGTTCAAGCCCGTCAACAGCGCCGCCCGCGAAGGGCAACATCTCGCCCCGTTATACATCTGAGTAAACCGCAACCCGCCATATCCCAATGCATCCAAATGCGGCGTTGCAATTTCACCCCCGTAACAACCAATATCCGAAAACCCCAAATCATCCACCATGATGACGATGAAATTGGGGCGGGATGAAGCTTCACTGGTTTGAGCCATGTTGGGATTCCTTTTTATGCATACTTCTTAGGCGTACTTCGCCTCCAACTCCATCGGATAGAGCGGCACGCGCCGGCGATGGTAGGTGAAGGTACTCATGTCGGCGGTGGTTACGCCGGGGGTGTTTACGAGGATTACTTTGCCGGCTATTGGTTGGTATGCCGGACGAGGTGAGACTACGCCTTTGGCGACTACTATGCGGTAGCGTTCGGGGATGATGCCGATGTGATACATCTGCGCCCGGGTCGTGTTGCCGGCGCGGGCGGAGGTTAGCACCAGTGTTTGTCCGCCATCCGTGTCGAGGCGCACGCTGACGCCGGAGTCGTAGAAGCGGAAGCCGCCGTGCGATGGTCCCAGTTCCTCATACTGCCCGTCGGTGATGGCGCGCACCTTGCCAGTAACCCGCACCGGATTGCCGTGCATGTCGTCCGTCTTGCCGCCAACATCGAGAGTGACGGTTGCGCCGATGCCGGCCGAGACACAGGCTTGTACCGACTCCGGATCGTATAGTGTCTGCAGAAAACTGGATATGCCGCGTTCGACGACCTGGGTGAGGATGTGTGTCGAGTCGGCTGATGATCCACCGCCGATATTGTCGCCAACGTCCATGAGCACGATGGGGCCTTCACGTGCCCCCTCGGCATCGTCCGGCATGGCGAGTGCGGTGCCGTCCGTCGCCACCGTGTCGGCATCGCCGAGATCGCGCGGTCCGACATAATCGGCAAGTGCCATGTCGAGCGCATCGGATATCGACGCGACTTGGACGTTCAACTCGGCGCGCCGCTCCCATGCGCGTGATGCCATATCCTTTGCGACCGATTTGGCCAGCTCAAGGTCGCCATTGTCGGCAATTGCCACCCATGACATGCCCATCTCATCAACATCGGCGTACGGGTAGCCCTCCGCGACGCTGGTGTCGAGGATGCCGTCAATCTCGTTGGCGGCTACGCAGTCGGCGACGAAGGAGCGCATCGGGTCTTCACCGGTGAACTGTTTGACGATGTTGACGTACATCGGCGGCATCTCGATCCACTGTGCCGGTTGGATCTCGCCTCTTGCGGCGCGCACGGTCATTTCGGCCGACTTTCGTCCGCGCACTTTGGGATCGAGGTGCGGATTGGTGCGCCAGACTACGCAGACGTTGGTATGCTCAACGACCGCTTTGGAGACGTTGGCGTGCATGTCGAGCGTGATCCCGATCATCATGTCGTCGCCCACGATCTCCCGCACGGCGCGGCAAAACTCACCGTCCATATCGGGATACTCTTCGCTCACCGCTGCGCCGTGGTTAGCTATCAGCACGGCATCCCACGGTCCGCCGTCTCGCAGCATCTGGAACATCTCGGCAGTGAGCCGGTCGTAAGCATCCTTGGTGATGGTGCCGATAGGACCGGTGTTTGCGTACATGAGCGGCACCAGTTCGAAGTCGAGTTCATCGGCCGCCTGCAGGTATCCGGAGATGGTGTATCTGGCATCTGCGAACTTGTCTACGATCTGCTGTCCGCGCAGTATTCCCGACTTCACGAATTCATCGTAGCTGGCCGGAACGCTTGAGAAGGTGTTGGTTTCATGTGAGATGCCGAGTAGCGGTATGCGCATTTTGTGAAGTCCTTGAATGGCAATGGCGGGATTTCAGTTCAGGTCGACCCCAGGGAGGTACAACATGAGGGTACGATACAACGATTTTCGCTACCTCGCGTTTCAGTTTTGCAGAATATCTGATTTAGAAGTTGACAGTTTCACTGGTTTCGTGTAACTTTCGGATAGCGTCCGTTGTTTCGGTACGGATTCGCGTGGCATGTTAGGAACTCATTAGGAGGTCCCATCAATGAAGATTAAATCGGAACGTAAATCCAAATCCCCAGGATTTTGGATGCGCTTCTTACTGCCAATCTCGCTGATTGCAACGGTCGCATTTGCGATCGCGTGCGGAAGCGAGCGCATCGTAGAGGTGACTGTCCAGACTGAGATCATCCGAACCGTCGAGGTCGAAGTCCCCGTCGAGGTCGAGAGGGAAATCGTTCGCGAAGTAGAAGTAGAAGTCCCCGTCGAGGTCGAGAAGGAAGTCATTCGCGAAGTAGAAGTAGAAGTCCCCGTCGAAGTCGAGAAGGAAGTCATCCGCGAGGTTGAAGTCCAAGTCGAAGTCCCCGTCGAGGTCGAAAAAGAAGTCATTCGCGAAGTCCAAGTCGAAGTTCCCGTTGAAGTCGAAAAAGAAGTCATCCGGGAAGTCGAAGTCGAGGTCGTGAAAGAAGTCGAAGTTGAAGTCGTAAAAGAAGTCGAGCGCGAAGTCCAGGTCGAAGTGGTTGTAACCGCGACCCCAGTGCTTCCCCCGACCGCTACGCCGGTACCGGCCGCGACCGATGCTCCGCCATCACGGCAAGCTCCTGGTGAGCTGGTCTGGGCCATTGGCGACAGTCAGCGCAACTGGTCTGGCTTCAACGCCGGCAACCTCTGCTGTGGCGCCAAAGCATTGAGCGTGGTAGAGACATTGTTCAAACCCGTCGGCACGAACATCGCCGAAAACCTCCTCGCCGAGAGCTTTGAATTCGATTCCGACCTTACCTACGTGGACGTGAAAGTCCGCCAGGGCGTCGATTTCCACAAGAACTTCGGACCGTTGACTGCGGAAGACATTGCATGGTCAACTAACGACACGAACCCGAACCTTTCGAATGAACTCGGTTCTGGTCAGACAAGTGTTACTGACGGCTCTGGAACATGGGCTGGTTTCTTGGGTTCCAACCCAAGTGAAGCAATCGACGACCAGACGGTACGCATCCGCTGGGAGAACTTTGACCCCCGCTGGGACACCTGGTTCTTCGGACAGGACGGTCTTGGCGCTGGCATCGTCAGCAAGCGCGCATTCGACGAGATGGGCAAAGACTGGAACAACGACAACATCGTTGGCACCGGCCCGTTTGAGTTTACGAACTGGATCCGTGGCGACCGCACTGAGTACACCGCGTTGCCCAGCCACTGGCGTCAAGCGGCACAAATCTCCAAGATCACTCGAGTATCAGTGCCCGACGAGAGCGTACGTATCGTGATGCTCCAGAACGGTGAGGCCGACATTGCAGAGGTAGGCACCAGCAACATTCCGACCGTTGAACGCTTCGGCATGGTTCGCAACGGTTCCGGTACTGCTCGCATGGTTACGATCATGTTTGCCGGCAACCTCTGGGAAACCAACCACCCGACTACAGGCGACCCGTTGGAGATCGTGACTTACACGCACGACCTGCCATGGCTCGGCAACCCGCACAAGCCGGATGACGGCAACAACCCGCCCGGCATGACCGACATGGATCAGGCGCGACTGGTACGCGAAGCACTGGCAATGTCGATTGACCGTCAGCTCATCAACGAAGCCATCATCGGTGGCGTCGGATGGCCGGTAGAGATTCCATACTTCGACATCAACCACCCGGAATGGGATAACGATCGCTGGGGCGTCGGATACGACCCGGCAATGGCTGAATCGTTGCTCGATCAAGCCGGCTACCCACGCGGTGGCGACGGCACTCGCTTCAAGATCGCAATGTTCGCATGGCCCGTAGGACACTTCTACGGTGACATCGGCGATGCAGTTGCCCAGTTCTGGGAAGAGGTAGGCGTAGATGTAGACGTACTGCACTACGAATACACCGTGTTCCGTCCGACACTGGTAGGTCGCTCAGCGACTCAGGCGTGGACAGACACTGGACCGTTGGAGAACTTTGCTACGACGCCGTGGGACTTCCCACGCGGTATCCAGATGAGCGCAATTGCGCGCGGTGGCAAGAGCCACGGTATCGAGATACCTGAGGCGACAGAAAACTACAAGAACGTATCAGCGGAACCGGACCGTGCGGCACGTATCGCGCTCAACAAGGAATTCGCTGACTTCCTGAGGCACTGGTTGCCCGGCTTCGGTGTAGTCGCAGCACCCAGCCTGATCGTCTACAACCCCAACTCCATCGGTTCCTGGGACATGGAACCCGGTTTGCGGTCAGCCATCAACTCGCCAGAGAAGATAACGCTACCGTAAGCAAAGCGTAGAAACACGCAACTGGCCGCGATAAACGCTGTCACATAAAACGTCCCTCCACCTCCGGCAGATCGCTGGAGGTGGAGGGATAATGTTGGGAACGAACTCGTTTACACGGCGTAATATGTCGATGCTTCAGAAGCACCGACTGGTTTAACGATGCGCAGATACCTCGTACGCCGCTTCATCTTCGCAGTACTCACACTGTGGGGCGTGACGATACTCGTCTTCGCACTTTCCCGTCTCGGACCGGATCCCCTGCTGGCGTATGTCCGCGACGACACCTACGGTTTATCGGCCGACACGGTAGCCGAACTGAAGGCGAAGTGGGGGCTGGACCGCCCGGTCTATATCCAATACTTCGTCTGGCTCGGCAACATCCTGCAGGGCGACATGGGTGAGAGCATCGCGACCCAGCGCTCGGTATCGCTAACGATCTTGGAGGCGTTGCCGAACAGTCTGCAACTCGCGGCCGTCGCGTGGGTGCTGGGTACCATTCCCGGCGTCCTCTTGGGCGTCATCTCAGCAGTGCGTCGTGGGACCGGCATCGACTACTTCGGTCGTGCAATCGCACTCGTAGGACAGGCTACGCCGGCTTTCTGGTTGGCGATATTGGTGATCCTGTTCTTTGCCGGATATCTGCAATGGCTACCCTCAGCTACGAAGGCGCCGCCAGGCTCTGATTTCATCACTGCCGCGCGCCACTTCGTATTGCCGGCATTCGTGCTCGCATTCGACCCATGGGCAACCTATCTGCGTCTGACGCGTTCGTCGATGTTGGAAGTGCTCGATTCGGAATATGTGAAGCTGGCACGCGCCAAGGGGGCATCGTACGGCTCAATCATCATGAAGCATGCGCTACGCAACGCCCTCATACAGCCCATCACGGTATCTGCGCTGGTGCTGGCGGCATTCATCACCGGATCGGTATTTGTCGAGACGGTTTTCGCCTGGCCCGGCATCGGACGTCTGGCAGTGCAGGGCGCACTCGATAACGATGCTCCCATCGTTGCCGGCACCGCCCTCATCTTCGGCACCGGCTACGTAGGACTGAACTTCATCGCCGACATGCTGTATCTGCTGATCGACCCGCGGATCAGATACTCCTAGTCAGATTGATCTAGCAACTGGCACCGCGGTACATAGCTAAGTTGCCTGCCATTTGAGAGATGTGCTGGGTAACCGCGTCCTATCCTGATGTCGACGCTAATCCTTAGCGAAGTACGCTGGGATAGCGAATAGAAAGAGCGCGAAAATCACCGAGAGGTTGATCCAGGAAAAGAGGTCAAGTGTGGCAATGCTCTTTATGTATGCGGTTCCAGCGAATGCGTGTACGAAGATGTAAACGAACAGACATCCGGCCCAGAAGGGAGCGGTCCATCTCAATCTATCGACTGTGACTGACAGCAACAAGCCAATTATCGCCTCTGAGTAGAGCCCCCTGCGGTGATGTAGCAGACCGTAGCCCATGGTCGCACCTCAACCACGGGCGTAACGTCGGTAAGCGATGCGTCCCGCGCTTTCCGGAGACGCATCGCCTACGCAGACAGGACGCGCCTTGATACGTCTTGACAGATTCACGGTTTTCACGTAAATTGCGGTTATCCTTTGGTGCAAACAGCACCATGGAAGCGATTCGACGCGCGACGGCTCGGATAGGTTGAGAGACAGACATAACCCATGAGATCGATTTGATCGATCCCAGACTCGATACTCCTGATGAGCACATCCAGCGAAATTAGCGTAGCAGACCGTACTCCTACGGTCGTGTCGCGCGGCACCCATTGGTACTATCCAGTCGAGTGGTGGCGCTTCCTGCGTCGATGGCCGATAGTCCCGGTGCTCGTGCTGGTGTTGGTAGTGCTGGGCGCGATATTCGCCAATCAGATCAGCCCTCACGAACCAGACAAGGGCAATCTGCGCGCCCGAGACGTGCCGCCGCTATGGTTCGAGGGAAGCACTACCGAATATCCGCTGGGCACCAATAACCTCGGTCAGGACATGCTTGTAAGAGTTCTGGAGGGTGCCAGGGTATCCCTCATCGTCGCAAGCGTAGCCGTGCTCTTCGGACTGTTTGTCGGAACACTCACGGGCATCTTGGCTGGCTACTTCGGAGGCCTGCTGGATGAGTTGCTGATGCGGTTGGTCGACTTATGGTCGTCGTTGCCGCTATTGATGATCGCCATCATCTGGGCCGTCAGTATCCAACCGAGTCTCTGGTCCGTGACTCTGTTGCTGTCTATCTTCTCGTGGTCGGCCGGCACTAGAAACATCCGCGGCGAGATACTTTCGATTAAGAGCCGCGACTTTGTGATTGCCGCGCGCACGATGGGCGCCAGCGACCTGCGCATAATGTGGAAGCACCTCTTCCCGCAGATCGTCCACATCGTGATCGTAGTCACCACGCTCCGCACCGGTGCACTCATCGTGGCCGAGTCGGGCCTCTCTTTCCTCGGTGTAGGCTTGCCCGCATCAGTCCCGAGTTGGGGACTTCTCATCACTCAAGGACGTGCCTTCTTGACGACGACCAACTGGTGGATGTCGATCGTTCCGGGTTTGTTCCTCTTCCTGACGGTGATGTCACTGAACTTCCTTGGCGACTGGCTCCGTGATCGTCTCGATCCGCGCTTGAGGCAGATCGACTGACGTCTGACATCCGCAACTCGCAGTGCGCGATCTGGCAAGACTTTGGCGATTGCGCGCGATAATTGAACCTCATGACTTCTGATGAGGAACATGTTTCTGCCGGCGCCGATCTCGCCACTCGACTTTCAGACGGCTTTGCGGTAGCGATCGAGATCGAGACGTCGCGCGGTCTGGCCATGGAGTCGAGCGCGCGTCATAGCGTAGACCTGGCCAAGACGGCCGCTGAGAGTGGGCGGATAGATGCCGTATGTTTCACCGACAATCCGGGCGGCAATCCCCACATCACGCCAGATACCTTGGGCCGGGAGTTGCTGGGACACCATGCCGAGGTGGTAATCAATCTCTCATGCAAGGACTACAACCGCAACGCTCTGGAGGGGCGATTATGGTCGCTTTCCAGCGCCGGCTTCCGAAACATCCTGTGTCTATCTGGCGACTATCCGGTGGATGGCTTATCAGGTCAGGCGCGACCGGTCTTCGATACCGATTCGGTGGGATTGCTGGAGATGATCCGTCTGATGAATGCCGGCTTGCGAGTAACCCTGCCCGGCCGCAGGAGCGCGGCAACCGAGCTTGGACACACCTCATTCCATCCAGGCGCGGCCGTAAATCCCTTCAAGCTGTACGAGGGTGAGTATCTGACGCAGCTCTACAAGATGGATATGAAGTTGCGGACTGGCGCGCGCTGGCTCGTGTCGCAGATCGGATACGATGCCCGTAAACACCATGAGTTGATACGGTATCTGTCGTGGAAGCATGGCGATGTTATGCCTCCCGTTCTCGGATCGATATACGTCTTGAATGCTCCAGCCGCCAGATTCTTCGGTCGCTGGGGAATTCCCGGAGTGGCGGTGAACTCCGAGCTGGTAGATACTGCCAACAAAGCGGCGAAATCGAAAGATCGAGGGCGTGCCTTCTTCAACGAATTGGCGGCGAAGCAGATCGCGGTGCTGCGCGGCACTGGTTACCGCGGCGTCTACCTGTCGGGACGTCTCACGTTCGAACGCATCGGGCGCATTCTAGATATCGCCGACGAGATTAAGGGCGATGCATGGAAAGATGCGGCGGCTGAGATTGGCTATTCGCAGCCCGGAGAGTTCTATCTATTCGAGCCCGGCGACACGCCGAACACGTCTTCTGCAGAGTTGAACCGCGAATACGCCGCGCGCAAGGGTAGGAAATCGTCGCTCCTGAAACGTGCGCTATCTCCGAACCTGCCCTATCGCGTCGGACGTTTCGGCAAGCACTTCATATTCGACCACAATGCGCCGGCATTCAATACCGGGCAGTCTCTATATCGGCAGTTCGAGAAGAGCAAGACGGTGATGAAGGCCGTGCATGCTACCGAACAGATGACGAAGGTGCCCCTCTACGGCTGTCGCGACTGCGGCGACTGCTCACTTCCAGATATCGGCGAACTGTGTCCCGAATCGCAGTGCGTGAAGAACCAGCGCAACGGTCCCTGCGGCGGCACTCGTGCTGGCAAGTGCGAGATCCTGGATAAGGACTGCATCTACCTGCGCGCTTACAACAATCTCAAGATGTACGGCGAGGAAGAGCAGTTGCTTCAGCATCCGGTCGTCTTCACGGACGGCTCACTTTCGGGCACTGCATCATGGGCCAACACCTTCGCCAAACGCGATCACTACGGTCGAGAAGCCGACGGCGATTCTGCTGATAACTCATCGTCCTAATTCGCCGCGATTTGCGATATTCTGCAACTTACTGATTGCGTGGCGAAGTTATGAACGGATGGTAATGCTATGCACTTCGATTTGTTGATCATCAATGGCACGGTCTACGACGGCACTGGCGTGCCGGGCAAGGTTGCCGACGTCGGGATTCAAGGCGAGCGTGTCACGGAAGTCGGCACTCTCTCCGAAGCGACGGCATCGAGAGTCATCGATGCTACCGGCATGGCTGTCACTCCCGGCTTCATCGATGTGCATTCACATGCCGATGCTGCGCTTCTGCGCGACGGACAGCACGCCTGCGGGATTCGGCAAGGCGTAACGACCGAGATTATCGCCCCGGACGGCTTGACGCTGGCGCCGCTCTCCCGCGAAAACTACCTGATGTATATGCACTACCTCAGCGGCATTCTGGGATACGCATCGGAAGATTTGGACATGTCGACGTACGAACGCGCCATGTCGAACTATCACAACAAGACTTCATGCAACGTCAGCATGTTCCTCGGACACGGTCCATTGCGGCTTGAGGCGGTAGGTGGCATGATCGACGCGCCGCTTACCGGCGACGCGTGGAAACGTGCCGAGCGCATCATCCACGAGAGCTTCGAGCAAGGTGCCTGCGGTTTTGCGACGGGGTTGTCCTACTATCCCAACTCCTTTTCGGACACTGACGAGCTGGTGGCAATAATGAATGTCGTCAAGCAGTATGAACGTCCACTGTCGATTCACTTGCGGAATCACAATACCGATCGCGGCTTCGCGGGCGGTGGTGTAGAAGAGGCGATGGAGATCGGACGTCGATCTGGCGCACAGATCCACTTGGAGCACTACCGCACGCAACCCGATTCGGCGGGCGACCTCGAGTCGATACTGGAGCCGGTAGAGCGCGCCAAGTCTGACGGCGTTGATGTGACTCTGGAGACCTACCCCTATCCGGTCGGTTCCAGTTTTCCTCAAACATTCTTCCCGAGCTGGTTCCATGAGGGTGGACCAGAGGTGATGCTACAACGGCTGGGCGATGGCGAGAGCCGCGAAGAGGTGATAGCCAGCATCCGCAGTGGCACCCGCGGCGGCGTGTCCGGCAACGTCTGGTCGCATATCGGGTCTGAAGCCAACAAAGACCTTGAGGGGATGTACTTCGACGAGGTTGCAGAGGAGTGGGGTGTTTCGCTTGAGGAGATGATGTGTCGGGTTATGCTTGAAGAAGAGTTGAACTGCGGCTTCCGCGGTGCACCCCCGGCGAGTGTGCGTCTCTGGCAACAGGTAGAGGCCGACATCATGGAGTTGATGCAGCGACCTGACTACATGGTTGGCTCCGATGCGATACCTACCGGCGGCATGGTGCATCCGCGCGCTTATGGTTGCTTCCCGCGCATGATCGGCAGGTTGCGACGGCGGCACAACGTCCCGCTCGAATTGATGGTTCAGCGCCTCTCGCAAAACGCCGCGTTGCGTTTCGGACTGAAGGATCGCGGCGAGATCGCCAAGGGCAAGTTCGCAGACATCGTTGTATTTGACCCAGACCGGATTACTGACCGTGCCACCTTTGAAGACCCTGAACAGTATCCCGAAGGAATACCTTTTGTCGTCGTTAACGGACAAGTTGCAGTCGACCATGAGCGGCTGACGGGAGTATTAGCCGGTCAAGCTGTCTAGGAGAGCCCATATATGCGTTTGCTTGACGCCACTTTCGACGTACTGCGGCGTGCTGGTGAGCCACTCTCGCCCGCGGAGATCGTTCGGCAGATTAAATCGGCACGTCTATCAATCGACGCCAATGAACCGTTAGACGACGATTCGGTTCGATCCGAACTGGAGCATATCGCATCGGAGGGCTCTGAAACATCGGGTATCGTCCGCACTCCCTCAGGACGCTTCACGTTACCGTCATTTCTAGACCGGACGGTACGCAGCAGCGCATCATTCGCGGCATCGACTGCATCGACGGTGAACCCGGTCAATGTTGCCTCGTCGATTGCGCGTGCGAATTCGCGCGGGATGATGACGATAAAGGACGCGTCCCAGGAAGTGTTGCGGCACGCTAAACGTCCGCTCAGCATCGGTGAGATGACGACGATGTTGCACTCGGCAGAAGTACTCAGGGGTAGCAGATCAAAGGAAGAGGAAGAAGTCCGCTCGTACCTGATCCAGGACATGTTGCAGAACGGACAAGAATCTACCTTTGTGCGTGTCGGCAACAACACCTATGCGCTCCGTTAACATGCTGCCGAGCCGTCGCCAGCGCGCACGGTCGAGGATGTAGAGACGGAAACCGATGATGCCACGTGGTTCATGGATGATGATGACGACGACTCGGACCCGTTGTTTCCGGATGATGTTGATGAACAGTCGCCAACTCCACAAAGCCGTATTGCAAGGACCATCGAAACGCCCGTCAGACTGGCGCGCAACCTCGCAGATACTACCTCGGGGTCCGATGCGGAAGATGAGCAGTCGCTGTTGCGACAGATACGAGCATTGAACAACGCCCGCTTCGAACGCTTCATGGTCGTATTGCTCGCCAGCATCGGCATGACCGATGTTGACGTGCTCAATCGAATGCGTCCCGGTGAACTCGACATCCGCGCCAGCATGGAAATCGCCGATGTTATGACGGTCGGTTTCACGATCCAGGCATTGAATTGGCACCGGGAAGTGCACGGCGGGGACGTGCAGCTGCTACGTGGCGGAATGCGTATCGGCGACCATGGCCTGATGATCACGACCAGCGACTACCAACGTAGCGCATTAGACGAAGCCCAACACGAACATGCCATCCCGATAACCACCACCAACGGTCAACAACTAGCCTCAATTGCCATTGAACGCGGGGCCGCGAAGGTTGTGGGTGCATGAGACGGGGATAGCCGCGAGGGGTGAGGATCCGCATGGCATGTAACGCTTCTGCAGAAGGTGTTTGTGACACGTAACTTTTGCGTAACGCGACTCGTCGGATAGACTCACAAACCAGCTGAGGTGTAGATATGCGGCGCGCTGAATGGGCGCGTTATCTACGCGGTGAGCATACCCATCGGATAGCCATCGAATGCCGGAAAACATTCGCGAAGAAGTATTTAACACACTGCTTGCTGAGCAGCTGATGAAGCGCGGGCAGACGGCGCGCGCCGAGAGCCGCTCGCGGCGCGGCACGCCAGATATCCGCATCGATCTACACGGGGCAGATCACGTCATCCTGTAATGTAAGTATGAAGGCGCGGCCGGACAGTTGGAAAACCAGCTTGACGAACGGCTGAGCACTTTTTCAGACGCGTTAGCTGTCATTTGACTCGTCTATCCCCAACGACTGCAACGCGCGTCTCATGTTCTGTGGGAGCTCCGGGATGTTCGCGATCTTAAATGGTGGTTGCACGGTTCGCTGGGAAAGCCTGAGCAGAATCGACAGGTCCACACGGGTTCGATAGCCGACTTCGTTGACTAACTGCGCATACTCCCGATGGAGATCGAAGGTTTAGACACTTTACGTGCCACCGTCAACGTAGTGGGACAAGCGGTAGCGGAATCTGCAAACATTATCCACAATCATGCGCGCATCGGATATCTCACCTCCAAAGTCATCGCCGAGTCCGACCAGGAGAAAGACCGTGCCGCCGCGGTGCGCATTGCATCGTTGGTGCTGTTCAACTCGCTGGCATTTCATGATCGTCTCGCGTTGATAGAGCCGGATGTGCCTACCGTAGATGAAGCTTGGCAACGCCGAATCGACGGGTTGCTTGAGGCATGGTCGGACATCTGCGAACACATCAACTATGTGCCGGTGTTCGAGTTAGGGATCAAGATCATCCGCATTCTCAAATATGGCTTCGACGACTATCATGTAGCGCCCATGGAACCACTGTTGCAAGTGGTGAAAATGACGCGCGACATGGATGGGCACGACTTAGCTGGTCGGCTATTTCATACCTTGTTGACGGATGCCAAGTTCCAAGGCGCGTACTACACTTCAGTTCCCGCCGCCACATTGCTGTGCCAGCTTGTATTCCATGAGTGGCCCAAAGGTATCGACTGGTATGATCACGAATTTCCATCATCGCTCAACGTCGCCGATCTGGCGTGCGGCACTGGCACGCTCTTGATGGCGGTCGCGGCCGAGGTGGAGCGCAAGCATAGAGAGGTTGATGGCAAAGAATCGGCCAACCTCCACAAACATATGGTTGAACAGGCGCTCCACGGATACGACGTTCAACTGTCTGCCGTGCACTTCGCAGCTACCGGACTTGCGATGCTGAATCCCAACATCAAGTTCGATCACATGAAGCTGTACGTCATGCCAATCGGCGTAGAAGATTCCAACATCAAGCTCGGCTCACTAGAGTTCTTAGGCGAGAGCGAGGCGGCGGTACAGTACCGACTCGGTCCTCCCGAGATGGGCTACGGTCTCATGGATGCGCATCGAGTGTATAGCAGCGGCTCGCGCGGCGCGGAAGACGGCGAAACCGCGACGTTGCCTTCTCTTGACCTGACGATTATGAACCCGCCATTTACGCGGTCGGGCTTCGGCAACCTATTGTTCGGCAGTTTGCCGTCGTCTGATCGATCGAAAATGCAACGTGAACTGCAACGCCGTCTCAAGTCGGTCAATGCTTCTGCAACCGCAGGTCTCGGTGCCGCATTCGTGGCCGCCGCGGCGCCGAAACTGCGTCCCGGCGAAGGACGCTTGGCATTGGTATTGCCCTTAACGGTCTGCACCGGGCCATCCTGGGCGCAGACGCGCGCGCTCATCGAAGCCGATTACGATTTGGACATGGTGGTTGCTTCCCACGACCCTGAGCGCTGGAACTTCTCAGATAGCACAAATCTATCTGAAGCCCTGCTTATTGCTACACGTCGTTCGGATGAGCCTACATACGGCGCTAAACGCACTAAGTTCGTCAATTTATGGCGCAACCCTAGTAGCGTGTATGAAGCCACCAGGATGGCGACGGTCATCAACCAAGCCGTTATTCCCAGTGTTGAAGAGCAAGGCACTGCGCTTTTGGAAGTTGATGGGCAGCACGTCGGTGAAGTGTTTTAGATTCCGACTTCACACATCACGGGTAAGCAGTGGTCAGGGGTTCAGTTCGCCCGTGCGGACGTAGTTCGATGCGCGATGAGGCTGATTGAGGATGGTGAAATTCGTCTTCCAGGTGAAACAAATATCGCCAGCATCCCCATATGTAGTCTCGAAGAAATCGGCGAGCTTGGCCCGGACAGCCGGGACGTGATGGATGGATTCGAAAGGACCGATTCAATCACACCGTATCCAATAGTGGCCAATCACGATACCAACAAGCGAAGACGCATTAAAACTGAACCCGATCAATACCTTGCCCCGCTTGTCACGGCGCGTCCCGGCCGCCGCCTCAAGACTGTTGAACAGTTATGGCCAAAAGGCAGGGCGAGCAGTGATCGTAGCCCGGATTTGGCTCAACACCAATAGAGTCGTTGCAATGCGTTCGGAAAACCATGTACTCGGAAGCATGTGGTGGCCCATGCGTATGGACGATGCGATCAACGAGAAAATCGTGACCTTATGGCAAAACAGTAGTTTGGGATTGATGAATCTGCTTTCGAACCGCAACACTACACGAGGTGGTTGGGTGCAGTGGAAAAAGGCGGACCTCAACAAATTGCCTATCATCGATCCGCGCGCACTTTCCGATGCTCAACGCCAAGCGATGTCCGACCTATTCGATGAACTGGCAGATGCCGAATTTGAGCGCTTGCCTGACATGGCGAACTGCCCAGCACGAACCGCCCTGGACAACGGTCTATCCGAAATCCTCGGCCTGCCCGACTTAAGCCGCTTGCGCGCTCTGCTCGCGTCAGAGCCAGTCGTCAGCAACCGGAGGTTGTGAGGACGGAGCCTCGCAGTGGACATAGGATATTTAACATGTCCGAACGAATATATAGGCGCTCACACACAGGGGATCTTGAAACTTACGTCGAAAAGCCTTTTGAGAGTGAGGATGAACTCCAGGCTCTCATCGCGTCGCATCCTGAGGTGATGTCGGGGGAATTGATCGACCCAAGCGATCCGCTACGCTGGATACTCATTGCGCGCGAAATGGGTGTCGCGGAGAGTGTGGAAGCGAGTTATCGGTGGTCTCTAGATCACCTATTCATCGATCAATATGGCACACCAACACTGGTCGAAGTGAAACTGCGCTCGAATACCGAGATCAGGAGAACGGTGGTTGGACAGCTGCTCGACTATGCCGCAAACGCGGCAGAGACGTGGTCCATCGAAGAAATCCGAGAGGCGTTTGAGAGGCACACCAGAGAGCAAGGCAACGACCCGGCTTCGAGCATCAGAGAATTCGCCGAGTTGCCTTTAGGTAATGAACATCAATTTTGTGAGAAGGTCGAGACCAAACTCAACGAAAACGATTTTCGACTGCTGTTCGTGTCTGACAACATCCCCGACCAACTCGAACGGATCGTAACTTTCCTCAACGCTCAGATGCAGATCGAAGTAGGGGCGGTAGAAATCAAACCGTCCGCCAGCGGCACATCTCGGATATATCTGCCCCGCGTTATCGGATGCAAGAACGACGGGACTGTGCAGTCGTCGCCCAGAAGGAGTCGATTAACGCGTCAAAGGTTCCTAGATGACTTCCCAGAAGGACCTTTCAGGAATGCCGCTGAAACCATCCTAAAGGTTACCGAAGAGGCAGGCGGGAAACTGCAGTGGGGTTCAAGCGCACTTAGCATTCGCGGCCAATCTCCATCGTGGTCTTCGCCAATCACAGTTGCTTGGCTTCGTTCACCTTCTTTTGAAGGAGAAGGTGGGCAGTGGTTCAACTTCCCCGCGTTCTCATTTGGGAACGTGATTTTAAGTTACGACTCGCCGCCAGGACCTGGATTAACCGCGGTATTGAAACGCTGGATCGAATTGTGGGCTAATGAAGACTTTACCAAGAAAACAGACGATAAGAATGTCTGGTCAGTGGATTACGAAGACGTTGTAACTCACCTTGACCTGATCACCAACCGGATACGCGAGGTGCTACAGCAACTACGTAACATCAGCCCAGACGACTAGCATCAATCCTGAGCTACTCTCCCTCAATACCCCAGCGCGAACCCATCCCGCCGCGGATCTGCGGCGCCTAGGTAGGTGTTGTGGGTAGTGCGGTGGATGGCGTGGGCGCCGCCTACGGCGTTGGTGTAGGGAGGTAGGAGGTCGTAGCTGTAGCCGATGTTGGTTAGGTGGTCGAGGATGGCCGAGTCGAAGCGGGATTCGAACATGATGGCACCAATGTCGTAGTAGCGGAAGCGGGGGGCTTCGATGGCTTCTTGGATGTTTTTGCCGCAGTCGATGAACTGATGGATCATCTGGACGGTGGTGTGCAGTATGCCGTAGCTCCCGGGCGTGCCGATGGAGGCTACGAAATTGCCGTCGTTTGCAGAGTAGATCTGGGAGGGTGCGATTACGAAGTCGACGGCACGTCCGCCCTTGATGTCGTTCGGACTGCCTTCGTTCAGGTCGAACCACTTGCCCATATTGTTGATGAATACACCAGTGCCTTTTGGTGCGAGGCACGATCCGAATCCGCCGCCGAGGGTCTGCGTGATGGTAACTACGTTGCCCCACTGGTCGGCAGTGGCGAAGTGTGTCGTCATCGGTGCTTTAGCCACGCTCGGGGGTTGCCAGATGCCGGGCAATGATGCTTCTACTACTGACCGGTTCCATCGCTCGGGCGGGCATCCGCTGAACTTGTCGGGCGAGATTGAGTCTCTGATTTCTGCCGCGTACTCTTTCGATAGCAGGCGATCGAGGGGGATATCCACGTCTCTGGGATCGCCAGAGTAGAGTGTGCGGTCGTCTGCGGATTTGAGCACCGCTTCGAGTAGCAGATGCTGGGTTTCGGCCGTGCCCGGCTCCAGGTCGTAGCCTTCTAGGATGTTAAGCGTCTCGATCATCTGGAACGCGGATGAATTGGGTCGGGGTACGCGCACCTCGAAGTCGCGGTAGGTAGAGGCGAGCGGCTCCTCCCAGTACGGTTTGTAGGCGGCAAGTTCGTCGCGACTGATGACTCCCCCGAATGTCTTTTGCCCAGCACATATCTCGTCGCCCAGCGTTCCTTCGTAGAACTCCGTCGCGCCGCCGTCGACGACCCGCCGCATACTTTCGGCGAGTTGCGGTTGTTGCAACAGAGCCCCGGCTTCGACGGCAGAAAACTCGAGCGGCGGGGCCGCATCATCCGCGGTCAACTCTTCGATCTTGCCGATGGCATCAGCGATGGTTGTCGCGATTAACGGAGTCATCGGGACACCGTTTGCGGCCAGATCGATGGCGTACTCGAATACCTGGGCGCGTGGAAGCGTTCCATACTTGTCGTGCATGGCGAGCCAACCGCCGATATTGCCCGGCACCAGCATCGAGAGCGGGCCGTACTCCACGTCGTCGCGCGTCATCGACGATGGATCGATGTCGTTAGGAGCGTGTCCGGAAAAGTTGATGGTGCGCGTCCGGTCCTCTTGCTTCATGTATACGAGTCCGATGCCGACGCCACCCATGCCGGACATGAATGGTTCCGCAACGTTCAGTGCGGCCGCTACGGCTACGGCTGCATCGACGGCGTTTCCGCCGGCTTGTAGCACCTGCAAACCGGCAATCGTGGCGTGCTGTGAGCCTGATGCGACCATTCCGCGCCTGCCAGTTGCCGGTGGACGTGTCGAGTCGCCATGCGGCGTGCTTCCAGTCTGTGCTGCCAATGCCATGGTTTATTCCTCCGATGGATCGATCTATCTACTGTGATTAGCTAACTATTTAGGCCCGACCAATGAAGCCAAATGGCTACGAGATGCAATCTTGTCGGCGTCGGAGCCATAAGCCATTGCGTAGTGTGCTTGGTAACCGCTGTTTTCGAGACGGTTGAAGCACGCTTTGAAGTCGATATCCCCTTCCCCGGGAATCATGTGTACTTCATAGTCGCCGGTGTTGTCGGCGAGGCGCACTTCGCCGATACGCTCGATGCCGAATGTGTCGAGGAATCCGTCGACGCCTTCAGGTACCAGATGAGCATGATTGACGGTGAATGCCCATCCCAGCCGACTTGCTGGAATGGCATCGAATATGCGGGCGCACTCCTCGATGTTGTGGGCGAGGTAGTTCACTTCGGCATGTTCTGGCTCGTAGTTCAGGTTTTCGAGCAACACCCGCTGGCCGGTATCGATGGCGTAGGTCGATATTCGGTCTAATCTGGCGATCGCGGCTGCTAGACGCTCTTCGGGATCGGAAGTGAAGTGATAACCGGCGTGCACTATCGTCCACTGGCAACCGATACGGTTCGCTAGATCGACCGATGCACGCATATAGTTTTCGACGCCTCTCGAGACGTAGGGTGAGAGTTCGGCGACGTTCACGGCGCTGAGGGTGTGCAGACCGATGCTGATGCCGGTACTTTCACATCGGTCGCGCACCGCTGCGATGCGCTCTGGGGTCCAGGAATCCATGTGATTCGGACCGGTGTCAGCATTGAAATCGACGTAGTAGAAGTCGTGCTTCTCGGCAAAATCGAGCGCATCCTCCAAACGATTGGCAGAAGCATCAAATCCTATTCGGTCGTGTAGTGACATGGCATCAGTATTGGGTGGTTTAGGGTCCAGGTTGGGGTGTATAGATTACGCTGAATCGATTTTGGAAACGGGCGGTTAGAAAGTCAGCACTGATCTGGCCGCTTCGCCGTCGGTCATATCTTGGAAGGCTTCGTTGACTTCGCGCAACGGACGATAGCGAGTGATCATCTCGTCCAGCATCAGTTTGCCTTGTTTATGCATCTCCAGCAACCACAGGAAGTCTACTCGCGGCCGACCATCGCCGTGCCAATTGCCGAGGATGGATCGTCCGCGCAAGAGTTCCCATCCATCAACCGCAATCTCGGCATTAGTAGGCACTACACCAACGAGGACCATGGTGCCCAGAGGACGGGTGGAGTTGAAGGCCTGCTTGGCGATTGACGGATGTCCGACAACCTCGAATGCGTAGTCGGCACCGCCGCCGGTGATCTCGATTATCCGCGCGACCGGGTCTTCTTTGGCGGCATTCACGAAATGGGTGGCGCCCATCTCTTCCGCCTTCTCAAGCTTGAAGTCTACGGTATCGACGGCGATGATCTGTGCCGCGTTGGCGAGTCTGCCACCTTGCACGACGCTCAAACCGACTCCGCCACAACCGAAGACGGCCATTGTGGCGCCAGTCGGCACTTGTGCGCGATTGACCACTGCGCCGACGCCGGTAATGACTCCGCACGATATCAGGCATGCGGCGGCTAGATCGGTATCGTCCGGCACGAGAACACACTTGTTCTCGGGAGCCATCGTGTACTCCGTAAAAGTCGGCGTTCGGTGATTGAAACGTTCGCCATTCTTTGAGAAGCGGGTAGTGCCGTCGGGCATGGTTGCGCCGATGCTGAAGTTGACTTCGCACAGCGACGGGTGGCCGGAGGTGCAGTTGCGACATCTTCCGCACATCGAATCTAACGACAGTATCACCTTGTCGCCCGGTTTGAGCCAATCGACGCCATCGCCCACCTCTTCAACCGTGCCCGCTCCCTCGTGTCCGAGAATCATGGGCGGCGCAACGTTCGTCAGATGACCGTCTACGTAGTGATAATCGGAGTGGCATACGCCGGCGCCGACCATCTTTATCAGCACCTCGCCGCGCTGTGGCGGATCGATCTCCAATGTCTCTACGGAGACAGGTTGCCTTTGAACTCTTAATACTGCCGCTTCGGTCTGCATGTCGGATCGCTAGTCCCTCGTCTAACCGTTTGATCGCTGGTATGAATGTTAGCGTTTCGCGGGCATTTGCGCGCTGAAGCGAAGCGGATAGAATCCCCTTATGTCTGACTACACATCTGCATCATCCTGCTGCTCACCGATCCGAGGCATCAGCCCTTCAGAGGCGCGCTTAGGCGGGCAGTCTCACTCCACAAAGCACTCGCACAGCGACCCTGCCGGCGACGTCGTTAAACTGACTGGAACCGAGTTTCGCATGGGCACTGACAACCGTCGCTTCCGCGCTGACGGCGAAGGTCCGATCCGAAAAGTTTCAGTCAACGACTTTGCTATTTCATCGCGACTCGTGACCAATGCCGATTTCGACGCTTTCGTATCCGCTACCGGCCACGTCACAGATGCCGAACGCTACGGCTGGTCGTTCGTCTTCCACCACTTCGTCACGCCTCAGGCTAGGCCGTACGTATCCCAGGTAGTGCAGGGTTCGGAATGGTGGTGGAAAGTCGATGGTTCCGACTGGCGACGCCCGGAGGGTCCTGGCTCGAACATCTTGGGTCGTGAAGATTACCCCGTTATCCACGTTTCATGGCAAGACGCACGGGCCTATTGCGGTTGGGCCGGCGGTCGTCTGCCTACGGAAGCGGAGTGGGAGTATGCCGCCCGCGGCGGCCTGGATCAGGCCACATATGCCTGGGGCAACGAGCTTGAACCTGATGGCCAGCACATGTGCAACATATGGCAAGGCAGATTTCCTAACGATAACACCCGTGCCGATGGTCATCACGGCACATCACCCGTCGACTTCTATCCGCCAAACGGGTTCGGGCTATACGATGTGGCCGGAAACGTCTGGGAATGGTGTTCCGACTGGTTCTCCGGCACCTTCCATCGCAATGCGCGACGGGCAACCCGCGACAATCCCCGCGGCCCGCGCTCCGGCGCGGCGAAAGTGATCCGCGGCGGCTCCTACCTATGCCACGATTCGTACTGCAACCGCTACCGAGTAGGTGCCCGCACCTCATCAACATTAGATTCCAGCACCGGCAACATGGGGTTCAGGGTAGCCTACTCGTAACGTAACACCTTCCCTTAAACATTCCTTTAGGGGATTATGGGCAGGATGATGTGGGATGGGTGTTCCCGGTTCAGGTGTAGGGTATTGATGGCAGATTGAGTGTGGGTATGACGTCCCATCGGTTCGCCAGTGTTGGGGTTGATGTCGAAGCGCGGGAAGTTGCTGCTCGAGATATCTACTCGGATGCGATGCCCAGACTTGAATAGGTTGCTGGTCGGCAGCAGTGAGATGGTGATGGGATAGACCACGTCTGGAGACATCATCTCTGGCTCGGTCCATGAGGTTCGGTATCGGCATCTAAGTATCGAGTCGCCGATATTCATGTGGTACCCATCCGGATAGTCTGCATTGGGCGGATAGATGTCTAACAGCTTGGCCGTGAAATCGGTGTCCGGCGCCGAAGAAGATATCCACAAGCGAACCTCGATCGCGCCAGTAACCTCCACATCCTCACGCAATGGGGCGGTTTGGAACGCGATTACATCGGGGCGTTCCGATGTCAGTTCGAACGGCTCCTGGCATCCCAACGCATCGGGGCGTTCCCGCTGATGCATCGGGCCGGTAGGCACTAACGAGAAGGTGTGTTGCAACACGCTATCTGCGCGCTGTCCGAATGGCGGTATCTGGGCGAATTCGGGACCTCCCTGTTCCGGTTTCGCCAGCGCGCTGAAACTTGCCACGTTGCCGCCCAGCGTTGGCACTGGATCCGACGGATCAAAGCGGTACGAAATCGACGCATCACCGATATCTGGCACCTTCTCACTCAGCGCGCCGTCAGCATGGAAGTAAAACTTAGTGGGTTGCGTTCTTGCGAGCGGCCATTCATTTTCAGATCGCCACCTTCCGCCGTGGTTCAGACGCCCATCAGCGTTCTTGGTGCCATCACCTCCGCCCATGACAAATATCGAGACTGGCGGGTCTGACTCAACGTCGTTCTCTTCCGACTTCAGCCATCGATCAAACCAGCGGCGACGCTCATCGTTAAACCTGGCCATTCCCCATTGCGCGTCGGTGCCAAAGTCTACGTCTCCCTCATGCGTAGCATCGGTACGCATAGTGCCGTGCGCCCATGGGCCCATCACTAGGCGAGTGGTGCTTGCGTTGCGCTTTGAAAGCTCTGCATACAGGTTTGTCGTCGCACCTGCGAATGGGTCCCACCATCCACCAGATACGACGACTGGCAGATCGGCATGACGATCGAGATACGGCTCCTGATCGTTGTTTTCGTTAGCCCACCACTCGTCGTATTCACCGCGCGTGTAGTAGTTGAATAAGGTCTCTTCTAGGCATGGAGCCGCGGCCAGGCCGGTTTCGCCGCGCTTCCATGGTGTATCGTTCAGCCACTCGCCCATGTTTCGCAGGGCGTTGATGACGGCGCGGACACCTTCCGGATCGTCTCGCAACTCGTGGGCATCGAGAGCGTGGTTATGGATCGCGGCGGCCATGTGGAGCGCCATCGCACCGCCTTCGCGCGCTTCGTGAGCGTAGATGTTGGTCGGGGCCTGCTCAACCCACTGTGCCGTGAGATGGGGCGGACGATGCAACGCCATAACGGTCTGCACGATGCCGCGATGCGAACTGCCGATCGTCCCGATGCGCCCATTGCACCACGCTTGAGATGCTATCCACTCCACAGTGTCGAAACCGTCTTCACCCTCCCATGGGTTGCAGGTGTGGTAGTAACGACCATCACCTTCCGATTTGAAGCGGCTGCGAAGGTCTTGGATCACCAGCGCGTAGCCATTGGCAGGGAAGTAGCTGCGAACCGTGTCCCACTCTTCATTCGACTTGTCCCACGAGGTGCGAATCAGCAACGCCGGAACCGGCTCTGATATCGGCTCGCCGTTGGGCGACGTCGGAAGGAGAATATCGGCCGCGAGTCGAACGCCGTCGCGCATGGGAATCATCACCTCTTCAATGTGAGGCGATGCCGGTGCGGGATGTCTGCTTAGAGCCAACGATTCTGTGCACTAGAGCTGATAGTTGGCATTTGTCCTGCCGCTACGTCAGCCCAGGATCTCGCGCAGCCGCCGGCCGATGGTGGCGATCTCGTCTTCCTCGAGCAACCGAACATCGATCCGCACGATCTGCGGATCCGTGCCGTGTCCCATGGTGGCGATTGCCGGGTCGCCGTTGCGCAACTCTTGGATCAACCATTCGGCATTCTTGCCGGTATCGGGGGATACTCTGACGTGCACATTCGGCATCGGGCGGTTGTCTTCATCCGGGAACTCGATATACGTCTCGGCAACCTTTGGCAAGCCGACAATTCCGTTGTGCAGCATCGCCGACTTGCGATGATGTTCGGTCAAACGCTCCTCGTCGTCCTGTTGCGTCCACCATATGAACGAGGAGATCTGTCCGATGACCTCTTCCTTGGAGACCTTTGCGACTCTGCCGATGCCGTGTGCTGGTGCCGACTGCATCGCTATGGCATCGATCAGGTCCTGACTGCCAGCAATGATTCCAGAGCCTTGCGGTCCCTGGATACCTTTGCCGCCGCTGAAACAGACAACATCAGCGCCCAAGTCGATGAAGCGATATAGGTTCTCGCGCGGGGGCAAGGCATTGGAAGCATCCAGTATCACTCTGGCGCCATGCGCGTGGGCAATGTCGAAAACGTCCTCAAGTGCGATGTCTTCCACGGGCGCATATCCGACCCAGTAGACCATCTTGGCGTCTGGGTTGTCGATGAATGCCTGCTCGTACTGCTCTGCCGTGACGATGCGTGCGCCGCGCCCGTCAGGTCCCTGATCTCCAACCTCGATGAACTTGACGCCGGCCGTTTTCACTGCCAAGGCGTAGCCGTGATCAACGTATTCGACGCCGTCGTCGTTATGCCGGCGGGCGAATCGCTTGGCTACGCACGGCACCTGGCCGCCCTGCACATACGGCAACTGTTCAATCAACGCCTTGTCAGTGCCCGTTATGATCGCCGCGGCGGAGACCATCAATCCCGCCGCGCAACCGGAGACGATGTAGCCGTCATCGGCATGGGTAATCTCGGCGATGACGCGTCCGGCCGCCCTCTGCAGCTCTTGAATATCGACAAAGTCGTTAGCCGCCGTGCGCATCGCGACTAGCGATGTCTCAGGTATCAGCGTGCCGCCCATCACAGTGTGGTGGCACGTTGCATTGATGAACTTGCGCACCCCTAAGGCGGCGTAAGGGTCTTGTTCCAGCTGTTCAAGTGTCGGTAGCGTCATGGTGTTTCACAACTCACAGGCGATTTGGTCGATATTTGGATGTGGATAGAATACACCCGATTCATACGTTAAACGTAAACTTCCAGCGCATTCCTATCGATATCAGACCAAGTGTGCCTTCAGGTAATCCTTATCCATCTCGATGCCGATACCGGGGCGGTCTGGATCGAGGTATATCTTGTCGCCGCGAATATCCAACGGCACATCCATCAGCACGTCGTAAGCATTCAGCTTCGCCCGCGACGTCTCGACGCGGTAGCAGTTAGGCACGGTGATCATGACCTGTGCGCCGGCGATGACGTTGATGGGGCCACTAGCGTCGTGCGGCGATACTGGGATGTAGTACGCCTCGGCCTGGGTGCAGATCTTCTTAAGTTCCGAGATGCCGCCGGTCCAGGTGATGTCGGGCATGATGAAGTCGGCAAGCCCCTGCTCCAATATCGGCACGAACTCCCAACGGGTGTGAATGCGCTCACCGACGCATATCGGCACGTTCGTCGCGTCGCGCACCTGTTTGAGCGCCGTGTTCGACTCGACGCCGACCGGTTCTTCGAACCAGAAGATGTTGTAGGGTTCCAGTGCCTTTGCCAGACGAATCGCTGTTGGCACGTCGAACCGGGCGTGGTTGTCGATCAGGATCTCGATGTCCGGACCTACCGCTTCCCGTGCCGCGGCGATGCGTGCGACACCTAGGTTCTCGGCCTCTTCCGACAGGCGTCCCGACATGTAGCCGTCGATCTCATCCGAGTGATGCGGATGCCACGGATCGGTCTTGAGCGACTTCTGTCCCGTTTCCACGATGGCCTTGCAGTGTTGCGCCAACGCTTCCGGAGTCGCACCGTCTTCCGGATGACAGTAGACATCGACCGCGTCTCTTACGGCTCCGCCCAGGAGGTCGTATACCGGCACTCCCAGGACCTTGCCGCGAATGTCCCACAGTGCGATGTCGATGCCGGATATCACGCTCGTAGTTGCGCCGCGCGAACCCATGTAGGTGAAGTGGCGGAAGATCTTGTGCCATATCTTCTCGATGTTTTTCGGATCATCGCCCTCCAGCAGTTCCGAGACATGTGAAATGAGTGATGCGACACCGCGATTCGCCTGCTCGCGCGTGCAGGTCACTTCGCCCCAGCCAGTAACCCCCTCGTCGGTGTTCACCTCAACGAAGAGATACTCTCGGTTGTGCCGGCGTCGGTTACTGTCTTCGGCCGTATCCAGATATGGCGCCGTTGCCGAGACCAGGTATGGTGTGATTTTCGTAATCTTCATTGCTCAATATCCCTCAATATCGCGTCGAGTATCTGCGACATGTTGCCGTAATCCCGCGCGCCTTGGAACTGTAGCCGCACCTCCTCACCGTCCTTGTCGATATAGGCGAGGAAGATGGTTGGAGTAGAGTTTACGCCCAGAGCCGAACCTCTGGCATAGTCTATCTGCCAAGTTGTGTTGTGTCTTCCCGAAGCGAGGCACTCATTAATCACGTCATTGTCGAGCCGCAACGCCGTTGCCAACTCCACCAGCAAGTCGCCCGACAGTGCCGACTGATTGTCGTAAACCGAGTCGACATAACGCCAGAAGTACTCCGCCCCCTGCTCGCCCGCGCACTCCGCATACTCTGCCGCCAGTGCCGACTCTTGCGAAAGTATCGGGAAGTGGAAGTAGATGGTCCTCACCAACCCCTGTGCGATGTAATTATCACGAATCTGGGCAACCGTCCCGCGGTGCCAAGTGCCGCAATGCGGTCAAAGGAAATCCGAAAAATCAAACATCGTAATCGGCGCCTCCGGATCCCCCAACGCGTTATACCCCCGATTAGGAATATTCACCTTCGCCCTCTCAACCATCACAACCGTCGCTTCAACCACATCTTCCGCCGTCGCCGTAGGCATCGGCGTAGAAGTAGGACTAGGCGCCACCGTTGCAACCAGAGAAGCCGGCGGAGCCGCCAACTCCACCGTAGGCCCTGCATCACCAGCATCACCTCCCTCATCCGCAGTGCCACAGGCGATGGTAGCGGCCAGAGCTAAGGCGGCAGTCAGCGAGAGCGCCAGGAGCGGGAGGAAACGCGGGAGGTTCATGGGAAGGGATTGTACTTGGTGGGATTGGTAAGAGAACCGGTCTGCGGGATGGGCTCAAAATGAACTTGCTTCTTAATCGAAGCTATAGACGCAACCAGAAGTTCCCCTCTCCCGATGTAAAGCGGGAGAGGGGTCAGGGGTGAGGGCACAGGGCGGGGACAGAGGGGCGGGGCATGCCATGATGAGAATGAACGTTCACTTTCCACACGTCCCCGCCCCGTCGCTCTCACCTGCGTCCTCTCCCTCAAGGGAGAGGAGAATAAAGGGCAAAGGTGACTTCATAAGGAGTCAAGGCTAGGGTGCAGTAGGGTTCGTGAAAAGATACGCGCTTGAATTTGCGTCTGACACCTGTTAGGGTGTTCACCCTATAGGTGAATATATGGAAGTAGAGTTCCGAACGAAAAAACTGCGGTCTAGGTATCAAAGCGTGCGAGAAGCAACGAAGGCATGGGGGAATTCTGTGGGTCGAAGCTACATAACGCTAATTAATGCTATTTACGCTGCAGAGACGCTTAACGATCTTCGCCCGCTTCGGGCATATAGGTTGCACGCCTTAAAAGGGAATCGTCAAGGACAATACTCACTTAAATTAGATGACAGGATGAGCCTCATCGTAACTTACGACGAGGTGTGTAGGGTTGTAACAATTCTGGAGGTCAGCAAGCATTATGGCGATTAAAGCAACACCCTTTTCATCCGATCTACCCGTACCACCGGGTAGCGTGTTGAAGGATGAGATCGATTTTCGCGGGATCACGCAGAAGGAACTCGCCAACCGGATGGGACGGCCTCAGCAGGCGATCAGCGAGATCGTCAACGGCAAGAAGGCAGTTACCGCCGAGACGGCTCTGGAACTTGAACGCGTACTCGGGATCAAGGCGCATATCTGGGTCAACTTGGAAGCTGGGTACCGGTTGACCTTGGCACGCAATGAGGAGAACGCGAAACTAAAAGCTGACCTGCCATTGCTCAAGTTATTCCATGTAGGAGAACTCGAAAAACGAGGGTGGATTCAAGACGCGAAAAAACGTATCGACAAAGTCAAGGTGCTTAGAAAGTTCCTTGACGTTCCGTCCCTAGCCGGGATCAAGCACGACAACACGCATGCTGCCGCGTTCCGTATGACTGGCACAACAAAGCACTCACCACAATCTCTTGCGGTTTGGTTGCGCAAAGGAGAACTCGATGCCGCACAGATTGATACTGCCGATTACGACGGCGAAAAATTCTCGGTCGCCGTTTCTAAGATCAGAGAATTGACGACTGAGCCCCCCGATAAATTCGTGCCAAAAATGCGGCGTCTGTGTGCCGATGCTGGCGTAGCGTTGGTATTGACTCAAGAGTTGCCAAAAAGCGGTGCCAATGGTGCAACGCGCTGGCTACCTAATGGAAAACCACTTATACAGCTGAGTTTACGATGGCGGTGGGCCGATATTTTTTGGTTCACTTTCTTCCATGAGGCAGCACATGTGCTTAATCACCAGGATCGACCGGAACGTACCTTTATCAATTACAGCGCGCCCGAAGCCCGTAACACTCCTGAAGAGCAAGAGGCTGACAAGTTCGCTGCAGATGAGTTGATACCACCCGTTGAATGGCAGGATTTTCGGGAACGCAGGATGTGGTCTCGAAGTTCGATAACCGATTTTGCAGTTCACCTAGGCATACACCCTGGCATTGTTGTCGGACGACTAGAGCACGAAAAGCTTGTCAACAGAGGTCGACATAATGCGATCAAGATGAAGTACGTCTGGGCGTAAATCGACCGCTAGCCCCACAAACCCTCGGCAATCACGAATAAGGAAATAATTATGTCAAGACAACGAAGAGATACACATACCTACACCATGCGAGACGCTCGAGGAAGGGTTGTCAAGTATGGCATTACCAACAGCCCATTCTTTAGGTGGGTCGAGAATTTCCTGGATGGCAATGGTGTATCGATGGAGATTACCAGCCCACGTTTAACGCGGCAGACAGCGCGTCGGCGTGAACGCTCCAAGATCGTCTGGTATCAGCGGCGTTTCGGAAGAAAGCCTCGCGGCAACAAAAGGTATTAAGCACAGGGATATCAATAGACTTCCATTCTGCTCTCCCTCAAGGGAGAGGACGCGGGTTCATTCTCATGGATCCTCCTCACCTAGAATCCTCTCCCTGTGGGGAGAGGCGTAAATGGCGAGCGTGAGTTTTTTGGAATCGCGCGCCGGGTTGCTTTCCTGTGTGTTAGGTTGAGATTATGCCGTCTAGCTCTGTCAATCGGGACGATTTTGCCGAAGTTTTACCGAGCGCGGCTGAAATAGGGGGGGGGGGGCAATCCGGTGAAACGGATGATAACCCGGATACGGGTATTCGCATCGTCAATGACGATGTCCTGAAGACTGACGCGGTAGCGCCAGGGTCGGTCGATCTGATCGTCACGTCGCCGCCTTATAACGTCGACATTTCCTACAGTTCGCACGTCGATAACGACGACTACGGGCATTATCTCGTCTGGACGCATCAGTGGCTTGCCCGATGCTATGAGTGGTTGAAGCCCGACGGTCGGATGTGTCTCAACATTCTGCTCGACAAGAACAAGGGCGGGCAACAGTCGGTCGGTGCTGACATCACGTCGATGGCGAAGGAGATCGGGTACGGCTACCACTCGACGGTTGTCTGGAACGAGGGCAATATCTCGCGCCGCACCGCCTGGGGCTCGTGGATGTCGGCTTCAGCGCCCTTCGTCATCGCACCGGTCGAGCTCATCGTTCTGCTCTATCGAGATTCGTGGAAGAAGCAGAAGCGCGGCACTTCCGACATTACACGTCAAGAGTTCATGGATTGGACGAATGGCGTGTGGACGTTCAATGGTGAGAAGGCGACGAAGATCGGACATCCGGCGCCGTTCCCGTTGGACCTGCCAGAGCGTTGCATCAAACTCTTCAGCTACGTCGGCGACACGGTGCTCGATCCCTTTCTCGGTTCGGGCACTACTCTAGTTGCGGCTAAACGCTTCGGTCGGCGTGGCATCGGCATTGAGGTCGCCGCTGATTACTGCGAGTTGGCAGAGAAGCGTCTGAATCTGACGCAGGGGGTGTTGTTCGATGGCAACACGTAGAGTAACCCAGAAGGGTTTGATATTTAGCTACTTCAAGCAGCATCCCGACCGGGATATTCCGACCGCTGAGGTGGTTGACTGGGCGACGGCTGAGTATCTGAGACTGACCGGCAAGCCGTTGCGCGACCCGGATCGAATGATCCGCAGCCTCTACTCAGAGGGTCAGCTCATCAAGGTGGAGAACGGGCTGTACCGGTATGACCGGTACATGCTTCGTGATGATGCTGAAGATGCCAACTTCACGGCCGCGCAGAAGAGCGAGATACTGCGCAATGGCGACTATCGATGTGCGATGTGCGGTGCCACCAGAGAAGCCGGTGCCGTGTTGCACGTCGACCATATACGACCGCGTGACAAAGGCGGCAAGGCTACCATCGACAACGGTCAGGTGCTATGCAGCCAGCACAACAACTTCAAAAGAACTACGGTCAGACTGAGACCTGCAAGCGCATGTACCGATCGCTCTACGAGCAAGCGAAGCAGACTAACGACCATGCGCTCATGGCATTTATCCGCGAAGTGATGGAAGTCTACGACAAACACAACATCAACAGCCACGTAGACTGGCGGCCGGAGGGTGAGCAGAGCTCTAGGTGAGGGGATTCATATAGGGTCGGTGCCACGTAGCGATGTGCTATGGTAAGCATTCTTATGCTTAAACGTGGGATGTGCCTCATATGCCGTGGAGGTATCGACGACGCGAATCTCCGGGTCATCAATGACGAGACGTTCTGTGAGCAAGACGCTGCGAACGTCATCACCTACGGCCTGATCGGCGCGGCCTGCAAACGCCAGATGGAGACGGCGCTACACGCCATCGCTCACCAAGACCGCGACATCGATGGGCTCTACGAGGAGTTGACGGTGCTTTTCGAGAGGTATGGGTTGATTGAGAGGGGTGGAGAGTAAGGGCAAGTTGGTGTTGGAGCCGCTTCATCTCGTGTCGTTTACCGACCGGGCTCCTTGGATCGTTCTGATAAGCGAACTGCGCTAGCCACCAGCCGTAATCCGCGGCGCATCACATATTCACAACCGCGTCTAGAACGGCACGCATCTAGCGGATATCGCCGTCCTGGTGCTTTCAGACGAGAACGTCGGACAGGTTAGTTTCGAATCCCTGACGGTCGCCGGTGATGTAGGAAATCACTTTGGAGTTTCTCGATCTGCTGATCGAAACACCTGAGCCTTGCCCCTTGCTGTTCTCCTTCTTGTGATAACTTTCGGCGATGGTGTTGGCGATTTTTTCTTTGCAACGTGGGGCTGAATTTGACCCTTGGCTGTTCTATGCGGGACGGTTTGTGAGGGACGCGGCGCGGTGGTTGATGGCGGTTTTGGCGGTTATATATCTTGCTGAAATCGGATTCTCGAACAGTCAGGTCGGAATCATCTTTGGCGTCAGCCTCGCCGGGGGATTTGCCATCTCGCTACTGGTGATGCTGACCAGCCGAGGCATCTCGACTCGCACCTGGGCGGTCGTAAACATGGTCATCACCGCGCTGGCTGGCATAGTGTTGATACTGTCGGACGACTTCTGGCTCCTGATCGTGGGCGGCTTCTTCGGCTCTTACGCGGCGAGCGGCGCGCACTGGGGCGGGATGACACAGCTGGAGCAGACGGGATTGGCTGCTGCAGTGCCGGAAGCGCGACGCACTCGGGCTTACTCAATCCTCACCATGGCATCGTCTGCCGGGCGCGCCGTAGGAGCACTTCTAGCCGGGATATCGACGCTCCTGATCCACAGCTTTGACTGGCAAACGCTGGTCGCGTATCAAGCCATCTTGTGGCTATATGTGGGATTGCACATCGTAGCCGCGGCAGTCTATCTGCTGCTTTCGAGTGGCGAAGACGCAGACCATACGGACGAAAAGAGCGACCAGAGCGTCGCCGGCAACGGCCGTGAAGCATCCGAATCGTCGCTATTCGTCAATCCATTTAAGGCGCGTGCTAGACGCCCCATCCTAACCATCTCCGGACTCTTTGCCGTCGACTCGTTTGCTGGGGGCATGATCTTCGAGTCGTTCCTCAGTTTCTGGCTCTACACCAAGTTCGGGATGTCGGCAGCCGCGATCGGTGCGATGCTGATCGCGGCGCAGGGACTTAACATGGTGTCGCTTGCACTCGCCCCTTGGGTGGCACGTCGCATCGGACTGATCAACACGCTCGTCTTCTCGCAAGTGGTCAGCAACATAATGCTGATATCGTTCGCCTTCGCGCCCACGCTCATCATCGCCATCGCATTGTGGATGTTGCGGTCGCTGTTCGACGAGATGGATGTGCCGACGCGGCAGGCATACATGATGGCCATCACCGACCGTGATGAGCACGGCATAATGGCGGGTTCGGCCAACATCGGCCGCGGTCTCGGCCGCATTCCCAGCGCAACCATTACCGGCTGGCTATGGTCCGGCGCCCTAACCGCCGTCCCCTGGGTAGCCGCCGGCAGCATCAAGCTGGCGTACGATTTTGCGATATGGCTCGCGTTTCGGAAGATGCGGGGATAGTTTAGCATTTGCATCATCATGCATGTCGTCGCGCTCTATCGCCATCCCGTCAAGTCGTTTCCAGCGGAGCCGTGCGACATGTTGCAGATAGCCGACGATGGGCGCGTGCTGGGCGACCGAGTGCTTGGCTTCCGGTTCGACGACGCGGGACCGCCAGATGATGTGAAGTGGCGCCAAAAGACATGGTTCGCATCGTTGCAGCATTCACCGGCATTGGCAAGACTGCGTTGCGGATATGACCATGAAACACGTCGTCTCTGGATCGCGTTGCCACCTTCCGACAACCGCAATGGGACTGAAGTCGTCGAGGGTAGCGTCGACCAACCTGGTGACCGGCTACGGATCGAGCATGCGTTCAATCGCTGGTACGCCACTCTGGCTGGCACGCCGTCTGTGCTTGGGCGACGCAGAATGCCGCTGCGACTGGTCGGCGATGGTACCGCGGGACGTTTCCACGACACCTCGGCCGGTTTGACCACGCTGCACAGTCGTGAGAGCCTGTCTGACCTTGCCAAAGCCGCGGAAGTGTCGCAGCTCTCGGAGCTGCGCTTCCGTTCCAATATCGCCATTCAAGGTGGCAACGCCTGGAACGAGTTTCGCTGGGTAGGACGTCAGATCCAGATCGGAGATGTGCGCTTCAAAGTCCGCAAGCCGGTCGTGCGATGCCTGGCAACCCACGTCGCCCCGGCCCTCGGCGCGCGCGACATCGACGTCATGGGCACATTGACTCGCATCATCGGACAATCCGAGCCGCAATTCGCCGTCTCACTCGTAGCACAGAGTGGCGGGAACATACATATCGGCGATGAAGTAGAAGTTGATTGAGGGCAAACGGGGCGGTAAACTCCTACCTCCTCCCATCAAAGTGCGTCCGCAGGTCAGGGTTGGCTACGATGTAATCTTTGGTGTGCATGACGATGTTTTCTTGGAGTTGGATCGACATGCCGCCGTCTACGGGCAGGACTACGCCGGTGATGAATGAGGCTTCGGGTGAGCAGAGGAAGGCGATGGCGTTGGCGATGTCGGCCGGCACGCCCGTGCGCCGGACGGGGTAGTGCCGCTCGAAGAGCCCGAAACCGGCGTCATTGCCCAGCTCAGCCCACATCGCTTCGCCACGCTCGGTGACGATGTGACCGGGCGCAATGGCGTTCACAGTGATGCCGAGCGGCCCGAAATCTACCGCCATCTGACGGGTGAGTCCGACGACCGCCGCCTTGCCGGCTTCATACACCAGCGACCGTGGTGCCTGGAGTAGCCCGTGCACTGACGAGATGTTTACGATGCGACCGACCTCCATATTGGGCGGATCGCCGTGCCGCCGTCCGGCGCCTTTCCACTCCGGGATTTCGAAGGTATCGGGCGACCCTGACGCCTCCATCGCCGGCACGCCGTACTTTGCCCCGAGGAACTGTGCGCCGACCAGCAGGTCCATTCCCGATCGCCAGGCGTCCGGTTCGACATCTACCGCCGAGCCGTCGCGTCCGACACCGCCGCCGTAGGCATTCTGGATCAGAATGTCCAGACGTCCATACTCGTCGACGCATCGTTCGATCATCGCTTTGGCGACTTCTTCTTGAGCGACATCGCCCGTCATGTAGGATGCCGTGCCGCCGGCGTCGTTGATGCGCTGTGCATTTCGCATTGCGGCATCTTCGACGATATCGACGATGAGGATGCTGGCGCCGTCCGCCGCCAACCGCCGTGCCGTGCCGCCGCCAATGCCCAGCGCACCGCCCGTTACAATCCCCGCCCGTCCCGCAAGTGGTTTGTGATGAGACATCTCGATTCGCTACTCCCTGTTGATGATGATGGTGATGTTCTCTGCAGTAGATGGGGGTATGTTACACGACACGCGAAAGGGTAACGGACGATGGCGACGGCAGGGTGTATGTTAAATTGATCTGTGGAAGCGCAATCATGTCATCGCCACGCTCACACGTTATTGATAATCAGCGAAGCACGGTTGCGGAGCAGCTGAGGGGCGGATTGCCGTGGCTTCCCTACAGACACTAGGTGATAGACTCCGCTCAAGTTCGATCTGAACGGCGCGGGGCACATCTTGAACTCACGGTTCGGCTTGCCGACGGAGATTTTGGGTCGAGTTTCGACCCGGTTTTGGAATTTGGCTATGACGACTATAGAAGCAGGATCTGATCGCCGCCAAGGTCCTCTTCGGATCGTCGCTTGCCTACGAGCGTCTTCATGCGCGCATACTGGGCATTGGTAACCTGCAACGACCGTACCGAGCCTTCCGATGGCAACGACTTGATGAGACGTCTCATATGCTTAGTCACGGCTTCCTGTCCGCGGCAGATTCGGCCGTAGACCGAGTACTGCAACATTATGTAGCCGTCGCCAACCAAGAATTTGCGAAACTTAGCGGCTACGCGACGTTGCTTCTTGGTCTTGACCGGAAGGTCGAAAAATACCATGAGCCACAAGTAGCGTGGGACCTCTGCAGGCATCGAATCATACGAATTCGGGTAAAGATAACCGCAATGCCGCGTTCAGCGCAGGATGAAAGCAATCCTGACGTAACCGAAACCTCTCGCGAGTCGATGACGATCCAAGCGATATCTTCTAACGGGATCCGAACCTTATCGTGTCCTTCGCGTTCGATCTCCATTCCCGCTGCCGACGCGAGAGCGTCGCCGGTTCACTCAGGTGTATCCCGCGCCATGCCATCAGGTATCACTTATCGTATTGCAGTCCAGGCCAACGTTCACTGCTCAGGGATATTTCGTGCTTTATTCCTAGACGATCGATCTGGAATTTACTTATGTTGGCAAGGCTCTTAACTCCAATCCCATCCTCGATCTTGCCTCGCTGGTGATGCTCAGAAAGGCCAATTGCAGCTGTAGACCTATTAGTGCGTCGATAATAACCTTTTTTGGTCTCACCGTCTTTTCGCGTCAATTCGATGTAACTATCCTTGTATAGCGACATCACGAAGTCTTCTGGACGCATTCGCGGCCACTCCGATTCAGGTTTAGATGCGACAATTGCATTGAGAGGTGTCTTTTGATTCTTGTCTCCGACCTGCCACCGGTATATTGGCACTAAGTAATATCCTGGCTTTATTTCTCTATCTGCAGAATCTGTGCGGGTCTTACTAACTTTAAATAGGTCAACACGTACCATCCCTGAGTTTTGAGCATAACCGCCCTGTTTGCGTCCGTCTTTACCGCCCATATGTTCGCGGTTAATTTGCGTTGCGGTCTTGATCTTCGTGGGAAGTCGTAACTTGCGTATCGGATCGCCCTTGGCAGACCTGGGGAGTGCGTCTTCTTCCTCAGGTTTACCTTGATCAAACCATTCTGCTACTCGTTCGCGGATGACCCTATCCGGAATGTCTTCGATATCGGACTTGGTGATGGCGTGAATCGACTTGCGTTGGAAGAACTTCTGATTTCCGTCGTCATCGATCCGCGCGCGACGTATCGTCTCTTCGTGCAAGGCACCACGTGCACGTCGGTTCTCGGTCCGGCAGACTAGCCATCCTGCATTGAAGGCCGCTTTGGCATCTTCGGCGAACGATTCCCAGGGCGGTGCCACGGGCGGTGTTGCCTCATGCTGTTTGCCGAGCCGCTCCAAGCGCTGATATTCCATTGTCAGACGCTGGAGCATACCTTCGCTTATCAGTCCCACGATCAAGGCATCCATCGCATGGTGCCGATCGTCCTTACGGTCTTTTCGGTACCACTTGCTGAGCCATGCGCGACGCAACATCTCCGTCAAAGTGCCGGGACGTGGGAATACATGCCGGTGTCCCCCATACAAATTCGTGCCCCCACGATACGACTCCGGGTAGAGTTTGCGCAGTTCCCTTAAGAGCGCGCGAGATGTGTAGCTGTTGTCAACCTTGTTGCGCTCAATAAAGTGTTGCTCTCGCTCCTTGAAGCTTTTTGACAGCAGACGTCGTTTCTTTTCCTTATCTTTGCCGAATGTGAGGCCTTCGACACGCGCCGAGAACTGGGACCACCACTCCGGATCGCTCTCACCTTTCCATTGCCAAGGGGTTTGATTTCGCTTGTTCTGATTGCACGTGATACAGGTGATGATTTTGTTGACATAACCATCCTCATGACTGCGGCTACGCGGATAGATGTGATCTTCCTGAACTCCGGACGAGATAATTGCATCCGGGGGCAGGCTGTTGTCGCAATAAATACACCTGAAGTTCTGCTCCTTTAACATTTCATAGATTCGTACGTCATTTCCATCGGGCGACTTGAGGTTCACGAGTTCGCTAAGTTCTTTTTTTAAGGTCATCGCGAACCTTTGCGTGGCTTCTGTTTTTTCGGTCAATCTGGCCGCGCACTTCAGCCGATTTTCCAACGTCGCGCATGGGTTCAACGTGGATGCGGTCCGGGTGCCCGAAGCATCTAACCAAGAGCTCGATCTGCTTAATTGCCTGCGTCAGCGCGCGCTGGACTACCGGGTTTTTGATATCGCTGATGCTGATATCGAGGCCTTTGGTATGGTCGTATCCCACCGCGGTACAGGCGACGTCGTATCTTTTCCCGCGTAGCATTTCGGGCACCAATCGCCGCGCCGCTTTCGCTGATAATCTGCCAGTCCCTTTGAACGTCGCAAATTTCCCATCCGCCACGCTTTCCATAAGTGCATCAATAATCTCTGGTTCGAGCGTCAACGTCTTGAGACGTTTTCGGATCTCATCCGGGCTTTCGTTAAATGTGATGATGGCTGCGATATCGTCAAGTACCTGAGGAGTCTTTACGAGTTCGTTCCATGTGGCTCTACCCAAGGCTTTATAGAGAATATTCGAACCAGCCATCGCGCCGACGCTACTGCCTGTAACATCCTTGCCGAGTTTAGTCCGATCGTTATCGAGGATGCCGACGAAGCGGCTGTCGGCGCCTAGGCCGATTTTCGTCCGTAGCCGCGTAAATGAGAGCTTCCCAGCTTGACCGAATTTGTCTAGCGCAAGGTTCAATTCGTTCGATGTAAGTACGCGTTCACCATCTGCAGTGACGATTCGACACTTGTGGATCAAAGTCTCCAAGAGTCGAAATCGCTCAAAAGAGTACGAAAACTTGGCCGCCCGCTTCTCTCCCGGTTCAAAAGGACAATTTCCGACCAGTTCTTCGCTGCTCTTGAGGTCCCGCTGATGGAACGCGGTGCCTAGGAAGCGATTTTCAAACTCCTCAGTCGCCCACTCAGCACCAGATTCACGCTGGCGAGCGATGATCCTCTGCGCTTCTTCGCGTGTATGGTCCCGCGACGGCATAAATCGATAATCGCCTTCACGGTTGCGTTTACGCCCCTTAGTGGGATCGTCATCTTCCTTTGCAAGGTCATCGTCATACACGGTTTTGCCAATGGTCCTACCGTCAAGCTTCTTATCCCATTCTTGGATCGCACCTTTAACCTTGCCACCTTCGGGATCTACGTTATCCCGTTTGCTGTTTGACTTGAAGCCCCGATGCTTGGCGATGTGAATGAGCGCGGCCGCCGCTTGTTCCGCAGTGACGGATTGGTCGACCGCAAGTGCACGTATCTCCCATGGATCCGGAGCGTCTTTACCCAGCGACTGAAAGTACTCATGAGTAGGAGTGTCAAGCAGTCCGCCATCCTTGATGACCTGTCGAACCGAATTCATCCGTCCAGAGCGGCGCGATGTCACCCGTCTCATGCCGCGTTTGGTGCGACGGTTTACATTCAACAACTCCTTCGTTTTGGACTCTTCAGGAGCCTCAAAGCATCGCGAGCCCATCGCCAGGATCAGATTGTTTTTGACATCGATCACTGCCCAGCCGCACGAAGCGATTCCCACATCTATGCCAAATACGATGCCGGGTGTAATATCGCGTTCAGCGAGTTTGCTGAGTTTTGAGTTTGAATTGGCACTTGCAGAATGTTTCATAGCAAGTTATTATAGATGTGTCTGTAGGGAAGCCACGGTAAGAAATTACCATTGGTTTCGCAGGGTTACCCAAAAGGGGAGCCCGGGTTGAAACTCCATTCGGAGCGTAGGCCCCCTCAATGGGCCCTCTCCAGCCACAAAGGCGGGAGAGGGTCATTCTTTTTGTACCCCATCGCCCCATGGCGCCGCAGGGACGCGGGGCGCGGCTTTGAGATATTGTTATAAACATATGCCTACTCCGCGATACATATCTGCCACGCTGCTGCTTCTGGCTGTTGCCCTTCTGCTTCTCCCCAGCAACGACGACGCCTCCCTTTTAGCGCAGCCGTTGACTTTGACTTCTGGGCCTTATGTGGTGATGACGGATGAGAATGTGGGGAATTATCGGATTATCGTGCATCAGTCGCCGGAGCGGGTGATTGTGGGCACTCTGACTTATGCCGTGCAGGTGCATACGCGGGAGGGTGATGTGAGCGTGCCAGATGCTATTGTGCGGGTGTATGCATCGCCATCGGAGCATGGCACGCGGCAAGTGGCGCCGGCGCTCAACTCGCCAGCCGACCGGGAATACTACGTCGGACGGTTAGAGATCGAAGAGCCGGGCGTGTGGGCCATCGACGTTGTGATTCAGCATCCCGAACATGGCGAGGAGACGTTGACGCTCGCCACTGAAGTGCATGAACGCGCCCGTGGCGGCTCCAACCTGTTCTTCGGCACCATCCTCTGGATCATGGTCACCATCCTCTTCACTGGCGTAACCATCTACCTAATCCGCAAATCCAAACGCGCCAAGATGGAGTTGGAGCGGCGGGCGTAAACAACACCTAGTTCACAAGGATTTCACCTTGAAAATCGCTAACGTAAGAATTCGCCATCTATTCTGCAGCATCGAGACGGAAGGGGAGTTTTGGGAGGATCGACTGGTGATGCCGGTCGATGTCTATGCGGAGTTTCGCGAGTCGAAGCGACGAGTCAATGTGATTACTGAGCAGGGCGCGCCTAATCGCATGGAGCATGACGCGTACTTCATCCAGATCGAGACTGACGACGGTGCGATCGGCATCGGCGGGCCGGTGGATGAGACGGTCGCCTATCTGGTCGATAAGCAGTTGACGCCGCTCTTGACGGGGCGAAATCCGCTGGCTACCGAGTTTCTGTGGGACATCATGCATCGCTCACAGGTGCACGGTCGGCATGGCGAGGCGATGATGGCCATTTCAGTCGTCGATTGCGCCCTCTGGGACTTGAAAGGTCGAGTGCTCGATGTGCCCGTATACACCCTGCTGGGCGGGCCGACCCGCGACGCGGTGCCGGCCTATGCCTCAATGCTGGGCTTCAACGTGACCGATATGGGACTGGTGCGGGAACGTGCACACTGGGCAAAATCGCTCGGCTACACCGCCCAGAAGTGGTTCTTCCGCCACGGCCCGATGTCGGGACACAACGGCTTCAAACTCAACGTGGCCATGGTCGAGACGCTACGAGATGAGCTTGGCGACGGGTACGACATCATGCTGGACTGCTGGCAGTCGATGGATGTCAACTATGTAGTGAAGCTGGCCGCGGCGATTGAGGACTGCCAACCGCGCTGGCTCGAAGAGGTGGCGATGCCGGACCGTATCGACTCGTATCGCAAAATCCGCGAGAAGACGAACATCCCGATCTCAGGCGCCGAGCATGAATACACGCGCTGGGGCTTCAAGCGCTTCATCGATGCCGAGGCGCTGGACATTCTGCAGCCGGACATCTACTGGGCCGGCGGTATCTCCGAGACTTTGAAGATCATGGCGGTTGCTACGGCTGCTGATCTCATCACCATCCCACACGGGCACTCATCGCCCGCAGGCATCCACGTATCCGTAACCCAATCCCCCATCCACACTCCCTACCAAGAGTTCCTAATCAAGTGGAACACCGTCCACCAACACTTCCTAGCCACCCCCATAACCCCCCAGAATGGCATGATTACCTTGCCAACGGTTGCTGGCGTGGGCATGGACCTGGACGCAGACAAGATAGAGCGGGAAGAGGGAGTTAGTTGGTAGTGGCTTCAAGGTGAGGTAGATACTGCGAGAGCGGACGTCGTTGTCTCTTGGCGACATCCATACATACAATTGCACAATGGAAATCTCGCAGTCCCAGACTCAGGTACAGAGACGAACCCGGATGATGGATGAAGATCCGTCGTCGATGTTGATGATTGGCATTTCTGCTGGGCACGGCATCAAGCATTTTGGGCAGGGCGCGTTGCTGGTGATGATGCCTTTCATTCGCTCTACTTTCGCACTGGGCGATGTGGCTTACGGCACGATATTTGCCATCAGCTCGATATCGTCTGGCATCGCCAACGTGCCGGCGGGGATGCTTGCCGACATGTATCGCAAGCGCGTGGCATGGCTGCTTACCATCAGCATGTTGATGGTGGGAATCGGCTATCTGCTAATCGGAATCAGTCCTTGGGTATGGTTGATCGGACTATCGGTGGCGATTATCGGCTTCGGCACCAGCATGTGGCATGCGCCGGCATTCGGCACTTTGGCCGCCCGTTATCCCAATCGCCGCGGCGTGGCGATGGCGGCACACCTCACGGGCGCGCAAGTCGGCAACACTACAAGTCCGGCCATCATCGGATTTCTGCTGGGCGGAGCCATTGGCGGCATCACATTTGCCGGCTTCGATTGGCGATACGTGGCGGCCGGAGTGTCGATCCCGATGTTCCTCACCGCCATCGTTGTCCTGTGGCGCTTCAAAACTGCCGGCTCCGAAGCGGACCACAATCTGAACCTGACCGAGTATCTACAGTCGGCACGCCGTCTGATATCGAATCCACGCGTTCTCGGACTGGTCGGATTGGGCGCATTCCGCAGCGCAGTTCACATGTCGTTCCAGGCCTTCATCGTGGTCTACATGAAGGAAACGCTCGAGATGTCGGCCTTCACCATCGGCTGGCATGTATCGTTGCTGACGCTGGCCGGCATTGCATCTACTCCGGCGATGGGATGGCTGTCCGACCGGGTGGGCCGAAAGCCGGTCATCGTCGCGGCGATGGCATCCATGGCCGTCATGGTATTTCTCTTCCTGCCCATAAGCGAAGGCATCGGCTTCACCCTGCTGCTCGGCTCATTAGGACTCTTCTTCTTCTCGGTAATGCCCATCATCACCGCCGCCACAATGGATCAGGTAGAGCGTGGCTCAGAAGGTTCTGCCACGGCGCTAATCTTCGCTGGCGGCTCCGTAGTCGGCGCCCTCTCGCCCATCGCTGCCGGCAAAATCTTCGAAATCAACGGCTTCGAAGGCATCGTCGTCTACTGCGGCATCATCGCGGCAGTAGGTGCCATCCTAGCCATCATCCTGCCGATGCGGAGGGCGTAAAACTAGAGACCTTTGTCTTAGGCGTCAGCACCCGCCGCGTTCCGATTGGGCATCGCGCGTTCTAAGTCGTTCCAGGTGATGGTTCCGATTAGACGGTCGTTCTCGAAAACTAGAAGCATGTTGATGGAGCGGTTTCTTAGCAGGTGGCGGGCTTGGGAGATGTCGGTGTCGGCACCAATCACTTGAGTCGATACGGGATGGGCAGCGTCGGCTACCGTAAGGCCAGCGCCTTCATTCTGGGCTAGTTCTAGAGAGTTGACATGTTCCATGGAGATGATGGAGGTTACACGTCCTTCTGAGACTACCGGGATGGCGGTGTTGGGGTGATGTGAGATGACGTTTCTGACGGCGGCTTCGAGCGGTGTCGAGCTGCTGAGCGCGGTCGGAACGTATGACATTGCGGCGCGGACGGAGATTCGGAAATCCGGCTCTTTGCGCCGTCTCGCCGGACGTGCATGGCGCGTCTCTGCGGTAGAGCCGGAGAGAATGAAGGTTGCGATCAATACGAGCCAGAGACCGCCGGACAGGTCGTTGCGTCCGAACATCAGGTAGGCGGCACCTAGGAACATGGCGATTGCCAGCACCTGTCCGGCGCGCCCGGCAAAGCGTGCGGCAAAATTGCGGTTGCCAGTTAATCCCCACACTATCGATTGCAACACCCTACCGCCGTCGAGTGGCAATCCGGGAAGCATGTTGAAGAGCGCAAGCACGATGTTTTGAAGTCCGATGTAGAAAAATATCCCCTGCAACATCGCCTGCCCGCCGGTGTGTGAAGGGTCTCGATAGAGGAAGTAGAAGATGAATGCAACGATTCCGATAGCGAATGACATCGCTGGTCCGGCAAAGGCTATCAGGAAGTCGTGCGAGGCCCGCGACCGTTGCTCGGCGATGAGGCTGACGCCGCCGAAGATGAGCAGCGTGATGGACAGCACCGAGTAGCCGAAACGCTTGGCGGTCAGCGAATGCGCCAACTCATGCGCCAGCACCGACAGGAAGAGACAGATGGTTACGATGCCGGCGATTATCCACTCCTGGGTCTCGGTCAGGTTGATCGATATGAATGGCAACCCGCCGGCCGCGATGAGCCATGTCAGCACGACAAAGCCGATGAGCCAGGACCAGTGGACCCGGATAGGGATGTCAAACATTACACCTATACGCATGATGGGATTCTAGGGTATAGAGGTTGTAGAGCGATTAGGTTCATAATCAAGATACGACCGCATAATCGAATCATATTTACGAACGGCGCAAAATCGGCTTGAGAAAGTAGAATGGCGAGATTTAATCCAGGTGCAAAGAGATATGAACGACAGTTTTGAGAATACGTTGGCCGCCGCACGCCGTGCTGGAGTGGATTTCGATGACGCATCTTCACCGACCTCGTGCCGGATCGAGAGTGCCGATGGCCCGTCTCTCAACTACGTAGATTGGGGTGGCGCGGATAAGCCGGCGATTGTCTTCATACATGGTTTTCTGCAACAGGCTCGGACTTGGGATTTCACGTGTCTGGCGTTGCGGTCCCACTTCAGGTGCATATCCCTCGACTTGCGCGGGCATGGCGAAAGCGGCCGTCCTGCAGCTCCTGATTTCACAACGCACTACTACCTCTCCGATCTGCGTCGTCTTCTGGCGCATATGCGAGATGAGATGGGCATCGCGCGTTTCGGGCTCTGCGGGCTCTCACTTGGCGGGCAGCTGTCATATCTGTACGCATCCGAAAATCCCGATGCCGTCACTGCGGTGATAGTCGTTGATGTGGCGCCAGAACTGAATCGCGAGGCGCGGCGTGGAGTGAACCGCTACATTTCCGCATTGCCCCAAGACGGTTCGTTCGACGCGCTTGTAGACCGCGTAACGGAGCTGAGTCCGACCCGGAGCCGGGAGGCGGTTCTCGGTTCTCTGTTGCGGGCGATTCGCTTTACGGACGATGGCCGCTGGGAGTGGAAGTATGACGTGCGTCTGCTGGAGCATCATCGTGTGAGCTACACATCGGATGAGTTGTGGGCGGCCTTAAGCGGTGTTGCGGCGCCGACGTTGTTTGTGCTGGGGCGCAACTCTCGAATGGTGTCGCCAGATGTAGTGCGCCGGATGGTCGAGACGGTCCCGGGCAGTTCGGCCGCATATGTGCCGAATGCGAGTCACCGCGTGCCGGGCGACAACCCGCTTGGTTTCATCCGCGCGGTGAGCCCCTTCACCGAGCGTTACATGGTTGGTTGACCAGGATGTTGGCGCCTGATTCGCGAGTGTCGGTGCGTTAATTTACGCGATATGTCGCGTGCAATCGACGTGATTCGGTTGTATTCCACGCGATATCCTGCTTGCACATCGGGTATCAGCACTCGACATTATTCCATATGACGCGTAGTCGATTGCCTGCCGCAGGTTGGCGTTTGTCAAGCCGCCCTAATTCCGACCCCCAATTTCCGAACCAATCTGTCGTGACGACAATGCGGGAGCATACCTACGTTTAACAAGCGTCCTTCCGATATCTTTTACGGCTGGTGGATAGTCCTCGGTGGTGGCCTCACTCAGTTATATGCTTCGGCTGTATTCTGGCGCGGGTTTCAAGCCTTTGTAGACCCGATACTGGCTTCGACTGGTTGGAGTCGCGCCGCGTTTGCCGCCGCCATATCGGTGCAGCGCGGCGAAAGCGGACTGATCTCGCCCTTCGTCGGAGCTGCCCTCGATCGCTTCGGTCCGCGCAAGGTGATGATGTTCGGCATCGTGGTGACGGGCTTCGGCTTCATCGTCATGAGTTTCATGCAGACGCTGTGGCACTTCTACGCGTCGGTGCTCTTGCTCGCGCTGGGCATGTCATTCGGCACCTTCATCGTTTTCGTCGCCACCGTCGGCAACTGGTTCGTGCGACAGCGAGCGCGTGCCTTTTCGGTGCTGATGACCTTCTCCGCGGTCGGTGCCATAGCACTGCCGTTGCTGGTATGGGCTATCAACGAGTTCACCTGGCGTCCGGTCATCTTCGCCGTTGGCATCGGATTCTGGATCGTCGGAATCCCAGTCGCATTGATGATGCGACGCCGGCCAGAAGATTACGGGTTGTTGCCAGATGGCGACAGCCTGACACGGACGAGTGATGGCACTGGTTCGGGTGCGCGTCAACCGCGCGAAGTCTCTATCGGTGTCCGGGAAGTGATACGCCTGCGAGCCTTCTGGCAGATATCGATTGCGGTAAGCCTCGGACAGCTTGTGAGCTCTACCAACCTGTTCCACTATCCGGCGTTGATCGAGTATGAAATGAGTGCCTGGCTGGCGGCCAGCGCTGCCGGCGCGGTGGCAATTGGAGATATCTTGGGCCGAGTCGGAATTGGATTCATCGGCGATCGCTACGACAAGCGACTCCTGCTGGCCGGTTCGTTCCTGATACAGATGCTCGGCGTCGCCTCATTGGCGATGATCAACTCTGACTATTTCGGCATCTCATGGGGCTTGATACCTTTGCCGATATTCGTGCTCGGCTTCGGTTTAGGTTTCGGCGCCTCCATCCCGTTGCGACTGTCGATCCTGGCCGACTACTTCGGGCGACGCAGCTACGGCTCGATCGTCGGTATCGCCAGCTCCGTCAGCGCCGTATTTGGAGTCGCCGGACCGCTATTCGTCGGGCTGATGTTCGACTTTACCGATTCGTATCGTCCCGCGTACGCAGTGATGGCACTCATCATGGTATTGGCATTGCCGCTGACGCTCACGCTCGAGTCGCGTTCACGCGTAGCCGCGAAGGTTCGCCAGGCCGCGCGTGACCGAGTGCGGCGCATGTCGAGCCGTTGATAGCGCGAACAACCGGCTTCTGATGACAGAATCAGATTCGTAAGCCGTCGACCAATCGAGAAATCGACCGCAACTCTTTGGCGTTGTGGGGCTAGTGCGGCTACGCTGTTAATATGATTTGCGGCTCTATCATGCTGGCCGCAACTAGTACAGGTTCAGGGACGGAATCCACATATGCCAGGCAACATATTACTTCCACAATGGGGAATGGGAATGAACGAGGGGCAAGTCGTTCGGTGGCTTAAAGCGGTCGGCGACCCGGTGGTTAAGGGCGATCCGCTGGTTGAGATCGAATCGACCAAAGTCAGCGCCGAAGTGGAGGCGACTTCAGACGGCACCCTCGGACGGATCATTGTTGAAGAGGGCAGGACGGTGCCGGTCGGCACGGTCCTAGGTCTGCTTCTGCTGGCGAATGAGACGGAGAGCGACCTGCCGGAAGAGGCGGTGCCGCGTGAGAGTAGGCGCAGAGCCGGTGCATCTCCAGGACGTGCCGCACGCGCTCAACGCTCCCGCGGTCGCGTAGTCGTCACGCCACGGGCCCGGCGATTGGCACGCGAACTCAACGTCGACCTTGACACGATCGAGTCGGGCACCGGACCGAGCGGACGCGTCACTGAGGATGATGTTCGTGCCGCGGCGGCAGCGAGCCAGGAAGAGAGCGATTTCGGACTGTCGGTCAGTCGCACCATCCCGCTAACCGGTATCAGAGGCGTCATCGCCCGTCGCATGTCGGAAAGCGCGTCTGGCGCATTGGTAACTCTCAATACCAGTGGCGACGTGACGGCGGCGTTGTCGATGCAACGTCAACTCGTCCGCGCGTGGCGACGCAACCGAGTGCGCCCGCAGTATCAGGACTTGGCGATCGCAGCGACAGTACGCGCGCTTAAGGCACATCCCATCGCCAACGCGCACCTGACGGATGATGCAGTGCACATCTTCGACACCATTAACTTGGGCTTCGCGCTGGCGGTGCCTGATGGACTCCTGGTACCGGTTATTCGCGATGCCGGCTCAAAGAGCACCCTAGAACTGGCGTTGACGGTCAGAGAACTGGCAAGAAAGTCGAAGTCGAACGAGTTGAGCGTCAGCGAGCTGTCGGGCAGCACCTTTTCGCTCACCAACCTCTCTGCCTACGATGTAGAGAACTTCACGCCCTTGATCAATCCGCCCGAAGTCGGCATTCTAGGCGTCGGCCGCGTCGTCAAACAGCCGACCATCACGGCATCCGGTGATATCGAAGCGCGCTCAATCGGCTACTTCAGTCTGACATTCGACCACCGCGCTTGGGACGGCGCGCCCGCCGCCGAGTTCCTGCAGACAGTCGTGAAAAACCTCGCCAACCCCGAATGGATGCTGGAGGGGTAAGTTCGAAGCGCGCTTACATTAAGCCATAGAATGCATGCTTGTGGCTATGCCCGGAGTTTCTAGGCGTTTGGATGCTCTGCGCTTAGATTACAGCGACTGACAGGCCGGCCTCTTCCGCTTTGTTCCGCAGCTTTTCAACTTCTATTGCCGCATCGATGCCGTCTTGGATATCGATGTGCGACCTGAGCCGGCACATCCGTTGCGCGATGCGCGAAGGTTCACGGGGAAGTGACTCATCAACCAACTGCACATAGAAGGCGGTTCCAATCAGTTCCTGCAGACGGGTTCCATGCGATGCGATGTGCTCAGTGACAAATTCGATCTGTTCAGTGAATTTCGAAGGTTGCGTTGAGTATTGCTCCCCGCGTCTGCCAAGAAGGTATGAAGGTCCTTCCCATCCATTCGGTTTGTAATCCATCAGAATGCCGTCCAACATGTATCCGATATCTCTTCTCAGGGGGTAGCTGAGGGGACCGTGCTTATACATGACGAATCGGTATCCCAAAGGCACCTGCAGAAGGCCCTGAAGGAACAGTACCGACTTCTGAAGGTGCACCTGATTTGGCCAAGTTCCATTTTCTCGCATAGTTCGGACAAGTCTGCAAATCAACTCTTGACGCTTCAGTTCATTCATGACTTGAGTATTTTCTCCCGGTTTTCTCCGACCCAGCTTGCGGCCTCTTCGGCGTGATCGGGATGCACCAAAACCACGCCGACATCAACGCTGGGAATGTTCGGTAGGATATCTGACACGTCAAGTGCTGAAGACACTCGTCCTGATCGGTCGCTTACTGGAAAGTCGGACTTTTCAGCATCCTCAGCAACCCTATGTCTGTCGCTAGTCTCTGGCCTGATGCGAATATTTTCATCTCCAAACCGGTCTCGTAGAGCCTGCGCGATTGTCTCTACGGGATCTTTGTACTGTTCTTTATCGGGTTTTGCAAGGTTGTAGACACTCCTGAAATGCCTGCGACCGCTGATCGCCCTTGCGTCTTCAAATCCGGGGGAACTCTTATTCTTCGATGCTTCGCCAATGGCGTGCAAGACGTCAATGTCGGTGATTTCCAGCAACTTATCGGGTGCGGTTGGGAAACGACTCTCTGGCAACCATGCTTGAAGGAAATGTTGAAGGTGCAGGTCGTAAGAGATGCGGACATGATGCAGGTAGACCTGCTTGAACATGGCGTAGCGCGCTTGCAACAGCGCCTCAGCGATGTGGATGCCGCCGCTTTCCATCCCTAAACTCGGTGCTGATGTTCCGTCTTCTTCCGTCCTCCACGGCAGAATCCGAAGGGTGTCGATCAGACGATGGTGGTCGATTTTCCCGTACTGCACGCCGGCGTAGTGTGAATCACGTAGCAGGTAGTCGATTCTGTCAACGCCAAGTGAGTCGCCGGTAACTATTTCAGTAGCAACAGATGCCAGGTTGAAAACTCTTCATCCGGATAAATCTCACTCAGCTCCTCATGACCAACGGCTACTTTGGCTATGTCCATCGCCCTCAGAGGAGGTGTCATCGATGCCCACGTCTCACCAAGCTCATCGCCCAGGATCATTTCGGCGGTGATTCTTTCGTGGTTCCAACCTTGAGGCAATAACTCTCGTTCTGCGGCGTGTGAAAAGGGTAGATGCCCGATGTCGTGGCACAAGGCGCCCATCCGTACCACACTGCGCCAGTAACCTTTGGTAGTTGCGTCCGAAACATGAGGCAAGATCTCATGCCTGACCGAGTCGTGGATATTCTGTTCATCAGTGACCACGTCAAACACGCGCCCGGCCAAATGCATTACGCCGAGAGCGTGTTCAAATCGTTTGTGGGTTGCGCCGGGATAAACCTGGTACGATATTGCCAGCTGGTGAATGTGCTTGAGCCTTTGCACCGGGCGTGAATCGAGCACCATCCGCTCTTCATCATTCAGTTTGACGAATACGTGGATCGGGTCGCGGATTTCATGGGTCTGCTTGAACGGCAATGTCTTACATCTCTCTGATACTCAGTCGCTGGTAATTTGCGTTTACGATGTCCGGGTGGACCAGACGATCAAGGTCTACAATCAACTATATTAGTATACATGTATCATATTATAAGCGTAACTGTCAAAAACGTCTCAGCATCCCCAAATCGGCATTCTCGGTCTGATGCCGGGCGGGTGATAGATCTGCCACTGTCTTGGTGTTCGGTAAGTTCGAAGCGCGCTCATATGCCGCTATATGTTGTAGAGTTACGAACCAGCAAATGGAAAACTGAGTTGCTGATGAGGTTCTAGATTTGAATTCCGAAAATATCCGCGAATGGCTCTGCGGCCCGATGGTGGCGGTCGCGACGCCGTTCAAAGAAGACTACTCGCTCGATATCGACGCGTTGCAGTCGAATATCAGATACATGGTGGAGAATGGCGTTCACACCGGGCAGGGCTCGCTCCTTGTGGGCGGTGCTGGCGGTGAGCATCCGACGCTGAACATCGATGAGCGCAAGGCGGTGATGACGGCTTCTATGGAGGCGGCTAATGGCGAGGCGCCTGTCCTCACCAGTGTGCAGCACACCGACTATCGCGTCATCATCGAGTTGGCGAACCATGCCCATGAGAGCGGGCTTGGCGGCGTGCAGCTGGGTCCCACTTACTACTACGAGCCGACTGAGGGCGACGCCTATCGCCTCTTTGAACTGGTATCGCAGGAATCGGAAGTCTCGTTGATGATCTACCACACCTGGTGGGAAGGTCTTACGATGAGCCTCGGATTGTTGAGCGACCTGGCAGACATCGAATCGGTGCGCGCTTTGAAATGGTCGGCCCCGAACGATGCGCTTTACCGGGATGGGCTGATCGAACTTGCAGACCGTCTGGTGTGCATCGACAACTCGGGTCAGCAGATTTTCAGCCACATCATGGGCGCGCGTGGCTTCATCACGCATCTGAGCGGTTTCTGGCCACAGTATACGGCTTCGATATGGCAGCTGCTTGAGCAGCGCGACTATGAGGGCGCACGGCAGAGACTTGCCGACTTCAAGTGGAAGTGGACCGAGTGGCGCGCAAAGGTGTGCGAAGTTACCGGCGGAGAAGGACCATTCATCAAGGCCGCGATGGAGGCGGTAGGACTTCCTATCGGCCCGCCGCGACCGCCGTCAATCCGGCCGCCACAGCATTTGCTTGACGAGCTGGAGGTGCTGCTCGACGAGAGCGGCGTGCCGCGCGTCAGTGCTCGCCGCGCCAGCGCAATCGCCGCCGGTTAGACCGAAAGCACCCGGCCGGTCAGTCGAGGTTCCGCACTTCGACTACCTCATCTCCGATCTCGTCCGCGGGTTCGAAGCCGAGAACTTTGCCGTAGAAGTAGAGTTCCGCTTCTTGCGCGCGGATGATGTTGGCCGCCTGACGGAAGCCGTGTTGCTCTCCCGGGAAGCCGATGTAGGCGTAAGGCAATCCTTTCGATTCCAGTGCCTCTACCATGATCTCGGCTTGTGAGGGCGGCACTATCTCATCTTCCAGCCCTTGCAGGATGATCATCGGCGTCGCCAGCTGGTCCATGAAGTTGATGGCGGACCGATCGTGGTAGCGCTGCTTCTGCTCTGGGTAGGCGCCGACTAGCGAGTCGAGGTATCGCGACTCGAACTTGTGAGTGTCGCCGATGAATACCATCAGGTCGGCGATGCCGTAGAGTGCGGCACCGGCGGCGAAAAAGTGGTGGAACGTCAACGCGTTGATGGTCGTGTAGCCGCCCGCGGAGCCGCCGCGGATGATTACACGGTCGCGGTCTACCAGCCCCTGGTCGATCAGATACTGTGCCGCCGCGATACAGTCGTCAGTGTCGTAGATGCCCCAGTTCTGCTTTAGCGCATCGCGATAGACCTTGCCGTAGCCAGTAGAGCCGCGATAGTTGACATCGACAACCGCGAAGCCACGACTTGTCCAGTAGTGCGTAGAGAGGTCCAGCCCGGTGCCCGACGCGCTGGTCGGACCGCCGTGGCAGATTACGACCAGTGGCGGACGCTCACCCTCCGGAGCCCCGAAATCGCAGTTGGAGGGCGCGTAGTACCAGGCGTGCGTGACACCGTCGTCAGTGGTCGGGCAGACGATATGCTCGGGCGACGACAGATAGCCCGAATCGATGCTTACTTCACTCGGCGCATAGATCGTCTCGCAGCTTTCAGTCGCCAGATCGAGACGAATAATCGCTGGCTCCTGCGTGGGTGATGAGGCGATAAATAGCAACGCTTCACCTTGCGAATCGACGGTTACGTAGGAGACTTCACTGAATGGATGGGTGATGTTACGCGTTGTGCCGGTAGCCGCGTCGATGATGGTGAACGATCCGTCCGTTACGCCGCCCTTGCCGATGGCGATAGAGCCGTCGGGCAGGAAGGCGTAGGATGAAAAGCCGAATTGCCAATCCGGTCGGCCGTGGTCCGACTCTTCAGCGAGGCGATTTACCGCTTCACCGTCCTGCAATGAATGAACATTCCACCACCCGGTGCGGTCGGTGACGAAGTGCAGGGTGCCATCGGCGCGCCAGGTTGGTTGCACGATGCTCTCGTCGGGACCGCCGGACAGCACTCTCTTTTCGCCCGTCGATGCATCGGCACTGTTGAACGTTGCGGTTGCGAGATAGTTCCCATCCCAGGGCATGTTGGGGTGGTCCCACTCGGTCCACACGATGGCATCGCCGCGACCTGAAACGCGGGGCGCGCAGTAGAAATCGCGCCCGGTGGCAATCGTCGTCGGTTCACCGCTCTCGGTGCTGATTGCGACTACCTCGTTGGTCGCTTCGTTACCGTCGTCAGTATGCGTCTCACGAACGCAGATGATGTGACTGCCATCCGGGGTAAGGGTCAGGTCGGCGTATCGCAACCCGCGCGGAATGTCGGGCTCGGCCGTCAGCGGCACCGGCTCTGCGCCGGCTTGCAGAATGTAGATGCGCTGGTCTTCCCAGTTGGTGAAGTAGATGGTGCGGTCACGTGCTACATACGATCCGCCGCCATATTCATGCACCGCGTTTCGGGAGTTGAAACCGGGCGGTATCAGGTCGCTGATGGTGCCGTCTGACGCGAGACGCATCACTACTTGGCGTCCGGCCTCTTTCGGACGACCGTCCAGCCAGTAGATGTCGTCGCCGTCTACGCGGATCTCAGTCAGACGTCGTTTGCCGCCGCTAATCAGCATCGGCGCCGCTATCGGCGAACTCCAGGATCCGTATGGGGCTATCGTTTTCATCACAACTAACCTTTCTATCGGGTAGGTCTATCTAGCCGGTTCGACACTCACTGACACGATGTCGATGCCATGATACTTATGGTGCCTCACGGAAGAGGCGTAGTGGCGCAGGAGACGGAACGATATCTCACGTTCTTCTGCGACTTCCGGTTTTTCGCCGAGATACGACAGTTGGTCTTGGATATTCTCGCCCTCGAGTGAGCACACGAACTCCAGTTCGATGTTGCGTACTCCGGAACGCGCCGATATCGACACGCGCCGTTGATCGACATCCTCCTCTCCGGCATGTTCATCCAACAGCGTGTTGAGCGTCTCTTCGGCTACCAACACGAGGCGATTCTGTGAAGTGGCATTCCAGTTTGAGGTGGCGGCGAAGTTTTGCAGGAACTCTTGCATCTCTGGCAGCGAGTCCGTGGAGAGCGATACCTCTACACGCTTGCGGCGTGGCGATGTCAACTCATATATGATCGTCAATCCGACCGCGACGACGGCTCCGGAAGTCATCCCGTTGCCCAGCAGCGCACCGATAAAGCTGCCTTCCAGCAGGTCCGGGAAGATCCACTGGTTTTGAAATCCAGTGCCGATCCAGAAGGCCGTCCTGCACGATGATCCTCATGCCGTGTATGAACAGCAGTGCCAGCAGGATGATTAGACATGCCGCCGCTACCGGGTTCGGGATGGTGATGAGCAGTGCGCCGAACTTGGGGAAGAATGCGAGCAGCACGAATATCGCACCGATGACGACGCCGACACGCCGGGCGGCGATGCCGGTGACTTCGGTCAGCGACAGACTGGTCGAGTAGGTAGTGTTTGGCAGAGTGCCCATCAGTCCCGACAGGAAGTTGCCCACGCCGTCGGCGTTGATGGCGCCCTGCACGACGCGGTAGTCGGTAGTGCGCGGGCGTCGTCGTGAGAGATGCTGTATCGCCACCCCGTCGCCTAGCGTTTCGAGGGCGCCGACCAAGGTTACGACGATGAATGCCGGCAGGAGCGCCCAGAACTCGACGCCGGGCGTGAAGTCAAAACCGGGCCAGGCGCCGAACGCGATGCCGAACCAGGCCGCATCGGCGAGCGCATCCACGTTGTAGATTCCGAACGCGGCGGCGGCTATACAGCCGGCGATGATGCCGACCACGGGCGACCATAGGCGCAACCAGGGCGGTGCGCTGAGGATGAGTATCGCAATCACCGCCAACGCCGTGAACGACACCACTGGCGCGGCCGCGGTCAGTGCATCATCAGGAACATCCATCGCCATGTCGAACACGATCGGCATAATCGTCACGGCGATGAGCATGATGACCGTGCCGGCTACCGTCGGAGTGAATATGGTGCGCAACCACGAAAGTCGGTATGCAAGCAGGAACTGGAAGAGCGCCGACACGACGATGAGGCTTGCCATAGTAGCCGGCCCAGCTGCGACCAGTGCGGCGACACATACGGCGATGAAGGCCCCGGAAGTGCCCATGATGAGGACATGCCCTGCTCCGAACCGTCCGATCCCAATCGCCTGCAGCATCGTCGCCAGCCCGCTCACAACCAGCGCGGCAAAAATCCCCCAAGTAACATACTCATCCGGTTGCTCCGCCACCCTGAAGACGATGACAACCGTCAGCACAATTCCACCGACAATCAACATCGCCGCCTGAATCCCCGACCCGATACTCAACGCCCAAGGCGGCTTATCATCCGGCTCAAACCGAACGTGATGGTCTCTACAACCTCAGCCAAATCGAAGGTCCTTTACTTAGATAACACAAGAGGTAACGTAACTATACCAAGGCGCGCCCTTCGGGCCCTCACCCCTAGCCCCTCTCCCGCATCACTGCGGGAGAGGGGAACTTCTCGTGGTGGTCATGGTTGGAGGTGAAAGACGTTGCCGATGCATGATCAACAACCATGCACGCCACATTCAATCATGAACTTGTGGGCGCATAGGGGACAAAGGGGTGGGGAAACGTATAGAGAGTAAACGCCCATATGTCTGATTCCCCTTCCATCCATCCGCAAACGGCGTCGGCAGTGCATCGATTATCTGCGCGGTTTGGATGCTGGTGTGGGTGATGCGTTTGATCATGGAGATGATGTTGTCGCCGGTTTCTTCGAACCACTTGTTCGGGTCGTGCACGATGCCGCTTTGTTTGTCGATCTTGATGTGGTAGCGGTCGATCAACCATTCGAGCGGTGTGCGCCCGTTTACGACGTATCGATGGGCGTCGGGTGGGATGTTGCCGAGGGTGAACCAGTCGTTGACGCGGATGGCATCTTTCGTCTCTCTATTTGTCCACCTCATCTTTTTCGTGCCAAGCTGGTAGTGTGGCGGCTCCGGGTCGCCCTGGAAATTGCGCTCTTCGGACAGCGGATACTCTTCGCACGTTTCGTAGTTGAGATGCAGATCGGACAGTGCGCGCCCGGCACGGCTGATGCCCAGAAGTCGGGTGCCATCGGAATGCGCGGCAGTTCGCGGCGCAGGTTGTTCTGGTAGCGCTCGCGGTAGAGCGGCGAGTGCAACAGACCGTAGACGTAGTAAAAGATGTCGTCCTTGCTTATCGAGTCGTCGGCATAGTGCGCGACGTACGCATCCAACGCCTCGTCAAGGATGTTGTCGTGACGGACATATCGCTTCCCGTCAAGCTCCACCACAACACCGCAAGGCATCGCATTCCCACAGCTACATCGTTCCATCTGGGACCTCCTCGTAGGAGTAACGCGGGAAGACTTGGCCTTTGGTGACGAGCTCGAGGTCCGGGACGATATCGGTGATGAATGCTGAGAACGGTTTGTTGCCTCCGACCCCGGCAACTGCGATTGCGAGGTTCTCGCGTGCGTGCGATGGCGTTGTGTGTTAGATTCGGTTAGAACATTAGTTTCGTTGCTGTCAGCACCGACAGAGCCGGGGTTCTCGTCGTACGTGAATTTCGGGAATGTTTGGCCGCCCTCGATCAAGTGAAGATCTGGGAGAGCATCAGATACGATCGATGAGAAGCGTTTAGAACTACCTGGTCCTGGTAGATGGATGGTTATATTCTCGGATTGAGATGTAGGGAAAAACGAGGGCACTCTATAAACACTGCTGAAATAAAAGGAGTCTAAATATAACCATTTCCTAATGAACGGGCGATATGAGTTTGCACAAATATTGCTAGAATTAAACGTAGTGAATTGCCCCTGTTTAAACCGGTTCTTTAAGGTGGCGTCCCACTTGATTCGGGTTGGTTCTGCGATTGTGATATCATCAATCTCGGTCGCATCTTCACTGGCTAGTGCTCTTTTACTTTCGTATGTCTCATGAAATATCGTCATTTTCGAATTAACGTCTGTCGATGAAAACCCATACAGCCAGTCATCCCGAGAAGTGATAATTCCACGACTGTACATCCCAAATAACGAGCGACGATCCTTACCAGATTTGGTATACTTTGTCCCGATCGGTCTAGATTCATCAAATGTTGGATCATTCAAATTGATCCAATCATTATCTTTGTCTGGACTGATAGTTTGCCAATCCTTAATTGATTTGACTGATATTGAATTTGCAATTATTGATAGTTTCTGTTCACGCGTCAGATATTCTCCTATATCTTTATATAAAATCTGGCACCCTTCATGTTTGGAGTTTGAATTCTTGACGAACATTGTAATTGCTATGGGAGCACGAGAACCGGAACCGAATATTTTTCCTCCTTCGCGTCTTGATGTCTTTCCTTGAGTTCGTTGATTCCCCCTTAGATTGAAGGTGTAAATGCTGTTGAACTCTTCTTCTATACATGCCCGGACACCAGAGTCTGCATTGCTGTCTATAAAAGATCCATTAGTAACTAACCCAATAACACCCATATGATCAGACATACGGTCGGTTGCCCATCTAATCGCTAGTTTGTAATGATCGTAATGACTTGGACGAGATTGAGCACGGGATCTAGAACCATAAGTCTGTCTTATTCGCTGATGCATGTGAGGATACTGGATATTAGGGTTATCGTCGTTTGCACTCTTTTGCCACGCGGAGTAAGGCGGATTCGAGACGATCACGCTAAGTCCCGTTTGGTCCTGCTTCCTGGCCCGTTCGTCGTTTTCGGCCATGAACTGTAAAGTCGCTTGCTGTCCTGCCGCCTGGGTCTTTGCGTTAAAGGTGTCTCGGTAGACGATTCCCTCGAAAGGCAGATATCCCGGATTTTCTCCGTCGCGAGCCGTCATGCGCTCTATAAATGTCTCCTCTACATTGACTGTTGCCATGTAGTAAGCGAGCGGCAGTATCTCGTTTGCGTGCAACTCTTCGAGATACTTACGCTCCAGGTCTTCATCTCGGATCAGCTCTGGATTGGATAGAAGTCTGTGGATGAATGTGCCCATGCCGGTGAAGGGATCGAGGATGTGCACGCCTTCGTCGGAGAGTGATTTGCCGAACTCTTTGCGGAGCAGGTAGTCGGCGCTGTTCAGGATGAAGTCAACTATCTCGTGCGGGGTGTAGACTACTCCGAGCCGCTGGGCTACCTTAGGACGCGCGTACTTGAAAAAGTTCTCATACAGCTCTTCCAGTACCTTACGGCGGCCTGCGCTGTTGTCCATACCCTCTGCACGACGGCGCACGCTGGCGTAGAAATCTGCCAACTTGTTCAACTCGGCGTCTAAGCCATGCTTACTGAGCAGCGACACGAACTGATTCAGGGAACGTGCTACTGGATTTGACTTAGCGAAGTCGTAGTCACTGAACAACGCCGAGAATACCGGCTCTGTAATCATGTGCTCAGCGACGATGCCGATAGCGTCATCCTCGCTCAAAGCATCGTTCGTAGTCTTGCGCATTGCGTCAAGCAGGCTGTCGAACTTCAGTCCCACACCGGCGACGGCCGCGCTGTTAGTCGCTCCATTCTTCGGGATGAGGGTGCGGATACGCTCTTCCAACGTGGTGGCGATAGTGGCGACATCTTTCGCCCAGCGGTCCCAGTACTGACGGTCGCCAACCTTGTCTAAGACTTTGGCATGGAAGGCGTCGACGACGAATCCCGGCAGGGTGAACTGCTGTATCTGCGACAGGTCGTCGATATTGCGCGTAGTGCCCTCGCCACCCTTGCCGATGCCAATATTTAAGATGCGGCCACTCTCTGCTTGGTTCAAGTCGATCTGGTTAATCTCAGCATCGAGCCGTTCATCGTGCGAGCGGAGAGCTTGCAAGACTTGCCACACTACGGCATAAGTCAGGTTGTTGTCCAGCGCGGACTCGGCATCTTTGCCAGGCGGAATGACGACGGGCAAGATGATGTATCCGAACCGCTTGTTAGGCGCGCGTCGCATGACACGTCCGACGCTTTGCACCACATCGACAATCGACTTGCGCGGATAGAGGAACAGCACGGCATCGAGCGCTGGCACTTCGACGCCTTCCGAGAGGCAACGTGCGTTCGATAGGATGCGACACTCGTTAGGCGCGTCCTCCTCGCTGGCGCGCAACCAGTCCAGGAGACGAGCACGCTCTAATGCGTTCATTTTTCCGTCAACGTGTTCAACGTCGAGACCGTGTAAACGTGATATCTGTCCTTCAGAAAGCACACCCCGACTCTCAGTAACGAGATCGGGCCAGTTTTGTTTGATGCCTTTGGAGTTTTTGATCGTGTTGGCGAATGCGATGGCACGTTGCAATGGGCGTACATCTGACGATGCGTCCGGACCTTCCGGTTCTGCTAATGCCTTCCAGCAACCGACCAGCTTTGCGGCGTCAGAGTGTTCCAGGTTAAGTTCGACTACATCCTACTCGATGGCTTCCTGCAGGACTTGAGAGATATATGCCTGCTCGATGGTGAGAACGACGACCTTATAGTCAGTCAGCAACTGCTGTTCCACCGCGTCGTGGAACGTCATGCGATGAAACTCGGGACCGTATTCAGATTCGTCGTCCATCGAATAGAGAGCGACCTGTCCGACTTTAAGGGCTCTGTTCTTGGCCGCTTCGGAGTAGATGCGCGGCGTTGCCGTCATGTAGAGCCGCTTCTTGGCGCGCAACTCTACCGCATCGTGAACTTTCAGGAAATGTGACCCGTTGCCCTTTTTCGTCTCAACACCAGTGGTGCGATGCGCTTCGTCACAGATGACAAGATCAAATTCGCTGGAATCTATCCCCTCACGAATGTCGCCATTATTGGCGAGCGGAACAGATTTCTGCGCGGCAATGACCTGCTCAATCGACTGGTAAGTAGAAAATACGACCGTCATCGAGTGTTGGACGTTGCGATGCAGCTGCGGCGCGAGTTTCTCTGGGTCAGTCGTAACCGGTATCTCAAGTGCCGAAATCGACAGGTCTTCATCATCATGTCCCGCCTTAACGTCGGAACAGATACCCAGATATCGATGTGGGATGTTTTTCTGCTCAGCCCACTCCCGCATCGTCTGTCCCAACAGCGCGATGGAAGGCACAAGGTATAGCACCTTGCCGCCAACACCAGCCATCGATTCGGCTATCTGAAGCGCGGTAAAAGTCTTACCCGTGCCGCAAGGCAGTATCATCTTGCCGCGATCGTGCTTCTCGAATCCCTTGATAACATCGTCGCGCGCAGCAACCTGATCGGGCCTCGGTTCATACCGCGCGGTCTTGATTTCCAGACTTTCCGGATGCCAGATATCTGGCCATGAGATGTCGCGGCTGCGCAGTTCCTCTAATCCCAGGAGATTGACAGGATGGTCCGGATTGTCGAGTACTTTCCGCGCGTTCCTCGCGATCTTGGAAGTAGTAGAAACGAAGATGCGTCCTGTGGCGCCGATCTGGTCGGCCTTGACGACGAAGTTCGTGACGTGGCGCAGTGCGACTTGGGAGTTGGGCGCGTGAAACTTGCACTGGATAGCGCAGATTTCACCCGAGCCCGTATACCGGGCTACAAGGTCAACACCGGTATCGATCTCACCGTCTCGCCCTGGCCAATCGATCCATCGCCACACCTTGTCGAACTGTTGCGAGTAGATAGGATCCGTTTCAAGAATCCGCTTCACAAGCCGCTCAAACAGATCGCCCCTTTCATGATTAGAACCCGAAAACTTCCGAAACGCATCCAACACATCGTCAAGAGTTTGAGCATCGCCAACATTCATCTCATCCTGCGGCGAGGACGGGCTCCAGATAGGGGTGGAGTTGGGGGAATCGGGCATGGATCAGGGCAAAACGGATATCTATAGTTAGATTATCACGGGGATGCATACACTTAAACCACCGGCAGCACCAGATGCGACGCCATCTCCCCCGTATGGAAAATAGTCTGGTGTGCTGTCCGTAGTGCAGTGTCGGACCAGTAGTCTTTGCCGGTGTTGTGGTTGCGGTCGAAGTTGGGGAAGTCGGAGCTGGAGACGTAGAGGCGGATGCGCTGGCCTTTGAGGAAGCGGCAACCGACGGGGTTCAGCTTGATGTCGTAGAGGTAGGGCTCGCCGAGGCGCGTGTGCGCGATGCGGTCGTAGCCGTCGCGGTAGCGGGTACGCATGATGCCGTAGGTGAGGTTTACACACAGTCCATCTTCGTGCACGATTGCCAGCTTCGCCGTGAAATCGGTCTCCGGCGCATCGGTCGATGCCCACAGCCACAGACGTAGCGGCCCTACCACGTCGAGGTCTTCCGTCATCGGTGGAGTCTCGTAGACGAGGATGTCTTGCCGCTGATCGTGCGGCGCCTGATCCATCGGCATCGATTGCGAATTCATGTGCATCAGCGACATCACCGGGTCGCGCGGGTCGTAGTCGAACTCGTCAGTCTCGGCATCGCCATCTTGTGGCGCATCGAAGGACAGCAGCCCGTCGCCATCGACCGTGTTGGCACCGCCCTCGCTGTGCAGGTAGAGCTCGGTGTACTGCGTCTCTGGCAGTGGCCACGTGTCGGCGCCGATCCACTCGTTGCGGTTGAGGATGAAGAGCTGCACCGGCTTCTCGTCCGCCATTCCATTGTCGATGCCCTTGAGCTGGTAGTCGTACCAACGCACGATGAGGTCGGCATAGGTAGTATCGGCGTCAGGACCGTAGTCGACCGGTCCGATATCGCGGCAGTAGCTGGTGGCATCGTGCCCCCACGGCCCGACGATGAGGCGGTGCTGCTTTCGCAACGCTTCAGCGCCATCGTTGACGAGCCCCTCATAGTTGTCGATGGTGCCGACGAGTCGATCCCACCAGCCGGTGATCTGGTATACGGGCACGTCCACTTTGGGATGTGCCTCGCCGAAGCGCATCAGTTCGGCGTGCATGTTGCGCAAGTAGACCTGATACTGCGCGGTCAGCCCGGCGAAGACCGGCTCTGGGATGTCCTGAAGCGGCAGCCACCAGACATATTTGGAGCGTTCCACCTGGTTCCATCGGAAGGTGGCATCGACGGGATCGGTCGGTCCGTCGCTTCGTCCTGCCTTGCGTCGCACATCGGCTGCCATCATGTATGTCCATTCGAGGCGTCGCCCGGTCTCCCAGACGCCGAATGTGAGGTCGAGGATGTCCATCGACATGCCCGAAGCGAGTGCGGCGGCCAGGTTCGGCGGGTTGGAGTGGAGCGTCATCCAGATGGCCCACGAAGCGTTAGAGTGTCCCCAAGTGCCGACGCGCCCGTCGCAGGAAGGCAGATTGGCGGCCCATTGGATGGTGTCGTAGCCATCTTCCACATCGAACGTCTCGGACTTATCCCGGAACATCCACCGATACTCGCCCTCCGAAGCATATCGCCCGCGCATATCCTGCACGACGACCGTGTAACCGCCCTGTGCGATCTCGATAGCCGTCTCCTGATAACGCGGCGTCAGCTTGTCATAAGGAGTACGGCACACCAAAGCCGGCAGCCGCTCACCTATGTCGGGATAATACACGTCTGCACGCAGAACCGTCCCATCCCGCGCCACGCATTCCACGTCCCGCTCGATGCTGATGTTGGAGAAAATTGAGTTAGGCATGATGGGGATGATACGGGAAAATACTTCACAACATTTTGAGGAATTTGCGGATCGGATTGAAAGATGGCGCGTCCAATTTCCATATCCCCCTTTCGGCTGCTTCGCCGATTCGAGTGCCGCTTAAGCCGAGATGTTTGATCACGGCTTGGAGCACTCGAACATCGTCTGCCCCTCTACGACTACGAGTTTTTTCTCGGTGATTTCAAATCGATTTCCGGTCGGTCCTTGAACGTGTTGAACCATCTACCGGATCTCCATGTTGAACTCAATAGCAGCGGCTAGTTTCTCACCATGAAATCCGAAAGCATGAACCTGATTGTCCTTCATGCCCAATCGGTGATATGAAAGCTTTGAATCGTTTCCTCCCAGAGCGTTGTAAGCCGCCCTGACGCATTCGGAACTGTGCGTAGTAGCAAATATCTGCGCGTTGTACTCCTCGCCAAGGTGTGTAGCCTTTCAAAAAACGTAACTACCGCGCTGTGGTGAAATCCGTTTTCTAGCTCATCAATCAAGACGTAACCATCTTGGGATGTTGCGACCGCAAGCGCGATTTCCAATGCCTTATGGGCACCTTCACCAAGGAAGTTTAAGGGCATCAATTGATCTGCTCCCACAATGTCAGCATAAAGTTCTATACCGTTGGCAGAATTGATGGGAACCAAGTCCTTGACGTTAGGCCCGATCAGGTTCATGAACTCGAGCACCGGCAAATGAGCACCTTTCACACGAAGTCGACTGAATTTAGTCGACGAATCGTCCGCAGTGTCTCTGCGCTGAGGTAAGACTAGCGTTGTCTCGATCTGTCTTAAGTTGTGATCGGGATTGATATAGACGCCAAATTTCTTTAATTGAAACGGCATGGATCTCGTTTCGGGTTCTTCCGCCCAAAATCCTAACGTCTGGTACTTTGTATCGTCGGCTGCGGTGTACTCAAAGACCAGTTCGTTTGAACTCAATATTCTGGGTTGTGAGGCAAGCGCCGCGGTCGATTTGTTTGAGCCGTTGGCAAAAGGTTCGATGATGCCTTTGTTATCGCGCATCGAGATTGTCAAACGGTCTGGAGCTGTATCCCGGTCCTCATGGGCCGTTAGCCTGATAGGCTCGTGGACGTTTAGATCGCGGAAGAGGTCATTGAACGGTGTTTCATCGGGAAAGCTCCGGATTCCTCGAAAATTCGTTACTCGGTAGGCGATGTCGGGACGAGTCGGGCAGCCAGATACCCAGATCGCTTCTAACACCGAAGTCTTGCCGATCGCGTTGCGGCCGCCGATGAGGTTGACACATCCTAAATTCGTGAGCCTGATGTCTTCAAGCCCCCGGAAGTTCTGGATCCTCAATTCCGTGATCATGATGCGGTCGTCCTACAGCGTCTAAATCGATGCTACTTACACATCCGATTTTAGCGCACCATCCAGGAAGCACATTCGCCGAGCAGGCCGTCACGTTGCCAACGCGCCGGTAGGATCGCGAGAGCTTCGCGCCCTCGGGATTTCCCCCGATTTTGAGGCGACAGAGCCGTCAACTACCTATATACTTGTGATTCCCCCACCCCGCCCTGGAGTTATAGCGACAGGGCAAGGACCGCCGCATTTAGCGGCGGTCTCTTTTTGGGCCTCGATTGACGCAAGCCGTTGAGTCGTTGTAACGTGGGGGAGACCCCCCTGAAGCTTCGGCGACAGCCCCGAGACCGTAGTGAAGGCTACGGTCTCTGTCTTTGTTTAGAGCATCATTGAGAATCGGGTTTGCTACTTCGCCGCAGAAGTTCGCCCTACGCCATTTGACTCACTAAGCATGGTAAGCGTACACTTGTGGGCGTTAGCACTTGAATTGAATAGGTGAAGGCTACGAACGGGATTATTAGATTCGTTTTTCGCCATCTTTAGAGAGCCGGTATGACCCGCTGAAAGTCCGGCATGGCGACGCGAAGTTGAATTGGACCCGAGAGCCGCCCCAGGGAACAGTTGCAAAACTCAGTATCTGAAGCCGGGGTGGGATACGTTATCAATCTCAAGTTGAGTTGCGACGCATCAACCAACTGATACGTCGAAACAGGGTGGCACCGCGGGCCACGCTCGTCCCTGTCCAATAGAAGATTGAAAAATCGTAAGGGACGGGGATTTTCGCGTTTGCAGATCCGACGTTCCTTATCGAATAAACCGAAACGGAGCGACTAGAGCGATGGCGACCACCACAATGCCTGACACTTCATCTGATGCGCGTCGATACTTCGATGTTGCGCCGGGCGCAAAGCCGCGCATTCTTACCGGCATCCGTCCGACCGGCGCGTTGCATCTTGGACACTACGTCGGGGCTCTCAAGAACTGGCTGGCGTTGCAGGACCAGTACGAGTGCTACTTCCTTATCGCCGACTATCAGGCGCTCGGAGACCACTTCCACGATATCGATCTGATACGTGAATCGGTATTAGACGTCACGCTGGATTGGCTCGCCGTCGGACTCGATCCCAATAGGTCGTCGTTTGTGGTGCAGAGCTACGTGCCGGAGCACGCCGAGTTGACGATCCTGCTGTCGTTCGTGACGCCGCTCGGAATGCTGGAACGCAACCCGACGCTCAAGGCTGAGATCGACAATCTGCCGGTGGAGAGTCGCACGGTAGGTTTCTTCAACTATCCGATGAGCCAGGTTGCTGACATCCTGTTGCCGCGCGCCCATCTGGTGCCGGTAGGTGATGACCAGGGGCCGCACGTTGAGATGACACGTGAGGTGGCACGCAAATTCAATCGCATGTTCATTCCCGTCTTCCCCGAGCCGGCGACGCTGATTGGCGATGTGGGCAGGTTGGTAGGCACCGATGGCAATGCCAAGATGAGCAAGTCTAAAAACAACGCCATCATGCTGAGCGACGATGCCGATACGGTGAATCGGAAGGTGCGCGGGATGTTCACCGACCCCAATCGTATCCGTGCCGATATTCCCGGCCGCGTCGAGGGCAACCCGGTATTCGAATATCACGACGCCTTCAACCCCGACATCGATCAGATCAACGACTTCAAAGACCGCTACCGCAAGGGCAAGGTGGGAGATGTTGAGGTCAAGATGGCATTGGCACAGTCGCTGAACGATTTTCTAGATCCCATACGTGAGCGTCGTGAACACTTCAAACAGGACATGCCGTTCGTTGAAGACGTCTTGATGCAGGGCGTGCGGCGCGGTCGCACCATCGCACAGGAAACGATGGTGCGGGTGCGGGAAGCGATGCGTATCAGTTCCTACACGTCGTCATGGTCCTAGCCGGAAGCGCACCATCACTCGATGCGTTTTCGGCGACAACTGATGACTTTCCCCAATCAGCGACAGGACATGACCAATGACGAATCGTTACATCTACACACCAGACTTATCGGCCTTCAAACGCCTAGCGGAAGAAGGCTACAACCTGATACCGGTCTACCGCGAGATATCTGCGGACCTTGAGACCCCCGTTTCAGCCTTCATAAAGGTCGCCCGCGGCGCAAAATCATTTCTGTTTGAGAGCGTCGAGGGCGGCGAAAATCTGGCGCGCTACTCGTTCCTAGGCACTGAGCCGTCGTCGGTGATACGAACCGGCGCGGGCACTGCGCACGGCAATGTGGATCCTCTGAATGTGCTCAAAGAGCACCTGGATCCCATCAGATACCCCGCAGTTCAAGGGCTGCCCAAATTCGACGGCGGAGCGGTCGGATATGTGGCTTACGATGCCATCAAGTACTTCGAGCCGCGCGTGCCCGAGATATCGAGTGAAGAGCTCGGCATGGGCATCCCGGAAGCGGTCTTCATGCTGACCGATTCTCTGCTGATATTCGACCATGTTCGGCACAGCATCGTAGTAGTGGCACACGCCGCAGTCGGCACCGGAACGGATCCTGAAGTTGCGTACTCTGAAGCGCAACAGCGGATCGAGAGCCTGATTGAGCGCTTGTCGGAACCGTTGCCCGCTTCGGCGATGCGGCGAGCTGGCGCGCCCACCCATGCGTCAGCCCGCGCTGACGATGCCGATATCGACTACTCGTTCGTCGGCTCGGCCCACTCCATGCCGGCCGGTTGGTACACCTACGACACTGACGAGGCGATTGGCCATCGCTACGTGCCTAATATGTCGCGCGCGAACTATCGGAAGATGGTCGAGGCGTGCAAGCAGGCCATTTACGACGGTGAGCTCATCCAGGTAGTGGTATCGCAGCGACTGACGCGTCGCACCGCCGTTGAGCCGTTCGACCTGTATCGCTCTTTGCGGGCCATAAATCCGTCGCCATACATGTTCTATCTCGACTTGGATGGATTTCAGATCATCGGCGCGTCGCCAGAGTTGCTCGTGCAGTCGGTCGACGGCAAAGTGGCGGTGCATCCCATCGCTGGCTCGCGTCCTCGCGGCTTGACGCCTGAAGAGGACGAGGCGTTGGCGGAAGAGTTGCTGGCGAATGAGAAGGAGATAGCCGAACACGTCATGCTGCTAGACCTGGGTCGCAACGATGTTGGTCGCATCAGCCGGCCGGGCACGGTGCGCGTCATGCAGCAGTTTGAGATTGAGCGCTACTCTCACATCATGCACATCGTCTCGCACGTTGAAGGGATGCTTGACGATGGGTACGACGTGTACGACGTGCTACGCGCCGGCTTCCCGGCCGGCACGGTATCGGGCGCGCCGAAGATACGCGCCATGGAGATCATTGCCGAGTATGAACCCGATAAGCGGGGAGCGTACTCAGGCGCGGTCGGCTACTTCTCCTATTCGGGCAACATGGATACTGCCATATCGCTTCGCACGATGACGCTCCGAGACGGCGTTGCGTACCTGCAAGCCGGCGGCGGCATAGTAGCCGATTCCGACCCGCAGTTCGAATACGAAGAGACGCTGCACAAAATGGGCGCTCTGATGCACGCCATCGACCACGCCGAGTCACTACAAGCACCGTCGCAAAGAACGGAGGTTTGAACAATGCTGCTTCTAATCGATAACTACGACAGCTTCACCTACAACCTGTTCCAGTACCTGTCTGAACTCGGCGCTGATGTCCATGTTGTGCGCAACGACAAGGCGACGGTTCAAGAGTTGGCAGAGCTGCAGCCGGAGCGAGTGGTAATCTCACCCGGACCTTCCCACCCGCGCAACGCCGGGATCTCGATCGAGGCGGCACAATACTTCGCGGGCAAAGTGCCGGTGCTGGGAGTGTGCCTAGGCCACCAAGCGATAGGCGAAGCGTTCGGGGGCGTCGTCGCCCACGCCGGTGAACTGAAGCACGGCAAAACATCCATGATTGAGCACGACAACAAAGGCGTCTTCGCCGGACTGCCCAACCCCTTCGAAGCCGTGCGCTACCACTCCCTAGCAGTCCAGCCCGAAGCCGTGCCACCCGGATTCGAAGTATCTGCCCGCTCCGTAGAAAGCGGCGTAATCATGGGAATGCGCCACCCCGACATCCCCCTAGAAGGCGTCCAATTCCACCCCGAATCGATCCTGACACGCCCGGGAAAGGATTTGTTGCGGAACTTCTTGGAGATGGAAGTGTGATGGTAGAGGGGAACTTCACGTGGTGTTCATGTCTACGAAGTGCATGCTGATGCTTGAAAAACAAGGCTGCTCACTTCAACATTGAACACGCTCACAAGTTCCCCTCTCCCGCATTCTTGCGGGCTAGCGACTAGGGGTGAGGGCCCGAGGGGCGGCCATGGGTGGTAACCCTTGGGTAACATTACAATCGAGACACGAAGAAGAGACGGGACCGAATTATGAACATCCAACAAGGTATTCAAGCGGCGGTTGATGGGGTTCATCTTTCGCAGTCGGAAGCGGCTGATGTGATGGCGCAGATTATGGGCGGCAAGGCTACTGAGGCACAGTTTGGGGCGTTTGTCACGGCTTTGCGCATGAAAGGCGAGACGCCGGATGAGATCGCTGGCATGGCGTCGGCGATGCGGGATGTTTCTCTGCACTTCTCACCGGATATCGATACGATCGACACCTGCGGCACTGGCGGCTCGGGCAAGGACTGGTTCAATATCTCTACTGCCGCCGCGTTCGTTGCGGCCGGTGCCGGCGTGAACGTAGCCAAACATGGCAACCGTGCGCAGTCCGGCTCATCTGGCAGTGCTGATGTGCTTGAGATGCTGGGCGTGAACATCATGCTCGGCCCCCAAGGCGTTTCGAAGTGCATCGAAGAGGTCGGCATCGGCTTCATGTTTGCGCAGGCCTTCCATCCGGCGATGCGCTTCGCCGGGCCGTTGCGCCCGCAGATAGGTATCCGAACCGTCTTCAACATCTTGGGCCCGTTGACCAATCCTGCCGGCGCGACGCGGCAGGTGCTGGGCGTGGCAGACCGTGCGACGAGTGAGAAGATAGCCAAAGCGCTACAGTTGCTGGGCACCGAATACGCCTTGGTCGTGCACGCCGAAGCGGGCGTCGACGAGGTCGATATCGAGGGGCACACACTGATCTTTCAAGTAACGCCCGACATCCTTAAGCGACGCCGCACGCGCCCGGCCGACTTCGGACTGCCAGAGGGAGAGCGTGCCCATCTAGTGGCCGAATCGGTAGAGCACAGCACCCAGATCATCCGAACCGTCTTATCAGGGGTCGGCGGCGAGCACAACGCGCCCCCCAGCCCCGAACGCTCCCGCTACAACGTAGTAGCCATCAACGCCGCCGCTGCCCTGCTCGCCGCCGGCAAAGCCGACAGTTTCAATGATGCCGCCCTGATGGCCAAAGACAGCATAGACAGCGGAGCCGCCGCCGCCAAGCTGGCGGAGCTGGCGAGGGTGAGCAGCGGGTTGGGGTAGAGAGAGATTTATCGCTCGGTGAAAGAGAGAAATACCTTAGGGATTTTGAGAAGTGGCTAGCTATCCACACATTGAGGCGTATCGAGCCGAATTGAATCGGCTGATTGAATTTGGCGGATCGGATAACGAGTCAAGCATCCGGCGCGCATTCGCCAATTGTCTCGACGCGTACTGCCGAGAGAAAAACCTGGTGTTAGTAGACGAGCTCATCTACGGCGGCAACGTGTTTCCGGACGGCACGGTCAAGGACGCCTTGCGGATGCCTCGCGGTTATTGGGAGGCGAAGGATACGCACGACGATCTGGATGATGAGATAGAGCACAAGTTAGCGCAGGGCTATCCCGACGACAACATCATTTTCGAAAATTCGGAAACCGCAGTGCTGATACAGAACGGTCAGGAGACGATGCGAGTCAATATGCGTCGTCGATATGACTATATGGACCGTCTGTTGACGCGCTTTTTTGAATATGAACGTCCTGAGATCGCGCAATTTCGAGAAGCGCAAACCCAGTTCAAAGCCGATTTGCCGGTTGTGCTCGAGAACTTGCGTGTATCAGTACTGGAAGCTGAGACAGAAAATGATGAGTATAAGAAGGTAGCGGCCCGCTTTCTCGCATTGTGTCGAGAGAGCATAAGTCCCGAGGTGTCGCATGATGATGTGCGCGAGATGCTACTGCAGCACATCCTGACCAAGGACATCTTCCTGCGAGTTTTTGCCGAAGATCAGTTCCATCGTGAGAACGATATCGCACAGCAGCTGGACAACTTGGAGGGCACATTCTTCACCGGGAATACTCGGCGACAGGCGATCGATCGGTTGCGTGCATACTACGGTGCCATCGGACGGGCGGCCGACGAGATAGCCGACTATGCTGAAAAGCAAAGTTTCTTAAAGGCGATTTACGAAGATTTTTACAAGGCATATAACCCAGCTGCTGCCGACCGTTTAGGCGTGGTCTATACGCCGAACGAGATCGTCGACTTCATCATTCGCGGTACCGACTACCTGTTACAGAAGCATTTCGGGCGGCGGCTCGCAGATCGCAATTTGCAGATACTTGACCCGGCCACAGGCACCGGCACGTTCATCACCAACTTGATCAACTACCTCCCGATAGAGCGACTGAGGGACAAGTATCTCAACGAAATCCACGCCAACGAAGTGGCGATACTACCTTACTACATCGCCAATCTCAACATCGAATACACCTACAAGGAGCGCACCGAAGAGTATCTAGAGTTCCCTAACCTAGTCTTCGTAGACACGCTGGACAACACGGACTGGGATGCTGCCACCAAGGGTGATCCGGAACAGCAAGGTTCCTTTGAATTGGGCTCAGTGTCGTTTGACAACTGGTATCGCATGCAGAGCCAGAACGAAAAGACGATCAGCGTCATCATGGGCAATCCGCCATACAACGCACAGTCGCTTGATTTCAATGAGTTCAACGCTAACCGTTCATATCCATTGATAGATCAACGAATCAGAGAAACTTATTCCCAATCCGGCACAGCTCAAAATCGCAACAAACAATACGATATGTATAAGCGATTTATACGTTGGTCATCTGATAGAATTGCTACAAAAGGAATAATCAGTTTTATTACTAATCGATCATATATCGATGGAAAACAAGATGACGGATTTCGGAAAATTATTCCAAGTGAATTTAGTGACATATATATTAGATTTAGGTGGAGATTTGAGAAGAAATAGTAATGTGGGAAATGTATTTGGAATTAGAACCGGAGTAGCGATTTGTTTTTAATTCGAAATGATGAAGTAATGCAAAAACAGAAGACAGGGAATATTTATTACACTACTCTTAAAGATACCTTGTCAGGTCTAGACAAATTAAATGAGCTTAACAAATCCAATTTTCAAGAATTAACACTAAACAAAATAACACCTGATCATAATCACAATTGGATCAATCTATCCAATACTAATTTTGCAGAATTATTACCCTTTATAAATCGTCCTGCTTCAGAGAAAAAAAAATAAAGACAAACAACAATCGTTATTCAAAATGTATTCGAATGGTGTTAAGACACAACGTGATGCATGGTTTTATGATCGTAGCTCTAGTAATGTGAGTTCTAAAATCAAGTTCTTTATCAACGTTTATGAACAAAAGAGTCGAACCTTAAACGCTAAAGAATGGAATGATTCTGATTTAGGACAGGATATCAAATGGTACTACGACCTAAAAAGATTATTGAATCGAAATATACGTATACGATATTCTGCTCGATTCATGGTTGACTCTCTTTATCGTCCTTTCACAAATAAGAAACTTTACTTTTCTGATGAATTGAATGGCAGACGATATCAAATGCCTCGCATATTTCCTCTGGGCATAAAGAAACGAAACCGAATTATAAGCATTAAAGGACCAACTGCTGATTGTTTTGTCGCTTTAGGAGCTGACAGAATTGTTGACGTTAAATATACTGAAACTGGTAACGGTCCTAGTTACTGTTTTCCCTTTTATCACTACACCGAAGACGCCGAAAGGATTAACAACATCACGGATTGGGCGCTAGATCGCTTTAATGAGAACTACAGTCGCACAGGCGATCTGATGATTACAGCGGAGGATATATTCGCGTATAGCTATGCAGTGCTGCACGACCCGGTGTATCGTGAGAAGTATCGTATCGACTTGCAGCGCGAGTTTCCACGTCTGCCATTCTATGAGGATTTCGATTGGTGGGCAGGCCAGGGTCGTGAATTGCTAGATCTCCACATCGGATTCGAGTGTGCTGAGCTGTATGGCCTGCAACGTGTTGATAACGCTAGATCGAAGTCGGTGCGTCCGATGCTACGTGCGAACGCAGATGATAAAGAGCGTGGAGAGATACGCATCGACAGTTGGACGACACTTAAGGGCGTCCCATCGGATGCTTGGCGATATCGACTAGGTAGCCGATCTGCGCTGGAGTGGGTGCTGGATCAGCACAAAGAGAAGAAACCGCGCGACAAGACCATCCAGGAAGAGTTCAACACCTATCGCTTCGCCGACTACAAAGAGGACGTCATCGACCTGCTGCAACGCGTCTGCACCGTAAGCGTCCGCACCATGGCATCGTAGACGAGATGGAGCGGCGGTCGGAGGCTTAAGAAAACGGGAGACCGCGCTAATGAGACAACGGTGTTCCTTCCACAGTACCCCTCCCCGTCGCCCTCACCCCTAGCCCCTCTCCCGCAAGAATGCGGGAGAGGGGAACTTGTGGGCATGCTTTCTGTGACGATGAACGTTGATGCTGATCACGAATTCCAGCCACCCCATCACTCTCAAATTGAGGTGACCTCTCACCCTCTCAATAGAAACCGCATATTCGATTGAACGATCATCGCGCGACTAGCTTCTCCATCGTGAAGAAGTGTTCGGCGGTTCGCTTAATCGAGTGCCAATGAAGCGAATGTGTGGACGAAGGCCGCTGGACTGATTCGGGGTATGCCCATCAGAAAACATGCCGCCTCGAGTTGACCATCAGTGGCAACGACGACATAAAGAAGTATCTGGGTCAGATTGTGATAATTCAAGCGCAGTGCAGACGACCATCACGTCTGCGCCTGATCTCAAGAAGTTCTGGAACCGGGCGCATCTTTCACTGACCTGAACAATGTGTTGCGTGATCGAATCTGTTTCAGGCACCTCGATCTGGGGGTTCCTTTTTATCCAATTCCGCACCCTACCGGGGCCGTTGACTACCCTCTACAACGACTGAGGATGGAACCGTCAGCATTCCTCTGTTAGCCATTTGAGTTAGTTTGGTGGTTTGGATTTTTGCGCCTCTCGGTTCTAGAAGCCCTATCAGCCCCGACGTATCTGGCACGAAACGACTTTCAAACTCAGGTCTCAATGTTCGATCGCCTCGATCAGAACTTCCGGTTTGGCGTCGATGTAGATTTTGGTCAGCTCGCCAATCGACACCTGCTCCTCGTCAAGTGCCTGCCGGATTAAAGTGATCGTTTTCTCTCCCAAGTAGTTGCGCCATCGTTCGGAAGACCGCAATCCTCTGCCAACACTCGCAGATCCGGGACTTCGCCGTAATATTCCAGTACCCCAGGGACTACTCTCGTAGCCGTGATCTGCTACGATGCCTAATTCTTTTAGACGTATCCCCATCATCTGGCTACTGACGCTGAACAGGTTGGTTAGCATTTTTCGATCCTGTATGGGCCAATCTTTGAACACGGATGAAGAAGGATGTGTGGGCACTATCGAGCGCAACCAGCCTTCGGGCACCAGAGTTTTGGCCGCAATTCGGTTCATCCGTGTTTCAATCGTTTGCGATACCACTATCGTCGACGGATCACACATTACTCCTTTGTCCGGACGATGTGCTAGATGAGCGAGTTCGTGTGCCAGCGTGAATATCCGCGCACTCGGAGTATCGGAAGTGCTGATAAGGACGGCAGGAGGAGTACCGGCATCCCAACGTGAAGCACCGCGTACTTGGGCAATGTTCAAGGGAAGACTGAATACGAAAATCCCGGCATCTGATGCCAGGCTCTTCCATACTTCCAAAGCTTCGTTTTCGTCTTGCCATGTTCGCTGCATGTCCGCGTTTATACCGAGAGCATCCCGCAACCTTTGAGCGACTACTTGCTCACTGTCCGTCCAACTCGCAACTGGCAACCCCAGCGTTTCCGCGTCGGCAAGACCGTGCCGCGAAAACTCACTGAGTAGTTCGCAAAGCCTCCCGAATTGATGAAGATGTTGATGTGTTTTGTAATCGACTTCACGTATGGCTCCACCGGGAGGGCTGCGAAAATCGTTTAGCGGCTCTTCGGCTAAAGACGCGCCCTTTAGAAGAGCATTCCAAGGGTAGAAACAGACCTTACTAGCCACTGAGGACTCGACAGCGGTCATTCCGCGCTCACCTGCTTCCCAAGCGAGAACGTCTTCTTCGCCGATCTCGATGCCCGCGTGACGGCGTATCACCTTGTTCATTCGTTTCGCCAATTCCGCGGGCGTTTAGTGACACGCGTTCGCGGGCGTGTGTGAGCGCGGATGGTTCGATGGCGATACGCGCTGGCGTCTGGTCGGTTTGGGCGATCACCATGGCAAGGGGTAGTAGATGATTTAAGGGTTGAGTATGGCGGCAATGCTATCTGAGATGCCACCGATTGTATATAGCCATTAACATTATGCTGTAATTCCAGCCTGAGATACCCTAGACCGTCGGCAAGACTCGGAACGGCGTATATTCCCCGCCCCATGGCCACTCCGTCGCCCTCACCCAGTCACATTCTCTGCAAAAACCTCTCCCATCGCTCCTCTAACCCGTGAATGGCTGGGCGATGGTCCCTCTTTGTGGGCAATACGATCTGCTGTCCGTGCAGTCCTTGAATGGAGTGTCTCAGCGTCGGACCGTCGATCTCTTTTAGGATGTCGCTTCTTACTTGGATGATGTAGTTTGGTTGGACGCCCAGCATGTAGCGATCGAAAGCGGCATGGTGCAGGCGGCACAGCGACATTCCATTGCTGACTACCGGTTCGCCGCGCAGTTCTCTATCCGGGATGATGTGAGCCGCATCCAGTAATTCAGTGTGTCTGAGGTAGCAGAAAGCGCATTTACGTCCGTCCGCCAGCAGCACGCGCTCACGGAATGCACTTTGATGTATCCGCCTTTGAACCTCAGTCGTAACGTACTCTCGTTTCGGCTCTCCATACGGCTCGCCCGGATCCTGTAACGATGGTTCTTGATCGGTCAATGAGGCGGCTTCGCAACTTACGATAAAGGTGAGTTCACGCATTGAATCTTCAATCACATACACGGGCCAGATAGCCAAGTACCGACCCGGAACCAAGCCATGAAAGTAAACCAACGGCAGTTCGGACTGCATCGCTACTCGCAGACCTACGTTGTCGCGGTGATACGGATCCTGACCTCGATATCGGTATCGAAGCAGTCTATCCTGCCCCATCTCATCGTCGTAGGGACTGTTCGGTGAAGTCGTTATCGAAAGTGGAAGGTCCATCATCGCGGGCTTGAAAATACCCTGAGGACCGACCAACCGTACGCGCTGACCGCCATGTTCAAAGCCGTGCGCCAACACATCCCGAGAAATCACGCGGTATTGATCTGAAATCTCGGTATTAAGCCAAGCAAACGCGGCGGCTCTTACACGCTGGTCATGTTCGCGGTCAAAATCCAATTCCTGCCTCGCATCGCAAGAACCATGTCAACCAATCGCTTCCTATCGTACTCGTATTCATAGCCGTCGGTGAACGACGTTCTCATCGCAGAATCCTCCCTCCCAGGGAGAGGCATAAACGGCAACCAATGCCACCACGATTCTCAGATGATGTAAGGTTTGCGTCTAGCGATGTTGCGATATGGGATGCCTTAGATCGTTGCTAACCATTAACATTATGCCGACATCTTAACGCTATATGACCCTAGACGGGCGACCAGCTTACGATTCATGAACGTGCCTAGTGCAAGACAGGTGATGGATAGTTACGGTGCGGCTTTGCAGTTCCGTGATTTTCGCTATGTGTGGCTGGGGAGTCTGTGTGGGCAGTCCGCTTATTGGGCGTTGATCGTGGCACGTGGGTTGTTGGTGCTGGATATGACGGGCTCGTCGTTGCTGGTGGGTGTTACCACTTTTGCGGCGATGGCTCCGCGCTTTTTGATACCGCCGTTTGCAGGTTACATGTCGGACCGGTTTGATCGTCGCACCGTGCTGGCGGTGTCGTATTCGATGCAGTTCGTAAATGTGGCAACGCTCACGGCGTTGGCGTTTGCCGACATGCTTACGGTCTGGAACATCATCCTCCTTTCAGTGCTGAACGGCAGTTTCCGCACCTTCCAGATGACGGCGACGCAGTCTCTGGTACCGAGCCTGATACCGCGTGCACATCTGCTGAATGCGATTGCGATGAATCAAGTGTCCCTGCAGGGCGCGCGTCTGATCGGCCCGCTGCTCATCGCACCGGCACTGTGGTTGGACGGCCCGAACACCGCCTTTGCAGTCTGCACCATGATGTACGTCGTTGGCGCGGTGGGCATCTTTGCAGTTCGCACCCGATCTACCGGTGGTCTTAGTGAAGGTTCGAGACTGGCCGAGAGTCTCTGGGAGGCGTGGAACTACATGTGGGGAGACCCGCATTTGAGGGTCTTGTTTATCCTGATCGCCCTGCACTGCGCCATGACGATGTCGTTCGAGTCGATGTTGCCAGTATTGGGTCGGGACGTCTTTGGAGATGCTGGAAGCAGTGCCAACTTCCTGATGATGGGCGTTGGCGCTGGGGCATTGGTAGGCGTATTCTCGATCGCCGGCGTACGTAGCAATTCAGGAAGGGGTATGTTGCTGCTCGTCAGCGGCGTCTTGAGCGGCGCGGCGATGTTGGTGCTGGCATTCGCCGATAGCATCCCCATAGCAATGGTCGGCACGGCTTTGATGGGCGGTTCGCAAGCGGCGTTTATGGCGATTGGCACGGCGATGATACAGACGCTTACGCCCGATGCGATGCGTGGCCGCATCATGGGATTGGCAAATATCAACATTGGCGGCACGATGGCGCTGGTCAACCTCATCAACGGCTGGCTAGCCGATATCTACGGCGCGCAGAACATCTTGTGGGTGCTTGGCGCCGGATTCGTTATCGTCGTTGCCATCAGTCTGGGCGCCACGACGCTCCGGGGCATCTACTCCGGAACGGCAAAAGAACTGGCTGTCGCAACCTAATCAGCAGTTCTACTCGTCAACTGTCTCGCAACGGATAGAGCGCCATTAACTTGTTGTTATCGCCTCGCCATTTGTTACCCTGATTAAGTGTGTAGCGGAACGATATTTACGTCGATCAGAGCATCGAATCGTATAGATGTCAACACGTAATAACAGCAACAGTAGCATTTCGATACTTGACCGCATCGTATCGGCGAAACGTAGGTGCATCGCGCAGGACAAGTTGGCGATGCCTCAATCGGCGGTGATCAGTGCCGCCGAAAGAGTCAGCAACGAGCGTCCGCCGTTGGATTTCGTGCAGGCGCTGGATCCAACACGTGCTTCCAATGGAATCGGGCAGCGAGCGCATGGCGTATCGGTGATTGCCGAGATGAAACGCTCTTCGCCCTCGGCTGGTGTGATGGATATGTCGCTGGACCCTGCGCGCCGCGCAGAAGTGTATTGCCGCGCTGGTGCTTCAGCCATCTCGGTGTTGACAGAGCAGGATTTCTTTAGTGGCAGTCTCTCAGATCTAGAACGTGCATCAGAGGTTGCACATCAACATGGCGTTGCGGTACTGGAAAAAGACTTCGTGATTGACGAGTATCAGATCCACCAAGCGCGGGCTTCCGGCGCCGATACGGTGCTGCTAATCATCGCCATCCTGGATCCGGTTCAATACACCGACCTATATTCAGTAGCGACCGGCATCGGGATGGAGCCATTGGTAGAGGTGTTCGATGCGCGCGAGCTTGATGTGGCGTTGACGCACGCAGAGCCCCGAATCGTCGGGGTCAACAATCGCAATCTCAAGACGCTGACGACCTCATTGGATGTATTCCCGCGGCTTGCGCGTCGCATTCCCGACGACGTCATCAAGGTCGCCGAAAGCGGTATGCGCAGCGCGGATGACGTGAAGCGCATGGCCGATGCCGGGGCTAAAGCAGTGCTGGTGGGTGAATCGTTGATGACTGCCGATGGCGATCCGAGCGAGCTCATTTCACAGATGGCGACGATATCGGTATAGAGTGGGAAGTAGGTGGATTGAGATGACGTACACCCCAAAGGTAAAGATCTGCGGATTTCGGGACGGCGATTCCGCCGTTGAGGCCGCGCGGGCCGGAGCCGATTATCTAGGTTTCGTGCTAGTTGAAGGTGTGCGCCGTCAGTTGACGCCATTTCAAGCGCAAGAAGTAGTGCGAAACTATCGCATCCGATCGCGCGACCACCGGGTCAGACGCGCACGATACAAGGGTCCCAAAGTGGTTGGACTCTTCCGCAACCAGGACGCCCGTTGGGTCAACAAGACGGCGCAGCAGGTAGACCTTGACTGCGTTCAACTGTGCGGCGATGAGGACGATGCCTATATCCGAGCGATGTGGCGCCCCGTGCTGCGGCAGGTACGCATCAAGTCGGACATGTCGCCGGCCGAGCTTGAGGATGTCGTTGAGCATCACCTGTCTAACAATCGCATGGTAGTGCTCGATCAATACGATGAACACGTGCCCGGCGGAACGGGCAAGGTCTTCGATTGGTCCATAGCCGAAGGGATAGCAAACCGCGAAGGTGTGCTCCTAGCCGGCGGCCTATCCCCGGACAATGTTGGGCATGCCCTAAATCGATTGACTCCCTGGGGAGTAGACGTTTCGAGTGGCGTTGAGACTGATGGCGTCAAAGACCACGCCAAGCTGCGCTCTTTTATCGAGACTGCAAAATCGGTTTAGCCTCAACCGGATGGTTCAACAGACGGTTCATTTGAGGTAGCCATGATCTGACGGCTGATCGGGAATAACATCATCGGAAGTCGCGATCAGTTCCTAACCCGTCTATACTGTGCAAGCACGCGCCGCAATTCAGGGATTCTGAGCGAAGCGGTCAGCGTCAAATCAAAGGGAGTGCACACTTGATCAAGGTAGCGCAAATAGGGACGAAGCACGGGCACGCTGCCGGTGTTTATCAGGTGATGCTCGATAATCCATCTGTCGAAGTGGTTGGTTGCTTCGAACCCGATCTTGAACGTCGGGCATTCTGTGCCGATTCGGGTGGCTGGGATGATGCCATCTGGCTCGATTCGATTGAAGACATCCTCGACAATCCAGAGATAGTCGCCGTTGCATCCGAGGGCGCGAACCGCGAGAGCCTGGCGCATACCGAGGCTATCGTTCGGGCTGGCAAGCACTGCTTCTACGACAAGCCGGCAGGCGACGATTTCCATCGCTTCATGCGCGTTATCGAAGACGCTAAAGCACAGAACCTGCAGGTGACTCTCGGCTACATGTTCCGCAAGCACGACGGCTTCGAGCGGATGGCGAATTGGGTGCGCTCCGGCTTCCTGGGGCACGTCTTTCAAGTGCGGGCTCACATGTCGACGTGGTTGCCGGAGCGTTCCGAAGGCGGGCAGTTTACCGATCGACAGGGGCTGTCATACCACCGCGGCGGCGTCCTGTACGACCTTGGCGGACACATGCTGGACCAGATCGTTTGGATGATGGGACGGCCGGAGAGGGTAACGCGCTATCTGCAGAACGCCACTTCTCAAACACGGGATTTCATGGACAACACCTTGGCGGTGCTGGAGTATTCGAACGCATTGGTGACACTCGATATCGCGGCGATGGAGCCGCGTCCGATGGCGCGCCGTTTCGAGGTGTACGGCACTGAGGGCTCTGCAATTATGGAGCCGTTCGAGCCGGCAGAGCAGCTTCGGCTATGTCTGACAGAGGCGAAAGGCGGCTATCCAGAGGGTGTAACGATGCTAGACTTGGAAGACCGCGCACGCTACATCGACACCTTCGCGGCATTCGTCGACACCATCACCCGCGATGCGCCCCCGCTCCGCACCCCCGAACACGAGCTGCTGGTGCAAGAAACCCTCATGCGCTGCACCGGCGGATTGACGGGGTGATCGGTCGGCGCAGTGAGCACCAGACATAAAGGTACCAAAACCAGCTCTTTCGGTGCTGGTGCGCGTGAGAATCATGACGCCAGCACCTACTACGCACGGGCATTGATGCCCATCGGCGTCAAGGCCGAGATAGACCCGAAGCCCGAACCTGAAAATCTGCTGCCGGAGTGGGCTCGAAATCGCATCTTTCTCAAGAGCAGCGAGAGCATGGATGACCTGCCCGATCGCTGTGTGCATCTCATGGTCACTTCGCCGCCATACAATGTCGGCAAGGAGTACGATGCCGACCTCTCGATGGAGGACTACCTGTCCTTGCTACATGGTGTGATGGATGAGACGTATCGGGTGCTAGTAGACGGCGGGCGCGCCTGTGTGAATGTGGCAAACATCGGACGGAGGCCGTACATACCGCTACATGCGTACATCATCCAGATAGCCTCTGAAATCGGCTTCTTCATGCGTGGCGAGATCATCTGGAACAAGGGCATGAGCGGCTCGTCCACCGCATGGGGCAGCTGGATGTCGCCATCGAACCCGACGCTACGGGACACGCACGAATACATCTTGGTCTTCCAGAAGCCGCCGTTCGGCAGAAAACGCTCCGACGGCCGCGAACCTACCATCGCACGCGACGATTTCCTCGAACACACCAAGAGCGTATGGAACTTCCCATCCGAATCAGCCAAACGCGCCCAACACCCCGCACCCTTCCCAGTCGAACTCCCAAGACGCCTCATTGACCTCTACACCTTCTCCCAAGAAGTAGTCCTAGACCCATTCATGGGCGCCGGCACCACCGCGCTAGCGGCGATAGACCGCAACCGCAGCTTCGTTGGATATGAGATTGAGGGGGAGTATGTGGAAGTAGCATCACGTCGCATCGCCCAGTTCACTTCGTAGCTTCCCAACGTGATCCCCAACGAAATCCTCGCCGTCTTCGCCTCGGCGGTGGTTGCCTATTTTTTGGGGTCGATACCGTTTGCTTATCTTGCGGCGCGGATGGCGGGGGTGGATATTTTCGCAGTGGGGACGGGTAATCCGGGGGCTTCGAATGTGTTCCGGAAGGTGGGGCGTGGGTATGGTGCGGCGGTGTTTATTCTTGATATCGCTAAGGGTGCGGTTGCGGTGTTTGCGGGTGTATTGCTGGGATGTCCGGAGGTGTTGCTGCCGGTGGCGGCGGTGTTTGCGATTGTGGGGCACTGGTTGCCGGTATTCTTGCGCTTCAGGGGCGGTGCCGGATTGGCAACGGGCGTCGGGATTGGACTTTCTTTGCTGGGTATCTGGTTATTTGTGCCGATGATATTGGGTATCGCCACGCTTCTGATCGTCCGCGACGGTCCCCGGACCTCGGCGGTGGTATTGGTTACCGCGGTCATTACTGGGGTGGCAACCGGTCCTAACTGGGTCGCGCTGGGTGGAATTGCACTGGTGTTGCTACTCATGGTCGGACGGCTGTTTCTGGTCGAGATGCCGCGTGATAAGCGCGGAGACCGTCCGGATCCGGATGCCCGTCGCTGGAGCAGTGATTGAACGAGTGAACGATGCCTCTTTCGGTGATGTCGCTTTATTGGGCGCCTGAATGCGGTAGTCGGCAACATCGTTGTATATTGAATTGATGTCGCAGGTTGCGGCTAGACGAGTTGGGAGAGACACAAACATGACGACCAGTCAGGAGTACAAAGACCTAGAAGCGCAGTACTACATGCAGGTAGTGCGAAGGATGCCGCCGGTGTTGGTGCGGGGAGAGGGCTCACGGGTTTTCGATAACGACGGCAAATCATATCTTGATTTCACCGCCGGATGGGCGGTGCTCAATATGGGACATTCACATCCCACGGTTACCGCGGCGATCCAAGAGCAGGCCGGGCTACTGCTGCAGATGTCGAACCTGTTCTACACGACTCCGCAGTTGCCATTAGCGCAGTTCATCGTGGAAAACTCGGATGTTGACCGGGTGTTTTTCTGCAATTCGGGAGCCGAAGCGAACGAAGGCGCGTGCAAGCTGGCGCGGAAGTACGGTCGAATCCACTTGGATGGAGCCTACGAGATCATCACGGCGCTCGATTCGTTCCACGGCCGCACTCAGGCCATGATGGCGGCAACCGGTCAACCGCACTACCAGGACAACTGGACCCCGTTGATGCCCGGCTTCGTCAATGTGCCATACAACGATTTCGACGCGATCGCCGATGCCTACGTTGAAGGCCGAACTTGTGCCGTGCTGCTGGAGCCGGTTCAGGGCGAGGGCGGCGTCAACGTGCCTGATGAGGGCTATCTCAACCGCGTTCAGGACTTCTGCAAAGAGAAGAACATCCTGTTCATGCTGGATGAGGTGCAGACCGGTATGGGACGTCTTGGCACGGTGTTCGGCTATCAGCGTTTTGAGGGTGTGGAGCCGGATGTGATGACGCTTGGCAAGGCGGTCGGCGCGGGCGCTCCCCTTGGCGCGTTCGCATGCAAAGAGTTCTGCTCCGTGCTGGAACCGGGCGACCACGGCTCTACATTCGGTGGCAACGCGCTGACTACGGCCGCCGGCGCGGCCGGCGCCAAGGCATTGATGGATGAAGACGGTCCTGGCCAGGCGATGCGCAACGGTAGCTATCTCTTCGGCAAACTGAATGCCCTGCGTGAAGACCACCCGGTCATCACCGAGGTGCGCGGCATGGGCATGCTGGTAGGCGTTGAGATGAGCAAAGAACTGTCGGCAACGCTAGTCGCGGACTGTCTAGACAACGGTTTGTTGCTGAACGCCGTTCGTCCCAACATGCTTCGCTTCATGCCGCCCCTAAACGCGAGCACGGATGAGATAGACGAGGCGATTGACATTGTGGCGGCGGCATTGCGAAAGGCTGATGCCGACGAATAGCCGATGATGCACCATCGCGGTGCGCGGCTCAGTCTGACTTGAACCAGTTACCACAGCCGTGTGAGATGAAGCCAGTGTCAGTGTCGGCAATACTGATCTGTATCTCTCCTCTGGCCACGCCGGCATCTATCACTTCCGGCGCTGTGTGCCCAAAACTGGAGATGCGACTCCATCTGCAGATGGGCGTTGCCTGGCCGTTTATGAAAGGTTCGGTAGGCACCATTGTTGTGTAGGTGCCGGGGATGATGTCCGCTCCTACTCGATAGACGCCGTCGTCGAATCGGTCGTACGGTCCGACTGGCAATGCGATGTTGATGTCGCGCCAGATGCCGCAGCCGTGCGTCACGAAGCCCCGTGCTTCCGGTCCGATAGTCACGATCCAGCGCCCGTTGTGAGTGCCTCCCGATATGACGCTTTCTTGGACGCCGTCGAAGTCGTTCACGATGCTCCATCTGCAACCGCCGTTGCGACGCGGGATCGCGTAGTAGGTGCCCGGATTGATGTCGATGCCGACGAGATAAGAGCCGCTGCTGAACCTGGTGGGCGGCGTCCTGGTCTGCACCACGCGATCAAGGTCCAACGGCTCCCAGATGCCGCAACCTACCGCGGCGAAGCCGACGTCATCGGCGCGGATAGTGACTATCTTCTGTCCCGATGCGAGCGTTTCGACGATGGTACCGGATGTCCATGTGAAGTCTGACAGCCTGCGCCATCGGCACGCGCCGCCCGAGATGTTTGGTGCGATGTATGTTCCAGGCGCGATGTCTGCTCCGACCATGTAGGTTCCATCCCTAAACGTGGTGGGAGTATCGCTCTCTTGAACGCCATCATCTACCGATGCGCGGCCGGTGTCTGCGCGCCGCCATGTACCACACCCGAAAGAGCGGAAGCCGGTATCACTTGCCAGTATCGTGGCGATAGCCTGCCCGCTGCTGGCGTAGATGTTGATGCGATTGAAGATGTCGCCGTCGAACCCGTCTAGCCGACTCCAGAAGCAGATATCGCCCTCAATGCCGTTTGCGATGTAAGTCCCCGAGCTGATGTCGTTGCCCACTATGTAGACGCCGTCTTCAAACTCTACGGTCGGTTCGATCATTGCCACTTCGACATCGTCTTGAATTTGCGTCCAGGTGCCGCAACCGTCAGAGTAGAAGCCCGTGTCGTAGGGCAGTATCGTCATCACCGAGTGTCCGACCGCCAGGTCGGAAGTTAGGAAGTCTGAAGTTTCGCCGGTGAATGCCGATAGCCGACTCCAGAAGCAGGTCGATCCGTCCGGGATATCTGAGACGTAAGTTCCCGGTGCGACCTCATCATTGACGGCCCACGTTCCGCGGGTGAACGAGGTCAGCAGGTCGCTTTCTTCATCCGGCATAAAGGCCTGCCAGGTGCCGCATCCCAATGAATCGAATATGGCGTCCGTGTCTTCGATCTGGGCGATGTTTCGACCGACGGGGTTACGCCCTGCTACGTTATCGACACTCGCGCCGCTGAAGCCGGTGATGCGCCGCCAGATGCAGCGACCAGTGCTGGGACCAGGTGAGGTGTAGATGCCGGGCGCAATGTGTACACCTACGATGTGCTCGCCCTGCCCGAAGCGGTCTGCCGGCTCTACATCGACTCTGCCATTGACCAACGACCACTCGCCACAGTCGATCGAACGGAAGCCGACGGCTTCGGGAGGCACGTCAATGATGCCGCGCAGTATGCCGTTACCGGTTTGTGAGATGTCGGAGCCACGTCCGGCGAAGCCACTGAGCAGGAACCAACGACAGAGCCGGTCGTTGACCGCATCGGCTACATAGGTGCCCGGTTGGATGTCGTAACCAATCGCGAACGTGCCCTGTCCTATGACACCGGCCGGGTCTGGTTCGGCTTCTGGATCGTGGAAGCGTTTCCATGTCCCGCAGCCGTCGCTGTGGAAGCCGGTGTCGGTGGGCAGTATCTCGGCTATCTGTCGTCCGGCTGAAACGTACCCGCCACTGTTGTCGGGCATCGCATCGCCAAACGGCGCCGTTCTAAACCAGTTGCACTCTCCATCAGCCGCCTCGGTAGTGTAGAGACCGGGAGCGATATCGATGCCCACCAGATATGAGCCGTCCTGAAACTCATGGAGCGGCTCCTGATCGCGGTCGTATTCACGGCGTGTCCAAGTGCCGCATCGTATCGAGTAGAAGCCGACGTTTTCATGCGTGATTTGGAAGACTGGAGTGCCGGTTTTCCACCAGTTGATGAGGTTCGTAGAAGTTGGTTGATGCGTTAAATCTTCCTGCGTGAACCATACGCAGCGACCATCGTTGTAACTGGCGGTATAGATGCCGGGCAGGATATCGATTCCTACTCGATACATGCCAGGACCGAACTCGGATAGCGGTTTCTCGGGACGCTCCAACAGCCGCCACGTGCCGCACCCAGACGTTTCGACTGTAGCATCGCTTGGAGTGATGGTGACTATTGCCCGGTGCAGAAAGGTCGGATTTCGTCTTCTACCATCAAGGTTTGTAATGACGACTGCACATACGCCGTCGTCAAACTCCGTCACGTAGGTTCCGGGTGCGATATCAACGTCGACTTCATATGATCCATTCGGGAAAGATGCCAGCAACGAAGATGCTTCCGCATCGTCTGCCGAGGCGACGTGTCCGAATGAAGCGAAAGCGATTATCGCCAAGATGCTCAGCGTCGTCACCAGACGATAGCGACCAAGACGGGACGATGGCTTAAGAGGCGTGAAAGGTTGGGGCTCCGGGCGTGTTGTCACGTAGACGCAGCCCTTGTGCAGATCAGGGGTTCTATCGGAAATATATAGAAGGACTCAGTCCTCATGTCGGTACGGATATGCGGCACCATGCCGTGTTGCGGACGGCTTAAGGTGTCCGGCAAGCTTACATCAACGCTAATCAAGCGTGCAATCAGTTTACGCTATCACGGAAGTTCGCGATGCTACCCAGCATCGTGGCATCACCGATACCACAGACACGATCGATTTAAGTTGCCAGCGGGATTAGCTCCTGCCGACTCGGGAACATCAGCGCGCGTCGCGCATCGTCTGGCGTTTCATCTGGGTCCGAGCAGGCAGACTGTAGATGTCGATGAAACCAACTGCGGCGGCGTGATCGAATTCGTCCTCTGTTGAGTAGGTCGCCAGCTCAAAGTCGTACAGCGAATATGGCGACCGTCGACCGGTTACGGTTGATGAGCCCTTGAAGAGTCTGATGCGGATATCGCCGTTGGTGTAGCGCATCGTGGAGTTGACGAATGCATCGAGGTTTTCGCGCAGAGCGGTATACCAGCGCCCGTCGTAAACCAGATCGGCGTAGGTTTGAGATAGTTGCTGTTTGATGCGCTGCTGGTCGCGTGCCAGCGTAGCCGCTTCAAGTGCCTTGAGCGCCTGATATAGCACGATGGCGGCGGGAGTTTCGTATACCTCACGCGACTTGATGCCGACTAGACGATTTTCGAGATGGTCTACCCGGCCCACGCCATGCGATCCGGCAAGCAGATTAAGCTGCTCGATCAGCGGTACCAGCCCCATGTCCTCGCCGTTCAGACCAGTAGGCACCCCCTCCTCGAATGAGATGACGACCTCATCCGGCGTGTCTGGCGTCTGGTCGAGTGGCTGCGTCCAGGAGAATGCATCCTCCGGGGGTGCGAGCCAGGTATCTTCCAGGTCTTCACCCTCGATGGCCAATCCCCACATGTTGCGGTCGATGGAGTATACGCGTTGGTCGTCGCCCACTTCCCGCAGTTCCAGGCCGGCGCGATTTGCGAACTCTTTCTCCTCGTCGCGCGTCATCTCCCACTCGCGGGCGGGTGCGATGATACGTAGCGGCTCGCCATGAGCGGCAAGCGTCTTGATGCCCGCATCGAAGCGCACTTGGTCGTTGCCCTTGCCGGTGCATCCATGTGCGACGGCTACAGCGCCTACTTGCCGTGCCGCTTCAACCAGCTTCTTCGCCATTAAAGGACGCCCGAATGCAGTCGATAGGGCGTATTCAGACTCGTACATAGCCCCGGCTTTGAGTCCCGGAACAATGAAGTCGCGTGCAAATTCGTCCTTGACGTCCCAGACCAGCGATTCGATGGCGCCGGCGGATGCGGCGCGCTCTCGCACGCCTTCAAGCTCCGGACCGCCGCCGATGTCTACCGTCAACGTGACGACATCGAGGTTGTAGTTTTCCCGAATCCAAACGATCGAGATGGTGGAATCCATTCCACCGCTGTAAGCAATTACGCACTTATCTCTTGCCATCGGATGTTCGATTCCCTGACTGGTGCTGCGTGATGAAACGATGAAGTTTGCTCGAACCTCAAAACATCAATCGTACAACGACGAGAGATACGCGCGATGTCCTGGCGCGGAGATCGGAGATGGAATCGGTCAGTTGAGGATGTTGGCCATCGCTTCGCCGATGTAGGCGGGCGATTCGACAACTGTGACGCCGGCCCCTTCGAGCGCTTTGTTCTTCTCCGAAGCTTGCGCCGCCTTGCCGGTGATGATGGCACCGGCATGTCCCATGCGCTTGCCGGGCGGCGCCGTCTGTCCGGCGATGCTGGCGACGACCGGTTTCGTGACGCTGCTCTTGATGTATTCCGCCGCCGCTTGCTCCCGACTTCCGCCAATCTCACCGATAAGCACGATCGCTTCCGTCTCGTCGTCGGTTTCAAACTCGGCCAGTACATCGATGAAGTTGGTGCCCGGAATCTGATCGCCACCGATACCGACGCAGGTCGATTGTCCCATGCCGTGCGCTCCCAGCTGTGCAACCGCTTCATAAGTGAGGGTCCCGGAGCGAGAGACTACCCCAACATTGCCGGGCGTTACGGCCGCCCCCGGAATAATACCCAGTTTGATGCGTTCTCCGGGATGTATCATTCCCGGGCAGTTGGGACCCAACAGACGCGAATCGGTTCGGTCGAGGTGAGCCTTGACCTTCATCATGTCGAGAACGGGGACGCCTTCGGTGATGCAGACGATGAGCGATAGCCCCGCATCGGCCTGCTCGATGATGGCGTCTATGGCGAATGGTGCCGGAACGAATACCAGTCCGGTATTGGCGCCGGTCGCCGCGACGGCCTCGGCGACAGCATCGAAGTATGGAACCTGATCCATAAACTTGGTGCCGGCTCGATTCGGGTGTACTGCGGCGACTATATTGGTGCCGTATTCGAGAATGCGCTGAGCTTGGAATGAGCCGTCACGACCCAATCCCTGCACCAGCAGGCGGCATGGCTCTTCAACAAGGACTGGCAAGATTAGGATGCCCCTCTCACGGTTGCTCCGATCTTATGCAGATCGGGCTTTCTAAATTGCGGCTTCATGCGGCGGCCAGCTTTTCGCGTAGCACCTCTGCGGCACTCGCCATGTCTGGCGCGGGCGTAACGTCGATGTCCGATTCGTGTAGCAGGCGCAACCCTTCGTCGGCATTCGTGCCGCGCATCGCCACCACGATCGGCTTGTTGGAACCGATTTCGTTTGCGGCGTTGATGATGCCCGTAGCTACAACGTCGGATCTGGCGATGCCGGCAAATAGGTTGACGAGGATGATCTCAACGTCCTCATCAGAAACGATGATCTTGAATGCGTTCTCGATTCTCTCCAAGTCTGCCGATCCGCCGATGTCGAGGAAGTTGGCCGGTTCGGCCCCGGCCCACTTGGTGATATCCATAGTCGCCATCGCCAGTCCGGCACCGTTGACCATGCATCCGACGCGCCCACCCTCAAGTTTCACGTATGCCAAGTCATACTCCGACGCGGCGCGCTCCAGCGGGTCCATCTGATCGGGATCATGCAGTCCGCGCAGTTCCGGATGCCTGAATAATGCATCGTCGTCAATCGAGACTTTGGCATCCAGGGCGATTATCTTGCCGTCCTGCGTCTCGATCAGGGGATTGATTTCCACCAACGAGCAGTCTTTGTCGATGAATAGACGGTATGCGTTGGCGATTAGAGTGCTGGCAGGACGTATCAGAGCACCTGGAAATCCAAGTGCCAGCGCGGCATCACGCGCTTGGTATGGCAACAAGCCGATTAAGGGATCGCCCACGATTCGCACTATCTTTTCGGGGTTCTCTTCGGCTACCTGTTCGATTTCGACGCCGCCTTCGCGAGTTGCGATGATGCAGGGCGCGCCCTCGTCGCCATCCATCACTATCGACAGGTAGTACTCATGCCCGATGTCGGCCGCGGGCGTGACCATGACTTTGTTTACCGGCACGCCGGCCGCGCCGGTCTGTGGCGTCACCATGCGCGTACCGAGCATGTTGGCGGCATGTTGGGACGCCTCTTGAGCGGTGGGCGAGAACTTGACGCCACCCGCCTTGCCGCGCCCGCCCGCGTGAACCTGTGCCTTGACTATGACCGGCCCGCCGAACTCTTCAGCCGCCCTCTCCGCTTCCGCGCCACTCTCCGCGATCTGCCAGGGCAGGACTGGGATGCCGTAATCGGCGAAGAGTTCCTTAGCTTGATACTCGTGAAGGTTCATATTGGGCGTGATTTATATGCGGGACGGCGTGCAAATGAGCGCGCGCCGCAGCTATTCATTGCTGCTAAGGGACGTTATCTAACCATTCAATGATATCGCTTGGATATGCCGCGACAGCGAATATCGCCTCATGCTTCAGTCGCTCAGCAACCCCGTCTCCCGCAGTATCCCCGCAATCGCCGCACGCGATTCGTCCGAGACGGGTGGTGTCGGACGGCGCGGGTCGCCGTATTCATATCCGAGCATCTCCAACGCCGTCTTGGGTGCGCCGATCGTGTTCATGACGATGACGTTCAGCTTCGATGCGATGCGTTGCAGTTCGACGGCCCGCTTGTAGTCGCCATGGAAACCAGCGCTGATGATGTCCATGCAGAGCGCGGGGGCGATGTTTCCGAGGAGCATACAGGCACCATCGCATCCGATCATGGTGCCGAAGGCGAGCAACGCGCCGCTGCAGATCCACTTCCGCACTCCATCCGGGATGTGAGGTATCACCTGTTGCTCGAAGAGTATCGAGTGATCGGTGATGTAGGCAAACACGTTGTCCATTCCGCACAGCTCGGCGATGACCGACGGCGGCGCGGCCGGATCGCCGCCGCGGGCGAACGTCTGATGTATTACAACGACCGGGAGTGGGCAGCGCGAGGTGACGTATCCGTAGTATGCGACGAGATCGCTAGGCGACATGTTGCGCGGGATTCGCAGACGCAGGAAGTCAGCGCCGGCTTTGGCGTAGTTCTCCGACAGCCGCAGCGTCTCGCGAGTAGAGCGTTCATCGACGCCGGCAATGACGAACTTTTGCCCGTCATGCGCCGCAGAAACGGTACGGACAGTATCGAGCCGCTCCGCCTCGCTCAACATCGTCTCCTCGCCATTGGCAGTAACGACTACAAACCCCGATAGCGGAGTATCGAGCCAGCGCCCGACATTGCGCTCAAGCGCGTCGAAGTCAACGGACTGCTCATCGTCGTCGCGGAACGGCGTCGGAGTAGGAGCGACTACGATCGGTTGCTCTATTGGTGGTATCGTTGACATTAGGAGTTGCCCCTAAACTAACTTCTTGCAGGATGTACGCGAGTTTAACGCCTATCATGGAACGCCTAACCGCCGGTAGAGCGGTTCTACTGCTATTTATACTTGCTGCCGCTTCGATGGTGCTGGCAGGTTGCGGTAGCGACGCTGGCGAGGATGCGGCAGTATCGGACGTGGCATCGCCATCATCAGACGTCGTAAACCTTGCGGCATCTACCCCTGCTTCAACATCAGTTCCGACATCCGCCCCGACATCTACATCATCAGCCACCGCAGCGGTCGCTAACGTTGCCGCCGCGCCAACTGCTACTGCGACATCAGCACCCACCATGCCGCCGGCACCGACCGCGACGATGGGACTACCCGCAGCAACGCCGGCGCCATATTGGACGAAGGCGATTCTGCCGGGGATGGCGATGAAACAGTATCCGCCCAAAAACAGTCGCACCGACTACGAGTTGCGGAACACTCAAGAGTGGCTTAACGGTGAACCGACGACGATTGCCGCGCTCCGAGAGAGCGGAAAAGTGGTGCTGGTTGATTTCTGGACCTACACTTGATACAACTGCGAGAACACGTGGCCAGCCCTGAGGGCATGGCATGACAGCTACGCAGACGCCGGGCTCACCATTCTAGGAGTGCACACTCCCGAGTTCGATTACGAAAAGAACATCGACAAAGTGCGCGCCGCCGCCGAACAGAACGATCTCGGCTGGCTCATCGTCCAAGACAACGACTACTCCACCTGGCGGCACTTCTCCAACCGCTACTGGCCAGCCAAGTACATCCTCGACCTAGAAGGCAACCTGCGCTTCACCCACTTCGGCGAAGGCGCCTACGCCGAAACCGAACAAGTAATCCGCCTCCTCCTCTCCGAAGCCGGCAACGACGTAACACACATCGTGCCGACGTATCTGCTGGGGCAGTGAGGAGACTGTGATGGAGTTCGCGAATCTCTCGCGACCCAATCACTGGTTATCAGCGTGTTGACAGCACTCGTGCGTCACGTGGTAAGCAGATTGCCGAATAGGTCGGAAATTAGACTGGCACTATTGCAGTGCGCCCAATTTCCACCCGGCACCGTTCCGACTTGCCCACAGTCCCATCGTCAACGCTAGCCCATCTAAACTTCTAACCCATGACCAGCGTCTACTCAAACGAACGAAGTGGAGTTATTTGCAGGGCTGATGTGCCAGAGAGGGTGGCTCGGGGTGTACGGGTGCGGATGGATGGGCTGGAGTTGTTGGGGCAGTTGCCAGAGGCTTGTGTGGCGGCGGCATTTTTCGATCCGCAGTATCGGGGGGTTTTGGATAAGTTGGTGTATGGGAATGAGGGGGTGTTGAGAGGCCAGCGGCGCGCGTCGCTGCCGCAGATGTCGTCGGAGACGATTGGCAAGTTCATCGCGGAGATCTCACGCGTGTTGGGGCCAAGCGGACATCTATTTTTGTGGATAGACAAGTTTCATCTCTGCTCTGGCATTACGGAGTGGACGACCGGAACTGACCTCACAACGGTTGATCTGGTTACGTGGAGCAAGGGGCGCATCGGCATGGGTTATCGCACCCGTCGCAGTTGCGAGTATCTGGTAGTGCTGCAAAAGGCGCCGAAGCGAGCGAAGGGTGTATGGACGCGTCACGACATCCCGGACGTATGGGAAGAGAAGGTGAAGTCAAAGGTCACCCACGCCAAGCCGGTCGGATTGCAGCGCGCGCTGATCGAAGCCGTCACCGCGCCGGGCGATGTCGTTCTAGACCCCGCCGCCGGCAGCTTCAGCGTGCTTGATGCGTGTCAGCTGGCAGGGCGGACGTTTGTCGGTTGTGATGTGAATGGATAGAGGGGACGCGGAACACTGCGGATGGTTGCTCACAAGAGACGATATACCGACTGGATTACAACATATCCTTGGGCCGCTTCTTCCAAGATAACCATTAGCACCCAAATACGGTCCTCTACTGCCCATTCGATAAATATCTCTGGACTGGGGTGGTCCCACGGAAGGGATCCTGCATAACCGGGGCTTACTGCTACGTTCCGACTGGGATACGTTCGCTATCAGCACGTTCGCTTTCAGCGATGATCCAATGCTCGATGTTGTCCGGGTTGATTAGAAGTGCCGCTTCGTAAGCTATCGCCTTGCCCGCGCCGGTAAGGATCCAACCCATCTCACGATGTGACAGATCTGTGACTTCAATTACATTCATAGGCCTCAACTCTTCGATCACCATTTCAACGACTTTGCGCTCCCGGTCGTTGAAGCTCGGGCCTAGAACGTGCCCGGTCTTAACCGGTACTAGCCGTTGCTGGATGTAGCGGAACACACGTTGTCCCTCCAGTATCGCCAGCCCTTCATCAATAAGCGCTTGACGTTCGCTCAACAATTCTTTGGGCGCAGGGCCTTCAGGCAGTTTCATGTAGGTGGCACCGGTCATCGGTGCCTGTTGGTGTGAGAACGCCATGAAGTCGCAGAAGTAGAGCAGTTTGTTCAGCTTCACCGTGCCGAACCAGCGATCATCGCGGCTCTGATCGGGGATGTAGAGCATTAACTCGCGGAACTTTTGACTGTCGAATGTTGCTTGATACATCTTGGTCCTCTGCTTTAATTAGCACAATCATATCATATTTTCTGTGTCGACATCTATGGCAAGTGTAACTGAATTTGCGCTTTTTACCCCTCTATATCGCCGTGCCGACGAATAGCATGGCTTGGATGATTGCCATGACACAGCCGCTGGCGGCGGCTTTGCGACGGCCGCGGCGACGGGTGGTGGTTCGGAAGAGGCTACCGGCTTTTGGACGGCGGCGGCGCGGTAGATGCGACGGTAGGTGCGAATTGTCGAATAGAGGCTTTGACCGCTGCTTTGACGTCCACCGCTGGATGGGTTGCCGCGTTTGGCGCGGCGATGCTCCCAGGGCTTTATCAGCTCTCCCGGGTGTGCCCAGAAGCCGCGTCGATTCGACTCGGCTTCCCGTTGTGCCTGCTCGCCACCCTTCAGTTGACCGTAGTCAGGGACGTAATAGGCGAAACCATCCCGGATCATCTGCACATTCAGAGATTCGGTATCTTCGAATGCTGGATACACCTCAGCAACGATTCGCCGATAGCGATCGGTGGCGCACACGACGATCGAGACGTAATTGCCGGCGATCAACTCGAGATTTCTACGTGCCTCTTTGCCATATGGCTGGTCCGATTCTGGCGTGTCGATGCCGAAGAGACGGATGTTGCGACTTTGCCCGTCAATCTCCAACGACAGCGTATCGCCGTCGACGATGCGGAGCACGCGTACGTGGAAGAAGAAGGTTCCTTTTGATGGCAGGTCATCCGATTGCCGGGACATCGTAGGCTACCTCGCTGATGCTTCTTTTGAGGCGACCAGGATCATCCGCCGCGTGTTGACGCCGTACTCTTCGCCTTGGAAGCCGCCGTATGCACGCGCGAGCGTCAGCCCGGCTTTATTGAGCATCTTGATCATCTCGGTCAGGGAATAGAGACGCATGTATAGATCAGACATGACGCGACGGGTGCCATCGGGAAGTATCTCGGTGTAGGTGAGGTGATTGGTGCTGGTGGCTAAATCCAATTGACGACGCTCGAGCACTACCCGGCCATCTTCGTGCTGCTGCCAGTCATACTCCTCGTTGTTGATGATGACCCACTCGCGGTTGAGCAGGTCCATCATCAGTTTTCCGCCGGGCTTCAGCACTTTAGCGGCTTCAATGAGCACCTGTTGATCGTCGGCTTCCGACTCGAGGTAGCCGAAGGACGAGAACATGTTGATTACGGCGTCGAAACGTCCTGCAAGTTCACTCGGCAGTTGGCGCATATCGGCCCGGTGCAGTTCCAGTTTTACGCTGCTCGCTTCGGCGCTGATTTGTGCAATGTCCAGCATCTCGGAGCTCAGATCGACGCCAGACACATCGAGCCCCGCCCTGGCCAGTGCGATGCTATGCCGGCCTTGTCCGCAACAGAGGTCTAGCACTCGGTGATGCGGTTGCATATCGAGCGCGTGGATTGCGAACTGAGCCTCAGTGTCGGTTCGATCCGGTTGCAACGTGTGGCCGTAGATGCGGAGGTAATCGCGCTTGAAGAAGCGAACGTACCAGGGCGCCGGGTTGTTGGGCTCAGTCTCGGACATCGTTATCGCTGCATCGCGTCGCTTTGATCACGCATTCGGGAGCGGTTTGGCGTAGCGTGTCGTGTCCGCAATCCCAGAATCTAAAAATGCTTCGTGTCGCTCCCGACACTTGTTGCATCGGGCACAGTGGATGATGTCGTCGCGGTCCTCGATTTGAGGATTGGAGCAGGTAAGAGTGAGTTGCAACGGCAGTGTTGATGCATGTTCCGCAATCAGATCTTCCTTGTGCATCTCCCGCATGGGTGCTTCGACTTTGATGGCATGGTCGAGCCCCATCCCGTTGGCGTTGGCTATGCTCTCGAAAAAGTCTGGTGTGGCATCAGGAAAAGGATTGCCGGCGAGGGAGCCGATGACGATGCGATGCACTCCGTTGAGACTGCACCATATCGATGCCAAGGTGATGAGGATGATGTTGCGTCCGGGGATATACACCGTCTCATCCGGCTCCTCGTAAGCCGGCACGCTCTCGCCCGACATGGTCCAGTGTGAATCGCCGTATAGCGTGCGGACTGGCAGTGAGAGAGTAGTTATCGGTTTGATGTTGGGATTGCCTGAAGCGTCGATGAAGCGTTGTAGCATCTGCTTCTCGGCCCACTCCCACGGAATACCCGTCTCGACATATATGGGATAGGCGATGCCCGCTTCGGCGACTTTAGCGAGCAGAACGCAGCTGTCCATTCCGCCGCTTGCCAGCACCGCAGTCGGTGGCTTCATCATGAATCTTGACCGCCGTCTGGAGGAATGTAGGTGGCGTAAGAGTTGGGCGTCTCCCAGAGACGGACCTCAACTATCTGCAGCATGTCGGACGATGTCATGTCGTGAATGTGGGCGGCGATGTTCTCAGCCGTTGGATTACAGTCGATAGTGTAGAAGGCCTCGCCCAGTTCCGACAGCACCGATACCAGGGGGTCGTCTTGATGCAGGATCATGCGGTGATCGAGATTGGCATCGATCCAAGTCTTCACGATGTCTTTGATGTCGGAAAAGTCAACCACCATGCCGCGTTCGTCTGTCTCTTCGGCGACTATATCGACTTCTACTCGCCCGTTATGTCCGTGCAGATGCTTGCACTCGCCATCATAGTTGAGCAGGCGATGTCCGTAGCAGAAGTCGATTACGCGGGTAACTTTATAGGTCATGGCTCATACGCCCCCTCTCACACGCCCCTGATGTGGCGACCAGAGTCGACTCTGATGATCTCGCCCGTTATCGTGGTGGTGCGGATAATGGCGGCAATCATCTCGGCGATGTCGTCGACCGATGATTCGATCTGCAGCGGCGCCTTGGATGCAATGTCGCGATTCCATGTTGCAAGGGGGATTTCGGGCGGACGCATGGTAGGACCTGGTGCGATGGTGTTGACGCGAATGCCGGACGGCGCCAACTCTGCTGCCAGGCAACGCGTCATGAAGTGGACAGCCGCTTTTGCAGTCAGGTATGGCAGATAGTCAGTGTAAGGCGTCTCCTCAGCGGCCCAGTCGCCGAACATGATGATATGTCCGCGGTCTGGTCCTGGGTTGCGCCGCATCAGTCGCGCCGCGTGGACGGCGAGCAGATATGAACCTTTAGCCGTCGCCATTGCATGGTCCCACGCCTCTGAATCCAAAGCATCGAACGGCGTATAGGGATAGTCCGAAGCCAGGTTGATGAGGTAATCGAGCTTGCCGAATGTCGCCGCAGTCTGATCGATGGCGCTGATCACGTCCGTTTCAACACTCATGTCGGCACGGATAAGCATGGTATCGACACCCGTGATTGAAGCGGCGAGGTCGCGGGCTTGGATGTCGCTGCTTCGATAGGCGATTGCGAGATTGACGCCTGCAACCGCTAGTCGCTGCGCCACCACCTGTCCCACACGCTTGGTGCCGACTATCAATGCCGTTTTGCGAGGTTCAGATTCTGCCTGCTGGTTCATAGCGAGTGATGGCGGAGGGGACAGGATTCGAACCTGCGGTCACCGTGAAGTGACACTGGTTTTCAAAACCAGCGCATTAAACCGCTCTGCCACCCCTCCGCGGACTACCGGTTAGTTTGATGAATCTCGATTCTAATCTCGCCAGACGATATCAGCATCAGAACCGATGCGATTCCTCAAGACGATAGGTCATGATGTCGCCCCGGACTTTGAACGTATCAGATACGAGATGAGTGCGCCTACCGTTGTGCCGAACCAGGCGTAAGGCGCGATGGCGAAGCCGATGATGGCCCAGAACCAGGTTGGCGCGCCGAGCAGATGCGAGGCATCGTTGAGCTGCCAGTAGACGATGATCAGGATGGCAGGTAGCAACATCAAAGCGCCGACTATCAGTCCGAACCAGATGATCTTCGATTCGTCGGCTTTAGCGATTCCGCCGCCGATAAACCCGGCGATGAAGGGGCTCAGGGGTATCGCGATGAAGTGGACGATGGGTATCGGTATCGACGCCAGAATGATGCCGAATGCCACTATTGAACCTTTAAGCACGTCGATTTAGGAGTTGGATTTAGTCGAAGGTTGTTTACGTTACGTAAGTATATTTTCGCTGGTAATATGATTTTCGATGACTTGATAGTCTGCTTTAAGAGCGGGAATTACAGATAGGCAGATGAAAATTGACGATTACACATCCAGCTACGGACATCCTGATTTTGGGTTCGGGCGCCTCGGGCGGCGCGGTCGCATGGAGATTGTCGAACACTGGCTTCAAGGTGGTATGCCTTGAGCAGGGACGATGGATAAAGCCGAAAGAGTATCCGAATGAGCACACCGACTGGGAGTTACAGTCGCGCACCAACTGGGCATTCGACCCGAACGTGCGCGGGCTCGACGTCGACTACCCCGTAAATGTAGATGAATCGCCGATCGACCCTTTGATGTTCAACGCGGTCGGCGGTAGCACGATCCACTGGACGGCACATACGCCGCGCTTCCATCCCTCTGACTTTCGAGTCAAGACGCTAGATGGCGTCGCGGACGATTGGCCGCTGACTTATAAAGAGTTAGAGCCTTACTACGACCGGTATGACGAGTTGATGGGCTGTTCGGGCATCAATGGCGACCCGGCGAATCCGCCGCGCAAGGCGCGTCCGATGCCGCCGGTCCCGATCGGCCCTGATGGTGAGCGCATGGCAAAGGCGTTCGACCGACTGGGCTGGCACTGGTGGCCGTCGGACAACTACGTCAACTCGGAACCCTATCGCGGACGTCTGGCATGCAACAACTGCGGAAACACCGGTCTTGGCTGTTCGCGCGGGGCTAAGGGACAGACCGACGTTGCGCTCTGGCCGGAAGCGATAAGGAACGGCGTAGAGCTGCGCACCGAGGCGAGAGTCTTTCGCGTCGAAACCGATGCGGATGGCAAGGCGACGGGCGCTAGCTACTACGATGCGGACGGTGAAGTCAACTTCCAACCGGCGAATGCGGTGGTATTCGCCATGAATGGCATCGGCACCCCGCGTATCATGCTCAACTCGACGTCCGAATCACATCCTGACGGGCTCTGCAACTCTAGCGGGATACTCGGCAAGAACCTGATGTTCCACCCGTATGCGATGGTGAGCGGACTCTTCAATGATGATCTGCGAACCTATAAGGGCGCACTCGCCAACATCATTCTGTGTCAGGAGTTTTACGAGACCGATCCCGCAAAAGACTTTGTGCGCGGCTATACATACCAGATGGCGCGCAGCACCGGCCCCGTCTTCACCGCCTGCGGCTTCATGTTTGGACGCGTCCCCTGGGGTGAGGAGCATCACGCCGAGTTCGGCCGACGTTTCGCAGACCTTTCAGTGCTGGGCGTTATAGGTGAGGACTTGCCGGAGGAGCATAACCGAGTAGAGCTGGATCCGAAATTGACCGATTCGAACGGTATCCCGGCACCGAAGGTCTTCTACAAGTTGAGTGAGAACTCGCGTCGCCAGCTGGATGATGCGATAGACAATGCCGAGACTGCGCTGAAAGAGGCTGGCGCGCATACCGTCTTGGCGACGCGTCTGCTGAAAGCGGCCGGTTGGCACTTGATGGGCACGGCACGGATGGGGGATGCGCCGGACAGTTCGGTAGTAGACCGCTGGGGACGCGCACACGATGCCGACAACATCTTTGTCGTAGACGGCTCGGTATTTGTCACCTGCGCGGCCGTAAATCCAACACCCACTATCGGCGCGTTGGCACTCAGAACTGCCGACTACATCGCCCGCGAGTGTGGCGACTTAAAGTCCAATTAGCAGACGACCAATTCAAGGAAAGGCGTGGCTAAACACAATGTCCGAGAATGACAACAATAGCGAGATGATTTTGAGCGACTATGAGCGTCTAGTGCTGAAGTCGGTCATGGACCTCATCGTTCCCGGGGTAGACGATCTGGATGGTGCGGGCACAATGGGATTGGAGAAGCAGGCCGAGACTCTCGCATCCCGGATCCCGGTCTACGGCGAGGCGTTGACGCGGATACTCGATGCGCTCTCGCTGGAGCCGTCAGTGCGCGTCGAGGGCGGCTTCGCGGCACTCGACGATGAGCAGCGGTTGGCAGCAGTGAAAGGCTTGGAGAATACGCTTCCGAAATACTTCGAAAAGTTCGTCGATCTCATCTACATCGTCTACTACAGCGACCGCCGCGTTCACAAACGCATCGGCTGGCGGAGCGGCCCGTTGCAACCCGCAGGCTGGGAGATGCCACCCTGGGACCCGTCGATACTCGAGACGGTCTCCAAGCGTGAGCCGTTCTGGCGCAAAGTGTGATTGCGCCATGGAAGTGGAGCTGAGCCGTCCAACCGGTCGAACGTGTAGTAGACCGGTATTACGAGCAGGAAGACGAACACGATCGTTGACATGATGATCCAGGCGCCGATGTCGAGCCTCGTCAAGTCGGTCGCGTATACGGATAGCTGCGAAGCCGTGCACGAAGATGATTATGAACGTCCAACACGCCCAGAAGGGCCACGATTTTCGACACTTGTTAATGACGACGGTGGAGATCAATGCCATCGGACCAAATAGGATGATGGGGCTCGTTACAAACAAGCTCCAAGCGTTGTAGTGTCCGTCCTCGCGAATTCTTTCTCCGCCCCACAAGTGAAAGATCAAGATTGCGAAGGCGCAGATGAGCGCCGCCAGAGCAACCTCTGAGGCACGTCGTCTGCACTCGTAGATTGAGGCGACGGCGAAAGTGAGACCACCCAGCGTGAGCGAGATTGCCCATACGATCATCCACGAAACGATTGAGCCGTCTAATCGAAACTGAAAGATTTCGATCAGCGCCCACTTGGCGGCAATGGCGGGCAATATCGCAGTGATCAGAAACGCACCGATACCGATTCGTAGCACCGTCAATTTCCGCGTTGGAGTGGCATCCATTAACATTTCATCAGCATCTTCTCTTAACTCGGTATTGAAAGCCAGAGTCAATATCATAGCAATCCGAATTATCAACCAAGCAGATATAACTAGGACCATCACTCTATTCCAGTCGTGCATGTCTGCCATGCCAGTACGCACAACCAGCAAACCAGATGACACCAAGAATAGCAATACTGTAATGATTACGATAATTAAGACTGTGAATACATGAACTTCTTCAGCAGAGCTTCGAGTGTCTAGCAACTTGCTCAAAAAATCTTCGATAGCTATGAACGCAAGATTATCTATGAATATCAATAATACAGTAACGCCCGACAGTAACATCGATATTATGGAAGCGCAATATAACCTGCGTTTCCACTTCGCTCGAAACTTGCATCTTCATCATCAGATTGGGACGCTGAAATTCGTTTGGTTATCGATTTAGAATAGACTACGATATATGCCAGCGGGAAGTCAACGATAAGGAATATTGGAAGAATGTAATACAAAGGAATTACAAAAGCAACGAATACACCCGTAAGAAATAGATCTATATTCATGAAGATACTACTGATTTACGGCTAAGGTCAGTAACTCCGATGATCGAGATTGTGGACATTCTTGAAGTCATAGTTAAGTCCCAATCTTGCTGATCCGCTCTGGATGGTCCTGATATCACGCTACCGCATCCATCCCTGACTGTCAAGCATTACACGAGATCGCCCTGTCTGCATCATTCATCGCCTCAGCAACCGACATCGACATGGCGCACCGCCATCAGCCCCCAATCCCCCTTGAGAGCACAACGAATGGCTACATCAGCCGCCGTTCCGCGATAACATCGATGCTGATAGAGATTTAACTGGTTACGAGTAGACGATCGCTCATGCCCAAGCTTCAACGACTGCTGTACATAAGCTCTGAGAGCACCCATCCCCAATCGCCGGCGCTCTCGGCGGCCATCTATGAGCCGATTAAGGAGGCGCGCACCGAAGTGGATCCCACAAGCGAGGGGGTGCCTTACAGCTCGGTTCATGAGGCGATGATGGATGGGTGGCGCGTGATACAGGTGCCCGATCTGGGGGCCGGCATCGGCAGCGAGGACGCGGGCGAGGTCATCGGCTTCCAATTCGTGCTTGAAAAGATTGAAGATTTTTTGCCGCTACATCCAGCGCAAACCAAGTCGCAAGAGAGGATCAATCGATGACAACCGCAACAATCGCTACTGAATATCTGATGTCGGACGACGAGATGGCATCCTTCGTCATAAACGGCTACTACGTGGTGCATCCGGAACTGCGTTCGGGCTTGAACGAAGAGATCTACGATGCCATCGGCGAGCTACCGTCCAATCCGGGAGACCGCATCTCCGAGGAAGTGCCGCAGCTGATGGAGGTGTGGGAAGCACCGGAGGTTGTGGGCGCGCTCAGCAGCATACTGGGCGCAGACTACGAGATGTTCCCGCATCGCCACTGTCATCGCAACGCGCCCGGCACTCCCAGTCAGCAGATACACCAAGACAATCTGATGGACCTGCAGATATCCGACGGCATGGTTCGCACTCCCAACCGCGTCGATCTGGTGCTTGCGATGTACTATCCGCAGGATGTGACACGCGATATGGGTCCGACCTGTGTATTGCCTGGAACGCACGTCCTTAAGGCGTTGCCCGAGCGGATGGCGTCGCAAGGCAACTTCCGTGACCAATACATAGCCGCCGTGTCAGCCGGCAGCGTGGTCATACTCCACTACGACATCTGGCACGCCGGCACGGCCAACACGAGTGACAAGATACGCTACATGCTCAAGTTCCTGTTCCAGCGCCGGAGCGAACCGAGTAGCCCGTCCTGGCGCCACGACCCGGCGAGTGATGCCGCAATGCGGGAGCGTTTCGAAGCCGAGACGCCGATGTCGATGCAGCGCGGCCTGAACGTCAAGCAGAAGCACCTGCGCCTGCAGATGTGGAATTACCTGGCCGGCGATCAAGCGTTGCAGTTCGAGTACCGCGACAAGTGGGCACGGCCTTGGTAGTGGGCGTGCCTAATTCCGATACCCCATCTTCATCAATTCGCGGTGCGGCATTAGCGAGCGACTTCACCGCTTCGCTAGATGTAGACCGTCGGATGTACCGCGAGGATATCGCCGGCTCGATCGCGCACGCCGAGATGCTGGCAAAGCAGGGCATCATAAGTCCCAAGGATCGCGATGCCATTATTGCCGGACTGCACACGATTCGGGATGAGATCGAGACGGGCACTTTTAAGTGGAAACCCGAACTGGAAGATATCCACATCAATGTTGAAGCACGTCTATATGAGTTGATCGGAGACGCGGCGGGACGGTTGCATACGGCGCGTTCCCGCAATGATCAGGTGGCAACCGATGCGCGGCTCTACGTCAAGCGCATCGCCGCCGAGTGTCGCAGTGCATGTCGTGAACTGCAGCGCGCACTCGTAGATCGCGCGGAGGAACACGGCAAGACCGTCTTGCCCGGATATACGCATCTGCAACGCGCGCAACCGGTAACGTTCGGACACGTGTTGATGGCGTACTACGAGATGATCGATCGCGACGCCGACGCATTCTCTTACGCATACAACTCGGCAGATGTGCTACCCCTCGGCAGCGGCGCATTGGCGGGCGCGACGTTCCCGCTAGATCGGGAGTTTGTTGCTGACCGTCTAGGTTTTGGCAGCATCAGCGCCAACTCGATGGACGCCGTATCCGACCGCGACTTCATGCTCGACTTCATATTCGCGGCGACGAAGACGATGATGCATCTCTCGAGACTCGCCGAGGATGTCGTCAACTGGTCGTCAGAAGAGTTTGGCTTTGTGCGGTTGAGCGATGCCTATTCTTCCGGCTCGAGCATGATGCCGCAGAAGCGCAACCCCGACTTTGCAGAGCTGATACGCGGCAAATCAGGCCGCGTCTACGGCTCACTGATCTCGGTGCTGACGACGCTGAAAGGTCTGCCTTTGACCTATAACCGCGATCTTCAGGAGGATAAGCCGCCATTGATGGATGCCGCCGATACGGTAGCCGCCTGTCTCGCATCCGCGCGCGGCATCGTGGCGGAGATGGAGGTGCACGTAGAGCGGATGTCGGAAGCATCGCAGGGCGAGGGTATATTGGCGACCGACTACGCAGATTATCTGGTTCGGGAGCGCGGCATGCCCTTTAGAGAGGCCTACTTGCGGGTAGCCGCGCACACTCGCGGCGAAGCCGTAGATGACATCGATCTGCCCGCCATGACGGCGCGCGCTTCACTGGCTTCTCGCGATCTGCCAGGAGGCACGGCGCCAAATCGTGTCCGCGCCGCCGTGATGAATGCATACGGCGCGCTATGGAGTGCGCGGCTGCGCGGAGAGTGGTAGGTAAGGCATTAGTATCCTAATCATTGAGAGTATCCACGCTTGTTGCGCGTTAACTGTAGACGCGTTAATTCGGAAGGATTGGGATTGATATGTTTGCCATTTTAGCCCGAGCGGTCTCGTCTTGGCGCGGGGTGATCGCGGTCATCATCGCCTGGGTCGTAGTCGCCGGTGCCATCGTCAGCGTTGCTCCAAGCGTCGAAGAGGTGGCGACTAACGACACTGACGAGTTTCTGCCGAATGGAACGGAAGCCCTCGAAGCGTCGAATCTAGAGGCTGAAAAGTTTGCATCGTCTGACGGTCTGCCCGCGGTGTTGCTGTATCGCAACCCCTCGGGCATCACTGATGAGGACATCGCCAAGGTTGCGGCTATCGATGCTCATATCCGCTCCGATGCCGCGCCCGACAATATCGTTCTCGTAATCTCCCAGTTCGGCCAATCCGAGCGAGGCGATGATGGTTCACCGAGCGGTCCGCCCGCTACCAGTGACGGACCAGATGGTCCCACAATCTCGCCTGATGGAACGGCGTTGACAATAACGGCGGTCATTGCCGGTTCACCAGCTGAGGAAGCGTTTCAGGAAACGATAGAGTGGTTGCGAGAGCTTGACGTTGAAGTGATGGTCCAAGAGCCGGCGACGGTTTACGTAACCGGTCCGGCCGGGATTCTGTACGACGCAATTGCCGTCTTCAATCAGTTCGACTTTCGCGTCAGTGCCATCACGATCGGGTTAGTGCTGGTCATACTGTTGCTGATCTACCGCTCGCCCCTCTTAGCGCTACTCCCGATCGTAACCGTCGGTTTCGCGCTTGTCGTCGCCCAATCGATAGCGGCACTGCTTACAGAAAACTTTGGATTGGCCCTGAACGGACAGGTAACCGCGATTATGGCGGTGCTGATGTTCGGTTCTGGTACCGACTTCACGTTGTTCATCGTGTCCCGCTACCGCGAAGAGTTGGCGATTCGCGATGCGAAGTTCGACGCCATCAGGGTTACCATGCGCGCGGTGGGTCCTTCGATAGCCAGCAGCGCCGGCACGACGGCAGTGGCGATGTCGGTTTTGGTGTTCGCGCTGTCGGGCAACCTCAAAACGATGGGACCCATGCTGGGCATGGCCATCGTGGTGATGATGATCGCCGCGCTGACATTGATACCGGCAGTGCTAGTCGCAATGGGACGTGCCGCTCTATGGCCGTTAAAGGACATGACGAGAGGCCGACGAGAATCGGCAATATGGAATCGCATCGGCGCGTTGATATCACGTCGTCCCGGAACGCTGATAGCCATTACTGCAGTGGGCCTCCTGGCGCTTAGCGGGGGATTGTTCCAATTCACTCCGCAGTTCAGCTTCATATCTGGTTTTCCCGATGATGTAGAAGCCAAAGCCGGTTTCGAAGAGTTGTCCGAAGCCTACCCGCCGGGAGAGTTGGTGCCACTCTCGATCATCGTGTCGCAAGAAGGCATCTCCGTATATGACCATATGCAAGCCATCTATGACCTGTCGGAGGCGTTGCTGCAGCATCCCAAGATTGACCGAGTGACTTCGATAACGCGTCCGACGGGGGTGCCATTGCCGGTTAACACCTCTGATTTACAGGCCTTCGTTTCATCGATGCCTGTAGACCCGGCGGAAATGGGGAGCATGATGCCGACTTTGCCGCCCGAGCAGGCACAGTTAGCAGGAGCGGTGTTAGCCGGACAGCGGCTGGTATCGTCCGATCGCACCACGACCAAGTTGGAGGCGGTGCTTAACGAGGATCCCTACGATGTGGCCGCGATGGACGCGATTCCGGAGTTGCGTACGCTGGTAAGAGAGGCGGTTGGTGCGACGAGCCTGCAGGGTGCGACCGTGCTGGTAGGTGGTGAAACGGCGACCAACGCGGATTCCAGAACGGCGACTACCCGCGACTTCATCGTCCTCTCACCGATAGTGATTGCTGCGATCTGGATCATTCTGGCACTGTTGCTCGGAAGCCTAGTCGCACCTACCTATCTCGTTGTGAGCGTCGTATTGAGCTTTGCCGCCGCGTTGGGACTGTCAGTATTGGTCTTCACCTACATCTTTGGGCACGACGGGACTGGTTGGGACATGATACCGTTTGCCTTCGTATTCCTCATCGCCTTGGGCGCGGACTATAACATCTACATCATGTCTCGCGTCCGCGAGGAGACGCGCAAGCGGGGACTTGCGAAGGGTACGCGTTACGCCATCACCCGCACTGGAGGAGTCATCACCTCGGCCGGGATCATCCTTGCCGGCACCTTCTCGGTATTGACGACGTTTCCGTTGCTGGACCTCTTCCAACTCGGCTTTACCGTTATGGTCGGTATCTTGCTTGATACCTTTGTGGTGCGCGCGCTCATGGTCCCTGCCATCGTCATGAAACTGGGCGATTTCAACTGGTGGCCGTCAAAAGCACAGCGCATCGCAGACCATCAAGGTTGATAAAAGCTCCACCGTCACGCATCGTTTCGGCGCGTCACGTATCGTGCCGAACACCTAGGTAGAGCGAGATGGCGATTCAGGACAAGACGATAACAAAGTGCTAAACTACATACGAACTGGTTATCTATCTGCCAGCAAACCTAACTGCAAACACCTGAATTCGTATCGATAGCGTCTGGAACAGTCATGTTTAATCTTTTGGCAAGAAGCGTCTCTAACTGGACTGGCATCGCCATCATCATCGTATTATGGTTTGTAGCTGCGGTGGTTATCTTCAGCATCTCGCCCAGCGTTGAAGAAGTATCGACTAACGAACTCGAGGAGTTCTTGCCAAAGGGTGTCGAGTCGTTAGAAGCGGCACAGTTGGAGGCTGACAAGCTATCGGGAATCGATGGGCTTGCTGCAGTTCTGCTCTATCGCAACCCTTCGGGCATCAACGAAGAGGACCTTGTGAAGCTGGCTGAAATCGATGCCATCCTGCGATCCGATGCGGCCCCTGAGAACATCGTTCTGGTGGTATCCCAGTTCGGCCAAACAGCGTTGCCCGGAATGGAGGCTCCGGCCGCGGGAGCTGATGCGACACCTCCGGCCGCCGGTCCGATGCTTTCGCCTGACGGCACCGCGGTAACGATCACGGCCGTCGTCTCCGGTTCTCCTATCGAGCAGGAATTTCGGGATACTGTCGTTTGGTTGCGCGAACTGGATGTAGAAGTGCTGGTTCAAGAGCCGGCAGAGGTGAACGTGACCGGTCCGGCCGGCATCATATTTGACGGCTTTAACGTGTTCGGTAGCTTCGACTTCAGAGTCACCATGATCACACTCGTTCTGGTCTTGGCGATACTGTTCATCATTTATCGCTCGCCCATATTGGCTATCCTGCCCATCGTATCGGTCGCGATTGCTCTGATAATCGCACAATCTCTTGCGGCACTCATCACTCAGCAGTTCGATCTGGCGCTTAACGCGCAGGTGACGGCAATCATGTCAATCATGATGTTTGGCGCGGGGACCGACTTCACGTTATTTATCGTGTCTCGATATCGCGAAGAGCTGGCGGGTGGCATGGAGAGATTTGAAGCGATTGCCGAGACGATGCGGGCTATCGGACCGTCGCTCGCCAGCAGCGCCGCGACAACCGCAGTTGCGCTCTTCGTTCTGATATTTGCCCTTTCCGGCAGCTTGAAGACGATGGGACCGATGCTGGCAATGTCAATCGTCATCATGATGTTTGCCGGTGTGACGTTCGTACCGGCTGCGCTGGTAGCGATGGGACGGGTTGCTTTGTGGCCCACGAAAGAGGATTTCGGAAAGGTCAACGAGTCTGGCCTATGGGGACGGGTCGGCAATTTAGTGGTACGTCGTCCTGGCACTCTGGTTGCGGTTACAGTAATCGCCCTCATCATCCCGGCATTTGGGCTGTTAGATATCAAACCACGCTACGACCTGGTGTCGGCATTTCCGGAAGACATAGAGTCGAACGTTGGTTACCAGGAACTTCTAGATGCCTATCCACCCGGTGAGGTGGCGCCGACAAATGTCATCCTGTCGCAAGAAGGCATCTCGATCTACAACCATCTAGAAGCGGTAGAGTTCCTGTCCGAGACTCTCTATCAGCATCCAAAAGTTGAAAAGGTGACGTCGATAACGCGGCCTATTGGAGAGCCGTTGCCGGTCGATATATCGCAAGTTCAACAGCTGATGTCGGCAGTCCCGGCAGATCCCGCGGAGGCGATGCAGCTATTGGCGACATTGCCGCCGGAGCAGGCGCAATTGGCCGGCCAGCTTCTAGCTGGCGCCAGACTCGTATCGCCGGACCTGACCACGACCAAGTTGGAAGTTCAATTAACTGAGGATCCATACGGCACTGCCGCGATGGATGTGATTCCCGATCTGCGCGAAACGGTGCGTGCCACCGTAGCGCAAACGTCCTTGAGCGGAGCCATTGCAGTAGTAGGTGGTGAGACCGCTACGGCGACCGACACGCGCGCCGCCGGCATTCGCGACTTCATAATCATCGGTCCGATAGTGATCGTCGCAATCTGGATAATCCTGGCGCTTCTGCTGGGCAGTGTCATCGCCCCGACCTATCTGGTGCTCAGTGTTGCCGTCAGTTTTGCCGGAGCGCTGGGCTTTTCAGTGCTGATGTTTAACTACGTTTTCGGACACGAAGGTTTGGCGTTCAGCATGATCCCGCTGACCTTTGTGTTCCTCATCGCATTGGGGGCCGACTACAACATCTACATAATGTCTCGTATCCGAGAGGAGAATCGCGTCTACGGGCCGAGTGATGGCACTCGCTACGCCATCACTCGCACTGGCGGCGTAATCACTTCGGCAGGTGTCATCCTGGCTGGCACCTTCGCGGTGCTGACCACATTGCCGCTCCTCGACCTTTTCCAGCTCGGGTTCGCAGTAATGGTGGGCATCCTGATCGACACCTTCGTAGTGCGCGCCTTGATGGTGCCGGCAATCGCGATGAAACTGGGCGAATTCAACTGGTGGCCGTCAAAGCCGACTTCGAGCACCCTTGGACATTAAGCCATCGGGCATGAAATTTTGCGCGCTGATATACAGCCGTGAAAGTGTCGGGTTTAGCAGGGTCAGATCGAACCGGATGAAGCCGCGGTATGCCGGCCGTTCACTCGGCTAGAAGCATTCGCCCGCGCTTGAGCAGCGTTCGGATCTCACGCGCCGTCAGCTTGATCTTGTGCTCCTGACCGTTGACCAGTACGCGTCTTGACTGCAGGTTCGGCTTGAACTGACGCTTGGTAGCGTTCATCGCGTGGCTACGGTTGTGGCCGAACTGCGGCTTCGGGCGTGGCCCGAGTTTCAAAGCGGCTCTGATCTGTGCTTCGGACATCGACATGGCGCGTGGTCTCGGATTCTTAGATGAGGTTGCTGGTTCCAGGATTTCAGACACGGCGCCGAGTTTCACAGCACCGTCGTCACCGTCGTCGCACAACCATCGTCGTACATAGGCTCAAAACTTTAGAATAACATCGCGGTGAGTAATATCTTGAATGTGTCGTGTCGACCAGCAGGCAGATCCGCAGCTGGAAAGTTTACCGACAAGGATGGTTCGAATGACAACTGAAACGGCAAATAGAAACGGCTATCTTCTGTTGGAACTGGCACGTGCGGCGCTTGCTGGGATTGAAACCAACCGCGAACAACTAAATGCGCTGAACGTCTTTCCCGTGCCGGACGGCGATACCGGCACGAACATGATGCTTACCATGCGTGGCATCGTTGAGCAGATGGACCGAGCGGCAACTGCAGATGTGCCCGCGACCTCAGAAGCGATGGCGAGAGCGGCCGTATTGGAAGGACGCGGTAACAGCGGCCTCATAATGGCGCAGCTCTTCCGGGGAATGCGAGACGCGATGACATCCGCGAGTGAAGTCGATCAAAATAACTTCGCACAGGGAATAAGCCTCGCGGCAAAGATGGCCTATGAGGCGGTGCCCAATCCCGTAGAAGGGACCATGTTGACGGTGCTTCGGGAGACGGGAGATACGGCGGTTCAGGCTGCGGAGTCGGGAACTCCGCTTGAGGATCTGCTAGATACCGCGGCGGCGCAGGCCATGGACACTGTAGAGCGCACGCCGCAGATGCTTGAGGTGTTGGCAGAGGCCGGAGTAGTAGATGCCGGCGGTTTCGGTCTCGCCATCATGCTGACGGGAATGTCGAACTATCTGCGCGGCGAGGGCGACGGCGCGATTGCAGTATCCGCGCCCGGCATGGATGGCAGTTTCCAGGGCGAAGGCTCGGTAGTCGTACATGCCGATTCGGTGCACATGGCAGAAGAAGAGGCGTGGGGTTACTGCACCAGCTTCGCCATCGAGGGACAGAGTTTCGATGTCGCCGAGCTTCGAGAATCGTTCTCAGATATTGGACGCTCCACCGTGATCACGGGCGACATCAACCTGGTCAAGGTGCATGTCCACATGGAGGATCCGGGAGAGGCGCTGAGCTTGGCGCACCGTCTCGGCATAATCTCGAATGTCAGCATCCAGAACATGGATGCTCAAGCTACGGAGTGGGCCGAGAATCGGCGCGCCGACGCGGCGCAGTCTGTTGCACCCACATTGGAGCCGGTAGGGGTAGCCGTCGTAGCCGTTGCGGTCGGCGCTGGCATGATCGAACACTTCCGTGAGATTAGCGATGGCGCATGCGTCATCGTTATGGGTGGCGACACCCTGAATCCAAGCGTGGCCGATTTGCTCGAAGCCGTTGAAGCGGCACCATCGCAAAACGTCATAATCCTGCCGAACAACAAGAACATAATCGGCGCGGCACAGCAGGCCGTCGAACTGACAGATAAGTCGGCTCACGTGATAGCTACCAGGTCGATGCAGGAGGGCTTCGCGGCGCTGGACCCATTCGATTGCGATGGCGATATGGATGAGCTTATCGAGGAGATGGAGGACATGATTCAAGGCTTGCACGTCGGCGCCGTCTTCCGCGCGTCTCGAGAAGCTACGATGAACAGCGTGCATGTCCAGCAGGGACAGTTCATGGTGACGGTTGACGGCGAAGCAGTCGGCGCATCTGATAACGACTTCGATGCCTTGCTCACAGGCGTCAAGTCGACGATGCACAATGGCGCGCTGGTATCGGTCTACCTCGGCGAGGATGTTGCCGCGGATGCAATCGAAGAGACTGAAGAGCGCATCGAGGCCGAGTTGAGTGATTACAACCGCGTCGAGTTGCACGTAGTCCGTGGCGACCAGCCCCACTACTCGTACCTCTTCGCGGTCGAGTAGCCGTCCGAATCCAACGATCTCTGAACCGCAGACGATTGGTCGATTCCATCGACTTTAAGAGTGTTTGGGCGTCGCTATTTGCCTATACTCTTTAATCTACGGCTATTCGCAATCCAAATCGGAGGTTATTGACGGAACGTGGTCGACGAGTTTGTTCATCTCCACAATCACTCTGAGTATTCGCTCCTAGATGGATACGGCCATGTAGAAGATATGGTCAATCGTGCTGCGGAGCTGGGACAGCCGGCAATGGCGCTCACCGACCATGGCAACGTCTATGCCGCCATCGACTTCTACAAAGCGGCAAAATCGGCCGGCGTCAAACCGATTATCGGCATGGAGGGCTACGTCGCTTTCGGTTCACGCCACTCTCGCAACGCGTCCGAGGCCAACGGAGGTTCTCAGCCTCACATCACGTTGCTGGCAGAAAATCTGACCGGCTATCGCAACCTGCTGGAACTCGCTACCAAAGCCCACCTGGAGGGTTACTACTACCGCCCGCGCGTCGATCGCGAACTGCTTGCCGAATGCTCGGAAGGACTGATAGTTCTCTCGGGATGCGTTTCGGGCGAGATGGCGCGGGACATACGGGGGCACGGCGGCGATCTGTCGGCCGCACGTGAGACGGCAGAATGGTACCGCGATGTCTTTGGTGATCGCTACTACTTTGAACTGATGCATCACCAGAACGTGACGGGGCAAACCACGGTCAACCGTGCGCTGACTAAACTGTCGGAAGAGATGGGCATCGAGCTTGTCGTCACTAACGACTGCCACTACGTTTATCCGGAAGATGCGCCGCACCAGGACGTGCTAACGGCGATAGTTACTTCGAGCAAACTGGCCGACTATAAACGCCTGCGAATGGAGGACAACAGCTACTACGTCAAATCCGCGGCCGAAATGGCGGAGCTCTTCCCGAATCATCCGCAGGCGTTGCGGAACACGATGGTGATTGCAGAAAGGTGCAATTTAGAGCTGAAGCAGCAACGTACCCGCCTGCCGCAGTATCCGACGCCGGACGGCATTTCATCAAGCGAGTATCTACGGTGCGCCTGTTTCGAGGGCGCCCGCGCGCGTTACGGCGAAATCACCGATGAAGTAAGAGAGCGGCTTGAGAAAGAGTTGCACATCATCGAGGTTACCGACTTCGCCGATTACTTCCTGGTAGTGTGGGACATTTTCCGCTTCGTCAAGCGTCAAGGAATACTCTCAACCGTGCGCGGTTCTGCCGCCTCAAGCCTCGTTCTCTACTGTTTGCAGGTTACAGACTTCGATCCGTTGCCGTACGGTCTCTTCTTTGAGCGCTTCCTGAATGTCGAACGTCGCGAGATGCCCGACATCGATATGGAGTTTGCAGACGATCGGCGCGGTGAGGTCATCCAATACTGTCTGGAGCGTTATGGTCCGGATCGAGTTGCCCAGATAACGACGTTCGGCACGATGAAGGCTAGAGCGGCGTTGCGCGATTCGGCGCGCGTCATGGAAGGCGGCGCGATAGATGATGACGCCATCGGCGATGCGTGCAACCAGCTGGTGCGAGTAGTTGCCAATCACTCACCCGTCAGCGTCAGCGACGATGATGACGATGACGCGCCACCACGAGCATTCAACCTTAAGTCGCTCCGCGCCCAAAGCACCGAGCTGCAGCAGCTATGCCGTCAAAATCCCATCGCTGAAGAGATACTCGGGAAGGCGATCGGAGTGGAAGGCCGGGTACGAAACGTCAGCACTCACGCCGCTGGCATGGTCATTTCTGATGAACCGCTTGTCAGGCATGTGGCGCTCCAAAGGCCCATGCGCGGCAATGAGATCGGTATCGCGGCTACCCAGTTCTCGATGTATCAGCTCGAACACGTAGGACTGTTGAAGCTGGACCTGTTGGGACTGACCAATCTGGCGGTTCTGGACCGCAGCTTGAAGATAATCGCCGAAAATCGCGGCGAAGAGATCAACATATACGATCTGCCCCTCGACGACGCGGAAACGTTCAAGCTGATGGCCGAGGGCGACACTTTCGGATCGTTCCAGCTCGAGAGCGCGGGCATGACGCGTTACATCAAGGAGTTGAAACCATCCTCGATCGACGACATCGCGGCCATGATTGCCCTGTATCGTCCCGGCCCGATGCAGCATATAGACCGCCTGATCGACTGCAAGCACGGTCGCAGAGCGATCGAATATCCGCATCCCAGCATCAAGCATCTGCTGGATTCCACTTACGGCGTCATCGTCTATCAGGATCAGGTGATGCTGGCCGCACAGGACTTTGCCGGCTACACCTTGGGCGAGGCGGACATACTGCGCAAGGCGATGGGCAAAAAGGTGCCGGCGATAATGCGTGAAGAAGAGCGCAAGTTCGTCGAAGGCGCGGTCCGGAAGGGGCATAGCGAACAGGAAGGGCGTGACCTGTTCTCGTACATCCTCCCATTTGCTGGTTACGGCTTCAACAAAGCGCACGCCGTCTCATATGCGTACATCACGTATTGGACAACCTACTTCAAGGCTCACTACCCGCTCGAATACTTCGTTGCGATGCTCGATTCATTTGCCGGCTCTCCGGAGCGAGTTCAGCGCTGCATCTCGGAAGCGAAGCGGCGCGGGATATCAGTATTGCCGCCGGATATCAACGTTTCGCAGACATCTTTCACGGTCGACGAGAGCATCGGTGCGCGCGGCGGCATCCGATACGGTCTCGCATCCATTCGCGGCATCGCCCCGGCAACGATAAGCGAGATTGTGGCGACGCGCGACAATGACGGCAAGGGTGCATTCAAAGACATTGCCGACTTCTGTGATCGAATCGCCGAGCATGCACCGCAGGAAACGTCTCTGAAGTGTTTAATCAAAGCCGGCGCGTTTGACAAGATGGCGCTGAGGGATGAGATGCTGGACCAGGTTCCGCAACTCGCTACCTACATTCGCAAGACTGGCGCGGCCCGCTCTTCAGGCCAACACTCGATGTTCGGCGGTGCCGATTCTAATGAGTCGTTCCTCGGCATCGATTTCAGCCCACCCCAGCCGCATGGCGGAGTTGACATCAAACTATTTCGCGACTGGGAAAAGGAGCTGTTCGGACTGATAATCACCGAGACGGAGGAAGAAGCGCGCATTAGGTTGGCACTGGAGCATGAAAACTCGGGATCGATAGTCTACGCCGATGACGGCCGGTTGAACGAGGAGGGTAGCCGTGTACGCGTCATCGGAAAGTTGGTATCGATCAACCATCGATCGACGCGCAAGGGCAGCCCCTTCGTCGCCGCCAAGATGGCATTGCTCGACGATGAGATTGAGTTGACCGTTTGGTCCAACACGCTGGAACGAACTTCGGGCATCTGGCACGAAGACGTCTATGCTGAAGTGCAGGGATCGATACGCATGTTCAATGGTATGGCCTCGGTGGATGTCAACAATGCCCACGCCTATCGCGTGCCGTCGAGCAACAGCAACGGCAATGGAAGACCGCGCTTGGCCGCCGCGCCGCGCCGCCGCGTATCCGGTTCAAACGGCTCGGCAAGTCGGCACACCAACGGGGCTTCAACCAACTCGGTTCGCACCTCTGAAGCCGCTTCGACCAGACCAGAAACGCCATCGATGTCCCGAAATGGGGGTAAAAGTATGGAACCTTCCGATAATTCTCCATCAGATGCCACACCCGCGGTCACGCTGTCGTTCGCGTGCGACGATAAAGATGCCCTGCCGTCCCGTGAGATGATCCACGAAGTGCTGTTGGTGCTTGGCAACCATCGTGGCGACGACAAAGTGCTGGCGAAACTGTTCATCGAGGGCAAGACGGTTTCGATGGACTTCCCCTTCTTCAGCGTCAACCCGTCCGAAGCTCTGCAGGCCGAACTAACGACTATTCTGGGCGAAGAAAACGTTGAGATGAGCACCGTATCCGGCGTTTGAGATGCTAGAGCGCTGGGTCGAATTCGCCACTGCCCCGGATCAGCTCACCGCCGAAACCTGGAGTGAACTGGTCCGAAACCAAGGTTGCCCCTGTTTCGCCAAGTCCGACGGCATCTCGTTCCTAGGCGTCTCAATGACGCCCGTACGCTTGATGGCCCCATCAGACCGCGTCGACGAGGCGCGCGAGATACTGGAGCGATTTTTCGGCGAGCCTTACGTCGACGAGTAGGGTAGCGATTGCGGCTTGTCGGCACTCTTGACGAGCGGCTGAGAATCGACAAATTTTCGTGTAAATTAAAAGTAATACTTTCATATTGCATGGTTTTCTCGACAAATTTTCGTGTAAATTAAAAGTAGAACTTTCAATCTGCACGATTAGCAACTGGCACATCCCGCATGATCGAGCGTGAAATCGCACCCCGGCTGGTCTCCCTGTTCCAGCAGTACCCGTTCGTAACGGTAACGGGTCCGCGCCAATCGGGAAAGACAACCTTGTGCAGGACCGCGTTCCCGGATCTGAAGTACGTGAATCTGGAGGCGCCGGATGATCGGGATTTTGCCGAATCTGATCCGCGTGCATTTCTGGCGCAGCTAGGCGAGGGTGCCATCATCGACGAAATCCAGCGAGTGCCAACGCTACTGTCTCACCTCCAGGTCATCGCCGACAACCTCAATCGCAACGGGCTATTCGTCTTGACTGGCAGTGGGCAATTCCAGATTTCACAGAAAGGCACTCAATCGTTGGCAGGACGCACGGCAATTCTTCGCTTGTTGACCTTTTCGTTAGGCGAACTCGAAAAGAGCGGAGCAAGCGTCGGGATTAACAACATCCTCTACTCGGGGTTTTACCCGCGTATTCACGATCATGGATTGGAACCAAATCAGGCATTGGGGGATTACTTCGAGACTTACGTCGAACGCGATGTGCGTCAATGGAGTGAGATCCGCAATCTATCGAGCTTCCGCCGCTTTGTGCGGCTATGCGCCGGTCGCACTGGACAACTGTTGAACCTCTCCCAGTTGGGTTCGGATGCTGGTGTTTCGCAGCCTACTGCTCGACAGTGGTTGAGCATGCTGGAAAACAGTTACGTTGTCTTTCTCCTGCAGCCGTATCATGCCAACATCGGCAAAAGATTGACCAAATCCCCGAAACTCTACTTCTACGATGTTGGACTTGCGAGTTACTTGATCGGCATCCAAGACCCCCGACAGTTGACAACCCACCCGCTGAGAGGACCGCTTTTTGAGAATCTTGTCGTAACCGAAGCGTTGAAGTATCGATTCAACCGTGGACGACGCGCCAATCTATCGTTCTACCGAGATTCGCAGGGCTTAGAGTGCGATCTTCTCTACGAAACTGGCCACGGTTTAGGTGCGATTGAGATTAAGTCGGGCGCAACGATCTCTTCTAGTTACCTCAAGCCATTGAACCGCGTCGCTGCGCTCTTACCTGATATTGCAGGCAAGGCGGTAGTCTACGGCGGCGACAGGAGCCAGATCCGCACCGATGCTGATGTGGTGCCGTTGGGTGGGTTGACGGGGGTGCTGGATCGTTTTGAACAAGGCCCCAGCGGGACGACTGACGGGACGGGTAGTCCGCTGGTCTGGATTGGTTAGTTTTTGCGCCGCCACTTGCGGAGGCTGGCGGGGTTGTCTACCAGCGGGTGCTGGTGGCGTCCCCATTCGACGAATGACACTTCGGCGATGTAGACGTCTCCGCGCGAATCGACGGCGACGCTGTGGGGCCATAGAAACTGGTCCGCTTCCTGTCCGAAGTGCGGGTTGCCGAAGCGGTCCAGCATGTTGCCTTCCCAGTCGTAGATGCTGACGCGGTTGCCGATGTTGGCAACGCCCTGTTGCACTGGTGCCGGGCCTTGTTCGCCGACATATACCGTCGCTTCAGCGCCCTTGCCCACCACTTCAACGGCCGTAGCCTTGTGCACTGGCCACTGGTGCACGAACTCACCTTCAGTAGTGAAGACCTGCACTCGATGGCTTTCACGGTCGCACACGATGACGAGGTCATCATCGAGGATGGCGATGTTGTGCGGCAGATTGAACTTGCCATCGTCAGTGCCCGATTCGCCCCAGGACATGATGTGATTGCCTTCCGCATCCATGCGATGGACGCGCGAGTTGCCGTAGCCGTCGGAGATGAAAACGTCGCCACTGATCGGCGAAACGGCCGCATCGGTAGGTCGATTGAACATCTGACCGCTCTGATAGGACGCCGTCTCACCGCTTCCGATGGTCAGCAATCGCTCGCCTTGCCGGGTGTACTTGTGAATCTGATTGCCAACATCATCCACCAGCCACAGATTGTCCTCATGGTCGCATGATATGCCGTGGGCGCGACTGAACCATGTATTCCAGAATTGGAGCCGATTGCCGTAAGGGTCCTCGGTGAAACGGGTCGAGCCTTGCGGATCGTCGTTGCCCCACATATCGACGACATTGCCATCCGGGTCGAAGACGAGAATGGGCACATTGCCGCGGTTGAAGACATAGACGCGGTCGTCCGAGTCGACGGTTACTGCGGTTGCTTCCCGCATCCAGATGCCGTGCGGTATTTTAGCCCAGCCGGGCACCGGCTCGTAATTTGTCTGATGATCGCTTGGTAGTGGCAAGATGTCGATTCTCCTGTGCGACCTCGAGGCGTCGGTTCTGCACGCCTATTTGCGCTATGGTGCAGTGCTAGAATTATGCACCATCTCAATCGGAATTGACGCTTTCGGAATCGACACTTTGAAAGGGAAGTTGGCAACATGCTTGCGGATTTGACAGGACGAACGGCTTTGGTGACTGGTGGCGGTCAGGGACTTGGTTTAGGCATCGTAGAACGGATGGCCGGACAGGGCGCCGACGTCGTTATCGCCGACCTTAACGATGAGAATGCGGCGGCGGCGGTATTGAAGGTTGCGGGTATGGGTTGCAGAGGCTACGCCGTGCACATGGATGTTACCGATCAGCAGAGCATATCGGAAGGCATCGCCGTTGCTTACGATGCTGTCGGACGCATCGACATATTGGTCAACAACGCCGGAGTGTCTGGCGCACCGGGATCGACGGGCACGGAGTGGCGCGATATTGACTGGGAGTTCACCTGGAAAGTGAACGTCAAAGGACTGTCAGACGTCACCGAGTCAGTCCTGCCGCAGATGCGCGAACAGCAATACGGCAAGATCATCAACATCTCATCCGTCGCTGCCAAGGCCGCACGCTACGTAACGGCATACTACGCAACGACCAAGATGGCGGTGATTGCGTACACGCAAGCGCTGGCACGCGAGTATGCGGCTGACAACATCAATGCGAACGCCATCGCGCCGGGCCGGATCTGGACCGCGTTTCATCAGGAGTGGATGGAGCGTCGAGACACTAAGGGCGATCCTGACGTTGCGGGACGTGACCATCTGGACGTCTTCAAAGAGGCTGCTGCCGAGGTGATACCGCTCGGGCGTCCGCAGACCCCTTCCGACATCGGTGCGCTGGCCGCGTTCCTAGCATCCGAAGATGCCAGAAACATCACCGGTCAGACGATACAGTGCGACGGCGGACAGGTGATGGTCTAGCAGACCGGTTAGACCATCTCATCATCGCGGGCGGAAGTCGTTCCGGAGCTGATTGCAGACTCGCTTGACCTCGGCACTCGCTTTCGGAGTTGAAACACTGCAAGAAGCCCGCCACACCCTTTGGGTCTCCAAGTCAAAGATGACGGCCACGATCAGGCCCTGGTGCGAGTCCTGAAGGGGACAAATCTATCTGTCGACGAATTGATTGCCGCTAGTAGCGTCGTATACGACATGCCGCCCTAACCTAGCCAGGTGGTCCATGATCTGGATGTGCTCAGTTAGCTAAAATGGGCAAGATTTAGTCTGGAATCTTCTTTCTTACGTTGACATGGTGCCTTTTACGTGATAGACCATCGATCACAACGATAGCGTGAAAATGAGGTGACCATGTTGAAGATAATTACCACTCTTGTAGGGTGTGCGATGGTTGCTTTTGTAGTTATGGGAGCTATTCTGGATACTGAGACAAATCCCCCTGCATCCCCTGAATTTGCTACTTACATGCATCATACCGTAGAGTGGCCTACAGAATGTGCTTCTTTCATGGATGTAGACCGCAGGAGTTACGATACCAAGACCGGTCTCATGTCGTATCCTTGGACCGGTACCACGGAACAGCTTGATGCTTGCTATGGGATTTCTCCATTTACGCATGAGGCAAGGATGGTTTTCGACACATGTCCGGAGTGTGGCGACCTGCTCTCAACCACAGGATGCCAAGGAAACATCAAGGAAGATGGTGCTATATCGTCTTTAGTGATGTCGGATTTCTACCATGATGAGCAAAAGTACCGTGGATTGCCTGCCTACACATGGACAGGTAGCATGGAGGAACTCAATTCTTGTCCTCGAGTGTCGCTTCCGGGCGACCACGGTATCGCAGTTCCAGTGTCGGGAGCAGGGTCATATTTCGCTATTGAATTCGATGTGAATTGACCCGGATCCGCTATTAGCGCAGGACTTAATCCCGATCGTTAAGAGCCCGGCACGAAGCAAGTATGTGTCGTGCCGGGTTTTTTTAGTTGATGCATTCTGCATCCCACCGGATTGCACGTCGCTCCCTAAAGACTAAATCTGGTATGTCTGGCAGAGTGCACACATCGTTTTCATGGAGTTCTCTCGCGCTTCGTTGCGTGATGATACGATTCGTCGCATGATGTGTGATTGTCGCTTGCATCGCCATCATCGTATCCTCATCATTAGGGAGAATCGGACATGTCAGAGACGATGGATCCGCTGGGCCTTAAAGCACAAGCCAGCACCGCGGCGGGCAGCGCTCGCATCCCAGAGATAGAAACGCTCGTTGCCGGCGAGTTCGCAACGTGGCAGTTGGTCTTTACGGTTGGTGCGAACGGGCTGGGAACCGGCGGTGTCGTGAAGATCGGCACCGACTCCGATACCGACCGCAGCTTGCCGCAACTTCACGATCCGGCCGCGGCCGAGTACCTCACCGTTACCGGACCTTCGGGTGCCGAGACGGCGGTCCAGGTGCAGGACCTCGTCACTATTCTCGTCATCAACACCGGTCGAGCGTTGGAAGAGGGCGAGGAGATAGCAGTTACGTATGGCGATCGTTCCGGCGGCGGTCCGGGTTCTCGTAGCCAGACGTTTATCGAGCCTCGTAGCTACTTCTGGATTGAGGTGGATGCCGAGGGCGCGGGCGACTTTATTCCGATAGAGACATTGCCGGAGTTGGCGGTTGTGGGTGGTGAAGTGGTTCGACTGATAGTGGTTGCACCTTCCAATGCTGTCGCTGGTGAGGAGTTCCGTATCAGCGTCAAGGCTGAAGACCGTTGGGGCAATCCCGCAAACGCATATCGAGGCAGTGTCAAACTGAGTGCCGCGGGGATTGCGCTGGGAGCAGACGAGTTGCAGTTCGATGACGAATGTGGCAGCGTTGTATGGATAGATGGATGTCGCATCACCGAAGCGGGTGAGCATCACCTGACTGCGCGGGATGATGGGGCGGAACTGCATGGTGTCAGCAATCCAATCGTGGCATCCGAAGATGCCCCTCAATTCCGTCTCTACTGGGGCGATCCGCATGGCGGGCAGGTGGTAGATCCGTACAAGATCGGCGACTTCTTCCAATATGCGCGCGATGTAGCAGGCATACACTTCGCCGGTTTCCAGCGCAACGACCCGGCTATCACGACGGGCGCATACGAAGTGCAGCAGGAAGCGGAGAGGGCACACTATGAGCCGGGCCGATTTGTGCCGTTGCCGGGATACGAGTGGTCGGCGACTTACGACCGGGGCGGGCATCACAACGTCTACTTCCGTCGCTTCGGACAGGCATTGCGCCGCTCGGCACACGGCGACCATCTCGACCCGTGGGATATCGACACTGACCTGCGGCATGTGCGCGAGATGCACGATGAGTTCCGCTACTCGGATGTTGTGGTAACGCCACACGTCGGTGGTATCGCGGCAGATCTGCAGTATCACGACCCGGCCATCGAGCCGGCGCTTGAGATTACGTCAACGCATGGCCAGTTCGAGTGGTTTCTGAAAGAGTCGATTGCGCGCAACTACAAGATGGGTTTTGTCGGTGGTAGCGACTGTTACACGGGGAGGCCGGGCGACGATCAACCGGGTCATCAATTGCGCCGGTATCAGAAGGCCGGGCTAACCGGCATCTACGCGCCTGAGTTGACGCTGGACGGGATATTGACCAGTATGAAGGCGCGCCGGGTATACGCCACGTCTGGAGTGCGTATCATAGCGGCCGTCGCAGCGGATGGGCACATGATGGGTTCGGAGTATTCGACGGCTTCATCCCCTGAAATATCAGTCAAGATAATCGGCACCGGACCGCTGGAGCGCGTCGAACTCTTTCGCGGCTTGGAACTGTTGCACTGCGAGGACATGACGCAGGGCAGAGCCAACGACCGCGTACGGGTCACGTGGGAAGGTGCCAGCAGACGCACCAGCTACTCCGGCGTAGTGTGGGACGGCTCCGTGAAGACGGTCGGAGGAAAAATCGCGGATATCCACAAAATACGCTTCGACAGTCCGAGGTCTCATATTGTCGACGTGACCGATGCGAGCGTGAGTTGGCACTCTTGGGCATGCGGCTATCGTAGCGGATTGCTGCTGGATGTAGAGGGCGATGCCGACACCGGGATCGAGGTGGCGATCACGAGCGACGTCATCGCCAGCTCTCAATACGGCGGGCATGGCGAAGAGGGTGCAAGACGCATCACTTTCGCCGCGGCCGACCGGGTGCTGATACCCACCACATTAGGTGGCCTCGCCGATGGGCCGCGCGTCATAGAGCTAGGTGAGCTGGACCGCGCCGTTACGGTAGAGCTGGCGCCTGAACCGGGTCCCGACCGAGTAGAGTTTCAGTTCACAGACGAGTCGCCCGAACCGGGCATCAACCCTTACTGGGTGCGGGTAACTCAATCGGACATGGAGATGGCTTGGACCAGTCCCGTATTCGTGGACTATGTAGCCCCGGTTTGAGTGTCGGGAGAGGCTCAACAGTCGTTTTATATAATTCAGCGATTGCGCCTACGCGGCTCGCGCGACTCAATTTTTAGTGCCGCGACTCCCAGATGAACTCAAGCGGTATCCCATTGTCAAGCACTCATCAGCCGCGTCTACTCCCCCTAAATCGCAACATTCCGTTGCATCGCCGCAACCTATTCGGCAGCCTCTTACTGTCAGCATTGGCAGTTGCGATGCTCCCATTGACCATTGCTTGTTCCAGCAGCGAAGAGACGGCAACTGAAACTGTAGCGACCGTTGAAGTTCCTACGGCGACCGCGGCTCCGACAGCAACCTCAGCACCTGTGCCGACAGAAGCACCGACGGCCACTTCGGAGCCAGAGATGACGGCGGAAGCGGGTGCAAATGGTGAGGTGACGGCTGATGATGTGTTGGCGACCGCGTTCGACGAGTGGGGTTCAACCTGCTTGAACAATGCCTATCCGCCCCAGGCACCGCAATTCGATGAGGTCGACGAGGCAGATTATTCGCTCGACCCGAACGGGCTGGAATTCGTAGTCCTCTCGGAAGGCGATGGCGCGCAACCGGGTTTGAATTGGGAAGTTGACGTCCAGTACACCGGCTGGTTGGATGATGGATGCATCTTCGACAGCTCGTATACCCGTTCTGAGCCGACCGTATTCCCAGTGAACGCGGTGATACCGGGTTGGCAGATGGCGATAACGCAGATGAAGGTGGGAGAGCGACGACGGGTTGTGATTCCGCCAGACCTTGCGTACGGAGAAGCCGGTTCACCGCCGGTCATTCCACCCAGCGCGACGCTTATATTCGACATCATCCTCATCGGCGGCACCGATCCCGACGCCGCTTCTGCAGTGGCAACTCAGACGGCCGATGACTTGCTCCTGCAAGCGACGGCGGAAGCGGAGGGATTCGATGCTGAAACGGTTGAATATGAACCGATCACGGTTGACTACGCCCAGGATGCCGAGGGTTTCCTAGCAACGTTGCCCAAAGGCGAGGTTACCTGCATGGAGGCTTACGCCGGCGGACGGGATAACCTGATCGGCATCTTCTCAAGCCAGACGCGTCCGCCTACGTCGCTGGTCGAGCAGTTTGACACGTGCTTGAGCGACCCAACACTTCGCAATATCCTCGCCGGACGCATCATAATAATCAATCCCGAACTCACGCCCGAGACGGTAGATTGCATCGGCGAGACGTTCACGACCCCGACCCTTAAGCCACTGTTCGGTGCCTTTGACTCAACAGAGGTGTCGGAGCAGTGGATTACCGCTCACTTCTGCCTGAATGCCGAGGAGCGCGTGGCGTTTGAAGATGCGCTGTTCCAAGCCCAGCCGAATCGGGAACCGATCGGCTCCGGCATGACCTTCATCGACGTGCAGGAGTGCATGGTAGAAGAACTCGGCGCGGCGCAATACTTCGAGCCGGTAGAGCAACCGGACACGTTAGACCGGGCGCAGATGGAGCGATTTTTCAACAATTTCACCGGCTTCTTGATTGCCGATATCCGCTGTCGGCAAGGGTCCGAAGGCTACGAACTGGCAGACGGCAGCGTGATGACTGAGGAATCGGCACGATGCTTGGCCGACGCAATGGGAGCGGTGCGCTTTGGCGAGGTATTCCTCGACCGCATCTGGGCGCCAACCACGGAAGATCATGTAAACGTTGCGATTGAGTTCAACAAGTGCGGCATCGAAACCGATTTCCTGGCGTTGCCCGAGCGCGTCGGCAATCTGACTGGCGACGACTTGACATGTGTGGTTGATGGATTGGAAAACGCAGACGAACCGCGTCAGAGTTCAATCCGGGCGTTCAGCGAGATTGGCGCGCCGAAACAGATCATAGCCGGCGACGTGGTCGCATTCCTTTTCAGCGCGCAATCCTGCGGAATCGAGACGCTCGGCATTCCCGAAGGTGCAGAGATTGAAGACGCCTCAGCCAGGTGTATCACCGAAATGATTCCGGCCGGGATATTCGAGCAGGGAACACAGGTAGTGTTGCCGTCTCTAGATCACGCGCTCGGCGAATCTGCATCATGCTTTGACCAGACGCCTTAGCGTCTCGCGAAGCAGAGAGCTGAGCCGTCATATAATCGCTCATCTTCGCGGCAGTCACCCGTGCCGTCGTCGCACGTGGTTGTTGCAAGGGGTATAAACTAGCCACATGAACGACACGACACTAAACATCGGCAATATCCAAGTCACCTCCCTCAGCGACGGCAAGGTGGAGTTCGACCCGCGGCTCATGTTCCCGGAGACGCCGTTAGAGCACTGGCAGCACTACTACGACATATTCCCAGAATGCTTCAACGGTCAATATTTCCTCATGAACCTCGGCGTCTTCGTCATCCGTGCCCGCGATAAACAGGTCATCGCAGACACCGGTTTCGGGCCGCACGGCAAGATGCTGGGCTCCGACACGTCGGCCGAGTTGATGGACGACTTCGGACGCAAAGGTATCAGCACCGACGACATCGACGTTGTATTCATGTCCCACCTGCACGCCGACCATGTGGGTTGGAACACAGATCCGCAGGATTTAGCCAAACCAACCTTCCCGAATGCGCGTTACACGGTGCATCGTGCAGATTGGGAGCACTTCACGCAGGCCGATGACAATGCCGAGTTCGGACGGGAACCGATTGAGAGCAGCGTCATCCCGCTGGAAGATGCCGGAGTGCTCGACCTGATGGAGGGTGAGACGGAGCTGGCGCCGGGCATCACGGCGATACCGACGCCCGGACATACACCTGGACATATGGCGCTCCTAATATCGTCGGGGCGAGAGCGTGCCATCTTCATCGGCGACATCTTGATAAACCCGATGCACGGCACCGATACCGAGTTGCCCTTCGCACTCGATACCGATCCGGCACATGCCATGGAGACGCGGCACCAGATCCTCGATCGTGCCGAGAACGAGAATATGCTCGTGCTCGGTAGCCACCTGAGCCCGCCCGGATGGGGCACGATGGTCAGATGGCAAGGCCGCAGATACTGGCGAGGCATCGGATAGCCGCATGCAAAACGATGTGCTCAATGTCGGCGATATCGAAGTCACATCGCTGAGCGACGGCCGAGTCGTCTTCGACCCGCGCATTACCTTCCCGAAGACGCCGCTCGAACACTGGGAACAGTACTACGACATCTTCCCGGAATACTTCTCAAAGCCTTATTTCCTGCTGAACCTCGGCGTATTCGTGATGCGTTCTGGTGGCAAGACGCTAGTGGCAGATACCGGTTTCGGTCCGCACGGGCAGATGTTGGGCGCCGACACGCCGGCCGAGCTGCTGAACGACTTTGAACGCAAAGGCATCGGCACGGATGAAATCGATACGGTATTTCTCACGCATCTGCACGGCGACCATGTCGGTTGGAACACTCGCCCTGAAGATCTTTCCAAGCCAACCTTTGCTCAGGCGCGTTACATCGTGCATCGTGCCGACTGGGAGCACTTCACGAGCCAGCAGCAGCTGGACGGTCCGGCTGGCGAGACGATTCGGCGTAGCGTAGATCCGCTCTACAGTGCCGGCGTCCTCGATCTGATGGAGGGCGAGACGGAGCTGGCGCCCGGCATCAAGGCGATACATACGCCAGGACACATGAGCCTGCTCCTATCATCAGGTCGCGATCGCGCGCTGCTCATCGGCGACGTATTAGGCTCGCCCATGCACGCCACCGATACCGAGCTCCACTACTGGCCCGACACCGATAAACAGCAAGGCATCGACACTCGCCACATGCTACTCGACATGGCAGAGCGTGAAGGCATGACGGTCCTAGGCAGCCACCTCAGCCCACCCGGCTGGGGCACCATGATTCGCTGGCAATGCCGCCGCTACTGGCGCGGCATCTGATACCCGTTACTACTGCTCAACTGAGGGGCATGCTAGAACGCGCAGGCGTAGTTGAGGTACCCCGCACCATAGCCGCCCATCGGACCCTCACCCCTAGCCCCTCTCCCGCAAGAATGCGGGAGAGGGGAACTTCTCTTTTCGGTCACGGTTTAGATTGAACATCATTGTTGTTGAACATGATCAGCAGCGTCGTTCATTCTTACAGGGAACATCATTGTTGTTGCTCCTACTTGTGCCCCTCACCTGGAATCCTCTCCCCGAGGGGAGAGGCGTAAAAGGCTTCAACAACCATGCACTTTCATCGTAGCCATGAACACGATGAGAAGTTCCCCTCTCCCGATGTAAAGCGGGAGAGGGGTCAGAGGTGAGGGCTATGGGGTGGCCAAGGGGCAGCCCAACGTAACGAGAATGAACGTTGTAACATGTACTATCCCTACTAGAGTTCCCTGATCCCAACCCAATCTACAGGTGCCCTGATGCTTGATGCCCAAACTCATTTTGATGTGACGCCGTTGCTTGCGGACGAAACTACGGTTGGCGGTGTGATGAAGCGCATTCGGCGGGATAGCCGGGATGAGGCTGAGAAGGGTAGGTGGTTTGAGAATCTGGTGATGCGGGTGTTGCGGGAGGACGCGAAGTATCAGGTTGCAGAGGTGCATCTATGGCGGGATTGGCCAGAGCGGGAGGAGCTGACGGGGCTCAAAGGAAACGACATTGGCATCGACCTTGTTGCACGTCTCAACAATGGTGAATGGGTCGCCATCCAGTGCAAGTGCTACGACGATAACTCCAGAGTCTACAAGTCCGACATCGACTCATTTCTCGCTGTGTCGCAACGGCGAGTGTTTGCCATGCGCTGGATAGTGGCAACCTGTGAGTGGGCGAAAAATGCGGAAGCCCAGATCGAAGGCATGATGCAGCCGGTGCGACGCATCGACTTCCTCAATCACAGCTCCGATCTAATCTCAGAAGACCTCTCGAAACGTCCTCCACGTGAACCGTGGCCGTTGCAACAAAGGGCGATTGACGACGGCGTAGCCGGATTGGAGCACAACAGCCGTGGCCGCCTCATCATGGCCTGTGGGACCGGTAAGACTTTTACCGCTCTGCGTATATCAGAACAAATAGTCGAAAATACAGGGGGGGGGGGGGCGAATACTGTTCCTCGTTCCCAGCATTGCACTCGTCTCGCAAGCCCGCGAAGAGTGGCTGAAGCACACTGTCAGACCGCTCGACTGCCGCGTCGTATGTTCTGACCGCACGGCTGGCGGGCGCGGCAAAAAAGAGGACATCAACCTGTCCGAGCTGGTCTGCGATGTAACGTCAGACCCGAGCAAGATTGCATCGATGCTGTCGCGTGACAGTGACCGCACGTGCGTCATCTTCAGCACGTATCAATCGCTGGTGCACATCACCGAAGCGCAGCAAAAGTTCGGCGCGCCCGAGTTCGACTTGACTTTGATGCATGAGGCGCATCGGACTACCGGCGTCGAGAGCTCCGAGATCGGCTTCAGGGCTGTTCATCACGATGAAAATCTGAAGACTCGCAAGCGGCTCTACATGACGGCGACGCCGCGCATCTACACCCAGAAGTCGCGCAAAAGCCTCAAAGAACGCGGCATCGAGACGGTCGATATGTCCGATGTGTCAGTGTACGGTCCCGAGTTGCACCGGCTGCGTTTCTCCACCGCGGTCGATGCCGATATGCTGTCCGACTACCGCGTCATCGTACTCGGCATTCACGAAGATGCAGTTACTCCAGCGGTGCGCCGAGACCTTGTCGCTCTGGGTGAAACTGACGGCGGCAAGAACACCATCGTTACCGACCGCGACATCACCCGCGTCATCGGCACTCCATTGGCCATCAACGGCGCGACCGACAAGCAGCTGCATAAGACTATCGGCTTCGCCAACACGATCCGACGTTCCAAGTTCTTCGCCGAGGCGATGAACCATCCCAACGTCAGAGGTGCCACGACGCGTCGGATGCGCCGCGCAGATGCCGCGGCAGGTGCGGCGATGCAGATCGTGACGCAACACGTCGACGGGAAAGATAGCGCACTGATACGAAACAAAGCGTTGCGAGAACTGCAAAATGCCGACAAAGAGAACACGTCCCGGATGCTCTGCAACGTGCGACTGTTCGGAGAGGGTGTCGATGTGCCATCGCTCGACGCCATCGTCTTCATGGAGCCGCGCGATAGCCAGGTAGACGTCGTGCAGGCAGTCGGACGCGTCATGCGCAAGAGCGAGGGCAAGCAGTTCGGATACATCGTCATACCAGTGCCCATACCCGCCGCAACCGACTTCATGTCAGCGCTTGAAGAGCGTTCCGACGCATACAAGTCGATCGGGCGGGTGCTGCGCGCACTGGCATCACACGACGAGCGACTGGCGGCCGATCCGCTTCGTTTCGTGGAGGTTAAAGATCCTCAACCCGAGCCTGAGTCCGACCCGGATGATGAAGAAGCCGACATCGAAGAAGATGGCGAAAATTGGTATGGTTCGGAACAGACGCAGTTGACGTTCGATTTAAGCAGCGTCAGCGAGGGGCTCTACGCGCACGTCGTGGCGGCTTCCGGTCTCGGCAAGCCGGGGTTGCGGACTTCGGAAGATATCGAGGCGGCGGTGAAGTATGCCGGGCGACAGTTTGAAACGGGCGAGCTCGGCGAAGACTTGGCAGCCGTTCTCGGCGTGGCCGGTGAAGCACGTAGCATCTGCACCATAGCCGCGCTGTTGCTCGCCAACGCGTGTTTGATGCACCGCCGACTGGGCGATCTGCCGAACTTCGAGACATTGTCCACGCTGAACCGCATCTGCAGCTCTCCAACACCCATCACCGAACTGCGTGACGCCTGGCAAACGATCCTCCAGCGCGACTACGCCCCAGTATTCGAGCCCGCCCTAGCCGTCCTAGACTCCCTGCCCAATCGCCCATTCGTAGTAGACGCCCTCCGCGTTATTGCCGAATGCGCCAACAACGTCGCCGACTCCCTCTCGGAACTCGGTTATGACCATGCCAGGCCGCTTTATCACCGCATATTGCTGAGCGCAAAGAGCGATGGGGCATTCTACACCAATAACTTGTCAGCATTGATGCTGGCACGCCTCGCGCTCAATGAAGATTTTTGCGATTGGAGCGATCCTGAGGCGATATCGAAACTTCGCATTATCGATCCGGCTTGTGGTACCGGAACGCTATTGATGGCGGCTCTGAAAGTCATCAAAGACCGGGCGAACGACGCGCAAGGTCTGAAAGACGACCAAGAGATAGCGTTGCATAAATTGCTAGTAGAGAGTGTCCTATGCGGCCTAGATATCAACCGGCACGCCACCCAGCTGGCCGCCTGCAACCTGTCTCTCGGTGCACCTAACGTCGACTACAAGCAAATGAATCTGCACACTGTCAAGCATGGACCACAGGATGATGGTAGCGTCAAGAGTGGATCGTTGGAAATTCTAAGTTCCACTAGCGATGCCAAATCGTTGAGTGTTTTGCGCAACCCGTTACGGAGCATGTCGGGATTAGAAACTCAACATTTGGATTCATCCGACGAAGCAGAGTTTCCTTTAAAGGACCTTGATCTCGTCATCATGAATCCTCCGTTCACGAACAATGAGCAACGATCTTCAAGGTTTAGCGGCGACGAAAGAAAGGCAATTCAACAAAATGAACTCAATTTGCGCAACGAGTTTGAGTGGCGTGATCCTGAGGTTGGCTCAGTCATAAACTCGAACGCCATCGAGTCGTATTTCACACCTATTGCAGATCAACTTGTAAGTCGTCAGAGAAACAGTACATTGGCAATGGTGATCCCAGCTGCTGCATGTGCAGGGGCATCTTCCCTTCCAAAACGTAAATTCCTAGCAAAACGCTTTCACATCGAAACGATCATTACAAGCCACGACCCTAAGCGACCGGCCTTCAGCGAAAACGCTGGGATGCACGAATGCTTGATGATTGCTAGACGTAAATCATTAGGCGAAACGTCTCAATCAACGGAATTCGTATCTCTAAGAAAAATGCCAGCTACTCCCGACGAAGCGATCGCGGTCGCAGATGTCATCGCGAGCGGAGAAACTGCAGGAATCGGCTCGATTAGATCTTGGCCAGCAGAGCTTATTGAAGCTGGCGACTGGACTCCGGTGCAATGGTTTGATGGGGAACTTACCGATACAATTCGACAGATTGAAAGTTCTGAGCACGTTGAGGCTATAGGCATGCGATATGCAGTTGGCCCGGCAGGTCAAGGTGTACTAGGTACTTTCAGGTCTGTTCCATCCGGTACAGCAGGCGCAATCAAGGGATTCCACTCAATCAGTAGTAAGTTTCGACGAACTATGTTCGCAGAACCAGATGCTTGGTACGCGCCAAAACCAGGCAAAGACCAACTTGCTACGCGTTATTTGGGCAAACGTAGCAATCTGATGGTTGCAATGCGAATCAATACCGTATCTGGTCGATTATGCGCTCTATGGACACGCGAGCCATCATTTGGCTGGTGGGTACCGATCAAAGTCAGCGACGATGAACGAGCGAAAGCACTAGCTGCTTGGTGGAATTCAACACCCGTAAGACTGATGCTACTCAATCGTAGGGGCAAGACATTAATGTATCCATTCTGGCAACTTGCACACCTCCGCGAAATCCGCATCCCGAAGCCTGACAATCCGGCGTGGGGTGCGCTTTACAATGCTTATGAGCAGGCGTGTGAGATTGAGTTGTTGCCGATGAAGGATGCGGAGCAGTGTGAGGCACGTCGTATCATCGACGCGGCGGCGGCACTTGCCCTCGGCGTAGATGAATCAGAAGTAGCCGACTGGCGCCGGCGGCTATCGAAGGAGCCGACTATTACTAATCGGGCGGCCGAGTAGGGTCAACAACCATTCACTTTCATCGTAGCCATGGGGCGGTGGCTCACCGTCTCCCCGCAAACTCCGTGGTCATACCATGCACTCTTCGAAATACATCCGCCCCCGTCTGTGTATCCCCTTCTCCACGGATGGCGTTTAGGAAGGCGGCTACGCATTCTCGCATGCCTACGAAGCCGAGGGTAGGTTCGGTTGCTAGTGCTTGGGATTGAATCCAGTTGGCAGTGGGATCGGCGCGGTAGCGATAGAGTCCGGTGATTAGGTCGGCTTGGATTTCACCGTTGGCTGTGGCTATCTCTAGGCGCAAGGAGAGTTGCTCGGAGCCTTGAAAATCGAAGGCCCATTCGCCTTGGATGCCGTCGTCGTAATGTACCAGCGCGGAGCCGGCTACGATTGGGTTGTCGAGTGTTGTGCGGTCGGCATTTAGTTGCTGCACGCGGTGCGATTGGCGGTTGATGAGCGCATCGACTACATCGAGGTACCAGATGCTCAATTCGGAGACCATGTTTCCGCTCTCTACTATGTCTGGTGCCCACGTGTTGCCCCAGTTGCAGTTTTGAATGATCTTGACGGAACGTGCGGGACCTAACTGATTGGCGAGCAGGTCTGAGATTGCGGCGATGAGCGGGTGATATCGCAACTCCATATCGACGTGGAATACCTTGTCAGACGCGTTTGCCAAGTCAAGCAGCTCGTCGATGCGACCAGCATCGTTGCCCGGTGGCGGCGGCTCCAGCCAGACATGCTTGCGAGCCTCGATAGCTGCAATTCCCACATCGGTTACCAGTTCTGACGGCAGACCGATCATGACGGCATCGACATCACTTTCCCGGATGAGACGAAGCGGGTCGTCAAAACATGCGATACCCTCCCCAAACCTCTCCATAGCCTCCCGCCGCGTCTCCGCCGTCCGCGCCGCTACCGCCGCAATCTCCACCTCCGCATCCTCAAGCAACGCCGGAACATAAGCATTCCGAGCCCAACTCCCGTAACCGATCAAACCGATAGTGATATTCATTAAATGTCTCCTTACATCTCTGATGGAATGATATGCGCGGCGCAGGTGTGAGGGCCATGGGGCAGTGATTTCCCGTATCATTCCATCAGGAATGCAAGGAGTTGTCGTCTTATGAAGATTACCGATCTTAAGTGCGCCATTATTGGTGATAATCCGATTGTGCGTATCACTACCGATGCCGGTATCGATGGGTTTGGGCAGGCGGAGTGGACTAAACCGTATCTGAAGCCGTTCGTGATGTTCTATCGGGATGCGATTGTTGGGCAGGACCCGACGGATGTCGAGCGTGTCGTGAGTCGTATTCGGCGACTCGGCAGCTTCAAGCCGTGGGGCGCGGCGGTCAGCGCCATCGAGGTGGCACTGTGGGACATCGCAGGCAAGGCGGCCGGCGTGCCGGTATACAAGCTGCTGGGCGGCAAAGTGCGCGACAAAGTGCGGGTCTACAACGGCGGCGTCAGAGTGCCGATGAAAGGGAATGAGCCGCAGCACTATGCCGAGAACATGGCGCAGATGAAGGAGTTCAAAGAGGGCTTCTCCATCATCAAGCAGGGCATCGCGTTCCACTCCGCAATGGCCGACAATGTGCCGAACTACTTCTACGGCGAGATGCCGCAACGCGCAGGACCTCCAAGCGGGGGAATCAGACCGCCGTTTGGAGGCCCGTTGACTGAGCAGGGGTTGAAGCACACGATTGCATGTGTTGAAGCGATGAAGGATGTGCTTGGCGACGAGGTAGGGCTCGCATTGGACTGCGGTCCCGGCATGACGGTGCCAGACACGTTGCGGCTGGCGAAGGCGCTGGAACCGCTCAACATCATGTGGCTCGAAGACACGATAACGGGCGACTACACGCCATACGTGCTGCCCGACCTGTTCCGTGAAGTTACGATGCAGACGTCGACGCCGATACATACCGGTGAGCAGATATACCTGCGGCAAAACTTCAAGGAGATGTTCGACAAAAAGGCGGTCAACATCATCGGGCCCGATCCCTTGGATGTGGGTGGCATCGCCGAGACGAAGTGGATTGCTGAGTATGCCGACCTGCACGGCATCCTGATCGCCCCGCATGGCGTTGCCGACGGCCTCATCGGAGTAGCCGCGCACGTGCATCTGGCGGCCACCCTGCCCCGCAACTACATCGCGTTCGAATACCCCGCCGGCAAACCGCAATGGTGGTACGACATCATCGAAGGCCTGCCCGACCCGATAGTCCAAGACAGCCACATCGAAGTCTGGGACACGCCCGGTCTAGGCATCCAATTCAACATCAAAGAAGCCAAAAAGCACCTGGAAGCGGGTGATAAAGGGTTCTTCGATTAAGGGCGCGGCCGGAACAAAAGAAAATGGCGACCCCGAGCAGATTTGAACTGCCGATCTCCTCCTTGACAGGGAGGCGTGTTAGGCCACTACACCACGGGGCCGCATCTGGGATGCGAGATGCTGATACTGGTGTCAGTATCGGGTATCTACGTGAAATTATATCAATTCGAGGGAGTTGCTGACAATCAGTTTGTTGCCGCTATGTCGGCTTCGTTGTAGAGATGGCAGGAGACTACGCGGTCGGGCGAGGTCTGGTATAGCGGCGGTGCTTGCTGGCAGATGTCCATGGCGTGAGGGCAACGGTCGGCGAATTGGCAACCGGTATACCCAGCCTGCATGGTGCCGAATGCGGCGTCGGCAGATGGCGTCACCACTTCCAAGCCTTGTTGCCACTTCTTGTCCGGGTCGGGCATCGGTATCGAGCCTACCAGCAGCCGCGTGTAGGGATGTTCCGGTTGCTGCACTACTGGCACTACGTCCCCCTCTTCAGCTACGATGCCGCGATAGAGCACTACGATGCGCTCGCTTATCTCGTATGCAGTAGTGAGATCGTGGGTGATGTAGATGATGGATATGCCGAATTCGGTGTTGAGTTGACGCAGATTTTCGAGGATGGTTGCACGGAGCGATGCATCGACCATCGAAACTGGTTCGTCGGCGACGATGAGTTTCGGGCTCAAGAGCAGTGCGCGTGCCACCATCACCCGTTGTCGCTGCCCGCCGCTCAGCTGATGCGGATAGCGTCCGAGCGTATCCCTAGGGTTCAGTCCCACTTGCCGAAGCGTATCCTCGATAATCTCCACCGCCTCGTCGTGAGTTGCCGCCAGTCCCGCTTTGCGAACTGGTAGATGCAGCGCATGGTCTACCTTGTAGAAGGGATTGTAGACCTCGAATGGGTCTTGGAATATGACCTGCACGTCGCGTCGGAATTCGCGTCGTTCAGTGCGGGACAGGTGCGCAACCGGTTTATCGCGATAGAGCACTTCCCCGCTTGTGGGCGGTATCAATCCGAGCAGCAGACGTGCCACGGTCGTCTTGCCGCTGCCGCTCTCACCAACCAATGCCGTGATGGTTGGTTTGTCCTCGTCAATCGCGAGCGAAAAGTCGCGCAGCGCGATCGTCTTGCTGCTGAACCAACCGGTGCCGAAGATCTTCGAGGCGTTCTTAAGTTCAACCAGTGTTGACATGTCAATACAAGAGGCAAGCCGCGTTCTGTGTATCGGTGCTCGATGCTGTAGCATCGTCTCCGATCGGTTTCAATATCGGCTCTTCGCGCGGGCATATATCCATCGCTTGGGGACAGCGCGGGTGAAATGAACATCCACTCGGCAAGGCATAGAGCGAGAGTGCAGTGCCCGGGATGCCGCGCAGCTCGCCGCGTTTGCGGTCGTGCCGCTCCAGCGATGGCAGACTGTCGATAAGCATCTGCGTATAAGGATGTTTCGGCTCCCGCAACAGCTGTCGCAAAGTGCCGGTTTCGACCAGTCTGCCGGCGTACATCACTCCCAGCGTATCGACGAATTGCGCCATTAGTCCGATATCGTGTCCGATGAGAAGTATCGCGACGCCCAACTCTTCCTGCAGTTCGGCGAGCGTCTCCATTATCTGGCGTTGCACCACAACATCGAGCGCGCTTGTCGGCTCATCGGCGATGATGACTTTGGGACCCATCGAGATCGCGATGGCGATAGTTACGCGTTGCTTCATCCCGCCGCTTAGTTCGTGCGGATACATCTCCCCGACATCAGTGCTCAATCCCACCTTTGAGAGCAGGTCGTTAACCTGTTCTCGATACTGTGATCCTGATTGATGCACGCCATGGTCTCGCAGTCCGTCGATGATCTGGTTCTTGACCTTGGCGACGGGGTTGAGAGAGTTCATGGCGCCCTGTGGGACGAGTGCGATTTTCGACAGTTTGGCTTGGCGCATCTCTTCATCGTTCAGAGAGATGAGGTCTACATCGTCAATGACTGCCGATCCGCCGGCGATGATTCCGGGCGGTTTGATGAGCCGCATCAGTGCCAGCGCCGTCGTCGATTTGCCGGACCCCGATTCACCTACCAGCCCCATGCGCTGTCCGGGCATGATCGAGAAGGAGACGCCATCGGCCGCTTTTACCTCCCCGCGTGAGGTGTAGTACGAGACGCGTAGGTCTTTCACATCCAGCGCGGGGGCCATATCCCCAATTGCGGAGTGCTCCGCTGAGCGTTCAACTTTCTGAGTGCTCATACCTGTCTCCGCAGGCGCGGGTTGGCGATGGGGTCTAATCCGGCCGTGACGAGATACAGGCTTCCGAAAACGAGTGCCAGCATCAAAACTGGCGGTGCCCACCACCACCAGATGCCGCGGAACGGTGCCGAGTAGAAAATCGCCCAGTAGATCGTGTTCCCGAGTGTCGGCTGGTTTTGCGGCCCGAGTCCGAGCACATCCATTCCGATGGTTGCCAGCATAGCAGTCGCGACTGCAGTCGCCAAACTGGCCGCCAGGAACGGTAAGAGATTTGGGAGCATCTCTAGGAATATCACTTCAAGGGTGTTAGCACCCGATATCTGGGCTACCGATACGTATGCGCGTTCCCGCATCGTCAAGACTTGCGCGCGGATAGTTCGGAGCGGCCACATCCAGACGAAGGCCGAGATGATGAGTGCTTGTTGCGTCACGTCAATGGACGATTTGAGCGTCACGGCGACGACGACGAGGAACATTAGCACTGGCACGGTGATGAGCATGTCGGCCATGCTCTTGAAGATGTTGTCGAGGATGCCGCCGTAGAATCCCCCGACGAATCCCAGCACCGTCCCGATCGTCATGCCGATAACTGCCGCCAGGAAACCGACGTAGATGGTCAATGGGGTGCCAAGCACAGTCAAGGCCCAGACGTCGCGTCCCTGACTGTCGGTTCCGAGCAGGGAGTAGGCGCTGCGGTCTTCGCCCTTTACTCGGTATTCGACCGTCTGTCCGGGGCTCAAGTCGATATCGACGGTGCCGGCACGTGCCAGCTCCGGGTCGACGAACTGCGAGCCGATGATTCCGAAGAGCATCATGCCGATCAGCAGAAAGAGCCCGGCCCAAAGCGTCGGATAGGTTCGGATCCACAGCAGCACCGTCTTGACGGCGCGTGCCAGCCTCGAACCTTGAGGGCTTTCCAATGTGGTGTCGAGTGTTACACCATTGTCTGGTTGCGCAGTTGTCATCGTTGCATCAACTTCGTGGCGCGTACGTGATCCGAGGGTCAAGCCGCGGATATATCAGGTCGAGTATCAGAGTCGCCAGTGCGATTGAGAGTATCACCAGATAGACGATGCCGTACAGCAACGTGTAGTCGAAGTTGCGGATCGCCTGCAAGAGCATCGAGCCGATGCCGGGATAGCTGAATACCACTTCGACCAGTATCACGCCCGAGACGACGTGTCCGAGTGTCAGCGCGTACGAGGTTATCTGCGGCAGCATCGCATTGCGCACGCCGTACCAGACGAAGAGACGCCAACTCTTGGCTCCCTTTGCTTCGGCCAGCATCATGTAGTCCTCGCCCTGCGTAGTCACCATCATTCCGCGCATTCCGATGGCGGCGAAGCCGATGCTGACCAGAATGATGGACAATGCGGGCAGTATGGCGTGTTTTATCGCATCTAAGTAAAAATCCACGTTCCATCCCGGTGTTGAGCCGACAGCGTAGCCGCCGCCTAAGGGGAAAAATGCGAATTGAAAGGCAAAGAAGTGGATGAGTGCGATGCCGACCAAGTAGTAGGGGATGGCTGAGAGCGCCATCACGGGTGGGAAGAGCGCTTTGAAGACATTGGAAGCACTGGGCCAGGCTACAAGTGCGCCCAATGCCATTCCCAGCATCATGTAGATGAGCGAAGAAATTGTTACGAGCGCGATCGTCCATGGCAGCGCTTGTGCGATGACGGCGCGTACTTGAGTGGGAAAGTATGCGATGGAGAAGCCGAAGTCGAAACGTGCGAAGTTCCACAGATAGCGCACGTACTGCTCCCATAGCGGACGGTCGAGTCCGAAACGCTTCTCGAAGTTCTTTATCATCGCCTCCGTGTTGCCGGACGATACGGCCCCACGTGAAGCGAGCTGGCTCATCCGCTCTTCGATGGGGTTGATGTCGGCAATGCGGGGTAGCACGAAGTTAAAGGTAGCCGCGCCCCAGATCACGAGCAGGAAGACTCCTAGTCGTCTCAGGAAGTATTCAGCGGTCATCTAACTTCAATTTCACGATGTTGTTGTCGCACAATGGGATTGAGTATAAGTAAAATTCTGTAAACAAGGTTTCTTGCGGATACCTTGCGTTGTCCGGGTTGCCAGACAGCATATCTAGCAATGGATTGACAATCAGGTTAGCATATGCTTAATCAATCCATAAATCAACACCAATGAAGGGGATGTGAATCATGTTCCTAAACTTGATGCGAACGCGTCGGTCGCGAGTGGTGCAGTTCGCGTTGCTATCGGCCATGGCGACGATGTTGCTATTCGCCGCCGCGGCGTGTGCTTCTGCAGAGCCGACCGCGACGCCAGCGCCGACGCCTACACTAGTGCCGTCAACGGCTACTCCAGAGCCGGAACCTGCGCAAGAGCCGGAACCGACGGAAGAGCCGGCAATGATGATGGAAGAGCCGGCGGAGTTGCCCGACCCGGACTCGATTCCGCGTGAGAAGACGCTGATCGTCATGAGCGGTGGTCAAGACGGACGCTATCCCGACTGGGAGAACTTCAACAACTACGTTCCCGGCGGTACCGGCGGCTGGCACACCGGACCGATGCAGACGATGAGCGAGCCGTTGATCATGTTCAATCTGCTGACCGGTGAACACGAGCTGTGGCTGGCCGATTCGATGGACGTAAGCGACGACTTCAAAGAAGTGACGCTCACGATCCGCGAAGGCGTCAAGTGGAGTGACGGGATGCCGTACACGGCGGAAGACGTTGCGTTCACGTTCCAACTGGTAATGGATAACCAGGATTCGATGGTTCACACGGCCGAGATTCATCTGCTCGAATCGGTTCAAGTTATCGACAGCCACACGGTGAGATTCGTCCTCAAAGAGCCGTCTCCGAGCTGGTGGGTCAACACCTTGACCAGCAACCACGGACTGTCGGAGCACATCCTTCCGAAGCATATCTGGGAAGGTCAGGACCCGCTCGAGTTCACCTTCTACGACCCGGCGAAGGGATGGCCGGTCTCTACCGGACCGTACGCACTGGCATCAGCATCGCCGGAACAGAAGGTCTTCGTGCGACGCGACGACTGGTGGGGCGTCGAAGCCGGCTTCAAAGACTTGCCGGAAGTTGAGAAGGTCGTATACATCCCGCAACGCGAAGAGACGGCGCGGGCACAGATGATCATCCGTAACGATATCGACAGCATGAGCATGGTCCCGGTCGACACACTGTTGGACGTGTTCCAGCAGAACACTGAAGTGGTCAGCTGGAGCAAGCAGGAGCCGCCCTACGGCTATCTCGACTGGTGTCCGATCGGATTGTTTGTCAACAACGCTGGCGACAGCCCGGTTGCACAGAGCAAAGACATTCGCTGGGCGCTCAACTACGCGCTTCACCGTGAGACCTTGGTCAGCAATGCCGAACGCGGCGCGGGCACCGTGGCCTTCCACATGATCACGCCGTATGCATGGTTCGACCCCTTTGAAGAGGTGTTGCAACCGATCTACGAGAAGCATTCACTCGACACTGAAGATCACTACGATCTGATCGACGAGCGGATGGCGGCTGCGGGTTACGAGAAGAACAGCAACGACTTGTGGGAGAAAGATGGCGAGACGATCGAGATGAGCATCGGCTTCCCGACCTGGTTGGCGCGCTACGGCGTCCACATCGTCAGGCAGTTGCAGGATGCCGGTTTCGAAGCGTCGATGGATCAGAGCCCCGGCACTGGCGAAGCCTTCGGACGCGGTGAGCGCGACTACCAGTTCGGATGCAAAGGACCGTCAGGCGTGCTTGGCGCGGACCCGTACTACATGCTCTCGCTCTACTCGTCAGCGACGTTCCGCGACATCGGCGAGCCGCCGGTGAACCCATGGGCGACCGCGCGCTGGCGCAATGAAGAGTTCGACGCGATCGTAACCGAGATGTCCAAGATCCCGGCTACCGACCCGCAGACGATGGAACTGTTCGAAGATGCGATGGAAATCTGGTATGAAGAACTGCCCGACATCTACGTGTCGCAGCTAATCATCCGCCACCTCGGCAATGAGCACTACTGGGAAGGTTGGCCATCCTTCGACAACAACTATGGTGTGCTCCACCCCTGGCAGCAAGAGTTCCACAAGATCATCATGAACTTGAAAGCCAAATAGGCTTCTCAAGCAGCCAGATGCATGGATGACGAAAGGGGCGGTCGCAAGACCGCCCCTTTTTTGTGGGTTCTCAGAGGTGAGATTGTTGGAGTGCTATCGAGGCCTTATTAGGCCACCACTGCCCCCTCCATCTCCAACAGCCTCGCTTTGAGCGGAACGCCGATGGTCCCGCCGAAGCCGTGGAGCCCGCCGTTGGAGCCGATGACGCGGTGGCAGGGGATGATGATGGGCACGGGGTTGGTGGCCATGGCTCTGCCGGCGGCGCGGGCGGAGGTTTTGGAACCGGATGCCTGCTCTGCCAACCAGCCATAGGTGCGAGTCTCGCCGCGTGGAATGGCGCGGCATGCGGTTCGAGCACGTCGCGTGTACGGGGTCCAGCCGGTGTCATCTATCGGGATGTTGTCGAGCGATACATCTTCGCCGGCGCAGTATCTGATCAGCAGTTCTTTCGCTTCGTGCAACGCGTTTGAGGGTGCAACATCCGCATCGTTGTTGCCGATTGCGATTGCCGCGTCTGCATAGGTAGGCTCCGGCAATGAGGAACGCACGATGCCATGCTTGGAGGTGCTGATGACTATCCAGCCCAGTTCAGTCTGGAATATATCGATCGATATGTGAGTTGCAGCAGTCAATTCGATACTTCTCGGTTCCGGTTGTAGAGCGGTACGTTTCAAACCGCTGTCAGTTCGAAAAACGGTACTGTTCCTGCACATCCTCGTTTACGAATACGGGCGTCATTCCGAACATGCTGAGCAGTCGATGTTTCAAGACTGCACGTGCGAGACTGCGCCATGAGCGCCCAAGGTTCGGTTCCTCTTGCCCGGTAGATGCGGCTGATGCGTCGTCTTCCGGTGTGATATCGGCATCCTGGGTTTCATGCTCGTCTTGATCAACGACGGTCGATTGGGCGACCTTTTGCTGTCCGTAGACGCACTCTTCGAAGGCGTATAGGAGATTACGCGTGTCGGTGTATCGCAGTGTCATGTCGCCGATCTGGGACAGGTATTCACGCGCCGACATGTGGGTAGGGCGACGGTATCCGAGCAGGGATGCGACTCGTACGAATTGAGAGTATGCGCGCACCGGTTCGGGTTGCCCCCTCAGGCTCCAACGCCATGCGCTCACAGCGGCCAGAAACAGTACGATGACGGTCGCCGCTACGGCAGTTGGGATGAGAGGCATCTGGAAATCCGATGTGTTTTGCGATGCATTGGGGTTATTACGCAGACTGCGCAGGAACTCCTGCTCCATCAACGCCAACTCGTCCAAGTCTTCCAGATACTCCAGATAGTCCGGGTCGAACTCGGACGAGCCGATCAATCCGAGCGGTATTTCAGACGTGGGCGTAGTTGGTACCAGGACATTTCTGGGTACTGATGCACGCCCTGGCGTCACTTCGATATCGATCCAACCGTAGGGCGGGGCGTAGATCTGCGTCCAGCCGTGGCGGTTGCGGTCTCTAATCAGGAATTGCCCTTGGTCAGGGACGTATTCGCCCGCGCTCCATCCGGCGATCATGCGCGCCGGCACTCCGACCGACCGCAACAGCACGGTTCCGGCAGAGCCGAAGTATTGACTGTAGCCCTTGCGCTTGCTAGCGTCGCATCCCGGCTCATCTGTGGGACAGGGCTCATTGATGGTCTCGAAGAGGAAGTAGTAGATGCCGTCGTCGAATGGGCCGGGTCCAACGATCTCGAGCGAGTAGACCTGTGATTGCAGGAACTCCTTTATCGCCATCGTCTTTTCCCACGGCGTCTCGGCACCAGCCTCGGCGACAATGTCGGCAGCAAGGTCGCGCACTTCACGTGGCAAGGACGACGGCAACGCAAGGTAGCGATCCCTAATCCACTTGGGATAGTTGTCGCTAGAGGCTTCCAACTCTGCCGCCTCGGCGGTGGATGCGTATGTAGTCACGTTGTACGGCTGGTTCTCCAACACTTCGTCAAAGCTAACCGTGTTCTGCTCCGCTGGACCTCTGCGAACGACGCGCATGAGATTTGCGTTGGTGCCGTCTGGTTCGGCAAAGAGGCGGAAGTTGAAGTCTTCCCAATCGATGCCGCTGCGGGAGAGGTCCATCTCATCCAGTTGCTCAGCGGTGATTTTGAAACGGTTAGGATAGCGCGGATTTGGCGAACCGAGCGGGTCCAGATCGGGCAGGGCGAGCTCACGCAGGTCATCGGGTGTGATTACAAAATCAAGCGTGTCAGGGCCGTTTCCACCATTCAGCTCTGCATTCTCCCGCAGGGTCAGCGTCGATACTCGGATGCCGACGGTTTCGGGAGTGCTGTCGGAAGTGGAGAGCAACTCTTCACGCGCAACATCCGACATTGTGAAAGTCATCTCGATGAATTCACCGGTTTCACTCAGCGACAGTTCTTCAAGCGTGCTGGAGGTGACGGAGTAGGTTATCTGCTCCTCCTGATTGGTGATGGGCATTGGACCGTTTTGCAGATGACGGATTGCCGAGCGCACCTCATCCGCGGTCATCGATGGTTGCGTGTTGAGCGTGAATGGCACTCTATTCCGGTCGGCATTGGATGGTGAATAGATTGGCGAATCTTCGGCCATCGTCAGGAGACGTTCGCGTAGCTTGAAGGCGAAGTCGCGTATATCTTCGGGCAACTGAGCCAGCAGAGCGGGGCTTCCGGCCAAGGGCACGTCCCACCCTAGCGGCTCCAGGATTTCCACATCAGCAGCATAGTCAACTGCATGTACCGCCGCGGCCGGCACTACAAGGTCCACCTTTCCGAGCGGCTCTACAGTGATATCGAGACGGGCGCGTTCTTCAATGCCCCTTTCCGAAGGATCCACGAGTAGTTTGGTACCCGAATCGGCCGGCAAGGCAACGCTGGGCGCCGTTACCCAACCTTGTGAGGTGTACTCCTGATAGACGCGAGCCGGATGCAACTTGGCGTAGCGAGTGCGTATCCACATCACCGGATCGTCTGTCAACTCGATACCGCCCTGGAATGGCAATACGGCATTTGGCGAGTAGATGAGGTCTTCGTCGCCGCTGGGAACGCCCGCCAGCAGACGTTCGGCAGTGGATCGGAACTGAGTGATAGGTTCCAGGAAAAGCGCGCTCCACCGATCGCTCAATGTAGCCGATCTTGGCAGCGCCATCGGCATCAGCGCGGCGATGACCATGACCACGACCGCCAGTATCAACCCGTCGCGTGCCGCGATCCATCGCGCCTCTTTTGGGATCGACAACCCGGCCTGGCGCCAGCGATTGATGCGTCCGATAGATACCAGATGCGAGAATTGAGCGACCGCTGCCACCATGAAGAGGTAAAAAGTCTGCTCGTGCATCCCGATGCGATGGCTCAGATTCGTGAGCAACGCCAATCCGAGGATAAGCGCCGGTATCCAAGGGCTGTGGTATCGGAAGGTGAGAGTGGTCGTCACGAACGCCACTATCCAGGTGACGGTCATGAATAGCATCGCAAATGGCACCTGGTCGGCGCTGATGCCGCCATTGATTGCGATGTCGATCCAGAGAGCAAATCGATCCCACGCGTCGACCGACCTTTCGATAGAGTTGCCCCCGTCGGCATTCAGCGAGCCCTGCCAGAAGACGACCAGGACACCGCCGAAGATGAATGCGGTGAATCTGAAGAGCCACCCCCATAATGCAGAGCGTCTTCTGAGTGGCGACCTGATTCGGGCGAGGAAAAAGGCGGTTAATGCGGCCATGAATGCGGTCGGGACGATACTGGGCAGTTCGCCCCATGCGGCCAGTTCGACGGACCATCCCAGCATCGCCAGCATCCACAAGAGCAGGCCAAGTGCGATCCAGTCGTTGATGGGAAAGTCGGCAACGAATAGCCGACGCATCAGTCGCCGTCGCCAAAGCCTCTGCGAACGTGCCGATCGAGTTGATCCGCCGAGAACGTTGCCTAGTTCAGTCGTTGCGGCCGTCACGATCTATCGGCTTCCGATTCAGTCGTAGAGACATCGTCTGAGTGCGGTGCTTGGTACTGCGAAGTGTCTTCTGGTGATGATGCTTGATCGGCGCTTTGGCCAACGCCGGAGTAGAGCGCTGATATGCGTGCGGCAGTAGCATCTGCGTCGGCAGTCGTCTCAAGTGCTTCCGCGATATCATCGCCCTGACGTACGCGGTAGGACGTTACACCTGCAGAGGAGAGCCGTGGTATGACGGCATCGTTTGGTTCGCCGCCGAACGAGCCGCGGTCGAGGACGATGCAGATTACAGTGATGCCGCGTCTCTGCAATGTTCCCAGCGCTTCGATCCAAGTCCCATCATCTGCGGCGGTGATTACGACGACGGTCGAACTGGCGAAGAAGTCGCGGTCCATAGCCGCCAGCGTCTGGATGAGCGGCACATTGCCAGTCGGTCTGCTGGCCGCGATGTGCCTCAGTATGCTCTCGCGATGCGATGCCGTATGCTCGGGCGGCTGAACCAGCGAACTGCTGCCGTTCGAAACGTAACCTACTTCCGTGAAGGCGCGGGTGTATCGGTCTACGATTGATGCCGCGATCGTGGCGCCATACTCATCGCTCGACTCCTTGCCCGTTCCCGCTTGTGCGTCGATATGCTGATCAAAGACTATCCACAGCTCGCCCGCGGAACCCTGGTCGAACTGCTTCACCATCAACTCGCCGGTGCGAGCCGTAGTGAGCCAGTGGATTCGACCGATAGGGTCGCCATCGGTGTACTGCCGGACCGATCCGACATCGGTGGATAACACATTCATGCGCTGTCGGCGTGAGTGCCCATCGGCGAGCAGCACACGTGATGAGGCGATGTCGGGCACGGGGATGACGCGCGGATATACCAGCACCTTGTCGATGCCCTCAAACTCGATATCGCGCGGGAATAGGCTGAATGGATCCGAGGCTCGAATCACCAGCGGTCCCAGGTCGTACTCGCCACGCTGGATCAGCGTTGCCGTCATGTCTACACGCTTGAACGTGACCATCAACCCGAAGCTGGTGACTTCCCTGAACTCGCCTTCTGGCAGTGTCGTATGGTCTTCCACCTCGACCCATGCTTTCGGCGCGCCGTTCGCATTGTGAACGATGATGCGCTCGCTAAGCGTGTCGCCAACCGAGAAAGGGCCGCTGGGACGATTCACGCTGGCTTTCATATTTGCCGCACCGAGACGCGACCATACCCAGGAGATGATGATGAGTATCACGAGCAGATAGGCGAGCCGCATCGCAAGGTCGAAACCAGTCGCAACACTGTTAATCAGCATGATGCCGATTAGAAGCAGTATGCCGACTAGGATGCGATGGGTCGAGAACCAAGTTCCGAGCCGCCGCAACCAACTGCGTTGGTCGGCACGGGACGAGGTGCCGCTCCTGGTCTGTGGGATAGAGCCTTGCATTGTGTTAACGAGCTACTCGTATGGTTTCTGAACTGTGGTTCATAGATTGACGGTGCTGGCGATGCGTCCGCCGCCGGCGCCTGGCACGTTCGCCTGTTCCAATGCCTCGTCGACGATGGTGCTCTGCTCTACACCTCGCATCCGTGCCGATGGCGACAGCAGAACTCGGTGCGCCATCACCGGCACCGCAATCGCCTTGACATCGTCTGGGATCACATAGTCGCGGCCATTCAACACGGCATATGCCTTCGCGCCCTTCATCAGGTTGATGCTGGCACGCGGGGACACTCCCAAGGTCGTATCTGGGTGGTTGCGAGTAGCGTTTGCAATATCGACGATATATTGCTTAATCAACTCATCGATGTAGATGGTGTCTGAGTACTGTTGCAAAGCGATGATTTCGTCGGGCGAGCAACTAGATGTGAGCAGATCGATGGGATCGGTAGACTCCCGTCCGTCCATGATCGACACCTCTTCGCTCGGGGCGGGATATCCCAGCGATATGCGCATGAAGAAGCGGTCGAGTTGTGCTTCAGGCAGCGGGAAGGTGCCCTCATACTCGATCGGGTTCTGCGTTGCTATCACCATAAAGGGACTCGGCAGTGAATGGGTCACGCCTTCGACCGTCACCTGCTGTTCGCCCATCGCTTCCAGAAGCGCCGACTGCGTTTTTGGTGTCGCGCGATTGATCTCGTCTGCTAGGACGACCTGCGCCATCACCGGTCCGGGGCGATACTCGAAGTTGCCGATCTGCTGGTTGTATACCGAAGCGCCGGTAACGTCGCTGGGCAGAAGATCAGGTGTGAACTGCACCCGTTTGAAGTCGCACCCAGTCGTAATCGCGATGGAGCGTGCAAGCATCGTCTTGCCGACTCCCGGCACGTCTTCAACCAGCACGTGCCCGCGGCTGAGGAGTGATACGACTACCAGGTGTACCGCGTCGTCTTTGCCGACGATTACACGGCCGACGTTCTCGGCTATCCGATCGATTGCGTCAACATGTTCACTATTGACCGCGGGAGCTGCTGTTGCGGTAGTCAAGCCGTAGATCCTTTCGATTCAGTAATCTTTGGATGTCGTCCTTGTTGAAGTTAGATGGTAAATGGGAGTGGATTAGAGTTCAGGATTCGGGGAAATTGAAAATAGGACTTCGCCCAAATATAGCATCTACCTTCTGCAAGTCTAGAATCGAACGCGCCGCGCCAACGCTCCGGGCCGGATTTTGACTGATGGTTAAGGGGCGTAACTCGACATTGTGAAACACGGAACAAAACTCAATTCGGGTTCGCCAAACTTGCCCGCAATGGACGCGACGAGGCAGCTCCATCTTGCCGATAACCTAGCCGTCATGCGCAGCTTGGATGCCGAATCGGTCGATCTCATATACCTCGACCCACCATTCAATTCCAACCGCAACTACAAGATCGTCTTTCGTGGACCGGCAGGATTGCGACCGCAGGCTCATATGCCTGCTTTTGAGGATGTGTGGGTATGGGACGACAGTGCGGAGAGCACTCTCGAATATCTTATGCGAGGAGCTTCCGGACGGTCGGCTGCCGACATGATCGCAGGGTTGCTCGGAGTGATTGTACGCGATCGGATGATGGCGTATCTGGTCAACATGACGGAGCGGCTCGTGGAGATAGCACGGGTTATGAAGCCGACTGGCAGCGTCTATCTGCATTGCGACCCGACTTCAAGCCACTATCTGAAGATTGTGATGGATGCCGTGTTCGGACGCGATAACTTTCGCAATGAGATCGTGTGGTGCTACCGCGGCGGCGGCGTTCCCCGCCAAGACTTCGCGCGCAAGCACGACGTGATACTCAGGTATTCAAAGAGCGACAACTACGTTTTTCATCCCCAATACACGCCATATTCCGATGCCTCAAGGAAATTGGTGAAATCGCGTGGCGGGGTCAGCATCGACGATAAGGTGCGCGATCTTGAACGCGGTGCTCACATGCCCGATTGGTGGTCCGATATCAACTCGCTACAGACATGGTCGCCCGAGCGCACCGGCTATCCGACCCAAAAGCCGTTGCGGTTGCTCGAGCGCATAATCCGCGCCTCGAGCAACGAGGGCGACGTGGTTATGGATCCATTCTGCGGCTGTGGCACTACCATCCATGCCGCGGAGATGCTCGGACGCTCCTGGATCGGCATCGATGTAGAGCCGTTATCTCTGCATATCCTGCGCGACCGCTTCCGGCGCGCCGACATAGACATCGATTTTGAAGTGCATGGCATCTTACCGAACGCAACTGACTCTGCCAAATTAGGGCGCGCCGTGCTCAGTCAGATCGACAACTGCATTCCCTGGCGCGATCAGCAGGAAGCGAACGGCTTTATCGACGGCATCGTCACGTTCTCAGCGGATGGCGAGGAGCATCACAACCTTGTAGTGCGTGTTGTGAGTGGCAGTGATGTCGATGCGAAAAGAGTGGGTGAGCTACGAGCGGCGCTTGAGCGGACATCAGCCGAGTCTGTAGTAGCCGGCATCCTCGTTTGTGTGAGTAGTCCGACTGACAAGACCTTTGAGGCCGCTGACCGTTGCGGCGTAATCGAGATTGGAAATCGCAAACTGCGACGCCTGAGCATCCTGACCATCGATCAAGTGCTCAACCTAACGCGTAATAGTTCAGACGGACTGCCGCTTCCGGACGCGATTGCGGTGAGATAGAGACCGCATCAGCGCGGTGCGGCCGACTGTCCGAGCAGTGAGTTGAGCAGCTCCATATGCGCTTCTGGCAACGACGGCTCTCGTAGTGCGGCTACATTGTCTTCGAGATGGTGGATGTTAGCCGTCCCACTGATGACCGTGGAGATAGCGGGATGGGCCGCGGCGAATTTGTATCCGGCGGCAATGACCGATGGCACGTTGCCGTCGATAAGCCAATCCAGTCCATTGCGTATCTTTGGATGTTCAACATCGATTTCGCCATCAGTGCACCAAGTGTCGATGAGGGTTGCGAACTCGTCAGCACGCGTCAGAGTGAACCGCACTGGCGCCATGTTCAGTATCGCGACGCCGTTGCGTTGTGCCAGTGGCAACACCGTCTCGGCCGCGCACTGGTTGAGGATGCCGTACTTGAGCATCACACAGTGCCAGACTTCATGCCCATCCCGAACTGCCATCTCGGCCATCGTGTGCCGCGGGTCCAACGTCATCATCTCCGTAACGCCGATTAGCCGCACCTTGCCCTGCTCTTTCAGCTTGCTGAGCGTCGGCGCGTATCGGTCAGTGACGTCTTCATAGACTTCGGGAGTGACGCCATGTATCTGCATGATGTCGATCACGTCGGTATGGAAGCGTTGCAGGCTCCTCTCGACGGAAGCCGTCAACGAGTCGGCGCTTGGCAGCTCTCCGCCCGGCTGCTTCCAACTCCACTTGGTGGCGACGAGGTATGCATCGCGCGGTATCTCCGTCAGAGCCTCGCCCAGCCATATTTCGCTGTCGCCGTAGTTAGCCGCGGTGTCGAACAGGTTGATGCCGAGATCGATTGCGCGGGCTATCAGGTCGCGTCGTTGACGTGCGCTGAGTCCGGCGGCTTTGCCAAATTGACTTGGACCGCCGGCTCCGTACGATGCTAAAGAGACACGAATCCCAGATTTTCCGAGCGTTCGGTAGTGCATAGGCGCGGTTGAGTGACTGACGACTACGATTAGTCGTAGACCATGATGGCGCGACCGAGGATCTCGCCGTTCTGCAGGTCGTCGCACGCTTCGTTGATCTGATCCAACGTGTAGCGACGCGTCACCAATTTATCCAGCGGGAACTTGCCATCGTGATGCCATCTCAGGAACTGTGCAAAGTCCTTTTCGGGATATGTCGCACCCAGCGAGCCGCGATACTGTTTCTGGTGGTACATGAACTGACCGGGATCGACCGTCATCTGTGGTGCTGGCATCCCGATAAGCACCGCCATTCCGCCATGGTTGTCGGCACCGGGACCGCCGCCGCGCACTGATGGAAGTATCTGCTCGCTTGTGATCTGCAACCCGATGGCATCAAAGGCGTAATCGGCGCCTCCGCCCGTGATGTCGTGAATCGCCTCGATCGGATCCGTATTGATCGCGTTCACGGTGTGTGTGGCACCCATCTCTTTGGCGTATTCCAACTTGGAGTCGTCGATATCGATGGCGATCAGAGGATATGCCTTCAAGATGCTGGCCATGATCAGTGCAGAAGTGCCCACACCGCCGATACCGTATATCGCCACCGAGTCGCCAGGGCGTACATTTGCCGTGTTCAAGACCGCGCCGGCGCCGGTAAGGACGGCACAACCGACGATGGATGAGATGTCCTTGGGATTGTCCTCATCAATCGGGATGACGTATCCGCCCCATACGAGGGCATCTTCACCCCAGGTGTAGGTAGCGCCGTTGAGCGGCTCTTCGCGATATGTCGCACCGCTCGGATCGGGCATCATGCGCCCACGTATCGGGTCTTTGGGCACCCAGGTGACGATCGCCAGGTCGCCCTCTTTGACGTGCGATACGTCCGAACCGACGGCGACTACTCGGCCGGTACCTTCGTGGCCCAACAGCGATGGCGTCGGGGTCTGCGGGTTATGCATCTGGTGCAGTTGCGAGTGACATACACCGCTGGAGTAGAGCTTGACGTGAACCTGATCGGCGCGGGGGTCCGGGATCTCGATCTCGTCAACCGTCAATGGCTTTCCATGTTCTACGTGAATTGCTGCCTTGCTTCTCATATCGATGCACTCCTAAGGGGCAGGATTTTGGGATGGTCGTTGCTTCATAAGCAAACCAAACCGCTTCGTTATTGGCAAATGATACGCGTTAAGTATCGATTTCTGCCGTTATTCAGGAAAAGTACGGGAATCGCACATATCATCGTCCGCCGCTGAGGTCCAGGGCAACGTCGCAAGTCTGCAACGCTCCCAGTAGCGGCGTTAGAGCCATCAGATCCAACGTTCCCGACTGCTGCTCCTCGGTCAGAGTGAACATGCCTACCAGCAACTCGGTGCCAGCTTCATCGATCACGCACTTCGCGTCTTCACGTTCGATCTGCTCAACCATCAAGCCGACTCTTTCGGGAAGCAGTCCGCACTGCGTCAGGACCTCGGCAGCATCGAGCAGATCGAGAATGTGTTCGGCATCAAGGTGTGAGCCGGAGTTGACGGTATCGATGGCGTGGAGAGTCCTTTCGGCGGTCTCGGCGTCAGCGTTATCAGTGATGCATGATGCATCTTCAGCAGATAACCCGGTAGCTGCCATACCGTCACCCTCTTCCGGAGCCGTCTCCATAGCCGCGTCCGGCTCAGGCGTTGGAGTAGCAGTTGGCGGCACTGGTGTAGGTGTCGGCGTCGGAGTGGGTGTCGGCGTCGGTGTCGGGGGAACGGGCGTAGCAGTCGGTTCTGGCGACGCGCAGGCGAGGATTCCCGCACTAAAGAGGGCGATGCACAATGCACCGATGACGTTTAGAGACAGCCTTTTAGCAAAGGTCTTCATGATGCGGTTCTCTATTTGTGACTCTCTATTTTGGCTCTTTTAGGGATGTCCTATCTATACGTCAATCGGTAAGTAGATGCTGACGGAGGGTGCCAAAGGCATACATCACTGCACGGCGTCGATCTGGTGTTCCGCTACCGGCCGATCTTACGTGTCGCACTTCGGATTTATCCGCGTCGGCAACCACGATGTAGGTATCGCCCGGTGCCAGGTTCTCGGCCGTGCTGCCTTCCGCTTTAGGTACGCCGTGCACGGCGATGCCTATCGATGCGCCGGAGCGTTCACGTATAGCATTTGCCAGCGCAATGGCGCGCGCCTCGCCAGTTTTGGCGTCATCGTCATCTTGCTTGCCGATAAGACGCTTGATAGGCAGTTCGGTATTCGCAACCATCGCTTCAAGGAAGCGACTGACGGCCGCGGTTCGCATCGCATCTGATACGGCGCCACCACTCAAATCCTCGTAGATTGCCACCGTCTCGCCGGAAGTGTGCAACATGCTGCCGATGACGCTCTCGATCGTCTCATCATCAGTTCCGAAGACGTGGTTGCCGAGAAGCAGTCTGACCTCAGCCTCGACCGGTTCGATGAGCGTTTCGGCAGCTTCGATACTCGCCGCCCGCGCCGCGATTCTCACGTCTACCTGTCCCGGCCTTGCCAGAACGCCTACCGTCGGATTTGAAGATTCGGCTATCAGATGTCCGATCAGATGATCGACGGCACTTTCGCCCAGGTCCGAGACCTTAAGCACACGGTAGTGGATGGTTTCGCCCAGGTCGTATCTTGAACGCAGGTAGGGAATGACCTCATTGGTGATGAGCCACTTCATCTCGAAGGGCACGCCGGGGAGACTGATGATGGTGCCACGTTCCGCTTCGACGACGAATGCTGGCGCCGTGCCGTTCGGGTTGCGGATCACCTTCGCACCGTCCGGTATCTGCGCCTGTCGCTCATTGTTTCTAGTGAGAATGAAGCCCCGGTTCTGGAACCGCTCGCGCAGCTCGGTCAGCGAATCGGGGTCGGTTACGACCTCTACACCAAACACATCGGCGACCGCTTCACGCGTCAGGTCGTCTTGCGTAGGACCGATACCACCGCCGGTGATGACGACGTCGGCGCGGTCGAGCGCGATCTGCAGCACCTCCGTCATCCGCTGCAGATTGTCGCCGACGCACGACTTGTAGTAGACGTTTGCGCCATTCTCGGCAAGGCGTTGCGAAATCCATGCCGAATTAGTGTCCACTATCTGCCCGAGCAACAGCTCTGAGCCGATAGATACGATCTCGATGTTGACTGACATGCGTGTTGATCCGTCGGCGGTTGATGAAGTCCTGAGACGCAATCAATTATGCACCAAGCATCTCGATCAGATGCGTTGCAGATTTTCCTCGTAAGAATTTGGGCGAGAATTCGGAATCTTTGGAAAAATCGGTTGACACGCACCCTTTTAGTTTGTATGTTCTAAATAGAACAGCAGTACGAAAACAAGGAAGTTCACGATGACTACTCAGATTCTAGAACGTCAACCGCACCGCACCCCATCCACTCCCGCCTGGCGAGACTCCGAGAACGGGGCTGAGCCGACGGCGACGCCCCGAGTTGAGAGCGGCATCAGCGTCTTGCCCGAAAAGTTCGATGTGGAAGCAGAACTTCCTACGCTGGCAGTTGCACCGGCGAGATTCATCGTTGACAAGCACGAACTCGGACGTCAGATCATGCAGTCCGCCACCTCGCAAAACCGCGAATCTTTTGCTGTCAAGTGCCGTGCCGTGAGAGATGCCAACGACTTTGCGACGCCGATGCGGAGCATGTTGCTGACGCTGACCTCTGGATTTGGCGGCATCAGCGCCACTGTATCGCCATCGTTGAATCTCCACACGTGGCCGGCGATGGATGCGCTGATCAAGGCGTTGGAAGATGCCGGCGCTGGCGAACTGTGGCAGCCGATAGGTGAGCGTAGCATCGTCGTCGTCGCTTCACGCCACATCTTCGTCAGTGCCGACAATCCCATCCGCAACGATGCGACAAACGTATACCCGAACGTCATCGTCGAGGTCGTCGGAGCCCACCTGATCGAGCCTGAATGGTTCGACCGTGTTGTCGCACCGCGTTGCAAAGACAGTGCATTGACGTTCGTGTTTTACGGCTTGGCGGGCATTTCCGACTCCCTATTCGAACGCGAGTGGCATCAAAGCGAATATCAAGGGATCGTTTAGACGCCATGACGATACTTCACGACAACCTTGACTCAGCAGTTGCACATGGGATGTCGTCGCACTCGGTTCTTGCCGACGATGATGTGAAAGGTCATAATCATGGACTGCCCGAAAACACCTTCTACCAAGATACCGGTTGCGAAGTGGCCCCGCAATGCCTCGAATGCCCGCTGGCGCTGTGCAAATACGACGATCCGAATTGGAAGGTAAAGCCCGGCATAGCCATGCGCGACCGTGAAATCATGCGCCAACACGGAGACGGCATCAAAGTGACCCAGATCGCCCAGAGCGTAGGCACCAGCCCCCGCACCGTCTACCGCGTCATCCAACGCGACCGCAACCTCCCCAGCAGTCTCCATCACCCTGCCGCCGCAAGCAATCACCACCATCGTCGATTTAGGGAACGTGCTCCTAGCATTCCCCTGGATCGCTTGACGGAGTATAGCCAGTATCGGCTGTATGAGCCGGGGTGGGAGAGGTGATTCAATGACTGACTTAAGCCGCTCTGACAGTAGTTAGAATCCCCGGTTAAAATCTCGGTTGTAGAAAGCGAAAACGACTAACTGCATGAGTAGAGATGGTTTACAACCGCAACCGGGCATTAGAACTTTTGAAGGTAGGCACTGGCAATCCAGATGCTACCTTCCGAGATGGTCAGGAAGAGGCGATTCGAGAGATTGTTGAGGGTAGTGGTTGGTTGTTGCTGGTGCAAAGAGCCGGTTGGGGCAAGAGCTTCGTCTACTTCATTGCTTCCAAGTTGCTTCGGAAAAGGGGTGGTGGTCCGGCGTTGTTAATCTCACCTTTGCTGTCATTGATGCGAAATCAGATCTTAGCTGCCAAAGAGATGGGTGTGAGTGTTGCCACCATCAATTCGTCCAACTTTCATGAATGGGACTTCGTGAAATCGCAGATCAGGCAAGATCAAGTTGACGTACTGCTCATTGCGCCAGAGCGGTTGCGAAACGAAGGGTTCATCAACGATGTTCTTGATCCAATCAGCGACCGAATATCGTTCCTGATCGTTGATGAGGCACATTGCATATCGGATTGGGGACACGACTTTCGTCCCGATTATCAGCGCATCAACAGAATCCGACGCTATTTTCCAGAAAATATGAGACTGCTGCCGACTACCGCAACGGTGAATGACCGTGTCATGCAGGACTTGGAGCAATTTTTAGGGTCTGGTTTAAAGATAATACGGGGCGACCTTTAACTTACCCAGCATTGATTTGCAGACAATCTCAATGCCAGAACAATCGGAGCGCATGGCGTGGTTGGCAGATACGATACCCGCTCTCCCTGGTGCCGGGATCGTCTACGCATTGAGGAGACGAGATACGGAAGAAGTTGCTTCATGGTTGCGGTACCGTGGCATTGAAGCTTATGCGTATCACGGAAGGCTTCCAAGTCACGGAAGGGTTCCAAAGGGGCGGGAAGAGCTGGAGACGATGTTGTTGGAGAACCGGATAAAGTGCCTCGTCGCGACGACTGCCCTGGGTATGGGCTTTGATAAACCAGACATGGGATTTGTCATACACTACCAGTCCCCGAGTTCAGTGCTGGCGTACTACCAGCAGGTAGGGCGTGCCGGACGTGCTATCGATGCCGCATACGGCGTGTTGTTGGGTGGCGCAGAAGATACAGGTATAAATAAATATTTCATCAGTTCTGCATTCCCAACTAGAGATGAGGCAACTGAAGTGCTGGAGGCGGTCGCCTCGGCACCAGACGGTTTGACGCTCGGGGAGATTGAGGGTAAAACGAACGTTAGCTACGACCGCATCGAGTTGACGACAGATATTCTCGGGTTGGAATCTCCAGCGCCGATCGTGGAAGATGGATCGAAGTGGAAGCGGACTGCATTTGACATATCCGACGCATTTTGGAAGCGTGTCGCTCGGCTGACCGAGACTCGAGAACGTGAAAGACAGCAGATGAATGAGTATCTCGCTCTCCGTTCCGGGCACATGGGTTTCTTGATTGATGCGATGGATGGATACTCATTCGATGATGACACACGGGTGAGGCTACCATCGTTGTCCACTGACGTTCCCCCCGGAAACCGTTCGCGACGCGGTAGCCTTTCTGCGCGGCACGGATATACCCTTGCAACCTCAAAAACAGTGGCCGGAGGGTGGCTATACCCACTCCGCGAACATTGCCGAAGATCGATTGGCACAGGAAGGACGCGCCTTGTGCTACTACGGCGACAGTGGTTGGGGACAGATGGTTCGGAACGGCAAATATCCTCCGGACAGGTTCTCTGATGAAAGCAGGTTCTCTGATGAACTTGTAGACGCTGCGGTAGAACTCTTTGAAAAATGGAACCCAGATCCGAAACCTACATGGCTCGCATACATTCCATCGACTACCCACGAATCGCTGGTTCCGGATTTTGCGCAGCGTCTTGCGGCAAGGTTAAGTTTGCCGATCTATAAAGTCTTGACCAAGAAACCCGGATCATCCGAACAGAAATCGATGAACAACAGTGCTCACCAAGTACGCAATGTTGCCGATTTCTTGGAAGTTGCGGGCGAAGTGCCTTCGGGTCCTGTGTTGTTGGTAGACGACATCGTTGACTCAGGTTGGACTTTTACGGTGGCGGCATGGAAGCTTCGGGATGCTGGATCTGGTCCAGTGTGGCCGTTGGCTTTAGCCAGGAGGAGTAGTCGCTGATGAGAAACCCTGAGGTCAGTTCTCAAGCCATGCTGTTGTTGCTACTCACAGGTCATCTTACCGTCGAACGACGGAGACGAGCGGATGTGCGCGATTCGGCGAAGCCTTTGTCACTTTCTGAACTGAACAAGCTTCGACGCGGACTCAAGACACGCGGTTATGATCTGGACGATCTGAACGATCTGATTTTTCCTAATGTTGATGAAGTCCTGCATGAATTAAGTACCGCACCTGACTACACAAAGCGCTTAGAGCGTCTGCTGGAACGCGGCTTGAGCATGGCGCGTGCTATCGATAGTTGGCGACAGCGTGGAATCTGGGTACTGTGCCGTGATGATGATGAGTATCCGCAAGGGTTCAAAGAGCATCTCGGCGATAACGCTCCTACCGTCATCTACGGTTGGGGTGATACGGATCTGTTCGAGAATGACGGTCTCGCCGTTGTAGGCTCTCGAAGAGCAAGTCGGCAGGTGCTTGAATACGCGCATTCGGTCGGACGTCAGGCTGAGGCTAACGACTTCATGGTCGTCTCCGGCGGCGCCAGAGGTGTCGATCAGACCGCCATGCATGGTGCGCTAGATGCTGGCGGAACATCCATCGGCGTCCTGGCAGATGGGCTGTCCCGCGCCGCCATCGCACACGACTACCGAGAGCACATGGCCGACGGCCGGCTGTTGCTAATCTCCCCATTCGATCCCAATGCACGCTTCAATGTCGGGCACGCCATGGGCCGCAACAAGCTGATCTACGCCCTAAGTCGTGCCGGTCTAGTAGTGGCGTCGGACCATAAGAAAGGTGGGACATGGGCCGGAGCAACGGAACAACTGAACCGACTGAAGTACGTCCCGTTGTTTGTGCGCAAAACGAGTCGGCCATCACGCGGATTAGCAGCCCTGCAGGAATTAGGCGCACGTCAGTGGCCCGACCCAGCAGATTCAGATGCCACCGCCACGATTTTCGAGCAAATCCGCAACGGCACTGTCGATACCGGTACCCCCGACTACCAGCAACCAACACTTGGAGTAGAGACTGCTCTCCAAGGATCTATGCTGGCAGAGTCGTCCGGGCAATACGGAAAGGATGTAGAAGAAGAAATCGAGTCGACGGACGACACGGAACGCGAGCCCCGCGAGCCCAAAGACAGGCTATTCGATGCTGTGCGTCCCATCATCAGAGAGGCACAGAGCAAATCGCGAACGCTTGGCGAGTGTGCCCACAAGTTGGGTTTGAGCCAAAAGCTAACGCGGGAATGGCGGGGTCGTTTGTTGGATGACACGGAGCCGCTGATGCTGTCGGATCCAGGTCAGCCGTACGGGTCGGAATGTTCGACAAAAGAGAGATTATTCAAAGCCGTCACTCCCATCTTCCTAGAAACTCTGCACGAACCGCTGAAGTGTGATGAAGTTGCAGAGTTGTTAGATCTTCCGAAGGGAACGAGAGGACAGACACAAACATGGCTAAAGCGTCTAGTGGATGAGGGTCGGGTAGAAAGACTCAAGCGGCCCGTCAGATACGTCGCGAAGAAGTGATTTTCGTCGTCTAATCGCACCCACCTCTACATTGTTGTCGCTAATTTGAACGTAAACTTCACGGCAGTTGTTTGCGATGTCAGTGAAAGCTTGGAGCCATGAAGTACGACGTGATAATAGTCGGTGCCGGATCCGCCGGTTGTGTGCTAGCTTCCCGCCTGACGGAAGATCACAACCGTTCGGTTTTGATGCTTGAGGCTGGACCGGACTATCCGAACGTCGAATGGATGCCAGACCACATCAAGTATGGCGTTCGCCCATGGTACGAGCATGAGTCCCACCGCATCGATGACCACACATGGGGCTACCGTGCCAATGCGACACCGTTGCAGCAGCCGTTTGACCTACCGCGCGGAAGGGTTGTAGGCGGGTCCAGCGCCATCAACGGACAAATCTGGTTTCGGGGAATACCCGAAGACTATGACGAGTGGGAGAGCATGGGCAACGATGGGTGGGGTTATCTGGACGTCCTGCCATATTTCCGTAAAATCGAGACCGATCTGGACTTCTCGGGCGACGACTTTCATGGCTCTGATGGTCCGATTCCGGTGCGTCGCTACAAAGAAGACGAACTGATGGCGAGTCCTAAGGCCTTTCTGGAGGCGTGTCAAGCGGCCGGATTTCCCTACACTCACGACCACAATCATCCCGAGTCGACGGGTGTCGGCTACTACGCCCTGAATCGCATCGACGATATCCGAATGAGCACTGCAGTGACCTATCTGCAGATGGCACGCGATCGATTGAATCTCACGTTGCGTTCTGATGTACTGGCACATAGGGTGCTCATCAAGCACGGGAAAGCGGTGGGAGTAGAAGTGGAATCGGGTGGCGAAACTTATCGATTGGAGTCCGATCTGGTGATCCTGAGCGGTGGCGCCATTAACTCGCCGCAACTGCTCATGCTGTCGGGAGTGGGACCTGCCGATCACTTGAGGGAACACGGTATATCGGTCATAGCCGACGTGCCGGGATTAGGACAAAATCTGCGCGACCACATCGCCGTCTTCATGAGTTACGAGAGCGATCTTGACGAGCCGATACCCGCGCGCCCGCCGCCGCTTCAGATCGGGATGCGTTACACCACGCCCGGTTCGCCGTTCCGCAACGACATGCAGATGCGCCCGATACAGATTCGCACTGAGCATGTCCCGGCCGGCTTCGACCCTGACAAGGGCACCGTGCCGACTGGTTTCAGCATTGCCCTGCAAAAAGCCGTCGGTTCGGGCGAGATCAAACTGGCAAGCGCCGAACCGCACGATCAGCCGATACTCGACTACCGATATCTCAGCGAACCACTCGATATGGAGCGGATGCGCAGTGCGGTACGTCTTTGCGCAGAGATCTCAGCGATGCCCGAGTATGCCCCTGCCAAGATGCACCGCCTCGACCCGTCTGACAAGGTGCTGCCAAACGACGATGCATTGAGTCGCTGGCTTCTACAGAACGTGCGAACTCAGCACCACTCATCCGGCACCTGCAAGATGGGACCCTCATCAGACCCCATGGCGGTAGTGTCGCCCCACTGCGAATCCCACGCCATCGAAAACCTGATGGTCGTAGACGCGTCGATAATGCCCGACGTGATCCGCGCCAACACCAACGCCACCACCATCATGCTCGCCGAGAAGATAGCCGCGGAGATGGCTATCTGAGGCTCATCATCACGACAACAGCACATCCAAACCTAGCCGCGTCTTGCGGTAGTGCGGTCCCAGAGTTCGTGTAACTCGGTGAAAGCCAGCTTGCGTTGGTAGTTTCTGATGTTGTCTTCGACGTTGATGATCAGACACTCATCGTTACCACCGTTCTTTGGACCGCGTAGACCGCGCCCAATCATCTGGAAATATGCGTTGGGGCTAAACACTGGACGGGCGACTATGATGGCTCGGGTCCTTGGAGCGTCGAAACCTTCACGGAATACACCGTAGTTGACCAGGACCTTTAGTTCACCTCTCCGGAAAGCATCAACTGTTTTCCTGCGGTACGACATTTCAGTGTCGCTTGAAATCGCCCGTGCCCGCACATTTCGCCGATTCAACTCCGCCGCCAGTGCCTTGGCGTGGTCTATACAGATACAGCAAAGATAAGTGTGGGCCAATGGGGAGTTTGTCCGCCTATGTGGCGATGGTATGCGTCTAGTATATTCTCGGTTCGTTTTGAATCTAGGGCTATCTGCAACTCTGTTGCAGCGTCGAGCCAAGGACCATCCGGGTCTTCGTCAACCCCTGCGATGTAATCTCCCCCAGGAATGACTTCATCGATGGCACGCGCTAATATCCCATCTTCTTGTAGTTCGCTGACAACCTTTATTGGATCATTGGAATCGAAGACATCATGATCGAGGCGATTTCTGTCGTATCGGTTTACGAGCCTTCGGGTCTCATCCTCGTCGCGGCCCCGGTATGGAGTGGCTGTCAATCCTAGGACATAGGCATCATCGGGTTTTTGCCTTCTTTCAAAACCTATTGCGCGCATTACCTGGTTGAAACTAGTGGAGATAGACTGATGTGCCTCGTCAAACACGATCAGCGAAAAATCCTGTAAGAATTCGTAGCCTGAAGGACGTTTGACCATTCGCTGTAACAGCGTTTGTATCGTGGCAACGACAACATGGGGGTCAGCAGTTATTTCAGGTCGTCCCTGTCCGCCCCACATCTTGGAAACACGGAGGTCGGTCCTTTCTGCTCCGATCGCGGACCATACCTGTTGCCATGATTCGACGGCTTGTTCACACAGTTCATCACGGTTGGCGACCCAAAGCACACCGCCTTGAAACTCGCCTTTCTGCATCGCCTCTACGATTCCTTGGACTGCCACTCGTGTCTTGCCGGCACCAGTTGGCAGACTGATCAGGCCACGTCGGGGAGCATTCGAGTATCTATGAAGATTCAACAGTTCCTGTAATTTATCGATAATCCTGCGTTGATACGGGTGTGCTTTTGGCAAGCGGAACGGCCCAGGAATAATTACGTAAGGGTCCCGTTTCGAATTCGGGTCGCCGGCCCAACTTCGCGAGAAGCCTAGCGATTCCACAAAACGCACAGTCCCCGGGCCGGATGTCCAGCGCTGTGGCGGGCCGAGATGTGCCAGGTGTTGCCGGCATCGCTTCAACGCGCCGGTTTCGTATGTGTCGATCATCGCTTCAGCGATTTCCAAATCGCTCATAGGGATGCCGTTATGTTCTCGATATTTGATTAGTGGTGCTGGCAGTTCATAACGAAGATTTTCCGCCCCCACTGCCTTGAGGAGTCGTGCCGCGTCTGTCGGTTCTTTTTTGACTTCTTCCCGCGCTGCGGCATGTTTCGCCGAATAAAGAATGTGGTGTAAAGCATCGTCGGATATTTGATGACCGAGTAGCTCGAGCACTTCGCGCAGTTCATCTTCGTCATCTGCGCGTCGGACATATATGACATCTCCGGTCTTGAGACTTCGGTCTGCGACGATCTCGCCGCAGATGTCTTCAAACCAATCGCATCGAGCAACCCTGAGTTCCGCGTCGATGTTGAAGTCTTGTAGCCCCGGCCAGACATCAAAGATCGGTTGAGGCACTTCAGTGTTAATTGGCTGTGCCGTAGGCGCGTCGTGCAGGTCGAATACTTCGCGGATCTTGTCGACGTTCGGGTGTTCTAGCAGGAATCGCTGTGCTTCCCGGTTATCTGGATCCTCGCCAAGAGCATCTTTGAATGGGACGCTGTTTCCAGAGGCTATTTCTATACGACCGTGTTCTCGTATGGCATCGATTACTGGCTGGGGAATGTCTTCGATCGGGTCGTATTGCTTTTGAGAATCGTGCTCGAGAGTTCTCGTTTCGAAGGTTGCATCAAGGTCTAACACCGCTTGAGTGTATCGGCAACGCCCTTCGGTTGAAAGAAGTTCGATGATTTTATATGGGCCGACGCCGATATCATCATCTTGGAAATTGATCAGGTCGAGGTACGGCCCGCGTATTTTACGCATTTTCTTCCGTCCTCTTTCTTGAAAATCCTTTCTTAACAGTTCTCGGTAATCGAAGTATCCAGGCTCTGATATCAGCTCCCAGTTGTTTTGAGGTATGGTTGCTATCCCCAACTCGCGAATCAGTTCCATGTCATCAGCATGGAATTCCAAATCGATTGCGATATCAGTGTCCCGTGTCCCATCACACGGGACGATTTCTCCGGGTAACAACACTGAGTGAGCCAGGTTCCACTCGCCACTTATCGTACGTAGACGAAGGTATTCTGGCCAATAACGTCTTTTTTTCAGCGATCGTTTGTTGCGCGAACTCGACGTCTACTTGCCGACTCAGCCGCCAGAACTGACTCCATCGACTTTCGTCGTCAGTATCTCTATACGCATTCTTTAGAGCCGAATCAAACCTGACTTCTGCTGACGCCTCTTTAACGCCGATATCCTTCAGCATCTTACGTACATCGCTGTCGTTAGCCAACGCGTCGTGAACTGCTTCGTGGCCCGGCCAGGCATCGATCTCGTCAGTCGGCAGATAGACTCTGTCGCTGACCGATACGAAATCGCCGTTTCGGATAAGGATGATGTTGCCGAGGACTTGCTCCCGCTTTAGTTGGTCCGGCAATAGAGAGGCAGTATGGATTGCAGATTTCGACGCCGCTATCTGTTGATCAGCCGCTACATCGGCGACGAGAGCCTCTAGCCACTCGGCGATGGAATAATTCGGTGCACCGCGCCCGTGGTCTGTTGCGTAAGTTCCTTGGGGATCGCAAAGGCACTCTACGAATGGCCAACGTTGGCCGGAGGTTGCAGATTGATGAAGCCAATCATTCGGAGCAAAGGGCGACTGATACCAGTTGTCGAGGACTTTGGTGACAGCAGCGCGCTGTTCAGTTGTAGTGTATCGACGAAGAGCCATCAGAGCATTTGGGGGAAGCGCAACGAATCTGAAGTACGCAATTCGCCTGTTTTGTCAGGGAACAAAGCGCGGCCATACAGCAGAGAGAATAGATGCTTGCTTAGTGCTACTGTATGTCTGCGGTCGAATCCACCCGTTCCTTGAGGTAGAGCGGGTAGAGCGTCTATGTGTTTTGCGGGGTTATCTGCGCTTGAGAGGTGATGCAGATTATCGGCTACCAACTTCGCAGACGCCTTTACTAGTTCGTCGTTGAAGGTGCCTGTGAGTAGATTTTTGCGATCCTCATTTGTTTTCCAAGGGGCGTTAATAATCCCAGGTACCAAATTGGGAGTTTCAGTAGGGAAGAAGGCCCAAAAGCTACGGTTCTGTCTACTTCCTTCAATTGGCGCGGCCCACCAGATCGGTACTTCGCTGGCGTCGTCCAGCGTTCTGCTGTCGGCACGGGCGTCATCAGACAGCCGGTGCATTCGACGGAATACCTTCCAGCGTGTCTCTGACTCTTGATCGTGCAACCGATATTCGCCATCAATTTCTCGGAGCGAGAAAGAGCGGATCTTCTCAGAAGCATCGACTTGGATTTCCAATTGATTGACGTGCTGGACGAAAAGCAGAAATTCTTTAGGAAAGTCTGTTGCTTGGTCCGATAGACGTAGATGTCCGTCAATCACCAAAGACAAGCGCACGATGTTAGTTGCCCATGACATCAGTTCACTCAAGATCTGATCGTTTTCAGCATAAGCCAAGGAATCAATCGGTATCGCGAGACGTAGGATGGGGAGGCGTTCCGAGTCGTTATTGGGTACGCGTTCATCGATGGTGCGTTCAGACCATTCACGATCGAATTTGAATGAGCCGGCTCGACTGTAGAACTCTGGCGCGTCAGAAACTGCCAACACTGACTTGAAGCCCAAACCGAAGCGTCCGATTTCATCCGTGCCGTGCTTCGGCGAGAGGTGTGAGAACATCAAGGCGCACACGCCCTCTACGTCGATCGCTTCACCGTCGTCCGCGCAGTAGAGATGCGACTTGGTAAGACGAATCTGAGTTCGTCTGCCATCATTCTGAGATAAAGCATCTGCGCCGTTTTGCACCAACTCATAGAGTTGGCGATTGGCGTATACGCCTTTCGCCGCATCCTGCTCCTGATTGGCGTGCTCTATGATGAGATTGGGTTGGGCACGATACGAATCCAGTGTATTTTCAGTCTCTTAAGCGATATACCGACCGATTTCACCGTCCGGACCTTCCCAATCCTTTGGGTTAAACAACTTCGGCGGTTCGGGTGTGAAGATTCCGTGTGGCCCGTTCGTACCGGCATGATCGACGGTTTCAGATGCGGTACGTGTAAGCTCTTGTGCCCGTTGTCTTGCGTTATCCTGAGCGTCGTACTTGCTGAGGGTTGTCATCATCTGTTGAACTTCGCTTCAGTCGTGCCGGTAAGCGTTACTAATTTTACCAGTTACCAGCAAAACGGAGTTAGTTCATCGATATGGAGTGAAACCGGCGCAATGAAAGACGCATACGCCGGATACCGGCAGACTCCCTCACCCCTGCACAATATGCACCTTCACCGCCCCCGTGCTCTTGTCAAACGCGGTATCAAACGCGGGCGCGATATCTTCCAAGTTGTAGCGGTGTTTTACGGTGTCGCGGTAGGGGTAGTTGCCGGTGGATAGGAGGTTGATGGCTACTTCGTAGTCGTGCACGCCGTCGATGATGCCGTAGCAGTTGGAGGAGATGATTTTGATCTCGCGTAGCATCGGGTCGAACAGGTCTACTTCCATGGGGATTTTGATGCCGCCGAGGTAGACCATGGTGCCCTGGTTGCGCGTCGCTTTGAGGGCTTCGTGGAACGATACTGTCTGGTGTCCGCCGACCGATTCGACTACTACGTCAGCGCCTACGCCGTTTGTGAGTTCGAGCACGCGGTCGGTAAGCTCTCCCGGTTCGGCGCCGGTAACGACGTCGGCGCCCATCTTGGCGGCCAGTTCGGCTTGCTGGGGATACTTGGCAGAGGCGATGACTTTGCTGGCGCCGAAGGCGTGGGCACTGGCTATGGATGACAGTCCGATGGGTGCGGAGCCGACTACCGCGACGACGTCGCCCGGTTTCATGCCGGCGTAGCGGAGTCCGTGCACCGAGACCGCCATCGGCTCTACCAGCGCACCGTCGGTCCAGTCCATGTCGTCGTGCAACTTGAAGAGTCCGAGCGGGCGGCGCGTCATGTATTCGGCGAAGCCGCCGCCGGTGTCCTCGACGAAGTTCATGCAGTGGCGATATTGTCCGTAGTTGCAGAAGCGGCAGTCGAAACAGGCACGTCCGGAGCATACCGTGTCGATGGCGACGCGGTCGCCGACCTGCAGTTGGTGATTGCCGGCTGGCAGCTCTACGATCTCGCCCGTGACTTCGTGTCCGGAAGGTACATCCTGCGCCTCTTCACGTCGCACTGTCATGTGCAGGTCGGAGCCGCAGATGCCGGTCTGTCGCACCCGTATCAGCGCCGCGCCGTCAAACATCTCTGGCATCGGGACATCCTGCGTTCGGTAAGTGCCAGTTCCATCGTCCAGCGCTGCTCTCATTGTGGTAGTTGCCATGTGATTTGCCTCAACTTACTCTTGTCTGCGGTTCAATATCTCTCCGTAGTGATTTCTCTCTGCGATATCTCTCTTGGGGATTGAGATAAGGATATGCGCGGTTCGCAAGGTGATAGCACCGTGCGACACGATTGATTTTGGGCAGTTTTGATGCAGGGGCTAAAATACCCCTATGGAAAGATTAGGTTTTGATGTCGGCGCTTTTAGACTTGCCGCATCGATGACGATTACTGGAGACGCAATAGATATGGCGATGTCTTCTACTGCCAGCGATAAAAAGAGTAAGAACCGGGGCGTATTCTCGATCCCGGTAACACCGTTCAACGAGGACGGCAGCATCGACTATGAGTCGTTGCGTCGCTGTGTTTCGTACTGCGTAGAAGCGGGGGCGCACGGCATCGTGATGCCGGTGAATGCCAGCGAAGGTCCGAGATTGACGGACGAAGAGCGCGATGAGGTGCTACGCGTAGGAGTTGCGACCGTCGATGGTGCGGTGCCGGTAGTGGCGGGCGCGAGCGGGATATCGATCGAGCACTGCGTAGAGCGTGCGCGTGTCGCCGTTGAGTGCGGCGCCGACTCGATAATCGCTATGCCAGTGAACGGTATGGGCGGTGGTCAGGAGACTATCGACCTCTACGGCGCGCTGTGGGAGGCTACCGGTCTGCCGGTCTGGTTGCAGAACAACAAGCCGCCGACCGGTCCGACGATACCGACTCCGACGCTTATCCGCATCATCGAGGAGATACCGGGCGCGTCGTTGCTGAAAGAGGAGAGTCTGTTGCCTGGCGCTGTCATGACAGCAGTGCTTGAGGCGTGTGGCGACAAGGTCGAGTCGATCATGGGCGGCATGGGTGGACGTTTCCTACTTGCCGAGTATCGTCGCGGAGGCGCGGGCACCATGCCGGCCGGACACATCACCGAGGCCCACGTCGCGGTTTGGGACGCACTGGAAGCCGGGGGCGTCGATGCCAACGGACAGCAGGTCATAACGACCGAAGCGCGGGAGCTCTTCAATCGCATCCTTCCGTCGCTCAACTTCGAGTTCTTCTTCGGCGTCACGACCTACAAGCAGGTCTTCTGGCGACGTGGCATCATCCGGACGCCCGTCACGCGTCAACCGGGCTCTAAAGCGTTCGACAGATACGATGGTGAGGAGTTGGATGTCATACTGGACGAACTGTCGGACCTGTTGACTTGGCGCGGGTGAGATGGAGATGTAAGAGCGTCCAGAGTCGAGTAGTACGTCAAGCGTACGTATGAAAGTATGTGCAGATACTGTGTAAACTAAACTCAACTGCTCTCGCAGATTTGCTGACCGTCGCCTAAAAGAGAATATGGCAAAAACTCCCACACTCGTTTCTGAGCCCACGTATTCATTAAGCACGTCGTCAAGTTCTGGGCTGTCAGTCCGAAGCGGGTATCAAAGATCGCTCACGGAATTCATGAATGAGATTCGTGAGTATCTGCCAAAAGAGGAGATCGAGTTTGTCAAGGAGGCTTACGAATACGCCTTCTTAGCGCATGACGGGCAGAAGCGCAAGTCGGGCGAACCGTTCATCATGCATCCGGTGGAAGTGTCGCTGCGACTTGCCCGTTTGAGATTGCCGTCCGATTTGATCGCGGCCGGACTGTTGCACGACACGGTTGAGGACTGCGACATCGAAGTTGAGGATCTGCGCAACGCGTTCGGCGATAGCGTGGCATTGCTCGTAGACGGCGTCACGAAGTTGAAGCACATCGAGCTGAAGGCGGTAGACGGCGGTACGTTCAAGCGGCGTCATGCAGAAGCGCGCGAGCAGGACCGCATCGAGAGCCTGCGAAAGATGTTCGTCACGGCCGGTGAGGATCGGCGCGTTCTGCTGATCAAGCTGGCCGATCGGATGCACAACATCGAGACGTTGCGCTACCTCAAAGCCGAACAGCAGCAACGCATCGCCCGCGAGACGATGGATATCTACGCCCCGCTCGCGGACCGGTTGGGAATGTACGAGTGGAAGTGGCAGTTGGAAGACCGGGCATTCTACTACCTGGACCACAAAGAGTATCGCAACATCTCAGGGCTGGTGAAACGTAAGCGCCGTGAGCGGGAACAGTTCACGATCCGTGCCGTCAACCTGCTGAAGTATGCCATCGTCGAAAAACAGGGCATCAAAGCAACGGTGAGCGGCCGCGCAAAGCATCTCTACTCCATTTCTCGCAAGAAGCGACGCTACGAGGAGCTGGGCCGGACTTTCGACGAGATCTACGACTTAATCGCCCTGCGTGTCATCACCGAAAGCACGGGTGATTGTTACAACGCTCTCGGAGTCGTGCACGGTCTGTGGCCGATGGTCGAGGGCACTTTCGACGACTACATCTCCAAACCGAAGAGCAACGGCTATCGTTCGTTGCACACGACAGTGCGCGGTCCCGATAACACGCCTTTAGAGGTGCAGATCCGCTCGGTGGAGATGCACCGGGTAGCGGAGCAGGGCTTTGCGGCGCACTGGGCTTACAAGCAGGGCGAAAACAACGAGGGCCCTCAAGACTCTTCCGACCGCACAATGACCTGGCTTAAGGACATGGTCTCTTTGGTAGACGTCGCAGACGATTCTGAGGAGTTCATCGATTCGGTAGACCAGGAGCTGGGCACGGATCATATCCAGGTATTCACGCCCGCCGGCGACGTTATCGAGTTGCCTATAGGTGCTACACCGCTCGATTTCGCATATCGTATTCACACCGATCTGGGACACAGCACGGTCGGTGCCGTTGTCAACGGCAAGATGGTGCCGCTGAATACGCCGCTGGAACTGGGGGATGTGATCGAGATCCGCAAAGCGCGCATTCCGCGCGGACCGAGCCTCGATTGGCAGGACACTGAAAAGCGTTATCTGATAACCAACAGCGCGCGGGCAAAGGTCAGGCAGTGGTTCAGTCGCCAGGCGCGCGAGACGAACATGCAACAAGGGCGTCAGCAACTGAAGCGGGCAATGGATCAGCTGAAACGCATGGGACACACCGTAGACGCGGACGAGATTGCCGATCTGATGGGTTATCCCTCAACCGACGAACTGGTTACCGATCTCGGCAAGACGCACCAGCAACCATCAGTCATCGTTCGTACGGTCGTAAAGGCCATTGACGAGAGTCGTCCGGAGAGGCTGCTTGAGGAGCAACTGATAGCCGGCGAACGCGAGCGTCGTCAAAACGCTTCCCATGACGTTTCTAAAGGGGTAGTGGTTATGGGGTTGCCCGGGGTGCAAGTGAACTTCCCGAAGTGTTGCAACCCGGTCTATGGCGACGAGATCATCGGCTATCTGACGCGCGGGCGCGGGGTATCTGCTCACCGCAACACCTGTCGCAACCTGCGCAACTACATCGACCCCGATCGCCTCGTCGAATTGGCGTGGGGGCACATGGTTGGAACCTACCCGGCACGATTGCGTATCCGCGGCTCCGACCGCATCGGCTTGATACACGATCTTTGCGGCGTCATTCGCGACGAGCGGATGAATCTCCACAAGATGGCTTCTGGCGAGGACGTGGGCAAGGGTATCACTCAAATCGACTTCACGGTCTACACCACCGGTCTGGAGCAGTTGGCAAGGCTGTTCGATCGCTTGGAATCGGTGCGCGGAGTTGAATCGGTGTTGCGCATCAACTGAAAAGTGTATCGTCATTCGCAGTTGCTGCTCTGCTCTTATAGAATCGAAGCATCCGAAAATCTGCAATACCGTCCGACATCTCAAGGTTCGTCACGAAAGGTCTTAAATGCCCGCAGCTAAGTCAATGCGCGTCCAGCGACGCCGAGCGGCAAGAAATCGATCCGTAAAATCACTCGTACGCTCCCGCGTCACCATAGCTCGCAGAGCGATCGACGAGGGTCCGAACGAGGCCGAGACGAGTGTTAAGTTGCGCGCCGCTTTCAGTGCCCTCGATGTTGCCACCCGCAAGGGTGTCATGCATCGCAATCAGTCCTCGCGCAAGAAGAGCCGCCTCGCCAAACGCTTAAACAAAGCGCTTGCGAGCTGATGGCATCAAGCCACAATCACGCGTCGCACTCTCATCACGCCAGCGACGACCCGGCAGACCATGTGCATACGCATGGCACCGTGTCGTACGATGAGCCGCAGTCCCGTTATCGCTGGCAGATACATCACCCCTTCGAGGATGTTCACCATCGCGCCGCTATCGAAGTGTCGCCCTGGAAGGGACTGCTTCCAAGATGGCGCTTCATCATCCCGGCTGACTATGAAGGTGTTGTGAAGTGGGGCGTCGGCCCGCCCGGCGCCAAGTACGTCAGCTTTGAAGACGTTCGCAGACCGCTGAGACACGGCCCGGTGCAACTGACGGACGGCCCAGAGGTAGAGTGGCTGGGCGGGCACAACCCGCTCTCAAGTTCCCTGAGCGCCTACATCGTCATCGACGGCGATCCGCCGCACTATCTAGCTTTTGGACAGGCTGATGACCCTGATGCTCCGCCAGTCTCTCTTGAGGGCATCTACTTCAACGCGCATCAAGCGCCGCATCCCCACTAGCGTCGTCTCCATTCACCGGCGGGATTCAATCCCCATCGCTTCTCGCTGGTAGACTTTTCTCACGCTTAAGTGTTTTTGGGAGGCAATCATGGCCGATATGGTTACGTGCGACCTGTTGATAACGGGCGGTACCCTGCTCAATACCGATACTTCGGAGTTGGTGCCAGGCGATGTGGCGATTACGTGCGACAAGATAGCGGCAATCGAGAAGGTGCCGGCGAATTTAGTGCCGCGACGTCGCATCGACGCGACCGGTTTGATAGTGATGCCAGGCATTATCGACCTGCACACTCACGTTGCTGGTGGAACTAGACGCCCGTCGCCATACAGCGAAGACATGATGCAGGATGCCGACACTGCCGGGGTGCACTCGGGCGTGACGACGCTCATCGATGCCGGATCGTGCGGCATCGCAAACATTGGCAGTTTAGTGAACCATGTGATACCGAATGCCGATACCCGCATATTCGCCCTGCTCAATGTCGGATCGATGGGTGTCAACCGAATCCCGGAAGTAACGTCGGAAATCGATATCGACCGCGATGCGGCGGTAGAAGCGATTGAGTCACGCCCCGACGTGATTATCGGCGTTAAGGCTCGGATGGTATCTCCCGGCATCACCGCGTTGGGCATGGACCTGCCGATGGCGGGCAAGGCGATCGCGAACGATGCTGGTGTGCGGCTAATGGTTCACATGGGCGACATCATCGGACACTCAGACGCGGCGCAGAACGCGGCACCGCGCATCCTCTCGGAAGTGCTCACAGAGGGCGATATCGTAACTCACACCTTCAGCGGCGCCAAGGGCGGATTGCTTGGCACCGATCGGAAACTGTTGCCGGAAGCGCTAGAGGCACGCGAGCGTGGCGTCATCTTCGATATCGGAGTTGGCGGCGCAAACTTCTCGTTCGATACGGCAAGGCGCATCCTCGACGGCGGATTGATGCCCGACACCATCAGTTCAGACGTGACTTTGATGAGCCGCTATGCCGGTCCGGCCTTTTCGCAGATGGACTGCATCGGAAAGGTGATGTCGCTCGGGATACCACTGGCCGACGCGCTCGTGATGTCGAGCCGCACACCGGCGCGCGTGTTAGGACCGGAAATCGAGCGCAATCTCGGTTGCATGGCACCGGGCACATGTGCAGACTTGACGTTGCTCAAAGTGCACAAAGGCGACTGGCAGTTCGTTGACGGCGACGGCGTGGTCAATACCGGTCAGCATGCGCTCGAACCGATATCGTGCATCCGCGCCGGACGCGTCATGCCGATAGACTACGGTCCGCGCGACGGCGGCTGGCTACCGTCATCCAGCTCTAACTGAGCCCAATGTAATGATTAGGGCCGGCTGCGGAACTGCGCGTATCGATCTCCGTACATGAACTCCTGAATGTCTACCTGCTCACCGCCTAACGTATTTGAGGTGTTGGCTGCGAGAACTGCGGCCAGGGAGTTCAGCGAGGATCGGTAGCTGTTCCGGGTCTTGGAGTCGTCCGATTCGATTATCGACTCGAGGAATGTCTTTGCCAGATCATACGTGTTGGGCATGGCCATGCCGTCGTAGCCCGGGTCTTCGCAGATGACGCGACGGGTCTCGTCGATGCTGGGACGTAACGCGGGCGACCAGTCGTCGCCGGCATAGTGGTAATCGACGATGCGGTTGCCCTCGAACTTGATGGTGCCGTGCTCCCAGATTATGCAGTCGAAGCGACCGTTGTAGTACGACCGCGCCGGCTTTGTGAAGACCAGCGTACCGACCGCGCCCTTCTCGAAACCGTAGGTGACGCTGTAGTAGATGGGATTGTCGCCCTCAGTATCCCAGAGATGTTCCGGTCGCTGGACGTATGAAGCACGCACCCACTTTACGTCGTCATCTGACCAGTAGCGCATGATGTCGGTCTGATGAATGCCGGCTTCCACCATCGAAGTGCCAGACCAGGCGCGATTGGCGGTCCAGATACGATTGGCAGGGCCACCGCGCTCTTCCGTGTGGGTGTGCTTTACGCCATGTCCTTCAACCGCACCTTCGGCGACCATCATCATCGCCGCGGTCCACTTGTCTGCCAGATGGTCATGGATGGCTTTGTACGCCGGATGAAATCGCATCTGGAAGCCCACGGTGTTGGGAATGCCGGCCTTATCGATTGCTTCGGCCTGCGACAATGCTTCATCGAAGAAGAGCGTTTGCGGCTTTTCGGCAAAGACGGCGATGCCCGCTTCCGCGGCACGTTCAATCTCGCCTTGATGCTGGTTCGGCGGAATTGCGAACCAGATGACATCCACCTCGCCAGAGCTGATCATTTCGTCAGCCGTAGAAAAGAGCGAGACGCCGCGCTCATCGTACGCTTCTGAATACGCCTTGATCTTGGCCGGGTCCAGGTTTTCGGTAAATGGATCTGCCAGAGCCGCTAAGGTGCCGATCTCCTCAGATTGAAGTCTGACGAGTTGCTGCAGGTGGTTCAGTCCGCGCTGACCTACACCGACAAGTCCGACGCGCAGTTGGTTCGACAAGTTGCTCCCGCCTTTCGTTTGAAATCTGCAATGCAACTATACACTTCCGCCGTGCCGAAACTTCAGCGACAGATCAGAAGTGTATCGCTTCGTTGTTAACGGCCGCGGCCGCTTCTTTGACGACTTCGGACATCGTGGGATGCGCGTGGGTTACACGATGCAGCTCTTCGCTGGTACCTTCGAGATACCTCAACATGCCGACTTCGGCGATCAACTCAGTCGCCTCGTTGCCGATGATGTGAGCACCCACGACCTCGCCGGTTTCGTTGTCAACGATGATCTTGGCGAAGCCCTGCGGACTTCCGATGGCGACCGACTTTCCTGCCACCTGTAGCGGCACCTTGCCGGTGCTGTAGTCGAGGCCCTGTTCGCGCGCCTCGGCCTCGGTAATGCCGATAGATGCGATCTGCGGTTGGCAATAGGTGCAGCGCGGCATCGCGAGATAGTCTTCAATCGGCTCTGGATCGTGTCCGGCAATCGTCTCTGCCGCGACGACGCCCTGATCGAACGCCACGTGTGCCAATGGCAGTTTGCCCGTAACATCGCCCACCGCGTAGACGCCGGTAACATTCGTTCGCATCTGCCCATCAATCTCGATGAAACCAGGTCCGTAAGTCTCGATGCCCACGTTGGACAATCCGATATCGTCTGAATTTGGTTGCACTCCCACTCCGAGCAGAACCTTGTCGCACGTGAAGGTCTGCGTCTCACCATCTTCACCAATGGTGTAGCTGAGCGTAACCGTGCCGTCGTCGTTTTTCGCGACTCCCTGAACCATCGACCCGGCGCTGATCTTGATGCCCTGTCGCTTGAACTGTCGCTCCAACTCTGTCGATATCTCTTCATCCTCTTTGGGAACGATGCGCGGCAACAGTTCGAACAACATGACGTCAACGCCGTAAGCATTGAAGTAGTATGCGAATTCACACCCGATGGCTGATGCGCCGACGATTGCGATGGCTTTCGGCTGCTCCCGTAGTTCCAACGCCTCGCGAGAAGTGATTATCGAATCGCCATCGATCTCCAGACCGGGCAACGAACGTGCACGTGCCCCGGTTGCGATGATGATGTTCTGGGCCGTCAACCAGGTATCGCCGTCGACCTGGATGCGCGATGAGGACATCAACCGGCCGGTACCGTTGAAGACGGTGATGTTGTTCTTGCGCATCAGATAACCGATGCCACGCGTCAGACTGTTGGATACCCGCCGCGAGCGGTCTATGGCTTTAGACATGTCGAAGCGGACATTGTCGAACTCGATGCCCCAGGTGCTGGCATGCTTCAACTCGTTTACCAGTTCAGCATTTTTGAGTAACGACTTTGAGGGTATGCATCCCCAGTTGAGGCAGACACCTCCCAGCCCGCCGATGCCGGTGCCATCGTCCTTCTCGACTATAGCCACGCTCATCCCGAGCTGGGCCGACCGGATTGCAGCGTGATAGCCGCCAGGTCCGGCGCCTATGACGACTAGATCGAAGACAGTTTCTGAATTGAACATCGCGACAGATTCCTCAACACGAACGCAGACGTTGAACAAGCACAAGAATCGAGTCTATAACCACCGACTTCACACTTGGCAGAACTGTGCCTCGACTCGCCGAAAGCAGGACACCACGCTGACATCCAGCTTCACTAGATCAGGCGCATATCGGATTGCCCCCGCATCACACCTTTGTCATCAGATAGAGCCCCCGCAACGTCCCCGCGATAGCGGCACCCAGCAAAGTGAAGATGGCTACCCCGATACCGAAAATCACCAGATACGGAAACCAATGTCCCGGGCAATCCAGCATACTGCTGCAAACCCACCAAGAAGCCAACACATACCCAACAAAAACGACCACTCCAGTCGCAAAACCCAAAATAGCCCCCATCATTATCCAACGGCTCATGGGGATGATTGTAGATGTCGCGAGTTAGATTGGCTACTTAAACAGTGTCCCCTGCTTTTCCTGAAGCCACGGGTTCAATTCTGGCACTAACTCGGAAATTTTATCGGCCGGAACTTTGCTCAATTCTCTCGGCTCCAGTTTGTGCAGACCGCCACCATACACCCGTCCTTCGCTCAACATCAGTTTTGGGGAAATCTCGTTCAGAGCTTTCCATATCTGTCGCTTCAGGTCGGGTCTCGCATCTAACGCGTGCTTGATCGGTTCTTTCGGATACATCATTAAATACACGTTTGCGGCGGTCGCGTCAGACTCATTCAAGATAAACCGAAACGGACGGCCTTTTTGGTATCACTTCGCCCAATATAGGTGCAGACATAGGGGGCAGGCGGACGGTTTTCCTGGGCATACCACACCTTTCTGTTGCGGCAGACATACCGTTCGTCAACGCCCTGGAACCGACCTTCCTGCAAGTAGTCCCATAACTTCGGATGCTTTTGGCGTACTTCATCTTCCGACCACGGCGGATTGAGCAGGAACAACTGACATTTGAGTATGGGGTGCCATTTCGGTCAACCTTGATCTCGTCATTGGTCAAATAACGAGGGCTTGGAAGGATCGGTTTGAAAGCTTCCATCGGCAATTGGCGGCGTTTGATTTCGTCAGCAGAAATGATGAAATACTTGTTATTCCCCGTCGCAATTCCGCGCTTGATCGTGAAAAAATCGCCTAAAACAGGACCTTTTGCCGCTTTGTGGCTGTGATTCATCGGATAGCGCGTCCACTTAGGAGCGTGGCGCAACATCTCCGCGGGTACCAGCCGTTGCTGTTTAGGTTGTCGCAACGTACCCCCATAGGAGAACCGCACTTCGTGATTTATCGGTGGTGCTTCTTTGCGGAACCACACCACTGCCGATGACACGAGAGCGTCGCCAAACTGCACATCTTTCGGATCGAAGCGATGAATATGCAACAGCGTCACATGGTCAAGTAGGTAACGTTTCAGAGAGATACCATAATTCACGTCCATGAATTCGCTAGGGATCAGCCATCCAGCAAGCCCGCCGTCCGTCATCCATCCATGACTTAAACCTAGGAAATAGCAGTACAGTCCTGCGAGTCCGTTGATTTCAATGCCGGCAACCCGACGTGTTTGTAAATGCAGTCGTCGTTTTGCATCGTTAAGGATGTGATGGTGCCGCACGTATGGCGGATTGCAGATCAGCAGAATGAATCTTTCGTCATATCCTGGGGTCGTGTCCTGAGTGAAGTCCTGTAGACGGACATCTAAGCCCATCTCGCTCGACAGTTCTGCCGCGGGTAAGCCGTAATGTGGGTCGATCTCATACCCCACTGAGGCATTTACTCGTTTCTCATCAAATACCTTTAGGAGAGCCGAATAGAAAGCGCCAGTGCCGATAGCAGGATCGATGAAACGCACATCTTCTTCTTCACCCAGTTGTGACTCTGCATAGCGCAATATATCTACCGCAAGGCTGTTCGGCGTATAGAACTGTCCCATACGGTTGCGTTCTGCCGCACTCTTCTGAGCGTCCAGATGGTCCTGCAGGAAACGGCGTCGTTCTTCAAGTTCTGTTGTTACTGTTCGTGTCACCATCTAAAGACCGAATTCCTCCAGATCGTCTATGCGGTGCTCCCATACCCAGTCGATACCTTCCGCGGCACCGTAGCCAAGATAACCGCTGTCGAAATAGCCGCACAAGAACATGATGAATCGCACGTCCTGGCCATAGGTTTGACGCAGCTGGCTCATCTTTGTGGCTTCTTCTTTGCGGCGCTTGTTGACGTTGGTGAAATCACCTGCCGACTTGGCTTCGATCAGCAACGGCATCGCAATGCCGGAGGCGTTTTTTGGCATCACAACGGTGTCGACCGTTATGTTGATCGTCTTGCCGGTATCTCCATGCTTGACTGGGACATTGCGTCTATGAGCGAAGGTACCGGGCCGCATCTCATCGAGATCGTTGCTTTCATCGACTTCCAGTTGCTTGTAGCCCGAGTCTGTGAGCCATTTGCTGATGGAATCGAGTTGACGCTCTTCCTGCGCGTTGCGGATGATAGGGTTGGCAACGGAACCGCAAAGACGGTCAGCGACGATTGTGGCAGCACGGTACCGCTCCGGTTCTGATGGCGTATCACCGCGTTCCAACCATACGAAAATATCTGGATCTGCCATCTTCTGGATGGTTTTTCCGATTTGCTTGAGGTCGCTGTCTATCTGTCTCAATGCCATCCTAGGGGGTAGTCGGTTCTCTCTTTCCATTACCTTAACCAAATTTCTTGACACGCCGGTTAGACCGATCAATCGGTCTATCGCCAACGGTGGGCAGGTGGACATCCGCAAAGTTGGTAGCACTGAGGGTTTAGCCTTCAGTAGATCCGCTCCGACTTCCATCAGATCATTTGTAGCCTCAAGAGTTGCATTGACATCAGCTGTCGTTTGAACTCGCGTCGTACGGTATACCTCAGGAGCGAAGTTGATGAACCAGTCGTTGTACATGTCTACTGACTATGCGACATCCTACTTCCATCGGTCAGGCTTATCCCTGTTTACTGCCATTCTTGCTTTAGCCTTGCGCGCGCGCTCTCTATCGTCAGAAACTCTGCGTGTGATGCCTCTCTTGGATATGTCATGTAAATGATTTTAGCCAGCGCGTGGCTCTAGGGGATGAAGCGTGTCACTTGGTTTCATCGAATAGATCGAAGCGGCTTAACAGGTTAGTCTTGCAATGCGATAGAGTGAAATCTAAGCAACTTCAACCGTCTGCCGTCAGAGACTATCGCTATGCAATCTTCTAACACCGCGTCCCGAAACCCGTCTGAATTGAGGCAAGCCGCCTTGGATCATATCTTTGTGGGCATGACTAACCAGGCCATGCTTGGTGAGGAGGGTGGACCGCTCATCGCGGAGCGGGGTGAGGGTATCTATATCTACGATGTTGAGGGCAATCAGTATATCGACTGCATTTCGGGGATGTACTTCCGCAACACGGGGCACGGGCGTGAAGAGATTGCGCGAGCGATATATGAGCAGATATCGAACTTGAGTGCCAACGTATATGCGAGTGTGACGCCGGCGGCGATTGAGTTGGCGACTGAAATCGCAAACCTCACGCCCGGAGAGTTGACGCGCACCTTCTTATGTCAAGGCGGTTCTGAAGCTAACGAATCGGCTCTGAAGCTAGCGCAGGCGTATCAGATGCGGGTCGGCGAAAAGGGGCGATACAAGGTAATCTCACGGCGCGGGTCGTATCACGGCGCCACCTACGGCACGATGTGGTTGGGAGAGCATCCCGGTTTCCCGCGCACCGATTACCAGCCGAAACCGCCTCATGCTGTCCACGTGCCAGCGCCGTACTTCTATCGCTGTGAATTCAACTCCGATTCACCAGAGCAGTGTGGCGAGTTGGCCGCGCGCGCCATCGAGAAGGCCATCATCAGCGAGGGCCCCGACTCCGTCTCGGCAGTTATCGGCGAACCGGTTACGCAGCCGATGGGCGGTGTAGTGCCGCCCGAGAACTACTGGCCGATGGTGCGTGAAATCTGCGACCGTTACGGCGTTGTCCTTATCTTCGACGAGGTGATTACGGGATTTGGACGGCTTGGCGAGTGGTTCGGTGCTCAGGTCGTCAATACCCAGCCCGACATCATCTCGTTCGCCAAAGGCATCACGAGCGGATACTTCCCGCTCGGAGGCTGCATCGCCGATCGACGCATCGCAGATGTGTTTGCCGGCGGACCAGAGAAGACGTGGAGCCATATGTATACCTACTCCGCCCATCCAGGGGGAGTAGCCGCCGGACTTAAGAACCTCGAAATCATGAAGCGAGAGAACTTGGTTGAGAACGCTCGCGAACGTGGTGTGCAGCTCGCCGAAAGGCTGGCGCAGATGCAGGAGCGGCACGAGATGATAGGGGATGCGCGCGGAATGGGACTCGTGCAGGGGATGGAGATGGTGGCAGATCGCGCAACCAAGCGATCGTTCCCGCCAGAAGCCGCCATCGGGATGCGCCTCACCGATGCCCTCAAGCGACGCGGCGTCTGGCTCCGAGTAGGCGCCTACATCCTGCCCGTATCGCCTCCGCTCACCGTCACCGCGCAAGAGTTAGATGAGCTATGCGACGCCATCGAAGACGCGGTAATTGAGGTGGAAGGCGCGTTATCGGGGCTGTGAGATTTCGTCTACCCCTCCCAATCCCAAAGCTGCTCCGCGAAGGCGAAGGTTTGGGGGAGGCCGCCGGAGTGGACGAAGACTACGGGGATTTCCGGGTCGAGGTTGCCGGCGCGGATTTGGCCGATTAGCGCCGACATCGATTTGCCGGTGTAGTTGGGGTCTAGCATGATGCCTTCCGTCTTGGCGACTAGATGTATCGCTTCGAACACGCCATCGTGCGGCACTCCGTAATCGGATCCTTCATATCCGACGATGGTGTCTAGGTCGCCGGCTTCGAGCGCGGTTGATAAGCCAAGCAGTTCCGATACGCGTTGCGAACGGTCCATGTATGTCGCTTCATACGTCGCCGGTTGCGTATGCGAGTATGCGGTTGCCGACGCGTTCCACTCCTTGCCAGTGTTGCGTGCATACAATCGCAGCCCAGCGATTGAGCGTCCGACTAGTCCCCACATCCGTAGCGGCACATCCTCCAGTCCCGCTTCTCTAGTCTGTGCATCCAGCTCGATGCCGGTTTCAACGAATCCGATCATGCCGGCGATATCGGAGAACTCGTTGTCGGACAGTATCGTCGCGTTGCGCCCTTGTGCATTCTCATCGGCGACCAGCCGATCGGCGACGGCACGTGAGTATTCGCCCGGCACACGATGTATCTCGGCGCCGGTCAGGTGTCCGATGAGCAGGTTGCCCATCACTGGCGCATCGACCATATCGACCGCTACCATGTGGCACTTCATGCCGGTCTTGGCACTGGAAGCGGCGACGAAACGTGCCTGATTGGAGTGGTAGTGGTTGATGTTGACGATGGTGTCGAAGCCGCGCTCCTGCAGATGTGCAAAGAGGAACTCCATGTGCCGCGCCTTGTTGCCGCCAAAAGCAAAGCCGGTCGCATCATCCCGCTTGATGAATATCCGCGGGACTGCTTCAGTCCCCGCATCCATCGACTCGGCGAGCGCGGCACGCAGTCTGGGTGCTTCCTCGAATGGAGTATTGAGCCGCGCCAGTTTGATGCGTGGCAACTCGGCGATGTGGTCGAGGATGGTGTCGTTGTTCATGTAGGTAGTCATCGTGGTTCATATCCAAGCTGTTGGGTTTCAATCGATGAGCGACTTGTCTGGTCCGGCGGCGATGTAGTCTTCGTTCAGTTCGTGTCCGAGGCCGGGTCGATCGGAGACGTGGTAGATGCCGTTGCGGACGTCCAAGGGTGGTGTCAGGGCAGCGTTGTAGTAGGGAAGTTCGGAGTAGGCGATTTCGAGACGGTAGAAGTTGGGTGTGGACATCATGACCTGTGCGCCAGCGGCCATGGTGATTGGACCGGTTGCATCGTGCGGCGATACTGGGATGTAGTATGCCTCGGCCATGGTTGCGATCTTGCGCATCTCGCTGATGCCGCCGCAGCGCACGATGTCGGGCATGATGTAGTTCGCCAGCTGCTGATCGAGTATCGGGCGAAACTCGTAGCGCGTGACGAGGCGTTCGCCGACGCAGATGGGCATTGGCACCTGCTCTTTGACGATGCGGAGCGCATCGAAGTTTTCAGGCGGCACCGGCTCTTCGAGCCATCCGATGTTGAACTCGCCCAGTGCCTTGCCGACTCGCACCGCCGCGGCGACATCGTATCGGCCGTGCAGATCGATCGGTATCTCGACATCGTCGCCGATGGCGTTTCTGACGGCACGAGTTCGCTCGACGCCTTTGCGGAGGCCGGTTGGCGAAATGTTGTGTCCGTGCTGAAGCGGCGAGACATCGTCAAACTCCATGAATGGGTCCATCTTGAGCGCTGTGTGCCCTTCGGCTATCGTCTCGAACGCGGCACGGGCATAGCCTTCGGGCGATGGGCCTCTTGTGAACCATCCGTTGGAGTACATGCGCAGGTTTTCACGGAACTTGCCGCCGAGCAGTTCGTATATCGGCAAACCCAATCTCTTGCCCTTCAAGTCCCACAGCGCGATGTCTACCGCGCTGATGAGAGCGGTGCCGAAGCCGCGGCTGCCGGTGCTGTTGAACTCGCTGAATAGCCGCGTCCAGATATAGTCGATGCGGCTCGAATCTTCGCCGACTAAGAACTGTTCGAGCAGTGGGATGGAGCGATGTATCATGAGCGCCACGACACCGCCTTGCGCCTGTCCGAGCCCGCGCAGGCCTTCATCAGTTTCGATCTGCAGGAAGACCCATGGATAGCGAGGGCCGTAGCCGATGTGGGATGTGACGGAAGTGATTTTCATGAGGACAGTCTCTTGCACCTAAGAGATGATTGGTCTTGTGGCGTGCATTGTACAGGTTTGTATCAATAACGTTTTGTCAGAGAGGGCGACAGGGACGTGTAACGTCAGACTTGGAGGTGCTAATCCGATATGGCGGAATCGCTGAGGGCGAAGACGGTGCTGGACCATGCATCGCGCACCGCTTCATCCAGCACGCTTCTGCGCGGTCGCACTACATTCAAACGTCGTCCTGAGATGCACCCTGCCAAACCATCGGGGAAGTTTGCACGCTCTAGGAATGCGTTTAGGACGTGTCGGTCTCCGCCGAGCATGAGCCAATCGATGCGATGGGGGTGGTTGCTGAACAGATCGGATGCGATACGTGCTGACTTGTCGAAGAATTCGCGTGCCCACTTTTCCCGTCCGCGCTTGAAGCGGTTGGCAGATTGCCCGCCGGCACGATGCTTATTCGGCACAAAGCGTGAGGAGACTTTAGATGCCACTATCGATTCATCGTGTGCGATGCAGACAGCGACGTGCCCATAGCGCAGGAGTATGATACCTACCCTTGCTGGCGGATCGATTGCGGGTAGCAGAGACCGCCAATCGTTCGTTATCTTTTCCGACACGATGGGGAACGCAGGCGCGATTGCCAGACGCGGGATGAAGCGATCGGAACGGTTTTTGATGTATAAGCAAGCCAATCCGGTGGGCGATTTTCGTGCTGATGCTGGCAACCACGACCAATCAGGCTCACTGGCCTCCTGCTGCGTCGGATCTGCATTCAGGGCCAAACGCAATCGGTTTGGCGCTTCATGCCGCTTTGTGGGCTCTAAAGCCGCCGTGTGTGAGATATCGCGTTGCGCCAGCGCAGTTGCGGGAATGAGTTTGAAGCGATAGTTGCCGGACGTGTCTTCTGCGAGACGCTTCAGCATCGATATCGTGCCGCGACTGGACACGGTGCGCGGCGGCAGAATATCAGACGCTAACACTGCATTCAATTGTTGACCTGTCCCTTGTCGGACCTACTCCATCCAGACTTTGCCTCTGAAGGCGACCGCGGCCGGATCGACGCGTGCGCCCAGGCCGGGGCCTTGCGGAAGAATCAGATGCCCGTTCTGGATGCTTTCGTACGGCTCGAGGAGGGTGTGTCGCCAATCCACTTCGTACACGGCGTGTTCGAGCGGCAAGACGTTTTCGAAGGCGAGTGTGGCGTGCGCGCTGGCCAGCAGTGAGAGCGGGCCTGATGGACAGTGCATCGAGACGCTGGCGGGGAAGTTCGGCTCGAGCTCGACGCCGATGCGATAAGCCTCTATAGGTCCGCCGCAGAACTTGACGTCTGGCATGACGATATCGACGACGTCCTCTTCCACGAGCCGTTTAAAGAGGGCGACGCCGTAAGCATGTTCGCCGCCTGCTATCGGCAATGTCGCATGTTCATGGATGGTTCGCAGGTCATCGGATGTGTCGACGGGATCTACTGGTTCCTCGAACCACTCTCCCCCGGCGGCGCGCAGCTCCGGCTCTAACGCCAGTGCTGATTCGAGATCGAAGCGGGAGTGGCAGTCTACGTAGATGGTGATGTCAGGACCTACCGCCGCGCGGATGGCTTGGACGCGCTCTAGTCCGGCTTCGGCGCAACGCGGCAAACCGGTCGATGTGAATGGTGCGCGGCACTCGTCGAACGGTGCACACTTGATTGATGTGAAGCCGTTGTTGATCGCTTCTACTGCCATCTCGGCGAAATCGTCAGGACCGCGATCGACCGGGCCCTGATCATCGGGAAGCAGTGAGCGGTTGATGTTGGCGTAGAGTCGGACTTGGGATGGTATTTCGCCCTCGTGCGCGTGGGTATGACGCAGGTACTGTGCAAGCGACATTGATGCGCGTCTTGCCAACGCATCGGCGACGGCGCAACGCAATGCACTCACGGCGGTAGCCAGTCGCTGGTCTGCTTCACACGCGGCCGACGTGATGCCGAGGATGCTGTCCACATCATCATCCGAAGCGATGCGGACGCCGCGCAATCGGTTCGCCAGGCGTGCCGTCAGTGCCGCGACGCTGCTGTTCAACTGTGTGGACGTTATCTCGCCCTGCCCAGCAATGCCGTCAGCGTCGCTCAGGTTTATCGTCGTCCAATCAGTACCACCGCGAGCGTGTATCTCTTGAAACTCGAGCGATGACGGCGACCACCAGATTTCGGGAGAAGTGATAGAAAAAGCCATGATGGAATATTAAACGTTGAATCGGTGTACCTTTAGAGTTGAGACCTGTTTCTACTCTCCGGCAACAATATGAGTACAGAGCCTAAACCAACAATCGAACCCGCGGTAGTGCGCCGCGAGGTAGATCCCGTCCTCTTGCCGGGCGGTATGACGACGGAAGAGATCGCGGATAACCGTCTCTATTGGCGCTTGTTTGTGGCGATTGAGTTGTCAAATCGAGCCCTCTCGATCCTGGACGAGATGGCGCGGTCGATGCGCAGCACGTCGTTCGGAGGTCGCCAGCGCCGTCGCCCCTCGCGCGGCGCCGTCGCTTACGATGCTGTCAGATGGACATCACGAGACAATATGCACATCACGCTGAAGTTTCTTGGCGACGTGCATCAGGACGATGTTGGCTATATCCGGGAAGAGCTTGACGATGTGGCATCCGGCTCTTCACGTTTTGACTTGGAACTTGGTTCTAACGGTTGCTTTCCGGGAGAGCGCACCCCGCGCGTTTTGTGGACCGGGATGGCGGGGGATATGAGGCGCATGTCGAGTTTGGCAGCAAAAGTGGAGGGGGCGATGGTGCAGTGCGGCTTCCCGCAAGAGGGACGCGAATTCACCCCTCACGTCACGGTCGGCAGGGTGCGTAGTGGTACCCAGAAGCGCGTATTGAATGCCATCGGACAGCGCTGGTTGGAGGCATCGCCGTTAGAGCGGGGCTTAAAGGCTAGAGTGCCGGTAGCGTCAATCGTGTTGATGCGCAGTCATCTGTATCACAACCGTCCGACGCGGTACGAACGGCTCTACTCGACGAAGCTGGTGCAGTGACAACGCTGAGGGTTTAAACCTTGTAGCAGGCTGCGAGTCGCCCTCCGCCCTTGTCTTCCAGAGCAGGATGGTCGTTTTCGCGGCAGAAGTCGTCCGCAATCGGACAGCGATCGTAGAAGCGGCATCAAGCCGGCGGATCGACCGGCGCGGTTACCGAGCCCAGGATGTTGACTGGTGACCGCTCTGCTTCTGGATCAGGAACGGGCACTGCCGATAGCAGGGCTTGGGTATAGGGATGCGCCGGATTGTGCATTATCTCTTCCGTCTCGCCAATCTCGACTATCTTGCCGAGATACATGACGGCGATACGGCTACACATGTAACGTGCGACGGCCAGATCGTGAGTGATGTAGAGATAGCTGATGCCTAGCTGGGTTGCCAGATTTTCCATCAACTGCATGATGCCAGCGCGGATCGAGACATCCAGCATCGAAGTCGGTTCGTCGGCAATCACAAAAGAGGGGTTTACGACCAGTGCCCGCGCGATCGCCGCGCGCTGTCCCCCTGATAGCTCATGAGGGTACCGGAACAGGAATGTAGACGGCGGCGTCAGCCCTACCAGCTGCAACATCTCGGTGACGCGCTCCAGCTGCTCCATCGGAGTGCCTATCTTCTGCACCTTGAGCGGCTCGGCGATAGTGTCGAATATCGTCCGGCGCGGATTCATCGACTCGTAAGGATCCTGGAAGATCATCTGCACCTTTTTGCGGAAGTCCTTAAGAGTGTCTCCCTTGAGATGCGTGATGTCTTCGAGTTGACCTTCACCTCGGTCAAACAATACTTCGCCGCTGGTCGGCTCGGTCAGGCCTATCAGCAGTTTGCCAGTAGTCGTCTTTCCGCAACCCGATTCGCCGACCAGTCCAAAAGTCTCGCCGGGCTTGATGTCAAAGGAAATATCGTCAACTGCGTGAAGAGCGCTGGGATTGCGGTTGAACCACCCTGAGGAGACCGGGTAGTGCTTGCTCAGGTGTGCGACGTTAATTATCGGTTGGGCACCCGATGTCGCGGCGTGCGTCATGTCTGTGGACACTTCACGCATCTTGAGGATTCCAGCATGCCGCCCAGTGGTCGCCGCGGCGAACTATGAGTGGCTCAGTAGTGCGGCATTCGTCAGTAGCGTATGCACAGCGCGGATTGAATCGACATCCCTGCGGCGGATCCAGCAGGTTCGGCGGCTCTCCATCCAAGGTTTTAAGTTCGTGCTTCTCGCCCCGGATGCTTGGGAATGCCGACATCAAGGCCTGCGTATATGGGTGTATCGGACGCGCGAAGACCTCGGCGGTGGGTCCGAATTCAACGATTTTGCCGGCGTACATGACACCTACAACGTCGCTCACTTCAGCGATTACCGCCATGTCGTGGGAGATGTAGATCATGCTCATATTGAGCTGATCCTGAATGCTCTGCATCTCACGCAGGATGCGGTCCTGCACGATCACATCCAGCGCAGTAGTCGGTTCATCGGCGATGATAAGGTTGGGTTCGCATGCCAATGCCATGGCGATGATGGCACGCTGTTTCATTCCGCCGCTGTACTCGTGCGGGTAGCGCTCGATGAAGCTGGCGTCGAGATGCACCAGCTCGAACAGTTCGCGGACTCTCTCGATCGGGTCTTGCTTGGCCGATTCGTAGTGAACTTCCAGAGCTTCGATGATCTGGTCTCCCACTCGATATACGGGATCGAGTGTGTTCATGGCGGCTTGGAATACCATCGAGATGCGATTCCACCGGTATTGCCTCATCTGGTTGTCGTCGAGCGGCACCAGGTCGACACCGTCAAATGAGATGCTACCCGAGACGAACCGTGCGTTGTCCGGTAGCAGCTTAAGCAACGTCAGCGCGATTGAGGACTTGCCGCAACCCGACTCGCCGACTAGTCCGAGCGACTGTCCGCGCTTGACGGAGAATGACACCCCATCGACGGCCCGGACGAAACCGGCCCGGGTGGAGTAGTGCATTGTCAGGTCTTTGACCTCGATGACTGCGTCGGCGTTCATCGCTGTCGCAACCTGGGGTTAACGATTGCGTCCATCGACCGGCCCACAAGGTAGAAGGATGAGCAGAGCAGAGTGATAGAGAGGCTGGCGGGGAATATCAACCACCAGTACTCGCCGACCTGCAGAAGATAGCCGGTCGCTTCAGTGGTGTGGATCATCAAGCCCCAACTCATCTGAACGTCCAGCAGTCCCAGGAAGCTGAGCACTGCTTCAGAGAAGATGGCGCCGGTAACAGTGAACATCATGTACAGGAACGCGAGCGGCATAAGGTTCGGCACGACGTGGGTGAGGATGACGTGGAAATGCCCTCCTCCAGAAGTCCGAGCGGCTTCAATATAGGGCTTGACAACGATCGAGAGGGCCTGAGATTTGAGTACGACTCCAGTGCCGCCGAAGCCGGAAAGGATACCGATTATCAAGGCCAATTCGAGGTGTCCTACTCCGAAGAGCGCGCTTAGCACAATCAGGACGCTGATGCCGGACATCATGATCATGATGTCGGCGAGTCGCATCAGCAACGTATCTACGATGCCGCCAAAGTATGCGGCAATTGCACCCACCAACGTGCCGATGGTGACGGTTACGGTCGCGGCCAGCAGTCCGAGCAGAAACTCTGAACGGGTGCTGTACATAAGTTGACTTAGGATGTCTCTGCCCAGCGCGTCGGTTCCGAGCAGATGTGAACCGCTCGGCGGTGCCGGTTGCCTCGTCTCGTCAAAGGCGTATCCGATGATAAGGTCGTATATCCGCTCTTCCCACACCGTCATCATCAGTATCGGATGCGCGGCCGCTAATAGCGCGTAGAGCAGTATGATTACCAGTCCAATGACGCCGATTCGGGTGTCTAGGAAGAGTGACCAGCTGGTGCGTAGGTTTCGACCGAACAATCCCAGTCTGGCGCCCAGACATCGGTTTTGCTCGCTGGGTGCGTCTGGTTCGCTAACATCAGTAACGAATCCTCGGATCAAGGTATGCATACAGTACGTCGGCGATCAGATGCGCGACGAGTACGAATATGCCGACGAATACGAAGGCGCCCACGGCTAAGGGCAGGTCTTCAGTCTGCGCCGCGCCGATTAGCGTCTGTCCCATGCCAGGCCACGAGAATATCTGCTCGATGATCACGCTGCCATCCACGGCGAAGGCCAAGCTGAATACGAGGCTGGTAAATACAGGTAGCAATGCGTTGCGTGCGACATTTTTATCCCGCAGGTCGCGCTCCGAGAGTCCTTTCGCGCGGGCGGCCATTACAAAGTCTTCGCGCACCGTCTCGAGCATGCTGTTTCTAGTGAGAAGCATCGTGCCGGCAAAACTGATGAGCGTCAGCGTCAGCACCGGCAACATGATGTGATGCAGGATGTCCCATGCATACTGTCCGATGCCGGAAGATGCCCAGAAAGCGAGGATGGCGGCGACTGTGACCAAGACAGTAGCGCCTCTGGCCAGCCATCCCCAGCGGGTCCGATTGCGTGATATTGCAAGAAACGCGATGAACAAGACGACGGAGGGGATGAGCGCGATGATCAGCATCCGGATGAATACCGTGTTGGCATCGACTGGCGCGTCTCGCCAGAGGACTGGATTTATGAATTTACCGATCGGGAACCATCCGGCCCTGAATGCCAGCGCCCAGATCATCATCAACGCAAACCATGGCGTGAAGACGGTGTACAGAGCGACGCCACCGATAGTTGAGGAGTATTCGATCCAGCCGCCGCGTCGCCAAGCTATGATTTTACCTAGTGCGAAGCCGCAGTAGAACGACAACACCGTAGCCGTCAAAAAGAGTGCCAGCGTTCTTGGCAAACGCTCTGCGATGACGTCTGCAACGGTGTGCGGGTAGTGAGTGAATGAAGTGCAGAAGTTTCCAGTAAACGCGTTTTTGACGTGAACCAGATACTGCTTCTAGAGCGGCTCGTTGATTCCGAACAGTTCCTGGATGCTCTCCCGGGTCTCCGGCGGGATGTCAGGGTTGAAAGCGTAGAAGTTGCTGATATCGCCCGGCTGGGCGTTGACGACGAAGAACACTATCGTCATAAAGACGTACAGAGTAATCAGTATCTGCACCGTCCTCTTCAGTAGATACTTCGCCATCAACGGTACCCAGCGAGCGACGCTTCGTTGCTTATCAGCAGGTTGTCAGTCAGTCGTCAGGCTGCTTACTTGACGTGCACCGCCTGCTGCATTCCTCCCTGCTGTTCGATTCCACCGAGAACGTCGGTGTACGGGAACTCGAGACGAGACGGGCGGTATGCGTCCAGCTTCGGAGTCGTGAAGAGCGTCACGTATGGCAGGTCTTCGGCCAAGAACGCCTGCATCCTGAAGACTTTGTCGCGTGCGCCTTCGATCGTGGTTTCAGACAGCAATCCAAGGGCCAGTTCATCGAACTCATCGTTCATGTATCCGCCCAAGTTGTAGCCGCCGGAAGCTTCCGGCGCGTTTCGGCCGCTGAAGAACGACTCGAGATAGTCCGGGAAGATGGAGAGTCCCCATCCCAGGATCCACATGTCAAGGTCTTCCGCTACCGTTTCGCTGAACAGCTCGCCGACGATGACGTTGAAGCCGGTCAGGTTGGCCCGTACCGGAATTCCGATGTCGTTCAGCCAACGGTCTACCCAGATGGCGAAAGTCGATCGCATCGGGTCATATCCAGCGCTCGGCGCGAGGAGGGTAATCTCCGGCACTGGCGAACCATCCGGCATCATCAGTCCCTTGCCCTGCTGGGCGACGAAGTTACCGTCTTCACTGACCATCGGCTCTACTTCGTAAGTGAAGCCGGCATCCTTGAGCAGTTTTACGGCCGCATCTATTCGCTCTGCGCGGGACAGTCCCGCACCAAACTTCGGCACGTCAGAGTTGTGCCAGAAACCGTTGCCTTCAGGAACCATCGCATATACCGGAATGGCAACGTCCTGCAGCAGAGTGGTAGTCACGAACTCTTTGTCGATAACGGTCGCTACTGCCTGTAGGAAAGCTTTGTTGTCCATCGGGGCCTTGCGTACGTTGAAGCCGAGGTATCGAACGCCATTGTTGGGGTTGTCAACGACCTCCAGTTCAGGAGTGCTGTTAACTCGGTCCAGGAAGCCCTTCTCAAGTCCTAGCGGGTTGAATACAAAGTCGATGTCGCCATTGGTCAGTGCCAGAATAGCCGCATCGTGGTTGCCGTAGATGCTGAAGATCTCAGACTCGACGTGCGGTCCGACCGTGTACTCCAGCGTCTTCTCTCCAGAAGCATCGCCAAAGTAGCTTACGTTGTGTCCCTTGCTCTCGTTGCTTTCCGTGTATGCACCGTTCTCGTAGAGGGTGATTACGTTGCCCGATGAGTAGTAGTTGGGGTCGGTCGTGTTCTCGAGGAATGCGCCCGGCTCCCACTCGTCGAACGTGAATCCGCCAAGAGTAGGCTCGTTTTCCGGAACGTGTGCGAACAATGCCTCTATCTGTTGCGGGGCTTCGCCAGCTTCCTTGGCATTTTCAACCACCGGTCCCCAGTAGTGCTCAGCAAGGACCGGCATGAAGCCTAGTCCGAACTGCCATACGCTGAGGCCAGGCGTCAACTCGTTGCCTTCCTCGTCCGCGGAGTTGAAGAAGACTTTGAGATTATGGCTGTCAATCGCCTCTACTCGATTTAGGAACTTCGAGTCGACCGAGGAAGCCCAGTTAGAGGATAGACCGAGGTCTAGCACGGTGTTGACGGTGAAGAGGAAGTCTTCAGCATCCAGTGCGTTTCCGTCGCTCCAGACTACGTGGTCTCTGAGCTGCACTTCGGCCGTCCATAGTTCGACGCCGTCGACCATCTCTTTCTTCAGTTCAGTCGAGAAGTCAGCCGCGAGCACTGGCACCCAGTCGAAACGCTTGTCGGAGTAGCCGTACAGCGAACTGGTGTGGCCGTTCAGGACGTATCCGGTCCATACCGATCCGCCCGGGCCGCCTTAGTAGTTCCAGAAGTTGACCGTTATCGGCTCTTCAAAGACGCCCATCTGGTAGATCGGCGGTCCCATCATCATCATCGCTTCTTCCGGTTCTTCCGGCGCGACTTCAACGATCTTTTCGACCTCGACGATCTTCTCGACTTCGATCGGGACTTCCTTTTCGACCTGAACCTCGACGATCTTCTCGACCGGCACCTCTACGACTTCCTTCTCGACGACGATCCGATCTACCGGTACCTCTTGGATGATTACTTCAGGCTCCGGCGTCTGGCACGCGACTGCGACCGAGAACACCAGCACGCCTAAAGCGAGGATTGCAACTCTACCTAATAGTGATTTGTGCATTGCTTCAACTCGCCGTTATTTCGAGATTTTCTCTCCTTAGTGCGGTGGCGATGATTTTGCAAATATTCAATCATCATCAACAAGTGTAAACAGTATGCCACATGTCAAGGGGTATATGTGAAATTTCACCCCATCAGCATCGAAAAATCAAGCCGCATCGTGAGTGCCGTTTCTGACGACTGTTTCAGCAACTTACGCGATGCGGCAGATGTTGGTACAGTATCTTGAGTTGGAGCTGGTAAATCCAACTTGGAGGAACGCAAAGATGAAGATAACCGACGTTAGCGCATACGTGGTCGACCCGCCGGGAGTGAACTTCGGTAGCACCATGGACCGCGAGTGGACATTCGTGAGAATCGACACGGACGAAGGCATTCACGGCTGGGGCGAGGCGACGAGCAGTCCGAGACGCGGAAGTTTTCTCACTGCACAGGCGATATTGGCGATGCGTGAGGCTCTGATCGGAGAAGACCCGGTCAACATCGAACCGATCTGGCACAAGCTCTACCGCCGTTACACCTACATGGGTTCGCGCGGATTGCCCACAACCGCGATCAGCGGCATCGACATCGCACTGTGGGACATCCTCGGCAAATCATTAGGCAAACCGATATACGAGCTTCTAGGCGGCAAGTTCCGAGACGAAGTGCGTCTCTACGCGAACGGCTGGTTTGCCAATTGCTCGACTCCAGAGGACTATCACGAAGCGGCGAAGCGCGTTGCCGAATCGGGACATGAAGCGCTAAAACTGGATCCATTCCTCGAGATGCGTCCGTATCACACCGCATATCTGACCGGTCAGATATCGCACGAGGGCGAGCAGCTCGGATACGACATTGTGCGTGCCACGAGAGAAGCGGTCGGACCGCAGTTCGAAATCCTGATCGATGCGCATGGGCACTACAACGTACCGACTGCGATCCGAATCGCCAACACGCTCTACGATCAGAGCCGCATCGAGTGGTTCGAGGAGCCGTTGCCGCCAGAGGGATTCGACGGCTTAGAGACGATACGCGCGCACACCGAGCCGAATATCTGCGTCGGCGAGCGACTGTTCACCCGCTGGGACTTCCTGCCGGTATTCAAACGCAATCTTGCCGACTACATCATGCCCGACATTGTGTGGACCGGCGGCATCAGCGAGATCCGCAAGATTGCAACCATGGCCGAAGCCTTCTACATCCCGATAAGTCCGCACAACGCCATGGGTTCGCTCCAGATCGTAGCCGGCGCCCACGTCTCGATGGCAACCGTCAACTTCTATCGTTTAGAACACTCGATGGGATCGATACCTGGTTACAACGTCATGCTCGAAGAGCCGATCGAATTCTACGGGCAGTACGTGAAAGTGTCGGGCAAACCCGGACTGGGCGTCGAGGTGAGCATGGATGCCATGGAGCAGTATCGACATCCGGACTGGCAGGCCGGGTAGCGCAGAATCTGGCCGTCGGCGACTGTGCAGCAGAAGATAGCAGATCGCACGCCGTTCTACTACGGCTGGCTGGTGCTGGCGGCCGCGGGTTGTGCCAACTTCGCGCGCAACGCCGCCGCCAGCCTCACCATCGCGGTATTCGTCTACCCGCTTTCCGAAGAGCTCGGTTGGAGCCGCACCCTCATAGCCGGCGCCGCGGCCGTCGGCGGACTTGCCGCCACGTTCACGTCGCCAATCATCGGGCGGCTGATTGACCGCTACGGCGCGCGGGCGGTGCTCACCGCCAGCATCATCGTGCTATGCATCTCGACCGCCGCGCTCGCATGGTCGCACATCAGCCTGACCGTGCTGGGCGTGACGATACCGTGGGTCTTCTACATCGCGTATGCCACCGGACGCGTGATATTCGCCAGTCCCGTGCAGATCGGCACCTCGGTAGTCGTATCGCGCTGGTTCATCCGCATGAGAGGACGGACGAACGGGATCCTCGGACTGACCCACTCGGCCGGAATGGTTGCCTTCCCGCTCGTCGCATCGATCGTGATCGCACAGAGCGGATGGCGCGACGCATGGTACGTCCTCGCCGTAATCGTCTTCGTATTCTCGCTAATGCCAGTAGCGCTGCTCATCTCCGAAAAACCGGAAGATATCGGACTGCGTCCCGACGGCGACGATGCGGATCCGGAATACATCGCATCGACCGCTTCCACCTCAACATCATCGTCAGCCAAAACGGAAGTCGACTGGACGACCAGAAGTGCCATGCGAACGCCAACGTTATGGCTGCTGGCGATAGTAACCGGACTGCTATTCCTGATGCACGCCGGGACTAATACTCATAGTGCCGCATTCTTTCGAGATCAAGAACTAGGAGCTATAACGGCCGGCGCCGGTATTAGCCTGAACGCTATATTTCTCGGCATCGGCAGCCTAGTATGGGGCCGACTAGTAGAAAACGTTCCTATTAGATTCGTCCTAGCAGCCGTCGCCCTCAATATGGCAATAGGAGCACTACTATTCACACAGACCGACACGGCCATAGAAGCATTAGCCTACTCATCAATATTTGGCTTCGGACTAGGCGGAATGCTAGTAGTGCCCCCAGTAGCCTACGCCGACTACTACGGCCGTAGCTCTTTAGGCACTATCCGCGGCATAACCGAACCCTTCACCACCCTCGGCCAAGCCATCGGCGTCCTAATCCCCGGCCTAGTCTTCGACTACATCGCCTCTGGCAGTTACATCCCATTCTTTGTCGGAGCGGGAATTATCGGGATCATGGCGGCAGTGATGGCGATGTTTGCGGGGCGGCCGCGGCTGAATAAGACGGAATAACATGAACGCAGGAGAATAACGATGAAGATAACGGACATCAATGCTTACGTAGTAACCCCACCTGGTCATGCTTACGGCGGTCCGAACGAGCGACAGTGGACGTTCGTGCGAATCGATACTGACGAGGGCATCCACGGCTGGGGTGAGGCGACCAACTATCCGGGCGGAGGCAGCTTTCTCACGGCAAGGGCGATACTTGCGATGAAGGAAGTCCTGATCGGCGAGGATCCCACAAATATAGAGCCTCTATGGCACCGACTCTTCCGTCGCTACACCTACATGAGTTCACGCGGTTTTGCATCGACGGTGATCAGCGGCATCGATATCGCCCTGTGGGACATCAAAGGCAAGGCGTTGGGAGTGCCTCTCTACAAACTGCTTGGCGGGAAGTTCCGGGACGAAGTGCGGCTCTACGCCAACGGATGGTTTCCGAACTGCACCACGCCACAGGATTACCACGAAGCGGCAAAAAAGGTGGTAGCAGACGGACATGAAGCGATGAAGCTGGACCCGTTCAACGAGATGGTACCGCTACATACTCGGTACACCGATGGCACCATCTCACATGCCGGCGAGCAACTCGGCTACGACATCGTGAAAGCCGTGCGCGAAGCGATAGGCCCGAACCGTGAGATACTGATAGATGCTCACGGCAACTTCAACGTGCCAACTGCGATTCGCCTGGCGAATACACTGCACGAACAGTCAAAAATTGAGTGGTTTGAAGAGCCGATACCACAGGAAAGTTTCGACGCATTGGCAACGATACGCCAAAATGTAGTGCCCAATATCTGCGTCGGAGAGCGGCTATTCACCCGCTGGGACTTCCTACCAATATTCCAACGCAATCTCGCCAACTACATAATGCCCGACATTGTGTGGACCGGCGGCATCAGCGAGATCCGCAAGATTGCAACCATGGCCGAAGCCTTCTACATCCCGATAAGTCCGCACAACGCCATGGGTTCGCTCCAGATCATAGCCGGCGCCCACGTATGCATGTCAACACCCAACTTCTACCGCCTAGAACACGCCATCAGCTTCATCCCCATGTACCAAGCCATGCTAGAAGAGCCGATCGACTTCCACGGACAATATGTGAAAGTATCCGGCAAACCCGGTCTGGGCGTCGAGGTGAGTCTCGAGGCGATGGAGCGGTATCGGCATGGGGATTAGGAGGGGTAGGGAGCTACCAACCGAAAGTAACTTATCCTAGGTAAACGATATGCAGTCAAACGATTACACGGTATACGACCTCTTCAACGGCGATAAGACCTTCGTTGTGCCACGCTATCAGAGGTTGTATGTCTGGAATGAGGAAGACCAGTGGGAACCGCTTTGGGATGATGTGAAGCACATCGCGGATCAGCTGTTCAACGATGCGAAGCTTCGTGGGTCGGAGTTGGTTGATCAGTCGAAGGCAGAATCACATTTCATCGGCACCTTGGTTCTCAAATCTCACCTGGCACAGCTGGGCTCATCATCCAAATGGCAAGTGATTGACGGTCAACAGAGATTGACCACGCTTCAACTGATGATGTCAGGTGTGGCGGACGCGTTCGTCGCTCGATCTGTGAACGATCGAGCAGTGCGTAGCCTCCTGATGAACAATGTCCCGGATGATCCGCTTAAAATCGAGCACCGCAAGTTCGAGCACAAAATGAATCCATATGCGGGATTTCGCGAAGCGATGGATCCGCAGTTCGAGAAGGAAGAGATAGCCGGCCCGATGGGCGCTTGCTATAGGTTCTTCAAGGATGAGGCGGTCGAGTGGTTAGATGCCGACGAGTCGATCTCGACCAGAGCCAACGCTCTTGGAACGGCTATTCTCTTCAAATTCCGAGTAGTGGCGATAGAGCTGGATTCTGGTGAAGAAGAGCACAAGATTTTCGAAACCCTGAACGCCCGCGGCGCGCCGTTGACGGAATGGGACAAAATCAAGAACATGCTCCTTGCGAAATCCGACCAGCCGCAAGACGATGATAGCCAAGACAAATTCTATGAGAAGTATCTCCTTCGTTTTGACGACGACTGGTGGCGAGAACGCGTCGGTCGCGGTGCCCAGGAGCGTCCTCGTTCCGACTGGTTTGCTGATTATTGGGTCGAGTCCAAGACGGGCGAACAGGTAGCGATTAGACGAGTGTTTCGAGAATTTCAGCAGTACGTTGAGAACCGCGGCGTCAACATTGAAGTGATAGGGGATGAGTTAATCGAAGACGCAAGCTACTACCAGAAGTATGAACGTAGCGATCAGTCTGATAATTCGGCTGAGCGACAATTCCACGATCGTCGACGGTCGCTTGGAATTGGGGCGTTGTGGCCCATGATGTTTGAACTGAATCGCGTCTTGAATCGACTCAATCCCGGTGCTGAGATACGAGACAAATGCTTCCTATATCTCGAAAGTTATCTCGTAAGACGGGCTATCGTTGGGCATAATGCGCAGGGATATCCACAAGTCGGTTTCGAGATGATCAGGTCGCTTCGGACGGATTTAGACACCGAAACAGACGTTGCTGAATTGCTTGTGCGTCGTCTAGACCGGTATCGCCGTGCTGGCAACAGATGGCCAGGCACCAGGCACGTACCGGAAAGAATCTTGAACCGAAAGATGCCTTTCTACGTTCAAAGACTGGTCTTGGAAGCGATTGAAGCCGAGATGATAACGCAAGATGCCGGGTATGATGAGGTGCCGGAGGGTCTTGAGGTTGAACATCTAATGCCGCAGCGTTGGAGAAATGGCGATTGGCCGCTTGTCAATCCTGATGGCGACGACGAACGCGACTACACGCTCCAAACCATCGGAAATCTGACTTTGATAAGGAGTGGGTTGAATAAAAGGTTAAGCAACAGGTCTTGGGAACATAAACAGGCACTGATCAAACAGGCGGACAACCTGTTCATGAATCGCGAGTTGCTTAAAGACGCGCCAGATACATGGGATGAAGATCAGATCAGAAAGCGCGGGGAATGGATCGGGAAAAGGTATGTGAGATCTGGCCGCGTCCGGCTCCCGCGGACGACGCTTAGGCTAGATGAGGGAACGCAGTTGAGCGTAAGCCATGAACGTCCCCACAAGTTCCCCTCTCCCGATGTAAAGCGGGAGAGGGGTCAGGGGTGAGGGCGACGGGGGACGAAGGGCTGGGGCGCGCTGTGCGCCTCCCCCTCTACTTCACCAAAAAATCCGCATATGTAACCACTCCATGCCCCAGCGATGCGTAGTCGCGGTCCCAGCGTTCTTGGATTTGGGCGCGCCAGGTTAGGGCGGCGGTTTCTAGTTGAGATGCTAGGTCGGGCTTTTGGACGGCTAGGTTGGTGGATTCGGAGGGGTCGGTTTGGAGGTTGGAGAGGTGGATGTGGGTGGATGGTTCGTCTTCTTCTACTAGGACGCCGTCGATTACTAGCTTCCATTTGCCGCGACGGATGGCGGTTTGACCGTCTAGCTCCCAGTAGATGTCGCGGTCGGGCAGGGCGGTGCCGTTGGCGAGCAGGTCTAGGATGCTGACGCCGTCGAACTCGTAGCCGCTATTGCCATCGTCGTCACTCTCGGATGCTGCTGCTGAGGTGTTGCCGTCTACGGCGTGAAGGACCGTGGGCACGATGTCCATCGAGGCGCATGGGGTTGAAACTACTTGTCCGGCGGGGATTTTTGCCGGGTAGTGGGCGAGCGCGGGCATCTTTATGCCGCCGTCGAAGAGACTGAATTTGTGACCTTTGAGACCGCCCGATGTGCCGCCGTAGTACGGGTCGAGAGTGCCGTCCAGCCAGTTGCGGGTTTCGCGGGACGGTCCGTTGTCGGAGACGAAGAACTTTAGCGTGTCGTCGGCTTCGCCAAGTCGGGTCAACTCGTTCATGATGGCGCCGATGGCGTCGTCTATCGCACTGATCATGGCGGCCATGATGCGACGGTCCCAGGGCAGATGGGCAAAGCGTGAGGTGTACTTTTCGGGCGCATGCATCGGGTAGTGCGGGGCGTTGAATGGTGCGTAGAGCAGGAATGGCTTGCCCGACTCGCGCTTCTCACGTACCATGGTGCGTAGCCGCTCAATCGCCTTTTCAGCGATCAGCTCCGTGAAGTACTGGCTGTCGTACCACACCTCTTCGTTGTTCTCCCACAGGTCGTGCGTGGGATTGATGCCCGGTCCCGGTCGATTTGCGCCCCAGTAGTAGATGTGAGAATAGAAGTCGATGCATCCGGCGAGGAAGCCGAACCAGTAGTCGAAGCCGTGGCTGTGCGGGCGGCACTCATCGGTCAAACCAAGATGCCATTTTCCGACCATCGACGTCTGGTATCCACGCTCCTTGAGTAGTGAGGAGATAGTGGGTGTAGAGTTCGGCAGACCGCTGGCGGTGCGATGGCCTTGCAGGATCGCTCGGACGCCGGCATTTCCGGGATATCTGCCCGTCAAAAGCGCGGCACGCGATGGACTGCATACCGGACTGTTCGAATACCAGTCGGTGAAGCGTACTCCTTCGCTTGCCATGCGATCCAGATTGGGAGTGCGGAAGTCGGTCGCACCCATGCAGGACAGATCGCCGTAACCCTGGTCGTCAGTCATGAAGACGATGATGTTAGGGCGGTTCTTGCTATTTGTCGTTGGATCGGCCATTGCGACTTCATCTCCTATTGGTTTGATGGGCTCAGTTCAATTGGTCTGTTGTCTACTAAAAACTACACCCTCGCCTGCGGAAGTGCAGGCGAGGGTGTAGGCGACAATCGAGGGGTTGATTGTCGCGGGCTACTCGTTGTTGTCCTCGTCGTCGATCGAGATTACCTTGTCTTCGTCTTCCGTGTCGCCCAGGAATGCGCTGGCAAGGTCGGAGACGTCTGGTTCATCGCCATAGATGTCCATGTCTTCATCATCGCCATCGCCGGAGAAGCCGATAGAGAAGCTTTGCGATTCGCTGTCGGCGTTGAATGCAGCTAGCGATGCCGCAACATCGTCGCCAGCAATCGCGACAAGTGCGCTCTCCCAATCCTGCGTGACCGGTTGCGCCGGCGCCGTCTCCGGGTCCGGTAGACCCAGTATCTGACGTCCTTCAGTGCTCCGATCCAGCCGTGCTGGTATCATGCGCCCGATGATGACGTTCTCCTTGAGACCGGTAAGTCGGTCGACACTTCCCTGCAACGCCGCCTCGGTCAATACCCGCTCTGTCTCCTGGAAAGATGCCTTTGCCAAGAAGCTGTCGGACACTAGAGAGACGCGGCTGATTCCGAGTAGCACCGGCGAGGCAGTGGCCGGATCGCCGCCCTGTGTGCGCACCTCTTCGTTCGACTGCAGGTATTTCGAACGGTCGATAATCTCATCGATCAGCAGGGTGGAATCGCCAGTGCTTTCGATCTTCACTTTCTGTAGCATCTGTCGCACGACGACTTCGAAGTGCTTGTCGTGCACCTTCACGCCTTGCGACCGGTAGACGCGTTGCGCCTCCTCGACGAGGTATGCCTGGACGGCTTCGATGCCCTGGATACGCAACACGTCGTGCGGGTCTTTCGTGCCGTCGGTCAACTGCGTTCCCGGCTCGACTTCTTGGCCTTCATACACCAGGATGTCGGCATTGCTCTGCGGGATGTACTCGCGCTCGTTCACCTCTTCCCAGACGACGCGTATCATATTGTCTTCGATCGCATTGACTTCGCCAGAGACTTCAGAACGCCTTGTTTCGGGCACTGCCAATTCGCCCTTGGCGTCGATTGGCGCTTCGCTCCGTCCAACCTGCGTCAGTTCGAACAGGTCGGAACCGGCGTCTATCCATTCGCCGACGTTGATTTCGGGCAATACTCGATAGCCTTCGGGGATGGGGATCTCCTCGGAGAACTCTTCGGCATTTTCGATGGCGATGATTGCGCTTCCCTGAGCTTCCCGGAAGCGGACTATGCCGGGGATCTCGGAGAGCAGTGCCGGCGACTTGGGTTTGCGCGCTTCAAATAGCTCTTGCACGCGTGGCAATCCGGTCGTAATGTCGCGGTCGCTTGCGATACCGCCGGTGTGGAAGTTACGCATCGTCAACTGCGTTCCCGGTTCACCGATCGACTGTGCCGCTACAATGCCGACCGCTTCGCCGATAATCGACGGGCGGTTGTCGGCCAACATGCTGCCGTAGCACTTCCCACAGATCCCGCGCTCCAATCGGCACGAGACGGGTGAGCGGACCTCAAGCTCCTCAAGTCCCGACGCGGCGATTTGACTTGCCAGACGGTTGTCTATCAGATCGTCCGACGTCGCCAGTATCTCACCTGTTGACGGGTCGACCACGTCGTATAGCGAGTATCGGCTGAAGATGCGCTCTTCGAACGGCAGGTTCAGTGAGCGTGAGGTTGCGGCCGAGATAGTGAGCCCGATCGGTGCGCCGCAATCTTTCTGGTTGATGATGACGTTCTGTGCCGCATCGGCCATTCGGCGGGTCAGGTATCCCGCTTCAGCCGTCTTAAGTGCCGTGTCAGCAAGGGCCTTCCGTGAGCCGTGCGTCGATGCGAAGAACTCGTGTACCGACAGTCCTTCTGAGAAGCTCGACTCGATTGGCACGTCGATGATGCGTCCGCGCGGGTTCGACATGAGTCCGCGCATTCCCGCCATCTGCTTGATCTGCGCGAGGTTACCTTTAGCACCGGAGTCGGACATTGCGAAGACGCCGTTGTACTCGCCAAGGTGCGACTTGACCGCTTCCGTCACCTGATCTGAAGTGTCGTTCCAAGTCTCGATGGTGGCGGTGTACTTCTCTTCATCGGTGATGACGCCTTCCTCAAACATGCGCTGGAGCGCGGCGACCTGCGCGCGTCCCGACTCGAGCAGCTGCTCTTTCTCGGGCGGCGGAACCGCGTCCTTGATTGCGATCGTCGTGCCGGAGCGGGTGGCATACTCGAAGCCGAGCCGCTTCATCTCGTCCAGGACGATGGCAGTGCCAGCATTGCCCAGTTCGCTGTAGCATCGATGTACGATGGCATCGATTTCGTCTTCCCGCATCACGTAGTTGTGGAAGTCCAGCGAATCGGGAAGCATGTCGTTGAAGATGATGCGGCCGACCGTGGTCTCGATCCAGTCGTGCGGGTCGTCCAGCACCACCGGGCCGCTGTCGCTCGCGCTGACCCAGATACGGGTGCCGCCGGGCATGCGTACCCGGATCACGTCGCGCAACGCGATCTCACCAGTCTCCTCGACATATCGTGCTTCCTGCGTGCTTCCGTAGTGGCGATATTCAGAGGCTCCATTTGCTCCCGCTGAGCCGTTGCCATTGGTCGGCGCTGACTGAGAAGTCAACTCGTCAGCCGGTACCGGAACCTTGACATCTGCTGCCGGCCCCGTCATGTAGTAGAGCCCTAGCAGCATGTCTAGCGTCGGCGACACGATGGGCGAGCCGGAGCGAGGCGCGAGCATGTTGTGGGTGCTGAGCATCAGCTGCTTAGCTTCGTTGATAGCGCCGGGCGACAGGGGCACGTGTACCGCCATCTGGTCGCCGTCAAAGTCCGCGTTGAACGCGGTGCATACCAGCGGGTGTAGCTGTATCGCCTTGCCCTCAACCAGTTTCGGGTAGAAGGCCTGGATGCCGAGACGGTGCAGCGTGGGTGCACGGTTCAGGAGCACCGGGTGGCCAACGACGACCTGTTCGAGCGTGTCCCAAACCTCATCATCGGCTTCTTCAGCGCGCCGCTTGGCGGTCTTGATGTTGTGTGCGTGTCCGGATGCGATCAAGCGGTTCATCACGAACGGCTTGAACAGTTCGAGAGCCATCTCTTTAGGCAGTCCGCATTCATCGAGCTTCATCTGCGGGCCGGAGATGATGACGGCCCGGCCGCTGTAGTCGACGCGCTTGCCGAGCAGGTTCTGACGGAAACGTCCCTGCTTGCCGCGCAGAAGGTCGGTCAGCGACTTCAGCTTGTGGTTGTGACGTCCCATGATCGGGCGTCCGCGCCGACCGTTGTCGATAAGTGCATCGACCGCTTCCTGCAACATGCGCCGCTCGTTGCGGATGATGATGTCGGGTGCCGACAGCTTCAATAGGTGACTCAATCGGTTGTTGCGGTTGATGACGCGACGATACAGATCGTTCAGGTCGCTGGTAGCGAATCGTCCGCCGTCGAGTTGCACCATCGGGTGCAGTTCAGGCGGCAATACCGGTAGCACCGTGATTATCATCCACTCTGGTTTGTTGCCACTATTGCGGAACGCTTCCACGACGCTGAGTCGCTTGACGGCTCGCGTGCGTCGCTGTCCGGATGTCTTGTGGATAGTTTCCAACAGCTCTTCACGGATACTCTCAAGGTCGAGATTGCTCAGCAGTTTAAGGATGGCTTCGGCGCCCATCCCGGCTTCAAACACGTTTCCGAAGAGTTGCTTACGCTCCCGGAACTGGGCCTCTGTAAGCTCGGTTTTGACCTCAAGGCTTTGCGCCTGCTCTACCTTGCGGGCTACAGACTGCTCGAAAAGGATTTCGTGGTATGAGGATTTGGTGTCGATCTCCTCCTCGATAGACGACCCTTCAGGCGCGTTGGGCATTTCTTCCAGGGTCAGCTCCAATTCGGTGCTTAGCTTTGTGATTTCATCAATCAGATATGCCAGGAACTCCTCATTCCGTCCCTGCTCTGAGCACTGCAGTCGCTCTTCTTCAAGCCGCATCATTTCCTGTTCGCGGTATAGCAACAGCTCGTCGATCGCCTTTTTTCGCTCTTCTTCATCGACGCGAGTAATGATGTAGCAGGAGAAATAGAGGACGCGTTCCAGATTGCGCGGCGTAATGTCTAAGATGATGCTCATCCGCGAAGGCGTGCCCTTTGAGAACCAGATGTGCGCTACTGGTGCGGCCAGGTTGATGTGTCCCATCCGCTCGCGGCGAACTGATGCGCGCGTCACTTCGACCTTGCATTGTTCGCAAGTGAAGCCTTCGCGTCGCATCCGCATGTCGCGCTGGCGCTTGTACTTACCGCAGTAGCACTCGAAGTCGCGCGTCGGTCCGAAGATGCGCTCGCAGAACAACCCATCGCGTTCGGGACGCAGGGTGCGGTAGTTGATGGTCTCGGCCTTCTTAACTTCTCCCCAAGACCATTTGCGGATAATCTGAGGTGAGGCGATGGATATCTTTATCGCCTGAAAGTCGTTCTCTTCAGTTGTTGTCGGTTGCTGTGTAGGCGTGAATGCCATTCCATTAAACCTCGTACGATCGCAAGTGCGAGCTAGTATCGTCAGCTGTGGAGTGCGGGCACGACCGCATTAGTGCCGTCGTGCCCAATTTTGACGTTATTCGTTGTCCGTCGAATCGGACTCGAATGTGATGGTCGGAGTGTCGTCCTGAACCATCTCCATCGGCGCTTCAACGTCCTCATCGTTCGCATCCGAGTCGGGATTGTCAACGTCGAACTCAGAGACTGGCGAGGGCAGTTCAGTGCCGATATCGAGCACGCCGCCGCCGATCGCCGTCAATTCGAAGTCGTCACCGCCAGAACCGTCGTCTAGTGCCAACGATTGTTCCGGCTCTGCAACTTCCGCTTCAACGTTCGGGTCCCCAATCATCGAGATGTCGAGACCGAGTCCCTGCAATTCATGTATCAGGACGTTGAAAGATTCGGGCACATCAGCAGAGACTACCGGTTGTCCCTTAACTATCGCTTCGTATGCCAGCACTCGTCCCTTTACGTCGTCCGACTTGATAGTGAGTACCTCCTGGAGGGTGTGAGGCGCGGAGTATGCTTCGAGCGCCCATACCTCCATCTCGCCGAAACGCTGTCCGCCGAATTGCGCCTTGCCGCCCAGCGGCTGCTGCGTAATCAACGAGTAAGGTCCGGTCGAACGGGCGTGCATCTTGTCTTCTGCCAAGTGGATCAGCTTCATCATGTAGATGCTGCCGACCGTCACCGGCTGATCGAACTGTTCACCGGTGCGACCGTCAACGAGTGTCTGTTTGCCGAGAACTGGGGCGGCATTTCCGACTTCACGGTCGGTACGGCGCGCCTCTTCCAAGAGCTCTTCATTTGAGAGGTTCGATACGTCCTTGTCCGCAACTTCGCGCAACCAAATTCTCATGCATGCTTCGCTGGCCTTGCCGGCAAGCTCAGCGTCGTCGCTGTGAAGCTCGTCGTAGTCGTAGCCGCGATCGGCGAGCCAGAGGCGTACTACGTCGCGGTTTATACTGCTACTGGCAATGTCTCGATGCTCCCGTGCACCGGAGGCGTTGACGAACCATGCACGCGCCAGTTCGTCCTCAATCTCGTCCTCACTCGCACTGTCAAATACGGGTGTGATGGCCGAGAAGCCAAGCTGATGCGCGGCCCAGCCGAGGTGGGTCTCAAGCAGCTGTCCGAGGTTCATTCGGGATGGCACGCCGATGGGATTCAATACGATGTCGAGCGGAGTGCCGTCCTCAAGGTGTGGCATATCCTCACGCGGCAGTATCATTGCGACGACGCCTTTGTTGCCGTGCCGTCCGGCCATCTTGTCGCCCTGCATGATCTTGCGCGTGTGCGCCACCCATACACGCACCATCATCGAAACGCCGGGCGGCAACTCGTCGCCGTCGTCTTTACGACTGACGCGGATCTTGATGACCTTGCCCTTTTCACCGTGCGGCACGCGCAGGCTGGTGTCCTTGGTGTCGCGTGCCTTTTCACCGAAAATGGCCCGTAGAAGCTTCTCTTCAGCAGTCAGCTCCGTCTCACCCTTGGGCGTAACCTTGCCCACCAAGATGTCGCCAGGACCTACCCAAGTGCCAGGGATGACGATGCCTTGCTCATCGAGATTGGCCAAATTGCTTTCACCGACGTTCGCAATGTCGCGCGTGATTTCTTCTGGCCCCAGCTGGGTATCGCGGGCTTCGACCTGATACTTCTGAATGTGAGTAGACGTGAAGCGGTCCTGCTTCACCAAGTCTTCGCTGAGGATTATGGCGTCCTCGTAGTTGCCGCCGCCCCAGCTCATGAAGCCGACCAACACGTTCTGTCCAAGTGCAAGACGACCGTCCTCAGTAGATGAACTGTCGGCAATCGGCTCACCGGCCTTGACCATCTGCCCCTTGCTGACGATCGGGTGTTGACTGAAGCAGGTGCTCTGGTTAGAGCGCTCGTATCGGATTAGGGGGTAGATGTGCGATTCGCCCTCGTAATCAGTGACGACGATGCGGTTGCTGGTGACGGATGTCACTATGCCGTCGGCGCGGTTGATTACAACCTGTCCGCTGTCAATGGCCGCGCGTTGCTCGATGCCGGTGCCTACGATCGGCGCTTCGGGACGCACGAGAGGCACGCCTTGTCGCTGCATGTTTGAACCCATCAGCGCCCGGGTCGCATCGTCGTGCTCCAGGAACGGGATGAGTCCGGCCGAAACGCTCACGATCTGGGAAGTCGATACATCGAGGTAATCGACATCTTCCGGTTGCGCTTTTACGTACTGCTCGCCACCAGTTCGGCAACGCACCGTGCCCAGGATCTGCCCGAGCGAGTCAATCGCCGTCGTCGGCTCGCCGATCAAAACCTCTTCTTCCTGGTCGGCAGATAGGTATTCAACATCGTCCTCGTCGACCGGGACGTATGGCGTGACGGGCAGTTGCTGCTCTCCGAGTCGCCGCAAGCGCTTTGCGAGAGCCTCATCGATATAGGTGCCGGCAGATCCGACGATCGTGTTCCGGCTCTTTTCGCGGATATCGCCAGTGAGTGAACGTCCCTCAAGGTCGCCCGATTTGTTGGATATCGTCTTGCGGACTTGGCGGTAAGGCGTTTCTACGAAGCCGAATTCATTGACCTTGGCGTACGTAGCCAGGGAGCCGAGAAGGCCGATGTTCGGGCCTTCTGGCGTCTCGATGGGGCAGATGCGCCCGTAGTGGGAGTGGTGCACGTCGCGGACGTCGAAGCCGGCACGGTCGCGGGTTAAACCGCCAGGTCCGAGTGCCGAAAGCCGGCGCTTGTGCGTAAGTTCGGAGAGCGGGTTTACCTGGTCCATGAACTGGGACAGCTGGGAGCCGCCGAAGAACTCTTTGACCGCGGCGCCAACCGGACGAATGTTGATCAATGCCGCCGGCGTAGTCTCGCCGGGATGCGTCGTCATCCGCTCGCGCACGACGCGTTCCATCCGCACCAGTCCAACGCGGATCTGGTTCTGTATCAACTCGCCAACTGTGCGTACGCGTCGATTGCCGAGGTGGTCGATATCGTCAGCTGCAACCTCGCCGTTGTTGACTCGGATCATGCGCTTGATGATGTTGATGAAGTCGCGCTTGGTAAGCGTGCGGCGTTGCAGGTCGACATCGGAACCGATGCGGCGGTTGAGCTTGTAGCGTCCGACATTGCCCAGGTCGTAGCGGCGTGAATCGAAGAACATCTGCTGGACCAGACGCTTGGCGTTCTCAACCGTCGCCGGTTCCCCCGGACGCATTCGCTTGTGGAACTCTTTGAGCGCCTCGTCCTCGTCGTCAGCATCCGCATCGGCATTCCAAGTAGCGCGGATGAAGTCCCGCACCTCGGAGTCTTCTTCTTCACTCTCGGCCGGCTCGCCGAAGACTTCCAGCATCGCATCGAGCGAGTCGAGCTTAATCGAGTTTTCTAGGTCTTCCTCAGTGCCGTCTTCTACCGACGCGATGGCGCGCAGCAACGTCGTTACCGGCAGCTTGCGCTTGCGGTCTACCTTCGCGAAGAGAACGTCGCGGTTGCTGGTTTCCAGTTCAACCCAGGCGCCGCGGTAAGGAATCAGTTTGACGACGCAGAGACGGTTGCCGGTGTTCGCATCGGTTTCCAAAGAGTAGTATGCGCCGGGAGAACGCACCAGCTGCGAGATGACGACTCGTTCGGCGCCGTTAATGATGAACGTGCCGTTCTCGGTCATCTTCGGGATGTCGCCGAAGAATATCGTCTGTTCCTTGATCTCGTCAGTCTCGTTGATCTTCAACTCGATCGTGACGTGCAACGGTACGCTGTAGGTGATCTCACGTTCGCGGCACTCTTCTTCGGAGAATTTAGGCTCGCAGATCTCGTGCTCCGTGAGGCTCATCTCGTACTTGGGATTGTCCGCGGTATAGTCGGTAATCGGCGAGATTTCGGCGAATAGCTGACGCAGTCCGTCTCCGAGCAACCACTCGAAAGAGTCGCGTTGGACTTGCACCAGGTCGGGCATGTTTGCCCGCACTTTGGTGCGACCGAAGGTTCGGTAGTGGCGTCCATTGCCGTTACCGTTAACCGTTTGCGATGTGACCGATGTGACCATTAAGCTCTCCTTGAGCAGGTGGGAACAGTGCGAGTATCAGAAAATCCGACGGGAGCGGATGGGCATCGTCGTAGACATCAAATTACGAAGAAATTCCATGCGCGCAGAAACGCGCCTCAGCGAACCGGCATTTTCCACCGATCGCGAAAGCACTATGAGTTGCCCAGCAAGGGCGTGGCCGCGGATAACGTGCACTATCTACATATTATCTTGCTGACGACCGCTTTTGGATACCTCGAATGCGCAACTTTCGCGGAATTTCCCAAATCATTCCGGTGTCGATGCCGGCTCTTCAGATGGCGGACTTCCGCTTCCCACCGTTTCCCTCAACGGACGGTCTTTCAAAAAGAACACGACTGCTACCGACGCCAGCAGGATGAAGAAGGTGAGGAAGAATACGCTCGATACTGATGATGCCAAGGCTTCACGCAGTCCCGCCAACAGAGGCGCGACATCGGCGCCGGCAGGGCCCAATTCAGTCGTTAACGCCTGCATCGCGTTCGGGTCTACCATCGCGGCCGGATTCTGCGCCAAGTCCGATATCTTGTCAGGTCCCAGCGTTTCTTCAATCTCGGATGGAATCGTCTCTTTGATCTGGGACTGGAATCGATTCGTCATGTATGCGCCAAGCAACGCCAGACCTAACGCGCCGCCGATTGCGCGATAGAACTGAAGCGCCGACGTGGCAACACCTAGGAAGCGATGTTCAACCGAGTTTTGCACGCCAATGGTGAATGCCGGGAAGGTGAAGCCGAGACCGAAGCCGAGCATGACGATGAATGCGATGGCAAGCCCGTATGCGGTATCGGCCGACATTGTAGACAGAAGGAACAGCCCCAGCGTCATGATGACCACGCCGGTGGTAGCCGGAATGCGGTAGCCGCCGATGCGGGATATCAGTTGACCCCCGATCGCGGCACCGACCACGATGCCCAGCATCATCGGCGTCAGGAAACTTCCGCTGCTGGTTGCAGACGCGCCCAGCACTCCCTGGAAGAAGAGAGGGATGAAGATGATCGAGGAGAACATCCCGAAACCCGTCAGGAACGTTGCCGCCAGAGATATCGCGACGATGCGGTTGGTGTAGATGTGCAACGGCATTATGGGGTTGGGACTGCGCAACTCAGTGAGCACAAATATGCCCGCAAACAGTGCCGACATTGCTAAGAGCCCGAGTATCACCGGCGACGACCATGCGTACTCGACGCCAGCAAGCGAAAGGGCCAGCATCAGCGGCACGACGGTGAGGACCAGCGTAAAGATGCCTAGAACGTCGATAGATCGATCCATTGCATCCGGCTCGATATTTGGGAAGAAGCGCAACATCAGGAAGATGAGCGGGATTCCGATGGGCAGGTTGATGTAGAAGACCCAGTTCCACGACAGCGTGTCGGTGATGAATCCGCCGAGCGTGGGACCGATGACGGACGACAATCCGAATACGGCGGCGACGACACCCTGTATCTTGCCGCGTTCTGAGGGCGCGAAGAGGTCGCCGACGATGACGAAGGCGAGCGACAGCAGTATTCCGCCGCCCATGCCTTGCACGGCCCGGAATGCGATCAACTGGTTCATGCTGCCCGAAGCTCCCGCCGCGAACGAGCCGGCCAGGAACAGAACGATTCCCCCGATGTAGAAAATCTTCCGGCCGTAGATGTCCGAAAGTCGCCCTACAACTGGGACCGTGATGGTAGATGCAACGATGTAGGCGGTGGTTACCCATGTATACCGATCAAAGCCGCCCAGGTCGGCGATGATGCGCGGCATCGCGGTGCTGACGACGGTCTGGTCCAGTGCCGACAGGAACAGTCCCGTCATGGTGCACGCCATGATGATGATTACCAGCCGTCGCGGCAACGCGTCATGAGTTACAGTGCTTGCCATTCCATCTCCCATTAACAAATCGCCAATCAATGCGAATTAAACTTAACCTTAAATAGCACAATTCAATGGCAAGTGATCGTGGTTTCTAGAACGATACATATCCGGGGCATGACCTGTGCAGCGTGTGTCTCCCACGTCACGGAAGCTATAACGTCCGTCCCGGGTGTCGATTCGGCTGAAGTCTCACTTGCTACCAACTCGGCGAATGTGCAGTTTGGCGCGGAACCGACACCAATCGAGACGATTGCCGCCGCAGTCCAAGACGCCGGATATTCCATCGATATTCCGACGTATTCAGATTCTGACGAGGGCCCGGCGAACGCGGCATCGGAACTGGATGAACGTCAGGCGCGCGCGGAGGCGCAGCGGACAGAGTTAGTAGGCATCCGCAACAGTGCCATCTTCAGCATCGTCGCCGCGGCTGCCATGATGGTGCTGACAATGGCCAGACCTGTCTTTGCACCCGAGCTGCCTACTTATCCGCTGAATCTGCTCTTCCTCGCGATTGCAATCCCCATCCAGACCCGGATCGCGGCACCGTTTTATCGATCGGCTTGGGCTGCCGCGAAGCGCAAGACGTCCAATATGAACACGCTTGTCGTCATCGGCACGTCCGTAGCCTTTGCATACAGCGCGCTTGTGACGGTCTCACAACTTGTCCTCGGTGATTCCACCCTCTGGGCCGATGCCGCCAGTTTCGTAGTGCCCGAACATCACACTGGCACCTACTTTGAAGTGCCGGCCGCGATCATCGGTCTCGTCTCGCTCGGACGATGGCTTGAGGGACGAACGAGATTGCGAGCATCCCAGGCCGTGGGGAAGTTGATTGCACTGCAACCACGCACTGCGCTGGTAGAGCGCGATGGCGATGCGGTTGAAGTGGATATAGATGACATCCGCGTTGGCGAAACGGCAGTCGTCAGACCGGGCGAACGCATTCCGACCGACGCGACGATAGTTGAAGGCGCTGCTGAGATCGACGAATCGATGCTGACTGGCGAGAGCGTGGCAGTAGTGAAGTCCTCCGAAGACCGCGTCTACGCCGGTACGCTGAACATCCAATCTGGTTTCAAAGCTGTTGTCAACACCCCTAGCGGCGAGACACTGCTGTCCCAGATTGTGCGCCAAGTGGAAAAAGCACAGTCAACTCGGGCGCCCGTTGAGCGTTTCGTAGATCGAGTCACGGCCAAATTTGTGCCGGCGGTGTTGCTGATTGGCATCTCTGCATTTCTGTTCTGGCTGTTTCTGGCTCCTGAACCGGCATTACCCAACGCAACACTTATCGCCGTCACGGTTTTTGTGATCGCCTGTCCATGCGCCCTCGGACTGGCAACACCGACGGCGGTAGTGGCGGGAATCGGCCGATCGGCAGAGCACGGAATTCTTATCAAAGATGCGCAAACGCTGGAGCTTACCGCAAATGTGGATGTTGCAGTGTTTGACAAGACTGGCACCTTGACATTCGGTAAACCACGCGTCGTCTCGATTTACGTCGCGCCGCGAACAGGTGCAACCGAGGATCAGGTCTTGCGGATGGCCGCGGCGGTGGAAAACTACTCCGAGCATCCCGTAGGCATTGCGATAGTTGAGGCGGCACGTGAGCGGGGCATCGATCTTCCCTCCGTATTCGGTTTCCGATACCTCACCGGCAAGGGCGTTATCGGTCAAGTAGGCGGCACAACTGTGGCGGTGATGAACCCCTCATCTGTGTCGATGGATGCGAACCCTGCAATCGTCGAAGCAGTGGATCGGATGGCGGCGGAAGCACAGACGCCGGTGACGGTATCGATTGAGGGACAGTTGACCGCCGTTATCGGACTGCAGGATACGGTTCGTCCCGAGGCGGAACATGCCGTCGCGTCGTTGCACCGCATGAATGTCTCCACGCGTCTGCTTACTGGCGACCATATTCAGTCGGCCAAAGCCGTAGCTGCTGCGGCCGGCATTGCAGACGTTGAAGCCCAGGTGTTGCCGGGCGATAAGGCGGCGAGAGTGGACAACCTGATACGTTCGGGCAAGACCGTAGCGATGGTTGGCGATGGCGTCAACGATGCCCCGGCATTGGCGGCCGCGGACGTAGGCGTCGCGATGGCTAGCGGCTCTGACATTTCTATCGAGGCGGCAGATGTGACGCTGGTGAACAACACTGCCACGGCGGTTCCGCGCTTTATATCGATAAGCCGCGCGACGGTGCGCGTGATCCGACAGAACCTGTTCTGGGCGCTTGCCTACAATGTGTTGCTCATCCCCGTCGCGGCGGGTGCATTGCATCCTGTATTCGCCGAATCGCCACCGCCCGAGTACTTGAGATTCATCGTCAGCGAGACGGGCTTCTTAAGCCCCATCGCCGCCGCGGCCGCGATGGCCATATCGTCGCTATCGGTTTCGTTGAATGCTCTGCGACTTAAGCGAAGCGGCTGATAGAGCGTCAGACACATCAGCCAAAAGTGAAAGGTAAAATCAGGACATGCCAGAAAAAGAACCAACCCGCGACATCGCCGTAGTCTACACCCATACCACCTGCGGCTATTGCGACCTGCTGAAATCTGATCTGCGAAGCCGAGATGTCGCTTATGAAGAGATCGACGTCTCGAAGCAGCCGGAGTACTGGGACGAAGTAGAGCGTCTTTCCGGTGGCGACCGCATAACTCCGGTCCTCGTCACTGCAGATGGCGATGTAGAAATCGGCTACAAAGGCATCGGCTGCAACTACGGCTAGATAATAGTCGGCAGGCTTGGCGATCGATCGACACTTACTTCCGTTTTCTTCATTACGTGCCCGGGTCGATTGCACCCGAAGCGCGTAGTCTCACGCGATGCGTATAGCGTTGGGAATAGACCTTGGCTCAACTTCCGTCACCATAGCCGCGGTGCGCGTCGATGACGACACATCAGAATTGCTTGCCGCGCGCTCCGCGCCAAATGATGCCGAGATAACTGCCGCATCAGACCGACTCATCGGTAGATCGGAGTGGAACCTCGATCAGATGGTCGAACGTGCGGCACTGACCGCGCGTGATTTAGTGTCGGGCATCGATAGTAGTCAGGTAGTCGCAATTGGCGTTACCGGACAGCAGCAGGGATGCCAGTTGCTGGACCAGGATGGCAAAGGATTGGGTCCGTTCATCGCGTGGCAAGACCAGCGTGGCAAAGACCGGATGCCAGATCGTGAGGGCACTTTTCTTGATGCGATGGCGGAACGCGGTGGGGCGACGCGGCGAGGGAATGGACTGCCGACCTTTCAGAATGCCGGTTGTCCGATAGTAACTGGTTATACCGCACCGACCCTGTTCTGGCTGCAGCATATGAACATGTTGCCGGCTCAAGCGGCGACGGCCATCACGGCGCCTGAGTATCTAGCGCACAAGTTAGTCGATTCACCACGACCAGTTACCGATGCTACCGATGCCGCCGGATGGGGGGTGCTGAACGTCCCTGAACGCAGATGGAATGACGAGTTGATCGATGGGCTGGATATCGACCGCAGCATGTTCCCGGAGATCGTCGACTCGTGCACCGTCGCCGGTGGTCTCACAGAGACGATGAGCGATATCATCGGCATCGCCGCCGGCACTCCCGTATCGGTCCCATCGGGCGACCACCAATGCTCATTCGCCGGAGCCGTCAAAGATGCCGATGATACGCTGGCCATCAATATCGGTACTGGCGGACAGGCGACGGTATATATAGGCGACCTATCTGTCTTGAGCCGCTCCGCAGACTGCGAGTCGTTCGATCACGGATGGCTGGAGCTGCGCCCGCATATCGAGAGTGGCTACCTATTGGCCGGCGTCGGAGTAGTGGGCGGCCGCACATACCGGGCGCTCAAGGACTTCTTCGTCCGGAGCGCAAGGGACGTGTTTGACCTTGAGTATGTAGACGATGATGAGGTGTATCGCCGACTTGCCGAGCTGGCCGCGGTTGAGATGTCTAACGCATCAGATTCAGCGGTTACTGCGTCGGCGCTCTTCACCGGTTCGCGTGAGAATCCAGATGCGCGCGGAAGGTTCGATGGCATCACACCTGGAAACTTCACTCCGGGAGCGATGGCTCTAGCCGTCTTCAGATCGATGGCATACGAACTGGCCAACTCATATCGTAGCGCGGTGGGTCTCGGCGCCGGTATGCGCCGCCGCGTCACTGGTTCAGGCAATGGTCTACGTCTAAATCCAACATTGCGACAATGTCTGGAGGAAGAGTTGGAACAACCGATAGCTATCGGTAGCCTCCATGAAGAGGCCGCGGTTGGCGCTGGGCTTACGGCCGCGGTAGCAGTGGGTATCTACGCCGATATCGGCGAAGCAAGTGAAACGCTTGTGAGATGACATTCAGGAAGATAGTCAGTTTCAGCACAATGCTCGTGTTGCTGGTTGCCGCGGCAGCCGCACTTCTGGCGTCGATGTCTTATCTGTCGAGCCGCACATCCGTATCGCCATCGGCAAGCGAGACGGCATCGTCTCAGTCAACCACTGTCCGGCCCACACCCACACCCGTTCCTTACAACCCAAACACGGCGATGTATCTGGTATTCGCGGGCCACGACCTCTCGCCCGGCTTCGGTCCGTTAAATGACCGCACCAAGTATGCTCTGGCAACGATTCGTGAGAATAACGACAAATCCCAGGTGCGCGTAATCATCGAATCGCTCCGATACCTCTATGCCAACGACGTGATAGATGATGCCGTCAACACTTTGCAGCATCTGACTGGTGAGGCTTCGGTGGGCGACAACTGGAAGTGGTGGTCGGAGTGGATAGGCAGGCACCGCGACGAGTATCCAGTGCCGTCCGAATATGGCGAGTGGAAGATAAACTACATGCGCCAATTCGACCCGCGCTTCTCGCCGTTTCTATCGCCAGCACTCAAAGGACGATCAGTCGTAGACCTGTCGGAGATCGAGTGGGGAGGAGTGATATCAGATGGCATCCCCGATCTGCAGAACCCGGGGCACGTCGCCGCGGACGATCCGGGTGCCGATTATTTGAGCGATGATGAGCGTGTCATCGGGGTGTCGATAAATGGTGAGCATCGCGCATATCCGTTGCGTATCGTCAATGCGCATGAACTGGTCAACGATGAATTGGGTGGAGAGCCGTTATCGCTTACCTGGTGAACGCTTTGCAACAGCGCGATCGGGTATCGCGCCATCATCAACGGTGAGCCGACAACGTTCGGCACTTCCGGACTGCTGTTTCGCAGCAACAAGGTTATGTACGATCGCGCCACTCGCACGCTGTGGCATCAATTCACCGGCGTCCCGATAATCGGCGAACTTGTAGACAGCGGCATCGTGCTGTCATACTTCCCGACGAGCCGCACTACGTGGGGAGACTGGCGGGCAGAACATCCCGATACGACCGTGCTCAGCCTGGACGGCGCGCGCTATCCGGCATGGTCGTATACGCACGAGAAAGATGAACGCTCGATCTATTGGAGCTATCGCGCATCGTCAGAAACGATGTTTCCAATATCATTCCGAGACGCCGTGCTGGAACCGAAGGCGGAAGTGCTGGGCGTATCGATAAAGGGTATCGACAAGGCATATCCGATTGAAGCTTTGCGGCAGGAGCGCATTGTTCACGACCGCGTCGCCGATATCGATATTGTCGTGATTGCATCACCATCATCTTCCGACGCGCACATCTATGAGAATCCCCAAGCACTGCGCTTCAGCTTGCCGACTGATGCGACAGATACCGGGTTCCCATCGGTAGTTGTTGACGATGACGGAACCGAGTGGAGCGTCAGCAAGGAGCGGCTTGTAAGCAGCACCGATGCCGACTTAACACTAAGTGCCATCCCATCTAACGTATCGTTCTGGTTCGGCTGGTACGCGTTTCATCGCGAGACCGAGCTGTACGGGCGATAGATCAACGACGCTATCTTGTCGGCTCTATCCGTTCGGTTTAATCGCGAACTTTACGCCCAGACCTTCGGCCGAGGCTGTGATGCCATCTGGCAGTTCGGTTAGTTTGTAGCGGCCGGAGATGACGTTCTGTAGATTCAGTTTCTCCAGCTCGCCGGGAACGCGATGGAATACGTCTCCGCGTCCAAAGGCGCCGACCAGCTTAATCTCGCGGTAGTGCATATCGTAGAGATCTACTGGTAAGGGTGCACCTTCGGGGCAGACTCCGATCATGAGAGCCTGTCCGCGTGGCTTCGTCAATTCGATGCAACGGGCGACCAGTTCAGGTTTGCCTACCGCTTCTGCGGTCACGCTGAAGCCGCGTCCCTCATCCGTCACGTCTGCCATCACTTCTGCAAGATCAACATCATTCGGGTCGTGCAGGATGTCGGCGCCGAACTGCTTCGCCATCTCGCGGCGAACTTTTACCGGCTCCGACATTACAACCGTCTCTACACCGTGCGACTTCAGGAAGGCCAAGGTGAAGAGCCCCATGATGCCGGCGCCGATGACCAGCCCGGTGGCCCGGTACGGGATATCCAGCATCTCGACACCTGACAGACAGCATGATGCCGGCTCCGTCATAGCCGCAGTCTCGATATCTAGAGCATCAGGCACCCTGATGGCCGCCGATTGGGTGAGCGAGACGTATTCGGCATAAAAGCCGTTTGAACTCATCCCGCTGACGGTGCAGCGCGAAACGGTCCAGTTGCGGCAGTTCCAGCATTCGTAGCAGTGCGCCGAGTGATTCATCACCACCCGCTCGCCGATGCGCTCTTTCGACACGCCTTCCCCAACATCCACAATCACTCCCGAACCCTCGTGTCCCAGTATCTTCGGGCAGTCCGACGGAAATAGCCCCTGCGTGATATGCACATCGGTGCCGCAGATGCCGGTGGTATCGATTTTGACCACTACGTAGCCGGGAGAGGGCTCTGGATCGGGTACATCATCATGCGTAAAGTAGTTGCCGCCTCGCCATGTCATCGCTTTCATCGTTGCTGCTCCCAAGTTGAGATAACCGTATGATGGCATGTTACTGATAAAGACGCCCACGCGTGTCGTCTGATCTGAGGATGAGTTCACACATTGACGCGACGTAATTTGTAGGAAAGCGGCAGTGCGCGCGTATCATTAATCAGCACGTAAGGAGATCATATGACCGCCAGAGACAACGTAACCATCCGCGATATTCGCGTCATCATGACAGAGCCGGACAACATACGGCTCGTAATCGTAAAGATCGACACCTCAGAACCGGGCTTGTACGGAGTGGGATGCGCCACCTTCACGCAGCGACCGAGCACCGTCAAGGCCGCGGTCGACGACTATCTGCGCCCCTTTCTGATTGGCAGAAACGTCGCCGATATCGAAGATATATGGCAGTCTTCATACGTTTCGTCATACTGGCGCAATGGTCCGGTGCTGAACAACGCGCTGTCGGGCGTCGACCAGGCGCTCTGGGACATCAAAGGGAAGATGGCAGGCATGCCGGTATACGACCTTCTCGGTGGCCGGGCACGTGAGGCAGCGCCGGTATATGTTCACGCCAGCGGGTCCAGCAAGGAAGAGACGGCCGACCGCATGGCAGCATACATGGAGCGCGGCTTCCACCACATCCGGGTGCAGATGGCGACGGAGGGATATTCCTCCTACGGCTCGCATGGCGCTTCTGGAGACGGCTCGATGATCGGACGTGATGTGTCGAAAGGCCCGATTGCCGCGACCACGTGGTTGAGAGAGTACGATCCGGTGCAGATGTACGCGCATCCCGGCGGAGTCTTCGAGCCGAAACCGTACATTCGCGGCGCGCTGGAACTGTTTGAGCATATCCGAGACCGCTTCGGTTACGGCATCGAGATACTGCATGACGTTCACGAACGCATACCGCCCATTCTCGGCGTCTGGTTCGCGAAAGAGGTCGAGCAGTATCAACTCTTCTTCCTCGAGGACCTGTTCAGCCCCGAAGATAACGACTACTTCCGTATGGTGCGCCAGCAGTGCGCTACCCCGATTGCGATGGGTGAGCTGTGGAACAGCCCGCACGAGATAATCCCGATGATCAAGGACCGTCTCGTCGACTTCCTCCGCATGCACATGTCGCAGATCGGCGGCATCACACCGGGCAAGAAATTCGCCGCCATGGGAGAACTGTTCAGCGTGCGAACCGCTTGGCATGGCCCGGGCGACACCTCGCCAGTCGGACATGCCGCCAACTTGATGCTGGATGTGAACTGTCATAACTTCGGGATTCAGGAATATGCTATTCCCGGAGCGAACACGCGAGAGATGTTCCCCGGCTTCCCGGAAGTGCGCGATGGTATGATGTGGCCGAACGGCGAGCCGGGGCTGGGCATCGACATCGACGAAGAGATGGCGGCTAAGTTCCCGCACAAGGAGCGCGCTTTTGGTGGCGCGTGGGATACCGTGCGCCGGGCCGACGGCGGCATGGTGAAGCCCTAGCAGAGGTACCCACTGGCATGGCCGACGAAACACCCAGTTCAGAGATGATGGACGAGCAGCTGGAAGCGGAAGTCTCCGGCGCGCGTGCCCATGTGCGGCAGCGTTTACCAGCATACATCGCGACGTTGATCGGCGGTACGGTAGCGATGTTCGTGAACGCGCCTTTGACATCGCCAGACGACCTGGTCGGGAACACTGCGAGCGTTGCGTTTGTTTCGGTCGTAGCCGCGCTTGTCGCCGGGATGGTTTGGGCACGCATCTCGGGCGACATTCAAAGGCGGGTGCGCGTCTACAACGTCATATCGACGGTGCTCATCATCGTTGTCGTCGCCATCGCCGCCGCGGTGGAGTATGCCGGCGATGTATCCAACACCATCCGCTACGTCATCCCCCTCGGTGCCGTGGTTGCGGTTCTATCCAGCATCTTCACGCCCATCATCGAGCGTTGGAAAACATCGCCCGCGCTCATTTGGGTGGCGATAGTCTTCACAATCGCTCTCTTAGTAGCTGGTTACGTGCTGACCGTAAACGAATTCGGCTTTACTGAAGCCCCCAGCCTGGCGTTGCCGCCGCCACCTAAATAGGCCCTCAATTAACGCATATTCCAGAATGCTTATAGCATTGTGTTAAACCTCAAAGACTGCAATTGAGGGCGAGATTTCACGGCTGAACCCACCCTGAACAGGCGCTATCCATGACAAGTCTTTTTTCTCCAACCGGCCGCAGGCTCATGCGAGCATCAATCGCCGTTGCGACGGTAGCATCGTTAGCGCTGCTGTTGACGGTGGTTTCATGCGATTCTGAAGGCTCTGACACTCAGGTCGGCACCGTCCTGCCCGTAAGCGGCGACCTTTCAACTCTAGGTCCGTCGATGCAGAAGGCGATCGATCTAGGTTTTGAATTGGTCAATGAAGCGGGCGGTGTAAATGGCGGTGAAATATCGGCTTTGCATCGCGACAGTGGCACCAGCGAGCAGTTCGGCGCAGATGCGGCCAGCGGGCTGGTCAATGTAGACGGCGTCAAAATCGTGCTGGGAGCGGTATCGTCAGGTGTAACTATCGCGATTGCCGAATCGGTGACACTGCCCGGTGGAGTGTTGCACATCTCGCCGGCTTCCTCATCGAATGCCATCACGCGGATCGCAGATGACGATATGCTGTTCCGGACGCGCGTCAATGATGCCGTGAAGAGCAAGGTATTGGCAGAACTGGCCGCGGTGGCTGGATATCATCGAGTATCCACCACTTATGTGAACAACGCCTACGGCGCCAGTCTGAACGAGTCGTTCATCGAGAGCTTCGAGGAGATGGGCGGCCAAGTAACAGCCGCAGTGTCGCATGAACTAGGGCAGGCGAGTTATGTGTCGGAACTGCGAGAAGCATCAGCCGATTCGCCCGAAGCCCTCGTCACTATCGCCTATACCGACTCCGGGCAGACGCTGTTGCGTGAGGCCGCAGAAGGCGACTACTTCGAAGATTTCATATTCGTCGACGTGACGAAGAGCCAGGACATGTTCGATGCTATCGGTGGCAATTACTTCGAGGGTGATTTTGGCGTTTCACCCGGCGCGCCGCAGTCGCCTGCAGTAACGCAGTTCTATGAACTGTACGAAGAGCGCACCGATGGCGATTCATCCGCCACACTCATCACTGAAGCGTTCGATGCAGCCGTCGTGCTGGCATTGGCGATTGAGAAGGCCGACAGCGACGACCCAGTTGCCGTGCGTGACCAGTTGCGTGCCGTAGCCAATCCTCCCGGTGAGATCTTAGGTCCGGGCGACATTGCCCGGGCGCTGGAGTTGGTGAGGGATGGCAAGGATATCGATTACGTAGGTGCTTCTGGCGAGATCAACTTCGACCAGTATGGCGATGTTGTAAGCACCATGCGCGTATGGATCGTGCGTGACGGCAAGATAGTAGACACCGACCTTTATCTGTCGCCGGGGGACGAAATCGACCCGTCGCTACTGCCATGATGTAAACCCTTCATCGGTCAGGCATGAAAGACACCATACCGATACATACTCGCGCAGTGCGAGTCGCGTTGGTCAGTTTGGCAATGACCGCGCTGGCACTTGCTTTCGTTTGGGGATGCGGCGATGCTGGCGACGGTACATCTTCGCTGGATAGTGAAAGTGCTGCCGAGCCTCGCCCATCTGCCGATGCAACCATCAAGATTGGCACCATCCTGCCGTCGTCTGGCGCACTTTCGGTTACTGGCCCCAACAGCGAGGTCGCGATTGCATTGGCGTTCGAGATCGTAAATGAAGCCGGCGGCGTCAATGGCAAAAACATCGAAGCGATACATCGCGATAGCGGTACCAGCGAGCAGTTGGGCACCGACGCGGCTAGCGGACTGATCAACATTCACGATGTGTCCGTGATTCTGGGCGCGGTATCATCGGGCGTTACGGTCGCCATTGCAGAGTCGTTGACCATACCCAGTGGAGTTCTGCTGGTATCTCCTATCTCCTCGTCAAATGCGATTACTACGCTCGACGATAACGATATGGTGTTCAGGACCAGCGTATCGGATGCCATAAAGAGTCAGGTAGCTGCCGAGTTAGCGCACAAACTGGGCATGAAAAGAGTCGCTTCCAGTTATGTGAACAACGCTTTTGGAGCTAGTGTGTCCAGGGGCTTCAGAGAGCATTTTGAAGCACTCGGGGGCGATGTCGTCGCTGAAGTCAGCCATGAACTGGGCCAGACAACCTACGCGTCAGAACTGCGAAAAGCATCCGAAAAAGATGCTGAAGCATTAGTCGCAATTGCCTACACCGATACTGGATACACCTTGCTGAGGGAAGCGGTTGAAGGTGGTTATTTCGATGAGTTCCTTTTCTTCTCGCCTCTGTTCAGTCAAGACCTTTTCGACACCGTTGGAGTACACCACTTCGAGGGTACCTATGGCGTGATGCCGGGAGCGCCGCTAACTGATGCACGCAGTTGGTTTTTCGATCAACTGAGGGAGCGCAAGGGCGGCGATATCGACTTCCCCCTAATCAGCGAGTCGTTCGATGCCGCGATGGTCGTGGCGTTGGCGATTGAAAAGGCCGATTCCGAAGAGCCGGAAGCGATCAGGGATGCGTTGCGAGAAGTAGCGAATCCGCCCGGCGAAGCGATCGGTCCTCAAGAGATAGAGCGTGCCTTGGAGATGATACGTAACGGTCAGGACATCGACTACGTCGGAGCTTCTGGCGAAGTTGACTTTGATGAGAATGGGGATGTGACCGGCACGATCGAGATTTGGCATATTGCGGATGGGATCGTTGATTCTGCCGACATCTTCGTGTTGCCAGGCCAGGATTTCGAAATTCACGCCGCGAACGGAAATCCTTAGAACGCGCTGGAACGTATAATCTGTTAAGTAGGCGCGTTTCTCGGCATCTATGAACCGTGCTCGCGTTGAACTTTGCTGAATCCAGAGACAGGTAACTAAATCACTTCTAGTTACCCCTAAAATGGATTACATGGTTTATCGCTCGATCAAGAGATGGACTAGAGACATGAAGTTCGTAAAAAACCAATCCTTCCCCTCCTTCACAGTTATCAGGGTTTCCTGGTTGCTGGCGATATGTGTTGCCATCGCAATGGTGGCGATATCGTGCGCCTCAGAGGATCCGACTGCGACGCCGGTTCCGGCTACCGCCACTTCGGTCCCACCCACAGCTACGTCGGCGCCTGAGCCGCCACAAGAACCGGACGCGGTTGCAGAGCCTACTGGCGACCCGATAAAGATCGGAACGCTGATAGATGCCACTGGCGACTTAGCGACGTTCGGTCCGCCGATTGTGCTGGCGACAGATCTGGTAGCGCTATTGATAAACGAGTCCGGCGGCATCGACGGACGTCAGATCGAGATGGTCCACCGCGACAGCGGCACGAGCCCTCAGATCGCAACCGACGCCGCGAGCGCGTTGGTGAACGTAGATGGCGTAGAGGCGATTGTCGGGTCATTGTCATCCGGCGTATCGCTAGCAGTTGCCGAATCGGTGACGATACCCAATGGCGCTGTTCTAGTATCCCCAGCGTCTACATCCCCGGCGATTTCAGTGCTGGACGACAACGATCTCGTCTTCCGCACGACAGTATCGGACGCTTTGCAGGGCGTGATTGCGGCACAGGTCGCTTCACAGCTCGGTTACGAGAACGTTGCGACGGTCTACATCAACAACGCATATGGCGAAGGATTGTCGAACATCTTTGCGGAAACGTTCGAAGACCTTGGCGGCATCGTATCGGCTACCGTTCCGATTGAGGGCGGCCAGGCGAGTTACGCATCCGAGCTCCGTCAAGCCTCTGAAGGCGACGCGACAGTGCTGATGGCCATCTCATATCCCGAGACGGCCGGCGTCTACCTGCGCGAGGCGGTTGAGGGTGGCTACTTCGATGAGTTCCTATTTGTAGACGGCACTAAGAACCAGGACATGTTCGACGAGCTTGGCGCGGCAAGTCTTGAAGGTAGCTACGGCACGGCTCCGGGCGCGCCTGGGACACCGACACAGCAGACGTTCCAAGACCTTTACTCCTCCAAGCTGGACGGCGACCCGTCCTCGCTATTCATATCGGAGGCATTTGACGCGGCGGCGATACTGGCGTTGGCGATTGCGGAAGCTGGTTCTGAAGATGGCGATGCCATCAAGGCCGCGATGCGCAAGGTTGCCAATGCGCCGGGCGAGAGGGTAGGCCCTGGCGACCTGCCGCGCGCACTGGAGTTGATCAGTCAGGGGCAGGATGTTGACTACGTCGGAGCGGCGGGCGAGCAGGAGTTCGACGATAACGGCGACGTTTTGAACACGATTGAGATCTGGAAGCTCGAAGGTGGCACCATCACATCCACCGGTATCTTTGCCCGTCCTGGCGACGAGATCGACATTTCAGCCGAATCGATGATGATGCCTGCAGAGCCTACTGGTGATCCGATCAGGATCGGGACGCTGATGGATGCTACTGGCGACTTGGGGACGTTCGGCCCGCCGATGGTGCTGGCGACAGATCTGGCGGCGTTGTTGATCAACGAGGCCGGCGGTATCGATGGACGTCCGATAGAGATGATCCATCGCGACAGCGGCACGAGCCCTCAGATCGCAACGGACGCCGCGAGCGCATTAGTGAACGTAGATGGTCTTGAGGCCATCATTGGGTCGCTTTCATCCGGCGTATCTCTCGCCGTAGCCGAGTCGGTGACTATACCGAACGGTGTGGTTATGGTATCTCCAGCCTCTACATCTCCCGCCATTTCAGTGTTGAACGACAACGATCTGGTATTCAGGACTGCAGTCTCGGATGCTCTGCAGGGCGTGATAGTAGCACAGCTGGCTTCCGAACTTGGTTACGACAATATCGCGACGCTCTACATCAACAATGCCTACGGCGAGGCCTTGTCGAACATCTTCCAGGAGTCTTTTGAGGACCTTGGCGGGACCGTGTCGGCCGCAGTTCCGATTGAGGGTGGCCAGGCGAGCTACGTATCCGAGTTGCGTCAAGCATCTGCAAATGGCGCGACGGCGCTGATGGCCATTTCCTATCCCGAGACGGCCGGCGTCTACCTGCGCGAGTCGGTAGAGGGTGGCTATTTCGATGAGTTCATGTTTGTAGACGGCACCAAGAGTCAGGAAATGTTCGACGCTCTGGGCACTTCCGATTTCGATGGTAGCTACGGCACAGCGCCCGGTTCACCGAGCACTCCCACGCAGGACACTTTCCAAGACCTGTACGCTTCCAGGTTGGATGGCGACACATCCAGCATCTTCATCTCCGAGGCTTTCGATGCCGCAGCGATATTGATGCTCGCCATCGCCGAAGCCGGTTCTGAGGATGGTGATGACATCAAGGCTGCCATACGCAAGGTTGCGAACGCGCCGGGCGAAAAAGTAGGCCCTGGCGACCTGCCGCGTGCACTGGAGTTGATCAGCCAGGGGCAGGATGTTGACTACGTCGGCGCGGCTGGTGAGCAGGAGTTCGACGATAACGGCGACGTCTTGAACACCATCGAGATCTGGAAGGTTGTAGATGGTCAAATCACCTCCACGGGCATCTTTGCAAGTCCGGGCGACGATATCGACCTTGAAGCCGGATCGATGATGATGGACGGCTCAAGCTCGGGTGCTGGAACCTACGTTATCGGTGCCGGTTCGCAGTGCTTGTTCAAAGTCGACGAGACATTGCGCGGCGCTGACGTTGTAGTTTCGATGATGACGGGAGAGTTGAGCGGTTCGATCGACTTCGATTCGAACCGCGCTTCCGTCACGATCGACCTGTCGACACTGACCAGCGACCAATCGCGGCGCGACCGGTTTGTCCGCGAGCGAATGTTCCCGTCTCAACCGATCGCAACTGTGCAATTCAACGACTTGGGCGATATTCCGTTGCAATTCTTCGACGGTGGCTATGTGCACGAAACCACCTTGCCGGCAACTGTGAATGTGAACGGCACCGATGCGGTGCTTGACTTTACCATCACGGCACGGTACGACGAAGGATCAGGCTTGGCGATACTTGGGGTAGCCGAGTTTGTCTGGTCCGATTTCGGCATGGAGGCACCTGAGAGCAACTTCTACACGGTCGAAGACGTGGTGACCGTGGAAGTATTGTTACGCGAATCTTAAAGACGACGACTATAGCATTGACGACATTTCATGTAGCAACTACAGGTTGGGGCGAAATCAGTTGAATCAGCCGCGTGCCGCACTTTTCGATCTTGACGATACCTTGCTGGGACGTTCGGACGCGTTCGAAGAGACGTTCAAGACGTTTTACCGCCAGCAATCTGTAATCTCGGCGTCAACTACATTAGCCGATGCGATGGAGTTCTTTCACTTGCTATCTCCACACGGCACGATTGACGCGCAACTCGCCGCGTTGCGGTTGACGGAGCGCTGGCCAGAACTAGCGCTGGATCCGGTTGAATTCGAGGAGTGGTTCTTCACCAATCTCGCCAGCACGGCCAGACCGTTAGACGGGGCCGTGGACTTCATCAATGCATTGAACGACGCTCAGTTTCCGTGGGGTCTAGTGACGAACGGCAAAAAGTTCCAGGTCACGAAGCTGCAGTGCAGTGGATTGGTAGACATCGTGCCGTTCGCCATCGTATCCGGTCTGTTTGGCACCCACAAACCGGACCCAAGCATCTACCTCGAGGCAACCCGTCGCCTCAAACTGTCATACGAAGGCATCGACGATATTCAACCCTCCGAAATCCTCTTCGTCGGCGACAATCCATACACCGACATCACAGGCGCAGCAAAAGTTGGCATAAAAACAGCATGGATCCGCGTCACCGACAGCTACCCCGACGATGCGCCGCAACCGGATATGCAGATCGACAGCGTAGTTGAGTTGCGAGAACTGTTGCTGGGATAGCGTTTAGCCAGTAGCGGAAACAGCGTCGCGCAGGTATCTGCCGAGTGCTGCGCGTTCATCGCGCAAGCCGGTAAATTGCTGGTCTGACACGTCCTGCAAGCGCATCAGATCCTTGTTGCTGATTGTCGCTTGGTCGTCAATCACGGCCACTGATTTGAAGCTCAAGCCCAACTTCGAAATTGATGCAGGGCGATGGTGGCAGTCTGGGTCTGCGACTTGTTGCTGAGTGCGTGTACAAAGATCGGTTCAGGCATTCCATTGATGCGACAGTCCACCGTGTAGTTGCCCCCGGGGTCACGCTCCGCGTCGTACCAATCGAACGTCAATCTCTCCTCAGACACGGCATTGATGATGGTCGTGCGCTTCCAACATCAACTCCCCGTCATGGTCTTCGACTTGAAACTGCGACAACCGTCGCACCATCACATTTCACTCATCTACGCCCGATATTGATCGATGCCTACGGTTGCGACGCCGTCGCCGGTGGGCATTACGGCCGTCTTGGCGCGGTCGGCACCGACTACTACGATGTGCCAGCTGTCGGGGCCGTCGAGCAGGGGGACTTCGATTTCGAGGCGTTCCTTTTCAGTCAGGTCTTCAAGCCATCGCCACATGGGGCTGATACGTGCCTCGCCCTTGAGCGGGGTGTACTGGATCATCTTGCCCAGGCTGTGGTTGGCGTTGATGTGGATGAAGCCTTTGGCGTCTTCTTTTGTGAAGCCCTGCTGTCCTACCGGTCCGGCAACATCGGGCGGCATCAGTATCAGACGCTGGTTGCCGCTGTGCATACCGAGTCCGCGCGTGCCGAAGAGCGAACCGTAAGCGAGCGTCTTGAGCAGACCTTCGGCCGAGGTGTTCCCTTGATCTTGGACGTCAAGCTCGCCATTGGTGATGAATACGCTTACGGTGCTTTCGCTGGCTCTGAATCCCTGATCGACGTGGAACGGCTGCCAGGGGCTCATGTCTTCGTTCTCGGCGATGCAGTGCACGAACTTACGCGTCGTGCCGATAGTGTCCATGTCCATCTGTCCGGGATACCAGTATCCCAGGTTGCGGAGGCAGAGTGAAAATGCCCGGCCGATGGTGATGTTGACCTGGTTGTCGCGTCCGGGTCCGAGTGCTGAACGGGGGTTGATGCCGATCTCTTGGGCTATCGGACCGTTAACGATGAGCAGCGGCGCTTGCGGACTGGTTGACATCAGCAACGATTTGCCGCCGTGCGAACCCATCTGGGACAGTGCCTTTACCGATGCGATGATGACTGGCATGTGTTCCGGCTTTGCACCCGCCATCGCGGCGTTGATGGCTATCTTCTCTACCGTCGCCAGTCCGAAACCGGGCGGCATGTCGCACACCAGCTCGTCGGCATCCAGACCGGTTCCAGCGATCAATTCGTCGACCGCTTCGACAGTTGGCGGATGCAGCACGAACGAGTCGCCCCAGTCGCGCATGAGCCACTGCTCATTCATCTTGAGGATGGCATCCCAGCGGTCTTCACCTTCAAACCGCTGAATGTCGGCCGCATCATCACGCGTTGTCCGACCGTGTTGCTGATCAACGGTCAGAACGTCGATGATGTCGTCAATTGCGGCTTCCGTCTGTGAAACACACTCTTCGATGGCGAGGTTTCGATAGATGCGCGGGACGATGACGAATTGCAGGTCGGGCATCCCGAACGCGCGGGAGCTGGCGATAGCGTCTTCTTCAAAGCGACCGGAGACGATGGGGATAGCGGGTTTACCCATCTTCTCGATCTCAATCATGTCGTGAACCATCCACGACGCGCAAGTCCCTCAATCGGCCGTGGCGCCGATTACGACGTCACACTCCTCTCCTGCTTGTCGCACGATTGGCGGCGGCGCCGGATAGTTGCCGCCGGTGTAGAAGTTGACCGTTACATTGTCGAAACGCTCTTGGAGCATCTCGCCCGCGCGCTTCAGCGCCACATCACCCCCATGCGTCCCGCTCCAGATGAGGCCAATGGTACGGTTGGCCAGTGTATCCGGGCGTTCATTTATCTGGAGTGAATTCATCAGCCCACGCTGCTGGGCTACCGGGTTCAAGACCTCTAACAGATACATCGCTCGCATCTCCTCACGGAAGGCAAATATTCAGTAGTAGCGTATGATATCGCATCGCGCCTACCGTTTGCGATTCCTATTCGGGCTTAACCAGTGGCCCTAATTCATCAATCAATGGTTCAAACACGTCTCGGAACTTGAGAGTGTGCTCGATCATCCAGGCCCTCAGTTCACCTTGAACTTCCGATGAAGAGTCGATTTTCCCGGGTCGATAAAGAGAAATTCTGCTTTCATTTCCGTCCGTTTCGCGTTCCCATTCAAGGTCGCCTATCGCGCGCTCGATCTCCGATTGGTTTTCAATGAGTCTGTCGAATATCAGACGATTAACATTTTTGCCCCGGCGACAAATTGATAATCTGACGCGGACTCTATCGTCGTGAGCAAAACCAACGTTGTACCAGATGCGATCGAAGTCAGATTTGAAATCCCAGTGTTCTCTCCGCTTCGAATGAATATGCTCTAAACCATGCTCCTCGCCTAACTCATTGGTCAGGGTTTGCAGAAAACGTCTAACTTCGGGGCTGATCTTCCGCTTTTGTCTTTTTCTCAGCGTGGACTGCATTCCAAGTTTTCGGAGATATGACGGTACTGAATTTGGGAGCCGGCAATGATTTGCCGATTTTCTTGACGTTGATAGCAACACCGTAGAACTCCAGCGAATCGTCGGTACGTCGGTTCAACCAGTCAATCGCTTGTCGGTGTTCATCTCTGAATTCTGGCGATATCCAGATCACGATGTCAGCGTCCTTGCCCGACGCGTATGTCAATAGTTGACCTAAATGAGTATGATCGGTGGCGGCGAGTTGATTTTCAATGATTACAACCGCGTTTCGCCCCGAGACCTTCGCAGTGATGTCTACGGAGAAGTCACCGACGGATGATTCGGTTTCATCGAACTCCAAATCAAGTCCCAGTTCCTCGCCCAGCAGATCAAGGTTATCTGCCAACCACGGCGTGAAGTCGTTAGCCTCGTTAGGCCAAATGGTGCGCGGTTCTACGCGTTCTAATTTGCCTAACTCAGGTACTGTCATCCTGAAATCCCACCTACTGATATCTGCGAATCGATGTATCGAAACTCTGGTTCTAGTCGACTATCAGTGATGATGTCGTAGTCAGTATCTAGCCGGCCGCCGTGCATCGCCTATCCTGTATATCCTTTACAGCGACGACAAACCACGATTGGAATCATCAATGACGCATCACACTACCAACTCACTCTTCGATCTAACCGGCAAGGTCGGCTTCGTTACCGGCGGGAATGGCGGTATTGGGCTGGGCATCGCGCAGGGATTTGTGCAGCATGGGGCATCGGTGGCGATTGCGGCGCGGAATGCCGATAAGCTTGAAGCCGCAGTTGCAACGCTCACCAAGGAGGCGGGCGGCGATAGCTCACGCGTCCTGGCTTTGAGTTGCGACGTGACGGACCGGGACTCTGTGCAGTCGGCATTGGATGAAACGATGCGCGAACTGGGCGGATGGGACATCGTTGTGAACAATGCCGGCACCAATCGTCGATCTGATGAGCCGCAAGGTCTATCTGACGAGGACTGGCGATACGTCATCGACACTAATCTGACGTCGATGCATAACGTGTCGTCGCTCACTTTCGATCACATGCGAGATAAGGGTGCGGGCAAGTACATCAACATCGGCTCGATGATGTCGATTTTCGGCACTGCCTACGCCGCCGCATATGCCGCATCAAAGGGCGGTGTCGTCCAATACACCAAGTCATGCGCCGTCGCATGGGCACGCCACAACGTCCAGGCCAACGCCATACTGCCCGGCTGGATCGTCACCGAGATGACAGATCAGTTCAAGCAGCTATTCCCGGAGCGGTATCAACTGGTGCAGTCACGCACCCCGGCAGATAGATGGGGCAATCCAGCAGATTTGGCCGGAACGGCAGTCTTCCTGGCATCTCCAGCATCCGACTTCGTCACTGGCACTGCCATCGCCGTCGATGGCGGATACTCAGTCTGGTGATCGTACCGGCATCAATCGTACCAACACTCTGATAGTTGTTTCTTATCCGCCGGCGCGCTCGATGCGTCGGCTGATGCTGGGATGGCTGTGAAGCGCGAACTCGACCAGCGGATGCGGCTCGGTGTTTGACATGTTCATATCACCCAGCTTCCGCATCGCGCTGATGAACTCGGCACGCATACCGGTAGTCGCGATCGCGAAGTCGTCCGCCGCCGTTTCGCGCCGCCGCGAGTAGGTGTTTACCAAGGGCAAGGCGATGATGCCGACGAATGTGGTTACCAAAGCCAGCAACGGCAGATTGGCATAGTCGTACAGCGTGCCGTTAATACCGAACATGTCTGACCATGCGATTAACGCTTGGTCGATGAACCACATCGAGATGAAGATGATGACTACCTGCACAATGATTCCGCGCCATATGTCGCCATTGACGTGATGCCCCAGTTCATGCGCGATTATCACCTCAATCTCGTCGGCGTCGTGGCTATTTATGAGCGTATCTGAGATGATGATGCGACGGGTTTTGCCCCATCCCGCCAGCGCGGCATTAGCTTTGACGGTGCGCTCTCCCATTCTCCAGATATATGCGCCCTGCACATAGGTGCCGAGGTTGTCAGATAGCCGTACAAGCCGCGACTTGAGCTCGCCGTCTGGCAACGGTTCAAACTTGAAGAATATGGGCATCAGCACGATCGGGGCTATCGCGGCCATGAATATGGCGATGACAGAGAACAGTATCGAAGCCCAGAGCCACCAGAGATCTGGATCCGTAGCGAGCAGTGCATAAACGCATCCGATAAAGATGCCGAGCATCACCGTCTGCAATCCCAAGGACTTCAGCCAATCTATGACCCAGCCAAAGAAGTTCTGCTTGCTGAGCCCATATCGCTTTTCCAGCGCGTGCCCGGAGTAGTAGCTGATTGGCAACGTCAACAACTCGATAGCGACCGAAGCGACCACCGCGTAGATGATGGCGCCGAGCACTGCCATTCCGACAGTATGCTCTGAGATGAATACTATTTCGTCGGTTTGCTCCCAGATGATGTCGCTTAATCCTGCCGATGCTTCGGTTACGAGAAAGAAGGCAGGTATCGCGATGTAGACCACCAACGTCGCTAAACTCGCCAACATCTTGACGCGTTCGTAACGTTTAACGTCCCCCGATTGCTGTCGAATGTGAAGCATGCCTTTCATCGTCTCAAGTCCAACTGCGCGGCTACCTGCTCAAGTGCGTGTATGAAACGCTCGTCACTGCCGCGTGATGGATGCGGCACCAGTGGTGCATCTATGCCGATGGATTGTAGAGTATCGAATGCCTTGACACCCACGGCAACTATCTGGCTATCAGGATGCATTTCGATGATCCGCGCAAGCCACGGCTTCCCAAACTCGATTTCGCGGCCTTGCAACGTCCGATTCTTCTTGTTGCCATCCTCCTGCAACGTATACGGCCAGAAGGGGTAGACATTCCACGTCAATGGTCTTGGCAACTCGGTAAACAGTACGGATACATGTTTCCAGAACCGCGTCGCCGTCCGTTCACGCTGTCCAGCATCTACACATTCCGTCAGGTCATATCCGGCACTAGGACCGAATGTGTTCCACGGATCGCCTGCAGAAGCCGCGATGTGTGGTGATACGAAAGGGATGCCGGTTAATGCCGCGCCGAACTTGCCGGGTGCCTCGCCGACAAAAAGAGTGGATCGGTTTGATGCATGGAAAGTCTGGAGCCAGCGCGTCAAGTTGCGGCGTCGCAAGGTATCGAGGTAGATGTTGACGCTCCGCGAGTCTGCAGTATCGGCATTGGCGAGGTCGGCAACGTAGGCGGCGACCTGTTCATCGCGTCCCATTATGCGCGATCTTCTCACTCAACGACTTCTACAGTGCGCTTGTTGAACTGCTCCCAATCCCACTCTGCACCCCATCCCGGAGTATCTGGCGGAGTGAGTTTGCCGTTCACGGGCGCGACGGGATTAAGCAATCCGATCTGCTCACCATCTGCATCGTGCCTTCCGCCAGGGAAGTATTCGTAGTACGACGTGTTTTGAATGCTGCACAACAGATGGGCATGTACCAGACCGTAGAGACCGCCCGGCCCGTTGAGTTCTACATTAGTGCCGTGCAGCTCTGCCAGATGCGCCAGTTTCATCAGATTCGTCGTGCCATGGCGCGCGTTCTGACGGATAAGATCGGTCGCGCCTGATATCAGGTACTGCGCGCACAGGTCGGTGTCATACATAAACGTCTCAGTCGCCATGATGGGGATGTCGAGCGTGTCTGCTAGTCGTACCAGTAGGTTATGACTCCTCTCCGGCAGTGGCTCTTCAAACCAGCGATATGCCAGATCCTCAAGCGCGCGTCCTACCCGGACCGCCTCTTCGTAGGTATAGATGGCGACGGGATCATGCATACAGTCGATCTCATCGCCAACCGCTTCTCGGATCGCAGTCAGCCATCGGATATTTTCGTCGATCGGATGATAGAAGTGGTCTTTGACGGCTACGAAGCCCAACTCTACCGCTCTTTGCGCATCTTCCACCGCTTCCTCGATCGTCGCGCCGCGAGTGTTGTAGTAAGCGTGTATCTCGTCGCGCACCTTTCCGAGCAATGAGTAGACGGGCAGCCCGGCCGTTTTGCCGGCGATATCCCATAGACAGTTGTCGAAGCCGCCGAACCAACTAGGAGAGCGATATACCCAGCGCGTCCCTTGGTGTAGCTTCTGATATAGATACTCCCGCTTCAGCGGATCTTCACCAACCACTAGCGCCTGCAACTGCGGAACATCTGCCGGATGCAACCCGGTATGCCCATCACCCGGCGTCGTGCACCTACCCGTCACGCCCTCATCCGTCTCAACCTGCAACACGTATTCGTAGCGCTTCTTTTCCCGCGCCGGCACCGTGTGATGCAACCAACGCTCTCGCCGCTGTCCCTGGAGCTTGATCAGGTCGTAATAAGAATCTGCACCGTCCATCTCAAGGATGAACATCTTGACATTGGTTATCTTCATGGCGGGGAAGGTACGATGTGATTATATTGATGATGGTGGTAGGTGCTGGAGCGATGCAGCGTCTAGCAACCTGCGATGCTAATCAGGAATTTGTGAAAGAACATGTTATCGATGTTTAGACGTTTCAACAAGATTGGGGTTTCGCAGCGTAGTCCAAGCGTTGATATTCACGATTGTCGTGCAAGCCATCGTAGCGCTGGTGCATGAAGTTAGTTTATGGGATATCCCGGCAAGGACGGAGATTGAAATCATCTACTCGGTGTCGATAGCGATTGCAGTTGGCGGCATCGCGGATCTATCGAACCACTACCGCTTCGCCAACTCTGAAGTGGTCCAGCGCATCCTGATTTAGTTCGATGCCTAATCCGGGCGCATCGGACACTGCGATATACCCATCGACTTGCTCAAAGAACGGGTTGGTCAGCGCGCTTCGGACTGGGTGTATCGTCTGATCGAACTCGGTTATCGGCTCGTTTACTAACGGCTCTTTGGGGTCTGCCGGGGGTGATTGTGCGACGGTGGCCAATACGTGCAGTATGGCGGCGAGGCTGATGTGAGTGTTGAAGAAGTGGGGCACGAACTGGATGTTGAACGCTTCCGCCATGGCGGCGCACAATTTTAGTTCCGATATGCCTCCAAAGTTCACTATCTCCGGCTGGATGATGTCGAAAGTGCGCCTGCGAAGCAACCGTGCCACGTCGCGCCGGGTACTTGCCGATTCTCCGCCCGCGGTCGGCACTGGCGACTTGGTAGTGATGAGCAGATTGTCGTCGAGTGCACGGGATGACGTCGGCTCCTCAAACCAACCGACATTTGCATCCGCAATCTGGCGCGCAACCGAGATCGCCGTGCCTGCATCATAGGCTTCGTTTGCATCAACCATGATGCGAGGCGTATCGCCAACTTCACGACGCAGGGCATAGACGCGGTCAACATCCTCTGCTACAGTAAGACCGCCGATCTTCATCTTCATCGCCGTGAAACCGGCCTCTAAATGCCTTTGCGCCTCGTCAAGCAGATCGGGCCAACTCCTATCGTTCACATCTCGCTCGGTATAGAAAAGCCCGGTCGCATAGGTATAGATGCGATCACGCACTTTGCCGCCCAACAGCTCGTAGACCGGCAACCCGCGTGCCTTACCGACTAAGTCATGCAAAGCGATGTCTATCGCGCTGGCAACGTTAGATGCGACTCCGGCGTATCCGACGCCCTGGTAGCGGGTGTTGACGATTGATTGCCAGATGCTCCCGAAGTTTTCGGGATTCTTGCCGATGAGGCCGTTTGCGATATCAGCGAACGCGTGCGGATCAACACCCGTTTCTCCCCATCCATAAGTGCCATCATCCGCCACGACACGAACCGCGAGCGTGTTGCGCGTCGTCTTCCAAGCCATCGACGACTTATAAGGCGCGTCGATTTTGCCGACCAGACGATGTAGTTCGATACGTTCGATTTTCATGGATATGGGTGCTTATGGATTGCTGAAAGGTTGCGGTGTCACATCTCATGTAACTACGATTGCCTCACCCTGTCGGAAGTGGTTAAGCGCGTCTTCATCGACTTCGATGCCGAGTCCGGGGGTATTGGGGACGCTGACGTGACTGTCGGTCTGCTTGAAGATGGGGTCTGTTAGCGATGCGCGGATGGGATGCGGTGTCTGATCGAACTCGGTCACTGGTTCGTTGACGTATGGCTCTTTTGGACGCGCGGGCGGGGATTGTGCAACGGTCGCCAGGGTGTGCAGGATGGCCGAGAAGCTGATGCCGGTGTTCCAGAAGTGGGGCACGAAACGGACATTGCATGCTTCGGCCATCGCGGCTGAGAGCTTCAGCTCTGAGATGCCGCCGACGTTGGCGATTTCAGGTTGAATGATGTCGAAAACGCGATGTCGCAATAATCGTGCCACCTCTCGGCGGGTGTTTGCCGACTCGCCACCTGATGTTGGGACTGGCGAACGATTCGTCACCAGCAGATTGTCTTCATCGGCACGTGAGGAGCATGGCTCTTCAAACCAGGTTACGTCGGCATCAGCCATTCGGCGCGCCACCCGGATAGCGGTCATCGGATCGTAAGCCTCGTTGGCGTCGACCATGATGCGGATGTTGTCGCCAACTTCGCGTCGCAAGGCATGGACGCGATCGACGTCTTCATTAAGTTTCAGACCGCCGATCTTCATCTTCATTCCGGAAAATCCCTGCTCTACGTATCCCCAAGCCTCTTTGCGAAAATCGGCCCAGGTATTGTCTTTGAGGTCTGACGGGACGTAGTAGAGACCGGTGGCATAGGTGCAGATCTTGTCTCGCACCTTGCCGCCGAGAAGTTCGTAAACGGGCAATCCGCGGGCACGTCCGACGAGATCGTGTAACGCCATATCGACCGCGCTGGCGATGTTGGATGCTGGCCCTGCGTATCCGCCGCTCTGGTAGTTGGGATTGACGATGGATTGCCAGATGGCGCCGATACGCTCCGGGTTTTCACCAATCAGCGAGTGCGCCGCACCTTCCAGCGCGCGCGGATCAATGCCGGTTTCTCCCCATCCATAAGTGCCGTCATCGGCGATGATGCGGATTGCTTGAGTGGTGCGCTCATCTGTCCAACGCTGGGACCAACCGAACGGCTCGTCAAGTCTGCCAACTAATGGGTGTATCTCGATGCGTTCGATCTTCATAGTCATGTGCCCCGCGTCTATCATTCAGGCCGGGTTAATCGGGATTTTGGGGATTAGGGCACGTTGCCGTGCTTAAGTCAGCTGCCGCCAATCATCGTCAAGCTCTGCGAATCGGTCGTGCAACCCATCCACGAACTCGGCGTCGATGCTCAACGCGTCGCCGAGAGATTCGATGTTGGATGTCATGTGTCGCGGGTTCTTGGTGCCGATGATTGCGACATGCACTTCGGGATGCGCCAGAGTGAAGCCCATCGCGGCTATTACCGGATCTTCAGGTTCGCCCGATACGGGACCTTCAGCTTGCACTTTCAGGGAGCGTTGCAGATAAGTGTTGTCGTAGCCGCGCCGCGAACTGTCGGCTCCGGCCTTAGCCATTCCCCACGTAGCACCTGCTATAGGACGCTTTACGATGACGCCAATGCCGGCTTCGGCGCATTTCTCGAGGAGTCTGGTTGTATACGCCCGCTGCTCAACCAAATTGAAGCTGGTCTGGAGGGTGGCAAAGATGCCGGAATCTACTGCCCAGTGGGCCGCTTCGTTGTCGCCGGAGTAGCCGATGTGGCGCGTCTTGCCGGCGTCAAGAGCATCTTCCAGCGCGCGAATGATGTCGCCCCTCTCAAGATCGGCAATGCCGCAGGAGTGTAGCTGGACAAGGTCTACATAGTCGGTGTTCAAACGACGCAGACTGCGATCAATCGAGTCGCGAACCGTATCGTAGGTCCAGTCGTTGCCATTCAGTCCGTCTCCGCGCGCATGTCCCGCTTTAGTTACCAGCACATATTCATCTCGACGATGTGCAACCGTGCGTCCTATCAGTTCCTCCGAAATGCCGTAACATGCCGCAGTGTCCAAGAAGTTGATGCCCATATCGAGGGCGCTGTTAAGGACATTGCCGGCCTGCGCTACATCGTCGAAGCTCAGCTCTGCACCGATCTCAGCCAGCCCCGCGCCCAGCCTCGAAACTTTGTATCCGGTATTTCCGAAATCGACCATCTGCATATGGCGTCCCTCCTAGTAGCTGTAGCCAGTCACGCTTGAGATGGTGTCTGGCCAGATCACTTTGGCAGTCCAAGCACCGTCGAAGCTGGTGCCTTCATTTAAGGTAGCCTCGCGCAAGATGCAACGGTACATATTGGTGTTGCTAAGATCTGCATCCCGCAGATCGGCACTTGCTAGGCTGGCGCGGTATAGAGACGCTTTATTGAGATTTGCGCCGACGAATTTAGCCCGACGTGCCCAACATTCCGATAGATCGGCATCTTGCAGGCACGCGCCGCTCAAGTCGCTGTTATACAGTATGGCGCGCGATAGATTCCAACCGGTGAAGTTCATGCCTGATAGATCGGCGCCGGAGAGGTCTAGACGGTCGGCTGGATTCTCGGCCCGCCATTGGTCGACTGCGGCTGCACCCATTTTGACGGCTTGGATGTGATGTGGGTTCAACTTAAAGGGTCCATGTGCAAATTGATGAGGCATGGCTTCATTCGATAGAGCGTATGCACTAGGTTGAATCTTATACGCGCATACGCGTCGACGTGCATCAGGATGCTTTCGGTTCAATCACATCACAAGGTCAGGATGGTGAAACACGAATTTAACATCTAGCGGTTAACATTGAATAGATACTGCGGCACCGCCGCTGATATGCATAGACCGATATTTCATCAGGAGAGAAAGACAATGAGCATTGCCGATAGTGTGAACGCTAGGATGGATGCGGAAGGTGCGAAGTGGCTGGACATCAGGTTCGTCGACGTTCCGGGCACCTGGCAGCACATGACCTTCCCGAAGCGGGAAGTTAACGACGACATGTTTGGGCATGGCGTCGGCTTTGACGGATCAAGCATTCGCGCGTTCCAGACCATTGACGAGTCGGACATGTTGCTGGTGCCAGACCCCAGCACCATCGCCGTCGACCCGTTCTTGCCGGACACTCTGTCGGTAGTTGCCGACGTTCGCGACCCGATCACGATGAAGGACTACCAGCGCAGCCCGCGCTACGTCGCCAAACATGCCGAAGAGTATCTCAAGAGCACCGGCATCGGAGACACCTCATACTGGGGACCGGAAGCCGAATTCTTCATCTTCGACAGCGTATCTTACAGCGGCTCATCCAACGCGGCCCACTACGAAGTCGACTCTGAAGAAGCGGTCTGGAACACGGGCAACGCTACCGATTTGACCGGCGAGGGACCGAACCTGGGACACAAGATACGCCACAAGCACGGCTACTTCCCGGCGCCTCCGACCGACACGCAGACCATGATCCGCTCGGAAGCGTGCGAGCACATGGAGAACTTCGGTATCGAGATCGAGCGTCATCACCACGAGGTGGCAACTGCCGGACAGGGCGAGATCAACTTCCGATTCGGCCCGCTGGTGACGACTGCAGACCGCGTGATGGCATACAAGTACTGCGTCAAGAACACGGCGGCCAAGTATGGCAAGACGGCTACCTTCATGCCGAAGCCGCTCTTCGAAGACAACGGTTCCGGAATGCACACTCACCAGTCGATCTGGAAAGACGGTGAGCCGGTGTTCGCCGGGGATGGATACGCTGGTTTGAGCCAGATCGCGCTTAACTACATCGGCGGTTTGGTCAAGCATGGTGCCGCTCTGATGGCTATCGTCGCTCCCAGCAGCAACTCCTACAAGCGTTTGGTGCCAGGATACGAAGCACCGACGATCCTGGCATTGTCGGCCCGCAACCGCTCGGCCGCAGCCCGCATCGCGATGTACTTCGACAACCCGGCAGCGAAGCGCGTGGAGTTCCGCCCGCCGGACCCCTCATGCAACCCGTACTTCGCATTCGCCGCGATGTTGATGGCCGGACTCGATGGTGTCGAGACCGATGCATCGCCTGGCGAGCCGATCGAGGGAGACCTGTACACCTTCGATCCGAAGACGCTGAACATGGTGCCAGGCACGCTTGAGCAGGCGCTCAACGCGCTGGAAGAGGACCACGAGTTCCTCACCAAAGGCGGCGTATTCACCGAAGATCTGATCGAGGCCTACATCGAATACAAGCGCGAGACCGAAGTCGACGCCGTTCGACTGCGCCCGCACCCCTACGAGTTTTTCCTCAGCTACGACGCCTGATCGTCAGCTAAGACCCAGCCTCAATCCAACCGCCCCGAACGATGTGTTCGGGGCGGTTTTGTTTGTTGGCAAGTCGGCAACCCGGTTGCAAAAGACACATAAGTTATGAATCGAGATTCATAACTATGAATGATGCTACAAAATTTTTATGAGGATTAACCGTGAATGGATGGCGACGATGTTCTAGACCGGCTCAACGACATCCCACATCTGCTCTTGAGCCTGAAATACTTGAATTTAAGTTGCGAGGCGGGTCGTTTGTTGAAGAAGTCACCCATACGCGACGTGCAAAGTCTTGGCATCAAATTGCTGGGACTGACGTCGCAGTGCGCAAATGTTGGTCGATATGAACCGAGATTCATAACTATGAATAACTGACAAAACTGTTTTACGATCATTAACATGTTAAACCGAGAAGACCTACTCAACACGCTAAATCGACTTAATGGCGAACCGGCCGACGCGCTGGAGTCTGAGGTGCTTGAGTTCAAGTCATGGCAGAATAGCGATTCGTATAAACGAAAAATGCAAATCGTCCGGGAGACGGTGGTAGGGTTCGCGAACGCTAGAGGCGGTGCGCTGGTTTTAGGGGTTGGCGACCGCAAACATACCAAGCGAGACGCTATTCACGGTGTCGGCGATCTCGATTCTGACAATTTAAGACGCGATATCTATGACGGCACTGATCCGCCTATTTTGGTCGATATCCAAGAATTGATGGTTCCGGAAGGGCGAGTGCTGGTGATAGGTGTCCCGCGTGGAGTGCCACCTCACACAACTTCCGATGGCCTGGGAAAAATCAGGGTCGGCAAGGATACCAAACCGTTGAGTGGGTCGTTGCTGGCGCAGATGGTTTACAGCAGTCGAGGACGCGACCAAACAGCTGATGTGCTGCCGGGAGTGGGAATTGACGCGCTTGATCCGGAGCAGATCACTCTGCTACGTCGGGACATCCGTGCAGAGGGTTCTAGTCCTGAGCTGGCATCGCAAAGAGATGTAGAGTTGTTGTCGTCGCTAAATCTGGTTGACGGTTCCGAAGTGACTCTCGCGGCGCTTCTGCTACTTGGAAAAGGATCCGAGATCATTCGCCACTTACCTCAACACGAGTTGATCTTCATGCGCTATCAGTTCAGGAGCGATTACGACATCCGTCATGACTTTAGAACCCCCATTCTCGAGACGCTTGATCGACTGAGAAATCTGTTTGAAGCCAATCATCAGTTGACGATTGTCGAAACCGACGGGTTCAGACACTTTGAATTGCCTAATTACAGTTGGATAGTCGTACGCGAAGCAATCTTGAATGCTCTGATGCATCGTGACTACTTTCTGAACCAGTCGATTCACGTGAATCTGCATGACAATCGAGTCGAAGTTACCAGTCCCGGTGGATTCATCGGCGGCGTCACAGAGCGTAATGTTTTGCGACATGAACCGGTAAGACGAAACCCTCTTTTGGCGTCTGCGTTGCAGGCTGTAGGCTTGGTAAACCGGGTCGGGCTCGGCGTTGACCGTATCTACGATGAATTGTTGAGACTGGGCAAAGATCTGCCACGATACGAAGTCAGCGAATCCTACGTAAAGCTGATAATCCCGACGGTTTCTCACGCTGGGTTTGCTCGTTTTGTAGCTGAATCTGGGCGTCGAGATGAAACGTTGGACCGCGATGATTTGATCGTGCTACGCAGTCTGATTACTTTGTTCGAGCTTGATCGCTGGTCGGCAGCGGAAGTTTTGCATCTATCAGACCGCGATGCTGCAAGCGTTTTGATATCGCTTAGAGAACGCGGCTTTTTAAATGTCAGCGGGCGTGGAAGAGGAGCAACGTATCGATTGAGTGGTAAGTTTGATGATTGGCAAGAAGCCACTTTACGTGATGCTGGTACTCAGTTTGGAAATGGTAAGGCGTCAGGAACTGACGACGCACGTGCGATTGTACTTATGACGATAGCTGACCAGGGATCCATCACTAATGCGGAGATCCGCGAGCGCACCGGCTATTCGAGAAGAGAAGTACTTCGATTAACTACTCAGATGCGTAACCAGGGGCTGATCGAAGTCCGTGGCACCAAGCGCGGTGCGCGATATGTGCGATCAAAGCCGGATATGAACCGAGATTCATAACTATGAATAATGCACAAAACTTTTATGAATCTTTTTATCCGTAAATGAACATAGAGCCGTCCTCAAGGCATCGTGCATCAACCTGCCCAGACCTCTTCAAACAGCCGCATCCAGTTTCCTCCCAGTATCTTGGCTACTTCATCGGCGCGGTAGCCGCGGTTCAGCAGGGATTCAGATAGGACAGGCATTTGGTCCGGTGTGGTGAGTTCATCCGGGTACTGATCGTCCCACGGAAGGGGGCCGTCACCCGGAGGGGTGAAGGTTGAGGGATACTTGGTACCTTGTTGCGCGCCGATGTAGCACCAGAATTCTTCTGGCTGGTCTTGTGTATGGTCGGTGCCAATGCCGACATGGTCAACACCCACTAAATCAACCAGGTGGTCGATGGCATCCAAGTAGTCGTTGAGGTCGGCCTGTAAGGTGTTTCGCAGGAAGCCTCTGATGCATGTGGCCCCGATTACGCCGCCCTTTTCTGCCATCAACTTGATCGCCTCATCGGTCTTGTTGCGACGATGATCGAAGTACGATTTGGCGTTGGCATGAGTTATCGCGACTGGTTTATCCGAAACCTGTATACTCTCCTGAGTGGTCGATATCCCGACATGTGAGAGGTCGATAAGGATGCCGAGGCGGTTCATCTCTTTCACGGCATCGATGCCAAAGTTGGTGAGACCACCATCCTGGCGTTCCATGCAACCGTCGCCCAGCAGGTTCCGTTCGTGGTATGTGACCTGCGCGATACGAACACCCAACTTGTGGAAAATCGCTAGACGGTCAATGTCGTTTTCGATCGGAGAAGTGTTTTGCCAACCCAATATGATGCCGGTCTTTCCTTCGCTCTTGGCACGGTGGATATCCGCGCCGGTTTCAACCAGCAGTATCTGCTCTGATCGTTCGCGGAATCTGACCAGCCACTTCGATATGTGGTCAACAGTTTCTTCGAATCCTTCCCAAGTAGCGATGGTGGCGTTGATCGCGGATACACCGCCAGCGTTAAGGCTCTGGAACACCGCATCGCTGTCCCAATTGCTGACGTTCAACGCATCAATGACGATCGCATCATCATACATATTTCGGGCGTGGGTGGCATGGTTGCTCATAACGCTCTCCAGTGCTACATTCTCGAGTTGTTTGAAGTCTACGTCTCGCTACCATCTTTCGGGATTGGATTTAAACTTCAATCAAAGGTTCAATAAGGTCAAGGCGGATGGTGCAACGCACATATGCGCCATCGTATGGAGATACGACATGCAGCAGACATCACAATCTACGAACGGTGCGCCAGATGCGGCGATGATGCCGATGGGAGCGGCCGAAGTAAACCGTTCAGCATCCGCCAGCCCGGCCGTCTGGTTGGCAGGCGATCCGGAAGACCTGAAGCCGTGGATGAGCCGCGGCGCTGCCGGCATCGTGACCAACACCGTGGTACTGAACGAGATGGTTCAGAAATATGGACAGATGACGGACGTTATCCAACGTTATTTGGATATCACTGACAAAAAGGTGGCGGTCGAGATCGACGGACACTCGACACAAGAGCTTCTCGATGTCGGTGAGGTGTTCACCAAGATGTCGGATCGAGTAATTCTCAAGATACCGTGCACAGTCCACGCTCTCGGCGCATTTGCCGAACTGAAGAAAGCAGGCGTAGAGACGTTCTGCACGACGGTATTCACCGTCAATCAGGCTGTGGCAGTAGCTCAGGTAGGCGTTGACCACGTGCTACCGTTCTGCGAGCCGTACCGGGAAGTGTCAGGCGACCCGACGGCACTAGTTCGAGATCTGCGCGGCATCTTTTCAGGCTGGTCACAACGCCCGTACATCACTGCCGCGCTCGTGCGCTCCATAGATACTGCAGAAGCGGCATTGCGCGACGGTGCAGACGGCATCATCGTCTTCTGGCCCATCTTTGAGCAGATGCTCCAGAGCAAGCTCACCGACGAATGGAACACCATCTTCCTGAACGAGTGGAATGCCATGCACGACGCCGGGTTGCTGGAAGGCGTGCCTTACAGTCGGCACTAGATATTTCGAGCCATGAATGACACAGATCCATCGTCGGATAACTTCGGCGACCTGACCGATGTAGAACTTCGCGAAGCGTGGCCGCACGAAGCGTTGGACTTCACGCCCTGGTTGGCAGAGAATTTAGATCGCCTTTCCAAGGTGATTGATATTCAGCTGGAGCTTGTAGAAACCGAGCAATCGGTTGATGAGTTTAATGCCGACATACTGGCACGCAACCCAACCGACGACAGCCTCGTATTGATCGAGAATCAACTTGAACGGTCGGACCACACCCATCTAGGACAGATACTCACATATCTGGCTGGACTTGAGGCCCACACCGTAATTTGGGTTGCGAGGAGTTTCACCTAAGCTCACTTGTCGGCCATCAGGTGGCTAAACTCGTCGACCGATGATCAGTTCGCTTTCTTTGCGGTACAAGTCCGCGTGGTACGAATCGGAAACTCGCCGCTGGCACCAATCTTTGATGTGCTGGAACGTCCGAGCAACTGGGATCGACAAATCCGCGAGTTGGCATCCAAAAGTGGATCTCCGCTATCGCAATTTCGTCAAGAATTTTGGACGTTTTACGCACAACCTCATAAGGACGACGGCACCAACCCGAACCTTAAAGCGTCTAACCAGTGGATCAAGGTTGATGACTCTCGCCCGACAATCTCACTGGGGCTGGGATCAGACGCGGTCGCTATCTTCTTTACGACTGTAGGTACGGACTCATTAGAGGAACTGCTCACTTGGATCGAGAAGCATTCCATTAGGGACAGGTTGGGTGTCGAAACTGAGTACTGCTATCAAGATGAACGCTTCGACACCCATGACCGCGCGAATTGGGAAGAAATGGCTGATTGGCTACACATAAAACTGCATCAGTATCGTGAAGCGTTATTGAGCACTTCAGCAGACTGACAATTCGCTACGGCTCTCGGTTCGCCCCCTAAAGCGCAATAATCCCATACCCCGCATCGACGGGGATGATGGCACCGGTGATGCCGCTGGACATTTCGCTGAGGAGGAATAGGGCGGTGTCGCCGACTTCGCGGTGGGTGATGTTGCGCTGGAGCGGAGAGCGATCGCGGTGGGCGCGAGTCATGTCTCGGAAGCCAGGTATGCTGCGCGCCGCGAGCGTCGGCAATGGTCCGGCGGAGATGGCGTTTACGCGCACGTTGCGGTTGCCGTATTCGGCGGCTAGTTGGCGTACCTCGTTCTCCAGTGCTGCTTTGGCAGTGCCCATGATGTTGTAGCCGGGATATACCCTTTGCGACGCATCGAACGTCATCGTAATCACCGCGCCACCGTTCGGCATGAGCGGCACGGCACGCGCAACGACAGGCATTAACGTGTAGGCACTGCTCTCCAGAGCGGTGCGGAAACCCTGTCGACCGGTAGTTGAGAAGTCGCCACCGAGATCATCGCGTTCAGCATATGCTACGGAGTGCACCACAAAGTCGATGCTTCCCCACTTTTCGCCCACCTGGTCGTAGACTGACTGCACATCTCCGTCGTCGGTAGCATCGCATTCGATGAGTAGCGGGTCTTCCAACTTCGATACCGTCTTTTCTACGGGACCTCTCAGTCGATCATTGAGATACGTAAAGGCCAACTCTGCGCCGGCTTCGATCAGCCGTTCCGAGATCGCCCAGGCGATGCTACGTTGATTGGCGACCCCGAAGACGACGCCACGTTTGCCAGAAAAATCGATTTGAACTGCCATCTATCTCGTTCCTTGTACCATTGTTATATCGGCGCAACCGGACTGCACGTTCGCCCGGTCTTTTCAGATTAAGGCTAAAATCGATTTTCCGAGCCGAAGTTTCGATTTTCTCGGTCTGATGCGCGCAATCTTCACAACATCTTCAAGATTTCTTGGGATGATATTCAATATCGAACTCTAGAAATATCTGCATGGTAAATCGAAGTTGTGATTTGCTGAGAAATTCAAGAGGGTCTCACGACCCGGAAAGCGGATAAGCAACCAAATGAAAAAGAGATTAATGGTAGTCATCACCGGCGCCGCAGTGACGGTAGTAGCGGTGGTCGGCGCTTTTGCCGGCATCGTAGCCGCACAGTCAGCCGACGAAGACGGTGAGAAACAGTCCTTTGCTGATCGAGTAGCAACAATACTCGGACTTTCGTCAGAAGAAGTCGAGAACGCCATCGAGCAGGTTAAAGAGGAGATGCACGAGGAGCGAGTTGACGAACGCTTCGATAAGCTGGTTGAGAGCGAAATGCTCACTCAGGATGAGGCGGACGCAATTCGGGAATGGATGGAATCCAAGCCGGAGATCGAGTACAACCTTGATGGCATCGGATCGACGGGCAAGCGGGCCTTCGGCGGACACATGTTCGGCAAGTCATTCACCAGCACTGATGCTCTCAGCACCTTGGTTGAAAAAGGCATCATCACCCAAGCCGACGCAGATGCACTTACCGAGTGGTACGACTCCAAGCCGGATTCTCTGGACAGCTTTGGGCCGTCATTCGGCAAGTTCGGAAAGCGTGGCCACAGCCATGGCGGTTGGAGCCACTACGGACATGGCGGGAAGTGGAGCCAGGAAAAAGATTGCGATCGTTTCGACAAGGACGGAACACACAAGGACGCCGACACTGAATCTGAAGCGACAAACACCGATATCAATGCCTAGCCAGCATCGCAAGACGCAACGGTCCTAAACCGACTTACCCACCTCAACTTTGAAGCCGCTGGTTTGCCTCCCGGCGGCTTCTCCTTTTGTTAAGGGCGTGTGTTGCTTCTACTCCCGCACTTCACTCGGAGATACCGGACGGTTTTCACGGGCGGAGAGTTGGCTTGCGCGGGCGAACTTGTAGGTTTCGCGTGAGTCTGCAGCTGTCATGTTGGGTTGGCCGCCTTCGATGATGCATCTGATGAACTCTTCGGTGCATCGTTTGAAGGAATCGCCCCAGTCGGCATTGATCTCATCCTCGCCGAACCTCTGCATCTCGCCATCGGCGTAAACCGTTAATGGCGGTGTATCGTAGAGCATCTTCGCGGTACAGCGGTTGACCCATATGATGCCGCTAGTGCCGCTAAGTTCGAACCACTCGTCGCCGGGGTAGTAGTCGGACCTGACCACCATATCGTCGCCGCCGTGTTGCTCCCAGGAGCCGTGTCGAGTGCCGCCTTCGTAAGACCAGGACACGATGAGCGGAGAGTCGTTTTCGTATCGCTCTGGCGTATATGTGGTTCGGATCCAGGCGAACACCTGCTCGGGTTCGCCCAGAAACCATCGCCCCATCGCAAAGATGTGGTATCCGTAATCGAGTATCGCCTTGCCGCCACCGCCAACTGCATCGTCGAAGCGCCAGGCGATCGCCTCGTCTGGGATGTGCCAGCCGTATTTACGATGACCGTTTATCGTCTTCATCCGCATCGACACCGGCGTGCCGATAACACCGTCTTGCAGCATCTTCTTGGCGCGTACCATTGGCTCGTAGTAAGCAAAGTTCTCGAATACGCGCAACAGCTTGTCCGATTTACTGCCGGCATTGACGATGGCGTCGCACTCGGCAAGAGTTACGGCCATCGGCTTCTGCAGGCTGACGTGCTTGCCAGCATCCAGCGCGTCGACGACCATCTGGGCATGAAGCGAATGCGGCGTCAACACCTCAACCGCATCAACTGCCGGATCGTCCAGCATTGTGCGATAGTCCGTATACGCCTTGTCAGCACCCCACTCCGTGGCTCTAGCTTCAGCAACGCCGTCGCCATTATCGGCGACGGCGTAGATCCGGGCATCAGAGTTGCCCAGATATCCCGGAGCATGAAGATCAGCAATCTTCCCCGCGCCGATGAAGCCGATGTTGAGCATATCCTCTTTCTCCCTTTAAGGGACTCGTCAGGAGGATCACCAATTAGTATGCGAGCCGTCGCGACGGTGCAGGTGGGGTGATTCCCAGAACTGGAAGGGGTCGGTGAGGCTGGCTTCGTCTACTTCGATGCCGAGTCCGGGACGGTCGCTGAGGATGACTTTGCCGGGCACGATTTCAGGTTGGACGGGGAAGACGTCATCTTCGTAGAAGTTGTTGTCGGGTTCGCCTACTGAGTGGCGTATTTCGAGCCATGAGAAGTTGGGGATGGCGCTGGCGAAGTGGGAAGTGGCGGCAACGCAGATGGGGCCAAGGGGGTTGTGCGGCATCAGGTCGATATAGTGCGCTTCGGCCCATCCGGCCACTTTCATCGCTTCGGTGAATCCGCCTACATTGCAGATGTCGAGTCGGGCGTAGTTTGCCAGTCCGCGCTCGATGTAGGGCAGGAACTGCCACTTGGAGGCGAACTCTTCGCCGATTGCGAAGGGCACGGGAGTGAGTTTGCGTAGCTCTTCGTATGCTTCCGGACATTCGTCTCGTATCGGCTCTTCGATGAAGTCGAGGGTGTGTGTCGGCATCATCTGGCAGAAGGACGCAGACTCGGCTACCGATAGACGATGGTGATAGTCGATGCCGATGACCGGTTCCAGTCCCAGCACTTCACGCGCCTTTATCAGCGCTTCCGCAGTGGGTGCTATCGACTCGCGCGGCTCAAACAGATTGGGGTCATCTTCCTCGCCGATGGTGTTGAGATTCAATCGCATCGCTTTGAATCCCTGCTCCCATATCATGCGACCCATCTCGGCAACTTCGTTAGGAGTAGAACCGCCGCCTGATGCGAAAGTGGGGACCCAATCTCGCTGTTTCCCACCAAGGAGCTCATATACAGGCACACCGAGTTTCTTGCCCACGATGTCGTAGAGCGCGATGTCGATGGCGGATATGGCGCCGGTGATGGTGCGTCCGCCTTCGAAGTACTGCCCGCGATACATCTCTTGCCAGATGCGCCCGCGACGCATCGGGTCTTGCCCGATCAGGAATTCGCGGAAGTGGTCAACCATGCCGCTGACGGCAAGTTCGCGGCTCGAAAATCCCGACTCGCCCCAGCCGTAGATACCTTCGTCGGTTTCGATTTTGACCAGCATCTGATTACGATGTCCGATCCATACCGGGTAGTTCTTGATATCCGTGATCTTCATCTGAGTAGTTGCCTTTCAATAGTTAATTGTGAGCAGGTGTTGCTTCATGCTTCGTTAACGCGTAACAGAGTCTAGCACCGCATGTGCCTGCAATCTCATTCGCGTTCGATATTGCGTTGGTCGAGAAGCGTGAGAAATTCATCGTAGTTCGAAATCGTTTGCAGCGTCTTTACCAGCTCCCCAGCGTTGCCTACTTGCTGTCTGATGTCCCACATCTGTCGGGCAAGCGGACTCGTCGAAGCCGGACCATCGGCGTAGAGACCATGAAATGCGAAGTAAGCCTGGTTCATCTTGCGGATGTTGTGCCCGTTATCGACCAGCACCTTGCGTCGCGCTTCCATGTACGCCTCGGCTTCTTCGATCTGTCCCATCTCAAGCAATTCATCGGCACGCTTTCGCGTCTCATGTAGAAAGAGACGCGCATCGAATACTTCGGCATCGCCTTCCTCATCGCTTGCGTCTTGGCTCGGGGCATAGGGAGGCTCCAAGACTTCAATGTTTTCACCGGTCAGGGAGTTGTAAACCGTTCTGCCGATCTCCTTTCCGGCGAGGTTGGCAAGCGTCTCGTTCAGTGAAGTCATGTCGGAGTTTGACCAGTACGCACGACCTAAGGGATGAAAGATGAGGTAGGCGTGCAGCCATTCGTGCGCTGATACTTCGAGCAGAGGAAGCAGGCTGTAATCAGATGGGACGAGATTGGGGTATGATGCGAGCCCGCCGGTGTGTAGTACCACTGCTGACAGGTCGGCGTTCGTGAATATCTCGTTTTCGATGCGTTGCTTATCGGCCTCGGAAATGTCAGGTTTCAGAAGTCTCACTGAGTCTCTCTGTATGACGTTGCGCGGAGAAGTGACGAGGACGTGGGGAGTATCGTCGATGCGGAAGTCGACTGGCGGCCAGACGAACTCGCCGCTCTGATGCAATCCAAGAAGCGTCACTTCACTAGAAAGTGCCGATTCAAGAAACTCCTCAACCGAATCCCGAATTGCATTGCGCTCGCTCAGCAGTGTCGCAATCCGCGCTTGAGCCGCCGCGCTTGCGGCCGAATCGTCCCTTGCTAGCGCCGTATTGTAGTTGTGCCTGGCAACACGCAATTCTTCAGCCAGCTTGACGTAACGATCGAGATGGGAAAGCCTAGTCGCTTCATCGATGTCATTCCACGGTAAGGCCGAGTAGATTCGATGCGCCCATTTGGCAGGGAAGTGGTTGAGTTCAAGAGAGACGAGGTTGTAGCCCGCTCCTGCAGTCGCAATCTCTTCATGCGTGAACAGCCGCCGATCCCCGCCGTGCATGATGAGCATGACGAAGCCAAGTGCGGCGAGAAAGGCGATGAAGCTGCGACACACGACTCTGCCGCATGCCTGTCTGCACTTGCGGCGTCTGAGTCGTTTCCGTCTCCGGGCAACGATTTCACGATAGGTTTTCGGTCTTCGTTTCAGCAAACTAAACAAGTGTAGAGAAGCGATGTCGCTCCCGAGCGGCGACAATTGCGGCGACAATTAAAGTGGAAAGTAGGCAACCCAAGTACCTTGCAAGCACTTTGGATGATTCAAGATGTCAGAGACCGATCCTTTCAGGTTCTCAATAATCATCGTATGGTGTAACCTATTCTCAATGCATCGACATAATCCAGGAAGAGAGGATTAGAGTGAGTATCGCCGTAGTGACCGACAGCACCGCAGACATTCCCGCGAATTTGCTTGCTGAACGCGGGATTACAACGGTTCCCGCACATGTGCGATTTGGAGACGTTGGGTATAAAGACCGCGTTGACATTTCGACCGAGGAGTTTTACAGCCGCTTGGCGACCGACAAGGATGTGTTCCCGACTACGGCTAACCCGTCTATCGGGGAGTTCCTGACGGTATATGAGGATCTGTTGCAAAAGTACGATGAGATCGTATCGGTGCACATCTCGTCGAAGTTGAGCGGCACGTTCGCATCGGCAGTTTCCGCCGCGACTCAGGCGGATCCGAGCGGTGAGCGCGTTAAGCATATCGACTCGCTTAGCGTCTCGATGGCTACTGGCTGGATCGCTTTGGCCGCGCAGGACATCATTGACGACGGCGGTAGCGTTACCGAAGTGATTGAGGCGGCCCGAATTCGCGTGCCCAGAGTGCAATTTGCAGGAACGCCCGATACGCTTGAATATCTGATCCGTGGCGGACGACTATCGGGTGCCAGAGCGATATTGGGCAGCATGTTGCGAGTGAGACCGGTGCTGGCTATCCTCTACGGTCAGGTAGAGGTTATAGCCAGGCCCAGGTCGCACCGGCGCGCGATGTCGAAACTGATTTCATTAGCAGTGGATGCGCACGAGCCGCTGACTAATCTTGCTACGATGCATACGGACGAGGCATCCAAACCAGAGGCGGAGGAGTTGCTTGAAGACCTGAAGCATTTAGTTTTACCTGGCGGTATGACGTTCACTTCAACGGTCGGACCGGCAATCGGCGCCCATCTGGGTGGTGGTACGATTGCAGTTGCGGTTTCATGGTGATTGAGATCAATCCGGCTGAACGTGGAGGGTAGATTTGAGCATTGCTGTAGTAACTGACAGCACTGCAGATATTCCGGCGGCAATTTTAGCCGAGCGCGGCATCACAGCAGTTCCGGCTAAGGTGCAGTTTGGAGACGTCGAGTACCAGGATCGAGTCGATCTCTCGAGCCAGGAGTTCTACACTCGGTTGGAGTCTGATAAAGAGGTATTCCCAACCACTTCGGCGCCCACCCCGGAAGAGTTCAAGGGGGTATATGAGGACACTTTAAGTCAGCATGAGTCCGTCATATCGATCCACGTCTCATCCAAACTGAGCAGCACGTACGAATCGGCCGTGGCCGGCGCCGCGCTCGCGGATCCTGGCGGAGAGCGGATCAAACTGATCGACTCGCTGACCTGCTCGATGGCTACCGGATGGGTTGCGCTAGCTGCACAGCAGGTTATTGATGACGGCCGCACTGCTCTGGATGCTTATCAAGAAGCAAAACGCCTGGTGCCGCGCGTCCAGGTAGGTGGAACACCGTCCACCCTGGAGTATCTGATCCGAGGCGGCAGATTGTCCGGTGCCGCCGCGCTCTTGGGCAACCTGCTCCGAATCAAACCGGTGCTCCTGGTCATCGACGGACAAGTGGAAGTTGCCGGGAAACCAAGATCACACCGACAAGCGATGTTGAAGATGGTCTCATTGATCGTACACGACCACGAGCCGGTCAATAATATGGCTATGCTGCACACTGACGAGGCGTCTCGCAAGGAAGCAGAGAGCTACCTAGACATATCCAAAGACGTCGTCACCTACCATGGCACGGCCATCGTCGCTACAGTTGGTCCCGGCATCGGCGCACATTTCGGACCTGGCACCGTCGGCGTCGCGGTGTCGTGGTAGCCGCGGCGAATATGCCATTGAGATGATCGCTGCTTCGATCCGCGAGCGGTGCCGAGGATGACGGATCCAGTTACTAAACGCCACGTTGCTATGCTCGTCAACGTGCTGAAGCTTGAGAACCGATATGGTTTCAAAAACAGCGCGGTTATCGGCGGATTGGATGGTATGTTGGGCAAGTTGGGACCGGAAGCGGATTCAATTCGCAATCTCCCACCGATGAGTGGGCGACGCTATTCCGCCATGTCAGAGTCCGAGCGGAAAGTCTGGTCTGCCGCCGTGTTGAGCCGATTAAGCGGTGGTGCGGTAGAGCAGAGGCAACCAGGACCGCAAGCTGCGACCCGTACCCAACAACGTGCTACATCTCCAAACAGACCGGCACCCGTCCGTAGAAGTCAACCTCAAAATCGTCCTCCCAGTCTGCGTGATCCCATCGAATCTCTGCGCTTCCTGCACCATGCGACACGGACGGCTCTGAAGACATTGGGACTCCAGACTTTCAGAGATGTTCTTTGGCACTTCCCGTTGCGACATATCGACTACACGTCTCGCACTGATATCAATGAACTGGTAGCCGGTGTAGAGACGACGGTTGAGGGTGAAGTAGTAAGCGCTGAAGCATCGCGCTTCGGCGGTCGGCAAGGCTACGCGCGGGTGCGGATACGGGACCATACCGGATATCTGGCGATTACGTGGTTCAACATGCCATACATGGCCGACCGCTGGCGACCTGGCGACCGCATCGTAGTCAGCGGCGAGGTGGGGGTGTATCGAGGCAATCCTACGATGGAGAACCCGGAGTACGACGACGTGACGCGGTCGGGACGGAACAATAGCCGTGTCATGATACATGCCGGTGCATTGGTTCCGGTATATCCCCTGAGTGCCGGCGTCAATCAGAGAACCGTTCGCAATGGCATCATGCAATGTCTCGATCGCGGACTTCATCTTGTTGATGAGACTTTGCCGCAGGATGCCTTGGGCAAGCATAAGTTGATGAAGCTCGCCGACGCTATCGACGTGATGCACCGACCGATGTCGATGGGTCATAGGCAGATGGCGTATCGACGACTGGCGTTCGATGAGTTCCTGTACAACCAGATCGCGGCCATCCGTCGCCGGAGCAGATGGCGCAACGCACAATCCGCTTCGATAGTCGATCCCGATACTGAGTTAGTCTCTAGGTTCACCTCATCACTCGGTTTCCAGTTGACGGGAGATCAAGCATCGAGCCTGTCCACGATTCTGGAAGACATCGGTTCTGCTGCACCGATGGCACGACTGTTGCAGGGAGAGGTTGGAAGTGGCAAGACGGTGGTGGCAGTCGCGGCGATGCTTTCGGTGTCTGGCGTGAATGGGAAGCAGTCGGCATTGATGGCCCCTACGGAAGTGCTTGCTGAGCAACACTTCATGAGTGTGCTATCCCAGCTGCAATGCCGCTCCTCGCTGGGCAGCTATGGATCAGTGCACGAATCGCCTCTGTATCAGGTTCACGAACGCAATCTGCGCGTTGGGTTGCTGACCGGCAGTAAAAGCCCTCGTGAGAAGCGTCAAATGCAGAAAATGTGCGCTGAAGGCGAGGTCGATCTGATCGTTGGCACCCACGCGCTGCTTCAGGATGCGGTAGATTTCAAAGACCTCGCATTAGTGGTGCTGGATGAACAGCAGCGTTTCGGCACTGAACAGCGCGCGCACCTGACAAACCGCACGCCGCGTCCGCACATGCTGGCGATGTCTGCAACTCCCATCCCGAGGACGTTGCATATGACGATGTATGGCGAGATGGACATATCCACATTGCGCGCGATGCCGCACGGCCGCAAAGTGATAACGACCAGCTGGGCGCAAACACCGATGGAGCTGAGGGAGGCCTACGCGACCGTTAGGCGCGAAGTGCAGAACGGGCGGCAGGCATTCGTAGTCTGCCCCTTCATCGAACCATCCGAGAAACTCGAAGGGGCATCAGCGCTGGTAGAGCATCGCAAGCTGTCGGAAGGTGTGTTCTCAGATCTGAACGTTGGCCTATTGCACGGCCGGATGAGCCTAGCTGAGAAGCAATCAATCATGGAAGCTTTCCGAAGCCAGCAGATAGATGTGCTGGTAGCCACTCCAGTCATCGAAGTGGGCGTCGATGTGCCTAATGCGACGGTCATGATAATCATGAGCGCCGACTACTTCGGACTGTCCCAGTTGCACCAGATTCGCGGCCGAGTAGGCAGAGGCGAAAATGAGGGTATCTGCTATCTGATCTCGGATGCGAAGACAGAAGTTGCGCAGGCGCGACTCAACGCCGTGCTTGAGACTTTAGACGGCTTCAAATTGGCGCAACGAGACCTGGAGATCCGCGGTCCGGGAAGTAATCTCGCCGAGTTGCAGAGCGGTTGGAGCGGTTGGCGTTTCGCACGCTTCGACGATTTGGAGATGCTATCTCTAGCGCGCAACGTTGCCGAGAGCCTGTTGGCAGATGACTTCGACTTGAATAAGCCAGAACACTTGGCGCTGAAACGGGAAGCAATACGCACCATCGGACGATCGGTCTCGCGGTTCGCATAAGACGTCGACTAGGCGGACGGAATGTCCATCTCAACTTCAGCAGACGTTTAGCATTGATTCCATGACGGCATCCAGAGCGGTATCCATACCTTCAAAATCGATTCTCCTTGACTTCTCCCGCACCGAGTTGGAGCGGGAGGTGATTGATGTGTTGGGACACTCGCGTTATCGTGCCCAGCAGATTTGGCAGGCCCTGCATCGCGAGTGCATCGACGATTTCAGCGAAATCACAACGTTGCCCAAGTCCTTGCGAGAGGAGCTATCAGGCCGATACATCGCCTCTCCGCTGGAAAAGGTGATGCACCTCACCTCGCGCGATGGGTCTACGGATAAGGCATTGTTCAGGCTTCAGGATGGTGAGTTGGTGGAAACGGTGCTGATGCGTTACGTTGCCGATGGACATCGCAAGGCGCGCAAAACGGTGTGCATCTCTACCCAGGCCGGATGCGCGTTGGGATGCACCTTCTGTGCAACTGGACAGCAGGGCTTTCGTCGACAACTGACAACGGGCGAGATTGTCGCTCAGGTAACCTTCATGCAGCGCATCGCGTTGACAGAGGACCGCAATGAGGTAGCCGACGGCACGCGGGAACGAGGCAGCATGCAGGGCGTCACGAACGTCGTCTTCATGGGGATGGGCGAGCCGCTCGCGAACTACGAGAACACCATGTCGGCAGTGCGCTCAATCAACGACCCGCATGGTCTGGCAGTAGGGGCGCGGCACATCACGCTTTCCACGGTTGGATTGGCACCCCAGATCGTGCGTTTGGCACGTGAAAAGCTGCAGATCAATCTCGCAGTGTCGCTACATGCCCCGGACGATGCTACTCGTTCTCAGACGATGCCCATCAACCGTCGCTACCCGATCGCCGACCTGCTCAATGCGTGCCGTCGTTATGTCGAGATAACCGATCGCCGCATCTTCTTTGAGTATGTCCTGCTAAAGGATCAGAACGACACCCTCAATCATGCCCGTCGCTTGGGCCAGCTACTTACTGGGATGCTCTGTCACGTCAACCTGATACCGGTCAATCCCACTACTGATGGTCCCTATCAACGCACCAGCCGCGCGGATGCGGAGCTGTTTCAGATCGAGTTGCGTCGGTATGGCGTGCCATCGACCGTTCGCATCGAGAAGGGCATCGATATCGACGCTGGTTGCGGACAGTTGAGAGCGCGTGCGATAGATGATGCTTAACCGAGCATTGCGATCGTGACGCCGTTACCGCCGGCGTTGTGAGGCGCGGGCGCAAACGTATCGACATGCGGCTCGCGCGCGAGGATGTCGCGCACGGCCTGTCGCAATGCGCCGCTACCTTCGCCATGGATGATGCGTACGCTCGTGAGACCCTGCATGAAGGCCCTATCGACGAATTGCGGAACTACCGATTCGATCATGTATACGCGTGAGCCGCGCACGTCCAGGTCGCCCGCGGCATCATACGTCGCGGCCATTCTTGGCGGCGCGGCTCTGCTGGGTTCCTCGACGACGTTTGAGGGTGTTGTGTCGCGTGCCGACTTTAAGAGTGTCATCATATGTCCGCGCGCCTGAAATCGCATATTGCCAGTCAACACTATCGCGCGGTCTTCTCGATCCAGTTCAATGATCTCGCCCGTCACTCCAAGACTGTCCACGCGGACTTGATCGCCAACCGCAAAGACGGGTTTATCGTCGGTCTTCTCACTTGGTGCGCGCTTGCGGCGGCGTGGAGCATCGGAGCGACCGTCGGACATCCACTCATCGCTTCCGACGTTCCGGGCCACATCTGCGGCCGATTGTCTCGACTCCTGCCACGTCTGCTTGCCCTCGGCTTCGCGCATCAGGCGGCGCAGTTGACGACGCACACGCTGTGCCTCTTGCCGCAGGTCATCGCGCAGTTGCTCAAGTGCTTTGTCGCGTTCCTCTTGAGCCTCTGCCGCTTGCGCCTCCGTCTCCGCCAGCAACTGCTCCGCTGCAGCCCGGTCTTTCGCCGCCTGTTGCTGAACCCGCTGCACCCGGTCGCGCTCCCGTTGCAGGCTCTTGAGCAGACTTTCAGTCTGGGATCGGAGCGGATCCAGCATCGTCTCGGCGTACTCGAGTATCGGCTCTTCGAGCCCCAATCTGCGCGCCACCTGCATCGCGTAACTCTGTCCAGGCAGGTCCATGATGAGCCGATAGTTCGGCAACATGGTGTCGGGATCGAGTTCTACGGAGGCGTTTGAGAGATTATCGTGTGTCGCGGCGAATTCAGATACTTGACGATGGTGAGTCGTGACGCAGGTCCAGACGCCATCTTTAACCAGCCGGTCCAGAATGGCACGTGCCAGAGCAGAGCCTTCTTCAGGGTCGGTCCCCGTGCCCAGCTCATCAAGCAACACTAGTGAGCTGTCGGTAGCGTTTGCGATGACGCGGATGACGCGTTCCATGTGCGACGAGAATGTTGAGACGGACCGATCGATGCTCTGGGCATCGCCGATGTCGGCATATATGCCATCGAATACCGGCAGTTTAGAGCTTTCACGAACTTGTATCTGCAGACCGGACTGATGCATCAGCGCCATCAGCCCGAGTGTCTTAAGCGCAATCGTCTTGCCGCCGGTGTTCGGCCCGGTTATCACTCGCCCACGCTTGGTGGGAGTGAGATGTATCGATATAGGCACCACCTCATCGCCCAGCAACGGATGGCGCGCTTCGATCAGATGCAGCGCTGGCTCCTCATCTAACAATGTCCCAGCAATGGAAGATGTGGGTGTATCTTCGCTGTCAGGGTAGATATGCGGTCTAATTCCCCCTATTTTTAACGACAAACGGGCTCTGGCAACCGTGGCATCGAGGTTCGCGGCGGCCTGCATGGATGCCATCGCATCTTCCCCGTGGATTGAGATTGAACGCGAGAACTTGCGTAGCACGCGCTCCTCCTCTTTTGCCGCCTCGTATGCCGCCTCTCGCCACTGGTTCGCAGCATCTATGACAGAAAAGGGCTCGACGAACACTGTCTGTCCGCTTGACGACACGTCGTGAATGATTCCAGGTACAAACTGCCGGTGCGAAGACTTAACCTCCAGAACAAGTCGGTCGGCGCGCGATGCGATGACGCTAGATTGCAGGGCCGGTTTCCAGTCGTTGCGCGATGCGAGCCGCTCCATCAATCGCATCGTGCGCTGGTAGGAGACGCGAGAACGCTCTCGCAACTGCGCTAAGCGAGGCGTCGCACTATCGAGAACATCGCCGGCATCTGACAGCGCGTCGACGATGGGAGTTCGCACCGGTCGCAGATCGCGTATCTGCAACGCCAGTTCAACCAGTAGCGGCGAGTCGGCTTCGACCATCATCACGGTAGATCGGGCGACCCACATCGATTGGAATATCGAACATAGGAATAGTAGCTCAGAGCCGGTGAGCACTCCTCCCAGCATGGCGCGCCGCAGGTGCACTCGCGGGTCGCGCATCCCCGCTAAACCGATGTCGCCCTTGCGTTTCAACAATGCCACTGCTTCTGCAGTTTCGTCCTGCAGACGGACTACGTCTTCAAGGTGGCGCGCCGGATGCGATTCTCTAACGATCTCGCGCGACATGTAGAACCGGGCTTCAGCGGCCAGCATGTCGCGAACGCGATCGAACTCCAGAAGCGCCTCCGCTTCCAGCCGCATCTGTTCCGATGGCGAGAGCGGTTTGGCTTGTGGCTCATCCACCGCGGTGTTTGTATCGGATAATGTCATTGAGTATCCATTTTAGACGTGCCCGATAATCTATCCGATAACGGGTGCATCTGCTCTCACATGTCTGCTCATAAATTATCCGCATCAAGAACGTCCGAAGATCCGGCTACCGTCCGGGTCCGTGAAGCCGGCGAGAGGCTGATGCAGGTGTCGAATCTGCACTACGAAGGGCGTTACTTCTCGTTGGGCGAGCATCGAGATGTGCACGTGATGGAGTTCGGATCCGGTCCGCCGGTGATGCTGATACACGGCGCCGGCGGGGGCGGTCCGATGTGGCATCGACAGATTGCAGCCCTGTCCGAAAACCATCGCGTCATCGTGCCCGATGTGCCGATGTTTGGACTATCGACGATACCAGACGAGGTACGTCATCCCAGGGAGCAGATTGCAGACCTGATATTGAGTTTGATGGATGAGTTGGATATCGAGCAGACCGATATTGCCGGACACTCACTAGGCGGACTATCTACCCTCGGCGCGATGATCCGAGAGCCTACTCGTTTTCGACGCGCCTTTCTTGCGGCACCGCCTGGGTTCGGCAAGGGATTGCATTTCGTCATGCGTATCGCATGGTTGCCGGTTATTAAACGATTCATCAATTTACGCTCGCGCAAGTCTCGCTACATATTCTTCGATCAATACGAGGCGCAAAAGTCAGGACCATCCCCCGAGCGCGAGCGGTTCAAAGAGTTGCATTATCAGGTAGGCAATCGGCACGGCGGCGATGCTGCCTTCCGCAACGGGTTGCGTACATTTACCGGCGTATTCGGTCAGCGCGACATACTGGAGCGCGCAGATGTGAGCAGAATTACGGCCGAGATAATGATGGTATGGGGCGATTCAGATCTCATCATTCCCACCAAGCAACATCTACGCGCGTTGGAACTGATGCCGGGACTGAAGTTAGAGATATTCGAGAACTGCGGGCATGTGTTGCAGTTGGAAGCGCCGGAAAAGCTGACGGCTCGGATAGTTGCATGGTTCAATCCGAGCTGAAGCGTTGACCGAGTTTGATGCCGCTCTCAACGGCCGCTTTCTTTGCACCCCGTCCTATACGAACGCGCCGCACCTTGACTTTGCCGCCATCAGCCGCGATTGTCACCCCGCTTGTGTCTAAACCGATGACAGTTCCTGGCGCGTCTGAGACATCGCCATCGCTCACAATGGTGCTGCCGAAAAAGGCGGCCTTTTCATCGCCAAGACGCGACCATGCGCCCGGTTGCGGATCGCATCCGCGTATCAGGTTGTGAACGTTCTGGACATCCATGCCCCAATCGATGTGCGAATCGGCGGTGCCGCACCAGCCCTCATAGGTTGCAAGCGATTCATCCTGCGAAATCCGGGGCGCGATGCCACCTGCAACGAGGTCTACCGATTCCATGATGGCATCTACACCAATGGGGAAAAGATGGTTGAAGTAGAGCGAGCCTACAGTATCGTCAGGACCGATGTCGATGCGTTTCTGCAGAAGTATGGGACCAGTATCGAGCCCCTCATCGGGCCAGAATATCGACAAGCCAGTTTCGGTATCACCATGGATTACGGCCCAGTTGATTGAGCTGGGTCCGCGATGCAAGGGTAGCAGGGATGGATGATACTGGATGGTGCCGTGCCTCGGCGCTTCGATGATCTCCGTCGGCACGATGTCGGTCACGTATGCCATGACGCACAAGTCGCAATTCAGGGATTGGAAAACCTCGATGCACTCGCGGTCCCGCATTCGGTCGAATTGCCAAACTGGGATGGACATATCATCCGCGGCCCTAGCCAGCGGCTCTCTGCTTCTGCGTCGATCCGGCGCGGCGAAGACACCGACTACATCGTGTTCTCCGCGTGCGATCAACGCTTCTAAAACCGCTTTTCCAAAAGCCGATTGTCCGATTATGGCGAGTTTCATGTCTAAACGCTTTATCCTTGATGCTGTCTGACTTGGCAGTTTAAACCAATCTGCAAACGTTCCATAGCCAAAGAGCGCATGTAGACCCTTCAGGTAGATCCTTTGGGAGCATTTTGACACAATCATCAGAAGCATCCGACTATTTCGAGCGTGGACTGAATTTTGCCCGGCTCGGACAACCTGATGCGGCCGCACGCGAATTTGAAGAGGCCGCATGGCTCGATCCCGATAATGCGACGATTCAATTCAATCTTGGCACCGCATACTTGAGCATGGGCATGTTCGAGCAGGCCGTAACGAATCTCGATCGATCGCTGGCGTTGATGCCAGACAATTCAGATGCATTGGGCAATCGGGCAGTAGCACGTACCGCGTTAGGTCAGGATGAGTTGGCGGAAGCGGATATCGCGCGCGCGATTGAGTTGGGCGCACCGCCAGACGGTATCAGAGCAGTTGTCGAGTATGTCAAGCAACGGCGACACCCTGCAGAATAGAATCAAGATTAAGGCTCGATTAGCTGAACAGTTAGCGACAGGAGATACTTACCGATGTCCAAGACGCGTGTCGGCATCATCAACGTTACCGGATACGCCGGTTCCGAACTGGCGCGCATTCTTTACCGACATCCAGAGGTGAGGGTCGAGCAGGTTACCGGACGAAGCGCGGCCGGCAAGCAGTTGAGCGAAGTATTTCCGCATCTGCTGGATGCCGACATGACGATCTCGCCGGCACTCGATTCCTCAATCGATGTAGTCTTTTCCGCCTTGCCGCACGCCGCCAGCGCCGAAGCTCTGCGTCCCTTCATCGAGCAGGATGTGCAGTGCGTAGACATCAGCGCCGACTTCCGTCTCAAGGATGTAAACCTCTTCGAGACGTGGTACAAGACCGAGCATCCCTGCCCGGAACACATTGAAAACGCGGTCTACGGTCTGCCGGAGCTGCATCGTGAAGACGCGAAACGCAGCCGTCTAATCGCCAATCCGGGATGCTATCCAACGGGCACGATACTGGGCATGGCGCCGGCATTTGACGCCGATATTGTTGAGCTCGACGTCATCAGCGATTCGAAGTCGGGCACTTCCGGCGCCGGACGCAAGGGCGACGTTGCATTCAACTTCGCTGAGATCAATGACAATATGTCGGCCTATGGTTTGAGCGGACACCGTCACATGCCGGAGATGGCGCAGGAGTTGTCCTCACTTTCAAAGCATGGCGAAGTCAAGGTAACCTTCGTTCCCCATCTCGCGCCGATGACGCGCGGCATTCTCGGCACCCACTACGCCACGCTGAAGCAGGACTTATCCCAAGCTTACGTCACAGAAATTTATCGCGACTTCTATTCCAGCGAGCCGTTCGTCCGGGTGGTATCTACTGCACCCTCAACAAAAGAGACATGGGGCAGCAACCACATCCTCATCAACGTGAACGTCGATGCATACAGCGGTCGCTTGATAGTTGTAACCGCGCTGGACAACCTCGTCAAAGGCGCTGCCGGCGCCGGCGTGCAGAACATGAACCTGATGCTCGGCCTGCCTGAGGCGACCGGCTTGGAATCGCTCGCGATCTATCCGTAGAGGCGGTGCACTGGCTTTGAGCCGCGAAGACGCTTCAGCGTGTTGTGATACGCAGTCCGCTATTCCGCCTTGAGCCACCTCACCAAGAGATGATGCCCGCCGCGGCGTCGTAGCGCGTCGTTTATGAGCGTTACTAGTTGGCGGTTGGTGATGATGTCGGACTTTTGGAGCAGGCGGGCTTCGGCTTCTTTGGAGTGCAGGAAAGTCTGCGCGAGCTCCGTGATGTCGCGACGCAGTTCAAGCTTGAGTCCGTAATTGTCTGCGACCTCTTCGGGAGTGGCTTCGCCGGGACGGAATAGTCCGCTCAACAGGAAGCGACCGCCGGGTTTGAGCAGTCTTACGACTTCCTCCATGTGATAGATGTCGGTCGAGACGATGAGGTCGAACGTTGCTGTTTCGATGCCGGTGTTTTCTACTGGTGCGACGATGAAGTTGCAGCGATGTGCAATGCCTTCGATGTTTGCCAGGTCGGTGGCTACGGCGATGACTTGTTCATCGATATCGTTGCCGTATACCGTGCAGTCGTAGAGCGATGCGAGCCAGCGCGCATTGCCGCCGACGGCACATGCCATATCGAGGACTACCGAGTCGGGTTGTGGCTCAACGCCATCCAGCCCGACGGTGAGGATAGTCTGGTTGGCGCCGAGATGCATGAATTCGCCGAATAGAAGGCTATCGGCAGTCGTGTTCTCGTCGTACCAGCGTTGCAGTCTTTGTGTCTTATTCATCATCTTTGAGCGCGATCTGAGACTTGCTATTGAGTCTAGGAAAGTAGTTTATGCAGTTCCACCAGCGACGTGATGCGGTGATGGCGAGTGAAGTGAGGATGCACGTTGTTCCGGTCGAGCAGTATGGGCGTTATGCCGGCCGCTTCAGCACCGAGGATATCGGATTCGATCTGGTCTCCGATCATCATGGCATCGCTCGGGGCAATATCACCCGCTCTTCGCAGCGCTTCCAAGAATATGCGACGATCGGGTTTTTCGGAGCCGGCTTCACTGCTTGTGACGGCGAAATCGATGTTGCCATCAAGTCCCAGTTCCTGAGTTAGAACCTTGCTCGTATTGGGCACGTTCGATACGATGCCGACGTTGTAGCCCCGCTCTCGCAACAGTGCGAAGTTGCTCAAGACATCTTCGTAGAGTGCCAGCTTGTACTCCTGTGCGGCAACCGCGGCCCAGATGCGTTGTGCGAGCTCGAGATCTACCTCTATCCCGCAGCCGCGCAGGACGATCTGCTCGAACTCGGCAAAGAAGCGATCCCGCTCTTGTGGTGACATCAATCGGATCGGCGCTTCGGTGTTCTGGTGCGTCATGAACGCTTCCGCGGCGGCGTATCCAGCATCGATGCCCTCTTTAGTGACCTCAATGCCGAAGCGCGCCGCGGCGCGGGAATGCAAGACGTATCGGTCCGGATACCAGGTTGCGAGGGTGCCGTATACGTCGAACAGCAATGCCTTAACGTCGGGGAGCGTTGACTTATCCATTACGAATCGTCTTTGGACATCTCTTTGGCGTATACGATGGCGGAGACGCGTTTGGCATTTGCACGATTTAGGGCAAAGGCGCATTGCATCAGAGTGCTGCCGGTAGTGGCGACATCGTCGATGAGCAAGACGTGTGCCCCGTCAAAGCCGTATTTGGCTTTGATGGCGCCGCGCAGTGACATGGTGCGCTGGTGGCGATTGAGCTCCACCTGCGATGGGGTGGCGCGGATCTTCTCCAAGCCATCTTCGACCAGTAGCAGGTTCAGTTTATCCGCGAACTCTTTCGCCAGCAATAAGGCCTGGTTGTAGCCGCGTTCTCGCGCTCTGTATTTATGCTGGGGGACGGGAACGACACAGCTGATTTTTGCCCGTCTAGTGAAGCTATGCGCTGACATCAATTCCGCCATTACGGGCGCGAGGGCTTTCGTACCTCGATATTTAAGGTGATGCACTGCGCTACGAACGGGGCCGCTGTATCGGTAGATGGGTACCAGCCTATCGAGCGGTGGCGGCAAAGTGAGGCAGTTGCCGCAGAGCGTCTCCGACTCGCTGGTCGGCTCCGCGCACTTCATGCACCGATAGATCGACGGACGGGGCGAACTGGCGATGCACTTTGCACACAGCATTGCGCCTTCCTCGCCACAGTGCGCGCAGCATCGCGGGATGGCAAAGTCTACCACCGTGTTCAATGCCCGATTGGCGGCTCTGATGACTGGCGATTGCATGACCTCGTGATTTTGACAGGGACTTTATCCGTGATATTCGTAAATGGTCACTGTGCCTTCTTGGAATACAGGACGCAGGTTCAGTTCAGAATAGTCGTCAAACTTGTCGATGCCTCTGGAGGGGTAAATCACGCGTTCAAGTTCGCCGATGTATACATATTTCACGTCAAACTCGTCCAGAAATGCTCGTGCTTCATCGACGTCGCCAGTGGAGTAGAAATTGTTGACGGCGGTGCGCCGACGTTCAACTTCCCACCGATAGTCGTGTCGTTGTTGGGTTTGATGCCAATCCCATCCTATAACCGTTGGAAGTCCGGTATAGATCGAGACGCGGTTCGACCAGGTGTACAGATTCCAATTGCCCTCAGCAACGACGGGTGAGCCTTCGACGTTCTCCCGCAACCAGTTGATGCCGGGCAGGTCGGAGCCAAGATCGAGCGTGGCTCCACTATGCTGGTATACCGCATCGTCCATGTAGGCTTCACCATCAATGCCCGGACCGATGATGTTGAAGCGGTCGTCAAGGCGTACTTCAGTCGCCATCACCGGGTAGATAAAGACTCCAACGGTGAGGATGGCGAAGACGACGAGCCATGCCACTCTAGGCACTCTGACCACGCGTAGCGATAGCGCACCCAAATCCCATAGTCGCCACAGCGCATATGCCGCCACGATGGCGAGCATCCACCACGCTTGGATGTAGAACTTAAAGATGGTGTTTTGCCGTCCGATGTCGTTCTTGACGGTGATGAGATCGACTCCGATGGCGATCATCAACGCCATCACGGACATGGCGATGATGATGAGCATGTATCGCTGTTCAGGATGGCGACGCAGATATGCGATCAAGAGCGTGAAGGCGAGTAGCAGTGCACCCACGAATGCGATTACCGCGGTCACGAATGGAGGATACGTGACCGCGATGGCGAGTGCCAAGATGCCGACAACTCCGGCTATCGCTATCGGCGTCCACTTCGGATAGCCGTAGCCTACGTTGACGATCTCAAGTATCGACTTGAAACGGAACGTGCCTCTGCGCCATTCAACTATCAACCAGGAAGCGATGATGAAGAGGAAGATGGAGTGGATGAGCAGATAACGCCATAGCGCGGTCTGGAACTTGCTGGCTTCGATTCCATTGTTGAAGAGTTCGAAGTTGGTATGGAACGGCAGATAGACGAGGTAACCGACGATGCCGACAATCGCCGTCTTTGCGACGGCTTGCGCGATGCCGATGAATAAGCCGCGATGCCCGTACCACATCTCGCCGATGAATATGAAGCCGGCTACCAGCAACAGCTGTGTCGGATAGTCCCACGAGTTGATCAGCCGCAACGACCCGACGACGATGCCGAGGATGATTAGCACCCCCAGAGTTTCGAACTTTGAGAGACGCTGCATCCCGGCGCGCAGGAATGCGGTGATTGTCAGTCCCAACGCCAGAACGGCAAATGGTATCGCGATCATGTGCGCGTGCAGATCGGCGTATAGGAAGGTGAAGAACGGGAACTCCGTTATCTCGTTTCCGCCCAAGGCATAGTCGAAGAGCCTAGTGCTGCGCCAGTAGTCGAAGTTCGGGAAGGCCTGGTCATGCAAGAGTGCGCCGTAGAAGCCGCCGATGACCTGTATGAGCCCATCGATGTTGGCGGCGACAAAAGCCAGCATCGCGGCGATGATGCCGAACATGATCGGTGCGCTACCTAGTCGGATCCGTCCGCGCGCACGCATCGTCATGGCTACTAGGTTGTATGCGATGGTGTAGACGGCAGTGAATGAGAGCGCGAAGATGAGCGGCACTGCCAAGTTGTAAGCCACGGTGGGGACGATGCCGGTGATGCGGATCAGAGAAGCGATGATGAATTGACCGTAGTAGTAGTAGTTGAGATATCCGCCGGCGAACCAGGGATCATAGGGCGGCATGATGGTCGAGCGTGTCACGGCGTTCAGATAGGCGAAGTCCATCGGCTTCTCACCGCCACGCCACGCGTGCCACAGGTCTGGATTTGCCAACCGTATCGCTAGGAACGCTAAGAAGGCGACGAGGAATATCACCTCCGCGATTGCGAACGTTTTCCAATGCGCCTTTGCGTATGCAACTATCTCATCTCGCAGCCTCCAGAGAATCAGCAGATTTATGAACGCCAGTAACAGAATGGAGCCTCCGACGCTGAATGCGCTGAATCCCAATACTCCGACGCTTGCCATCAACCAGGCGAAGGTTGCGACCAGCAGGATCCCAAGCGGCTTGCTGAAGAAATAGCCGCGATCCGTCAGGGGACGGAAGATAACGTATGTGAGCGGCAGCGCGGCCAGGGATATGATTTGCACGGCCAGCAACCACACCATCCACGCCATCTCATTCGGCAGGTCGCGCAAGAAGTAGATCGTGTTCCAGCTATCGCCGGAGCGTTGCGTTTCTGCTTGCGCATCGTCGTAGACAAGTCCGACTTCAGTGCTTGCGAATCGGAAAGCACCCACCAGATTGGGATCGTGCCCATCATAGATCCGCCGTATCAGCTCATCTCTAGAAGCTTTTTCGACGTTTTCAAAAACGAGGGCGTGGGGATGCTCATAGACGGTAAAGCTCTCGTCGGCCCATCCGTACCAGTCCCAGTTGTACAGGTCGCCGCGTGGCTGTCGATAGCCGGCGGGAACGCTGAATGGAACGCGCGCATACGGGTCGTCCCAGTAGACGACGCCCATGAAAGCGGGCACTCTGACGGAGGAGTATGCGAGTTTGTAGCCCAGCTCTCCGGTGAACAGCAGCTCATAGAACCTGGATGATGAGGGATATCTTTCGGGCAGCCTCGGTATCGTCGCCGCGAGACGGTTGCTGTAGAGAACGAAATAGTCAGCATTCTCCATCAGCCTCGCTACCTGCGTGAACTTGACGGCATTGTCAGGATCGTACATCGGCAACGTTTCGTGCATCCGCAAGTCGTAGAGATTGGGAATGCCCTCTTCCCAATGTTCTTGGATGACTACCGTGCCTGCCGGGGCGTTATCTCGCAACCAGCGAGAAACGTCCTGTGCGGGATGCGGGCCGCTGAAGACGTTCAAATAGGCAATGGTGTAGTGTGCCAGCAGCACAAACGCGATTAAGCTGACGGCGTAGGGTACGTATCTGAGGCTCCGATGCAGTCGTGGCACCAGCGTTGCGTATATCCACCAGATGGCGCCGGCGGCACAGACGATGAGCAGCGGTGTGGCGGGAAGCATGTAGCGCAGGAACTTGACCTCGAATTGGCCATTGATGATCAGATAGGGGATTAGAAATGCGAGCATGACCATCAATGCAAGGTCACGCTTGGCGAAAGTTCGGATGATGGCCCAGACGAGTCCGACCCAAACCGCGATGCCGAGAGAGATGCCCAATCCCCAAGTAGATAGCTGTCGGATCTGATACCAGAAAGCGGGAGTATCGACGTACTGCCGAGTGAATGGGAAATCGACGATTCTGCGAACCATCTCTGACTGTGTGGATACGTTCCCTACCAGGGTCTTCCAATCGACGAGGGTGTATGGCTGAGTCACCAAAAAGGCTGCCAGCGCGGCGCCTCCGGTCATCAGCGCGTAGATTAGCACCTGTCTCAAGGTATCTCGGTCGAGACGCGTTGCGGATGCCGAGGCGACGCGCGGCCCGAAGAGCAGCAACAGGTAGGCAGTGCCGACCGAGAGCGCGACGGTTGAGGCGGTGAACTTGGTAGCGAGGGCGAATCCGAACATCGCCCCGGCAAGCACCGCGTCGCGCGGTCGACGCTCCTGAACCAGCCGCGTCGAAAAGTAGATGGTTGCCACGATGAACATCGTCATCGGCCCATCGACGGCGGTGTAATGCGCGTTCTGTATCTGGATGACGGCCAGTGCCGAGAGCAATGCGGCGAGCAGTCCGATGCGTCTATCGCCGAAAAGCCGCGTCGCCAGCAGATATACGACCAGCACCGTTATCGTGTCCGCGATGGCGGCTAGCAACCGCCCGGGGATACGCAGTTCGCGAAAATCCCATTGACTGTCAGTGAAGACTCTCGCCACAGTTCGGAATCCAGACAGCGCATAGAGCGGCAGACTGCCGTAGTTAAACCATGCCGGATTGAGACGCGACTCGATGCTGAAGAGTCCTTCGGGTTCTGCCAACTGGGAGAAATCGAGTCTCTCGGCGCGGAGCAAGAAGTCGCGCTCGTCAGGATGGAACAACCCGCCCTGGTCCCAATCGATGCCCGAAGTGCGCAGAAGCAACGCGATGGTCAGGATTGCGACCAGAAGCACCGAAACGTAATCGAACCGCCTACCAGTCTCCACAGTCTCATCAGTTGATGCTTCAATGACTTCCGGGGAGGTCATATCGGAGACATGATCAGCGTCGGCTTGATCAGACGCGTCGCGATTCGACACTGTGATGTCTTCAGTTTCCGAGCTGGCGGCATCGATTGCGCGATCGTCTGACGCCGTCTCTATTTTGGTGCTTCGCGTTTCCATGGAACATAAATATTTTAACGAACGCGGTGCACACTTCTACCTATCAGTCGCGCGGGCTATAACATAACGCTAAACCATCGATTCAACGGAAAGGCGCAAATCGCAATGTCCACTACTCGTAAAGGCGAACGCGTGGCATATTTCAACGGCGAGATCGTTCCCGAAAGCCACGCCGTTGTGCCGTTCAGAGATCGCGGATTCAAGTACGGTGACGCCGTGTTTGACATGACGCGCACGTTCGGACATCGGATCTTCAAGCTTGACGAACATCTCGACCGGTTCTACAACTCTCTCGAGTATGTCCGTATCGATCCCGGCATCACAAAAGAAGAGATGCGCGATGCGACGCTGCAGGTCGTTGAACAGAACCTGAGACTGCTGTCAGATGATGAAGACTACTGGGTCGGGCAGCGCGTATCGAGAGGCATCGACCTGGTTGGCGGCGACATGTGGGCGACCGATGGTGGACCGACCGTCATCATTGAGTGCACGCCGTTACCGCTAGGGCCGCGCGCACGTCTCTATCGCGACGGCATCGACATGTGGGTGCCATCAACGCGGCGTATCGGTCCTGACGCCCTAAGCCCGCGTGCCAAGTCGCACAACTACCTGAACCTCATCATGGCCGATATGGAAGCCAAGGAATACGATCCCGAAGCGTGGACGATACTGCTGGATAGCCGCGGCTTCTTGACGGAGGGTATCGGCTCCAACATCTTCGTGGTTAAGGACGGTGTCGCCTACACCCCCAAGGCACAGTTTGTGCTCGGCGGCATTTCACGAGAAACGGCGATTGAGCTGGCAGACGAAATCGACCTGGATGTGGTGGAAACCGATCTCGATATGTTCGACGCCATGACCTCCGACGAGGTGTTCCTGACCTCGACGTCGTTGTGTATATGCCCAGTTCGCAAAGTGCAGGGCGCCAGCGTGGGAAACGGCAATGTTCCAGGCCCGGTCACCAAGGCGCTGATGGATGCCTACGTCGATCTGGTAGATTTCGATTGGGTCGGTCAATACCTGAAACGGCTTGAAGACTGACCGCGCCGGCTGAATCTCAGAATGCTGATTCTACGGTTTCAGAATCGAAACCGGTAGATCGTCGTCGCCCGCTCACGCTCAGAGCCGGCGGGCTGGCATTTCTGCTCGCATCGCTATGGGCCGGACTGCCGATCGCGGTCAAGGCGGGATTGGAAGACTCGCCACCGCTCAGACTCGGCTTCATGCGATTCGTGTTGGGCATGGTGGTAGTTCTCGCATGGGCCATCATCACCCGGCAGAGCTTCAGAGTGGCGCGTTCCGAACTGTGGCCGCTATGCATTCTCGGCGTGCTCTTCTCGGTTCAGACCGCATTTATGAATCTGGGGCAGTACAACACAACTGCCGGACACACCGGCGTGCTGATTACGACCTTCCCGCTCTGGGCTGGAGTTTTCGCGCACTTCCTAATTCCGAACGACCGGTTGTCGAAGCGACGTGTTATCGGTGCTGTTATCGCATATATGGGTGCCGCGGCGCTGTTCGTCCGAAGCATATTTGGCGGCGATGATGCCATTGACGCGTTGAACCCATGGTTGGGCGACCTGCTCATCATGTGCTCAGCGGTGTTGCTCGGATTGCGGCAGGTCTACCTGTCGCAGCTGGGACAGAACATAACGCTGGTGAAACTGCTGATGGCGCAAGGCATCTTCGGGTCGGCGACGTTCCTCATCGGCTCTTTTATCTTTGAGACCGATCCGGTGCGAATGACGACGGTTCTGGCGACATCGCTATTCTATCAGGGCGTAATCATCGCCGGTTTTGCGTTCCTGGCTCAAACCTGGTTGTTGAGCAACTATCTACCTAGCCGGGTGACGCTGATTTCGTTAACCTCTCCGATCGTGACTGCAATCCTGTCATGGTTGATACTTGGGGAGAGCATAGGTCCCGAGTTGTGGATTGGTGCCGCTTTGGTGGTAACTGGTTCTTACATTGCACAAAGCAAGCAGTCCGATTCCTGAAAGTTTCAAGGAGCGATATTGAAATGTCTGCGATACCAAACACGTTCCAAGTAGGTTCTGCCGCATCCGTGAGCCGTCTGATTACCGATGCGACAGTGCGCGAGTTTGCGGCTTTGAGTGGAGACATGCAACCGCTGCATCTTGACGATGAGTACGCATCCCAAACCCGTTTCGGTCAGCGCATCGCCCATGGCGCGTTGCTGGTCGGGATGGTATCAGCCGTTCTAGGCGTCGAGATGGCAGGGCGAGAAGCGACCATCATCTTTCTCGGTTTAAGCGTCAACTTCGTGAGCCCGGTTCACATCGGCGACGAAGTAACGGCAAATTGCGAAGTGGTGTCGGTCCGAGAAGACAAGCCGATAGTGAAGCTAAACATCGTATGCACCAATCAACGCGGCGAAGATGTGATGACGGGCGATGCGGCGGTATATATCGACCCGTTTCCCATCGAATAGCAGTAATAACGGTCAAATTTGACCGATGAATGTTCTGGCTAGTCTTGAATGTAGAGATAAGTGATTTTGCAATGATTCGCTTACTCTCGTACACTTGATAGGATAGTGCTTCCAGAATCTTGAGATTCGACCGCGCAAGAAGTATCGCAGACCAGGCCGCTGAGGCGGAGCCGATTTCGAGGTAACACGTTGGTATCTAAAACTCATATTGAAACCCCCGAGACGATCCAAGATGCCATTACCGACTACATCATCACGCTTCCCGACTCGAAGAAGCGGGGCGTACACCCAGAACTGACGAAGTTCGCCCGATGGCTGGGACCGAATAACGTCCTGTCCACGTTAACGCCGTCTGACATCAGCCCGTACTCCAACACCTTTGGCGCAAGCGCGTCCGACACGAACAAGCAACGAGTCGCGGCGGTAAAGGATTTTCTCAACTACCTCAAGAAGAAAGGCTACATCGAAGTCAGTCTGGGCCCGCACTTGAGGGTGCGGAAGCCGAACATCAACGCATCGCGCGGCGGTGCGATGCGGCGTCGCGACAGCGAAGTGCAGATCACTCAAGAGGGTTACGACGAGATGGTCAACCAGCTTGAGCGGTTGCGCAAAGAGACGATACGTCTCGCGGACGAGATTGAACGTGCCGCGGCCAGCGGTGACGTGCGAGAAAACGCTCCGCTCGAGGCGGCGCGCGAGAACCAGGGTATGGTGCAGGCGCAGATCAACCGCTTGGAGTCCACTATCAAGGTCGCCAACATCATCGACGAATCGGAACGCGTCAGCGACAAGGTGCAGATCGGCTCCTGGGTGCGTCTCACCAAGATCGGTTCTGATATGACCGTTGACTACCAGGTTGTCGCGGCGAACGAGGCGAATCCGTTGCGCAACAAGATCTCGGACATCTCTCCGGTCGGCAAGGCGATACTTGACGGCAAACCAGGCGACGAGGTGGTAGTCAGAGCCCCTGGCGGCGAACAGCGGTTCACCATCAATCGAATATTCTGAATCCCGGTTGCTCACGCGTCTCTCTGTAGAGAGTATTTTCGGCGCCGAGAAATCACGGGACTAGATTTTAGAAACTGGTATCAGCTTCATCATGGATGGATTTTTCGATAGTTTTACAGTGATGGCCGCGTTCAGCGTCGGCGTCGTTATCCTCTTAGTGATCGATCTGGTCTTCTTGAGCGGCAAGGCTCACCACGTCGGCATGAAAGAGGTCGCGTGGCTGACGGGGTTGTGGACGTTGCTGGCGGCTGCGGTAGGTGTCTGGGTATGGATCCAGGGCGGCACGGAACTTGGCATCGAGTACACGACGGCGTATGTAGCTGAGAGAGCGCTCAGCATCGACAACCTGTTCGTATTCCTCGTCATCTTCAACTACTTCGCGTTGCCCGATCTATTTCGCGCGCGTGCATTGCTCTTCGGCATCGTGGGCGCGCTGATTGCACGTGCGCTATTCATCTTCTTCGCCATCGGACTCATTTCACTATTCGAGCCCGTGCTCTACCTGTTGGCGGCCGTGCTCATATTCACCGCATACAAGCTGATCACTTCGCATGATGATGAGGTCGATCCCTCCCAAAACATCGTTGCGCGCGTCTTTAGAAGGATCTACCCCGTAACCGACGAATACGACGGTCACAAATTCTTTACCGTTAAGAACGGCATCCGGATGGCTACGCCGTTTGCGCTCGTAGTGCTCGTGCTCGCGTCTACCGATGTAGTATTTGCCATAGATTCAGTTCCTACGGTTCTTGGAATCAGCGATAGCACATTCATCGTATGGTCCTCAAATGCAATGGCGGTTATGGGTATGCGGCCTCTCTTCTTCCTGTTGGAGGGATTGGTGAACCTGTTCCGATATCTCTCATATGGACTTGCCGCCATTCTGGCATTTATCGGGGTCAAAATAATCGTCGAGACTGGAATACATGATCAGTTCCACGACTTTGTGCACTCGCTCGGAGTGTCTGACGATAACGTGTCGATAGCCATCACTCTTGGATCCTTGGCAATCGTGATCCTGATCCTGGTGCTGAGTGTATTGGCATCGGTGATATTGCCGAATCATGAGGACGAGAGTTCATCGCACGATGAGGCGGCGGCGTGAGTACCGCGACGCAGTCTCGGCCCGCTTCCCGAAGACAGCGAAGATCACAACTTGCTGAAGAGTTGACGCGGGCAGTCGCGGGCGAGGTGCGTTTCGATCGTTACGCGCGGCAGATGTATGCCACTGACGCGTCGATATATCGCATGACACCGTTAGGCGTCGTGATGCCTCGGGATGCTGATGATGTCTGTGCCGTAATCGAAACGTGCTCCAAAGCCGGCGTGTCAGTGCTTCCGCGCGGCGGTGGCACCGGACTTTCAGGGCAGACAGTCAACCGCGGCGTCGTAATCGATTTCTCGAAATATATGCACAACGTCATCGAAGTGAATGGCGAAGAAGGTTGGGTTCACACCCAGCCGGGAATCACGATTGACGAGCTGAATCGACAGGTCGCCCACACCGGCAAGTACTTCACCCCGGACCCGAGCACGTCGTCGCGCGCCAACATCGGCGGTGCGATGGGAAACAACTCTTGCGGCTCGCATTCGATCGTGTACGGCAAGACGGTCGACCAAGTGCAGCAGATGTCGGTGGTGCTGTCTGACGGTTCCAAGGCAATGTTTGAAGCCGTCAATGCCGCACAGCTTGAGAGCAAGATGACGCTCTCGAGTTTGGAAGGTGCCATCTATCGCGGCATTGCCGATATTGCAGTGCGCGCGGCCGGGGAAGTAGATCGACGTTTCCCTAAGATACTGCGCCGCGTCGGCGGATACAATATCGACCGGGTATATCCGAACGTCGTATCAGACGTTCACCCGATACTAGACCTTACGCAGGTCATGGTCGGTTCCGAGGGCACCCTGGCGGCCGTAACGGATGCGCGTCTGAAGCTGTGGGATATTCCTAAAGCCAAAGGGCTGGCGGTGTTGCACTTCAATACGCTGCGCGAGTCGATGGAAACGACGGTCGCCACCCTGGAGCATGATGTCAGCGCGGTTGAACACATCGGTGAAATCATCATCGAGCAGGCGCGCCGCTCTCTAGGCTTTTCCCGGGGGTTGGGATTCCTGCAAGGCCGACCGTCAGACATTCTTGTCGTCGAAATGACGGGAGAAACCGTTGCTGAAGTGCAGTCTAAACTGACTGAATTTGAGCGCCGGATCAAAGCCTCGACGGGTACTTACGCCGTCACTCAGTTGCTGGGTGCGAGCGAACAGCGTCAAGTCTGGCAGATGCGGGAAGCAGGACTCGGGCTGATGATGAACGTAGAGGGCGATGCCAAGCCGCTCCCGTTCGTCGAGGACACGGCAGTATCGCCTGAAAGACTGCCAGAGTATGTAGAGCGTTTTGACGAGATTGTGAAACGACACGGCACGGAAGCGGGATACTACGGCCACGCCAGCGTCGGCTGTCTGCACATCCGTCCGCTGGTGAACCTGAAGCAGTCGGCCGGCATCGATCTGATGTATACCATCGCCGATGAGATATCAGACCTTGTGTTGGAATTTGAGGGATCGCTGAGCGGTGAGCATGGCGACGGCATCGTGCGCGGCGCATGGGCCGAGAAGATGTTCGGTGCCGAGTTGGTCGATCATTTCAGAGAAGTGAAAGATCTCTTCGATCCGGCTGGCACGATGAATCCAGGCAAGGTGTTTGACACACCCGACATGCGTGAAAACCTGCGCTATGGCGTGGAATACTCGACTGCTCCGATAGCGACCAAGCTCGATTGGAGTGCGGATGGCGGCTTTGCGGGCGCGATTGAACGTTGCAACGGCGTCGGCGCGTGCCGAAAAGTCAACGCCGGCGCGATGTGCCCGTCATACATGGCGACGCGCGAAGAAGAGCATTCGACCCGCGGACGCGCCAACGCGCTGAGAGCGGCGATATCAGGGGCTCTGCCGACCGATGAGTTACGATCGGAGCGCATGTTTGAAGTGCTGGACTTATGCCTCGAATGTAAGTCGTGCAAATCAGAGTGCCCGTCAAACGTCGACATGGCGAAGATCAAGTACGAGTTTCTAGACCTCTACTACCAGACCCACAGTGTCCCGCTGCGCTCACGATTGACGGCCGATATCCACAAGTTGAATGCATTAGCCCCCGGTCCGCTTGCGCCATTGGCCAATCTGGCGTTGCGCAACGCCCCCGCGCGATGGGCGTCGGAGAAGTTGCTCGGGATCGATCGGCGTAGAAAGTTGCCGAAGCTAGTCGGGCAGAAATTTGAGCGATGGTTCAAGTCGCGCAAACCGAACACTACCGGGTCGCGTGGCGATATCGTGCTTTTCCACGACACCTTCATGAACTTCAACCATCCCGAAGCCGGCAAGTCGGCAGTCAAGCTGCTTGAGGCGTTGGGATATCGCGTCGCGCTCGCCGATAGAGTGTGCTGCGGACGTCCCATGATATCGTCGGGACTGCTTGACAAGGCGATCGAAAATGCCCGCCAGAATGTGGCGGCGTTGATGCCATACGTCGCATCTGGCGCCAAAGTTGTGGGATGCGAAAGCAGCTGCATCCTCACCCTCAAGGATGAGTATCCCGACTTGCTGGGGGCTTCATCAGAGGCGAAAGCGGTAGCCGATGCGTCAGTGATGCTTGAGGAAGTGTTGCTGGACGCGGTGGATGACGGCAAGCAGCAGATCGCATGGAACGACAACGCGGTCGAGACTCTGTTGCATGTCCACTGTCATGAGCGTGCACTTATAGGCACCTCGCAAGCGACTGCGGTGCTCAACCTGCCGCCGAACTATCGTGCGGAACTGATCGATGCCGGTTGCTGCGGCATGGCAGGATCGTTCGGATACGCCGCCCAGCACTACGATGTATCACAGCAGGTAGGAGAAGACCGTCTCTTCCCGGCCTTGCGCAAAGCGGGTCCAGACACCCAGTTTGCGATTACCGGCGTATCCTGCAAGCAGCAGATAGAGGATGAGCTGCATCGTCCCGCGCGCTTCCTGTCTGAAGTGCTGGCCGATGCCATAGATGGATGATTAGCCGATCCGCTCTATCCATCTCGATGCATCTATCTGACCAGATATGGGACTAGGACCTCAGAATGCCAACAGTCGGCATAATCGCCAATCCCGCCGCCGGTAAAGACATTCGGCGCCTCGTTGCACAAGGTCGCGTCGTATCGAACCAGGAGAAGTCGAACATCCTGCGCCGCGTCTTCGCCGGCATATATTCTCACGGCGTCTCGAAAGTGATAGTGATGCCTGATATGGCAGGACTGGCACGTAACGCGATGTCCGACATGGATGGCAAGATGCATTGCGAGTTCATCGATCAGATACCAACGGGCAACCAGCGCGATTCCACTGAAGCGGCACGCATCATGCGCGAGGCGGGTGCCGACTGCATCGTGACCCTGGGCGGCGACGGCACTAACCGGCTGGTCGCCAAAGGATGCGGCGATTTACCGTTGGCGCCGATATCTACCGGCACCAACAACGTCTTTCCACGAGAGATCGAGGGCACTTTGGCTGGCATCGCGGCGGCGATGGTAGCCAGGGAGCGCGCAGTCAACAGTCGCATCTGCGTCCGCTCTAAGAAGATAGAGGTCATCGTAGACGGGCAGACGAGAGATATTGCGTTGGTAGATGCCGCCGTGTCGCGCCAGACGATGGTAGGGGCGCGAGCGCTCTGGGATATCGATACGTTGCACTCGGTATTTCTGACCCGTGCCGAAGCGTCCAGCATCGGTATTGCATCGATCGGAGCCCGTTTGCAGCTCGTAGATATCGATGCGCCGCGCGGGTTGCATATCAGATTTCCAGAGCGCGGGCAGCCGGGTGCAACTTCGCTGACCGCGCCAATCGCGCCAGGAATGGTGCGCAAAGTGCCAATAGCAGACTGGCGCGTCGTACATCCCGGCGAGCTGGTCGATATCGAACCGATACGCGGCACCGTCGCCCTGGACGGCGAACGCGAGATCGAGTTGCTGGACGGCACACACGCTTCAATGCGCTTAGACGTCAACGGACCCTGGGTCGTAGATTTCGACCATGCGCTCAAGGCGGCGTGCAGTTAGAGTTGCAGCACGTCTGAAGCAGGTGATATGTACAAAATGGGCTGTGGAATTGTACATGTCGATGTGGACGTGTATAGTCGTTGATGCCTTGGTTGATGATATGTACAATTTAAGTAGGTAAATTGTACATGTCGAGCTGAAACAAGTGTCCATTTCGTCCCCATTCGATCCACGGCAACCTTATAACTCGTTGCCGCTGTTGCCGCCAGACGCCGAGATAGAGACTATCGAGGTGATGCGGGTGTTGAGCATCGCTAGTCGTGCGCTTGCCAATTTGAATGGTGCCGCGTTGAGCGTGTCTAACCCTCAACTCTTGATCGACGCGTTTGCGATAACCGAAGCGCAGGCAAGTTCCGAGATTGAGAACATCGTGACTAGCAGCGATGAATTGTTCAGGTACCTTGCCGTCGGAGACGAGCGGGCGTCGACTGCGACCAAAGAGGCGGCGCGGTATCATCCGGCGCTGTCGATGGCCATTGAGCGGCTTCAGAGCCGTCCCCGGTTGGAGACGCAGCTGTTCGCCGATATATGCGGACAGATACTGGGCGCGCCGATCGATGTCCGCGATTCGGCGGTATACATCGGCAACGCTCGCTATCGCGTCGTGATCTACACACCGCCGCACGGCAAGCCGATTCTGCTGAGGTTGCTGGACAACCTCCAATCGTTCGCCCATGAGACTGAATCTGGATTGGACCCGCTCATCAAGATGGCGATATTGCACTATCAGTTTGAAGCGATACACCCGTTTCCGGATGGCAATGGTCGAACGGGCCGCATCATCAACATCCTCTATCTCATGCAGCAGGGACTCCTAGATCAACCGGTGCTTTACTTGAGTCGGTACTTCCTGAGGCATCGTAACGCATACTACAGAGCATTGCGCGCCGTAACCGAATCGGATGCTTGGGAGAGCTGGATACTCTTCATCCTGGCCGGCATCGCTGAGGTGGCAGAGCAGGGGCGAAGCGATCTGCTGAAGATCCGAGAGTTGCGCCGAGAGTACGCACAACGCGCCCGCATCGATTCTCCGACGGCTTCCTCGGAGCAGCTCATGGACCTGCTTTTCTTGCGTCCTTATACGACTACCAGGATGGTTGAGCAGGTCGAAGGTGTTACACGCGCGACTGCCCGTTCACGCTTGGATGCGCTGGTCAAGGCTGGAATGTTGGAACGCGTAAAGTCGGGTCGGCATCAACTCTTCAGAAACCACAACCTCATCGACATATTGATGGATCGGTCTCATGAGACGAGCCACGTCATCCATTACATCGATGTCTGAATAGATGCATATCTGTCTGGCGATGTGTATAAATTGGGGCTGAAATCGTACATGTCGCGATTTGAATGTATAGCGGTTATACATGTCGCGATGGATATGTATAAATCATGGCTTGAAATTATACATGTCCTGATTTTGACATCCACTCATGACACTCAACGATTCGACATGTATAGTTTCGCTGGAGATTCTATACATGTCGCCAGGTTGAACCGACTACATGCCCCGCAGTTGCCGGAGCAATGCGACTAGGTCGCGGCAGCGGGTTTCGAGCGTCTCCCAATCATCGTTGGCTACGACGTCGCTGGAGACGAGGCGTGAGCCCATTCCGACAGCGCAGACGCCGGCTTCGAACCATGGACGTAGCGATGCTTCAGTGATGTCGACATCGCCGGTAGGCATGATGGATGACCATGGCATCGGCGCTAGCACGTCTTTGACGAAGCCGGGTCCGCCGACTGCTGATCCGGGAAAGATCTTCACGATGTCGGCGCCGAGTTCTTCGGCGGCCGATATCTCCGATGCGGTGCCGCAGCCGGGGATGTAGGGGATTTTGCGGCGGTTGCACACTTTAGCAACATCGGGATTGGTGACCGGACCTACGATGAAGCTGGCGCCGTTGCTGATGTAGAGGGACGCGGTGCCGGCATCGATGATTGAACCGGCACCCAGGATCGCGTCGGGAAGTTCGGTAGCGCAGAATCGGTCCAGGCTCGAAAACACTTCCCAGGCATGGTCGCCGCGGTTGGTGAACTCCAGCACTCGTATGCCGCCGGCGACACAGGCGCGGGCGATGTTTTTCGTCTTCTTGATGTCGCCGTTGTAAAAGACCGGCACTGCGCCGATGTCGTGCATTGCATTTAGAACCGCGAGCTTCGAGTGTCTTGCCATGATTAATCTCTCTACTGAAACCGTTTTGTTCGGACTTTATCCAGTCTATCGCTACCAGAGTCGTTGAGTTGAACGTGGTTGTGTTAATCTCATTTCGCGTGTGTTTTGATAAAGGTCCGTGAAATATGGATGTTAACCCTGTAAAAGCAAAGCTCGCCCAGGACTTGCCGTCTCTGGGCACCTGGTCGGCCAGCGGCGATCCGACGGTAGCGGAGACGTTGTTGCATACGACCGATCTGGATTGGATCACGCTCGATTTTGAGCATAACCCGATTGACGTCTCTACCGCCGTCAACTGTCTGCGCGCCGCGAATGGCTCCGGCAAACCGGTATTCGCACGCATTCCAAGCAACGATCCCATATGGGTTAAGCGCGTGCTGGATATCGGCTTCGCCGGCATTGTTGTGCCGGACGTCAAGGACGAGGTAGAGGCCGAACGTGCCGTCGTGGCGGCCAAGTATCGCCCGCGCGGTCTGCGCGGCATCGGCTCCACGCGCGGGCAGCTGGTTTATGGCAGCGACTACTACGCCAAAGCGAACGACCTCATCCTCGTTGTCTTGATGATCGAAGATTGGCGCGCCGTTGACCGTATCGACAAGATCATGCAGGTCCCGGATGTTGATGTCTGTTTCATCGGACCGAACGATCTGGCCAGCACTCTCGGCGTTCCTACCGGTCTGAACAACAAGCACCCCAACCACGTATCCGCAGTCAAGAAGGTCGTCGCGGCTGGGAAACGTCATGGGGTGGCGACTGGCATACACTGTCTCGACGGCAATGAGGCTACTGAACGCATCCAGCAAGGGATGCGCTGGTTCCCGATCGCGTCCGATGTGCGATTGATCAAGAGCGCAGTCGACAATGAACTTGCATCGGTCGCATCTGGTGCTGACGGCAATGGCGACGATGCTGAGCGTGGCGAGGCGACGTTCTACTAGAGAACCCCCGTTACGATCGTAATTCTGGTTTAGGAAGCAACCGCAAGGTTTTCACTGTAGGAGATTTGTTCGATGCCATCAGTTGTGACTTTTGGTGAGATAATGTTGCGGCTCGCAACGATGCGCCGTGAGCGCTTTACACAAGCCCGTGAGTTTGAAGTCACGTACGGCGGCGGAGAGTGCAATGTTGCCGTTTCTCTGGCCAATTTCGGCATCGAGTCGATATACGTGACTGCCGTGCCGGACAACGACATCGGTCAGGCCTGCATCAACTACGTGCGGCAGTGGGGCGTCGACACTTCAGAGGTGTTGCGGCAAGGCAAGCGATTAGGAACGTACTACCTCGAGAATGGTGCGGCGATGCGTGCTTCCAAGGTTATCTACGACCGTGCCGCGTCTTCAATTGCCGAGATTCAGCCGGGAGATATCGACTGGGAGCGGATCTTCGCGGGTAGGGACTGGTTCCACTTCACCGGCATCACTCCGGCCATTTCCGAGTTGGCCGCGCAGGCGTGCGATGAAGCGGCCTCGATTGCGAAGTCGATGGGATTGACAGTTTCTGCCGATATGAACTACCGCAAGAATCTCTGGTCGCCGGCCGAAGCGCAAGCCGTCATGCGCCCGATGATGAAACACGTCGATGTCGCGATCGGCAACGAGGAAGATGCCGAGATGTCGCTGGGCATCGCGCCGGAAGGGGTGGATGTTACGAGCGGCGAGATCGACGCGGCTGCTTATGAACCGGTTGTGAATCGGCTCGTTGATGAGTTTGGCTTCCAGCAGGTGGGCATCACGTTGCGAGAGTCGCAATCTGCAGACGACAACGACTGGTCGGCCATCTACTTCGATGGCGACGATATCCTGATGGCGAGCAAGTTTTCGGTCCGCATCGTCGACCGTGTCGGTGGCGGCGACGCCTTTTCGGCGGGTTTGATTTACGGCAACCTGCAAGACGGGTGGACATCCGAGCAGATTCTCGACTTCGGAGCCGCGGCATCGGCTCTGGCTCACACCTTCCATGGCGACTTTAACCTTGTCTCGGTCAGCGAAGTTATGAGTGTCGCCGGCGGAGATGTCAGTGGAAGAGTGCAGCGTTGAGCGGCGAATTCTCAGGCAAGACAGCGTTAATCACTGGCGGCTCTAAGGGCATCGGCCGCGCCTGCGCGTACGCGTTCGCCGACGAGGGCGTTAATGTCGCCGTTACGGGACGCACCTTATCCGAGCTTGAGGCGACGGCTGAGGAAGTACGCCGACGGGGCGCTGAGGCTCTGGTATGTCAATCCGACTTCACTGATCGCGGACAGGTCGCCGGCATCGTTCCGGCGGTGCTCTCCGAGTTTGGACGTATCGACATCCTCGTCAACAATGCCGCCATCATCCATCCTCGCATCGACTTGGTTGATCTGCCGGATGAGACTTGGTATGACGTAATTGAGGTGAATCTGAACGCGGCGGTGATGCTGACCAAGGCGGTTATTCCAGCCATGGTCGCGCAGGGAAGCGGTTCGATCATCAACATCTCCAGCATCGGTGGCAGATCGGGCGGCCGAGGTCGGAGCGCGTACCGCGTCACGAAGACGGCGCTCATCAGCCTTACGCAGACGCTGGCGGCTGAACTCCATGAGCATGGCATCGACGTCAACTGCATCTGTCCCGGCGGCACCGACACTGAGGGCTACCGCGAGGCTTTTGACACCCGAGGCAGGGCCGATAATCCCGGTTTGATGCTTCCGGAAGAGATAGCCAATCTCGCCGTATTCCTAGCGTCTGAACGTTCATCTGCAGTCACCGGTACTGCCATCGACGCGTTTGGCGGCAACAATCCACTGTTCGCTTAGAGATGTCCTCTGGCGACCTCATCATTGCCATCGATCAGGGCACGACCTCTACGCGCGCCATCATCTTTGACGATTCGGCACAACCGATAGCGTCGGCGCAGCGAGAGATACGGCAGATATTTCCGCAGGCCGGATGGGTGGAGCATGACCCGATTGAGATAGCTGAATCGGCTATCGGAACGGCACGCATGGCGCTTGAACGTTCTAATGCCACGGCTGGAGATGTGGTGGCGTTGGGCATCACTAATCAGCGTGAGACGACGGTTATCTGGGAACGCGACACCGGTCGTCCGCTCTCAAACGCGATTGTGTGGCAGGACCATCGCACGGCCGATATATACAATGCCATCAGCGACGCTCGGTTGGCAGACGATATCTGGTCACGCACCGGTTTGGTTGTCGATCCTTACTTCTCGGCTACGAAGATGCGCTGGATGCTGGATCATCTGCCGATACCTGATTTGGCGACGCGCGCCGAAACGGGCGAGGTACGATTTGGAACCGTCGACTCCTGGCTGATCGATCAGCTTTCACGCGGTACATCGGGTGCTCGACAAGATGACGCGCCGCATCTTACCGATGTGACGAACGCGTCGCGCACGATGCTGCTCAATATCCACGATCTGACCTGGGACCCGGAGTTGCTCAAGATTTTTGGCATCCCGGAAGCGGCGTTGCCGACGCCGTTGCCGTCCGCAGGCAACTTTGCCTACACTCACCCCTCGATATTTGGACGTGAGATACCTATAACTGGCGTGGCCGGCGATCAACACGCCGCGCTCTACGGCCAGGTGTGCTTCACCCGCGGCGATATGAAGTGCACTTACGGCACGGGTGCCTTCCTGCTCGCAAATGCCGGCGCCAGCGTGGACCTTTTCACCGGCGCATCTGCACCGGGCGAGATGTCGGCAGAGGAACTTGAGGAGGACAATGCGGGGTTGCTATTCACATTGGGATGGCAGGCCGGGGCTTCCAAGGCATACGCTCTCGAAGCGTCGATATTCAACACCGGCGCTACGATGCAGTGGTTGCGCGACGGTCTCGGCATCATCGCCAATGTCGAAGAGTCGTCCGACATCGCGGTGATGCTGGGCGACAATGACGGCGTATATCTGGTGCCGGCATTTTCCGGACTCGGCTCGCCGCATTGGGACGCTCATGCGAGGGCGTCTATAACCGGGATGAGTCGGGGTACAACGAGAGAGCACTTGATCCGCGCCGCGCTGGAATCGACGGCTTATCAAGTCAAGGAAGTGGTTGACATCATGGATGCGCGCTTGCGCCTCATTGGCAGCCGCCGGAGCAGTCGCACCAAACGCCCCCTGCGCGTTGATGGTGGACAGTCTCGAAATCCATTTTTGATGCAGTTTCAGGCCGATTTGCTCGATCGCGTCATCGAAGTCTCTGCCGTTGACGAGACGACCGCGCTTGGCGCCGCATTTCTTGCTGGACGCGCGGCTGGCGTATGGCGCACTGAGCGCGAACTGAGAGCCCTCTGGCAATCTTCACGATGCTATGAACCGGAGATGTCCGAGAGCGAGCGTATCCGCCTAATGTCTGGCTGGAACGAAGCCCTGAGACGCACGCTGACCCTGTCTCGCTCTCGTTGAAGCGCAGGACTGGAATAGACGCGGTGTGTTGTAGATGGCGACATCGCGCATAAAATTAAATGAAGCGGGCATTGCGATTCTGAAGCGATGCCGCTTCCATACACACTGTGTGGGGCTGTAGCTCAGTTGGGAGAGCGCGTCAATGGCATTGATGAGGTCGGGGGTTCGAATCCCCCCAGCTCCACCAAACATCTGTTTTTCGCAGACAGTTTCCTGTTTCACTTGAGCTAGGGTAGCGCGACGTCTTGTCGGCGATGTAGTTTTCACTGCCCCAGTACGCCCTCTGCATTGAGGGGAGGATTCAGGTGTGTCTGAGTGCCGCGTCTATTTGCCGAACGCAACCCGCGTCGGCGGTTTTTCTGAGATACTGGTTAGCACTTGGTGTGAGGTTGGGTGATTGAAACTTTGATCGGTGCTTAACAGGAGGTCTGTTGGTAATGATACCTAGCAGGTTGAAGGGCGCGTATCGTCAGGTTCGGAGGAGGGTCTTTCCCTGGCGTCTGTCGCCATTATTATTCGGCGGGGTTATCGCAGTTCCGGCTTTCTTGATCGGTCAACCGACCGTAGATTTCGCAGAGAGTCTGACTGAGGCGCAGTTTGTCTTCAACACGTTTTCGTTCCTGGTGTGGGGCGTGCTTGTGATGTGGATGTGTGCGGGTTTCACGATGCTGGAATCGGGTTCGGTTCGCACGAAGAACGCGTCGATGATCTGCTTGAAGAATATCGGCCTCTATTCCGTGGCCGGGCTCGCGTTTTTCTTTATCGGCTACAACTTGATGTACGTCGATGTGGGAGACTTCATCGGTTCATTCCAGTTCATGTATGGACCTTCTTCGGATGAGCTAGCGTTGCTGGATGGCGATGCTTCCACGCTGTCGGCGGTGCTGGACAACGAGCACGCCGTCATGTCGGACTGGTTCTTCCAGATGGTGTTCGTGGCAACGACCGCTTCTATAGTCTCCGGTGCGCTGGCAGAACGGGTCCGGATGTGGCCGTTTTTCATCTTCACGCTGTTGCTTACGGCACTCATCTACCCGATAGTCGGCGCCTGGACCTGGGGCGGCGGTTGGCTGACTAATGGTCAGGGTTTTCTTGGTGATTGGATTGTCGACACGGGATTTAAGGATGTCGCCGGCTCTACGATCGTGCACAGCACCGGTGGCTGGGCGGCCTTAGCAGGCATCATTATCGCCGGGCCGCGGCTCGGGAAGTTCCGAAAGGACGGTTATGTCAGACCTACGCCACCGTCCAACGTCCTTATCGTCACTCTCGGTGTCTTCATCCTGTGGTTAGGCTGGTTCGGCTTCAATGGCGGCTCACAGTTGGCTTTGGGGTCGGCTACTGATGCCGTTATGATGAGCAACATACTGGTAAACACCAATCTGGCCGCGGCGGCGGGTACGATTGTGGCTCTTACGTTATCGCGCTTCATAGTGGGACGCATGGATCTTGTGGTTGGCTTGAACGGCGCCATCGCCGGACTGGTATCGATCACTGCTGGACCGGATATTACAGAGCACTACTGGGCAGTCATCATCGGCGCGATCGGTGGAATCGTCTGTACTGGCGGAATGAGAATACTGGAAATGGTTAAGCTGGATGACGTTGTAGGTGCGGTCCCGGCTCACTTGGCGGCTGGTATCTGGGGCACATTGGCCGTCTGCATCGCTGCCGGTGGCGACCTCCTTACGCAGGTGATCGGCATCATAGCGGTAGGTGTATTCGTATTCCCCGTGTCGCTGCTCATCTGGAAATTGCTCGAGATAAGCCCGATTGGCATCCGGGTATCCCGCGATGTCGAGATTATTGGTCAGGACGTGGGCGAACTGGGCATTGAAGCCTATCCCGAGTTCATAGTCGTTCCTGAAGACTATGACGACGAGGACGATTAAGCATCCTCCATCACCTATGGGCGTGGTCTCACATTCTCCTCTCCTGTTCCCGCTTTAGGGCGCGGGAGAGGGGAGAACCGTTCTCAGTCGGTAGTTGATGCGGCGGCAACTGCGGCTACGACGGCGTTGTTGGCGAGTGGCGTTGTCGTCTCCAGCTCGATGATGAATTCGGCGTATTCACCGACTTTAGTTTCGGCGCGTATCGTTCCGCCGTGGCTTCGAATAATGTCGCTTGAGAGCGACAGCCCCAGTCCAGTGCCGCGATCGGTCGATTTGGTGGTGAAGAACGGGTTGAAGATCCTTTCAATCGCGTCTTCCGGGATCCCGGTTCCGTTGTCGCGGAAGCGAATTTCAATCCCGTCTTCGCGCAGACGAGTGGTTATGTGCAGCCCAGGCACGTACTCGGCCGCGGCTGCGGAGTCGTTCTCTCGCAACTTATCTCGCTTATCTTCGGTTGCTTGCCAGGCGTTAGTGACCATGTTCAAGAAGACGCGTCCCAAGTCTTGCGGGATGGCCATGATGAGCGGAACGTTCTCATCGAAATCGGTAATGATTTCGAGGTTCATATTTGGATTGGTAGCGCGTCCGCTGTGGTATGCGAGTTGCGCGTATTCCTGTATGAGCATGTTGATGTTGGTATCCTGGGCGTCGGTAGATTCACGTCCCATTGCCAACATTCCATGCACAATCCGATTGGCACGATCGCCGTGTGATTTGATGCGTTGCAGATTACTGATCAGGTCGCCCGTGATCTCCTCGATGTATTCCATCTGATTTTCGTCGATGTCATCTTCACACTCTTCGATGACTTCCTGCAGTTCTTCCAGCAACTCTTCGGAAGCTTCTGAGAAGTTGTTTACGAAGTTGAGCGGGTTTCTGATTTCATGCGCCACCCCTGCGGTGAGCTCGCCCAACGCGGCCAGTTTGCCCTGCATGATGATCTGGTCCTGAGCAGTTTGCAGGTCATCCAGCACGTTCTCAAGTTGTTCGTTTTTTTCCTGCAGTTCGTCGGCCATTTCCTCTACGAGGTTCAGGCGTTGTATTTCAAGCGCGTGCTGACGGAAGATTTCAAGCGCACCGGCCATTTCAGCGACTTCGTCACGTCCTGAGATTTCGACTTGAGTTTCGAGGTCTCCTTGCGCCATTGCAACCATCCGGTCGGAAAGGTTATGAATTCGGCGTAACAAAACGCGTCCGACGAACAGCCAGGTGATCAAGAATGCGCCGCCGATGCTGGCGGTGCTGATGATCAGTAGAAAGGCGCGGCCTGAAACGATCGACCTTAGAGATGCGTCCGATGCGATGGCGGCGCTGATTTCTGCGTCGTCAACTAGGTCGTCTACTAGTTCAACCAGGTTAAGTGAGACGGTACGGTTGAACTCCAATATTTCTTGTTGCCGAGTTCCCAGTTCGTGTACTCGCGCGATGACCGCGAAGCCGCCATTTTCACCGAGGGATATCTCGAAGAGCCGATCAAAGAGCTGACGCAGTTCAATCGCATAGAGTGAATCAGATATGGTGCCGAGTCCGCGTTCGATGCGGCTTCGGGCCGACTCAGAACGCTCGCGCAATGGTTCCACAAAAGCGGCGTTATTTACGGAGAAGGCACTGGCGACCAGCTGGATGGCGGTGTTGGCTACGGCTTGCAGATCGGAGATGTTGCGATAGCGATAAAATTCCTCTACTGAGAAATGTTCCGCGGATGCCGCTGGCGCTTCGCCAAGTTCGCTATACCCGGTCATGGTGTAGAAGAGCTGGTCGTCAATCGCTGGAATCAATATGCGGTCGATACGATTCTGCAGGAGTGTCAGTTCAAGACTGATAGCGCTCGTCTGGTCATCCAATGACAACAGTTCTTCCTTGTCGGATCGGATGACCTCGATGCTGTTGATCAGCTGGTCGGCATTTTGCCGAACGCGGGCGATCGTTTCTTTGTCGGACCCGCTGAGTGTCTGCAGATACTCCTCGAAAAATCGCTGTGTCTCGGCGATTTCAGCCGAAATCGCGGTGAACTCGTCGATAGTAGATGCCGATGTCAGGCGTGGCGCCGCGGCCGCGAGAGCACCGGAATATTGTGCGATGCCGAATGAGGAGACCATTTCCGGCACACTCGTGTCTTTGACGTAAGTAGTAGCGTTGCCGATCTGGTTGAACGAGAGCCATGCGACCAGACTAGCGCTGATGGTCAACAGCACCGCAGCGCCGATGCCCACATAGATCTGTGTCGACAGTCGGAAGCGATTCTCGAAAAGGAGTTTGAATTGATTAGTCACGGTGTTGAACCGAGCATCACGTCAGTCGCGTGGTAATTGCCATCAGCACCGATATAGGTGAGAAACACCTCATTGGAACCCTGACTGTCGGTTTCACCGAATTGAAGTTCAAAACCGCCAAGGTTGATCACTTCTTCGTTACGGATCTCTTCCATGAAACACTCGCGGTCGATGAACGGCCCGCATTTCTCAGTTACTGAGATGACGAAACGTCCGGCGATGTAACCTTCCAGAGACACGAACCCGGGCTCGATGTCGGATGCGTAGAGTTCCAGTGCATTGTGATAGTCCGCTACGATCGGTATCGAGTCGTCCCAGGGGAATGGCACGACTTGGGTTACATACACCCCTTCACCGTAATCTCCGAGTTCGCGGGCAAGCGCGTTGCTGCCGACGAAAGATACGGTCATGAACTCGGGATTGAAGTTGGCCTGCCGCGCCCACGATATGAGACGTGCCACCGGGGCGTAGGCGCCGATCATGATTACAGCGTCGGGTTGGCCCTGCATCAAGTCGAGCAACGCAGTCTTTACCGATGTAGTGTTTCGGGGATAGATGCCGATGGAGACCGGTTCAAGTCCTAATTCATCGAGCGCGATGCGAACTCCACTGTATCCGGCTCTTCCAAACGAGTCGTCCTGATACATCACTGCGATGCGGGTGATGTCAAGGTCCTCCATCAAGCGGTTGACCATCTCGGCCGTCTCTTGGTAGTAGGATGCTCGCACATTCAATATGTGCTGGTAGGTCGGGCTTCGGAGGAACTCAGCGCCGGTGAATGGTGCGACGTAGGGCACCCCCGCGGCGTCGGCGACCGGAACTGCGGATCTTGAAGTTGGTGTGCCGACGGCTCCGACGAGTGCGAATATGCCATCTTCTTCAATCAGCGCGGTGGTGTTGGCGATAGCGGCTTCCGGTTCATAGCCGTCATCGCGCGACGTGAGTTCCAGACGTCTTCCGTGTACGCCGCCGGCTTCATTTACTTCATCGAAAGCGGCTTGGATTCCGGCGCGCATACCGAGTCCGAGTGCTGATGCGGGTCCGCTGAATGCGGCTGATTGTCCGAATAGAATCGCGTCGTCGGTGATTCCAGCGCGCAGTTGGCGACTGCCGGTAACCATCAGCGCGGGCTGCTTATCCTCGCTAGGTGCGATTTCGGCGATGGGGCGATTAAGCCCTTCGGTCGAGCGATTTATAGTGCCTTCGAAATCGGTACATGCAAGCGTTGTAGCGGTCAGTGTGCTGGTGACTGCTACCAATAATGCGGTCAATCCCGAGACGCGCAAGCCTGGGATTAGCATTCTCACGCGGCTCTCCGTTTCACGAGTGTTAGGATGTTATGGTGATCGATTCGCTGATATCGCATCTCGTCGGTCAGAGTGTGCGTAAGATGAATACCCCAACCACCGATGTCGCTGGTCTCGATTGAGGTTAGCTTTTCAGGAGTGTCGGCAGCCGTAGGATCGAATGCTTTACCTTTGTCGGTGATTTCGATCCTTATCTCTTGATCGTTCGAAGTGATGAGGACTTTAATCGGTTCTTCATCGGCGACATCTCCGTAGTCGATGACGTTTGTGCAGATCTCTTCGATGATGAGTTCGATCTGAAAAACGAGTTCAGGACTCCAGTCTTCAGCATCCGCGATCTCCTGAACGGCTTCGTTTATCAACCCTAGAGCAACTTTCTCTGGTGCCAGTTCAAGTGTAGAAGTGTAGCTCATGACACGGTATCGTTAAGTCTGAATACTAAGCAGGCTTGGTCGTCAGATTGCGGTTCATCGCCTGCAAACTCGTTGACGGCGTCGAAGACGAGTTGACTCGCTTCCTCCGCGCTGTTTGGATAATGATCACTGAAAATGTTGCAGAGCCGATCCATGCCGAAGATATCGCCCTCCGCGTTGAACGCTTCAGTGATACCGTCGGTATACATGATCACCGTGTCGCCAGGTTCAAGTTTTACCCGGTTTTCGGCATAGGGAAGCCCCGCAAGGATGCCCAGCGCAGTGCCGCCGGTCGGCGGGATAATCGTCGTGCTACCGTCAGGATGCACGATTATCGGTTCGTTATGACCGCCGTTCGCGTAGGTGAAGATGGAATTAGCCGGGTTGTAGATGGAATAAAAGAGCGTCACGAACATCGCCGCTTCATTTTCAGCATCTAACAGATTGTTGACTTCCTCAAGTGCGTCGCCCGGCGATTCGAAACGCTGTCCGGCGCCTTTCAAAAGCATCCGGCTGGACATCATGAATAGCGCCGCCGGCATCCCCTTGTCAGATACATCCGCGATCGCAAGTCCGATCTTGTCGTTCTGCAAGATCTGAACATCGAAGAAATCGCCGCCAACGTTGCGCGCCGGTTGCATCGAGGCAAAGATTTCGTAATCTTCATGCTCCGGAAATGCGTCTGGCAATACCGATTGCTGGATGTTGTTCGCGACGTCCAACTCGTTCTGCAGTGCCACTAGCTTGTCGCGCGACTGCAATGCGTCTCTCCACTCATCGAGGTGTTGCAACGTTCGCTGAATGGTCAGTCGCAGGTCGCGGAAGTCGAGCGGTTTGGTGACGAAGTCAAATGCTCCGCGGTTCATGGCGGAGCGAATATTCTCCATATCGCCATAGGCCGATATGATGATTGCACGCACTTCGCGGTTTAGGTCTTGGATCTGCTGCAGAAGCGTTAGACCGTCCATGCGTGGCATGTTGATGTCCGAGACGACCATATCGATCTCGCTGTCGGACCGCAGTTTTTCCAGTGCTTCTACGCCGTCGCGTGCGAAGACGAGTTCGTATTCGCCGCGCCTGATATGCCGCCGCATGCGTTGCAGCATGAGGGGTTCAAGATCCGGCTCGTCATCTACTACCAGGATTTTCTTTGGAAATTTGGGCACCATGTATTAGCTCGAATCTATTCCTTCGCATCTTGAAGACGGGCAATGCCGAACATCTGGTAGTGCGGGTTGCTGTGAACCGGATGCACTGAGTATTTAATTTGAGACTGTGCTGATGGCCTCATCTCGAGTCGATGCGATCGGGATAATGTTGTCAAATCCGCTGATCGAGAAGATTTCCCGAATCGGGTCGGACAGTGAGCAGACTGCGAACTTTCCGCCTTGACGGTTGAGCGATTTGACGACGAGGAGTATCGCCCGCAATCCGGCGCTGCTGATGTAGGTCAGTGGTGCAGCGTCGAAAACGACTGCGGTGTCGCCCGCTTCAATCGCACCTTCCAGCCCGATTTGAAAATCGCGCGCGTTAGTGCCGTCGACACGTGATTCGCCTGGGATCACAACCAATGCGTTGCCATGTCGTTCCGTGTTGATTTCCATCAATAAACTCTCCCCTTCTTGGACGTATTCTAGATTGATGCACTTCCTAGATTAAATACATATTATCGCGCCTTACCCGTATGTTTGCAGTACCAGGCCCGTTTGATATGCATCAAACCTTCGGATGTAGACAGCTACCGAAAAATCACGTGCGGTAATAGCGGCCGATGAAACTGGTCTGGTTTCGCATCTCTCGAGGCATGCGGGCCATTGATATATCTTCCGGCAACACGATGCCGCCCGAGAAGATCAACTTCATCGCATCTTCAACCGTGACGTCCGTCTCTACGATGTCATCCTCCAACACGAATGCCATGTTGCCGGATGTCGGGTTGGGGACCGTCGGGATGTAGACCGAGACGAGGTCCTCCTCCATACCGGGCGCGCGGGCACGTCCGGTGACGAAACCCATCGCTACCATTCCGTCGCGTGGCCACTCGATGAATACGACGCGGCTGAAGTTCGCGCTCGAGCTGACAGATGACATCGCCTGCCTGGTGACGCCGTAGATGCTGCGTACCAGGGGTAAGTTGCGCAAGATGGTGCTGAGTATGTCGAGAAACTTCTGTCCGGCCCTGAACATGCCCAAAAGTCCGACAATGTAGAAGATGACAACCATGACGATCAGTCCGATGCCGGGGAAATCCCAGGGACGATCCTTTACAAAGGGCAGTCCGCGGACAAATCCGTCAGTCACTCCCACCAAGTAGAGGATGACGACGATCGTGACGATTAAGGGGACGAGTTCAAAGAGACCCGAGAGCACCCGGCGTTGGAAGTGGTTCTCGATTCGAGCGAATATACTGGGCTTTTGGTCCTCTTCTTGGAGATTGTCCTTATTGTTTTCAGAGCTTGCCATAGTGACGCTCCTACTAATGTATGCCTAGACTCGCAACCCCGCCTCAACTTGGCGCGCGCAATCAGTTTACACCACAACGCAGTTAGATATATATACCTCTATGCAAACGTTGACTGAACGTCCTGTCCGCTTCTGCACCCTTCTCGGTCAGGAAATGTGCCGCTAACATGAACCGATATGAGCGGTTGCCATTAGTCGCTCATCGCGTGCTGGGTGCTTACACAACGCCTGGGCGGCGATAAGTGGCGGGACTCTCGGAGAGATGTCTGTTTGGTGCTTTAGAAAATGGTTACTCAGAAAATACGCGATTAATCTGTTTCCCGAATACACTCTTCAAGAGTGGCAAATGCGGCTTTGATGAATACCCACATGTTCGCCTCGCGATCGTCATCGCCGGTTTCGATCGTTAGCGTGCGCTCTATCGGACCAGATACGGCGATGCAGGTATGCCCGGCGGCATCGCCATAGCGGTTGCCCGTCGGGCCGCTGGCACCCGTTTCGGCAAGACCCCAAGTCGTCCCAAGTTGTGTTCGCACTGCGCGGGCGTTCAGAAGCGCATACTCCTCAGTGCTGGATCGGATGCCGTTCAGGGCTTCATCAGGCACTTGCAGGAATGCCTTGTGTGAAGTGCGTGTATATGTAACTGCGCCGCCGATGAAGTATGCCGATGCTCCCGGAACGGCCAGCAGGCATGCCGATATGAGCCCGCCGCCAGATGATTCGGACACGCCTATGGTGTCGCCACGCTCCTTCAGCAACGTCGCAACCGCGTTTGGCAACTCGCTCAATGAATGCAATTTCGATCTCCTATGGGGTGTTGCGGTATGGCATGAACCTGGGGCAGGTGCGTGCTAATCAAGTTCATATGATGGTAGACTATTGCACACGAACCCGACGCGTCCGGTCAAGAGGGCAAAATGAACCAAGAAGAGTATCCAGTTCAATACAGTGTGGACTACAGAGATGGTAAGAGGAGTCGGGTGACCACGCTCTTCAGGTTATTCTTGCTAATCCCGATAATCATCTTGGCGTTCTTTCTGACTTCGGAGGGAGTATATCTATGGTTTGGCGACTGGCAGACCTTTACGTATGTGCCGCTTCTACCCATCGCTGTCGGGTTGCTGATACTTTTCAGGCATAAGTATCCAAGATGGGTCTTTAATTTCCTGCTTGAAGTAACGCGGTTCGGTGCCAGAATCGGCTCTTACTTCTTCCTGTTGGTAGATGAATACCCCTCCAGCGATGAGGAGCAGTCGGTTCATCTCGACATCGAATACCCGGATGTTCAGGAAGACCTGAATCGCTTCATGCCACTCATCAAGTGGTTGCTGGCGATACCGCACTATATAGCGATGGTCTTCCTGTTCATAGTCGCCTTCATCGCCGTCATCATCGCCTGGTTCGCTATCATCATCACTGGCAAGTACCCGGAAGGGATCTTCAACTACCTGGTCGGGGTGGCGCGCTGGAGTTACCGAGTGTTGGCATATGCAGGATTGCTCACTACCGACCGATATCCGCCGTTCCGCCTGAGCCCGTAACCGGGTTGTGCGAGAGAAAATCGGGTATCTCGACTGCGTTCCAACTCGGTGCGCGTGTCGATAGGGCGGCGCAGGCAGATGCGAATCGTGCCGAAGCGTACCCATCGCCAGTCTGCGCGTAACGAATCAGCATCGCGGCCGCAAATACATCTCCGGCCCCAGTCGTCTCGCGTCCTGCGCCAGACACCTTGTCGGCAAACGAGGGAATCTTGACGGGCATGGTGTCTGCATCGGTGTAGAGCAGGGTGCCTTGACAGCCCTGCGTGACTATCAGGTTCTGAGTAAGAGCGCGCCATTGCGGCATTGTCTGCGGCTCAATCTCCGACTCTGACAGCACACATATATCCCAACCGGCACTCATGCCAGCCGGAGGTGCGGTCGATACTGTTACCGGCGATGGCAAGGTCTTGTTCCACTTTCGCAGCCATCCTTGCGGCACGACGCATGACACGCGCGGTTGAAGGGTGCTGAGGCAATCGATCGGCAGTTCCTGGGTTAGTGGCCCGACGAATAGCATGTCGGTGTTGCGCCAATCTCTAGGGATGTCTTCCACATCGATTCTGTCGGCAACATGGTGTAACACCTGTTGCCGCTCACCGTTCGCGTCGTAGCGATTCTCAAACGTTGATGTATGCCGCGACTTTGTCCGCACAAATGCGTCGGGATGTGCCGTCACTTCATCAATCGGATAGTCGTCCGCGCACGATGTAACGATTGCGGCTTCGATTCCCAGCCTTTGTGCGGTTACTGATGCGAATGCGACAGCGCCGCCCGGTTCGCGGGCATTGACGTCGTGCGGTTCTACATCCCACGTGACGTGCCCGATTGCGAGCAGTTGAGGACGCTTCACAACTGCCGAAGTTTAGGGTCCCAGCGATCGCGTAACCAGTCGCCGATGAAGTTGAGCGACAGCACCAGCAGGAATATCGCGATACCGGGCATTGTAGAAATCCACCATGCCGTATCGAGATAGTCGCGTCCGTCCGAGATCATGTTGCCCCAAGTCGGCGTCGGTTGCGGGATGCCCACTCCGAGATAGGAGAGAACCGATTCGGTCAGCACCATGCCGCCGGCACCCAGTGTTGCGAGCACGATGACGGTGCTGCTGACGCCGGGAAGGATGTGACGGAAGGCGATCCTTAAAGTGCCGGCCCCTGCTACCCGCGCGGCGTAGACATAGTCGCGCTCGCGCAGACTGAGCACTTCGCCACGCACCGGACGGACGAATCCGACCCATGAGATGAGTATCAGCATGAAGAACATGATCGTCAGCGAGGTTCCGAGCACTATCTTGATGACGAGTGCGAGCATGATGAATGGCAATGCGATCCATGCGTCTACGAGCCGCATGATGACTTCGTCGACGATTCCACCCATAAATCCGGCGGCTAAGCCGAGTGACGTTCCGATGATCATGCCGCTCGTCACGGCGACGGCTACGACCATTAGCGAGACGCGTCCACCGTGCAAAAGTCGGCTCCAGATGTCGCGTCCTACCTGATCAGTACCGAGCAGAAAGTCGGTCGATCCTTCCTCGAGCCATGCCGGTGGATGTCGCACTCGGGTGAAATCAGCATCCTTTATGGGGTCGTGCACGGTGATGATGGGGGCGAGTGCTGACAGTAGGACGAGAAGCGTGAATATCGTTACCCAGATGATGGGGTAACGCTTGAGCAGTTCGTAGATGAACACGGGCACGCGGAGTGCGGTGCGAAGTGTGCCGGGTTCGGTGCTTGCTTCCGGCGATATAGGTGTTGTGCCAGTGTTGGAAGCCATACTATCCAGTTTCAGCTCAATCGAATACGCGGGTCAACAAAGACATACAGTATGTCGGCGGCGAAGTTTGCCACGATCAACACTCCACCGAATAAGAGCGTGGTTCCGACGACGAGATTGATGTTATTGTTCACCACCGCTTCCAGCGCCAGCAGTCCGAGCCCGGGCCATGCAAAAACGGCTTCGATGACGACGGTGCCAGTGACGAAGTTCCAGAGGAGCAATGCGGATACTGTTATAGGCACTATCAAGGAGTTGCGAAGCGCGTGCTTCCATATGATGGTTGTGCTGTCGACTCCTTTAGCGCGGGCTAGCTTTATGTATTCAGAGTCGAGCACTTCCAGCATGGCGGAGCGCATCAATCGCATGTATCCAGCCGCGGCGCCCCAGGCCAATGTGAGCACTGGCAGTATCATCGCCCGCACCTGCTCTAGCGGATCATCCGAACCGATCGTTCCGATCACCGTGACTGGTACCCAACGCAAGTATACGGCGAATATAAGTATCGCCACGATGGCGGCATAGAACACTGGCAATGTGATGCCAAGATTGGCGAATAGCCGAACCGCGTAGTCGAGCAATGTCCCGCGCTTTACGGCCGACATGACGCCAAAGAATAGCCCCATTACGGTGGCCAGTATCCACGCCGAGACTCCGAGTTGGACGGTCGGCAGTATCTTCTCGCGGATCTTGGTAGTTACCGGGAAGCCATCCGACAGGTCGTGTCCAAAGTCGCCGCGCAACAAGTCGCGGAGCCAGAAGACGTATTGGAGCGGCACCGGTTTATCGAGGTACAGCTTTTCACGCTGAATCTGCATCGCGCTTTCAGAGATGCCGTAACCGCCTTCCGATACCAGCATCGCAAGCGGGTCTCCGACGAGACGTGACAGGACGAACACGATGATCGTAACCAAGAACATCGCGACTAAAGAAGCGAAGATTCTTCTCAGTACGAAGCCGCGCATCAGTCAACCCTGTAGTTCTGGGGCATGTCGCTCTCTTTGCTGGCGGGACCTTGCCTACGTTTCCTCACTTAAGGGAGAGGGTACGATATGGCCGACAGCATCAGCCCTCGCTGACGCGGTCCATTACCTGCGTTTAGGCAGGGGCGTTGTGCTCGCAACGCCCCTGCCAGTATCTATCGAGCGGACCCCGGGGTGTCATTTCCTCAGAATGGTGTGCGTCAGTTGGCGAGCCGCACCCATTCCAAGCTGTTCATTCGGCCTAGCACGCCCTTGCCTTCTGGTAGCATCTGCCACTCAGATATGAGCGATGGGTTGTAGAGCGCGGCGACTGGGTTCTGGTAGACGCCGACCCATACCATCCACTCGCGGTTCCAATCGAACATATTGGTAACCAGTTCGCGCAATGTCTGGATATCGGATTCTTTCGACATCGCCAAGTAGGTTTCCGCGAAGATCGGTATTTCCATTGCCCGGTTGTAGCCGCCTGGCCGTCCTAGCGAGGTGGCGTGCAAGTCGGCAGGCCAGGTTGGCGGCGCAGAGGCGGCACCGCCGCTGAAGAATATCTTCTTATTCGTGCGGTTCACCAGCGACGGTCTGAACGACGAGTAGTTCTGTTTGTCGAACGTGCTGTTGATGTTCAGGTTTGCGAGCCATTCGATGCCGATTGCCTCCTGGATTGTTTCACCAGAACCAGCCGCCGGACCGGCCCACCATTCCACATCGAAGCCGTCAGATAGTCCCACTTCTGCCATCAAGGCTTGAGCGCCAGCGACATCATGCGGGATGTCCCATTCGCTCTTGTAGAAGGGATGATCAACATCCCAACCGGGAGCGTAAGATACTCGTCCGAAGCCGTCCGTCAATGCCATCATCAGCTTCTCACGGTCAATCGCCATTGCCATTGCGGTGCGGACTTTCTTTGAACGCTCCATCGATGCCGGGTCGGCCGGGTCGCCGATCCATGGCAATGAGGTGTCAAGCGGCGGCTTGAAGAGCAGGTCGCCTGGTTCATCACTGGTAAACGGCTGACCGTCGATGGCCAGTTTGTCTTCCCAGTAGTTGCCAGAGTAGACGTATGAAGCGTCGCCCCAGAAACCTTCGGGAGCCTGTGAGAAACCTTCGTCAAACATCTCTGTCCAGTCGGTAAGAGCGAGTTCCCCGATCTGCGCCTGTCCCGTCTTAAGCATCGACTTGCGGACGCTTGCCTCGGAGACCTGCAGAACGTTGGCACTTGCCACGTATGGGCGCTTACGCCAATGACTGTCAACCGCATTCAGGAAAACACCCTTGTGCTGAGTCCACTCCGTCACTTCGAACGGACCGGTTCCGATCAGCTTGGTACGCATACCCTCGGGTCCGACTTCATCGAAGAAGTCTTTCGAGAAGATTGAGATACCCTCGTGGAAGTTAGTTACGTACTGCAACAGAGTGTGTCCGCCGAAGGCGATCCAGTTGAAGCGAACTTTGTAGTCGTCGATGACCTCGACTTCGCTCACAAGGTTGGCAAGGTCGCCACCGGTGTCATGGATGCTGTCGGGCTGCAACTTCGGGTTTGCGTCGTTCCATGAGAACGCTACATCAGCCGCGGTCATCTCGCCGTATCCACCGTGGAACTGTACGCCTTCTCGCAACGTGAAGTCGGTGTACGATATGCCGTCTGCTGACATCTCCCAGTCGCTGGCGAGCAGCGGACCGAGCGCTACGGTGCCGTCATCAGCACGTACCGCTTCAAGCAATGTTTCCGTCGCTCCGGTGCGTGCCGTTACTGAACATGCTGGGCAGTAACGCGGGCTTGAATTCATGAAGTAAGAGTTGCCAATGGCAGCGATTAATACGCCTGATGGTTCAACATCGTCGCCAGCACCGCGCGATACGCCTTCGATGTCAACCTTCACGATTGGCGCGTCGATGGTCGTAATCTGAGGTGTAGCCGTTACAACGACCTGGACTTCCCGGACGACTTCTTTTTCGACCTCTACCGGGACTTCGACCTGGACTTCTCGGACAACTTCCTTTTCGATCTCGATCGGGACTTCGACCTGGACTTCCCGGACGACTTCCCTCTCGACTTCGACGGGCACCTCAACTTCGACGGTGCGAACTACCTCGCGTTCTACAGTGACCTCAACAATTCGCTCGCCGCCACACGCGATGGCAAATGCGACTATTGAGCCGAGTAGCACGAGTGCCAAACTACCTATGTTCATATTCATTACTCTTCCTTTTGAAGTCGTTAATCGTGAAAGTATTTTAGCACCGTGATGAATGTATGCGCAATTTAAATTGCGAACTTTGATATCCGTAATCAGCTGCGCGCGGATGCGCTTAGAGAGGCGTCGCGTCAGTTGGTAAGGGCACCCATTCCAGGCTGTTTATCCCGCCCAAAACGCCCCGGCCTTCTGGCAACATTTTCCACTCCGAGATCGCTTCGGAGTTATATAAGGGCGCGGTTGGACTCTGATAGAGCCCGGCCCACACCATCCATTCGCGGTTCCAATCGACCATAGCGGTAACGAGTTCGTGCTGCTTATCGACATCCGGTTCTTGCGACATCGCCAGGTAAGTCTCGGCAAATATCGGGATCTCAATTCCCCGGTTGTAACCGCTTGCACGTCCTATCGAGGTTGAGTATCGTTCTCGAGGCCAGTTTGCCGGCACCAAAGGGACACCTCGGCTGACGGTCAGCATCTGATTTGTGCGGGAAATCAGCGAACGTCTGAAGTCAGAGTAGGGATCGGAGTTGATCGAACTGTTGATGTTCAGGTGTTCATGCCACGCAATAATGATCGCTTGCTCCGAAATTGCTTCACTGGCGCGCAGTGTTGGACTTATCCACCACTCAACGTTGAATCCATCCGACAGTCCCGCTTCTGACATCAAGGATTGAGCACCGGCTACATCGTAGGGGGTGTCCCACTCACGCTTGTAAATCGGGTCAGCAGTGCTCAAATCTGGGGTGTAAGCGACTCGTCCGAAACAGTCCGTGAGATCGGCTACCAACTGCTCGCGGTCAATCACCATCGCCATCGCAGTTCGCACCTTCTTCGCGCGTTCCATTGAGGCCTGGTCTGCCGGGTCGCCGATCCATGGCAATGATGTGTCAAGCGGCGGCTTGAAGAGCCGGTTGCCTGGCTCATCACTGGTAAATGGCTGACCGCCGATGGCGAGTTTGTCTTCCCAGTATTTGCCAGAGTAGATGTATGAATAAGTCGCGCCAAGTTGCTTCTGGAGCTTGACTAAAGCCGTATTCAAGCATCTGATTCCAATCGGTAACTGGCAGCTCACCGATCTGCGCTTGATGGGACCGGAGCGCGGCCTGGCGCGCCGATATCTCAGGTACATGGAGGATGTTGACTTCCTCTACATAGGGAGTCTTGCGCCAATGGTTCTGAACCGGGATGAGTGTCAGACGGCAGAGCTGTTCCCACTCGGTGACTTCAAATGGACCGGTTCCGATCAGACGATCGCGCATTCCATTGGGTCCCACTTCGTGGTAGAGGGTTGAAGAGAAGATTGAGATGCCGTTCTGGAAGTTGGTGGCGTATTGCAAGAGAGTGTGGTCGCCGAATCGATTCCAGTGAAATCGTACCTTATGGAGGGCGATATCCTCGACTTCCCGCAGGACGAGTGCGAGGTCTGCGCCGGCAGCGTGAATGCTACCCGTTCGAAATGCAGGATTGGCGTAGTTATAGGAGAAGGCCACGTCCGACGCCGTCATCTGGCCATACCCGCCGTGGAACTGCACGCCTTCGCGGAGCGTGAAATCGGTATACGACACGCCATCAGGGGACATCTCCCAATCGGTTGCCAGCAACGGGCTCAGAGTTAAAGTGCCGCTATCGTCGCGGACTGCTTGGAGCAACGTCTCGGTCGCGTCGGTGCGTGATGTAGCTGAGCAGATCGGACAGTAGTTGGGGCTGGAATTCATGAAGTAAGTGTTGCTGACAACGATGTCTAATCTTCCCCACGGTTCAACGTCGTCGCCTAAGCGCGTGGGCGTGTTTGCCACTGTTGCCGGGCTAGCAGTGGGGACCGGTGTTGGGCTTGCGGCTGGTGCAGTCGCTTGAGTGGCTATAACCGGGGTTGATGCAGACTCGGCTTCTACTACGACTTGGACTATTCGCGGTACCTCCACTTCCCGCGTCACTTCCACTTCCCGTGTTTCAACGATTCTGAGGGGTACTTTCCTTACCTCTACCGGCAGTTCTTCGACCAGCACTTGCACTTCACGGGTCGCCTCGACAGTGCGCCGCCCCTCTTTGAAGACTTCGAACTCTCGAATGATCTCGACCGGCACTTCGACTTCTCGGATGACGATGGGTTCGTTGCCTTCAATGACTTCCACTTCCCGCGTGACCACGACTGGCACTCCGAGCTCAACGGTAACTTCCACGAATCGTTCGTTAGTGCACGCCAGCGCAAAGATGGTGATTGCTCCGAGCATCGCAAGTGCGGCCGCGCGTGTGCTCATTTTCATCGCCCCACCTCCTCGTTCTGAAGGACTAAAACCTGTAAAACACCCTAGCACACTGTCGAAATAGATGCATTTTTAAGGAAAAACACGCCTAAAACGCAGCTGAGCGTGGTTAATCGAGCGTAAAGCGGTCAAACTATTGAACGCCGGTGAGGTGAGAGACCACCCTAAAGAAGGCCGCGGATGATATGCGTAAGGGACGGCCGAACCGAGAAACCGTCCGCTTACAGTTGTCGCAGTCTGGGGTCCCAGCGGTCGCGCAACCAGTCGCCGATGAAGTTTACGGACATCGAGATCAGCAGTATCGCAGTGCCGGGGAAGACGGCCATCCACCAGGCAGTGTTGAGGTATTGACGCGCATCGGAGACCATGTTGCCCCAGGTGGGGATGCTGGATGGCACGCCGGCGCCGAGGAACGACAGTCCGGCTTCGGTCAAAATCAGTCCGCCCACGCGGAGAGTGGTGAGCACGACAACGGTGTTGATGATGCCGGGGGTGAGATGTTGCCACATTATGCGCCACGTCGGCGCGCCGGCGATCTTCGCATACGATACGTAGTCGCGGGTCTTGAGCGTGAGCACCTCAGCGCGCACGTTTCGGATGACGCCGGCCCAGGTGGCCAAGATGAGCAACACGAGGAGCACCTGCACACTCTGTCCGAACACGATCGCTGCCAGGATGGCGATGAGCAGAAACGGCAACGCGTTCCACACATCGACGATGCGCATTATCACTTCGTCAAGCAACCTCCCGTAGTAACCGGAGATCATGCCGATAGTGGTACCGATGGTGACGCCCACGACAAGGGATACTGCGGCGACGCTCAAAGATACTCGAGCACCATACATTATCCGAGTCAGGATATCGCGTCCTAAATGGTCAGCACCCAGGATGTAGCGGAAGGTGAGGTTCTCATTTTCCTCGTAGTATTGGGTGTACCAGAAGGGTGGCGCTTCGCGTCCGCGCAGGTTCTGTTGATCTTGGCCAAACGGTGCGATCCAAGGTGCCAATATCGCCATCAAAACTAGGGTGCCGACGATGAAGAAGGGCAAAATCGGCCAGCGGCGCAAGACATAGAAGGTCTTTTGCCAGAACGTCTGGTCAACCTCGGTCGGCCGACCTTGTGCGGTTGCGGTATTGTTGGCGATGTCTACTGCCATAGCTTCAGCTATACCGAATTCGAGGGTCGATCACGAGATAAAGAACATCGGCCAGGAAACTGCCGACAACGTACAGTAAAGCGAACATGAAGATAACGCCGGTAAGTAGCGGGAAGTCGTTGTTGTTAATGGAATCGACGGCCAGGCGTCCGACGCCGGGCCAGGCAAATACGGCTTCGATGATGACCGAGCCTTCTAGGAAGCCGATAAGTATCAATGCCGATACGGTGACAGGTGCGATCAAGGCGTTTCGGAATGCGTGTTTCCAGATGACGCGATCGATGTCGAGACCTTTGGCGCGGGCGAGCTTGACAAACTCCGAGTCGAGTATCTCAAGCATCGAAGAGCGCGTCAGTCGCAGGTATGCTGCGGCCGGAGTCATTCCCAGGGCTACCATCGGCATCACGAGCGCTTTAGCCTGAGCGGGCCAGAACGGCTCGTGAACGGGTCTGGAGCCGGGTGGGAACCAGTCGAAGTAGACGGCGAAAATCAGGATGAATACAATGCCGGTGAAGAATATTGGCGTCGCTTGACCTAACAGTGCGAAAGTGCGTACTACGTAGTCCAGCGGTGTTCCACGGAAAATCGCCGATACTACGCCTAATGGGACACCGACAAGAGTGGCAAAAACGAATGCCACGACTCCTAACTGGATCGTAGCGCCAAGCTTCTCGAATACGACGGTGCGGACGTCCCGCTCGGCGAGCAACGTCTTGCCGAAGTCGCCGGTGATGACGCGTCCTAGCCAGATGCCGTACTGGATGATGAGGGGACGATCGAGTGCGTGTTTTTCGGAGAGCGCTTGTATCTGCTCTTCGCTCATCCCATAGCCGCCCGGCTTCGCATACAGAAGCAACGGGTCGCCAGTCATGCGGGAAAGCACGAATACGACGAGGGTCGCGGCAACGAGCGACATCAGTGCAAAGATGAATCGCTGTATCAGGAACTTACGCATTTGCGACTGTATTGGGCGACAGTGTCTTGGTCATGGCGATCCCGAACTGTTGCCCTGCAATCTCAACTGTTGATCTACGAGTTTAGATGAGGAGGAGTATCCTCCCCGATGTTTCGAGAGTTCCGATACCGGAAATGTCCGATATCGGAACTCTCTATATTGCAACCAGAAACGTTCCGCGCCGAGGGTTTCAAGGAACCATCTTGGCGCGGAACGAAATCTCTCTAGCGTTGTGCGAGTTTGATGCTCTCAAACTCGTTTGAACCAGCAAACGCGGATGAGGTGCCAACCCACTCTGCAATCGAGTTCGGGTTGTAGACCGTCAACACGGGCACCTGGACGGTGCCGGCGAAGATCATCTGATCGTACAGGTAGTCGATCAGTTCGCTGTTCAATCGCACGCGTTCTGCCGGGTCACCTTCGATGGAGACCTCTTTGAACGTATCGGCGATTGCCGGTATCTCTATACCACAGCCGAAGCCGCCACGGGTGAAACTGGTCTCGGTCAAACCGTGCGGCCAGTCAAACGGGATGGCGGTTGAACCTTCGTCACAGTCTCCAGCGTACGGGATAGTGTTGGTTCTACCGACCAGGCTTGGGCGGATGATGGAGTATGCGGACTTGAAGACCTGCAGGTCCATGTCGGGCCACAGCTCTTTCCACATGCCGGCGATAGCGTCGTTGATTTCAGCGTTCGTGCCGCTGGAGCCACCGAGTTCGCCACCGGTCCAGATACCGATTGGGAACTTGCCAGTCGGCCATGCGGTGCCGGCCATGTGCTCAAGCGCCTCGTCCGGGTTGTACGGGATGAGCCAGCGGTCCTGGAAGTAGCTGGCAGTAGTGTCGACGTACTCAATGGAGCCGACAGTGCCGAAACCGTCCAGAATCGTCTCTACCAGCAGGTCGCGGTCGATGGCCTTTGCCAGCGCCCATCGAACCTCACGTGCCTCTTCCATGTCGCCAGGCTGCTTGCCTTCGATGTTGCAACCAACCCAGGGCAGGTCGTGGACACAGTAACCGGAACCGGTGCGGTCCAGGAACTCGCCAGTGCGAGCGTGGACGTCTTCCCAGTAGTTTCCGGAGAAGATGATCTGGTGGACGCGACCGGAGCGTGTGATGCTCTCGGCCTTGAAACCACTCTCGACGAGCGGTCGGATGTCCTTGAGCGGAACCGCATCGGCGATGTCAACATCACCAGTGCGGAGGAATGCTACTCGAGTGGAAGGCTCTGGGACTTCGATGAAGCGCAGAGTCTGAATCTCGGGCGTTGCAAACCAGTGGTCATAGTCAACGGCGGCGATAATGGCGCGGTCGTCCTGTACCCACTCGACGACTTCAAACGGTCCGGTAGATACGACGTTCTCGCGCATCCAGCCTTCGCCATTGGCGTCGTATGCGGCTTTCGAGAAGAAGGCCGTGCCTTGTGCCTGCTCGTTCAGGAAGTTACCGTTCCAGCGCGGGTCAAACGCACCTTCTGGGAAGTTGAACAGAACCGTGCTGTCGTCGATCTTCTCGGTCTCGGCGAATACGGCGGCAAAGTCGCCAGCCTGACCGTGAATGCTGGTCGGGTTGGTCGCGGCGTTACCATCGTTCATCGTGAAGACGACGTCATCGGCGCCGAATGCGCCATATCCGTCGTGGAAGATGACATCTTCGCGCAACGTGACGGTTGCGGAACTGAGGTCATCTGCCAGTTCCCATCCGGTCGCCAGCTTGCCGATGGTGCGTCCATCGCTGTCGACGGTGAATAGTCCTTCGCCGACGCCCCAGTACTGCATCGCCTCGACTGGCGCCTGTGCGCTGCCAAGTCCGACGCCCGGTGCGATGTTGAAGACGGCGACGCTGATTTCGCCATACTCGTTCTTCGGTGCTGGTGCCGGCTCTACCGGTACGATCGGGAGCGGGGTAGCAGTCGGGATCGGAGTCGCGGTTGCGATCTCGATGACCGTGCGGGTCACCTCGACCTGGACTTCCTTGACAACTTCCTTCTCTACCTCAACTTCGACTTCTCGGATGACTTCTTTTTCGACTTCGACAGGTACTTCGACCTGAACTTCTCGAATGACTTCTTTTTCGACTTCAATCGGTACTTCGACCTGAACTTCCCGAATGACTTCTTTTTCGACTTCGACTTCGACAGGTACTTCGACTTGGACTTCTCGAACTACCTCTTTTTCGACTTCGACGGGTACTTCGACTTGAACTTCTCGAACTACCTCTTTTTCGACTTCGACAGGTACTTCTACCTCGACGGTCTGAATGACGTTCCGCTCGACGGTGACTTCAACAATTCTCTCGGTAGTACACGCAAGCGCGACGACCGCGACAATGCCGACGAGAACCACCAATGCGGTTTTCTTAGCAACCATTGCTTCTCCTTAACTGCAATTCAATTAATCGCAACTCTATATGTTATAAATCGCGTCAAGTCTGAGTAGCCGCGTTTGACCGATACGCGGCGACGGATTTGCCGGATGAACCGTCAGCGTGGTTTGACGACTACGTGTCGCTCGGGACCTTCGCCTTCGCTTTCAGTGACCACTCGCGGGTTGTCGGAAAGAGCCATGTGCACGATGCGGCGTTCTTCAGCCGTCATCGGGTCAAGCGGACGGGCGCGTCCGCGCGATGCGGCGCGGGCGGCATTTTCGGCGATGGTGTGCAACTTCTGAGTGCGACGCTGCTGGTAACGTTCGACGTCGATGATGATGTTGGCGCGCTGCGTGATGCGGCGATTCACCATCATGCGGACGATGAATTGAATGTCGCGCAACGTCTCGCCGCGACGTCCGATGAGCAGTCCGGCGTCTTCACCTTCGATCTCGAAGACGAGGGAGCCGTCTCGGAGGTCATCCAATACGTAAGCCTCAACATCGACGTTCATCGCGGCGATAAGGTATCCGAGCACTTCGGCCGTGACTTCTTCCAATTCCGGTCGATTTTCGATGACGTTCTGCCTTGGTTGAGGTGCGGCCTTGGGGCGGTTCGATTGGTTTTGCTGCGTCTTGTTGTTGTCAGACGCTGTGTCAGCGGCGGCCGGTTGCTGCTTGGGAGAGGCGTTGCGGCGATTCTGGTTGCGTCGCTGATTCGGCTGATTGCGACGTCTCTGCTGATTTTGCCGTCCCCGTCGATTTCTTTGTGGCGACTTTTCACGTCGTGGCTGTGAGCGTGAGCGATCGGAGCTTTCAGCACCGTCGGTGGATTGATCCTGCTCGGAACGTCGCGGACGTTGTCGATTGCGGTTGGGACGTTGGGGACTGCTTTTTTCTCTCGGTGCAGGATCCGCGATACCGGTAGCTTCATCCATTTGTTGCTGTCGTTCTGCAGCTTCCCGCGCCTCTTCAGCGCGGAGGTCCGAGAGTTTTGCTACTTCAATTTCGGCCAGGGCGCCGCCCAGTCCGAAGATTCCAGAGCGACCGGGATTAAGGACTCTAATGTCTACGTCTTCGAGTTCTGCGTCTAGAGCTTCGAGCGCGACGACGGTTGCCTCTTGAACGTTCTTCCCGGTAAATACTCTTCGAGTCGTCATCTAAATCCTCCTCTTCTTCCGATACGTCGCTATTCTGGGTTGCGACTGCCAACTTCGCAGCGGTAAACTGGGCACGCGTTTCGGCCGTTCCCAGATAAAGCTTTCCGAATAGCTCGATCGGTTGTTTTCCGCCGACGAAGTATTGAATCACTACGCCGACGATGTTCGATAGCAATATGTAGATGCCGAGACCGGCAGGGAATTGGTAAGTGAATACGCCGATCATTATCGGCATCATCCACTGCATGATGCGCTGCTGCGACTGTTGACGCTCGTCTACCGCTACCGTCGCTGTCATCTTGGTGGTGATGAACATCGACGCGCCGACCAGAACGGGCAGCACGAAGTTGAGCGGCAGATAGACCTGCGACACGGTATCGGCAAGGTCGATGCCTAGGAACAAGCGGCTGATCGGAACATCGGCTTTGGCCGGGTTCCAGGCGTAGAAAGCGCCAGAGAGATTTGCCAGGCCCTCGGGAGTGGTCGGCATGGTGCGGATGATGGCACGGTAAAAGCCGATCCAGATGGGCATCTGGATGATCATCGGTCCGAGACAGCCGATGGGGTTCACGCCCGCCTCGCGGTAGAGCGCCATCGATTCGCTAGAGAGGGCACGCCGGCTGTCCGGGTCTTTCTTGTCCTTGTACTTGTCCTGAATCGCCTTCATGCGCGGCTGCAACGTCTGCAGCTTCTTCATCTGACGCGTCTGACGGACCGTGAGCGGTATCATCAGCACCCGTACGATGACGGTGAACGCGATGATGCTGAGACCGTAGTTGAGGAAGAGATAGTGATACAGCAGCGCCAATGCGTTGATCATTGGCCGCATGATGCCTTGATCCCAGACCAGACCGAGCAGTTCCATTAGAGCTCGCCTCCTTCAGATGCCGGCGTCAAGGCTATGAACAGCGCGTTTAGTCGCATCTGCCACCATCCTTGAGCGCAACGCATCCTTGTAGCGTCTGGTCGCTCGGAGAGAACCACTTCAGTTCTCCGTCGAGGGTGTGCACATAGAGAAAGTTGTTAATCAAAACTGGCGCAGACTTGACCGCGCTGTCGGTTGGGAAAGTTCCCAGTATCTGACCATCGGTAACGTTCAGGACGTGTACGCCGTCCGTTCCCGAAGGTACGGCGAGAACGCGTTGGGTGAACTCGTTACGTTCGCGATCGAACAGAAGCGGCGTACCTACGATCTGTCCGTCGATGATTTGATCCCATATAGTCGCGCCGTTTGAGATGTTCAATGCATGAACATGCCCGCCAAGCGTCGAGACGTAGATGGCGCCGTTATTATCGTCCGGCACGGCCTCGGCCCATATCCATGCTTGGGCATCAAAGACCCAGTCGGTGCTCTGACTCTTCGGGTTTAAGCGGTAAAAGCGTCCCGACAGGTCGCCAAAGAAGAGCACACCGTTATGAAAGATGACCGATCCGAGTATGGCGCCTTGGGCATCGTAGGTCCATTTAACTCTGGAACTTGATTCGTTGCCGGAGATATCGATGGCGTAGATAGTTCCCGCATCGGTGCCGACATAAGCGGTATTGGTAGCGTCGTCGATGGCTACGTCTCCATATACTTCACCATCGAGCGGTACCCGCCATGCAATTCTTCGGCCCGCAACGGGGTCCGTGCTCATGGCGTAGAGATAACCAGCCGGTTCACGTTCATCGTCAATCGGTCCGGTTCCGAATAAGAGCAGGCCATTGTCGGAAGTCTGGAGCTGACCAATCAGCTTGGTGCGGAGGCGGTAGCCGCCAGAGTTCCATGCAATCGCGCCGCTATCGGTAGATACCCCGAATATCTCGCCATCGCATTCACTGCCGGTGCAGGTATAGCCGGAAGCGTAGACAGTTCCGTTCTGAATTATCGGCGCACCGTACATTGCCCCCAATCCTTTGGGTTGCTTGCGAACACCGTCAAGTTCGTACGGGTACATCCAGTTCACATCGTAGGCGTGGCTGATCGCGTCGAGCCTTACCAGCACGCCGTCGAGATTTCCGACGTATATGAAGTCGCCATCAGAAGCTGGTGCCGACCAGCGTCCCTGCGGAGTCAGGTCGTTGAGACACGCGGTCAGAGATACCAGCATCAGCGCTGCCAGCGCGAGGTCGGCAATGGCGCGTTTAAGCTTTCGTGTGCTCAGGCGATGGATCATTTAGAAGTCGTCTGCACACTGCCAGTTGGAGGGCAGTGGTCGCCTGCTGCTGCTGGTACGAGGTCGATTCCACCGGTTGCAAAGGGATTGCATCGTGCGATGCGCTTAGTTCCCAACCAGACTCCGCGTAGGAGTCCATGCGTTTCGATAGCTTCTGCGGTATAGACCGAACAGGTAGGCTGATAGATACAGGTGCTTGGCAGATATGGGGATACTGCGAGTTTGTAGAACTTGAGCAGCATCAACGCAAATCTGGACATCACGCGCTCAACCCGCCTTCAGTTTTCCGCGTTGGCATGAGCTTCGGCCGAGCATCGCCCGGCGCGTCAATCTGTGTACCGATTCCCTCAGTTGATTGGAGTCTGCCGCTGAGGCTGGGGGAAAGGCGTATATGACGTAGTCCCATCCTTTGGGGTGGTTAGAGGTGCCGACAATGGCTTTAAGACGTCTCTTGATGCGGTTTCTCACGACGGCATTGCCGACGCGCTTGGATATAGCAAATCCATAACGCGCTTCGGTCGCATCGTCGTTTGAGTTAACCGCGGTGATAGATAGCAGACCGTCTCGGGCCCGGTTACCTCTTCTTAGTGCTGTTCGGAACTCTTCGCGGCGACGTAGCCGTCGGTGCTTAGAGAGCCCCATCTGTCTTCAAATTAGGTTTGCCGAAAGTAAACGGCATTAGCAAGCCAAGCGAAGTGATCAAAATCAAACTGTTAAACGCTTGCGACCTCGTGCACGTCGGCGCGCCAATACCGCGCGGCCGCCACGGCTTGACATCCGAGATCGGAAGCCGTGCACGCGCGCACGTCGGCGCTTTTTGGGTTGATACGTTCGCTTGGGCATAGTAATTTTTTGGTCGCAATCGTTGATTGTAACATCACCGATTCGCATTACGCGCAACCATCGCCAGATGACATGAATTGTCCTCGATTAACGGTCATCCTCAAAACCGGTGCCGTCAAGCACAATCCGCAGACGATCCGAAACATCGTTCAGCAACGCGAGTTCATCTGGCGGCAGTTCAATTTCCAGCGCACCGAGATTGTCCCGCATATGATCGGCAGTGTCCGCACCTGATATGGCCACGGTGATCTCCGAATGCGAGAGCACCCAAGCCTGTGCAACTTGCGCCGGCGTCGCCCCGATGCGAGACGCCACTTCAGCATTGGTACGTACAACATCTGCTGCCCGTCCGCGCAAAACCCGATTGAAGGCATGAGAACGACGGCTGCCCCACAGGGAACTGCGCTCAGGCAGCTCTTCCGGTGAGTAACCGTCAGACAGCAATCCGACTCCGAGAGGACTGTACGCCATGATGCCAAGCCCGGTCGTGCGAACCATCGGGAACATCTCATTTTCCAGTTCCCGATTCAACATGCTGTACGGGTTCTGAACCGTGACGAGGTTCGAGACGTTTATGCGATCCTGCACCCTCAAAGTCTGGACTACCTGCCAGGCTTGGTAGTTGCACAGACCGGTATAGCGGATCTTCCCGTCACGAACGAGGTCTTCCAGCGCACGTGTCCGCTCTTCGTATCCGACCGTCTCATCGAAGTGATGGATAAGGTATACGTCGATGCGGTCGGTTTGCAGCCGCTTCAGGGAGCGTTCCACTTCTCGCATGATGTGCCAGCGTGAAGTGTTGTAATCGTTCACACCAGATGCGACGGGACTGGAGACTTTGGATGTGATGACGATATCGTCGCGATTGCCACGCTCCTGCATCAGTTCGCCTAGGATGATCTCAGAAGTCCCGGCATTGCGACGGTTATCGCCAAGGCCATATATATTGGCGCAGTCGATCAGGTTTATGCCACCATCCAGCGCGGCGGCAATCGTCTTCTTGGCTTCATCGGCATCATGTTGACCTCGAAAACCGAGTCCGAGTGCCATGCGCGTGACCATTACGCCGGCCGTGCCAAAGTTCACATATTCTCGTTGCATCTGGTGTGAAGACCTTTCTGGGGTATCTGCGTTTTGTGAGGGACTACGCCTATGGAAGCTCTATCTCAACTTCCAGCTCGGCACCGATCGATTGATACCAGTCGATGACTTCCTGATGGTAATGTATGCCTTCGCGCAGGCGTTTTTCAGTCTCTTCACCTTCGATCAGTCCGGGATATAGAACACGCTCATGTCCGGGAGCAGGCGGTGTATTCGCGAGCCGTTCCAACGCCTCGTCCATGTTGTCGAGGAACACTTCCTGGTCGCAGAATGCTTCGATCTGGAAAGCGGCGAAGAAGTGGTAGCCGCCCTGATACTCCGTGCCCGTGCCGGCGAGGCTGACGCCGGAGAGCGTCTGGCACATGATGGCGCATACAGCACCAAAGCCGTAGCCTTTGTGCGAACCATTTTCGCGTGTGCCGCCGAAAGGCAATAGGAAGTACTCGTCTGGCGGCAGTACCGGATCTTCGAATGCATTGCCGTCGGTATCAGTGATCCAACCCGGCTCAAGCTCCACGCCGATGCGCCGCGCCAATCCGATCTTGTTGTTCGCGATCTGGGTGCATGCAACATCGAATAGGAATGGGGCTTGTCTACGTGCTGGCGCGGCCCATGCGATGGGGTTGGTTCCGAGACGCGGCTCTGCGCCGAAAGTAGGGACCATTCCGCCGGTGCGACGCGGGCCGGCAAAGTGGCCACCGGTCATGCAGAGTCCGATCATGCCTTGCTGTGCGGCCATCGCGGCGTAATAGCCGCAACCGCCCAGGTGTCCGGAATCGAAGACGGAAACCGCGCCGGTGCCGTACTCCTTGGCCCGGTCGATGGCGATCTGCATCATATCGGCTCCGATGTGGATGCCTAGCGCACCATCAGCATCGACATTGGCGGTTGTCGCCGTTTCCCGAACCGTCTTCAGTTGCGGACGCGGATTGAGTTGCCCTGCCATATATGACTGCACATAGTTGCGCATCATGTTCGACACGCCATGCGTCTCAACCGCTCTGAGGTCGTTAGTTATCAGCACGTCGGTGCATGCCTTAGCACCCGCTTCGTCCAGTCCGCATCTCATGAACAATGCTTCGGTGCTGGCACGCATCCGTTCGACTTGCACCAAGACCTGGTCATGAACTGGTACATGAAACTGTTCCAACATGATTCGCAACTCCTGCCTATCGTTAGCCTTTGCGAAGTTTATAGCACCTGTGCAAGCGATGTTGAGCGTTGAGATGGCGTGAGCGTCAAAACCTTGCGGCGTTGTATGCAGTTACAGTCGATTGCGGCTTTATCATTTGCTATTGATGGCTGTACCGGTAGAAGATGCTGCACGCGCCTCAGAGCGCGCACGGAGATCGCCGCTGCGCGCGCTCCTCAGCGCGATGCGTCCTTTGCAGGCGCCCAAGAACGGACTGGTTCTGGTGCCGTTGCTCTTTTCCGTCAACATCTGGTTCAGCCCGGATGACTTTGTAGGCATGGCCGCGATTGCCATGCGATCGGTTGGCGCCGCGATTGCGTTCACCTTGCTGTCAGGCGCCGTGTATCTGCTGAACGATATCGCCGATGTTGAGCGTGACCGCGCCCATCCCACCAAGCGACGCCGTCCCATCGCATCGGGAGATATATCGGTCAGAAGCGCCTATGTAGCGGCATTCATTGTCATTGCGACAGCCGGCGTGCTCTCCCTGCTCATCAGTACCGCTTTAGCCATCATCGCGGTCGGGTATCTGGTAATCAACATCGCCTACACGTTGCAACTGAAACACCTCGTGATCCTAGATGTGTTCAGCGTTGCCGCGGGATTCGTGCTGCGTGCAGTAGCCGGCGCCGTGGCCATCGACGGGTCGCAATTGGTCATCGACGGTGTCGAGATGCAGATCGACCTCGTGGTGTCCCCCTATCTCTACGTAGTCACAGCGCTTGGCGCGTCTCTCCTGGCATTCGCGAAACGACGTGCCGAGTTGGTTGCCGCGGGAGATAATGCGGCTAAACAGCGCGGGATCCTGGGTGAATACACAACTCAGTTTTTGGATGTCGTAATTTTCAGCACCGCCTCATTGACGGTCATGGCGTATGCGCTCTACACCTTCAGCTTTGGCGATGTCGGCGGAAACGTTCCGGGCGATAACTCGATGATGCTGACGATACCATTCGTCGCATACGGCATCTACAGATACCTGTATCTTCTATACGTGACGGGTGATGGCGAGGCGCCAGAGACGATACTGCTACGCGATCGTCCGACGTTAATCAACATCATCTTGTGGCTGGCAGTAGCATCTACGATACTGTTGCTGCACACCGTCAACGGAACCAACGGAACTTAATTCAAGAGAGAAGGTGCATCAAATGTCCAAGCTTTCCGAAACTGAAATTGGCGAGATGCTTGCCGAACGTGCTGAGTGGAATCGCGACCCCGAAAGCGGCGCTATCGTGCGGAACCTGGCGTTCGACACCTTTGCCGATGCGATCGCATTCATCAACCGCATCGCGCCAATCGCCGATAGGCATGATCACCATCCCGACATCGATATCCGCTATCGTCGCTTGAAGGTCGCATTGATTTCTCACGACGTCGGCGGGTTGACCAATCGCGACCGCAGAATGGCGCGTCTGATTGATGCTGAACTGGAGTGAGCGACTGTAACGACTCGTTTTTCGCCGTCGTTACGCGTTATCATTCTCGCTAACTGCAAATAACTTACCGACCTATGGAGCGGCCACGTCATGCCTGGAATGACTAAAGAGCAACTGGAACACTTCGAGTACTACGGCTTCGTAACGGCGGAGGGTGTCCTCGACCCGGAAGAGATCATCGATCCCGTTATCGATGAATACGAAGGGGTCTTGGACAACCTGACCGACTTGCTGCTGGAGCAGGGCAAGATCAGCTCAAAATACGAAGAGCTGGAGTTCGGAGACCGCGTCACTCAGATCTACTCCGAGTCTGATGAGGTGCACAACAACTACTTCGACTTCTCGCTCCCACAGGGCGGTATCAAGCCCGACACGCCGTTCTGGGCTGGGCCTGCCGTATTCAATGCCCTCACCGCGCCTGGACTCCTAGACGCCGTAGAGTCGTTTATTGGCCCGGAAATCTACTCCAATCCCGTGCAGCATGTCCGCATCAAAGTGCCTGAAAAGCACTCACCGCGAGATGAGCATGGCAATGTAAAGTTCGGCGTCACGCCCTGGCATCAGGATTGCGGCGTGGTCAACCCGGATGCGGACGACACGTTGATGCTGACGGTGTGGTTCCCGCTGATGGATAGTGATGCTGAGAATGGATGCCTCCAAGTCGTCCCCGGATCGCATCGCGACGACCTGTTAACGCACTGTCCCGGTGGCAAGAATGGACTGCAGGCGGGGATACAGATACCCGAAACCGAGTTTGAAGTAGGCAAAGCCGTGCCGGTGCCGTTGAAGAAGGGCGATGCGCTGTTTATGACGAAGTACACTGTGCACTCGTCATTACCCAACAACAGCTACCGTATTCGCTGGAGTTTCGACCTGCGCTACAACCCGATCGGTCAATCGACAGGACGTACCAGCTTCCCCGGCTTTGTCGCCCGAAGTCGTAGCAACCCGGAAGCGGAACTGCACGATCCTGCAATCTGGCATTCGATGTGGCAGGATGCGCGCGATTCTCTGGCTAAAGGGGAGCAACCGTCATTCAACCGCTGGGACGGATCAGAACCGGTCTGCGCATAACGTCGCTTCCCGTGCCGACCAACAACCTATAGCGGTAGCCGCATCATGTGACGGCGTTTGCCCACCATACCGAGATCTTCGAAACCTAACGACTCGTAAAGCGGCACCAAGCCCATGAAGTGGTAGCTCGGTGACTCGGGATCGACCGCGTAGGCTTCAACGCTGCTCGCGCCGCTTCGACGCGCATAATCAATAGCCGCCTTGATGATCGGCGTAGTCAACCCACTGCGCCTGAAACCAGTGCGAACGAAAAGACAGGCGATCGCCCAGACGCCATCAACATCTTGATCATCATCGCTCCGCAAGCGCGCGTAGTTACGGCCCTGAAAAGTCTTGTAAGTTGACAGCGGAGCGATAGAGCACCAGGCCATCGGCTCACCATCAATATAGGCGAGGATGCCAACCGGCTCGCCACCGGCAACACGTTCGCACATCGCCCCTTTCTTGTCCGCTGCGTCCGCTCGACTGTAGGGCGGAACCATCGAACGATAGACCATACACCAGCAAAACTTAGGTCCGCCGCGCCCCTCAAAGAGCCGCTCCATGTCAGTCCAGGTATCTGGGGAGACGGGGCGGAAGGAGAGGTTTGATATCAGGTCGTTCATAGACAGCAAAAATGCTAACGCACAGGGCTACTCAATGTTGAGAGTTCTGATGGACGTTCACTCTCCATACGTTTCCCATCCGCCCCATGTCCGCGTCGTTGCCCTCACCCCTGACCCCTCTCCCGCATCACTGCGGGAGAGGGGTCAGGGGTGAGGGCAACGGGGACAAATGGGCGGGTGCATTTTATGCCTATGACTGTGTATGGAGACTCCTCCCCCTCCCAACAGCCAAAAAGCTAGCTAACTGGCCGGTTCTATCCGACCCTAGAAGTCCATTCCGCCGTCGGTGATCGGTACATCGTCAATGCAGGGAAGATGTCGACCTGCTCGCGCTCTGCAACGCGTTTGTACATTGCTTCCAAGTGTGTCGGAGAGGAGATGTTTGTATCGATCGTTCACTGGTTACAATGCGGGACATCAGCATGTACAGCAGTGCACGGTTGGTTGCCGTCAGGCAGGTTCCCAACGGACAGCGCAGAGCTTCAGAAAATCACGGACAACACCGTGTTGCAGGCAATTGAAGATGCTTCCAAGGTTTCGGGTTCTCCGGGACACGCGTCGGCAAAGCGGATGCTTAATAGAGAACATTTCCGTCTCCTCTATAGCGAAAGGCTAGGCGATTGGAAACCCGAGGATGCTGAATTACAGTCAAACCCAACCAGAGAGATCTACGAGGCGTGTGCGAGCAAATTCGGGAAGGGGAATGTACGATTGGTTGCACGCAACCCAAGTCCATCGGATTTGAACTTCCCAGTCCTCACTGCCGATGGAAATGTTAGACCGTGAAGAACGATTTCAGAGACCTTGAACCACATCCCGGTGGCGCGCTTTGGATATGTGTTGGCGGCTCCGGAAATCATTGATGACGCTAGGAAATGGAGAGCAAACCAAGACCTAAAATGAAAAACCAATTTGAACACACCCTGATGACGCCTTCTGAGCAGCGAATCCTGATTTGCCATCTAACTGCGACATTGCATAAACACGGAAATTGGGTCGGGCATATGCACATTCAAAAAGGTTCGATGTTTCTCCAAAGGTTGTTTGGTGTTCGGATCGATTATCAGTTTGTGCTCTACAAAAACTCTCCTTTTAGTTTTGACCTAGAAGAAGATCTAGCCCTGATGCGATACCGCTACATGATCGACCTTGAACCTCATCCTAAGTACCCACCATGGTATCTTCTGGGATCGGCGGGGGAGTACGCCATCAAACAGCCGAATCCTTACCAGAGGGAGGTCGATTTCGTTTGCGAAAAGATTTCAGCCATGACTAAATTGATTGACCTCGAACGTGTTTCAATGGTTTACTTCTTAAGTAGCGAAAACCCCGGATTGGTGGGACGCGAAGTTGTTGAGATGATCCGCGAGCGCAGGCCTCACATCTCCGCGGCAGGAGCGTTTACGGCATTGGATGAAGTTCAGAGAATCGTCAACGACGCGTCCGAGCAGGGACTCATTCCTGCTGAAGTCCTGACGCAAACCGCCGCGTGAAGGCGGGTTCTACTGCTAACCCGGTTCCTGTGCCCTAGGGAGTCTCCCCCAACAAACAAAAGCGCGTCGCATCGGGTTCCCGACGCGACGCGCTTTTTGGCTGTTGCTAGATGGCTAGCTAACTAGCTGGGTTTATCTGACCTTAGAAGTCCATTCCGCCGCCGGGGGGCATTCCGGCTGCGGGTGGGAGGGGCTCGGGTTGCTCGGTGATGAGCGCGGCGGTGGTCAAGATCATGCCGGCTACTGAGACGGCGTTTTCGACGGCTGAGCGGGTGACCTTTGCCGGGTCTACGATGCCCATCGTCATCATGTCGCCGTATTCGTTCGTCATGGCGTTGAAACCGAAGTTGGTGTCTTCGTTGCCCGCGACCCGATCGAGGATTACAGCACCTTCAAAGCCGCAGTTGCCTGCGATGATGCGAATCGGCTCGCGTAACGACTTGGAGAGAATCTGCACGCCAGTCTGCTCGTCTTCATCATCGAGCTCCAACGCATCCAACAGGCTCGCGGCTCGGATCAGAACGCTACCGCCGCCGGGAACGATGCCCTCTTCTACGGCTGCACGAGTCGCCTCAAGAGCGTCCTCTACGCGTTGCTTCTTCTCTTTCATCTCGATCTCGGTTGCCGCACCGACGCGCAGGATGGCAACACCGCCAGACAGTTTGGCGAGACGCTCCTGAAGCTTCTCACGGTCGTAGTCTGAAGTCGTGTCTTCGATCTGCGCCTGAATCTCAGCCATGCGACCGCGAATGGAACCTTGATCGCCACTGCCGCCCACAAAAGTGGTGTCGTCTTTCTTCACGACGATCTGTCGGCATCGACCGAGGTCTTCCAGAGTGGCCGAGTCGAGTTTGCGACCGATCTCGTCGGAGATTACGGTTCCGCCAGTGAGGATGGCTATGTCCTGCAGCATCGCCTTGCGACGGTCGCCAAAACCGGGAGCCTTGACGGCGACACAGTTGAGGGTGCCGCGGAGCTTGTTCACCACGAGAGTGGCGAGGGCTTCGCCTTCCACATCTTCGGCGATGACGATGATGTTCTTGCTCGACTGCAAGACCTTTTCCAAGAGCGGAAGCAGGTCCGAGACGGCCGAGATCTTCTGCGAAGTGATCAGGATATAAGGGTCATCGAGGACGGCTTCCTGGCGGTCCTGGTTCGTCACGAAGTAGGGCGAGAGGAAGCCGCGGTCGATCTGCATACCCTCTACGAAGTCGGTCTCGTATGAGAGTGATTTCGACTCGTCAACGGTGATGACGCCGTCCTTGCCGACCTTCTCCATCACTTCCGCGATGAGGTTGCCCATCTCGTCGTCGTGGGACGATAGTACCGCCACGTTGGCGATTTGAGAGGAGCTTTCGACCGGAGTGGACTGCGACTTGATCGAGCTGCGGATGGTGACCATCGCCTTTTCCATGCCGCGTTTAAGCGCCATGGGGTCTGCGCCGGCTGCGACGTTCTTGAAGCCCTCGGCTACAATGGCCTGCGCCAGGACTGTCGATGTAGTAGTGCCGTCGCCAGCATCGTCGTTGGTCTTCTTGGATGCCTCTTTGAGCAGCTGTGCGCCCATGTTCTCGAACGGATCTTCCAGGTCTACTTCCTTGGCGATAGTCACGCCGTCGGAGTTGACCTGTGGCGGTCCGAACTTTTTGTCAACGATAACGTTCTGGCCGCGCGGCCCGAGCGTCTTCTTGACGGTGTTTGCGAGTATGTCGATGCCTTCCTTGAGCTTGGCTCGAGCTTCCTCTTCGAATAGCAGGTCTTTGGCTGGCATAGTGCCTTTTTACTCCTTATGTTGTTGAGTTCAGCGACGAAGCTCGTTCTTGCTTCATCGCCGTGCCGTCCAATGATGTTAGGTTGGGACTTAACCGACGATAGCCAGGATGTCTGACTCACGCACGATCAAGTATTCATCGCCGCCTTGCGAGTACTCGGTACCAGCGTACTTGGAGTAGATGACGACATCGCCGACATTCACACCCATCTCAACGACATTCCCATCGTCGGTAGTCCTGCCGGGTCCGACCGCAACGACAGCGCCTTGCTGCGGCTTCTCTTTCGCCGTATCCGGGATTATGATCCCACCAGGGCTAGTCGCCTCGTCCGCATCGGACGGGGAGATAATCACGCGGTCGCCTAGCGGCTTCAAGTTAACCGTCACTCGGTATTTCCTCCTTGTAAGGTCGTTAAGAAATTCGTTAGCACTCAACAGTATTGACTGCTAAACCCCAATTATAATCCGCGGTGAGAGAATTAGCAAAATTCGCGGGAGGGAATGCGCGGGCCCCTTTGTTCCCGATTGCCCTCACCCCTAGCCCCTCTCCCGCATTACTGCGGGAGAGGGGTACCTGTCTATGCGGTTATGGTTGAATGTGAACTTCATTGTTGCTGTACGTGCGCCGGGCGTTTTCTTCTTACGTTGAACGACGTTGCTTATCACGTATATAGGCGATGATGTTCATGTTGCGAGGTACGACGCTGCTCATGATCGTCATGAACAATGACGTTCAATGTAAACAGACAACATGCCCAGAAGTTCCCCTCTCCCGCAGTGATGCGGGAGAGGGGCTAGGGGTGAGGGTAAGATGGCGGCTATGGGGCGGTAGCTATGGGCTGACCGTAACCGTGTAATTCGCTAGCAGCGTGTTCAGCTTGTAGAGGCGGATCTCAGCTGTGCCGGTAGAGCAAGCGTTGATCGTTACCGTCTGGCCTTTGGTGAGCGTCACGCCAGTGTTGCCGCCGGCCGGACATGAACCGGTCGATAGATGGTTGTTTCCGTCATAGTTCACGCCTACCCACACGCCATCATCAATATTAGTCGACAGCGTCAGCGTCTGAGAATCGCCTACTGACATGCTGGATTGCAAGGACGATAAGCTGGCAGTCTCCGGTTCGCCAGTCACCGACACAGTGTAGCTGTTCAGGATCAGCTGTCCCTTGTAGATGCGAACCTCGGACGTGCCGACAGAACAGCCGTAGATCGTCAACGAATTCCCATTGCTGACAAGCGCGCCAGTGTTGCCGCCCGCCGGACAGGAGCCAGTCGACAGGTGATTGTCACCACCGTAGTTCACACCTACCCACACGAAGTCGGACACGTTCGTCGTCAGCGTGAATGTCTCAGAACCACCTGCTTCGATCATCTCCGGCGTATTGCCATCTTCATCCTCCAGGCTGCCAGTGAAGCCGGAGCTGGTCACCGTCACGTCGTAGCTTGTCAAGATAAGCTGACCTTGATAGACGCGTATCTCAGCTTCACCGGCGTAACAGCCGCGGATCGTGATCGTATCGCCGTTGCCACGATGCGCACGGGTGTTGCCGCCAGCTGGACAGCTGCCCGTTGTGAGATGGTTATTCCCATCGTAGTTGACGCCTACCCATAGGCTTGTGTTCTCTACATCGGTGTTCAACGTAAACGTCTGCGGCACGCCTGCTATGAAGCTCCCCGGCGTCGGCAGAGGTACGTTCCCTCCCCCGCCGTTGGCGTTGCGGTTACGGTGTTTGGCCAGGGGCTTTCGCCTTTGGTGTTTTGGGCTTTTAGGCGGAGGGTGTAGGGGGTGCCGTTGGTTAGGCCGATTACTATGTAGCTGCGGTGGATGAAGTCGTCGCCGGGGAGGGTGTCGCGGACTTCTTCGCCGCCTTGGGGTTGGTACGACAGCTCGTAGCCCGTGATGGGGCCACCGTTGTCGTTGACCGTCCAGGTCAGCGTTATCTGCGCGTTGCCAGCCTGAGCCGATAGCACGGGCGCGTCGGGCGCAGTGGGAATCTGCGCTGAGGCACACTCGGACCAGTAGCCCCAGATGTTGCCGTTGGATACCGCCGTGCCACCGCGGATCTGCATCTCATACACTACGAGCGGTTCCACGTTGGAGATCGTGAATTCCGACGTTGTGCTGTCGTTGATACCCATTCTTGTCCAGCCGTCAGAGCCTTCACAGGTCGAGGCTTGGCCCGACTCGAGCGCTCGGTAGCGCACGCGTTGCTTTTCGAAGCCTAAGCCGTTGTCGACGGATGGAGTCCACGTTGCCACGATGGTCGTCTCGCCCGGGGTCAGCACCACGTTCTGCGGCGCGCCCGGCTGTCCGACCGTGGCCGTCACGACGTCCGACCACTGGCTCTCGCCATTGGCGTTCTCGGCGCGCACTCGCATGTCGTACGTGAGCCCGTTGGTCAGTCCGGTGAGAGCACGCGTCAGGTCCAGGCTCGGGTCCGAGTTGGGACCGTCATCCGGGTGATCGCTCCACAGGGCTGGGGGAACGCTGTACTGCACGTCGTAGTCGGTGATGGCAGAGCCGTTGTTGTCCGGTTCGGGCCACACGATATCGATGCGCTGGTTGCCCGGGATGAGCGTGGCTACAGGCGCGTCGGGCACCAGGAACTCGGTCCCCGGCGTCGCTTCTTCGATCGCCGATGGATCGCCAGTGCCGACCGAGTTGGTGGCGCTGATACGCACTTCGTAAGTCGTGCCATTCGTCAGACCGGTAATCGTGTCGTTAGTGCCAGTGCCGGTGTGGTTGTTGTTCAGCCAGTTTGTAGTGTCTTTGACGCGGTATTCGACGACGTAGCCGCTGATGTCCGTGCGGCCGTCTCTGGCCGGCGCGTCCCAGTCCGCTTCGATCTGCGTGTCGCCCGGAGTCAGCTGCAAGTTCTGCGGCGGGCTGGGCACCGCCAGGTCTGGCGATGGCGTCGCCTCGAGCACGTCCGAGTAGGGACCGTCGCCTACACCGTTCGTCGCGTGGACCCGCACTTCGTATACCGTGCCGTTCGTCAGGTTCTGGATCACATAGGACGTGTTCGTATCCTGCTCCCCCTCACCAAACCAGGTCGTCGTGTCCTTCACGCGATACTCGATGCCGTAATCGGTGATCGCGCTGCCGCCGTCGTCGTCCAACGACCACGAGGCCGTTATCAGCATGTTGCCTGGCGAGAGGGTGAGCGTCGGCGCGCCCGGCGTCGTTACTGGCGTTGTCGACATTTCATCCGTCGCCGGTCCCGTGCCGACCGAGTTGGTCGCGCTGACCTTCACGTCGTACTGCGTGCCGTTCGTTAGACCGGTAATCGTGTACTCCGTAGGCAGCGGCGTGCCACTGACGGTGTGGGAAGTCCAAGTCGACGATGTGGAGATTTTCCACTCGACGAGATAGCTGGTGATTGGTTGCGTTCCGGTGTTTGCCGGCGTCTCCCAATCGACTGCAATCTGCTCGTCGCGTGCGGTCAGCCCTAAGTTCTGCGGCGCGCCGGGCGCCGTCGGCGTTCCCGACTGGGTGTCCGACCAGTCGCCTGTGCCCTTGGAGTTCGTAGCGTTCACCTCGACCTCGTACTCCGTGCCGTTGGTCAGTCCGGTGATTTCATAGCTCGTCGCCGGAGGCGAGCCGGTGACGTTGTTCGTCGTCCAGCTTCCCTGCGGGTCCTTCACCCGATGCCGCACGGTGTAGCCTGTAATCGTCTCGCCGCCGTCGTCGGCCACCGTCCACGAGGCCGTTATCTGCGCGTCGCCTGCCGTGAGGCTGAGCGTCGGCTTGCCCGGCGCCGTCGTTACTGGCGTTGCTGTCACGGTGTCCGAGGCCGCCCCGATGCCATGCGCGTTCTCCGCTTGGACGAAGACTTCGTAGGTCGTGCCGTTGGTCAGGCTGCTAAGCGTCACCGTCGTCACCGGCGGTGTGCCGGCAACTGACGTTGTGACCCAGCTCCCGCCGTTCGGCCGATATACCACGACGTACTCGGTGATGGTGCTTCCGTTGTTGCTCGTCGGCGCCGTCCAGTTCGCGACAATGTGCAGGTTGCCCGGGGTCAGCGTCAGGCCGGTCGGCGCCAGCGGCACGCCCGGCCTGGCCTGACACATCGGTGACCAGGGGCTCTCGCCGCGGCCGTTCTGGGCGCGCACTCGAAACTCGTACAACGTCCCGTTGGTCAGACCGGAGATGTCTCGGGTCAATGCTGTCTCCAGCGTCGACGAATCGCTCGGATCGTCGTTGCTGTCAGTCGTGTCGGGAGTCCACGCATTCCACATTGGGGAAGTGAAAGATCGGTAATCCACGTCGTAGTCGATGACGGCGTCCCCGTTGTTGCTCGTCGGCGCGGCCCAGGTCACTGTGGCCTGTCCATTGCCTGGCGTGGGCAGATTTATCACTGGTGCGAGCGGTGCGCCGGCGATCTGGGACAGTATCGCTGACCACTGGCTGTCGCCCCGTCCGTTCGTGGCTTTGACGCGCACTTCATAATCGGTCGTCGCGGTCAAGCCGGTGATGTTGTAGCTCGTCGCCGGAGGCGTGCCGGTGATTTCGTTGGAGGTCCAGGCTCCCTGCGGGTTCTTGACGCGGTGTTGCACCGTGAATTTGGTGATGGCGTCGCCATTGGGGAAGTCCGCAGTCCACGTCGCCGTGATTTGCGTGCCACCGGGCGTCAGGGGAGCCAGAATCGGGGCGCGCGGCACTCCCGCCGTAAACGAGATTGAATCCGACCACGGTCCCGCCCCTCTATCGTTCGAGGCGCGCACTTGAAATTCATAAGTGTTGCCAGCCGTCAACCCGCTGACGAAGGCACCATTCGCGCCCGTATCGTGCGGAATAGCGATCCACGTATCCTCCGAAGTGTCCTTGTGCCGCAGGTCGTAGTCGGTGACCTCACTTCCGTTGCCGTTTGGGACCGTCCAACCCATCGTCGCAAAGGTCGAGCCTGGCGTCCAGTATTCGAACTCTGGCGCCAGCGGCGCGCCCGGAATGCCCGGATCCGACACTGACCAGGGGCTCTCGCCGCGGCCGTTCTGGGCGCGCACTCGAATCAGATACTCGGTGCCGTTGGTCAAAGTAAGGGTACGGCTAGTAGCCGTGTCCAGCGTCGACGAATCGCTCGAATCGTCGTTGCCGTCAGTCGTGTCGAGAGTCCATGTCAAGGTCGAGAAAGATCGGTACTCCACGTCGTAGTCGATGACGGCGTCCCCGTTGTTGCTCGTCGGCGCGGCCCAGGTCACCGTGACCTGTCCATTGCCTGGCGTGGGCTGATTTATCACTGGCGCAAGCGGCGCGCCGGCGACCTGAGACACTATCTCTGACCACTGGCTGTCGCCCCGTCCGTTCGTGGCTTTGACGCGCACCTCATACTCGATAGTCGGCGTCAAACCGGTGATCGTCCGCGTCTCAGTCGCGTCCGTGACTGAGTGCGGGAGCCACTGCGCCGTCTCGGTTCTCGGATCGCGGTATTCCAGTGTGTAACCGGTGATGGCGTCGCCGTTGTGCCACCCGGCCTGGATAGTGGCAACGATTTGCGTGCCGCCCGGCACGAGGCTCACGCTCGGGACCTCTGGCACGCCGACGGTTTGCAAAACCACGTCCGACCAGGGTCCTTCGCCCCGGGAGTTCGCGGCGCGCATCTGAACTTCATACGTCGCGCCGTTCGTAACCAGATTGATATTCCAGTTTGTGCTCGAATCGAGCGTGCCGCTATCGCTCGGATCGTCATTCGCATCGTCCGCGTGGGACGTCCAGGTCGTGTCTGAAGTCAGCTTGTACCGCACGTCGTAGTCGTTGATACTGGCGCCGTTGTCCTCCGGGGCGCCCGTGGCCTCGACAAAGATTACGCTGTCGCCTGTTGACAGCAAGATCACTGGCGCTTGCGGCGCGCCGGTGATTGCGGTGGCTTCGTTTGACCAGTCGCTAGTGCCGACGGAATTGACGGCGCGGACGCGGAAGGTGTAAGTGACGCCCGCATTGGCATTGGTTTGCGTGTAGGACAGGACCGTGCCGATGTCGAATGGTGTCGACCATGCGGCGCTGCCTTGCTTGGACGAGTACTTGTAGCGCGTGATGTCCGCACCGTTGTTGTTCGGCGCCGTCCAGTTCACCACGATTGGCCAGTTGCCCCCGCTCTGTGCGCCGGGCGTGGCGCGGATGACGGGCGCATCCGGCTTGGCCGCCGTGCTCACCTCATCGCTCGCCGTCGTACCGGTCGGATTCGTCGCGCGAATCTGGAATGTGTACGCCAAGCCGCTCGTTAGGCCCGTCACGAGATGGGCGCGCGTGCCCGGCTTGGATGAGATGGAAGCCCAGTCCACTACCTTTGGCGGCGTTGCCGAATCGGTGTACTTCAACTGCCAAGTCGTGATCGTGCGGTCGTCCACCGGCAACGTCCAGGTCAGCATCACCGTCGTCCCGGTGATGCTGCCCACCGTCAGCACCGGCTTGCCGGGGTCCGCTGCCGTCCCGGGGTCCGCCAGCTTGACGGTGTAGGTGTTCGAACCCGCGGTGTCGTCGAACTGGAGCGGTGTATTGAATCGATACTCGTTCTGGCTCGTATTCCATTGGTTCTCCAAAGGAATGTTTGTGGTGGTCGACGCCGAGTCGGTAATTTCGAGTCGCACCGCGTTCTCGGCCTCGCCGGAACCGTTGGGCAGCCTGATGCCGTTGAGCCTGAATTCCATAACGCCAGTGCCGAATTTCATCAGCTGAGTGACGGTGTACGTCGTGCCGCCCGACTCCAGTTGGAAGTCATCGTCCGTCAGAGAGTCAAACGTAAACCCGGTTTCGTTGGAGAAGCCTTTAGTGCCGCCGGAACTGGATCCCGCCGTCATCGTCGATGACCAGTACTCCGTCCGACTCGAGGACGGCGGCGCGGTCGGGGTTGCCGAATCCGTGCTCGTCGCGGTGCCGACGGCGGTGCCGGCTACGGCGCGCACCTTGAACGTGTACGTCGTGCCGTTCGTCAGACTCGTCAGGGTGAAACTGCGCTTGGTGCCGCCGCCGGTTATTTCGACCCAGTCGTCCGTCGTATCGCTGCTGTCCGACTTTACGTCGTACTCCCAGTGTGTGATGGTCTCGTCGTGCGGGGCGGACCAGTTCAGCGTGGCTTCCGTGTCGGCGCCCAGCGCGTTGAAGCCGGACGGCGCGGCTAGCGGTTCTGCCACCGTCACGGTGTAGGTCGTCAGGGCGGTTGTGCCGGAGCATTCGTAGAGGCTGATTGTGGTTTCGCCTTTGGCACAGCCCAGCAACGTTATATCGTCATCGTCGCGCTTGCCGGTGATCGCTTCGTTTGCGGTGCCTGGACATGATCCGTCGAGGGATACCGTTCCGCCGCCGGAGGCGTTGGCGGCCACGATGCGGACGCCAGAGCCGCTGGTTGGCAGGTTCGTGCCCACGGTGATGCCATCCGGCGCCCCCGCAGTCGTCAAAGTAAACTCGTCGGCCATGTCAGCGCTGCTCAGCTGCAACACCGCGCGGGACGGTATGATCACCGACTTCCAGAACGACCACTCGCCGTCAGCATGCGTCCGCGCGCGCACTCGCACCTCGTACTCCGTGCCCGGGACCCTTCTGGCGGCGGACAGTACCACCTCGCCATCAAGCCCCTGTGGGTTGGGGGCGCCAGGATTGTTTGCACCTCGCGTTACCTGCGTTGGATTACCTGTAGCGCCCACCTCTCGATACTGCACGTGATAAATTTCGACCTCGCCGGTGGTCGCGATGTCTTCGGGCTTTTGGGCATACACTTCGAGGCGGTTCCAGTGCGCCATCACCGTGAAGTTCTGCGGCGGCGACGAGGTGCCCCTGGCGGCGCTCTCGATGCCAGGCCACCAGTTGGTATTGAAGCCGGTCTTGTTGCCCGCCTGCAACTGGATGTGGTAAGTGACACCGTTTTCCAGCACGACATCCGGACGCGCCGAATCTTTGCCGAGCCGATAGAAATGACTCTCGTCGCCGTCAAAGTAGATGTCGTCCTTGATCCAAGGCGAGTTGGGCGGCGACGCCAGCCGATAGCGCAATCGGTAACGCTCCACCGTCGCGGTGCCGCCCTTGGTCAGACTGGTATCGCTAATGCTGTCGGGCCACGCCAGCCGGATCTCGACGTTGAGGTCGCTAGTCGCGGTGTATTGGGTATTGGCGGTGAATCGCCCTGGCGTCGTCTCCGTGTCGGTGACCTGCGTGATGGTCGCTGTGAACGACTCCCCGTCGTAGCCCCCGCCTCTTGCCCTGTGGGTGACCGTCACGTCGTCCGTGCGGTCGCTGCTGTAGGCGTCTTAGGCGCCGCGCACCATCGCCGACTGGGGCGTGCTCCAGTTCGACGGCGTGAAGACCAGCGACGGTGTCTCCACCGTGGCGCCTGCGGTGGCTGTTATTTCGACCGTGACGGGCGCGTAGGGTTGTGTTTTGAGGGAGATGGTGTAGGCGTTGGTGCTGCCCTGGCCAGTGATGAGACTGCCCTCATCAATCGTGATATCCGCCGGGTTGCCGGCGTTTGTGCCAGTGCCCCCGACCAGCGTCAGGTTGTGGAATAGATTGCCGGAGGTCAGCGGCAGGTTGACCACGGCCTTGACCAAGTCCGAGTAGTTGCCGAATTTGCCGTTGGTGGCACAGACCCGCACTTCCAACTCCATGCCGTTGGCCAGGGCGTCGGCGCCCGCTCGAGTGATGTCGTAGGTTGGGGATGTCAGCCCGGTCTGGCTGTTCCAGTCGCTAGTTCCGGCCTTGCGGCCTTGCAGCTCGTAGGAGGTGATGTCCGCGCCACCGTCGTTCGCTGGCTCTGTCCACGATGCGGTGATTTTCAGATTCGCCGGCGTCAGCGTCAGGTTGCGCGGCTTCGACGGGGCTATCGAGCCGGAGGCCTTCGGAGTGGCTTCCACGCTCTCCGACCATCCGCCGCTGCCGTTGGCGTTGGTGGCGCCGACGCGCACTTCGTAGGCCGTGTCGTTCGTCAGACTGGTGATCGACGCTGTCGTTCCCGTGCCGGTATGCGTCCATTGCGACCAGTCATTGCTGGTCTTCACGCGGTATTGGATGTTGTAACCGGTGATGGCGGAGCCGTTGCCCGAAGGCACAGTCCACGACAGGTCGAGCTTGACGTTGCCCGGGGTGACCGTCAGCACCGGCGCGTCCGGTCTCAGACCGCCGGACGTCTCCTCCTGCGTGTCCGACCAGTCGCTCCAGCCCACCGGGTTCTCCGCGCGAACCTGGACCTCGTAGGTCGTGCCGTCGGTCAGGGCGGTAATGGTGTGCGGCGAGGCGGTGACGCTGGTGCCCATCGTCGGCCACGTGCCGCCATCCTCGCGGTGGCGCACCTCGTAGCCGCTGATACCGAGCCCACCGAGCGCCACTTCGTAGGTACCGCCGATGGTGAAGGGACTGGTGATGGTGTCGGTTTCGTAACGGTTAGTGTTCCCGCCCATCCACTTCAAACGGTACCAGGTGGTGTCGACTCGCAGCATCAGGCGGCTATACTCGCCGTCCGCGTCCGTGGATAGCACTGGCTCGGTGCTGTTAGGGTTGATCAAGATCGCGTTGTGAGATGGGGAGTGGGTGACGGCAATCAGAGTGTAGGTCGTGCCGTCATAGGTGAAGTCATCGTCCAGCACGCTGCCAAACGAGCCAGACCAACCGGTACAGCCGGATAGCCCTCCCGCCGTCAGCTCCGTCGACCAGAGTAGGCCCAGTCCATCGTTCTTCGGAGTGCCGTCGGTCGCCACGGTCCAGTCGGCCTTGAGGCTTGTGCTTGAGGCCTTCGACAGTGTCAGCGCCGGTTTGGCGGGGACGCCGAGGGGGTTACCGCGGCGGCGGACCAGACGCCGTCGAGGGCGGAGTTCGAGGCGCGCACCTGCACGACGTAGTCGGTGCCGTCGGCGAGGCCGGTGACCATGTAGCTCCGCTCGGTGGCCGGCCGGTCCGCGATCGTCGTCCATGCGGTTATGCTCGTCGGTCTGTACTGAATGTCGTAGTTGACGATGGGGACGCCCCCCGTTTTGTTTGTGGGTTCGGACCAGTTGACCGTGAACTCACGGATGCCTCCGACCGCGGAGATTAGGGGGTTCGACTGGCTGTCCGGCATTCGGGGTCACTGTGGACGACGCCGTCCAGTTTCCTGAGCCGCGGCTGTTGATGGCGCGCACCTGCACCTCGTACTCCGTGCCGGCGGCGACGTCGTCGCTCTGGATTGTGGTGTGCGTTCCCACGCCGCGGTGCGGCCAGTCGATCCAGTCCGCCGCCGGAGAAGCGCCGTTCTCGCGGTAGCGCACATCGTAATCCAAGACCTCGGCGCGTTCGGACTCGGCCGCGGTCCAGCTCACGAAGATCCGCGGACCCTCTGCAGTGGGAGCCGACAACAACGTCGGCCCCCCGGCGCCGTCGGCAACCAGACGGCGACGGAGGCGACAGTGGACCAGTCGCTATTGCCGGACGAGTTCTCGGCGCGCACCTGGACGTCGTACTTCGAGCCGTTGGTCAGCCCGGTGATCGTGGTATTCGTCGCCGTGCCGTCGTAGCTAGCGTCTGTGTAGTTCGACGCTGAGGACAGCTTGTACTGCACGTCATAGTCCGTGATCGTGCCAGACGGAGCGGTCCAGCTCGCCTCGATCTCCGTGCTATTCGACGTCAGCGTAACAGCCGTAGGCGCGCCCGGCGCAGACTGTGCCCAAACCCCCCTTCCCGGCAGCTCCACCGCCGCCGAGAATATCGGCCCTGCCACCACCGCCAAAAGCGCCACTGTCGCCAAAATCCAAAGCCTATAGCCCCCCCCCCCATCAATTTCTCGAACCCAAACCCCCAACACCAACCCCCAACAAACCCCCACTCCCAAACAACAACATCCCCATCATCTTTCGCTTCGTATCCATAACTAGTTCCTGGTCCAATGCTACCTGCTGCGCAGCCAACCGGTATCTCTCTATTTGACTGTCTGACTACCTGACTGATAGGCGCCTGCCACGCAACCCATCAAATCAGCAAATATATCTGACTGCGATTTTACCCCAGAGCATACGGATGTCAATAGGGGTTGAGGGGCATAAAGGGGTGGGGGAAAACGTCTCTGTGACATCCTACCTCGGATCCTCACCCTCCCGCGCTATCATGTATCTCTTGGTGGCTGCAACTGCCATATTTGATGTGATAGACTGCTAGCAAAAGGTGCTGTATATAGATGGTTACTCAGACAATAGATGACGTTCGGAGCGACGATGTCCGTGCGGTAGTGCGCGAAGAGATCAGCGTTCTAGGCGATGAGCTGCGTGAAGACCTACGCGAAGATATGCGCGCACAGATGAGCGTTATGCGCGACGGGCTACGCGAGGACCTGAGCAAAGAAATTCGTGAACAGATGCTCGTGGTGCGCGACGAGCTGCGTGAGGATATGCGCAAGCAGATGAGTTTGATGCGCGACAGCATGCGCGAGCAGATGAGCGTGATGCGCGACAACCTGAGCGAGAGTCTGCGTGAAGGCCTGCGCAATGACATGCGTGAACAGTTGCAGCACTATGCGACTAAAGAGGACCTTGCGAATGGGTTGCGTGGGTTGGAGGAGAAGATCGGAGCACTACATACCGAGGTTGCACATGGCCGTACCGAGCTAGCACATATCCGCGGCGATATGTGGCGCAGCTTGTTCGTCGTAGGCGGCGGAGTAGTCATCGCCATCGTCAGTGCTGCTGCGGCTATATTCTTTGGGTAGTAGCGGCAGGGGGCGGCATGCCCCCCCTTTGCCCCTATCTTGCCCTCACCCCTAGCCTCTCTCCCGCATCACTGCGGGAGAGGGGTACCTGTCTATGCGCTCATGGTTGAAGTGGGCGTACTTGTTCATGACGATCATAAGCAGCGTTGTGCTTCGTAGCACGCCGCTGTCGATGCACGTTCAACAACCATGAACGTCCATCTTCAGAAGACAACGTAATGCACATGTTCCCCTCTCCCGCAGTAATGCGGGAGAGGGGTCAGGGGTGAGGGCAAGAAGGGGACAAAGGGGCGGCGGGGCCAGCCGGATCAACAACCATAAACGCCCATCTTTAGAAGACAACGAGACCAGAAGTCCCCCTCTCCCGCAGTGATGCGGGAGAGGGGCTAGGGGTGAGGGCAAGAAGGGGATAAAGGGGAAGGGAAAACTCCCATCTTGCTCTCTTTCACCTTTACATCCACTCCCCCAATTCTGTGTTAATCTATTACCACATTCAATCGGAACAATACCCACGCAACCATTTTCAGACGAGTTTTCTAGAGACCGACCTCAGAGGTACATAGGACATAATCACGACTACGACTGCTGCTGCGACTGATACAACTGGTGCGGTGAGGAATGGGTGGATGTCTGGAGGACGGCTTATGCTTGCTCGGGTGGGGATGACTTTGGTGGTGGCGTTTTTGTTGGCTTTGGTATCGGTTACTGTGTCTACGGCTTCGGTTTGGGGGGATGATGGGGATAAGCGTGATGATGCCGATGGTGGTGGCGTGGGTGTTGGTGCTGGTGGCGGTGGTGATGAGATTTCGGCTTTGGGAGTGATTGAGAATCCTTTGCATCCGCCGACGGTGCTCAAGGCTGAGGCCGGGCATGGCTTTCAGAGCCGCGCGGTGAAGATTTTCCTCGAAGACTGGCCCGACGGCGCCACTAATATTTATAGTCCGATTTGAACAGACCAGTTCTCCATGGAGAAGTGGGAACCTGTTCTATGCTCCCGGACCCGAGGTTATTGTCGACGCCGGCTTCCTGCCGATTCAAGGCCGGGGGAGCCGACTCAAGTACCGAGTCTATAGCTACGCCGACGCCTCCCCTGGCAACTGCGGCTCGTCCGTTGATGTCTTCGCCGCGCCGGCGCCTTTTCCGCCCACCAATCCCGTCGTCGATACCCACACCGGCGACAGCGCAACCATAAGCTGGACCAAGCCTCAGGCCTCCCAGATCGACGATATGTCATACCAGGTCGGCTACAGCACCGACCTGTCCGCCGACGCGCCCGAGGTCATCCAGACGGGATGGACGCGGGAGGACTTGGCGACCATCATCGGCCTGACGCCAGGCACGTCCTACCGCTTCTTCGTCCGCGCCGTGGTGCTGGACGAGACCGGCTCCCACATCATCAGCAACTCCGTCAGCGGCTGGGCCTCGGTGCACGGCGATCTGTATCCGTTGCTGGAAGCCACGATTACCGTTGGCTGCTCATCGGGCGCGTGCGGCTATTGGGATGAGGTCGGCACGACCGGCGAAATCACTGATAACACCTTCACCTTCCGGGGAACCGACTATACCCTCAAGCGGTTCACCGCCGACGGCAACCAGATTATTTTCAAGGCCGAGACCGACGCCACGGCCGATCTGCCCGTGGCAGACCTGAACACGCTGGTGTTCGCCATCAAGGACAAGAGTACGGGACCGGCTGGTCGAGCGCGTACGGCGGCTCGCGGGGTACGGACGGGCTGACGCTGACCGACGAAGAAGAGGTGCAGTTCCAAATCTTCGCACGACGACCGGGCACCATCCTCTTCGACTCGTATTTCACCGTCGAGGAGAAGCATGAATATGACTCTTCTGATGGCACGGTAGCGTACAGCGCTGGGGGTACGGTGAACACCCCAACGCCCTCCACGATTTCGGCTCCATCGACGACTAAACCTTCGACTACAAAGGGACTCAGTTCACCGTCGCTGGGATCCATCAATTGGGCTCCGCGATGCAATGGGTGATCAACCCCATTCCTCTCTACGGGTCCCACCCGTTGCTAACCGCCAACTGGAACGGGATGTCCATCATCATTGGCGATCAGCACTTCAAGGGCGGTTGGGCTGAAAGTACCGGGTGCCGACGGTTCGGGTCCTGTCTCCAGCGATACAGCACCTACCTCGAGAACCAGGACGGCAATGAGCTGGCGGTGCGCGTCATCGGGCCGGGGTCGCGGACTCCGATACCCCTCAGCGTCACGCGCCCCGGCGGCGGCGGATATCGGCTGGATTGAGGCTCGTTCGGCAGCGGCGACCTTGTCGAGTGGCAGTACCGCTACAAGACCAAGGGCACAGGTGCATGGGGCGCCTGGACCGACGTGCCCGGCAGCAGCGGCACCACGCGCCACTACGATTTGACGAGCCTCGACTACGCCTACAGCTTTCAGGTGCGGGGCGTCAACTCCGACGGCATCGGGAGCAATACCAGCGAAGCCTCCAGCGCCGTCGAGGCCCAACGCAACTTCATCCCCGAATCGGGCGGCGGACTCTGGGCCTCCGACCGCATCGGCGGCAATATTGCGCATAACGAGTTCATCTACAACGGCACGACCTATCAGGTGAACCAGATCCGCTGGAATGAAACCCGGTCCCACAGAGAGGGGGTCCGCCCATTGACCGTTACCACACCAACGTTTGCATCAAGTTTGAGCCGGATTTGCCGTCGGATTTGCCGATGGGGATGCGGTACGACTGGCAGTCGAATCGTCATGTCGTGAACGAGTCGGGGCTGCGGTTGCACGCGTCGGGGAATCATGTCGAGCAAGTGTACTACTTGAAGGACGGCACGTACGGCTACCCCTGTCCAGAAGGTTTGGAATATCACTCGGAGACGCTGGTGGTGAGGGGCGCCCAGCGGCTCAACCCCTTGAGCGCCGACGTGAGCCTCACGCTCTCCGGCCCGGCTCAGACCGAGACCGACTGGGCGGGAATGATGACCGTGGCCCTGGACAGTGGGAGTGGGACTTTACGGGTATTTCGACCGCACGAACCTGAGCATTGGCAGCATGACCAATGACGATTTCACTTGGTACGGCCACACCTACACGGTGAAAGCCGTCGGCTATGTCGGCAACGGACCCAACACGGTCGAGGTGGACCTCGATCAGCGTCTGCCGACGTCCCTCGCGCACGGCCTCACGTTGCACGTTTCCGATTCGCAGTATCCGAACCGCGAGTATCCGCTGACGCACAAGAGCGGCAACACCTACCACTTCGTCCCGAAGGTGGGCACCACCCCCTTCATCGACGGCCGGACGTACACGATCAAGCTGTCTCACGGCGCCCGCCGCCCAAGCCGGAGAACGTCCGCGGCGAGATCCACCCCAACTCGAACTGGGCCGCGCTGGTCACCTGGGACATGCCCGACCACAGCGGCGTCGGCAAGTGGCAGTACCGCATCCGCCGCCACAACGGCAACTGGATCGTCAAAACCCCCAGCCTGAACGACCCGCACAACCCGGGCGAGGTCTGGCGCGACGTCTTCCACGATTACAGCTACGAGCGGGACTGTCAGGAGGAAGTCCGGGCTAACTGCCCCGACCCGCCGCCGCTGCCGCCGCTGGCGGAAGCCGACGAGCAATGGCTGGCGAAGTATTACCTGCAGAACCACCACTCCTGGGTCTTCCAAGTGCGCGCCGTGGGACCCGGCATCGTCGAACCGCCCTCCGAAGAAGTGACGGTCCACCCGGGCTACCACAGCATCTGGAAGACGACGATGACGGCCGGGGAGCGCCCCAACTTCAACGGCCTCACCGGCGGGCGGGGCAGCGTCGACGACAACCGCGTCAACATCCCGCCGCACTTCCAAAGCACCGTCAGGGGGCTGGAGCGCGACCTGCGCACCACGAGCAACCGAACGCTGCTCATTGTCAGGCCGGGACTGCCCGACACCGTCGCCGGGCAGGACTACCTGTTGCTGATTGACGGCGTCGCCCACAAAGTCACGCACACTGAGAATCGGGACAACGGCGACGTCTGGTACACGGTCGAGAATAGACCCGGCTTCAACAACGGGCAGAAGTACGCCCTGCAACTTCTCGCGCCGATGGGCGGAGACCCCTCTTCCCCCGACAACTTCAAGGTCATCGAGGCGACTTACGACTCGATCCTGTTCAGCTGGGACGCGCGGGCCGACGCCACCTCCTACCGCATCGAGCTCCGCAAATTTGGCCTCGGGGGTTGGGGGCGCCACAGAGCGAGATCGTGGATGGCAACGCCACCTCGGAGAGGATTAATGTCGAGCCGGGCATCTACGACACGCGCCTGTACGTCAGCAACTTCGCTGGCGAAAGCTGGGGCCGCGTCGGATCACGCATGATCATGACGACGCGCGACGCCAATGTCGACGCGCACCTCTACTCCCTCTTCAGCGCCACCATCACGCCGGGAGTTAACGGCATATAAGTCGGCTATCGCCGCACCCCGGGACACAGCTTCGGCTCCAGCTCGTACACCTCTCTGACGTCCCGGATCCTCATGCAACGGCTGTCGCGGGACGACGACAACGTCTATCTCCAGTTCGCTCCGGCAGTGCCGCTGAGCGAGGTGAACGGCTGGCGCGTGACGATCGCCGGCACGACCTACGACGGGGGCTGGACAGATGCCGGGGGGCGGGCTCGTCAGCCAACCCCACAGGGGCGTCGACCTGCGCGAGGGCGTGCCCGTCCTGGCCGATATCTGGCCCGGCGACACCGAAAAGGCCACCGCCCGCGTCGACTTCAACGAGACGGGCGTCTGGTATCAGCAGACGAGCAACATGTATCAGATGTTCAGACCGCCCGACAGCTCGGTGAATCACCGCATCCAGCTCTGCTCCTGCGACAAGTGCGCCCTCGATGCACAGTGGGTGACGGTGGCCGAGGAGAGCGACGATTTCCAGTTCGCCAACTTCAACGGCCGTGTCGTCCACTACCTCACTGGGCTGGATTTGCACAAGGACTGGTGGGTGCGCATCGGCTACGACGCCAAGGTCTACAACCACCACTCCGACTGCACCACTTACGTACTGGGTGGCGGCCCGATCAGAAGCGGCAATAATAAAGGCTGGACGCCGCCCTGCGGCCCCGAGAGTGACCAGGGCGCTGGGTGGACCTACTCGAAGCCGGCCCGCGTCCTCAGGTCCCCCATCGCGCATCCGGTAAACGAGGTCATCCACGATGCGAACGTGACGGCGGGAAGTGATACGGACGTCGTTGGCTTCCAGGACGGGGCAGGGTATGGGACCCTCTACTGCAATAACGGCAAAGACCGCTGGGGCCGGAACGACCAGTACTGCCATGACAATTTCGAAGTCGGCACCGGCGCCGTGAACTCCCACACCATCAATATTATGCGTGATACCACCGGCCAATCCCCCGACAAGTCCCATTTGCGAATCATGCACCTTTACAGCGGCGAGAATCGTCCCCGGCGGCTGCCCCTGGGCGTTGAAAACGCCGCCCGGCTCAACATCAACGGAAAGACCTTCGAGTTCGAGGACGCCTATGTCGACGCCCGAGACCGATACGAGTGGTCGCAGACGTTCGGCTTCGCCAACAACGTCAACTACCCGTTCAGCATCTACATCCCGGTCTCGGAAATCACCACCCCGGCCGACCGGCTGCTGGACGTAACGATCAGCGCGGGGAGCGTTGTCGGAGCCCCGAACGAGCGCGGCTACTGAACCAGAAGATTAGCGCCCCGACTCTGACCAACGTCGGCTCCATCACCAGCGGCAGTGACTTCTTCCTCTACAACGGCAAGCACTGCCAACTGGAACGCATTACGGTCAACCACGCCGACAACAACGAAGAAGTCATCATGGAGTTCGAGCCCGACCTGACGGAGACGGAAATCAACAACCTCAAGATCACCGTCGCCGACTACGTCTTCCGGGGCGGTTGGAGCCTGAGCAGCGCGCGCTTCTCGGTCGCCAAGGGCGATCTGACCGTCGCCAACGGAGAATCGGTGCGCATCATCATCGAGGACGCCACCGGACACCTGTCGCCCGGCGACGTGCCAGACGCGCCGCTCACCTTGGATACGACGGTGGCCGATGGCGCCGTCGGACTGTCGTGGACTGCCAAGTCCGACTCTTCCATCACCAACTGGCAGTGGCGCGTCCGCCCCGACGGCGTCACCTGGTCCAACGGGGGCTTCATCAAGGGCAAGGATACGCGCACCCATTCCGTTAACCACCTGGACGCCAACTGGAACTACACCTTCAAGGTGCGCGCCCTGTCCCGCTCCGGCAGCAGCGAACCGTCGCCACAAGCGCGCGCATTCGTCGCTAAATACCTCACCCAGATGACGCCCGGAGTAACGATGGATGAGCATCACGGCTTCATCGCCTACGGCTTCTCGCCCCGGGAATATTTCACCGGCAGCTTGATCCAGCGCGGCTTCTACCATCAGAACGTCCTCTACACCATCAACGAGCTGAGCTACCTGGAAGATACGCTCTACTTTGGCATCTCACCGTTGCCGTCGGCGACGGTGCTGGGGGCCCTCAAACTCACCATCGATGGCGTGGAATACACCGGCAGCGGATGTACATGCACCACCGGCTCAGACTGGTGTACGCACGACAAAGGCACCGAGCTGACCTTGACCAAAGACGAAGCGGTCGAAGTGGAAATCACCGGCCTCCTCCCAACAGCCCCGCGCGAACGACGACGACGCGGCTGGTCCACGAGACGACCATCACCGCGAAGGAAGTAGTTAGTGGCACCTATTACGGTTACTGGGCGGGCAACACGCCTAGCGGGTCCATTGCCGACGACACCTTCACCTACAGTGGCACCGATTTCAGGATTGATCAGGTGTATATCAACGCAACCCATGTCACCTTCAACGCGGCTCCGATCATCCGTTGGCAAAGCACAATTCAGAACGACCTCGTCATCACCATAAAGGACAAGACGTATGAAGGTGGTTGGAGCAACGGCCGCCAGCCTAAAGATGGGTTGAGCATCGTCGCAGACGAGACCTTCACCATCAAGGTAGAGGAGAGCGTCGATACGGTATTCGGGTTCGCCGTAAGCTCCGGCGATACGTCGGTGATTCTGTCATGGGAAGGGCCGTCGGATCCGACGACCAATCTGTGGCAGTATCGCTACAAGGAGGGCAGCGGCTCCTGGCGCGGCTGGACCGACATTCCCGGCGGCGGCTTGGTCCTCGAGCACCGGGTTGAGGGTCTGACCAACGACATTGCCCACACCTTCCAGTTGCGCCACTTCTCGGCTTCCGGCGGGGGCGAGTCGGGCGAGGAAACGGTAACGCCAGAGTGGCAGTACCAGCCGCTCCTTCGGCATGAGTTTTTCACCCCGGACAGCGGCGATGGCCACCGGGGCTATCTGAAAGGCTCCCACGGCACCAGTGTCGGTGGGCGCCGCACCACTATCGATGACGCCCCCGAGTTCTACATCGACGGTACTTACTACACCGTCACCGAAATTCGGGAGAACGGCACGGATGTCTTCTTCGACACCGAGCCGCAAATGGACCTGGATGTCCTCAACGAACTGTCGATGGTGGTTACAGACAGCGGCGACACCACTCGAAAGACCTACTACGGCGGTTGGACCGAGGAGAGCGGCAAGTTCAAGCAGCCGCGCCAACACCAATTCAACAACGACAAGGAATTCGTCACCATCACCCGTACCCCGCAGAGCCTCACCGCCGCGCCGATAAACACCGGCATGGTGCTGAGCTGGGCGGGACCCGACGGCGGCGCGGTCATCACCAAGTGGCAGTACCGCATCGAGACCGGCAGCACTTGGGGTTCCTGGACCGATGTGCCCGGCGGCGATGGCACCGCGCGGCGCGTCCGGATTACCGGCCTCACCAACGGCACGTCCTACGGCTTCCAGATCCGCTTCGTGTACACGGATACAGACGGCGATTCCCAAAACGGCGTGGCGTCGAAGGAGGTCACCGCCACCGCCAACCAGTACCTGCTGGACACGACCATGACCGTGGGCGGAGCGAACAACTTCTTCGGTTTCAACAACGAAAACGGTGAAGGTTCGATGTCCGACCGCAAGTTCACCTACAAGGGAACGGAGTACACCATTGACCGGCTCAACATAAGCACGACCCACGACTTCGTCTACCTCCTCACCAGTCCCGCCATCTCGGCGGCGGATATGAACGAGTTGCAGTTGACCTTCTCGACCAAGACCTATCCCGGCAGTTGGGTGAAGCCGTCGGGCGACACCTTGAGGCAAGCCCGCGATGGCCTCACTCTGACCCTCAACGCGAGTGTCCCGGTCAAGATCGAGGTGGGCGATAAGGGCGGCAACCCCGGCGACAGCGTCCAGGGCCTCACCGCCACGCCGGTAAACGCCGGAATGGTGCTGAACTGGACGGGACCCGACGGCGGCGGGATCATCACAAAGTGGGAGCACCGCACCAAGACCGGCACCACTTGGAGTGACTGGACCGAAGTGGCCGGCGGCGGCGCCGCGCGGCGCGTCAAGGTTACCGACCTCAACAACGGCACGTAGTACGGCTTCCAGGTGCGCTACTCTATAGGCAGCACCGTCGGCGCTACGTCGTCGGAAGTGACCGCCACGCCCACCGATTACCTGCTGGACACGACCATGACCGTGGGCGAATTCGCTTTATTGGTTAGTGCCATTGGCTATAACGACTCTACGAGCTCGGTGACAGGCTCGGTGGCTGACACGACGTTCACGTATAAGGGCGTTAACTACACCCCAACCGGCTGGACTGGTATCCCTCCGAGGAGAGTGTCTACATTAAGGTCACTCCCACGATCCCACAGGTAGCCTCAAAGAACTGAAGTTGACCTGGAAAGACCAGACCTACGCCGGCGGCTGGTCTCCTACAAGTACCGGTAGCGCGATCTATCTAAACACCGCCGGCGACATCAGCGTCTCCAACGGCGACACTGGCGTCGTGGTGCGCATCGAGGTGGGCACTGCCGGCGGCGCCGCCTTCGGACAGTCGGTCTCAGTGCAAACCGGCGACCAGCAGGTGCGCGTCGGATGGCAATCGCCCGATGACGGCGGGGCCATCGGCCAGGGCGGCTCCGGCGGACCCGGCTCTGGTGGACCAATCGCACCGCCAACCGGCACCATCACGCCCATCACCACTTACGAAGTGGCATGGACGCTGGAAGGCGCGGACTGGAGCGACGGCGGAAGCGAGACGGTAGAGACCGAAGAAGCGACCGTTACGGGACTGCAGAACGGACAGTCGTACGCATTCCGCGTACGCTACAGCCAAGCGGGCGAGACGAGCGAATGGTCCGAAACGGTATACGCAACCCCGGTCGAACCGGCAACTGCGCCTGGCGCACCTGAAGCGCCGACCGCAACCGCCGGCGACGGCACCCTGACGGTCGCATGGACAGCACCGTCCGAGAGCGGATCGAAAGCGATATCCAGCTACGAACTGGATGCGGTAGTCAAAGATACCGAGTGGAACTCCGAACCGCTGCTGACCGGACTGACAGCGACCGAAGCGGAGCTGAGCGAGCTGACGAACGGCACTGAGTACGCCATCCGCGTGCGCGCCGTGAGCAATGCTGGCAATGGCGAATGGTCCGAAACCGCGTACGGCACCCCCGTCGCGCCCGACCCGCCGCCGCCGCTCATCGCCGAGTTCGAAGATGCCAGCATCTACCACGCCGGTACGCTCGAACTCGACATGTCCGATCACTTCAGCGGCGCAGAGCTGACATTCAGCGTGCTCGTGACGACGACCAACCAGCGCACTGGCAAGGTGAAGACGGGACCGTTGAACGAGATTGCACGCAACAAAGTGACTGCGAATGGAACGACGACGTGCTGACGCTCACCGGCGGCACCGCCTCGGCGCAAGACCTGACGCTTGAGATCACGGCGAACGGTCAAGACGATGCGAGTGTGAGTGATAGCTTCACGCTGTCGCTGATCGAAGGCTCAGAACCGGCTCCCGAGCCGATGCCGACGCCTGAGCCGACGGCCACTTCGACTCCGGAACCGACGGCGACTGCAACGCCGGATCCAGCGCCGACGCTCATCACCGAGTTCGACGACCTGAGCGTCGCCCATGGCGGCACCAGCGACCTTGACATGTCCGATCACTTCGCCGAGCAAGACCTGTCATACAGCGTGCTCGTAACCACGACCAACCAGCGCACTGGACAGGTCAAGACGGGACCGTTGAACGAGATTGCACGTAACAAGGTAACTGGCGAATGGAACGACGACGTGCTGACCCTAGCCGGCGGCACCGCGGCTCCGCAGGACCTGACGCTTGAGATCACGGCAACCGGCATCGGCGGCGCCTCCGTAAGCGACAGCTTCACGTTCACGCTAACCGACGGCTCAGAACTACCCCCCCGAGCCAACGGCAACGCCAGAGCCCGTGCCCACGGCAAGCCCGACACCGGAGCCGACACCAACCGCGACGCCCGATCCCTCGCCCGGCTTGAAGACCGAGTTCGAGGACGTAACCCTCTCCCACACCGAGACGGTAACCCTAGACATGGCCACCCACTTCAGCGGCAACAACCTAACCTACGAAGTGCTAGTAACCACCACCAACCAACGAACCGGCCAACAACACACCGGCAAGCTGAACGAAATCGCGCTCAACAAAGTAACCGGCACCTGGCAATCCCAAACCCTAACCCTCCAAATAACCGCCACCAACCCCCACGGCGAAGCGAGCGGGAGCTTCAGCTATACGTTGGATAATTAGGGTTGGGAGCCGGTGATGCCGTTGACGTGCACGTTCAACAACAATGAACGTCCACTTCAACCATGACCGCATAGACAGGTACCCCTCTCCCGCAGTAATGCGGGAGAGGGGCTAGGGGTGAGGGCAAGATGGGGATAAAGCGGGGCACCCCTAACCCAGATACCCCCTATTCACCTTACATACATACGAATATGTCGGATTGACGAACTGCGTCACGCGCGCTTCTAGGCATTGGGCTAGGAAGATGAAGGCTTCGCCTTGGGTCATTTTGTAGTCGGCTTCTAGCCAGAGGATCATTTCGGAGAGGGCGATGCGGAAGGCGTCTTCGGCGGGCTTTTCGATGCCGGTGGTCATGATGTGGGTGTCGTTTTCGATGCGTGGCCATGTCATCTCGGGTGGCATGGGGGATAGTTCGACTTTCATCATGACGGAGCCGCCGGTCTCGATGCCGCCGCCGCCGCAGATCTCGCCGTCGCCTTGACGTGCGTGCATGTCGCCGACGTGGAGGAGCGCGCCGGGATGGTAGACGGGCAGGTGCAGTCGGGCGCCAGTTGTTACCTCCTGGATGTCGAAGTTGCCGCCCCACATGCCAGCCCAGCCGTTGTGCCGACTCTCACGCTCAGGTGCCACGCCTACAACTCCAAGCATCGGCTCGACGGGGAAGGACAGCTTGTCGTTCCAGATAATGCGTCCATCCTCAATCCGACAGATCCGAAACTGTGGCCCGATGTTGCTGTGCCCCAGGTAGCCCGGCATCGCACCTGTGCTCCCCCCATAGCGTGTCCACCCGACTGGATGTGTCTTAATCTCGCCGATATGCACCGTCAACATATGCCCCGGCTCTGCGCCCTCCACATACGTGCACCCGCTCGACGCGTTCCCCCGATCCGTCGGCTGCGCGTCCGACCGATAGGTGTTATACAACTCCCGAATATCGTCCGGCACCAACCTCGCATCGGGTCCACGATTCATCTGCGTCTGCACCTCAAACCACTCGCCCGGCTCAACCCGCAAAGTAACCTCATTCCCCGCCGAATGCTCATAATAAAGAACGTCTCGCGTAGCGGTTTTCATGTCAATCTTTCTCCTGGCTGCTGGTGATGTGGTTTGTATGAAGTTTAATGGTTTAGCGGGGATGGGGTGAGAATGAAGGTTTCGTATGCCCTCACCCCTAGCCCCTCTCCCGCTTTACAGCGGGAGAGGGGAACTTCTGATGGTGTTCATGTGTACAGTGAACTTACTTGTTCATGACGATCATGAGCAGCGTCGTGCCTCGTAGCATGAATGTACACGACGTAGCCGGATCAACAACCATGCACGTCTACTTCGATTATGACCATGCGGACAAGTTCCCCTCTCCCGCAGTAATGCGGGAGAGGGGTCAGGGGTGAGGGCGATCGGGGACAATGGGGCAGGGAAACGTGGTGATGAGAGTGAACTTCATGGTTGTTGATTATGCCCCGTCATCCCGTCTCCCCGCGTTTACAATCGCGGCTATAGAATGGTTAGCGTGAGTGAGAATACTATTTTGCTGATACGTTCTCGGGTGTTGGTGCTTAACCAGAATTATCAGCCGTTGAATATTTGCGATGTGCGCCGCGCCGTTTCGCTCCTCGGTAAGGGGAAGGCCGAAACGGTTCAGTGCGGCGTGGATTATATTCACTCGGTTTCGACTATGTTTGAGCGGCCGGAGGTGATTCGGCTAGTCTATTTGGTGCGGAAGCCGTTGCATCGTCGGAAGTTGTCGCGGCGTGAGGTGTTTCAGCGGGATGGGTTCAGTTGCCAGTATTGCGGGAAGCGGGCGGCGGAGTTGACGCTGGACCATGTGATTCCACGCTGCAAGGGCGGTCAGCATACATGGGAGAACGTCGTGACGGCGTGTAAGCGGTGCAACCATCGGAAGGCCGGTTCGACGTTGCGGGAAGTGGGGATGACGTTACGTGCGCAGCCGCGTGAGCCGCGCCCGAATCCCTATGCCGGTTTCACCGCCGATAAGGTGGATCCGGCGTGGCTACCGTTCATGCCGTGGCTGTCGAAGCAATCGCTGGAATCTCTAGCATCATCACATCGAAAGCCAGCTGCGGCGACGCGTTGACCATCAAGCCGTCGCGGGCCTTGATCACGGCGGTCGCGGCGCAGGATAAGTCGTCGTCCGACATTGCATCGGCGAGAGCTTCCAGGTCGTCGGCACGCTCTTCGAATACCAGATATTCCGACATGTCGTTTTTCAAAATGGCCACGTCCCGCAGGATCTCGAGCCAGCGGTCGAGTTCTCCGATGGCGGCATTTCGATTGTTGCGAAACCCTCGTGCCATCTCAGCCGAATAGTCGAAACGATCGGGCATATCGGATCGCAAGAGGTTGATGATCCTGAATGCCGACTGATTGCGCGCGTCGAGAAGCGATTGGTCGTTCAGCGCTGCGATTGCCCAGCCGGGCGCGCCCATCGACTTCTTGGCAAGCGTCTTTGAAGCATCAGGCAAATTGTCGAAACGCTCCTGCAGGGCCGATTCGATCACCTCAGTCGGCACGGGGCGCATCCTGACGATGTGGCATCGTGAGACTATCGTTTGCGGCAGCAGGGCGGCAGATGGCGCGGTCAATATCAGGTGCACGGTGCGCGGCGGCTCTTCCAGGGTCTTGAGCAGCGCGTTCGAGGCTTCAATCGACATTCGATGGGCATCTTCAATGATGAATATCTTTACGCGGCCTTCGTACGGCTCTAGCATCGCATCAGCCTGGATGTCGATGATCAAGTCGATTCCGATCATCACTCTGCGCTGAGCGGCCTGCGCGTTTGTGTCTTTCGAGGTTTGAGTAGATACGGATACCAGCTGAACGTCGGCAAAGAGACGGCGTGCGATGCGGTCGCATGCGCTGCAATTGCCACAGGGCACTTCGGACACGTTGTCGTCGAGTTGTTTGCAGTTAAGCGCACGTGCAAAATCGAACGCGAGGGTACGCTTTCCGACTTGGTCGGGGCCGGTGAAGAGGTATGCGTGGGAGACGCGTTGACTGCTGATGGCACCGTTCAGCAGTGCCACCGCGGCCTCATTGCCGATTGTCTCCCATCGGCCGCCGGTCATCATGGTTGCCATCGTCATTTCGGACGCCGTTACTCGTAGACTGCCGTCATGAGCAGATCGGCGTAGGTCTCACGCCGGCGTATCAGACTCGCTTCGGAATGCTCGGTCACTAGCACGATTGCGGGGCGTGTCTGCAGGTTGTAGTTGCTCGCCATCGGCACGCAGTAGGCGCCCGATGCCGGCAATGCCAGCATATCGCCAGTGCTCAAATCCGGCAGGTTCACATCCTTAGCGAGCAGGTCGCCAGATTCACAGAACTTCCCGGCGATAGTGACGGTCTGCGACGTCTCGCCCAGCGGGTCATCGACCGATAGCACTTCGTATTCGGCTTCGTAGAGCGCCGGACGGATATTGTCGCCCATGCCGCCGTCCACGCTGACGTAGGTGCGGACTCCGGGAATGCGCTTGATGCCGCCGACCGTATAGACAGCCACGCCGGCACGTCCCACGATAGACCTGCCCGGCTCGATGATGAGTCTCGGTTGCGCCAGTCCGTACTTCGTGCAAGAGTCCTTGAGTGAATCTGCAATCGTGCTTGCATAGTCGTCAATCGAGGGCGGGATCTTGGTGGAAAGGTATCCGATAGCCATCCCGCCGCCGGGGCTGAACTCGTGCATCTCCAGTCCGTGAACATACTTCATCCTGGCGGCAAATGCACAGACGTACTCGATCGCCTCATCGTACGGTTCCAACTCGAAGAGTGGCGAGCCGAGATGGAAGTGCAACCCGCGCACGTCCAAGTTCGATTGTGCCATCGCGGCCGCGACCGCCTTTTCGGCATCGCCAGTCTCGATGGAGAAGCCGAACTTGGAGTCGAGGACGCCGGTGCTGGTGAGACGGTGGGAGTGGGGATCGATGCTTGGCGAGAGCCGCAGGTTCACGGCTTGCGTTGCGCCAGCCTCTGCCGCAACATCGTTCAGCAACTCGATTTCGTGGAATGAATCGATCGTGATGCGTCCAATTCCGGCTTGGACGGCCTCACTCAGCTCTTCGCGCGTCTTGTTGTTGCCGTGAAAGTTGATCTTTTCAGCCGGGAAGTCGACGGCCAGCGCAAACGCCAACTCGCCGCCGGTGACGACGTCGATATGCAGTCCCTCTTCGTCGATGATCTTCAGAACGGCCGGATTCGAGAAGGCCTTGGTCGAATATTCGATGTCGGTATTTGGGTAGTGCCGTCTAAAGTTGTCGACGAATTCACGACACATGCCGCGGATCGTCGCTTCGTCAAAGATGTATAGCGGACTGCCATGCTCCTCGACGATGTTGCGCACATCCAGCCCCCCAATCGCCAGTCGTCCCGATTCGTTGACCGATGCGGAGAATGGCAGCACTTCAGTTAATGGCAGTTGATTCATGGGAAGCAGTCCAGAGCAGGTTCGCGAGAAGTGTCAAGTTTGCAGACGTATCTATCAATTTTGAGCAGGAGTGATATGCGCGTCAAGGAACATTGCAAAAGTACCATTGAGAATACGCCGAAACGCGCGCTGATTATCTGAGTATGGCACTGCATCGAGCGGATAGACCGTTTTTCACATGATTGAGAAAGTACCCAGGCTAACTGAACTCGCCAGTTGCGCTGGTTGAGCGGGCAAGCTGAGCCAGAGCGAACTCGCCCAGGTTTTGGGTGGGCTGAACAACGGAGCCGTGCCACACCCCGATCTGCTGGTCGGCTTCCAAGACGGAGATGACGCCGCTGTCTTCCGTCTGGATGAACGCGTCGCGCTCGTGCTCACGGTAGACTTCTTCGCGCCCATAGTTGACGACCCGTTTACATACGGCGCCATCGCGGCGGCGAACTCTCTGTCCGATGTCTATGCAGTCGGCGGACGTCCTATCACGGCGCTCAACATCGCCGCATTTCCGCGTAGCCTGCCATTTGAGATCTCGTCCGAGATACTGCGTGGCGGTGCTGCCAAAGTCGCCGAGGCAGGCACCATCATCGTGGGCGGGCACACCATCGACGATGATGAACCGAAGTACGGATTGTCAGTAGTGGGTGTTGTGGAACCGGGACGTCAGGTTCAGAACTCAACGGCACAGATCGGGGATGTATTAGTACTCACCAAGCCGATCGGCACTGGAGTTGTGACTACCGCGCTTAAGGGTGGCGAGCAACTAGGCGAGATCCTGGACCGTGCAGTCGAATCGATGCTGCGTCTCAACGGTGATGGCGCTGCGGCCATGCTGGCTGCTAATGCCAACGCGGCTACGGATGTTACGGGATTTGGGCTCGTCGGACACCTCATGACGATGATGCGTGCCAGTGGAACTACTGCTCACATTCGTCGCACTGATGTGCCGCAACTGCCCGGGGTGATAGATCTGCTGAGCCGCGGCATCACGCCCGGCGGCACGCATCGAAACCTGGAATCGTGCGCTGAAAACGTATCCTGGGGCGACGGCATCACCGAATCGGATCAACTGTTGCTGTGCGACCCGCAAACATCGGGCGGACTCTTGATATCTTTGCCGGAAGCGGCATTAGACGACTTCCTTGCCGACCTTAAGCAGCGCGGCACCATGGGCACAGTCATCGGTGAAGTGACCAACTTCACGGGCAACATGGTTGAGGTCGGGCTTTAGTCGGTTGCCATTTGCCAGATGCGACTGCGCTCGGCTTCGGGAAGCTCTGCAAGCGCCGTGTCCTGTGCCATATCTTCCGCTCGTAGCACCTGATCGCGTAGTGTCCGATTAGCGCGCCGTAAGGCCGTTTCGGGATCGATGCCTTGCGCTTGGATGGCTCGCACCGTCTGCATCAGCAGTTTGCCGGCACGAAGTTCATAATCGTCGTCCGACTCCTTTGGTCCGCGCGCCGCCATTTCAGATAGCACGTCCGACTCGGTCTCGATGTCCAGACCGGCACGTATCGTTCGGCGTTGCAGCACGGCCGACTGTGCCAGCGCCGGAAGTGCTTGTGGCACGGATGCGACGATCGATCTGTAGCCACCAGCCTCTTCTCGCTTTATCCGCTCCCAGCGATCGATCACGTCTTCTCCCGAATCCAGCTTCTCGGCAGTGCCGAAGACGTGCGGATGGCGACGGATCAGCTTTTCCATGACCTTGCGACACACCGAGTCGGCGTTGAAGTCTCCATTGCGGGATGCGATGTCGGAGTGGAACACGATCTGAATCAGCAGGTCGCCCAGCTCCTCTTCCAATGCGTCTGTGTCGCCCTCTTCGATAGCCTCTAACGTCTCGTATGCCTCCTCCAGCAGGTTCGGGCGTAGCGACAGATGTGTCTGCTCCGCGTCCCAGGGGCAACCCTCAGGGTCGCGCAGTCGTCGCACTGTCGCCGTCAATTCGTTGAATGGGCATTGGCAGTCGCTATTATCGGAAGCGGGTGAATTCATGGTTTGATGCGCTCTATCTAGGTGGCGGTTGGTTCAACATATATTCTGTAGCAATGCGGTGGCAATGGATACCCTCATAGCATCGGCTGGCAATACCTCGATTGAAAAACGTGTCTTGATAAATTGAACCTCGCTAGTAGATTCAGGAAACTTGACGCGTCTGGGTGGGCGATGCTGCTGCTCGGGGTGCTCTTCTCGCTTTGCCTGCCCATATTCATCATCGCCGTAAACGTTGGCTACGTTACTCATTCCGACTGGCTCTACTCGTACAACTGGTGGCGCAACGGCGTTCCTGACCGCACAGGTCTGTCGAGCAGCGAGCTGGACAGTGCGGCTGACCAGATCAAGGACTACTTCCGCAACGATGCAGAGCGGCTAGTCGTTACTGTCAACACCTCACGAGGACAGGAAACGCTCTTTGATGAGCGTGAGACGTTGCACATGATCGACGTGAAGCAGCTGATGCAGTATGTAGACGCGGTCGCCGTATGGCTCGGCGTGGCGCTGTTGCTCATTGCCGCAGTCGGTCTGGCACTGAAACGCGGCGACTTCTTCAGTTGGATGTCGAGTTGGCTACGCTGGTGTGCCGTATTCTGGGGTGCAATCATCGCCGTGATAGTGATTATCGCCATCATCGACTTCACGTGGCTCTTCACCCAGTTCCACCTGCTCAGTTTCGCCAACGACCTGTGGCAGTTGGACCCGTTCCGACACTACCTGCTGTTGCTATTCCCGGAACGCTTCTTCCTTGAAGCGACGCTCTTTATCGCCATCCTCTCAGTCGTAGAGTTCATCGGGCTCTACGTAGGTTCGAGGCTGGTGGAGGTTAGACTTTCGCGCGCTCAGTCGTAGACGATGTTTGCGAATACGCCGCAGTTAGCGTCGTGCTCTGATATGCGCTCGCGGCCGGGCAGGTATGCCAACTCGACGAGGAAGAGCTGCGACACTACGGTCGCGCCGAACTTCTCGACCAACTCGGCCGCGGCTACGGCCGTGCCGCCCGTTGCCAGCAGATCGTCGATGATGACGACGCGCTGATTTTCCGATATCGCATCCGCGCGGATCTCTATCGTCGATGCGTCTTTATACTCCAGCGAGTAGCTGATTTGAGCGACTGGCGGTGGTAGCTTGCCACTCTTTCGCACGAGCACAAGTGGGATGCCGAGACGGTCGGCTACCGGTCCGGCGAAGATGAAGCCACGCGCGTCAACCGCACAGATAACATCCGGGCTCGCGTTCGATACCATCTCGGCAAACCAATCGATAGCCGCACGGAATGCCGGCGGATGTGCCAGTATCGGCGTCAAGTCCTTGAACAGGATGCCCGGCGTCGGGTGATCTGGCACTTCGCGTATCCATGTCTTCAGATCCATGCTCATCGTTGTTGGTATATCTCCGTATCTGGGTAGAAGTCGCTCCAAGCAAACCAGAATACATTTACGGCGTGCACCGGCGCGAGCCGCGTGCCCTGCAACTCGCCGTCCCACGCCTGCCCGTTAAGCGGCAACCAGCGAGAGGCTGTCAGATCGTCGACGAGCCACGTGCGCGCGACGCCATTGTCGTCTTCCTCTGTAGAGAGTGAGAACTCAAGCGTGTCGCCATCTGTAACCCGGGAGTATGCCGTTGCTGTGCCCGTCTGGGGATTGTGGTAGACGACGACTGGCTGTCCGTTGACTTCGGTATTGACGATGCCGCTGGCTTGCAGTGCCGTGATGGGGAAGGCTACTGCGCCATCGTCGAATCCCATCCCAAGCACCAGCTCCTTGCCATAGAGTCGGTCGTCGCGATTCGATTCACCGATGACGCCCGCATCGCCGCGCTCGTAGTAGTTGGTGTACGGATCGTAGCCGCGCGCCGATTTGTAGAGCGCCTTGGTATTCGGGAACGACTTCTTCCACTCTCCCCAGTTGGTCAGCACCGTAGGCACGTTAGTCAGGCGCACGCCATCATACGTGCCGTCTATGCCTTCCGAGAGCAAGTGGCTCCACAGCGACCCGGTCTGGCGGTCGAACATGATGAGTGCATTCATGGTGAGTTTGCCAGAGACTCCGAATGTGAGTATCTGCCCCTCTACTTCTCTGGAATACCCGATCCCAGTGAAGCACAGCGGTCACCAGGTTATGGCGATAGGATGTCCGCCAACGACATCGTTGACGATTTCATGGCTACTGAGCAAGGGGACTGAGTAGGCACGGGCATCGCCATCGATCTCTACTCCAAGCACCAGTTCACCATCTGGATACACGGCGTCCGCCTCTTCCACCGTCTCAAAGAACCGCGGGTCGTCGATAGCCGGGATGGCGTCTGGCGGCAGTATCGTCCGAATATCCAAGTCACGCTCTGGACGTGACGCCGGCGATGCTGTAGGTGTAGCCTTAGGAGCCGGTGTGGCAGTAGCGGTAGCAGTAGGTGGCGGAGATGCAGTCGGCACCACAGTCGGCGTCGCTGTCGGTTCGATTATCGACTCCGTCGGAAGTGGGGTAGACGTTATGGGCGGTTCGATGATCAGTTCTACAGGCTCTGCCGTCGCTTTCGGAGTTAAATCCGAGGGCTCGACCAGCAGTGATTCGTCTCCCGCTTCATCGGCATCTCCGCACGCCACAAATATGAGCGTCAACAGCGCAAAGAGGATGGCTATACGAAAATGGTGCATTATGAAGTGGGTTAAATTGAGATTCATCCAACTGCGATGTGCCATACACCTGAGCCTGCCGTTGTGATTATGATACCCATAACAGTTACACGAATAAACGAGGTTCACTGCAAGCGACAAGCACGTGAGGATACGTCATTCATCTAACACGCCTCAAGTTAAGCGGTTTCCGCAACCACATCGACACTGACATCAACCTCTCTCCCGGACTGGTCGTCTTTACCGGCGCGAATGGGCATGGCAAGAGCTGCCTGCTGGAAGCGGTGCACATGCTGTCGGTCGGGAAGTCTCTGCGCGCCAGCAACGACCGCGAGATGGTGAACCATTTGGTAGCGCGCGACGGCGGGCAGGTGCACGCGCTGGGCGTCTTCCAGAGCGGCAACGAATCGGTGCGCGCGCAATTCGATATTCAGATAGCTCCGAGCAGTGGAGACAGCTTCAGCCGACTGAACGTCAAGAGCAAAGAGTGGCGTATCAACGGCGTTAAAGTTCCACCCGTCCAATTTGTCGGACGTGCCAATGTGGTGATATTTGAAGCCGGCGACTTGGCACTGGCACTTGGCGCCGCCGCGGGTAGACGTCGTTACCTCGACATTCTCATCGGGCAGTTCGATAGCGAGTACGTGCGGACACTGGTGCGTTTGAACCGCGTTCGCAGGAGCCGCAACGCGCTCATCCGTGGATTTGAGGGAGCCGAGGATTTTGAACAGGAGATCGAGTTCTGGGACGACCGATTTTGCGAAGAAAGCGTCAAGATAATCCAGACCCGACGCGAGGTGATGTCGTTGCTACAAGCGCGCGCGGTGCCGATACATTCCGAGTTGAGCGAGGGCGAGAGCCTAGCGTTAACCTATCTGCCCACTCTCGGCAACCTTTCCAGACCGGCGATGGAAGTTACGGGCGATGAGTTGAAGACACTGATTTCCGATGCGCTCTCAGCCTCGAAGCGTCGAGAGTATTCTTCAGGACACATGGTGATCGGTCCGCACCTTGATGATTTCCGCATCGACATTGCCGGCGCACCGGCCCGTCGATACGCCTCGCGTGGGCAGGCGCGCACCGCCGCATTGTCGCTACGACTCGCAGAAGCATCCCTCGTCTCCGAGTTCGCACAACGCGATCCCATAGTTGCGTTTGACGACGTGCTGTCAGAAATGGACAGCCGCCGCCGCGGCACTATCCTTGAACGGGCTTCACAGTACGAACAGACGTTACTGACAGCAACTGACGGCGCATTGCTGGGCCGAGAGCGACTTTCAGGCGCACTGCAGTTTAGGATTGCCCGCGGAAATGTCAGCTCTTGGGGATGAGCATCACGACATTTGCCAAATCCCCGTCAGCATCATCAATCCCAAGTGTGTAAACTGCTTTCAGCGAATCCACATCACATAATCAGCGATGGGTCATAAAGTGCATCGAGCCGCAACATACATAATCGCCAAACGGGTAGCGAATCCGGGCATGACGGCATGGATGCCGGACCATGCCGTCCGCATCATCGACGACAAGATAGCGGATGTGCTACCCGCCGATTCGCTGCCATCCGATGTTGCCGACACGTCAAGGGTGATCGATATGGGCGACGTTTCGCTGATGCCGGGACTTGTCGATGCCCACTGCCACATGCATTGCAGCGCCACTTCCGACGCGCAGCATCTCACGCTGACAGAACGCGACGACATACCGCGTCTCACCATGCGCGCCGTGACGGCGATGCGCAAGGCGGTGCTCGCCGGGACTACGACCGTGCGAGACATCGGTTCGCGCAACGAAGTGGCATTCCCGATAAAACACGCCATCCAGCAGGGCGCAATCCCCGGCCCGCGTCTGCTCGTAACGGGCACTCCCATCACTATCACGGCCGGGCACTGCTGGTTCTTCGGCACCCAAGCCGATACGACCGATGAGGTGGCGGTAGCAGTTCGCAATCAGGTGCGACAGGGCGCCGACGCCATCAAGATAATGTCTACCGGAGGCATGTTCACGCCGACCGCTAATCCGCGCCTCACTCAATACTCGGCCGAGACGCTGGCGGTCGCAGTGCGGGAAGCGGTTAGATCGGGCATCACCGTCGCCGCCCATAGCCTATCGTCGGATGGCGTCAAAAACTGCGTCAAAGCGAAGATACAACACATCATCCACGCCCGATGGTTTGCCGAAGACCCGAACCAAGGAGTCGAGTTCGACGTCGATACTGCCAAACGCATGGCCGACCAGGGACAGTGGGTAGATCCCACAATCGGGCATGCTCTGCTCGGACGCGAAGCGGCCGAACGTGGCGAGGCGCCGCCGCGCGAGATCCACTGGTCAGTCGCCGGTGCTGAAGTGCCCGAAAGCGCACATTTCGACACCATCAACCAGATGCGCGCCCTCGGCGTTCGCTTCACCAACGGTCTCGATATGGGCATGCCGCACGGCACGCACGACCGCTCTGCCGCCAACTCATGGGCCGTGGTAGAAGACTTGGGATGGGACACCTGGGACGCGTTGCGGATGGCCACTTCCGACACTGCTGAAGCCTTGGGCATCGCCGCCGAAGTGGGCTCCATAACCGCCGGCAAGATCGCCGACCTAGCCGCCTTCGAAGGCAACCCCGAGAACAACATCCGAGACCTCGATTGTGCCTCCACTGTAGTCCAGAGCGGACGCGTCATCAAGTTGCAAAACGCGGCCTTCATCTAACCCCATCGCGTCTCCATGACGACCATGATCATCGACGGTCTGACGCACATTCTCCCGCGCTGGTTCTCCGAAAATCGCACCGATGCGCTCGCCAGTGACCACACCTTCGTACAACTGTTCGCAAACCCAAAGGCACAGATTGTGCAGGGGGAGCAACTGCTGTCAGAGATGGATCGATCAGGTGTCACCGCATCGGTAATTGCCGGTTTCGGGTGGACCGATTATGAGTTGGCACGCCGCTCAAACGACTATCTGCTGGAGCAGGCACAGCTACACCCCGGACGCCTGATACCGCTCTGCAGCGTAAACCCCGTTTGGGATGGCGATCTGGCGGGTGAGGAAGCGGCCCGATGCATGGACGCCGGCGCAGTTGGCATCGGCGAGCTGCACGCCGACACGCAAGGCTGGGTCAACTCCAACTACGACGAAACCCTATCCGACCTCATGTCGATAGTGCAGCAGCGCAACGGCATCACCGTAGTCCACGCCTCCGAGCCATTAGGGCACACCTACCCCGGCAAAGGCACCATGACACCAGACCGTCTGCTACGTCTAGCCAGCACCTACTCCGACAACCGCTTCGTCTACTCCCACTTCGGCGGCGGTCTACCCTTCTACGCCCACATGCCCGAAGTAGCCCAAGCCCTCCAAAACGTCTGGTACGACACCGCCGCCGCCCCCTACCTCTACACCCCCACCATCTACACCTCCCTCCCCAACCCCAACCCCCACCTAATCTTCGCCAGCGACCACCCACTCCTCCCCCAAACCCGCGCCATCCAACACCTCCGCAACAGCAACATATCCACAGAAGAGCAAGAGGCAGTACTGAAGAGGGCGGGGGAAGTTTATGGACTGTGAGGGCCCGATGGGACAAAGGGGCAGTGGGAATGGTGATTACCAACCCCACAGCATCGTACACTATTCTTTGGCATGAACATTTTAGATATCGCTTTTGCGCTTACGATCCTAGTGCTCGCCGGTTGGGGTTACTATATCGGCGTGATCGGCGCGGTGATATGGCTTGTCACGGCATATCTGTCGGTCGTTATCGGCTCCCAGATTGTCGTTCGGACGATACCTTTGATCGGACTGTCGGAAGAATACGCATCGCTCGTCATCTCATTTGGCTTCATATTGATATCGGCGCTCATCTTTCAGCTGGCACGCATCGCATCCCGTGGATTGAGGAGTGCCATCAACCTGACCCCAGCGAGATTCCTGAACGACGTCGGCGGCACCATCCTGGGTGCCTTACTTGGCACCTTGGCAGTGGTCGCAATCATCGCCGTTGCCGCCACCTTCACCTACGTCGTCCCCGAAGACGCCGTAGACCTCGGCAACTCGTCTTACGCCTCCGCCTTCTCCCAATACTACCTCAACACCGAGCCCCGCGCCTGGCTCGACCACCAACTCACCAACTCCCGATTCGTCCAAACCCTATCCAACATCCAAACCCTCCTAATCCCCATCGCCCCACGAGAAGTAGGGCTAGCACTAGAGGTGCTCTTCTGGCGGGCGGATTAGTTCCCACCGCCCCTTTGTACCCCATCTTGCCCTCACCCCTAGCCCCTCTCCCGCATTACTGCGGGAGAGGGGAACTTCTTGTTACGTTTTCTGCTTACGTTGAACGACGATGCTTATCACCATTTTCCCCACCCCTTTGTCCCCATCTTGCCCTCACCCCTGACCCCTCTCCCGCAGTAATGCGGGAGAGGGGAACTTCTCGTTACGTTGTCTGTTTACATTGAACGTACTTGTTCATGATGTTCAATGGCGATGATGCTCATGCTGTGCAACACGCCGTCGCCGATGCACGTTCAACAACCATGAACGTCCACTTCAACCATAACCGCATAGACAGGTACCCCTCTCCCGCAGTAATGCGGGAGAGGGGCTAGGGGTGAGGGCAAGATGGGGACAAAGGGTCGGGGATGGATGTTGATGAGAATGAATTTTCACCTTCAACCATGAACTTCTCGTTGCGTTTCTGCTTACGTTGAACGACGTTGCCTATCACCATTCCCACCGCGCCAGACGTGTACCCCCCCCCAGTTGATTTTTATCGTTTTTGGGCGTATTTTGCATAGTTAATTGAGGAAATCAAGCGTTTTTTGGCAGATTGTGCGATAATTGGTTGCTGAATAGATAGCAGGCAAGTCAAGGAGAAGCAGTAATGGTTGTTGTTTCAGCCCTCCGCGCATCGAGCAGGCGCATCATGTTTAGGTCCGCGCTGGCGGTTGCGGCCGCTTTGGTGCTGACGATTCTGTCGGGCACGATGTCTGTGCCGCCGGTATTGGCGCAGACGGCGCCGGACGCGCCCACGGCAGTGTTGGCAAATCCGGGCGATGGTTAGATCACGCTGACCTGGGAGAACGGCGCCACGGGCATCACGGCGCACCGCATGCGCATCAACGTCGTGCCGTAGTCCGGCGCAGATCCCGTCTATAACCGCCTGAACCTTCCCGCCGAGCCGTTGAGCTACACCTTTGACGAACTGCCCAACGGCGACGCGGTGACGAACGGCACGACTTATGAGATCGTGCTCAAAGCACGCAACGACGACGGCTTCAGCGAGTGGTCCGAATCCGTGCAAGTGACGGCGGGCGCGCCGGTTCAGACGTCATCACCAGCGTGTGGCCTTACTCGGCCGCTCTATGGACAAGCTGGTGGGTGCCCGATGACAATGGGGATGAGATAACTGCAGGCGAAGTGGAGTACAAGCTGGAGACAGAATCCTCGTACACCACTTCTGGGGAGCTCGACGGCGATGACCGGGCCTACTTAATCCTATCCTTGACCAACGGCGATACGTACGACGTTCGGGCGCGCCCCAAGAACAGCCGAGGCTGGGGACCCTGGGCGGAAGCGCAGCAGATGACGGCGGGCGCACCGTGGCCGCCGGATCCGACCGCTAGCCCGGGCGACGGAGAGATCAGCCTGATCTGGAACGTGCCGTACAACAACGGCTCAACCATCACGGAGTTCGGCCTGCGGTACCGAGTGCGGCCTACTGACGACGATGCTGACCCCGAGGCCGGGTGGAGCGATTGGCCCACGGAACCACGGAGCGCACCGCGAACGTCATGGGACTGACCAACGGCGTCGAATACCAGTTCCTGGTCAATGCGACCAACGCCCGCGGAACCGGCCCCTGGGGGTTTTACGCGAATGCGATCGCAGGCGCGCCGGCGATACCTCCTGACTCGACCCACACCTGGGGAGATGGGCAGATCACCGTGGACTGGTCCGAACCAGCGGACAACGGCACTCGATCAGCGGCTACGTCGTGCAGTATGGCCGCTACCACGGCCAAGAGTTCGGCGGATGGACCGATTGGCCCCACGATGGGACGGGTCGCACCGCGACGATCACTGGCTTGCCGAACGGCCCTCGCCACGTCGTTCGCGTACGCGCGATAAACTCCCGCGGCGTAGGAGGATGGCACCGGACTCCTAACATCTACCCGGGAGTGCCGTCGGCACCGCGCAACCTGACTCTCACGCCGGCCAACGGGGAAATCACCGCGACCTGGGATGAGCCGGAGAACGACGGCGGATTTCCCGTCACGGCCTATATGGTGTTTTTCACGCCCAGCGGCGGTACACGATTTTATGAGACGGTTGTCTCCGAGACCACTGCGACGATCACCGGCAATAACGGCTTGACCAACGGCACTGAGTACACAATTCAGGTGTGGTCGAGGAACCTGATTGACTGGTGGCACTATGCATCGGCGTCTGCGACGCCGGTGTCGCAAGCGCCGGACGCGCCGGTCGTGACGCTAACCCCGGGCGACGGGCAGATCGTGGCAGATTGGGATGCACCCGACAACGGGGGCACTGACATCACCAACTACAAGCTGCAATACATGGTGCAGGGGTCCAACAGCTGGACTGCCGTCGACATCACCGGTTCCCCGCTGCCGACGACCTGACCCTTTCCAGCGTGACCAACGGCACAACCTACGATTTCATCGTCCGGACGGACAACCAGGATGAGGATGGGAACACGCGCCAGGGCGATTGGTCGGAAACCACATCAGCGACGGTGTCGGCGACCGATATTGCGCTCAGCGCACCACGCAACCTGGAGACGACCGCGGGGCGCGCAAATCGCCAGGTCGAAGTGAGCTGGCAACCGCCAGCGAATGATGGCGGCACCGCGGTCACCAACTACAAAATCCGGTACCGCCCCGCGGATGACGGCCCTTGGACCGAACGTGACCTTGGCACGCGCCCGACCCTGAGCGCCAGTATCAGCGACTTGGACAATGGTGTGGAGTACCAGGTCGAGCTTCGTGCGGAAAACACGGCGGGCAGCAGCAGCTGGACAATGGCACGCGCGACGCCGGAAGGTCCGCCCGACACGCCGCAGAACCTCACGCTGACCGCGGGCGTCGAATCGATCACCGCGTCATGGGAGCCGCCCGATGATAACGGCGCCCCGATCTTCTATTACGTCCTGCAGTATCGGGACACCTCGACCGATTGGACGGACTGGAACGAGCGGGATACGGGGACGAGCGCCACGATCACCGGGCTCACTCCATTTGAGCCCTATGAGGTGCGGGTCCGTGCAGTCAACACCTTCGGCAAAACTGGCGCATCCAGCTTTTATTCCGATACAGAGAAGGAGCAGCCGCTGCCGCCGCCAATGCCGCCGGAGCCGCCGGTAGTAGAGCTGACGCCGGGCAACGGTGAAATCACGCTCACCTGGACGGTGGAAGACAACGGCGCGGACATCGATCTCTACCGCCTGCTCTACCAACCGGTCGACGAATCGGAACCCGTGCAGCGCCGCAACATCTCCCCCGACGACCTCGACGGCATGACCTACACCCTAAGCGGCCTCACCAACGGGGTCGAATACGAAGTGCAGCTCAGGGCCCGCAACGAAGACGGCTTCGGCGAATGGTCCGAAGCCATAACCGCAACGCCCATGGCGACGGCACCCGACCCGCCGGTAGTCACCCTGACACCGGGCGACGGGCAGCTCACGCTCACCTGGACGGTAGACGACAACGGCGCGGCCATCACCCAATACCGCCTCCTCTACCAACCCGAAGGCGGAGACGAAGTACGCCAAAACCTCTCCCTCAACGACCTCGACAGCCCAACCTCCTACACCCTAACCGGCCTCACCAACGGCACCCCCCACCAAGTCCGCCTAAAATCCCAAAACCAAACCGGCTTCAGCGACTGGTCCGAAGCCATAACAGGCACGCCGGGGACGGCTCCGACGCGGCTGGAGCCGATGCCTACGGCTTTCACAGCTGGCGTGCCACAGATGTTCACGTTGCACACGGATGAAAGCACGAATTTGTGGGTAGGCGTCAACTACGACGGGAATAACAACCTGACGACCGGTTCATGTCCGGCCGGCGGCAACACCGGCGCGCATCGTGGCGACGGCGATACGATCACGATCCGCGGCTGTTACGCGGGTGAGGCTGAGATCCGGATCTACCGGGGTCAGCTGATCTTGGCAAGCTATGACGTGACGGTGTCCAGCTCCGGCTTCACCGCCAGCCTGGCGGATGTGCCTTCGATGATCGATGCAGGCGGATCTGAGACATTCACGCTGACGACGAACGTGTCCGACTTCGAGAACGTGTCCGACTTCGTGTGGGTAGGTGTGAACTACGGAGGTGACAATCACTTGTCGACTGGCTCCTGTCCGGCGGGCGGCAACACTGGCGCGCTTTTTGAGGATGATGAGGTGACGATCTACGGCTGTTCTGTCGGCGAGGCCGAGATTCGCATCTACAGGGGACAGCTGATCCTGAACAGCTACACTGTGTCGGTGACTGGCGAGGCGGATACTGCCAGCTTGTCACCTGCGCCATCCAGCATGTCTGCAGGTGGTTCTCAGACGCTCACGCTGTCGACTAATATTGATGATGGCGTGTGGGTAGGTGTGAACTATGACGGGAACAACCATCTATCGACTGGTTCGTGTCCGGCCGGCGGAAACACTGGCGTGACGATCACCAACGGCCAGACTGTGACGATCAACGCTTGCTCTGCAGGAACTGCTGAGATCCGGCTTTACAAGCTGAACACGCTGCTAGCAACGTATGAGGTGACGGTCAGCCCTTAGCTACCGCCCCATGGCCGCCCCTCGTGCCCTCACCACTGACCCCTCTCCCGCATCACTGCGGGAGAGGGGAACTTGTCGATGCGGTCATTTCGCGGAGTGAACGTTCGTTGCGTATCACCACTCCGACCGCCCCTTTTATCCCCGCCGTCGCCCTCACACGGAGTGAAGATACGCGTAAAATCTACTTTGTTGATATGACGCTGGAACAGTTGATAATCGCCGCTGCTCGCATCGCTGGGTCTTTGCCGGTGTTGAGGTGGGCGTTCGCGGGCGCGATTATTGCCATACTGGTCGATTTCTCGGATCTGTTCATGATGAACTTGATCCAGCTTGGCGGGGTCGGCGACTATCAGGCGTTCGACAAGTGGCTCGACCAGGTATACATGCTGGCGTTTCTATGGGTCGCCGTGCGCCAGTGGGACGGGCCAGGGCGAACGGTAGCCATCGCACTCTTCATCTTCAGAGCGGTCGGATTTTTCACCTTCGAAATCACCGGAAATCGATGGGTACTATTCGGATTTCCAAACGTGTTCGAGTTCTGGTTCGTCGCCATCGCCGCGCAACGACATTGGTGGCCCGATTACGAGTTCACCACCCGCAGAATCGCCGTCTGGCTGGTAGTCTGCACCGCACTCAAGATGGCGCAGGAGTGGGTGTTGCACGGCGGAAAACTGCTCGACCGCTATCGCGCCGTTGACGTGGTGGTAGACATCTGGAACGCAGTCACCAGCATCTTCTAATGCCGACGCAACACCGCTCTAGACGCTGAAGTCAAACTCCTGACCGATATTGTTGGCGCGCGCCTCACGGTAGACGAGCGCGGCGCATGAAATGTCCTGGATCGCCAGTCCGACACTCTTGAAGAGCGTAACCTCGTCGTCATTAGTGCGTCCGGGGGTGTCGCCATTGACGACGTCGCCCAGATTTCCTGCCACGTCCGACCAGGCATAGTCGCCGGCTTCTACCGGTATCTGCAGGTCGCCCGCTTCGGCCATGCAGGCCTCGAGTTGATCGCAGATCACCCGTGCGCGTTGTACGCTGGCAGTGTCAGCTCGCGCACTCCAGGCGCATGCGAACCGATGGCGTTGATGTGTGCTCCCGGCTTCCACCAATCAGCACTGACAATGGGATTCACGGCTGTAGTGGCAAGTGCTACGATGTCCGATTCACGGCACAGTTCCTCGCCGCTTGTGGCAAGCTGCACGTCCAAGCCCGTCTGTTCGGCTACCCACTCTGCAAACTCACCCCGTGCCGCATCGTCATCCAACGAGAATGTGAGGATCGTGTCGATGTTGCTCGCTTCGGCGATTGCGACGGCCTGCTGACGCGCCTGCACACCCGCGCCGAGAACTCCGCCCACTTTTGAATCGGCACGTGCCATGTGCCGCGTTGCCACGCCTTATACCGCGCCGGTGCGGACTGCCGTCAGATAACCACCATCCATCACCGCTACGACCTGACCGCTCTGATTGTCCTGCACAAGTATCGTGCCGATGGTAGTCGGCAAGCCCAGCTTCGTCGGATTGTCCTTATACACCGTTACTGCTTTAGCGCCCAAAGCGGCGCCCGACTTCAGGTAAGCGGGCATATATGCGATCCATCCCCCGACCGCCGGGTCGATCAAGACCGTCCTCGGCGGCATTTCAGCCGTCTCTTTTGCCAACTCCCCAAAAGCCGCCTCGACCACATCGATAGCCCCAGCCATCGACAAAACCCGCTGCACATCCACCCGATTCAACAACAAAGCCATAACTAACCAACGCTCCCGTTGATTTACTTACTGCCTGCACATAGTAATCGACTGAAATCATGTAACCTGCGAACAAGGACTGTACGCCATCACGGGAGGAGATGGGGTGGGGAAACGTCTCTGTGAGAATGAACGTTCATTGTTGATGACGCGGATACCGCCACCCCTTTGTCCCCATCGGGCCCTCACCCCTGACCCCTCTCCCGCATCACTGCGGGAGACGGGAACTTCTCGTGATGTTCATGTGTACAGAGAACGTACTTGTTTATGACGATCAACAACATGGTGCTCATGTTGCAAGCACGACGTTGCCGATGCACGTCGAACAACCATGCTCGTCCACTTCAATCATGACCATGCGGACAAGTTCCCCTCTCCCGCAGTGATGCGGGAGAGGGGTCAGTGGTGAGGGCACGAGGGGCGGCCATGGGGCGGTAGCTAAGGGCTGACCGTCACCTCATACGTTGCTAGCAGCGTGTTCAGCTTGTAAAGCCGGATCTCAGCAGTTCCTGCAGAGCAAGCGTTGATCGTCACAGTCTGGCCGTTGGTGATCGTCACGCCAGTGTTTCCGCCGGCCGGACACGAACCAGTCGATAGATGGTTGTTCCCGTCATAGTTCACACCTACCCACACGCCATCATCAATATTAGTCGACAGCGTGAGCGTCTGAGAACCACCTGCAGACATGCTGGATGGCGCAGGTGACAAGCTGGCAGTATCCGCCTCGCCAGTCACCGACACAGTGTAGCTGTTCAGGATCAGCTGTCCCCTGTAGATGCGAATCTCGGCCTCGCCGACAGAACAGCCGTAGATCGTCACCTCATCATCCTCAAAAAGCGCGCCAGTGTTGCCGCCCGCCGGACAGGAGCCAGTCGACAAGTGATTGTCACCTCCGTAGTTCACACCTACCCACACGAAGTCGGACACGTTCTCGAAGTCGGACACGTTCGTCGTCAGCGTGAATGTCTCAGATCCGCCTGCATCGATCATCGAAGGCACATCCGCCAGGCTGGCGGTGAAGCCGGAGCTGGACACCGTCACGTCATAGCTTGCCAAGATCAGCTGACCCCGGTAGATCCGGATCTCAGCCTCACCCGCGTAACAGCCGCGGATCGTGATCGTATCGCCGTCGCCACGATGCGCGCCGGTGTTGCCGCCGGCCGGACATGAACCGGTCGTCAGGTTGTTATTCCCGTCGTAGTTGACGCCTACCCACAAATTCGTGCTTTCATCCGTGTGCAACGTGAACATCTGTGGCACGCCAGCTGTGAAACTGGTTGGCGCATTGCCATCTTCATCCTCCAACCGCGTCCCATCTGGCAGCATCGGCGTTGCGCTTACAACCTCGGACCAGGTGCTGTTGCCGGCGCTGTTGGTGGCGTTGGTGCGGATGTCGTAGAGGTGCCGTTGGTTAGGTTGGTGATGGTGGTTGTGGTGGTTAGGTCGTCGTGCGTCCAGGGTAGCCAGGTGTTGTTGGCGGTGGCTTTGTATTCGACGGCGTAGCCGCTGATGGTGTAGCCGTTTGCGTTGGGCGTGTTCCATGATGCTTCGATCTCCGTGTCGCCAGCCGTCAGGGTGACCACGGGCGCGTCGGGCACGCCTCCGCCGGGCGTCGTCAGCTTCGCGTCTGACCAGGTACCCCAGCCGTTCGCGTTTTGGGCGCGGAGTTGCAATTCATACGTCGTGTTGACAGTCAGTCCGGTGAGCGTGTAGCTCAGCGACGTCAGCGAATCGTCCGGCAGGTTGATGACCGTCGTAGAGCCACCTACGGGGGTGTAGCGCAGGCGATACATCGTGATGGCACTGCCATGGTCATCTATGCTCCACGTCATCTCGGTCGAGCCCGGGGTAGGCGTCAGGGACACGTCCGGTTTGCTGGGCACGCCCGGGATCGCCGTCGTCATGTCTGACCATTCGCTGAAGCCGTGCACGTTCCCGGCCTTGAGCTGAATCTCATGCTCCGTGCCGTTCGTCAAACCGGTGAGGGTGTAACTCTTGGTCTGGATTGCCGATTCGGGCAGGTTGGTGCGTTGCTCTTCGCCACCTTCGGGTAGGTAGCGCAGGCGGTACTTCGTGATCGGACTGCCACCGTCACTGCTGATGGTCCACGTCAAATCAAGCTCGCCATTGCCGGGGTCCAGCGTGACGACTGGCGCACTTGGCGGTCCGACGGGTGATGACGATCTCACTTCTGACCAGTCGCCCGAGCCATTGGTGTTGTTCGCTCGCACCCGCACTTCGTAGACTACGGTGTTGCTGAGGCCCTGGATCTTAGTGCTCTGGAAGATGCTGGTATGGGTGTGGGAAGTCCAGTTCGCGGCGCCTTTCTCGCGGTATTCAACGCCGTAACCGGTGATCGTGTTGCCCATGTCGTTTGCGGGCGGGTACCACTCGGCCGTGATCTCATTGTTGCCTGGAATCAGTATCAGGTTGCGCGGCGCGGTGGGGGGCGCGGGAGTGCCTCCCGGCGTCGCTTCTACCACGTCCGACCAGCCGCCGTTCCCGAATTCATTCCTGGCCTGCATCCGCACCTGATACGTCGTGTTGTTGATCAGTCCCGTGATCGATGCGTTTGTCGGCAAGATCTCGCTATCGGGATCGGGCAAGAGAGTCGTGGTTGTCCAATCGTCTCCAATGGCGCGATGTTGCAGACGGTATAACGTGATTTCCGATTCGTAGTTGTTTGGTTGCTTCCACGATACGTCGATCTTTTCGCTGCGTGGCGAGAGCGCGAGGACGGCTGCGCCTGGTGCACCATCGGGTCTTGGCGAGCCTAATTCGATGTTCGACCATGCACCCCTGCCGGCCAGGTTTTCGGCACTGACCTGAACTTCGTAGACTTGCCCGTTGACGAGCGGGGATATGGTGCGAACTCGGTCTGTTCCGCCGATTCCCACTTCGGACCACTCATCTGAGCTCTCCCAGAAGCGGTGTCGCACCCACCAGTATTCGATCGGTGCGCCGTTGTTCTCCGGATCAGTCCACGTCGCGATGACCTCCTGGTCGCCGTCGGTCAAGGTCAGGAATGGCGCGTCTGGCGGGGAGGCATCTCCGGGTGTAGCCCACTGCACGGTTGACCAGTCGCTTTCGCCGACTGCGTTTTTGGCTTTAACGCGCACTTCGTATGTGATGTCGTTGACCAGATCGATGATGGTTGCTGTCGGCGTAGTGTGGTCTTCTTGGTCTCACTCTACCCATGCGTCTTCGGCGTTTCGGATGCGGTATTCCAAGTTGTATACGGAGACGGGGCTACCGCCGTCGTCTACGGTCCACGTCGCGGTGATCTGCCCGTTGCCCGGGGTCAGTTCGACGACGGCGGATACGGCGCCGTCATCTCTGGCGTCTCCGACCTTACGGCCGACCATGGTCCTTCACCATGCTCGTTCTTGGCGCGCACAAGAACGTCATATGAAGTGCCATTCGTCAAACCGCTTATCGTCTTCCGACGTCCGGTGCCGGTGTGCGGTGCATTGGTCCAGGGGGTTGTCGCGGCGACTCCACTCTCGCGGTAAAAGATTTCGTAGCCGGTGATTTCAAAGCCGCTGTTATAAGGTTCCGGCCAAGTTGCGATGATGCGCTCGTGCCCCGCTTCGAGAGTTACAACCGGCGCATGCGGCGTTCCCGGCACCTCCGAGGAGGCGAAACTCCAATCGCCATCGCCATGGGTGTTCTCGGCGCGCACCTGAACGGCATATTTGGTGCCGTTTTCCAAGCCCGTTATCGTCGCCGTGCGCTCTGTACCCTGGTGCGGCCAATCGCTCCACTCCCCAGCCCCGGAGATTCTATAGCGGATGTCATAATCGATGACGTCAAAGCCGTAGGCGAACGTCGGTTCAGTCCACGACAAATCGAGTGCTGCATTCTGCGCGGTGAGACTCAGTATGACTTCCCATGGACTCCCCACTGTCACGGACTCAATATCCGACCATACACCGTCGCCATTCACGTTCGATGCGCGCAGCCGTACCTCGTACGTTGTGCCATTGGTCAAATCGGTGACGGTGCTATTCCTAGACTCAGCCGGCAGATCCGCAGTAGTCCAGTTCTTATCTCCCGCCGCGCGGTACTGTAAAGTCCAGCTTGTAAGTGCAGGGACATCCGCAAATCTCGGCGCCGCCCAGTATGCGGTCAGTTCCGCGTTGCCAGAGCGCAAATAAAACACACTCGGCGAATAGGGCGTTCCGACCGTAAGCGTCTTCACGTTTGACCAGGGGCCTTTGCATCGGGAGTTCTCCAGCCGCACCCGGACGTCATAAGTCTTGCCATCCTCGACATAATCGACGAAGAAATACTGGTTAGAACCAGTGTACGTCACGCTGGTGTATGCTGAGTGGGAAGAAAGTTTGTACTGCACTTTAGCGCCGGTGACCGCGTCCCCGTTGTCCGAAAAGTTATGCCATGCCGCATAGATATAGTTGCCCCCCGGGATCGCGAGGAAGTCGGGTTTGGTCGGCGCGCCGGGAATGGCCGTGACCGTTTCTGACCACTCGCCAGCGCCTCTGGAGTTGGTTGCATTGACTTGGATATCGTACTGTCGGCCATTGACCAGATTGGTGATGGTCGCTTTTGTCGCCGTGCCATCATGAGACCAGTCTTCCCAGGTCGTCTCCGAAGATGCTTTGTACTGCACATCGTAGTCGCTGATGGCCGCACCGCCGTTGGGTGGCGCGGTCCAGTTCACGATGAGCTCCCGGGGTCCCGGTCCCACGCTCACGTCTGGTTTTTCGGGTTTCGTGAGCGTCGTCTTGACGTTCGACCAGTCGCCAGTGCCCGCTCCGTTGGTGGCGCGGACACGCACTTCGTAGCCCGCATTAGCCGTCGTACCGGATATCGTCGTCGACCTGTCCGTGCCTGTATGAGTGTGCTCCGTCCAGCTCCCTGCTGGGGTAGTCACTTGGCGGTACTGCACGTCGTAGTCGTTGATGGCTGCGCCGCCGTTGTAGGCTTCCCACGACACTTCGATCATATCGTCGTGCCGTTCGGCGGTGACGACTGGTTTCCAGGGTATCGTAGCCGTTGTTCCGTAACCCCAGGCGGAATCCCAGCTCTTGCCAGCCGCACTCTCGGCGCTCACGGTGATGGCGTACTCCGTGTTGGTCTCCAAACCCGTGATCGTAGTGCTGGTAGACGTGCCGCTATGCGGCCAGTTGCTAAAGCGCGGGGCACTGCTCTTTTTGTAATTCACGTTGTAGCCAGTGATGGCGGTGCCGTTATCGTTCGGCACGTTCCATGACACTGAGAGTTCTCCGGCTACTGAGACCGTCACGATTGGCATCGCAGGCGCGTCCGGCACTGGTGCTTTTGGCGTCGCCGCTTGCGACGCGTCTGAGTACGCGCTATTGCCAGCTGAGTTCTTGGCGCGCACTCGCACTTCATATGCCGTGCCGTTGGTGCGTCCGGTAATGGTGTGCGGAGACTCCGTAACCTCGCTTGACCAGTCGGTCCAGCTTCCGCTTGGCGACTCGCGCCACTGCAGGTCGTAGCCGGTAATTTCGGCACCGTTGCTCAGCGGTGCGGACCATGACGCGGTGATCTCACCGTTGCCCGCGGTCAGTCTCGGCGCGCCCGGCTTGTCCGGCGCCGTCGCCGCACTCGTCGTTGCCGACACGGTATCAGACCAAGTATCACCAGAAGAACTTGCCCCCATCCAACCATGTCTGTTGTGCGGCCGGACTCGGACTTCGTACTCGGTGCTGGCGTCCAAGCCAGTAATCGTGTACGTCGTAGCTGGCCCTTGAGTTGAATCCCGTGTCGACTCAGTCCAATCTTCGCTCGGTTTCTTCCAATTCACTCGCCAATTATCAATCGGAGTGCCGTTATCAGTTGCCGATAACGTCACTGTAATCGAGCCCGCCCCGGCCGCCAAAGTAGCCTCTGCACCGGTCGGCAAGAGGGTGGTCGGCGCAGTGCCCGTTGTGGATCTATAGACTACTGCCCACCTGCTCACGGAGCTGCCCAGGTGGTTTCCGTCAGACCCCAGCACAACCGTGCGCACGAACACCCCGGTAGTCGTGCCCGGCTGCAGACCAGTGAAGGTGTGCGAAGTGCCCGTCGACGTGCTTGACAATATCGTGTCCGGCTCGAGAGCAGAGCTGGTTCCAATGGCGTAGCCGAGTTGATACGCCACATGCGTACGGCCGTCATAGTCGGTGGGCTTCGACCATTGCAGCGTAATAGTATTATCCGTCGGATCGGTACCCGTGTTTTAGTCGTCGGATCGGTAGGCGCGTGCGATTCGGCTGCCAGTTCCGTCCACGGCGACGTCCAGTCACTGCACTGATCGTAGATGCAGGCCTTGGTTCTGAATTCCCAACGATAGCCGCTTGCGTGGGTCCGGTCGTCAAAATGTGTCCGGGGTTGCGTGGCCGTCCTTGTATGCTCGCCAGTTTGATTAGTAGTGTCGTCGGCACGTTGATAACCGACTACCACCGAGGTCGCCTCGGCCATGATATAGGCAACGTGCATTCGAATCTTGTTGAGACCTTGATTTGCCGTCCACCAAAATTGCGGGACGTCAAAAGTGCTGCGGGGCGTATGAGATACGATATGCGACCACTTGCCCCAGCCGGCGGAGTTCTGTGTGCGCACGCGGACATCATACACACTGCCGTTGGTCAGACCGGTAATCGTGCTGACCGTCGTCGTGTCGTCATGGGTCCAATCTGACCAGTTGCTAGCCGTGGACAGCTTGTAATCTAATTCGTAACCCGTGATGGCACCGCCCAGGTCATACGGCGCGTCCCAATCGACCGTGATCTGATTCATGCCCGCCGCTAGTCCGACATCTGGCGCATGCGGCGGATCTACGTTGCCCGTAGTAGTCGCCGTGACCGATATCCAGTCGCTGTGCGCACCATCTATCATCTCGTCCACATAACCGGGGTATTGGGGAGTATGCCATACGACTGAGCGGAGAAAGGTTTTGACTGTTGCGCCAGATGGCAAGCCTTCGATTTCAGCACCAGTCGCTTCATCTGCTGTCCGTCCGAGAGACCACTCTAATGGTGCCGTCGCATTCGTATCGGTGTGGAAACCATACTAATACGAAGCCACGGTGAAGTCAGTAAGCTTCGTCCAACTCAGTGTCGCCGAGTGGTCCTGCACGTTCGTAGCAGCTAAAGCGGTCGGGGCGCCCGGCTTAGCCGCGGCCTGGACCGCGTCTGTATAGCTACCGCACGGGCAAGGACTAGGGCCCAAAGGATCCTCAGTGGTAAAACGAACATGGACATGCCAGCGTTTTACGTCGTTGTCATAGCGGAACGGGAACAATGGAGTACCATCCGTCATGGTATGCTCGCCGATGCCCTTATCCTGCTTTTGGGAGAACCGCTCCTGAGGATGAGGCGGCAGCTGGTTAACTGCAAGCTCTGACCAATAGCTCGAGTTTGAGTTCCACGTTATCTTGAATTCAGTAGCGGATTGGGCCATCACCTTCACGCCGGTCGGCAGGGGCGGAGTGCCCTGTGCCGACACCGTGTCTGCCGGCACATCGACGGCAACAAGAAGCGTCAAGATGCCCAAGGCGGCTATCACCAGCGCGGTGCCTCGCAGCTTCAGCCTCATCAAGCCCCTCAACATCGTCGGCCGCGGTCGCTGACCACCAAAACCTGCAACAATCCCCATCATCCGCGTGAAAACAGCATCTACGCCTCGGTTACGCTCATACATCTGTGTCTTACCCCCCCTCAGATTTTCTGGAGGAGAGAATATTAGCCATTTAACGTCATATTTTGTTAGTTTGCACACAACAATCGCCGCCGCTTAAACCAGCAGCCAAATCAAAAAATCGATCAATTAATGCAATGCCATGTGCAACTACCGCATTATATCCCCCAAAAAGCAATAAACGCGCGGACGTCAAACCCGCTTTTTGAGGGCGCATCGGGGATAAAGGGGTGGGGAAAACGTAAATGACTATAATCGAATCGTTTTGAGTTTTGAGCAGATCGCAATTGATGGGCCGTCGGCTTCGGGGAAATCTACGGTGGGGACTATGCTGGCAGATCGGTTGGGATTCGATTATTTGGATACCGGGATGATGTATCGGGCGGTTACTTATATTGCTCATCGACGTGGTGTGGAGATAGATGATGTCGATGGGCTGGGACGGATTGCGGTTGAGGTCGTGTTTGAGGTGCAGAGGAGGACGGTCGATGATGGTGGCGGCGGGAGTTGGCGCTTGTTGGTTGATGGGGAGGATTTGACGGATAGATTGCATTCGGAGCAGATAAATGGAAGCGTGTCGATAGTTTCTGCAGTTGCGGCGGTTCGGGAGGCGTTGGTCCGGCAGCAGCGGGAGATGGCGGAACGGGGGGCGATTGTGATGGTGGGACGTGATATCGGGACGGTCGTTTTGGCGGATGCGCCGTTGAAGATTTTTCTTACGGCATCGACGGCTACCAGAGCGGCGAGACGGACGCAGGATGCAGATGGGAATCTCGATGCACGGGAGTATGATGAGGTGTTGCGCTCGCTTGAGAGGCGGGATGAAATCGACTCGAATCGTGCCATATCGCCATTGCGTCCTGCTCGCGATGCCATCACAATTGCAACTGATGATTTGACGATCGAGGAAGTTGTTGACAAGATTGAGGCGTTGGTGAGGGAGTTGAAAAACCATCCAAGTCAGCAGCTCTCTAACCGGGATGAGCGGCGTGAAACTTAATCGGAAATGGTTCTTTCCCTTCTGCAACACTGCATTCAAAGGGACGCTGGCGCTCTTTGCACACTTCAATATCCAGCATCGGGAGCGGCTGAATGTGGATGGGCCGGTGATATACGTATGCAATCACCTGTCGATTTTAGACCCTTCCATCATTGCGTCGATACTGCCGCGTGGCGCCTACTTTCTCGCTAAGCGCGAGCTGTTCAGCAATCCGCTCTTCACCTCGCTGCTCAAAGGTTGGGGCGCATACCCGGTGAGTCGCTACTCTGCAGATCTGCGCGCGCTTCGCTGGGTTCGCACCGTACTCGGCAACGATGAAGCGGTCGTGCTGTTCCCGGAAGGTACGCGGAGCCGTAATCTTGAGGGCTTGAAGCGCGGGCAGATAGGGACAGCCGTGGCGGCCGTGCAATCGCAAGCCACCATCGTGCCGATTGCGCTTCACGGCACTGACAATATGCATAACATCCTTAAGGTTTTCATGCCCATAGCCCAGATCGAAATCTCAGTCGGCGTGCCATTCAAGGTGCATCCGGACGTCTCGAGTCGGTCTGAGCTGCAGACGGCGACCAATGAGATCATGGCACGCATCGCGTCGGAACTTCCCGCCAATCGCCGCGGCGTCTACGCCGATGCGGCTGGTGATGGCTACGAGTTGACGATATCTGAAAGTGGTTACACTTCATAGCCGCCGAGTCCGTAGACCGGGCATAGCGTATTTGCTGGCATAGTCTAAAGTAGAGATATGTGTGGAATTGTTGGATATGCCGGTTGCCGCGATGCAAAGACGTTTCTGCTGCGGGCTCTGAAAGACCTTGAGTATCGCGGTTACGACAGCGCGGGTATCGCGGCGCTGACTGATGGCGGCATCACTACCATCAAGCGCGCCGGCCCAGTATCGACGCTTGAGCAGACGATAAATGGGCAGTTCGGCGACGCGACCACTGGCATCGCCCACACTCGTTGGGCTACGCACGGCCCGCCAACTGACACCAATGCCCACCCGCACGTCAGCTACGACGGCAAGGTGGCGATCGTGCACAACGGCATCATCGAGAACCATGCCGAACTGCGACGCAAGCTGGTCGAGCAAGGGATAGAGTTCAAGTCCGATACCGACTCGGAAGCAATCGCCCACATCATCGCGCGGTATATGGAGGGTGGCGAATCGTTGCTGGGCGCTACTCGACTGGCCGGGATGGAACTGGAGGGGCTGGCGGTAATCGTCGCGATGTCGTCGGATGAAGCGGACGGAATAGTAGGGATGCGCGTCGGCTATGCCGGCAGCCTGATTTTGGGACGTTCGCAGGACGCCTACATCCTTGCCAGCAACACCGCTGCTATGCCGGCCGACGTGTCGGAGGTTCTGCATATCGACCATTGCGAGACGGTTCGGATCGATCGGCATGGCTACGAATCGGTGAGCGTAGATGTTTCACACGTAGTAAAGCGGGGAGTGCCGCTGCGGCCGGAAAACCGGATTGCCGATATCGGCGGGCATCCCCACTTCATGCACAAGGAGATATCGGAGCAGGCCGCCTCAGTTCAGGGCGCGATGATCGGTCGCGTCGATTTCAGTAACCGTAGCCTGAACATCCCAGAGCTGTGTCGAGTACCGCCGGTCCTGGAGCGGGTGATTGTCGCCGGCATGGGAACGTCTCACTTTGCCGCGATGGCAGGTGCACGCTGGATCGAACGTTTGGCTGGCATCCCGGCGCATGCTGAGTACGCCGGCGAGTTGGCAGACCGCGATCCGCTGATAGATGAGAAGTCGCTATTGGTAGCGGTCACACAGTCCGGGGAGACGTACGACACGCTGGTGGCGATTGAGACGGCACGCCGCAAAGGATGCACCGTCGCGGTCGTCACGGCCAATCCTTACGGTGAAGCATCCAGAATCTCGGACATCACCATCGACATCGGTTCCGGCATCGAGGTCGCCGTACCGTCGACCAAGACATTCATCAACAGCATGTTGACGCTGTACACGATGAGTCTGCAACTAGGACATCATAATGGGGTGCTAAGCGAGGCGCAGCTGGAGGCACACATCGATGCGATAGCCGGTCTGCCGCGCGCCATCAATCGCACCATCGGACAGGAGAGCGAGGTTGCCGCCCTCGCGCAAAGACGTTTTCGAGACGTCAACAATATGCTGGTGCTCGGTCGGGGCGACCTGTTCCCGATCGCGATGGAGGGTGCGCTGAAGATGAAGGAAACGGCGTATGTCCATGCTGAGGGATGCAGCGCATCGGAGATGAAGCATGGACTGAACGCACTTATCGATCCGGCAACTCCCTCAATCGTGCTGGTGCCGTGCGACGGGGCATTGCGGACGAAGATGCTTACGAGTATGCACGAGATACAGAGTAGAAGCGGGGAAGTGATCGCGCTGGCACATGAGGGCGATGCGGAAGTTGAGATTCTGGCCGATTACTGCATCAAGATAGTTTCGGAAGATTGCGAGCATACGCCATTCCTGATGACGATTCCGCTGCAACAGCTGGCGTACCACACCGCAGTTGCGCGTGGATACAACCCGGACCGTCCGCGCAACCTCGCCAAGACGGTGACGGTCGCTTGAGTATAGTGGCAACACGCATTCACCACTCGGTTCGACATCGCATCGAACAGCGCGAGCAATTCCTTTCACCATACGCATCTCGGTCGTCTGAAGCGGTGCGAGAGAGGGATGAACAGCCCTCAGCAGTACGGGCCGCGTTCCAGCGAGACCGCGACCGGATCGTGCACTCGAACTGCTTTCGGCGACTGAAGCACAAGAGCCAGGTGCTGGTCAATCCGCAAGGCGACCACTTCACTACCCGCATGACGCACGTGCTTCAGGTCTCGCAAGTGGGACGCACGATTGCGCGGGCGCTGAATCTGAACGAGGACCTGGTTGAGGCCGCGGCGCTGGCGCATGATGTAGGGCATACCCCATTCGGTCATATCGGTGAGGAGGTGTTGAATGAGCGTCTACCGGACGGATTCACCCACGCCGCCCAAGGAGTGCGGACGTTACGGTTACTTGAGAAGCATGGCGATGGGTTGAACCTGACCGAATCGGTATTAGATGCGGTAGCGCGGCACTCTAAACCGGAGGGTGAATTCATCGTCCAAGATGCCGTAGCCCAGATGTCGCTGGAAGCGCAGATAGTGAGGATCTCCGACGCCATCACTTACTTGGCGCACGATCTAGAAGATGCGCATCGCGACGGCACGCTCGAAATCGAGGATGTGCCGATGGAGATCCGCGATGCTCTCGGCGACCGCCATTCGAGCCGACTGAACGCGATGGTGTGCGACGTCATCGACACCTCCTGGAACTGCACCGGCGAAGAGGGCGGCCCAGATTCTGCAGTGCAGGTCTGGATACGCATGTCGGAGCAGATGCGAGACGTCACGACATCGTTGCGCGACTTCATGTTCGAACGCGTCTATCGCCCCGCATCAAACTCATCAGAGGGCATCAGAGCCCGCAACGCGGTTGAACTGCTACATGATCACTACACCCGGCATGTAGAAGACATCCCGGATTGGCTAATCACGCTGTCGGACGAACCGTATCGTGCGGCGGCCGATTACGTATGCGGCATGACCGACAACTATGCAGTGATGGCACTCGAACGGATCAAACCCGGCAGCAGCGAGGGGCTGTATCAGGGTAAAATCACGCTCCCAGGCGCTGATTTCAGCGTCTCATAATTAGAATATATGTATCAGATAAAGTTCAATTTGACGCTGTAGTCAACTTGCAACTTTTGGAATCTCTTTTATACTTCGTACGTCCTAAAGATACGGGACGCTTGTGTTGCAATAGATACGGAGCCTTGGAGGTTGCTTTCGGGATCGATTGCCCGACAGCAGGGAGAGCAGATGACGTTACTTGACGAGGTCAAGACGAGACTGTCGATCGTTGATGTTGTATCGGACTATGTGGCACTTGAGAACCTGTCCTCACGCACTCCGAAGGCGTTGTGCCCGTTTCATGATGAGCGCACTCCCTCATTCAGTCTTTCACTAGAGCACAACTCGTGGCGTTGCTGGGGAGCATGTAGTGTCGGTGGCGACATCGTCAGTTTCGTGATGCGCGCCGATGGTGTCGAGTTCAAAGAGGCACTCGAGAAGCTGGCGCGGCAGGCAGGGCTGGATCCGGCAGATTTCTACCGCGGATCGAACTCTGAAGGTCGCACTAGGACTTCGTCGATGCACGAAGTCAACGCGGTGGCGGAAGAGTTTTACAACCGACAACTGGAAGGCGCGGAAGGTGCAGAGGCGTTGGCGTATCTAGAGAGTCGCGGCATCGACGCTTCAACGGCCCGCCGCCGCGGTATCGGCTATGCGCCATCTGGCGTCAACTCGCTCAAGCAGTATATGCAGTCGATAGGTGCTGATAGTCGGGCCGTGGTTAATGCCGGACTGGTCATCAAAGGTAGCGATGGTACTTGGCGGGACATGTTTATGGACCGCATCACGATATCGATCCGCGATCCGCGTGGCAACATCGTCGGTTTCGGCGCCCGCGCAATGGGCGACGCGCAACCGAAGTATCTGAACACGCATGAGACGCAGATATTCAACAAGTCTGAACTGCTCTACGGCATGAACTGGGCCGGAGACGCGGTCCGCGCTTCCGGACGCGCCGTCATCGTCGAGGGCTACATGGACGTTCTTGCCGCGCAAGAGCGAGGCTTCAAAAACGTCGTCGCCTGCATGGGCACATCCGTCACGCCGCAACAGCTCCAAGCCGTAGCCGCAATCCTGCCGGACGACCCGGACCGACCGGCGTCGATAGTGCTTTGTCTCGACATGGACGAGGCGGGACGCCAAGCGACGCTGCGCGGATTGAGCCTCGCCATATCCGAGTTCGGCCGCATCAATAGAGGAACGTCTGGCGGAACAGGCTATCAGCGTCGTTCAGGAATCGATATCCGAGTGGCGAGCCCGGTAGTTACCGATCAAGGCACGCCCAAAGACCCGGATGAAGCGATACGTCAGAACAGCGCCGAGTGGGTCGCATCGATCGAGCAAGCGGACGAAGTCATGGAGTTCGTGATCCGCTCCAGCATCGACAGTCACGACACTGCTACAGACAACGGTATAGATGCGGTGCTTACTGAGGTAGAGCCCTATTTCGAGCACATACCTCCGAGCAAGATCAAGGAGATTAAAGCCCTCAACCTGCTGGCTAACCGGCTCGAGTTGCCACTCGATTCATTAAGGCACTCACTCTCGATCCGCCGTCAGAGTCGGTCTGGCGAATCGAACGGTTCTAGCCAGTCGAGGAGTACAGGCAGATCTCGATCCCGCAACCGAAATCGAGCGAAATCTCCCGTTACAATACCTACAACTATTGAACAAGCAGGATGGGAGCTGACGCTTTTAGCGTGTATGGTTCAGTATAGATTTGCGATTGATCATACCGGTGCAGTTGAACCGATGCACCTATCGGATCCGATCCGAAGATTGGTATTCGACAGGTTGCGGGCGACCAACACGCTTGCCGATTGCCGCGATGAGATTGCTGAAATACCAGGAGCAGATGAGCTTTTCAATCGATTGATGAGCTATCAATTATCGCCGGTCAGCGGTGAAGACACGCCCGACCAGGCCGATGTGATCAAGATCACTGAGGAGTGTGCAACCAGAACCATTCGTGATTTCCTAAAGCGCAGCAAGACTAGAGAGGTGCAACAGGCTGAAGAAAACGGGAACATGATCCGAGATGAGGACATGGTCTATGCGGTTGAGACAAACCGCCAGATCAAAGAGCTGACGATTCCGCCACGGGCGACGTTCAAACAATAGGAGGCTCTCTGAATGTTCAACGAAAGCGACGACCCTGAAGCAACTACGGCGGTAGTTGAAGTCGAAGAAGAGGAGGCTGGTGTATCCAACCACACCATTGCCCCGTCGCGTCGCAACGGACGCACCTCATTGCAGACTGATGCATCGGATGATGATGATTCCCTAGTCGATAAAGAAGATGCTGCAGAGAGCGAAGACGACACGGATGATACCGATACTGACGACGAGGAAGATGTGGATGATGACGACGACGATGATGGCTCAACGCTGAGCTTCGGGATTATCGGCGGTTCAGAGGACGATTCGGACGAAGGATCGTTTGGCGGAGGCAGTGAGCTCGCCAGCATGATATTGGCGCCCTCCGCGCCCTCAAACACGATATCGGATCTTGACAGCTGGGACGGCTCTGCTAGCGGCGCTAAGCAACGCGCACAAGTCATCTCAATGGAAAACACCGTCGCGAGTGCTGAGCCGACGGATGATCCGGTTCGCATGTATCTGCGCGAAATCGGACGTGTCGACCTGTTGACGGCACAACAGGAGCGTGAGTTAGCGCGCAATCTGGAACTTCGACGCATCGTCGGACAGATCGAAACCGACTTTATCGCCAAGCACGAAACTAGGCCCTCAGCAACCGAGGTCACGATTGAAGGCTTGAATCGCCTTGCCCAGATGAACACCGCCGCCCGGGCGATGGTCATCTACTCCGGCTTCTGCAACGAGCAGATGGCGGTAACTTTCGATCAGATCCACGAGGCGCTGGTCAATCCATATCGTGCCAAAGACATCAAGTATGTCTCTGACATCTTCAACTGCTCCGATACTGATGCCATCGAGATAATCCGCGACCTGTCTCGCCTGCCGAAAGGAGCATTTCGGAAAATAGCAACTCCTGAGTTTCGCACTGCATTTGATGCGCTGGACGACGATGCTACATCGAAGCAGATTGCGGAGATCATGGGATGCAGTCGCAGGACGTCCCGAATCGTCCTGCACCTAAGCAATCAGATCACGGATGCGCATATCGCGGAAGTGTTGACGCAACGGCGTCTGCTAGACATTGTGGCCGACCCGTACCGAATCACGTCCGCGACGCCGATACGTAGAGCATTGGATATATCGCGTGCCGAGGCGCTTGAGGTCGTTGCAGAACTGGCGCCGCACTTTGGGCATTCTGAACTGTCGCTTGACGACGACAAGATATTTGAAGTCTTCAAAGAGACTTCCCATAAGGCACGTGTAAAGGCAGTTGGCAGAGGTCTGAACTGCTCCGACCAACTAGCAACACGTTTGCTGGCGGTGGCTGATGAAGTCGTAACTACACATCTTGAAGACATGCTGATGGATCCCATAATCCGTCAATGCCTTGATGAGCCCTACTCGGAAGAGAAGATCGAGTATCTCGCCAACTATCTCGACTGCGACACTGAAGAGTCGAAGACGAATATCCGCAATCTGTCGCTACTGACGTTGCTAGTGCCTGTAGAAACGCCCGATGCCATTGAGTGCAACCCGCAACTGTCCGAACTGGAAGCCGCTCTGGACGATGATGCGATACAGAAGCTCTTCTACTACGGCCCACTGCTGGATGCGCATCTAACCACGATACGCAGTCGGGGCAACGCCTCAGACGACCACATCACCCGGGCGAATCTGCGTCTTGTCGTTTCCGTCGCCAAGAAATATATGGGACGCGGAATGAACCTCCTGGACCTCGTTCAAGAGGGCAACATCGGTCTGATACGTGCCGTAGAGAAGTTCGACTATCGACGCGGCTACAAGTTCTCGACCTATGCCACCTGGTGGATCCGACAGGCGATAACACGCTCGATAGCCGATCAGGCACGCACCATCCGCATCCCGGTGCACATGGTGGAAACGATCAACAAGTTGCTACGCATCAGCCGCAGACTGGTTCAGCAATACGGCCGCGAGCCGACGCCTGAAGAGATCGCCGTGCACATGGAGACGACGCCCGAAAAGGTACGCGACACGCTCAAGATATCGCTCCAGCCAGTTTCCCTCGAGACGCCCATCGGCGACGAAGAAGATTCCACTCTAGGCGACTTCATCCCCGAAACGAACACCGACGGCCCGATCGAAGAGGCATCGTCCAACTTGATGAGTGAAAGTGTTCGCACCGTGCTTGAGACACTGGATGTGCGCGAGAAGCAAGTGATAGAGCATCGCTTCGGCATGAAAGACGGCCGCTCCAAGACGTTGGAAGAAGTAGGCCGCTACTTCGGCGTAACCCGCGAACGCGTCCGCCAAATTGAAGCCAAAGCCCTCCGCAAACTCCGCCACCCCAAACGCAGCACCCAGCTGCGCGGGTTTATTGATGAGTAAGGAGCAGGGTTGAGGGGGATTAATTGCTGCCGAAACTCGCTGCCGAGTCTCGCAAGACATCGATGTTGCTTTGGTTCGCCTCATCTAGGTACGGTTTCAAAGCCCATTCGATCAATGCTTTGACGCAGATGTAGCCGTAAAACGCAGTCTTAGCATCCGGCGTTCCCGCAATCCCTACAGTTTGCTTGTACAACGCGTTGGCGCGGTTGTATTCGAGTGTCCACTCACCTAGATCTGAAGGGTCCTGATTCAGTCGCCATAAAGCAGAGTCAGGCCGTTCAATGCCATCGAAGCGGAACGGTAAGTTGCGATTTTGGCCGGACGGTGAGATTTCAACGTATAGCACTTTGCTAGCATGAGCCGGAATAAGCTCAAGTATTCTTCGCCGGTCTCCCGAGTAGGCAATACTGCGGCATTTAACAGACAGTTTGCTACCACGCTCTCGCGATTTGCGGCCGTAACAACGACCTCGATCAGGTCTCCATCGTTGATGCGACTTACGGTCTGTGTCAGATCAACACCGGTGGTTACGTTGACAACCCTTTGGGGTGCTAACGGACGCTTTTCGTAACTTTCGGCGCGTGGAATTATCGCATACACGATAAGAGCATGCGAATAGTGCGTAACATTTCCCTCTTGCTACAGAGTGAGAGGAAAGCCAATCCCCGAACTGCTACCGCTCCGTCACCGAGCCGCCGTTGATGTTGATGGCTTGGCCGGTGATGTAGGCGGCGCGGGGGCTGCAGAGGAAGCCGATTAGCTCACCCACTTCGATGTCTTCTGCGGGGCGGCCGAGGGGGACTTGCGCGGCGCGACGCTGCCATTCGTCGCCGCGTCCTACCGGGTCTAGTCGTGCCGTTTCGGTCATGCCAGGGCAGACGCTGTTCACGGTTATCTCGTTGACGGCTAACTCTTTTGCCAGGGCTTGGGTGAAACCATCGACGGCGAAGTTAGATGCGTTGTATGCAGCCATGTTGGCAGTGCCGCGCTTGCCGGCGGTGGAGGAGATGTTGATGATGCGTCCGCCGTTGCCTTGCTTGATCATCTGTATCGCGGCCGCTTTGGAGCAGAGATAGGTGCCGACTACTTTGACTTCCAAGACCTTTTTGAAAACGTCTTCAGCGACCTCGATGACCGGCACTCGATCTTCGCCGTAAGGCGCGGCGGCGTTGTTGATGATGATGTCGACGCTACCCAGTTCGGCGACGGTGTCGTCGATTAGCGCCTGCACTTGATGGGCCTGGGTGACGTCCATTACCGCGGTGAGTGCTTTAACTCCGAAGCTGCGAACTTCGTCGGCAGTAGAATCGATATCGCGCCAGCCGGCTTCCTTTTCATCGGGCGGGAAGGTATCAGGATCACGCCCGGTTCCGGTTACTACTACGTCGGCGCCCATGCGCGCCAAGACGTTTGCGGTTGCGCGCCCGATGCCTCGGAGCCTGCCGGCCCCGGTCACGATCGCAACTTTTCCGCTCAACTCACGCTCTGACGCGGTCATGATATGTCTGTCCTATCACTATTGATTAGTGCCGTTTTCGTGAGGCAATTGTACGCGGGTTATGTTCCAGGAGTGCCGAGGGTCACTGGGATTCGCATCATGACGGCCCCGTTGCCGCCGCCTCGGATGGTGATTACCACTATGTCGGTGCCGTGCGGGTGGGTTCGCAGGAACTCGGTGAAGTCATTCTTGCCACGAATCGGAGTGTCGTCGATACCGACGATGACGTCGTCAACCATAAAACCGGCGGCAGCGGGTGAATTGGGATCGACGTATCGCACATCGAAACCATCCGTCACAGGTAAGGCACGCTGGAATGCTACGTAGGGTGTGAGATCGATACCGCCTAATCCGAGGTATCCAGGCAACTCGCGTTCTCCTAGTAGCGCTAACTGGTTAGTGCCTTCGATGACGGTGTTGATGGCGATGGCGAAGTTGACTCCCTGTCCGACGTCGATAGTGCCCATGTTGATGCCGACGACTTCGCCATTAGAGTTGACGATTGCGCCGCCGCTGCTGCCGAGATTGATCGCCGCGTCGGTTTGAATCAGACCCTCATAGCTCTTGCCAGCGCCGTCGCTCACGGAGCGGTCCAGACCGCTTATGACACCACGGCTTACGCTTGGCGCCCCGCGCAGTCCAAAGGCATAGCCGATGGAGACGATGTCTTCACCGACACGAAGCATGTCTGAGTTGCCGAAGTTGGCCGGTATCAAACCATAGGCATTGACGCGGATGATGGCCAGGTCAAGTGAAGTGTCTTCACGGAACAGCACTGCGGGATGTGTCTCGCCGGTGTGCAGAGTGACGTTGATGCCGCTTGCGCCTTGGATGATGTGCCAACTTGTGATGATCCAGCCGGCGGGATCGATTACCAAACCGGTTCCACTTCCGGCCCCGTCGCTGCGGCTGACGTTGACGTGTACGAGCGATGGTTCCAGGGAATCGACAGCATCGGGTATCCAAAGATAGGATCCCGCACTGTCAGTTACTGGCGTCTCGACCAGTTTTATCTGGGGAGTCTGGATGGTGCATGCCGACAAGAGGACGACCGCCGCTATTATCAGTCCAGCCGCTGAACTCGTCAACCAGGTCGATAGCGCACCGCGCCGACGTTTGTGTGTAGCTTCACTCATCCTGCATCATGCGTCGGGTAGATGGAGGTATTAATCACTGATTGTATCTGTTGTATCTGCACCTCTGAGAGCGTCGCGTGAGCCGCTACTCTATCGCTGAAATTATGAAAGATTAACAAGATAGTATCTAGTGATGCCGTGAAGAACCAGGCAACGCATAGGATAGTGCGATGTATGATGCCATCTTAACGTTTCACGATTAGAATGGAATGTTGCATCAAAGAAAACCGCTCATCTCAGCGTAGAGATTAGAGTGCACCTGGTAGCGCGACGGCAGACCGTTCATCGATATGCGTTAGACGCCTTCTCAGGTTGAGGTACGTCCGAACTGAACTTCATTAGGTTTACAATCCGCAGAGTAACGGGTGAATCGACCCTTTTAATTGGTGCGTTCATCGGCTCTCTCATCACCGCGACGATCGTCGCCGGTGCACCGGTATATCTGCGGACTCTTGAACGCGCCGGCGTAGAAGAGACGATCGACTCGGCCAGTCGCATCTACACTCACTTGCAGATCAACTCGGCGTGGATACCGCTTGAAGTCGGCAAGTATGAAGAAGCTAATGCCGCCATCAAGGCCGCCGAAGAAGAATACCTTTCAGGCGCCATCACCGGCCATGCTTCGATGATAAAGACTCGCCGGGCGCATTGGGGATACGAGGGTGAAGGACTTCGCCGCCATAACGAGGCTTCCCGCGCCATGTTCCTATCGGCTTCCGATGTCAACGATCAAGTCGTATACATCGTCGGCCGCGCACCGACAAGTCTTGTCCAATACGTCGATGGCGTCCCGATAGTTGAGGCCGGACTGATCTGGGACCGGGCATCTCGTTTCGACATCCGAGAAGGTGATGTGATCGATACCGTGCCCGAAGTGCGCGGCATCGGACGCGTCAGAGTGCGAATCACGGGACTTTTCAGCGTCTCGGACCGCACCGCTGATTACTGGGTCGGACTGGTCGATCCGATACTGCGTCCGGAAGCAATTGTCGATGGGCGAGAACCCCCGATTGTGTTGCTGGTTGAACCGACGACGATGCTGGCAGAGATCTCAGACGCCAATGCCGGACTTCCCGCCAATTTCAGTTGGCATCTATTCGTCGACCGTGAATTTTTCAAAGACTTGGCCCTGAACGACTCGATCCACCGGCTTACCAGTTTCGAAGACCGCATCGGCATCGAAGTTACGCGCGGAGATGTTTTGACGGTGCTTGATCCGCGATTGAGGACGTTGCAGCGACGGATGTTGTTTGCGCGCATTCCAATGCTGTTGCTGGCGGCGCTGGCGATAACATCCATCGCCTACTACCTCTTCATGGTGTCCGGCATCATCGCCCGACGTCGTGCATCGGAGACATCGATGCTGCGAAGCCGTGGCATCACCGTGTTACAGGTCACGCGATCGTACGCCATCGAAAGCGTCATCATCGCTGGCATCCCGGCACTGATAGCACCTCTCATCGCGCTCGCATTGGTCGCGTCGTTGGGGCAGTTGCCGTCCTATCAGAGCGTGACCGATTCGTTGTTCCTCAACGTCGAATTTGCATGGCAGTCGTGGATATGGTCGATTGGCGCGGGGATCGGAGTGTTCCTCATCCTGCTGTTGCCGGCGATATTGAGCACGCGGCGCGGAGTCATCGAGCAACATCAATCGGAAGCGCGTCCTGAACAACCGCCGTTTTTCCAGCGCTACTACCTCGACCTCGTTTTCTTGGCGATCGGCTCACTGGTTTGGTGGGAGCTGACGACGCGTGGCACCCTTGTCACGTCGAGCCGAGAGGGTGAGAACTCCGCCGACATTACACTGCTCTTCTCGCCAGCACTCTTCCTGCTCGTAGTGGCACTGCTATTCATGCGCATATTTCCGATACTGGCACAGATAACAGCCGCTATCGGCTCCCGGATCACGTCCGCAGATGTGACTATCGGACTATGGCGATTGCGTAGAAGCCCTTACTGGTATGTATGGCCCGTGCTGTTGCTGGTGTTGGTATCAGGTTTGGGCGTGGTATCGGGAACTCTGGGCTCTACCTTGGCGAGAAGCACTGAGGAGCAGATACTTTACGATTCGGGTTCTGACCTGCGCTTCGTTCCGACGACCTCGCTGTCGCTCGATGCGATTGAGCAGTCTAGGGAAGTTGAGGGTGTGATTAACGCATCAGCCGCGTTCCGTGCGAGCGGTCGCTTCGGAACTACCTCTCTGGGAGTGCCGTTCAACCTGCTGGCAGTAGATTCAGAGCGCTTTGCCGAGACAGTCTGGTTCCGAGAAGATTTCTCAGATACAGAGTTGAATGAGTTGACGTCAAAGATCGCCGTTGAGGTGAAACCGGAACCGATCTACCTGCCCAGCGATACGGTGAAGCTTGGTGGCTGGGGTAAATCGGAGCCTCGAGTAGAGAACCTGTTCCTATGGCTCGTGATTGAGGACGGACGCGGACGGGCGCGGACCATCACGCTTGGGCAGATCGAGGGCGAGTGGCGACATCAAGAGGCCGAACTTACCAGCCAATTTGTAGAGCCGGCACAACTGATATCGGTGCAGACATTCATGCAGGCCGGCCCAGACGGCGCGGTTCCAACGGTTGCCTATTTCGACGATATTTACGCAGAAAACAGTCGTGGAGAGCGCACGCTTCTAGTAGATTTCGATGAATTCAGCGAGTGGACGGGAATGCCGACGTCTAACGGACTCGATGTCATATTCGGGATTGCTGATGAACCGGATGGATTGGTTATCGATGTTGCCGGCGATCGCGGACCATCAGTAGCACGTATCGAGATGGACCGCGGCAATGACCAGGGAGTGCGCGGCATCTATCGAACGGCGACTGGTGAGCCGTTGCCCGTCATCGCCAGCGACGCGTTTATGCTACAGACCAACACCGCAGTCGGTTCACAGTTCATCGTCCAGATCAACGGTGGCTACGTAGCCGTTGAGATTGTAGATACTGCAACCTACTTCCCAACGCTGGACCCGGACCGGGCGCCGTTCCTCGTTTCCAATGTCGATTCGACCATCGATTTTCTGGAACTGCGAGGATTGACGACGCAGCGTCCGACCGAGCTCTTTGTGGATATCGATCCGGAGATGCATGACGAGGTGCTGCTCAAGATGCGTCAAGTGCTGGGCTTCACGTCCGTTACCGACCGTGCCAATCTCCTGGAGGAATCGAGTGTGGACCCGCTGGTCGTAGCGGGATGGCGCGGCATCAGTCTGATATCGATACTGATGGCCGGTATCGCCGCCGCTTTCGGTTACTTCACCTACCTCACGGCGCACGAGTTTCGGACCCGTAAAGAATCCGCTCTGCTCTCAAGCATGGGCATGAAGACGACGGCATTTGGCAGATTGGTGCTCATCGAACATGCCATAGTGGCGATACTCGGCATCGGCATCGGTATCGCGAGCGGTTGGTACGTGAGCCACATCGCCGTCAGCAGTCTGACGTTCACCCAGTCGGGCGGCGAACTGTTGCCCCCATTTATAGTTCAGACCGACTGGATACCAGTAGGTATCCTCGCGGCGGTGATATTTGCATCGACAATCGTAGCGGTGATCCGCATAATGCGCCAATATCGGAAACTGCCCATTCACGAATTGACGCGCGACGCTAACTAGGTATCGACTTGCCAAGCACTGTACAGCTGATGCTCAAACGGACGGTCGCCAACTGGCGACTGCTTTCGGCCGTCATCATCGGTTCCATCCTTGCCGGCACCATCATGTCGGCTACCGTCGTCTACTTCGAGTCTTTGCGCGACATCGCACTGCAGAAAGAGCTGGCAGATCAGCATCCGGCCGATCTCGACATTCTCATCGAGGCCGATCAGACACCGGTAAATGTAGAAACCCATGCCGAACTGACATCCACGATGGAAGCGCTTCTGCTGGCGCGAGTTGGCAAGTTCACGACCGATTATGAGCGTGCGATGCGAAGCTGGACTTTCTTCGTGGATGAGCCGCCGGAGTTGGTACCGCTTGGCGAGTGTCCATGTCGCCCGACCGTTGCGGAGCCGGATGCTTTTACGAGCGATGAGGAGCCGCTGATTGAGTGCGACTGTCGTCGGGTGCAGTGTCTGACGGTTCCGGAAGAAGAGAATGTCATCGAGATCATCGCCGGCCGCGCGCCGGAGATTGACGCGCAACCGTCAACCGGTTCAGACCTGACGATTGAGGCGTTGCTGGATGAAGAGACGGTGGAAGAGTTTGGGCTCGAGTTGGGAGATGTAATTCCAGCCCGTCCGCACTGGGACGAAGTGAACCTGAATGTCAACATTCGCTTGTCTGGAATATACCGCCGTGCAAACCCGGAAGCGCCGGAGTGGCGCATATTCGATCAGGCGTTCGGGTCACGTAGCGAGACGCTGCAGATAGCGCAGTTTGTGTTGCCACAGCAGTCGATGCTCGAAACCCTCGGTGTGCAGTTCCCGAACATGGGCGCTGAGTATGCATGGTTCCTCGATGTAGAGCCAACTTCTATCCATGCGACCGATACCGGTTTCATCAGGAGCACCCTTGAGTTAACCGAGAACGAGTTGCGCTCTCAAGTCGATGGCTTCGTTCTCGATACCGAGCTTGACAGCACGCTGTTGCGCTACGAGGTGGAGCTCTTCTTCAACCGCTTGCCCATGTTCATCGTCCTGATACTCATCGTGTTGGTCGTCGTCTACTACACGGCGACGCTGGCGGGACTTCTCATCGAGACGCAGCTGGCGGATGTCGCGCTGTTGCGCGGACGGGGCACTACGTCGCGCCAGTTGATGCTGATGTTTATAGTCGAGACCGCGATTGTAGCCGCGTTCGCCTTGATTTGTGGTCCATTCCTGGCCACAGCCGGAGTCTCTTTCTTGGGCACATTGCCATTCTTTGGCGAACTAAACGACGGTGAGGCATTGCCGGTAAACCTGACCAGAAACGTCTACATCATGGCCGGTCTCGGCGCGGTGATGATCGTGATCGCGTTGCTGATACCTGCGATGCGCGCGACGCGACATGGAGTGTTGGCAGACCGAACCAGCAGGGCGCGACCGCAACGGCTCGCATTTATCCAGCGCTACTACCTTGACCTCGGTTTTCTGGCCGTCGTCCTATTCCTGTTCTGGCAGTTGACGCGGCAGGGCTCATTTGTAGCTACCGACATCTTCGGAGAAACGACCGTCAATCAGATCATCTTGGCCGTGCCGGCGCTATTCCTGGTAGCGGCCGGCATCGTCCTGCTGCGTGTATTCCCATTAGCGATGGAGATGCTCGGAAGGCTTTTAGCCTCCAGACTGGCATCTCGCATCATCTCGCCAGCCGTCGTGCTAGGCGTCTGGCAGATGGCACGCAATCCATCGCACTATTCACGCGTCTCGCTGCTATTAATACTTACGGCCGGATTAGGTGTATTTGCCGCCAGTTTCGCCGCCACGCTTGAGCGCAGCGCGCGGGATCAGGTGCTGTACGACACGGGCGGGGAGATACGCGTTCCCAGCATCTCGAACCGGACGGGCGGCAGATCGTTCGATCTGGAAGAAGACCTTGCCGATATTAAGGGCATTGAGGATGCGACGGTGCTTTACCGCCTGCGTGGCTCGATTACTGCCGGCTTCAACTTCGATCAGTTCTCAGTGCTGGGAATAGACCCGGACAAGATAGGCGACATCGCGTGGCATCGCGGCGATTTTACGTCTGACGGATACGAATCGACATTCCAATCCATCGCCTTCCACTCAGATGAGGGCATTCCTCTTCCGGAGAATGCGCGCTTTTTGACGGCGCGCATCAAACCGCTATTCCCAATGCCGGAAGTGAGATTTGTCGCCCGATTGAGCGACGCTAATGATCGTTACTACAGCATCGACTTGGGTATGTTGCTACCTGAGGCGCGTCAGCGTCAGCGATTCCCCTGCACGCTGGAGTACGCAGATCCCGAAAACGACGAGTTGCCGCTACCTTCATGGTGCCGTATCGGTGCATCGCTCCAGCCGGCGCCGTTCGGACGGGAAAGGGTGCTCTTGCCTATCGGTCCCATGAAGCTCCACTCAATCGGCGTCTCTACATTCGACGGCGCCATCCGGAGCGGCGCAGTGGACATCGACGACATCTCGACGATAAGCAACGATGGCACCAAGATGTATCGCCTCGAGTTCTTTGATGGCGAGTCGGGACATAACTGGACGCTCATGCGGCCGACGGCCGAGTCTTTTGCCGATACGTTCGATCCTTCACCGTTGCCCGAAGATGAAGCGGAAAATCCGGGCATCATGAGATTGCGCTGGTCATCAGGGCAGCTCAATGAGTTTAGAGGCATCACCTCCGGAGAGACGGTAGAGAACGTCCCGGCCTTAGCAAGCAGCTCTTTGCTAGAGCAGATCGGTGCACGTGTGGGTGAGACGCTAACCGTCGCGATCGACAATGAGCGGACTACTCTCAACATTGTGGGAGTCATCGATTACTTCCCGACGCTGAATCCGGAGTTGAACAGCTTCGTAGTGATCGACTACGACGCGGCGCACACTCTGGTAAATGCCCGCCGGCACGTAGGCGAGCGACTGCCCAATGAGGCCTGGCTCAAGACGGAAGCGGGCACACCGTCGTCCGAGCAGCTAGAGCTCATGAAAGATGAAGCCGAGGGCGCGCGGCTCAGATACTCTGTCACGTCGTCCGTAGAGCGCAACCTGGAACTGCTCCGCGTCAGATCGGGCGGAATCAACGACCGTCTGAGCCTGCTGGCCGCGGTGAGTGTAGACCCATTGGTATCTGAGGGCTGGCGCGCGTTGCTGGGGGTGGCATTTGTGACGGTGCTTATCGTCAGTGCCATCGGCTTCGTAGTGCACACACGCGTGACGTTCAGACGACGATTGGCTGAATTTGCGCTGCTACGCACCATCGGTTTGTCGATGCGCCAACTGTTGTTGCTCGTGCTTTTGGAGCAACTGATAGTCGTGGGCGTTGCCGTCGCCATCGGCATATTCATGGGAACGCGGTTGGGCGACACCATCATCCCGTATCTGGCACGCTCTGGTCAAGACGCCAATGTAGTGCCGCCCATGACGCTCGAAATATATTGGACCGGCTTCGCGACGACGTTCGGACTGCTGGCTATAGTATTCGCCATCGTCATCGCAATCAGCCTCGTATCGGTCTATAACATGGCGATACACCGCGTCATGCGAATTGGAGAGAACTAGTGCCTCGCCACGACGGCATCGCCATCTCAAACCACGTTTCATCTGAGGAGTAAACCTGACGTGCAGCAAACAAGCGGCAGCGAATACATAACCTGTAGCGGTCTATACAAGATCTACAAGGCGGCCGGTCTGGAAGTAGTGGCGTTGCGCGGCCTTGAGCTTACCGTCTATCAGGGCGAGATCATCGCCATCGTAGGCGCATCAGGCTCCGGCAAATCGACGCTTCTAAACATCCTTGCCGGTTACGATACGCCCTCGGCGGGCACTGCCCGCGTTGGCGATTACGACCTGCTGAACATGACGAATCGCGAAGTGGTGGACTATCGCCGCCATGAAGTCGGTTTCATCTGGCAGGAGACATCGCGCAACCTCTTTCCCTATCTATCCGCCGCCGAAAACGTAGAGTTGCCAATGGTTCTAACCGGCGTTCCACAGACGGAGAGAGTGGATCGCGCCAAGGAGTTGCTGGAGATAGTGGGACTAGGGCATCGTCTCGGACATAAACCGGAGCAGCTATCCGGCGGTGAGCAGCAACGCGTCGCAATCGCCGTGAGCCTTGCCAACCGTCCCCCGCTGCTGTTGGCCGATGAACCGACGGGCGAGCTTGACGACCTGACGGGACAAGAGATTCTCGATCTGTTCAACGAGGTGAATCAGCAGCTTAGCACAACAATCGTAATCGTCACGCACGACCCGGCCGTCGCTACCAGCGTAGGAAGGGCGATAACGATACGTGATGGCAAGACGAGCACTGAAACTACCCGTAAGGTATCGTTCCAGCGACGAGTAGGTGGTTCGGCCACCGATACTGAAGAGTTCTTGATCGTAGACTCGTCCGGTTCAGTTCAAATCCCGAGAGACATGCTGGATCAACTCGATATCAACCGCAGAGTCCGGGTTGGAGTCAGCGAAGGAAAGGTGACGCTTGAATCTGATGAATGAGAGCCCAAATGGTGAGCCGACCATCCAGGCGATTGACGTAACGCGCACGTTCCCGCTTGCCGGCGAAATGGTGACGGCGGTTAAGCAGCTGTCCTTTAACGTGTCGTCAGGCGAGTTCATCGCCCTCGTCGGACGTTCGGGATCTGGCAAGACGACGCTACTGAATCTGCTTGCCGGGCTTGACCACCCTACAACTGGGCAAGTGTTCTTCGAAGGTCGAGACATGGCGAATTTCAGTGAGGGCGACTTCATCGAACTGCGGCGCAACCGCATCGGAGTCGTCTTTCAATCTTTCGCGTTGCTACCGTTGCTGTCGGCGTACGAAAACGTTGAACTGCCCATGCGAATCGCCGGGCTTTCGGCCCGCGAGCGCTCGGAACGCACTAACGAAGCCCTCGACATGGTGGCGTTGAGACGACGTGCGAGGCATCGCCCTTACGAGCTATCAGGTGGTGAGCAACAACGCGTTTCCATCGCCCGCGCCATCGCCATGCGCCCCGACATCGTCCTCGCCGACGAACCGACTGGCGAGCTCGACTCTAACAACGCGCAGTCGATATTCGGACTCTTCCGCGAGATGGTTACCGATCAAGGCATGTCCGTAGTAGCCACCACGCACGACCATACTCTCCTCGACCTGGCAGATCGTATATATACGATGCAGGATGGGGAGATTGAGTTGACGGAAGATCGAGGCGCGTAGCTACTTCTTGACCTTAAGCAACGCCGTGAGCATCTCTCGCAGGGAGCGGGGAGATGATACGGCTACTCTGGCGGCGGAACTGCCGGAGCCGATCTTGATGGTGTGAACTTCGGGGCGGACGTATTCAAAGAGGTCTTCATCCGTCCGATCGTCGCCAGTTGCCAGCTCGAATTCGAAGGGGCCGTATCGGTCGAGAACGAGATCGTAGGCACGCGCCTTGGTCAAGCCCTGTTGACGCACCTCAATGACTTTGGCGCCGTGGAGCACCTGGACCGGCGCGTTGCGTAGCGATGTCTCAAGCAGGGAGACCAGCTCCAGTGCCTGCCAGTTGCCCAGGCTCTCCTCGCTCTGTCGATAGTGCCACGCCAGCGCAGTCGTCTTCTCTTCGATGCGTGAACCGGGCGTCCTTACCACATAGTTCTCCAATAGCGTTTTGACGTCTGGCTTCCAACTGGTGTCCAGCACTCCCAGTGGAGTCCACTCATTTTGGATCGATGTTTTCAGCCATGCGCCATGCTCTGCTATCAGGTCGATTGGACAATCTGCAAACCATTTGCCGAGCGTCTGATAGTCGCGTCCGCTATTGATAAAGACCTTCACATCATCACGCTCGCCGAAGCGGGTCAGCAGGTCTTTTATCTCATCTGTCGGCACGGCATCCTCGAAGCGTTCGCAGAACTCGCGCAGTGAGCCGTCGTAGTCCAGCATCAGCAGGGATGTCCGGGCGGAGGCGAAATCGTTTGCAAGCGACTCTGCTAGCACCGATGAAGTGAGCATCGGGGGAGTGCCGGGATATGTCTGCTCGGAATCGTCAAGACCAGACATGAAGTCCCGCACCCAGACGCGCAGATCATTTCGAACGACGCGGCTGTACATCGGCATCATGCGTTCGTTTCGCTCGCCAAAGCTCATCTCGAGCGCGCGCTCCAATTGATCGACAGTGCCCTCGATGTCCCATGGATTGACTCGCAACGCCTCTCCAAGTTCGCTTGCGGCGCCGGCGAATTCGCTGATGACCAAAGTGCCGCCACCATCGTCGCGGCAGGTTACGTACTCTTTAGCCACTAAGTTGAGCCCGTCGCGGATGGGAGATACGAAGCAGATGTCGGCCATGCGGTAGAGCGTACCCAGCTCGGCGGGCGTTACCGTCTGATAGAGGTAGTTGATGGGACTCATCATGGGCGAGCCGTGCAGTCCGTTGATCTCGCTCACCCGTTGCTCAACTTCAGCCCTCAGGTCGCGATAGGTGTCCACCCCAGCACGGGTCGGCACGGCGAGTTGGAAGAAGAGAACGCGCTCGGCCCAACGGGGCGATCTTTCAAAGAGCCGTTCGATAGCACGCAGCTTCAGTATCAACCCCTTCGTGTAGTCCAGCCGGTCGACGCCTAGTATGACCTGGCGGTCGCCGATGGTGCGCTTCAACCGCGTCAGGAATCGCTCCGCTTCGGGTGAATATGCCGCTTCCCGCATCTCTTGGATGTCGATGCCCAGCGGGTGCGCCTGCACTCGTACGGTGTGTGCCCGCATCTTCACGGTGCTTGCACTCGACTCGATGCCGAGGATACGGCGGACGCTACGAAGATAGTTGTCCGTATATTCGTAGGTGTGCATCCCGATAAGGTCGGCGCCGAGAAGCCCGCGCAATATATCGACCCTTTGCGGCAGGATGCGGAACGTCTCGTCAGCAGGGAATGGGATGTGCAGGAAGAAGCCGATGCGGACATCCAAACCGCGACTTCGCAACATGCGCGGCAACAGCATCAGATGATAGTCGTGCACCCACACCGCGTCGCCGGGCTGGACTACTTCAGAGATGACATCGGCGAAACGCTGGTTGACGCGTTTGTAGGCAGCGTACTGCTCGGGCACGAATGAGCTGAACTCGGTGAAGTAGTGGAACAGCGGCCATAGCGCATCGTTGGCATAGCCGTCGTAGTAGTCCCGATAGTCATCAGCATCGAGATCGACGGGAACGAGTCCACGTTTATCAAGTGCGTCTCTAATCTGCGGACTGGGTTCTGCGCCGGGATAGCCAACCCATACGCCCCCGCCGCTCTCATGCAGCGGACGCAAGCCGGTAACGAGACCGCCGACGCTGTCGGTGAGAGTCTGCTGACCGCTTGATGGATCGATGCCGATAGTTACAGGCAGACGGTTCGAAACCAGAACTGGGCGTCTCATGGCGAACCTATTGTATTGATGACCTGTTCGATGCGTATATTGTAATGCTGACTATCGATGACTATCGATCACCCGCCCGATATCGCCGGTACGAAGTGCACCTCAGTGTCTGGTTCAAGCGGCTGCAACAAGCCCTGCCGAGTTGCCGCATAACCAACCACTGCCGCGAGCCCCGGCTTCAATCGCCCATCCTGCAACAGATGCTCCGAGATGCCGGGATACATCTCTTCCAGGTTCTTTACCACCTCGCCCAAAGTGGCCCCGCTGACATCCAACTCCCCCTTCCCATCAGTAAGCCGCCGCAACTCATACGGTAAAAAGACTTTTGCCATTTTATGGATCCTTGGAGGGTGTTCGGAAGTGGATGTTGTTGTCTCTCAGCGGGCCCATCTCCATGGCCACCTCATCGCCCTCACCCCTCTACATTGGGAGAGGGGAACATATCGTGGTGTTCATGCTCGCAGTAGCATCATTATTGCACGGGATTAGCAACACAGTTCAACGTAAGCAGAAAGTGTAGTGAGAAGTTCCCCTCTCCCGCATTCTTGCGGGAGAGGGTTCAGGGGTGAGGGCGACGGGGTGGCCATGAGGCAGAAGTGCTCCATCAGCCCCCGTTCTTTGCGTCCAGCGCCTCCAGTATCCGCCCTGGCTTCATGGGATGTTCTTGCAGGCGGACGCCGATGGCGTCGTTGATGGCGTTGGGGATGGCGCCTAGAGGTGGTGCGATGGGTACTTCGCCGACGCCGCGGACGCCGAAGGGGTGCATCGGGTTGGCTACTTCTACGATGTGCGTTTCCAGCATTGGCAGATCGAGCGAGGTCGGCATTCGGTAGTCCAGGAAGCTGAAGTTGGCCATTGCGCCGTCTTCGTTCATGAAGTACTCTTCGTTCAGCGCCCAGCCGATGCCTTGTGCCGCACCGCCTTGCATCTGGTTCTCGACGTACGACGGGTGAATTGCCTTGCCCGCGTCTTGGAACACGCTGTAGCGAACCACATCCGTCTTGCCAGTGTCGGTATCGATCTCCAGATCGCAGATGTGAAGTCCGAACGCGTTGCCGGCCGCCGAGAGGTTTACTGATGAGGTCGTAGATATCGGACCACCAGTGTCGCCCAGACGGATTGCCAGGTCTTTGAAGCCGAGGTTCAGTTCCGGATCTGACTTGCTGCTGAATACGCCGTCGGCGAACTGGACGTCATCGATGTCGATGCCCCAGAGCATGGATGCGCGTTCACGCATCTCTTCGACCATCTTGGTCGCTGCTTCCCAGGCCGCGTAGCCGGTCGCATACGTGACGCGGCTGCCGCCCGTCGTGCCGGTGTAGCCGATCTCATCGGTGCTCGGAATGCTGGGGTGAACGTCGTGTGCATCGAGACCCAGCACTTCGGCCGCCTGCATCGCAATAGATGCGCGGGAGCCGCCGATGTCCTGTGAACCTTCGTTCATCGCCACCGTGCCGTCATCCTGCAACATCAGGTCGACGGTAGACTTGCCACCGCCGTTCATCCAGAAGCCGACTGCGACGCCGCGCCCGCGCTTCTTGCCGGACGGCGCATCGCCAATCGGGGCGTTCCAGTGGTCAGAATCACGCGCCTGCTCAAGCATCTCTACCAGTCCGATGCGGTTGAACATCACGCCATTGCCGTTGCGAGTGCCCTCTACTGAGGCGTTGTCGAGACGGAACTGCATCTTGTCCCAACCCATCGTGTCGCAAATCTCGTCGACGACGGTTTCGATCGCGAAGCAGACCTGCGGCGAGCCGGGCGCGCGGTAGGCGGCGGACTTTGGTTTGTTGACTACGACGTCGTAGGCGTCGATGCGGGAGTTGGGCACATCGTATGCGGCACGAATGCAGTTGATTCCTGCGCCGAATGCAGAGCCAGGGTAGGCGCCCGCTTCATACTTGAGCGCTGAATCGAATGCCAGAATCTTGCCGTCATTCGTAACGCCCATCTTGACGCGCACCTTGCCGCCCGGTGCCGGACCGCTCGCCATGAAGATGGCCGGACGATCCATCACCATTTTGACTGGGCGATGGTTCGACTTGCGGGACAGTATCGCCGCGACGGGGGCGAGGTAGGTCTTCGTCTTGCCGCCGAAACCGCCGCCGATCTCGACCGACTTTGCCGTCACTTGAGATTGCGGAACGCCGACCATGGCCGCCGTCTGCTCTTTGACCGCGAACATGCCCTGCGTGCTCTCCCAGACATCGATGTGTCCGTTCTCGTCCCAGACGGCCGTGGCATTGTGCGGCTCGATGTAGCCCTGGTGCACCATCTCCAGCGACACTTTACGCTCTACCACCAGGTCGCACTGGTCGAATGCCGAGTCGGGATCGCCGAATTCATGGCGCACCGCGACGGCGACGTTGGTGTTTGGCACCTGCTCGCCGAAGTGGCTGCCGACCAGGTCTTCCAAAAGTATCGGTGCATCATCCGCCATCGCTTCATCTACGTTGCGAACTGGGGACAGCGTTTCATACTCGACTTTGATGCGCCGTGCCGCTTCCGACGCGGTGTTGCGGTCTACCGCAGCAACTGCAGCGACGACATGGCCTTGGTACAGCACCTTGTCGGATGCCATCACGTTATCCTGTGCGCGCTTGAGGTTCAACACCTCTTCGCCAGTTTCGACATCCTTGTCGGCGGCAGTCGGGAAGTCTTTATGCGTAACGACAGCAAACACGCCCGGCATCGCTTCCGCTTCAGAAGTGTCGATGCTCAAGATCCGCGCATGAACCTGATCCGTCCGGAGCACATCACCCCAAATCAGTCCCGGCAACTTCACATCGCCGCCATAAACAGCACGCCCCGTCACCTTCTCAAGCCCATCATGTCGTATCGGCCGAGTTCCCACAACTGAAAAACTCTGCTTCTGCTCAAAAGTAGCTACCATGCAGCTGCTCCTCCTACTTGAATAAGATCAACACAATCAATAAGTGCAGTCTAATTGAATGTTACTGCACATCAAGGCATTACGGGGTAGCCATGGGGCGGCGTACTGCCCCCTCACGTCCGCGTCCGAGTCTCCGGAATAAGTCCGGCAGGGCGGGATAGGAGGACTATTACTATTAGTAGGCCGATGGTGGCTAGGCGGAGGTTGGGGTCGGAGAGGATGCCGGGGAGGAATTGGGAGCTGGAGATTATGATCCACAAGACGAATGCTCCGAGGATGGCGCCGCGATGGTTGCCGCTGCCGCCGAGGATGAGCATGGCCCAGATGATGAAGGTGGCGTAGAAGGGATCGAAGGCACTGGGCGTTATTGAGTGCTTGGCGAATGCGTATAGCGCGCCGCCGATGCCCATCAGCGCCGCGCCGTAGGCGAAGGCTTGCAGTTTGAACTGGAAGACGTTCTTGCCGACCATCTCGACGGTGTCTTCATTTTCTCTGATTGCTAGGATGACGCGTCCCCACGGCGAGGCGGCGAGACGTTGCGATACGAAGTAGATGATGAGCAACACGATCAGGACGACGGGCAGGAAGATGAAGTCGTAGTACTGAGGGTCGACGATGTTGTCGAGGACTCTTGGGATCCCGTTCAAGCCGCGTGTGCCGTCGGCTAGCCAGCCCTCATTGGTGAAGACGAGACGCACGGCTTCGCCCAGTCCGAGAGTGGTAATCGCCAAGTAGTCGCCCCGCAAACGGATGGTGATGCTGCCGACGAGGTAGGCGACGGCTGCACATACCGCCGCCGCCGCGATCAGGACGAGTGGGAACCAGAGGTCGAATCCGACGCGTTCCGGTCCGAGCAGGAATGCCAGATTGCCGCCGTATTCGTAGCGCTGATACAGGTCGGGATTGGGCGGCGGCATTACCAGCAGTGCGGCCGTGTATGCCCCAAGTGCGAAGAATGCCGCAATACCGATGTTGAACAGTCCAGTATGCCCGTAGTGGGCATTCAAGCCGACGTTGATGATGGCGTAGATGCCGGCAATTACTAGGAAACTGCCGAGGTGCAGGATTATGCCTTCGAACTCCATCTCGCAGCCCTACGTCCGACTCTGTCCGAATAATCCGTTAGGTCGCACCAGCAGGAGCACGATGATGGCGGCGAAGAATACGGCTGGTTTATAGGAAGGCTCCAGCCATGCGGTAGACACTTCGCCGATGACGCCGACAAAGATGGCGCCGGCGAATGCGCCGTATGGGTTTCCGATGCCGCCCGCCACTACTGCGGCAAAGAGTGGTATGAGCAATTTCCAGCCCGAAATGGTGAGTAGCTGTCCCTGTCCGGTAGCAAACAGTATCCCGGCCGCGGCGGCCATTCCACCGCCCAGTATCCATGTCAGCATGTTCGTACGTTCAACGTTGATGCCGGTGACGCGTGCCAGGTCCTCGTTGTCGGCTGCCGCCCGCATCGCCTTGCCCCAGCGGGTGAATGTAAGGAATAGATACGTCGCCAGCGTCAACACTATGGCGGCCGCGGCCACGAAGACCATGTCTGGTGGGATGCGCACAATCACGTCCAACTGCTCAACTTCCCAGAGGAAGAACTTCTTTGAGACGCGCGGGTAGTGCTCGATTTCAGTGCCCCAGATGTATTGGATGAAACCGCGCATCGCGATGGCGACACCCAGCGATGCGAGCGCCATAACGCCGGGCCGGGCGCCGCGCCGCCGCATCGTGCGATATACGAGTTGGTCGATGACTACCGCGACGATGGCAACAGCTAACACGCCGACGGGCAATGCGATGAAGAGCGTATAGCTGAACGTGAACGGCCCGACCGAGTTGTCGCTCCATGCCATCGGCAGTAGAGACATAACGGTCCAAAGTGCGACGAACGCGCCGAGAGTCATGTAGTCGCCGTGGGCGATGTTCGGCAGGTGCAGATTGCCGTAGACGAGCGACAGTCCTACCGCGCCGAGTGCGTATACCGATCCAACCAGCAACCCGTTGACGGTCAGGTCGAGTTGCCATATCAAAGCCCACAGCGCCAAACCAGCGACGGCGATGAGGGCGAACCGCTCAATGACCTGAATCCCGCGTACGCCGATAAACCTGATTACCAGGTCGCGCAGTGCATTGGTATTTATATCCATCGAAATCGAGCCTTGCCGGTTAACTGCGTTCTCTATTGTTACTGATCAGTCGTCTCGTCGCTTCCGCCCATGCCGAGGAACACTTTTCCGATGTCGGCATTTGCCAGCAATCCCTGAGCCGAATCCTCGGCGAAATTGCGTCCCCGCGCCAGCACATATGCCCGGTCGCTATGTCGCAGAGCCTTAATGGCGTTTTGCTCTACCAGCAGTATCGACACGCCGGAGCGGTTAATCTCGCGGATCTGTGCCAGCACTTGATCTACGATCTGGGGCGCCAATCCCGCCGTCGGTTCGTCAAGTAGCAGTACGGTCGGTTGCGCGACTAATGCACGTGCGAGTGCGAGCATCTGACGCTGTCCGCCAGATAGCTGTCCGGCCGTGCTTTTCCAGCGTTCACGAAGTAGCGGGAAGAGCTCAAGCACCCGCTCGGTGCCCTCGGCGATGCCGGACTTCATGTTGAACGCACCCATCTCGACGTTTTCACGTACCGTCAAGGTTGGAAATATGTTCCCCGCCTGCGGTACGTAGCCAATGCCCATGCTGATGAGAAGGTCGGCCCTGGCGCCGGTGATATCTTTGCCGTGTAGCGAGATCGAACCGGATGAAATCTGTGCCAGCCCGAATATCGCCTTGATGGTCGTCGATTTGCCAGAGCCGTTCGGCCCGATGATCGTCACCATCTCGCCGCCCTGGACGACGATCGATATGCCCCGTGCGATCAGAGTTGCGCCGTAGCCCGCTTCAAGCTCTTTGATCTCCAATGCGGGTGTGGATGTGGCACCATCAGGATTGCCGTTCAAGTCTCGATACCTCCGAGGTAGGCATCCAAGACGCGTTTATCGCTTCGCACTTCTTCAGGTGTGCCATTGGCGATAACCTTGCCTTCGGCCATTACGATCACGCGATCGCAGATCTCCATGATGAGAGGGACATCATGCTCGACGATTACCCATGTAATCCCTTGCGTGTCTCTCAGATTGCGTATAGTGTCGGCGATGTTGCGCATGAGGGTGGGGTTGACGCCTGCGGCCGGCTCATCGAGCAGCACCATGCGCGGTGTCGCCATCAGTGCACGGCCGATCTCAAGTAGTTTCTTCTGTCCGGTGGATAGGTTGGCGGCCAGCTCATCTTCAAGATGTGTTAGCTGCAGAAGTTCCAGCACCTCTCGCGCCTGTACCCGGATACGCTCTTCCTGTCTTCGCACGATGCCGGGCGCGAAGAGAGACGTGAACATTGCCTCGCCCAGCTGTCCTTCCGGCACCAGCGCAAGGTTCTCCAGCACTGTCATGCGTCCTAGTTCGCCCGGTATCTGGAACGTTCGCGCAACGCCGCGCCGCGCGACGGAGTGAGGAGGGATGCCATCCAATCGGCGGCCGTCGAAGATGATTCGCCCGCTCTGCAACGGCACCATGTCGGTTATCAGATTGAACATGGTCGATTTACCGGCGCCGTTGGGGCCGATAAGTCCCGTGATGGTGCCTGGGTCGACTTCGAATGAGCAGTTGTCAACCGCCCTAAGCCCGCCGAACGCGCATACGGCTTCCTCGACTTTCAAGATGGCTTCTGACAACTGGGCGATACCTCTCAAACTTATCGAGGACGAAAAATCCGCAACTCATGAAAGGTCTTCTATACTTTCCGCAATCAAATTGTATACCCGATGCATTGTGTAGCGTCGATTACAACCGACTTTAACGTCGTTCCCAGTCAATAAATCCCCGGTACAACTGCCATGACCAACAGAAACGGTAAGAACGAAACGATAGACATTACTCCTGAGGATGTTCTCGGCACTAGCACTTCAGTCAATGAACGTGAGATACGAACGCGGGCAAAAGGCCCGGATGGGGCATTGCCATTCACCGCGGAGTTCCTGACTGACAGTCCGAGCGGCGACCATTTCGGCATGACACAGAATGCCGGCATGGGATGGAATCCCTCAGAGCTGATGCGCAAGCAGTTCATCATCTTAGCTACTGCCGGCGGGCTGCGCGAAGAAGACGGCACGCCGGTCGCTTTGGGCTTGCACACCGGACACTTTGAACTCGCGTCGATGGCAAAAGCGGCGGCAGAAGAGGTGCGACGACTGAACGGATTGCCCTTTGCAACGTTCTGTTCCGATCCATGTGATGGGCGTACGCAAGGCACCACTGGCATGATGGACTCGTTGCCGTACCGTAACGATGCCGCGCAAGTGTTCCGTCGTCAGGCACGCTCATTGCCCACCGCCAAGGGAGTGTTGGGTATCGCCTCCTGCGACAAAGGACTGCCAGCGATGATGATGGCACTAGCCGGTTTGAGGGAGAAGCCAGTGGTAGTAGTGCCTGGTGGCGTGACGCTGGCTCCCGAGAGCGGTGAGGATGCAGGGATGATACAGTCGATCGGCGCTCGCTTCGCGCAGGGCGAAGTTACGCTCGCATACGCGCAAGATGTCGGTTGCAGAGCATGTGCATCGCCCGGAGGTGGATGTCAATTCCTCGGCACTGCCGGCACGTCACAGGTGGTTTCTGAAGCGTTGGGACTTGCCATCACTCACGGTGCACTCTCACCAAGCGGTACGCCGGCATGGTTTGATGTAGCAGTTAGGTCGGCACGCGCCCTGATAATGGCGGAAAAGCGTGGAATCCGGTCAACTGACATTCTTACAGATGCCGCGTTCGAGAACGCCATGGTAGTGCACGCGGCGTGCGGCGGCTCTACCAACTTGCTATTGCACACCCCGGCAATCGCACACGCGGCCGGTCGGCGTCGCATGGATGTCGATGACTGGAGACGAGTGAACGACGAAGTGCCGCGCATCGTGGACGTGTTGCCGAACGGTCCCATTGGACATCCCACGGCCCAGCTGTATGCCGCGGGCGGTGTGCCTGAAGTCATGCTCCACCTCCGAAGCCTCGGCCTCATCGACACTTCCGTCCTGACGGCAACTGGGCAGACACTGGACGAGAATCTCGACTGGTGGGAAGACTCCGAGCGTCGTCACGACATGCGAAACTACCTGCGTCAAGTGGATGGCGTAGAGCCTGACGACGTGATAATGTCTGCCGATCGTGCCAAAAGCAAGGGTTTGACCAGCACCGTGACGTTCCCCAGGGGCAACCTAGCACCGGATGGCTCGGTCATCAAGAGTACCGCGATAGACCCGACGGTTGTAGATTATGACGGGGTTTATCGCAACACGGGCAAAGCACGTGTATTTGCATCCGAGCGCGACGCGATACGTGCCATCAAGACGCGGGACGAGTCGTACAAGATAAAGGCTGGCGACATCATGATATTGACCTGCGGCGGCCCGCTTGGAACCGGCATGGAAGAGGTCTATCAGATAACGGCGGCACTCAAGCATCTGTCGTATGGCAGACACGTTGCGCTTATCACTGATGCGCGCTTCTCAGGCGTTTCCACCGGCGCGTGCATCGGCCATGTGGGACCTGAAGCGCTTGCCGGCGGTCCGATCGGACGAGTACGCGAAGGCGACCTGATCGAGATAATCATCGATCGTAACGATTTGACTGGTTCAATCAATCTCGTTGGCGAGGGAGACGACTATTTCGGCGCTGACTGGGGCACGCGCGAGCTGTCGGAAAGGTCTACGCCGGACAATCTTGCGCCGCATCCTGAAATGCCAGACGATTCCCGTCTTTGGGCGGCGCTCCAGGCGGCATCTGGCGGCATCTGGGGTGGTTGCGTCTTCGACACCGAGGCCATAATCGAAACCCTAAATGCTGGCCGAGAGGTCTTGAGCCAGCGCAAGAAAGGTGTCGGGGTTAGTGCTCAGGACTGAGTTGCGGTAAGACTGCTGACGGCATCGTCAACGTGTTGCGGAGTGCCTACCAGTATGAGCGTGTCGCCCGGTTGCAGTGTCAGATCGTCTGACGGGTCTGCGAGCTCGCCTGAACGTACCAGTTTGACCGCGGCGATATCGGCCTTGCATCCACTCATGATGCCGGACTCACCGATGCGTCTGCCGACGAATTTGCTGCCTTTGTCGATCCGGACTTCCCCGGTTGATAAAGGCAGTTTCTGACCTTCTACTTCGATAGTGGAAGCGACAGGGAGGGGCATATCGGGATAAGCCATCATCTCGTCAGCCATGCGGCTCGCGGCGATGTGATGCACCGATACTACTCTGGAAGCGCCTGCGCGTATGAGTTTGGCTTCCGCTTCTGGGAGAGTAGCCCGTGCAACGATGTGCAGGTTTGGCGCCATTACATGCGCGGTCAGCACGGTCATCAATACGACTGAATCGGGTGCCAGTGCACATAACATGCTTTTCGCTTTAGCGATGCCCGCCGCTTCCAGCACCTCGTCCTTGCCAGCGTCGCCGTGAACTCCGATAAAGCCGTCTTCCGAGGCGTTGCGCACCAGCTCTTCGTCGATATCGATGACGACAATGTGTTCTTTGTGCCTCGCTTGCAGCTGTGCGGCCGCGAGCGAGCCGGTGTTGCCATAGCCGACGACGATGACATGGCCGCGCATCCGCTTGAGCATCCGCTCGGTATTTCTCTGTCGCAGACTTTCCACCAGTTGTCCTGAAATTAATCGTTCGCCTAAGGCTGCTACGGTAAAGGCGAAGGCACCTACTCCCATCACGATCACGCCGATTGTAAAGATACGGCCCGCCGGACTTAGAGGTTTGACTTCCTCAAATCCTACTGTGGACATGGTGATGACGGTCATATATACCGCGTCGATCCAGGTCCAGCTGCTTCCCTCGATAAGTCTGAAGCCTACCGCGCCGACAAGGAATATCGTGCAGAGTGCGCTGATGCCACACACTAGGCTCCACTTGCGCCTGCGGGCAACGCGCTGAGGATCATCCAGGACTTTGATTGTTACGGGCACAGAAGTGCATCCATAATCTCGATTTTCAGTCGAAATTCCAACTGCTGCTGGAGCGCATGATCTTGAGATGGGTGAGCAGAGGTTCGACATCCAAGCCCAAAGCCCGAATGTGCAGGCGGTCCAGCTCCTCGATCAAATTCGGTTTGAGGTGGAAGTTGGCATTGCGCCAGGTCCTGCCGCTACGCAGTGTTTCAACCGCACAATCTGGGACGGATTTCAGCAATGCATCTGCGAGCATGATCGGAGCATCAGGTTGGTTTATCCACAAATTGGGAATGGGGATACTGGTTATCTCATGCAGATTCACATGGAATGTGTCGCTGAAGATACGCCACCATGCATATCCGACATGACCGTTAACAGTTGCGATTGCCAGTTTGAATGCAGTCTCATCGGAGATTGCGAATAGCGATTCTCCACGTGATTCGATGAGACCTTTGGGAACGCAAGTCAAGAAGTATCGAGCAGTCCTCGGGACTGCCAACTCGTCTCCTTGAGGCGTGATGAAATCGGAAATTGAATGTTCCTGTTCGCACATCACCCTCACCATCTCAGCTACTTCCGAAGTGGGGATTCTAGGCCATTGTCGGGATATTCGGGTTTCTGGATGATTTACCGTCGCTGGTATCTGCACCGTGCGCCGTTGCTGAAGACATAACTCGAGGTCCGCAGATGCCCATCTTTGCGCCCCGGTGGTTCGGATGACAGGATCAATCTCGTTGCCGATACTGGCAGTAAAGATGGTCGCTCGTTGGCTGTTTGATGGAGTCAGGACGGTCGGACTCTCATTGAACGGTGTGTCCGGGCGAATGTCGTAGTGGCGTAGATTGATGTTGCCGCACTGCTCTGCAAAGAGTTGACGCAAACGGTGTTGCCGTTGCCCGAAAGCGATCGAGAAGGGCACGATCATGGTTACTACTCCACCGTTGCGCTTGGCAAGCGCCAATCCCACTTCACAGAAGAGTGTGTAGAGATTGTTGTTGCTGGTGGTTTTGAAGTGCTTATTTTCGATCAAGTCGGTTTTGCGTATGGCGTCGATAGATCGGCTCAATGCCTCGTAAGGTGGATTGCCGATGACGATATCGAAGCCGTTGAATTCGGGTTCATAGAAGAGCAAACGCGGGTCGGTTTTTGCGTGCTCGGCGCCGGCGCTGAGTAATTGATATTCGACGAAACCTCGAAGTTCTGGACTGGTTATCGACTCGTTGCCGTTTTCGGTTAGATGCGATGTCAACTTCTGGCGCAGTTCAGCGTCTATTCGCCTAACTACAGCTTTGTCATTCTCGTGATGCGCGTCGAACCATCGTCGGCGATTTTCCGCCAGTTCGGCAAGCGACATGACGAACTCAGGATCCGAGTCTCCGAGCGAAGCAGGTCGACTCGGTTGCCAGTTAGGGTTGGCGACGGTTTCGAGTGTGTCGGCACATATCACGCGCGCTTCGAGATTAGGCAATGGTTCCTGCGATGACAGCGCACGTTCGGCAGACTTGATGGCTATGAACAGCCGTAACCGCGTTATCTGTGTCGCCAGCGAATTGATGTCTTGACCGGCCAGTTGCTTCTTGATGATCTCCCGCGTCGTATTCGGATGTTGACCATTGAGTTTCTCAATCGCGGTCTTCAATGCAATCAATACGCTGAATAGGAATTCCCATGAACCTACTGAAGGGTCAAAGATCCGCAGTTCAGCGACACGATCCAACAATCGAGTTCTGTCATCGTCGCTGATTTGAGGCAACTGGGCTTCAGGGTCCCCGAAAAGGGTTAGCAGATCGTTATCGCTGAAATTGTCCGGCGCGTGCTTTCGCACGGCCGCCGTCAAGGCATCTTTAACCATCTCGTCCGCAATATCGGCGGGAGTGTAGTACGTTCCTTGCGGTTGGCGCTCCGGCGGTTCTTTGCCCTCTTCTGTCGGAGTGATCAGCTGCTCGAAAAGATTGCTCAACAATTCGGGATCGAGAGTCTGCTCACTCGCGCCGGGACGATGTTCGTCGGTAGTCCAGTAGTACCGCGACAGGATGGTGTAGAGACCTGGATTATCGAGTTCCGTGTTCCAATAGAGTTCGGCCGGGATGTTGAGTTCTGCGTCATCGGGATTCTCGGCGAACAGCGAGCCGTTCAGAAACGGCGCCTGATCCAGGACGGCGTTCAGCGCATCGATGGAGTGAGCAGACCGTTCATCCTCTACCCGGTTCAGTCGGTGATGGAACAGGTACCTCAGTACTTCGAGGTGGTAATCATCGATATGCGTGAGGCAGTTGTCTACGTATCGGCGTTCGAACAGCTCTGCCGGCACCATCGAATCTTCTTTGAGGATCCAGATGAACAGCACTCTGATGAGATGCTTCAGCACGGTTTGTCGGTATTCGAAGTTCTGCCCGCGTTGCAGGTTCCACGTCCATCGGATAACTTCTCGATAGAACTGTTGACGCACTCCATCACTGTCCAGAGGCTCCAGCAGTTCATCCGCAGAAATCGTAGTTCCTCTAGATAGCAGTTCGATGATCTGCGATATGGCGATCCGTGCCGAAGGCAGTGGCAGTTCCGGATCGAACGGGGCCGTCATATTGACGTTGTTTTGAGCACAGGCGACGAGACGTGCTTCGACCGTCCTGTCGGGAGCGACCGAGTAGATGAGCATGACCGACATGCGTGAACCAGCCGCGCGTGCGAAGATGCGTGCACATAACGCAGCATCGCCACGTCCGATACCGGTTTCTGAATGCTTGAACTTGAGAACCGAGATGGTTATCTGGTCGCTCAAGGACAACTGTCCTTCTGGTTCAATGGCAGGGCCAAAGCTGTAGACGTTATCGATCCAGTCGTTGAGGTAGCTGTATTCCTGAATACCGCCCAAGCTCACTATCTCGGCGATGTCATCTCGCGGTATGACATCTTCATCAGACACCAATCGCTGAAGTATCTTCTGCAAGGGAGCATCGGATGAGATTAGCTGAAGCAGTTCCTCAAGCTGTGCCGATACCTGGCTCTCAGCAAGCAGTTGTGGCGTGGCGAAACAGCGGGTGGCAAGAGCGATAAATTGGTCGCACTCTGAAATCTGTTCTGCCGACAGCGCGCTCTCGGGACGCCAGAACGACTTGGCGATGGTGGCGAAGTCGTAATCGCCCATAAAGTCCACATCAACACCAACACGTTCATAGAGCCGCCATCGGAGGCCGTCGGTTAAGATGCCGATCGTTGCCGGTCCGCTGGCTATGTGTTGACGCAGGTAACGCTGTATCAGTCTGTCGGGCGACGATGAACGCTGTCCCAACTGTTGGTGGGTATCGAACTCAGTTCCTAATGATTTAGCTTCTAAGACGATGGCCGCAGTCCCTATCTCCTCATCTACTTCGCGGTCGTAACAGATCTCGTCGGGACGGTTCCAACGGTCGCCATCTTCAGGTTTGCGATGACTGGGCGGGAAACCTAAAGCCCTGAGGACCGGATCGATCAGCAACCAGCGCGTCTCGGCTTCGTTGATGATGCCGCGGCGTTTCTCAATGAGGCGATAACCTTCCTGCAACGCGTTGACAACCGCGCGCGTCTGCTCCGAGAGTTCGACCTCTTCGTCTGCAAGGTAGGAAGCAGGACGAGGGATATTCTCGTCTTCAGATTCCGGGATTAAGATTTCGGTTGATATAGACAAGTCGGTTATGAGTTTAAATGTGATGATCGGCTTTAGTGCGCGCCGCGGCATTCCGGGCCGCGTTGGCAGCATCTAAGGCACTCTCTACGGTGTCTGACGTCGTTGTAATGTGCCCCATCTTGCGTCCTTGTCGGTACTCTGATTTGCCGTAAAGGTGCAAGTGGGCGCGGGGGATTGATAGTACCGATTCCCAATCTGGCACACCATCGGCCGCTTCCCATACGTCGCCTAGAAGATTGACCATCACCGTCGGTTGGCGCAGTCCCACTTCGCCCATGGGCATGCCTGCCAGGATGCGCATCAGTTGCTCGAACTGCGACGTCTCGCATCCTTCGATAGTGTAGTGCCCGGAGTTGTGCGGACGCGGCGCCAGTTCGTTGACGAGAACGGAACCGTTGCGGGCCACAAACATTTCGACGGCGATCAATCCCACGACATCCAGTCCTTCAGCAATGCGCCGTGCCACATTGATCGCTCTCTTTTTCGTCTCTTCCGAGCATCGAGCCGGCACTATGGAGGTATCCAATATGCCGCCGACGTGGATGTTCTCCGAAACCGGAAATGGGAGCATTGCACCATTATGGTCTCGGGCGCAGACTACGGAGACCTCCATTGAGAAGTCGACGAAGCACTCAACTATAACCGGCACGTCAGTAGATCCGCCAAGTTGTTCAAATGCGCTTGCAGCCTCAGATGGAGTATCGACTACCCGCTGACCTTTCCCATCGTATCCCCAGCGCGTCGTCTTAATGACGAACCGTGTGGTGTCTTGTGCATCGACAGATGCTTCCGTCAGTTCAGATACGGCACGTGATGTTGAGGCGACGCTGTCTACGATGCGGAAGTCAGGAACTGGTACGCCTAACTTGCGGAGAGTGGTCTTTTCTATCTCTCGGTCCTGACAGATCCGCAGTACAGATGGCGATGGATGCACCGGCTTCAACTGCGATATCAGCTCGATCGCCGTAGCATCGACGTTTTCGAATTCATACGTGACTACATCAGAACGTTCAGCAAGCTCTCGAGCAGCATTTAAATCGTCATACGCCGCAGTTATGTGATGGTCGGTAACTTGAGCCGCGGGACAGTTGTTGCTTGGGTCTAGCGAAACGGTGTGATAGTCCATCGACCGGCCGGCCATGGCCATCATTCGTCCGAGCTGGCCGCCGCCGAATATGCCGATGGTTGCACCGGGTCTCAAGGTAGACGAGGGGAGGTTGGATGTTGCCATTGATACAGTCCTCAGGCGTCGATGCTGGTGATATCGACGTGGGTGCCGGCTTCCACTTCCGCGGCGGCGTCTGCGCGTCTGCGTTCCAGACGATCTTGCACGTCCGGTTCAAATGTGCCGATTATCTGTGCCGCAAGAAGTCCCGCGTTGACGGCTCCGGAGCGTCCGATGGCGACGGTTGCGACGGGTACTCCGCGCGGCATCTGCACGATCGAGAGCAGTGAATCCAATCCGCTTAACGCGCTGCTTTCGACGGGTACTCCAATGACGGGCAGGATCGTATTGGCGGCAACCATGCCGGGTAGATGCGCCGCGCCGCCAGCACCCGCGATTATGACCTTGACGCCGCGCTCTTTAGCGGACTGTGCAAAATCGGTCATCATCCCAGGAGTGCGATGCGCTGAAACGATTCTGACTTCGTGATCGATGCCCAGTTCGGCGAGAACATCAGCGGCATGGCGCATCGTGGGCAGGTCGGAAGTGCTGCCCATGATGACTGAGACGACTGGAGAAGTTTTGTTAGCGTTCATGCACAAAATCGTAACCGAAAAGCATCGAAGTGCAGATCGACAGAAGACATCAACCTTGTTCATGTGCAGGTTGTGGAATCGGTGAGATTTAAAATTGTTTGTAGCGTTGAATCCGTATTTAGCCGCGATTTGAGTTGAAAAATGGCAACTGACTCCGACATCGTCCCACCTGAGCAAGAAGAGCATTCCCGTGCAATGGTCGTTTTCGCCCATCCCGACGACGCCGATTGGGGATGCTCAGGATCTGCAGCCAAGTGGACTCGCTTGGGATGGGAAGTCGTATATGTGATGTGTACCGACGGTTCCAAAGGCACTGAAGATAGATCGCTTACAGGGGCTGAATTGAGCGAGATACGGAAGCAGGAGCAACTTGAGGCCGGACGGGTGCTGGGACTTAAGACGGTGGAATTTCTGGACTTCCCGGATGGTTATCTTGAACCGACGATTGAGTTGCGCCGCGAGATTGTGCGTGCAATCCGAAAGCATCGACCGCACATACTGATAACGACAAACCCAACTCGCGACCTGTCATTTGGACGTTACATCGGTCATCCGGACCACTTTGCGGCTGGTGAAGCAGCGATGTCGGCTGTGTTCCCATCGGCGCGGGACCATCTTTGGGACCCGGACATGTTGGCGGAGGGATTGGAGCCTTGGAAGGTGCATGAAGTATGGGTGATGATGTTTGGCGCCGAAGCCGACTTTTGGTATGAACTTGAAGAGTCCGACGTAGAGAAGGCTATCGGCGCGATCAAGGCGCATGCCAGTCAGCTGGACGCGCCCGAAAAGGTAGATGGGTGGATGCGACATTGGCGCGCCGAGAATGGCAAGAACATCGATGCCCAGTATGCCGAAGGCTTTAAGCGGTTCCGACTCGTCGATCCCCTCGTCAGCGATGAAGAAGAAGAGGACGGCGGGGAGTAGCTGGCGCATGGTGGTGTAACCTGCACAGTATCAAGTTGATTTCTTGACTAGACCTACGCTGAGCCGAAACGTAAATTGTCCTATAATCCCGAGTCTTTGCCGCCCGCATCTGAGAGCAATCGCGCGCGCCAGGCACGTTCACGTCTGAACATCACTCATCCCATTCAGTGGAATGACGATAACTTGGATAAGACGTACAACCGTAAGCGGAAGATTGCAAAGGGACAGCGCAAAACAGAGTTGCGACGTTTGCATTGATCGGTCTGCTCCACAGATGCCGCACGCCGGATCAGAACCGGTAGATTCGGCGCGCGTTGCTTCCGAGTAGCGAAGCGCGTTCGGATTCAGTGAGCCAATCGAATCCCTCACGCACCAGCTTCAGCTCGTCGTGCAGTGAAATCCAGCCGTTTTTCTCGCGCAAGTATCCCGGATAGCCGGTGCCCCAGATGCATCGTTCGATACCAAATGCATCGATCGCCATTTTGACGACTTCATGCATATCGCAGTAAGGGAAACCCTGGTGAGAACGGTTATGCACATCGGAGATAGTCATCACAACGTTCGGATGCTCTGACAGCGCCAGAACCGGACGATAGTCGTTCCAACTGCTTTCCGCCATCTCCGGCTCTGGATACATCATGTGGTCGATGATCCAGGTGATACCGGGAAAGCGTGACACAATGGTAGCCATTTGACCGACGTTGCCGACGCGGTTGTGCACTTTGACGATGCCTTCGCGCGCCTCAATCGCTTGAAACATCGGCCCATTACGGTCGATGTCCAGCACAACATCATCAGGATAGTAGTGGGGATGGAAGCGAAAGCCGATGATCCCGAAGTGGTCCATCCACTTGGCGGCGATGGTTGCGTTGTCGGGATGCATGGGATCAACTAGTCCGATAGAGCGAAAACGTTCGGGGTGCGCGTTGGCAGACTCGGCGATATAGGTGTTGTCCCAAGTTGAGCCGCTGGACTGCACTAGGACGGCAGCATCAACGCCGTTAGCATCCATATCTTCGATCAGCAGTTCAGTAGGCCCCGCCTCGTCAGTCGTGGCCGTCCATGTCGGAGCGGTCGGTCCGACCGGGGCGATAGGTGGCAATTCCCAGACGTGGACATGGCAATCGATGATCATTCAGTTTTTACCCTTGTTTAGCAGTCAATCGATGTGATATCTATTGTGCGCCAAGTCGCGTGCCAATGAAGTCGGGCCGTCCGACGATGAACTGGTTTACCGTCATCGCTCTACCGCCGGCCAGCTGAAGAGATTTCACTCGAACCGCCGAACTGTTGCCGCTCGCGATGTAGACCGCACCATCGTCGCCGCGGAAAACCGTTCCAGACAGGAGTTCATCAGCCATTGCGGTGTTATCGGCGACTTCAGTGTCGATCATCTTCAGGTTGTTGCCGTACCAAGTTGTGTTAGTGCCAGGCCAAGGATGAAAAGCCCGGTTCATTCTGACGATATGCTTTGATGGGCTATCCCAGTCGATAAGTCCGTCTTGCTTGCGAATGAGACGCGTCATTGTCGCCTTGCTATCGTCTTGAGGGGCTGGTCGGAGCGTTCCGGATGCCAAACCTTGCATGCTGTCAGCTAGCATTCCGGCGCCGATATCGAATAGCTGCTTTGTCAATTCATCGACTCTGGTTTCGGACGATATCTTGACTGGATCGGATTGCGACAGGATGGGTCCGGTATCCATCCCTTCATCCAGAAGCATAAGGCTCACCCCAGTCTCTTTCGCGCCTTCCAAGAGGGCGGTTGTTACCGGACTTGGCCCTCGGTATTTCGGTAGCAGAGAGGGGTGAATGTTTAGCACGCCATGGCGGGGTGCTGACAGCAGAGGCGTGGGGATGAAGCGGCCGTAGGCTACGACCACATAAATATCGGCGTCGATGCCGCCCAGAGTTCTGATCGTGTCGGCATCGAGACGTTCGGGAGTTACGACGGGAATGTCGAGCATCTCTCCGAGTTCCGCGACTGGTGTAGGCGTCTTCTTGCGTCCCCGTCCGGCTCTACGCGCCGGTTGGGTGCAGAGCATCGGGACTTCAATGCCGGCATCCAGAAGCGCGCGTAAGGCGGGCACTGAATAGTGCGGTGACCCGAAGAATATTGCTCTCATCGCGCTTGGCAGGGGATGGGGTTCAGTAGTTTTAAGATCAATGGTGGGTGCTTAATCTTACGTTCGATGTTCAGGATTCTGGAAATAAATGACGAATCTTGTAGATGTTGTGTGCTTCAAACTCGGTAAAAACTTGATTTCCCACGTACTTTCAATGCGGGTATTTTTGGTGAAAATCGCCGAATCGACGCGAATTTAGGTTGCAGATGCCTTGATTTACAGATATGTTGAATCTAGTTAACAAGTTTCCCGGGCCTTGAGGAGGCTGCCCGGGAAGCGGTCGATCGCATGCATGGGCGATGCTTCGCTTTGGCATGTCTGACAACGTTTGATTTTCTTCCTAGAACGAAGGGATATTCTGTGGCTGACGCCCATTACGACCCCCGAGATTCCAAGCTGGCGCAGCAGTGGAGCACCGTACTTGGGATGATGGAGGTGCAGATCGACAATCCCGCCGATTTCAAAGCTTATCTTGCAGAATCAACTGCAACTTCGTTCGATAACGGCGTTCTCAGGATAACCGTCAGAAACGGGTTTCTGGCAGCTTGGATCCGGCAGCGCGTCATGGGCAGTCTGCGCCGCTTCACCGCCCAGGTCTTTGGCGAGGGTGTCAAGATCGAAATCGATACCGCCCTTTATACCGATCCGGAAGTATTAGCCCGCGAAGGACTGGCCGGAGACTACTCAGAGTGGGCGTCGTCTCATCTGAATCGTCACCGCGCAACGCTGGCACGTGAAAACGCGCGATACTTTCCGGCGAACCCTGACCTGACGTTTAAACGCTATCTTTGCTCCGAAAGCAACAAACGCGCTTATAACGCCGCCCAGGCAGTGGTGAAAGAGCCTGGCGTCAAGTTCAACCCTTTGACGATTGCATCGGAGACGGGACAAGGCAAGACACACCTGCTGAATGCCATCGCAAACGAGATGCGTAGCACCAATCTCAACGTCATCTGTCTCACCGGTGAGGAGTTCGTCGACAGCTACGTCAAATCGTCGCAGCAGGGCAAGGTCGCGGCGGTACGCGACCGGATGCGTGCCGTAGACGCATTGTTGATTGACGGCATCGAAAGCCTGATCGGAAAGGCTAAGACGCAGTCATTCCTGCTCTCCCTGCTTGAGCACCTGATAGCGGAGCGTAAGCAGCTGGTACTTACGTTCAACACGGCCTACCCGATGAACGAGCTTGTGCCGGAGATAACTTCACGATTAGAGGGTGGTTTGACACTACGGCTCGAATCGCCGGACGTTGAGTTGAAACGCGGCATCTTGCAGCGATATGTGCTAGAGCGCGACTTGAAATTGGAGCGTGATGCACTCGATTTCCTGTCAGAACGAGTAGTCCGAAATGTTCGTGAGGTCATCGGAGGGATTACTCGCTCAGAAGCCGATGTCAGGTTTTCAAAATCATTCAACGCTGCTCAAACCGCAACCATCAGCCTCGCAGTAGCCGTTGAGGCGGTACGGGATCGACTCGGCACCCCCGACCCCTCGCTGTTGCCTCCCGAAAGCGTAGTCGATGCCGTAGCACACGAATTCGGACTTGAACCAGCAAATATGTATCGCGCTGGCCGGGGCAACCGGGTGATGGCGATGGCACGTGATGTAGCGATCTACATGTTGCGCGATAAGTGCGGATTGACCAGTTCCGAGACGGGCGCGTTGCTGGGCGGCAGGCCACATTCCACGATATTGGCAGCGTTAAAGCGTTACTCGGAACGTCGCAATAGCGATCCAAAGCTGATTGATGCTGAACATCGCATCGAACGCGAGCTGCAAAACAGTGATTGGTAGACAGCCTATTCGCTGTTGACCGGTCGTCCGGCACTGAAGAATCGTTCGCGATACCAGCGCAGTTCGTTGATGCTCTCGCGCACGTCGTCAAGTGCGCGATGCGATTGCCCCTTTTGGGGCGTACCCTCGACATCGGGATACCAGCGCGCGACCAGCTCCTTAATGGTGCTGACGTCGATGACGCGATAGTGCAGATACGCTTCCAGCTGTGGCATCTCGCGTTTGAGAAATAGACGGTCTACCCATATCGAGTTGCCGCACAACGGCGCTTTCCGCTTGCCCACCCACTGACGGATAAAGTCGAGAGTCTGGTCCTCTGCTTCGTTGATGCCGACTCTTGAGGTCCGCACCAAATCCACAAGTCCCGATGCGGTATGCTGGCGTTCCGACCAGCTGTCGATGTTGTTCAAGTCTTCTACAGAGCGATTTATCGCGATGTCCGGTCCTTCTGCCAGTATCTCCAAGTTCGCATCCGTGACGATAGTGGCGATCTCGATAATTACATGCTGCTCCCCAAGACCAGTCATCTCGAGGTCTAGCCAGACCATCCGGCCCTCAGATTTCGTTTGCGGTGTCATCATTCTTGAGGATATCAGGGTAAGTTTCTAGATCAGTCCGAAAGCGAACTTGGTGTAGATAGGCGAAAATCAGAGACAATGGTTTGTGACGGTTCTTTTGACCGTTCTTGGGAACTGCAAATTGCCGGAGTATCATGACGTGACTTTCTGCGATGGAATGGAAATCGATGCGGCGCCGCAAATCGAGGCGATGATGACACATCCCTTTGTGCGCGGAATCGGAGACGGGACGCTGTCGGCAGATCGCTTCAAACACTTCATGACACACGACTACGTCTATCTGATCGATTACGCCCGCTGTCTGGCGATGGGCACGGTCAAAGCGCCCGATCTAGAGACTATGAGTTGGTTCGCAGGAGCCGTCGATCACATCCTGAATACCGAGATGTCGCTTCATCGTTCGTACTGTGCCGGTATCGGGATCTCGGCCGCCGAACTTGAGGCAACCAGACACGCGCCGACAACGTATTCGTATACTAGCTACCTGCTTCGAGTGGCGCAGATCGGCAGTTTCGGCGAGTTGATAGCCGCCATTGTCCCCTGCATCTGGGGCTATTGGCAAGTAGGCGAGAGATTGGCGGCCGACGGAGAACCGGTCGATGCTCCCCATTATGCCGAATGGATCCGCATGTACGCCGGTGAAGAATCGAAAGCCGTTGCCCTCGAAGCCCGCGCCATCTGCAACCGCGTCGCCCAAACCGCCGGAAGCCAAGAACGCGCCGCCATGCGCGAAGCATACATCACCTGCACCCGCTACGAAAGATCCTTCTGGCAGATGGCCTGGGATTTGGAAATGTGGGAAGTATAGTAGGTCGTCGGATGTTTGCGGGGTCGCAATTGACGGTAAGTTGAGACTCGCTATAATGGCATACACAGCGTTTCTGAGCGGGAGTAACTCAGTGGCAGAGTATCTGCTTCCCAAGCAGAAGGTCGCGGGTTCGAATCCCGTCTCCCGCTCCAGTTGTTTTATTCCAGTCCCCGCAGTTCCTCGTTAGCGGTCTTGCACTGATCCGTCGAAGCCGATTGGCGTGTCGAGAATCTTAGCTTCTTCGCCGACACTGGATAGCGTTGCTTCGTTCAACTCGATGCCCAGCCCGGGACCTTCGGGCACCGTCAGGTAGCCGTCTATGAGTTCTAGCGGTTCAACCAGCAGTTCTGATTTTGGCGGCTCCGATTCTCCGGTGTATTCCTGGAGAGCAAAGTTGGGGATGCAAGCGTCGAGCTGCACACATACCGCAGTCGATACTGGCGATAGGGGGTTGTGGGGGATGACCTTGACGTGTTGCGCCTCGGCCATGGCGGCAACTTTCTTGCTGCCGCTGAGGCCGCCGCAGAGACATAGGTCGGGGCGCACGTAGGCGCATCCGCCATTTTCCAGCAGTTGCTGGTACTCAAATATCGTCGTGAAGCGTTCACCGGTAGCGATAGGGATGTTGCACTGTGCTTGGACTTCGGCCATGCGCGCTGGACTGTCCGGCAGCATCGGGTCTTCGTAGAAGAATGGATTGAACTGTTCGAGCCGTCGTCCCAGCCAGATCGATTCGGCAGGGTTCATCTGGCGATGTATCTCGACGCATATATCGACGTATGATCCGACGGCATCTTTAACCATGCCGACGCGTCTAACCGCTTCATCGGCCCATTCGGTATATGACTTGTGCAGATAGTAGTCGGATGGGAATGGGGTGAAGCGCACTGCGGTGAAGCCTTCTTGCTTGGCGCGCAGAGCATCTTCGGCAAGCTCCTCGCCAGTGTCGCCGCCAACGTGTATGTAGCACCTGACGCGGTCGCGTGTCTTGCCGCCCATCAGGTCGTATATAGGTACGCCCAGCCGCTTGCCTTTCATGTCCCACAGCGCAATGTCGATCGCGCTCAGCGCGCCTTGAACGACCGAGCCCATGAAGTGTGACGAGCGATAGAGGTACTGATAGTGGTGCTCGATGAGGTTGGGGTCTTTGCCGACCAGATAGTCGCTCATCACCTCGATCATCGTCTTAGTCGGGCGTTGCCAACCGTGCACTCCGCCTTCGCCGATGCCGACGTAGCCGTCTTCCGAATGGATCTTGATGAGCAACCATCGGCTCCACAGGTAGGTCTCCACTTTTTCGATCTTCGTCGCGGTCACTGGTTCTGTCCTTGCGTTGTCGTTAAGATGCCAAAGGATTCCACACCTGCTGTAATGTGCGAGATGCGAGAGTTGCAGTTTATCTGCTCTTTTGCGGTTGCAGTTTAACGCATTGGCAACTGCGCGTCGGCTATTCTTTCAGTCAATGAATTGAGAATCGGGAAACGGGGATTGGAATGCTATCAATTCAGTTCCCATACCTGATCAAGCTGAGGTTGCACTATGCGGATATTGGTTACCGGCATCACGGGACGCGTCGGCGCGAACGTTGCCAAGCGGTTTCTGGACTTGGGGCACGACGTTACCGGGTTGGTCTGGGCAGGCGACCGCCAATCTGAGAAGCTGGCTCTGATTGGTGCGGATCTGGTTGAGGGCGACTTGGTTTCCTCTGCAGATGTCGCCAGGGCCGTGGATGGCGCTGATGCGATATTCCATCTGGGAGCGGCGTTTCAAGCCGGCGGTCCCTTTACTCCAGAGCAGTACTTCGATATCAACGTCAAAGGGACGTTCAACATCCTTGAAGCGGCGTTGCATTCATCTAACGCCAAGCACGTTATCGTCACCAGCACCGATGCCACGATGGATAAGTATCCGCCGAAGGGTGTGGATAGACCGATTAGGGAAGATTCATTGCCCTTGTCAACCACTGGGTGGTATGGGTACAGCAAGGTGCTGACAGAGCATCTGGTAGATAGGTATGTCCGCGCTGAATCGATGCCGGCGACAGTGTTTCGATTTGCTAATGCATGGGGAGCTGGCGAGGCGCTGGATCATGCCCAGTTTCACCTAAAGACATTTATCGATCTGCTCAAGGACGCCAATGATCCAGCCGGTCGACAGGCTTACGAGATGATGTCCGAAGCATATGCTGGCGAGCCGCATCTGATCGTGGCTAGAGATCGCAACGGACGTCCCTGGAAGAAGCATTTCGTAGAAGTGAGAGACATTGTTCAAGCGTACGAGCAGGCAGTGAATCGACCGTCGACTTTCGGCAAGACCTATCAGATAGCGTCGCGCGGTCCGTTTCGCTGGGATGTGATGATCCCTTACATGGCAAGATGGCTCGATGCGCCATATACGGAGGTCGATCTACCAATTACGCCGACGTTCTACGAGTACGACATGTCAGCTGCTACAGCAGACTTCGGATTTAACCCGCTCCTGTCGCTCCATCAGATGGTTGACGAGGCGCTCGCGCATCGCCAGAGCGGTGGCGGTTCGATAATCCCTACAAGGATTTGAAGCGCGACATGGCGTAGTAAGTGCCGAATGCGAATCCAATCAGGCCGGGCAAGTGCACCACTATTCCGGCCCCAAGGAGCAGGTTGGGCGCGATGCCGGCTATAACCTCGATGATCATCACCTCGGCGATATAGAAGACGAGTGCGAGCACTGCTGCCATGATGCGGAGACTGGTGGCATATTTTCTGCCCACGAAGAATTCCATCGCCCGCGCGACTGCCATTACGCCGAGGAACTGGGCGATTCCAACGACGATGAGCCATATGCTTGACGAGGTGCCTTCCAGGATGTCGGCCGACCATAGCGCGGCGAGAATAACGGCGACGATGCCGCCAATTGCGATTGATGCTGCGCCGCTCAGAATGCCGACTCGGATCAGATCGTTCTGGCTTACCTTGAATATCTCAGGGCCGCCGATGCTGGCACAGTCAGGACATTTCGAGCCGACGGGAGCGTAGACCATGCAGCGCGGACAGATGGGATCGCCGCACCGCGCGCATCGCAGATTGGTCTCTACCCCCGAATCGCGCGGGCACTCGGTCATGTTGAGTTGAATATCGTTAGAGTTTTCGCTCATTGCGCGTATTTGACTAACTGCTACTGCTGGGGCGGCTATGGATCCAGGATTCACGTGACGCGATGTCCCGGTCGTAGACGGCTCGATTCCAGATCAATTGAATGAGTGTCAATTCTCTATAACTTAACAACGATTCTTCAAATCCACCCGATGTAACACGTCTGATTATCGTTATCAATGCAAATCCGACGCCGTAGATCGCCACCCATAGGTCAAGACCGATCCATAGCGCCCAGACCGGCAGCAGCAACGTAGCGATTAACCAGGACACGGCCGAGTCGCGCCAAGGCGTAAGCGTAAACACAACGACAGGCACAGATCCCCACAGGATGAATAGTGGCATTCCGAAAGTTATGACGTTGCCTAGTCCGACGGCGATGCCGCGTCCGCCTGAAAATCGGAGGAATATGGGCCAGTTGTGTCCACACATCGCGGCTAAGCCGGCTATCGCCTGCGTGGCGAAGCCGAGATCGAGAAACAGTGGACCGCTGGCGAGAACCGGCAGGATGCCTTTGGCGGAGACGTCGAATATCCCGATGGGTGCGACCCACTTTTTGCCGACATGGAGAGAAACGTTAGATGCCCCGACGTTGCCGCTGCCGTAGTCGCGGATGTCGATGCCGGCTACCATGCGCCCGACCAGATACGAGGACGGTATGGAGCCGATGAGATATGCGGCGACAATCAGCCCGATGGATATCAGGACGTCGGTCATCTAGATGGCACTCATAGCTTCGATTCGTCGAGACGATATCCAATTCCGGAGATGCCATGTCGGGCTACCGCACGGCGATATAGGTTGCGGACAGTGCCGGGAGGCGGTCCGTTCATCCCCGGAAGAATCTCGTTGACTGTGTTGTTGGCATGATAATCCGATCCGCCAGATTTGACTAATCCGTGATGGTCGGCAAGGTCTGAAAAGTATTGAATCATTTCAGAGCCGTACTTTTCAGCATAGACTTCGATACCCGCTAGACCGTGAGGCACGAGCAGGTCAAGTGCATCTTCGACGTTGGATACGGTGCGTGGATGTGCGATGGTTGCTACACCGCCGGCAGCATCAACCAGTTCGATCGCACGTATCGCGTGGAGCTTGCGACGTGATACATAAGCCGGCTTGCCAGGCGTGAGGTAGTGCTTGAATGCGTCGGCTACAGATGCGACGTATCCACGTGCCATCATCGCGCGGGCGATATGCGGACGTCCGATTGAGCCATCGGCATTTTGCACCACTTCTTCCCACGAAACGGGCAGGCCTATGGTTCGCAAGCGTTCGATTATCTGCTCAGCCTTGGATGCGCGATCCTCTTCCAGTAGTGCCAGTTCAATTTGCAGGTCTTGATTGTCTCGATCTATGAAGTGGCAGGTGAGATGGATCTCGGAATCGTCAACCTGCGCGCTCAACTCGATGCCCGGTATAAAAGTGATGTCGGGATAGCGTGCGCTGACCGCTTCCGCTTCGTCCAATCCCGATGTCGTGTCGTGGTCGGTAATCGCAAACAGACGCAGTGAACTGGAGTTGACTAGCTCCACGATCTCCGACGGCGTCTTGACGCCATCCGAAGCGTTGGTGTGTAGATGCAGGTCCTCTTGGACCGGCCAAGACGGCGGTTCGAGCAACGCCGCCTCAGGATCGTGCCGCGAAGCCGATTCGTCTGCCGGCATCAGTTAACACCAACCGTTCGTAAGTGCAGGTGCTGATTGCTGTGCGACACCGATGGATGGCTTCAGCGAGCCGTAGCTTCGGAACGCGATTCGCGAATTACCATGACCTTGATCATGCCAGGGTACTGGAGCCGTTGCTCGATGCTCTTGGCAATATCGTTGGACAGCGAGCTCGCTTCGGAATCGGTTAGCTTCTGGGGATCGACCAGCACCCGCACTTCGCGTCCGGCCTGGATTGCGAAGACGCGTCTTACACCGTCGAAGCCACTTGCGACCTCTTCCAATTCGCTCAACCGCTTGAGGTAGTTCTCGTTCGTATCGTTCCGCGCACCAGGACGTGCTGCACTGATGGCGTCGGCGGCAGCAACGAGGAACGATATCGGCGTCGTCATCTCGCGGTCATGGTGCTCTCTGATGGCGACAACGACGTTGTCGCGCATACCGTACTGCGCGGCTATGTCGGCCCCGATCTCGGCATGCGGACCTTCTACTTCGTGAGTGAGTGCCTTGCCGATATCGTGCAGGAAACCAGCCGTCTTTGCAGCCTGGCGATTTGCGCCGATCTGTGCCGCCAGCATCCCAGCAAAATGGCCAACTTCAATGCAGTGTTGCAGAACGTTTTCGCCGTACGAGTAGCGATACTTCAATTGTCCCATCAGCTTGGTCAGCTCAGGATGCAGTCTTCGAATCCCGACGTCCAAGACGGCATCTTCACCGGCTTTGCGTACGGTGGTGTCTACTTCGCGCCGCGCTTTGTTTACGGCATCTTCGATCCGCGCTGGCTGGATGCGTCCGTCTTTGATCAATCGCACGAGTGCGACGCGTGCGACTTCGCGCCGAATGGGGTCGAAACACGATATCGCCACCGTATCGGGCGTGTCGTCAACCAGCAGGTCGACGCCGGTGGTGGCTTCGATGGCGCGGATGTTGCGGCCTTCCCGACCGATCAAACGTCCCTTAAGGTCTTCGGATGGCAGTGCGATGCTGGATACCGAGACATCGCCTACGACATCAGATGCGAGTCGCTGGATGGATGCGGCTAATATCTCCCGGGCCCGCTCATCAGCCTGGTCGTTGAAGTGCATCTCGGCTTCGCGGAACTTACGTTTGAACTCGTAAGTGTGCTCATCCTCAACGCGTTTGAACAGTATTTCGGCCGCCGAGTCACGGCTCATCTCGGCGATGCGCTCGAGCTCGCTGACGCTTTGTGTATCGAAGTCTTCTTTGTCCTTGTTGAGTTGCACTTTTTGGGCATCTAGTTCAGATTGCCGTTTCTGCAACTCTTCTTCGGACCGGTCGATGCGACGCTGAATGCGTTGCAAGTCGCGTTTTTCACGCCGCGCCTGGCGTGTCGACTTACTTCTTTCTGCTTCGATCTCTTTGCGATATTCTTCCGCTCTGGTTTGTGATTCTTTAAGAATCTCGTTGCTTCGAGTCCGCGCCTGTTCAATCTGTTGTGTCAGTGCATCCTCAGTCGCCTTGATGGCTCTGGAGTTGAGGTGTGAGTTGCCCCAGTATCCGATTGCCACTCCGACAATGAGAAACACCAACGCAGACATGCTTGCAAGGCCGGCTACTAAGACAGGATTCACTGGATAGACTCCTTGCTGTAGCCGCAGTTACCTGCGTCTGAATCGCGGCGGAACAGGCGAATGCCAGTGCACTACCGTTCAGTTAGTCAATAATGCGTTCTCTCGGCTGTCGTGCATTTGCCGAACAGCTACGTTTGACGAATTAGTGCCGAAAATCCTGCACTCGTCTGACCAACGCGATTCATATAATTGCTTCCTGTTTAAATCTTACGCAAATATAGGCGTAAGACGCAAACAGGCAACGATCTACGCCTCTGATAAAGAATGCAACCCGGAAGCAGTTGAGAAGTTACTCTGCCGGCTCCTCTTCGACGCTCGCTTCGGCTTCCTCGCCTTCTATGATCTCGCCCTCTAGTGCTTCTTCCTCGTCCTCAATTACTCGTGGCGGCTGTACCCAAGCGATACGGTCATCTTCATCGCTAACCAGCGTTACGCCTTCTGGCAACACAAGGTCGGAAGCGAGAATGGAATGATCCAGCGATTCCAGGACGATGCAGTCGGCCTCGATCTGCTGCGGGATGCTGCCGGGGCGCGCCGACAGGGTGACTTCGTATATGCCCTGAGTTACGAAACCGGCACCACCACGTATTCCGGGCGCGAGATCTTGGTTGATGAGAAATACCGGCACTGGCGCTTCCACGTTGCGATCCGGGTCGACACGCAGAAAATCGACGTGCAACACGTCGCCAGAAACGGGATGCGTGGCAACATCTCGCACCAGCGTTACGTCTGAACTGCCCTTGTCGGACTTGATGATTACTGGCGATGTCCGTCCGGCGGCGCGGACGACGCTGATGAGTTGACGCAGACTGACCTGGAGCGATGCTGGTGCATCATCGAGGCCGTAGACATGGATTGGGATGATACCCGCGGCTCGGAGCGCGCGATTCTTTTTGCCCATTGCGGTTCGGATATCGGCTTCAAGCACCAACTCATCCATGTCTTAATTGCTCCCGTATGGCTCCGATGCCAGCGTTTGTTTCGCCGATCGTCCGGATTCAGTTACAGCAGTGAAAATCATTTGCGTCAAACTTCGATTCTAAACCCCAACACCGCGTATTCCAACTGATGTAGAGCGGCGGTTTCAACATGAGTTTGAGATGTTGTTATACTTGCACCAACCTTTATCTCCTTTGGGAACTTTTGACGATGCAAACCGTTATCTGGTCAGTGAAGAGGTTTTTCCCCAACCGTCTGCCATGCTTATACCGATGAAAGTGGATTATGCAGTTCGACTGCTCGTATTCCTTGCGATGCAGCCGAAGGGTAATTACACGCCCACCTCCTTAGTCGCAAAGCGGCAACACATCCCAGAGCCTTTTCTCTTGCGGATATCGGCCGATCTGGCACGTTCAGGTTTGATCGAATCGAGACGCGGTCCAGGCGGCGGCATCAGACTGGCGCAATCATCGCGTGAAATCACCGTCGGCAAGGTCATCGACTGTGTAGACCACACCTTTGCCGCCATCGATTGCTTGAGCGAGCCTGATGCCTGCTTGATCTCTGGGGCCTGCTCGCAACGGGAACTGTGGGGCGATGTTGAGCAGATGCTGCTCGATTATCTCTTCGAGATAAAGATCGATGACTTGGTAAAGAAGCAGCGCAAGTTGGAAGCTGGCAAACCGATCAATCTCACCGTCGGCACCAGCGCATAATGTGTCGTTGTCGTGTCGATACGATAGAATCGGATTTACTGGCCGATTAGAGTTCGTAGTTGAGCAAGTTTGACGACTGACATGTTTGGTTGTCGATACTCACCGCATCGTAAGGTTGCACTCATGCAAAGCACAAATGGATCCGTCAACGGCAATATAAAGACCGCGCCGCCACTCACTCCCGCGCAGGTGCAACGATACAGTCGGCACCTGATAATGCCCAACGTTGGCAGCGCTGGACAGCGTGCGCTGGTCGGCTCGAAGGTTCTGGTAGTCGGAGCCGGAGGACTCGGTTCGCCAGTGTCGCTATATCTGGCACTAGCCGGAGTAGGCACGATTGGCGTCGTCGATTTCGACACCGTAGACGTCAGCAACCTGCAACGTCAGATACTTCACACCGACGCGGATGTAGGACGGCGCAAGGTCATTTCGGCGAAAGAGACTCTCGAGGCACACAATCCCGAAGTCAAGGTGATTGTCCACGAAGAGCCTATCAACTCCAGCAATGCGATGGACATCATCCCGAATTACGACATCGTAGTGAACGGCGCCGACAACTTCGCCACTCGCTATCTGGTCAACGATGCGGCCTATCTTGCCGGCAAGCCGCTGGTAGATGGTGCGATATTGGTGTTTGACGGGCAAGCTGCCACCTATCTGCCGGGACAGGGATGCTACCGCTGCCTGTTCCCCGACCCGCCGCCGCCCGGCGAAGTGCCCAACTGTGCCGAAGCCGGCGTCATCGGCGCACTGCCCGGACTTGTCGGTTCGATACAGGCGCTCGAGACGATAAAGATCGTGATGGACATCGGCGAGACGCTGTCCGGTCGGATGCTGATCATCGATGCGCTCACCATGGAGTTCCGTGAAATCAAGGTTCGACGCAATCCACAGTGCCGACTTTGCGGCGACGATCCGGAAGTGACAGAACTGATCGATTACGAGATCTTCTGCGGCATCGCACCGCCTCAGGCGGTCGCTTAGCATCGCATTGGTCGTCCCTATAGTGTCGCCCCAAAAGTGAGTGCATCGGCATTAAGCGAGGGTAATCCCGGCATGGCGTATGCCGTCATGCTGAACGCGGTTGCTGTTGGTGGGCAGTGCTAGCCATGCGGACTTTGGAACGCGGTTTTTCTGCGCGCGGCATCATCGACTGCATCGGCAACACGCCGGTCGTCGACATCTCTCAATTCAGCCCCAAGTCAAGTGTCCGTCTGATCGCCAAGCTCGAGTCGCAGAACCCGACGGGCAGCGTTAAAGACCGTGTTGCACGCTCCCTGATAGATAATGCCGAGCGTGATGGTTTGCTGGTGCCAGGTAGCGGCGGCGTAGTGCTGGAGCCCACCAGCGGCAACACCGGCATCGGACTAGCACTCATTGGCAGGTTGCGGGGATACCAAGTTAAAGTCGTCATGCCGGAGAGCGTCAGCGCCGAGCGGGTGCAGCTGCTCGAAGGTTTCGGTGCAGAAGTCATCTTTTCCGCCGCTGAAAAAGGCACCAACGAATCGATCAATGTTGCCAAAGACCTAGCGGATAAGAATACAGATTGGTTCATGCCCTATCAGTATGGCAATCGGGCTAACCCGGATGCCCACTATTTGACGACGGGGCCGGAGATTGCACGGGATGTGCCGGATATCGACATGTTCGTAGCCGGATTGGGCACTGGCGGTACGCTGATGGGCGTTGGCAAGGCGTTACGGGAACACAACCCTAATATCAAGATCGTCGCGGCCGCACCACATCCGGACGACAAGGTTCAGGGCCTGCGCTCCATCGAGCATGGCTTCATCCCGCCCATCCTAGACCTCGATCAACTCGATGCTCGAATCATGGTCGAGGCGGAAGTGTCTTTCTACTGGACCAAGAAGCTGCTTACGGATGCCGGCGTATTTGTTGGCGTATCCTCCGGCGCGGTGATGGCAAGCGCGATACGTGCCGCTAGACGTCTGGAAAGCGGCACCATCGTAATGCTCTTTGCCGACGGCGGTTGGAAGTATCTATCAACCGGCATCTACACTCGCGACTGGAGCGATATTCAAAACGAGGTTGAGGGCCAGACATGGTGGTAAACGACACATCAAACGCCGTCGATGAGCTCTGCTTTGAACCGGCGACTGAGTTGGCGGCGCGCATTCGCAAGGGAGAAGTTTCGGCCCGTGATGTGATGGCGGCGCATCTTAATCAGATTGAACGCGTCAATCCGCACGTGAACGCCATCGTCACTCTGCTCGATGGCGATCTCCTGATGTCGATGGCATCCGAAGCCGACGATGCGTTGGCAAAGTCGGGACCTGATGCAGTAGGCCCGTTGCATGGGCTTCCCGTCGGGATTAAAGACCTGCAGATGACGGCGGGGATCCGAACGACCTACGGCTCGCCAATCTTCAAGGACTTCGTGCCGACTGAGGATACGCTTACGGTTCAGAGATACAAAGATGCTGGTGCGATCGTCATCGGCAAGACGAACACGCCCGAGTTCGGTGCCGGCTCTCAGACCTTCAATGAGGTGTTCGGTACTACTTTTAACGCTTACGATTTGACTAGAACTTGTGGCGGCAGTAGCGGCGGCGCGGCCGTCGCTTTGGCGTGCGGCATGATGCCGATCGCGCAGGGTTCCGACTTTGGCGGCTCGCTCCGAAACCCGGCCGCATGGTCTAACGTCGTTGGAATGCGAAACAGCATCGGGACCATCCCCGTCCATCCGGCGCCGCTTGGATATACCTCCGAGTCGGTAACCGGTGGCATGGGACGCACCGTCGCCGATGTTGCACTTCAACTGTCGGCTCTGGCAGGGCCAGACCCCCGCGTTCCGAGCTCTCTAATGCAGCCCGGTTCAGTCTTCGCCGAGCCTCTGGAACGCGACTTCACCGGCACTCGCATCGCGTGGAGCCGTGATTTGGGCGGCGCACCGATAGACCCGGTCATCACCGAGCCTCTGGATGCTCAACGCGGCATCTTCGAAGATCTCGGTTGCATCGTAGAGGATGCCGAGCCGCCGTTGCAGGATGCGGATGAAATCTTCCAAGTCCTGCGCGCCGCCATCTTCGCCCATCAGCACGAATCGAATCTGCGCGACCATCGAGACCTGGTCAAAGAGACGATCATCTGGAATACAGAGCAGGGCATGCGCCTCACCGCGCTGGAAGTCAAAAAAGCTGAAGAAGCCCGCACTGCGCTCTACGCCCGAATGGCCGACTTTATGAGCCGCTACGACTACCTGCTGCTGCCCGTAACATCGGTCCCGCCATTCTCCGCCGAAGAAGAGTACCCCAGCCAAATCGCCGGCAAACCCTTAAGCAACTATCTCGAATGGATGTCCCCCTGCTCCTCCATCACCGTAACCGGTCTCCCCGCCATCTCCGTCCCCGCCGGTTTCGATAAAGACGGCCTGCCCACCGGACTGCAGATAGTAGGGAGGCAAAGGGCAGATGTATCAGTTCTGCAGATTGCACACGCGTATGAGGGCGCGACGGGGCATTGGCGGGAGCGGCCGGGGATTGTGCAGTAGGTCGAGGAACAATAAGGAACATCAACAATTAAATTCTTTGCGGTTCCTTGCGATCATGAACACCATGAGAAGTTCCCCTCTCCCGATGTAAAGCGGGAGAGGGGCTAGGGGTGAGGGCGACGGTGCGGCCATGGGGCGGCTACGCGTGGCAAAATAGCATCAAATTGGAGGGCTTATCTACATGGATCTTGAACTAACTAACAAAAAGGCAATCATCACCGGTGGTAGTCGCGGGATTGGAAAAGCTATCGCTTGGGAGTTGGCACGTGAGGGGTGCGATGTGGTGATTTGCGCACGGAATATGGATGCGCTGTATGAGACGGCGCGGGAGATTGCGGATGATACGGGGCGCGATGTATACCCAATCGTGTGTGATACATCTAACACCGACTCGGTTGAGGCGATGGTGGCGAGTGCCAATGAGCACCTAGGCGGTATCGACATCCTGGTCAATAATGCCGCTCGACCATTAGGACAGGCGCCAGTGCCAGGCATCGAGGGTGTCACCGATGACGCCTTCAACGAGGACATCAACACCAAGGTTCTCGGCTACTTGCGATGTGCGCGTGCCGTAGCCCCGATCATGAAGCGGCGCGGCTGGGGGCGTATCATCAACATCAGTGGATTAGCCGCCCGCTCCAGCGGCTCCGCAGTCGGCTCCATCCGCAACGTCTCCGTCTCGGCACTGACCAAAAACCTAGCCGACGAACTCGGGCCTTACGGCATCAACGCCGTAGTGATCCACCCCGGCGGCACCCGCACCGAGGCGACACCACACGTAGCATCAGCCCGCGCCCTAGCCCGCGGCGTCCCCGTCGAAACCATCCTGCAAGAGATGAACAACGCCAACTCCGTCCGCAAACTAATCGACGCCCGTGAAATCGCCTACATAGCCACCTTCCTAGCCTCCCACAAATCCATAGCCATAACCGGCGACGCCATAGCTGCCGGCGGCGGAGTGGGGAGCGCGATACATTACTAGGGGGAATTTATACCTCTCACTTGGTAGGGGATTTTAGGTGAGGGGAATCCATATTCCTGACGTTGCCCCGCCCCTTTGTCCCCGCTATTGCCCTCACCCCTGACCCCTCTCCCGCTTTACATCGGGAGAGGGGACCTTGTCTATGCGGTCATGGTTTAATGAGAACGTCATGGTTGTTGCTGCTTGTTATGACCCCCTTACCTAGAATTTCTTCTCTACGAGATAGACGAACTTCGCGTGGCGTTCTTGGCTTGGATGAGATGGGGTATTGAGTTACCGTATATTGTTGGATTACTCTAGAATCGTGTCTACGCTTATGTCTGAAAATCAAATCATTGTCCGGGGGGCGCGGGAGCACAATTTGAAGAACGTTGATGTTCGGATTCCGCGCGATCGGTTGGTGGTGGTTACGGGAGTTTCTGGGTCGGGCAAGAGCAGTTTGGCGTTTGACACTATCTATGCGGAGGGGCAGCGGAGGTATGTGGAGAGCCTGTCGGCTTATGCCCGGCAGTTTCTGGGGCAGATGGAGAAGCCGGAAGTCGACCATATCGAGGGCTTGAGCCCGTCGATTTCGATCGATCAGAAGGGGGTTTCACGTAATCCCCGCTCCACGGTCGGCACGGTGACGGAGATTTATGACTATCTGCGACTGCTCTTTGCACGTGCGGGCCGGCCGCACTGTCGTAACTGTGGCAAACCGGTGCAACGGCAGACGGTGCAGCAGATCGTGGATTCGATACTGCGGCTAGATGAGGGCTCGCGGCTACTGCTACTGGCACCGGTCGTCAAGCACAAGAAGGGTGAGCATACCGCAATCTTTGATGATGCCAGACGCTCTGGATTCGTACGCGTGCGGGTGGATGGCGAAGTCTTGGAACTGCGTGAGGATATCACCCTCAACAAGAACCAGTGGCACGATATCGACGTTGTGGTTGACCGGGTGATTGTGCGGAGCACGACAGAGCGTGAGCGTTTGACGCAATCTGTGGAGACGGCGTTGAAGACGTCGGAAGGGATGTTGACCGTTTCGGTGCTCAATCCCAGTGAGCGGCTGTTGGATGAGTTGAGCAGTGGGACTAGGAGCGGTGTTGCTGCAGGCACTATCAATAAGCAGCGTCAGCGCGGACGGGGCAGTCAGGAAGCGCAGGATTTGATGTATTCCGAGCACTTTGCGTGTCCGGACTGCGACATATCGATGTCTGAATTGGAGCCGCGTAACTTCTCGTTCAACACCCCATTTGGTGCCTGCACCGAGTGCTCCGGCATCGGTTTTCGACTTGAGATCGACCCGGACTTGGTCATTCCCGACAAGACGGCGACGCTGGCGAATGGGGCGGTAGCGCCTTGGGCGCGAAGCGGCGTCAATACCAAGTGGTCGTGGGGTGCGCTTAATGCGATGCACGACAACTTCGGCGTGCCGCTAGACACGCCGATTACAGACCTGGAATCCGCGCATCTGAAGTTGCTCTTGTACGGCTCCGGCCGTCGAAAGGTGCAGATACGCCACGTCACCGCCTCGGGCGCCGAATTCTCGTGGCGCGGCAAGATCGAGGGCGTGATACCGGAGTTGGAGCGGCGACATAACACTACTGAGTCGGAGAACGTTCGAACCGAGATTGAGCGGTACATGTCGCAACGTCGTTGCAACGCCTGCAATGGCGACCGTCTGATACCGGACGCATTGGCAGTGACGCTACTCGGCATGAACATCATGCAGGTCACGCGTCAATCGGTGGCAACAGCGCTGGAGTGGGTAGAGGCGTGTCGGACGGGCATCTGGCCAGCCGATGACCGGGCGGTTGACGAGGCGTTGACACCACGCGAATTGGCGATTGCCACTCAGATTTTCAAAGAGATCGAATCGAGATTGTGGTTCCTGTCGCAAGTCGGACTGGACTACCTGACGCTGGACCGTGCTGCCGGCACCCTGTCTGGCGGTGAGGGACAGCGCATCAGGTTGGCAACCCAGATCGGTTCCGGCTTGATGGGCGTGCTCTACGTCTGCGATGAACCCTCGGTCGGACTGCACCCGCATGACGGCGACCGGCTTATCGAGACGCTTAAGAGTCTGCGCGACGTCGGTAACACGGTGCTTATCGTTGAGCATGATGAAGCGGTGATGCGTGCCGCCGATCACATCGTAGACCTCGGCCCCGGTGCAGGCGAGCATGGTGGCGAAATAGTTGCCCAGGGCGACATTCACGCCATTATGAGGACTGAAGACTCCATCACTGGCGCTTACCTGAGCGGTCGCAAAGAGATTGCCACGCCCAAGAGCAGACGTGAAGCGAACGGTCATTCAATCTCGGTCTTCGGCGCACGCGCGAACAACCTCAAGAGCGTGGATATCGACGTTCCGCTGGGCGTGTTCGTATGTGTCACCGGTGTGTCCGGTTCTGGGAAGAGCACTTTAGTTAACGAGATAATCCTGAAGCGTCTGGCGCAACACTTCTATCGTGCCAAAGATCGTCCGGGTCCGCATGACCGGATTGCGGGGCTTGAGCATATCGACAAAGTGATCAATATCGACCAGTCCCCGATTGGTCGCACGCCGCGTTCGAATCCAGCAACGTATACCGGTGTGATGACGCCGATTCGGGAACTGTTCGCCACTATCCCGGAAGCAAAGGCGCGGGGCTACACTCCGGGGCGCTTCTCTTTCAATGTGCGAGGCGGTAGATGCGAAACCTGCTCTGGCGCCGGCTACACGCAGATCGAGATGCAGTTCTTGCCCAATGTCACGGTTCCGTGCGACGTCTGCAACGGCGCCCGATACAACCGTGAGGCACTCGAGATATTGTTCAAGGAAGCATCAATCTCGGATGTGTTGAACATGACCGTTACGGAGGCGTATACGCTATTCGAGAATATCCCTCGGATTGCTTCAAAACTTGGGACGCTCAAGGATGTCGGACTCGGTTACATCCGATTGGGACAGCCGGCAACGACGCTGTCGGGTGGCGAGGCGCAGCGTATCAAGTTGGCATCAGAGCTGTCGAAACGTAGCACTGGGAAGACTCTATACATCTTGGACGAGCCGACGACTGGGTTGTCATTTGCAGACGCATCGACGCTGCTGTCGGTATTGCATCGCCTGGTAGACAGTGGGAACACGGTTCTGCTCATCGAGCATCACCTTGACTTGATCAAGAATGCCGACTGGCTCATCGATCTGGGTCCGTACGCCGGCGATGATGGCGGCGAGCTGGTAGCGGTTGGCACTCCCGAATACCTCGCGTCAGTTGAGGGCTCTTTCACGGGCGATTACCTGCGGGAGTTCTCTGGCATCGTGCCGAACCCAGATTCAGAGGGCACCAAGTTTGAGTTGAACGGTGACGGTGGTGATGGTGCGCTGGCATCGGCGTCTGCGAATGGCACCGATGAGATTCGTATCGCTGATATCCTGACTGACCGCACGAACGGTTCCGCGAAAAGGTCGAATGCGTCCAGCAACGGTGCGCGTAAGAGGAATCGCAGACGTCGCCAGAGATCGGCGAGCCGAAGCAATTGAGTAGCGCAAACGACGAATCCAGCGTCCTGGCTTCACCGCCCGAGCATGTTCAGGATGGTCTTTTCGGCAACTCGTGTTTCGGTTGCGGGGCCTGGAATGAGCATGGGTTGAACGTCAAATCGAGTTGGAATGGCGATGTTTCGATATGCCGCTTCACGCCAGAACCGCATCATGCCGCCATGCCGCACGATATCGTGAATGGGGGCATCATCGCGGCGGTTATCGATTGCCACTGCGTGTGCACGGCAATCGCCGATGCCTATCGTCGTGCCGGCCGCTACGCCGGGGATGGTCTACGTCCGTTGCTGTGGCACGCAACGGCGTCGCTAAATGTCAACTATCTAAGACCGACGCCGCTGGACTCGTCATTCACTGTTTACGCCCGGGTGATTCAAGTTGATCGACGCCGCACGACGTTGCGTGCCAATCTGACGAAGGATAGCGGCTTAACTACGTGCACTGCGGAAGTGGTTGCTGCTCAGGTGTCGGATCGCTGGGCACGCGACGTGGGCTATTATGGCTGACGGCTGAACGCCTGTGCACAGATAGCATATTCCGATTAGTATTGCGCATCATGCTTACACGTCAAGAACTAGCCACCCGCATCGACGCCTTGCCGCGCGTCGATATCGCCCACACACCGACTCCGCTGGAGGATATGACGCGTCTCAGAGAGCGTCTAATCGAAGAGGGCAGTGCACCTGCGGTGCCGCGCGTATTTGTGAAGCGGGAGGATATGACGGGCTTGGCATACGGCGGGAACAAGGCTCGGCACTACGAGTTTGAGATGCCACACATCGTGGATGCCGGGTTCGACACTTTGATCAACATCATGGATTACCACTCGAACAATGCCCGCATGACGGCCGCGGCGGCGAACAAGGCTGGATTGCGCTACGTTCTGGTGTTGAAACATGCCGCGCATCGCAAAGTTCAGGGCAATCTGCTGATCGACAAGCTGTTGGGCGCGGAACTGCATCTGCTTGACCAGTTTCAATCCGAGACGGCAGATCAGTATGCCGCCGACCTGAAGACACAGCTGGAATCAGAGGGCGCCAAGGTATACCTGTTGCAGGAGCATCTCTTTCCGCGCGTTGTAGGGATGGTCGGATTCGTGCGTTGCGGCATGGAGATGCTGGACCAGATCGAAGTACTTGGGCTGGAGAATGTGCATATCTACGGCGTTGCCGGCAGATCGCTCTGCGGATTGATACTGACGGCGAAGAACCTCGGTCTCGATTGGCGTTTCACCGGTGTGACGGTCAACTACGACATGCCTCTGGACGAATACATCTTCCAGCACATCGACGATATACGGGACCTGCTGGACCTGCCAGCATCGTTTGCCGAGTCGGATATGCGAGTGTTGGACCAGTTCGTAGGCGAGGGCTACGGTGTGATGACGTCGGAAGTGGCCGCTGCGATTCGACTTGCCGCCGAGACCGATGCCATCATTCTGGACCCCAACTATACGGGCACGGTGATGGCGGCACTAGTTGACGACATCCGCACTGGCAAGGTTTCGGCGGACGAGAGCATCATCTTCCTGCACACTGGCGGTCTACCGGCGCTATTCACCTTCGCACCGGAATTGGCGGCAAGCTGAGGTTCATACGAGCCCAAGTCAGCCGTCTCAGATGCAGCTGCGCGGCAGAAAGCTGAGATGGTCAGTCTCGTGGATCCGGCGCAGGTTTTCCACGAGCGCCCGATTCTGTCTCCACTGGTCGCGGATCCGTTGTCGGTTGACCCACTTTGCAGAGAGCATAGCACCAGCAAGCAGGATGATCGCTTCGATGTATACGAAGAAGAAGAACATCATGACGGTGCTGATACTGCCGTAGATCGATGTGAGCAGTCCATCGGAGTTGCGCAGGAAAAATATGAAGAGGTACTTGGTGAGTTCAAATGCCAATGCTGCCAGCAGAGCCATACTCGCGATGTCTGATAGTCGAACCTTGGTGTTTGGCAGCCACCAGTATGTGACGATGAACATGACGTAGGTGAATATCGATGGCAGTAGATATCCCGCCAGCAACAGTATCCATCGATTCAGTTCTTCATCCTCAGCCGACAAAATAATTGTTATCTCGCCGATGAATGAGAACACCGCCGATAGCGTGACCGAGATGAAGAGCAGGAAGAATGCGGCCATCATCATCACCAGGTCGATCGCGCGTTCGATGAGGAATGGCCTCGGGTACTGTATTCCCCAGATGGTGTTGACGCTTTTGCGTATGGCCCCGAAGACGCCCATTCCGGCGACGAAGAGGCCCAATCCGGTCAAGCTGGACGTGACGGCGGGACGGTTGCTGACGTTATGAATGAAACCTTCGACGAATGACGGTCCGTCAGTCTCGGCCAGAACCGGTATCTGAGTAACGATGCCGGCTATGAGACGGTCTTCAAAACCTTCAAGCCCGATTACGAAGCGCCAGACGGTTATCAGTGCGATTGAGAGGGGGAATATCGACAGGAAGCCGTAGAATGCGATGGCGGCGGCGAGGTAGTGCCCATTGATCGATATGAAGTCGTTGACGTTGTCGTAGAGAAACCAGAACGCGTCGCCGCACATGCTTGCGCTGCGTTTCAATAAATGTGGGTTGTTATTCGGTGACAATGCTCGCGTTGTCTTGAAACTGCCAAGTCGCCACCATGTTGCACATCATAGATGCTGGGCATCAGGATAGTGAACCAGTGCGTTTTGCAGTTAATCCAATTCTCCACTTCGATAAGCAGTGATGTAGTTCATCGCAAAGTCGTCTCGGCCTTCCAGCAGGTCGATGGCGTAGCGTACCTTCGGATCTTCCAAGTCGAGATTCATGGCGCGCTCAATCTTTACCTGTATAGGGTCTATGATGCCTGAATCGGCGCCGGCTTCTACTGCGAGACGGACGAAGCTCTCATTCACCAGTGCGCGTTTGGGCAGTCCGAATGAGACGTTGCTCATGCCGCCGGTGATGTGGATGTCGTCGCCAAAGCGTTCGCGCAACTTCCGGATCGCGTCGAGCGCGTGGGGACCGTAGGTTTTATCGACCGATACGGGGAAGAAGAGCGGGTCGATGTACATGTCGTCAAGTGCGATGCCGCGATCGGTAGCCGCATCGATAACGCGCGTTGCATTGTCTAATCGCTCATCGGCATCTTCCGGCATCCCGCTTTCTGAGGCCGCGGAGATGATGCATTTCGCTTCATGCTCGACAATCAAGTCTAAGGTTTCAAGCCGCTCCAGGGCGACAGAATTGACCATCGGACGCCCCGCTGACCCGTCGTATTCCTCAAGCCCGGCCTGGATAATGTCGGAGTTTGAGGAGTCGATGCTGGGCGGAATCTCGGCCGCTGACTGGACATACTGCACCAGCCATCGCATCGCATCGATCTGTTCGCCCAGGCGGTGAGACAGCTCATCTACATTGAGGTCCAGAAAGGCCGAGCCAGCCTTTGTCTGGCGGTCGATCTCGTACTTGATATAGGCTTCGCCCTCGGCCGCTTCCTCGCCATTGCAGTTGACGCCTTTCCATACGGCGATCATGAAGTGCTTCAGGTTGCCTTGCTGGTATGGCTGAGTGTTGAGAAAGTGCTCTGGCACCCGCACGAACTTCAACTCGCCGTTAACCCGGTATTTCACCGCTTCGGAGCCGTCGTCAAAGACGTGGCCACGTACTCCGCCACGCTTCACTGCTCGCGTGCAATGTATGTTTTCGCCGATGATCGTGAAGTCAGGTTTAGTCATCAATAGAGCTCTTGGTGTTAACGGGAGGGCGAAGCAGATTAAATTGCCCAAACATAGACATTCTCATACGTTTAGCGGATAGATGCAAACGCAGGCACTCACTGAAACGGTCTGCTTCAGTGCAATCAACCTCTGAATCGTAGCCATGCCAATCTCCAGAAGGCTTCGACGGCTATCTTCAACGACATTTTAGATTTTCCAGCGGTGCGCTCGAAAAATGTATAGGGATGCTCCGCAACTGACAGTCCGCGTTGCTGGGTATGATATGCAACCTCGGCCTGGAAACCGAAACCGCGGATCTTGAGTCGGTTGAGATCGATCGCCTCAAGCGCGGTACGCCGATAGGCTTTGAATCCGCCGGTAGCATCTCGAATCTTCAATCCCAATATGATGCGAATGCCGAAGTTGGCCCAGCGACTCAGCAGGACGCGATGCATGCTCCAGTTCGGATCTACCGCGCCGCCGTGGCTATATCGCGTACCCACAACTACGTCTGCGTTTTTCAACGCGTCCAGCATCTTCGGCACTTCATCGGGAGGATGCGATAAATCACAGTCCATCTGCACGATGCTGTTGATGTCGGATTGCAGGGCAAGTTTGAAGCCGGCGACGTAGGCAGTGCCCAGTCCCAGTTTGCCTTGCCGATGCGCCACTACTATCCGGCCAGGCAGTTCAGTCGCGAGACCATCCGCAATCTCGCCCGTGCCGTCTGGCGAAGCATCATCTACGAACAGAATGCCGATGTGATGCTCGGTCTCTAGACTTAAGAGTTGCCGAGTGATGTTGCCGATGTTTTCAGCTTCGTTGTACGTCGGAATGACAACGGCAACTGTGACATCTTCATTAAAGTTGCCGACCTGTCGGACGGCGGTTGCGTCATCTGAGGTCATCTGAACGGTCAGATTTCTTTATCCCATGTTCAGCTCAAATTCAGAGTGTAGAGCCTGGGCTGCGGTTGCTAGCTTCTCCTGATCCACGATGCAGGTGATGCGGATCTCGGAAGTGGTGATCATCTCGATGTTGACTTTCGCATTGGCGAGTGCGCTGAACATTCTGGCGGCATATCCAGGCGAGTTGGTCATCCCAGTGCCAACGACGCTCACTTTGGCTAAGCCGTTGCGGGCCTCCAGCCCCGAGTAGCCGATGTCGAGATTGGCGGAGAGAATCTCTGATACTCGTTGCAGATACTCTTCGCCCACGGTGAAAGACATGTCTGTCTGTCCGTCAGTAGATACATTCTGCACAATGACGTCAACGCTTATGCCCGCGTCGGCAAGTGGCGACATGATCGCGGCGGCGATGCCTGGGCGGTCTAAAACTCCCTGTATCGTGACGCGTGCTATCGATCGCTCGGTGGCGATGCTTGTGATGCTTTTTCGGATCTCCATACTGTTGCCGTTGTCCTCGAAGTTGCCGATTATCGTTCCTTGTGCCTCTGGGTTGAAAGAGGATGTGATGAGCATTTGAACCTTGTGAACCGCCGCCATCTCGATCGATCTGGGGTTCATCTTGGCACCAAGCGATGCCATCTCGAGCATCTCTTCATATCCGATATGCGAGATGACAGATGCATCGGGCACCAGACGCGGGTCAGCAGTGTAGATGCCGTCGACGTCGGTGTAGATTTCGCAGATATCTGCCTGCAGCGATGCGGCAATGGCGACCGCGGTCAGATCTGACGCACCGCGCCCGAGAGTAGTGGTGTCGTCGGCATCGGTGAGTCCCTGAAAGCCGGCGACTACGACTATCTTGCCGCGTCCGAGTTCAAGCAGGACGCGGGACGGGTCGATGTTGGCGATGCGTGCCGAGCCAAAGGTCTCATCGGTGCGAATGCCAGCTTGTCGACCGCTCAAGCTGATAGCCTCGTGTCCCAGTCCGCGAATGGCGATGCCTAGTAGCGATGCGCTCACCAGCTCGCCAGTCGAGATGAGCGCGTCCGTCTCGCGCGGGCTTGGAGAGGTAGAGCCGGATAGACGGTTCGCCAGTTCCAGCAGCTTGTCGGTAGTATCTCCCATCGCCGAGACGCATATGACGAGGTTGTGGCCCTGCTCACGACGTTGGCAGACACGCTGGGCCACGCTGAGCAGCAGCTCTTCGGTGGCGACGGAACTTCCGCCGAATTTCTGGACTATGAGGCGATTTCGATTACTCATGGGAAAAAGACAATTCGTGAGGCATGACTCTAATTGTCGTTAACATCCTGCACATGTAGTCCTGATTGAGAGATGTCTACGATCAGCGCGCGTCCTTCTACCTGTGCCTTGCGTGCATTTTCGGACATCTCGTAGCAGATCGTCATGAAGCGCTCCGTGGCAAGCGCCATGATGGTGGGTCCGGCGCCGGATAGGAATACGCCGTGTGCGCCGCCATCCAGCGCGCCGCGAGCTATCGGTCGGAATCGGGGAAACAGCTTCTCGATACGTTGCGGTTGATGCAGACGGTCGTCAGTAGCGTGGCGTAGCAAGTGCCACTGATTAGATGAGATGGCATGAACCAGCATTGCGGCTCGGCCGACGTTAAACACTGCATCGGCACGTGAGACATCGGGGGGCAGGATGCCACGCGCTTCTTTAGTCTGCATGCTGAAGTCGGGAATGAAGATGACGGCCTTCAACTGCTCACCGACCGCGACGTTGCTGGTAATCCAGTTCGGTTCATGCTCTGTGTTTTCGATCTTGATGCCGATTTGACAGCCGCCGAATACCGCCGGGGCGACATTGTCGGGATGTCCTTCAATATCGGCCGCAAGCGAAAAGACCTTGCTTTGGATGTCTTGGTTTTGGACATCAAGCCCGGCGAATGTGAATGCCGCTGCGATGCCGGTGACGGTTGCCGCAGAAGATGATCCCAAGCCGCGAGCCAGTGGGATGTTGTTTCGGCAGACGAATGCGAGCGGTATCGGCTCTACGCCAAGTTCACTAAAGGCGCGCGCCGCGCTACTTGCCACTATGTTCGTCCCGTCGGTCGGGAGCGAATCCTTGCCCTCGCCATGAACGATGACCGGTTGCTCGCCGCGCGTGACGGTGGTTTCGTTCCACAGGTCGATGGCGATGCCGAGGCAATCGAATCCGGGTCCCATATTGGCGCTAGTGGCAGGGACACGGATTATGACCTTTTCTGGATTTGGGTCGGACACTGTCTCGATTGCGTACCGCGAGGTTTATAAGTCAGAGCGGTCTTAAGCTAGTCGTGTTGACCCTGAAAATCGGTATCGTCTTTGTTGCGGAAAATCGCTTGCAAATCGTCAAGAGTTTGCCGCCTTCAAATTAGTATAATACGCTAATTTAGGTGCGCCTGAAGCCGCATGTGGCAAAGTAAGTGATTAGCAGAAACCGGTTGATGCCGGTCAATCAGAAAGTAGAGAAGCTAAGGCTATGGCTGTAGCAGTTTTGTTGGGTCCAATGTCGAGTGACCGCGTGAATGTGCGCAACGCGGAGATCACGGCGGAAGCGAACAATTATCCCGAACTTGAGTTGCGATTCGTCGACTCAGATCAGCCGCTTGAGGATGTGCTGAAAGAGTGCGAAGATGCCGTGGCGTTAATTCCTGCCGGAGTGCGAACATTCGATACCGAGTTCATCTCCAAGTTGAGCAATCTGCGGCTGATCCAGACCTTCAGTGCCGGCACCGATTGGATGGATAAAGCAGCGCTGGCTGAACTGGGCGTATCAGTATCCAACAACGGCGGCGCCAACGCGGTTGCAGTTGCCGAACATGCCGTGCTATTGATGCTCTCGATTGAACGCAAAATCGACCGGCAGATCGAATCGGTTAAATCAGGCACCTGGATGGCCGGCGTCGGTGGCGATAGAGACGAGTTCCACACTCTGGTAGGCAAGCGCATCGGCATCGTGGGATTGGGGCGCATCGGCTCGCGGGTTGCGAAGCGGCTGCAAGGTTGGGAATGCGAAGTCGTCTACAACGACGTTGTCGATTTCGACGATGAGTACGTGAATGCCTGCAATGCGAAGTATGTAGAACTGGATGAACTGCTCGAGACGTCTGACATCGTGAGTCTGCACGTACCGTTGGAGCGCACGACCCATCATATGCTCTCGGACCGCGAGTTTGCGCTGATGAAGAGCACGGCTATCCTGGTCAACACGTGCCGCGGACCGGTGGTTGATGAAGCGGCTCTGAAGCGTGCGTTGACCGATGGGCAGATATTCGGAGCCGGGCTGGATGTTACTGAGATTGAACCGATCGAGACGGACAACGATCTGCCGAACATGACGAATGTGATCGTGACGCCCCACTTGGCGACACGTGCGATTGAGTCGGAGTACAACGCGACGGCGAATGCGGTGGCTAACGTCGCCCGCGTGGCACGCGGCGAAGCTCCGGAATGGGTAGTGCCGCCGGTATAAAGATTTCGAGTGAATGTGTGCGCGAAGTGCGAATCGCATTTAACATGGATATTGCACGTGCAAGGGTTTAGGCGGAACTGAGCGATGTGTTGCGTCACGTTGCGACTGCACCGGATTTGAGTGATCCAGTAAATCACGAACCCGTCGCTGTTGACGTCGAAAAGCCGCGAGAAGCTTGCGGTATATTCGGTGCATATATTCCAGGACATGAGGCGGCACGTGCGGCCTTCTTCGGCATCTTCGCACTCCAACATCGCGGACAGGAAAGCGCGGGAATCGCCGCATCGAATGGCACTGCCATCAATTTGACCGCGGACGTTGGACTGGTTGCACAGGTCTTCAAAGAGAATGACCTCTCCAACCTTCAAGGACATCTGGCGATCGCACACACGCGCTACTCGACAACCGGTTCTAACCGTCGACAGAACGCACAACCCCTGATGGCGTACGGACCGCGCGGACAGATCGCGGTCGGGCATAACGGCAATGTAATCAACGCTCTCCACTTGCGAGATTTCTGCGCCGCGAAGTACGGTAGCGAGTTTACGGGCGGGACCGACAGCGAAGTGATTGCTGAGCTGTACGCGAAGACGCCGGGCGAAGATTGGTTTGCAGTGTCGGACGAGGTGATGTCGCTTCTCAAAGGCGCCTATTCGCTGATCATGATGACTAAGCGCGACATCATCTCCGTCCGTGATCCACTGGGAGTGCGTCCTCTCTGTCTCGGTACTCTGGATGAAGGCTGGGTATTCGCATCCGAGTCTGCGGCGCTCGACAATATCGGTGCTGAGTTCGTAAGAGAACTAGAGCCGGGCGAGGTAGTGGTTGCGAATCGAGAGGGCATCCGCAGTCGCATCTGGCCGAAAGCCGAGGCGGTGCACAAGATGTGTGTCTTTGAACAGATATATTTCGCCCGTCCCGATAGTGTGCTTGAGGGCATGTTGGCTTACAAGAGCCGGATGAAGATGGGCGAGATGACTTACCACGAGTCTCGGGTTGAAGCTGATCTCGTCATCGGTATTCCCGACTCATCAACACCGCATGCGACTGGTTACGCCAGCGCGGCAAAGATTCCGTACGTCGATGGGTTGGTAAGAAACCGCTACGTAGGACGCACCTTTATCCAGCCAGATCAGTACATGCGCGATATCGGAGTGCGGACGAAGTTCAATGTCATGCGGCAGATCGTGGGTGGAAAGCGTATCGTGGTGGTAGACGATACTATCGTTCGCAGCACGACGATCCGGCGGGTAGTGAAGATGCTGAGGGATGCTGGCGCGAAGGAAGTTCACGTTCGCGTTGCTGCTCCGCCGATCAAATCTACCTGTCATTTCGGCGTTGATATGGCGACTTTGGACCAGCTGATTGCCGCCAATTACTCCATTGAGGAGATATGTGAGATCATCGACGCGGACAGTCTCTACTACTTGAGCCTGGAAGGATTGGAAGAGGCGGTGTCGGCGGCGCCGAGCGAGTACTGTCGTGGTTGCTTCACCGGTAAGTATCCCATAGACGTTCAACTCGAGATGGACAAGTTGCGTATGGACCATCTCGTTCCACAACCTATAGCCGCATCTTGACATCGGTCTTTAGCGCATCGGTCTTTGGGACATTGATCTGGGGATGAGTAAGGTCACGGCTAGTCAATACTCTGCCGCGGGTGTAGACCTTGTTGCCGCGGCCGATATCAAGCTTCGCATCGGCGATATCACCAAAAGCACCTACTCTCCGCAAGTGATGTCCGTTTCCGGCGGCTTCGGCGGAGTGTTTGATGCCGATGCTAACAGCGAGTTCCTGACCGTCTCAAGCACCGACTCAGTGGGCACGAAGATGCGGATCGCGCAGGCTATGGGCAGGCACGACACAATCGGCATCGACATTGTGAATCACTGCGTCAACGACATTCTGCCAGCCGGCGCAGTGCCCTTGTTTTTCCTGGATTACATCGGGCTAGGCAGCTACGATGCCAATATCGTTGAGCAGATTTTGACCGGTCTGGCGGTGGCATGTAGAGAGAACGGCTGCGCCTTAATCGGCGGCGAGACGGCCGCCTTGCCCGGCATATACCACGGGCAGGATTACGACCTGGTTGGATTCATAATCGGTCGAGTGAGACGCGACGAGGTATTGCAGCCCGAATCTGTAGCGCCGGGTGATGTCCTGCTCGCTTTGCCCTCGAGCGGGCTACATACCAATGGCTACTCGCTGATTAGGTCGATCTTCGACATTGACAGTGATGCGGCTGTTCTGGATGGCGAGGTTCCGAACGATGGCAGGACTTTGGGTGAGGCGTTGTTGGAGCCGCATCGGAGTTACCTGAATCAACTGCTGCCGGTGTTGAGAAAAGTGAAGAGCTTGGCGCATATAACCGGCGGCAGCTTCGCCAAGAACGTGCCTCGCGCACTGCCGGATGGGCTCGGCGCCAAGTTGCAATGCAGCTCTTGGACGGTCCCGCCGCTCTTCGATTACATTCAGACGCAGGGCAGTATCGATACTGTAGAGATGTACAACGTCTTCAACATGGGTGTCGGCATGATCGTATGTGCATCACCGGATGATGTTGACTATCTGCTGGGCGCACTTGACGACGCGTGGATTATCGGTGAGGCGAGTGAGTTTGACGGTGTCGATGATCGCGTGGCATGGGTATAGAAGCCGGTATTAATGGCAGATGAGTAGTAGTAGCAACAAGCTCGCGCTGTTTAGCGCATACAACCGGCAGGGACTGGTTGAGTTCGCGCAATTGCTCGTCGATTGCGGTTATGAGATCGTCTCCTCAGGAGGCTCCGCGGCCGAGCTGCGCGCGGGTGGTATCGAGACGACCGAGGTTGCAGAACTTACCGGATCACCGGAGATTCTGGATGGCCGAGTGAAGACGTTGCATCCACACATTCACGGCGGTCTGCTCGCGTTGCGGGATAACGAGGACCACCAGAAGCAGCTGGATAGTTTAGGGATTCGCAAGATCGATATTCTCGTCAACAACCTCTATCCCTTTGTCGAGACGGTGCAAAGCCCCGATGCGACGTTGCAAGATGCATTGGAGAACATCGACATCGGCGGTCCCGCGCTTACACGCGCAGCAGCTAAGAACCACCCGAGCGTTGTCGTAGTGGTAGATCCGAACGATTACGAGCGTGTCGGGCAGATGATCCGCAATTGTGAAGTGACATCGTCGGAACGGCGTCGTCTGGCGGCGAAGGCGTTTCAGCATGTAGCGGCGTATGACACTGCGATTGCTGGGTATCTACGGGATGACGGTGGTGATTCGGATGCGACCGAGTTGCCGGATGAGTTGACTTTCGGCTACGAATTGAGGGCGCGTCCACGTTACGGTGAAAATCCCCATCAGCAGGCCGGCATCTACTCCTCGCCCGGCGAGTGCGGCGGTGTAGTCAATGCTGAACAGTTGCGTGGCATCGAGATGTCTTACCTCAACTATTTCGATGCTGATGCGGCCTGGTCGGCAGCGACGGCCTTCGCCGATTTTGGCGATCATACGGCGGTGGTGGTAAAACATGCCAACCCGTGCGGACTGGCAGTAAGCGATAAGCAAACCGATGCCTGGGAGAAAGCGCGCGCTGGCGATCCGGTGTCTGCATTTGGCGGCATTGTGGCATTCAGCGAGCCTTTGCAGGCGAAAACGGCATTCGCCATGAAGGGGCTGCTGCTCGATGTAGTAGTCGCACCCGACTACGAGTCGGAAGCGTTGGACCTGCTCAAGACGCGACGTCGCACACGCGTTTTGAAAGTCGCTCCGCACCGTGCTGCGCCGTTGGAAGTGCGAACAGTATCAGGCGGCGCGCTGGTTCAAGAGCCTGACGTAGTATCGGATGATGACTTCAGAGATGCACGTATCGTGACGAAGCGTATGCCGACTGAAAATGAATATATCGATCTTCAATTCGCTTGGCGTGCATGTCGATACGTTAAGTCGAATGCGATAGTTTTCGCGAAGGACCGCGCCTTGGTCGGCATGGGTGCCGGACAGCCGAATCGAGTTACCAGCGTGCAGATTTCAGCGCGTGTTGCCAGCGACGACTCTGCAGGCTCCGTGATGGCATCGGACGCCTTCATCCCATTTCCGGATGCTGTCGAGGTAGCCGCCGCGGCCGGGGTGCGTGCGATAGTGCAGCCTGGCGGCTCGGTAAACGACGACGCGGTGATTCGCGCTGCGAACGAGTTTGGATTGGCGATGGTAGTCACTGGAAGACGCCACTTCTATCATTGAGATACGTGGATGATTACGAGATGTCGAACATTTCAGTAGATATAACAATACCGGTGCTCAACGAGGAGCACTCGCTCCCGCGTTGCATCGACACGTTGACCAACCACCTCTCGAATGAGGTGGCGGCCGATTGGGACTGGCGCATCACGATTGCGGACAACGGCTCTGAGGATGCCACGCCAGAGGTGGGCACGCAGCTGTCAGTCGATTATCCCAATGTGAGATTGACGCGCCTTGATCAGCGCGGACGCGGACGGGCGCTGAAACGCTCCTGGATGGAGAGCGATGCCGATGTCAGGTGCTTCATGGATGTCGATCTATCGACGCGGTTGGAGTCGCTCGAACCGTTGGTGAATGCCATCGCGTACGGGGGCTACGATGTCTCGATCGGCTCCCGCCTGTTACCGGAATCTCGGGTAGTGGACCGCACCTTCAAACGGGAGTTCGTTTCGAGGTCCTACAACGGCCTCATCCGGATATTGTTCCCGCGCAAGACGTTCCGCGATGCCCAGTGCGGCTTCAAAGCAGTTTCGAGAGAAGTGGCGGAGCGCGTAGTTCCGTATGTTGAGAACACGGGATGGTTCTTCGACACTGAGCTACTGTTGCTCAGTCTCCGTGCCGGCTACAAGATCAAGGAGATCCCCGTCTACTGGGTAGACGATTCTGATACGCGGGTCAGAATCATCTCAACGGCGAGCGAAGACATCAAAGGCTTGTTGCGAGTGCGTTTCCGTCCGCCTGAATTGCCCGGGCGATGAGCGCGGCGCGCATATAAATCGTTGCTTTGTGTCGATATGTTCGTGAGATGCTATACCCTCTTTCACAGATAACCTGATGTTCGGTAATTGATTAGTGACTATTCCACGAGAGAATCTTGAACTATCTCCTGCGACGTTGCGCGGGGCTACGGTATCGGTTGAGTATCACAATGCTCAGACGATACTGCGGACGGAGCAGCGCAACCCGAGGGTAGTGTTTGAGGTATACGCGGGCACGCCGGGCATTCTATCTGGGATGCGTGATGTGCTGGCGTTCCTGCGTGTCAGACTGCCGGCCATCGATTCGACGGTGCAGTCGCTATCGGATGGCGATGCGATAGGTGCTGGTGAGACTTTGTTGAGGATCAGCGCACCATACGCTTCGTTCGGCATAGACCGCAATCTCATCACTGGCATTCTTGCGTCAGGCATCGGCTGGGCGACGGCAGCCAGCGAGTGTGTACGGGCAGCGGATGGCACGCGCGTAATCGTCAACGGCGCCGCACATATCCATCCTCAAGTTGTGGGTGCGATGGAGTATTCGGCATATATCGGCGGTTGCGCAGCCGTTTCGACCGAGAAGGGCGGTGAGATAACCTCAACTGTTCCTATCGGCTCTTTCCCACAGGATTTCGTGCTGATATGGGGTGCGGCCAATCGCGCCATGACGGTCTACCATCGACATAGCCGTGTCGGTGTGCAGCGCGTTATCCCCGTGCCCACGGTAGGCGATTCGATACAGGAAGCGTTAGATGCGGCTTATGCCCTGAGCGGCGGCCCATCAAACCGTCTTCGTGCGGTGAAGATGAATGTTCCGGAGAATCTGGGTGGCGGCATGCCGTCCCTGGCGCGTGAGTTGAGGGCGAGACTAGACGACGCTGGATTTAGGAACGTTGAGATATGGGTAGAGGGAGATTTGACGCCTGAACTGATTCGAGAGTACAAAGCCTCTGCCGTAGATGTGAACATGTTCTTTGTCGGTCGCTACATCGCTGGGGCATCTCCAGTGCCGCTTACGGCCGGCATAAAAGAGATTGACGGAGAAGCGGTCGCGCCGCGCGGGATGCTTCCGGGCCGAATTCAGAACCCCAGACTGCTGGAACAGGACTTGGGAGTTCCAGAACGCGATTTGTACTGATCGCTACGTAGGTGATGCGCTAAGCTGTTTCGTTTTCACGCTCAAGGCGCAGATGCAGGGCGGTGCGATGTTGCGGCGTATGTTTTGCCCATTCGGCCGGTCTGATTCGCGGTAACCAAGCGATATGTCCGGATTGCGGCGCCACGACCATCGGGATCCTGTTTCGCCAAGTAGCGGGAATCTTTGACTTAATCAGAAACGCAGAGAGGTCTACCTCTTCCGGCATTCCCAGCGGATTGAAGCGGTCGCTGTGATGCCGATTTCTGATGATGAGACCTTCGCTTGAGATGAGACTTGGCGCCAGCCATGCTTCATCGGGAGATGGGTGCGGAAATCCGTCGGCAATATCTTTTACCGAAGCTGACATCCAGTAGCCATCACCGAGATCGACACGGCCGGGGATAGCCATGCGTATCGTGCATATCGGACGCGGATAGGGCACAGTATCGACTGGCTCCGTGTTACGCGGAAGCATCTGGATGTGTTGGTGATCAGATCGGAACGTTACGCCGCCGGGCAGACGATATTCACTTGATTTGCCGGATGAGATTAGTTCCAGCAGTTTAACGATGTGGGTCTGGTTGAGTTGCGAATTTGGAGTTGCCGTTTCGTTGAAGATATTTGTGAGCACGGCGGCACGGATGACCGAGTGCAAGCTCGCGAGTGTCTGGCGGTCGTAGGTATTGGGATGCTCCGTCATTGCCTGTTGTAGACACTCTTGAGCGATCTGCTCGAGTGCGTCGTCAGTTTCACGGATTATCCCGGCGAACCTCGCAATTGCGTGTGCTGCTTGCGAATTGATGGCTTGCAACTCGGGCATTACGCGGTGTCTGATGCGGTTGCGGGAGTATCTAACCCAGTCATCATTCGATGCATCATGGCGCGCGGTTATGTTCCGAGAGTTCAGGAATTGCTCCGCTTCATAACGCGTTATCGCCAACATCGGCCTCACAATATTGACGCGTTTGCCTGATGCAGTGTTCACAGTCCGCACCGGCCGCATCGCGCCGGCGCCTCTGATGCCAGCCCCGCGCGTGATGCGGAAGAGCACCGTCTCTGCTTGGTCGTCAAGGGTATGGGCAGTGATGATGGCGTCAGCACCTAGCTTATCCGCGGTGTCGATCAGAAATCGGTATCGCTCTGCGCGCGCCGAGTCTTCATCAAGCGTCTGAACCGCGCTTTTGGCACTGCCTACAGAGAGAGGGATATCCGCATCGGTGCAGATGCTTCGGACGAACTCCTCATCCATGTCGGAAGCTTGGCCGCGTGCGCGGTGGTTGTAATGCGCGGCATACAGCTTTCGATAACGGTCTTTGAACCGGGTAGTGCCCAGTAGCAGGGCAGTAGAGTCTATCCCGCCCGAGATGGCGCAGACGACAACGTGTTGATCGGAACCCCCGGCATCAGCAAAGCCGTTGTCGAGCTTGCGGAGGAATCCCTGGTTATCAGCATCCCTGGACATGGGATTAACATCGCTCGAGCCTATCTACGCTCAGCGAGTTCGGAACTGTTTGACGGTGCGATGTTTGTCAACTTCAGACGCTCGATACGGTTCTCGTTCATCTCGACAACCTCCATCAGCAGCGCGTCGTTGTAGGTCGTCTTCATGGCGGTGTGCGGCATTTGCTGTGCGAAATCGATGAAGAAGCCAGCGATGGTTTCATACCGCTCACTCGGCGGAATCTCGATGCCGGTCACATCTCGAGTCCTCTCAACCGACAGCGCACCGTGGAGGACGTAGGTGTCGATGTCTAACTGTTCAATCGCGTTTTCTTCGAACACCAAAGTGTCGTCATCGTCGCCGCGCATCATCTCCAAAAGCCCGTTGAGGGTTACCAACCCATTGATGCGCCTTTCATCGTTATGCGCTACTGCGAGGTGCTGTCCAGTCCGGATCATCTCCGTAAAGAGGTCATCTAGCTTGGTCGTGTCGGGCAGTATCAGGATGTCGTGGCGCATCAGCTCCGTTACTGGGCTATCGAGTCTTTCACTGGCACCGTCAGCGATGAATTTGATTACATCGTTGGCATAGATCGCGCCGGCCAAGTTATCGAGGTCGTACCAGTAGCCGGTTCGCAAGGGTTCACCGAGCTGCACCACGAAACCGGGTTGCAATCGGTGAGGTTCGAGCGTCTTGTTGATGTCTTCAACGTGCTCACGGTATTTGCTCAGGAAAGTCTGGAGGGTGTCTTGCTCGTTCAGCCATACGATCTGACTGGTATGGACACGAATGCGATGGTCTCGCAGGTCACGCGCGCCGAAGTCGATCAGGTTGTCGAGCATCTCGCCATGCGTGTCGTCAAACAGCCCTTGCTCCTGGCTCTGGTCGATGATGAGGCTCAGTTCGCCATGCGTATAGCCCGGACGTGCATCGGCTGCGGACACTCCGAATACTCGCAACAGGCCGCGGGGCAATAGTGCGAATACCCATACGACCGGCTTGGTGACCGTCATGATTGCGAGGATGATGTGGGCAACGGCGAGCGACCAGGTTTCGGGTGCGATGGCGCCTAGTGTCTTGGGCGTCAATTCACCAACGATGTAGACCATCACGGTCGCCACTACGGTGGAGATGATGGTAGTGAGAACGGTGTTTTCGCCGCCGCCGATGGAGTTGATGATGAGGCTCGTAGAAGCGGTAGCGACGAGGACGTTGAAGAGATTGCCGACCAGCAGTATGGTGGCAAAGAAGTTCTCGTGACGCTCTAGCACGCGCATCACAGCGTCGGCGCGTCGGTCGCCATTCTCGGCGAGATGCTGGATGTGTGAGGGCCGAGCACTCAGAAGTGCAGACTCGGCGGCCGATATAAATGCGCTGCCGAGAAGTGCGCCGACGATCATTAGCACATTAATGATCATGTGCTAATGATAAACGGCAGGTTGCACGTTTCCCTTATGCTGCGCGTTCATTCAGGCGGAACTGACCGGCGAAGATCCGTCAACATCTGACAGCTCCGCTGGTCTATCCTCAACTCCCTACGACTGATGGAATGCTCGATTGCTGATCTCAAGCACCGGGGCCATAGCGATGGCGCGGATTGCGGTATCGACCTCGTCTCGGAGTTCGGTGTGCTCCTTGAGGAAGAAGCGTGCCGCTTCACGGCCTTGCCCCAGCCGGAGGTCGTCGTAGAAGTAGTACGAGCCCCGCTTCGTCAGGATGTCGTGTTCAACACCAAGTTCCAGCAGGTCCGATTCGGTGCTGATGCCTTCGTTGAAGACGATGTCCATCTCAGCCTGTCGGAATGGCGGTGCCACCTTGTTTTTAACGACTCGCACTCGTACGCGGTTGCCGACGATGTCTTTGCCTCTCTTGATCGCTTCCTTGCGACGCATATCGAGTCGCACGCTAGAGTAGAACTTCAACGCTCTGCCGCCCGGTGTTACTTCGGGGCTGCCGTATATGACGCCTACTTTTTCGCGGAGCTGGTTGATGAAGATGCAGACGGTGTCGGTCTTGTGGATGATGCCGGTAAGCTTTCGGAGTGCTTGCGACATGAGTCGAGCTTGCGCGCCGACCTGGAACTCGCCCATCTCGCCTCGTACCTCTGATGATGGCACCAACGCGGCAACGCTGTCGAGGACCACCATGTCGAGGGCTCCGGATCGGACGAGGTGCTCGATGATCTCAAGCGCCTGCTCGGCCGAGTCGGGCTGTGAGATGAGAAGCGAGTCGATGTCGACGCCGATGGCACTTGCATAGACGGGATCCATGGCGTGCTCAACGTCTACATATGCACAAACACCGCCGGCTTTCTGTGCTTCGGCAACTGCCGACATGGCCAATGTAGATTTGCCAGCCGACTCGGCGCCGTAGATCTCAACGATGCGTCCGCGCGGAAGTCCGCCGATTCCCAGCGCTAGATCGAGCGATAGAGAGCCGGTGGGAATAGCGGCGATGTTTCGGAAGCCATTGTCTTCGCTCATGCGCATGACTGCGCCACGTCCGAAGCTGCGCTCAATCTGTGAGATGGCCTCTTCGAGTGCCTTTTCTCGGATGCTTGGTTGTTTAGTCTTTGCCATATCTGCGCCGTTCTTACTGCTGTTGGGTTCGTTTTCGAGGACCGCCGTTATCTCGTCGGTCAAAGTGCTTGTGGCAACCATTTGGATATTCCTTTATGTTACTTGCGCCACGTTACTTGCGCCGTAGTCATCGATTTCCAATAGCACAAATGTAACACAGAAATTTGAAATGTCAAACAGATGTGGCGAAAATCGCGCGGAAAATTCAGATAGCGTGTCGCGAGCCGATCGCAGTGCGCCAGTGATTACGTCGCGTCGTCGGCCGGCTGGCTGGCAGAAGCGTTGATTTGCTCGATCAAAGACTGCTTGATCTCATCCGGTATGGCCCGCCAATCGAGCTCCATAATGGCGCCTTGCAAAGCCCAGAGCAGATTGAGCGAGGTGTTATTGGGGAAATTGGCCTCGACGCGGTGGAATACTTCTGCCGCGCCGAGTTGACGGAGTTGATCCGGTTCGACTATTCCGACTGCAACGATGCGCTCTGCGGACTTCGGTCCGAGGTTTTTCAGCGATGCAATCTGTGAACAGGCGTCCGAATCCATTTGTCAGGCCTTAGTTGAAGCGGTCGCCCCATGATCCGAGCGTAATGCTGATGGGGACTATCTCGTCATCGCGCAGGACTTCAACGACTATCACGTCGCCCGGCGAGGTGTTCAGCATGATGTAGCTGCGCAGGTCGTAGAGATTGTCGATTTGCACGTTGTCGATGCTGACGATGATGTCGCCATCGCCTTCCAGACCGCTTCTATCACCGGAATCAGGCATGATGCCCGCTTGGTCTGCCGGACCGTCAGGTGCGATCGTGACGATGAGCAGTCCGCGCTGATCTTGATCGAGTCCGATCTGCTCGGCCAATGCCGGCGTCAATACGTTTGAGCCGATGCCGATGAAGGAGTACTCGTGGACACCGTTTTCAATCAGGTTTGAAGCGACTCGACGCACCAGATTTACGGGAGTGGCGAAGCCCACGCCGCTGTTGGAGTTTGAGGTGCTACGGATCTGAGTGTTGACGCCGATAACCTCGCCGGAGCTGTTGAGCAACGGGCCGCCGGAGTTGCCAGGGTTCATGTCGGCGTCGGTCTGAATGACGGCTGGAACCGGGATGGTGCTGATATCGGCTTGTATCTCTCTGGCAAGTCCGCTGACTATGCCCTGCGTCATCGAGAATGCCTGGTTGATGCCGAAAGGATGTCCGAGTGCGATTGTCGCCATACCAGGTCTAAGGTCTGCGCTGTCGCCCAGAGGCAGCGGCGCGGAAGTGCCGGCCGGCGCGTCGATCTTGATGATGGCGATGTCCGATACCGGGTCGCCACCGATGTACTCAGCTTCAAAGCGGTCGCCCTCAAAGGTTTCAACGACAATCGCAATGGCGTCAGGGTTTATGAATCCCGATCTTGGTCGTACTACGTGGTAGTTGGTGACGATGTGTCCCTCATCGTCCCAGAACCATCCTGCGCCGGTGCCGCTCAAAGGAAATACCGAGTTCTGTTGTGTGTTCTCCAGGTTGATAAGAACCACTCCATTGATGGAACGGTCCCATATCGTCATCAATTGGGTTTCCCAATCGAATAGTTGTCGCTCAGTTGTTTGCGCAACCTGCGCAACCGGCTCGTCCTTGGTTGCAGTTGCTTCCAATACTGTGGCGGGAATGCCGTCGATGTTGTCAACGACGACGCCAAAGGGATCGTGTTCAACGGTATCTAAGTCGATGATCTCGGTTTTGGTGTCCTCTAGTAGTTCATCTTCTTCAATGACGATGACAACTTCATCCATTTCAGCGGCCTCCTCCACTTCAGCGATTTCCTCCACTTCGAGAGTTAGCGGAGGAACCTCGATGGTGAGTTCATCAACATCGCCAGAAGGGATTCCACTGGCTTCGTTGGCTGCCGCTTGGGCCGCCTCTATGAATGAAGGTTTGGCAACTGCAGAAGGTTCGGTATCTGAGGTTGAGACCTCAGTGATTGCTTCATTGTCGTCGGAGACGCAGGCGGCTGCCAGAATCATCGACAGTATCAGGATGTTTACGAGTAGGGCGCGTTTCGAGTAGGTCTGCATAGGAATCGATAGCTTGTCCTGGGGCTGTTACGTCAATAGTTCGAGATCGCGGCTTGACAGCGCCGAAGGTCCAGCGTTGCACGTGAACCGCAGAGGAAGCTTTTGCATCCATACATTAGATTACGCAGGTTGCGCAACTAATGGATTTATCTCGGTTTTCTTTATTGTGAGTTCGATTTGTGAAGAGAGTGTGAAGTTTACGCTTCAGTTGCATGCTGCCATTGCGACGCGATGGGCATGCGACGGTCACGTCCAAAGGCGAGACCGGTTATCTTCACTCCCGGTGGAGACTGACGGCGTTTGTATTCGTTGCGGTCCACCATCTGGATGATGCGGGTGATCGTTGCCACGTCAATCTCTGTTTGCTGGTCGATTATCGCTTCTCTGGATTGGCGTTGCTCTACATATGCGGCAAGCAGCGGGTCGAGAACATCGTAAGCCGGGAGCGAGTCGACGTCCAATTGATCGGGGCGCAGCTCTGCGCTGGGCGGTTTGTCGATTACTGATTGGGGAATTGGCGGCGCATCGTCGATGCGGTTGCGATACCTTGACAGTTCGTAGACCATCAGCTTGGGCACGTCTTTGATGACGGCAAATCCTCCTGCCATATCGCCGTACAGCGTGGCATATCCGGTTGCCATTTCAGATTTGTTGCCCGTAGTCAATACGAGCCATCCGAACTTGTTGGCTATCGACATGATGACGTTGCCACGGATGCGAGATTGGACGTTCTCCTCGGCTGTGTTGGCAGGATGTCCCTCAAAAGTCTCGGCGAGCATATGCTCAAACGCATCGTGCGCCGGCTCAATGGGGATGCGCCAGAGCGGTATATTCAGGTTGTCTGCCAGCATCTGGGCGTCGATCAGGCTGCCTTCAGAGGAGTATCTAGATGGCATGGCGACGCCGACGATGTTTTCAGTGCCTATCGCATCGGCGGCGATGCAGGCGACGATTGACGAATCGATACCTCCAGAGAGCGCGATGGCGACCTTCTGGAAGCCGGTCTTGCGGATGTAGTCGCGAGTTCCGAGCATCAGCGCGGCGTAGACTTGGGAAATGTCGTCGGTGATGGTTGCAGATGGGGGTGTGATTGTTGCTTTGGGACGCGGGTTGAATTTCGGCGCAACGAGCTGAACGACATCGGGATCGTTATCAAGGGCTTCATCAGCGTCTGAGCTCTCGGGTAGTGAGATGTCCAGCGCGGTTACAGACTGCTCGAATCTTGGTGCTAATGCGATGACTTCGCCGTCCGGACCGGCAAAGATGCTGGAGCCGTCGAATACCAGTTCATCTTGTCCGCCAACTTGGTTGGTATAGACAACGTGTGCGCCATGTCGTTTGGCAAGCCCGGTTACGAGATCGATACGGGTCTGCAGTTTGCCGACTTCATAAGGCGATGAGTTCAGCGTCAGTATCAACTGGGCGCCGGCCATGCATTGAGAGTCGCCAGGCCCTGGCGTTACCCAGATGTCTTCGCAGATGTTGATGCCGATCTTTGCCCCGTTGAGATTGACGACTTGGCAATTTGATCCGGGCGTGAAGTATCGCAGTTCATCGAACACTCCGTAGTTTGGGAGTTGGTTCTTGTGATAGATGGCAACGACTTGGCAATTGACTATCAGCGCCGCGGCGTTGTAGATGTGGGAGATGGTACCCGTTTCGTCTTCGTCGAAGTCTACGATGCCGACTACCGCTGCGATATCGGCGCAATGTTCAGCGATATGATCGAGCATTCGTCGGTTGGTTCGCACGAAGTACTCAGAGAGAAGGAGATCCTCTGGGGGATAGCCGGTGATGGAGAGTTCTGGGAAGGCGACGATATCGGTGCCGATGCTACGTGCTTGGTCGATGGCATCTACGATCAGTTCGCAGTTACCCTCGATGTCTCCAACCGTGGTGTTGATTTGGGCAGAGGCGACTCTGATAGTGGTCATTTCGCGGTATCGCCTCGATACTTTACGGACTGTCTCGCCTTTTGCCGCCGCGTTCCTATCAATAATCGATCAGGCGAAGGTTGGTATGGCAGGACGTGCGAATCCGCGCACGGTTGGCAATGCTGAGTTGCCGGTGAGGAATATATCGACTTCCCGGGCGCACTGTCGTCCGCTGGCGATGGCATTAACAACGAGAGACTGTCCGCGCTGCATGTCGCCACATGCGAAGACCTTATCCACGCTACTTGCCAACGATGCATCGGTCTTCACGTTTCCGAACGAATCGTATTCGACACTCAGCTCATCGAGCAATCCGTCGTGTTGCGGATGGACGAAGCCCATTGCGAGCAGTACGATATCGGCTGGGATGGTGAAGTCTGAACCCGGTATCTCTACCATACGCGGGCGTTGTCCGTCTTCAAAAACCCAGTCTACGCGGACGCATTCGAGATGTGTAACCTTGCCGTTGTCGCCGATGAAACGCTTGGTCATAACGTTATAGTCGCGTTCTCCACCTTCTTCATGTGCTGAGGAAGTGCGGAAGATACGCGGCCAATCGGGCCACGGATTGATACTGGCCCTGCGCTCTGGCGGTCGGGGCAACAGCTCGAGTTGGACGATGTTTGCGGCAAATTGCCGATGCGCGGTACCAAGACAGTCGGCACCGGTATCGCCACCGCCGATGATGACTACGTTCTTATCTTCCGCAGTAAGCGTCTCTTCGGACGAGAACTCCTGTCCTTTGAGACGGCGGTTCTGTTGCGTCAAATATTCCATCGCGAAGTGGATGCCATCAAGGTCGCGCCCTTCGATGGGCAGGTCGCGCGGCACGGTCGCGCCGCCGGCCAGCACGATGGCATCGTTCGCTTCGACTATCTCACGGGTCGAGACATCGACGCCGACGTTGGTGCTGGTTTTGAAGATGACACCTTCATCGCGCATCTGCTGAACGCGTCTTTCGACGACTGATTTTTCGAGTTTGAATTCTGGAATGCCGAGAACCAAGATACCGCCGATATATTCATCGCGCTCATAGACAGTGATGCGATGTCCGGCACGGTTGAGCTGTTGCGCGGCGGCTAATCCGGCCGGGCCGGATCCGACGACGGCAACCGCCTTATTGGTGCGCTGGTCGGGCGGTTCCGGCGTTATCCAACCCTCTTGCCATGCGCGCTCTGAGATCTGCTTCTCGATCATCTCGATCGTGACCGGTTCCATGTTGATGGCGAGGGTGCACGAGGCTTCACATGGAGCGGGGCATATTCGGCCGGTGAATTCTGGGAAGTTGTTAGTAGCGTGTAGCCGTGCTATCGCTTCCTGCCAGTCTCCGAGATATGCGAGGTCGTTCCACTCTGGAATCAAGTTTCCCAGTGGGCATCCGTCGTTGCAGAACGGCACGCCGCAGTCCATGCAACGCGCGGCCTGCTCGCGTGCGCTTTTCTCGTCCCACTTGAGGTAGATTTCACGCCAATCGTTTAGTCGCCCTCGCCGATCGCGCGTGGGCATCGTCGATCGGTCGAATTCTTTGAAGCCGTCAGTACTGCCCATGATTTATCAGACCGCCCCGCTAACCGCTTCGTAGCTTGCGACATTGCCACCGTTCAAAGACAGGCTCATTTCTTCTGTCGCGACTTCCTTTTCAGCCGCTTCCTGTTCGCGCAGGACGCGGGCGTAGTCGCGCGGCATGATCTTTCTGAATTCTGCCAGCACATTATCCCAGTCGTCCAGAACGCGCTTCGCAACGGTGCTTCCGGTCCACTTGAGGTGGTTTTCTATCAGTTGCTTCACTTCCTGCTCATCTTTTGAGCCGGGTGTTACGTCCTGGATATCGGCCATGCCATCGTTGAATCGTTCGCTGAAATTGTTGTCGAAGTCCCAGATGTATGCGACGCCACCGCTCATGCCGGCGCCGAAGTTTCGGCCGGTCGGACCGAGGACAACGACTCTTCCGCCGGTCATGTATTCGCAGCCGTGATCGCCGATGCCTTCTACTACGGCGTGGGCAGCGCTGTTGCGAACGCAGAATCTCTCGCCCGCGATGCCGCGCACATAGGCTTCACCACCTGTAGCGCCGTAGAGTGCAACGTTGCCGATGATGATGTTTTCTTCAGGCACAAAGGCGGCATCTTCAGGTGGAAAGATAACCAGACGTCCGCCAGAGAGCCCTTTGCCGAAGTAGTCGTTCGAATCGCCGTATACCTTGAAAGTGACGCCTTTGACTACCCATGCGCCAAAGCTTTGTCCTGCGGAACCATTGAAGGTGAAGTTGATCGATCCGTCGGGAAGTCCTTGACGTCCGTACTTGAGCGAGATACGTCCGCTCATCATTGCTCCGACGGTGCGGTTGCGATTGCGAATCTCAAGCGTCTGATCAACCGTCGTCGTGCCGCCGTTCTGGATGGTTTTATCTGCCAGTTCGATTAGTTTGTGGTCCAGAGCAAATTCGAGCGCATGGTCCTGTTCAATGCAACTATAGGCATGGTCGCCTTCGAGAGGTTGCGACTGCACCAATATCCGGGACAGGTCGAGCGTCTTCGCTTTGAAGTGGTCGATGTCGTCCCGCTGTTTGAGCATATCGGCGCGTCCGATCATGTCGTTGACGGTGCGGAAGCCCATCTGTGCCATGCGATTTCGTAGCTCTTCGGCGAGCAGGATGAAGTAGTTGACCACCGCTTCAGGAGTGCCGGCGAATTTAGCGCGCAGCTCCGGGTCTTGGGTCGCGACGCCGACGGAGCAGGTGTTCAGGTGGCACTTGCGGAGCATTATGCAGCCCATAGAGATCAGCGCGGCGGTTGCGACTCCCCATTCGTCGGCACCCAACAGAGCGGCGATGGCTACGTCGCGGCTAGTCTTAATCTGCCCATCGGTCTGGACTGCGATGCGGTCTCGCAGGCCGTTGGCGACGAGGACTTGCTGCGTTTCGCTGACGCCCAGTTCCCAGGGTATGCCGGCATGTTTAATCGAAGAGAGCGGCGATGCGCCAGTGCCGCCGCTGTCGCCGGAGATGAGCACGACGTCGCCCTTGCCCTTTGAGATGCCGGCAGCGATAATGCCAACGCCGGATCGGGCGACAAGTTTCACGTGCACACGCGCGTCGGGGTTCACATTTTTCAGGTCGTGAATCAACTGCGCGATATCTTCAATGGAGTAGATGTCGTGATGCGGAGGCGGGGAGATGAGTTCCACGCCTGGTGTGGTGCGACGGATCGATGCTATGTATTCGCTGATCTTGTGTCCCGGGATTTCGCCGCCCTCGCCCGGCTTCGCTCCCTGTGCCATCTTTATCTGCAGGTCTTTGGCGTTGACCATGTATTCAGTCGTAACGCCGAATCTGCCGGAGGCTACCTGCTTCACGGCGGAGTTTCGGGAATCGGGTGCGTCAAAGGGCACGTATCTCGTGTCATCCTCGCCACCCTCGCCGGTGTTGCTACGGCCGCCGATGCGGTTCATGGCGATGGCCAGCGTTTCGTGGGCCTCACGACTGATGGATCCGAGTGATATCGCGCCGGTAGCGAAGCGTGGGAGTATCTGCTCTATCGGTTCAACCTCATCAATCGAAATGGAGTTGAATTTGCTTTCGTCGAATTCGAGCAGTTGCCGAAGCGCGATGTAGCCTTCCGGTTCGCGGTCCGCTTCCTCTTCAAACTGCTTATAGATGGTTTTGCTGTTCACCGTCGATGCAGTCTGTATCAGCGAGATGGTGCGGGGATTCCACATGTGTCTCTCGCCAGTAGAGCGCCACATGTAGTAACCGCCAAGGTCCAATCTGAGATTGGACGGTATCTCAAGTGGCGGGTATGCGCGGGCGTGGTTGGCGATAACATCGGCCGCGATCTCTTCGATGCCGATGCCGCCGATGCGGGAGTTCGTCCAGGTGAAGTAGCGGTCGATCAGGGATTGCGACAGTCCAATCGCTTCGAAGATTTGCGCGCCCAAGTATCCCTGCAAAGTAGAGATGCCCATCTTGGACATCGTCTTTAGGATGCCCTCTTCGGATGCTTGTCGATAGTTTTCCTCGGCCAGGTCCTGCAGCGGCATTGAGTCGTCGCTCCCGACCGCTTCACGTATCGATGCCAATGTCTCGAATGCGAGATAGGGGTTGATGGCACTGGCGCCGTAGCCGAAGAGAAGCGCGAAGTGGTGCACCTCGCGCGGTTCCCCAGATTCGACGATGATGTCAGCCTGGGTCCGCGTCTTTTCACGGATCAAGTGATGATGCACGGCGGCAGTGGCGAAGAGAGATGGCACGAACGTGCTCTCGGCGTCTACTCCGCGATCGGACAGCACCAGAACGGTATACCCCTCTTCGAGTGCCGAAGATGCTTGACTGCGGATACGCTCCAGCGCGCTTTCAAGTCCGGCCGCGCCTTCAGCAACGGGGAATAGCGTCGAGATGGTGATTGCCTTGATGCCCGGCCTGGTAGATTCCTTGATCTGCGCCAGCTCTGCATTTCGCATTATGGGATGGTCGACGCGCAACAGACGGGCCTGTTCTTCCGTCTCGTCAAAGAGATTCGGACGGCGTCCTATAGGTACCGCCATTTGGGTGACGAGTTCCTCGCGGATAGCGTCGAGCGGCGGGTTCGACACCTGTGCAAAGTCCTGTTTGAAGTATGCGAACAGGTTCTGCGGTTTATCGGATAAGACGGCGAGGGGCGCGTCGTTGCCCATCGAACCTTGCGGCTGGTGTGCGGTAACGCCCATCGGCCCGATCAGCATTCGCAGATCTTCCTGCGAGTACCCGAACACCATCTGTCGCAACGCGATGGTTTCCCGGTCGATATTAGGGACGTTCTGGGGCTGGTCGAGGTCTTCGATTGTTAAACGATGTTTTGCCAGCCAATCGCCGTATGGTTGGTGCGAGGCAAGGTTGTCGGCAACTTCTTCTGGCTCGATGATGCGCTGCGCATCAAAATCGACGAGGAACATACGGCCGGGGCGCAACCGTGAGCGGTAGCGTATCTTCTCGACTGGGATATCGAGAACTCCCGTTTCGGATGCCATTACCAGCAGATTGTCGGTTGTTACAGAGTATCGGAATGGACGCAGACCGTTTCGGTCCAAGACGGCTCCTAGCATGTGCCCGTCGGTGAAGGTGATCATCGCCGGGCCGTCCCACGGCTCCATGATTCCGCCGTGATACTCGTAGAAGTCTTTGACGTTCTGTGGCATCGATTCGTGGCCGTACCAAGCCGCGGGCATCATCATCGCCGCAGTGTGCGATACGGAGCGTCCGCCCATGTAGACGGCTTCAAATGCATTGTCCAGCGACGCAGTGTCGGACGGTTCGTCGGTTTCACAGATTGGGAGGATGTGACTGATGTAATCGCCGAAGAGTTCCGACTCCAGCGTGAGCTCACGTGCCGACATCCAGTTGCGGTTTCCGCGCACGGTGTTGATCTCGCCGTTGTGTGCCAACATCCGATAAGGGTGCGCCAGTTTCCAGGAGCCCAAGGTGTTGGTGCTGAACCGCGAGTGAACCATCGCGAAGTGCGATTCAAAATCGGGGTTCGTGAGGTCGTTGTAGAACTGATCGGCCTGTTCGGCCATCAGCATTCCCTTGTAGACGATGGTTCGTGCCGAGAGCGATGAGACGTACCACTCGTTATAGAGTGCGTTGATTTCAGCCGTTTCATCATCGGTGAGTGCCGTGCCGGCGCCGGTTTCGATGCTTTCGATATGCTCTCGCACTGATTTTTCGGCCGATTTTCGGATGACGTAGAGGCGTCGTTCCAGCAAAGTTTCATTGACGCCTTCTGGTGCATTGAGGAAGAGTTGCGCGATGTGCGGCATCCGCGCCCGCGCCCATTCGCCGATGGTCCTAGGGTCTACTGGCACGTCTCGCCAGCCGAGCGGCTCTACGCCGTGCTCACGCGCACTGGTCTCGAGCGTCTCCCGGCAATACTGTCGCAGGGTCTCGTCTTGCGGCAGGAAGCACATTGCCACTGCGTATCGAGTAGCTTCGGGTAGTGTTATCCCGCACTCGGCGGCGGCTTTGAGCATGAAATGGTGCGGCATTTGCACGAGAATGCCGGCGCCGTCGCCCGTCTCCGGGTCGCAACCACAAGCGCCGCGATGTCCTAGATTGCGAAGAACCTCTAGCCCTTGTTGGATGATCTCGTGAGAGCCATGCCCGTCGATGTTGGCTACGACGCCAACGCCGCAGGCGTCATGTTCATGACTCTTAAGGTAGAGCCCTTCATTTTCGAGTCGGTGAAACTCCGCGTCGCGCGCCGCGGCTTTGAGACGGGCTTCTTCGTATTTGTTTTCTAAAGTCATCGATGGCAATCTAACAGGTTAAACTTGAATCTTAATATCGCATTGGCGATGTTATTCACGACCTGCGTTTTACTTTTATAGGACATCAAGGTATCGGTTCTTCTCAAAGTCGGTAACGGTGCTGTTGAATTCCTCCCATTCGAGGTTCTTGTTGCGGCAAAAACTGTCGAGCGCGCGATCACCCAAGTGACGCCTGAGCAACTCGCTCTTTTCGGCTATCGAGACGGCCTCATGCAGAGAGCGCGGTAATCTGGGAAGTTCTCGATGCGTTCCGTTTGCCCCTGAGGTTATCGGACTTGATGGCGGGTAGTCCTTCTCGATGCCTTCTAGTCCGGCGGCGAGGATTGCGGAGAATGCAAGATAGGGGTTGCAGGCCGCATCGGGGGCCCGGTACTCAACCCTCATGCTGGCTTCCAATCCCGGACGATAGGCCGGCACACGGATAAGGTCGTTCATATTCCCAGCCGTCCATGATGCGAATATCGGGGCTTCCGATCCGGGCACCAATCGCTTGTAGCTGTTGACCCACTGGTTTGTGATCGCCGTTATCTCGGGTGCGTGTTTCACCAGTCCCGCAATAAACTTGCGTCCGATCTCCGACAGCTGAAACTCATCTTCATCTGACGAGAAGAAGGCGTTATCATCGCCCTGGAATAGCGACATGTGAGTATGCATCCCGGAGCCGGGACGGTCGCCGAATGGTTGCGGCATAAACGTTGCGTGCCCGCCCTTGCGCGCCGCGAGCTCCTTGACTACGACGCGATAGGTTACGACTGAGTCGGCCATCGTCAGGGCGTTGGTATGTCGCAGATCGATCTCGTGCTGACCTTTGCCTACTTCGTGATGGCTGTGTTTGACAGGTATGCCCATCTTCTCAAGCGCAAGGACGACGTCGCGCCGCAACTCGGCGCCGCCCAGGTCGGGCGACGTCTGGTCGAAGTATCGGCTGGCGCGATTGAAGCGCATCAACGAGTCGGGCACGTTGCGCACTTCGGCTTGTGGATGCGCGAGCTGGCCGCTCATGGCGCGAAACTCGGAGATATCGTCGGCATAGAAAAACTCGAGTTCCGGCGCGACGTAAAAGTCGTAGCCGAGATTGCGCGCTCTCCGCATCACAGATCGCAGGATATGACGGCTGTCGGTCTCAAGCGGTTCGCTATCCGGAGTGCTAAGGTCGCAGAACATGCTCGCCACGGCGTCTTGCCGCGGACGCCAGGGCAACAGTTGCCAGGTGGTCGCATCCGGAATTGCGACGGTATCGGCCTCGTCGGTCCTTGCCAGTCCATCGATGACGGCACCGTCGAAGCTGGCGCCGGAATTGAGGACATGCTCCAGCTCGTCAACAGTGATTGCGAAGCCTTTTACAGTGCCGAGAATATCGGTGAACCAGAGACGGATGAAGCGGACATCCTGTTGATTGGCGGAGCGTAGAACGAACTCTCTCGCCTCGTCGTCGGAAGATCGTCGGAAGTCGTCTTGCTGACTTGTAGTGATCTGATTCATTGAAATCTAACGCACTCGCAGTCTTTCTTAAGTTGTGTGCGCTATCACTGGATGTCAGGAGTGTCGGTCTGGTTTTGCCGTATGTGTGCGCCGCGCGTTGAGCGAGATGCGAGAATACGAAAACTCGATTTTACCAAATCAGTTATGTGACCGATACGGTCGCCTTGGTGCTGTCCGAACTCCCGTTGGCGCGCATGTCCGACGTGCTGAAGCGGTATCCAACTCGCCACATCGTCTCGATAATGTCGTGGCTCACATCATCCAGCTTGCTGCGGAGACGGCGAACGTGCACATCCACCGTTCGCGTCCCTCCGTAGTAGTCGTCTCCCCAGATGCGATTGAGGATGTCTTCACGTCTGAAAACGCGTCCCGGATTGGAGGCGAAAAGCTTCAGCAGTTCGTACTCCTTATATGTCAACTCGATGTTGCGACCGTTCTTGGATACGGCGAAGCTATTCACGTCGATAGTCAAATCACCGCGCACAATGGTCGGTTGGGCATGAGTGGATGCCCGCAACTTGACGGTGCGGATGCGTGCCATCAATTCTCCTGCAGATGCGTAGTTGAAACAGAGTTCGATGTTCCCGGATTTGAAATCGAAGCCCTCCGCAGATGATTGATCCACAATGGCAACCACTGGCATCCCCCGCGCCGCGATCTGGTTTGAGATGCGAACTGGGAAAGGCACCGATGCGTCGATGCACCATACCAGCGCTACAGCATCCTGCCGAGTCGCATCGACGGAATTGAGATTATCGATTCCGCTCTCGGCAAAGCTGATTTGCAGGTTGCGGTCTCGATAACGCAGACCGTCGATGACCGCGATTGCTTCCGGACCGTTGAATCCGTATAGAAATAGGGAAGTCATGCAGGATCGGACTTCATGGACTGTGTTTCGGCGGAGTTAAAGGTCGACGCGCAAGGTTGCAATTGGCATCGTCAGCGCAATTCCCAGCGCGCTGGCATATGTATCTGCAATTGCAATCAGGATATTACAGTCAGTATCTGCTAATTGCCTTGCGTGATTGTTATTGGGATATGTTGACCATTGAAACGTTGAAGTGTAAAATCTAACGTTTAAGCAGTTGTGAGGCAACGGCTGTTAAGTTTAACGCGCAATCAAGGATATCGACTTTGCGCTTCGTTGCCGGCACCTACAAGATGGAGATCGCGTTGCCGACGCTTAACCAGTTAGTAAGAAAACCGCGCAAGCGGACACGCAAGAAGACGAAGACTCCGGCCTTGAGGGCGATACGCAATTCGTTCACCGGGCGTACGCGGGAGTTGCAGAATGGCGCGCCGCAAAAGGCGGGCGTCTGCTTGCAAGTCCGAACCGTCACCCCCAAGAAGCCGAACTCAGCATTGCGGAAGGTCGCACGGGTGCGACTGTCAAACAACGTTGAGGTGACGGCATACATACCTGGTGAGGGCCACAACCTGCAGGAGCACTCAGTAGTGCTGATCAGAGGCGGTAGAGTGCGCGATTTGCCGGGCGTTAGATATCACGTGATCCGCGGCACCAAGGACACCGAAGGCGTCGAAGGACGTCGCCGCGGTCGCAGCAAATACGGCACGCCGAGAGGCGCATAGATTCAAGTCGGTAGAGTTATAATTAATTGCTGAATTCGTAGCATTCTCACAACACAGACAGAACATATACCCGGTTGATGTCGAAATCCGTAGACGACAGGCGCGCCTGAAATCTCTGGAATTCCGACCCTTTCCCGACCAAAAACAAATACCTAGATTTCTGTATCAGTGCATCCCACATCAGCTGCGAACCGAACCATACACGACTAGATAGACAACCCGAAGTTCAACGACCTATTAGAGATGGCTAGACGACGAAGGGCCGAAAGGCGTCCAACGCAACCTGATCCTCGCTATGGAAGCGAGGAGCTTGCCCGCTTCATCAATCGAGTGATGATTGGCGGCAAGAAGAACACGGCGCGTAAGAATGTGTATCTCGCCTTGCGAATGCTTGGTCAGCGTCTCAACATGAACGACTTGGAAGCGTTCCAGCAGGCGATGGCTAATGCGACGCCACTGTTGGAGGTTCGCCCCCGCCGTGTAGGTGGCGCTACGTACCAGGTGCCGAGCGAGGTTCGTCCCGAACGCCGCGAAGCGCTGGCGCAAAGATGGGTTGTGAGCGCCGCGCGGGCCCGCAGAGGTCAGCCGATCTCGAGAAAGTTGTTTACAGAGTTGCTCGACGCTGCGAACAACACTGGTGCTGCAGTCCGAAGAAAAGATGAGCTTCAGCGCATGGCTGAAGCCAACCGTGCATACGCCCACTTCAGGTGGTAATCAGGTTCGGATCATCATGAGCGTCAGATTGACGCTTTGGATGAAAATCGCATAGGGAAAGATCAGTAATAATTCATTGCATTGAATGTGTCCAACATTGATTTGGCGCGTTGAATATACTGGGCGATTGAATTCGTCTTCCAACCAGATAGATGACAACTAAATCGAAAAAATCTGCCGCTTCCGAAACCAACGGTCAAGGAACGCTGAAAGAGCTCAAGAACCTGCGGAACACCGGGTTTATCGCGCACGTCGATGCCGGTAAGACGACGGTCAGCGAAAGCGTGCTGTACTTCACGGGCGAGACCTACAAGATCGGCCGGGTTGACGATGGAACGGCTTTGCTTGACTACATGCCGCAGGAGCGTGAGCGGGGCATTACCATCACCGCCGCGGCGCAGAACGTATCGTGGCGCGATCATCAGATCAACATCATCGATACGCCCGGGCACGTCGACTTCACGGCTGAAGTAGAGCGTAGCCTGCGTGTTTTGGACGGCGTGACGGTGGTGCTCGACTCGGTTGCAGGTGTTCAGGCACAGTCGTTGACGGTTTGGCGCCAGGCCGATAAACATCGAGTGCCGCGCATCGTTTTCGTCAACAAGATGGACCGTGTAGGCGCCGATTTCGAATACGCAGTATCGACGTTGATCAATCGTCTTTACGCCAACGCAGTTCCGATCCAGATCCCCATCGGACAGGAAGCCGATTTTGAGGGCGTGGTTGACCTGGTTGAGATGCGGGCATTTTTCTATGAGTGGGACGACCCTACGGTAGAGGTTGATCGTGCCGGTCGGATTGAGCCCCGAGAAGCCGAGGTTCCCGCTGATTACCTTGAGCAGGCTACCGCGGCCCGTGAAGAACTGATTGCCAAGGTGGCCGAGTTCGACGATGAGTTGGCCGAACTGTACCTTCTCGGCGAAGAGATTTCTGCCGAAGTGCTCAAGGCTTCGATTCGCAAGGCGACTATCAACCTCGATATCTTCCCGGTTATGGCGGGTGCGGCTTTGCGACACCGCGGCACGCACCAACTACTTGACGCCATTCTCGACTACCTGCCATCGCCGATGGACCTGCCGCCAGCATTAGGTTTTGAACCTCTGAATCCCGACAAGGTTGTCGAGAGATACCCCAAGAACGACGAGCCATTGAGTGCTCTGGCATTCAAAGTCATCTCGGACGAGCATGCCGGCCGACTCATTTTCCTGCGTATCTACTCCGGCATTTTGAAGCGCGGCATGTCCGTTTACAACCCGTCGACGCGCAACAGAGAGCGAATCGGTCGGTTGCTTCGAATGCGGGCCGATGTGCGAGAGCCGGTAGATGAGGGGGGTGCGGGTGAGATTGTAGCCGCCATCGGTTTGAAATCGACCAAGACGGGGCACACGCTATCGGCTGTGAACGCACCCGTTGCGATGGCGCCGATTCAATTCCCGGACCCGGTGCTGTCGATTTCGATTGAACCGGAAAGCCGCCGCGACAAAGATCGTCTAACTTCCACCTTGATGAAGCTGGTCGATGAAGACCCGACATTGATACTCTCTACCGATGATGAGAGCGGCGAATTGCTGTTGTCCGGCATGGGTGAACTGCACTTAGAGATCATCCTCGATCGGATGCGGATCGAATTCGGAGTCACATGCAACCGCGGTCGCCCGCGAGTCGCGTATCGTGAGACGGTCTCCACGATTGCCGAGGCCGAGGGGCGTTTCGTGCGCCAAACTGGTGGACGCGGTCAATATGGTGTATGCACCTTGCGACTCGAGCCGCTGCCTCGGGGTTCTGGCATTGAATTTGAGAGCGAGATCACGGGCGCTACTTTGAGCACCGAGTGGTTCTCGGGAATTGAGAAGGGTTTCAGAGACGCCGCTTCTTCGGGAATTTTGGCCGGTTATCCAGTAATTGACGTTAAGGCTGTGCTTACTGATGGTGCACAGCACGACACTGATTCATCTGAACTGGCGTTCCAGATTGCCGCTTCGCTGGCCTTCAAGGCGGCGATGCGTAAAGCTACGCCACAGCTTCTCGAGCCGATCATGCGGCAGGAAGTGGTGATGCCGGCCGACATGCTGGGCACGGTGATTGGCGACTTGAATTCGCGACGAGCGAAGATACAGTCGATGGAGACTTCCGAGCCGAAGCCGGGACAGGCGGGAATTGCGAGCGTTGAAGCGTTCGTTCCGCTGGCAGAGACGTTCAACTACTCTACGGATCTGCGTTCATTGACATCTGGTTTCGGTGATTTCAACATGGAACTTGATCACTACGATGCGATGCCGCAACACGTCTTGGAAGCATTGGGTAATAGGTGAGATAAGCGATGGCTACCGGCAAGATGCGAATAATGCTTCGAGGTTATGATGCTCCTCTGCTGGAGCAGGCGACTGAGCAGATCCTAGATGCTGCTACTCGAACTGGCGCCCAGATTTCGGGTCCAGTGCCGATGCCGACTAGACGTCGCCGTTTTACAGTTCTTCGATCTCCACACATCACCAAAGACGCGCAGGAGCACTTTGAGCTTTGGCTGCATAAGCGATTGGTAGATATCGTTGAGCCCAGTTCCAAGACGATGGACGTTCTGCAGCGTCTTAACGTCCCGAACGGCGTGGAGGTAAGCGTTAAAGTAATTCAATAAAGGCCTGGCCTTGTTTCAGAGGGCTAGGCTTTTTGATGTGAACGGCGTGAAATGACTACGCAAGAACAAGACACAATATCAGGAAATCCGGATTCCGCCGTTCCCGAGGCACCGCAGTCCATGCCCGGTCTGCTCGGTCGCAAGATCGGGATGACGACGATTTACGACGACGTCGGACGTTCGATAGCCGTCACAATGGTCGAAGTCGGGCCGTGTGTTGTGACTCAGGTCAAGACGGAGCAGCGTGATGCATATCAGGCGGTTCAGGTCGGATTTATGCGTGCGACCAAAGTGAACATGCCGTTGCGAGGACATTTCGAACGCGCCGACGGTAGCTATCGACATCTGCAGGAGTTCAAGGTCAGCGACCTGGGCGAATACGAGGTGGGACAGGAGATCCGCGCTAACGTCTTTGCCAAGGGGGACCGCATCAAGGTATCGGGCACTTCAAAGGGTAAGGGCTTCCAGGGCGGTGTCAAACGCCACGGTTTCGCCGGCGGCCCTAAGACGCACGGGCAGTCGGACCGCCATCGCGCCCCCGGTTCAGTAGGCGCTGGCACCTATCCCGGCCGAGTCTGGCCGGGCACTCGGATGGCCGGTCATATGGGCGACCGAACCGTGACGACACGGGGACTGTCGATTGCAGACGTGAACGCGGCGAGCAATTACATTTTAGTAACCGGCTCTGTGCCAGGCGCGCGCAACAGCCTGGTACGGATCGAAAAGCAGGGATGAGGAGGGGTTAAATTCAGATGGATATTTCAGTTAAAAATCGACACGGCGACGACGTTGGCAGCGTCGAATTGAGCGCGCGCGTCTGGGGCACGGCGTCTAATGACAGTCTGTTGCAACAGGTGGTTGTAGCCCAGCTGGCCAATCGCCGTCAAGGCACTCACGAGACCAAGACGCGTGGCCAAGTTTCATATTCGACCCGCAAGTTGCGTGGTCAGAAGCACAGTGGGCGCGCCCGTGTCGGCAGCCGCAAGTCGCCCACGATGGTAGGCGGTGGCGTCATATTCGGTCCGCACGCCCGAAGCTATCGTCAGCGAATACCGAAGAAGATGCGTGTGCATGCTCTACGCGTTGCGCTGAGCGATAAGGTGCGCGAAGAGCGATTGACGGTTCTGGACGAGTTTGAACTGGATGCGCCACGCACCCGCAGTGTGGTTGATCTGATCGATGCTCTGGGCATCATTGGAAAGACGTTGCTGGTTGTCGAGGCGAACGATCCGGCCGTAGTGCTCTCCGTTAGAGGTGCATCGGGTGTAGAAGTCACTTACGCTGACAACCTGAACGCGGTTGGGGTAACCGCCGCGGCTAACGTCATTGTCACGCGCGGCGCGGTTGCCCGGATCGAGCATCTCTGGAACGATGCAAAGGTCGCCGAGGAGGTTGCGGCATGAAGATAGCGAGAGTGCTTCAGAGACCGGTCATCACCGAAAAGTCGACCTTGCTCAATGAGCAGAACCGTTACGTGTTCGAGGTCGATATGAAGGCCACGAAATACGACATTGCGCGCTCAGTCGAGTGGGCATTCAATGTGAAAGTGGTTTCGGTCAACACCTATCGCCGTCGCGGCAAGATGAAGCGACGGGGATTCCGCGAGAAGAAACGCCCTGACAGCAAGCGCGCCATCGTCACGTTAGCGCCAGGCGATACGATCGTACTGTTTGAAGGTGCATAATCTACAGGCTCATACGATATGCCTTTGAAGGAACATAAGCCAACCTCGCCAGGACGTCGCAACAACGTTGTAGACGATTTTGGCGATATCACAAAGAAGCGACCTGAGAAGTCGTTGCTCGCTCCGCTGACTAAGAAAGCGGGTCGGAACAATAAGGGTCGCATCACCGTTCGACGTCGTGGCGGCGGGCATAAGCGTCGCTATCGGATGGTCGACTTCAAGCGCACTCGCAGCGGCGCAGCGGAAGTATTGGCGATCGAGTACGACCCCAATCGCAGCGCACGCATTGCGCTTATCCGTTACGAAGATGGGCAGAAGTCATACATCGTCGCACCGCAAGGTCTGACTATCGGACGCAAGGTCGAGGCTGGTCCGGAGGTTCCAGACCTTCCCGGCAACGCCAAGCCGCTGATGAGCATTCCGCAAGGAACGCTGGTTCACAACATCGAGATGACTCCTGGCAGTGGAGGCCAGCTCGCCAAAGGCGCGGGCACTGGCGCTCAGGTTATGGCGCATGAAGGCGCATTTACACTTCTGCGACTGCCCTCTGGCGAGATGCGACAGGTGCGTCAAGAGTGTCGCGCGACGATAGGTGTCGTTTCCAATCCTGACCACAAGAACATCAAGTTGGGCAAGGCTGGGCGATCCCGTCATCGCGGCAAGCGTCCAAGCGTGCGTGGCACGGCGATGGCGCCGAATGCCCACCCGCACGGTGGTGGTGAAGGTAGGTCCGGTATCGGGTTCTCTACTCCCAAGACGCCTTGGGGCAAGCCGACGCTCGGTTACAAGACCCGCCGCAACAAGCGAACGAGCAAGTTTATCCGCCGTCGTCGCGACCAGCGTTAGAGAGCGGATTTAAATCAGCGACGAAATAGATAGCAGAGTCGACATATGAGTAGATCAGTCAAAAAGGGACCGTTTATAGACCCTAAGTTGATGAAGAAGGTTCAGCGTGCGCGCAGCCAGTCATCACGTGGGGCCATCCGCACGTGGGCACGTGCCTCTACGATCATGCCAGACATGGTTGGGTTGACCTTCGCGGTGCATAACGGTCGCACCTTCGTGCCGGTTTTGGTAACTGAAAACATGGTTGGGCACCGTCTGGGCGAGTTTGCCGCGACGCGTGTGTTCCGCTCCCACTCTGGGAATCGTTGAGGAATTGATGCGATGGCGATCGCGAGAGCCAAAAATGTCGGTATATCGGTTCACAAGCTGAGGCTTGTGATGGACGAAGTGCGCGGCAAGAACGTTGACGACGCGCTTGCGTATCTGCGTTACATGACTACTCCCAGCGCGCGTGAGATCTACAAGGTGCTGCATTCGGCCGCGGCCAATGCTGAGAACAACGACCTGCAAGATCGCGATTCGCTGGTGATAAAGCGCATTGTCGCTGATAAGTCAGTCACGATGCGTCGTTTCCGTCCTAAGGCACGCGGGCGCGCCGGGGCATTCAATCGTCCGACATCGCATATCACAATTGAGGTAGACGAAGGTTAGGTTCTAGTAATGAAGTCGAGGCATCTGCTTCGGTTGATCGGATAACTAATGGGACAGAAGACACATCCGATAGGTTTCCGCCTCGGCGTTTCGGCCGAATGGCGTTCAAACTGGTTTGCCGGCAATGCTAAGGGATACCGCAATCTGGTTCGGCAAGATTACCGAATTCGGCGGATCGTGGCTGATGAATACGAGACTGAAGGTGCGATATCGCGCGTCGATATCGATCGTGGCGGCGGCGAGATGAGCATCAACGTATTCACGAACCGACCTGGCATCATCATCGGCCGAAACGGTCAGCGCATCGATGCGTTGAGGAACCGGATTGAACGGGCGACACGTAAGCGGGTGAGCATATCGGCAAACGAAATCAAGGCCCCGGATCTCGATGCCAAGTTAGTCGGCGCGAGCCTTGCGGAGCAGTTAGAGCGACGCATGCCCTATCGCCGTGCCGTTCGCATGGCTATGCAGCGCACAATGGATGCCGGCGCCGAAGGCATCAAGGTCGTCGTCTCCGGACGTCTGGGCGGTGCCGAGATCGCACGTGTCGACAAGCAGATGGAAGGTCGAGTTCCTCTGCACACATTGCGGGCCAAGATCGATTTTGCCATCTCCGAGGCGAATACCACGTTCGGCGTGATTGGCATCAAAGTATGGATATTCACTGGCGACATGCCGGTCGATGGTCGTCCAAAGCGCGGCCGCGGCACGAGCGGAGTTTCACCGATAGGTTTGGGGCGCGCACAGCGGCACCTTCGCTGAGGACTTGACTTGAGATGGCTTCGCTTCGATGCGACGTTATCCAGATCCCGATTAGAGGTTCATAGAGATGCTACAACCGAGGAGAACTAAGTACCGCAAGCAGCAGCGTGGCAAGATGCGCGGCGTATCGAATCGCGGCAGCAAGCTGGCATTCGGCGACTACGGATTGAAGGCCATGGAAGCGAGCTGGATCTCATCACGGCAGATCGAGTCGGGACGACGTGCCATCACCGGTTACGTGCAACGTGGCGGTCAAGTCTGGATTCGCATCTTCCCTGACAAGCCCGTCTCGTCACGTCCGGCAGAGACGCGTATGGGTGGCGGCAAGGGAGCCGTCGAGTACTGGGTAGCACCCGTGAAACGCGGTCGAATTGTTTATGAAATCGCCGACGTGTCTGAAGATGCGGCACGCGAGGCGTTGCGACGTGCAGGTGCCAAGCTGCCCGTTCCCGTAAAGATCGTTTCGCGGGCTGACGAACTGTAACCGTTCGATTGCACCGTCATATCCCAGGTATCTGAAAAATGCACATCACTGAAGTTAGAGAGTTGACCAACACAGAGCTCTACCGTGAACTGTTCGAGCAGGAGCGGGCTCTGATGAATCTGCGCTTCCAGAAGACGACGCGTCAATTGACCAATACAAACGCGCTGCGCGATACGCGCCGAACGATTGCGCGCATCCGCACCGTCATTCGCGAGCGACAGATTGTCGAAATGCTGGAGTTGGAGCAAGGTTCGTAGTTGATTAAACCAGTTGCACTGGACGATAGATCGTCGATTTAGGAATTACTGATACAGATGGAAAACAGACGCAAGACGCGCACCGGCACGGTGATACGCGACAAGAACGACAAGACGATAGTCGTTGCCTATTCGTGGTTGCAGCGACATCAGGTATATAAGCGCAATCGTCGTCGCATCACGAAGTTCGTAGCGCATGATGAGCACAACGAGGCTTCCATCGGCGACCGGGTGGTCATCGAGGAGCACCGCCCGTTGTCGAAGACGAAGCGTTGGCGACTTCGCCGGATCATCGACCGGGTAGACGTTGTTGATCCGGATGATGCCCCGAGCGAGATCGATCAACAGGATGTAGCGATAGGAGACGGGCAGTGATCCAGCGAGAATCGCGTTTGCGAGTTGCCGACAATTCGGGCGCCCGCGAGGTGCTCTGCATCAACATGGCCGGCTCTAGCAACCGTCGCTATGCCGGCTTGGGTGACATCATCACCTGTGCCGTCAAGGATGCCCAACCCGGTGGCACCGTCGGAATGCATGAAGTCGTGCGCGCCGTTATCGTGCGGACGGCGAAAGAGTATCGCCGGCTGGATGGGTCGTACATCAAGTTTGACGACAATGCTTGCGTCATTGTGGCCGAAGACGGCAATCCGCGCGGAACGCGCATCTTCGGTCCGGTGGCACGCGAGCTGCGTGAAAAAGAGTTCAACCGCATAGTTTCGTTAGCACCAGAAGTTCTGTAGTTAGAAATCAAATGCCCAACAAGATCAGAAGAGGGGACACCGTGATGGTGGTCTCCGGCAAAGACAAAGGCGCCCGCGGCGAGGTGATTCAGGTCAACCTCAAGAAGCAACGCGTCTTCATAGAGGGAGTGAACATCGTCAAGCGTCACATGGGAAGACGCAGCGGCGTGATACAGACCGGCATCATCGAAGGCGAGGCATCGATACATATATCGAACGTCGTTCTCGTCGATGCTGATACCGGCGAAGTAGGACGCGTCCGCTGGCGTGAACTTGAAGACGGCACTCGGGTACGAATGGTTAGAGGCTCGCGAGATGGCTGAAACAAACGGAAGTTCCACTCTTTCAATGCCGCGACTGCTGTCGCGCTATCGCTCCGAAGTCATTCCCGTATTGACGCGCGAGTTCGGATACACCAATCCGCTGCAACTGCCCAATCTCGAAAGGATGATTGTCAACATCGGACTGGCCGAGGCGCTGGACAACTCGAACGCCATCGACGCAGCAACCAGCGACTTGGCGACGATAACGGGACAGAAGCCGATCGTGAATCGCGCCAAGAAGTCGATCGCGAACTTCAAGCTCCGCGAGGGAGTGCCGGTCGGCGCGTCGGTGACGTTGCGTTCACATCGCATGTGGCAGTTCTATGACCGCCTGGTCAACATCGCGTTGCCGAGGGTACGCGACTTCCGGGGGACCAGCCGTAACTCGTTTGACGGCAATGGAAACTATGCTCTCGGACTGACTGAGCAGGTAGTTTTCCCGGAGATTGACTACAATCAAATAGACCGCCTGCGCGGTTTGCAGGTCGTTATCGTGACGACGGCTCGTACCGATGAGGAAGGGCGGCGGTTGCTTGAGTTGCTGGGCATGCCGTTTGCGACGCGGCAATCGTGATTCATCGCCGATTGAATTGACCTGCTGACAGCTCAAATACGAAGTACAAATTAACAAGATCGAGAAGACATGGCTCGAAAAGCGATAATCGAACGTGAAAAGAAGCGGGCACAGATGGTGCGTAAGTATGCGCGCCAGCGTGCTGAATTGAAGCGCATAGCGAACGATCCTAAGGTTTCGTTTGAACAACAGTTAGAAGCGCGACGAACCTTGCATCTGCTACCCAAGAACTCCAGCCCGATACGCCGCCGAAACCGCTGTTTCGCCACCGGGCGTCCGCGTGGTTACATCCGGTTCTTCGGCATGTGTCGGATCGTATTTCGAGAACAAGCGCTTTTAGGAAACTTGCCAGGCATTCGCAAGGCTAGCCTGTAGCCGATTGCGAAGCGACGGCGGGAATTAGGAAATATGCCGGTTACTGACCCAATATCTGACATGCTGACGCGGATCCGAAACGCGGTGATGTCACATCACGATTCGGTGCTTATTCCGCACTCAAAGATGAAGCGTTCCCTGTTGCGCCTAATGCGCGACGAGGGCTTCATATCTGCAGTGCAGACGCGTCGCGACGGCGTACAAGCCGACTTCGAAGTGACGTTGCGTTACTACGAGGACACTGATGAATCGGTCATTACCGGACTGAAACGTGTCAGCAAACCCGGACGCCGCGTTTACGTCGGCAGAAGCGAGATACCGCGTTACTTCGGAGGTCGAGGCGTAGCATTCATGTCTACCTCTAAAGGAGTGATGACGGCTGATCAGGCGCGTCGCTCTGGAGTGGGCGGCGAACTGCTTTTCTACGTTTGGTGATTTGAAACAGCTTGCGAAATAGAAGCGGAACAGATTGAAGTGTCAAGAGTAGGTATAAAGCCGATCCCAGTGCCGAGTGGTGTTGAAGTCAAATTGAATGGCAGCACCATTACGGTAAAGGGCCGATTGGGCGAACTGCAGCAGGAGATCCACAACGGCATCACTGTTGAAGTGAATGGCTCAGAGATAACCGTGACCCGTTCTAACGACACGGTAGACCAGCGCTCCCTGCATGGCCTCGTGCGTAGCCTCATCAACAATATGGTTGTCGGCGTTACCGAAGGCTTTACGAAGCGTTTGATCATGTACGGGACTGGTTATCGTGCGACTCAGCAGGGAAGCAATCTCGAGTTGAGCGCGGGTTATTCGCATCCGGTTCCGATCGAGCCGATTGGCGACAATCAGTTGACGGTTGACCGCAACACGATCATCATCGTCACTGGTCCCAACAAGCAGCATGTAGGACAGCAGGCGGCAAACATCCGCAAAGTTCGCAAGCCGAGTCGATTTCAGAGCAAGGCCGGGCGCGTTCCGCTCTTCGGCATTGCGTATGAAAATGAGCAGTTGAACCTGCGAGCCGGCAAGACAGTGGCAGGTGTGGGAGGCTAATCGAGACATGGCTAACCGTAAGTTTGACAATCGTCCTCGCTGGATTCGCCATCGCCGCGTACGCCGGCGAGTCATGGGCGATGACGGAAGACCGCGTCTGTCGGTTTTCCGCAGCAACAAACAGATTTATGCCCAGGTGATCGACGACAGTGTCGGTCATACTCTGGTCAGCGCATCCTCGATCGAGAACGGTCATGGCGATAGCGAGGGTAAGATTGCTGATGCTCAGGGAGTAGGCGCTGCGATTGCGAGACGTGCACTTGAACATGGCATCAACCGAGTTGTATTTGACCGCGGAGGATATCGATATCACGGGCGAGTGAAGGCATTGGCTGACGCTGCACGTGCGGAAGGGTTAGATTTTTAAGCATGGTAACGGCATCGAGGAATTTCCGCGACCGACGGTCTGATGGCGACCGTCGCGGTGGTCGATCACGTCGTCGTCAGCGACGCGAGGAAGCGCAAGAAGGGCCAGAGCTTTTCGAGCGCGCAGTTAAGATTCGCCGCGTTTCAAAAGTGGTTAAGGGCGGTCGAAATCTATCGTTCAGCGTCATGATGGTCGTTGGCGACCATAACGGCCGAGTAGGCGCCGCGCTGGGCAAGGCCGAGTCGGTGCCTGACGCAGTGCGAAAGGGTCGCCAGAACGCCGAGCGTGCGATGCTTGACATCGTCCGTAAAGAGGGCACGATACCGCATGAGGTATGGGCGAAGTATGGCAGCGCCAAAGTGCTGTTGCTCCCGGCCGCGCCCGGAACTGGTGTAATCGCTGGCGGTGGCGTCCGCGCCGTGATTGAAGCGGCCGGCATCCAGGACGTATTGTCGAAGACCTACGGCGGCAATAATCCAGTCAATACGGTTCGTGCCACGATCAAAGCGTTGCGCTTGCTGCGCGATCCGGTGGCGGAGCGCAATCGCAGACTTGGTTTCTTGCACGTTCCGAGCGATGAACAGCCCTCGGCATCTGAGACGGAAGAAGAGGCTGCGCCAGCAGAAGAGCCCGTCGATGAAGCAGAAGCATCGGAACCGGCCGAGAGGGATGAAGCTGAAGCGGCTCCGAGCAGCGACGATTAGAACGGTAATTACCAATGGGTGAGATAACAATAAAGCAGGTTCGAAGCGATATCGGATCGATACCGATGCATCGGGCGACGCTGAAGGCGCTTGGTCTGAAGCGTATCCATCACACCGTCACGAAGCGCGACACGGTCCAGGTGCGGGGAATGATTCGCAAAGTTTCCCATCTGGTAGAAATAGTTTCTTAAGCGAGATACGAGTAGTCATAAAATGCCAGGATTGCATGAATTAAAGCCGGTGCCAGGTTCGCGTCGCAAGCGCAAGCGCGTCGGTAGAGGCGATGGTAGCAACCGCGGCTCTTACTCCGGCCGCGGCAGTAAAGGTCAGTTGCAGACCGGCAAAGTCCCCTTCCTGTTTGAGGGTGGACAGTTGCGGTTGGTCAAGCGATTGCCCTTTATGCGTGGATTTACCAATAACTTCCGCGTCGAGTACACACCTGTGAACGTCGGCAGTCTGAATTTGTTTGACGATGGCGCACAGATAACTCCGGGAGATTTGGTAAATACCCGCCTAGTCCGGCACTCTGGCGCACTGGTCAAGCTTCTCGGGGACGGTGAGATAGAGAAGTCGATTCACGTCACGGTGCACAAATGCTCCGCCAATGCGCGCGCCAAGATCGAAGCCGCCGGCGGAAGTGTGACGTTGCTTGATGCATCATCACCCGCATCTGATGAAGGTCCGCAGGACTGATAGAGGCGCACTGAATGCAGACGACAGGATCTCAGACAGGACGTCAGTCGGCATTGCCGGCGCTCTTCCGCGCGGTCGTAGACTCGTGGCGCGTGCCGGACCTCAGATTCCGCATTCTCTTCACCCTCGGAATCTTGGTCGCCTTCAGATTTCTAGCCCACGTGCCCAATCCGGGCGTCGATCTGGAACTGCTGGAGCGAGCATTTGAAGCCAACCCGGTCTTCGGTGTATTAGACCTTTTCAGCGGCGGTGCGCTCAGTCAGTTGAGCATCGCGGCTATGGGTGTATATCCATACATTACGGCATCTATCATCCTGCAGGTGCTCACTCCCGTCATCCCACAGCTTCGAGAACTGTCGCGTGAGGGCGGTGAAGCGGGACGCCGGACACTGAATCGCTACACTCACTACCTCACCGTTCCGCTTGCCATCCTGCAGGGATGGGCCTTGCTGAACACGCTGGAGTGGCAGGGAGCCATCACGGGCATCGGCCTCGGTGGCGACGAACTGATGAATACCGTAACCATCATCCTCTGCATGACGGCAACTACTATGTTGCTGGTATGGATGGGTGAGATCGTTACCGAGAAGGGTATCGGCAACGGTATCTCGCTCATCATATTTGCCGGTATCGTAGCCTCTCTACCCCAAACGGTCGGACAACTCTATGCGTTGCGCGACCAATCTTTCCAGGTCTTCATGCTGGTGGCGATGATGCTCATCATCATCTTCATCGTCGTTATCTTCAACGAGGCGCAGCGCCGAGTGCCAGTCCAGTACGGACGCAGCGTTTTCAGGGGCGGGCAGATGTATCGGCAGACAGGAGCATCGTTTATCCCGTTGCGGGTCAATGCTGCTGGAATGATACCGTTGATATTTGCCTTCTCGATAGTCACGTTGCCGGCGACGATTGCGACCTATCTGACCGATCCGGGTAGCAGTAGTTTCACCGCTGAGGCCGCGTCGTGGGTAACACGCAATCTGACGTTTACGAGCGGGTCGTACTGGGTGTTGATATTCATCCTGACGGTAGGTTTCACGTTCTTCTACGCGCTGGTTGTTCATAACCAGCAGAATCTAGCCGAAAACCTGCAACGCAATGGCGGCTTCGTGCCGGGTATTAGACCAGGGCAGCCGACGCGTGAATATCTGATGCGTATCGTATTGCGCATCACTTGGGGAGGCGCCGTATTCCTCGGCGTGATCGCAATTACGCCTTGGATCGCGAACCTCATCACGAATCTTGAGGCGTCTTTGACGCTGATACAGAGCACGAGCATGATCATCATGGTCGGAGTTGCTCTGGACACGATGCGGCAGCTAGAGGCGCAGTTGATGATGCGCAACTACGAAGGGTTTGTGAGATCGTGACCTACGTCGCCGCCGTGATTGATATGGCGGGAGCGTTTGACGCGACGGAGTTGAGATGCGAATAGTTTTACTCGGACCGCCTGGCGCCGGTAAAGGTACCCAAGCGGCACTCTTGACGAATGAGCGCGGCTACACGCATCTGTCGACCGGCGACATGATCCGCGATGAGATGAGCCGGGGCACGGAGCTGGGCAAGTTCGCCAAGTCGTTCTACGACAAGGGCGACCTGGTGCCGGACGAGACCGTGATCGACATGATCAAGGAGCGGGTGGCGCAGGCCGAAAACGTGATACTAGACGGTTTCCCTCGCACAGTTCCGCAGGCGTCGTCGCTGGATGACCAGTTGCTCAACGCCGGACTGTCGCTCGACAAGGTCATCCTATTCCGAGTCGATGTGGATGAGTTGCTTGCCAGAATGGATAAGCGACGCGACGCTGAAGGTCGTGTAGATGATGAGCCGGAGGCGATAAGGAACCGCTTGAACGTTTACGATCGCCAGACTGCTCCCGTCGCCGACTACTACCGTGAACGAGAGATGTTGACGGAAGTTGACGCGCTGGGCACGGTCGAAGAGGTGTTTGAGCGATTGAATGACGCTCTTTCGTCGTAAGCAGGGGTGTAAAACTGCGTTTTCGACGTTAAGGGTATGCATGTTCGGGTACAATTGCGATTTGAAGTTGCGTTTTGAAGGATAGTCTCACGAGCACTTCCGACACAGTTAGACGAATATCGCTCAAGAGCAAAAGAGATCTTGATGCGATGCGTGCCGCTGGCGACGTGGTTGCGACCGCGTTGGACGCGGTTTTTTGTGCTTTAGAACCGGGTATCACGACGGCCGAGCTTGACGACATCGCCCGGAAGTCCATTCGGGACCAAGGCGCCAAGCCGGCGTTTCTAGGTCTCTATGGCTTCCCCGCGGTTGCCTGTATATCGTTGAATGACGAGATCGTTCACGGTATACCTGATGAGCGAGTATTAGTTGATGGCGATCTGGTAAGCGTCGATTGCGGCGCCATCGTCAGAGGTTTCTACAGCGATCATGCGCGGACCGCGATTGTTGGGGAATGCTCGGACGAACAGAAGCACCGTCTCGTTGCCGTTTGCCGCGAAGCGTTAGAATGCGGGATAGCTCAAAGCACGATTGGAAACCGGGTTGGCGATATCTCAAATGCGATTGAGACTTATGTCCGAGATGCCGGTTTCGACTTGGTGACAGAATATGTAGGACATGGCGTAGGCCGGTCTTTGCACGAGGCTCCGCCAGTGCCTAACGTAGGAGAAACGTCGACTGGGCCGATGCTGATGAACGGCATGACGATAGCCATTGAGCCGATGATAATGACTGGCTCTTGGCAGACTAAGACGCTCGATGATGGTTGGACGATAGTCACAGCAGACGGATCGCTTTCAGCGCACTTCGAACATACGGTGGCGATCACCGAGAACGGTCCAGAGATCCTGACTGCGCTTAGCGCGTGATGCTCCAGAAAGATTTACGCTGAGGAATAGATGCCAAAGAAAGAAGCAATAGAGGTCCAGGGAACCGTTACCGAGGCGCATCCGAACGCCTACTTTCGAGTGCGGTTGCCGAACGATCACGAGGTTTTGGCCCATGCATCGGGTCGGATCCGAAAGAACTACATCCGCATATTGCCGGGCGATAATGTAATGGTTGAGTTGTCGCCATACGACTTGAGCCGTGGACGCATAACTTACCGTTTCCGGTAGGAACCGATATAGGGACTGAGAATATGAAAGTCAGAGCATCAGTAAAGGCTAAACAGCCCGGCAGCCGCGTCGTGCGACGCAAGGGCCGGGTGTATGTCATCAACAAGCTGAATCCGCGTTTCAAGCAGCGGCAAGGTTAAGCGCGAGGAGTTTCATTATGGCGATCATCGCAGGTGTGAACATCCCTGACAACCTCCGGGTTGTGATCGGTCTCACATCCATCTACGGAATCGGACGCAAACGCGCGTCCGACATCGCATCCAATCTTGGGATCGAATCGAGCACTCGCATGCGCGAGCTGAGCGATGAGGATCTTGCGAACATCAGAACCAGCATCGATCGCGAGCGAATCGCGATTGAAGGTGACCTTCGACGTGAGACGCAGATGAATCTGCGCCGTCTGGTAGACATTCAGAGCTATCGCGGACAGCGACATCGACGCGGATTGCCCGTGCGCGGTCAGCGAACGAAGACGAATGCTCGCACCAAGCGTGGCCGTCGCCAGACGGTAGCCGGCAAGCGCCGCGCGCCTTCGCACTAGTTAGCAGTTAACAGCAGCGGTCGCACTGCGGCCGCTCTAATCAGGGAAGCGACAAACTAAAAGATGCCGAGAACTCGTCGAAGAAGCAGAGAGCGGAAATTTGTACCGCAAGGACGCGCGTACATCATCGCAACATTCAACAATACCTTGATCACCTTTACGGATCCGAACGGCGACGTTATATCGCAGAGCAGTTCTGGCGCGATGGGTTTTCGAGGTTCGCGCAAGAAGACCGCGTTTGCGGCCCAGCGCGCTGGTGCCGCCGCCGCTCGCGTCGCCATTACGCATGGAATGCGCACCGTCGATGTGCTGGTCAAAGGGCCGGGCAATGGCCGCGAATCGGCAATCCGGGCAATCGCAGGCGCGGGAATACGGGTTAACTCGATAACCGACCAGACGCCGATACCCCACAATGGATGTCGTCCGCCGAAGAGACGCCGTGTCTAAAGGCAGTGCATTTACAGCGTTCTTCGATGCGGCTGTCTAGGCATATCATCGACGCTGTTGAGTAACGGTCTCCAACTCCTGATCGCATTGTTGCGCTAACGACGGCTGGGATAGAAATTAGAATCGATACTTTACCGCCCAATCGATATTGAACGGTTTTCAGGTTCCGACGCGATGTGTCTGTTACATGTCTATGTTGGCGCTTGGTAAGAAACAGGAAAACGAATGGCTAGGAACACAGGTCCGGTCTGCAAGATCTGCAAATCACATGGCGAGAAGCTCTTTCTAAAGGGTGAACGTTGCTACACCCCGAAGTGCGCGGTTGATCGTGCTCGGGACAGTTCGGGACGCCGCTCGCCGGCAGGCACTTTCGGCGGACAGCGTCGTCGTCGCCGTTTGTCCGACCACGGTATTCAGTTGCAGCAGAAGCAGCGCGCGCGCCACATCTACGGCATCTATGAACGTCAATTCCGGAGCACGTTCGATGAGGCGGCGAGGCAGACTGGCATCACCGGCTCGAACCTGCTCAAGCTGTTGGAGCGACGGCTCGATAACGTCGTCTTCAGAGCCGGCTTCGCAACGTCCCGCGCGCAGGCACGCCAGACGGTCAATCACGGTCACATCCAGGTCAATGGACGCAAGGTAGATATTCCCTCCTTCGTAGTCAAGGTGGGCGATGTCGTCTCATGGCGTGAGAAGTCTAAGCGTTCCGAGTTGTATAAGGTTGCAAGCGATAACGTAGGCCGACGTCGGCAGACGACAAACTGGATTACGGTCGATACGGACAATCTGACGGCCGCGGTCGATGCTATCCCGTCGGATGACGATATCGACAGTTCAATCGACACACGGCAGATCGTTGAGTTCTACTCAAGGAGATAATCGAGGCATATGATCAGCGGCATTCGCGCGCCAATCTCAACCACCGTCCAATTCGCGGACGATGCAGAAGAATTTATTCCCAATCTCGAGATAATCGAGAATGGCGATTCTTACGGCAAGTTTCAAATCTCTGGACTGGAACGCGGCTGGGGCACTACGCTGGGCAACGGTTTGCGAAGAGTACTGCTCAGGGCGATGCCCGGAACGGCGATCACCTCCGCGCGCATCGTGGGACAGCAACACGAATACGGCGCGGTTGAGCATATGCGCGAGGGCATCGGCGAGTTTCTAATCAATGCCAGGGGCATCCGCATCCGTGCCAATGCCGACACGACGCAGAAGGTGTTGCGTCTGACTGCCGAGGGTGAATGCGAAGTCGTCGCCGGCGATATCACTCCGCACGGCGTCTTCGAGATCGTCAATCCCGAACATCACCTGGCGACGCTCGACAACGAGAATGCACAGCTGATAGTCACCTTTGAAGTAGAGAAGGGCACCGGCTTCCGCGTCTTCGACCATGAGGCCGAGCCGGAACATGGCGTATTGCCTGTTGATGCCATCTTCACTCCGGTGTTGAAGGCTAATTACAAAGTGCAAGGAATGTCAGGACGTCGCTCCGGCCGGGATCAACTTATCTTGGAGATTTGGACTGACCGAACGATAGAGCCGCTGGAAGCGTTGCGTACCGCCGCGACCATCTTGAAGTCAAAGCTGGACATCATCACATCTCAGCCGGAAGACGAGGACCAGGAGGCGATGGATGTCAAGTCGGAACTTCTGGATACCGAGATCAAAGAGCTGGGCGAATTCCTCAGTTCAAGGATCATAAACGCACTCTCAAGGTATCCGATAAGGACGTTGCGTGAGTTGATGCAGTTTACGCCAGATACGCTGAAGCACGAAGTCCGCAACTTCGGCGAGGTGTCATTCCGTGAACTACGCGACTTCATGGTTGAGAGAGAGCTTTGGTCAGCCGAAGATGAGGAGTCTCGCTAGACACGATCAGGCGAGATGACGGCTTCGGTTTAGGGCTGTTTGGTCGATTTGGGGCTTAAATCGTATTATCTGGGCGCACTGGGAGAAATCTAGACATGCGACATCGTCGATCAGGACGTAAATTTGGACGTGCATCAGCGTCTCGGAAAGCCATGTTCCGAATCATGGTCACGGATCTGCTTCGGCACGAAACGATGCGAACGACTCTCGCCAAGTCGCGGGAGATTGCGCCATTGGCTGAGAAGATGCTGACGCATGGCAAGCGCGGCGACCTGCATAGCCGACACATGGCGGCCGCGTTCATCACCGACAAAGCAGTTCTGGCGAAGACATTTGACGAATTGGCAGATCGCTATCAGGACCGAGACGGCGGCTACACCCGCATCATCAAGCTCGGCAAGCGCCGGGGCGACGCGGCCGATATGGCCCTAATCGAACTGGTCTAGTTCCACAAATCAGACGCTGATAAGCAACGTATCGGCACCGCTTCTTTATGCGTTTCGCGCTGGTAGTAGAATACGACGGCACCGATTTTAGCGGATCGCAATTTCAGACGAACACACGCACGGTTCAAGGTGCGCTGGAAGAAGCGGCGACAACCATATTTGGCGATGGTATCGACCGCATCCGACTGGCAAGTCGAACTGATGCGGGAGTGCATGCGACTGGCCAGGTGGCGACGCTGGATTGCGATACCGGGATGGGTGATGATGAAGTGCGCCGGGCGATGAATGGCAATCTGGCACCGGATGTCTGCGTCAAGCGCGTCGTGTCGGTAGATGCCAGCTTTGATCCGCGCCGAGATGCGATAGCCCGTGAGTATCGATACGTCATCTGCGACGATGCTACACCCTCACCTCTGCGTCGTCGATACGAGTATCACGTGCACCGCCCGTTAGATACTGATGCTATGAACGATGCTGCCGAGCTGTTCATTGGGGTGAACGACTTCAAATCCTTTGCGGCCGCACTAGCAGATGAAGGTAGCACCTTGCGCCGCGTCGACTTGTCAATTGTGGAGCGAAGAGACGATGGTCGTATCGTGTTCGATATCCGCGCCAGAAGTTTTGTGCGACAACAGATTCGACGGATGGTTGCGGTGTTAATTGCCGTCGGCGATGGCTCCCGCACGATTAACACGGTACAAGACCTGATTGTCAACCCGCGGCGCAACGGAGCGACTCAAAACGCGCCGGCTCATGGCTTGACGTTGGTAAGCGTGCAATATGAACCCGGAGTGTTAGCCAAATCTTGATCGCTCGCCACGCTACTTGTATCGGAACGATGCCTTATCGAGATATCGTCAATGCGACGGATAACTTGTATATGGCGTGAAACTTTGCGTTGCACAAATTAGAATCAATCTGTTATGCCGACAAAGTTGAAGCACTATAACCCTAGCGCGTCGGACTTTGAGCCGCGGTGGCGTGTATTTGACGCTGACCAGAAGGTTCTGGGACGACTGGCCACTGAAATCGCGACTGTACTGATGGGCAAGCATCGTCCTGGATATTTGCCCCATCTCGCATCTGGCGACTTCGTCATCGTAGTCAACGCCTCAAAAGTGGTATTGACCGGACGTAAAACCGAGCAGAAGGTGTACCGTCGCCACAGCCAATATCCGGGGAATCTGAAGGAGATTTCCTACTCGCGTATGGCGACGCGAACTCCTGAACGCGTCATCGAGCTTGCTGTGCGTGGCATGTTGCCCAAGAACAAGCTCGGACGAAAGATGTTTTCAAGGCTTAAGGTATACGCCGGACCTGAACATCCTCATATGGCGCAAGTAATCGGTTCGGAGCGTGCCGAAGCGCGCGCGGAGTCGGCATAAGACTGACTATTGAGCAAGCGATTGACCAATCTGAATTGCGGTCGACACCATCGAGTCGACAGTGTTGCATGAATCTGACTGCTTCAGCGTCTGAGCGGCCATAATAGCCGCGTAGGGAGCGCAATTTGACTACTGAGACAGAACACTACTACTACGGAACTGGCAGACGCAAGACGTCGGTGGCGCGGGTACGCCTGTACAACCGCCCGGGCGGAGTGACGCTGAACGGCAAGCCGCTCAACGAAGTCATCACGGTAGACCATTGGTTGACGGATGCATTGCGCCCGCTGGCAGTTACCGAGCTGGCCGGAAATGTGAGCGTAGTTGCTAAGACTCACGGTGGTGGCATTCACGGTCAGACAGTGGCATTGTCTCACGGTATTTCGCGTGCGCTCATTGCGTTTGATCCTGGACTTCGGTCGGTGTTGAAGAGTCACAAACTGCTTACCCGAGATCCTCGAATGCGAGAGTCTAAGAAGTACGGTCTCAAGCGTGCCCGCAAGGCGCCGCAGTACACCAAGCGCTAATCAATCAGAACGATCAGCCCTTCAATCGCGCCGCTGAATCGATGTGCAGGGTGCGACGGATTTAAACAATCTTGCATCGAATCGCTAGCGTCTTCGCAATGTGGAATCGCACAATGCTTAAGGAGAGCCTGCTTATGCCTAAACTCGCGCGTCGCATTATGACGACTTCCCGCATATGGGTCACCGTCATGTCGCTCTCGGCCTTGATCGCCATGGGATTGATAGCGATAGGGAACAATCACGAGCGTCAGATCAATGCGCAACAGCAGGTTCCGCCAACATTACCTGCAATCATTTTTCACGGCAAAGTGACTATCAACGGCGAGGAACCTCTATATTCCGGGTTTACGATCACCGCGCGGATTGGCGACACCTGGGAGTCAGCACCGGTCATTGTGGGAGGCACTACTGCCGACCCTTTCAAGTACACGCATCTAGTCGTAGCCCCGCCGTTGGAGGAAGACCTGTTCGGGTCCGAAATCCAGTTCTGGTTGGAAGGGCAGGTCGTTTCTGAAGTTACGAGTTTCTACGCGCAGATCAACGAATTCTCCGGTGAGGTCTGCGGCGGTTGCACTTGGACATTTCCTTTTTTGAGAGAGGTGAATCTCGACTTTTCGTCTCTTCCCCAAGCGACACCGACTATAACGCCCACTCTGACACCTTCGCCAGTGATTTTGGCACCGGCATTCTTCAGCGGCCCGGCGCGAAGCCCAAGCGGGGCGCTGCCGGATGGAACCCAGGTATACGCCGTGGTTGGCGACGATTTCCGAACCGGGAATGTGCAGGTCTTTAACGGACAGTACTTCCTCACCGTGGATGTCGTTGATGAGATGTATCTCAATGCCAGGGTAGTGTTTTTTGCTATCGACGATAACGATCCTTCGGGGGCTACACGATTAGTGCAAGCGATATCAGCACCCGGCGCGTTCGTTCCCGGGGCACAGTTTCAGAACTTTTCATTGATATTCCCCGAATTACTGCCCACTCTCACTCCGACACCACTGGCGACTGAAACGCCGACCGAGACGCCATCGCCTATACCGACCGAGACGGCAACGGCAACGCCCTCACCTACGCCGACGTTGACGCCCTCGCCCTCGCCGACGGCGACCGTCACGCCAACTCCCAGTCCCTCGCCAACGGCTACGGTTACTGCTACAGCGACGCCGACACCGATGTCTGTGCCGCCGACACCAACACCAACAGTCGCGCCAACAGCCGCGCCGTCGCCCAGGCCGAGCCCACCACCATCGCCGACAGCAACTACTGAGGCGCCGGAAGCGACATCTACACCTGAACCGACACGCACACCAAGGCCGACAATTGCGATCGAAGCACCGACTAATACGCCGGTATCTTTGCCGCCGACGCCGACACAATTTGTGCCCACTCCCATTCAGACGTCTACCCCTACGCCGGCGGCTGAAACTGGCAATTCCGGTTTTTGCAGCGCCGCTCCTAACCAGAACGGGTCCATGGAAGCCACCCTGCCGTTGAGCATAGTTGCCTTGTTGAGTGTGTTCGCATGGCGCATTACTACGCGTCGCAGAGCCGATATCGAGCCGGAGGATGCCGAACCGCATCCCCGCGAGCGTAAACATTGAGGTGAAACATCAATGAACGACCCAGTTGAGCGTGGCAAGAAACATCCTTCACTTTGGCGCATCACAGCGAGTGCTGTGCGAAAAGAGCGTGAAGGTGTCAACGGCGCGCTGGGCGTCACAGCCGCGATGGTGTTCGTTCTAGCCGCAATGTTGGCACTGGCAGTAGCATCCAATCGTGATGCAGACAACATTCAAGCGCAAAATCTTCCACCATCGCTAGGTTTGCTATTGTTCGACGGTGTGGTTACGATTGCCGGCGCAAATGAAGAGGTCAGCGGCTTCAGACTAACTGCCAGGGTAGAGGATTGGGTATCGCAACCAGTCATCATTGGGGAAGGCACTGTTGAAGCGAATGGATTTGAGGGGCTAGCAGTCGATCCGCCGCAGGAGCTTATCGGTAGTGAGATAAAGTTCTGGTTGGAAGATGCGGTCGAGTCGACGACCATCAACTACTATGCCGGTTTGCGCTCCGATGGGTCGTTCTGCTTCACCTGTCCAGTCGACTTCTTGGAGAAGCGAGTAGTGAATCTCGATTTTCCAACGATTCCAGCTCGTGCTACGCCAACACCGGTGCCCGCGACACCAAACATCACGACGTTTGCCGGTCAAGCATTCACATCTCAAGGGCTTGTGCCTGATGGGTACGAGATTTTCGCGGTAGTTGGTGGGAACCTTCGCTCTCAGAACGCAACGGTTATGGATGGCAGCTACTCGCTCGCGATTGAAAGTGCAGATGCCGGATTGAATGGGGCGGCAGTCCAATTCTTTGTCATTGACAAAGGCAATGCAACTAACCCGAACAAGACGCTTGAAGCCGATACACCCAGTGTGTTTCAACTGGGTGAAAGCACGGATTTCAGGTTGTTCTTCCCGGTTCTGACAGCAACACCGGTACCAGTGTCGGCAACGCCTGTACCGCCTACTGCAACTCCGGCGCCACCGACTGCGACGCCAGTTCCACCTACTGCAACTACGGTCCCTCCGACTGCAACCTGGGTCCCTCCGACTGCGACGCCAGTTCCACCGACGCCAACGCCCTTGCCTCCGACTGCAACCCCGGTGCCACCGACACCAACGCCCGTGCCTCCGACTGCAACTCCGGTGCCATCGACGCCAACGCCAGTGCCGCCTACAGCAACCACAGTGCCACCGACGGCGACGTCCGTGCCGCCTACGGCAACAGCGGTGCCGCCGACGGCGACATCAGTTCCACCAACTGCAACCCCGGTCCCGCCAACTGAAACCCCAGTGTCCCCAACCGCAACGCCCGTGCCTCCTCCCACGGCAACGCCGATGCCGCCGACAGCTACTCCAGTGCCTACGCCGGTACTGACTCCCGTTCCCGAGCAGGAAGAAGAGGAAGATGGCGGTTTCAATCCGACGATTCCGCTCGCGATCCTGTTGACGCTGGTTCTCGCGGCATTCGCAGCGTACATCGGATGGCGATTCGCTCAGCAGAGCAACCGGCCAAGAAATAATTGATCTGGTTCGAATTAGAAACTAGCTATCCAGAATCAAAAAACGGCGACCACCGTAGTGCTACGGTGGTCGCCGTTTTTTGATTTGTTCGTGCGGTTATGCCCGCGATCGCAGAACGATGACTTCGCGGTTTTCGGGCATTGCGGAGCGAGTGAGGTTGACGCGGAGTTGCGGCTCTTTGCGCGTCTGATCACTACCGGCCTCGCCGAGCAGCGATTTCAGCATCGCATTCGGTTCGTTGCTTTCTGCGTCGAGACCGTTCACCAAGACTAATGAGGGATCGAGAGCGCCGATGATGGATGAGAGTTCTTTGACATCCATGTCGAGACGTGCTGTGTCTAGCAACAACACATCAATGTGTCCGATCAACTGCACCGTGCGCGCATCGGGAGTCGTCTTGGCTAGACCAAGCATGTAGACCGCTAACCCTTCAGCATCGACGCGGAACGATGTGATGGTCGATTTCGACTTTGAATCGGGATCGATTGTCAGAGCGATGCCGCGTAGTCCAAGGTCGCCTATCTCATACTCGCCGGGATGTGAGATAGTGTCGGTAGAGATCTGCGAATTCGGTCTCTTGAAGGCCGATTTCGCCGGTGTGCTACGCAATATGGCGACGATGACGGTATCGTCCGCGGCAGTTGCCGGCACGAACGTCGCTTCCTGCTTGTTCGCAGGGTCGCAGATCACCGAACCTGAAGTCGTTTTGATGAGAAAGACGTTAGGTCCGTTTAGAGAGATCTCCATAGGAAACAAGAACTCCGATTGATGGTCAAACTCATAGCATCGATATCGAGTTTAATTTGTACCAACAGCATGTTTCACGCGTCAGATATTCGATAATTGATATCAAGACCGTCGTCGTAGCAGTCCTCACCGGTTGCGTCCTAGTTGATTGGCTGGGATATTCTGGTTTGGATATCAGGTTCAAATTGACGCGTTTTAACGTGTGATGTTAGATTCGATTAACAAGATCGAGTATTGATTTCCGTGTCGGATTGCACTGATTATCACGTCGCGACGGCGAGAGTGCCTCGATGTTGCGTAGCCCTTTGAGATGGACCTTCCTCAGCGCAGAAGCACAATACTGACTTTCATCGTTGATGACTACATATCGACCGCGGTGCCGGTTTCATCCCGCGCGGTCGCCAAGTCGGGCGAGTTTGGCATCAGCAGTGCCACGATACGCAATGAAATGGGCGCGCTGATACAGGACGGTTATCTCTTGCGTCCACATACTTCCGCCGGAGCCGTGCCTTCTGAGAAGGGATATCGCCACTTCGTCGGCGGGTTGAACTATCCATCGCCGCCTCCTGGTGAGCTGGTGATGGCGTTGCAGCATCAAACCATCATGTCGCCAGACGATGTTGATGCCTGGGTGCAGGTTGCGACATCAGTAATCGCCGATCTGATCGGCACCTTGGTTTTCATCACTGCGCCGCGTGCCAAGATGCCGGACGTTAAGCAGATCGAGCTGTTGCGTCTGCAGGATATGCTCGTGATGCTCGTGCTGGTCTTGCAAGAGGCGCGAGTGTATCGCCATATCATCGAGCTTGAGCGCGCCGTACCGGAAGGAGAGCTTGAACGCACGCGCAACAAAGTATCGGCCAAAGTGTCGGGCAAAGGGGTTGAAGAGTTGGCGGCCAATCGAGAGCAGTCTGATATCGAGGACGGTTTTGAGCGGCTGGTTTGGGATGCGACAATAGAGACATTGCTTCAGGCCGACTCGGTGCCGGGCGAACGTTACATGAGTGGTTTCCGGCACTTCATATCAGACCCTGAGCTTGCCCAAGCGCCTGCTGAAGGTGCGCTGGCGCTTTCAGCACTGGAAAACGATGTGGCGTTTGCCGACCTGATTTCAGGCATCACCTACGGAGAACAGCCGAAAGTTACGATCGGTTCGGACAATCCACGTCCGGAGCTGCTCAACTACAGCGTCATCATGTGCGGATATGGAGAAGCCGTCAATGCCCGCGGCGTTGTCGGACTGATATCACCAATGCGTACCGCTTACGACGTCGCCATTCCGACGGTGGGTTTCACCGCGCAGACGTTGAACGACATGGTAGATAGCGCGGTTGCTGGCAGCTAGGTTTGGATGTTTGTTTCAGTAATTTCCTTTCCAGTATCAATGGTGAAATCAAGATGACCCAAAAGCGTGACTACTATGAGGTGCTCGATATCCCGCGTACTGCGAACGATGAGGATATCAAGCGTGCATTTCGACGCAAGGCGTTAGAGTATCATCCCGATCGCAACCGCTCGGAAGGTGCTACTGAGCGTTTCAAAGAGGTCAACGAAGCTTATCAAGTGTTGAGCGACCCTGAGGGTAAGGCGCGCTATGACCGATATGGACACAGTGGAGTAAATGGGAACGCTGCCGGCGGTTTCGGCGGTTTCAGCGATTTTGGCGGCTTCGGAGATATATTCGAGTCGTTTTTTGGAGGTGCCGCGGGCACCCGCAATCGGCGCGGCCGCGACATCGAGTTTATGCTGAACATCCCATTCCGTGATGCCGTCTTTGGCGCCAGCCGTGAGACTGTAGTGACGCGCCGCGAAGTATGTTCCCGGTGCAATGGTTCGCGAGGCGAGCCGGGCAGTGCTACCAGTACCTGCCAGACATGTGCCGGCGCCGGTCAGGTTAGACGTGCACAGCAGACACTCTTTGGCAACTTCCAGCAGATCAGCGAATGCCCGACATGTCGTGGCATTGGTACCACGGTCGAGAATCCCTGCATCAAGTGCAATGCGAGCAGCGTATCGACGGTCCAGAGAAATATATCAATCGATATTCCGGCGGGAGTGGATGACGGCACGCGCATTGTGATGCGAGGGCATGGCGATGTAGGTGAATCTGGAGGCGAATCGGGCGACCTCTACGTGCGTGTCCAAGTTGAGCCGGACCGAATATTCACTCGCAGCGGTAACGATGTGCTGATCCGCGCCGAAATCAATGTTGTGGCTGCAATGCTGGGCGGCGTCATCAAAGTACCTACTCTGGAAGGCGATCAAGAGATAAGGATCAACGCCGGCACCCAGACGGGTGAGCAGATCATTCTCAACGGCTTTGGCGTTCCCAGGTTGCGTAATGACGGCCCGCGCGGCAATCAGATCGTCCAGATAGCCGTAGTTACACCCCGCTCGTTGACGGCTGAGCAGAGAGATCTGGTTCGCAACCTGGGCAACACGATGCTGGCTACCGACAAAGGCGCCTTGGATCCCGTGATTGTGGAAAACGATGTTTCATACGGTGCGCCGCGAGACGATGGCAGCGGGATTTGGAGCTGGCTCAAAGGCGCCTTCACGGGACAATAGATCGGTTGCTGCATACGCGGCAGATTTGTTTGGCCGTTGCGCTAAGCCGGATGCATGAATCGACCAGAAGTTTCTGAAGATCGATGGCTTGAAATCAGCGTTACGGCACCGTCTGAATGTGCGGAACCGATAACGCATCTATTCTTCCGTTACGGAGACGGTCGCGTATTCGTTTCACAGACGGGCGACTGGGATGCGGACGACCCGGCATCCGGTCTGGACCAGAGCGACGAGGTAACGGTATACGGCTACCTGAAGTTCGATCACTCGATTGACCAGCGCAAGCAGATGATCGGCATCGGACTTCGATTGATGTCCGAACTGGCCTCATTCGGCCCTCAACGTGAGCGAGTTGTAAATGCTGAGGAGTGGGAAAATCAGTCGTTTCCAACTATCCGGGTCGGAGACCGCATCGTAATTTCGCCATGGTCGATAGATGACGGTAAACCGGAGACGAGTGAACTCGCCGACGTCAATGTGTTTCTCTCACCCGGGTTAGCGTTCGGAACGGGCAATCATCCTACGACGCGGATGTGTCTGAAACAGATAGTAGAGGAAGCCGAAGCAGGTAGGTTGAGTGGCAGTCGAGTCGTCGATGTTGGATGCGGATCGGGAGTGCTATCGATAGTTGCGCTGAAGCTGGGAGCCGCGGATGCCTGGTGCCTCGACATAGACGAGACGGCCGTCAGCGCGGTTCGAGACAATACCGAAATGTCCGGCGTCGCTGAACATGTAAACATCCTCGAGGGCTCGATACCACACCATCAACTTCCAGCAATCGGCTTTGACTACGTGTTCGCCAACATCACGTCCCGCGTCGTTATCGACCTTGCCACGGAGTTAGTCAAGTGTGCACGCCCCGGCGGCATCATCCTGCTGTCGGGCATATTGGTCGATCAAGTCGATGCCGTTAAGTCAACCTTCTTAAATCTTGAGTCGGTTGAGATATCTGATGTGCACCAGGACACTGATTGGATGATGTTGCGGTTGATTAAGACGGCCGCGGTTTGAGGGGTTAAGGATGTTGTGCTATGCACCGGTTCTACGTTGAAACATCGGATTCTTCGCCCTTTGTTCTTGGCGATGTTGTAGACCTGCCCACGCGCATCTCGCATCAGATCGTGAACGTGCTTCGGTTGCGACTTGGAGAATCGGTTGGACTGTTCACTGGTGATGGGACAGATTGGACGGCGAGGATTGTGGCAGACAAGGCCCATCGTCGTGGCACTTGTATAGTTTCGGTAGAGTTATGCGAGCAGCAGGTTTTTGATGTTGAGATGCAATGTGCCGTCAGCATGGTTATGGCATTGACCAGACCGCAACGTTATGAGTTGGCGCTGGCGAAATGTGCCGAGCTCGGCGCCAGCCAGATCATCCCCATCATCTCGCAACGCGTCCTAAAGGCAGACGCACAGCCTGGCAGTAAGCGGCTAATCAGATGGCAACGTATCGTCATCGAAGCCGCGGAACTGTCGGGTAGAGTGCGCGTTCCCGCCATCGAGACGCCAAGTGATATGTCAACCGCTATCTCGTCCTTAGTTGCCGATGGTGCAGAGGTAGTCTTGCTCTGGGAAGAGACGGAAGGGCCGATGCTGGCAGACCTCGTATTGCGTCTGAAAAGCGATGATCGCCATATCGATAAGCTGGCGCTGGTGCTCGGACCGGTAGGTGGTTTTGCCGCGGACGAGGTTCAGCGCGCAGTAGAGCAGGGTGCTCAAGTTGCCAGTCTCGGCTCCCGCATCTTACGCACTGAAACTGCCGCCATCGCTGCGATGTCGATCGTCTCGCAGTTGATGGAGTGAGTATCTCCACAGCGCGTTGACGCCTTGTGGGCGAGCAGATTGCCGCAAAACGTTCAGGGCGGTATAGTGTATGAGGCACGTGAAGATGCGAATCGGTATCTTAAGGCGTAATCTCAAGCGAATTTCACCGTAACTTGGGCAGATTAAAAGGTAATCTGTTAATAATTCCAGAATAGCTAAACAGCTCTGAGGAGAAAGCGATATGCGAAAGATGTTGTTAACCAAGTCATCCGCTGCGATGGTGTTGGCACTCGTGCTGGCCGCGGTAGTATTCGCCTGCGGTGGCGAGACGATTGTCGAAGTCACGCGGGAAGTGGAAAGACAGGTCGAGGTGACTCGTGAGGTGGAGAAGGAGGTTCAGGTTGAGGTGACCCGCGAAGTAGAGGTTGAGAAAGAAGTTCAGGTAGAAGTAGAAGTCGAGGTCACGCGCGAAGTCGAAGTGCAGGTAGTAGTTACGGCGACTGCAGAAGCGTATGGCGCTGGTGCCGGTACCGAAGTTGAAGCCGCCCCTACGGCCGCAGTTTCAGCACCGTCGGAACAAGTTGGGAAACTGGTCGTAGTCTCTCCTGACATCGGCGCAGGTTGGTTCACCAGCTCTCCTTACGATGACTACACGAGCGACAACATGGGTGTTGCAGATGCCTTGATCTATGCAGACCCGGCACCGATTCCCCAACGCGGAACGTTCAACCCTTCGATCAGCATCGCCAATGGATGGAGAGTGGCAGATGATGCCCAGTCCATCACATTCAGCATTCGCGACGGCGTCCAGTTCCATCACGGATGGGGGGAACTGACGGCCGAAGATGTTGCATGGTCGTTTAACGATGCCTTGAGAGAGGGAAACACCAACTCTCGCTCTGGTTTCGTAGGTGAGTACCAAGGCTCTTGGGAAGCGATTGACGACAACACCGTCATCATGCACGTCAAGGATGGTGCGACGCTCAGCCCGGTGTGGTTGCTGGAGACTTCAAATGTATGGCGCAACACTTTGACGGCTACCTCTAAGCGGGCGATTGACGAGTTGGGCAAGGAGACTGGCGGCATCAAGATCGGACAGGGTCCGTTCCAGATGATGGAAGGTGCGCCGGACGACTTTATCGAGTTTGAAGCCGTCACGGAGCACTACCGCAAGATACCGGCCATCAAAAGCGTGAGAATGGTTGCCATCCCCGAGCCGGCGACACGAGTTGCCGCCTTCGTCAACGGCGAAGTAGACATTTCGGTGATGTCAGCACAGTTCGTGATTGAGTCCACCGAGCAGGTAGACGGCTCTCGCATCCAGCCGCTGGGTGAAGGTCAGACGCTTCACATCTATATGGGCGGCAACTTCTGGCAGAGATCAGACCCGGTAGACCCTTCAACCGAGTTCCCGCGTGAAGGATGGATACCGGATGATGACCATCCCTGGATCAGCGACCCGAACGATCCGGCATCGGTAGAGCGCGGCAACAAGTTCCGCCGTGCGCTCAGCATGGCAGTAGACCGTGCCGCTATCAACGAGTTCATCGGACAGGGGCTGTATCCTCCGCACTACACCTTTACCGGTTTCACCTCTGCCGACCCGCAGTGGAAACCCGAGTGGGAAGTGCCCTTCGATCCGGAAGGTGCACGCGCTCTGATGGCAGAAGCGGGCATTGAGGAAGGCTTCACGATGCCGGTATGGTTGACTCCAGACTCCGGTTCGTTGCCTTTCGACATCGCTGAAGCGGCGGTGCTGCAGTGGGCAGACAACCTTGGGCTTAACGTGGAGATTGAGGCCACGGCATACTCGGCACGACGTCCGACATTGATTGGTCGAACTATCGACATCCCGCTCTATCACCACATGAACCTCGGTTATGCCGATGAGCCTAAAGGTCGTCTGATGACGGCTGCAAAGGGCGGTGCGAACCGCGGCATCGAGTTGCCGAACGACATCCTTGAGCGAACCTACTGGGCTAACTTGGTTGAGTCTGATGCGCAGAAGCGGATCGAGAACAACATATTCCTTACGGACTGGTTGGCAGAGACGTCATTGGTGATGTCCATGGTGCGTCAGAGCCAGCTCTACGCCGTATCGCCCCGAGTTGTAGAGTGGCAGCCATATACCGAGACCTTTGGCGGTCTCAACGGTCTCGACACGATTGTGCTGTCTGAGTGATTGTTATTCGCACACCATACCGCTAGATACGGTGCGGTGTGCGAAACTCAAGGTCGATCGCCGTCGGCAACCGAGTCGATGCTACGGTTGCAGACGGCTAATCGTATCGCCATCCTAACGGTAGCCGCTACGGCTCCCATTGGGATGGCAGAGATAACATCCGACAATGCTCCGCATAGTAGTTAATCGCCTAGCGTTTGGATTGGCGATCGTGTTGTTGATCACGATAGTCGTCTTCGGTCTGTCGCGCGCCGCGGGAGACCCGCGCAACATCTACCTCGACGAGTACGCTACTCCGGAGGCGTGGGACGCTTGGGGAGTGCGAATGGGGCTAGACAAGCCACTCTACGTTCAGTACTGGGTCTGGCTGGTCGATGCCTTGCAAGGCGATTTTGGAGAATCGCTCTACTACGATGTTCCGAGCTTGCGGCTGGTGCGCGAGCGGGTGCCGAACACGTTGCAACTTGGAGGTGTTGCCTTTGGCGTTGCGATACTGATCGGGGTACCGATGGGAGTCGTGTCGGCCGTCAACCGCGGCTCAATCATCGACTACGCGGTGCGCGGCTTCGCGTTGCTCGGACAGTCAGTCCCGGTCTTCTGGATCGGCATCATGATGATACTGGTATTTTCAGCGCAACTTGGCTGGTTGCCATCGAGTAGGAACGAGGGGTGGCAGCACTTTGTGATGCCCTCCATAGCCCTCGGCTGGTTGCCGGCCGCGGCCTTGATGCGCATCACGCGCGGCGCAATGCTCAACATCATGGATAGCGAGTACATCAAGTTAGCGAGGGCGAAGGGAGTATCGGCCGGGAAGATAGTTTGGGTGCACGGATTCCGCAACGCGGTAATTCCCCCGCTTACGGTTGCGGCCCTGATATTTGCCGCCTTCCTCACCGGCACGGTAGTGGTAGAGACGGTATTTGCATGGCCGGGTGTAGGACGCTTGGCAGTGCAGTCGATAAAGAACAACGACTTCCCGGTGTTGAGTGCTATCGTCATCCTCTTCTCGTCGTTCTACATCCTGCTCAACCTCGTGGTTGATCTGCTTTATGCCCAGCTGGACCCGAGGATTCGGTTGGATTAGTCTGCTTTTCTAATGTCGGCAGAAGCAACATACGTGCCCTCCCCGCTAGACGAAGTGGGACCTCGAAACCCGGTGCTACGAGTCTTGCGACGCGGCTGGATTTTGATGCGGCGGTATCCCGTTATCCCGCTGGCAATCATGGTGCTGATGCTGGTATGTGCCCTATTCGCCGAGCAGCTCGCGCCGCACCCGCCATTGAGGGGCAATCTGCGCGCCTCGCAAACACCTCCGATCTTCATGGAAGGTGGCACTTGGGAGTATCCGCTGGGTACCGACCATCAGGGGCGCGACATCTTGAGCAGAGCGATCTATGGCGCCCGTATCTCGACCATCATTGCTAGTGCGGTGATATTGGCAGGCGGCATCGGTGGCACCGTTATCGGGCTGGTAGCGGGATATCGCGGCGGCTGGATCGATCAGTTGGCGATGCGCGCCGTAGACTTCACTCTCGCCATGCCCTTCCTGCTCGTAGCCCTGGTCGTCGTCATCGTCTTTGGACAGAGCTTAGAGCTGATCATTGTTTTGTTGATTCTTTTCGGATGGGACAACTTCGCGCGCGTAGTACGCGCTGAGACGCTGACCTTGCGCGAGTCTGACTACGTCAGCTACGCTCGGATACAAGGCGCGTCTCAGTGGCGCATACTTTTCCGCCATATACTGCCCGGAGTAGTCGGCTCAGTGCTGGTTATCGGCAGTCTGCGCGTCGGATCGCTCATCCTGACCGAGTCGACACTGAGCTTCCTCGGCGTAGGCGTGCCGCCAGACACCCCTGCCTGGGGCATCATGGCCTCCGACGGCCGTCAGCATCTATCCCGCGCCTGGTGGATCAGCACCATGCCCGGCATCGCCATCTTCCTCGTCGTGATGGGTTTCAACTTCCTCGGCGACTGGCTGCGCGACTGGTTCGATCCTAGGTTGCGGCAGTTGAGGGTGCAGTGAGTTAAATTCGGATCTTCCTGGCTATCTCAGCAAATGCTTCATAGAAGGTGATCCAAGCCAACATCTCATTACTGGAAATGCCAGATATCTGCTCAGGCAATTCGCGTTGAGAGGATATGTCCTGCAACGATTCGGACCGAATGATTCTGGCTTCAATCCAAGCTGAGATGAATTCCTCGTCGTGAGTGGGGTCGTTGCTGGCGATGCCTAAGCATAGTTTGACCGTTTCATCCTGTTTTGCCACTACAAAATAGCGGTTAACCATTAGGAAACAGAAACCGGTAGTTATCGCGGCGCGCTTGTTGCCATCGTTAAAGGGGTGATTTTTGATGATGCCCCAGATTAGCGCCGCGGCTTTGTCGGCGACTGACGGATATCGGTCTTGACCAAAGAGCGGCTTGGGTCTTGCCAACGCAGACTCCAAGAGGCCCTTTCCGTGTTGTCCGCCGAGGAATTGGAAATCTGGTGTTTCACTTTCGTATGAATGAAACAAAATCGGCACCAGAGCCGTGGTGATAGCTTCCACGAACTCGGCGTCGGGGTACCAGATCGCATTTTGTTGGGTCGTGCTCATTTGGTTGTGCTCACGAAAATGATAGAGCCCCTCTGATGAGGGGCTCTAGAAACGCAATTAATTAGCGAGTTTGCTCGCTACAGTTTCTCAAGCTCCACAAGTGTGTCGCCGAATACATCGGCCATCAAGCGGGCCAGCAGGGGTATAGTGTCCTGGTTCACTGGCAAAGGTGCGTCACCAGGTACCTTTGAAGCAGCTTCAACCAGGTCCTGCCAGGTCACTTCTGGCTTGTAATTTGTCTCTTGCGCTACGGTATTCATATCGTCTGCATCCGTATCAGCTGAGTTGGCAGATAGTGATTTTCATGATACATCTCTTCAAGGCGCATAAAATCGTCTACCTCAGAACCTGATCTACTCCCGCTGCAACTCGCGGTGCATCAGTTCGGTCATGGCTAGATGGGGGGAGATGCCTTGGAATAGGACGCGGTGGGCGATCTCGGTGATGGGCATCTCTACGCCTAGGTTCTTGGCGATGCGTATCGTCGCGCGCGTAGTCGGCACGCCTTCTGCGGTCTGTCCGAGATGCAGGAGCGCCTGCTCTAACGTGTCGCCCGCAGCCAAGCGTGTGCCTAGCCGGTAGTTGCGGCTTAGCGGACTGTAGCAGGATGCGAGGATGTCGCCGATGCCACTGAGCCCGGCGAAGGTGGCTGGTTTGGCGCCGAGCGCAACTCCAAGACGTGTTACCTCGCTGAGCCCGCGCGTCACATACGCCGCCTTGATGTTGGCGCCGAGTCCGGAACCGTCGATGACGCCGGCGCCTATCGCCACGATATTCTTCAGCGTGCCGCCAAGTTCTACGCCGATGATGTCGTCCGAGGCGTAGACGCGGAACTGTTGACTACTTGTAATATGCTGCACTCGCTCCGCGGTGGTTATGGAGTTGGAGCCGGCAGTTGCAAGCGCAGGCAGTCCTTTGGCAATCTCAAAGGATAGATTGGGACCAGAGAGTGCACAGATGTTGTCTAAAACCGCTTCGGGCGAGACGGATCGGTGTTGCGACACGACTTCGGCGATGACTTCGCTCATTCGCTTGCCCCGGGCTATCTCCAATCCCTTTGTCGCACTTACGATGGTGGCTTCAGGAGGAATGGAATCGACGCATTGCTCGATAGTTGACCCCATTGCGACGGATGGGACGGCGACGATGATGCAGTCGCTGTCTGAGAGTGCCTGCTGGGGACTGCTGTGTACCGTTACGTTGTCGGGGAATCTGAAACCGGGCAGATAGCGTCGATTTTCGCCATCCCGTCGCAGCTCTGCGGCACGTTCTGGGCTTCGTGCGAGGATGCGGATTGAGATTTCCTTGCGCGCCAGAAGCACAGCCAGTGCTGTGCCCCAGGAACCTGCGCCTATGATGCCGATGGTTGTAATCGGATCAGGCTCCTAGATTTCCAGAGTCGGGTCGATCCGGGTCGGCTGCAATGTCGAGACGGTTCTCAGTGCCTTTGAACAGGCGCACAAGGTTCTCTCGGTGGCTGTAGAGGACGAGCGCGACAGAGGGTATCGCAAATGCCAGATACTCGGTGGGGACGCTGATTATCAAGTTGTCCGTGATTTTTATATCGACGATGCATATGACGATGAGTCCTGCCACCCCGGACGATGCGCCGATGATGGAGCCGAGTGATACGTAGCGAGTTGCGGCGGCGACGATCAGCCCGATAAATGTGAGTGCGCCGGCGACTGGCGACAGCACCAGTATCGCGCCCCAGCCGGTGGCGATGCCCTTGCCGCCCTTGAAGCCGGCAAAGACGGGCCAGGTGTGTCCCACGATGACGAGGGTGCCGGCCAGTGCGTGTAGCAGATATTGACCTTCAGCAAACTGTATCGACAGCCAGACGATGCCGACGCCTTTTCCGAAGTCGAACAGGAGCACGAATGCGGCCGCCTTCTTGCCTACCGTCCGGAGCACATTGGTGGTGCCCATCGAGCCGCTGCCATGCTCGCGCGGGTCTACGCCGCCCCAGACTCGGGATACGATGATTCCGACCGGTATCGAGCCGACGAGGTATGCGACGGGCGCAAGGATCAGCCATGGTATCAGGTCGTTCATCTTGTCAGTTTCAGTTGCGGTTGCGATACAGCACTTTCAAGGGTGAACCCTTGAAGCCGAATGCATCTCTCATCTTGTTGGATAGGTAACGTTTATATGTGAAATGTACCGCTTCAGGATTTTTGCAGGTTATCACGAATGTCGGTGGGCGTACTGCAACCTGTTCGATACCTTGTATGCGCGGGCGTCGACGCCCGCGTGCTGGCAGGGGACGTTCGCCCAATGCCGAGAAGAGAGTGCGCGACAGTTGAGCATCGCCGACATGTTTGGTGAACTGTGAAAATGTTCGCACGACCGCATCGGGAATCGCGCGTAGCCCGGTGCCGTTGATGGCGGAGGTGAAGCAGATGGGCGCATCGGGTATGAACTTGAAGCGGTCTCGCACCTTGTCGACTGCTTCCCTAGTAGTCATCTCGGTCTTCTTGGCTAAATCCCACTTGTTGATGACTACAACACCGGCCCGGAACGCGTCTTGTGCGAATCCGCCGATGTGAGTGTCTTGTGCCGTCACGAACTCAGTCGCATCGAGGACGATAACGGTCACGTCGGAGCGTTCGATGGCGCCGATGGTTCGGATGGCGCTGAACTTCTCGATGCCTTGCTCCATCTTGCCACGCCGACGCAGTCCGGCAGTATCGAGGAACTGGATTTGGTGCTCTTGATATTGGTAGAGGGCGTCTACCGTGTCACGGGTAGTGCCGGGCAGAGGGCTCACAATCGAGCGTTCCTCTCCCGTCAGGCCGTTGAAGATGGCCGATTTGCCGACGTTGGGTCGTCCGACGATTGCCACTTTGATGGCATCAGATGTCTCCTCGTCTTCGATCGGAGTATCGATGTAGGCGAAGACGGTGTCGATCAGTTCCGATATGCCGATGTTGTGATACGCGCTGATGGGAATCGGGTTGCCCATGCCGAGCGCGGCGAAGGTGTACAGATCGGCTAAGCGATTATTGTTGTCGGTCTTGTTGGCAGCGATTGCGTACGGTTTGCCGGTGCGCCGCAACAGTTCGGCACCGTCGTAGTCCGCGGCGGTCAATCCTTCGGCCGCATCGACGAGCAGTATCACTGCATCGGCGGAGCGGATGGCACGCTCGGTCTGAGTTCGCACCTCATCCCACAGCTGCAGCTCGGCCGTCGGTTTGTCCTCGATGCCGGCGGTATCTACTAGAATGAAGCGCCGGTCGAGCCACTCGGCATCCACCGATACGCGGTCTCTGGTCGTGCCAGGCGTATCGCTGACGATGGCGATTCGGTTGCCGGCGATGCGATTGAACAGCGTCGACTTGCCCACATTGGGGCGTCCGATGATTGCGATGATGGGCAGCAGTGCCATGATTGGTGCAAAGCGGTTATGACCGGCTTGCGACGATATGTTCCATGAGTGCCATCTGTGCCCACATGCGATTTTCGGCTTGCTGGTAGACGACTGAGGATGGATGCGAGAGCATATCTTCCGACACCTCTTCGCCGGGGTGCGCCGGCATGTCGTGCATGAACCTCGCTTGCGTCTTGGCTTTTTCCATCAACTCGGGATTGACTTGGTAGCCCTGAAAGTCTTTCAGCCGCTGCAGAGTCTCGGCCTCTTGTCCCATGCTGGTCCAGACATCGGTGTAGACAAAGTCGGCATGGCGTGTCGCGTCGATGGGATCGCGCATCTGGATCACGCTACCGATGCGATCGCCCTCCTGTGGATAGCTCGCAGTGTCGACACGGATGCCGTACTCAAGTTCGTAGTCCTGCGGTGAGGCGATTACTAGCGTTCCGCCGAGACCGGCGATGGCGTAGGCGAGGCTGGCGGCGACGTTGTTGCCGTCTCCGATGTAGGCGACGCGCACGTCGTCGAGGTAGCCGCGTATCTCCAGCATCGTCATCACATCTGCCAGTGCCTGACAGGGATGCTCGCCGTCAGTCAGCGCGTTGATTACCGGGATGTCGCTGTTTTCACCAAACTCATCGAGCGTCGATTGGGCGAAAGTGCGAACGACGACCATGTCGGCCATGCGTGATACTACCTTGGCGATGTCGGCGACCGGTTCGCGCACACCGAGTCCGACCTCTTCAGGGGAGAAGTAGAGCGGATTGCCGCCGAGTTTCTGGGCGCCGATCCAGAATGACAGTTTGGTGCGCAATGATGGCTTCTCGAAGATGAGTGCGACCGATTTGCCGTCTAGTGCTCGGCTTTGGGTGCCATTTTTCAGTTCGATGGCTCGATACAGCAACGGCACAATCTCCGATGCTGGTAAGTCGCGAAACCTCAAGAAATGCCTGTTCATGTCAATAACCTCAAGTCGCGCGCACATAACCATCTGAACGGCGCGCGTTGATACCTAAATTGTGCAATACGCAACTGGCGTTATTGCACGGAAATGTGCCTTCAGCGCGCGCCGCGGTACCGATGTCTGCCCGGCTAGATGCTGAGCGTGATTGCCGGTTGCTTAAGCCGGGGTGAAGTTGGGCAGGGTGCAGCTGTCGCTGATCTTGGTGAATACCACCTTGAGCGGCATCCCGATGCTGAGGTTGTCGGGGTCCGGCTCGACGCCCACGATGTTGGTTGCCATCTTGGGGCCTTCCTCCAGCTCGACAATCGCGGCGATGTAGGGCAGTTCGCTCATGAATGCCGGATGCGGCGGGATGTGCACGATGCCGAACGTGAAGAGCGTGGCATTGCCGGATGCTTTGACCCACTCTACTTCGCCGCCAGGTGTGGCGAGGCTGATGGCGCGGGGATAGAACTGATACTCACCGGTCGTCTTGTCGCGTTGCAACCACAACTCACCGTTTCGTGCACCTTCCCAATAGCGATCCGATTCGGGCTGTGATACCGGTTCAGGACGTGCTGGCGTGTCGGTCATGATGAAGTTCCTCGATTGGTATGACGATGTTTGATGTTGTTCGAGTGGTGTTTACGGTGCGGCTAGGATGACGGTGCCGGTGGATGAGAGATATCCGCCAGTGCCGTGCGCGATGGCGAGGTTGCAGTCGTCCAGCTGTCGCTCGCCGGTTTCACCGCGCAGTTGGCGCACCGCTTCGACGACGGTGAAGATGCCGTACATGCCGGGATGCGTGTATGAGAGTCCGCCGCCGGAGGTGTTGACGGGGAAGTCGCCGCCCGGTGCAGTGCGTTGCCCGGCTACGAGGTCCGGACCTTCGCCCGGTCCGCAGAAGCCGAGATTCTCCAGCGACACCAGCACGGTATACGTGAACGAGTCGTAGATCATCATCAGATCGAGGTCGGCGTGCGACACGCCGGCCATCTCGAGCGCCTGCTTGCCCGTCTTGCGTCCGAACGCCCGCGTCAAGTCGGGCATCTGCGAAATCATCGAGTGGTCGTGCCCCTCGGCCGCGCCGAGTATCGACATGCCGCCTTTTGCACAGTCTTTCGCCCGCTCGGCAGTGGTTACTACAATCGCGGCGCCGGCGTCAGTCACTAAACAGCAGTCGAGCAGATGGAACGGCCACACGATCCAGCGCGAGTCATGATAGTCATCGAAAGTGGCCGGACGGTCGTAGAAGTATGCCTTTTCATTCAGATTTGCCCACTTGCGAGTCGAGACGGCGATGTTTGCCATCGCTTCACGCGTCCGGTCCTCGCCATACTGATGCATGTAACGTCGGCACGCCATGGCGTACGAGACGGGCGGGCCAATGATGCCGTAAGGACGTTCGTACTGATTCTGCGGCGTGCCCAAATTAGGCGGAGCAGCCGCGCGGTCGTTGCGTCCCGACTGCCCATGCGTGATGAGCGCTACCTCACAGTATCCCGCCTGGACCGCAGCGATGGCGTGTGCGACATGTATCACAAACGACGACCCGCCCACCGAAGTGCTGTCCGTAAAACGCGGCTGAATGCCCAAATACTCCGCCACATCCAAAGTAGACCACCCCGCCGTCAGCAATCCATCCACATCCGACACCGCCAAACCAGCATCCGCCAAAGCATTAACCGCCGCCTCCGCATGCAATCCCAAAGGCGACCGATCTGGCACATTCCCAATCTGATCCGACTCGGCCACGCCGACGATGGCGGCGGAGCCAGAGAGGGTGTTTAGTTTGTTGATGTTGGGCATGAGAAGGTCCTTGGGGCTGGTGTCGATGAAGATGTTGTTTCTGGTAACAGAATAATATGTGCGGACGGGAGAATGATGTTGACTATAACAATGAACATGCCCAGAAGTTCCCCTCTCCCGCAGTCATGCCAGAGAGGGGCTAGGAGTGAGAGTGACGGGATGGCCATGGGGCGACCCGCCATGCGCTACGATAGTATCCAACCAACGAATCAACATCCACAAACCAAAGGACGTCCCCTCATGATCTACGAACTGCGAATCTACGAATGCTTTGCCGGCAAGCTCCCAAACCTGAATGCTCGGTTTGCTAATCACACGATGGCTTTGTTTGAGAAGCACGGCATCAAGAACATCGGCTACTGGACACATGATGTTGGACCGAATAGCAATCAGCTGGTCTACCTAGTGGCATTCGAAGACCACAACCAACGAGTCGAAGCATGGGCAAACTTCCGTGCCGACCCGGAATGGCAACAAGTATTCGAAGAATCTCACCGCGACGGCATCATCGTCAAAAACATCGAAAATCGATTGCTGACACCGACGGATTACTCGCCGATGGGGTAGGGCGGCTACCCTCTTTGTCCCCTCGGTGCCTTCACCCCTAGCCCCTCTCCCGCATCACTGCGGGAGAGGGGAACATGTGGGCGCGTGTTGAGAGTGAACATGATTCTTATCACCATTCATCGCGCGTCCTGTATCCCTCTTTTCAATGGATAATTAACTCATGAACTCGGCTCGAAAAAGACGTTTTAATGTGCGGCAATTTGGGGAGATGAAGGCGCGGAGAGAGCGCATTCCGATGGTTACGGCTTATGACGCTAATCAGGCGATGTTGGCGGATATGGCGGGGATACCGGCTATATTGGTCGGCGACAGCTTGGGGAATGTGTCGCTGGGGTATGAGTCGACGGTGCCGGTGACGGTTGAGGATATGTTGCGTGCTGTGGCGGCGGTGGCACGTGGCGCGCAGAATGCTTTCGTTATTGCCGACATGCCGTTTGGAAGTTACCAGTCGGATATCCCGACTGCGATCCGCAACGCGGCACGTTTCATGAAGGAAGCGAACGCCCACTCGGTCAAGATCGAGGGGGGTGTCTTGGTAGAAGATACCATCCGAGCGCTCGTAGATGCTGGGATGCCGGTGATGGGACACGTCGGTTTCACGCCCCAGTCGATCCATGCCTTCGGCGGCTACCGAGTGCAGGGGCGCGGCACGGAGAACGCAGAGCGCGTAATCCAGGACGCTTTAGCCGTCGAACGTGCCGGGGCCTACTCGATAGTGCTTGAGTTGATGCCGGCGGACCTGGCCAAGAGCATCACCGAGCAGCTGACCATCCCCACGATCGGCATCGGCGCCGGGCCCCACTGCGATGGCCAAGTGCAAGTCCTCCACGACATGCTCGGACTAGATCCCACCTTCCGCCCTCGCCACGCCGGACGATATGCGGATTTGGCGTCCGTCATTATTGATGCGTTGCGGAGTTACGTTAGTGACGTCAGTGAAAGGAAGTTTCCAAATGACGCTTAATTTCACCTTTCACGGCCTAGCCATGGATGCTGGGGATGTGGAGACTTTGGTGAGGTTTTGGTGTGCGGCGGCGGGATATGTGGTGACGCGTGAGGCGTATCCTTACGTGGCGGTTCTGGGGGTTGATGATCAGGCACCGTCGAGCTTGCCGCGGATCATCATCTTGCAGGTGCCGGAGGGCAAGACCGCTAAAAATCGATTGCACATGGAGTTCAGCGTGTCCGACCTGGATGCGGAGACTGAGCGGCTGGTCGGTTTAGGTGCGACGTTGGTTGCTAAACGGCAGTTTTACGAGACACATTGGCATGTGTTGCAGGACCCGGAGGGTAACGAGTTCTGTCTGGTTAGAGAGCAAGCTGAGGAGTAGGGATTCATGATGATGACGCCAAATAAAGAGGGATTTTCGAGGGAGCGTTCGCGCCTACTGATGTCGCGTGCGCGGCGCGTGGTTGCGGGTGGAATATCGTCGCAGATACGCTTGGCAGAGCCGGGTGGTGAGCCGCTGTTTTTTGCCCGTGCTGAGGGCGCTTTGATGTGGGATGCGGACGGCAATGAGTATATCGACTACATCCAAGGCATGGGTCCCAATCTCTTCGGACACGCGCCAGAGTTTGTGTCGCAACAGGTTGCGGAAGATATGCGTATGGGCTACGTGCTGGCGGCACAGTTCGAGCGCGAGTTGGAAGTGGCAGAGATGGCGGCGGAGGCCGTGCCGATTGAGGATTGCACGGTCCGGTTTGCCGGCTCTGGTACGGAGATAGTGCAGCTGGCGTTGCGCTTGGCCAGGGGCTGGACCGGACGCTCGAAGTTCATCCGTTTCGAGGGGCACTATCACGGCTGGATGGACAGCGTCAATCACTCGGTGCATCCCGATATGTCGCTTGCTGGCGAGGTTGACGCGCCGAATGTGGTGGGCGAGTCGGCGGGGATGGATCCCGGCGCGGCAGAGCAGGTGATTGTGTGCCAATGGAACGATATCGAGCGGTTGCATGCGGCGTTTGAACGTAACGATGGCGAGGTAGCGGCGGTGATCATGGAGCCGATCAATGCCAACACCAACTGCATCATGCCTGAGCCCGGCTATCTTGCGGCGGCCAAACGATTGGCGCACGAACATGGCGCGTTGCTGATATTCGACGAGGTCATCACCGGCTTCCGAGTGGCGTATGGCGGTGCCCAGGAAATGCTGGGAGTGACGCCCGATCTGGCGACGTATGCAAAGTCGATCGCGGCTGGTTTTCCTATTGCGATGCTGGCGGGACGACGTGAGATTATGGACATCCTGGGCAGTGGCGAGGTGTATCACGGCGGCAGCTTCAACTCAAACGTGATGTCAATTGCGGCGGCCTACGCGTCGTTGCAACATCTCAAGCAGCAGGGCAGCGACTTCTACATGGAGTTGAACCAACGGGGCGATCAGCTGATACAGGGGCTCCGCAGTGCCGGCATGGAGACGGAGACTGAGATCCACGTTCAGGGACTTGGGAGTGTCTTTGGGATCTCGTTCAATCGGAGCGGCGACACGGTCCGCAACTATCGTGACCATGCGCTCAAGTGCGATGATGCGCGCTATGCGCAATTTGCATCTGAGATGATGCGAGAGGGAGTGCGTTTGTCGTCGAATGGACGCGTTCACATGTCGTCAGCGCATAGTGAAGAGCAGGTTGAGCAGACGATCGAAGCGGCGCGTGCTGCGCTGTCTCGGATGTAGCACAGACGCGGTGAGAATGGGGTTGAGTCGTCCAACGCGATATTGTTTCAAGTTGGCGCGTTTTGCCACAATCATCATCACGCAACACGAGGATGGCGGTGTCGGAAGTGCGGCGGTGTGGCGTGATGATAGATACAGGCTGGACAAGGACCCTTCATGCAAGCAGAGTTTCCGTGGAGTACGCATGCCCGCGATACCTCGATGCAATTATCTGTTCGCGAGGCACGTACGCCGTCTATCCCTGCGCATCTTTTCGCAAGTGGCGTGTGTCGTGCATATGACGAACCGGCCGACGTGGAGGAGATGTGTTATGAGATCAAATCTCAGCTGAATGGACAATCGGCCGACCTTGCCCTCGTATTCGCATCGGCGCCCAGATACGAGGAGTTTGGCACGATATTGCCGGTCATCCATCGCGGTCTGGACCCCAAAGTGCTGGTCGGTTGTTCCGGTGCCGGAGTGATTGGCGCCGGCCGAGAGTTCGAGACCGGTCCGGGACTGAGCGTGCTCGCGACGACGGGGAACTCGGCAGAGCTGTATCCATTTGCCTTTACCGATAAGCAGGCTTGCGGAAAAGATGCGACACCAGAGTCGCTGGTTGATGCCATCGGCGCCGACCCATCGAAATTCGAAGATGGTTTGATGTTGGTGTTTGCCGATCCATTGACGGTATCGACTGAGAATGCGCTCTCGATGCTGGATGCGGCCTATCCGTCGGTGATGAAGGTTGGCGCGCTGGTGAGCGGTGGGCAGGAGTATGGTGAGAATAGAATGCTGCTGGGCGACGACATGCGGCATCACGGAGTGGTGGGACTGCTGATGACACGGGACTTCAACGCTGATGTGGTCGTATCAGGCAGTGAAGAGCCGATCGGTCCGGATCTGGTGATTACCCGATCGGCGCGTAACGAGATCCATCAGCTCGGCGACCGCAGTCCCATGGCGGTTTTGGAGGAGATATTCGTCAACGCAGACCCGCTAAGCCAGTTGCGTATGCAACGCGGTCTCGTTGTAGGTCTTGATACGAGCGGGGCGCTAGACGACACGGACTACGTGATGCGGAACATCATGGATATGGATCAGGAGACCGGATCCATGATGGTGGGCGACCTGGTAGAAGATGGTCAGGCGCTCCGCTTCCATGTGCGCGACAGCGAATTGGCGGCACAACGACTGAGTCAGAACCTGAGCGACTACGCCACGTCTCTCCAGGAGCGCGATACGAGCGTTGATGCGTTGCTCTGTTTCAACTCGGTTGCACGCGGGAATCGAATGTTCGTGGAGAAGGAACACGACGCCAAGATGATAACGGAGCAGATGGGTAAGGTTCCGACTGCTGGATTCTTCTCAAACGGTGAGATAGCATCCCGTCGCGGCTACTTCGCGTTTGGGGATGAGGATGAGTACCTGACGCGGGTGATGGGTTATACCGACACGCTCGTGATGTTGCGAGATATGTCGATTCGTAGCGACTCGTCGTCTAATCGTGACGCGGCCTCGATGTCGGCTTAAGGACTTACTTAAGTCCCGACATTATGCTGAGAGGATCCACGGCGTCGATAACTGCTGATACGCGTCGTAGCGACCAGTTGATGCGCTCTGCATCGGATCCATCCGGCACCTCAGTTGTGGCGCTGATGACGTAGTTGGCGAAAGTGCCCAGAAGCGCGAGCATGATGTCGCGCTTGAATTGGTTGAAATCGTATTCCGCGCGGATTGCCGGTGTGAGCGATGCGTAGTAGAGGCTCAGCATCTCATCGAAGTAGTCATGCGCTTCTTGCCTCGTCAGGGTAGTAGATAGGAACTTAGCGACGTCGCTGGTGGCGCCGCTATAGACGGCGTCTTGCCAATCGATCAGGACGGGACGGTGTCCATCCACTTCCCATCGGAGCATCATGTTTTGGGTGTGCAGGTCTCCGTGTGTCAATGTAGTCAGACGGCAATCGAGCGCATCTAGCACTTCTGACAGGTGCTCCGAGAGATACAACGCCATGCGATTGACGCGCGGACTGTTGAATGGGTGTAGCCGCTCGCACTTCGATATGGTTTCCCAATTTGGCGTGAACCACTCGATCGGTTCTTTGAAGATGTCGGCATGCCAGCGCGTTCGCATCCATGGTTGCGTGCCGATCGCTTCATTCCGCCAGAATCGCGAGTGGACAATCGCCAGGTTGCGCATGCTATCGGCGACGATCTCTTTCGTGAAGTCCGAACGTTCAGGCATTCCGCCGAGGTCTTCTAGTAACAGCGCCGCAGTCCGGGTTTCCGGCGCGTAGAGCGCGGCATAAACAATCGGTTGGAAGTTGCCTTGCATAGGACTGAGCAGACGATAGGCGTTCACCTCCCGCTCGTATGACCCAGCGGCCGATTCGCGCACGCGGTCGGTTCTCTTGGTAGAGGGAATCTTTACGATGGCGGTCTGCGGAACGCTATCACCACCTGCAATTGAGACGCGGAATACCTGTGCCACGACGGGATTGCCGCCGGGTAGTTCCTCGTAAGACGTGACCGATGAGTTTGCGAAACCGGCTTGCTCTAAAAGGTAGTTGCCGATATCGACGGGACTTCGAGAGTCCGCCGCATGTTCGATCAGATCGGTCGCGTGTCTCAAGTGGGTATCTCTAGCGTGAATTGGATGTAATCTGGCGATGGTTGTGCAGGTGGCACAACATCTCAAACAGACGTTACTTTTGGAGGTGATTTTCTAATGTCCAGGTTCGAGGGTAAATCGGCGTTGATAACTGGCGGCGCCTTGGGAATTGGCGGTGCAACCGCTCGCCGTTTGGCGTCTGAAGGGGCGCAGGTCTTCATTGCTGACATTGATGATGACGCGGCCGCGGCCAATGTAGCCCGCATTGCGGATGCCGGTGGTACGGCAGTGTCGTCACACATTAGATGTGTCATCATCCGAAGACTGCCGTCGGATGGTAGATGAAGCGGTAGATGCATTTGGTCGCTTAGACATTCTGGTTCAGAACGCGTTCAGTGTCATATCCGGTGAATCTCGCATCCATGGCGATGCGTTGAGCGTCAGCGAGGACGATTGGGATTACGGTATCGATGTCCTGGTCAAGGCGTTGTATCTGGACGCGAAGAGTGCAGTTCCCCACCTGCGCGCAGTTGGCGGCGGCTCGATAATCAACATCGGATCGATCCACTCGTACCTGCAAGAGCCCGGCATGTTGGTCTACGAGACGGGCAAGGCGGCAGTCATCGGTTTGACGCGTCAATTAGCGGTTCAATACGGTCCGGATGGGATTCGAGCCAATGCGATCGGACCGGGACATATCGTAGGTGAGGGACTGGCCAAGATGTGGGCGAAAAACCCATCCGGTCATGCTTTCTTCGCCAACCAGTATCCTCTGCGTCGCACCGGCTTACCGGAAGAGATAGCCGCCGGCATCGCATTTCTATCCTCGGATGACGCCTCTTTCATCACGGGACACACGTTGATGATTGACGGCGGTTTGACGGTGCAGCTGCAGGAGAAGTTCGGTTTGCGACAGGCGCACTATGCCGTTACGCATCCGGATGCCGATATTCCATTTGCTTCGATGGAATAGCGCGGGAGAGCGTTTCCGGTTTATGCAATGACGCCCTTGTGCGCGACCTCCGCTAACGGCTTGCGGTAGTTGGGTGACTCGCGTTCCTGCAATTCGTCCGGCAATGCTTCACGCGGTCCGATCCGTCCGGCGACGAAGCCGCACATGGCGGTGTGGGTCTCTTTGGATACGCCCAGTTTGTCGTAGATAGCGTCGTAGTCGATACCGGCCATTCCGTGGGTGTAGATGCCCATAGAGGTCGCTTGTAAAGCGAGTGCCATCCATGCGGCGCCGGTGTCGAATTGTGCCGTGCGCGGATTGCGTCCGTCAGGTGTCGTGGTGTTGGCAAAGATGTATCCGATGAGCGACGCCTTAGCGGCCCAGAGCCGATTGCCAGGCATGAGTATCGAATCGAACACCTCCCGATCCGGGCCGTCCGTCTCGTAGACGAATAGCCACGGTTGGCGATTGAATGACGAGGGTGACCAGCGCGCGCCCTCGAACAGCGATGTGACTTCGCCATCAGTTAGCGGTTCATCGGAGAATGACCTTGGCGACCAGCGGTTTACGAATAGGGGGTTGACGTCGGCCGTAGCGACGCGGGGATTTTCTGATTGTGACAAGCCAGTGATTCCTATCAGTTCCTAGAGATTGGGTCGTGTAGACGTAAATCTTGATTGTAAGTGGCTATTCAGCAATGCTCTCTGATCGTCTTATCTGCGTTGACGATATGGGATCGGAAAATACCGCCTCCGGGATTCCGATCAGCAGGTCCTCGAAGCCGGCTGGAATTGCGATGTCTTCGACGGTTCTGAAATACCCGTGAGCGTCGTGCCGGCCGCCAACGATAAAGCGCGCGCCGGAAGCGCGGACTTCACCCATCGCCTCTACGCTCGGGGATGATCCTGCTGTCTGGGTGTAGAAACGGTCGTCGAAAAGCCTTATCGCAGTGTCGTAACCGATGACGAACATAGTGCCGGGCATCAATCTTGCCTTTTCGAGGAATGTGGCGGCACGAGTAATCGCCACCGCATCGCCTGGCTCCTTAAACTGCATCAACCGGCTCTTCAGGTCTTCCGCCGCGATGTCTGGCTTCTCTACATTCCGTATCGAGATCTCAAAGTAGGGTGAATATCCCGCTCCTGCCATCTGCAATCCGATGTTCAACAGTGCCCGATGCGCGCGGTGCAGGGGACGGAAAGAGCCGGATAGCATTACGGCACGCGTCGGTGCGTCGTCGGACCAACCGGAGTGATGGCGATAGACGGCAAGCGGGAGTTGGTCGGTGATTACCTGCTCAATCAACGACGCGTTCAACAATCTCGTCCTCGGCTAGCTGGATGTCGAGTTGAGCCTGCAAACCGCACGCTTCGGCGAGCGCATTGAGGATGATGGTTTTGCATAGTGCTTCCTCGCCGGCGCGATCGCGCATGCCTTTATGCATAACGATGGAATACGTCACGGATTTGATTCCGTTGTGCCAGGTGATGTGAGCGCGATTTTCGCCCCGCCGCAATCTATCGGTAGCGATAGCTGCGGTACAGGATAGACCGATCATTTGCTCAACTTCATCCGCAGTTTCTGAAAGTGCGATTGCGCGTTTATACGCCTTAACCGCCATGATGACGGCCTCATGCTTGGAGACGTGCTGTTCGGCACTGCTTCCGACGTAGGCATCGAGGGCTGCGGATGCGTATGGCACTTGGACGTCGATGATGGTGCGTGAAGCACCGGCAACGGCGAACAGGGCTGCAATGGCGCTGGTGCCAGCGCCGGTGATGACGAGGCATGCTTTGGCCGATGTCGCGTGAATCTGAGAGATGAGGTCGCGTTCCGTGTCGCCGTTGTTAGTCACCGGGCTTGCAACCCTCCGTCGATGCCCAGCATTTGGCCGGTGACGTAAGCAGAGTGATCTGATAGTAACCAGGCGACGAGTTCGCCCACTTCTTCCGGTTCTCCGTAACGTCCGAGTGGCACGAATCGCTCGATGCTGGCGCGAATATCCTTGTCGCCGCGGTCGACGGAGCGCATCATGTCAGTGTTGATTGGACCTGGGCACACTCCGTTTATGCGTATGTTGGCGCGCGCATAGTCGATCGCGGCGGCTTTGGTCAGTCCGGTTACGGCATGCTTAGTGGTTATGTAAGCCGGACGCATGATGTCGGCGCGCAGACCGTTCCTTGATGAGTCGTTGACGATGGAGCCGCCGTCGCCTTGTTCCAGCATCGCTTCGATTTCGGCCTTCATGCATAGCCAGACGGCGCGCACGTTTACGTCCCAAGATGCATCGAGGACGTCGATCGGCATCTCGTGGATGCGTCCGGTATCTCGCAACACGCCGGCATTGTTGAATGCACCATCGATTCTTCCGAAGGTGTCAACGGTGTGATTGATCATTCGTTTCACGTCTTCCGGATTGGTGACGTCGGTTTGGATGTATGAAGCGTTGCCACCGTTTTTTCGGATGTTGTCGGCAATTTCAGCGCAAAGTTCTGCGCGTCGGGCCGCAATGACGACGTTTGCGCCGTATCTGGCGGCTACTTCTGCGGTTGCGCGACCGATTCCAGAGCTGGCGCCGGTTACGAGAATGGTTTTTTGATTGAGCATTTCAGTTAGATTTCAGTTTGCATCGACACTATGCGATGTCTGTATTTAAGAGTTGCATCGATAATTTTCCTGTATCGCGTTTGACAAACGGGTTATCTGATGCTAGATTTACCCGCGTATTACTAAGCCGCGATTGTCGTTGCAATCCTGCTATACTCATTTGAGTTGTAAGGATTCGGCAACGGATCTGTGGCACGTGAATGACCGGACGGAGCAAGATGTAGCGTATCTGCATCTACGAACCATCTCCGCTGGCGCGATACAGGAGGTTCTTTAATGAAAACAAGTTATCTACTCAAGCGGTGGGGCATCCTACCCTTGATGGTAGCCGTTGCAGCGAGTGCGTTTGTGCTTGCTTGCGGTAGCAGTTCTGAGCCGGCCCCAACTGCGCGTCCGGCGGCGACTGCAGTCCCAGCGGCGACTGCGGCCCCAGCGGCCCCAGCGGCCCCAGCGGCTCCGGCGGCGACAGCACGCCCGGCAGCTGAGCCAGAAGCAGCAGCAGCACCTGAAAAGGGCGAGGCAGCCATGGAAGCAGCCCCGGCAGCGACCGCTCGACCGGCCGACAAGCCGGATGAGGCAATGGCTCCTGAGGCCATGATGGAAGACATCGAAGTAGTGCGCGCGGTACGCCGCGTCTCTGCTGTTATCGGACTTCCGACAATTGGTCCGTACGCCGGCACCCCGACCGGTGGTGCAAGCGTGGAAGAGTACTTCTACGTATTCGAAAATGGCGACCCGATGACTCCCGAACTGGTGGAATCTTGGGACATCGACCCGGCTGGCACGCGCGTGCGCATGACCATGAAGCAAGGCCCCGACGGTAGCGGAATTCCGTTCAACTCGCCGGTCGGCTATGAGGACATGGACTTCGGCATCGTCGATGCCGACGCAGTAGTCCGCTACTTCAATGAGTCGAACGCCACCACCAACCCAGACACTACCTATGGAAACTCCGGTGACCTGGCTGCGATCTTCCTGGAAGCCCAGAAGATTGACGACTGGACAGTGGAAATCGGACTGGTATCCCCGGTCTACTTCTGCCTTCCCATCTCGCAGTTCGGTTGCTTGAGTGCAGCCCGTGGTCTCTACTACCTCGCTCACGCCGACTCGATGGGTGTTGAGTGGGCACGTGAGCACCACATCGGAACCGGCCCGTTTGTGCAGGGGCACTGCGTAGCAGGCGACCGATGCACGATGGAGTCGCTTGACGGTCACTGGCGCATCGACCCCGGTATCGACAAGTACACGCTGGTTCAGGTGGCTGAGAACAACACTCGTATCGCCATGCTGCGAAACGGTGAAGCCGACTTGGCCGACCTCGACTTCAAACTCGTCCCTGGCGTCGTGCAGGAAGGTTACCGCTTCCTCGAGACTATGCCTGGCGGATTCGTAGGACAGGCGATTATGTACCCAGGTCTGCTCTGGGAACACTCCCACGTCCGAACTGGTGAGCCGCTAGAGCCTTGGGCTTGCGGTGACGACCGTTCATCGGACGCCATCGACAATGCCTGTGGTTCAGGTCCAAACGAAGGTCCTTTCACTGAGGATTTCCCTTGGATCGGCAACCCTTGGGGCACCATCGACGCTCCTTGCACCGACGGTGATGGTCCTGGTCGCGATCGCTGCGGAAACGCACCGTACGAAGACACTGACAACCCTGAAGGCATGGACGACATGGAACAGGCTCGCCTGGTCCGTCTCGCCCAGTCGATTGCAATCGACCGAAACGAGATCAACAGCGTCTTCCTCGACGGCAAAGGCACGCCCATCTACTCCGAGTACATGGGACCTGAGTACCCCGGTTGGGATCCTGACCGTGTAACTGGTTGCTGGGACTGGCTTGGCAACCGCATCGACTGCCCGGCAGAGGCAGCCGGTACGATGTTCGAGAACGGTGTACCGTGGGAGCTCCCGAACGGCGACCTTGCATTGGCAGACGCTCTCCTGCAGGCTGCTGGCTACCCCTTGGTAGACGGTAGGCGACAGGGTATTGAGAGCATGACACTGCAGGCATACGTTGCTGAAGCTGGTGAGGTCGGACTTGAAATTGCCGACTACATCACTTCGCAGTGGGAACAGCTCGGTATCGAGATTGAACAGCTCATCGAAGACTACGGTGGGGTAATCTCCCAGCGAATGCGCCGACGTGTACAGTACCTGCCGGTACTGAAGAACGGCGACGTACACTCGAACGTATACCCGCTTGACTGGCCAATGCCGACAGTAGACACGTCATCCAGCCGACCTGGTTGGGGCGTAGGCTTCGAGTCGCAAGCCGGTGCCAAGTGGCTCTTCGAAATCTTGGCTGAGAAGGACAAAGCGAAGCGCGAACAGTTGCACCTCGAGTGGGTAGATTACTCGATGTACTGGGTGCAGTATGCCGGTGCCTTCCAGGTGCCAAAGGGACTGGTAGCAGGCCCGAGGATCGCATCTTGGAATGGTCGACAGCAGCACTACAGCAACGTGTCGAGCAACCCCGAGTTCATCGTAGTCAGGTAAGACACACGATAGATTGCCGAACAGGTGGAGAACGCTTCATCAACGGGTGCGTCTCTGCCTCTTGGCAATCTCTAGATGTGAATGCGCGGAACAGATCGTGTTCCGCGCATTCATCTAACCGAATTTTCAGACCGTAGCATTGCTACGTTAGACAAATAATTGTGGTAGAGTTCGGAAAGTTCTAATTCGCTTTCAAGCCGGAGAACCGATGGCGTGAGCCATGATCCGGCGTTCTTGAATCTTCAAGGTAATCCGAATACTGGAACTCGATAGATTTAAAACCAGGAGCCATCAATGTTCCGATTCTTGGCAGGTCGTATATTCACATCGCTTGTGTCAGTCTTTGGCGCAACACTCGCGATCTTTATCCTGGTACACGTGAACCCGAAAGACCCGCGTGAGATTTTCGTCCCTCAGAGCGGATACGGGCTAACCCAGGAAAGCTGGGACCGTCTCGGGAGCCGATTAGGCTTCGACAAACCGGCGCCGATTCAATACATAGAATGGATCGGCCGTGTCTTCAGGCTGGACTTTGGAGTCTCTCTAGGCCTTCAGATATCGGTTTGGGACATCATCAAGGGACGATTGGGCGCGACGGTGCAGTTGGGCATAGGAGGATGGTTGATCGCCGTTTTGTTGGGGATTCCCACGGGCGTGGTTGCGGCGGTATGGAGAGGAGGTATTTTCGACTACTTAGCCCGCTTCGTGGCTTTGATCGGTCAAGCAGCGCCTCCGTTTGTGACCGGCATTGTGATGATCTGGCTATTTTCAGTAAACCTGCAAGCCATATCGGATGACAGTCCTTTTGCCTTCATGCGGCTCTTTGCGATGCCTGCGGGCGGTCGAACTCCGGATGAATTACGTTGGAAGGAATATATCCTGCCCTGTCTGGCGCTTGGATGGGGTTCAGCAGCTGGTCTGATGCGTCTGACCCGCTCATCCATGTTGGAGATTCTGGACTCTGAGTTCGTGAAGATGGCACGCGCTAAAGGTGTCGGCAACACGACGGTCATCTTCAAGCATGCACTGCGAAACGCCTTGATTGCTCCCATCACGTCGATGCTGCTGCTGTTTGCCGGCTTCCTTAATGGCGCACTGGTTGTCGAGATCGTTTTCTCCTGGCCCGGCATTGGACAGGTAGCGCTTCAAGATGCGGTGCAGAACAATGACTTCCCGCTGTTGCTAGGCACGGTGGTAGTGTTCCTGATGTATTTCCTGGTATTTGCCACGCTTGCTGATATCCTCTACACGATAATCGACCCTCGAGTGCGACTGAGATAGCAGAGGTTGAGTTCGATTAAATCACCAACGATGTTGAAGGACTTAGAGGGAAATTTGAATGGCTACAGAAGCTCATAGGACAGAGACCACTGGCGAGGCTGCTGCCATCGCGTCAGATCAGGCGTCAATCTATGGTCGCACCACGAACCCTTTGGCCAAAGGGTGGTACTACCTGCGCCGGTATCCCATCATCCCGGTCATCATACTGTTGGCGCTTCTGATTTCTGCCATCATCGGTCCCTACGTAGCGCCATTCCCGCGCGACAAAGGCTTCTCGCATGACCGAAATCTGGGATTGTGGGAACGTTCACGTGCTGCTTACATTCCACTTGGCGGGACGACGATTGAGGAGCTCAGCTACCGGCCGTGTGATCTGATCGATCCAAACGCAGGTCGAGATTCAGAGAACATTGAACAGTGCGGTAAGTTGCATATTATGGGTGCCGATCACACTGGTCGAGACATCTTCAGCCGACTTTTGCACGGTTCCCGCATCTCGATTGCAGTGGTGACGTTCTCGCTGACGTCCGGCATGATACTTGGCACGGCAGTGGCATTGTTCAGCGGATACTACGGCGGCCTCTTGGACGAGGTGGTCACGCGTTTCGTGGATGTCTGGAACGCCTTGCCATTCCTGATGGTTGCCATCGTCGTTACGCAGTTATTTGGCGCGAAGGTAGAGATATTGGCGTGGAAGGTCGATATGTTGCTATTCGTGCTGATGCTGGTTGCCTGGGTCGGCTTCGTACGTGTCATCAGAGCGCAGGTATTTGTTCTGCGCGAGTTGGACTATGTAGCGGCGGCACGCGTAGCGGGTGCGTCTGATGTGCGCATCATCTGGCGCCATTTAGTGCCCGGCATTATGAATACCGTCATCGTTGTCGCCAGCTTGAACACGAGCGGATTGATACTTGCCGAGTCGACGTTGAGCTTCGTGGGTGCAGGAATTCAGCCCCCGACGCCAGCATGGGGTGTAATGGCTAACGAAGGCCGAGACTACATCCTTGAAGCATCGCACCTGACTTTGGTGCCCGGCTTCGCAATCTTCCTCGTCGTGCTGTCCATGAACTTCTTCGGCGACTGGTTGCGGGACCGATTAGACCCACGATTGCGACAAGTAGCTTGATCCAGGATTGAGGTGTATCTCATGAAAAACAAGGTACTAACACTCTCGATCTTCATCTGGGCCGTGCTGACATTAGTGCTTGCGGCGTTGGCTTGCGACGGTCCTACTCAGTTCGAGACTATTCAGACCTACGAGGCGGAGCGTGCAGTCGAGAATGCGACGGCGACGGCTGAAGCGGTGATTGCGGAGGGTGGTGACCCGGATGCTGGCATTCAGGTAGGCGCCAACACGATTGCGGCTCAGGTTCAGGCGACGGCTCAAGCCAGGGCGACTGAGGAAGCCGCGGCCGGAACTGCTGGCGAAGGTAGCAGCGGCGCAGCCGTCGGCACCGACGTCGGATCTGAAAGCGCGCAGGAAGAGGGCGAGGAAGCGACAGAGATCGAAGTCCCTGAAGGTCCGGCGCTTGAAGGTGAAGCGACAATCATTATGACTGATCCCAGCTACTTTGAGCCCGAGATCATCAAGGTCAAAGTAGGCACTACCGTAACGTGGGAGAACCCGCGTGGCAGTCCGAGCAGTGCGCGCAGCTTTGAAGGCGAGGCTGAGCAGTGGGACACTACCGACATCTGGAAGTCTTCATTCAACCCAGAAGTCTGTTGCGGCTCGCACACCTTCACGATTCTCGGTTGCCACCGCTACCGTTCCGAGTACTCCGGCGACACCGCTACTGGCGCAGTCTGCGTCGTTGAAGAGTAGCCCCTAACCAGTCAGTCTCTGATTAGCCTCGAGGCTATAGACATATCTGCTGGATCTGCCAGACTCGGCTTTGCAGTGGTGTTTATCCGCCGCCAACAGGGCGGACTATCTCTAGCGTGTTGCCGTCCTCGATGATGGTCGTTGCATAATCTTTACGCACGACTAGATTGCCGTTGTGAGCCACTGCCAAGCGGCGTTGATGCAGTCCCTTGGATTCCAGGTAGCTCTGCAGTGTCGTCGCTTCAGGCAGTTCTACCTTGCTTCCGTTTATGGTTACGAGTATCGGCATCTTATGCGGGGGCGATCATGCCGGGAGCGGGCTTATTGCAACCGCGTTCAGTGAAGGGTTATCAGGCCGCGGCGGCTTCCGAGATCGACGTATCGTTCATGTTGATCAGGGTTCCGTCGGCATCGAGGATATCGGGCGGAGTGCCTTCAAGGATGGTTTGTCTGGTGACGATGCACTTGGTGGCGGTGGGGCACGATGGAACGGTGTACATCGTATCCATCAAGATGTCCTCGACGATGGAGCGTAATCCTCTGGCGCCGGTCCTGCGCACCTGAGCGTATTCTGCGATTGCCATGATGGCATCCTCGGTAAACTCGAGTTCCACATCGTCGAGTTCGAAGAGCTTTTGGTATTGGGAGATTATCGAGTTTTTCGGTTTGATCAGCACCTCTCCGAGCTGCTCAAGCGTCAAGTCGGATAATCCGACCACGACGGGCACTCGGCCGATGAACTCGGGGATGAAGCCGTAGTTTCGCAGGTCTTCGGGAATTACGCGTGTGAAGTCACGCCCGTCACCATTGGGACGTTTCGGCAACGAGGCGTATGCGTCTACGATTGCGTTTGTGCGGAAGCCCATGCCATTGCCTTCACGTGCGGTGCGCTCCCGTTTGCGGATGATCTGGTCGATGCCGTCAAATGCGCCGCCGAGGATGAAGAGGATGTTCTCAGTGTTTACCTGAATGAACTCTTGGTGAGGGTGCTTACGGCCGCCGTGTGGCGGGACGTTGACGACGTTGCCGTCGAGTATCTTGAGCAGGGCCTGTTGGACGCCTTCACCAGAGACGTCGCGGGTTATCGACGGGTTGATGTCTTTGCGTGCAATCTTGTCGATCTCGTCGATGTATATGATGCCGCGTTCGGCACGTGATACGTCGCCGCCAGCAGCTTGTAAGAGGCGCAGGAGGATGTTTTCAACGTCCTCGCCGACGTAGCCGGCTTCAGTGATGGATGTGGCATCGACGATTGCGAATGGCACCTTCAGTATCTGTGCCATGATCTGCGCCAGATAGGTTTTGCCGCAGCCGGGCGGACCGACCAACATGATGTTGGTCTTTTGCAGTTCTACACCGTCGCCCGGTTCGTCTTGCTGGTTGGAGAGTACTCGCTTGTAGTGGTTGTAGACACCAACGCTTAAGACCTTTTTGGCCTGTTCCTGTCCGATGACGAACTGCTGGAGCAGGTCGTATATCTCAGTCGGTTTTGAGGGGTAGACGTTCGCCGGTTTCGCGTCGGAGTCGGGCAGTGCCCTTGGGGCTTGCGTTGCTTGGCGAATGATGCCGCGACAGCGTTCAACGCATTCGTCGCATATGAAGATGCTGTTGGGGCCGGCGATCAGCATCCGAATTTCCTGCTGCTGCTTCTTGCAGAACGAACAGCGTTTCTGCACTCGTCCCCGTTGTATCGAAGATCTATCGCCACTGCTTTTCATTCGACCGTTCCGTGTGTCTTATATGCCCTAGTCCTAGCTACCTGAAAAATTGCCGTAATCTATGCCACACCTGCTTCGAGCAATCTAGCGTTGCGCGGGTTCTCGGTAGATACGTGGACATGGTCTACCAATCCATACTCGACGGCCTGCTCGGATGTCATCCAGAAGTCGCGGTCGCTATCGCGCGCCACTTGTTCGTATGGTTGTCCCGAATGGTCGGCGATTATCTGCCGAAGCCGGTCCTGTATCCGCAGTGTTTCACGGGCATGGATCTCGATATCTGAAGCCTGCCCCTGCATCCCGCTCCAAGGCTGGTGCATCATGATCGAGGAGTTGGGCAGGGCGTATCGCTTGCCTCGCGTGCCGGCGGTCAAGAGCACAGTTCCGAAACTGGCGCAGAGTCCTACGGCGATAGTCGATACGTCGCAAGACACGATCTGCATCGTGTCGTATATCGCCATGCCGTCATATACCGAGCCGCCGGGAGAGTTAATGTACATGTTGATGTCGCGTTCCGGGTCGTCTGCTGCGAGGTATAGCAGTTGCGCGACGATGGTGTTTGCGACGGCGGCATTTATGGGTGTGCCGAGGAAGATGATTCGCTCTTTCAACAGCAATGAGTAGATGTCGTAAGCGCGTTCTCCGCGTGCGCCGGTCTCGATAACCATGGGGATGAGATTTTGCGGTGTATGGATGTGGCTCATGCGAATGTTGCTCCGTTTGATGCTTGGTTTACGTGGCTCAATAAGTCTCAATCAGGGGTTATTCAGATCCGGTTGACTCGTCTTCCGCGGTTTCACGCGCTTCGGAAATGACCTTTTCGATAGTGCGTTGGCGCAGAAGATAGCGTCCGACCGATTCTCTCGTCTGATCGTTGTCTTCAAATCTCTGCTGGTCCGGTGTGGCCGCGTCATTGGCGCGTTCGATCTCGGCGACGATTTCGTCGTCATCGATTTCCAGGTTCTCAGCATCGACGATACCTTCGATTACGAGGGAGTTCTTGATGTCTCTTTCGGCCCAGTCGTTGGCGCTGTTAATATCGTCTTCGGTGATGTCGTCCGCGGTGAGACTGCGCCCAGTGCGTCCGGCCATCATCTGCCGCTGTTGCAGCATCCTCTCCAGCACGTGGCGACCCTCATGTTCGATCACTATTGGTGAGATTGTGAACTCGCTCGCCTCGACCACATCGTCGAAGAACTTTGATTGCAACGTCGAGTTGAGCGTCGCCTCTGCACGTTGCTCCAGCTGATCTCTGATGTGGGTAGTCAACTGGTCAACGTTGTCAACATCGGGAACACCGGCAGTGGCAGCCAAGGCGTCGTCCAGCGGAGGCAGGAACTCTTCGTGCACGTCCTTGACTTTCACGGCTACGTGTGCCGTCTTGCCGGCGAATTGCAGGGAATCAGCACCATCGGAAACGGGGAATGAGTACTCTTTATCGTCGCCAACCGATAGTCCGATCATTCCTTCGTGCAGGGCAACAAACAGTTCGCCGTAAGTGTCCAAATCGAGGTTCAGCTGGAACTGTCGGTCGTTGAAGTCCCAGATGAGTTGATCATCGGCATGCACCTTGAGGTCTACGGTTACGATGTCGCCCTCTTCACTGGCGCGCTCGACCGGCTGGGAATATGCCTGTGAGCGACGCAGCTGCATCAGGAGCGCATCGACCGCTTCGTCAGCGACTTCTTCAGCCTCGTCGTCGTATCGCATGGCGCGATAGTCGCCCAACTCGACAGTTGGTTGGAGCGGCACGGTAGCGCGGATCGTGACGGTCGGATCTGTTTGCTCAACCTCGACTCTTGGCGGCGCGAAGGGTATCAACTCCTGCTCTCTGACGGCGTCACTTACAACTTCCGGAACCAGAGATTCCATGGCTTCTTCGACGAGGTACTCTTTGCCGACATAGTTTTGCAGGATGGCTCTAGGTGCCCGTCCTTTACGGAAGCCGGGGATGTTGACCCGTTGGGCGACGCGGCGGACGGCGGCGTTGACGTGCTTGTCGACGCGTTCGGCATCCACTTCGAGCCGAAGTACTATCTCGCCGTTTGCTGAACTTTCCTGTGAGACGTTCACTTCAGCTCTTTCCTGTCGTCGTCGCGCTTATGTTGGAAATGGGAATAGAGAAAGACTTGGGATTCACGAGTTCCTAACCAACAACCAGCCGATACATCCCTTCAGATTCTAAATCATCATCAACAAAGTTGAATCTGATGCAGATACCACTATGCACGGATGCCTACTCGACTTCGATGGATAGATTCAGCTCGTCAATTTGCTCTTGAGCGATCTGCGATGGGGCATCGAAGAGAGGGTCCCAGGCCGACTGCGTCTTCGGGAAGGCGATGACTTCACGAATGTTTGACTGTCCGGCAAGCATGGCGACTAGTCGGTCGAGCCCCAATCCCATTCCACCATGTGGTGGCGCACCGTACCTAAATGCCTCCAAGAGATGTCCGAAACGCTCTTTTATCTCATGGTCTGGATATCCGATGACGTTGAAGACCTTCATCTGGACATCCGGATCGTGGATACGTATGCTGCCGCTTCCCAATTCAACCCCGTTGCATGTCAAGTCGAAGAGATCTGCGTAGACGCTGCCGGGATCGCTCTCGATGGCGGGAATATGCTCTTGCTTCGGTGAGGAGAAGACGTGATGGGCCGGGGTCCATGATTTTGCGTCTTCATCCCATTCAAAGAGTGGGAAATCAAATACCCACGCGAACTTAAACTCATCCGGGTCGATCAATCGCAGTCGCTCGGCGAATTCGGTTCGCAAGGTCGACAGGGCGTTGTTAACCACGCTCTTAGGACCGGCGACGATGAGTATGAGGTCGCCAGGGTTTGCGCCGCTTGCCTGGGCAATTTCACGGACGATTTCAAGCGAGAGATAGTTCTTCAAGGGTGAGCGGATATGATCGCTCTCGATCTCATCGAGCGACGGTGCGCTCTTGTCAATCGCGATGTAGACGAGTCCCTGTGCGCCGGCCGCGCGCACGATGTCGATTAACTGATCGGCCTCTCTGCGGGTGTAGCTGGCGCATCCGGGCGCGGCCATGGCGCGGATGGTACCGCCGGAGGATGCGACGGCTTGGAAGACGCGCGCATCGGACTTAGCCGCAATATCGGTGATGGTAGAAAGCTCTAGACCGTATCTCGTGTCGGGTTTGTCGGAGCCGTAGCGTTCAATCGCCTCGTCGTACGGCAACTTGTCAAATGGAGTGTTCAGCTTGGCATTCGGTCGGATCTCCCGCACGACGCGTGTGTAGAGACCCTCTACGAGGTTCATCACGTCTTCCTGATGCACAAAGCTCATCTCCAGATCGAGTTGCGTATGTTCCGGCTGGCGGTCCGCGCGCAGGTCTTCATCGCGGAAGCATTTTGCGATCTGGAAGTAGCGTTCGACACCGGCGACCATCAGTATCTGCTTCATCTGCTGGGGGGATTGTGGCAGGGCGTAGAACGTGCCGGGACGCACGCGCGAAGGCACGACGTAGTCGCGTGCGCCTTCTGGCGTCGACTTGATGAGTATCGGCGTCTCGATCTGGGTGAAGCGTTTTTCGGTCAGATGGTCCCAAATAAGATGCGTGACGTGGTGTCTCAGCTGTAGACGCTGGAGCATTTCAGGACGTCGGATGTCGAGGTAGCGATAGGCCATGCGAGTTGACTCATCTGCCTCCGTATCGTCTTCAACGATGAAGGGCGGTGTCAACGAGCGGTTCAGCACCTGTGCCGACTTGGCGACCAGTTCCACTTCGCCAGTATCGAGGTTCGGGTTAGCGGCGCCGGGCAGTCTTTGGGAAATGGTGCCGTGCACCTGTATCACCCATTCATTGCGTATCGCTTCAGCAAGGCGATGCGCTTCAGGCGCGATGTCAGGGTTGAATACTACCTGCAACAGTCCGGTGCGGTCTCGAAGATCGACGAAAATGAGATTGCCATGGTCTCGCCGCCGGTTGATCCATCCGGCAACTGTGACATCTTTGCCGGTGTGTGATGCTCTTGGTTCGCCGCAGTCGGTGTCTTTATACATGTCGACTCCTCGTCGTTTATTGATTGTGCAAGTTCGGAATGGCGTGCATCCTGTCGCCGAGCTTTGAAGTGTCGGCATTCACGCCATGAGGCTTATGTTGTCTGGACCGGAATAGCGAGGAAGTTGCTGGCTATTCTTGCCCAGACCTCCGATTATCGGCGAGTCGCCACATGACGCCTACTACCAGTGAGGCGGCGAGAATCTTGAGGACGTCTCCTGGGATATAGATGTACATCCCATCCATCATCAGCTTGCCTTCCGCCGGCCATCCAAAGTCTCCCACTGCCAACCAGATAAGTGCCGGGATGTAAACTGCCAATCCGCCGACTACGATGGCCCACAGTGAACTTGAGCGAATGAAGCCGGCCTGGCTAAGTGCCCCGGTCAATGCTGAAGCCAGGACGAAGCCGATGAGATAGCCGCCCGTCACGCCGGTTACGTATGTCCAACCGTCGGCTGGGGAGGTGATACCTAGCGACTGATTGGCGAAAACGGTGAAGCCCAAGGCTCCTAGTGCGAGGTAGCCGAAGACGGAAGCGGTGCCCCATCGCCAACCGAGCACGCTGCCGGAGAGCAGGACCGCAAAGGTCTGCAAGGTGATGGGAGTGGGATTGTCGGGCAGATAGAACCGGATCTTGGAGCATGCAATGATGAGTGCGATCATTGCGATTGCTGCGACTATGCGATGCCAGGTTTTAGCACCGGGCAAGAGAGCATCGAAGAGCGTTTCGTTGCGGTTGAGTGATAGCCAGCGCCTTGGATGCGCGGGCGACACTGCGGTGGGGGAGTTCATGCTTATTCAGCCTGCGTTACGTTCGAGAGTATGGGATTCCAACTCACACTTCGAGCGGTAGGCTGTAAGAGCGTTTTCGCACTCCCAGCGAGACGAAGGTTTCGGTGCGCTGCACGCCGGGCGTCTTGCCGACGTGGTCGCGGATGAATTCGCCCAGTCTTTCGGCGTTGGGCAAGGTCGCCCATGCGAAGACGTCGTAGGTGCCGGTGGTGATGGTGACGAGAGTAGTGTATTTGAACTCGGCCATGCGGGAGGCTACCTCTTCCAGCATGTCGGGTTCGACCTGCATACCGATGAGCACTTCCGATTCGTATCCCATCTTCTGGGGGTCCTGGATGGTAACGATGTTGATCGTCTTTTCGCTAGTTAGTTTCTTGAGGCGTCTACGAACGGTCCCTTCACTGACCTTTACCTTTTTTGCGATCTTGGCGTTGGCGGCGCGTCCGTCTTCGTTTAGTGCAGCGATTATCTGACGATCAATTGTGTCCATTCAGCAGTTACTCCTTTGAAGCCGCGTGCGCGGATTCGAATGATGGTTTTAGCGTTGTTACGCCGTGAGTCGAGTGCGTATGCTGGTGTCGGCGAGTAAATTCGTGCACTGCTTTGACAGAACTCGAAATCTAGGACGTTAAAAACATACGAAACCAATATGTTATCCTTTAGTATATAGCGTGATTACGTAATATCCACATGTTTTCCCGACTCAATCGAGCGCGTCTCACAAGTCGGCGCTGGCGTTCAGAGTAGCCGCACTCTTTGTGAAGGTTGCATTACAATTCTAAAAGCGATGCCCAGCATTTGAGCCATTTGGACTTGGGCGTGTCCAACCGATGAGCGCAGTGCTTAATCTCTGAAGATCGGCACTGACGGAGTAGATTAAAAATGACGGACGAGCAGAACGGTGCGATAGTTTCATTCACACCAGCAGCGATGGAAAAGTTGGTCGAGGTTATGCAGGATCAAAACGCATCCGATTCATACCTCCGCATCTCCGCATCCGCCACTGCTCAAGGCGGTGTGGAATACGCCTTTGGACTTGAAGATGGTCCGAACTATAACGACACGTCGATGGAAGACGGCTCGATAAAGACGCTCGTAGATGAGCAGAGCATTCCGCTGCTAGCCGGTTCGAGCATCGACTACGTTGAGGGATTTCAGCGCTCTGGCTTTGTGATATCCAACCCTAACTTTGCCGGTGGTTGCGCATGCGGCGGCGGCGGTTGCGGCTGTGGCCACTAGTGCCGATTAACATGACACGACGGACGCCGCAGTTCGCTGGTTAAGTGAACCCAGCACGGTCGTTCTGCCAAGTGTCAATAACGGGAGTGAATATACCGTGACCTACATAATCTCCAAAGCATGTGTCGACGTGATGGACGGCTCCTGTGTCGATGTATGCCCGGTCGATTGCATCTACTCGAAGCCTGGCGACAACATGCTCTACATCAATCCTGATGAGTGCATCGATTGTGCCGCGTGCGAGCCGGTGTGCCCTGAAAACGCCATCTTCCCGGAAGATCAGGTGCCGGAAGATGAGCAGGAATACATCGCGCTCAACTACGACTACGATTACGACAGTTCAGAGCCGGGCAAGAACACCGATTAGCAGCTGCTAGGTGCCGGGGCAGTTGATGGCCGCGAGGATGCCCCGGATGCTGGTTAACTCTCCGAACTAACCCATCGCCTCCAGCGCGACCGATATAGGCGCGCGGATGGTGGTAAATATCGGCGTCTCCGACTCGGTGTACTGGGTGCCTCGCACTTCGCGCAGGTCCATCACCAGCGAGACGAAGTTTGAGGGATCGTTAGTCTCGAATGCCACGACGAACTCCGGGTCGTCGATGCCAAACGAGTAAGTGGTGTTGATGCGAACGCCCGGATAGTTGTGCCCAACGCGGAAGTGGTCGTTCATCATCTGCTGACGCTCTTCCATCGACATTCCGTACCAGGGCCTCGTCTTCGTCATGGGATAGACGATGAAGTATTTCTTTTCGTCGAGTTCCACGTCAGGATTGCCGCCGCCGTGCTTGTATCGGGTTTTGCGCCGTATTGACAGATACGAATATGGTTGCTCGAGATGCGCTGCTGCTTCGGTACGATTGATGGCTACTGCGACCTTGTGAAACGTTTCGACGCTTTCGGCGCTTTGGAACAGCAACATATCGACGTCGGCGCGGGTACCTACTGCGCTGAAGCTGGAGATGGGCGATCCAGTGTCTTCTGCAATCCCGCGGACCGTGCTGGCGAATTCCTCTCGTAACTGGGATTTATGCTCCGGCTCTAACTGCCGCCAGGAAGGTAGGGCCTTGAAGAAGGAAAACTTGACATAGTCGCCGTATTCGATATTGGGCATGGCAGGAACCGAGTAAGGGATGTTTGGGTGGATTGCGCCAGTCGATATGATCGACTATTTCTGACTTTCAAAGTATAGAAAATCTCATGTCGAGGTGGATTTTCGCAGTCCTGCTTACAATTTTCATGAGAAGCGTCTCACTTAAGTTGTCGCTTTGAAACCTCATTCGTCAGTACGGAGGTACCCCAAATGCCTGAGCTAGGCGTAGTTTCCTTAATCCACGATGATCAGCCGTTGAATACGATGGTGGACTTTGCGATTGAGCATGAGTTTGGCGCCATTGAGTTGCATGGCAAACATCACAACGCCGAGAAGCTGTCGGATGAAGAGGTCAGATATCTACTAGGCGTCTCCGATTCGGCAGGGATTGCCTTCAACATGCATTTCCATCACGGTTCGTTGCCCGGCTCGCATCGTGCCAGCGTATGGAATGAGACGCTGGCAAGTTTTAAGCGCAACATCGAGTGCGTGCAGAGACTGGGCGGCAGCGTCATCGTTCTGCATCCCGGTCAAATCGATGTTCCTACCCTGACATCGCCGCAAGACGGTTCGGAGTTGATTCGCCGAGAGGCGATTAGAAATCTCAAACGCTTCGTAAGGCGATCAGTGCCTGAAGCTGAAAGATGCGGTGTGATGATTGCGCTGGAAAACGAGAAGCACGATCCCGGTTGGGTGGTGCGTTCTTACGAAGATTTGGCGTCAGTAGTTGACGATGCCGAAAGTGAGTATGTCGGTATTGCGTTAGATGTGGGGCACTGCATCATCAGGGATGGCTTGCCGCAGGCGATTGACGTGCTGGGTCAGCGCATCCGACATCTGCATCTCAACGATGCGATAGATGGGAGCGAGCACAAAGAGATCGGCATCCTGTACCTGGACGAAATGGCACCGTTAGTGTCCGGCCGCTTCGACATTGAGTTTGCGACACTCGAGGTCGGTGCACGCGCGCCGGAGGGTGACGGCATCATTCTCCGTAGCCGCGAGGCATTACGGCACCGTTTCGGTAGCGCATTCAGCTGAGGCTTCGCCGAGTATTAGGCCGTAAAGTGTGTGCTATACGGCGCACTCGCCCTCACCACGCTCAAGCTTGTAAATCACCGTCTTGCCCCAGTCCATGTAGGTCTGGATGTTCTCGCGGTTGAGCTCTCCGATTTCGGCCTTCCAAGGCGCAAACATATCCTCGTAGGGCTGAATGCCGACACGGTCGACGAATGCGTTGAACTCTTCGCCATCGTTTCGGTTCGACTTGTAGTGGTCGACGATCATCTCGAGGGCTTCGGGTGCGCGTTTGGCGGGAATTCGGGCACGCACACGGTTTCCCACTCGAACCGGGCCGTCAGTGGATGAGCCGGCGATAAACAGCTCGTACGCCGGAACCTGTCCGCCCGCGCCTTTCATCACTGCGCCGTGGAAGCCGATGTTGGCTACGTGGTGCTGTCCGCACGAGTTGGGGCAGCCGCTCGCCTTGATGTGAATACCTGCCACCAGCGGGTCTGATACATCCATGGTGTCAAGTTTTTGTCCCAAGGACTCATTCAATCCCATCGAGGAGGTGATGCCGAGTTTGCATGAATCGGTGCCGGGGCAGGTTACGATGTCGCGGATCGTCTCGCGTCCGCTGGTTGCCATGCCCAGTTTGTCGAGCGCCAGGTAGATGTCGTAGAGCGCTTCGGTGCGAACCCATCGGAATACGATGTTCTGCTGCTGGTCGATACGCGCTCTGCCGCCTGCGAACTCACGCGAGATGTCTGCCAGCGGCTTCCACTGGTCGCTGTAGATGTCACCCCGCTCAACTCGCACGTAGACCATGTTGTAGCCGTCCTGCTTCTGCTCTTCGACAGAGCTTGACTTCCACAGGTCATACTTCTCGTCGCCTACCGGTTCGGGAGTCGGATTTGCCGGTGGAGCCGGTGCATCGAGCGATTCGTCTTCGATGAAGAGGAGCGTATCGAGGTCGATATCCTTTTTCGCCCAATCGCCCTTCAGTTCTTCAGCAACCAGTTCTCGGAACTTCTCGATGCCGAGCCGCTTGATGGTGAACTTGATGCGGGCGCGCATCAAGTTCTTTCGCTCTTCATCCTGACGGTTGAAGATCCTGAGCGCCGCTTCGGCATGCGTTAGGTAGTCTTCGACCGGCACAAACTCGCTGATCGTCTCGGCCAGTTGCGGCATTGTGGATAGTCCGCCACCGACGACGATTTTGAAGCCGCGCTTGCCGTCCTTGATGCGGGCGACGAAACCCATGTCGTGGAACGGCGTCATGGCCTCGTCTTTTTCGGAGCCAGAGAATGCCGTCTTGGACTTTCGCGGCATGTTCTGAGTCGTGGGGTGGCGCAGGAAGTAGCGGGCGTATGCGGCCGCGTAGGGGCTTACATCGAAGACTTCGTCTTTCGATACGCCGGCTGACGGGTGGGCGACGACGTTACGAACGGTATTGCCGCATGCTTCACGCGTGGTTAGTCCCACGTCGCCGATTTCACGCATCAGTTCGGGCGTTTCGTCTAGCGGGACGTGGTGATACTGCACGTTCTCGCGCGTTGTGAGATGTCCCTTCTTGAGTGGTGCATACTTCTCTGCGACGTCGCCAAGCACTTCAAGCTGACGCGCCGTCAAGCCGCCGAACGGGGCTTTGATCCTCACCATCTGCCGTTCCGGTTGTCGCTGACCGTATACTCCCTGACGGAGTCGGAATCGCATGAATGCGGTCTCTTCGAAATTGCCGGCGCGGAACCGTTCCTTCTGCGCTTCGAAGTTCGCGATCTCTTCGCCGTCGATGTGCAGAACTCGCGCGCCTGCAACGTCGGGTGTCCAGTCAGTCTTGGTTTTGATTACGCTGGTAGCCATTTCTGTCGATGCTCTTGTCGTTTAATAGGTACCTGATTTAGTGGTAATCATACACCGCGCAGAGATGATGAACAGGATTTTGCGCCGCGTTCGCGAGTTTCGCAGTCTTATCCGATGCATTCGTTAAACTCATTGACACTTGGCAATTGATATTCGGTATGGAGATTGGTAAAAGATATGAGCACGCCGGAGTTCGCTGGGATTCACTTTATGATGCCGACACCGTTTGCAGCGGACGGGACGGTAGATACAACTTCGATTAGGCGTTTGATCGATTGCGCCGCTGCGGCCGGATGTACGGGCGTCGTCACTCTGGGAGTGATGGGTGAAGCGCATCGGCTTAACGACGCGGAGCGAGTGCCCATCATAGAAGCGGTAGTCGAGGCGTGCGGTGGGCGATTGACGACGACAGTTGGCGTAAGCGGTCAAAGCGGGGCGCAGGCAGCGCATCGAGTGGTTGAGGCGCAAAGCATCGGCGCATCTGCCGCCATGGCATCACCCCCAACATTGGCCAAGCCCAACGATGCGGCGGTGTATGCCTACTATGAGGCCATCGATTCAGCATCGGATATCCCGATCGTGGTGCAGGACCTGCCGGAGCAGACGGGAGTTCACATGTCTCCCGACTTCATCGCGCGTTTGAATGCTGAACTTGAACATGCCAGTTACTTGAAGCTTGAGGATCCGCCTACCCCGCCCAAAGTATCGGCCGTGCGGCGCGCTTCAGGCGACCGCATGGGTATTTTCGGCGGACTCGGCGGCGCGTTTCTGTTTGAGGAACTGTGGCGCGGTGCGATTGGCACGATGACCGGTTTTGCATATCCCGAAGCGCTGGTCAAGATCCATCGACAGTTTATCGACGGTGATGTGGAAGATGCACGCAAGACCTTCTACGGCTGGTTGCCGTTGATAAGGTATGAGAACTCGGCCGGGCTGGGACTATCGATTCGCAAACACATCATGATGCGCCGCGGTCTGCTGGATCGTGCGGCTGTTCGCCCACCGACTCCGAGCATTGATGCTCTAGGTGAAGAGGAGTTGGACGACATTCTGGGAGCGATGTCTGAGTTCATCGCATCCGAGATTGGGTAATATGCAGGACGGAGTGCAATTTCGGAAGTGAACTCGAATCGTTGTAGTTGAACGAATAAGATATCCACTTAACGAGGCGTTCTAAACGGCCACGGTTAATGAAACGGTTGCGCTTGTAATTTCAATGTCAGATTCTCCTTCAGACGGCGGCACTGGATCGGAACCGCGCACGATTTACTGCATGCATTGCGGGACAGCTGCTGATGCTTCAGCATATGCCTGCACGCGTTGCGGCGAGCGCGTTTATCTTCCCGATCCGGCGCGGGTGCCGCCATTGGGCTTCACCAGTTGTCAGGAGTGTGCTACGGTTAACGAGGCGCACGCATTTTACTGTGCCACCTGTTCGGCCGAGATCGACCAGAGCGCACGCATTTCACCGAGTGGGATAACCGGCGAACGTACTTCAGCATCCGATGGAGATAGTCGGAGCGGCGCTTCAAGCGGTGGCGGTGGTTTTCGTCCGCGTAGCTACCGAATTGGGAGCGGCTCGTTCAATCCCAACGAGTGGGGACTTGGACGTCGCAGTCGGTCCTCGCGAGAGGACGATGACGTCCCGCCGGAGATTCGTCGCTGGAACTGGGGCGCATTCATCTTGGGACCGATCTGGGGCGTATTTCACTCCCAGTGGTGGTCGATGATCGGCTTTGTAGGATTTCTGCCTCTATCGCCCGCGTTGCGGGTGGTCGGACTTGCCATTCTGCTGGGTGTGATGCTGACATTGGGCTTCAGGGGCAACGAGTTGGCATGGCGCGTGCGTCAGTGGGAGTCGGCCGAGAAGTTCCTGGCTACGCAACAGCGATGGGCCACATGGAGCATCGCCTTCGCGATCGGCACTCTAATCGCCTTTATCTTGTTCCTGCTAGGGCAGGGGTAGCGTGAGCGGATTGGGAATATTGATGTTGGGTTCGCCGCGATTGGCGCAATAGCCCTGATAGCGGGTATTGAGCGAGCGTTGGTATCCGAAGTCGGATAAGACGGGTGTAGACATGATTACGGCATCTTCCCGGTTGTCGGCATAGTAACGATGCCGCATTCCGACGTCAGAAAATCCGTACTTTCGATATAGAGAGCGTGCCACGTTATTGGATTTGCGGACTTCCAATGTGGCATTCATCGCGCCTTTAGACATTGCTTCGGCGATAGTTGCGATCATCAGCAACTCGCCCACGCCCCGTCCGCGTTCGCTGGGACGTGAGGCGATGACTACGATGTGCGCCTGATCTACCGGCATCCAGATTCCCACTACTCCCGCCAGAAAGCCGCTGTCTTGGGCGCCGTTTTTCTTGCGGCGCGACCTGCTGAACATCGACTTGACGCGATGGGTCCACCCGCGTTGACGCGTCTTTAACTGATCGCGTTTCGACTGCTCTGTGGGAGCATCGGTCGTCACGACGATGTAGACGTTGTTCCGGTTCTCGATATCTCGAGCGACTGAAGACCTTGGCGCGGTTGAACCGAAGGCTTGGACCAGCAATGTGTCGATCTCATCGGCATCCGAGAGCGTGGCGTAGCGTACGGTGAATGAGTTGTCGACGGCGCTGGCAGGCTTGGTGGATGCCGTTCGATTGGTTGTGTCGATGTTCATCAGCGAGTTCGCGTTGAGCATAGATCGGGATCGTGCCCCGTCCCAAAACGTAGCGTAGACATTCCGTTAAAGTTCGGAGCATCTATCCAACAAGACTCTAGCACCGCGTCGGCGCGATGCATCAGACGACAGACTTCGCTAATGTTGTGTATCACTATGAAGTTGAAGCCGTCTAAAGCATAGAATCGTAAACATGGGTTTGCTCCTAAAGCTATTCATACGATTGACAGTGCCAGGTGCAGTGTCAACGGCTTCTGGTACCAGTAGACCAGTCCGGCAGGACGCAACGGACGCGGAGAGCAACAGCAGTTTTCACGTCTTGATGCGCATCGTGCGGATGACGTTTGCCTATCCATGGTTGCTCGCGGCTGGGATAGTCATGATCGTGTTTGCCTCGATCTTCCAGCTCTTCATACCGTTGCTGATCGGCAGTGGCGTCGATACGGTGGAGGAGATATTTACCGTCGCCGATCCCGACAAAGACGCGTTGCGATGGGCGCTATTTACGACGGCGAGCATGTTGTTGGCGTCGGCCGTATTGCGAGGACTGTTCACCTACGGTCACATGTACGTCAGCGAAAGTCTGGCACAACAGCTTGGCTACAACCTCAGACTGCTCTACTACGAAAAATTGCAGCGGCTCAGTTTTGCGTATCACGACCGTGTGCACACTGGCGATTTGTTGACGCGCGGTTTGCTGGACATCGAGGGAATTAGAAGTTTTGCCAGCCGGGGATTGTTGCGAGTGTTATATCTCGCCATATTCGTCAGCACCGGAACGTTCCTGATGATGCGTGAGGATTGGCAGCTGGGTTTGATCAGTTTAAGCTTCGTGCCGATCGCGGCCTGGCGATCTATCGTTGCGCGGTTGCAAACATCGCGCGGTTGGCGACTTTACCAGGAAGAGATGGGACAGCTGACCAAGATCATGGACGAGAATCTGAAGGGGATTCGTGTAGTTCGATCGTTCTCTGCTGAACCTTATGAGATGGACAAGTACGATATTTCGTCCAACGAGGCCTTCAACCGGGCGTTTGGACTAGTCGGCATCAGGGCCACCAATTTGTCGATAATCACCCTCTCGTTCCTCGGCGCTATGGCTTTGGTTCTGTTGTTTGGCGGCTTGAAAGTGCTGGACGAATCGGACCCGTTCACGCTCGGACAGTTGGCACAGTTCTTGGCCTTCATGGTCATCATGCAGAATCCAGTCCGCCAACTGGGCATGGTGGTTGCCGGATGGGCGCAGGGCGCGACATCTGGCAAGCGACTGTTCGAAGTTCTGGACGTGGTGCCCGAGATTGACGACAAACCGGGCGCGAAAGATTTGGTGATAACCGAAGGGGTGCTGCGTTTCGAGCATATAGATTTCACCTATATGGATCAGTTCGGCGATGAACAGGTGCTTAAGGACGTATCTTTCGAGGCGCGTCCTGGACACACTGTAGGAATCGTCGGCCCGCCCGGATCTGGGAAATCGACTCTGGCGCATATGATTCCACGTTTTTACGATCCCACTGCAGGTCGGATACTGATTGATGACCAGGACATCTCTGAGGTGACTCTGGCTTCCTTGCGACGCGCGGTTGGTGTTGTTGAGCAGGACACTTTCTTGTTTACGACTACTATCGACAACAACGTTGCCTATGGCGACCCCTGGGCCGAGCATCGCAACATCGAGTCGGCCACCGCGCATGCCCAGATGAATGAGTATGTTGAGCGTCTCCCGAGCGGCTACGGCACGTTGGTAGGTGAGCGGGGAATATCGCTTTCGGGCGGTCAGCGTCAGCGACTGTCGATTGCGCGTAGCATCATGCTGCATCCGCAGATCATCGTGTTCGACGATTCAACGGCGGCTATCGACGCGGCGACTGAGCAGCGCATCAGGGCAGCATTGCAGGAAGTGACGGCCGACCGGGCGACGATCATCATCTCACATCGACTGAGTTCGCTGATGCATGCGAACGAGATACTGTTCCTTGAGCACGGTGAGATTGTGGAACGCGGCACTCACTCCGAGTTGTTGGAATTGGGCGGCAAATATCGGGACCTTTATGAACTGCAGATCCGGCCGGAAGATGATCGGATCGAACCCGAGGCGGGGATGTAGCGATGGCGAGTGGTGAAGCGACACGAGACCGTCGATCCGGCAGGGAACAAGCCCGTCCGCGCTGGGTTGACGAGCAGAAGGCCGGGGGCGACCTGGATGAGCAGATATTCAGCGCTGGGTTCAATGGCGATGTAGTGCGTCGTTTCTGGCGCTTCGTATCTCCCTATCGCGGCGTGCTAATTATCGGCGTCATCGCAGTGTTGCTGTTCGCCGCTTCCACTCTCGCGCTGCCGTGGATCGTGCGTACAACCGTCAACGATGTTTTGTCGGTTGAGGAGAGAGGGGGCGATGCATCGCGCACCGCGCTTTTCGTCATGGTGGGCGCGTTCGTTGGCGCAGTGCTGATTCACGTTGTGGTCGGTTATCTGCAGAACATGATCGTAGGCCGGGTGGCAGAGCACATCTTGATCGATCTGCGCCGCGCTATGTATGCACATCTGCAGCGCGTCTCAATGTCTTTCATGGACCGCACTGAAGTAGGGCGTATGATGTCTCGGCTTCAGGGCGATGTTGCGGCATTGCAAGAGTTCTTGGAGACGGCAGTTATCAGCATCGGCGACTTCGTGCTGCTGTTGGGAATCGTGGTCGCGATGTTGATCATGGATTGGCAACTGGCGCTGTTCACGTTTGTAGTGGTTTCGACGCTTGCGATTGCACGCGCCATCTGGTTGCCGATAGCGCGCAGGGCGTTCCTGTACTCACGCCAAACCAGTTCTATTGTCGGTGGCGCACTCGCTGAGAACATCAACGGTGTGCGTGTGGTTCAGGGAATGAGCCGTGAGCATGTAAATCTGGAGCTTTTCAGAGAGAAGGCGGATGAGCAGCTGCGATCCAGCAAACGTGCGGCGCGAATCGGACTCATTATGATCGCGCTGGTCGATACACTGTCGGGTACCGCGATGGCTATCATCATCGTTGTCGGCGGTTCCATGGTGCTCGACAACACGTTGGAGATCGGCTCCATGGTCGCCTTCATCCTCTACGTCCAGATGTTCTTCGATCCGATCCGTTCGATAACGATGCACTATGCGATATTCCAACGCGCAATGGCATCTGGTGAACGCATCTTCGAGGTTTTGGACGTTCCCGTAGACATCACGGACAAAGAGGATGCTGAGGCGCTGGTAGATAACGACGGATCAGTAGAGTTCAAAGATGTCACCTTCGGATATTTCGAGGATGAGCCGATACTGAAGAACATCAATTTCAAGGTAGAGCCGGGTGAGACGGTAGCGCTGGTAGGTCCCACGGGCTCTGGGAAAACGAGTATCACATCGCTGCTGCATCGTTTCTACGACGTGTGGGATGGTGAGGTGCTGATCAGCGGCAAGGATGTGCGCGACATCAAGTTGAGCAGCCTTGGCGACAACATCGGGATGGTGCTCCAGGAGCCGTATCTATTCTCCGACACGGTTTTCGAGAACATTCGCTACAACAAGCATGAAGCTACTCGTGAGGATGTGGTCGAGGCCGCGCGCGCGGTAGGCGCGCACGAGTTCATCATTCGTCTGCCCAACGGCTACGACACGACGTTAGAGCAACGTGGCGGCAACCTATCTCTGGGGCAGCGTCAGTTGATATCGTTTGCACGTGCCATTGTTGCCAATACCAAGATATTGATACTGGACGAGGCGACGGCTTCCATCGACAGCTACACCGAGTTGTTGATACAGCAGGCGCTGGCTAGACTGCTTGAGGATCGAACGGGGATAGTTATCGCGCACCGTCTGGCTACGATCAGAGGGGCTGACCGCATCATCGTGCTGCAGAATGGCGAGATCATCGAGACTGGTAATCACGATGAGTTGATGGAAACAGGCGGACTTTACGCCCGGCTCTACTCGATGAACTATGCGTCGTTTGACGACATTCCCGATGAGTTGATCGTGGAAGCGACGGAGTACGCACGCTCATCGGCGACTTAATCGCTGCGGTTTAGAGCAGGGAGCGTTGGTTTGACGACGCTCCAGCATCGCCATCTGATGGTAAATCGGCGTGTGCCATCCCTCTGAGGGTAGCGCGCCGTCCTTGTGGCGTCCTCACTACGAAGCCGATCTTGAGTAGAAACGGCTCTACAACATCTTCTAGCGTCTGCACCTCTTCATTCGCCGAAGCGGCAATTGCGTTGATGCCGGCCGGACCGCCGCCGTACTGCCGGGCGAGAGTATCGAGGTAAAGCCGGTCGAGCCGGTCTAACCCCACTTCGTCGACGCCCTCGATCATCAGTGCCTCGCCAGCTAAGTCAGCATCTATGACACCCTTGCCATTAACTTGCGCGTAGTCTCGCACCCTTCGGAGCAGATTGTTTGCGATACGCGGAGTGCCGCGCGATCGTTTAGCGACCAATTCGGCGCCGACCTCGTCGATGGCGACGTTCAGAATGTCGGCCGAGCGGCGCACTACCTGTGCCAACTCCTCAACCGAGTAGTAGTCGAGATGGTAGGTCAGAGCGAAGCGTTCGCGCAATGGCGGGCTCAGCATACCGGCGCGCGTAGTGGATCCGATGAGGGTGAACTTCTGCAACGGCAGATTTATCGTCTTTGCGAACGCACCAGTGCCAGTGATGAAGTCGACTCGGAAGTCTTCCATTGCGGAGTAGAGATACTCTTCGACCGCATGTGAAAGTCGATGAATCTCGTCGATGAAGAGCATATCGCCATGTTTCTGGTTGGATAGGATGCCGACAACATCGGCAGGACGTTCGAGCGCGGGTCCGGAGGTGTGAACCAGCGTCGTGTCCATCTCCCGCGCGATGATCTGGGAAATCGTAGTTTTGCCGAGTCCTGGCGGCCCGTGGAAGAGCGCATGATCGAGAGGGTCGCGGCGATGTTTGGCAGCCTGCACCGCAATCTGGATGCTCTTGACGACCTGTCGCTGTCCGATGTAGTCCTCGAAGCGACGCGGGCGCAGGTCGTTGATGCCCGGACCACGTGGCGGCGCGACCGTGCTATCGGTATTGCTATTCTCGACACGCGCGCCCTTGCTGTTGGTGCTAGGACGGGTGACGATGCGCTCTCTTGCCGAATCTGACATTGCGAAAAACTACGTATTGAGGCTGGATAGATGTTGGCAGTGTCAGTGCGACTAAGCTCTGGTGTTGTAGCGGAAGACGTCTTGTAGCAGCTTTTGCGGATCGTCGATGCTTTCGGGATCGCGACGTATGACTTCGTCGACGAGTGCGATGGCTTCTGCATTGCGATATCCAAGGTCGACGAGAACCGATACGACATCTGCTCGCGTGTCTTGCTGCTTCATGCCGTTCTGTTCCTGCGGTTCCAAGACGCGCTCGGCAACTTCCGCCACCTTGCCTCGCAGGGTGGCGATGATTTTCTGCGCACCGCGTTCGCCGACTCCCGGCATCGACTTCAGGGTAGCCGTATCCTCGTTTTCGATGGCGTAGGCAACGGTGGGCACCGGCATCGTCAAGGCAGTGGCGGCACGGGCGGGACCGATGCCCTCGACCTGGATGAATTGCTCAAAGAAGTCGCGGTCGCTGGCACTCTCGAAGCCGACTAGCAGCGGAAGCGGTTGACGCTCGGTGACGGAGTAGTAGATGTGCAGATCTATCGATTGCCCCTCATGCGGTTGTAGCGACTCGCGAACGAATGCGGGTAGAACCACTGAGTATCCGACCCCGCTCGACGTTAGAAGCACGACGCGCGAAGAGGTTTCGGCTACTTGGATGACTTCACCAGTGAGATAAGCGATCATGATTTAATCGTCGTTTCGGTATCTGTGACGTGTACGTGGCATATGGCGACACCTGCAGCATCGGCAACGTCTTCCTGCGGGATCTCTGCTTCCAGTCCGAGACGCATCGAAACGGCACGCTTCATCTGTGCCTTGTCGGCCCGTCCGCTACCGGCAACGATGCTCTTCACTCGAGTCGGTTGGTAGTGATAGACCGGTATATCTGCATTTCCAGCGGCCAGAAGTGCAACGCCTCTTGCGTGTCCCATAACGATAGCAGTCTTGAGATTGCGATATCGGGAGTGCAAGTCTTCGATGGCCATTTCGTCTGGTTGAAACTCCTCGATGACCTCGGCGAGAGTTGCGTGTATCGTTTTGAGACGTTGCTCAAGTTGCTCTGCCGATTTGGTTCTGACGATGCCACCCTCCAGCAACTCGACGTTCCCGCGTTCATCGGAAGCGACGACGGCGTATCCGGTCGTCGTTAATGCCGGATCGACCGCTAAGATGCGTCTTGAGTAGTTCATGTGTCAGGAGAAATCTTCGATGATTGCTATGCCGATTTTAATGCCTTGAGGAAATCTGGACATCGAGCGAGAATCGAGACTTGCTACTCTCTGCGATAATTCGAAGATGATTTAATGGGAAATCCGCTCTGAAGCCAGGTCTCTGACATGCAACCTTTCTATAACGAACAACAGCAAATGCTCTCTGCGACGGTGCGCGAATTTGCTGCCCACGATCTTGCACCGTTGGCGGATGAAGTAGATACGCTTGAGGAGTTTCCCAAGCAGCAATTTGCGGGATTGGCAGAACTGGGCTTGACCGGGATGTTGATTTCGCCGGAATTGGGCGGCGCCGGAATGGGTTATCGCGACTTCATGGTTGTGCTGGAAGAGATCGGCGCGATATGTGGAAGCACCAGCACGGTGTTGATTACTCATACATCGCTTGGTTCCGAGACGATCAACCGATTTGGTTCTGATGAGCAGCGCGAGCGATGGCTTCCAGACCTGGCGATGGGAAACAAGATCGCGGCATTTGCCCTTTCCGAGCCGCAAACCGGTTCCGATGCGCTGGGATTGCAGACGACGATTACAGATGCTGGTGAAGCCTACTTGCTGAACGGCACCAAGCTGTTCATAACCAATGCGTCGGTGGCAGATGTCTTCGCAGTATTCGTCACTGCGGATCGCGCGCAAGGATATCGGGGTATCTCGGCGATCGTAGTTGAGCGCGGCACGCCGGGATTTGAGATCAACGAGCAACATGGCAAGATGGGGATGCGCGGTAGCGGCACTGCGGAGTTGGTTTTCAACGATTGCCTGGTGCCCAAGTCAAACCTGTTGGGCGAGATCGGAGACGGCTATACGATCGCGCTGAAGATACTAGATTCTTCCCGCATCACCGTCTCTGCACAGTGTCTAGGTTTAGCTAAAGGCGCGCTGGATGAAGCCTTATCTTACTCGAAGCAACGGACTGCATTCGGACGTCCCATCGCGACGCGTCAGGCGCTTCAATTCATGCTTGCCGATATGGCGACGGAGTTGGATGCGGCGCGCCTGCTGACGTATCGTGCGGCCGCGCTATACGACGAAGGTCTGCCATACGGGACCGAGTCGGCGATGGCGAAACTGTACGCGTCGGAAGTGGCCGGTCGAGCAGTTGACAAGGCGGTTCAGATTCACGGCGGGATCGGTTACTTCAAACCTACGGCTGTTGAGCGCATGTATCGCGATCAGCGAGTGACGGAGATCTACGAAGGCACGTCTGAGATTCAACGTCTGGTGATCAGTCGGGCGTTGCTGGGAGATATTTAGTCGCGGTGTCGCTGGGCGACGGCATGATATTGACAGTCCTGTTTTTTGGCGGTTACAATATTAACGTTGCGAGAATCGCTTGTGTTTCTTCGCGCGCCTGCTGAATTGTGCTTCGATGCTGTTCAATGTTTCAAGTCTGTTGACTGGGGCCGTTGGCGACGAGATGAGGTTTCATTTCGCGCATGAAACTCTTGAGAACGACGGACAGTTGTTTTGGGAGGTGGAAGCCCGAGGGAAACTGATGCGCACCGATCGCACGGTATTTGCGCAGATGCGCGTGGAAGCACTATTCGACGCAGAATGCTCACGATGCTTGCTTGAGACGGCGGTGCCGCTGGAGTTGGACTTCTCAGAAGAGTTCAGACCGGTAAACATCGACCTGATGGCATCGCATCGCGGGTGGTTTGATGACTACGGAACGCGTGAAAACGACGAGGCGCTGATTATAGATTCAGGGAACATTCTTGACATGTCGACGGCGCTCTGGCAGAACTTGAATTCAGTGATGCCGCTAGCCCCGCTCTGCGAGCCGGAGTGTAAAGGCCTGTGTAGCGAGTGCGCCCGCAACCTCAACATTGATGAATGTGGATGTTTAACTGAAGATTTCGCTAACCGCATCGAACTTCAATCCCGTTCTACGGAGTACCCAATTTCGGATAACTATGCCCCCAGTTCCTAAGAAAAAGCATTCCCGCGCTCGCAAAGGCGGGCGTGCTGCTCATCACGCTATCGGTCTGCCGACTTTAGTGCATTGCCCACGATGCAATGTGCGTATTCCGCCGCATCGAGTATGTCTGGAATGCGGCTACTACAAGGGACGCACGATTAAAGGCAATTGGCCGAATGCGGCGGTATTTGAGGAAGGCGGCTCGGAAAACTGAGCTCTCGTTTATCGAACGAAGTTATGTTTTAGCTGTAACCTGATTTGACGGCCCTGCTGACGATCCAAAGATGGAGAGCCAAATGACAAAGGCAAGTACTGAATCTGCACCCATAGCATACGTGTTTCCAGGACAGGGATCCCAGACGGTAGGTATGGGAAAGGATCTGTATCTTAACTCGACTGCTGCGCGCGAAGTTTTCGAAGAGGTCGATGACGTTCTGGCGCGTGATTTGAGCGAGATCATGTTCGATGGTCCTGCTGATGAACTGACGCGCACTGAGAACACTCAGCCGGCGATCTTGACGACATCGATCGCGGCCTGGCGCGCATTGGAAGAAGCAAGCGGAAGCATCGCGGTGCCGGACATGACTGCCGGGCACAGCCTGGGTGAGTATTCAGCACTCGTGATTGCCGGTGTGCTGTCCGTTTCAGATGCGGTGCAACTGGTATGTGAACGCGGACGCTTAATGCAGCTGGCTTGCGATGGGCGACCTGGGGGCATGGCCGCACTCATTGGGATTGACGAAGTGACCGTCGCTGAGATCTGTCGTGAGGCCGGCGTCGATATGTCTACGGTCAATACTCCGGAGCAGATCATCATCGCTGGTGAGCACCGCGGATTGGCCGTTGCACTCGACATGGCATCGGCGCGTGGCGCCAAGAAGGCGATACCCCTCAGCGTCGGTGGCGCGTTCCACTCCGGTCTCATGTCGCCCGCGCAGAGCGGTCTTGATGCCGCAATCGAAGCGACTAATTTCCAGGACCCGATAGTGCCGATCATCAGCAATGTCGAGGCGAAGCCTTTGCATACGGCGCAAGAAGTGAAGAGCGAATTGCGTCGTCAGTTGACTTCATGTGTGCGGTGGAGCAGCGGTGTCAAACACATGCTGGACCACGGCGTAGGTGAATTCGTAGAGATGGGCAATGGCCGGATATTGAGCGGCATGATCAGGCGTATCGATCGCCGCGCGAAAGTGTCGAACTTGGACGCATACGACGCGGTTTGCGAATACGCCGCCGCATAGGGCTTAACCTCTCCATACAGCCGTCTCTGGCATCGTCCTGACGGGTCTATCTACATTACTAGTTAGTTGATCAATGTCATGGTCGCGTCTGCTGTTGAAGAGCCAGAGTATGAGTTATCCCAGCGATTTATTGGGAGTTCCGGCGCGTCGGTTTATGAGATCGGCCCGGACGACATGGGCACGCGGGACTTCGATGCTATTCCAAAGGGCAAGACTGGCGGACGCGCCGCGGCGGTGCTTGCGCTCTACGAATCGGACCTTACGAATCGTCCGGTAGCGCAATGTCTAGACTGGATCGCGTCCGAGCTCGGTTTAGATGCTAAACTGCGCCGCTTCGCCAGCGGGTTGGCGCAAGATGCAGAGCGTCAACGCCGGCAGTTGGATCTGACCCTCAATCGCTACTCTCGACGCCGGACAATGGATTCGGCATCGCCAGTAGTGCGAAATGTCCTCCGGACCGCGATGGTGGAGTTGGAACTGTATCCGAAGACGCGTACCGCAGTGATAGTGAGCGAGGCGGTCAAGTTGTCGCAGTTGCTCGATACTCACGTTTCGGGGAAGTTCGTAAATGGCGTCTTAGGCGCCTTTGTGCGCGCGAGCGGTCGTGACGACAGTTGAACATAATGCTTTGCAACGCACTGATGCGCGTATCGCGGAACATATATAATTGCGGTTGCGTCGCATTGAAATTCGCGCGTTGAAATACAAGCAACAGCAGAGCTCAGGAGAGCAACTAACAATGGCCTCTATCCTGGATCGAGTCAAGGAAATTACAGCAGATAAGTTGAGCGTTGACGAGGACGAGATCACTGCTGAATCGTCATTTACCGAAGATCTCGATGCCGACTCGTTGGACGTGGTTGAGTTGATTATGGCATTTGAAGAAGAGTTCGGCACCGATGACAACCCGGTGGAGATCTCAGACGATGATGCGGAAGCCATTCAGACCGTTCAGGATGCTGTTGACTATCTTGAGAGCAAGGGCGTTTCGGGCTAATCGAAAACGTCTCGTAGTCGCATCTTGTTGAAGCGGCTATCTGATTTGAATCGCGAGCGACGCGGATTTCCGCGTCGCTTTTCGATTCATCGTGTCTGATGCCACTCTAGATGGTAGTCTTTGAAATCGATATGGCTGACGACACCGCAAAGCATGAAACACCCGCTGCAGAGCAACTTGCGGCGATTGCGGCTGAGATATCAGGATGTCGCAAGTGCCCTCTGGCAGAGACGCGAACCAATACCGTGCCGGGAGAAGGCTCGACGACGGCAGAGATAATGTTTGTCGGCGAAGGTCCTGGCAAGGACGAGGATCTGTCAGGGCGTCCCTTTGTCGGGCGCGCTGGCAAGTTGCTGGATCAGCTTATCGAGGCCTTGCCGATGCGACGGGAAGATGTCTACATCGCCAACGTCGTAAAATGTCGTCCGCCGAACAACCGCGACCCGGAGCGGCGAGAAGTAGCGCAATGCTCAGACTATCTGTATCGGCAGATCGATGCTGTCGACCCGTTGGTGATAGTGCCCTTGGGCCGGCATGCGCTGGAATGGTTTGAACCAAAACGCCGTATCACCGCCAGCAATGGCAAGGTCTTGCGACACGGCAATCGCGTTCTGATGCCGTTGCTTCATCCCTCTGCAGGACTGCGCAGCACCGAGAATGCCCGCATGTTGCGAGAGGGTATTCACAACCTGCGAGATGCGATGTTAGAGGGCATCCGCGTCAGGCGAGACGCCGCTACATCGTCGGTTGATACCTTGTCCGATACGTCGGCGACGGCGGAAGGTCCAATTGAGAGTCAGCCGGAAACACCCACAGTTAATGCAGGTAGAGCGAGCGAGGCTGCGGTAGCGGCTTCAAGTAATGAGGAAGAAATGGAAAAGAGCAACATTTTGTTTGATCGACCACAGACTCATGATGAAGCGCGAGCTGAAATGAAGAAGCTTCTCGCCGCTGAAGAGGCCCAGAACGCGGTTGCCAATGATGCCGCCCCGGTGCGAGTAGATGAGAATCAGGCTTCATTCTTCTAATCGTGCTTAGTTTCCAGACGACGGTAGCCGTGAAAAATGCGCGGACCTGCCGATATGACCATCATCATATGGGTGTGATTGAATGAGATACGTAAAACAATATGCTTGAAAACGATTTTGAATATGGTGAATCTACCGTTCGTGTGATTCCCTTGGGCGGTCTGGGCGAGGTCGGGATGAACATGATGGTCGTCGAGACGGATGACGACATCCTCGTGATCGATTGTGGGGTGCAGTTTCCGGAATACAACACGCCCGGAATTGAGCGCATCATCCCCAACATGGAGTACGTAGAGCGCAACCGCGACCGGGTGCGCGGCGTTCTCATCACGCATGGGCATCTCGATCATATCGGCGCGATTCCACATTTGATGCGGTTGGTCGATGCGCCGGTATACGCCCCGCTTCTGGCCGCGGAGATGATACGCAAGGAGCTCTCACGTTACGGACGTCGTTCGTCCCGAGTGCAAGTGAATACGGTGCGATTGGAGCGTGACTATCGCTTCGGCGGGATCCACGCCCAGTGGGTCAGCGTCTGCCACAGCATCCCAGATTCGTGCAGCATCTATCTAGATACTCCGCAGGGCGGCATATTTCACACCGGTGATTTCAAGTTTGACAATGAACCGATGCTTGGGTTGCCGACGGATTATCAGGTGTTGAGCGAAATCGGTCAACGCGGCGTCCGTCTATTGCTGTCCGATTCGACCAATGCCGAGGATGAGGGGATGTCGCGTTCCGACCGGATTGCGGCCGAGGCTATCTACCGCGCCATAGCCGAGTCTAAAGGGCGCGTCATCATCGCTAGTTTTTCAACTCAGATCGCACGCGTGCAGATGGTGATGGATGCGGCGCATGAGCTGGGACGCAGAGTAGCCGTCATCGGTCGTAGCATGATCGAAAACACTCGCATCGCAGGGAAGTTGGGATTACTTCATATCCCACCCGGTGTTGGGATAACGATCAACGAAGCGAACAGTCTGCCAGATGACGAGGTTGTCATCATGACGACCGGCAGTCAGGGCGAGTTTCAAGCCGGCATCTCCCGGATGGCACGCGGCGATCATCGTGAAGTGCGATTGGTCGAGGACGATACCTTGATACTCTCGGCGCGTACGATCCCGGGTAACGAGATTGCGGTCAATGAGGTTATGAACAACCTGGCGCGTCGCAATGTGCGGGTCATTACGGCAACTTCACGCCCGGTGCACGTTTCGGGACATGCGCAGCGGGATGAACTGAAGACGATGTTCAGCATTTTGCGTCCGGAATACTTCACGCCGATACACGGCGAGTATCGAATGTTGAGGGCGCATCAGGAAATTGCCGTTGATATGGGCGTGCTCCCTGAAAAGGTCAATTTGATACTTAACGGCGATGTTCTGGAACTTGATGAGGAAGGTGCATCGGTAGTTGATAGGGCACCGTCAGGGAATGTGCTGATACAAGGACAGGGCGAGTGGGACGAGGATGGAAGTGTTATGGAAGAGCGCAAATCGCTGGCGAGCGATGGCATAGTCGTCGTGTCGGTGGTGCGTGAGGATGGTGAAATAGTAGCGGATCCGCAGCTTGTGACATCGGGTTTCGTGGACTCATCAGACGAGCCTCGATTGATGAAAGATGCTTCACTAGCGTTAAGGCAGGTTATTGAACCAGTAGCCCACGATCTCGTAGATTGGGATGATATAAACCGGCTGGTACGGGCGTGCTTGGGCCGGTTTTTCCATCGTAGGACCAGACGCAGGCCGCAGATCGTGGTGACGGAAATTGAGTTACAACCTAGACGCGCTGACTGATGACGACGGACGAGATGACGACCTGTTCTCTCGCTCATCCAACACTGAACAAGATTCTGACCAAGCATCAACTGAAGACTCTTCAGGGCGGAAGATTAGTTCCGCGGTTAAAACGCAGGTAATTCGACATGTAGCGTTCGGGGCGATATTCGTCGCTGCCGCGGTCGCCGGCTTCCTCTATCGCACCGAGATCATGGCCGCGGTCGGTTACGCAGTCATGCCAGTTGCTCTATGGTTGGCGCTGTTCACGTATCTGGCGTTCACACAGACGGGATGGATCGTAAGACAGTGGCGTGAAGTTACATCCTCAGCCATAATCGTTCTCGGCATTGCCACTGTGCTGGGAATATATCAGGCTCCCATCAGCTCCGTAACTGGCGACACGATGGGGGGACGTTTGGGTGAGATCTTTGCCCGCGAGCCGTTCGAATGGTATCGCTACGATCTGATTCTGTGGCAACAGGCGTTGGCATGGGCGCGTGCGGGTGCATTGTTCACGATAGGTGCCTTCTTACAATTTCCCAAGCTATTCGGCACCTGCTTAAGGGTGTTGGGAATCGGTGCGATGGCGGTTGCCACTACATTGACTGGACTCTTCGTAGTTGCTGGCGGTGCCGCCGTCGGTCTCGCTAGCCGACGCAACAATGGCGCTAACGCAACCGAGGACGCTCCCGCTCCCGCCGCTACGTCTGAAGCGGACCCGAGTATGGATACGCAGGCTGCTACTGACTGGGGTAGCGACCGGATGTCAGACATCGGTGAAGCAGAGCCGTACTCGACGATTGACCTTGATGACCTTGAGAGCGATGATGCGCTGATCGACATCGGCGATACGGTCTATATCGAAGATAAGGCATCGGATGCTGATATCGACCCAATGGGTACTTCGGAGTCGCTGACAAGTACCTTGGATCCTTCCGATGTTGCTGAGAAGCCTGTCGACAATACCGATCAGTTTGTCGCAGCAGATGTGGATGAGTTGTTGGACGATGAAGTCACGGTAACGGTAGATGAGCCGATTTCATCCCCGGTTGTAGATGTAGCGGATGAGGTTGACGCGCCGGTGTTGGATGATTTTTCTGAAGATGTACCCGATGATGTTGTCGCGGATGTAGCGGTAAGTTCTGACACTGAAGAAGTGTTGCAGATGATCACTTCAGGCGCGGCGGTAGAAGCGGCGATGCATACGTTCCCATGGCATCTGCCTCCGATTGAGTATCTGTCTAAATCTGCCAAGGGCGGTATTGCGACGGCTGAGATAAAGGCGACGAGCGATCTGATTGAGGAGACGCTGGCAGAGCATGGCGTCGCCGTAAGTGTCGATCAAGTCCGAGTCGGTCCGACCGTGACGATGTATGGACTGAAGCCGGGTTGGAAAGGTGGCAAAGCCAACTCGCGCGGTCAGCGAGTCCGCGTCGACACCATCCTGAGCCGTGAGAAGGATATCGCGCTTGCGCTGTCTTCCCCCAACATCAGGTTCGAGTCGGTAGTGCCCGGTTCCTCAGTGGTTGGTATCGAAGTGCCGAATGCCAAGCCGACACCGGTTAACTTGCGGACGGTGATGGATTCACCGGAGTGGTCTGAGTTTATTGAAGATGCTGCATTGCCAGTGCCGCTTGGCGTAGGAAGCGGCGGCAACCCGGTGATGGCTGACTTTTCCAAGATGCCGCACACTCTCGTCGCGGGCGCTACCGGTTCCGGCAAGAGCGTATGCATGAACACCATCATCACGGGATTATTGCTGTCTCGCAATCCGCGCGAGGTGCGGATGGTGATGATCGACCCGAAACGGGTTGAGTTGACGCCCTATCAGGGCATACCGCATCTGTACGCGCCGGTCATCGTTGAGCCGGAAATTGCGGTTAAGACGTTGAAGGCGTTGGTCAAAGAGATGATGGATCGCTTTGCCACCCTCGAAGCGGCGGGTGTAAGGGATATCAGCACCTACAACCGTAAGAACCAGGCCAAGATGCCGTATCTGCTGATCCTGGTTGATGAGTTGGCAGACCTGATGTTGACAGCATCTAATGAAGTGGAGCAGTTGCTGGTTAGATTGGCGCAGCTAGGACGAGCGACAGGTGTGCATCTCGTAGTGGCGACACAGCGTCCATCTGTAGACGTGGTGACGGGACTCATCAAGGCCAACTTCCCGTCTCGCATCAGCTTCGCGGTGGGTTCGCAGGTAGACAGCCGAACAATACTGGATTCGACGGGTGCAGATAAGCTTCTCGGCAAGGGCGACATGCTCTACAAGCCGATCAATCTGACGCAGCCTCTCCGGGTGCAAGGTGCATTCCTTGGCGATGAGGAGATAGAAGCGGTGGTTGACTTCTGGAAGCAAGTAGGAGCGCCGCCGTTGCCGCAACTCGATTCCGATGCGGGTGAAGACGCTTCCGTTTCCATCCCCGGATTAGAGGAAGATACTGGCGATGCGCTCTTTGTGCAGGCTTCCGAGATGGCGCGCAACCAGAAGACCCTATCGACTTCACTGCTTCAGCGTCGTTTGCGGATTGGCTATCCGCGTGCGGCGCGACTGATGGACGAGTTGGAGGATGCCGGGGTTGTGGGACCGGGTGAGCCGGGCAAGCCGCGCAAGGTTATCGCTAATAGCTGAGCCGCTCCGGCAGATCTGCAGAACATCAGCGTCGAATCGATGGAGAATTAAGTAACTGCTTTTACAATGCGGATTTAGACAATGCTGTCAACGCATGTTGATTTCATTCCTAATCCGCATTCCGTGACGATCAAGCCCCTATATCCTGAGTTTGGCGAAGAGCCGACGAATTGCGATGACGCGGATCCGGTCGAGAATCCACAAGTCGACCTTGAGCATGAGCTATCGACCTGTCTTGTCTGCGGCGCCTATCTAGGCGAATCGGAGCTGTACATCAAGCTCCGGGTATGTCCCAGTTGTGGTTTCCACTACAACATCTCGGCGCGGGCGCGCATCGAGGCACTGATAGATCCCAGCACTTTTGAGGAGATGGACCACTGGATCACTTCAGTAGATCCGCTCGTATTCTCGCCTCGTCTTTCGTATCAGGTGCGCTTGCTGAACGATCAGGTGCGGACCGGGCTGTCGGATGCGGCCATTACGGGTGTAGGGCGTCTGGGTGGTACTCTTTGCGCCATTATTGCGATTGATTTCGGTTTCCTCGGCGGCAGTATGGGACTTGTGGTTGGCGAAAAAGTTGCGAGGATGTTTGAGCATGCCACGCGCAACCACCTGCCGGTGTTGGTATTTGCTACCAGCGGCGGTGCGCGTCTTCAGGAAGGTGTGCTTTCATTAACCCAGATGGCTAAAACCGTCGTTGCCGCACGCTCTCTGCGCGAGCATGGACTTCCCCTGATATCGGTGCTGGGAAATCCATCATCAGGCCAGATACTCTCCAGCTTCGCTTCGATGTCTGATATTCGTATCGGCGAGCCGGGCGCACATATCGCATTCGCCTCACTTGGCGCGTTGCGTGAGATCGAAGAGTCGGCCGATATAGACAATCAGAGCAACGCCGAGGCGATGCTGGCTTATGGGCATCTCGATATGGTGTTGAGGCGGGATCTGCAACGCGACCGGTTAGCGACGCTGTTGGGACTATTCAGGCCCAATCTCAAAGGTGATGTGCCGTCTCGCCGTCGTCCGCCCACGTATCAGCCAGCTAGAAGAGATGCATGGGAAGAGGTGCAGCTGAGCCGCAGGAGCGATCGACCGGTTGCATCCGACTACATCTCAATGGTGTTCCGCAATTTTGTTGAGTTGCACGGCGACCGTTCGGGTGGCGATGATGCTGGGATTATGATCGGCATTGGATTCTTGGGCATCTATCCGGTAATGCTGATCGCCCAAGAGAGAGTGCGTGATCAGCATGAGTTGACGCGCGACGATGACGATACGCCAACTGTGTCATTCACGGAGCAGTATGGCTATGCAGATCTAGATCGTGGCGGCGTCGGTGTAGCCGGGTTCAGGAAGGGGCGTCGCGCGGCGAAGATGGCGGCCGATTTCGGCTTCCCGCTAGTTGTGCTGATCGATACTCCGGGCGCGAAGCTTGGTATCGGCCAGGAAGCGAATGGCTTAGCGAGTGAAATCGCTGAAACTATCAGCACGATGCTCGGTATCGAGAATCCAGTGGTTTCAGTTGTAGTCGGCGAGGGCGGGGCTGAGGCGGCACTTGCCTTTGGGATTGCAGATCGGCTCCTGATGATGGAGAACAGCATTTACACCCCCATATCGCCCGAGTCGGGTGCCCAGACCGAGCTGAGCGACCGCACAAGAGCGCCGCAAGTGGCCCGTTCACTGCGTCTCACCGCTTTAGATGCCTTGTCGATGGGCATTGCCGACCGTATCGTTGCAGAGCCTGAGGGTGGTGCCAACGTCGATCCGGAAGGCGCGGCCCAGGAGTTGAGGCAGGTCTTAATCGATGAAGTAGGGCGATTGCGACGTCGCAACTACCGCGTGTTAGCACGCCGTCGCCGGAAGCGTTTCCGTCGTATTGGCGAATACGGTCCGGCATTCCGTGCGAGTGTGCGCTCTGAGATTGATAGCTGGCGTTCGGCAGTGCAAGCCGGGATGCGACGTGTCTTTAGAAGCGGCGCTGGTCAGACACGACCGCCATCAGAACCGGAAGACTCGCCTGAGAGTTGATGTTTCAACTTGCGGTTTTGCCCGTATGGCGAGCCGCGATTTCCAATTGGATTTGGATATCGGCATTGCGCGATGTTAAGATTATGTGCAACGTCCCAGACGGTGGAGAGTGGAGTTTGAGGGTAGATAGTCTACTGGGACGCATTTGACCGCGCGTAAGCGATTTGTCCAGCGACAGCGAAGAACTTGGCGAAAGTAGTAGCGACAAGAGTTGTTGCTGTGACGGCAGTCGCGCGCTAGATTCCGCGGTTGCTAAAGCGATTCATGCCGGCGTAAAGTTCCAGGATCCTTTTGCCGTCTATATCGATCCACAAGCCGAGATTTCACCCGGCGCGTGGATCGGAGCCGGTTCTCACATCCTCGGCAACTCTCGCATAGAGCGCAGCGCGCGTATCGGCCCTAATGCGATCGTAGAGGACTCGATAGTTGGTGCCGACGTTGAGATACATCCATTTTCGACCGTGCACCAGTCATCTCGGATTGAACCGGGCGCATTGGTTAAGAGCAGATCGGAGCTGCGCTCCAGCATCGTAGCATCCGATGCAGAGATTGGACCTAACGCGCTTGTTGAGGAGTCGCAAGTTGGTTTCAGGGCAAAGGTAGGGCCGTTCTGTCGCGTGCGCGCGGGGAGTTGTGTTGAGGCAGATGCCTATATCGGAACTCAGGCAGAAGTGAAATCGAGTCGCATCGGTCCCGGTTCGAAGGTCGGACATTTCTCGTTTATCGGCGATGCTGAGCTGGGACAGGAAGTGAATGTTGGCGCCGGGACTGTAACCGCGAACTTCGATGGCCGAGAGGTTCAGCGCACGGTGATAGAAGATTCGGCCTCGATCGGCGCTGGCAGTGTACTGATTGCGCCGGTCAGCATCGGACGTGGCGCGCGTACCGGTTCTGGCGCAGTCGTTACGCGCGATGTAGCGGATGGCGAGTTGGTAGTCGGTATCCCAGCCCGAGTGATGCTGCTGAGTTCATCGACTTCCAAAGTATCCGTGCAATAACTGGGATATCGATTTGACTTGCAGCGTGATGCTGCAATTTGATGGTACAGAGTAGACCATAGGCAAGCGAAATGAAAGATTCGGACGATCCTTTACATAGACGTCGACACATTGAAGTAGTCGGAGGCGGGAGCGATTGGCGCCATGAGTGAGAGCTGGGTGCCGGCGGCGATCTTTTTGATCTTTTCCGCCCTGACTTACGGCATTTTGACTTTGACGCTGAGCGTCTTGCAACCGCAGGGAATCGCGGCAATGCTGGGCATGGCGTCGACGGAATCCTCGGACGACATCAACCCTGGCAGCGCGGGCGATTATCGGGCTACGCGCATCGTGGTGACGACGGTACGCAGCGGTTCCTTCATCGCGATGGTGCTGTCGGCGTACTACGGCGCAGTCAAGATATTCAACGTCGAGAGCGAAGCGTTGCTGATGATTGGCGTTGCGTTCTTCGTATTGCTGTTCGTGATTGCCATGCGGATAGGCGTCAACCGCGTCGCCGGTCTCTGCTACGAGGACGTGAAGATATGGCTGGGACCCATCATTTGGCCGTCCCGCTTTATCGGCCGCCGGTTGCGTCTGAACCGCGTTGCCAACTACAGGATAGACGTTGAGAGCTCCGGTGATAACGGTGATGAACCAGTGGAGAACGTTCTGAACGTGCTTCAGAACCTGGCTTCCAAGGATTTGCGTGCCAAAGACTTCATGTTGCGAATCTCGGAGACGGTGGCGGTCCATGCCGAAACGCCGCTCGAAGATGTTGCTGACATGATGGACAAACTCCAGATCGATGCGGTAGTGGTGTACGACAAGACAGTTGACCAAGTTCTGGGCATAATCGACAAGGCTGAAACGCTGCAGGGACTACGGGCCAGCGATGATGATGAGCCGGTGTGCCGCGACTGGTGCAGTGCCTCGATCTTCCCAGTTCCCATCACCCAGCAGGTAGCGACGCTTTTCGACGACTTCCGTGATCGAATGGATCAGACAGCAGTCATGCTGGACGAGTCTGGCAAGGTAGCCGGCATCCTCACCTTCTCGAATCTCATGGATCAGTTGCTGAGCGATGCCAGTTTGCTGAGTGAGAGTTCAGAGTCCTAGTCTCTCTTCTCTCTCGATCATCCGTTAAGCGGTTAAGTCCCTGATACTGTGCCGCAATAGGGTAGCGGTCATTCCTGGTGCGTAGGACTGGGTAGAAGAGTAGAGCCCAGCCTCGCCGGAGGCTGGGATTAGGGACATCGCTTCCGTACGCGATGTTACGTTATCCATGAACGACGATCAGGCTAGTACTCGACATTGCCCTGCATCGTAGTAGTTTGAATACGGATGTCCGGTAGTAGAGGGTTTGGCGTTTGCCTGCGCTTTGATGGTAGCGGAGGTCGATGCGCGGATGGTTCTACACGCGCATAAGCACTTCAAAGACAATTGCCTTTGAAGTGCTTAATGAAGTGGGCTATTGAAGCCGTGAAAGCCGGTCTTTCGACGGGCTTCACGGCTTCAAGAAAGCTTGAGAGAGGGTAGAGGTTACTTTTCCTCTACGACTACGAGAGCGGCAGATGCTCTAGAGCCTTGATCTCCGTTGGCCACGACGGAGGCGACAGTGCCGCTTCCGTATGAGCCCGAGTCGAAGGTTACGTCGACTGCGAAGGCACCGCCGTCGTTAGCAGTTGCGCTTCCGATTGCATCGTCGCCACCTGATCCCATGACTGAGAGGGAGACAACTTCACCGGCTTGGAAACCGGAACCCATGATCGTGGCTGCTGAACCAGCCGCGTTCCAGATGACCTTGGCGACTGAGAACTCACCATCGTAAACGACGATGTTTGCGTAGTTGTCAGCACCTGCGGGACCTTCTGGTCCGGGTGCGCCTGGTGGTCCGGGGTCGCCTGCTGGTCCTGGCGGTCCTTGCGGTCCGGCGGCTCCGTCTTTACCTGCTGGTCCTGGCACACCGGCTAGTCCTGGAATACCTTGCGGTCCTTGCAATCCTGGCTTACCTGGCTCACCCGGCAGTCCTGGTTCGCCCGGCTCACCTGGGGCTCCTGGCTCACCTGGGTCGCCTGGCAATCCTGGTTCACCTGGGTTACCTGGCTTACCTGGTGCTCCCGGCTCGCCTGGTGCTCCTGGCTCACCCGGTGCTCCTGGTGCACCTGATTCACCTGGGTTACCCGGTGCTCCCGGTTCACCCGGTACTCCTGGCACGCCCTGTGGACCTTGGATCGTGAGGCCAATGATTGCGATGATGATTGCGGCGACAGACAGAAGGCCGATTAACGTCACCACTCTGTTTTCTGCCACGAAATCCATCGGGCTGCGCGATTCATTCATGAGGACCCGTCCTCCAATCTGATATGTCAGATTACTTACTATGCCTTAAAGCGACAGTTACCGTGTGCTTGCGGCTTCGGAAACATCCCGTCGCCACAGTCCGCGGTATCGGCATCGCAACCGTGAGGTCAGCGAAAAATCGCCGTCCGCATGTTTCGATGCACACAGAATAATCTTATGCCTGTTTGAGCGCGCATGTCAAGACGGCTCAAACAAACATCAAACTTATCCGCGTACGGCCGCAATAAGTCGTTGGCACGATAGATGAATGGTACACGATACTTGCGGCTTGTGGGAAAATCGAACGCGGCATTAGCAGCGAGGCGGCCATCCGAGCAGGTTTTTGCGGGAAATCGCTTTTGCAGATCGATATTTTTCGTTTGCGTTGGGGACGCGGAGATTTGGCGTGTGAATGGTATCCTTAATGAATTGAGCTAAATGAGTTAGCAAAATTGGAATCAGGAACCGAATGCGTTGAAGAGGCGGAGAGTCGGAAGACAACCAACTTAGTATGTCCCGCTTGCGAGCAACGCCTGCAGGAAAGAGATAGAGAAGAGACTATAACTTGGACGCCGAAACGAAGACGCAGACGATCGAAAAGTTTCGCAAGCACGAGAAAGATACCGGTTCGACGGAAGTTCAAATCGCGATCTTGACGGAGCGCATCCGAGCGCTGACCGAGCATTTCAATGAGCACAAACACGATGCGGCGGGTCGACGCGGCTTGCAGATGATCGTGGGTAAGCGCCGACGACTGTTGCGATATCTTGCCAAGCAGGATGTTCTTCGCTACCGGGCGCTCATCAGTGAATTAGGCCTTCGCGGCTAGGCTGTTCAGCAGCAACCAGCCGAATATCATGTCGCAACTTTCAGACAGACGTTCGGCAAATCTAATCGAATTGCTCTTTATCCTCCCACGTTGTTGTCGCGCACGCGATGGATCGGTTGAGTCGCTCAACGACTTTGAAACCGCGCCTCGAGCGTATGGGACGACAACTCTGCACGTGGAATTTCAACTCAGCACTCATCGAATCTCGCAAGTCGGCTAGAGTGCCGACAAGACCACTAGACAAACAGAAAGACCAAGTGACAAGTAATGATTCGTAATTTCGATATGGAAGTCGGCGGGCGATTGATGTCGTTTGAGACCGGGCGACTTGCAGCACAAGCGGGCGGGGCAGTGACTATTCAATACGGTGAGCTGGTACTGCTGGCAACGGCAACGGCCGACAAGAACCCGCGTCAGGGAGTAGACTTCCTGCCCTTGACAGTAGATGTTGCCGAAAAATCGTATGCCGGCGGAAAGATACCGGGCGGCTTCTTCAAACGTGAGGGACGCCCCGGTTCCGAGGCGATACTGGCAGCGCGGCTGTGCGACCGTCCGTTGCGACCGCTATTTCCCAAGAACTACCACAACGAGACGCAGCTGATCATCACGATATTGGCTACGGATGAGGTGAATCCCCACGCACCCCTCGGCATCGTAGGCGCATCGGCCGCGTTGGCGATATCAGATATCCCCTTTGACGACCCGGTGGGAGCCTGCAACATCGGCTATATAGATGGCGAACTGATCGTGAACCCGACCTACGAGGAGCTTGAAGAGAGCGCACTTGAACTGACGGTCGCGGGCACCGCGGATGCCATCATGATGGTCGAAGCCGGCGCCAACTTTGTGTCCGAGGATGTAATTTTGGATGCTCTCAAGCTGGCACAGGAAGTGAACGGGGACATTGTTGCACACATTCGAGAGATGCAGGCAGCAGTCGGCAAAGCCAAGTGGGCAGCACCTGAACCTTCCGAGGTGGAACTTGAGGCTAAAGCGGCCACCCGGCAACGTGTCGGTAATGCCATAAAAGAGGCGTTGCTCCTATCGGGCGGCAAAGAGGAGCGTGAAGAAGCGGTAGGCAAGATCATGTCTGAGGCGAAGTCGGAATTGACTTCAGGTGAGGATGCGTTCGATCCGCTTCATGTTCAGACGGAACTGTATGCGTTAGAGAAAGAAGCGGTGAGGCAGGGGATATTGGAAGATGGCCGCCGTCCGGACGGTCGCAGCCTTCGAGACTTGCGTCAACTCGACTCGATGGTTGGCTACCTTCCCCGAGTGCACGGCTCTGGTATTTTCCAACGTGGCGAGACGCAGGTGCTTGGTGTGCTGACGCTGGCATCGGCTGCGGAAGCCCAGCGCATCGACAATCTTTCGCCGATTACGACGAAGCGTTTCATGCATCACTACAACTTCCCGCCATACTCGACTGGCGAGGCCGGCCGATTCGGTTTCACAGGACGACGTGAGGTTGGGCACGGGATGCTGGCCGAGCGTGCATTGCGCGCCGTACTTCCCGATGAAGAGCAGTTCCCGTACACCATCCGTTTGGTTTCGGAAGTGATGGCATCGAACGGTTCGACTTCGATGGCGAGCGTATGTGCCGGAAGTCTGGCATTGATGGATGGCGGAGTGCCGATCGCATCGCCAGTAGCGGGCATCGCTATGGGACTGATAACTGGTGAAGGCGGAGATGCCCGGGTGCTGACCGATATTCAGGGTGCGGAAGACCACGCTGGCGATATGGACTTCAAAGTTGCAGGCACGTATCACGGCATTACCGCATTGCAGATGGACATCAAAGTCAAAGGCATATCTTTCGAGGTGATGTCCGAAGCGCTTGAGCAGGCGCGCGTTGCACGTATCGAGATCCTGGACCACATGGAGCAGACAATCTCGGCACCGCGTGAGCAGTTGCGAGACGGCGCACCGCGCATGACGACGATCAAAGTGCCGACCGACAAGATCGGCATGGTGATTGGCCCGGGCGGTTCGAATGTGCGTGGCATCCAAGAAGAGTTTGGCGTCAGCGTAGACATCCAGGACGACGGTAGCGTGACGATTGGCGGCACAGAACAAGAGAAGGTTCAGGGCGCAATCGACAACATCCAGAGGATGACCAAGGATATAGAAGTCGGTGAGCGCTACACCGGCAAGGTCGTCAAAATCATGGACTTCGGTTGCTTCGTGAACCTGATACCCGGCAAAGACGGGATGGTGCACATCAGCGAGTTATCAGACACTCGTATTCCGGATGTTCAGACGGTTGCCAATGAAGGCGACGAACTGGAAGTGATGGTCGTCAACGTAGACGGTAACGGGCGTGTCGACCTCTCCGTGAGGGCGATGCATGACGCGGCGCGTTATGACGGTGATTACGACCGTGCGCTCGAAGAAGCGGTAGCGCGACGTCGACCTGGCAATCGCGGCGGTCGCGGTTCCGATCGTGGCGGTCGAAACGACGGTGGTCGCGGCGGCGGACGACGGTTTGAGCGCGGCGGCGGTGGCGGCGGACGTGGCGACTACGACCGCGGTAGACGTGGCGGCTTTGACCGGGATCGCGGTGGACGCGGTGATTACGATCGCGGCAACCGGCGACGTCCTGGTCCGGGCTATGATCGCGATCGCGACGACGGCGGCCCGAGACGCGGCAATCGTCGCAACAACTTAGATGATGATGACTTCGGAACTCGTCGGCCACGCAGACGTGTGGTTGGCAGAGATCGACGCGGTCGATAGCTTTAAAACCCAACGCTGGGAAAGCGGAAGCATCAACTAGTCAGACCAATCTAAGTTCAAAGCAGCGATGTCCGAGATAACGGTTGCCGTAAATGGAGTGCTAGGGCGAATGGGTGCCACGGTACTTAATGCCGTGGATAGTGAGCCCGGCTTGACGCCTGTTGGAGGCGCTGACGCGTTGGCAGGCGACGAAACGACTGTCAGCACGGCATCGGGAGTTGAAGTCCCGCTTGCAACGGACCTCGATGCTCTGTTTGGCACGATTGTGCCGGATGTAGTGGTTGACTTCACAAATGCTGAAGGTGGTAGCGCTGCGATGCGCGCATGCATCGCGCATGGTGTATGTTGCGTGTCCGGCTCTACCGGCATCGCATCTGCAGAGCTTGACGCGATCGGGCAAGCGGCTGATGCGGCCGGCGTAGGCGTCATTTCGGCATCAAACTTCGCGCTTGGTTGCGTCGTCTTGATTCATCTGGCACGGATCGCATCGAGCTACTTTGACTATGCAGATGTGATCGAAAGCCACCACGAGATGAAGATCGATGCACCTTCCGGCACTGCGCTATCAATAGTTGGCGCGATGCTGGAGGGCAAGGGCGGCGACTTCGATCAGAACTTGGTCGAAAAAGAGCTACTGTCTGGTTCGCGTGGCGGCAGTTCGGGCGGCATCAACGTCCACAGCGCACGGATGCCCGGTCGGGTGGCTCGGCATGAAGTGGTGTTCGGCGCTGAGGGGCAGACCCTCACACTGTTACACGACTCGATAAGCCGGGACAGCTTCATGCCCGGAGTGATGATTGCGGTGCGACGAGTGATGAACGAGACATCGATGATCGTCGGTCTCGATAAGGTCCTTGGATTAGGTGATTAACGGGAACGCAGGCACTCGCGGTTGCGTTCCGGATTTGTCGGTTTAGGCGAAAAGTTACGTCTCGGAGAATTGTGAGATGCAGGCGTCAGAACTCAATATCGCGATTGTCGGTGCGACCGGGGCCGTGGGCACGGTCGCACTCGGACTGCTGGCCGAACGTGGGCATCCGGCCGATAAGATCAAGGTTCTGGCGTCGAAAAGGTCGCATGGCAAGCAGATTCAGTATCAGGGAACTGCGCTGGTAGTTGAGGAGGCGACGCCGGAATCTTTCGATGATGTAGACGTCGCATTCATATCGGCATCTTCTGCGGTCAGTCGTGAATTGGCGCCAGAAGCAGTCAAGCGCGGAGTTCTCGTTATCGATGATGGCTCGGCATATCGCATGGAGCCAACAGTGCCGCTTGTAGTGCCGGAAGTCAATGGTGCAGACGTCGAGTGGCATTCGGGCATTATCTCAATTCCCAACTGCACCACTACACCGCTCGTTATGGCGCTTAAAGCCTTGATGGGATTGGGAGAAATTCGCGGCATCACGGTCTCTACCTACCAATCAGTTACTGGCACCGGTGCCGCGGCTCGAGCCGAGCTGTTGGCACAATCAGGAGATATGTTGGCGGGACGCGATATTTCGCCGCCAAGTGAGTATCCCCATCCGATAGCCTTCAATCTCTTGCCGCAGGTAGACGACTTCTTCGACGATGGGTATACCGTCGAAGAGATGAAGATGCTCAACGAGAGCCGCAAGATACTTGGCGATCCTGAGTTGCGCCTTACCGCGACGTGCGTAAGGGTGCCGGTAGAGATTTCCCACTGTGAATCTGTCAGCGTAGAGTTTGACGGTCCCGTCTCGCCGATGGAAGCGCGCACCGCGATCGCGGAGTTTCCGGGTATCAATCTGCTGGATCGACCGCGTGAAGCGTCCTATCCGATGCCAATCAACTCTGCAGGTGAAGACGCGGTGATGGTGGGCAGAGTGCGACGCGACATTGCACATGAGAACGGCATCGTCTTCTGGATTGCCGCGGACAACCTGCGTAAAGGTGCCGCGCTCAATGCATTGCAGATAATGGATGAATGCATTGCGCGCGACTGTATCCGCCCGCGCGTGTCCGCCCGCGCGTGGTTGCTTAGCATCCCCACATCGGCCTGATACTGCGACAGCGGGTCGGCGCAAGTGAAGTGAGCGAGGCTACCCCTGCATATAGAGCGCGCATCGCATCGGATGTTCACTAATTCGTTTATATGGTGTTAGCATTCGGTACGAAAGGGAGTTTTCAAAATGGCAGAAATTGGACGAGTGCTGACAGCGATGGTTACCCCGTTTACTGAAGATGGGGAAGTCGATTATCCACAGGCGCGTAAGCTCGCTAAGTCTCTACTGGCATCCGGTTCTGACGGGCTGGTGATTGGTGGCACTACTGGCGAGGCGCCGGCGATGTCGGACGAGGAGCGTTTGAAGCTCTTTGCCGAAGTTAAAGACGCGATCGGAGAATCTGGCGCCGTAGTGGCCGGGACAACCGACAACAATACCTACCGCTCCATGGAACTTTCGCGTGAAGCAGAAGCTATCGGCGTGGATGCCATCTTGATGACGGTGCCGGCATACAACAAGCCGACCCAAGGGGGGTTAGTCAAGCACTTCGTCGCCATTGCTGAAGCGGTCTCGATACCCGGCGTCTTGTACAACGTCCCCGGACGTACGGCACTCAATATGACAGCGGCGACTACGCTGAAGCTGGCAGAGGTTCCCAACATCGTCGGTGTCAAAGAGGCGAGCAGCGATGCCGATCAGATCGCATACGTCATCAAAGGCTCTCCCGAAGGTTTCAACGTCTGGTCGGGAAATGATAATGAGACGTTTTCGATCGTCTCAACCGGCGGCTACGGCGTGGTCAGCGTTGCCAGCAACATAATCGGTAATCAAGTCAGGGGCTTGATCGGTGCCATATTAGAGGGCGACATTGAGCGTGCGGCATCTGAACATCTCCGACTGTTGCCGATATTCAACGCGCTCTTCATCATCACCAATCCGATACCGGTTCGCTACGCCATGAATCGCTCTGGTTTCAATGTCGGCCCGGCGCGTCATCCGATGCAGGCAGACGAAGATGAGATGGCGGCGTTTTCGGCTCAATTCGATCCCGTCATGGATCATTACGAGATCGATCTCCCAAACGGTTGAGCCTGATCTTGTCCGCTCAACCGAGTGCCAACGTGATTGAGGAGCTAGGCGATGGCCTAGTGATGCGTTCCGCTACCAAGGCGGACGCAGACGCGCTTGCGAACTTCAACGGCCGAGTGCATCGCGACGAGCCTAGCGGCACCGATGCGTACTGGATCGCCGAGTGGACGCGTGATATTGTCGGCAAACCGCATCCCAGCGTGAGTGTCGAAGACGTTCTTATTGTGGAAGACGTCAAAAATGGTTGCATCGCCTCAAGCACGGCTTACCTGAACCATACGTGGGGTTACGACGGCATCGAGTTCAGCGTCGGCCAGCCGGAGATAGTGGGCACCGCGCCGGAGTATCGCAATCGCGGACTCGTACGTCGCCAATTTGATGTGATGCATCGCTGGGCGGCGGAACGCGATCACTCGATTCAGGTCGTTTTGGGCATCCCCACTTACTACCGTCAATTTGGTTATGAATATGCCCTGCCCGCAGATGGTGGCCGCCGTTACAATGTCCACTCGTTGCCGCGCTGGAAGAATGATGAAGCCCGCAAGTTCCGATTGCGTGACGCCGTGGAGAGCGACATTCCATTCATAACGCGTCTGCTGCAGGAGTCGAAGAGTCGCTCCATGGTATCGCCGGTGTTCCGGGAGGATGATGTGCGGTACATGACCTTCGGACGTTCGCCCAGGAGCGCGGTGTGTTATGAAACCGCCGTCCTATGCCGAGTTGAGGGCGATACGCTAGGTGAACCGGTTGGCGTATTGATGTATGTGATGATCATCGAGATTGACGAGGCTGTCATCTTGCGCACGGAGATGTCGCATCCCCGCTACTGGCGAGAAGCATTGCCCTTGCTGTTGCGAGAGTTTATCGAGTTGGCGGACAAAGCTTCTAATGCAAACCCGGATCCGGAACGTCAGATTAAGACGATACGACTGGATATGCAGTCAGACCATCCCGCCTACATATTCGATGATGGAGCGTTAGGACAGCCACCAGAGGATCAATACGCCTGGTATGTGAGAGTGCCGGATGTAGCCGGGTTTGTGCGTAAGATTGCGCCGGTATTAGAAAGACGCATCGCATCATCCGTGCACTGCGGATATTCGGGAGAAGTGGTGGTTCGATCCGACCGCGATGGGTTCAAGATGACGTTCGCAGATGGACTGCTCAGCAGTGTTGAAGCATTAGGTATGAGTAATGTGTCGCGCCCATCAGTGCGATTTCCCAGTCGATCATTCTTGCCGATTCTTTTCGGAATGCGCTCGGTGGATGAGACGTTAGCGGCACATACCGACGCTTTGATATCTAGTAAATCGGATCGTCATCTGCTCAAAACATTGTTCCCCAAGCGCAGTTCCGATCTGTCATTGTGGCTCGCTTAGATGAGTTCCTACCCCTCAACGCGAGTGGGTGATGATGTCGGCAGGCACCAACGAGTGGTTACGCTTGGCGGCGGGACTGGTTCACCTGCGCTCCTGCGAGGATTGAGACGTTACGTCGATCAGATCGACATCACTGCGATCGTCACGACGTTTGACGATGGCGGTTCATCGGGGATGTTGCGTCGCGAATTTGGCATTCCCGCGCTTGGCGATGTGCGTAGATGCATCGCCGCACTCACACCTAAAAGCCAGGCCAGCTCCGTTCTTGAGTATCTGATGGAACATCGCTTCTCCTCTAGCGGCGCACTTGAGAACCACGCCCTCGGCAATCTGATGCTGTTGGCGGAGATGGAGAGATGTGGCAGTCTGGAGAGCGCGATCGACTCGATATCTCAAGCGTTAGAATCGGTCGGTCGCGTATTGCCGATCAGCGAGGAGCCATCAGAACTGTGTGCCGAGATGGCGGATGGCACGGTGATACGCGGCGAGTCGTCCATCGGCGATAGACCGATATCGGCAGTTCCGATTTCACGCATATATCTCGATCCGCCCGTAAATGCAAACTTCAGAGCTCTGGATGCGTTGCATCAGGCAGATTTGGTGGTTCTCGGACCGGGAGACCTGTTTACCAGTGTTATCCCCAATCTGTTGGCAGATGGCGTAACTGATGCACTGACGGCGAGCGATGCTCGGGTATTGCAGATCTGCAACATCTCGACCAAACCGGGCGAGACGCATGGGTTTTGCGCTTCAGACTTCGTGTTGTCGGCGAATCGCTACTTGGCTAGCGAGGTAGACGCCATCATCGTCAATGAATTCGAGCCGGGAACGATCCCGCCGGACGGCGCGGTCAGGATAGACCCATTGCTTCAGGATGTGGTTGATACGGTGATGATACGCCGTGTTGCAGATGCGGCGCATCCGATCATGCACGATTCTGAGAAGTTGGCGCGGGCCGTGATGCAGTACTTGACGGATACCGATCGGTAGGAGATATCGTTAGCCGCGGTTCACGACGAGAGTGTCGTCGCGATGCGGTCCGGTAGATATCTCTGATGCCGGTATTTGTAGCAGGTCCTCCAGTTTGCGCACGTATCGCTGTGCACCGTCGCACAGGTCATCCCATTCAGTGAACTGAGTGGTTGACTCGGTCCAACCGGGCATCTCTTCATAGATCGGTTCGCATCTTGCCAATCGGCCGCGTTCTATCGGGAAGTCCTCGATGATCTCGCCGTCGAGTGAGTAGGCAGTGCAGATTTTGATGCGCTCCCAGTTGTCGAGCGTGTCCAGTCGTGTTAGCACCATCGAGTTGAAGCCATTGACGCGGGTGGTGTATCGCGCGGCGACGGCATCAAACCATCCCACTCTGCGCGCGCGTCCGGTAGTGGCGCCAAATTCACCCGCCATCTCACGTATCCGGTCGCCCTCAACACCGTGTATCTCGGTCGGGAAGGGACCGCTGCCGACTCTTGTGGAGTATGCCTTGAAGACGCCGATGATGCGAGTGAATGAACTTGGTCCGATGCCAGTGCCCGTCAATGCGCCGCCGATCGTGGGGCTGGACGATGTTACGAACGGGTAAGTCCCATGGTCGATATCCAAAAGCGCGCCCTGGGCGCCTTCCATAATCACGAGGCGGTCATTAGCCAGGGCATCGGTCAAAATCGTATCGGCAGACTTGATGTACGGACCGAGCTCGGAAGCCCAATATTTGGCCTGCTCCAACGTCTGGTCGACATCTATCGGTTCGCCGCCGTAAATCTTGGTGATGAGTTCATTCTTGAAGGCGATGATGCGGGGCAATGTCAACGAGAGTTCTTCGACATCGAGCAGTTCGCCCACTCGAACGCCCATGCGCGCCACCTTATCGACGTACGCAGGGCCAATGCCTCTGCCAGTAGTGCCGATGGCGTCCGAGCCGCGCCGTTGCTCCTCGAGCTGGTCGAGTGCGACGTGGTAGGGCATGAGTAGATGTGCGCGGTCTGAGATGGCGATTTCGCCGGGAAGTCCGCGTTCTTTCACCATCCCGATCTCTTCAATCAGTGCGTCAGGAGCGACGACTACGCCGTTTCCGATGACGTTGATGGTGCCTTCGTGGCAGATTCCGCTGGGTATAAGGTGGAATACGACCTTTCCGTAGTCGTTTACGACGGTATGTCCGGCGTTATTTCCGCCGGAAAATCTAACGACGACGGAAGCATCGGCGGCGAGGAAGTCGATAATCTTCCCTTTTCCCTCGTCGCCCCATAAACCACCAAGTACGGCGGTAGTCGGCATTCGTTTCCCTCCGCGCGCGGGCGAACAGGACACACGTGCTGTGGCCATTCGCCAAGCACGCGCATATTGAGTGTGCTTAACAAATGAATTATATCGCGCCGCGCCATGCTGACATCGATTCAAACCGCCATCGACAGATATCGGGAGTGCAATGTCGATTTGATGCGGGTGCACTTGATGGATACGGCGCGTTCAGGACTTCCGATACCCGTAACATTGGTTAAGCGATTTCATATCCCGCCGGGGTGAATGAAAGGTTTTTCCATGCAGACATCAACAGCCATTCCCAATTCCCATTCCGATGCCAATGTTCTCGCCGTTGAACTCGATGCGCAGGTCAAGTCCTACATGTTCTGGGCCTTGATGGCCATCCTCGTCGTAACGGTCGTCGGCATCCCCCTGATTCCGATCTGTGCGATTCTCTACTGGGCGTGGTATGCGCCACGTTACAACGAGTATCACTCGCTGGAGTTGAGTGCGACTTCGATCCAGTCCAAACGGGGTGTAGTGTTTCGCAGCCAGACCAACGTGCCGCTGGAACGCATCACCGATGTATCCGTGCATCAAGGCCCGCTGATGCGCCGCTTCGGCGTCTACAAAGTGACGATCGAGTCGGCCGGTCAGACGCAGGTTCAGGGCGCCGCCAGCGTCCTCGGCGTAAAGAACCCGTACGACTTCCGCGATGCGGTGATGGAGAACGTAGAGCTACTTAAAGTTCAGCAGACCGCCGAAGCATCGGATGTGTCGCCAGCGGGCCCCGTTGCCACGCCATCATCAAAGGATCAGACGCAGCTGCTGATGGAGATTCGCGATCTGCTGGCGCGGATTGAGGCGCGGGGGAGATAATAGATTTAACCGGACGGTCTTTTGAGAGGTAATCACCCGCTGAGTAAGCATGAAATAAGACTAGAAGGTCCTGGTATCGAGGGACTGAGTTTGACGCGGCGATGATGGCGAACCTGCTGAGCAACGTCGTAAAGGCCGTCCAGGGCTCGTTGAGAATGAGAGTCGAGGGACGTAGCAGCGCGCCCGGTTCAGTCCCAGAATGGCTTCGCAAATCGACGCCTTTGCGCACCAGTATCAAACCTGGCTCCACGGTGCTGTCCATCTCCAGCCCGCCGCTGTTCGAGGCCAATCCTGAATTGTTTGGTCAGACACAGTTATTCGATGGAGATATCAATCCGACCGTTAGTGCATTCGATCTGTTTCACCAAAGTCTGGAAGCGTCCTTGACAGACTCAGTGAATGATGATGTTTCTAGAAGTTTCGATGCACCTCTGCTTCAGACGTTTGTGGAGTTGGGAACGACTCTGAAAGCAGATGTTGAAACTATGAGCATAATTTCCCCAGCTGAGGCAGGGCCTCAAGTTAACGGCCGTTCCACCCGGTTAACGAACGAGGCGATTGAGACACTCCGCAAAAGCAGGGATAAGATACCACCGCCATCCCGCTCAACGATAGTCGGGGTGCTAACCAGATTCGTAGCGACAATCTCAAATTTGCCATCCTCGCCAAGGGTGGAAAGATGGTTAAAGGGGCTACCAAACAATCTGCACGTGAGACATTGCAAGAACTGTGGGGTAAGTTGGTGCTGGCGGAGGGAGTGTTGACATTCGGAAGCGGAGGAACCCCTCAACATTTGGATGTTGACTTTATCGGAGCAGCAACCGAGCGTGATCAAGAGTTGTTCGGTGAATTGCCTACTGCTAGAACGGATCTGCCCATCCCGATACACAAATTAAAGGATGCCTCCGAGTCAGGAGCTGATTCGATAGTGGGCAGCTGGCCGGGGGATGAGACCGATGAAGAATTCGAGGAGATGTTGCGTGAGTTGCGCGAGATACGGCGCGGGGCTTGATGGTCAGTAAATCAGGGTTGATTACGCTCGACACGAATGTACTCTTGCTGATGTCTAGAGGCGGGGATGCGGGGAAAGAGTTTGAAGCCAGGTATATGGCATCCATCTATCTACAGCGCTCCAATCGTTTCAGTGGTAGCAATGGCGGAACTCAGTCTTTTCGCCGCGCGACGCGAGTGGGGATCAAAGCGGCTTGACTGGCTAGAGGATTTGTACCGCAGAACAAATGTAATTCCGATCGCGCCTGGTCCTCTAACGGAAGAATTCATTAGATTGCATTACGAACAGGAAAAGAAGGGGCTGAAGTTGGGCAAGCATGACACTTGGATTGCAGCGACCGCGAAGATTTATGATGCGACCCTGGTCACGTTAGATTCGGATTTTAGCAATCTGCCTACCAACTATGTCGCCATCAACTGGATAGATCATAAGACCGGGCAACCCAAACCTGCTCCCTGAACTCTCGATCAAGGGCTATCACAACTACGTCCTCATCTAACCCATTTAACACCGTTCAGTTCATCACAAAATCGCAGGCGTGAACGATGGCGTCGTTGTAGATTAGGGCGTGGCCGGCGGCGCGGTCGTTGGCGACGTGGATCTCGGTGCCTAGTCCGACGCCGGGTTGTGGGGCGGCGTTGGCGATGGCGCGGCCAAAGTTGTTGAGCAATCGCAGGGCGGCGGATGCTGAGGGGCGTCCGTGTGAGGTGGGGCGTTCGAGCATGTATGAGCGCACCAGGTCTTCCCAGTAGTCTTTGAGGAGAGCGGGGGAGCCGAAGACCTCAATCGCTGTGGGACGGTTGCCGTGTGCGACTACGAAGCCGTGCTGTCCGGGGAGTGGACCGAGTTCCACAAGTTCGTCTGCCGCATCGGCGCGGCGATGTTCGCGACGGTAGAAATCCCGGTTGGCAGAGAGTGCATGCGTCGGCGAATCGACACCGAGATCGTCTAGTTCGCGGTCGATGGAGTTCCACACTTCGGATTGATTGCCGGAGCGGTTCTGCAGCGGCGCGACGTTGGAGTGGACGGTATAACGGGTGCGGCGAGATGCGAATCCTCCCTGTACGAAATCGGCACGCGGCGAATTCGTCTCTGGAATGTCATCCTCGTCTTCATCGGCGAAAGGATCGAATTCATCCTCATCCTCGTAGTATTCCGGATCGTGTCCGCGCTGGCGTGACCATCGTCCCTGTTCGAGGCATGATACGGGTATCTTCACAGTTGACATTGCGGCGATGAGGACGCTGATGTTGATGGCGCGATTCTGGAGTCCGCCGACGAAGTGTTGCCCGGCCGCTATCAGCAGCATCTCCTTGGATAGATTCCGCGCGGCCAGAGTGGGCACTGAAGCATCATCGAGTTCATCTACTGCCAAGTGCTCACTTGAGCTCGCGCCGACATGTGTCAGCTCGTTCCCGATGAGATAGATGGGGAAGAACGAGACGCCGAGGCGGGTGATGGGGTTTCCAATGGCGGCGTGTTGAAGCAGGTCTTTCATAAGGCGTCACAACTCCTTTCTATCTGCGCATCAGATCCGATGCAGGTACTGTGATGCAACAGAATGGCAAGCTACGGTGTTTGGCGTTAGCGTAGAGAAATTGAATTGGGCAGGCGGCTAACGCGTCAACCTTGAATACTTCTAATGATACATCTGGACTGCGAGCTTCGGTTCAAATCACCCCGAAACGTTCGCTTGCCTCTTGCGGCGATTTCTACGGCTTACCGCTTTAGCGTTTGATTTACGAGTGTCAGGCCTTCAAGCAGGTCATTGTGCCAAGAGGTTCGAGGACGTCGGATGACGTTAGTGCATATTCGGAAAAGACACACTGCTTCACGAAGCGCCAGATCTTCCTAGTGCCATCGAAATTGATTCAGTGAATGAGATTTAAATGCCGCGTGAAATTCTCCGGAGGCGTTTTTGGAGCGCCTTCGACTGAACTGGGATAACCATTTCAGATGTGCCAAGCAATTGCCGACATCGAGCATGGGATCGCCGGGTCCGGTTTCTTCGAAATCCACAAGTGCGACCCGACCGTCGGGTAGTTGCAGCATCTGGTCATCGTAGAAGTCGTTATGCGCGATATGCGTGGGACGCCAGGAACGGACAAATTGATCAAGCACCTTTGTCGCGTCTTTGAATTGACGCTCAGCCATAGGCGCGTCATCGATCACGTGTGTGAAGGTGCGTCTGGCAGTATAGTATGCCCCGGCCAAGTTGAATGGTCGCCCGTCGGAGGTCTCCGATAGTTCGCTCCACAAAGATTCCAATCTGGTAATCAGAGAAGCAGTATCTGGAAGCTTGCCTCGCAGTATCCGTCGACGCAAATTAGCACCAGGGATTTCACTGAACCAAATAACGCCGCCGTCTAACCAAGCGCCGGTCACACGAGGCACGACGAAGTTTGATGTGCTTATCAATCGTTGCGCGTCAAGGATGCGAGACACAGAACTGGGGCGGACGACGCGGGCATAGAGTCTGATTCTCCCTACCCGATGGCGAAAAATGGCACGACTGGGCGGTCTGTATCGCACTAGTTGCACTCGAATCTGTTGTCTGGCACGGAAAGCAAGAACATGCTGGTTCAGTAACGCCAGCGCGGTTTCTGGATTCGATGCGTCCGGAAGTCCAGGCAGACGAGAGTCGTCGGGATACCGGAATAGTTCAGTGTGGGCGTCTCGCTCAGTGCTGATTGTCAAGTGTTGCGAAGGCAGATATTCGTCATGCCTGTAATCCAACAAATAGCTGGCCATCGCCACTCTGTTAGGCCTATGACTGAAATGACGAATGCGGATCGTCTCAAGTGTATGCTCCTGCTTGCCGAACTGTTCCTGATACTTTTCCCAAACCCAATCAGCATCAAACAGCATCGGGAGCTCTACCAGCCCAGAGTCTGACGGAAACTCGATCTTTGGATGTATGACCGGCAAATGCCTATACTTCGGCGGCCCTAGTAGCTAGTCGCTATTTTCATCACTGTCGCTCTCATCCGAAGATAAGGACGGTGGAGTGTCGTTGTCGGTTGGTGTTGGGGTGTCTATGCCGTCGGAGTCGGTTCCGTCGTTGTCGGTCGGTGTTGGTGTGTCTATGCCGTCGTTGTCGGTTCCGTCGTTGTCGGTTGGTGTTGGTGTGTCTATGCCGTCGGAGTCGGTGCCGTCATTGTCGGTAGGCGTTGGAGTATCTATGCCGTCGTTGTCGGTACCGTCGTTGTCGGTCGGTGTTGGTGTGTCGATGCCGTCGTTGTCGGTACCGTCGTTGTCGGTCGGAGTTGGGGTGTCAATGCCGTCGTTGTCGGTACCGTCGTTGTCGGTGGGAGTTGGTGTGTCGATGCCGTCGTTGTCGGTACCGTCGTTGTCGGTGGGAGTTGGTGTGTCGATGCCGTCGTTGTCGGTACCGTCGTTGTCGGTGGGAGTTGGTGTGTCGATGCCGTCGGAGTCGGTGCGGTCATTGTCGGTGGGAGTTGGTGTGTCGATGCCGTCGTTGTCGGTGCGGTCATTGTCGGTGGGAGTTGGTGTGTCGATGCCGTCGGAGTCAGTACCGTCGTTGTCGGTGGGAGTTGGTGTGTCGATGCCGTCGTAATCCGTGTAAGGTGTGAAGATGCCATCGCCGTGAATCTCAGGTGTATCGAATCCGTCATTGTCGGTTAATGGCGTGTCGAATCCATCCTCATCAGTTTCTGGTAGATCGAGGTCATCATCTGCATCTTCGTTAGGTTTCTGTTCGGAAGAGACAGATCGATGTGGCAACGCGGCGTAGTTAGCGAAGAATGTGGAGTCGATTGAAGCGACAGGAATTGAAGTCCCCAAAAGCAGGGCTAGTGTCGCAGTGAATGCGAGCAGATGTGGGAAGAACATCTTGCAGTTCCTCGGATGGAAGCTCACGCAGGGCTAGGGAGTGGTGGACTGAACACTCTTGCCCGAGTACCGACGATGGTATCACACTGGTTTAATCGTGCTAATCAGTCATTCGATCTTGTAGCGTTCGCAGAAGCGGTCGGCGACATCCAGCATGTCGGGTGGCGTTCGCTTGCGGATTTCGACCATGATGCCCTCTGGTAGAGGCCCATAAAAGGCATGCGCGATGGATCCGGCAATGCAGGCTAAGGTGTCAGCATCGCCACCGAGGGAGATGGCGAGACGGATCGTGCTTTCGACGCTATCGGATTCGAGGAAACAGGTAACTGCTTCAGGAACCGTTCTCGGACAGGTTTCGTCGAAGTAGTAGTCGGGCCGGATCTCGTCAACCGTTCTCGACAGGTCGTATCGATACTCGGTTTCGAGGGTTTGCCGGATGGTCTCTATATCGCCGCCATTCCGGGCGATGAAGATGGCGTGCGCGATGGCCTGTGCGCCTTTGATGCCTTCGCGATGGTTATGCGTGGGCAATGCCGTCAAGCGCGCATGTTTAAGCGTCTCTTCGAGCGTGTCAAATGCCCATCCTGCCGGGCTCACTCGCATGGCGGATCCGTTGCCCAGACTTCTATAGGGACGCGGCGTTTCGGAATTTAGCCATTCGGCGAAACGTTCGCCGTAAGAAGATGGATAGCGTCGTCCCCATCGGAGATACGCGTCGCCGTAACCTGGTGTTTCCGAGTGATCATCCCACTGCAATATCGCTTCGGCAGTCGCGATCGTGAGTATCGTGTCGTCTGTCACTCCGACTCGGGCTTCGAAAAGCGGCTCAAAATCGGCGTGCTTGGTTGGCGGATACTTGAATTCGTGCGTAGACCCGATGATGTCGCCGGCGATAGCTCCCCACATATTTCTTTCGTTTTCTTTGGCAAGGTGCTGGTAACGTCCCGTTGTAGCCTAACATTCTTGCATATGAATTGCGTTTAGATGCTTCCAAGAAGCCTTGAGAGGTTGCGGTCGGATATTGATGCGATGAGGCGAGGTTCTGAAATTGGGTGATTTGAATGTTTAGGGATGCTTGAGATTTGTTGACGGTTTGGCATTGATTGGATATACTTTTCGTTTACCACTGACAAGAATTCGTTTTTGCGCGTGTTCTGGCATGTGGGTGCATCTTTAACATTTGAAGATTGATTCCGCATTCTCCGAGAACCGGAGCAAGCCGATTCATGAAAGATGGATCAAGCTACTAAGGGCACACGGGGAATGCCTTGGCGCTAGAAGCCGAGTAAGGGCGTAGTGAGACTGCGATAAGCCACGGTCAGCTGTCTGGCAGGCTAAGCCGTGGATTCCCGAATGGGGAAACCCGTGGCCGCGCCTTAGCGCGCGGCTGCATCTCGCAAGAGAAGGTAAGCGGGGGAACTGAAACATCTAAGTACCCCGAGGAAAGGAAATCAACCGAGACTCCCCTAGTAGCGGCGAGCGAAAAGGGAAGAGCCCAAACCGGGTGAGACTAAACGGCTCAGGAGCTTACGTCTCACGGGTGTTGTAGGTCTCGATGCGGGGGCTACCTGAGGCTCCCATGGAGTTACAAAGCGCGGCGATAGTTGAGCAGCACTGGAAAGTCTGGTCATAGAGGGTGATAGCCCCGTAAACGAAATTGCCGTGCCTCCTAGTCGGGCACCTGAGTACGGCGGGACACGTGAAATCCTGTTGGAATCTGGGGAGACCACTCTCCAAGGCTAAGTACTTCTAGCGACCGATAGTGAACCAGTACCGTGAGGGAAAGGTGAAAAGCACCCCAAGCAGGGGAGTGAAAGAGAACTGAAACCGTGTGCCTACAAACCGTTGGAGTCGGTATGCATTTGTTTGCGTGCCGATGACAGCGTGCCTATTGAAGAATGAGCCAGCGAGTTACTTTGCGTGGCGAGGTTAAGGCGTTCAGTGCTGTAGCCGAAGCGAAAGCGAGTTTGAACAGGGCGTTCAGTCGCGCGGAGTAGACCCGAAACCGGGTGAGCTACCCATGGCCAGGCTGAAGCGAAAGTAACATTTCGTGGAGGGCCGAACCCGTTTACGTTGCAAAGTGATGGGATGAGCTGTGGGTAGGGGTAAAATGCCAAACGAACCCGGAGATAGCTGGTTCTCCCCGAAATGCATTTAGGTGCAGCGTCGGGAATTTACTTCGCGGAGGTAGGGCTCTGATTGGGCTAGGGGGTGAAGAACTTACCAAACCCTGTCAAACTTCGAATACCGCGAAGGGTACCCCGGCAGTGAGACGGTGAAGGATAAGCTCCATCGTCGAGAGGGAAACAGCCCAGATCGCAAGCTAAGGCCCCTAAGTGTGTGCTAAGTGTTAAACGAGGTGGGGGCGCCCAGACAGCCAGGAGGTTGGCTTAGAAGCAGCCACCCTTTAAAGAGTTCGTAACAGATCACTGGTCGAGGGCTCCTGCACGGAAAATAAACGGGGCTAAGCACACCGCCGATGCTGCGAGAGACGCGTTCGCGCGTCTCGGTAGGGGAGCGTTCCCAGCCGCGTTGAAGCGTGCCCGTGAGGTCGCGTGGAGTGCTGGGAAGTGAGAATGCTGGCATGAGTAGCGTCAATGCCGGTGAGAATCCGGCACGCCGAAAGTCCGAGGTTTCCTACGCAACGTTGATCGACGTAGGGTAAGGCGGCCCTAAGGTGTAGCCTAAAGGCGAAACCGATGGATAGCTGGTTGAAATTCCAGCCCCGCCCCAGGACCGATTGAGACACAGGAGGGACGCGGATTGGTAAGCGATGCATACCACTGGATATGGTGTGTCGCCGTTCGTAGGTCAGCGCCGCGAGTTAAAATGCGCGGTGTTTAGCTGAGGAACGGTGGGACCTTAAGGTACGCCTCGAGGAACGTCGCTGATCCTATGCCGCCAAGAAAATCTTCGGTGTCGAGGTCTTGTGGCGACCGTACCGCAAACCGACACTGGTGGACAGGGGTAAACGCCCCTAGGCGTTCGAGATAACCATCGTTAAGGAACTCGGCAAATTAACCCCGTAACTTCGGGATAAGGGGTGCCGATGATGTATACGCGTATACCGCGAAAGGCGTTGTCGGTCGCAGAGAACCGGCCCAAGCGACTGTTTACCAAAAACACAGGTCTGTGCCAAAGCGAAAGCTGATGTATACAGGCTGACGCCTGCCCAGTGCTGGTAGGTTAAGGAAGGGGGTGAGAGCCTCCGACCGAAGCCCCGGTAAACGGCGGCCGTAACTATAACGGTCCTAAGGTAGCGAAGTCCCTTGTCGGGTAAGTTCCGACCCGCACGAATGGCGTAACGACTTGGGCACTGTCTCAACGATGGACTCGGTGAAATTGCAGGACCCGTGAAGATGCGGGTTACGCGCGGCAGGACAAATAGACCCCGTGGAGCTTTACTGCAGCTTGACATTGGTTTGAGCTCAGGGATGTGTAGTAATAGGCGGGAGACTGTGAAGCGCAGGCGCCAGCCTGTGTGGAGTCACCAATGAAAGACCGCCCTTTTCTGCGTTTGAATCTAACCGTTTCTGGGACAGTGTCTGGTAGGCAGTTTGACTGGGGCGGTCGCCTCCTAAAAGGTAACGGAGGCGCACAAAGGTCACCTCAGGCTGGATGGAAATCAGCCAAAGAGTGTATTGGCATAAGGTGGCTTGACTGCGAGACCTACAAGTCGAGCAGGGACGAAAGTCGGTCAAAGTGATCCTACGGTTCCGAGTGGAAGGACCGTGGCTTAACGGATAAAAGCTACCCCGGGGATAACAGGCTAATCTCCCCCAAGAGATCGTATCGACGGGGAGCTTTGGCACCTCGATGTCGGCTCGTCGCATCCTGGGGCTGAAGAAGGTCCCAAGGGTCGGGCTGTCCGCCCGTTAAAGCGGCACGCGAGCTGGGTTCAGAGCGTCGTGAGACAGCTCGGTCTCTATCCGCCGTGCGCGCAGGACATTTGAAGGGAGCTGATCCTAGTACGAGAGGACCGGATTGGACGAACCTCTGGTGTGCCGGTTGTGGCGCCAGCCGCACCGCCGGGTAGCTACGTTCGGAAGGGATAAGCGCTGAAAGCATCTAAGCACGAAGCCCACCCTAAGATGAGATGTCCCATCCGTAAGGAGTAAGACCACCGGGAGACTACCGGGTAGATAGGCCGTAGGTGTAAGCGCAGCAATGCGCTCAGCTGAACGGTACTAATTGGTCGAGGGCTTGACCATCAAATCAAAATCACTGACTTCATAAATCGGCTCGCTCCGAGCTCTTGGAGAACGCGGAATCATTCCTAACACAACGTCTATTCGGCGAAATCTTGCACAAAATAAAGCAAGACAATGCGGGGTGGAGCAGTGGTAGCTCGTCGGGCTCATAACCCGAAGGTCGCAGGTTCGAATCCTGCCCCCGCTACCAACTTTCCCATAAAACCGATAGACAAAATATGTTGCTAAAGCCCTTTGGTGATTAGAGCGCGATGGAACCACCCGTTCCCATCCCGAACACGGAAGTGAAACGTCGTAGCGCTGACGATACTGCACTGTGAGGTGTGGGAAAATAGGTCGTTGCCAAAGGGCTTTTTCGCGTCTGAATCACCACTCAAAATCGCCTTGGAAGCCAGATTGCCAACATCGTCAAGCATCCGCATAATTCACTGATGCCGGATCGTTCGTCGTGTTTTGCGCTTTCGGATTCATCCGGCAGTCGTTGCAGGGCAGGGCTTTGACTTGGAAGAGATTCTGTTCCCGGTCGCACATAGGGTGCCGGAGCGGTGACGTGGATCACGGTATGGGTTCATGAATTGCCGGAGATCAGACGCGAGCGAGCAGAGGCAACCTAGCGTTCACATGGACAAAATGTGTCTGTCTCTTAAATCGGGCGATTTGATTTGGTTGTCTGGTGTTTTTTCTGATAAAGTTTCATCACGCTCACGGAAATATAGACCTTCTCAGAGGACTAGGAGACAGGAATGGACATCCTTAATAACTTTGAGGTATCTGAGTGACTTGTCCGGGTCGTAGTGCCGCTGGTGAATCTGCACACTGCGATCGGGCTTCTCATTATCGGTTGGATGATGTTCCGCCGCTCGGATTTCGTCTTGCGCAAGTTTGGCATCGGTATTGGCGTATTCGCATTGCCATTTGCGTTCCGGGCGTTGGTGCTGCTGTTGCATCCCGACGACCCAAACGACAGCGAATAGTATTGGTGTTACGCGTATTGGAGGGTTTGTCTACGTTTGTCGCACTCGGAATCCTGTTGCGAGTTGCGGTGAGCGACTATAGCGACCGAAACCGTATGATCGCCCAATGGCTAGGGGCGATCATATGTATTGGCGCTCTTTGCGATCTGGCTCTTCTCAGACATCACCGCCGACCTCTCATGGTCGGAAGCTGGATTGCTGGCGCATGATCATCATCCCATCGCCATCGCTGGCATTGCCGTGGGTATAATCTTCGCGATCTACGAAGCGGGGCAGATTGTGCTGGAGCACTCGCGCGGCGAGCCATATCGCACCTTCCTGTTGTTCGGATTTGCCTCGTTTGGGATCTGCACCGTAGTGAGCATGTTTACCCATGGCGGGACGGAATGGTCCGACTCGATGCAGTTCACGAATGACATCGTGTTGTCATTGCCAGTGCTGTTCCTCTGGATCACGGTCGTCAAACACGAGACGGGCGAGATATCGGCTGAACATTCGGCTGCCTGACCTGGCCATCAGTGACGGCAAGAGCGCGCTGAACTGCTTCTTGAATTGGCACATTGCCAAGGATTTGATGAGAGATGACTGACTACCTGATATCCGAAACGTTTCACAGCACCGTTGGTAATTTGGCTCTGATTACCATCGGACTGGGTTTTGTGATTGTGGGAGGCGCGATGGTGATCAGGAAGCCGCTTGAGTTGAGGTTGTTCGGGGCGGCATTGCTGATATTCGTCTTTTGCCAGATTCTCGTCGTCTTTCTCGGTGGCGCTCTTGATACCGTGACTCTGGGCAACTTGTCATTGCCCTTCTTTATGGACGCTCTGCTTTTGCTGCTAGCCCTGGTCTTCGTTTACCTGGTTGCTGTAAATGACTTCTCGGCCCGGCAACGTCGCATCGCGCATGGCGTGTTCGCGGTGTATGTTCTGGGGTACCTAGCTTTTAGTGTGGGGCTCTCGATAGACATTGGTGCCTTCATCAATGAGGCGTCCGTAGAACTGGAGAATATAACCGTTGCCCAATACAACCCCTTGCTGCTGCTCTACGTCGGCTTGGGCCTCGCCTTCATCGCATACCAAGCCATCCATGTCATAGTCGAGCACTCGCGCGGGCAGATCTATCGGTCGCTGCTTCTCGGCTCCTTCGGAGTGCTGGCGGGAATCGGGACGGTCCAGTACATCCTGAGGGGACACATCACCAATGTTGAAGAGTTTCTGTTCTGGTTTGCTGCTGGTGTAGTCGCAACCGTGTTCTGGGTTACCGTGTTGATCCACGACATACCGGAGATTCGACGCGGGCGTGCGGAATCGACGTAGCATTCGCATCGGCAAGGTATGATTGTTGCCCATCGGACGACTTGACTTCAAAGACCGAAAACCCGTATCGAATTAACTTCTCTAGTTGGCGTATTGCCGAGGAAATTGATCAAACATGACTGATTACCTGATATCCGAAACATTTGATAACGTCGTTCAATCGCTAGCTCTGCTTGCCGTCGGTCTCGGCTTTGCGATTGGGGGAGTGGTGATGGTGATGCGGAAGCCGCGTGAGCTGAAGCTGTTCGGGGCGTCACTCTTGATACTTGTCATTTACCAAGTCCTTGGTTCCATCCTTTCGTTCCTAGATTTGAGTTTCCTAGCCGCATCCATTAATACCATTGCTTTGCTGCTGATATTGCTGGCTGCAGCCTTCATTTACATGGTTGCTGTAAACGACTACACAGCTCGGCAACGTCGCGTCGCGCATATCGTGTATGGAATCTACGGCCTGGGGATCGTAGTCGCAACTATCGGCATCTCGATCGACGTATTTTCCCTCATCGATGAAGTCGCCGCAGAAGACGTAACAGTCGCTCGATACAATCCTTTTATAACCCTCTGGGTCACCTTGGGTCTCGTATTTCTCGGTTACCAAGCCATCCACGTCGTCGTTGAGCGCTCGCGCGGACAGATCTATCGGTCGGCGTTGCTTGGTTCCTTTGGACTGTTGGTGGCACTGGCGGGGTTGCAGTACGCTCTCTACGGGTATATCAGCGATGTTGAATTGCTGGTGTTCCAGTTCGCTTCTGGTGTAGCCGCAACCGTTTTCTGGGTCACCGTGCTGCTCCACGACATCCCAGAGATCCGGCGCGAACGTTCAGAGGCGGTTGCGGCGTAGAGCCAGTATCGCAAGATGTATCGGTTCAAGCGAGCAGCAGCTTAAGCACGACTGCGTTTAAAGGACCGCGCCGGTAGCGTCTCAACCGCGAAGCATTTGGCATGATGCGCGTCGCTTCGATTCTGCACGTGCCGATCTATGAAGGCTTTTGGGGAAGGCTTTTGGGAACTGCCATCGTCAGTTTTAGAATTGAAGCGATTGTTGGCTGTTGTTTTAAGCACAACGACAGCAGTAGATCGCGATGGAGAGGTGGCTGAGTGGTTGAAAGCGCCGGTTTCGAAAACCGGTATCTCGGGTAACCGGGATCGCGGGTTCGAATCCCGCCCTCTCCGCCACGACATCCCGCAATCAGTCGGAAGCAACCTGCTTCTGACGCGACGTGGAGAGGTGCCGGAGCGGCTTAACGGGCACGCCTGGAAAGCGTGTGTGGGCCAAAACCCACCGCAGGTTCGAATCCTGTCCTCTCCGCCATTCCGCTTTAGTGGTTTTCGCCACCCTTACTTTGTCAACTGCGATCCTTGTGGTAGCGTGTACCGGGATTGACCCATCGCTTTGACAAGTCAACGCGCGGTCAGCGGTCGTTTGGTCGGTCAGCCCTTAACGCCAGAGTTAACCCTTAAGACGGTATGGAACATGTCAGATTTGAAGTATTTGGTTGCGATGCATGGCATCGACGGTATCGGTATGCGTCGCATGGCGCGCTTGGAGTCTCACTTCGGCAGCATGAGTGATGCTTGGCACGCCAATCGAGGTGAATTGCGAGATGCAGGAATCGGTTCCACTCTGGCAGAAGGCATCTATTCCACTAGAGACGTTATCGATCCTGATGCTGAGATGGAGTGTCTCATTCGACGCGGCATTCGGCCTATTCACATTCGCTCTGAAGACTATCCGGAATTGCTGGCCGCATCCCCCGATCCGCCGCCGGTGATCTACGTCTCTGGCGAGTTGGAGCCTCAAGATGCGAACTGTGTCGCGATAGTGGGCACCCGTGACGCCAGCAGCTACGGCATTGAGATGGCATCCAGACTGTCTTACGATCTGGCCAGCATGGGCATCACTATCGCCAGCGGCCTGGCTATCGGCATCGATACCGCCGCGCACCGTGCCGCACTCAAGGCCGGCGGACGAACAATAGCCGTCTTGGCCGGCGGTCTTGACTCTATCTACCCGCAACGGAACCGACCTTTGGCACGTCAGATCACCGAGAGCGGCTGCCTGATATCCGAGTACAAACTGGGCGAGCGTTGCAAGCGTGAACACTTTCCACTTCGCAACCGCATCATCAGCGGCCTGAGCCGTGGCGTCATCGTCGTTGAAGCGGCAAAGAAGAGCGGGGCTAAGTGGACCGTCAAGTGGGCGCTGGAACAGAACCGCGAAGTCTTCGCGGTGCCCGGCAACGTGACTTCACACCAAAGCGAAGGCACTAACTGGTTGATCCAGCAGGGAGCGAAACTGACGACCTGTGCTGACGACGTGTTGCAGGAGTTAAGCGCATTCTTCGGCGACCTGCAGCGCGATCCGCAAGCGGTTCAGCGCAATGCCAGATCCTCAATCTCAAGGACCGTCAGAGGTGCCGACCAGCGGAATGGCAATGAACGCCCCAAGACGCGCCAGTACGAGCATGAAGAAGTCGAGTTGGAAAACGACATTGAGCGTCAAATCGCCAGGTTCTTGTCGCAATCAGACGAGCCGTCACACGTCGATGAAGTTGCTCGCTCATTGTCGATGAACATATCCGATGTGATGTCGTCGCTTACTATGATGGAAGTGCGTGGAGTGGTGAAATGCACCGAAGGCGCGTTATATCGTCTCTCGAATCGGCGGGTTCAAATCGACGCGCCTCGACTGTTGGACGATGGTACAAATACATAATTCCAAGCACGATTAGCAACTCTCTTTGAATAGACCGGAGCTTGTAACGAATTGGCAAGAAAATCAAATTCAAACGACCAGAACCTCGTAATCGTAGAGTCGGCCGCCAAAGCTCGCACCATCGAGCGTTATCTCGGTAAAGGCTATGCTGTCAAAGCATCAGTCGGACACGTGCGCGACCTGCAGAAGTCCCGGATGGGCGTCGATCTTGAAAACGATTTCCAACCGAAATACAGCATCGTTTCCGACCGTCGTAAAGTAGTAAACGAAATCAAAGCCGCCGCCAAGCGCGCCCAAAGCGTCTACCTGGCAACCGACCCGGACCGTGAGGGCGAGGCGATATCGTGGCACCTCAGCCAGATCCTCGGCATCCCCGAAGATGAAGCGCGGCGAGTGGTCTTTCATGAGATAACCAAAGACGCGGTAGATGCGGCATTTCAGAATCCGCGTGGCATCGACCATCAGCTGGTAGAAGCCCAGCAGGCGCGTCGCATCCTCGATCGGATAGTGGGCTTCAAATTGAGCCCCTTTATCCGCAACAAGGTTGCAGGGGCACAGTCAGCCGGACGAGTGCAGTCCGTGGCGTTGCGGCTAGTCGTCGAGCGAGAGGAAGAAATCAACAAGTTCGTCTCGAAAGAGTACTGGTTGCTTTCGGTAGATCTCCAGAAAACAGCATCGAACCTCCCATTCAACGCTCGGATTTATCGTCTTCACGGCGAGAAGAAGGATCCGAATAAGGCCGAGAATGGCTTATTGCCCGACAAAGCGTCCGCCGATGTAATCGTTGAGGAACTCAAGAGTAGCACTTACTCAGTCACCAACGTAGAGAGTCGGGACGTCAAGGTCCGGCCCAGGCCACCATTCATAACCAGCACCTTGCAGCAGCAGGCTGCGCGCAGTCTGCGGTTCAGCGCACAGCGCACGATGAGTGCCGCGCAGAGCCTGTACGAAGGCGTCGTCATGGGCGATGGCGAGCCGGTCGGACTCATCACCTATATGAGGACCGATTCGACCAATCTGGCCGATTCGGCTTTAGCGCAGGCCGAGGCCTTCATACGCAATACTTACGGCGACAGTTACTCGTCTGGCCCGCGGCGATATCGCACTCGATCACGCAATGCACAAGAGGCGCACGAGGCGATTCGCCCCACCTCGATAGCGAATACACCGATGGTAGTGGGCAAACACCTCACCGATGATCAGAGGCGACTGTATACGCTGATCTGGAATCGCACCGTTGCCAGCCAAATGGCAGACGGCATGGACAAGCGCACGAGAGTAGACATCGATTGCCAGACTACAAATAGCCGGACGCACAAATTACGCGCTACAGGATCAGTGATGGTATTCGACGGCTTCCGTTCGCTCTATATAGAGGCGCGAGACGAGGATGAGGATGCGGAAGATGCGCGTCGGTTGCCCCCCATAGATAAAGGTGAATCTCTAGACCTGCTCAAAGTGCACAGCGACCAGAAGTTCACTCAGCCGCCGCCACGCTATACCGAAGCGAACCTGATACGTGCATTGGAAGAACTCGGCATCGGAAGACCAAGCACCTACGCCACGATCGTCAGCAGAATCGTAGACCGAACCTACGTAACTCGCGAGCGAAACCGGTTCCATCCCACCAAGAGCGGCATCGCGGTAGTCGGGATGCTGCAGCAGTTCTTCCCCAATATCGTGGACATCGGCTTTACCGCCGGGATGGAGACGCAACTCGACGATATCGCGAATGGCGATCTTGAGCGGGTTGCGATGCTGAGGGACTTTTACGGCCCGTTCGACGAGGCGCTGGAGCATGCATTCCAGAATGCCCAGCGGATACGCAGGGCCGAGTTTGACGAGGCTAGCGGTATCACCTGTGAAGGTGGCACCGAGTTGGTAGTCCGCAATGGACGTCGCGGCGATTTCCTAGCCTGTCCGCAATTCCCGGCTTGCAGATTCGCGATGGATGTGCATCCCGGAGAAGATGCGAGTGGTGAGAAGATCGAAGATTGGAAGGGTGAATTTAAGCGTCGCATGTCGCAATGCCATGCCGCACACCCGGACGGGGTGCCTGAACTTGAGAAAAGAGTCGAGCCTGGCACCGGTGTAGTGTGCGATGGCGGTGTCGAGCTTGTGGTGCGGAACGGTCGTCGCGGCGAGTTTATCGCATGTCCTGAATATCCCAAATGCAGAGTTGCACTCGACCTTAAGCCGTCGGACGATTCTGATCTTGCCGAATGGGACGAGAAGCGGAAACAGCGGATGCAGAGATGTTTCAAAGCGTATCCCGAAGCGGCGAAGCGACGCACAACTCGATCATCTCGCTCGAAATCGAAGACAAGGTCGTCGAACACCAGAACCCGACGTGCCTGCGCGACCAAGTAGTCGGCTCAATCTTTCGTAGCACTTCTCAACCGCATCGATAGATCAACCCAGCAGCAATAGAGATGGCAGAGCGTGAAAGCACCTGTCGGTTGCGCGTACCGATGCTGTGGGACACCGTCGCTGGAACCGAGTGGGAAGCGATATTGGATGCGTACCAGCAGCATTTGTTGTCGATACGTCAACTTGCAGTGCCGACAGTGCGCAACTACCTGAACGATATCGGCGCGTTCATGCAGTATCGGCACGAAGCCGGCGCTATCACCACCGTCTCATCGCCAGAGCGGCGGGAGTTGCGCAGCTATCTGGCCTGGCTATCGAATCGCCAGTATGAGCGCGCATCAATCGCACGTAAGTTGACGGCTTTGCGGTCGTTTGTAGGTTGGATGCACGAAACGGGACGGATAGCTAAGAACGACACGGATATGGTATCGGCACCGCGCCAGCATCGCCGACTTCCCTTTGTCGTCTCCGAGATCGAGGCGGAGCGTCTCCTGCAGACACCCGACCCATCGACGGTTGCCGGTCTGCGCGATCGCGCGTTGCTCGAGGTGCTTTACGCATCCGGGATGCGCGTCTCTGAGGCGACTTCCATGAATGTCGCAGATGCCGACCTGACGAGCCGTGAATGCCGCGTATTCGGAAAGGGTTCGAAACAGCGAATAGTCCTGCTTGGCAGTACCGCGGTGCAATGGCTGGAAAACTACCTTCATAAGGCGCGTCCGAAACTCGTGAAGCGCACCTCCGAAGACGCCATGTTTCTGAATCAGCGCGGCGGACGATTAACGGAACGCGGTATCCAGTCGATAGTTAAACGACATGCGCTTGCGGCCGGGCTGGACAGCGAGTTTCATACTCACAACCTGCGCCACAGTTTCGCCACCCATCTCCTCAACGGCGGTGCCGACTTGCGAGTGGTCCAAGAGTTGCTGGGACACGAGTCGCCGGCTACGACGCAGATCTATACGCATGTATCCGCAGAACAAGCGCGCAAGGTATACCTCAACGCCCATCCCGGCAACGCATTGCGGAGGCAGTCAACACGGCGAGCCACTCCCGAAGCGTTATAGCCTTGAAGCGTAGAGACTTTGACGAGGCGCCGCAAGGTGCAAGTTAGCCATTCGGTATTAAGTGAACTGATGAACCGCATCTTGGTCATAAATGGCCCCAACTTAAACAACTTGGGCCGACGTGATGCTGACCAATACGGCTCGATTACGCTTGGCGATATCGAAGCGCGGGTCGCAGATCGTGCCGACCAGCTTGGGATAGGGGTCATGTTTTTCCAATCTAACCACGAGGGTGCGATCGTGGATTGGATACAGGCAGAATCGAGCGATGCATCGGGCATCATCATCAACGCCGGCGCACTTACCCAGGTCGGTTACTCGATACTGGACGCTATTTTGGACACCAAATTGCCGGTCGTAGAAGTGCATATATCCAATATCCACGCGCGAGAAGAGTTTCGTCGTCACTCCGTCATCGCTCCATTCGCTATAGGGCAGATAGCTGGCATGGGCTGGAGGGGTTATCTCTACGCGCTCGACAACTTGTCTCATCACATCAAAGAACAATCGAAATGAGCACCAACAGCTTTAGATATCCCAACCGTGTAGCCGCTCTTCGCTCGATTATTCAAGAGCAGGAGCTGGATGCGATGTTCATCTCCAACACGCACAATCGTCGCTATCTATCCGGTTTCATCGGCTCAGCCGGCTATCTGTTCATCTCCGAACAAGATGCCGTGCTGGCGACCGATTTCCGATATACAGAGCAGGCCGGCGATCAGGCAACCGGTTTTGAGATATCGCAAATTCAGGGAAGACTGAGCGAATGGTTCCCAAGCATCCTCAGCGATTTGGGGGTGAAGAAGGTCGGTTTCGAAGCCGATGATCTCACCGTATCGGCTTTCAAGATGTTTGAAGACGCGGTGAACGATAGCAGCGCCGAGGTCGTCTTTGAACCTACAAGCGGCAAAACTGCGCAGTTAAGAGCACTCAAAGACGCAAGCGAAATAGCCCTGATGCAGCGTGCCATCGACATCGGAGATCAGGCGTTTGAGCAGACGGCCGCGTTGATGGTGCCCGGGATGACAGAGAAAGAGGCGGCATGGGAGTTTGAGAAGGCGATACGTGAACTAGGCGCTGAGTGCTTGTCATTCGATACCATCGCGGCCGCTGGCCCCAACGCGGCACATCCGCATCACCAGACGGGCGACACCAAACTGCGCGAAGGTGAAACGATCGTATTCGACTGCGGCGCAACCTATCAGGGCTACTGCTCCGACTTGACCCGCACGGTGGTTCTCGGAGATGCCGATGACGAGATTGCGCGAATATACAGCATCGTCTTGGAAGCTCAAGAAGCGGCGATAGAGCAGGTGGAAGCGGGTATCATGGGCGGTGAAGCCGATGCGATTGCTCGCAAAATCATCGACGCAGCCGGCTACGGAGATATGTTCGGTCACAGCCTCGGACATGGGCTGGGTCTACAGGTTCACGAGGAACCGAATGTGGGACCGCGCGGGAACACGACATTGGAAAATGGAATGCCATTCACAATCGAGCCGGGCATCTACATTCCGGACTGGGGTGGTGTCAGAATCGAAGATGTAGTAGTCCTTGAAGATGGCAAGGCGCGAGTGTTGAGCAATGCCGAGAAGATGCGGTTCTGATCAACATGCAAACTAATTAAGAGAGATTCAATCGATAGAAACGTGGTTTGAGCAATGACAATTTCCTCATCTGAAATCCGCCGCAACATGACGATACTGCTGGATGGCGACATCTACCAGATCATGGAGTGGCAGCATCGGCAAGCGCCGAAAGCACCGCCAACGCTGACTCTAAAGGTGCGCCAACTCAGCACCGGCAACGTCTTTGAGCGCAAGCTGCAGGGCAACCAGAAGTTGACCGTTGCACAGACGGAACGGCGTAACGCTCAATACCTATACCGCGATGGCGAGTTCAGAATCTTCATGGACATGGAGACTTACGAGCAACACATGATTGGCGACGGCTTGCTGGGCGACGCAGCCTACTTTCTGCCCGAAGGTGGAGAGTTGATACTCTTGATGTACGACGATAAGCCGATACTGGTCGAGTTGCCCTCGGCAGTGTCATTGACCATCGCCCAAACAGAGGTCGGACTACGAGGCGATACTCAAAGCGGCGCCACCAAACCGGCAACCACCGATACCGGTCTAACGTTGCAAGTTCCGCTCTTTATCAACGAGGGCGACCTGATCAGCGTCAACACTACGAGCAGGGAATACATCGGCAGAGCGGACTGATGCGCTAAGCATGATATCCGCCGATGTAATGCCATATGTATACGGACCATACGGGTGTATAACGGCGGAGTTTACAGAGAGTCGGCGGGTGCATCATCCAGTCCGAGTTCAGTCACTGAAATCTCTCAGCTGATTCAGGGGGTGCTTAAGAGTGACCCGCAGCTGGCAAAGATCTCAATCATCGGCGAGGTCAGTGGCCACTCACAGCCGCGTTCGGGACATAGTTACTTTTCGTTGCGTGACAGCGATGCCGCGCTTCGTTGCATAATGTTTCGCTATGGGCGAGGGCACCAATTCCTAGAGGATGGCGCACTCGTCGTGTGCGAGGGCAGCGCTGGCATCTACGCCGCGCGCGGCGATTTGCAGATAGTCGTCACTTCCGCCCAGCCAGCTGGGATTGGCGACCAACGCGCACAAATCGAAGAGTTACGCCGCAAACTGCGTAGTGAGGGCTTATTCGATCCATCTCGCAAGCGTCCGATACCGCCATACCCGCGCCGCGTCGCCGTAGTAACTTCCGAAATCGGCGCCGTCTGGCACGACATCGTAAACATTACCCGTCGTCGCTACCCATTGATGGAACTCCTGCTTGTGCCTTCCGCGGTGCAGGGCGCGGCAGCCGCCACGTCGATTATCGAAGCCATCGCCGAGGTCGATGCCTATTCCGATGAGGAACACATAGACGCCGTCATTGTGGCGAGGGGTGGCGGATCCCCGGAAGACTTAATGGCGTACAACGATGAGATGGTAGCCAGAACAATCTTCTCCTGCCGAGTGCCGGTCATCAGCGCAGTCGGACATGAAACCGACTTCACAATCGCGGACGATGTGGCAGACTTGCGTGCTCCTACGCCATCAGCCGCGGCGGAACTGGTATCGCCAAACATGTCGATGTTGAGATCGAAAATCTCAGATTATGCACATCGCCTGATGCGCGGACTATCGGGGCGTGTCACAGTCGCCAGGCAACGATTCGAAATGACCCAAGACCGCCTTATCGAGGGTGTTCCGAACGCAGCGATACATCGCGAACGGGTAGATGCGATGAGACGGCGCGCGACTGAAGTGTGGACGCACTATATATCCATGAAGCGTGAATCGATGCTACGGGTAGAGGCCGAACTGCGCGCTCTGGGGCCCTACAACATCCTTGAGCGGGGATACGTCATTGCACGTGATAGCGATGGCAAGGTAGTAAGCCAGGCCGGCAACTTGAAGCCGGCAGAGATGCTGGAACTTACATTTGCCGATGGTTCAGTAGAAACTGAAGTGCAATCGGTATCAACGTCGGAACAACTGGGAAATAATTGAGATTGTGCACATGACTGACGATAAAGCTTCAAAGCCAGATAACGCTGATATTCCGGAGAGTTTCGAGGATGCCTTTACGCGTCTCGAAACGGTTGTCCGACAACTCGAAAGCGGACAGATGACGTTGGATCAATCGACGGAGCTGTTTGAAGAGGGAATGCATCTCGCCAAACACTGCACCGAGTTGCTGAACAATGCCGAGATGAAGATCAATCGGTTGCAGCAAGGCCTGGTTGAACAGCTGAACCTCGTTTCGGACGAATAAGCGTGACGTCCCATCTCAGGATCGGGTGGATTACGACTGCCAACGGCCCGGGCTCGCGTGGAATGTATACCGCGGTCGCCGATGCGGTCAGCTCTGGAGAGTTGCAGGCAAAGTTTGAATTCGTATTCGTAAACCGTGAACGCGGACAGACGGGGCCGACCGATAGTTTCCTCGATCTCGTAGAGGAGCACAATGTCTCGCTGGTTACGCTTTCATCGTTGCGATTTCGACGGAGGCATGGCAATCCACCATGGCGAGAACTCAGGGAAGCATACGACAAAGCGGTCCTGTCGCGGCTTCAGGGTTTCGACCCGGATGTCTCTGTCATGGCTGGCTACATGCTCTTTGCGCCCGAAATTAGTCGTTGGATGCGATTGCTGAATCAACACCCCGCATTACCGGGCGGCACTATTGGCAAGTGGCAGGACGCGATATGGGACGTTATCGAAAAGGGAGAAACGCATCACGGCTCAATGATGCATATTGCGACGCCGGAACTCGATCGGGGACCGGTGATATCGACTTGCCGCTTTTCGGTGCGCGGTCCAGAGTTCGATCATCTCTGGGATGCAGTCAGAGACCTCGATATTGCTCAGTTGAGGCGTGATGGCAATACGGATCTGCCGCTGTTCCTGGCGATTCGGGAAGCGGGAGTGAAGCGCGAGCAACTGTTGGTCGTAGAAACGCTCAAGGCTGTATCGTCAGGTGAGATTGACTTGGAAAGGGCCGCAAGCGGCGGTGCATTCGAGCCGCTTGATATGACATAGCTTGTGGAGCGGCGATTAAGAGACGCGTAAGTTAACCGATAACCGCATCATCCAGCGCGCTTCTGAGAGCTCGCGTAGCGGCTAAGGAGTCGCCAGTGCCAAGTATCGACCGCACAACGGCTACACCTTGCGCCCCGGCGCTGATGACACTTGCCGCATTCCTAGCCGTTATCCCGCCAATGCAGATGATTGGGATATCGATCTTCGATGCAACGTCCTCTACTATCGAAAGGCCGTGATGCTCACCGCCTGGATGCGAACCAGACGGGAAGATAGTGCCTAGAACTACGTAATCGACGCCCGACATAGCCGCGTCGCACGCTCCTGCCACACTGTGGACGGAGCGACCTATCAGGGCGGTGGCACCATAAAGTTGTCTCGTCTCGCGGGCTGAAATGGCCGCGTTTTCTGTCAACTGCACGCCATGTGTTTGAGCATACGGACGAAAGCCGCGCGATGATGGGTTGACGATTGTGAGCGCGCGGTCGGAGATGGTATCCGCAACCATGGCAACGAGATCATCAAACATAGCGTCATCAAGTTCCGGCGCCCGTACCTGCACCATATCGACACCATTGTCGACAACCCGATCGATAATGTCGATTAGATGCTCTACGTTGCCATCTACTACGCCCAGCTCTGTAACCAGGCACAGTATCGGCGGCGTGAGGGCAGTAGGGCGGATTAGCTCGGACATTTCTGCCGCGGATCCGGTTCTACGCGGTTACTGCGAGTGCTTCCTGCGGACTGCTGGGAGATGGTGCGGAAACGCCGATACGTCCGGCTAGATAGGCCTTTCTGCCGGCTTGTACTCCCAGCTTGAAGGCCTCGCCCATCAGCGCGGGATTTTGCGCCTGGGCGATCGCGGTATTGACAAGCACGGCATCAGCACCCATCTCAAGCACCGTCGAAGCGTCAGATGGCACTCCCAAGCCGGCATCAACAACGACCGGCACGGTGGACTGCTCAATAATTATGGCAATCTCTTCAGTCGTATGCACTCCGCGCCCGGAGCCGATTGGCGATCCCAACGGCATGACGGTTGCGCAACCTAGATCTTCGAGCTTGCGCGCCAAGACGGGGTCGGCGTGGATGTAGGGCAGCACTGTGAAGCCGTCAGCAATCAGCATCTTGGCGGCTTCGTATGAACCGACCGGGTCGGGAAGCAGGTGTGATGCGTCTGGGATGACTTCGAGCTTCACCCAGTCGGAACCGGTCACCTCGCGCGCCAGCCGCGCGATGCCGACCGCTTGCTCAGCGGTGCGTGCACCAGCGGTGTTGGGCAGTATCTGATACTTGTCCCAGTCGAGGATGTCCAGATAAGTCTCTTCGTTGGGATCATCGAGGTTCAGTCTGCCGATGGCGACGGTGATGATCTCAGTTCCCGATGCGACTACCGATTCGAGCAGCTCCTGTGCCGAGCGATGCTTGCCGGTTCCGGTCATCAGGCGAGACGTGAAGGACTTGCCGGCGATTATTAGATTGTCTGTCATGTCGATTACAGGCCGAGTGTTGGCACCTTTGCTAGAAGAGGTTGTGTGATTGTCCGCCGTCTACGTTTATGCAAGCACCCGTTATCAGGTCGGCATGCTTAGACGCGAGGAAGGCTACTGTGGCTCCGATAGGTTCGGGCCAGCCGAATTTCCCCATCGGCAAGTTGCGTGCGACGAATTCGTCAACAACTTCGGGAGTGTTCGTTTCTTGGAAGCGTTCCCAGGTGCCGCCCGGAAAGAGTATCGAACCGGGTGCCACCGAATTGACAGTTACGCCGTGTGGCGCGCTTGAGAGTGCGGCATGTTTCGAGAGTGCGATCATGCCGGCCTTAGCCACCATGTAAGGCGAAGTGCCGCCGGCTTCGCGTCCGTAGATGCTCGAGATGTTGATGATGCGTCCCCATCCGCGCGCCTGCATTCCCGGCAACGTCAGTTTGGTCAACCGAATGGCGGAAAATAAGTTGAGGTCGATCACCATGGCGAAGTCTTCGATCGAGGAATTGATGACGTCGCTGGTTCCCATGCTTCCGCCGACGTTGTTGACGACGATATCGGGCTCGCCCAGGTCGGACGTCATGCGCTGAACTACCGTTTCCGGAGCATCCGCTTGTCCCATATCCAGCGCGTAACCGACGGTGTTGACGCCCAATGCGGCGATCTCGCTGACCGTGATGTCCAGTTGCTCCTGTCCGCGGGCACAGATGGCGACATCGACGCCCTCCTTGGCTAGTGCCAGAGCAGATTGCCGGCCGAGTCCTCTACTTCCGCCGGTGACCAGCGCACGCTTGCCATTGATACCTAAATCCATAATTCAGTTTCTCCGTCCCGCATCACGACAAAGAGACTGCCGACGTCCGACAGTGCAGTTGGTTGATGGTGATGATGTATATTCTTTTCAATCAAGAATACCGCAAACTTGGGCGATGCTATTTCCGATATTCCGTCTGAACGTGTCAGCATAGCCATTTTCGCCTGGTCTTCAATGAAACCTCCGGATGCTGGCTGGCGTAACCTTGTAGTAACAGCGCATCGGGCGGTACGGGCGTATAATGCCGCGTGCACGTGCACAATTCGGAAATAAACCATGCTTATAATTAGGGCGTGCAACAATCTTAGTTGTGCAATTACACCCTTAAGGATTTCAATTGACAACCACCACAGAAACGGATCAGATGGCGGCTCCGGTAGATGTCGCCGTAGCAGACAGTGAAGAGGACTCAAACGAAGAGGACGCTCAGATCGAAACTTCCGAAGCGGAAGAGTTAGACGATGGAGCCGCGGAGGAACTGGCGTTAGTTTTTCAGTACCTGCCAAAAGATGGCTTGCGGCGTGGGGACATCATAGACGGCATCGTCCTGGACAGTGCCTCTGACGGACTGTTGGTTGACATACAGCAGAAATCTGAAGGTTGGGTGCCCATCAGGGAAACACGGTTGCTCACCGAAGAAGAGGGCGATGACGCACTGCCCAAGGTGGGCGATGAAGTAATCCTATACGTTTCACGTCCTGAAGGCCCGGACGGATACCCGTTGCTATCGATCGACCGCGCTCGAGGCGAGCACGGTTGGCGCGATCTGGAAAAGGCGCGGGAAGCGGAAGAGACGGTAACTGGTCGCATCATCGGTTCCAACCGCGGTGGCGCAGTTATCCAGGTCAAAGGTGTGCAAGGCTTCATACCCCTTTCCCAGCTGGTCGGACCGGCGCGCGACCTTTACGTTGGTGATGGTGCGCCCCCGAAGCCGGGATTTATCGGAATGGAAGTCGATTGCAAGATCCTAGAACTCAATCGACGCCGCAATCGTGCCATATTCTCCGAGCGTGCTGCACTTGAAGCGATCAATCACATGCAGAAGATGCGGCTGGTACAGGAATTGGAAGAGGGCGACATTCGACGCGGACGCGTGGCTGGGATATCCAGTTTCGGCGCATTTGTCGACCTTGGCGGTGCCGACGGCTTAGTGCACATCTCCGAAATGTCATGGTCATCAGTCAACCGACCGGATGATATCGTCAAGATGGGTCAGGACTTGGACGTATTAGTCCTCAAAGTTGATCGTGAATCGCTGAAGATTGCATTGAGCATGAAGCGATTGATGCCCGAACCGTGGGAAAATATTGAGAGTCAGCTAAGTGTTGGCCAGGTGATTGAGGGTACGGTTACGAAGTTGGCGCACTTTGGAGCGTTCGCCCGCGTTGGCGAGGGCATCGAGGGTTTGGTGCATATCTCGGAACTTACCCACCGGCACATAAAGAGCCCTTCAGAAGTTGTCAATGAAGGTGACGTGCACAACTTCCGTGTGATACGAATTGAACCAGAGCGTCGCCGCCTCGGTCTCAGCTTGAAGCAAGTCCAGGCTCCCAAAGGTGCCGACGATGGTATATTGGGCGCTGGCAATGACGTTACAAGGCAGGCTGACGGTGGCTTTGAAGACCTATTTGACGATTAAGACATCCAAACGGGGCGTACAGGACGTCCGTGCAAGACCTAAGTGAAGGGAGCGTAGAGTAATGCCCGACAGTAGCGAACGTGGCTTTAACATGTTCTCGGCTCCCGCGCGACGTGTGTTCGAGACGGCCCAGGAGGAAGCGCGACGATTCAATCAGCGATACATCACTGCTGAGCATCTGCTCCTCGCCCTGCTCAGCGAGCAGGAGGGTGCAGTATCACGGGTATTCAAGAACCTTGACGTAGACGTTACCGAGTTGCGCACGGCCCTTGAATTTTCCATCAACCGAGAAGACGTGCCCGGTGAGCGACCCCCGAGTCTGGGACCGCGCGCCAAGAAGGCGATCCGCCTCGCCGTAGATGAGGCGCGATTGAGCGAGTTGCCGCGCGTCGGCACTGAGCACCTTCTCATCGGACTGTTGCGCGACGGTGAGGGCACCGCCGCGGAACTTCTGAACTCGAATGAAGTAACGCTCGAGCGCGTCCGCGATGAGGCCCAAAAACTCGACGCGAGCTCCAAGAAGACGCGCCGTAGAAAAGGTGGTCAGGACTCTAAGAAGAAGCGCACCCCGATGCTGGACAGCATGGGTGTAGACCTTACTGAATTGGCTTCCAGCGGGAAATTGGACCCCGTAATTGGTCGCGACACTGAACTTGAGAGAGTGATCCAGATTCTCAGCCGTCGTACCAAGAACAATCCGGTATTGGTAGGCGACCCGGGTGTCGGGAAGACGGCCATTGTTGAGAAGTTGGCAACTACCATCGTCGATGGTGCCGTGCCGGACATGCTTCAGGGAAGACGTGTCGTGGCGCTTGACATGGGTTCGCTGATTGCTGGCACCAAGTACCGCGGCGAGTTCGAAGAGCGTCTGACCAAGATCATCAACGAGTTGAAGACCAATCGCGACTGCATTCTCTTCATCGAGGAGATCCACACTCTGGTGGGTGCTGGTGCGGCAGAAGGCGCGGTTGATGCTGCGAACATCTTGAAGCCGGCGCTGGTACGCGGCGAGTTGCAGGTGGTTGGCGCAACTACATATGACGACTACCGCAAGCACATCGAGCGCGACCAGGCGTTGGAGCGTCGTTTCCGCCGCGTTAAAGTGGAACCGCCCGATGTGGAAGAAACGGTAAGGATCCTGCAAGGCGTCAAAAAGCAGTATGAAGACCATCACCAGCTGTCGATTGCTGACGAGGCGATACAGATCGCGGCCCACCTCGCCGACCGCTACATCGTTGACCGTCACTTGCCTGATAAGGCGATCGACCTGGTAGACGAGGCCGTATCCCGGGTGCGCGTCAAGAACACGATGCCGCCGCCGGAACTGCGCGACGCGATAAGGGTGTTGAACGACATTCTGCGGCAGAAGAATGAAGCGGTTACTCGCCAGGACTACGATGCCGCGTCGGAGCTGTTTGAACGCGAGACTAAGCAGAAGGCCTCGATTGCACGGCTCGAGAAGAAGCACTCTGAAGAGACGAAAGGTCTGGTAAAGACTGAGGTGTCAGCTGATGACGTTACCGAAGTCGTCTCGATGTGGACAAGCATCCCCGTAACCCGTCTCGACGTTGAAGAGGTTGAGCGGTTGCGGAACATGGAAGAAGAGCTGCACCGACAGGTGCTTGGTCAACGCGAACCGATCGAGATCGTGTCCAAAGCGGTCCGACGTGCACGTGCTGGCTTCAAAGACCCGAAGCGACCAATCGGCGCGTTCCTGTTCCTCGGCCCCACGGGTGTCGGCAAGACGCACCTCGTTAAGCAGTTGGCAGAATACATGTTCGGCGATGAGCGGCTGATGATACGTCTCGACATGTCCGAATACATGGAGAAGCACACCGTTTCACGGCTTATCGGCTCACCTCCCGGATACGTCGGATACGGAGACGGCGGTCAACTGACCGAGGAAGTCCGCAAGCATCCATACAGCGTGATCCTGCTCGATGAGATTGAAAAGGCACATCCCGACGTCTTCAATATGCTGTTGCAGGTCTTTGAAGACGGGCACCTCACGGACGGACAGGGCCGGCGCATCGACTTCAAGAACACGATTATCGTGATGACGTCGAACCTCGGATCCAACCTGATCGCAACCGGCTCTAAGCTCGGATTTGCAGCTGCAGAAGCTAATGACGGCACTTCTGAAGACGACTACCTGCGAATGAAAGATCGGGTTCTCGAAGAGCTCAACAACCCGCGTAACGGCTTCAAACCAGAGTTTCTGAACCGCATCGACAGCGTCGTTGTCTTCCACGCTCTAAATCGGCAGAATGTCTTGGACATCGTTGATCTGATGATGAAGGAAGTCAGCGAACGTGCCAGCGAGCACGAGATGGAGTTGCGGATCACATCCTCGGCGAAAGAGTACCTTGCCGATGTTGGATTCGACCCCAAGATGGGCGCGCGTCCGTTACGTCGCAAGATACAGGATGAAGTTGAAGACGTCATCTCGGAAATGTTCCTGATCAAAGATATTTGTGAAGGCGACCTGATACTGGTTGACACGTCGGAAGACGCTAAGACCGGAGAGAAGTCGATAGTCATTACCCCGGATCTTGCGCATCGGAAGCGCATGGAAGAGGCGCTATCCGCCGCCTCATCCGACGACGAAACATTGGCCCTTTCGACGGGCTAGGCGTTACCGTCTCACGCATTCATTCTCTGTTCCCCTCTGCCATGGATACGGTAGAGGGGAACAGCATCCCAGCCGGAAGCGAAGGGGAAGTATCAGCAGGCGATGAGCCGGAGTGACTGATTTACCTGGGTGAGTAGTGCAGGCTCTCTTGTCAGACATCGTTTTCATCTGGTTATGGCTTCCAAAGCGTTGACAGAAAAATCGAGGCGGCTATCCGCAACGATCGAATCTTTCGGATCCGCGATCGTGGCTTACTCCGGAGGTGTCGATTCCGCTTTAGTCGCTCACTACGCGCACGACATTCTCGGCCCTTCGAATGCACTGATCGTCACTGCAGTATCGGCGAGCCTTGCCGAGTATGAACTTGAAGCGGCGCAGAGTATCGCTGAAGCGCGCGGCTGGAACTTCCGCCCGATCCATACTGATGAGATGCAGGATGAGCGGTATTTGCGGAACGATGGCGCGCGCTGCTTCTTCTGCAAGAGCGAGCTGTACGTCCGATTGGAAGCATTGGCATTGACTGAAGGATTTCGCGTCATCGCCAATGGCGCAAACCGAGACGACCTGGGCGACTATCGGCCAGGCATGAAGGCGGCGAGAAACTTTGAAGTGCGATCTCCGCTCCTAGAAGTGGACATCGGCAAAGAAGATGTGCGCGAGCTTGCACTAAAAGCCGAATTGCCGAATTGGGACAAACCGGCACAGCCGTGCCTATCGTCTCGGATCCCATATGGCACTCACGTCAGCGTTGAAGCGTTGAAGATGATTTCCGACGCGGAGAAATATCTCCGAGACTTGGGTTTCACGGAGTGTCGGGTTCGGCATTATGGTGAAACGGCGCGCGTGGAACTGCCTTTGGAGATGCTACCCGTAATATCGGAATCGGAGATATACGAAAGTGCGGTAGCCGGAATACTCGCCGCGGGATATCGTCAGGTTGAACTCGATCCCAATGGATTGCGGTCGGGAAATCTCAATCAAGCCCTGAAATTGGGCAAATAACACTCTCCAAGCCGCGCATCGCGACTACGTTGCGAGTCGGGTGTTACGGTACGTTTTTGGGTATCGAACGGAAATCGAGTCTCCCACCCGGATCATTCCATGGCGCGTATTGCATATCTTGACATCATCGGCGGCATCAGCGGGGACATGTTCATTTCCGCGATGCTGGATGCCGGCTTGACGCTTCCAAGCTTCAGGGACGAGCTGAAAAAGATACTCCCGCACCCATTTTCGATTTCGCCTCGCAAAACCACGCGCGGCGCGATAAGTGCCACCCACATCAACATCGATTTTGCTCATGCCGATCCGAAACGCCTGAATTGGCACGACTTTGAAGCTGCAATCGCACAGAGCGGTCTGCCTGCTGCTGATAAGTCGAAGATTAGAGCGGTATTTGATTGCCTCAAAGAAGCAGAATCGGAAGCCCACCATGCTCCAGTCGGCACGTCCCATCTGCACGAATTGGGATCGCTTGACACGTTAATCGATATTGCCGGCGCAGTTATCGGGTTGCGATTGCTGGGTGTTGAAAACCTCTACATCTCATCGCTCCCCGCATCGGTCGGCATGTCGGCCAGCAGCCATGGCAAAGGGGCTTCAATCGCGCCGGCCACAATGTCGATCATCAAAAAAGCTCAACTGCCAGTCAGAGTTTCAGGGCCGATCCAACCTGCTGGTGAAAGCATCACTCCCACCGGCGCTGCCATCGTAGCAACGCTAGCAAGCACTAGACCGAGACAGATGAACATCGAGACGGTAGGATACGGTGCTGGCACGCGAGATACGGATACGCCCCCGAACGTGGTTGGGCTCTGGTTGGGTGAAGCGACGAATGATCACCCGGCTCTTACCGATACGACCGCTTCGATGGGAGTGGAGCATCAGTCAGACGTATTTCTTATCGAAACGAACCTGGATGATATGACTGGTGAAGAGTTGGGATATGCCATGCAGTCGCTATTTGAGCATGGCGCGTTAGATGTCTGGACCTCGCCAATCCAGATGAAGAAATCGAGACCGGGCGTAATCCTCTCCGCCATCGTCCAGGATCGCAATTTGCAACGCGTTGCATTGGCCTACCTCACTCAGACTTCTACCTTCGGAATTCGCGTCCGACGTCTTGAGAGGTTGGTTGCAGACCGCGAAGTGGTGCAAGTGCAGACCGAGTTTGGCGAAATCAGAGTCAAGCTGCGGCGAGTAGACGGGGTAGTGACGCAAGTTGCGCCGGAGTATGACGACTGTGCAAGAGTCGCTTCAGAGACGGGAGTATCGCTGCGGCATGTGATGGATGTAGCGAGAATGGCCGCCTCATCTCAAATGGCTGGAGCGTAGTTCTTGCATCGGGATGTGGCACCAGAAATTGTCTCACGCAGATCGTTCAACCGGGTATCGAATGACATTCAGTTAGGTCGTAGGATCTGCATCTACGGTCGCGGTGGCAAGACTTCGTTGAGCCGTGCACTGGGCCATCTTACGGGCTTGCCGGTGATCGAATTGGATACGATTTTCTGGCTTCCCAACTGGGTTGAACGCGATCACGAGGAAATGCGCGCAATCGTTTTAGAGCGTCTCAGAGATGCTGAAGATGGTTGGATACTGGATGGCAATTACAGTCGAATCAGGCCGTATGTGTTGCCGAAAGCGGATACTGTCATCTGGTTGAACATGCCCGCATCCGCGACCTTCATGCGCATCGTCAAACGGACCTTGCTTAACGTGATGCGCAAGACTCAGATCTGCGGCGAGAATTATGAGAGTTGGCACAACATGATCGCGCCCGATTCAGTCGTTTGGTACAACGCATTTCATAGCAAGCAGAGCCAGCGACGCGTGGGAGAGGATCTTATGAAGATGGGCGGCACCGCGGTCGTTTATGAGTTGCGCTCCTATCGTGAATTGAGCGACTGGTATCGGAAACTCGGCATCGATCTGCGTTGATACCGGACTTGATTCTGAACGCAGTTCGGCGTCGATGCGTTGTTGAACGCTCAGAAGGTGGGAATTAACATCGAATCTATGGCGAGATTTCTGCTTGCTGATTTTCCTTGCCTCAGTGGCGCAATGGTAGCGCAGCCGATTTGTAATTGGCAGGTTGGCGGGTTCGAATCCCCCCTGAGGCTCCACAATTTCCTTGCTGTCCTGCGGTTTCAGACGGGGATTATTTTCCGGATTATTGGTGGTTACGAAAATCGTAATGTGATATTTGCGGAATCGGCAATATGTTAAGATGAAGGTTCGTGCAGGGATTGGGGAGCGGTCAAACCCAGCAGACTGTAAATCTGCCGCCTTGTGCTTCGTAGGTTCGAATCCTACTCCCTGCACCAGCAGGCTACGGGAGAACATTTGAGCCCAGAAGATGCCGAGCCCACATAGCTCAGTGGTAGAGCACATTCTTGGTAAGAATGAGGTCCCGAGTTCAAGTCTCGGTGTGGGCTCCACAAAGTGCGGGCCAGACCGAAGACTAAACCTGCAAGGCCAAAACTGGCCTAGCGCAATATAAGAATCGACCCTTCCAGAAAGGGCAGGCAAAGAGGAAAATGGCGAAGCAAGTCTTTGACAGGACCAAGCCGCACGTAAACGTCGGCACTATCGGGCACGTCGACCATGGGAAGACGACGCTCACAGCAGCGATCACCCAGGTTTTGGCTAATAATCCAGAACTTGATGTGACTGCCAAAAACTTCGAAGATATCGACAATGCTCCCGAAGAGCGCGAACGCGGTGTAACCATCGCGACTACTCACACCGAGTACGAAACCGCAAATCGGCACTATGCACACGTGGACTGTCCTGGCCACGCCGACTACATCAAGAACATGATCACCGGCGCCGCACAGATGGACGGCGCAATTCTAGTCGTCTCCGCGGCTGACGGCCCCATGCCGCAGACGCGTGAGCACATCCTGCTCGCACGTCAGGTGAACGTGCCCGCACTGGTCGTGGCACTTAACAAGTGCGACATGATGGATGACGAAGAGCTACTTGAACTCGTCGAGCTTGAAGTACGCGAACTGCTCTCTGACTACGACTTCCCCGGGGACGACATCCCGGTAGTGCAGGTTAGCGCACTGGAAGCGCTTGAGAACGCTGGCGACACTTCAAACCGTTGGGTACAGCAGATCTACGAGCTGATGGAATCGGTCGACGACTACATCCCGATTCCGGAACGACCGGTCGATCTGCCCTTCATCATGCCCATCGAGGACGTGTTCGGCATCAAAGGTCGTGGCACGGTCGTGACCGGCCGAATCGAACGTGGCAAGGTGCAGACCGGCGAGCCGGTAGAGATCGTCGGCTTCGGCAAGACGCAGAGCACCGTTGTGACCGGTGTTGAGATGTTCCAGAAGACGCTCAACGAAGGCATTACCGGAGACGCCGTTGGCTGCCTGTTGCGAGGTATCGACCGCGAGGAAGTATCACGCGGCGCGGTGCTGGCAAAGCCGGGCACCATCACTCCCTACACCAAGGGAATGGCGCAGGTATACGTCTTGACGGCTGAAGAGGGCGGACGTCGCACTCCATTCTTCTCCGGCTACAAGCCGCAGTTCTACATCCGAACTACCGATGTGACGGGTGAGATTCGCCTTCCCGACGGTATTGAGATGGTGATGCCGGGCGACAACACCGAGATGGAGATCCAGTTGATCTACCCGGTGGCGCTTGAAGAGAACCTCAGGTTCGCAATCCGCGAAGGCGGACGAACGGTCGGCTCTGGCGTCTTCACCCAGGTAGCTTAACTAATTAACCAGACAGGCACCCTATCCGATATGATTCGGATAGGGTGCCGTTTTGAAGATACGCAAACTTCCGGGATACTTGGCATGGCGAGGCGAAACGCGGTAAGAACACTAGTACAACTCACATGTGAGTGTGGTTCGCACACGTATCATACGGAGAAGAATCGTCGTAATACTCCCGATCGCATCGCATTGCGAAAGTACTGCCCCGCGTGTCGCAGGCACAGCCAATTCAGAGAGCGAAGACGTTAGACCTACGTAGCCGGTAACGATATGGCACAGAATCGAGCAAGATCTGATCTGCGAATAAGGCCTTCCAGGCGTTTTTCGGTATTCGGCTTCTTTGGAGAGGTATTCTCCGAACTCCGCAAAGTAACTTGGCCGAGCCGGCAAGAAGCATCTCGATTGACGATGCTGGTCATCGCCGTTGCCGCTGCAATGGGCGTATTTCTGGGCGGGTTCGACTGGGTCTTTGCCCGCATCTTCGCACTGCTCGCAGGGACATAAACCTTGACTACATCACCCACATCTACCTCACCTATACCCAATACGGCGAAGTGGTACGTAGTCCATACCTACTCGGGGCGCGAGGATCGCACCTGTGAAAACCTCAAGCAACGAGTCAAGACGATGGACTGTGAAGACCAGATCTTCGATACAGTCGTGCCGAAGCAGACCGTTATGCAGATAACCGACGGCGAGGCTAAGCAGGTACAGAAGACGATGTACCCCGGATATCTCCTCGTCCAGATGGTGATGAACGATGACAGCTGGTACGTAGTCAGGAACACGCCAGGCGTTACCAACTTCATCTCGGTTGAAGAGGGAGTTGAGAGCCGGGCGACGCCGACGCCGCTGACGGATGACGAAGCGCAGCGGATGATACAAGGCCCCTCAACCGACAGTCCGCAGATTAACTTTGGCTTCGAGCGGGGCGACGTGGTGACGATCAAGGACGGTCCGTTCTCTGAGTTCAGCGGCACTGTTGACGAAGTGATCGGACAGCGTGGCACATTGCGCGTAACCGTCTCATTCTTCGGTCAAGACACGCCGGTAGAGTTGCCGTTCATGTCAGTCGAGAAGGCATAAATCGCCGGAATGTCTGGCGACCTGCTGTCCGTTACAACTTAGATGCTCTGATTGGAATTAAAGCGAATTGGCAAGAAAAGTAATCGCTAAGGTGAATCTCCAACTGGCCGCCGGTGCCGCGAGCCCGGCGCCGCCGGTAGGCCCCGCACTTGGTCAGCACGGGATAAACATCCCGCTCTTCATCAAAGAATTCAACGAGCGTTCGGCTTCCCAACGCGGCATGATTGTGCGCGCTGCCATCGACGTATACGCAGACCGCTCATTCTCATTTGTCGTCAAGTCGCCGCCGGCATCAGCATTGATCAAGCAGGCGGCGGGAATCGATTCTGGGTCCGAGACGCCGGGAACGGTTTTCGCCGGATCGATCAGCCGCGATCAGCTGAGACAGATTGCCGAGACGAAGATCGAGGAGCTTAACGCATACGAGATCGAAGCGGCGATGAAGGTGATTGAAGGTACCGCTCGCAGCATGGGAATCTTGATTACCGACTGAACCGGTTAAGCGCCAAACGACGATACGCATACAACTTCGAAACTTAACTATGCCCAAAGCCAAACACAGCAAACGATATCGCCAAGTACGTTCGACAGTTCCGAGCGACCTTTTGGAAGCCAGCGTAGCAGTAAGCAAGACTCGCGAGTCGGCCACTGCCAAGTTTGACGAGAGCATCGAGGTGCATCTCGCTACTAATGCCGACCCGCGTCATGCCGACCAGCAGTTGCGGGAAGTGGTATCGCTGCCATACTCTCTCGGCGACGTCGTCCGAGTGCTCGTGTTTGCAGAGGGTGAAGCCGCGCGTATGGCTTCAGATGCCGGCGCTGACTACATCGTTGACGACGACATGCTCGGACGCATCCGAGGTGGTTGGACCGATTGGGAAGTCTCGCTGGCAACTCCGGACCAGATGCCCAAAGTAGGACGTCTCGGTCGAGTACTCGGCCCGCGCGGACTGATGCCCAACCCGCGCAACAATACTGTTGTGCTGCCTAACAACCTGGCGTCGGCTATCCAGGGCGCAAGACAGGGTAGGCAGGAGATCAGGATGGATCGCCATGCCAACCTGCACGCACGCATCGGACGCCGTTCCTTCACTGATGAGCAGCTGCTGACGAACCTCGCAGCCGTCTACGACACCGTCACGCGAGCGAAACCAGAAGGCGTTAAAGGTCCATTCATCAAGGCGGCAACGCTTTGCTCAACGATGGGACCCGGTTTCCGCATGGCGCTTCCGAGTTTGGAAGGATTGACTTCTTCCGATTACAATTAAAGTGTTATTGCAGAGCAATTGACGCAGGAGAAGCTACGAGCAACCTATCACCAGATACAACTTGACCATAGTTAGCTGGCTGCAGACAGCGGGAGCTCCTTAGGGAGACTAAAGATGTCAACATCGCCCGCCGAGGCTGATCTACAACGGGCACCGGCAATTCGCCATATTCCCCCGCTTCGCCTCTCGGCTCTGCTGCATCGTCAACAATGAATAGCTGGCCTTGAGGCAGTTTTATTTGTTGTATCGCCCCCTTTACATCATGCCTTCACGAAGAAATCAAGACATTCTGTCAGACCTGCTGGAACGACTGCAGGACAAGCCGTTGATCGTTACGGCCCGCTACTCGAACGTCAACGCGGCCCAGATGAACGACCTGCGACGCGACGTTACCAGAGGCGGCGGCAAGATATTCGTCGCCAAGAACAACCTGGTTAAGCTCGCCGCAGACGAACTCGGCATCGACGGCATAGATCAGATCATCGACGGACCGACAGCGTATCTGACGGCAGATGACGACATCGCGGCCATGATGAAGGCGTTGACCGATTCGATTAACAGTCAGGATCTCAACGTCGAGCTATTAGGCGGTGTAGTAGATGGTGAATTGGTAGACAGTGAACGGGTGAAGCAGATTGCCGACTTGCCGACGCGAGACCAGTTGCTCGGGATGTTGGCCGCCGCACTGAATGGTCCGCTGACCGCGTTCACCCGTGTCATTAATGCGCCGGTTCAGAATCTGGCTATCGCATTAGAGCAGATAGCGGAGCAGAGACGCTCGGCCGAGGAAGCATGAACCGGATAGTGGTTTAACGATCTAAATCTTCGCAAACGAACCAAGCAACAAATCACATATTAAGGAGACACCACAATGGCTCTAACGAAGGAACAGTTCATAGACGAGATCAAGTCGATGTCGGTACTTGACCTTGCCGACATCGTGAAGGCGATCGAGGAAGAGTTCGGCGTCAGCGCAGCTCCCATGGCAGTCGCCGCGGCTCCGATGGGCAACGGCGCGGCAGTCGAGGAAGTCGAAGAGCAGACCGAGTTTGACGTCAAATTGACTGACATCGGCGCCAAGAAGATCAACGTCATCAAGGCCGTTCGCGAGGTCACCCCGCTTGGACTTAAGGAAGCGAAAGACCTTGTCGAGTCGGCACCAGTCGTCGTGCTAGAGCAGATCGGCAAAGAGTCGGCTGACGACGCGAAAGAGAAGCTCGAGGCCGCTGGCGCCTCCGTCGAATTGGTCTAACTCCAATCACGACTTTCGAAGCCGGGACCGCATCTAAGCGGTCCTCGCTTCACAATCATCGTCTCTCGCGCTAGTGAGCCCGCGAGAGACGAATTGGTGATTTGTTGCTATCAGCACCTTCAGGCGGCAACACTCCATCGCCCGCATATCAAGACTCATCACTACTTACCGGGTCGCATTTAATAGGCTCTTCGCAGTATCCAGCACACGTTAAAGGTGGAATCAATGACCACAAAAAAGACAAAAGCTCGTTCAAACGCCAAGAAAAAGAGCGAACAAGCAGCTGTGCAGGAAGAAGAGTTGACCCCTTGCCAGCTCGAGGGAAGCAACTGTCATTGGCGAATCGAATCTCCCAATGGGCCGGAAAGCACCGGCGTCTGTCGCAAATGCGGCACTAAGCGGCAGTTCCGCAACTCGTTCGAGTACTCTTCATGGTACGGTGCCAAAGCTGCCGGCGGACGGGGCCGAGGCCGACCGCGCAAGAAGAGCTAACGATCTTTCTCTAAGCGAGAACACTCAACCAGGTGGGGGCATTGGTTGGGATGAAGCATGTGCATTCTCGGCGGGATGTTGAGGGCGCAGTAACTGTCCTCATCCAGCCCAACCGCTCTTCGCGATTCGCGTTTAGCTGTACACGCCATCTGATACCCTCATGATTCATCTGAGGAGCGTGCCATGCCCCTTAAAGACGAAATCAGCGTTGCCGAGGATGTCCGGGTAGCTAATCCGCCTGCAACCCCAAAATCCAAGCAATTTCGGGGAGATTTCAGGCAGGTCGATGTCAACCTTTCCCAATTAGGTGCATCACGCACCGGTCGCTCGTATCGTTTTACTGGGCTTCTGTGCTGACAGCTATCTCAGCGAAAACGACGTATTCATACCGAAGCCAGACACCAACAGTCCCTATTCCGGATTGTTAGTCGCCCCAATTGGCTTCTTGCCCCTGCTATTCGTCATCAGCTCTGTTTCCCGCTTCTCGAGGTGAGTGCAATGAAGCAAAGCTATCTGGGGCATAATCCGCAGAGATAAAGAGCGATTCGGCAGACTGCGTTTATAATCTGATTTACTTTGTGATATTCACGTTTTCGTAGTCCTATCTTGCCATTTCATCGAATTGCTCTTTGGTCAGTCGCGTTCGTGCTGATCACCCTCACCGTTCCCGCGGCATTCGCAATATCACTCTCACATCATCAGCCCGAGTTCGAAATCGCGGCTCTAGACGAGAACGTCAATCAGCTGATCGTTGATGATCTGTCGCAACCTACGCCGCCATTACTAAGCTTAGTGAGCCTATCCGGCATTGACGATGTCGGCTCTCTCGCTTCTGCTCAATACTTCGAGGTACGAACTGGCGACTCGGATAAAGATGAGGATACAGATACCGGTTATTGGGACGTTGCAATCGAGAACTGGGGTGAAGAAGATGGCACCGTAACTGTCAGTGCCGTTTCAAGCATCGGGACTACGGTTACGGAGACGACAGAGAAATGCACGGTGTCGGGGGACGATTGGAACTGTGATGTCGCAGCCGGAAATACTCTTGACATCAAATTCAGCACGTCGATAGCGCATATTTGCGGTCAAGATTTGCTTCGGTTAAGAGTAACCTGAAAAGTCGACGGTGAACCAGTCGCCACCTCGGGCGAGAACCGACTTCTCGAACACACCGAGCACGATTGCCCGAACATTACGCTTTCTGATGGCACATTCGATTCTGCATCGACCAAAGTAAGTTGGTCGGTTGAGATCGAAAAGAAGGCCGAGGAAAACGATCCGGGTATCGAGCTGCGATTTGGAGAGGGCACGTCATACGGGGATTTGCCGACGGGATGTCAGAGTTCTGAAGGCACCGCGACGTGCTACGTATCTCAATTCACTTCGAGCAGTGAGAGCTTTGATGCGGAAAGACCGATCGAGCAGACATTGCTCGTCGCAGACGATATCGATCACGTCAGATGCGAGGTATGCCGACGATAGAGCGATTGTGCCGGCTTCGCCAAGTTCTGGATTGGGTGTCAACGTCCCCGCGATTGATCCGTGTGTATCGAGGATTGACATTACGCCCGCGAGCCTCTCAGTCGCATTAGGGGCTACCGCTAATGTCAGTGCCGCACTCTACGACGCGGCGGACAATCTGCTTACTTCCCTGCCTGCTGGCGCGGTGTTGACCTGGGAAGCGGTTCAGGGATCGATAACGGCAGGGACGGGCAATGCTGCTACATATACGGCACCGAGTGAATTGGAGACGGAAGCGATCAGATTAATGCCAAGTTAACGTATGGCGGCCGCGAGTTTACTGCTGAGAGGTCTGTAGTTTTAACCCAGCCTGCTGACACTCCGACGCCGACTTATACCGCAACAGCGATACCAACACCGACACTCACGCCTACGCTGACTCCGTCTCCCAATTCCTACGCCAACACCGACTTACACCCCAACAGCGATACCAACACCGACATTCACGCCGACGCTGACTCCTTCTCCCACTCTTACGCCGACGCCAACTTATACCCCAACAGCGATACCAACACCGACATTCACGCCCACGCCAGTACCGCCAACGGCTACACATACTCCAGTGCCGCCTACAGCGACGCCGACTTACACTCCTACACCTACCCCGGTACCGATTGCAGATGTGCCGAGAGAGCCGCGTAATGTCGCGGTTGATGAAATCACGATGTCTAGTGCCACAATTTCGTGGGAGCGGCCCAACGAGGGCGGTGGTGAGAATTGGCGACCGGTGGAAGGGTATAAATTGGTGGTTCAGACGGATACGGAGACTGATCCAGTATTGGATTTTGAACTTGGCGCTTCAGCGACATCGCACGCACTGAACGATCTAACGGACTCGACAACATATAACTACTCTCTATCTGCGTTCAACGAACTTGGTGATGGAGAAGCAGTCACCGGCGTGTTCAACACCCTATCGCCTACCGCGACAGCTACGGTACCGCCCACCGCGACGCCAAGTCCTACACCTACACCCATCCCGACATCAACCCCGATACCAACACCATCGCCGACGCCCAGCCCAACATCTACGCCAATACCCACTCCGTCGCCCACACCAGAGCCGCCAACCACTACTCCTACGGCTACTGCCATACCGATTTCAGATGTGCCGAGAGAGCCGCGTAATGTCGCGGTTGATGAAATCACGATGTCTAGTGCCACAATTTCGTGGGAGCGACCGAACGAGGGGAGTGGCGGGAATTGGCGACCAGTGGGTGGTTATGCCCTGGTAATTCAGACGGATACGGATACGGATCCAGTATTAGATGTTGAACTTGGCGCTTCAGAGACATCGTATGAAATCAGTGGTCTTACACACTCGACGGCATACAGCTATTCCATTTCTGCGTCCAACGAACTTGGGGATGGTGAAGCAGTCATCGGCTCATCCAGTACTCAATCGCCGACAGCCACACCGACTTCGACTCCTACAGTTACACCCACATCAGAGCCGCCGTCTGCTACACCTACACCCATCCCGAAACCTATTCCAACTCCCAATCCCACCTCCACACCTACTCCAACAGTTTCGCCTACACCGAGTCCTATTCCGACGCCAACTTCGTCTCCAACACCATAAGCCACGCCACTGCCTCCCAGTCCGACATCCACACCTTTGCCGGCAACACCAACACCAACATCTACTCCGAAGCCAACGATTACGCCTAGCCCATTCCCAACTGCCGCGCCAACGCCAGGCCCGATGGAAACTCCAACACCTCAACCGACGAGCACACCAGTACCGATTTCAGATGTGCCGCCACAACCGGTAGAAGTCGATGTCGATCGACGAATTACTACTACCAGAGCAGTTATTTCGTGGGAAGCACCTCCGCAAAGCAGCGCAATTGACGGGAAACCAGTTGAGGGTTATCACCTGATAATCACGAAAAGCTCAAGTGGCGAAGTGCTGGTAGATATCAAATTGGATTCTTCAGTTACGTCTTACACGATGAACGATCTGACGCCGGAAACTTCATACAACTACTCTGTGTCCTCGTTCAATGCATTGGGGCACAGTGAGGCGGTTTTTGGTTGGTTCAGCACCCAAGTGCTTGTGCCCACATCTACGCCTACGCCGGCTACGACTCCTACTCCGGTGAGCAGAAAATCGCTGAGCAAGGGACGGACAGTCTATCCTGATCCACCTGATGATGTATCGGCTACCCAGAGGGACGAATCGATCATAATCCGTTGGGATGATCCCTATTGGGACGGTGGTGACGATATCCTCGGCTATGCTCTGACTTGGCGTCCGGATCCGCCGACTTTCCCTATCTTCGTCCCGCCAGACGACGAGGCGATTGAACTGTACGGACTAAAAAGCGATGTTCAATATCGAGTCTTGGTCAGTTCGGTAAACCGCGTCGATGAAAGTCTGCCGTCGAGAAACAAGCTGATGATCGAGAACACGCTGGCATCATCACATCCTGGAGGTCCATATGCCGGTTCGATAATTCATGGACATTCGACAGTGCTGAAAAACGATGATGCGCTTGCTGGTTTTGAGATGATTGCTGATTCCCAAACCCTCTTCTGGGGAGATCACATGCTGGTTGAGGTCGCAAACAAGAACCTGGATGTCGATCTGCAGAGCAGTGGAAAAGCACTGTCGGCATACAGTGTGGTGTCCGATGTCTTTGGGATCAGCGCAACTATCGGTTCGGCGCGCAAGAAGCAGCAATCAACTAGCGAGTTATATCGGTTTGATGTGCCGATGAGTATCTGCATCAATCCCATTCAATCGCAACCTGTCGCCGCGCATGCGCTATCCATTGCGGTTCTCACAGACGATACCGAAATTGAGCTGCTGGACAGCACGCCGATTCTGGATGGAGCATCAGTCAAGGTATGTGCCAGCATTGCGGAGTTGCCACTGAACGGAGAACTAGTTGCCACGCTCGTAACGCGAGCCGATGCCGGTCCGATTCAGCCCGATGGAACAGTTTCGTTCGAACCCATGATGGTCAATGCCGAGTAGTCGGCACTTTTAATCGCGATCGGATACTTGCTGATATTGCTGGGTCCAGTAGTGATCTACACCGGCATTCGGATCCTGAAGCCAGCCAAAGGACCGATCGGAGTATCAATTAAACGTGTCAGTCGCACATGACACGTGGCGGCGGATTCAATACTGGGTGAATCGCCAGCAACTTGCTGGGACTGTCGGACGGATTGTTGGTTGAATGCCGGATCAACGGTTCGCAGAGGAAGACATCTCCGGCTGGCAAAGGTACAGAATCGTCCTCTCCATATACCGCGGTCATATTTCCCTCGATGCAGAACATCGTCTCCTCGTGCGCTGGATGATAGTGGTTTGGAGTGAGTGTGCCCGGCACGAAGCTCAGTTCGCTGAAGTAGGTGCTCTGCGCGCCGCTGAAGTCGCCCACCATATCGACACGCATCACTCCCGGTGCGAACTCAAATGGTTCATACTCGGCCCGGATGTGGACATTCTGTCCCGGTGCGTTGTCGGCAATTTCCGGTACTTCCATCTCCTCACGGGTGATAGAGGGATTAGGGGAAATGGTGATGATACGAGCGGTGTCGGTGCCCGTGTTCTCAATCGCGACTGGGACTCCCTTGGCGGCCAGAACGCAGTCGCCTGAAGTCAGGGCATAGCGGATGTTGCCCTCGCTGAACGATACGTCCCCGGAGTAGATGAACCACGACTCTTCGTGCGTCATGTTGGCCTGGTAGGGCGTAGAGCCGCCGGGTTCAATCGTGACCTCCAGCACCGTCATCATCTTCGATCCGATCGAATGATCGGTCAACGTCCGAACCTCTACATCTGAGCATGGAGAACTTACGTCTTGATCTGGGCGTCGATTAAGTGGCATTGTGTCTACTCTCTATTTGGGCAAGAGGTCTATCCGCGCTAAGGGGTTATTTGCATCAATCATAATCTGATAAGTGCATTACCCGCGCAGGTGCTCGGTAGAGTTCATCATTTCCAATCTGAAACTCGGCTCACCGTTAACAGTCGTGCGTGAAACGATGGTAACTCCGGTGTTGTGCTGCGAGAAGTGCACAGTGCTGTTAACGTCCAGTTGCAGGAATACCGATAGCAAAGCCCGGATTGTTCCGCCGTGGGTGACGAGGCATACATCGCCGTCGATGTCTAGGATGCCGGACTTCTCGATGAATCGGCCTACTCTTGCCGCCAGTTCCAGTCGCGATTCACCACCCAGCCCGCTGCCGTAGCCTTGCTTCCATCCGATCATCTCTTCGCGGTATTGCACCTCGATATCAGTGAAGAGCAATCCCCCAAAGACGCCGGAGTTGAACTCGCGCAGCCTTTCGTCGGTCGTGTATTCAAACCCCAGCGCGTCGGCCGTCATCGTGCATCGAGTCAGATCGCTCGATATGACGCGGCTGAAGTTGTAGCGTCTTCGTACGTGTTCGCCTAGAAGCGCGGCTTGACGCTGTCCCTCTTCATTCAGGGGCGGGTCTAACCAGCCTTGTGAACGCTTTTCAACGTTCGACTGTGTCAGACCGTGCCGAATCATTACTATTCTGTTCATTGTTTTCCCATTTCAGCTCAGACCCCTCCGCGTCGCAGATCGGCACGAACGCGGAATGAGCGCGTATCGACAATCCGCTTTGCAATGCCAAGGTCGTCCAGGGTATCGATATCGAATAAGCTCAACAAGCGCGGATCGATCCGTTCGGCTTCGTCTTCCGTCATAATCTGAACCGCAACCTCGTCATGCTCAAGCGCATTTTGGATCAGAGAAGTCGGCGAACGGATCCCATCATCCAGCGCCTGCATTGTCATGTCGCGCCATGCATTGACTGGGTATATGGCATGAAGCGGGTTGATGCGATTTGCGTGCCGCAGAACGACGGCGGAGTAGTCATCATCAATGCCGATATGTGCACGTCTTGTCATCTCGATGACCAACGCTCTAGACAAGAACGGGTAGTCTGCGCCGATGACGAATGCCAGTGGGGTAGTAGCTTGTGCGAGCCCTGCTGCCATTGCAGAGAGCGGACCGGAGTAGCCCTCGATATCGGTTACGACGTGCATGCCGAGTGCGATACCCAAATCAGGCACATCGTCATCCTGGTCGGGACGCACGACGACTATCTCTTCGGCACAAAGTGATTTCAAGACGTCTGCGACTCGTGCCAACATCAACTTGCCGCCGAGACTGAGTAGCGGCTTAGACAACATCATGCCTAGACGATGCGACATTCCACCGCTAAGCACAATTGCGGTCAGTAGTCGGGGATCAAACATCCATGCAGGCGCTCAGCAGATACATAACCACTTAAATCGATATGCTCAGTGCACCAGCTCGACATCGCCGTGGAACTTCGACCAGGCAAACCAGAATGCGAGCCGGACGTCGAGCATCCGCAAACGAGTGCCGTCCAGTTCCCCTTCGATGCAGGTGCCGCTAACGGCGTGCCACAGACTACCGGTCTGCTCGTCGCGAATTAACCAGGGAGCATACTCGGAATGCGGTACCGCCTCGCCATCCAGTTCTGAGCGTTGATTTCGCTCTACCACTCGATTGGGACGGAACGAGTTCTTCGACTCGCCGACGAATGTCAGGACGTCATCGCCCACTTTTCGTTCATAGGCTACGTATGTGGCGGACGATCGCTCGCATACGATTAGGGCCGGAGTGCTGTAAATCGTTTCATTCTGCAGCGGCTCCTGTTGGAGCATGTGGGCAGAAAAGGCTCTGGATTGCAACGACGATTCAGAAGCGGCGATGCCCAATACGATGTCTTTGTCTGGCAATCGCTTATCCTTGGTTGGCTGCGTGAACAGTCCGGCGCGAGTCGAGGCGTAGTAGTTTTCAAAAACATCGGTCTCTGGCGTATCCTCCGGGGACAGCAATTCTGAATTCGGCCAAGCCTCTGACCATGCTCCCCAGGTGGTGTTGAGACATGGCATGCGTTTCAGTTGATGCCCGGCATCAGGTCCCATGATCGCCTCACCGGTGAATTGCAGATACATGCTGCCATTCTCAGATTCCAGAAGCGGACTGTTGAGGACCATATGCTCGGTCGGCGCTAACGTGAACGGGTTGCCGTCGGGTCCGATGCTTTCGTACACCCGCGCCGAGTATGTGATGGGCGACCAGGTGACCGTCACCTGGATATCGGCGAACTCTTCGTTGACAACTTCTCGCAGTCCCATTGCTGAGAGCGGGTAAGCCACCGCATCGCCCTTAATTTCCAAGCCGATAACCCGGTCGTCGGTCGAGATATGCTCGTCAGCCTCTTCAGCATTGAAGTACGAAACTTCGTCCCAGGCGCGAAAGCGAACCCCGCCGTGTATCTTCCGGATCTTCTCTGGATACGGTCTTGACGCATTTGGCAGTTGTATCAAGACACGTTTTGAGAAGTAACCGGCTCGAAACAGGAAGTAGAGCACAAACATTGCCAGCCATGCAGACCAAACTATCGACCATAAGGGTCCGTAGACCTGAAATACGAGCGGATAGATGATCACGCTTACGGTGAGGAAGATAACGAATGCGCGCAGGCGCGGTTCAAGTTTGACAAGTCGCAGATTGAACCAGCCGACAATCTGCTTCAGGGGATTCAGTATGACGGTCATGATCGGGGTAGGGCAAAATCCAAGTTGCAGGATATAGTGATTCTAGATGTTTCGAGCAAGCTGCACGATTCGTTTATACTTCGTTAGCGATTCACAGTCTTGCCTTGCGGACTGCCGACAGCATCAAATCGAGGACCTATCCACCATGGCCGAACCACTGGCACCTGTTTCAGATGAGCTTCTGGAGCAATATCAAACTATCTCCAACGCGACAGTACTAGGTCAGCTGCTAAGACGCGGCTACGACAAGGTTTACATGCTGGGCGTCGAAAGTCTTGCCAAGGGGCGACGACTGGTCGGACGGGCAGTGACGTTGCAGTATCTTCCATCGCGCCCCGACTTGGCGTCACTGATTGCGACCGGTGAGCATGGAGAGGGCTTCAACGAGACGCCAAGATGGCAGGCCTTGGAAGCGCTGGGAAAGGGCGATGTGCTGGTTGCCGATGCGATGGGGCAATCGAAGACGTCGACGGGCGGTGATGTTGTATTTTCACGCATAGTGACGCAAGATGCTGCAGGGCTAGTTACCGATGGGGCAGTGCGAGACGGACACAAGGTGGTTAAGTACGGCTACCCGGTCTTTGCCGGTGGGAGCACGCCAACCGTCGGCGAGCCGAACATCTTACCGTATCAGGTCAACGAACCGATACAGTGCGGCGGCGTCCTGGTTTGGCCGGGCGATGTCATATTGGGCGATGACGACGGGATAGTTGTGTTGCCGTCCGGATTGGCTGCGGAGATCGTTGAGGAGTGCATCCATCACGATGAAGTAGAGCAGGCAGTGCTTGAGTACACGCAGCGAGAGCGCGTATCGCCCAAGCACTTCTATCCATTTAACGCCGAGACCGAGCGCATCTACCGCGAGTGGAAACAGCGACATCAATAGGAGTTGGGATAGGTTATGCACGCAATACGAATTACCACGGGTGATATTTCCCTCACCGCCGCGCTGAACGATTCGGACACGTCGAGGATGATTTTGGATGCATTGCCGATTACCGGGCGCGTTCAGACGTGGGGCGATGAGATCTACTTTCCGATCCCAGTCTCGGCGACTGCTGATGCAAGCGCGACTGAGGTCGTAGAGAAAGGCACGGTAGCGTATTGGCCTCCGGGCAATGCTATGTGTCTATTCTGGGGTCCGACACCTGCGAGTCGCGGCGATGAGATCCGCGCCGCGAGTGCCGTCGACATCTGCGGCTCGATAGACGGCGATGCGGCACAGTTGACCGACGCCGTCTATGGCGCGGAGATACGCATCGAAAAGGTCTGACGATATCTCAGCAGTCTTAGGCGTTTCGACTACTCGTATCGCAACGCTTCGGCGGGATGCACTTGCGAAGCCTGTCTTGCTGGTACGTAAGTGGTGATGAGCGCGGCAGTAACGGTGATGCCTACTACTGCGAGAATCGATAGCCAGGGGATGTCGAATGCCAATCCTTGGTTGCTGCCCGCGATATCGTCCAGGAAAGACCAGGAGAGCAGGGCGCCGAGTCCCATACCCAGGCTGGTGCCCACGATTGTGATGATGATCGATTCCATGATGAATTGGATGCGTATCATTCCGGCGCGGTAACCGATGGCACGCATGATGGCGATCTGCATTCGACGTTCATTCACCGCCCGCAGTGACAGCACTCCGAGAGCGGCCACGCCGACAACCAGTCCGAGCGCCATAAAGCCTTGGAACAGCAGACTGAACTGCTCGTTCTGACCGACCGCGGCGCGCAGTTCTTCAGTTGTATCGACTGCCAACATGCTGTGGTCGAGGAATACGGTCTGGAGTGTTGCCGCGGTTCGCGATGGATCTACGCCTTCTGCCAGGTTCATGCGATAGATGGTGTATGGCACCGGTTCGTCGGTCAGTTCCGAGAAGATCTGGTAGTCGGTGTAAATCCCGAAGAAGCCAGGTGGCGGGCCCCCATCGGACGGACCTTCGATGCTCTCGGCGTTATTGTCTATGAGTGCAATGATGGTTCGCCTTACACCCTCTTCATCGTCACTTTCGAGGCCGGTTCTAATCTCGATCTCTTTGGCGTTGAAGAAGTATCCCTCCTCGCCGAATTCAATGTCTTCCAGCTTCATCAAGCTGCCCTGCTGACCACCAGCAAAAGGACCTTGAATAACGACATGTTCGTTGGAGATTACGACGAGATTGGGGTCTTGTGCGAGCGCATTCCAAACCGCTTGAGCGCGTGCATCCGGGTCTTCCATGTCGGTTCCGGGAGGTAAGTATGCGGGGTCGGCAGCCGTTATCTTGAGTTGGGTTCTCTCGAAATACTCCCGATCCGTTCCACGTACATTTAGGGATAGGAATCGCGCTTCTGAACCATCGACTTGGCGCGCAGTGGCAGTGATGTACGACTGCCCGGCGATAAATTCAAAGTCGCTGATGTCCAGTTCTGGCGCGGCATCAATGGCGGCGGCGATGTCTTCGATCGGCAGTTCGGGGCTGATCTCAGCTCGAATGTCGAAGCCGCCGGTGACGTTTTCTGGAGTTTGCAGCAGTTGGCTGAAACTCTGGTTAAGGATTGAGAACGACATCAGGACAAAGATGACCAGTGCAAACATCGAGACGGTCAATCCGGTCCGGAAACGGTTCGCGACGGCGTATGCTACTGCCGGTTTCATGATGGGACGGAGCGCGTTGAAGGGGGCGAGTAAGGACTGAAGCGCCCGCGCGATAATGTCGGAGTTGAACATTATGACCCATACGGCAGAAGCGACCATGAAGAAGCCGGCTAAGATGAACAGTTCCACATCGCCCTCGAGGTTATCGGTAAGCCCACCGGTGAATCGCTGTGGCATGGCCCAGACGATAAGTATTAACATCCCACCGATGGTGTATGCGATACGGGATGCGATCTCTTCTCGAATGTCGATCCGCGTCATGATGACACGTGCCAGCAATGCCAATCCGTAGATGACGATGCTGATGCCGATGTAAGCCTGCCAAGCGCTTTCGGTGAAGAATCCAAGGGCTAACAGTGCGCCACCGATGAAGATGTAGGGCCATCCTTGTTGGGAGTACGGTATCAGTATCCGCACCAACACAACTATCAATCCAATAACCGCGGCCAGGCTGAATGGTCCGAAGAGCGGCGCGATGATCGCGTAGGAGAAGGGAATGAATATCAGTATCAACACCACCGTTGCTACCATCACCACGTTGATGCCAAAAAGCGTGAGGAACAATCTAAGGTTCAACACCTCTTCATCTCTGATTTTGCGAACCCTGCGTATCAGCTTGTAGATGGCGAAGGTGGGGCCAATGAACAGCCAGAATGCCAACTCGATCAGCAGGTGCTTCAAAGGCTTGACTTGCGAGGCGACGAACTCTTCGGGCAGATTGCGAATCGCGACGACAATGTTGAGTTTGCTGACGCGATAAGCGGAGAAGATGACGGTCAGGAAGGTCAGTATCAATCCGACTGAGAAGGCGACCATTATCGAGTAGAGTGTGACGTTGAAGTCGATGCGGAACGACTCGCCGCCGCTGGTGCCAAACACATTCGCCATGATCCCGACCATGGCGCGGCTTACCGCGAGGCCGATGGTGGTCCCGGCCGCGGCGGCACCGATGGCGTATGCGAGCCCTTCGAAGGTGAACATCTGCACCAGGTGTCCGCGTTTGGTGCCGACGGCGCGCGCAATACCCATCTCGTGCTGACGCTCCGATGCGAGCAGAACAAAGATGAGGAATATCAGCAACAGACCAACAATCACCGAGAACGAGCCGAAGAAGGTGAAAAGGGTGAAGAATAGATTGCCGACCAGTTCTGCGATTTCGAGTAGTTCTACTTTGAATTGAGTAGCCGATAGTCGTTCCAGTTGGGCAATTCCGAAGACGAGTTGAGGCACCAAGTCGGCAAATTCAGCGTATTCACCGCTGCTGAGAATCCCGAAAAAGATTCCGGCAAGAGTGTCGCTAGATAGCAGGATGCGGAAAAGATCGCTTGGCTCGTCTCGCTCGATTTCAGCTATTAGTTCATTTAGCGTCTCTTCGTTCGCTTCACTTAGCAGGGGGGTGCCGGTATTTTCGTCGATAAAGGAACGGATCTCGCTGACTATCTCGCCTCGAATGGGCTTCATCGCACTATGCAGTTGCACGGCTATCTCGGCGTCTGTGAACTGGAGCACCAGAGCGTCAACGATCTCTTCGGATGCGATCTCCAAGTCGTGGTTGTCTACATCTAGGGAGATGTCTACTCGTGTGGCTGTACCCGGTTCATTGCCGTATATGCGGTCGTGCGAGGTTAGAGGCATCAGGACGCGCAGGTCGTTGGCCGCCATGCCGCCAATCTCCATAATCGCGCGCAATCGGAAGTCGTGACGTCCGAGCGGCGTGATGACGGTAAGCACATCGCCCGCTTGCGCGTCGAGTTTGTCTCCCAGCGGCTCATTTATCAGCACTTCATCATCAGCCAGGGAAGCGAAGTCGATCTGATCGCCGTCGATTGTTGGATGCAGTGCGAATGGCGATAGTCTGTTGTCTGCGCCCGGACTGCCTTCGGCTTGCGGTTTGAAGTTTCCGACCGCGCCGTCAACATCGTAACCACGCACGACGGCGCGCACTTCGGTCAAACGAGTGCGTTGGTTCAGTATCGGGCCCTGCTCGGTAGTGATTGGCATGATGCCGTCGACTCGGGGATCGGAATATACGGCTATCGCGATCTCTTCGATCTCTTCGGCCGTGAGTGTCGGGTCGCCCAGGTCGCCAAAGACCGGTTTCGAAACGGTGATGTCGGTATCGCCGATGCCATCCAGCACTGTGCTACGAATGCTGTTGGTAATGGTGTCGCCCATTGCGAGCGATGCCGACACGATGGTTGATGAGAGCATCAAACCGACGATGATGAGAATGCTTTGCGCGCGTCGGCGCGGGATGTTGCGTAGCGAGAGCTTGATCAGAAACCGATTTCTTACGGCGATGAAAGCGATCGCGCCCAGCAGTATCAACAGAATTGCAGTCATCGCAATCGCGAGTGTCTGCATTGACAGTCCAAATATGGATTCCATGAGTTTAGGTTTCCTGACTCAATCGTTGCGCGCCGGTCGGCTTCATTTCACCTTCAGCTAGAAATCGGTCGCTTCGTCTCGATTCGCTACGATGTGATAGTTCGTGTCGGTTATCTTTCCGTCAACCATGCGAATCGTGCGGTCTGTCAACTCTCCGACATGTCGCGAGTGAGTTACGATGACGAAGGTTTGTCTCTGCTCAAGGTTCAGCTGACGGAGCAGCTCCATAATCTCGTCTTCGTTCGTAGAGTCGAGGTTTCCGGTCGGTTCATCGGCCCAGACCAGCGCCGGGTCATTGGCGAGTGCGCGGGCGATGGTAACGCGTTGTTGCTGTCCGCCGGACAATTCAGATGGCGTATGATCGGCGCGATCGGCGAGTCCGACTAGATCGAGTTTTTCCAGCGCTTTCTTCGCGGCGATTGACTGCTTGACGCCGGTCAGCACTAGGGGCAGTTCCACATTCTCCTGTGCGGTCAACACGGGCAACAGGTTGTAGGACTGGAATATGAAGCCCATCATCTCGGCGCGATACTCGCTCAAGTCGTTGTCGGACATCTCGGCAATGACGTTGCCAGCGACCGAAATCTCGCCGCTGTCAACACCGTCAAGGCCGGACAGGCAGTTCAAAAGCGTCGTCTTGCCCGAACCGCTGGGTCCCATGACTGAAACCATCTCGCCCTTATTGACGTTGAGATATACGTCGTCAAGTGCTCGCACTTCGAGCAGGCGAGAGCGATAGATTTTAGTTACTCCCTGGGCTTCGATGATGGCTTCGGTTGACACTAGTACACCTTTGACAGTTAGGTTATGCGAAGTCGCGTTGGATGTGGATAGATTGCCAGACGCGCGACTATTCACCCTGAAACAGAGTGAATCAATCTTTATACGATGTCGGGAATCAGTGATTTGCTTGCTGATTCAAGAATAATCTATGTGCTAGCGAAAAATGTCAAAAGGATGTTAAGAAACTAATCCAATGCGTATATCAATTCGACATTAGGACGATTTGTCGCTTCATCGTTCTTGACCCTGACGTGCACTCCAAAGACGTCTATAATGTTGGACGCGGTTATCACTTCCAGCGGTGTGCCCTGAGATATCACTCGGCCGCGATCCATCAGGAGCAGACGGTCGCAGAATCGGGATGCGAGATTGAGATCGTGAAGAACTGCACATACCGCGATGCCGTTCATCTTGGCTTCGTCGCGCAGAACCTGGAGCGAAAGCAGCTGATGCTTGATGTCGAGGGATGATGTAGGTTCGTCTACGAACATCATCTCGGCTTCTTGAGCCATTGCACGTGCCAGCAGGACACGTTGGCGCTCACCGCCGGAGAGTGAATCGACCCGTCGATCTTGGAATTGCACAACGTCCATACGTTTGAGTGCCTGAAGCGCGATGCGATTGTCGTCTTCACCTTCGATCTGGAAACGACGTAGATGCGGATAGCGTCCCATCAGCACCGTTTCCAGCGTCGTGAAAGGGTGGGCGCCGGTAGATTGAGGCACGTAAGCGATGTGGGTTGAACGGGATGAAAGCGGCATCGCATTGAGTGACGCTCCGCCTATCTCCACCTCGCCTGAGTTGGGTTTCATCAAACCGGCCAACACTTTGAGCAACATAGTCTTGCCGGCACCGTTAGGTCCGATGATGCCTACTATTTCACCGCGATATCCAGTCAGCGATACGTCTTCAACTATCGTCTTGCCGTCTATGCTGACGCTGATGCCGCGCGCGGTGAACGCGGCGCCGAGGATTGACGGCCCAGCGTTCGGTTGACCAGGGCCAGTTACTTCTGAACCCGTCTGCGTGCTGGTGTTCGCAATCATTCAGTCAAGTCGATAACGTAGTTTTCAAACTCGATGTCGTCGAACAGTTCTGGGTTGAGAAGCTTAGCTAGCGTCTCGATGCCGCGCACGTTCCAGTGTGAGAGTGTAGTGAAGTGGGGCGAACCTACTACGTATATCTCATCGTTCTGCACGGCGCCGACGTCCTGCAGGACCGGCGATGCTCTCAGTTCATCGGCAAAGGCAAGCCCCGATTCCATCGGTTGAGTGAGGATAATCACATCCGGATTCATCGCGGCGATGCTTTCGATGCTGATCTGCTGGTTGTCTGCAATCTCAGACGCTGCGTTGACTCCTCCTGCATCTTCGATGATGTTGTGCACGTTGCTGCCGGTGCCGGCCACCCAGATGTCGGTGAAGTACTTGGATGCCGATAATACCGATGTTCGGTCCGCTTCCGCGATGTCGGCTTCGGCAATTCGATCCCGGACGAAATCGAGTCGATTCTGTACTTCCTCGACCAGTTTGAGCCCTCTATCTTCTTCTCCTACTGCATAGGCAATGAGCAGGATGTTGGGGATGTCGCCGTCGGAGCCTTCCAGCGCAGTGCGGAAGACGGGCAGGTTCGCCGCCTGGAATACTGCGATCAAGTCGGGGTTGGTGAACTTTGAAGCGACGATTACGTCGGGTTCCAGCGCCACAACCTCTTCCGGTTCGTATCCGATAACCGTCAGTCCTTCGACATGGTCGGCGATGTTGGATATCTCCGGGTCCGAGAAGAATGAATACACGGCTGCGATGCGAGAAGTTTCCATGAGTGCGAAGCCGATCTCGGCGTGTCCCAGCGATGCGAAGTGCACAACTTCAGGCGGTTGCTCTATCGTTATCACCCCTTCCTCAGACTCGATCTGACGCGGCCAATCGAAGTTAGTCGGGTCGACGATGCCGGGCACATCAGCGTATGCCGAGTAGTCGGGGCTGGGCGTAGGAGTAGGTGCCACTGGCGTCGCGGTCGGTTCCGGTGAAGTGCATGCGATGATGGCGAATCCGAGCAACGCGCTCAGGGCTATCGCGACTATCGACGCCGTCAGGTTGGTTTTGATGTTCAAAGCGAACTCTTATTTACACGTGTGGTGGTCAGTAGTGCGATAAAGGCCGGGCCGCCGATCATGGCGGTGATGATCCCGACGCGTATTTCAGCAGGTGAGATGATGGTGCGGGCGATGGTGTCGGCAATGAGCACGAACAACGCGCCGCCGAATGCGCTTAAGAGCACAACATGTCGGTTGTCTGGCCCGGCAATCAGTCGAACGGCGTGGGGAACCACGAGTCCGACAAATGAGATGATGCCCGCAAAAGCGACCGCGATGCCGGTCAACACCGATGCCAGCACGATCATGCTGATCCGGAACGACCGCGCGCTGATGCCGAGTGAGCGGGCCTCGTCATCGCCTATAAGCAGCAGGTTCAGATCGCGACTTCGAGTTACGACGATGACGGTGCATACCAGAACGATGGGGACGATGATTTGGACCGACTGCCACGTCGCGCCTTCGAATCCGCCGGCCAACCAGAAAAACATCTCCCGTTGCACGGTGAAGTTGTCAGTCGTTAATATGGTTGCGGAAACTGCGGCGCCGAGCAGTGAACTCATTGCGACGCCGGCAAGCAGCAGGGCGGCCACGGACATTCGACCACCGAGGAATGAGATGCCGAATACGGCAAGCAGCGCAAGAGTGGCGCCGGCCACTGATGCGGCCGGTATCAGGAATATAGAGCCACCGAGTCCAAGGGCGATCATTATCACCGCCCCCAATGCGCCGCCGCCGGAAGTGCCGATGATGCCCGGATCGGCCAGCGGGTTGCGGAAGATGGCCTGCATCACTGCCCCGGCAACCGCCAGCGCGCTTCCCAGGCTCATTGCCATAATGACGCGAGGCATGCGCACCTGTTCAATCACCGCCTGTTGAGTATCAGAGACGCGCGCCGCTTCTCCACCGGTCAGGAAGGCGAAGATCGCTTGGACGGTTTTAGTTACCGGTATCGCGACGGGTCCGGTGGAGACGGCGACTGATACTGAGCACAGAATCAGAACTGTCAGGATGGCGGATCCGATCAGCGATTTGCGGACGACTGTAGAGTCGGCACGCAGGCTGAAGCGCCATGTTTGAGCATTCCGAATCGTTAAATTCGGTTTGGTGCGTTGCCACACTCCCAAAATAAAAGTCCTCTGTCGGTTCTCAGCACCAACAAAGGACTACGAAAGCGGTATGTGCGCATGATATGCCTAGATGCGGGTTGCTCTCGAGTAGCTCGAAAGCTGCCAGCATCAACATATCACCTGCTCCGGAGTCGCTCCGTATGGCGCGGAGTCATTAACTCGGTTCCTCCTTCGGCAGGTCTCCTGGCTTACGGTTAACCGCACTCGCGAAAGTGCGGACGCGTTCCCGTCACCTTCCCGGCATGTCGCGTTGGACAGTTGCCAGTAGCGTAAGACGGGCACGCTCACCGATACACAGTGGCACCACCGCAGCGGATTCTCACCGCTTTCCCTCTTCGTATGGAACCGATCCCTAGAAATCAACTCCGAAAAACCGATGGAGGATGTCCCCCTGACGTATTAGGGCAACATTGCAGATTATATGCGATTTCGAAAAATCGTTTCCCGAAATCGCAAGGTCATTGCGCGAACCTATATCTTGACGGCACGGCAGGTGTAGACGGGCCAGCTGAACTCAAAATCGTCATCATCGGTTGCAGTTATGCGGTATTCACGCTTAACTTCATCCGATGCCTGCGCGAAGTCCCGATGCAACCCTTTAGCATCCTCTTCCGAAGTGCCGGAGCGTTCCACCCAATTCCAGAAGACCATATCTACCGTCGCGGAAGCGGTATCAGCCACTTCAAAACCGGCGTCTCCGATGTTACGCGTCCATGCTGATGGCGGCGGTGCGTTGGCGTGGGAAGTGTCACGCACGGCTTCTACTCGCTGATGCCAGCGCGCAAGCTCAGGGTCTTCAGAAGTCGTAGTATCGCAAAACAGGAATACGCCAGATGGCTTCAGTATCCGATGTACTTCGGAGAGGAACTTCTCCACATCATAGAAGTGATGGGCGGCAGTGCGACAAGTCACAAGATCGAACGATGCATCGGGATAGTCGATATCGTGAGCGTCGACGATTTCGAAGCGCACGTTGCTGATAGCGCGTTCCTTTGCCAGCTTGCGCGCCTCGTCAAGCATCTTTTCGGCGATGTCAGAGACGACGACAGTATCGCAGTACTCGGCGACGGCATATGCTACGAAGCCGGGTCCGGATGCGATATCGATTCCCAGTTCATATCGACCATCGGCGGCCCAATTTTTCAGGATGTTGATGCTCTCGCTAGAGCGGTGAGATGCGCTCTGCGCATAACGTTCCGCCATGTCATTGAAGTGGTCGCGTACCGCTTCAACATCGTTATCGTGATTGTGACTCAATTAAGGGCCTCTTCCATAAATGCCACTGTGCGTTCCATGGATAGCGTAGCTGCGGCCTCGTCGTACACGTCGGGTAGATCGTCATTGCAGAATGCATGTTGAGTGCCGTCGTAGATGAAGACCTCGTTTGCGACGCCTGCGGCCGTCAATCCGCTTCGCATGTCTGGCACCGAGTCCGTTGCTTGATCATGCTCTGCGTAGTGCCCCTGCACTGGGCAGCTGACGGAGCTGGGGTCTGGGTTGCCGCCGGGCAGGACGCCATAGAACGGTGCTGCCGCGTCGATGGCACCTTTTGATGCGAGCAAGAGCGTCATACCGCCGCCCATGCAGTATCCGAGACATCCCACTTTGCCGGTTGAATTGGCCTCGTGCGTGCGCAGATAATTTGCCGCGCCGATAAGGTCTTTCGATGCCTGTGGAATCTCCAACTCATGCATCAATGTCATGGCATGATCCGGCTCCGAAGCCACATCTCCGTCATAGAGATCTGGCGCCAGAGTGACGAAACCGCGCGCCGCGTAACGGTCCGCCATGTTCTTGATGTGCTGAACGAGTCCCCACCACTCCTGTATCACCAATAGTCCTGGACCTGATCCGGATGGTGGCAGGGATAGATAGCCTTTCGTCTCCCCTCCGTTGCTAGGGAATGTAATCATATTGCCAGCCATATCTGTAAACCTCCATGCTTCATTCTTGTCTATCTTCGCACTTGGATAGGATTGCAATGCTTCCGCTATTTTCGCGCAACCTGCAACTATGCCCAGAAGTGTGCACTATTAAGAGCATATCGAATAAGGTTTAGCACATGGAGAAGCTGCTTAGTGTTGCCATCGGAGGTGCCGCCGGCGCACTCGCGCGTTACGGCACCCTCGTCGTATATCAACGGTATGCTCCGACCACATTCCCGCTGGCGATACTCACGGTCAATGTGCTCGGGTCGTTGCTTTTCGGTTTGGTGTTGGCATATGCGGAAGATCGGGAGTGGGTATCGGATAATATGCGTCTGCTGGTCCTGACGGGATTTATGGGTTCATTTACGACGTTCTCCACCTTTGCGTTTGACGAGGCGATGCTGGCGCGCAACGGCAGTTGGGGAATATTCCTATTGAACCTGCTAATCAGCAACGCCGCCGCCATCGCCGCCGTATTCGTCGGATTTCGTATCGGGAAGTGGATATGAGGGCAGGTGCCTGTTAGATCGAATCATTTCCGCGCCCTAGATCGAGGCTATCTCGCGTGCCAAAACCAGAATGCTGGTGACGATGATGACCCCTACGACGGCGCGGCGGAACGCTTTCTCGTTCATTCGCCCTGTCAAGCGAATTGCGATCCAATAGCCGATGACGGCGCCGGGAGCAGCGACGGCGATTAGCACGAGACGCTCAGTTGTGAACATTCCCTGCGTCGCATATCCCAGCGCGGCGGTGCAGTACATTATCGTGAAGAAAAACGCCATGGAAGCGCGCACGCCGAGACGGTCCATGCCACGTCCGATCAGAAACAGCACCATCAGCGGCCCGCCGATTGCCAGTCCGGTAGTCATCGCCGATACTGCTAAACCAAGTGCCGGACCGGTAAGTCTGGGGTAAGGCACCCGCCATTCAGTCTTGACGATGACCAGCGCGGTCAGTGCCAGAATAAGCACACTCATCAAGATGCGGAGTAGCGACGCATCTATCGAGCTGAGCAGGTAGACGCCGATTGGCGCGCCCAATACCGCAGTCACCGCCATCGGTGCAAGCTCACGATAGCGGACGTCGTGGCGCGTCTCGAACAGGACGAGTGCAAAACCGATGATGGCGATGGTGTTGATTACAACGACTACGGTTTGGGGTTCGAGGATCAACAGCAGAATTGGCGAATTTGTCAGTCCGAACCCGAATCCGACGGCTCCGATGGTGAAGCCAGCGACCGTCATCGCCAAGCCTGTGATGATGATTTCTGTGATTTGTGGCATCCTCTGAAACTGACGCTTACGGAATATGAGTTCCCCGTAATTATCTGAAACGTGTTATAGCGTAATCAGCGACAGCACGATTGCGCCGTCGTCAAGTACGTGCAAACTCATTTGGGAGAAGCAGCAAGTGAATACTTCATACGAAGGCTCCGCTATCGCCTACGATGTCATATGTCGTAAGAACACGATGATTCCGATGCGCGACGGCGTCAACCTCGCGGCTGATATCTATCTTCCGGCTGTCAACAATGAACCGGCAGCTGGTCCCTTCCCGGTCATTCTCGAGCGGACGCCGTACGACAAGACGGCCCCGCGCAACGTATCCAATGCCAAATACTTCGCGCGGCGCGGCTACGTAACGGTCATTCAGGATGTGCGCGGACGGTTCGCATCAGAGGGAGAGTGGTACGCATTCGCGCGCGAAGCGCCCGACGGCTTCGATACGGTCCAGTGGCTGGGCGTGCAATCATGGAGCCTCGGCACTGTCGGCACGATGGGTGGTTCATATGCAGGTAGCGATCAGTCGGCGCTGGCGACTCTCGCGCCATCCCATCTATCGACGATGATCATCGCGGTTGGAGCATCCAACTACTATCACGGCTCGATGCGTCAAAACGGCACCCTTGAGCAACGCTTCCACGTGTACGCCTTCCGGATGGCGATGACCAGCAAAGAAGCGATTGCGGACCCCGGTCTGCAGGCCGAGATAAAGAGGGCGTTTATGGATGACATGCCTGATATCGTGCGTCAGTTTCCACTCAAAGAGGGCGCGACGGTGCTTCGTCGGATTCCCTCATACGAGAGATGGGCGATCGACATTCTGACGCATGGCGAGTTTGACGATTACTGGAAGCAACGCGGTTACGCATTCGATCAGTACTACGATGAACATGCGGATGTGCCGACGCTGTACCTCGGCGGTTGGTACGACTCGTATGCGCGCAACACGATCGAGAGTTATCGGAAACTGAATGCCATCAAGAAGTCGCCACAGTTCCTGCTCATGGGGCCATGGACGCATGGTGCATTTGAGGTTACGCACTCGGGCGATGTCGATTTCGGTATTGAAGCACACATCGATGTGAACGATCTGCGATTGGCATGGTTCGATCATCATCTGAAAGGCATGAATACCGAGTTCGCAGAAACGCGTCCGGTAAAGTTCTTCACGATGGGCACCGGTAGTCAGCGGATGAACAAGCACGACTACGACCGTCGCCTCGACCATGGTGGCTTTTGGCAGTCGCAGGACGGCTGGCCCTTGCCGGGCACGACAGATACCGCGTTCTACTTGCGAGGCGATGGCTCACTTTCGGAGCAGAAGCCGAGTGCAGATGAGACGCCGTCAACAGGATACACATTCGATCCCAAGGATCCGGTTCCAACCATGGGTGGCGGCATCTCAGCGGCCGACTCGATTATTCGACCGGGAGCGTTCGATCAGCGCGGCCGGCCCGATTTCATTGGTTGTGTAGATACGCAACCACTCAACTTCCGACACGACATCCTCACGTTCCAGACGCCGGAACTGGAGTCGGATATCGAAGTGACGGGCGATATCGTGATGAACCTGTGGGCATCATCATCGGCGCTGGATACTGACTTCACGGCTAAGCTGATCGATGTGCATCCACCATCATCAGATTATCCGGACGGCTTTGCGATGAATATCACCGATTCCATTATCCGCGCGCGATATCGCAACAGTTGGACAGAGCCCGAACTGATGGAGCCGGGCACGCCGTACGAGTTGACGTTCCACCTGTATCCCACATCGAACGTATTCCGAAAGGGTCACCGCATCCGATTGGATATCAGCAGCAGCAACTGGCCGCGCTTCGATGTGAACCCGAATACTGGCGGACCGCTGGGACTTGATAGCACTTACAAGGTCGCACACCAGACGATCTTGCACAGTCCGAAACATCCATCAAATATCGTCTTGCCGCTGCAGACGTGAGGCTTCTGAAATGGCACCTGACATGCCAGTTGAAGGAGGGGAAGATTTGGCTCCCGAGACAGGATTCGAACCTGTGACCCGCTGATTAACAGTCAGCTGCTCTACCGCTGAGCTACTCGGGAACGAGACGCAATTGGACAGATGCCCGAATCTCGATTCTAACGCACTGTATAGTGCCAATCAATGCCAGCGTATAGTTGACGTCTCGTAAAACTTTAGCGATTGCAGGAGTGAAATAGTGAGTGCAGACACATTCAAACTGTGGGCCGTCGGCGATGCTCACGTCGGTACCGATCTGGAACGCGGAAATCGCCGAAGTCTGGCCGAAGCGATACTGCACTCGGAGCAGGGCGGCGATGAGGGAGGCGAGCCGTTTGAGTGGGACATCATGCTCGACGTGGGAGACCTGTCAGGCTCTCAAACACCGCCAGATGATGATGAAGGGCGGGAAGTGGTGAGGCAATACTCGGTCTCTACGCGGCATAAGCGAGAGGACATCTACAACCTAGTCGGCAATCACGATGCGAGCGGCGCAGACGAAGAATGTCAATGGTGGTTTCGGAAATGGATCGATCCGACGGGAGAGAGCACGGAGCATTCGGGAGTGCACGCAGACCGACGTCCCTACCCGGTTACGGGAACGTGGGAGCGATACTCATTTGAGGTCGGCAACATTCTGTTTCTCGTGATGGGCGACCGCAATGACGGCGGACCTCCGGTCGGAAGAAGCACGTATGGCGGCTATCCGGCTGGCGCCGTCACTAAAGAGACATTCGAGTGGTGGAAGCGCAACGTTGAGGAGAATCAAGACAAGATCATTATTTCGGCACATCATCACATGCTGAAAGAGACGACCGTCGCATCCGGTCCCTGGGAAGGTGTGGACGGCGGATACCACGGGAGGTTTGAGGACGGTGCGCCAATTGGGGCATCTTATCTTTACTTTGTCGATGGAATCCCAGACGCCAATCTATTCGAGTCGTATCTGGAAGCGCACCCCGGAGCAATCGACATATGGATAGGTGGTCACACTCACACCAATCCTGATGATACCTATGGTGGACGTTCACACATCGAGCAAAAGTGGGACGTCACCTTTGTGAACGTTGCCGCACTCTCCAAGTATCACGGGCATAAAAACATCGCCATGAGCCGGCTCTTCACCTTTGAAGATGGAGGCACCGAGGCAAACGTGAAGTGCTATCTGCACATGAGCGACTATGCGCCGCAAGGGTGGTATGACCGATCTGAAAGAACGGTGCCGCTAAGCATTCCGTTCAGTCTGAACGGCTAAGCGTCTGGTTAACCCCTTAACTACCCCCTGACTACCCCCTTAACTACCCATTGGGACGCGCCGCGTCCAAAAGCTTCTCTAACGTCCCACCCTGTATCTGCTCCCGGTCCTCATCCGAGATGAATGTCAGATACGAGCGGAACGCTTCGAGCGACTGGCGATGGGTCATCGCTTTCTTGACTACTGGGAAATCTGAACCCCAGCAGAGACGCGTGCCGAAAGCTTCGTAGCACGCCTCGTAGACCCAATGCGTCTCCGCATACGGGAAGTCCCAGACACTTTCAGGTCGGCATAGATAGTGAAAGCCCGACAGTTTGAGATGCATGTTAGGCAGTTCTGCAGATGCCGCGACGTTGTCCAGCATCGCCTGCGCGTCGTCCCCGTACGCACGTAACGCCGACATATGGTGACACAGTATCGGCACTTCAGGAAAGGCCTCGGCTACCTTGCGGATCTCGTTCTGATGGTGCGGCGCCATGGCGATAGATGCGATGAGACCGACATCGCGTGCTACCGAGAAGAAGTCTTTTCCCTCTTGAGTGTTGAACCACCTGCCATCGTCTTCGCTGGCTACGTATTGCGTGAAGGCCTTCATGGGCCACTTCTCTGCGGCCTGCTCCAAGCGTTTCGCGGCACCCGGCATATGGTAGGTGTCCGACCAGAAAGAGTCGACATCGGCAAACTGGTCGAGACGATCGGGGTATTTGTGGACCGCCGCCGCGACGTAGTCGTTGTTGTCGCGGTTGCGATGTATCTGGGCGCAGACGATAGTTGCACGATCGACGCCATTCACATCCATCTGGTCCAGCAACGTCTCAACCGAGCCGTGATGATTCGGGTCCGGCACTTCCGGGAGATATGGCCAGTAGTTCCATGCGTGGCAGTGTGAGTCGATGATGGGCATGCGTCAAGGTTCCTGTTTGCAGTGTGCGTTTTAAGGGTGCTTTTTGGATTTTACGTGTCATTGCGCTCACAAATTCACAAATCTCTCAATCTGTGGCACAGGTTAACCTACGCGAAACAGTGCCGTAACATCAACGAAACAAGACACTTATAGCGTGCTTAAGTATCGCGTAATAACTCATCTGGAGGGAATACGAATATGGATACTGGCTCGATAGCCTGGATGTTGACAGCATCGCTTCTGGTGCTGTTCATGACGCCGGGTTTAGCGTTCTTCTACGGAGGACTGGTGCGCGGCAGAAACGTCGTAAGCACTTTGATGTACTCCTTCATCTCAATGGGAGTTGCAAGCATCGTCTGGGTATTGTGGGGCTTTAGCCTGGCATTCAATGATGCGAGCAACGTCGTATGGAGCGGCGGATTAGACTTCATCGGTCTATCCAATATCGGTCTGGGCAACGAACACTTGGAATGGGATGTCCCTGACTTGCTCGTAGCGGCCTTCCAGATGACTTTCGCCATCATCACTCCCGCGCTTATAACCGGTGCTTTCGTCGAACGCTTCAAGTTCACAACCTACCTCATCTTCCTCGTATTGTGGGTGACGTTTGTTTACGCTCCCATCTGCTACTGGGTCTGGGGCGGCGGTTGGATCGGTGATTTGGACGGCGGCGCACTTGACTTCGCAGGTGGAACCGTAGTCCACATCAACGCTGGTATCGCAGCTGTTGTGGCCGCCTATCTAGTCGGCAAGCGCCGCAATCCCGGCGTTGAGCCTCACAACGTGCCGTACGTTTTGCTGGGCGCGGCGATACTCTGGATTGGCTGGTTCGGATTCAATGCCGGTTCAGCCGGTGCAGCAAATGGCAAGGCGATTATCGCATTCGTGAATACGAATACTGCGGCCGCCACGGCGGCGGTAGTGTGGGCCGTCCTGTCGTACATCCACACCAGCAGAATCAGCGGTGTAGGTGTCGCCACAGGTGTAGTTGCTGGATTGGTCGCGATCACTCCCGCCGCGGGTTTTGTCGGCGGTGCCGGCGCGTTCGCAATCGGACTTGGTGCTGGTATCATTTGCCACTACGCGGTCCACTTTGAGATCCTGCACCGTATCGGCATCGACGACTCGCTCGAGGTGTTCGGAGTGCATGGCATCGGTGGCATATGGGGCGCACTGGCCACCGGCATCTTTGCCTGGGCGCCACTCAGCGAAAGCGAAGGCGGTCTGGTGAATGGAAATACTGGACACTTTGTAGCCAACTTGATCGCAGTGGGCGTAACATTGGCATACTCCGGTATCGTCTCATTCGTAATGCTCTTCATCCTTGACAAGATCCCAGGTCTCGGACTTCGGGTCAGTGAAGTAGAGGAAGACATCGGCATCGACATCATGTCTCACGGTGAGCGTGGATACGTCGCGGACGGTGCTGACTAAAGCAAAACCGCATGAAGGAACGTTCGGTGAGGGAGAATTGACGACGACATGTCGTTGCTCCCTCACCGTAAGACCACGAAAGGAATAAGCGATGATCAAGATAGAAGCGATAGTTCGCCCGGAACGGACATCCACCGTCGTTGAAGCATTGACGGCCGCGGGAGTGAAGGGCTACTCCTACTGGAACATCACGGGCAAGGGGCAGCAGGAGGGCGTAGAGGTATTCACCGGACGAGGCGGACATCTCTCGCACCGGGCCGCGTTGCCGAAGACGATGATCATGACCGTCGTGCCGGCCGATATGAAGGACGCGGTTGTCTCCGCCATCATCGAATCGGCCAGGACCGCCGGGAACCAGGGTGTTATTGGCGACGGCAAGATATTCGTCACGCATGTCGAGGACGCGATCCGGGTCCGAACCGGCGAGTCGGGACCCGAAACGGTATCGTAAGTCTCATCTAGCGACCTTGCACTAAATCGGCAAGTCATCCGATACTCAGTCGGCATGACGGGATACATCGCCGCAACTCGGCTGATGCAGTTCCGTCGTGCCGACGTTTTTGATTCATTGCCGCTTGCAGATATCGGATGCAGAGACGGAAAAGCGCAGAACGATAAAGCAGTAATCGAGTGAATGTTTGAGATGGGTATCGGTATCTGTGTAAAATCAGAGTATTGGCACAGGAGCGTAGCTCAGTTGGCTAGAGCGTTGGTCTCCAAAACCAAAGGTCGCGGGTTCGAATCCTGCCGCTCCTGCCACTTCAGTTTGAGGGTGAACTGAAGCAGCCAACAGATACGATTGCGCCGGGATGCTGAAATTGGTAGACAGGCTACGTTGAGGGCGTAGTGCTCGAAAGGGCGTGTGGGTTCGAGTCCCACTCTCGGCACCAATCTAAAGCCCGGTCGGAGACGGCAGCGTCTTCAAGACCGATGCGTTGTAACGATATACTCGTTAACTTGAGGCGACGTAGCCAAGTGGTTAAGGCAGGGGTTTGCAAAACCTCTATTCGGCGGTTCGATTCCGCCCGTCGCCTCCAAACTATCTCTCACTCCCCAGTTAGACCGTAAACTCCGTAGCGGTCAGCTCTTCCGACCGCTCCCAGAGCATCCGTGCCACCTCTTTGTCGTGCGATGCGGGAGTTGACGATACGATGACCGGGTATCCTCGCCGCTCGTTCGGCTTGTCAGGACCGTAGTACTGGCCACCTTTGGCATTCGGATCGGTTGCTGCTCGCAGCGTCGGCAGGGCGCCCATATCGGCGCTCTGACAGATCATCCATCCAATGGGCTTCAGTATCTGCCCGATCAATCCCAATCCTTGCAACAGATTGGTACGCGTAAAGCCCGGATGCGCGGCGAGGGAAGACACATTGTCGATATTGGCACCTTCGAGCCGCCGTTGCAGTTCGTAGGTGAAGAGCAGGTTGGCCAGTTTTGACACTCTATAGGCGCGCCAGCGATTGTAGTTCTCACGCTCAAACTGCAACTGGTTGAAGTCGATCTGCGCGGTGCGATGTGCCAGACTGCTGACATTCACCACTCTTGCGGACGGTGCGGCCAGAATAAGCGGCATCAGCTTCGCGGTGAGCGCGAAGTGTCCGATATGGTTGGTGCCGAATTGAGATTCAAATCCGCTCGCCGTCTTGCGGAAGGGCGTAGCCATGACGCCGGCATTGTTGACCAGTAGATGAAGCACCCGGTGATTCTGATGGAAGCGGTCAGCAAAGCTATCGACGGACGTCAGATCGCCCAGGTCCAGAATTTCCAGCGATGCGTCTGTAGAAGGCACTTGCGAATTAAGACGTCGCAATGCCGCTTCGCCCCGGGCCGGTGAGCGGCAGGCAAGTATCGTCGTCGCACCGCGACGTGCCAGCTGCACCGCCGTAGTCAGGCCTATTCCGCTGTTAGCACCCGTCACGATTGCAGTTCGCCCTGCAAGATCGGGAATGTCTTCTTCAGTCCAACGCTTCATAGCCATCGGCAAGCGTTCCTCTCTAGTTTCATCACGGCTCTCGATTCTATGGTTGACACATCTCGCATCTGGTTGTAACTTTGGCATGGAAAAATTGGACGCGAAACTACAGATTTATGGTGTATATTCGTAAGTCATGCAGCATTTGCTGACGAATAGCATCTAAATCATGAGGTGACGAGATGCGTAAATCGATAATTGACAGACTGCCGATGAATAGGACCTGGCTCGCTTTCGCTCTGGTAGTCATCACCGCCGCAAGTGCAATCGCAATCGCTTGTGGCAGTGAGACGGTCGTTCAGACGGTTGTAGTCGAAAAAGAAGTGCAGGTACCGGGTGAAACGGTTGTCCAGACCGTCGTAGTCGAGAGGGAAGTGCAGATAGCCGGTGAAACGGTAGTGCAAACCGTTGTGGTTGAGAGAGAAGTGGAGGTCGCAGGCGAGACGGTCATTCAAACCGTGATTGTGGAAAAGGAGGTCGAAGTCGCAGGCGAGACAGTCATCCAGACTGTAGTCGTCGAGAGAGCGGTTGAAGTCGCGGGCGAGACCGTTGTCCAAACCGTCGTTATCGAAAAGGAAGTTGTCGTTGAGAAAGAAGTTGAGGTGGTGGTCGAAAAAGAGGTTGAGGTTGTCGTTGAGAAAGAGGTCGAGGTAGTCAAGGAGGTTGAGGTTGAAAAGGAAGTGCAAGTAGTAGTTACTGCGACTCCCGAGCCGGCGATGATGGCGCCAGAACCGGAATTCCAAGGCAATCTCCGACTTGGCGAGATATTGATCGACCCGCCGGTGTTCCTGCCCAGCAAGCAGGGAACGGGTAATGCCCAGCTGCTCATCTTCTGGGGTTTCTTCGAACCATTGATGTGGGCGCAACACTCCGCGCCGCCGAAGTTGAACCTCGACGAACCGACCTACACCGAAGGCATTGCCGAATCGTGGGAAGTGGCGGAAGACACGAGCGCAGTCACGTTCAAGATCCGCGATGGGGTGCAGTTCCATACCGATTGGCATGGCAACAACTGGGGTGAAGTAGATGCTTACGACGTTGAGTGGAGTTACGGCGATGCGTTGCGCGATGGAAGCATCAACCAGCGCGCGCAGGGCATCCAGAGATTCGTGACCGACTTTGAGGCGATTGACGACAGCACTGTCCGCATGAATATCCGAGACAACCAGCTCGATCCGCGCTGGTATCACGTAATCTCGAACACCACTCTCGGCTCCCCAGTCATGGTGCCGAAAGAGCTCTATGACGAGATGGGCGAAGAGGCGGCGAACCTGACGCCGGTCGGAACCGGCACCTTCCAAGTTACGGAATGGATAACGGACAGCAACATCCGCGCGGAACCGATGCCGAATCACTACCGCCAGGAGCCGAGTGTCGCATCTTACGAAGTGATACTGATGCCCGAGCCGCTGGCCCGAATCGCCGCGTTGCAGACGGGGCTCATCCACGTTGCACGCGTTCCATTGAAGCTCATCAAGAACACCGTCAACAACATCGACGGCGCGCGTCCACAGGTTGTGGGTCCGCCCATCAACCAGGTTGTGATGTTCGCGGGCAACTACTGGGCCGAGACGGACCAGAACGGTGAGAACATCTACCGGATGCGTGAGGGCTTCAAGCCGGATGATGAACATCCTTGGATCGGCGACCCGGATGATGAGGCTTCAATGGAGCGGGCCAACAAAGTGCGACGCGCTTTGCGACTCGGCATCGACCGGCAGACTATCGTCGACGAGATACAGTCCGGCGTAGGCCGACCGCTTACCAACGCCATGAACGCCTTCCCGGGCGACCCGCACTGGCGAGACGAGTTTGACGTTCAGTACGACCCCGATCAGGCAAGGGCATTGCTCGCCGAAGCCGGCTTCCCAGACTGCTTCCCGTTCAAGTACCACGTCGCACCTGGCAAGGAGTGGGACGTTGAAGTAGGCGGCGCGGTTGCTCAGTTCTGGCGTGAGTTGGGATGTGAGGTTACGGTTGATGCTACCGACTACGGCGCTGCCCGTCCGAGATTGGTCAATCGCCAGAAGGAGATTCCATGGATGATCCAAGCGGGAACAAACGCCCGTCCTGACGTCTTCTTTGGATCGGTATATCGCCCCTCCGGCGGCTTCAACTATGGCATCGAGTTGCCGAACGATATCACCGCGATCTCAGAGCGCAACCTCGACTTGGCATCAACCACGCTGGAGTCGCGCATCGCGAACTCGGTAGAGTGGTGGAGCTACGTCAACGAGTGGAACTTGGTGGCATCCGTCAGCACCTTGCCGACATCGGTGGTGCTACGTCCGGAGATCATCGAGTACAACCCGTATATGAACACCGGTCCAGAATTCGTGGCACCGGAAACGGTCGTCATGAGCGGCCCGTAGCGTTCGTTGCGGCGACACTTGGCATTTCGTGCCAAACAGCTATCAGGATGCGATGCACCCAGGGCAGAGATGCTCTGGGCGCATCGCATCGTATCGCATCATGTGTATAGTTGCCGTTACCCGCGTCTAATTTGAGTTGAGACAGTGAAGCGTTTGATCTTACGCCGATTGGTAGCGGCCGTCGTGGTTCTGCTGCTTGCCAGCGTGCTGGTGTTCGCACTTTCACGCATGAGCGGCGACCCGCGCCATCTCTTCTTGAGCGAATACACGACCAAGGAGCAGTGGGAAGAGTGGGGACGTCAATTCGGACTCGATAAGCCGTATCACGAGCAGTATTTCACCTGGCTTCTGGGCGCCGTAAGGTTCGACTTTGGCATCTCGGTCAAAGAGCAGATACCGGCAACGACGGTAATGCTACGTAAAGTTCCGACTACGCTCCAGCTGGCGGCCGGGGCATACGTCTTTGCCTTGGCGATGGGCATCCCGCTGGGGATATTCTCGGCCATCTGGCGCGGCACGATACTCGACCTCTTCGCGCGCGGCTTCGCGTTGCTGGGACAGGCGATGCCGGGCTTCTGGCTTGGCATCATGCTCATCCTGATATTCGCCGTGCGACTGGGATGGTTTCCGCCCGGCGAGAAGCACGACCTTCGCAGTCTAGTATTGCCCTCGATAACGCTGGGATGGTTTGCCGCCGCGGCATTGCTCAGATTGACGCGGTCGGCGATGCTGGAGATTCTCGACAGTGAGTTCGTGAAGCTGGCACGTGCCAAAGGCGCTTCGCAGATGTCTGTCATATTGAAGCACGCGTTCCGCAACGCCATCATCGTGCCGCTCACATTCGCCGGCGTATTCCTAACGGCGTTGCTTACCGGCGCCGTCGTAACCGAGACGGTGTTCGGCTTGCCGGGACTGGGACGATTGGTGCTCCAGTCGGTATTCGGCACTGACTTTCCCGTCATCAGCGCCATCGTGATGTTTGCTACGGCAGGCTATATGTTGATGAACCTATTGGTTGACATCCTTTACGGGGTGCTCGACCCCCGCATCCGGCAGATTTGAGCATGGCGTCCGAATCGAACACTGGCTACGAAACAGTAACGACGCCGCGGGTAGTCAAAGAGGGCGGCAATCCTTTGCTAGTGACGTGGCGAATCCTGCGTCGCTACCCCCTCTTACCGATGTTCATCGTCGTCTTGCTCGTGGTCGCGGCACTGTTCGCGCCGTGGCTGGCACAGCACGACCCGCTCGTAGGTAAGTTGCGCGATCAGGACCGCCCTCCGATCTGGCAAGAGGCATCGCCGATAAGCGGCAAGGGACCCAAAGCCGAGTATCCGCTCGGGACGGATCCGCTCGGACGCGATGTGTTGAGCCGCATCATCTGGGGCGCACGCTACTCGATGCTCATCGCATCGGTCGTGCTCATAACAGGGGCCATCGGCGGCACCATACTCGGACTGATCGCCGGCTACTTCGGCGGAATATACGACGAAGTGCTGATGCGACTCGTCGATCTCACACTCGGAGTCCCTTTCATCTTGGTTGCATTGGCGACCGTCGTAGTGTTCGGCGCCAGCATGTTGCTCATCATCGCGCTGCTGATACTCTTCAGCTGGAGCGGTTTCGCACGTCAAGTGCGCGCCGAGACGCTACGGCTCAAAGCGTCCGATTTCGTCGCACTGGCGATCGTGGCCGACGCGTCTGCTCGGCGCATCATCATCCGCCACGTCCTGCCCGGAGTAGTCAACACCGTTCTCGTCATCGCCAGCCTGAACATCGGGCAGCTCATACTGACCGAGGCGACATTGAGTTTCCTAGGCGTCGGAATCCCAAAACCGCGGCCCGCATGGGGCTCGATGGTAGCCGAGGGTAGAGACTACATTGACACTTCGTACTGGATGGCGCTCTTCCCGGGACTAGCCATCTTCGCCGTCGTATTCGCCATGAACTTCCTCGGCGACTGGATCCGGGATCGGCTGGATCCGCGGTTGCGGCAACTGTAAACGTCGTAAGTTAGTTGCTGTCTGATAGTCGTGGATGACGGATAACGACAGTTATCTGTGCATTTACTCCGTCCACCCTTGGTTATTCAGCACTCTGCCGGCTACGGCGTCGAGTTTGGCTACCAGCTGGGGATCGCGGTCCGACGGGGCCGTGGCGATGGCATGTTCGAGTGCCGTGTGCACGCCGGAAGGGAATGGCGCCTCTAGGGCACCGATGATGGGCACGGCGGCACGGATGAGGTCGCGCGCGCCCTGTATGTTGTTCCGCAAGACAGTAAGGACCAGCTCGGCCGAGACATCTTCATGTCCTTGGTGCCAGCAGTCGTAGTCCGTCACCATCGCGACGGTGGTGTACGCCATCTCGGCCTCGCGTGCCAGCTTCGCCTCGGGCATGTTCGTCATACCGATAATGTCGCAACCCCAAGCGCGGTAGAGGTTCGACTCGGCGCGCGTAGAGAACTGCGGGCCATTCATGGCGATATAGGTGCCGCCACGCACAAAGTCGATGCCCAGTTCCTGTGCCGCCTGCTCTACCGCGTCGTTCATGGTGCTGCAGGTCGGATCGGCCATGCTGACGTGGGCGACGAAACCCTTGCCGAAAAATGAACTCGCACGCCCACTCGTGCGGTCGACGTACTGGTCTACCAGCACGAACTTGCCGGGCGACAGCTCTTCCTTAAGCGACCCTACGGCGCTGAATGCGAGGATGCGGTCTACGCCAGCACGTTTGAGCGCGTCGATGTTGGCACGGTAGTTAACTTCCGACGGTGAGACCCGGTGCCCGCGTCCATGACGGGGCAGGAATACGACCCGATAGCCCTGCAGATTGCCGATTAGCAGGTCGTCCGACGGCTCGCCGAATGGCGACTGCACTCGTACCCATTGAGCATCCTCAAAACCTTCGATCTGATACAGCCCCGTTCCGCCGATAATCCCGATGCTACTTTTGTCCGTCGCCAATTTAGCCTCCCATTTTGAGCCGTCATTTTTACCCGTCGCACCTCGCTTGATACAGTAGCCAGGTGATACGAAATTTGTCGATGCAGATTTAGAATCTCTAGGATATCCGACGTGATTGGTTACGGATGATGATGAAGTGATTAGCCGAGATGGCGGAATGGTAGACGCAGCGGGCTTAAACCCCGCGGCCCGTTAAACGGCGTGTGGGTTCGAATCCCACTCTCGGCACCAAGTATCTAGCTCATCCCGAACATCGACACTGCTAGACTCGGTTGCAACCGAGTTGTACCGATAAAGGTTCACAAAGAAGCGTGTCATGTCGAATATCAATCAACGCCAAGTGTCGTACGCCGAGATCGTTCAGGATCTGCGTGATAAAGCGACTGCTCAGGCATCATCAGGAAAACCGGATGGTGATGTATCCAGCCACTTTGGCTCCGAGTTCAAGTCGAACCGGGTTTTGCTCAAGGACAGCCGCAACCGCACAACCGTGTTAACCTCGCCTGGCGGCTCTCCGGGCGACCCGCATATCCATCCCGACTTCAACGAGTGGTTCATGGCTTTCGGCGGAGTCATGGGCTTCCTGGTAGGGGAGTACACACCATTTCGGGCTACCTTTGGCGACATTGTAGTCGCGCCCTGCGGATATCGACATACGCCGCTCGCATGGGAGGGTGAGATGTGTATGCGCATGGTCACGACCAAGCCCGGCTCTAACCACGACATCAAGGGTATCGAGCCGGCGCGCACGATCGATCTCGACCCGCGCTGGGAGCCGCCCAATCGGATACTGACGCCGCTGCCATACATGATTGAACGCCACGGATTGGATGGTTACTGGCGAGAGACGGTATTGATCGATCAGCGCAATCAGGTAGAGATGTCGCACGTCATGCCGGGAAAGCAGACCCAATCGCTCAACGGCAATGCCGAATCGTGGATAGTCGTGCTGCAGGGCAACATGCGCTTCGAGGTCGGCAATGAAGTCGTAGACACCAGCAAAGGTAGCGTCCTATACTTCGGCGATGGCGAGGAGATGTCGATATCAGCAAGCGGCGACAGTTCCGCCATATTCATCGAAGTTGCAGATCCGCAAACCGTCGCGCATTAGGGCAAACTCAGCTGTGTATCAATCCATCAGCTAGATACTTCAGTTGCTCAAGATGGCTGATAAACTGCTACAGGTGCGGTTCTGATGCCGCATCTACGTTTAGAAGCCACATGTTCGCAAGGATTTCACGGTGTCCCAAGTCAATTCCCGACACGTAACCTACCAAGAGATAGTCGATTCGGTAAGCCCTGATGCGGTTGACGAAGATGCGCCGGTACTGCCGGAGATAGCACGCTCTGGCGGCGGCTATGCCACCGTGACGAAATCGCGGATAATGATACTCGACTCTCGCAATCGCATGGCTGTCATCTCGTCTCCCGGCGGCTCTCCTGGTGACCCGCATCTTCACGACGACTTCAACGAGTGGTGGATCGCATTTGGCGGCGAGATGCGATATCGAATCGGCGAATACGAACCGTTCAAGGCACACTTCGGAGACATCATCGTCGCACCGTGCGGATACCGGCACGACCCGCGCGCCTGGAAGGGCGACATGTGCATGCGGATGGTCATCGGCAAACCTGACTCCAACCACGACCTGAAAGGGTTAGAGCCGGCACGCACCATCCCGCTCGATGAGCGCTGGGAGCCGCCCAACCGCATCTTCACCCCTCTCGACTACATGATCGAACGCCATGGTCTAGACACCAACTGGCAAGAAACAATCATCCTCGACCAACGCAACCACGTCGAGATGTTCCACGCCCTGGGCGGCACCTCCATCACCCCGGTCTCCCAAAGCGCCGAAGCCTGGTGGGTAATCCTCCGCGGCACCGCCACCATAACGCTCGACGAAACTCCCATCCAAGCCACCCCCGGCGACGTCGTCTACTCTCCCAACGGCGAGCAGAGCAGCATCATCGCTGAAGAATCAACCATCTTGGTAGAGGTAGTGGAGCCGAGGTAGGGTATGTGGCTACTCGGCTGATGAGCAATATGGCTATGGCCAGATCACCGATGATGAGTTCAGCTTTAAGCTCACCGACTACACGCTGACAACCTTGAACGTAACCTCACAATACATCCATTTCGCCTCCGACCCTGACATGACGTTGGCTAACCTCAACGAGCTGAAAATAAGTGTCAAGGACAAGGATTATCTGGGCGGTTGGGAGAGTCACCCCAATCCCGACGCCACCATTTGACGCCAAGATCGTGACGGCTTAACTCTGACCGATGAAGAGGAAGTTGCGGTGAAGGTTGGTATCCCGTTCGTCAACCAGGCAATTGAGGCGCATAACGCCGATGCTTGGCATGACCTTGGTTACACAGGCAACAACATCAAGGTGGGAATCCTGCACTTCAACGGGTTCCAAGATTTCGTCGAGTTGAGGACTATGGACGATTTCCGACTAACGTCCAAGCCAGGTGCTATTCTCCTTCCGTCGATTTTTCATCCGACATTAACGTCTGCGATACCGGAGGATACAACGGCATCCTTGGCACGGCGATGGCTGAATCCATCATCGACATCGCCCCGAATGCGTCGCTCTACATCGCCAACCCCGACACGCTTGACGCGATGCGCGCCGTCGTTGAATGGATGATCACAGAGGACGTCGATGTCATCAGCTCATCTATGAACTGGGCATTTGACGGCCCCGGCGATGGTACCTCCCCCTTCCCGAACAGTTCCCTGAAGACGGTCGACCTGGCCGTCGATGCGGGCATCGTATGGCTGGATGCACCCGGATCCCTGGGTGGACGGACGTGGTTCGATGAACACATGGACACCGACGGTGACACATGGCTCGAGTTTGAGCAGGATGGAGATGCCAATGATGGTCCAGTCGTTGATGTCGAAGAAAATGAATTGAGTGGTTTGGAGGTAGGCGAGCGGATCGTCCTAAGGTTACGCTGGGATGACGTGTCGTGGGGCGAGGCTAATTGCGATCTGGAAATATCCGTGCGCGACAGCTCTGGCGACATCGTCGCCGGCTACGGGAACATCCAAACCGGAGGTCCCAACGACTACCCCTATGAACCGACCGACTACACCGTCCAGACGGCCGGAACGCATACCATCAGGATCAACGAGCGTGTGGATGATGGGGTGAATCTCTGCGCTGATAAACCCGAATGGATACATCTCACAAGCAATTACCATGGAACCCTGGAGCACAGGACAGATGGGCATGAGATCAGCACCCCGGCGGAAAGTGCTAACCCTGGCCATCTCGCGGTAGTCGGCGCCGCCCATGATGCGACATCGACATCGGACATCCATTGGAGTGCCCCGCAGGGTCCCACCCCAGACGGACGGATCAAGCCCGACATCGTAGGCGCCATTGAGACCCGTTCAGCTAGTTATGGACCCGAAGGCGTAAGTGGGTCATATCAGCCTGCGGGCCACGTAGCCGGAATGGCGGCGCTGATAAGCCAGGCCTACCCTGACTTCACGCCGGCGGAGACTGCCCGGTATCTGAAAGAGCACGCGCAGTCGCGTCCTGTAAACAGCGCTGACCCCAACAACACGTGGGGACACGGTTTCGCCCAACTGCCGTCGGCCTTCCTGACACCCACGCCCTACACGATAGGGATGGGCAAGAAGGTCGAATTCGAGATGAACACCACGTACGACGCCGGCGCCAAGGTGGTGGTGAACAACCTCCCCACCGACGACGAGAATAACTACATCTCAAGCACCGACGCCTGTCCGGGCGAGGAAACGAGCCAACATACGCTGAACCACGGTGATACGATCACGCTCAAGGGCTGTTCGCTAGGCACCTCCAAGATCCGCGTCACCGAAGCCGATGGCACGTTGATAAACACATACAGGATAGAGGTAGTGGAGCAAGTGCCCGCCGCGCCCAGCAACCTGATGGCGACGCCCGGCGACGGTCAGCTCTCCCTGACATGGCAAGTAGACGACCCCGGCAGCTCCGCCGTCACTGCCCACCGCATCTGGTACCGCCCCGTCGGCAGCCAAGATGCAGCCACCCGTGCAAACCTCGGCGCCGCGATGTCGCACGACCTAACCGGCCTCACCAACGGCACCCCCCACCAAGTCCGCCTAAAATCCCAAAACCAAACCGGCTTCAGCGACTGGTCCGAAGCCATAACAGGCACGCCGGGGACGGCTCCGACGCGGCTGGAGCCGATGCCTACGGCTTTCACAGCTGGCGTGCCACAGATGTTCACGTTGCACACGGATGAAAGCACGAATTTGTGGGTAGGCGTCAACTACGACGGGAATAACAACCTGACGACCGGTTCATGTCCGGCCGGCGGCAACACCGGCGCGCATCGTGGCGACGGCGATACGATCACGATCCGCGGCTGTTACGCGGGTGAGGCTGAGATCCGGATCTACCGGGGTCAGCTGATCTTGGCAAGCTATGACGTGACGGTGTCCAGCTCCGGCTTCACCGCCAGCCTGGCGGATGTGCCTTCGATGATCGATGCAGGCGGATCTGAGACATTCACGCTGACGACGAACGTGTCCGACTTCGAGAACGTGTCCGACTTCGTGTGGGTAGGTGTGAACTACGGAGGTGACAATCACTTGTCGACTGGCTCCTGTCCGGCGGGCGGCAACACTGGCGCGCTTTTTGAGGATGATGAGGTGACGATCTACGGCTGTTCTGTCGGCGAGGCCGAGATTCGCATCTACAGGGGACAGCTGATCCTGAACAGCTACACTGTGTCGGTGACTGGCGAGGCGGATACTGCCAGCTTGTCACCTGCGCCATCCAGCATGTCTGCAGGTGGTTCTCAGACGCTCACGCTGTCGACTAATATTGATGATGGCGTGTGGGTAGGTGTGAACTATGACGGGAACAACCATCTATCGACTGGTTCGTGTCCGGCCGGCGGAAACACTGGCGTGACGATCACCAACGGCCAGACTGTGACGATCAACGCTTGCTCTGCAGGAACTGCTGAGATCCGGCTTTACAAGCTGAACACGCTGCTAGCAACGTATGAGGTGACGGTCAGCCCTTAGCTACCGCCCCATGGCCGCCCCTCGTGCCCTCACCACTGACCCCTCTCCCGCATCACTGCGGGAGAGGGGAACTTGTCCGCATGGTCATGATTGAAGTGGACGAGCATGGTTGTTCGACGTGCATCGGCAACGTCGTGCTTGCAACATGAGCACCATGTTGTTGATCGTCATAAACAAGTACGTTCTCTGTACACATGAACATCACGAGAAGTTCCCGTCTCCCGCAGTGATGCGGGAGAGGGGTCAGGGGTGAGGGCCCCGCGGCGGCCATGGGATGGCGTCCGCGCAGGGAAAACTGTATTTTTGAATATATTTGATTTTCTGAGGGGGGGGGGGGTAGAATAGGTTGTTTGGGGATATTGCTATTTTGGCGTTCGGCGTGGATTTAGGGGGTATTGTGGCTCTGAAGTCCAGGTTGGGCGCAACAAGAATGGGAATTATGGTTTATCGAAACTTGCTCGCCAATGGCGTTTTCAGAAGCGGGAGAGTGGCAGTGGCAGCCTTGGCGATTATTGCCGTGGGTGCTTGATGTCTCAGGCCGAACCGGTTGTGGCACAGTCGGCGCCTGATACGCCCATGCTGACGGCTGAGCCCGGCGACGCGGAAATCACGCTGACCTGGGAGAACGGCGGCGTTGCGGCCAACAAGCACCGCATGCGGGTCCACGTCGTGCCTGAATCGGGCGCCGATCCGGTCCATCACATCACGGACCTCCTGGCGGAGCCGCTGAGCTACACCTTTAGCGAGCTGCCAAACGGCGACGCGGTGGCCAACGGCACGACCTACGAGATCGTGCTCCAGGCGGGCAACGACGACGGCTTCAGCGAGTGGTCTGAGTCCGTGCAGGTGACGGCGGGCGCGCCGAAGCAGCCAGTGATCATACGCCGACTCTTGTACGCAGGCGATTACTTTGTAGCGCTCCATTGGACTGTCCCAAACGACAACGGAGATGACGTCAACGACTACGACGTGCGGTACAAGCACGCTTCGGAGAATTCGTGGACCGATTTTGAGCACGATTCGGACAATAATAGTGTCTTCATCTGAGGCGAGTTTGATCCTGGCGAGACTTATGAGTTTCAAGTGCGCGCCTCGAACACAAGAGGCGCGGGACCCTGGACGGATCCGATCTCGTTTACGACGGGATTGCCAAGGCAGCCCGTTGTGGACCTGACGCCCGGCGGCACGGAAATCACGGCGACGTGGGCCACGGTAAACGACGAAGACGACGAAGGCGACGTCCTCGTCACAAGTTACACGTTGCAGTACCGCGATGCGACGACCGAGACGGCGGAGTGGACGCAGCACTCAGTCACGGACGCTACTCTGACGCGGACGATCACCGGTTTGACGACGACGACCGAGTATGAGGTACGCGTCAAGGCGACGAACGGCCGGGGCGACGGCGCTTGGTCAGTTGTCGTGTCCCAGATCGCCGGGGCGCCAATCGCGCCAGTGATGAATCTGACGACGCCGGGCGATGGACAGGCCACGGTGACCTGGGCAGCGCCGACCACCGACGCCGGTGACGCCGTCATCGACTACGACCTGGAGTACCGCCTTTCTTACCCTTACCTGATCCCCACGTGGACTCCGCACACGACTGACGCCGACGACGATCCGAGCGATTCGTCGACGCTGGAGACAGCATTGACCCGAGACGTCTCCGGTCTGACCAACGGCACGAGTTACCAAGTGCGGGTGCGCGCCCAGAACGGCCGCGGCGAGAGCCCCTGCTCAGAGCCGAGAAGAGCCCGTCCGGGGACGCCGCTGGCGCCGACCGGCTTGAGCCTCATCGCAGGCAACGAAAAGATTGCGGTATCCTGGACGGCGCCGACGGAGACAAACGGGAACGACATCACCGGCTACGCCTTGGCCATCCAGGAGCCCCATTGGGACCATTACGGACTGCGGGAGCTATCCGGCACGGCGACCGAATATGTCTACCGCGTCTTCAACAGGCCGTATAACGTGAAGGTGGCCGCCATCAACGATCACGGAATCGGGCTGTACACGGCACAGCAGCAGGCGACGCCGGGGACGACGGCGCCGGACAAGCCGACGGTCTCGCTGACGGCGGGCGATACGCAGCTCACGGCGTCGTGGTCGGTAGCCGATGACGGCGGCGAGACGATCTCGCAGCACATCGTGCGGCATCGGGTGAAGACAGACCCACCGGGGGGAAACTGGACACAGAATTCGGTCGCCGGTCCTCCGACGACGAGCTTCACCATCGGGAACCTGACGAACGACACGGAGTACGAGGTCGAGGTCAACGCGAGGAACTCCGAGGGCACGGGCGACTGGTCGGACACGGTCTCGGGAACGCCGACGACCGCGGCGATGACGCCGGGCGCGCCGCGGAACCTGACGCTCGACGCGGACGACGCGGAGATCGAGGTGAACTGGGGCCCGCCCGCAAGCACCGGCACCCAGCCGATCGCGAGCTACGACGTGCGGTGCAAGCTGAGCTCGGAGACTCACTGGCCCAGCGAGTTCTGCGCCGAGAACGTCGAGGGTGAGACGACCGCGCTCACCGACCTGACGAACGGCAGCTCCTACGACGTGGCGGTGCGGGCCACGAACTCCGCAGGCGACGGCCCCTGGACCGCCGCGGCGATGGAGACCCCGGTAACGACGCCGTCAGCGCCGCAAAACCTCGAAGTGACTGCGGGCGACGCGCAGATCGAAGTGGAGGGGGACCCGCCATCCAGCAACGGCGGCTCGGCCATCACCGGATACGAAGTCCATTACTTAAGAGGCGGCGCCTGGTATTACCAGACCGTCAACGGCACGCCGGTGCCTACGCAGCACACGCTATCGTACCTGACGAACGGCAGGACTTACAAAGTGAAGGTAAGGGCTCTCAACGCGGAAGGCGACGGCGACGACTCGGCGGTGAAAGAAGCAACGCCAGTCATCGCGCCCGAACCGCCCATGCTGTGGGCCAAATCTGGCGACGGCGAGATAACGCTGAGCTGGGCGGTCAACACCACCAACGGCGTCGTCAATCTCTACCGCCTCTGGTACCAACCCAAAGGCGGCGAAGAAGTGCGCCTAAACCTCTCCAACACCAACACCAGCTACACGCTCGAGGGCTTGACAAACGACACCGAATACGAGATCAAGCTAAAAGCCAGAAACACCGGCGGCTTCAGCGAATGGTCCGAAACGATAACAGCAACGCCGGCGGCAGCGCCGCAGGATCCGACGCGGCTGGAGCCGATGCCTATGGCTTTCACAGCTGGAGTGTCACAGACGTTCACGTTGCGCACAACTGAAGTCGGGAATGTGTGGGTCGGCGTCAACTACGACGATGGGAACGACCTCACGGATGACAACAACCTGACGACCGGTTCATGTCTGGCGTAGAGGACACCGGTGCGAGCATTCCCGACGGCGGGATGATAACGATCCGTGGCTGTTACGCGGGTGAAGCTGAGATCCGCATCTCCAAGGGTCAGGAGCTCTTGAATAGCTATGACGTGACGGTGTCCAGCTCCGGCTTCTCTGCCAGCCTGGCGGATGCAGATGGCAATAATCCGGAGAGCATCGAAGCAGGTGGGTCTAATACATTCACGGTTTCGAGCTCGGACGCGGCGAACGAGAATGCCCCGCCCCGAGTGTGGGTAGGTGTGAACTATGACGGGAACAACCACCTTACGACCGGTTCTTGTCCGGCTGGTCAGGACACCGGTGTGCACCGTGACAACGGGCAGACGATCACGATTTACGGCTGTTCGATCGGGACGGCCGAGGTCCGGATCTACAAGGATCAGTTGATCTTGAACAGCTACACTGTGACGGTGACTGGCGAGGCGGACGATGCCAGTCTTTCGCCCGTGCCATCTAGCACTAGCATTACTGTGGGTGGTTCACAGACGTTCACGCTGTCTACTAACGTGGCGTCCGGCGTCCTGGTCGGCGTGAACTACGACGGTGCCAACCGTCTATCGACCGGTTCCTGTCCGGCTGATGGACCTACTGGCGTGACGCTTTCGGACGGCGGGACGGTGACGATCAATGGTTGCTCTGCGGGCACTGCTGAGATCCGGCTCTACAAGCTGAACACGCTGCTGCAGACGTACACTGTAACTGTCAGCCCTTAGCTACCGCCCCGTATCCGCCCGATCGCCCTCACCCCTCTCCCGCAGTAATGCGGGAGAGGGGAACTTCTCATGGTGTTTATTCGTACAGGGAACGTACTTGTTCATGATGTTCAATGGCGATGATGTTCATGATTGAAGGTGAAAACTCATCCTCATCACGACGTTTCCCCGCCCCTTTATCCCCCGATAGCACTCACCCCTGACCCCTCTCCCGCTTTACAGCGGGAGAGGGGGAACTTCTCTTCATGTTCATTGTTTAATGAGGATGTATTTGTTCATGACGATCAACAACATGGCGTTCATGCTGTGAGATACGATGCTGCCGATGCACGTCGAAAACCATGTACGTCCACTTAAACCATGACCGCATAGACAAGTTCCCCTCTCCCGCAGTGATGCGGGAAAGGGGCTAGGGGTGAGGGCGATCGGGGACATGGGGCGGTGCCGGCACAATAACAATGATCACCTCACCCGATATAAAGTGAAAGAGGGCTAGATAGGAGCTTGGAAAAGTAACAGGAGGCAAGGTAAATCATGGGTTCTACTAAGATCGTAGTGGGGGATTATGAGGTTTGGGTGGTGGATGATCATATTGGGGTGAAGCGGGAGCCGGGGGCGGTGTTTGTTGATGTGGCGGCTAGTGAGTGGGATGTGCATCGGGGTTATGCGTTGACGCCGGATGGGTATTGGGAGGCGCAGTGGCGGGGGCATCTGATACGGCGTGTGGATGGGACGGGGCCGAATATCTTGGTTGATACTGGTATGGGTCCGGGGCCGTATGAGCATGGGCCGGAGCAGGGGGAGTTGCTTGATAATTTGGCGGTTCTCGGTGTTGGGGCTGCGGATGTCGATATGGTCGTTATCACGCATTGCCATGGGGATCATATTGGTTGGAATATGCAATGGGATGGTCGCACGACATTCCCGAACGCTACGTATCACATCGCTCGGAACGACTGGACGTATTACAGCGATCCGGCTAATGAAAACGATGTGTTCGATGCCCAGGTAACGCCGCTTGAGGGCACTGGGCAGCTCAAACTGGTGCTTGGTGAAGTGGAGTTGATGGATGGGGTGACGCTGTTGCCGACGAATGGACATACACCAGGACATCAGTGTGTGCTGATACAGTCTGGCGGGGAAACTGCCGTGGTAACTGGCGATCTATTTCACAATGTGGCACAGATACGGGAGCAGCATTGGTGTCCCGTCTTTGACTGGCGAACCGACCTTTCGACCGCTTCCCGTCGTTGGATACTGTGGCGTGCCATATCGGAAAACTGGACTGTAGTATCGGGACATCTGCCGACTGGCATGAGCATCGGCAAAGTAGTGGAGCAGGACGGCGAACCTACTTGAGTGGCGGTTTAGGGACCCGTCTCATACGCCCAGATGAAGGCGGAAATCGTCTAGCATCGCGTCGCGTTGCTCATTTGAGGGTGCTTCGGCGTAGATTCTGATTAAGGGTTCGGTGCCGGACATTCTTACTACGGCCCAGCTGCCGTCTTGCAGGTCTAGGCGGAGTCCGTCGCGGCGGTCTTGTTGGGCGACTTGGATGCCGGCGAGGGTTGTTGGAGGGGCGTTGTGCAGTGCTGTGGTTATGCGGTCGCGCTGGTCGGGGGTGAATTCGATGTCGATGCGACGGAAGGTGTGCGGGCCGGTGATTTGGTGGATTTCTGACCGGAGTTGTTTGGGGGATTTGCCAGACATCGCCATCGCTTCGAGGAAGAAGAGGGCGCTTAACGGGCCGTCGCGTTCGGGGATGTGTCCGGCAAAGGCGTAGCCGCCGCTCTCTTCGCCGCCCAGTGCGCACGCGTTGTCGAGCATCGTGGGACCGACGAACTTGAAACCGACCGGGGTGCGGTAGAGCGGCACGTGGTGATGCTTGGCGAGATGATCCATCATGCTACTCATAGTGATGGTGCATGCGCCGCCGCCGGGTATCTGTCGGCGCGACTTCAGATGGTGGAAAAGCATCGAAAATACTTCGAGCGTGGAGAGATATATCCCGTCCTCAGCAACGACGCCGAGACGATCGGCATCGCCATCGGTGGCCACGCCAACATCGAAATTACTTTCGGTGATGAGTTGAGAGAGTGGCGACAGATTGTCTTCCACCGGCTCAGGTTGTTTCATGTCGGGAAATACGGGATTGACGTCACGTCTTATCTCGCAAACCTCGCTGGTGCCGCCTTCTAAGAGCGCTGATATTACGCCGGCGCCAGAGCCATGCATCGAGTCGACGGCGATGCGAATGCCAGCCGATTTGATCAGTTCGACATTGATCAAGCGGGACAGCTGCTCCAGGTAAGGCGAAACCATGTCGATCGAGTGGATTTCGCCCGAAGCTGTTGATGGCAGACTTGCGGAACTCGAACCCTGCAAGATGGCTTCTAAGTGGGTCTCGATACGTTCCACCTGTTCTGGCGGTGCGCTGCCACCTGCGGCCGATTTCACTTTGAAGCCGTTCCACTCAGGTGGATTGTGGCTTGCGGTGATCATTACGCCAGCCGCGGCGCCCAGTGTCGTAACTGCGTAACTCAATGCTGGTGTTGGCAGCGGACGATCTGACAGATGAGTTGTGATGCCGGAAGTTGCCAGCACATCCGCGACGGCGGTGGCGAATTGATCGGACTGAAATCGAGTGTCAAATCCAACTGCAACTCCGCGCTCGGACTGTCCACTGACTTGCAGTTCGCGGGCTACTGCGGCTGCACATGCGCGCACATTGACAAATGTGTAGTCGTCACCGACGATGGCGCGCCATCCATCGGTTCCGAAGCGTATCTCTGGATGTGAAGGCACAGCAAATGTGGTTTGGCTGGTATCGATGTTATAGTCCCGCCGCGGCCAGAAGCGCGTCGACTTTGTCAGTGCGTTCCCAAGGCAGGTCAAGGTCTTGTCGTCCGAAGTGTCCAAAAGCCGCTACCGGTTGGTATATCGGACGTCGCAAATCGAGAGTGGTGATGATCCCGCTGGGACGCAGGTCGAAAACATTGCTGACGGCTCGGGCTATCTCGGTGTTGGGTATCTTGCCGGTGCCGCGCGTCTCGACCATGAGAGATACCGGTTCGGCCTTGCCGATGGCATATGCGATCTGGACTTCGGCCCGTTGCGCCAGTCCGGCTGCCACGATGTTCTTTGCAACATATCGTGCAGCATACGCGCCGGAGCGGTCTACTTTAGAGGGGTCTTTACCGGAAAATGCACCGCCGCCGTGTCGGGCGCTGCCGCCGTAAGTATCGACTATTATCTTGCGTCCGGTGAGCCCAGCATCGCCATGCGGGCCGCCGGTTACGAAGCGACCGGACGGATTGATGAGGTACTTGGTCTCACTGTCAAGCATGTTGCTGGGAACTAGCGGTTCAATGACCTGCTCAATCAGATCGCTCTCGATCTGTGCCTGCTCCACATCCGGGTCATGCCAGGAGGAGAGCACGATAGTGTCGATGCGCTGCGGCTTGTGGTCTTCGTTGTATTCCACTGTTACCTGGCTCTTGGCGTCGGGGCGGAGGTATGAAATCTCGCCGTTACGCCGTGCGTCGCTCATCCGCTTAGTGAGGCGGTGTGCCAGCGAGATTGGCAGCGGCATCAGCTCCGGAGTTTCGTCGACGGCGTATCCGATCATCATTCCCTGATCGCCCGCGCCTTGCTGTGCAGCTTCGGCATCGGAGCCTTCCCTATCTTCCAACGCGGTCGTCACGGCCGCATTTATATCTGGCGATTGGGCATGAAGGAAGACATCTATCTGGCACGATGCCGCGTCGAATTCGAATGCGGGATTGTCATACCCGATTTGCGTAATCACGCCTCGTGCGACGGCTTCAAAGTCGATATCGGTAGCGGTTGTTATCTCGCCAAACATCCACAGGCGATTTGTGGTGCAGGAGGTTTCACACGCGACGCGGGAGTTGGGGTCGCCAGCGAGTGCGGCATCGAGAATCGCGTCGGAGACTTGATCGCAGATCTTGTCCGGATGTCCCTCTGAAACCGATTCGGATGTAAGCAGAAAGTTGGTGCTGCTCGTTGTCATCTAGTTATTCCCAGTTTGCTAGTTCCAGTGAACATCTTTCCCAATTAAGTTCCCGCTTCCCACGAGTTGAGATACTTCTCTTGCGCTTCGGTCAAGGTATCGAAAGTCATCCCCATCGATTGCAGTTTCAGAGCTGCGATTTCGGTATCGATTTCTGACGGCAGGTTGTGGACGCCGGGCTTGAGTGAGGCGTGGTTTGCGCCGATATATTCGCTTGCAAGCGCCTGGTTGGCGAAACTCATGTCCATCACACTCGGAGGATGCCCCTCGGCGGCCGCCAGGTTGACCAGTCGTCCTTCTGCCAGCAGGTTGATGCGACGTCCGTCCTCAAAGGTGTGCTCTTCCACGAATGGGCGGATGTAGCGACGCGCTTCCGTCATATCACGCAATGCGTCAATATTGATCTCGACATTGAAGTGTCCAGAGTTTGCGACGATGGCACCTGACTTCATGTTTTCGAAGTGCGGCCTGTCGACCGCGTTCATTCCGCCCGTGACGGTCAGGAAAATATCGCCCTCTTTGGATGCTTCATCCATCGACATTACGCGGTGTCCGTCCATGACGGCTTCCAACGCGCGTACCGGATCGACTTCGCAGACGATGGTATGAGCGCCGAGCCCGCGTGCTCGGTCGGCGAAGCCGCGCCCGCACCAGCCGTAGCCGATGGTGACGACCGACTTGCCGGTGATGAGCATATTCGTGGCGCGGATGATGCCGTCAAGCGTGCTCTGTCCGGTGCCGTAGCGGTTGTCAAACATGTGCTTCGTCATGGCGTCGTTGACGGCGATGATGGGATATGCCAGCTTGCCTTGCGAGTGCAGGGCTTTGAGACGGATGACGCCTGTGGTTGTCTCTTCCATGCCGCCCAGCGTTGTATCGAGCAGTTCCCGCCTCTCGGAATGGAGCATCGCAACCAAGTCGGCACCGTCGTCGATAGTCAAATGCGGCTTGGTATCGACAGTAGCCGAAATGTGCTGATAGTAAGTGTCGGAATCTTCCCCGTTGCGGGCGAATACGGAAATGCCTTCCGATACGAGATAGGCCGCAATGTCGTCCTGCGTAGAAAGTGGGTTGGAAGCGCATAGAGCCAATTCCGCACCGCCGGCAACCAATGTCTTGGCTAGATTCGATGTCTCTGAGGTGACGTGCAGACAGGCCGCGATGCGCATGCCCTCTAACGGACGCGTCTCTGCGAAGCGTTTTCGGATGCCTTGCAGGACCGGCATCTCCTGGTCGGCCCACTCAGATTTGAGCGCGCCATCTTTAGCTAAATTAATGTCGGTGATGTCGTAGTTCATCAAAACTCCGATGATTGTGAAACTTCAGTCAGTTTGTTGCAGTGTTTCGTTTTGGGTGTTTAGGTTTGACTGAGGGCTTGAGCGATACGACTTTCCGATTTACGGAAAGCAGTTAATTCCGAGAAATCGGTCAGACGGTCGACAATTTCGTCATTGTTCAGATTCAGAAGTCGCTCCAGTCCAAAGCCTTCTACGGTGAAGGATGCGATGATGGATCCGGCGACTACAGCGTTGCGGAATGCATCGGCAGTCAGCGTATCGGTGGCGGCGATGTAACCCATGAATGCGCCGGCAAAGGAGTCGCCAGCGCCGGTCGGGTCGACAACCTCTTGCACTGGATAGGCCGGCAAGATGAAGCGCTGTCCCTCTCCGAACCATGCCGCGCCGTACTCTCCGCGCTTGATGATGACGTTGCGCGGTCCTCTCGCCATTAATGCATCAGCCATATCGACCAGGTTGCTCTTGCCGCTCAGCATCCGGGCTTCGCCTTCATTGATGATCGAGACATCTAGTCGGTTGATCACCTTTGATAGGACGTCGTGCTTGTCGGCGATCCAGTGATTCATAGTGTCGCCCGCGACCAGCTGGAGCCGATCTGATATTCGATCTAGCGCCGATTGCTGATTCTCCGGGTCGCAGTTGGCTAAGAACAAGTAGGGCGCGTTGGCATGTTCATCTGATAGCTTGGGATCGAACTCAGCGAGGACGTTCAGGTCGGCGTGGAGAGTTTCGGCTTCGTTGATGTTGTTGAGATAACTTGCGGCCCAACGGAATGTCTTGCCGTCGCTGACCTCTAATCCGCTGAGATCAACGTTATGAGATGCCAGCAGGTCGCGGTCGCGTGCTTGAAAATCCTGTCCGACGACTCCGACGATTGCCACGTCAGTGAAGTAGCTTGCGGCAATCGAGAAGTAGGATAACGATCCGCCGAGTTGTGCTTCTCTTGTTCCGGCGGGCGTCTCTACAGTGTCGTACCCTACGGAACCGACGACGACGAGTTTCACGTGCGACCTCGTGACGATGCAGCGGCGCGGTGGATATGCCGCGCTTCTGAGAGCGATAGTTTGGGGATTTCTCCGAAGCTGTTGCGCGTTGGCATCGCTTCGGAGTTTCTCATATCGCCGATGGACATCATGCCGGTTGGTTATGCGCCGGTGGCGTGTGGCAATCCGCTGGCAATCCACGCCGGCGTGCCGTCGTCGATGTTGTAGAGCCGGGAAGTGTCAGCGCCCATCGCGGCGGCATACTCTGCAGCTAAGCCGCTGCGCGCTCCGACTTCACAGATAAAGAGCAAATTGCCCTCTGTAGGGAGATCATCGAAACGGGGGATGATGTCGTCTACGGGTATCCACAACGCACCCTCGACGTGTCCGGCTTCCCACTCATGGGGATTGCGGACATCTACGACGGTAGAGTTGCCGTCTTGCACCATTTCGTACGCCTCTTGAGATGTGATGCGAGCGTACGGTTCTCCTGGAACTTGCCTAGCCATTGGAAACCTGATTCACTGTACCTAAACCAAATTCGATTGTACTCGATAGCGTTGCGTCTTCTATACCCAGAACCACTTGCCCGAAGCGGCGATCAAAGGTTCTCACCGGTAAGCATTGACGTCACCTGAGTGGCGAGTGAGAAGGGTCCGAAAGCGAGTATCGCGAGCGGGATGAGGGCAACGATGACGGCCGCGGCGTATAAGCCGAATGGGGTACGGGTATCGCCGTCGCCAATGTCGATCGAATCGGCGCGTTGGGAAAAGATGTAAACGCCGATCGATACGGCGGCAAAGAGTACGCCCCCGAGGACTCCGGCATAGAGCGATTTGACCATGAAGATGTAGCCGTCCAAAAACGATCCGAGCAGCGTCTCGACAAATGCCGATAGCCACAATCCCGGACGCAAGCCTTCCACAATGTCAACGAAGAAGAGCAACGTTAATGGTAACAGGAAGCCGATGAGCAGGGGAGTGGCAAGCGCGTATGCGGTGGTTGCTATCAGCCACCTGAAGGGATTGCCGGCCTCCTGACGGGAGGTGAACAGCACGTACATGACGAGTCCGCCTACGCTGCCGCCGCCGATGATGTAGGCAGTGATGACGCGCAGGAATCCCTCGACGAAATTGGGTCGATAAAACTTGAAGCCAAAGTCGACACTCCCAGTGTCAACGATGGTGATGAGCGTTGCCAGGTATCCGACCAGCATTCCAGCAGCTGCGCCGACTATGATACCGAGCCAGAGCAGACGGATCTGGATTGCCCGTTCCGCGGTCAGTCGCAGCTGCTCGGTTTCCCGGATCTGATCCAGCGTCCCGCCACTGCCGGTCATCGCGCCTGTCTGCGGTTCATTGGAGTTAGTCATAACTTCAATTGTGCATTGCCAAGCCTCAAACTGCACATGATTACGTAATGGTCGTTTTGCGAAGGGATGGCATGGGAGAATCGCCCAGCGACGATTCGACAGCACAAATCGGTAGTTTTGCAGTCTGGTTGCGTAACCGACAGCTACAGGATTGACGTATACGCGCGCCCATGTTAATCTTTGCGCAGATTTACGGATGAAGCAGGGGATTTAGGCGACATTCGACTGGTTCCTATTATTGGAGGTCTTACAAAATGAGGTTGAGTATCGTAGTAGCGATTTCTGCGCTGATCGCATTGGCGGTAGCGTGTGGCGGCACCGAGACGGTCGTAGAGACGGTCGTCGTAGAGCGCGTCATAACGCAAGAACCAGAGCGAATTGTCGAGACCGTCGAGGTCGAGAAGGTCGTTGAGCGTGAAGTCGTGCAGACCGTTGAAGTAGAGCGTGAAGTCGTAGTTGAGGTCGAGAGGGAAGTTATACAGACCGTCGAAGTTGAACGTGAAGTCGTTGTTGAAGTCGAGAAACAGGTCGTTCAGACGGTCGAAGTCGAAAAAGTTGTTGAAGTTGAGAAGGTCGTTGAGGTCGAGAAGGTTGTTGAAGTTGAAGTGACGGTCGCTCCCAGCATGGACGATTCGATGATGATGGACGACGGCGTGATACCGCGTGAACGCCAGCTGATACTGCTCTGGGGCGGTTCCGGCGGTGTCGGCTCTGCGGGACAGTACACCAACCACGATGTCTGGAACGTGTACTCCGGCGTGAGCCACCAAGACGGTCCGGCATTGATTTTTGAGCCGCTGGCGTACTACTCGGCCTTCAACGACACCGAATACCCTTGGCTCGCCGAAAAGTGGGAGTACAGCGACGACTTCACCGAGTTGACTATCAACACGCGCCAGGGAGTTACTTGGAGCGACGGCACACCGTTTGGCGCGCATGATGTTGCATACACGCTGGAACACCTGCGTACTACTCCGGGACTGGCACGTTCAGGACAGGTTCAGGCCGACGTGGCATCGGTTGAGCAGATTGATGACAACACTGTGCTGGTGAAGTTCCTGGGGCCGCGTCCGAAGTTCATGTACTTCATGACTTACAAGTTCGACATCGGTCTCTACATCGTTCCGAAGCACATCTTCGAGGGCAACGATTGGCAGGAGTTCACCAACTTCGATCTGTCTAAGGGATGGCCCGTGACGACCGGTCCATGGGAAGTGGTACAGACATCTACGCAGTCGAAGATCATGAATCGACGCGACTCATGGTGGGCCGTTGAACAGGGCTTGCTCGACAAGATGCCGGAAGTGCTCCAAATCGTCTACTTGCCGAACCCGGGCGAGACTCAGATGGCGCAGGAGATGATCGCCAACCGTGCCGACGCCTCGCTGTCGTTACAGACGGGCACGATGCGTGAAGTGCTATCCCGCAACAGCGCCATCATTACCCACTCCGGCTTCAATGCTCCGTATGGCTATGTTGACTGGTGGCCGGTTGGACTGCTGTTCAATGCCAGCGTGCCGCCGTATGACGACAAGCGTGTGCGCTGGGCAGTGTCGAACTATCTAAACCGCGAGCAGCTGATCGAGATCGGCTTCGGCGGTGCCGGCACGCTTTCTTACCTTCCGATGCCGTCATACGCTCCGTTGCAGCGTTACTTTGACGTTGTTGAAGACAAGTTGACGACGACGCACGACACGACGGAGTACAACCCCGAAAAGGGTGACCAGCTGATGACAGAGGCTGGTTACTCGAAGAATGCTGACGGCTACTGGGAGCGAGACGGCAATGTGGTCGTTTGCGACATTCTGAGCTTCGGCATCTTCAACCACTACGGTCCGATCGTCGCGCGTCAGTTGGACAACCATGGCATCAAGTCTTCGTACAGCACGCCGCCGGATGCATGGTCGCGACAATCAGCTGGAGAAGCCTCGTGCGGTCTGCGCGGTCATGGCGGCTCAGTGCGTGATCCATACTTCACGATGAACCTCTACACCGGTGGTGACCCGGCGACTTATGATGCCAGCGCACCTCCGGGTCCGGACAACCGACCGCCGAATGCGTATCACTGGTACAACGAGGACTACAACCGCATCACAGAAGAGGTGTTTGCCACTGCGATTGACGACATTGCGCGGCTTGAGGAGCTCTTCGACGAGGCGATGGATATCTGGTTGGAAGAGTTGCCAGACGTGCAAGTGCTCGAGTTCTATCACCGCATCCCGATGAACACGACGTACTGGACCAACTGGCCGACTCACGACAACCCGTATGTGAATGGCGCGTTCTGGCATCTGACGTTCCAGCTGATACTCAACAACATCGTGCCGGTGCAGTAAGATACCGTTTCTGTGCCGGTATCGATACTGGCATCTGTCTGGTATCTTGAGGAGTGGACTTCGCTATGCTCTGGGTAGCGCAGTCCACTCGTCTGATTGATGAATCGTTGCCCCGCTAAAGAGGATTGAGAGGCTAATCAGGCCATATGCCTTGGCGCTACATCGCAGGGAGACTGTTGATGTTTGTCATCACGATTTGGATGGCGAGCACAATCGTGTTTTTCCTGCCGCGTATTTCCGGTCAGAATCCGCTCGCTGAGAAGATCTATCAAGAGGCGCAGCAGGGCGGGTATCAAGACCCGAATGTAGCCGAGCGCGTCCGCGTCTTTGAAGCGAAGTATGGTTTTGACAAGCCGCTGTGGCAGCAGTACGTCAAGTTCGTAACCGATGTCGTTCAGTTCGATCTTGGCCGCTCGATATTCCAGTGGCCCAAGTCGGTCAATGAAATCCTGGCTGAGAAACTGATGTGGACGCTAGGCATGGGACTTTTGACACTCGTGCTGGCCTTTCTGATCGGCTCCATCATGGGCGCGTTGCTGGAGTGGCGACGCAACAATTGGGGGCTAATGGTAGCCATGGCACCGGTGCTGGCGATCTCGGCAGTGCCGTTCTTTATCTTCGGACTGGTGCTGCAACTCGTCGTCTTCAACATCAACAGCGAGTATCCACTGGTCTACGGACATGAGCAGAGAGTAGGTTGGCCTGACTGGTCCGATCTCGGTTTCCTATGGAGCGTTTTGAAGCATGGGATATTGCCGGCGCTATCGATAACGCTCGTATCGCTTGGCGGATGGGCGATGGGCATGCGTGGCATGATGGTGACTACAAAGGGCGAAGACTACATGGTGCAGGCCGAGGCGAAAGGCCTACCGAATAACGTGATGCTTACGAGATACGCCATCAGAAACTCGTTGCTGCCACAGGTCACGGGATTGACACTTGCCCTCGGTCTAATCATTTCTGGTGTGGTGCTGGTAGAGATCGTGTTCGGCTATCCCGGAGTAGGTGGGCAGCTGCTGCAGGCCGTGCGCTCTAACGACTATCCCACTACGCAGGGGATTGTCTTCGTATTGGCATTCGGAACCGCGGCCGCCACGCTGGTTCTCGATTTGACGTACCCGCTCCTGGATCCGCGCATAAAGACCGGCGGCTCGTAAAGCGATAGACCGTATGGAACAGGTTCAACCAGATACTGCCGCCAAGTTGACATGGTGGGATGAACGGGTAGAGCGTTCGGAGTTTCTGCACGACCGCGTGGTTCCGATATTGCGCTACATGCGCCGGAATCGATTGATCGTGTTCGGACTCGGTGCGTTCCTGGCGCTGGCTCTATTCGTCGGTATGTCATACCTCTTCTATTCGCAGGAGGACCTGCTTGGCGAGGAGCATGGTGTCGGCGGTCTTGTAAGGGCGGCATCTGTACAGGCGAACCAGAGGCCCTCCTGGAATCCTTGGAGTGGCTATCCCTTGGGCACCGATGTGCAGGGCAGAGACATCTACGCGGCCGTTGTAGTTGGCATCCCGCTCTCGTTACGCATCGGCGTCATCGCCGCCGCCATCGGTGTCGGCATCGGCATGATACTGGCCTTCGTCGCCGCATATGTGGGCGGGATCGTAGACGCCGTAATCCGCACGATAGTCGACAGTCTCATTCCGATACCGGGACTCCTAGTTCTGGTGCTGGTCGCTACTTCGCTGAATCCGGGACAGGGGTTATCAGTCGATCAGTTGGCCTTTGTCATATCGGTCTTGGCGTGGCCGGGACCGGCGCGCGTGATTCGCTCGCAGGTGCTGGTCATCCGAGAACGTGGCTACGTTGAGATGGCACGCATGTCGGGCACGAGTGCGCTTGGCATCATATTCAAAGAAATGATGCCGAATCTCGCGCCGTATGCACTAGCCAGTTTCGTCGCTGCTGTATCCGGCTCGATACTGGCATCCATAGGCGTCGAATCACTCGGACTCGGCCCGCTCGACTCGCCCACCCTAGGCAGCATGATCTACTGGAACATTTTCAACAGCTCCGTCCTGCTCGGCCTCTGGTATTGGCTCCTGCCCCCGATAGCAGTGCTGATCGTGCTGTTTGTCGGACTCTTCATGATCTCAGCCGGTCTCGATGAGGTAGCCAATCCGCGGTTGCGGCGGCGGGTTTAGAACGATACTGATGTGGGGTCGCAGAGAGTGGGAAGAACTACCTGGCTCTGATCTTCAGCCGGTCTCGATGAGGTGGCTAATCCGCGAGTGCGGCGGCGGGTTTAGAACGGCACTGATGTGCGGTTGCACAGAGTAGGGTAACTATCAGGCTCTGATTTCACGTTGCTGGTAACGGCTCATCTGTCTGCACAAGCACTACTTTTCAGGTGAAGTGAAAAGAGCATTCATTATTGCCTCGCACCGTCTTGGCGCGTAGGCGACTGATAAATGCCCCCAATAAAAACGGGCTCGGACGATCTTTCGTCCGAGCCCGTTGTGCGTTTGAGCGAGGGGTTCACTCATACGCGGGGTGTAGCTGAACTGACTACTGGGTTGCCCTGAGGTTGTTCAGGATCAACTGGAACGTCAGGTGCCAGAACGCGCCGTTGGTGTACGGGTTGTCGTGGGTAGGCCAGTTCGTCCAGTAAGTAGTGTTCATCGGGATGCGGTGGTACCACTCGATGACCTGCACGTCGGGCAGTTCGTCAAGCCAGATTTCCATCGCTTCGGCCCAGTACTCTTCCAACTGTGCAACATCATTGATGCCGGTGGATGAGACCAGGTCGGTCAACTCGTTGAACCGCGGGTTAGACCAGAAGTACGGGTTAGTCTGGTGACCCTCACCTGCTTCTTCTGTATCGCTACCGTAGTAGAGGTTCATGGTGAAGTATGGGTCACGCACTGATCCGCCGTGTCCGCGCAATCCGCAGGATGCTTCACCAGCAGTTTGCTGTGCCCAAGCATCGGGAGGATTGTTGTACGACGACTTGATGCCGTGGTTGTCAAGCTGGCGTGCGAGGATCGGACCGAAGTCGTTGAAGATACCGAAACCGAGGATGTCGCAAATCATGACATCGCCGTCTCTCTCCCAGTATCCGTCGGAGTTCTTCGAGTAGCCGGCTTCCATCATCAAAGAGTCGGCTTTGCCAGGGTTGTACTCAGTGGTGTTGTGAGTAGTGTTCAACTTCTCCTCAACCGCGTCGTAGTAGCGCTGTAGCGGCGCGTATGACGGAATCGGGAGTTGTGAAGGCGTACCAGCACCGTCGTAAGCAACCGAGATCAGCTGATCGCGGTCGATGTAGTAAGAGACGGCCCAACGGACGCGCTTGTCGTTGTACGGAGGCTGGCTGGCGTTGAACAGCAGACCAATTGGCCACCAGTCAACATAGCCGTAGGGCTTCTCGAAACCGGAGTGGGTTACGACTGCCGGGTTCCTGTCGAGCACTTCGCGCATCGTGGTAGGTCGAAGGTCGAGAGTTGCGTCAGCACGGTTTGCGATAACGGCTTGGGCCATCTGCGTCTCGCCCGGGTTCGGAACGTAAACGATCTGCAGTACCTCAGGCAGCTGCTCCACTAGGCCTTGATCGACTGCCCACCAAGAATCTCGGCGGTTGATAATCTTCTGCTCGGGAGATGTCTGAATGACATGCCACGGACCGGTAGTTACGGGCCAACCCTGATCGACGTCGAAGTGGGTGAACTCGAGCCAATCGTTGCCCTCAAAGATGTGCTTGGGAACGATGTAAAGTCCGATGTCGAACTTGTACATCATGAAGTACATGAACTTCGGACGCGGGCCTTGGAAGTTCACTTGGACGGTCAGGTCATCGACCTCAGATACCGATTCGACGTCGCGTTGCACCTGAGCGCTCCGGCGTACGCCGGAGTTGTTGAGCAGGTAATCCAAGGTGTAAGCAACGTCATGGGCTCCGAACGGTGTGCCGTCGCTCCATGAAATGCCGTCACGCAGGTGGATGGTCAACTGAGTGAAATCGTCGTTGTATTCCCACTCTCTGGCGAGCCAGGGGTAGACGGTGTCGTTGAATGCAGAGTAGAACGCGAGCGGCTCATATAGCAGACCCGGACCGTTCTGATGGCTGGTTCCACCGTTGTAGATGTTCCAGATGTCGTGGTCGGTGTATCGTCCAGCCGCACCTACACCACCAGATCCGCCCCAGAGCAGGATCAACTGGCGTTCACGCGGGATCTCTTCTTCCATCATCATCATCATCGAGTCGTCTGCCATGGCGGTGACTTCCACCTCTACGACCTTCTCGACTTCGACGACCTTTTCGACTTCTACGACTTTTTCGACTTCGACGGTTTGAACGACTTGGACTTCTTTCTCGACGACGACTTCTCGTTCAACCTCTACGGTCTGTACGACTTCTCGTTCGATCTCGACGACGACTTCTCGTTCGACCTCGACGGTCTGCACGACTTCCCGTTCGACGACCTTTTCGACCTCGACGGTCTCAACGATCCTCTCCGGTGCTTGCGTGATGACACGCTCGACGACGACCGTTTCAACGACCGTCTCGGTGCTACCGCACGCGATCACGCCTACGGCCAAGACCGAAGCCGCGACCAACGACATCGCTAATGCCGTTAGATATTTCCTCATTAGGCATCCCTCCTTAAAGATGGATACAGGGACTGTACTCATGTGCCCTTTGGCACGTCAAACAACCAGTGAATTTTAATTCGTTTTGATGCACACTGTCAATTCACCGATTAAGGCTCATCACGATGTCGCCAATCTGACGTGAGGCAAATCGAAAATCTACCCATATCCGAAGCCGTGCCCATGTCTGAGCGTGCAGAAATTGACAAATCATAAGTTGCACAATTAGAATCGTTTCGGTTATTGAAACCGACGATTGCCATCTGGTTGATGTGGTCGGTGGGCAAAACTAATGGATTCAACTCAGTCCCCTAGGTAGGAATGGTCTATAAATACATACTCAGTCGATTGGCGATGTTCTTCATCACAATCTTTGTCGCCAGCACGGTCATCTTCTTTCTCCCTCGCCTGACAGGTCAGAATCCGCTAGAAGAGAAGTTCTATCAAGAAGCTCAGCGTGGCGGCTTCCTAGAGGATGTTGACGAGATCGTCGCTGCATTCGAAGCTAAGTACGGCTTTGACAAACCGCTCTGGCAGCAATATTTCACCTTTCTCGGCAATCTGACACGCTTCGATCTTGGAAGGTCCATCTTCAGCTGGCCCAAGACAGTCAATCAGCTGCTGGCGGAAACGATCTGGTGGACTATCTCCTTATCGTTCCTGACGGGTTTCATCGCCTTCATCATCGGGACCCTGATGGGTGCTTTGATGGAGTGGAAACGGAACAATACCTTCCTGATGGCATCATTCTTCCCATTCATGATCTGGGCCGCAGTGCCTTACTTCATCTTCGGGCTGGTGTTATTGACGATATTCTCTTTCGCGTGGCCTATCTTGCCCGGTTATGGTGGATACCAAACCGGTATCGTCGGTTGGCCGAATTGGTCGGAATTGGACTTCTTGTGGAGCGTCGTTAAGCACGGTACTTTGCCAGCACTGTCTATCATTCTCGTCTCATTGGCCGGCTGGGCGATGGGTATGCGAGGCATGATGGTGACTACGAAGGGCGAGGACTACATGTTGCTGGCAGAAGCGAAAGGACTTCCCGGTCGCGTGCAGTTCTATCGCTACGCCGTCCGCAACTCGACATTGCCGCAGTTGACCGGCTTGGCGTTGCAGTTGGGCTTGATTGTCTCCGGACTGCTTCTTGTAGAAGTCGTATTCGCATATCCCGGCGTCGGGGGAATGTTGTACTCGGCGATCCGTATAAGCGACCATGGAATCATCCAGGGCACCGTATTTGTGCTTGCATTTGGCACCGCTTTGGCAACGTTGTTCTTGGACATGATCTACCCGCTGATTGACCCGCGGATCAAATACGGGGCAACATGAGTATGGAATCAAACAGCCAATCCCTTCCGTCAGCACCACCCATTGATGCGCCAGCTCAAACGACTGGGCAGAGACTGGGCACGGTGTACCGGGAAAGGGTGTTGCCTACCCTCCGGTATTTGCGTCGCAACAGATTGTTCGTGCTAGGGCTCGGAATCCTCGGTGCTCTGGCACTGTTCATCATCGGGACTTACCTCTTTTATCGGCAGACCGATCTGTATGGCGAGGAGCAGGGCGTCAATGGTCTTTCGACCGCGTTGTCAGTCCCCGCCAGAGTCAAGCCGTCTTGGAATCCATGGGGTGAGTTCCCACTGGGCACCGACGAGCAGGGCAGAGACATCTTAGCTCACCTTACAGTGGGTACGCCGTTGACTCTGCGAATCGGCCTTCTTGCGGCCGCGATCGGCATCGGCATCGGGATGGTACTCGCTTTCGTAGCCGCGTATGCCGGAGGATGGATCGATGCTCTCATAAGGATTTTGGTCGATAGCTTGATACCGATTCCCGGGCTTGCAATATTGATCATCATCGCTACAGCACTTACTCCGGGCAAAGGATTAACTGTCGACCAGTTGGCGATTGCGATCGCCGCTTTAGCCTGGCCTGGCCCGGCAAGAGTGATTCGATCCCAGGTTCTCGTGATGCGCGAGCGTGGCTACGTGCAGATGGCCAGGATGTCGGGAACGGGCAGTCTGGGCATCATCTTCAAGGAGATGATGCCAAACCTTGCTCCATACATTCTCGCAAGTTACGTTGCAGCAGTTACTGGCGCGATCCTCGCTACCATCGGAATCGAAACCCTTGGGCTTGGCGATATCGATGCACCCACGCTGGGAGCCATGCTCTACTGGATCATCGAGTTGGGCGCACTCCTCAAGGGACAGTGGTGGTGGTTGCTTTCACCGATTACGGTGATTGTGCTCCTATTTGCCGGACTCTTCATGCTGTCCGCCGGGCTTGACGAACTGGCGAACCCGCGCTTGCGGCGACGGGTGTAGGCGGCGATGATTGATCTGCGCGACCGCTTGTATGTGTTGCATCCGTCCAGATTCAGATTATCGATAACAGAGCATTAGATGACTACCGCTGAAGCAAGAGTGACCGACGTCGGCAATCGAACCGAGAACGTTCTCGAGGTTGAGAACCTCCGGGTTTACTACGACACGGATGCCGGGCAGGTTAAGGCGGTTGACGATGTGTCGTTCACGCTGAAGCGTGGCGAGCGCATGGGCCTCGTCGGCGAGTCAGGTTCGGGCAAGACGACGATGGCGATGGCTTTGATGCGGTTGCACAAACCGCCTGCTATCATCGCCGGGGGAACGGTGCGACTAGACGGCGTGAGCATCCTCGACCTGAATGAGGAGCAGATGCGTCAGACGCGGTTGCGGGACATTGCACTGGTGCCGCAGGGCGCGATGAACTCCCTGAACCCCGTATATCGAGTCCGTGAGCAGATAATCGACGGCATCAAGTATCACACGCCAAGGAACCAGATGCCCAACAAGGCCGTCCTGTCAGAACGGGTGGTTGAACTGTTGAACAGTGTCGGACTCGATGCCAGCGTTGCCGACATGTATCCCCACGAGTTGAGTGGTGGTATGAAGCAACGTGTTGCACTTTCGATTGCAACTTCCCTGCGTCCCAAGATGATATTGGCTGACGAGCCGACTTCGGCACTCGATGTTGTGGTGCAACGCCAGATTATGCTGACGCTTGAGCAGCTGCAGCAGGAGATACAGGCGTCGGTGCTACTCGTCGGACACGATATGGGTTTGATGGCACAGTTTGCAGATGTTCTCGGCGTGATGTACGCCGGACACCTGGTAGAGTTCGCGCCGATTGAGGAGATCTTCGAGGATCCGAAGCATCCTTACACCAAGAAGCTCATCAGCAGTCTGCCGGACATCGAGGTCAAAGGCAAGTTCACCGGTATCGATGGTTTGCCGCCCACTTTGGTATTGCCGCCGCCGGGTTGCAGATTCCACCCGCGCTGTCCGGTATATAACGATGATGAGGATTTCCGGGGCGAATTCACCGAGCTGCGTGGTTCACTCAATGCTGATCTTTGCGTAACTGATGATCCCCACTTGAACGAGATTGAGCCGCGCCGATGGGTGGCGTGTCATTTGTACCAAGGGAGCGTGTAGATTGGTTGCCCAAACCGCTCAAGTTGCTACCCAAGATTCGGCGAGCAACGCCGATAACGTTCTTGAACTGAAGAATGCCACGAAGGTATTTGGCGGTGGCCTGCTTCGACGCAAGGTGACGGTCGCGGTCGATAACGTCAGTCTTGGCATTCCGCGCCAGAATCCCGGCATCATCGCTGTCGCCGGAGAGAGCGGAAGCGGCAAGACGACGCTGGCACGATTGATGCTGGGCATTATCCCGCCGACTGAAGGGTCGATACACTTCAACGGGCGAGATATCTCAACACTGAAGCGTGGCGAACGGATGGAGTTCCGTCGTGAAGTCCAGCCGATAATGCAGGACCCGTTCGAGGTCTACAACCCCTTCTACAAGGTCGATCACGTCCTCACGGCTCCCGTCAACAACTTCAAGCTGGCGCGGACTAAGAGTGAATCACGCGACCTAGTAGTGGAGGCGCTGGAGACGGTTGGGCTGCGGCATCAGGAGACACTTGGCAGATTTCCGCATCAGTTGAGCGGCGGCCAGCGTCAGCGCATCATGGTTGCCCGCGCGTTGCTCCTCAAGCCGCGCATCATCGTGGCGGACGAGCCGGTGTCAATGGTCGACGCCTCTCTGCGTGCCACCATTCTCGGTAGCATCGACCTGCTGAACAAGGAGCTCGGCATCGCGGTCATCTACATCACACACGACCTTACGACGGCTTTCCAGATCAGCGACAACATCATCGTGATGTACCAAGGCTCGGTTGTCGAGACGGGACGAGTTGAGGATGTGATTCAAAAGCCGCAGCATCCATATACGCAGCTGCTGGTGGAGTCGATACCGCGCCCTGACCCCAAGGAGCGTTGGGGACGTGAGATGGCTTCGCAGGAGACGGGTGGCGACATGGTCAACACAGGTTGCCGCTTCGCACCGCGCTGTCCGTATGTGATGACGGAATGCACCCAGGAGATGCCGCCACTCTATCGAGTAGAGGACACGCAAGCGGCGCTGTGCTACCTGCATCGAGACAACTCGCTCGGAAACGTCGGCGCCATCTCCGACGTCTTCAAGACCTCGAATTAACCACTGCTACCGTTGCGAGTAGGGCAGCGGTCGTTTCGCTATCGCACTATGTCGCGGATGAACTCTGCGGGTCCGTAGAGCGCGAACAGCAGGACCAGCAGTCCGATAGCAACGGATATGATCCAGGTCGCCCATCGCGATATCGCTTCGTTATCGGTTGCGTTAGCGCGATCGACTGCGTACCCAGCGACGGCGAAGATGGGTGCTACGATGATGCTGCCGTAGATGTTCGGCGCGCCTTGGACCACCATGTCATACGGGAATACCAGCACCGAGTCGATCATCAGAGAGCCCATATCTCCAACGCCGTAGAAACCGTCTGCTAATCCAGCGAAAGCACCGGCAAGACGTGAGAAACCCCCAGTGAGTATCGGCGTTGCCAGTCCGAACCATACGCCCATAGGCAGCCAGACGATTGGATGCACCCGGTTCTGGGCCAGGTCTCTAAAGTGGTAAACCGCCAAAGGCATGGCAATTACTGCCGCGCTGCCGGCGGCGATTGAGAAGAATATGGCACCCCAGCCTTGGATGCGTACGGCATCTTCAAAGTATTGCGCCCGTCCTAGGACGGCCATATGAAATCCCGCGATAGAGAGCATGACAGCCAGCAGTGTGATGCTCGCGGTCAGACGTCGACGTCGGGACGTGTCAGGCATGACGAGGTCGAGGGTCGTCAACCGATCAATATCGAAGGATGATATGGCTTGAGGGGTCCGGCGAAGGTGAGAGTGTGCGATTAGTTCAGTTCGTCGTCAGTTCGATCTCTTCGGCGCGGTGGCAACTGACTAGACGACCGTCCTTCGATTTTACTAACGGCGGCACTTCAACTTTGCACTGATCGGTAGCAAATGGACATCTCGGATGGAAGTAGCACCCGGTCGGCGGAGAAGCGGGATTGGCCACTTCACCCTCTAGCACGTATCGTTTGCTACGCTGGCTCGGATGCGGCTTCGGCACTGAACTCATCAAAGCGGCGGTGTACGGATGCTTCGGCGAATCGAACAGCTCTTGGGGTGTCCCTACTTCTGCGATCCGTCCGACGTACATCACGACGACGCGGTTGGATATCTGCTTCACCACGCTGAGGTCGTGCGACACGAAGAGGTAGGTAAGTCCGAACTGGTCCTGCAGGTCCATCATCAGGTTGATGACCTGTGCCTGCACCGACACGTCGAGACCCGATACCGGCTCGTCGGCCAGTATCAGTCGAGGGTTCAACGCTAGGGCACGTGCGATGCCGATGCGTTGGCGCTGACCACCGCTGAATGCGTGGGGATAACGTCGCATGTACTCCGGGCGCAATCGCACGACGCGCAGTAGCTCGGCCACCCGGTCTTCACGTTCGCTGCTCGTGCCGATGCCGTGCACCAGCATCGGCTCGCTGATGATCTCGTAGATGTTCATGCGCGGGTTGAGCGACGAGAACGGGTCCTGGAAGATCATCTGAATGTCGCGACGGATCGGACGCATCTGGGTCAGCGAGAGTTGCGCCAGGTCGATGGTTTCGCCAGCTTCGGTATTGAATAACACCTCGCCCGCAGTCGGTTCGTAGGCACGGATTATCGAGCGTGCCGTCGTGCTCTTGCCGCAACCGCTTTCACCCACCAAGCTCAGCGTTTCGCCATCTTTGATGTCGAAACTGATATCGTCAACCGCTTTGACGGTACCGACAGTGCGGCGGAAGAAGCCGCGTTTGATAGGGAAGTACTTGCTAAGTCCGCGGACGTCCAGGATGGACTTGGTGCCGTTCCCGTTCTGTGTTGTCGTTTCTGCAGCCATGATCTAGCGGTCCCCGTAAAGGAAGCAGCTGACTTCCTGCTGTTCGTTCACTTTGATGAGCTGCGGCTCTTGAGTGTTGCAAACCCCCTCGATGAACGACTGACAGCGTGGATGGAAGGCGCATCCATCCGGTCGGTTCTGCGGATGCGGTATCGAGCCAGAGATCGAGGGCAGACGTTCACGCGAGATGGTGAACATGCTCGGTATCGAGGTCAACAGTGCGCTCGAGTACGGATGCTTCGTGTCGTCGAAGAAATGGAAGACCGGACCTGATTCGACGACTTTGCCCAGGTACATGACGGTAACGTCGTCGGCGATCTCGGCGATGACGCCCAGGTCGTGCGTGATGAAGATGATTGCCATGTCGTTCTCTTCCTGCATCCTCTGCAGCAGGTCGAGAATCTGTGCTTGCGTCGTAACATCAAGTGCGGTAGTCGGTTCGTCGGCGATGAGGACGCGCGGGTTGGTGCAGAGGGCCATCGCGATCATTGCACGTTGCAACTGTCCGCCACTGAAGCGGAAGGGGTACTCATTCATTCGCTGCGTCGGATTCGGTATCCCGACACGGTCGAGCCATTCTACTCCCACATCGAAGCGTTCTTCCTTGGAGTAGTTGGTGTGAAGCCGCAAAGCCTCGTCGATCTGGTTGCCGAAGGTGTGCAGTGCGCTGAACGCAGTCATCGGCTCCTGGAAGATCATGGAGATTTCGCTGCCGCGGATCCTGCGCATCGCATTGCTGTTAGCACCGAGTTCAAGCAGGTTTGTTGCTGGCGAAGCCGGATCGGAACGGTATTCAATCGAGCCTTCGACTATCCGTCCCGGCGGTTCGACGATCTGCAGTATCGACTTTGCAGTGATGCTCTTTCCACAACCGCTCTCGCCGACGATTCCGAGCGTCTTGCCAGATTCCAGGTCAAAATCTACTCCGTCTACTGCTCGTACCACACCCTCATCGGTAAAGAAATGCGTCTGCAAGTCGCGCACCGATATGAGAGGTGCTGACTGCTGAGCTGCGACTTCGGCTTGCTCGGACTTCATTTCAGTAGTCATGGCTTCATCAACCTTCCCTTCCGCCGTATGGATCTGCAGCATCACGCATACCATCACCCATGAAGTTGAGGGAGAGTACGAGGATGACAACGACAATTCCAGGCATCAGTAACCACGGGGCTAACGCTACGGTATGGACGTTCTGCGCCTGTGCCAAAAGCACGCCCAACGATATTGCTGGTGGCAACAATCCTAGTCCAAGGAAGCTCAATACGGTTTCGCTTATCACCATGAAGGCCAGACTCAAGGTGCTAGCGGCGATGATGTGGCTGTAGAACGATGGCAACATGTGGCGGAAGATGATGCGTCGCTGGTTTGAACCGGCAATTAGAGCTGCGGTGACAAACTCTTCTTCCCGCATGGCTAAGAATCGTCCGCGAACCACGCGCGCCAATTCTGTCCAAGCGAATAGCGATACAACGATAGTGATGGCAAAGAACCTTCGCTCTACCGACCAGTCGGCCGGGAATGCGGCGGCCAAGCCGAGGTATAGTGGCACCGTTGGAATAGATCGGATAATTTCGATGCTTCGCTGTATCAGGTTGTCGACGAATCCGCCGAAGAAGCCGGATATCGCGCCCAATACAACGCCCATGACCAGTGAGAGGAAGATTCCAGTCAACCCGATGAGTAGCGATAGTCGCGTACCGTGCATGATCCTTGAGTACTGGTCGCGCCCCTGAACGTCGGTGCCGAGAATGAATATCGTTTCTTCGGCAGTAATAGATGGATCGTTAACTGCGAACAGATGCCAGTCGACGGTTATGCCGAAAAACTTGTATTCATATCCTCTGCCGAAGAAAGTAACGTCAACCATCTGGTCGCAATCCGGTTCATAGACCTTGCGAAAGAATTCGTTCCGTGTGCCGACCAGTTTGCAGACGTGCAGGTCAGGTTTGACGCCATCGAAGAATCGAAGCCACTGCGGCGGCGTATATTGGCGATCGGCGTTGCTGTCCTCAGGATCACTCGTCGCGAGGAAGTCGGCGAAGGGGACGATCAAATAGAGAAGAGCGACGACTGCGGTTGCCACCATCGCAAGTCGGTGTCGTCTGAAGCGGCGCCAGATCAACTGACGTTGCGACATCACCTCGACTGTATCGTCGCTACCGGTTTCGAGCGAAGGGTCTTCTATCGCCGGAATATTGTCGGTCGATTCGATTTGTGGGCGTGCAACCATGTGGCTAACTGTCCTCCAAGCGAACCCGTGGGTCAACCCATGCCAGCAACAGATCGGAAATGAAGGTGCCGAGAATCGTCAGCCAGCCAGCAAAGAGTATCACTGCACCTGAAAGATAGATGTCCTGCGCCGTTAACGCTCTAAGGAAATCTCTTCCGATGGTGGGTAGATCAAGAACGGTCGACAGGATTACACTGCCGGAGATGATGAATGGCAGGATGTAGGCGGTCATTGAGATGACCGGGTTCAGCGCGTATCGAACCGGATATTTCATGATCAATTGCCACTCGGTCAGCCCTTTGGCGCGCGCCGTCGTGACGTAAGGTTTTTTCAATTCGTCAAGCAAGTTGGCGCGTAGGATGCGGATGATAGTTGCAGTGCCAGCAGTACCGAGGATCGCTACAGGCATGATCAGGTGCTTGATCAGGTCCCACACCTTGGCGAAGGACCAAGGAGCGGTTTGATAGTCGGCAGAATAGAGTCCTGTAGCCAGGAACCCGGTTAAGTCAAAGATCACATACGCCAATACGAGCGCGATCAGGAAGTCGGGGATGGCTAGTCCCATATAGCCAAAGAAGGTGACGACGTAATCGCCGACGGAGTATTGCTTTACGGCCGAATAGATTCCAATTGGAATCGCGACGACCCAGACAAATACGACGGCAAAAACTCCTAACAGTATCGTGTTCAGCAAGTTCATCTCGAGGACTTGCCTCACCGGGGCGTTGAATTCGAATGAAAAGCCGAGTTGTCCGCGCAGGATGCGACCTATCCACTTTCCGTATTGGACGTAGACGGGATCGTTGAGCCCGTAAAACTCACGCAGGCTCTCAGCCTCGTCTTCCAAGATGAGGTTGCCGGTCGCGAGCTGCGTTGCGATGTAGGTCGTGACGAAGTCGCCGGCCGGGAGGTTAATTATCACGAAAGATATTACCGACACTGCCCACATGGCAATGATGGCGTATATGAACCTTCTTATCAGGAATGAAAGCATCGATAAAGCAGGCGAGTTGAATCAATAATATGCGGTATTTAGCATTTGTTCCCGCTCCGGACAAGGTGCCGGAGCGGGAACATTGATCGGACGATGCCGGTCAGCAGTGCGCCTAGTGGTCTACTGCTACTTGCCCATCATCGCGTTACCGTCATCGATCCACCACTGTTCAGGGAATCCGTTTCCGGAAGTCTGGTTGTGGTATGAGAAGGGCAACGGGTTCGGGATGTTGCGAACGTTGTTCTTGATGATTGCCACGTAGGTGGGCTTGTTCATCACGGTCGTGATCGGGTTGACGTTCAAGCAGTTGAGCTCAACGACGCGTTGCAGGATTTCGTTGTACCGTGCGGGTCCAGCTGTGGACTGCGCTTCGTCGTAGAGATCCATCTGCTCTTTGATCAACGGGTTGGGCGGCTCGATACCGTTCTCACCGCCGGACTGGTGCCAGTCACCGTAGAGACGACCGGTGTTACCACCACCGCCTACTGGAAGCAGGTGCTGCGGTGTGATCAGCGTCGTCGAACGCGGTGACGATTCCCAGTTGGTAGTCATCAACTCGTTCAGCAGTGCACGGTCGCCGTGGAGACCACGCTCTAGCGTCTGGACTTCGGCACGGACACCGATGTTGACTTCCCACTGGCGTGCGATCATCTCGTTGATGCCGGGGTAGTCTTCGAACGCTGCGGCTACAGACGGTAGCTGGATGACGAGTCGCTCACCACTCGGCAGCAGACGGAAGCCATCGCCGTCCTTCTGGTCGAGACCGAGCTCATCCAAGATGGCGTTGGCACGGTCGGGGTTGAACTGGACGTCGTCCTCGCCGATGTACTTACCGGGGTTGTCCGGGTCCGGGTAGCCCTGGCAGAGACCGGAGGTGGCGCCAATGCCGAGGAAGAAGACCTCGTTGATCTGATCCCGTTCGATACCCAATGAGAGTGCTCGGCGGAACTCAACGTTCTGCAGGAAGCTCTGAATTTCAGCGTTGCCATCCCACGACTCGTTGACGTAGATGTTGGCGATACCGGACTGTGGCTGGCGCCAGAACTGGATGCGGTAGCCCACCGACTCGGCGTTCTCAAGGAACAGCGGGAGCTTGGCAATGTTGATGTGGCGTCCCATCACCGTGTAGTTACCAGCGAGTGCGCTGAGGTTCAGGACCTCAAGGTTCTGCGCGAGCGTGAGGACTACATTGTCGATGTACGGGAGCTGGTTGCCCTCGGTGTCAACTGCGAAGTAGTACGGGTTGCGCTCGAATGACCACTCGTTGGTGTTGATGCTGCCAGTTACGCGCCATGCGGTAAGCATCGGAGCGTCCGGGTTAGCGTTGGCGTGGTTGCGGTCCAGGAAGTAGGTGTACCAGTTCTCGAAACCGGCTTCTTCAGCCTTGCGGTTAGCCTCGGCTTCACCCACAAAGTCGGGGTGGAACTGCTCGAGGTAGTGACGCGGTGCATATAGACCGTCACCACCATCGCCTCTGGTGTGTTGCCCAGCGACGATAACCGAAGCGATAAGCGTCACGAACGGAGCGTACGGCTCAGGTGATGTCACCTTGAACGTCTGCTCGTCGATGGCCTCGAATTGAAGTGTCTCGCCACCCTTTTGCGTCCATGCCGGCTTGCTGGGGTTCAGCTCTTCGTTGTGCAGCATGTGATCGACCCAGAACATGATGTCTGCAGTCGTAAAGGGATGCCCGTCAGACCACTTGTGGCCTTTGCGCAACGTGAAAGTGAACTCGGTTGCGTCTTCGTTCTGTGTCCAAGACTCGGCGATGTTCGGCTGGACGGTCAAACCGGAGACCTCATAGAAGAGGAGGTGGTCCTTGAGCGGACGCTCCATGTTCTGTCCGTCGGCCGGACCGGTGAAGCCTCGGTACCAGGTGCCGCCGTACTTGCCGATGCCCCGTGTGGGCTGCAGTACCAGCGGGTTCTCAGGCAGCCGCTCTTCAACTGGCGGCAGTTCGCCAGCAGCAACGCGGGCTGCGAGCAGGGGTGCCTCTTGGAATGAATCTGGCTTCGGGAAGAGATTGCCGTTCTCGTCGTAGATAGTCGGCCATTCGTTAGGGCTAACGTCCGCCGTGATGTGCGGCGAGTCTACCCGAACCGGTTCCGGAGTCGGGATTACGATGACTTCTTTCTCAACTTCGACGACTCTCTCGACCTCGACTTCGACGACTTTCTCGACTTCGACAGCGACTTCTTTTTCGACGACGACGGTCTGAATGACAGTTTCGCCAGCCACTTCGACTTCGCGCTCGACGACGACGGTCTGGATGACGGTTTCACCGGCGACTTCGACTTCTTTTTCGACGACGACAGTCTGGACGACGGTTTCACCGGCGACTTGGACCTCTCTTTCGACGACGACAGTTTGAACTACCGTCTCGCCAGGCACTTCACGTTCGACGACGACGGTCTGGATGACGGTTTCCCCGCCTCCACACGCGATCGCCGCAGTCGCAAGTGCGGCTGTCAGAGCGGTCAGCAGGAATACGGCTAACGATCGCCGTCCCCGCGAACTCAATTTCTCTACGCTTCGCATTGGGTACCTCTTAACTTGTAACCAAATAACCAACCGCGTAAAACTCATCAGCAACGCGGAACACAAACTCACTCAACCCGTTTCACCGGATAACGCGCATGTGCTAGACAAAAAGTAAATGAAATTTCCCAAGATGTCAACCGCGCATACCAAATCAAAACCAAGAAAATCAATCGCTTTTGAGACGTTTGAAGGTGCGGTTGGGGATGATCATTCTGCTGAAGCGTGTCATCGTAGATGAGTCTTAACGAGGGCCGTCAAAAGCAACCAAACCGCGTATACTATACGCATCACAGCAAAACCGATCATTTTGACGCTGATGGAAACGAATATCGTAGAAAATCCATTCCTGAATCAAACCGATCGTTTGGTTGCTTGGTCATATGTGTACGGAGGTACTGACTGATGTCTTCAAGCCCTACTTACAGCACGAGGATTTGGAAGGTCATGGCGTTCTTGGTCATAGGATCGCTTAGTGCCGTTGTTGCTTGCGGCGGGGAGGATCCGACTGCTACACCGGTGCCGGCGCAACCTACGCAGGCGCCGACCGCGGCACCTGAACCGACGGCCGCTTCGCAACCAACGGCGACGCCTGAACCGGCAGAAGAGGTGATGGCACCATCCTCAGACGGCAAGCGCGGTGGCGCGATTATCCGAGGAGTGTCGCGCACGCTGAGAGCTTGGGATTACAACACTGAAGCGGTCTGGTTCGCACCTCAAGCTTTGCAGAGACACTACAGCAACCTTGTGAAGTTCGATCCATCTGACGGCACGACGATACAGTCCGATTTGGCGACGGATTGGAGCATCGGTTCTGATGCCAAGAGTGTCAGCTTCACCATTCGTGACGGCGTACAGTGGCACGACGGTCAAGACTTGACTCTTGAAGATATCAAGTGGACATTTGAACGTGCCAAATCACCGCCGCCTGACGAGGCGTATCCGCGACTGACGGCGTTGAAGAGCATCACTGAGATCACACTTGTGGATGATCACACGATAACGATTGCGTATGAGAATACGAACGCAGAGTTCATCCAGAACTTTGCGGCGGCTTGGGGCATTGTCCTTGCACCGCATGTGATGGAGAAGAAGGGGGAATGAACGGCCCTGACAGAGTTGTTGGCACTGGTCCATTCATCATCGACGAAGCGGAAATGGAAGAGTTTGTGACTTCGCGCCGGAATCCTGACTACTTCTTGACGGCATCTGACGGCGACTCATTCCCTTATCTCGATGAGTTCACATCGGTTGCGTTGTCGGACGTGGAAGCACGTATCGCAGCAATTCAGACTGGCAGGGTAGACATTGCAAGTTTCGATCCGGCAGAGTTTGCGCCGGCAGTTGGGGCGCTGGAGGCGATGGGCGATGCCGTTCGAATGGAAGTATCGCCATTGGCCGGTATCAACTACCTGAGTCTGAATGCCAAGGCGCCGCCGTTCGATGATGTTCGAGCTAGACGGGCCGCTTACTTGCTATTCGATCGGCTTCGAATGCAACAGTTGGAAAGTCTGCCCACGGGCGAATTTGCGTCAGTACCGACTGGATTTTTCGGCACTGTAGACCCGTTCATCGACGAAGTGCCAGACCTTTGGGAAGTTAGCAATGATACGCGAGAAGAAGCACTTGCTGAGGGAAGGGCTTTAGCAGATTAAGTAGGGCTGGAAGGCTTTACGATGATTGTGAACTCGCGGTCATTCTTCCAGGAACTTGCCCAACTGGCAGCGCAGGTTTATGCCGATGCGGGATGGGAGATTGAACTAGAAGTTGGCGACGGCCCGGCATTGGCCGAGCGAGTATCGAACGCCGATTACATGGTTTCGATGAGCACTCCCAACGTTGTGCTGCCGAGTGTCAGCGCCTTCTTGCTTGAGCAGTATCTGCCCGGTGGTCGCGAGCCGAATGCGGCGGCTCCGCCGGATGAGATATTTGACCTTCTGGGTGATTTGCAGGCCGCGACCGATCCGGTCAGCAGCAATGCCGTGGTGCGAGAAATCCAGAAAGTGATGCGAGAAGATTGGGTTCCAGTTGTTCCGATGGGCAAGCAACGCGGCTCGGTGGAACTTATCGCCAACCACGTTCAGAACCGACCGGGTGCGCTTGGGCAGTGGTTTAACCTGCACACTTGGATCGATGTTTGGGTGGACGAAAGCTCACCTCGAAAGTCTCCATAGGTCGTAACATCTGACCTGAAAACCTACAAGAAGCAGATGTTGACGATTTCGTCAAGATGAGCAGTTTGCGATGAACCTTACAGAGCAGGATTGAAGTAATGCGGGACTACATCATCCGAAGGGTCCTGTTGCTAATCCCCAACCTGTTCATCTTGGCGACGCTTACGTTCTTATTGGCGCGTGTATTGCCGGGCGATGTAGCGCTGGGGTTGGTCAGCGATCAAGGGAATGTTATCGATTACGCTGCCGTAGAGCAGATTCGAGAGCGTCTTGGACTGAACGATCCTCTGCCGATTCAATACTCTCGTTGGATGTTGCAGTTGCTACGCGGCGATCTGGGGCATTCAGATATCAGCGATCAGTCGGTAATCAAGGTCGTGGTTGAGACGGCGGAGGTTACGTTCTTGTTGGCGTTCCTGTCGATTCTTATCGGTACGGCGTTTGCAGTGCCATTTGGGGTGTTGTCGGCGATGACGCGCGGACGGTGGCCAGATCAAGTGGTACGTACGGTGTCGGCGGTATTTTTGGCATTGCCCAACTTCTGGGTTGGCATCCTGCTGTTGCTGGCGCTGGTGACGTGGTTCAGCTGGAGTCCGCCGATATTTCAGGAAACGTTTTTAGATGCGCCGGTTGAGCAGTTTCAAAGGCTGATATTGCCAGCCACCGCGATCGGTACGTTCTTTGCCGCAGTTGCCACTCGCCTAACACGCTCTACGATGCTGGAGGTGTTGAACCAGGATTACATCCGGACTGCCCGCGCTAAGGGACTGTTCCCTAACCGCGTCATCCTGCGCCACGCCTTGCCGAATGCCGTCTTGCCGGTTATCACCCTGTCGGCACTCCTGTTTGCCGGACTTCTGAACGGTGCCGTCGTCTTGGAGCGCATCTTTGCATTGCCCGGAATGGGAGTCGAGATAGTTGAAGCGACATCGGGACGCGATTTTCAGTTGTTGCAAGGCTTGGTTCTGGTGCTTGGCGCCTTTGTGATGGTGTGGATGCTCATAATCGACCTGCTATATGTGGCGTTGGACAAGCGCATCCAGCTCGATTGAAATCGACATTATGGTGAACATCAAGTGACTTTATCGGGACCGCCGATAAGGACGTTTGGCGGTGCAGTTTGGCGCACTATCCGCAAGCATCCTACTGGGATGGTGGGCTTTGTGATCTTAACGTTGATGCTACTTTTCACGTTGAGCGCGGGTTATCTGACACCCTATAAATACGATCGGACACTGGGCACCAAAGCGGCGTCGATGATGTCGCGCGGTTTTGACGATGAACTGATGGTGCTGGGTGGCGATGAGCTGGGACGGGACATTCTTACCCGATTGCAACATGCCGGACGGACATCGTTCTTCATCGGATTAGCAGCGCCGTTGCTCGGGGTGACTCTCGGAACGTTGATCGGGATCATTAGCGCCTACCGTGGCGGTATCGTAGATCTGCTTGTTCAGCGTGTTGTAGATGTGCTCATATCGCTTCCGGGGCTTGTCTTGGCAATGGCAGTTACGCTTGCATTGGGCTTTTCAGTCTGGGGTGTAATCGTTGCCTTGGCGCTCAATGCGGTCGGCGGCTCATCGCGAGTTGTACGGTCTCACGCTTTGACCCAGTCGCAACTTGAGTATGTTCAAGCGGCTCGTGCATTAGGGTCGTCGGACCTGCGAATCATCTTTCGGCACCTGCTTCCGAACTCGATGGCGGTATCTTTAGTGCTATTCACCGTCGGAGTCGGCACCGCGATCACGGCGGAAGCGGGATTGAGTTTCTTGGGCTTGGGAGTGCGACCGCCGACACCGAGTTGGGGTAACATGCTGACGTTCGCACAGCAATACTTCAGGTTTGGACCTCACATTGCCATTATCCCGGGCCTGACTATCGCCATCGTTGTATTCGGAATTAACTTGCTAGGGGATTCTCTTCGCGACATGCTAGATCCGCATCTACGAGGCCGGGGATAGAGCGATTTTCGACGGATTGAATGGAAAGCTATATGAACGAAATCAGATTACCAACTTCGAAGCTGCCAAACGTAATCTTCATAGTCGCCGATCAATTGAAGACGACTGCGTTGCGCATGTATTCGGAGATCGGCATCGAAACGCCGGCGTTGGAACGTCTCGCTTCGGAGGGGGTGATGTACCGCAATGCATTCACACCGCATCCATTATGTGTTCCCGCACGCGTATCGATGATGACGTCGCGCTATCCACATTCGACTGGGTGCAGGCGCAACGAGACATTAATGCCGTCAGGGCAGTTGCATGCCTTCCGCATCTGGAAGGAACTCGGGTACACCACCGGCTTGATCGGCAAGAACCACTGCTTCATCGAGCAGGAAGATATGGAGCTTCTTGATGTGCGTTGCGAGATGTCGCACAGCGGATTGCCTCGTAACGACTATAAGGAGAGGTGCCAGGTACTAAAGGGATGGAGTGGATCGTCTCAGAGTCGGTGATCAATGAGGCGCACTTGACCCGCAACGATATGCCGAGTCAAAGCGCCGGTTTCGGTTACGCAGTGTCGGATCATCCGCTTGACGGTTACTCCGGTCGCGCGCTGACAATCCAGGCCGAGGCATTCATCGATCGCTTCGGTCGTCCCGAGGACGATGCGGAGCGGAGCCCATTCGCACTTTTTCTGTCATATCCAGATCCCCACACTCCTCTTGAGGCCCCTCGAGAGTTTGCTGATCTTGTTCCTTCGGAGAGCATAGTGATGCCGCCGCAGCGAGATGATGAGTTTAGAGACGGCACGGCACCAGTCCGCAATCGTCAGTTGCACGACATGATAGGCGTGAGTGATGACGATCCTGACGAGGTGCGGAATGCGGTCGCGGTCTATATGGCGATGAAGCGCTTCGTAGATGATGGCATCGGACGCGTGCTTGATAAGCTCGACGAGACCGGACTGCGCGACGAAACGATCATCGTATTTACGGCTGATCATGGCGATTTTGCTGGCGAGCACGACATGATGGGCAAGGGTGGCGTGTTCTACGATGCGCTGGTACGCGTTCCAATGCTGGTTTCGTGGCCGTCAGGCGGCGTGCCGCAGTCTGTGGTAAATGATTCGATGGCCAATACCATCGATCTGCTGCCTACCATCTTGCAACTTTCGGGAGTCGCAGATTTCAACTCGGCACCGCCTGAGGAAGCCGGTGATGAGTTAATGCGTCCCGGTCCACGCATCAACGTTGACACGGCCTCGGATTGGCTCACATCCGAATCGTTGCGCAGTATTCAGGGACGCCCCCTTGCGAGTGCAACCGCTGCGCCATCTCGCGCAGCGGCATTTTGCGAGTATGGCACTGGCGGTCCGGCTTTGACAGACGAAACGTTGAATGAGTTGATCGATCAGGGCCAAGCCGGTCGAGACCTCATTATGAACACGCTTTGGATCCGTGAAGCCGAGGGAAGTCGGCGGATGGTCCGCACCAAAGATTGGAAGTATGTCACAGACCCTGACGATGTGCCGTTGGGCAGTTCCGATGAACTCTATAATCTGCTGTCCGATCCGTGGGAGCTTAACAACGTTGCCAACGACCCGGCCAACGCATCGGTGATTTCAGAGATGCGCGCATTGCTGTTGGAATGGCTCAGCGATACGGAAGATCATTATCCAGTTCCCCTGCCGACCACGATCGGTCGGCGACCCTATATGGGATGATTGACCAGTTGTTGGCACGATTTAGTGATGCCCCTGCTTGAAGTTGAAAATCTCAAAACCCACTTCTACGGCGACAACACTGTAGTCAAGGCCGTGGATGGTGTTACGTACGACATCGAAGAGGGCGAGACGGTTGCGCTGGTTGGGGAAAGTGGATGTGGCAAGTCGGTAAGCTCTTTGAGCATCCTCAGGTTGATTCCATCACCGCCGGGTAGGATCGTCGATGGTGCAGTGCGGTTCAAGGGTACCGATCTGCTACAACTATCGTCCTCGGAGATGAGGCGGTTTCGAAGTCGACGCATTGCGATGGTGTTTCAGGAGCCGATGTCGTCCTTGAACCCAGTGATAAATATCGGGACGCAGATAACAGAAGGCATGATTACTCAGCTCTCGCTTACCAAAGGTCAGGCCAGAGAGAGCGCGTTGGAACTGCTTGAGACGGTGGGGATTTCAGATCCGGAGCGTCGGATGGAGCAGTTCCCGCACGAGTTCAGCGGTGGGATGCGACAACGCGTGATGATAGCCATCGCCCTAAGTTGTGAGCCAGACTTGATCATCGCCGATGAACCGACTACATCACTCGATGTGACTATTCAGGCTCAGATACTGGATCTGATGCAGATGCTGACGCGCGAACGGAACATGGCGTTGCTGCTCATCACCCACAACCTCGGCGTGGTGGCGCGATATGTGGAGCGAATCAACATCATGTACGCTGGCCGCATCATCGAGGACGGCACATCGATCGACATCTTCGAAAAGCCGTCCCACCCGTATACGATGGGGCTGCTCAATTCAATCCCACGCATCGATCAAGGAACACGTTCAAGTCTCGATCCGATACCTGGACAACCACCTGATTTATCGCAATTGGCCGTTGGATGTCACTTTGCAGAGCGATGCCGGTACGTCATCGATCGATGTGAAATCGAATACCCGGTCAGTCGTGAGGTTGAGGCTGGTCATCACTCAGCTTGCTGGGTAGCCGAAGACGTATTCAACCTACATGCACGGTAGAAATTGATGCAAAGCGTTAGTCAACCAAATACTGCCAAAGAGGATAGCCGGGATCCGAATCAGTCTGTTCTTATCGACGTAAAAGATTTGAGCGTTGAATTTCCTATCCGGTCGGGCACACTATTCTCGCGCAACCGCGCGGTAGTTCATGCGGTTGACGACGTTTCTTTCAGCATCAACAAGGGCGAGTGTTTAGGACTGGTAGGTGAGAGCGGGAGCGGCAAGACAACGTTGGGTAGGGCGATTCTTGGGTTGCAGAAGTTGACCGCAGGTGAAGTGCTCTTTGACGGCAACTCGCTGGGCGGCATGAAAGGGAGAGACCTTCGGGCGTTGCGGCGTCGGATGCAGATTATCTTTCAGGACCCATACAGTTCGTTGGATCCGCGGATGTCAGCAGGCTCGATTATCGGAGAGGGGATATCGATACACAATCTGGCTTCCGGACGCGCCGAATATAACCGACAGGTAGCGGAACTGCTGGAGATGGTCGGCCTGAACGTCGAGATGTCGAGCCGGTATCCACACGAGTTCAGCGGCGGTCAGAGGCAACGCATCGGGATTGCGCGCGCTATCGCAGTGCGACCAGACTTTATCGTGTGCGACGAGCCGGTATCCGCACTTGACGTATCGATACAGGCTCAGATACTGTCGCTGCTGACTGACTTACAGTCGGAACTTGATCTGACGTACCTTTTCATCGCGCATGATCTGTCGGTAGTGAGACACATCAGCGACCGGGTGGCGGTGATGTATTTAGGGCGTATCGTGGAAGTTGCCTCAAGCGATGATCTCTACCGAGAGCCGCTTCATCCCTACACATATGCGCTGATCTCCGGAATACCGATTCCTGATCCGCGCGTTGAGGCGCAACGACAACGCGTTGTGCTGAGCGGTGAAGTTGCTAATCCCGCAGATCCACCTAGTGGTTGTCACTTCCATCCGAGATGCCCTTTCGCCACTGAGCAGTGTGCAGTGGAGAAACCGGAACTTAGAGAGATCGATTCATCGCGATTGGTGAGTTGTCATCGCGCTGAAGAGTTGGTGCTGGAAGGGGTGTAGAGCGTAGTTCTTTGCTCCATCACCCCAGCTGCCGCAACCTCGGATCTAACCGGTCGCGGAGCCAGTCGCCCAGGAAATTCAGCGACATCACAGTCAGGAATAGAGCAGTGCCCGGGATGACTGATGTCCACCAGGCGGTTTGGAGATAGTCGCGGCCTTCGGATACCATGTTGCCCCAGGATGGTGTCGGGGCCGGGATGCCGGCGCCTAGGAAGCTGAGCGTGGCTTCGTAGAGGATGAGGTTGCCGACGCTTAAGGAAGCGATTACGGTTATGGTTCCGATGGTTCCGGGCAGGATGTGACGGGCTAGGATGCGCATGGTGGATGCACCTGAAATCTTCGCGAGCGCCACGAAGTCGCTCTCTTTGAGCACCAATACATCGGCTCTGACGTTGCGGACAAAGGATACCCAGGCGACGAGTATCATAAGAATCATGATGACGGTATAGCTGGCGCCGATGATGATGGCGGCTACGAGGGCGAGGAGCAGGAAGGGGAAGCCCATCCATATATCGACAATCCGCGTGATGACCTCGTCTATAAAACCGCCGATGTAACCGCCGAGGATGCCGAGGCTGGTGCCGATCAGCAGTCCTGCCGATAGTGCTACTGCCATGACTGATAGCGAAACGCGCGCGCCGTGTATCACTCGGCTCAGCACATCGCGCCCGACATGGTCGCCACCAAACAGATATGGGCTATCGTCCAGGTAGAGCGGCTTGGCGTTGCGATCAGCCAGAGACTGATCAATCGGATCGTTGGGTGCGATCCAATCGGCACCGATGCCCATAACTGTCAGCAAAAACAGGAGAGCGACGGGCAGGATGGGCCAACGCCTCAGGATGTACCACAACGTCAATCGCTGCTGGACGCGCGGAGCAGACTGTGCTGCCATCCCGGTAGTCGTTTGTTGCACGCTCATCTACTCGTACCTGATAACCGGGTTCAGCACCCCGTACAGTATGTCGGCCAGGAAGTTCATCAATACGAAAACGGCGGTGAAGACGAGGACGGTGCTGGTCAATGTTGGGAAGTCGTTGTTCCACACCGCGTCTGTCATCAATTGCCCGATACCGGGCCAAGCAAATATCCGCTCTACCACGACGGCGCCGGTGACGAAGCTTGCTAGAACGATGGCGGAAGTTGTCAAAGGCTGGAGAATCGCATTGCGAAAAGCGTGTTTCCACAGCACAATGCGGTGGCTTGCGCCTTTGGCACGCGCCATCGTCACGTATTCCGAATCGAGCACTTCCAGCATCGAAGACCGTGTCAGGCGTAGCAACGCCGCCGCAGGACCCCAGCCAAGCGCGAAGGCCGGCATGATCAGATACTTGAACTTTGCCCAGCTCCATAATGGGACGTCATCGGGTCCGGCGGTGCCTACGGGTAACCAGTCGAGCGTGACGGCGAAGAGAAGTATCGCCATGATGGCGACCCAGAATATCGGTGCCGCTTGTCCGATCAACGCGAATGTTCGACTGGCATAGTCTGATACGGTCCCTCGTTTGACGGCCGAAACCACTCCTAAGGGGACGCCCATCAAGAGCGTGAGAATGAATGAAGCGATGGCCAACTGCATCGTTGGTACCGTCCGCTCCCAAATCAATCGGCTGACTGGCGTCTCTGATACGATCGTCTCGCCAAAATCACCCGTCAGCACTCTTCCCAACCAGACGAGGTATTGGACTACGAGCGGTTTGTCGAGCCCCAGCTTCTGTTCTAGTTGTTCGACTCTTTCCGGGCTCATTCCGTATCCGCCCGGTTTTGCGAATAGCAGCAGCGGGTCGCCTGCCAAGCGCGATAGTCCGAACATAAACATCGTTGCCACAATCAGAGTCACTATCGCAAAGAATAGTTTTCTGATTAGGTAGCGACGCATGTCTAATCCGAAAGGATTTCGGTGAGTTCAGGTATGGAATGGCACGGCACTCCCGCGGGACGATGGAATTACACCGTCCCGCGGGAGATGGTGTAACGCAAGGTTACTTGAGAACGATGTTTTCCGGCGAGTTGTAGCTGTTGCCGAGGTGCATCTCCCAAGATGCGATGTAGTTCGGGTTGGCGTAGTAGGCCTGTGGGACCGTTACGTAGCCGGGGAAGAGTGCCCAGTGGTGCATGTATGCCAGGTACTCTTTGTTGATCCGGATGCGCTCTTCACGGTCGGGCTCCGCTGCAGTCGCTTCGTACCATGCCAGGATGTCGGGTGATTCGAATCCACAGCTGAAGCCGCCACGCGTCAGCGTGGTTTGCACCAAGCCCTTTGGCCAGTCGAACGGATACGATTCTTTCCCGTCATCGCATGAAGTGAGCATCGGCACGACCGTGGATCTGCTGACCAATCCGGGACGGAAGACGCCGTATGCGTACTTGAGGACTTTGACGCTGATGCCGATATCTTCCCAGAATCCAGCGATTGCGTCGCCAATCTCGCCTGCAGGACCTTCGCCTCCACCCAGTTCAGGCCCGACGAATAGAGGCATCTCAAATCGCACACCGTCGTCGTTAGCCGGATAGCCCGCTTGGTCAAGCATGCTCTTAGCCTCGGAAACGTCGTATGGATACTCGTACTGCGCCTCCCAGTTCGGGTCGTTAGTGCTGAAGTAGGTCACGTATACCGGTTGTCCGACACCGCCGAGGACGTGCTCAACGATGGCTTCACGGTCGACTGACCTGGCCAGTGCCTGGCGAACTAGTCGGGCTTGCTCCATGTCATCGATGCCGGCGGGGTTGTTGGGGTCATCCGGTTGGTGAGGATTGCCGACCCACTGGATTTCTCGTACGAAGACGCCGTGCGACGGGAAGTCGAGTGCTTCACCGGTTAGCGCATTGGTCGTCTCCCAGAGGTTGCCGGTGAACATTACGCCTTCTTGGATACCGGCGCCAGCACCGACCTCAAGGAAGCCAGCGCGCTTCATGCGAGCCAGATCTTTGGGATCGATGAATGAAACATCCGCTTCACCGTTCTGTAGCAGTGCTACACGGGTGAACTCTTCGGGGACGGCGAGAACCTTGAAAGAGTCGATCTCAGCGTTCTTTCGCCAGTGGTCGTAGTCGACCTTTTCGAGAGTGGCGCTGGTGCCGGATTTGAAGTCGGCTACTCGGAAGGGTCCGGTACCGATGAAGTTGTCCTTCAACCAGTCTCTGCCGTTCTCTTCAAAGGCCCGCTTCGAGGTCGCCATGCTGGTCAATCCGCCAGATGCCTGCTGGTTCAGGAAGTTGCTTGCCCAGCGAACATCGAAGTTGTTGAATTGTGCCGTAATGGTGTAGTCGTCGATGGCTTCTACCGGGACGTCTCCGAAGAGCGCGGTGAAGTTTGCCGCACTCGCCGCGATCGATTCGGGGTTGATAGCGGGGTTGGTGCGGTTTATGACCCATGCCATGTCTTCGGCTTTCAACTCTCCCCAGCCGTCATGTAACTGGATGCCGCTCCGGATGGTGATGGTCACTGAGCTGAGGTCGTCTGCTAGTTCCCAAGATTCGGCCAGCATGGGCACTTCCCAGTTATCGTTTCCGGGAGTGAAGAGGCTCTCGCCTGCGCCCCAGCGTTGTGCTTGCAGCGGTGCGTCTGGCAGGCTGCCGCCGTTGCCGCTGATGCTCCCGAGCGCGGAACCAACGTCAGCCATGATGACATGTCCGGGCTGGCTCTTCGAGTCTGGCAGGTCGATATCCACTTCTTCTTCCATCATTCCTTCAACCGGTTCCGGTGTCGCGGTTACGACCACTTGGACTTCCTTTTCGACGACCACGGTCTGGACCACGGTTTCGCCGGATACCTGGATCGCTTTCTCAACGACGACGGTCTGAACGACGGTTTCGCCCGGCACTTCTTTTTCGACGACGACGGTCTGAACTACCGTTTCAGTGCCTCCGCATGCAAACGAGAGCACGACCATCATTGCACTCACGGCGAGTAGTGCCGCGACCGCTTTTCGGTGTCCGGGGATTGTGCTTAATACCTTCATACGTGCTGCTCCTTTGCACTGATGATGTATGCGAATATCGTCAATTTATTTCGAGTTAAGGTAGTAAAGCGACACATCAAGACGCTGTCACCTCGAATATCGACTCAACTGTGGGAAAGTATACACCCGATTCGACCGCGTGCAGGTCGCGGGTAACGGAATGTGATCGCGGCGCCGAATGTGCCGCGCGCATACGGATGTCGCCTCGTTGGCTTTACAGTTGCCGCAGGGTTGGATCGAAGCGGTCGCGGAACCAGTCGCCGAAGAAGTTGCCGGACATCACTACCAATGCGATGACAACGCCGGGGAAGAAGGAGGTCCACCAGGCGGCGTCGATATACTGCCGCTCTTCGCTGATCATTCTGCCCCATGACGGTTCCGGCGGCGGTATCCCAGCACCGAGATAGCTCAGTGCGGCCTCAGTGAGGATGATGTTGCCAGTCCCCAACGTAGCCGTCACGATGACGATGTTGGTCACTCCGGGAAGGATGTGGCGGACGAGGATTCTGAAGTTAGATGCGCCTGCTACATGTGCCAGCGCGACATAGTCACGCTCTTTAAGCGAGAGTGTTTCGGCTCTGACCAGACGGACCGCGCCGGGCCAAGAGAGCATTGCCAGTACGCCAATGAGGACCCACAGCCCCTGTCCAAATGTCAGCACTATCACGAGGATTATCAAGAGCCCGGGAAGGATGTTCCAAGCATCGACGATTCGCATGATGATGTCGTCGACGATACCTCCGAAGTAGCCGGAGATGAGACCGATGGTGGTGCCCACGATGACGCCGGTGCTGACGGCGGCGACTACTACTAGGACGGTGATTCTGGCCCCGGCGATGATCTTGCTCAACACGTCGCGTCCCAGCGCGTCGTTGCCCAGGAAGTAGCTGACCGATCCGCCCTCCATCCAGAATGGCGGATTATGGCGCAAGAGAATGTCGGCTCTTTCCGGATTATGGGGAAGGATGAAATCGGGAAATATCTGGACCGTTATCGCAGTGAGAAGCAAGACCGCCAGGATGAAGGCCGGGATTACTGGATAACGTCGCAGAAACTCCAACGGCTTCGACACAATGCTACCGATGCTATTGCTGGATTGAGTTGTCGTTTCCGCCGCGGCGGTTGTCCTTGCGGATGCTATCTCGAGATCTCCACGTGCTTTTATGCGTACTTGATACGCGGGTCTAACACCGCGTAGACGATATCCAACGCTAGTATCATGACGATGAATGCGGCGCCATAGATGATGGTGAGACCGGCCAATAAGGGAAAGTCGGTGGCCCAGAGCGCGTCGATCGCCAATCGGCCTAGACCGGGCCATGCGAATACCGTCTCGACGATGATGGTTCCGTTCATCAATCCGAAGAGAACGAAGACGGATAGCGTCAATGGCGGGATCATGGCGTTACGGAAGGCGTGTTTCCAGCGCACGGGTGTTGCGCCCACACCTTTAGCGCGGGCGAATTTGATGAACTCGGAATCGAGAATCTCCAGCATCGACGTGCGGGTGATGCGTAGATAGGAAGCAGCGGGGAACCAGGCGAGCGCGATGGCGGGCAGGATGAAGTTTCGGATCGCCAGGCCCTCGCCCTTAGTGCCGCTCGGAAGCCACTGCAGATTCACAGCAAATATGAAGATCAACACTAGAGCCAACCAGAAAATAGGAACTGCCTGTCCGAACAGTGCGAATGCGCGGAATACGTAGTCGAGGAATCGACCTCGATTAGTCGCCGAGAATACACCCAGTGGCACGCCTATCAAGGTGCCCAAAAACCAGGCGACCAGTCCGAGCTGGATCGTATTTGGTGCTTTCTCGCGGATGGCTTGCAGAACCGGACGTTGCAACGCTACACTGTCGCCGAAGTCGCCGGTCATAACGTCGCCCATCCAGAGCGCGAACTGAATCGGCACCGGTTTGTCGAGGTTCAGTTTGCGTCCCCACTCTTCCCAGGTCTCGGGATTTATGCCGACCGAGTCCTCGCCAATGAAGAGATATCTCGGATCTCCCTTGAGCCGGGAGAGCGAGAAGACGATGAGCATCGCGAGCAGAAGCGCGATGATACCGAGCAGTATCCGTCTGGCGATGAACTTTCCCATGCTTCGTTGCGGCTAGGCTGATATTGACGTGAAATAGCCTAGCCCGCGTGTCCGCAGGCTAAGCTCTTTCGCAGTTCAAGCGTAGCGATCTTCTACTTGAGGATTATGTCCTCAAGCGGGAAGATCATATTAACCGGCGCGGTGTGCATCGAGATCTTCTTGGGGTTCCACTCGATGTCATCACCATTGTAGATGGTGAAGGCCGGAGCTTCCCAAACCGCTGGATCCCAGTGCCAGAACGCTTCGTGGTTACCAAATCGGATAGCCATCTCGGTTCGCTTCTGTTCGTCTACCTCGCTCAGCATGTCGCCGTAGATGCGCTGATAGAACGGTATGCCACCGCTCCACATAATGCCGCCTGCGAACCATGCTTGCGCTTCACGGGCTTTAGCGAAGTGCGCTGGCATTCCGCCTTGCTCGCCGTCAAGCACCAAGTGTTGGAACGATCGGTCGACGAATGTGGGTTGCCACGTCTGGAACGGTCCGAGGTGGAACTCGACGGTGATGTTGAGCAGGTCGGCCCACGCTGATGCGATAGCTTGGTGCACCTCGCTCGGTTCGTTGCCGGCCCACCATCCGATGGTGAAGCCATCAACGCCAGCCTCACTCATGAGAGCTTGCGCACCGTCCGGGTCGTAAGGCACACACCAAGAATCGTCATGCGCCGGGTCGTTTGTCGAGATTGCCCAGTTGCAGGCCGGTGCGCCGAGGCCTTCCAGCAGCCCCTCTACCAGTGCCTCCTTGTCGATCGCCTTAGCCATCGCCAAGCGGACTTTTCTCGCGTTCTCCATCTCGGGACAGATCGCACTCGGGTCTGACGGAACCTCTTCCAGCAGGATGTCCCAATCGCAATCTGAGCCAGGGATGTTGTAGAAGCTGACCCACGGGAATGCGTCCGGGTTGTTCAACGCATCGTCGTAGCCCGGGTTGTCGAGCGGTTCGCCCGTTATCGGGTTGGTCTGCTCGAGGAAGTTGGGGTTCATGCCAAGGTGAGTGATCACCGTTTGGAGCAGTCGCTTCACTCCGCCGGCCGCTTCAAGCCGAGAGGTATTGGGAAGCGATACGTGCGTTATCAAAGCTTCTCCACTTTCGAACATGGCGATGCGGGATGCCTCTTCTGGCACCTCGATGATGCGAGCCGATTCGATGTGTGCAGCCTGGTTGTAGTGTTCAGGCAGAGCATCCAGGACGATGCGGTCGTTGTCGAGCCACTCGCGGACTTCGAACGGGCCCGTGCCGACAAATATGTCGCGCATGCCCTCTTTGCCATACTCGTCGTAGATCTGTTTGCTGCTGATGCCGTAAGCATCCCTCAGGTTAGTGAAGAGCCAACCGGGCGCCCGGCTGTCGTACTTGACGATCTCGGTCTCTGCCGTGTAGCGATCGATCGCGACCGTCTCTCGGTAGCAGCAGGCCATGTCGCCTGCTACGTCGTGTACCGAGTCGGGGTTCACACTTGAGTTGACGCTGTTGGTGCTGAATGCAACGTCTTCAGCCGTGACTTCGCCCCATCCCTTGTGGAACTCGATGCCAGGGCGTACGTGCCATGTGAACTTCGAGATGTCGGGTGCCAGTTCCCACGATTCGGCTACTGCCGGTACCACGGTACCTTCGGCCGACCACTGGAGGAGCGTGTCCCATGCGCTGTAGAAGTACTGCTCGTTCGCGCAGGTCGGAACACACAGTTCAGGCGTTCCGATGGGGGAGCCAACCGTTGACAAAGCCGCGACTAGAGTGCCGGATTGGGTGCCAGGCGACATCATCATGGCCGATGAATCGGGAGTGGCGGTTACCACTACCTGGACTTCCTTTTCGACGATGACGGTCTGGACAACGGTATCACCGGCGACTTCTTTCTCGACGACCACGGTCTGCACAACTGTTTCGCCGGCGACTTGGACTTCCTTCTCAACCACAACGGTCTGGATTACAGTCTCGCCCGGCACGTCTCGTTCGACGACCACAGTCTGAACCACCGTTTCAGTGCCACCACAAGCGAACACTAAAGCGGCAATCGAAGCACTGATCGTTAGCATCACCGCTGCCAACGTCTTGCGCGTAGATAAGTGACTTAGTGATTTCATTAGCTAATCTTCCTTCTGATTGAGTGCGATTTGCTGTCGCAACCATCAAAGTGCTGTCGTCGAACCTCACGAGCGAGGTGCAACCTTTTGCCATCACATAGCAGGTTGTGAATGTAGGTTACACCGTTTCTGCGATAATGCGCGTGATATCGACATAATTCGTTGAAAGCCGATAAATTATCTACTAATAAGATTTAGAAGTCGGTTTGCATTTTGATATCTGATGCGCGTTGTAAGACGTCGGAAGTGGAACCTAGCGGTTAGCATGGGCTTTGTACATCACATCTCAAGACGTAAGGTGACGACATGACAGATATGCGGTTTGGTGCGTTCATAGCACCGCACCATCCAATCGGTGAGCATCCGCTGCTACAGTTCCAAAACGATCTGGCGTTGGCGCAGCTGCTGGATCATTTGGGTTTCGACGAGTTCTGGTGCGGAGAGCATCATTCGACGGGCTGGGAAATGATTGCATCGCCTGAACTGTTCCTGGCGGCGGTTGCGGAGAGAACGCAACGCATCATGCTCGGAACCGGCGTGGTATCGATTCCATATCATCACCCATTCATGGTCGCTGAGCGCATGGTGCAGCTTGACTATCAGTCACGTGGTCGCGTGATATTCGGCTCCGGTCCCGGCGCCCTGCCTTCGGATGCGCACACTCTAGGTTTCGATCCGATGACTTTGCGAGACCGTCAAGACGAGGCGATGGGTGTCATTCGACGTCTATTTGAGGGGAAAGAGCGGATTACGTATGAATCGGATTGGTTCACTCTGCGCGATGCAAAACTGCAGCTTAGGCCGTTGCAAAAAGACATGGAGTTTGCGGTTGCTTCGATGGTGAGTCCGTCCGGCATGACGCTTGCGGGCAAACATCGGGCCGGAGTTTTGTCAGTCGGTTCGATGACGAAAGCGGGGATGAGGTCTTTACCGTTGCAGTGGAGTTTTGCGGAAGAATCTGCCACTAAGCATGGGAACGTGGTAGACCGCAGGAATTGGCGAATCGTCTTAAGTTGGCATATCGCAGAGTCGCGTCGTGAAGCCCGTGAGCAAGCTAAGCACGGGTTGCTTGAGCATAACAATCTTTACACCGTTGGCACATTGGCCGGTGGCGAGGGCACGATATACGAGACGCCTGACGATGCGGTTGATGGTGTTGCGTTCTCAGAGGAGAGCACCGCGGTTATCGGCACCCCTGATGATTTAGTTGCCAAGATCCGCGAGATGCAGGCGTTGACTGGTGGCTTCGGTTGCGTCGTTGGCTTTGTCCACGACTGGGCAAATCGTGAAGATACACGCCGCAGTTGGGACCTCGTCGCCCGTTACGTGATACCGGAGGTTAACGGGTTGCTGAACGACTATCGCGAGTCGTATCGCTGGGTGAATGAGAGTCGTGAAACGTGGACGCGCGCCGGCGAGGCAGTGATGAGCAAGATAGAGCAGAATCCTCGCGCCGCTAAAGTGATGGAATCGCAGGGATACCAAGGCGAGAAATCGGATCAATCCGAATAGCCCTCAACTATCGATAGGAAAATCAGGCATGAAGATTACACATATCGAGACGATCCGCGTCGGTGAGCAACCGCAGGTTATATGGGTGCAAGTGCATACCGACACTGGCATCGTCGGTCTCGGAGAGACTTACTACGCCGCGTCGGTCGTTGAAGCAGCAATACTCGACTGGTTCGGACCCTTGCTTATCGGTCGCGACCCGTTCGCGATTGAGCGGCACTGGGAGGCGATGTTCCGGCTTTCAGATCATGCCGGATATGGCGGTGCCGAGATGCGCGCCATATCAGCGCTGGATATCGCGCTTTGGGACATCAAAGGGCAGGCCTTGGGAGTGCCAGTCTACGAACTTCTCGGCGGCGCGGTGAGAACTAAGATCGGAGTGTATGCGACGGCGATGCCGATGGAAGGTGCTGGCGAAGTCGCAAAGGCGTTGCTGGATGAGGGCATCACCGCCATCAAGGGAGGTCCGACAATCGGTTTGGCGCAGGCTTCAGATGGACAGTCGCTATCGCCCAAGGAGCTTGACACGGCGCTCAAGCCGATCCGCGAGATCCGAGATGCGGTCGGTATGGATATGCAGATAGCGAATGACGGGCATGGCAAGTGGACGTTGCCAGTTGCGATAAGGATCGCGCAGGCGATGGAGCCGTACGAGATGATGTGGCAGGAGGATCTGATGCCGTTGCTCAACCCGGATGCGCTGGCCCGACTTCAGGCAGCGACCAAGACGCCGGTATGCATTTCAGAGCGACTGCTGACGCGCTGGCAGCTGCGTCAATTCATCGAAAACGGCTCTGCCCGCATCCTGATGCCGGACCTCATCTGGACCGGCGGTGTGTCGGAGACGCATAAGATAGCGGTTCTTGCGTCGGCACACCAGGTTCCGTTTGCGCCTCACGATGCCACTGGCCCGGTGAACATCTTTGCCTGCTCGCACATCTGCATGAGTTCTGCCAATGCGATGCTGCAAGAGCACGTTCCCAGTTTCTACAAAGGCTGGTACAATGATTTCGTAGATCCGAACCTCGATATTCGCGATGGCTATCTGCATGCGCCGCAACGTCCGGGCATCGGCACGCGCTTAAAGGATGAGGTGCGGCATCGTAGCGACGTATCGATCCGGGTCTGCAAAGAGGCGCGCAAGAGCCCGATCGACAGCTGGGGACCGCACTTCGCGCGCTCCGCGCGCAGTCAGGCGCTGGTAGATCATCTTGAGAGCGAACGCGGGCCGCAGGTTTAACTGTGGGATCTGAGTAGCTGGTCTCCCGGCATAAGCCGTTAGAGAGACTGGATTAGCTATCGTCAGCGGCGAGTGTTTTTCGCCATTTGCTTGGTCGACGCAATCGATCTGTATCGCCGGGCAGTTCTCGCTGATGTAAAGCGCGGAAGTGATGCCGATGTCGCCGGCGAATGCTTCTACGCATCGGCAGGCAGTTCGAACCAGCCGTCAGCCCTTCGCACCGCATCGACCGCTTCCTGGAACAGCCACCCATCTTTGAAGGTCTGATAGCCGCTGTATCCCTCACCGCTGATATCGGATACCAGTTCGCTCATAAGATAGGTCCAATTTCGTTGGGTGTCGTCCTCGATGTCTGGCACTGCTTCGGAGATGCTTGCGGGCATATCTACGCGCTCCCAATCGGAATTGCGCGTCTTGACGTGCAGCGGACCTTGCGCGTATGCGCCGCCGATGTGGATGGATGCCTCATCGCCGTAGAAGGCGACGTAGTCGTTGTGGAAGCGTGGTTGCATTCCGCCGTGGCGAAAGATGGATGAAACCGTTTCACGAGGTGAAGCAGCAGGGGAGACGTGGGCCATGACGGTGTAGGCCCACTCCGAGTCGACTTCCCGCCACTCGAGCGAGTCCAACTCGTCTTGCGCCGGAATGAAGTCGCCGCGCTCACGGAAGTCGTGCACGCCCTCAACGACGGGTGCGCGCCACATATCGTTTCGCGTCTCGCCATTGATGTCGATAAGTGAAGCATCCAATGCATGCAGGATGATGGAGAGCTTATGCGTGAAATTGTTGCTCAATCTACCGCCGCCAAGATCGATGCGATGCGACCAGCCCCAAGGTATGTGCGGATGCAGTTCATAGTGAGAGATGCACTCCGTTTCGAGCGGCTTGCCGATGACGCCTTCCGCGATCAGCTTCTTCGCTAGCAGAGCATGTGGCTGGTATCTGAATGATGCCGCATATGCCGTCTTGAGGCCTCTGTCCCTGGCTTGCAGATAGAGCTGCTTTGAAGTGTCTGCGTCAGTAGTAAGCGGCTTGTCGCAGAAAACATGGCATCCCCGATCCAGTGCCTTCATCATCGGTTTGAAGTGTGCACCGCCTGGCGTGCCGATCGCGACGATATCGGGTTCCAGCTGCTCCAGCGCCGCGGTCCAATCCGTCGAAGCATGAGGAATGCCCATATCGGCCGCCACCCTCTGCACAACCGCCTCCGTGCGGCTCACCATGCCCACCACTTCGACTCCGCACGAACGCAGAGCCTCAGCATGCCCCTGCCCGGCAAATCCGGAGCCGAATACCAGTGCGCGGAGGTTGTTGTTCATCTTGGTCAACGCGTTTCCCCTTAATTTGCCCAATCAAGCACATCTAAGCCAGTGCCGCCCGTAATCGGCTCTAAATTGGGTCCGTCAGCATTCATGATGAAGAGTTTGGGGTCACTGTCAACAGACTTTGAAACAGCCTTGGCTATTGCTCTGTGGGGATAATGAGTCGCTATTACGCGGCGAGGAAGCCTACGCGGTCGTATTCGCGGTCTACTACTTCGCGGGCGTCTACATCCATCCAGTCTTCGAGGATTTCGGTGTAGATGCTGCGGAAGTCGAGGTTGAATGCGAGGTCGCCTTCTACTAGATCCTTTTCGTCCATTGAGGGGTATTCGCCGTATTGACCGCCGTCTACGCCGTCGCCGATGAGGAAGGCTACGCCGCCGGAGCCGTGATCGGTGCCGTTGCCATTGTCTTTGACGCGCCGTCCGAACTCGGAGAAGGCGAGGATCAGGATGTCTTCACTCTGGTTATGTTCCTTCATGTCGGCGTAGAAGTCGTGGATGCCGCCGGAGACGTCGCGTAGCAGTTTTTCTTGAAGTGCGATGCCGTTAGTGTGGGCGTCGAAGCTGCCGTGCTGGGTGTAGCAGATGCGAGTGCCGATGTCGGCTTGCAGAACCTGAGCCGCGCCCTTCATGCTGTTGGCAAAGAAGTTGGGGTCGTACTCGATGTTGGAATCGTAGGTAAGGGTGCATTGGCTCAAGATGTCCGAGCCGCGCATAGCATCGAGACCGGTCTGACTGAGCAGGTCCATGGTGGGGCCGCTGCCGAGTCCCAGTGAGTAGATGTAATTGAAGGCTTCGAGTGCTTGTGAGCGTTGTGCTTCGCCGCCGATGTGGTTCATCAGACCGTACGTTTCGAGATCAGTTACGGAAGCGACTGGTGCTCCCTTTGCTACTAACGCCCTGGGCAGTCCCGTGCCGAAGTTGACGGCGGCGACGACGTTGTCGCCCTGCGGATACATCTGCTTGACGGCATTGCCCAGCCATCCCTCATCGCCAACCTTGGCTGGCTCTGCGGTATGCCAGATGTCCATCGAGCGGAAGTGCGACCGATTCGGTTCGGGATAACCGACACCGTGAATGACGGCTACTTTGCCCTGATCATAGAGTTCCTTGATCGGTTGCATTCCGGGATTGAGCCCGTACTGACCGTCGAGGGGCAGAACGCGATCTTCGGTTATCCGCACGTTGCGTCGGTTATCGACGTATCGCGGGTCGTCGTATGGGACGACGCAGTTTAGGTAGTCGTTGCCGCCGGAGAGCTGGACGACTACGAGTTTGCGTTCTTTTTTGACATTCATTGGAATCTCCTCATCACCTGAGTAAGTGTTCGCAGTCCGATTGATCGGACGTTGTTCATGCGTCCTTTTGGTATATCTGGAAGCGGTGTCGGCACGTCTCCAGCACGTATAGCCGGTCGTGTTTGTCGGTTGCGACGGTTACGGGGTCCCAGAAGTAGGGCTCGATTCTGGCGGCTATCTCGTTCTTGTCGTCGGTATCGACCTCAAAGAAAGGTTCAAAAGTCGATCGGGCGTGTAGTTCGTCTTGCTGTGCGTTTAGATACTCTTCCGACCACTTCGACAATGTTGCCTCGCCCTTCAGTTCGATGAGGAAGTTGCCATTTTCGTCCAAGACTTGAACGCGTTGATTGCCCCAGTCGGCAACATACAGGTTTCCGTCGGCATCGGTGCAGACTCTGCTGGGGCGATGAAACTCACCGTCGCCATCTCCGCTGCTACCGTACTGTGCAATAAACTCACCATCGGGCGTGAAGCGCTGGATGCGGTCGTTGCGCCAATCGGCTACACAGACGTTGCCGTCGGGATCGAGCGCGATGCCCCAAGGCAGATTGAACTCGCCCTCACCGTTGCCGAACTTACCCCACTTGTCGATAAACTGTCCATCTTTAGAGAACTTCTGCACGCGATGATTCTTGTGGTCTACCAGCAACATGTTGTCGTCGGCATCGAACACTATGCCAGAAGGTCCGTTGAATTCGCCGTCGCCATCTCCTAGGGTGCCCCATCTGGCGCGCGGGTCGCCGTCGGAGTTGTAGATAGTGACGCGTTGCAACACCTCATCGGCTAGATAGAGGTTGTTTTCCGAGTCGAGCGCCAGGGCGGTCGGACCTATCATGTCGCCCATGTCGCGTCCGTATCCGCCGATCTGTCCGAAGAAGTCGTGCCCGGTCGTCACCATCTGGATGCCGACGATGTTGAGAGCGACGGTGTTGCTTCGACTGACAACAAATATCACGTCGTCGTCGCGCACGACCATATCGGTCGGCAGATGAAAACCTCTGCCGCCTTGGTCCGCGTTGAAACCTACCGTGTCTAAGTATTTTATCTTGAAACCGTTCTTCGAGCCCACTTTATGCTCCTGATGCAGATTTCTCTCGATGCAGCTTGGGGGATTGAGATTCTGACCGCTCTAAACGGTTTGGTACTCCTGAGTAGTGACGATTATCTGGATTAGCGACACGATGGCTCTCTCGGCATTCGCAATCTCATCATCGTCATCAAAACTGATGCTTCCGTTATTGGCAGCGTAGTTTACGAGACCTTCGCGGGTAGTGTCGGCGGTGTTGATTGGGCCCAGGATCTCTAGACAGACGTCGACCAGTTCTTCGGGCGAAAGCGATTCACCGTCTGCCGATGCCCGGACGCGGTCGATGATGGAGCGGATTCCCGGTTTGTTCGGATCGTTCAGCGTTTCGCTGGCGAAGTTGACTCTTTGGACATAAGCGCCGGTGTTGATCCACTCATCACCGCCTTGCCAACCCTCCACACTTGGCGGGTTGAGCAGGGATTGACCCATGTTGGCGCATGTAGCTGCCGCGGCGTAAGCATCGTATGACGGCACTTCTAATCCGCCGGCGAGTCTCATAGTGCCCACAACCATCTCGGCGGGGCTCTTGATGCGCGCGTATCGTGCCGACTCGGACTTGAAGAAGTCTGAGGTGAAGAGGGTGCGAAGCATCTCTTTGACGCTGTATCCAGATTCGAAGTAGGCTTCCACCATCGCATCTATCGCATCGGGATCGCGTGGCTCGACGTGCGGCCACTGCGGCACCCCCGGTTCGTCGGCGACGAAGAAGTGGTAGAGATGACGTGCTATAAAGCGCGGTGTCGCTTCCTGTCGGCAGATGATGTCGACGGCATCCTCGCCATTCAGGTCGCCCGTCTCGCCCAGCAGCGTCTTGTCGCGGTGGTCATGGTCGTCGTCGTCATACTCGAATTGCCATGAGATGTAGCCGTAAGGACGCGCCGTATTGTTGCGCATCTTTATCGACATGTAAGGCTCGTTGACGACCGTCCACCCGGTGAAGGAGCGCGCGCACTCTTTGATGTCGTCCTCCGTGTAGTTGCCGACGCCCATGGCGAAGAGCTCAAGTATTTCGCGCCCATAGTTCTCATTTATCGAGTGCGCGTGATTGTCCTGATTGTCCAACCACATCAGCATCGCCGGGTCGCGGGAGAGTTGCAACAGCAACGTATCGAAACTGCCAATGCCATATTGCCGGAACATCTCGATCTGGTTCAGCACCACACGGCCTTGTATCAGCTTATGTGCGCCGGTGGCGAAGACGCGGTGCCAAAACAGGCACATCTTTTCGCGCAGCGGATTTCGGGTATGCACCAACTGATACATCCAATGCGCCGCACACGCCGGCTGATTCCGCAAATCCGACTGATCGACGAAATATCTACGTATCAAGTCCAACGGCAGTTCAACATCCACCCCCGGATTCAGCAACGCATCCAGCGTCGCATCGTAACCCGCCTCAACCGCGGCATCCAACTCATCCGGCGTAGCCCCGAACCCAGCACGTCGCAGCAGATGGGCAATCAGCTCAACATCTTGAGAAGTCTTGGTGAGCGTCGTCATGTCATTACCGTGTCCGATTTATTCACGATGGTTCCCAAACTTGAGAAATAGTTTATAGGTTGTATTCCGAATTGGTGGCAGTTCGTCGAACGATCGTAGAGCGATAACTCGGGAGCGTTTAGCCCAGATACAGCATGGCATGCCTGACTGGTCGCTCTACAATCCACTGAAGGGAGAACGATCGGACTCTCCTCTTTAGTACTTGACGTCTAGAAGGAATATGCACCTGATGCAGACACGGTTTTGCACCCGTTGCTAATGCGGTATGCTGAAAAAGGAGTTCTAATCAGCGCGAAAGAGAGCGAATCCGCATCACATAGCCGTACCATAGTCGCAAAACGCACAGGATATCAACATGCAGAAAGATGTCATCGACCAATATCATCCGAGGGCCATGCAGGGTGAAATCCTCATCGGATGGAACCGCGAGAGCTTTCTTCTGTACATACATCCCGACCAGCGCGGGCGTGCGAAGAACATAAGCTCAGGGGAATGGAAGTCCAGTTGGAAGTGCTGGGTATATCCACACGGCGATTCGCGTACACGGGAAGCACTTAAGAATGAGTTCGAGTCTGACTGGGTTCAGGTAGGAGAAATCCCGCTCAATTCTGAATCCCCGGAGCAAAGGTCAGCACCATCTTCTCCGCCAGAGAGATCACGTCCCGACTACAATCGACCACCTCCGTTTCAAAGGGACGTTCAGAAGCGTGAATATAAGCCTGAACTTAGGGATGTGGGTACTCAAAACCGAGGAGACGAACAACTGCCCCGGCTACGTAGCGAGGTTCAGCGACTTAAAGATGAGATTCAAGGCAAGGACGCGGAGATTCGAGAGCGGGAAACGAGGCTATCCGAGCTAGATCGCGCGGTTCGGCTACTTCAAGGCGAGAATGAATCCAAACAGGAGCAAATTAGGAACCTAGAAGAAAGAGAATCGAAGCAGCGTGCTACGGTTCAGAGTCGGGAAATTGAGTTACAGACATCAATTCAGGAGGTAGCTCAACTATCCGAAGAAAACCGTAGCCTCACGCGAAAGTTGCGCCTATTGAGCAACCAGAATGCCCAACTCAAGCGTCAGGCGACTGAAAACACGAAAGATCCGTACACGATCGTGGGGGAACATTGCCTAGATGAAATCGCCACCTGCCCAGGGTTTGAGAATGTCGCCAACGAGTGGCTTATTGCACCTCAGTTACCGATCCTAATCAGTCAGACGATCGAGCAGCACTTAAGAAAATATGATCAACGGTTTTTTGAAAATCGCCATACCCTTCATGAGCTCATAAAGCTGTGTCATGAAAGGAGGGTAATTGACGACGACGGAGCAGATATGGCTCACATCGTCAGAAAGCATCGGAACTACGTTACCCATGACCTTAGATGGTCACGTGAAACTCCTGAGATCAAGATGGCGCGCGCCATGATCACCTTGTTTGCCGCGTCGATACTAGTATCGCGTCTACCCGCCACCACAGATGATCTGAACATATTGAACATCGGCAGTGCTTCTAGGTAAATCGGATCATAGGAGTCGGATCGCTTAGGTGACCCGCCGTTGCGCCTAGTTGAAGGATAGAGACGGTCTCTAATTCGACAACTGCCTCAACCGCGGGTCGGTGAAGTCGCGGATCCAGTCGCCGAGGAAGTTTAGGGACATTACTACTAGGAAGATGGCTAGTCCAGGGAAGAATGAGGACCACCACGCGAGGGTCAGGTATTCTCGGCCTTCGGAGACCATTAAACCCCATGATGGGGTGGGTGCGGGGATCCCGGCGCCTAGGAAGCTGAGGGTGGCTTCGGTGAGGATGAGACCGCCGACGGCTAGGGTGGCGATGACCATGATGGTGGGGACTACGCCGGGGAGGATGTGTCGGATGATGATGCGAGTGGTAGATGCGCCGCAGACTCTTGCCATCAGGACGTATTCCCGTTCTCGTAATGTCAGCACATCGGCGCGGACGTTTCGGACAAATCCGGACCAGGCGACCATTGCGAGCACGAGCATGAGCACGGTGAGGCTGCCGCCGAAGAGGGAGACGACGACGATTGCGACTAATAGGAAGGGCAGTGCGTGCCATATGTCGACGATGCGTGCGACTAGTTCATCTATCAGACCGCCGTGCCAGGCGGCTAGAAGTCCCAATGAAACGCCGACCAGCAGTCCGCTGAGTAGTGCGACGCCGGCGACTGCGAGCGAGATGCGTGCGCCGTGGATGATGCGGCTCAATACATCGCGGCCTACTTGGTCCGCGCCCAGCAAGTAGAAGTTATCGTCTTCTTCTGCTAGCCACACCGGCGGGGTGTTGCGGTCTCGTAGCACCTGGAAGTTAGGCTCTTGGGGAGCGATCCAATGTGCGAATGCGGCCGAAAGCACCAATGCTGCCAGCACGATACCGGGAAGAACCGGCCAGCGACGCAGGAATGAGTAAACATTTTTGATGGTCTGCATTGGTTAATGGCTGGTGAGTAGGGGGTTCAATTTATGTGTATCGGATGCGCGGATCAATCACGATGTAGAGCAGATCGGTGATGAGGCTGAATACGACGTAGATGATGACGAATACGAGAACCCCGCCAGTCAGGACGGGGAAGTCGTTATTGTTTACCGCTTCGAGCATGGTTCTTCCCAATCCTGGCCAGGCGAAGACGGCCTCGGCAACCAATGTGCCGTTCAGCAGTCCGGCCATCAGCAGGGTAGAGAGCGTTATCGGTTGTATCAGTGAGTTTCGGAGCGCGTGTTTCCATATGACCGCGTTGGCGCTGGCTCCCTTGCCGCGCGCTAATCTGATGAACTCGGAATCGAGTATCTCGAGCATCGATGATCGAGTGATTCGCAGGTATCCGGCCATCGAGCTGGTTCCGACGACGATGGCGGGCATGATGATGAATCTCAGATCAAAGCCCTGACCGCGTAGTCCGCTGGGCAGCCACTCGAGCCAGACGGAGAATAGCAGCACCATTACAATGCCGAGCCAGAAGTTGGGTATCGCCTGTCCGAACAGGGCGAAGAAGCGGCCGATATAGTCCCATATTGTTCCGCGGTATACCGCCGATATGATGCCGACGGGTACCCCTACCAAGGTTGCCAATAGCCAGCCGGCCAAGGCGAGTTGGGTCGTGGCGCCGACCTTTTCGAGTATCACCTTCGAGACGCGTCGTTCGCCGGCCAATGAGAAGCCCAGGTCGCCCTGTATCGTGTTGCGAACCCAGACGAGGTATTGGACTAAGAACGGTCTATCGAGTCCCAGATGCTTTTCAAGTGCGCGGATCTGCTCGGGAGTGCGACCATATCCTTCCGGATTTGCGTAGAGCAGCAGCGGGTCGCCGGCGACCCGTGAGAGTGCGAATACGATAAAGGTGGCACCGATAATCGTCACCAGTGACGCCAAAAGACGCCGTATCAGGTATCTTCTCATCGGGTTGCTATTTCATTCAGTATTGGCGCGGGCTTGCAAAGACGCGACAATTCGCCTCCGCATTACCAACAGGTTACGCGGAGACGAATTATCTGGTGTATCTTCTCTGACTGAAGCTACTTGGCGGGGATGATCAAGTCGAGAGACACGATGTGCGTCCCGGCGGCATTGGCTCGCATATCCCAGGATTCGATCGAGTTGGGGTTCCACACGAGCGGTTCCGGAGCGGCCACGATGCCAGAGTTCAGCCGCCAATGTCGGTAGTACTCAAGCAACTCAGTGTTGTTCTTTACCCGCTGTGCCTTGTCGAGTTCGGAAGCCGTGCGAAGGTAGTTCTCCAAGACGAATGGAATCTCCATTGCACAGCTGAAGCCACCGCGCGAAAGTGTTGTGAAGACCACGCCCTTGGGGAAGTCCCACGGTACTGAGTCGCGTGCGTCGGTGCCACCACAAGCGCTGAGGAAGGGCTGGTTCTGTGAGCGGTCGACGACGGTCGGTCGCCAGACTGGATATCCATGTCGCACTAGGCTAGTTCGGATTCCGAGTTGGTCCCACATTGCGCCAACGGCTGCCTGGATCTCACCTGCGGTTCCGGTCGCGCCGCCGACGTGAGGCGTCACGTACATATCGACTTGGAAGCGGATGCCGCGTGCGGCAATGGGATATCCGGCTTCGTCAAGCATTCTTGCCGCTTCTTCCGGATCGTATTCGATGTTCCACTTGTCGTCCCAATGCGGTGAGTGGATCGAAAAGGCGTTGACCTGCACGAGCCAGCCCAGGTTGTCCATGATGACTTCGTTGATCGTCTCCTTATCGATGGCGATAGACATGGCAGTGCGTACCATGCGAGCACGCTCCATACTCTCTTCGTTGCCATATTCGCCGATCCATGGGAATTGCTCAGTCGGCTGGTAACCTTCGCGGCTCACTTCGACCATTTCCGGCTGACCGACTACCAAGTCGGGGCAAGAGACGGAGCTCTGACCCTGTGAACAGTTGTAGTCGTACTGCTCCCAGTAGTTGCCAGCGAAGAAGATGCCTTCCTGGGCCGCCTTTCCGCTGTCAGACATCATGAAGCCCTCTTCGAGCAACGGTCGAATCGCCTTCAATGAGACGTCGGCGATGTCGGCCTGACCGTTTCGCAGCATGGCGATGCGTGTCGACTCTTCGGGAACTTCGTTGACGTTCAGGAACTTCATCGGAGCCGGCATGATGTGATGATCGGGATTCGATTCCAATCGCACAATGTTCTGTGGGATGAACTCCTTCAGCATGTATGGTCCAGTGCCGATGATGTTCTCATTGGCCCACTCTCTGCCGTTCTCATCAAAGGCCCTCTTGCTGAAGGTGCCGTTAGTTCCGGCAAAGGTGTTGAAGTATGCCTGGTTCCAGACAACGGTGAACTGCTTGATGGGAATTTCGACGTTGTAGTCGTCAATCTTCACCATCGGCTCAAATACGGCGGCGTAGTCGCCAGACTGGTTGTGAACGCTTTCGGGAGCGATTAGATCGTTGAAGCTCCACACCAGATCGTCGGCTGTCAGCTCGCCCCATCCGCGGTGGAACTGGACGCCTTCCTTAACCTTGACAGTGATCTTGCTCAGATCATCTGACACTTCCCAAGTTTCTGCCAAGACCGGATCGACGATGTTCGAGCCGACGGGACCGCCAGGCTGGAAGAAGCCTTCGGCGATGCTCCAAGGACCGTCAGGTGCGCCCGTGCTGTTGAGACCGGTCATGGTGAGGCCGACGCGGTTCTGAACCGCCATCTCGGCCGTGTCGTCCGGGCTCTGCACTTGCGGTGCCTCCATCATCGCCATCGCGATTGGTGTCGCCGTCGCGACGATGATGGTCTCCACCTCTTTCTCGACGACGACAGTTTGGACGACCGTTTCGCCCTGAACCATCACTTCTTTCTCGACCACTACAGTCTGGATGACGGTTTCGCCGGCAACTTCGACTTCCTTTTCGACCACGACGGTTTGGATGACGGTTTCGCCTGCTACCTGGACTTCCTTTTCGACCACGACGGTCTGGACGACGGTTTCACCGGGCACTTCTTTTTCTACGACGACGGTTTGGATGACGGTTTCACCAGGTACTTGCACCTGTTTTTCTACGACGACGGTCTGGATCACAGTTTCGCCGCCGCACGCCAGCACAAAGGCCGTAACTGCCATCGCCACGGCGATCATCGCGCTCGCGCCAATGCGAGTTCCTAGGTGTCTGAGATTGTGTTTCATTCTTTTACTCCCTTAGTCATCGCGGGAATTTTGCCACTTAATGACGAATTACATGGAATTCGAGGGGATTAGATGCTGAAATCAGCATATTGATGTGGGATTAAGCGTCGTTTTCTTGCGCAATTTACGAAACCATACCAGTATATCGTTAATTAGTCAATCGTCTGACTAGAATTTACGAATTCTGTGAGTTGAAAGCAGATATCACGCGCTATATGCCGCATCCAACGGCAAATCGATTTCGATACGGCTCTGTCTGGCACCTCATTGGGGTCTTGGTCGCTGTCGTTGCCGTTCGGTCAGGATGTTGATGCGGTCAGCCGGAGACTGGTTGGGAGGTGCCGATGGTGAGGTTTGAGGCGTGTGAGGATTTTTGAGAGATTTGGAAGTAAGAAATTTTTCAGTTGATTGCGTTTGGCTGAGTTGATATATAATGAGCGTTTACCCGCAGACGGAAAGGGCTTACGAGTTGGTTCTGTTTTTGGGTATTCAGCATCTTGACAATTGAAGAGCGGAAAGAACAGACGTCAGTTCAAATAAGAGTTTGATCCTGGCTCAGGACGAACGCTGGCGGCGTGCCTAATGCATGCAAGTCGAACGAGGTCGCTCCTTCGGGGGCTCAACCTAGTGGCAGACGGCTGAGTAACGCGTGGGCGACCTGCCCTCGAGAGTGGGATAACTGTGAGAAATTACAGCTAATACCGCATACATTCCCTCGTATCAATGCGAGGGAAGAAAGATTTATCGCTCGGGGATGGGCCCGCGTCCTATCAGGTAGTTGGTGCGGTAACGGCGCACCAAGCCGAAAACGGGTATCTGGTGTGAGAGCATGACCAGACAGAGGGGGACTGAGACACGGCCCCCACTCCTCCGGGAGGCAGCAGCAAGGGATCGTGCACAATGGGCGAAAGCCTGATGCCGCGACGCCGCGTGAGGGATGACGGCTTTCGAGTTGTAAACCTCTTTTCTCAGGTAAGAGAGAGGACTAACTGAGGAATAAGTCACGGCTAACTACGTGCCAGCAGCCGCGGTAACACGTAGGTGGCAAGCGTTGTCCGGAATTACTGGGCGTAAAGGGTCCGTAGGCGGTTCGGTAAGTCTTTTGTGAAATCTCCAGGCTCAACTTGGAGTGGTCGGAAGAAACTGCTGGACTAGAGACTGTCAGAGGCAGGTGGAATTCCCGGTGTAGTGGTGAAATACGTAGATATCGGGAGGAACACCAGTGGCGAAAGCGGCCTGCTGGGGCAGTTCTGACGCTAAGGGACTAAAGCGTGGGGAGCGAACCGGATTAGATACCCGGGTAGTCCACGCCCTAAACGATGAATGCTAGGTCTTCGGGGTGTTAATTCCCTGTGGGCCGAAGGTAACCCATTAAGCATTTCGCCTGGGGACTACGGCCGCAAGGCTAAAACTCAAAGGAATTGACGGGTCCCCGCACAAGCAGCGGAGCGTGTGGTTTAATTCGATGGTAAGCGAAGAACCTTACCTAGGCTTGACATGTTTAGTAGTACCAAACCGAAAGGGGAGGGACCCCTCGGGGAGCTTTACACAGGTGTTGCATGGCCGTCGTCAGCTCGTGCCGTGAGGTGTTGGGTTAAGTCCCGCAACGAGCGCAACCCTTATCGTCTGTTACTCTCTCTGACGAAACAGTCCTTAAACGGAAGGAAGGTGGGGACGACGTCAGGTCATCATGGCCCTTACGCCTAGGGCTACACACACGCTACAATGGCCGGTACAAACGGTAGCGACATCGCGAGATTGAGCCAATCCGACAAAACCGGTCCCAGTTGGGATTGCAGGCTGAAACTCGCCTGCATGAACGTGGAGTTGCTAGTAACCGCAGGTCAGCATACTGCGGTGAATACGTTCCCGGGGATTGTACACACTGCCCGTCAAGTCATGGAAGTTGGAGACACCTGAAGTCGCTGGGCTAACCCATTTGGGAGGCAAGTGCCGAGGGTGGAGCCAATGACTGGGACTAAGTCGTAACAAGGTAGCTGTACCGGAAGGTGCGGCTGGATCACCTCCTTTCTAAGGAGTGCTAACCACATGACCAATACGACTGGCAACGTGGTGATAAGTACTACCCAAATTAACCGCACAACCGGCATCCAAAACCAATCCGATTTGAGCGAGATTCCCAATCTCTTATCGTCAGCATCCGACGAAAGTCCGATCCTGAACAAAAACGATTAGAGTGCGTGGCAAGGGGCTCATCGGAAACGCAGAGGTTGCCACCAAAAGGTTGTGCGCTCCAACGGCCTTTCCGGATTAGGCCGAAAAAACAATCCGAACAAACTACTCAAAGTAGAAACGACGCCTGTTCGATCCGCTCTTCAGTTGGCAAGATATCAAAGAAGCGTGAACTGATAAAGTTCACGCTTCTTCGTTTTCCAGCGCCATTGCGCCAAGGACATTTGAACCCGTCGGTCAATTCGACCATATAGAACCGGGTATCACCAAACGGGATCTACCGGTCGCCCGATTGGTCTGTTACGAAGAAAATTGCGACCGCTTGATCGGCAGCCTTAAAGACAAAATCGAAGTCTACGGCGACACCTACAGTCTCAAAACCTGAGCCCTAAGAGCCCGGCAGGACATCAGCAGGTGTCGCGCTGGGCTTTTCTTTGGCTGTCGAGATAGGTAGGCATATCCGTTTCGCATTGAAGGGATAGCCGATAAAATGAACGCATCTGACATATCGAAAGGATTGTCCAATCGAGGCATCGAGTACCAGGTCCTGGACTTGGCCATAGAAAGGACTAGAAGGATGTTCGAGACTCGACAAGAGATCCACGCTCGATTGCGCGAACAATTGTGTCCGCAAGTACGTGAAGAGTTGCGCCAGGAAGAACGTGAAAAGATCCGAGCGGAAGTGCGTATACGTCAAGCGGTAGTTCAAGATGTCAAGCTCTGGTTGGAAGGGCAGGGCATCGAAGTACCACCTGGGATGGATGAGGTGATCTTTAACGGGTCAAAGAGCGAATAGGCATCTAGTTGATGCTTATCGAAACTCGTCACGCTGGAAGTAGCCGGCCATATCAGACGCTCTGCATGATGTTGGTGGTATTGAGCCTACTGGTATTCGCCGCATGTGGTTCCGACGAGGAATCATCGAGTGGTAACGCGGGCCGCACCGTAAGCGATCAATCTTCCGCGAAGTCTTACTCCGGCGAAGAGTCATTTACGCAGCGATGCGCCGTATGCCATGGACCGGTTGCTGGTGGCACTGCGGCCGGCCCACCGCTGGTGCATCGTCTCTACGAGATTGGGCATCACCCCGACTTTTCGTTTCGCAATGCGGTGAACAATGGGGTGCAAGCGCATCATTGGAACTTCGGAGACATGCCGGCGATACCGAACGTCCCGCCGGAAGAGATCGACGCCATCATCTGCCACGTGCGCGACCTGCAGCGTGCAGATGGCATCGAAGCCGGAGAGCCTTGCTGAACTGCCGTTAGGGTTGGGAGCGCGTGAAGCGCAGGTACTCCTCGGATGTCGGATCGTTCACCACCTCTTCATCTTCATCCGAGCGGACGTTTCGACGTAGCGGGATCTTGATCGATACTTCGGTGAACTCTCCCGGCTCGGAGTGCAGTTCGATCGTTCCGCCATGCTCTCTGGCAGTGTCGTTGGTGAAACTCAACCCCAGTCCGGTGCCCTGGTCAGTAGGCTTGGTCGTGAAGAAGGGGTTGAATACTCGCTCCATGATTTCAGGTTCGATCCCGGTTCCGTTGTCTCGGACCCGGATCACCAGCGTATCGCCGTCGCCTTTGGTTTGCAGCCAGACCTCAGGCGTGTATGCCACTCCTTGCTCAGCCAATGCGGCACGTTTTGCATTGGTCGCGTAGCAAGAGTTGTTCACCAGATTGAGGACGACACGTCCGAGGTCTTCGCCGATGACGATCACCTCGCCGATGTCTAAGTCGAGGTCTTGATGAAGGACCAGTTGCAAATCGGGATGCAGTTCGGATGATCGGTTTCTGGCGAGAGATGCGAAGTAGCTGACTATCTCGTTGATGTAGGCCGGTGCGAAGACGCCTCCGCCACCTCCCAGTGCCTGTAAATCGGTGACGATGCGGTCGGCGCGCAGACCGTGCGCCTCGATGCGCATGAGATTGCTTTGGATATCGTCGACTATCTCCGAGATATCTTCCCGGTCTTCTTCATCCAGTTCATCAATCGCTTCTCGAATCTCAACGATCAGCTCATCAATCGCCTCGGAGAAGTTGCGGATGAAGTTCAGGGGATTCTTTATCTCGTGAGCGACGCCGCTGGCCAGTTCACCCAGTTCCGACAGTTTCTGCCGGGCAATCATCTGGTCTTGGGCCCGATTCAGCTGCATTACGGCCTGCTCGAGTTCATAATTCTTCTTCTGCAGATCGTTCGCCAGCGTTTCGACTAGATTGAGACGCACCACACTTATCGAGCGTTGCCTTAGTTTCTCAATGGCTTGTGCGAGTGCAGCTACCTCATCATCGCCCTTCATTTCAACCTTGTGATCTAGGTCGCCTTCACCCATCCGCCGAATCCAGACTTCCATCGCAATGATCTGGAGGCCAAGCGTTACCAGACGGTATAGCGTGAATATCCCGATGAGGAAAGAGATGATGCCGATTGCGAAAATGACATTTCGCCAAGTTGATAGCTCGGCCTGGGTGTCGCTGTCCAAACTTTCAAAAGCGAAGTACGTGAGGATGGTGATCTGGACCGAAAATACGAACACCAATAGAATGCCAAGATTCAACTGGTTGCCTTTTCGACGCAGGCTCAGCAGATGAACATCGAACTCTTTTTCCGATTTACTCATAGCCCTAGTTTAGTAAGTGTGCTAGGAGTTGATTCAACGCATCACGATGCGTATCTCACAGTCATCTGAAGGCGATCCACGTCTCCCAGAGTCACGCGCATAGGTAGCATTGACGTAAACCTTCGACTGCGAAGTAATCGGGGTGCCACTTATGAGCAACAGACCTGACAACCAGAGGCCTTACGTAACGCCTACGCCTGCCAACGAAGAGCGCAGGATTACCGACATCAGAGAGCGGTCTGGCACCCACACTGAACATCTTCTGGATAGCAGAGGCAGGGGATATCTCACCGACATGCAGGGAAATGTCGGGCCATTGATGCTATTCAGTGTCGCCATGCTGGTCACGGTTTATCGCATTGTGATGGGTACTCCCTTTCCGGTGGCACTCGCCATCATCGGTTTCGTATCCGCATCAGGTGCCTTTGCGCTCAGTATCGTGAAAAGTGTCCTGCAGTACCGTACGGCTGCGCTTCTCGACTACGTTGACGAAGCGAAGTTTCGCCGGATGTCGATCTGGATGCACACGATTGAGGCATTCTTCATCATCGCGTGGTTGAACTGGCTGACGGATCTGCTCCCTCTCTCTAGTGCCATATCAGGTTCGATCACGTTTGCCGCGATTGCGATCGCGGTGGCAGTCCGCGTCTGGCGCGCCCGCCTCTCAAGACGCCGGCAGCTCTGGGAGAGATAGGTAGATATCGGTTAGAAATCAGATTTTCGCCAATTTTGCTACATTAGTTGTATAAAATGGGTATGTACCATTAACCTGTCTATAGAGCGCGCGCAGATAGATCGTTGCGTGTCGCCCAAGATAAGGCTTAATCGGTAAAATGAATGCATCTGAAATCTCGAACCGATTAGCCGATCGGGGCATCGAGTACCAGATCTTTGGATCGACCATATACGGTGCAGTCTGTCTGGTGTTGCTAGGCGCCTACGACGGCTCTGAAGGATGGATATACAAAGGCTTTGAACGTGCTGTCTACCACTTCAGTTGGGTCATTGCGGCTGCGTTAGCCTTAGTCATAGAAAGGATCCGAAGAATGTTTGAGACTCGACAGCAGATACAGGCGCGATTGCGCGAACAATTGCGTCCAGGTTTGATCTCAGAGTTGCGCGCTGAGTTGCATGCAGAGGTGCGCGTAGAAGAGCGTGAGAAGGCACGCATAGAGGTGCGCGTAGAAGAGCGTGAGAGGGCTCGCATAGAGGCATTGGAGAAAGTTAAAGCATCACTGGCGAGGTGCGGGATCGAAGTGCCCCAGTAGGTAGAGGCCGACTTCCTCAACGGCTCCCAGAATGGTTGATAGGTAGGCAGCAAGTAAGCGGTCTGATCTACGAGACTGGGTTTCACTGCGCATCCTCAGAGGTTATGAACACCGATCCTGCGAGAACAGACCAAACGACGAACTCTCGATAGTAGGAACATGTTTGAGACTCGGCAGCAGATTCGGGCGCGATTGCGCGAACAATTGCGCGTAGAAGAGCGTGAGAAGGCCCGCCAGGAGGTGCGTTTTGAAGAGCGCGAGAAAGCCCGCCAGGAGGCGGTGCAGGGCATGAAAGCATCGCTGGCGCGTCGTGGCATGGAAATTCCGCCAGAGGTAGAGGCCGAGGTCCTTAACGGTTCCAGGGAGCATGGATAGAGTTGGGGCAGACGGCACCAGAGCCTTGTAATCCCAGTCGGTCGAGAGCCTCTGGTGTGTCATCCCAGATACACACCCCGACCAATTTAGGCCTGGACACATCGGATACGACGTAATCGAGACACTGACTTTTGAGTAACATACCTGATAACCAGAGGCCGTATGTGCCCCCATCCTCGGCCGTCGTTGAACATCGATCTTGCGGCGAAAAATAGTAGCACGCCGCCGGCTGCTGCAACCGGGTAGATCCGTCTCGGCGTCGCATGGCTTGTAAAGCCAGCGATTAGCACGGTCCCAGCAACCGATGCTACGGGCCAGAGAACCAGGATAATCAGCTCCTCAGGTCTGATACCAAAGATCCAGTTTGCGACCAACTGCAGTACCTCAAGCATCACCGTGCCAATCGCCATCCCGCCCAGCACTTTTTCAGGGATAAGCCGTGTAGTGTCCCTTCGAGTAGGAATCTAGGATCTTTTTCATTAGGAACTCACTTCATCTGGCACTGATGACTAGAGTTTACCGTTCTAAACTCGATATATCAATAACGAACCATTCTGCAAGGCTTCCGAACCTCCTTGCCATCAACTTAACTCCTACAAGCAGGTTGGTTGTGAGTGTCAATCTGTCAATTAAATCACGATGCACAATAGCAGTATATGTGCCACGCAGTTTTGTATCTGTATAGCCTAATGTGATCTGTATCTAAGTGCCAGCGGGTTGATTGACGCCCATAGCAGAACGCGTAAACTCGTTCTACTTATCAAGACGTTCGATTCGTTGAGTGCGTTTTGGCAGTTCTTGCAATACCATCACATCATTGATTGGCTCCGTATAAATGTCTGAAGGTTCTATACTGACAAAATCGGATTTAGAAGGCTCAAGTTTTCTTAAGAGTTCCTTGTACCCGATTCTTATCATTTCCCTCCGCTCATCTTCAGTCGGACGTACTGGGTCTCCTGGCTTGAGATAGCACGCCATCCGGTGTTGAGGCCAGTCACCGCCCAACTCATCGAATAAGACTATGCTCCCGCAAGAACACTGATAGACGTATATTTGGTCGCCACAGTTCTTGTACCTAGTAGGAAAAGTTCTAGAAGAGCAAAAGAGACCGTGAGAGGGCGTAGGCATCAGGCAGGGTCCTCGTCTATCGTTATCGGTGTCTGAAATGCCATCTTGTTCTCCTCGGGAGCGCTCCTGATGCGTAGATTCTACTCAAATATCCCCCGCCACTCCGCATCATCGTGCTGGTGTTTGGTGGGGTAGTTGTAGAAGTAGTATTGTTGGCGGGAGGGGACTGTTGGGTCGGGAGCGTAGCGATGGCGCCATTTGGGGAGTTCGTTGGCGTAGCGCTCTTCGGCACGGGAAATGGCGTCTTCGTCTATCTCTACTCCTAGTCCTGGTTTGCTTGTGAGTGTTAGCGCGCCGTCTTCGTAGACGAACGGCTCGGTGATGATGTCTTCGGATGGCGGTAGCAACTTGGTGTAGGCCGAGTCTACCGGCCAGATGAAGTTCGGCGTGGCAGTTACAAGGTGCAGTTGCGCGGCGGTGGCGATGCCGGTCTCGCCGGGCGACGAGTGACACGAGACCTTAAGACCGCCGGCTTCGGCAATGGCGGCACAGCGTTGCGTTTCCAGAAAGCCGCCGTTAATCACCACATCCAAATGGATGGCGTCGCAGGCACGTTGAATGACGAGTTCCAATATCTGCTCCTTGGTCGTGCGCGCCGGACCGTCACAAAGTATCGGAATATCAGTATGCCGGCTCACTTCAGCGAGTGCGCGGATGCTTGACGAATCGACCGGCTCTTCGACATGCGACGGGTCGTATGACTCCATCTTGCGCAACATCCGGATCGCTTCTAACTGAGAGTAGGAGCCGTTGCAGTCGTAACCCAGTTCGATGCGCGGTCCGGCCGCTTCACGTGCGGCGGCGACACATTCGATGTCAAACTCCGGATTGAGTCCGATCTTGATTTTGAACGACTTGAACCCGGCCGCGACGGCGCGTTTCACTTCGTCAGCGACCTTGTCGGGCGGTTTCGCTCCCATCCAGTAGCGCGCTTCGACACGTTCACGATACTTCCCGCCGATCAAGTTGTAGATTGGTTGCCCCGTAGCTTTCCCGACGATGTCCCATAGTGCCTGATCGATAGAGCCGGTGATGTTCAGCGCGGAAGATGCGCTGGTGTCGAGCAGATGTCCCAGCTTGGTTGTGACGCTACCCGTCAGGTTCATGCCGCGTTCAATCGAGTTGACGTCGTGCGGATCGCGTCCGATCAGGTTTGACTTGATCTGCTCAAACAGTCTCTGGTCGCCGCCGGCGCCGATGCTGGTCTCGCCCAGACCGGTTATGCCCTCGTCAGTGTCGATAAATACGATCGTCTTGATGGCGGCGAAGCGCGAGCCGTACCACATGGTTACCGGTTCATACTTCCCGAGTGTCGAGAGCGGAATACAGATGTTGCGAGTGCGGATGTCGGTGATCTTCATTGCATGAGGGCTCTATAGCTAATGGGTGAGCATGTGCGGGATAGTTTACGCGCGCAGAGTTGTAATCGCCATTACGCGACGATTGCCATCTGGAGAGAAGTGGACGGTTGCGTTGCGATTGCTGACTGGCTACCGCTTCGGACTGAAGTGGGGCATTACCCCTTCGGCGAAGCGATGCATCTGTTCGATAGACGCCGTTTCGGGCATTCCCATGTTGGTGATGCCGATGTTGACCTCTTCCAAGCCGGGATAGCGCTCTTGGACTTGCATCAACTCTTCAGTGACGAGATCGGCGGGACCGGCAAAGAAGCCGCCGCTGTTCACATCGTCTTCAACGGTCGGTAGACCGGCCGTGAGCAGACGTTGAGGATCGTTCGAGTTGATGGCTGATACCTGGTCGTCAGACAGTCCTCTGACGAAGCCGAGCGGTCCAAACATTTTGATGCGCTCTTCGGCCCAGAGACGACACTCTTCAATTGCCTGCTCGGTAGTGTCGGCGATATGCACCGAGAACGAGATGATGAGGTCGCCACCAAGTTCCAACTCTCGGCCGTGCTGCGCTTGCACTTCCTGCCACTTCCGAACGACTTGATCGGCCGCGCCTCCCGGAGCCGCGCCACCGCCGATCATGCCCTTGATGCCGTACTTCGCCATGAAGTTGAGCCCGCGTTCGGATGCGGAGACTACAGGTTGCCACCACTCGACCGGGTATTTCGGACGCGGCACCAGCGTGATATCTTCCAATTCGTAGCCGCGATAGGGCACGCGTGGCGGGATGTCGTAGTGAGTGCCATGGTGCGAGAAGGCACGCTCATTGAAGGCCTTGTACATCACCTCGACCTGCTCATCGAACAGCTCGCGGTTAGCGTCCTGGTCGATGATCGGGTTGCCGAACGTCTCGACCTCCCGCGAGTGGTATCCGCGCCCGATGCCGAACCTGACCCGACCATCCGTCAGGATGTCAGCCGTTGCGAAGTCTTCTGCCAGTCGCAACGGATGCCACATCGGGTTGATGTTGAAGCCACATCCGAAGCGCAGGTCTTCAGTCAGATGCGCCAGGTGCACAAAGAGCATCAGTAAGTTCGGGATGCACTCGTAACCCTCCCGCTGGAAGTGATGCTCCGCACCCCAAAACGTGTCAAACCCAAGCCGATCCATCGTCGTCGCAAACGATGCCGACTTATCAAAGACCGACGCCAGTTGCGCATCCGGAAGCCATCGCTCATTAGCAGGCATCCCAGCAAAGCCGATATCGTCCATATCGACACAGCCAGCGTAAAGAACCCCAAATTTCGAAATCATGATGCAAAGGATTATCGCATAGAGAGGTGCCGATTTGCGGAATCTGGTTCGGATTTGTTACACAAGGCGCGGAGCATAGTGATAAACTTGGCGCACGTTTGAGGCAATCCCAATTGAAAGGGGGCGTATATGGAAATAATTAGAAGGCTCGGTTCGCTTGAGCTCGCAACGGTTATCTTCTGGATGCTGTTCTGGGGTGCGAACGGATTAGGCAAGTTCTTGCCTGGCGTACACATCGGTGTGAAGTTTGGCGACCCCGGCGGTCACCCATTCGGCGGCGCTTTAGAAGCTATTGGTTGGCCATCTGGACTGGGCGACTTTGCTTTGATCGTTACTGCGGTCGTCGAGTTGCTTGTAGGACTGATCTTCCTCTGGGCGTTGATTCAGATCATCATGGGTAGCAGTTCTGCAGCACGACGTTCGTGGATACTGTTCGGCCTGTTTATCAGTGCCATCATCTTCGCCGTCTTCACGTTCCAGAACATAGTTGCCGGACCCGGAGTTGGACGTCCGACACCGCTCATCTGGCACACCACCTACTTCGCCGTAGTTGGCGTGTCATGGCTAGTGATAGTCGGCCAAGGCGTGTGGGAGCAACTAAACAGCGACGACTGACCTGTTGTAGTCAGTTAGCACTGCACAAGCCAATCGAACGATGCGATGCCGCTCGATACCCAAACATCGAGCGGCATCGTCGCGTTTCCCGCGCCCTTCACCTCCCCGGGCCCTCACCCCTGACCCCTCTCCCGCTTTACATCGGGAGAGGGGAACTTCTCGTCATGTTTCATTCGCGAAGTGAACGTATTTGTTCATGACTTACGCACAAAGGCGATGTTTATGTTCGTGATTAGCGGCGTCATCAGCAACCTCGTTCATCGCAACATCAACATCATCGCCGTTGGAAGTCAACAACAAGTACCTCCACTTAAACAATGCACACGCCCACAAGTTCCCCTCTCCCGATGTAAAGCGGGAGAGGGGCTAGGGGTGAGGGCAAGCGGGGCGGCCATGGGGTCGGGGATTCATCGAGAGTGAACGTGCTATCCTCCATCCCTAAACTACAATTTCGCCATTGATGCATCCCTAAATCCAGCGAAGGAGTTGATCTGAATGCCCCCATACTCAAGCGTAGACGACACCAAGCCCGAGCACAGCTGGATACCGTTCTATCGAGAGCTGGCGGAAGAGACAGCCGGAACTTTTGGAGAAGGTCAGGGGATTGACGCCTGAAGGACTTAAACGTCCTCGATCGTTGTCTTTTGTAAAGGATTATTTCGATCCATTTACTGTGTTAGCGATAATTTCCAAAGGCGATAGTGACAAAACCAACCGAAAGTGGCTGACGACATACAAAAAAGAATTTGGATTGAAAGCAGAATTGCCACTCGAACATCTCAGTATACCTAATGTGATGCCAGTTAGTGTTGGATTCTTCGGACCAGAAGGCTTGGATGAGCATTAAAGTAACGCCCTCTGGGACTTGTTTAAACTTGCGAAAAATATGAACCCAGTAGAAGATCGACACAACCACGAAGAGTTAACAGGCTTAATTGACAAATGCAAATTAATTAACAATATAACATTATCCAAACTGACTTCAGGCCTATACTGGATCAATCCTGAACATTTCCTCCATACTGGTACAATTAATGGAGTAAATGGAAATGAATCATTAAAATCAAATTCTAAGGCAAGTGAATATCTCGAACAACTGCTTAAGATTAGAGATAGCGATTCCAATCCTTTTCCTGATATTAATCTCCAAGAGTTCAAGAAGAAGGACACGGCATCAACTGAAGATAATGAGTATGATATCCTAAATCATAGTGTTTGGCTAGTTCGTGCCGCTGGGGGAGACTGGACGGGAGACTTTGTTGAACACGGCTACATCGGAATGAACTATGGATTGGATAATATTGATATCAATGTAGCGTATAACCGGGATGCTCTTTTAAATCTGTACCGCCGCGAAGTTCCCTCAGCAACTTCGTAGCAGAGTGGTGCCCGCGTAGGTAACATCGACAGATTTCATCGTGGGATACAGGTTGGAGATTACGTTGCCTCTCCAGAGAGCGATCGTCAGACACTGCATTTCGGAGTAGTTACCGGTGAGACATATCATTGCCGATGATGATGGTCTACCTTGCCGCAATCGACGGAGCGTGGATTGGGCAAGCAAGACACTCCAGAGAAGTGATATCAAAGTATTTCCTACGCCACCGGGTACTGTTTCTGAAGTGTATGACGAAGCAGTTAGGCAGGCGTTCTTTGCAGCCGTCTTGGTAGATGAGTTGCCCGAACCTGAAGTTCAGTGGGATCCAAAGGACAGCTGGGTATCGTTCCATCATGAGGTGGCGCAGAAGTTGATTGAAGGCAGATGGTGGGAAGTCGGCAATCTAGAAGAGATAGTTGAGTTAATCCAAAAACTGCGTGCAGCCGACCCAGAAGATACTAGCGGTGTCAACGAGACGTTCGATCCGTTCAACCTTTACCAAGCATTCTGTCAGCGGAGTAGCGGAGAGCTACGGATGAGATGTTTCGAACTGTTGCGAGATTCTTTGGACCTGAAGACGGCTCTGCCCGACAAATCGAGTATTATCTGGGGGATTACTTCTGGCCGACGCGAGAAAGAGACTTTGGAAGGTAGTCGGTTGGAGGCATTTTGGCATTTATTCCGGGCCGCAGTCGATATGGATCCAGCGAATGATCCAGAGATCCGACAAGAGTTCGTCGGCATGTACGATAGCGTTATCGAAACGGGAAGCCGTCAACAGTGGCATCGTACTTTGTCCACTTGGTTGTATTTGATTGACCCCACCAAGTATGTCTTCATCCGCAGGTTTGAAGATCTCGGAATCTTGAATGATCTTGGATTGAGTTGGCAGGCTGTAGATAGCGACTATAGTGGCGGTGCCGGTTACGTAAAGGCTCTGGTCAGGGCGCGTGAAATGGCAGAGGAGGCAGGCTACACACTTTTGGATATCAACCGTGATCCTAATAACCGTAAGCCTAATCTACCTAATCTACTTACTCGCAAAGACCTCGTAGCGGAATCCGACATCTATCAACCAGAGCCGTACACCCTAGACACCGTCGCATCTGAAGGCGTGTTTTTCGATCGCGATGAGCTCAGTGCTATCGTCAACCTCCTTGGCGACAAGCTGAACCTAGTCCTGCAAGGACCGCCCGGTGTCGGGAAGACATTCATCGCGCGGAGATTGGCCTATCTGTTGCTGGAGGAGAAGGCGGATAAGCGCATCGACAGCGTCCAGTTCCATCAGTCGTATGGGTATGAGGACTTTGTGCAGGGATATCGCCCGACTACGAACAAACAAGATCAGTTGATATTCGAACTGAAGAAGGGAGCGTTTCTCAAGTTGTGCGAGTGGGCGGAGAGGGATGCTGACCAGAAGTACGTGATGATCATTGATGAGATCAATCGTGGGAATCTGAGCCGGGTTTTCGGGGAGATGCTGTCGATGATTGAGAAGGATAAGCGGGCGGGCGATACGGGTGTGCAACTGTCGAATGTTGGTAATGATGATGCACCCTCGGTTGAGACGTTCTCGGTGCCGAAGAATGTGTACATCATCGGACACGATGAATCTTGCCGATCGCTCGCTGACGGGTATGGACTATGCGATGCGTCGTCGCTTTGCCTTCAGGACGTCAAAGCCACAGTTTGGGGAGCAGGTTTTCAAAGACTGGCTCGCGAACAAGGGCGTACCCAGTGAGATGATCGAACGCATCAATGAACGGATGTCGGCACTTAACAGTGTCATTAAGGACGATTCATCGCTGGGTCGCAACTTCATGATCGGGCATTCCTACTTCTGCGATATCCCCGCAGACTCTCCCGATTGGGATGATTGGTATCGAAACATCGTAGAGACCGAGCTCAGTCTGCTCCTTGAGGAATATTGGTTCGACAATGCCAGCAAGGCTGAGGAAGAGATCGAGAAGTTGCAGACAGGATGACGACTACTTCTACGAGCAACATAGCAACCGCTGGGCTGGAAGAGCCGGACGCTGATCAGTCATCAGGGACACCCAAAGCTTCGGCTGATGCGGGAAAGATACCGGTTCGGAACTGGTGGCATATGTTGCTGTATGCGTGGGACTTGGCGGAGTTCAAGGACCGCTTCGAGACACAGTTTGAGGATGCTCCGGATCTGCGGACGTTGCTGACGGCGATTCTGACGGAACTGGTGAAGATGCAGGTGCGGCGCGGATTGCGGGGCGAGTATGTGGAACGCTCAGAGCAGTTGCCCGGCGTGCGCGGCAGCATCGACTTCAACCGCACTCTGAATGAGCTGACTCTCTATCGGGGACGTCTCCACTGCGAATATGAAGAGTTCACCCTGAACGTGCCCCGCAGTCAGATCGTCAGGTCGAGCTTGCACGATGCACTGAATTTGAAGCATGCATCAGTAGAGACGGAACCGGTGAAGTACAAGACGTTGATGTCAGACATCCAGTTTCTGCTGAGGATGATGTACATAATCGACATCGTGCCCGTGACTCGGCGCATCATCGCTTCAGAGATGCGAAAGCTCGGACAGAACGAACGTGAATACCGGCTGATACTGATGATCTGCGAGATGTTGCGCGACCCCAACATGCCGCAATCGGATGCCGCATCAGATACGGAATTCGTCAATTGGTTTTATAAGCAGAAGTTTAGGCTTTTCGAGAATTTCGTCGCCAACTTCTACAAGCTGCATCTGCGCCGGGCGGGATGGGACGTAGCTGTTCAGCCGCCTCAAACGTGGAATGCCCTGCATAGATCAGAGGATTCAAACGTCGGCCTGCCCCAGATGCGTCCCGATATCGTGTTGACACACAGGAAATCAGAACAGCGCATCGTCATCGATACCAAGTGGTATGGATCGGTAACCACGTCTCGCTATGACACTGAAACGGTGCATAGCAGCAACCTTTATCAGATGTACGCCTACTTGGCATCGCAAGACCATCACGGCGGTTCGTACCGGACTGCTACTGGGATACTGATCTACGGACAGCCGGCCGATGGCGAGGTGAAGCTACGTACCCAGATCGATGCCCACCCCTTCTGGGTAGAGACGCTGGATCTGGCTCAAGAGTGGCAGAAAATCGAGCGCGACTTGAGTGCATTGATCGACGATGCTGCATCCGACTTGTCCTAGCGAGACGCCGATCAAAACGTGATGCCGTATAATCCCGATTTACAAGCGTTTGCTTGATACGCAAGAAGCAGGAGATTAGGGGAAGTCATGAACAAGATTCAAGGTGTCATCTCGACGGCGACAGATGCGCCAGTATCGTTGGAGACGATCTTAGTGCCAGACCCAGGACCGGGCGAGGCGCTGATACGAGTGCAGGCGTGCGGCGTTTGCCATACGGATTTGCACTACCGGGAGGGTGCCATCGGCGACGAGTTTCCGTACTTCCTCGGACATGAAGCGGCCGGAGTGGTAGAAAAGGTTGGCGACGATGTGGGGAACGTGGCACCTGGCGACTTTGTCATCATCGCATGGCGAGCACCCTGCACGACATGTCGCTCATGTCTGCGCGGACGTCCTTGGTACTGCTTCGACAGTCGGAATGCAACGCAGCCGATGACTTTGGAAGACGGCACTCCGCTGTCGCCCGCACTGGGAATCGGTTCTTTTGCAGAACTCACCCTGGTCGCCGCCGGTCAGGCCGTCAAGGTTAATCCCGACGCGGATCCTAAAGCGGCGGGACTGATTGGCTGCGGAATTATGGCAGGGTTGGGTGCTGCCATCAACACTGGTGGCGTATCGAGAGGCGATTCGGTAGCAGTGTTCGGTTGCGGCGGAGTCGGCGACGCGGCGATTGCCGGTGCACAACTGGCCGGCGCACACACCATCATCGCCGTCGATATCGATGACCGCAAGTTGGAGTGGGCAAAGGGATTTGGCGCAACACACACCGTCAACTCACGTGAGACGGATCCGGTAGAGGCGATTCAAGCGATTACGAACGGAAACGGTGCAGATGTCGCCATCGAAGCAGTCGGTTTGCCGCAGACCTACGAGCAGGCGTTCTTCGCGCGCGACCTCGCCGGGACTGTAGTGTTGGTAGGCGTTCCCAGTCCAGACATGAAGATCGAGTTGCCGATGATCGAAGTGTTTGGACGTGGTGGTTCGCTGAAGTCATCCTGGTATGGCGATTGTCTGCCGACGCGAGATTTCCCAATGTTCATCGATCTCTACATGCAGGGACGCTTGAACCTTGACGGCTTCGTATCTGAAACTATCGGCATTGGCGACGTAGAAGAGGCGTTTCACAAGATGGAGCGCGGCGAAGTTCTGCGCTCAGTCGTAGTTATGTAGTGAATGACAATGAGTGTAGACGACCATAAACCTTGCATAATCACGCGGGACGATGCCCTTGAAGTGGAGGTCTCCAGCGGTGCGATGACGCGGCTTGCCGGTGTTTCGGAAGCCCTGACCGGTTCTACCGGCATTCATATGGCGATATCGACCGTGCCCCCCGGCCTATGTTCAACCGCGCATTACCACGTGAATTGCGAATCTGCAATCTACGTGCTGAGCGGAGAGGGCCTGTTCCTGCACGGCCGCGACCTGGAGATTGAAGAGCCGATAAGTCCTGGCGACTTCATCTACGTGCCGCCCAACTCGAACCATCAGCCGGTGAACACGTCAGAGGACGAAGACCTGGTAGTGCTAGTGGCGCGGAACACTCCCGTAGAGATCGTTGTCGACCTGCCTGAGCACGGTCGGCAGGATTGTAAGTGAACGATCGCTTACGATCGTGATTTAGCCGGTATCGCTTCGTCCGGTTCGATTTCGATGGCGTCAAGGTCTGACGCTTCACGTTTGGTCTGCACGCCGCGCAGTATCAACAGTCCTGCCACTAGGAAGATGACGAGGGTAAATAGGGCGACGCGGAATCTCAACTCGCCAGCTTCCATCAAGACCCATGTTGTGAGACCCCAGAGCGCCGGACCGACTACTGCGGAGAGACGTCCGGACATCTGGAAGAGTCCGAAGAACTCGCCGACCTGTCCATCGGGTGCCAGTTGTGTGAGCAACACCCGGTCGGAGATTTGAGGCGCGGCCCAGAAGAAGCCCATGGTGATGGCGATGGCCCAGAACGCCCATTTCGAGTCGGCAACTACCGCGGCTATCGCCAGCAGGCTCCAGCCCGTCAACGCGATGATGAGAACTGGTTTCGGTCCGAACTGTGAGACTAGGAAGCCGGTGGCCCATGATGCGAAGATGGCGATTACAACTACGCCGATAATCATCGTTTGCGCTTCCGTGTCTTCAAATCCCCCGACATTGATGAGGTAGATGACGAAGAAAGACGTTACGGTGTTGATCGCCTCCATGTACATGAAGCGTCCGACGAGGAATCGGAATAGATTGCGATGCTGTCGGGCACGGCGAAAGGTCTCGTAGAGCTGACGATATGAAGTCGATACCAGTGAGCTGCCGATCTGCCCGCGTGCACCGGGTTCTTTGACGATCAAGAGTAGGGGTAGAGCGAACAGCACGAACAGTGCGGCGGTAGGTAGGAATGCGGCCTGGTTGCCATCGGCTTCAACGAAGGGACGCATCATGAGGAAGCCGGCTATCAGTCCGATATATCCTGCGCCGACGCCGATACCGGAGACGACGCCTCGCCCGCGTTCAGAACTGACATTGATAATCAATGCGTTGTAGAAGATCAGCCCGGTCTGATAGAGGTAGTTTGCCGCGATGAAGAGCAGCAGACCGGTCGTCAATCCCCCGATAGCGCCGATCATGGCGGTGAAGATTGCACATCCGACGACGCTCATTGCCAGCAACGGCACCCGTCGATTCAGTCGATCCGATAGAGTGCCCAAGAACGGTGCCGTCAAAGCCACCACCAACATTGAAGCCGAGAGCGCAATGGCGATGTGCGTATCCGTGCCATTGCTGTCATCAGTCACCCACAGCGGGAAGTAGAACGTCAGGATACTCGCCGAAAAAATCGTATCCGAAAAGTCGTACAGCAACCACGACCCGGTAGCGGCGATGTTCCTTCTCGGATTTGTAGTCTCGGAAGCCATGACGCATAAGGTTATATCGTGTTGGGGCTGAATCGGTTAGGACGGCATGGTTTGCCACGCGACCGGGATGAAGTCGTGAAGATATGAAATAATCATCACATGGCAATCAGATATCAGAAAAGGGAATTGACGTGATGACTGAGGAAAGGATATGAGTTTAACCGACATCAAGTCGCCTCCGCTGTTTCGGAAACTCGAGAACGGCGACATGTCCGGGGAGAAGTTTGAGCATCTTGGGGCTACTCTAGTGCTTGGCAACTTCTTGGAGGTTTCGCATGACTGGCCTACGCCCACGGTTATTATCTCGGACGGCCCTTACGGCATTGGGAGTTTTCCGGGCGAGCCGCGATCTCCCGAAGACCTGGTGGAATGGTACGAACCACATGTCGAGTATTGGTCGGAACGCTCGCAACCTTCAACGACGCTGTGGTTCTGGAACTCCGAGATCGGTTGGGCGAACGTTCACCCCTTGCTTGAGCGTCTCGGTTGGAAGTACCGGTGTTGCTATGTGTGGGACAAGGGCATTGGACATGTCGCTGGAAACGCCAACTCCAAGACGTTGAGGCAATTCCCCATCGTCACCGAGGTGTGTGTCCAATATGTTCGCGACGTCAAAGTTGATGTTGGGATTGAATCTATGAGCCTGAAAGAATGGTTGCGGTTTGAGTGGAGCCGTAGCGGGTTACCGCTCTACAAAGCAAACGAGGCATGCGGAGTTAAGAATGCAGCGATTCGAAAGTATCTTACGCAATGCGATATGTGGTATTTTCCGCCTCCCAAAGCATTCGAAGCGATGGCCGGCTATGTAAACATCCATGGCGACCCTACGGGACGGCCGTACTTCAGTTTGGACGGAAAAGTGCCCTGTTCGGGCGAGCAGTGGTCCAAGATGCGAGCCAAGTTCCATTGCGATGTCGGGATAACCAACGTCTGGCGTGAACCTGCGGTTCGAGGCAAGGAGCGCTTGAAGGATTTGCACAAACCTTTGCACATGAACCAGAAACCGTTAACCCTGGTTGAGCGCACTATTCTGGCGTCGTCAGATCCCGGTGATGTGGTATGGGAGCCGTTCGGAGGATTATGCTCAGCGGCTATTGCATCAGTCAACACAGGACGCCTTGGATATAGTGCCGAAGTTCTGCAAAGCTTCTACGCACTTGCAACAGAGAGGTTGGCTATGCATGCACCAACTTAGTCCAGAAAGGTATGAGCCAGATGCCGGATGGGAGCATCAACAGCTATATCAACGTGTACGTGCAGCAATTTACGCGATACCGGCTCACTTCAAGAGTGCAACCACGATTGACGGATTGGCAGCAACCGATCTGCATACCTTAGGACAGGTTCTTGGTGTGGCGATTGAAGATCAGGTAGTAGCCACACTCAATGGATTACGATCCTATTGGGATCCGGACAGCAAGTACCAGAAATATTCATTTCACCGACAGGCCCAAGTGTTCCCGGATGTCTTGTTTAAGTCGGATAGAAATGGCGAAGACATCATCTTGGGCATAGAACTGAAGAGTTGGTATCTGTTGGGAAAAGAGTAGGATCCTAATTTCCGATTTACCGCAACACCGACGGCTTGCGCTCCTGCGGACATGCTCGTAGTAGTGCCATGGTCACTCGACAGGGTCGTATCTGGGCAGCCGATAACCTTCAAACCGTTCGTAGTGACGGCGCGCTATGCTGCTGAGTATCGGAATCATTGGTGGGTAAACGTCAGAAGAACGAAGAGCGACTCCACGATCGAATCACCGTCTGATGTTTCACCATATCCTTTGAGTAAAGATCGCATCGCTGACAAGCCGGTGAGTGACGGTGGTGGAAACTTTGGGAGGATTGCCCGCACTGGGCTCTTGGACGAGTATGTCGACGCTACGATGCAAACAGCACTGTGCGGCATTCCAACTCACGATTGGGTAACGTTTTTGAAGCGATTCAGACAGTGAGCCATAATCGCGCATTACCGTCGTCATCTGAAACCGCTGACAAACGGCTTTCATCGATTAGAATTGAGGGTTACAGCATGGTTCGATTCGTTGAGGGTGCTGTCCGGGGCCCGTAGCTCAGCTGGTTAGAGCGCTACTCTGATAAAGTAGAGGTCGATGGTTCGAATCCGTCCGGGCCCACCATCTATCTTTCTAGCTGTCAGGTCTGAGGTGATGTTTGAAGTGGCCGATTCTGGGATGGTCTCTGGCCCAGTTGCAAGATGCATTTGACGTTTAGGGCAGGAGTGTAACGATGAAAGTGATGGTTCTGGTGAAGGCTACGCCGGAGAGTGAAGCGGGTGTCATGCCTTCGCTTGAGTTGCTGGAGGCGATGGGGCGTTTCAATCAAGGGTTGATCGACGCCGGCATTATGCAGGATGGACAAGGACTGAAGCCGACATCTCAAGCCAAGCGCATCGCTTTTGACGGCACGGATCGAACGGTCATTGATGGTCCCTTTTCGGCTACGAACGAGTTAGTCGCCGGCTACTGGCTCTGGGAAGTTGCAGACATGGACGAAGCGGTCAGCTGGGTGAAGCGATGTCCTAATCCGATGCCCGGTGCCAGCGAGATTGAGATTCGTCCGCTTTACGAAGAGGCCGACTTCGCCGACATTTAGTCGCTTATCGATCGCATTTTCTGGTGAGCGCGATGTCAGGAAACGTCGTTTTATTCAGACAGCGTCGGCGACCAGTTGTAGATTTTTGTGAGCGATCCGCCCATGAGTTGGGCGCACTCTGCCTCAGATAGAGCGTCCGTGATGCGAAATGCTTCCACCCCTTGTTCGTAGGTTAGAAGGTTCACGGCGCGGGTCCAGTCGGTTCCCCACATGCATCTTTCGAGTCCGAATGCGCGCAGTATCTCTCCGACCGGCTCCCAGATGTCGGGGTAGGGAAACGGTTCATGCGATAGGGTGCAGGCACCTGATATCTTGATGGCAACATTGTCGTACTTAGCCAGTTCCAGCACTTGGGGGAGATCTGCAAACGGCTCTGGCGGTGCTGGTGGCTCATAGGGCTGATTGAGGCCGAGATGGTCGGTGACCAATTGAGTGTTCGGATTGCGACGTGCCAACTCTGCAAAGATGTCCAGTTTGCCGGAGCAAATGACATTGATGGGCACGTTCGCCTTGCTGCCGGCTGCTAGGATGCGGTTCGGACCCGGATCGTAAGCGCTCATCTCAAGGCGTGCCAGCATGATGCGCGCGCCTACAACTCCAGGTGTGCTGACCCACTCATCCATCTCCGCTTCGATCGTGTCTGAGTCGGGATCGAAGGGTCGTATCAGTCCGAATTTGCCCGGATGTTTAGCGTAGACCTCCAGCGCGTATCCGGCATCGTATTGATACATCGAGAATGGCGACACCAGCAACGCGCCGTCAACGCCGACCGCATCCATCGCTGCTACCATGTCATCGCCAGTCACTTCGTCAGGACCGGCTAACGTGCCGTGCCAGGGACGCGCCGGATGGTCGCGTTCATAGGCGTGAACCTGTGAGTCGATAATGATGGAAGTCTGTGAAGTCATCGTGAGCTCTCCTCGTATCGCTTCCGCAGCGTTCAAGTTCAATTCTTAAGCCCCGTATCGACTCTATTCGATTGCTAACTGATATTGTTTCTTAAGCACTAACCATAGACAAGGAGATGCAGGTATGCCGAAAAAAGGTCCAAACATAGTCATGATCATGTCCGATGATCTCGGATACGAGGTTATTGGTGCCAATGGCGGCACTTCATACGCGACCCCTCGTCTCGATGGGATGGCCGAGAATGGGATGCGGTTTGAAGAGGGGCACGTCTTGCCGCTGTGCACTCCAACGAGGGTGGCGCTGATGACTGGCAAACACAACTTCAGAAACTACATCGGCTTCGGATTGATACCGCCGGATGAAGTTACGTTTGGGCATCTTTTCTCGGATGCTGGATACAACACCTGCATATCGGGCAAGTGGCAGCTCTACTCATACAATCCGCCAGACGAGAAGCCGGAGATGCGCTCTAAAGGTCAGCGCATCGAGGATGCGGGCTTCGACGAGTTCTGCGTCTGGCACGCGCATCACACCGAGCATAAGGGTTCGCGATACAAGAATCCCATCATCTACGAGAACGGCAAGTATCGAGACGACACCGAGGGCAAGTATGGCGAGGACGTCTTCTCGGACTACATCATCGACTTCATAGAGCGCAAGAAGGACGACGACAATCCGTTTTTCGTGTATTACCCGATGGCGGCTACACACAAGCCACACGAGCCGTCGCCGGACAGTCCGGAGTGGGACGATTTCGACCCGCCATCCAATCGGACGCTGGGCGCCACAACGTGGGCGGCGCTAGAAGAGGGATCATGGGGAGACGACCCGCGCTTCTACCGCGACATGGTGGAGTATCACGACAAGACTATCGGAAGGTTGCTCGACTATCTGGATGCGGCAGGATTGAGTGAGGACACGCTAGTCATCTATACCGGCGATAACGGCTCGCCTCACGACGTCTGCTCTATGGTTCATGAGCACAACGAGATCTGCGGTGGCAAGGGCAAGACTAACGACCGCGGCACTCACGTGCCGTTGATATGTCAGATGCCCGGCACGGTACCTGCCGGTAGAGTGAACTCGGACCTAATAGATGTAACCGACTTCCTGCCGACGATGCTGGATGCCGCTGGCGTAGAGACGCCGGAAGGCTACGTCATCGACGGCACTTCGTTCTACCCGCAGCTCAAGGGTGAACAGGGCGATCCGAAAGATTGGCTCTTCTTCCACTTCGAACCGATGAGCGCCCGAAACGACGCCGGATGCATCCGCTTCGTCCGCGACCGCAACTGGAAGCTCTACGAAAGCGGACAACTCTATGACCTCACCACCGACCTCGACGAAGAACTGCCCATATTCGAGTCGGAAGACGGCGAAAATGAAGCCGCGGCAAGAGCGCGGCTGAAGCCAGTGTTTGAGCAGATGGTCTAGGCAGACGGCGGCCCTCACCCCTCTCCTGCTTTACAGCGGGAGAGGGGCTAGGGGTGAGGGCGACGGGGTGGTCATGGGGCGGAGGAGCGTAGGAAGAATGACGTTCACTCTCGTTTGGCGCATCCCCGCCCGCTCAGTACTGCATACTTAATCCCTATGCATTCTCCGCAACATCATCTCGATTTGCCGCCGTTGAGCCCGATTGAGGGCGGTCACTTTCGTTGTACGGAGTGTGAGAGGGTGATCTACTCGGATCCGAAGGTGGCGGTGGCGGCGATTATTCCGATGGCGGGTGGGATTGTGCTGTTGAAGCGGGCTATTGAGCCGCAGATGGGGAAGTGGAGCTATCCGTCGGGCTATGTGGATCGTGGGGAGCGGCTGGAGTTGGCTTTGCAGCGTGAGGTTATGGAGGAGTGCGGGCTTTCAGTTGAGGTTAGGTGGTTGGTCGGGGTGTATAGCGAGACGGGACAGGCGGTGGTTCTGGTCGTGTATCACGCCGAACCGATTTCTGGCGATCTGATTGCTGGCGACGAGACGTCGGAAGCCAAGGTCTTCACGCTTGACCAGATGCCGGAGCTGGCATTTGAGCACGACGACCGTATCGTCGCTGATTGGCTTGCCGGGTTGGAAATGCGTAACGCGACCGAGTAGTCTCGTCGCCACTCGAGCGATTAGCCGAGTCCGGCCGCGCGGGTCTGGTCCAGGTATGCGCGTGCTTCAGCCAGCAGGAAGCGGGAGGTGCCGCTGACTATCCACTGCACGCCGCGTTCGTGCCAGAACTGCGCTTGCTCTACAGTCACGCCAAGGGTGCCGGATATCTTGCCGGCAGCGTGAGTCTTCTCTACCAGCACTTCGATGGCACTAACTACTTCGGGATGCGCGATCTGTCCGGGATACCCCATATTCAAAGACAAATCGCCAGGACCGAAGAATATGCAGTCGGCACCTTCGACGGCGATTATCTCGTCGGCATTCTCGATGCTTTCGGGCGTCTCGATCTGAAGACAGACGAACGTCTCTTCGTTTGCCTGTTTAACGTATTCGGCTTGGTCTTGGATGCCGAACATGGCGCTGCGTCCGGAGAAGCCGCCACGTTTGCCCACTGGCGGGTACTTTACCGAGTCGACGACCATGCGTCCCTGTTCGCCGTTGTTGATGAGCGGTATCATCACGCCTTGCGCGCCGCCTTCGAGGTAGCGCTGGATGTGCTGTTGGTCGTTCATTCCGATGCGCACGATTGGCGTCGTGTCCGACAGTTCAGCGGCGCGGATCATGTTCTCAGCAGTTTCGTAGTCCATGATGCCGTGTTCGCAGTCGATGACGACGAAGTCGAAGCCGGCCCAGCCCATCAACTCGACCAGTGCAGGTGCGGGCCAACCGACGAATGGTCCGAGGGTGGTGCTGCCGTCAAGCATTTTGCGTTTCATGGTGTTGGTTCGCATCAGGAATATCTCTCCAGGGCTTAGCCCAGTGTTGTGTGTAGACGTGATGTTTCAGATTAACGCAGGACGGCGTTTGACTCAACCGCAACGTAAGGATAGTGAGCTCTAAAAGAACTCGGCGACATGTTGCCACACTTCCTCGGCTATCGCCTCGATGCTGTTCGAAGCGTCGATCTCTACCCATCGGTTAGGCTCGCGTTGCAGCATTTCCTGATATCCCTTTGCCACGTTTCTATGGAACCAGGGCGGCAGTTCTTCAAAGCGACGATGCGTCTCGCCGTTTTCTTGATCTGCAGAAGCTCTGCGCTCAAGACCGATCTCCGGACGTAAGTTCAAGAGGATGGTCAAGTCGGGCGTCACGCCGTCAGTAGCCAGCTCGTTGGCATGTCGGATGCGGTCGATGTTCAACTTGCCGCCGTAGCCCTGATACGCAATCGTCGAGTCGGAGAAGCGGTCGCCGATTACGATGGTGCCGGCTTGTAGATTCGGTATGACAACCTCATGTATCAGCTGCGCCCGGGCGGCCATGAAGAGCAGGGCGTCGGCCGCTGGAACATTGCTGCTTCTCGACTTGATGATGTTGCGAATCTGCTCGCCCAGCTGCGTCGTGCCTGGCTCCCGCACTACGAGCACAGGGATTTTCTCGCGCTCGAGCCGCTCTTTGAGCAACAGAGACTGCGTGGTTTTGCCCACTCCCTCTCCGCCTTCAAGCGAGATGAAGGGTGCTCTATAGACCGATCGGCGCGGCATTGAAGTTACAGCTCATTAACGGTCTATAAGTGGGAATAGGAGATTATCGACGCCGACGTCGGATGATGACGTGGCGGTTCGGTTCATGTCCAGAACTTGCAGAGCCGACATTGTAACGCGCTGCGAGTGCATGTTGCAAACGTCGAATCTGTGCCGATTGCGCCGATAGCTTAACCTTGCGGTCGCCACTCAGCACTCGCTCGACTGCCCGCTCGGCTTCCTCTAGCGCTTCTTCCATCAGAAACTCAGCTTCATTAGAGGAGTTTTGCAATCCGTTGGTTTGACGCGCACTTTCTATCTCAAAGCGACTGAGGAACTGTTCGATCTGCTCGCGGGTGCCGCGTCTGAGGACATACACCGGCACACCATCGCGCTCCGCACGCTTCAATGCCGGTGGACGTCGGCCGTAGTGCAGTTTGGTCGTGACCAGCACGTCGGCCTCGGTTGCCGAGTCGGCGAGGACGACGGGAACGCCCATGGCGCGGATTGCGCTTCGCAACGTTTCGCGTGGCACTCCAAAGGGATGTGCGCGCACCGGCGGCGGTTCGGGCATCGTACTTTCAGACTCCGAACGATCTCGGTTGTATCGGCCCGATCCGTTGCCGTTTGAATGCCCGTTTGCGCCTTCGTAAGACTTGCGTGGCGACCGGACTGAGTTCAACTCGAATGCGGCCGTTTCGAAGCCATCCTCAGACCGCATTGCATCTTCCATCTGCGAGTCGACAGTTCCGTCGTCTTTGAGAGTGCGGCTCTCGAGTGGAACGCTCAAGCCGCGCAACATGCGGTCTACCGCCCGTCCGACATCGTTATGGATGCCGACCAGATTGCGTTCTCGCATCTCGACTACGACGTCAAAGGTTGGGTTGTGCTTGCGCTCCAAGACCGTCTTCTGGGTTCGCCGTCGCCGAGCCTCGATATCGCCCAGAGTCACGGCCTGGGTGCCACCGACAAGGTCCGAGAGAGTTGGATTGGTAATGACGTTTCCCAATGTGTTGCCGTGCGCGGTGGCTACCAGTTGAACGCCGCGCTCGGCGATGGTGCGGGCAGCGATAGCCTCCAACTCGGTGCCTATCTCATCGATAACGACTACTTCCGGCATGTGGTTCTCAACCGCTTCGATCATGATGCGATGCTGCAACTCGGTGTTGGGAACCTGCATCCTGCGGGCACGTCCGATTGCGGGATGCGCAACCGCGCCGTCACCGCCAATCTCGTTCGAGGTGTCTACGATTACGACGCGCCTCGATGCATCGTCCGCCAGAACCCGTGCCACTTCACGAAGGATGGTGGTCTTGCCGACGCCGGGACGTCCCAGTATCAGCACGCTACGGCCGGTCTCTATCAAGTCCTTGATGAGGCGCACGCTTCCGAATACGGCGCGTCCGACGCGGCAAGTCAGTCCGACGGGATGGCCTTCACGGTCTCGAATGACCGAGAAGCGGTGCAGGGAGCGTTCGATGCCGGCGCGATTGTCGTCGCCGAAACGGCCGAGTCCCTTGATGACAAGGTCGATATCGTTGCGGGTGACTTCCGCTTCACTCAACACGACCGATCCGCCAACAAATCTCGCTTCCGGCACGCGCCCGAGGTCGATGATGACTTCCAGCAGTTCAGCAACCGTATGTTGCGTGTCTATCTGCGCTTCCAGACCGATACGGAAAGCTTGAGGCAAGACGTTAAGGAACGCGTCCATATCGTCAACCACATGTCGTTCGTCGGTTTGTGTCGCGGTGTTCAGAGTCCCAGTATCTAGTTGCAATGTCGAAATGTCGTTGGTCAGAGTATCTGTTATATTAGGCGCGTTATCGGCGATGTGCGACTAAGGCTTGCAAGCCAAATCACATGGTGGCACAATCCCGTCAAGAGCGGTATCCGGCTCGTAGGTCAGTGCTTCAGGCATCTAGAGCGAGGATGCTACGAGTGAAGCAACATCGGCCGTTCGGCTTGAGTATCCCCACTCGTTATCGTACCAGCCTACGACCTTGACGAAGCTGCCGGCATCGGAATCTTCATCTGCAACTACGGCGGTTGACAGCGCGTCGATGGTGCAAGAGTGTTGATCGCCGATATAGTCGGCTGACACAAGCGGCTCATCGGATACGTGCAGGACGCCTCTGAGCTCGTTCTCTTCGCTAGCCCTGAAGGCATCGTTGACTTCTGCGGCAGTGACCGACTTGGAGAGGCGCGCCGTCAAATCGGTTACGGAGCCAGTGATGACCGGCACCCGGTAAGCCATGCCGTCTATCCTGCCGGACAGTTCCGGGATGGCGAGCGTAACGGCCTTTGCCGCGCCGGTAGTGGTCGGAATGATGCTGTTTGCGGCGGCACGTGCACGTCGAAGATCGCTGTGCACCTGATCCAGAATGTTCTGGTCATTGGTATAGGCGTGTATCGTCGACATCAGCGCATGCTCAATGCCGAACGAGTCGTTGAGCACCTTGGCCATCGGCGCGACGCAGTTGGTGGTGCAGGACGCGTTCGAGATGATGTTGTGGACTGCCGGGTCGTAGCTGTCTTCATTCACGCCCAACACGATGGTGATGTCTTCATTCGTCGCTGGGGCTGAGATGATGACCTTCTTGACGCTATCCGAAAGATGCGCGGCCGCCTGTTCAGCATCGGTGAAGAAACCGGTCGATTCGATCACTATCTCAACGCCGGCGTCCGACCATGGTATGGCACCCGGGTCGCGTTGCGAGAATACGATTATCTTCTCTCCGTTGATGACGAGCGACCCGTCTACGATATCGACATCGCCATCGTATCGGCCATATGTCGAGTCGTACTTGAGAAGATGCGCCTGCTGTTGCGGATTTGCGAGGTCGTTGACGGCTACCACCTGCGACTGCTCCGGGAAGCGCTGACTGATGGCGCGGAATACTTGTCGACCGATGCGGCCGAAACCGTTGATGCCGATCTTGGTTCTGCTCATTGCTGTGTTCCTGATACCGTGATGCTTGATTGATTCGGGGCGATTGTCAATCGCTGATAGATGCAGATTATCTGGTTAGACGACTTTGCGTCATTTTGATTTGATTACACTCATGCCGGCGTATCGACCTTCACCTCCGGCCCAATCTTCGATACGCAGCAGTCGGTTGTACTTGGCGACGCGCTCGCTGCGCGCCGGCGCGCCGGCCTTGATCTGTCCGCAACCGGAACCGACCGCGATGTCTGCAATCGTAGTGTCTTCCGTTTCGCCAGAGCGGTGGCTGACGACGACGCCGAAGTTGGCCGCACGCGCACGATGAATCGTGTCCAGGGTCTCGGTCACCGTGCCGACCTGATTCGGTTTGATCAAGATGGCGTTGGCGGCTTTTTCAGTGATGCCGCGCTCCAGAAATGCCGTCTGGGTGACGAACAGATCATCGCCTACCAGCTGCACCTGGTCGCCGATCGCTTCGGTGAGTATATGCCAACCTTCCCAGTCGTTCTCCGCAAGACCGTCTTCGATGCTGGTGATGGGATACTCGGCGCAGAATGCGCGATACTCTTCCGTCATCATTTCGGCAGAGAGACGCAATCCCTCGCGCTTCATGCTGTAGCGGTTGACCTGCGGAACGTAGAACTCGCTAGCCGCGGGGTCTAGAGCGATGAATATCTGCTCGCCAGGCAGGTATCCGGCAGTTTCGATGGCATGCGTTACGTAGCCCAGAGCCTGCCGATTGGTTAGTCCGACCGGAGCGAAGCCACCCTCGTATCCTACCGACGTTGAGAGTCCCTCATCTTGTAGAAGTTTTCCCAATGCCTGGTAGATCTCTGATCCGGCGCGAAGTGCTTCTGAAAGCGACTCGACGCCTGCAGGAACGACCATGAACTCTTGGAACTCGGTAGAGCCGGCCGCGTGGGCACCGCCGTTGAAGATGTTCAGCATCGGAACGGGCAGGACGTACTCTTCTTCGTTTCCGATGAGATCAGCCACGATGTCGTAGAGCCACTCGCCGCGGCTGCGACTCGATGCTCGCAGCACGGCCATCGAGATGGCGAGCATCGCATTGGCGCCGTAATGCGACTTGTTGGGCGTGGCATCGGCCTCGATCATGGCGTTGTCCACGGCTCGCTGATCATCGGCATCAATGCCGACAACAACGTTTTGGAGCGGACCATTGATGTTGGCGATGGCATCCAAGACGCCCTTGCCGTTGAAGCGTTTCGGGTCGCCGTCTCGCAGTTCCCAGGCTTCGTTTTCACCCGTGCTGGCGCCGGACGGCACAGATGCGCCGTTGCGGGTGCCATCCTCAAGCAATACCTCAGCGTAGACCGTGGGATTGCCGCGCGAATCGAGTATCTCTTTTCCTCTAACGGATTTAATCTTGCTCATAGATTCAAGTGTCTAATGCGTTTGGCTATTTCCGTTAACCCGATCGATCGCAAAATCGACGGCCAATTTGACGGCTTCGGCGGCGTTCCGGGCATAAGTCACTTCGGAGTATTTCGACGTTCCGCCGTCGTCCCTCAAATTAGTTTCCCAGCCCTCGAGTGCGATTACCGGCACGCCGGCGATCATTGCGAAGCTGAGCTCGTTGGAAGTGCCCCACTTGCCCGGCAGTGCGATTACGGCATCGCTGGCATTGGCGACCAAAACGTTGCGAACGTATCCCAACGGCGTCGGTATCGCATAGTCGGTGTAGCAGTTCGCGGCAGAACGGTCGGTTGTGGAAAGGATTCCGATGGTGGTGCCGCCGGCCGATTTTGCGCCTCTTGCGGCCGCTTCCATGGTGCCGCCCATGCCGCCATTTACCAGGATGCATCCGGCTTCCGCGATGCCGCGTCCTACCTCTTCCGCCAACTCCAGCCCATTCGGCGTAGTATGGTCGCGGTCGCCGCCGATAACCGAGATGTAGATCTTAGGTCCTTCATTCACGATTCAGTTCCCCAGTCATTGTAGTAGACGATGCAACAGTTTCAATGCGCTACCCAGCCAGACATACATATCGAAGTTCTCACTGTCCGAGTGCGGCATTCTGCGCGCTTGCCATTTCATCGCATCCGATGCGCGCCAGCTTGAGCATCGACTGAAGTTGAGCGTAAGAGAAGGGATTGCCTTCAGCAGTGCCTTGCACTTCGACGAATTCGCCGGCGCCGGTCATCACTACATTCATATCGACTTCCGCCCATGAGTCCTCCTCGTAGGGCAGGTCGAGGACACATTCGCCGTCTACGATGCCGACAGAGATGGCAGATACAGTGTTTGTCAATATCGGCTCATCTCGCCCTAGTTCGCTTTGAAGCGTGCGCAAGGCTTGAGCAAGTGCGACGAATCCGCCAGTGATGGATGCGGTGCGGGTGCCGCCATCCGCGCGCAACACATCGCAGTCGATGGTTACGACATTCTCACCCAATGCCGACATATCGGTCACGGCCCGCAACGATCTGCCGATCAGACGTTCAATCTCCTTGCTACGTCCGCTCGATGATGCTCTTCGTCGGTCTACACGCTCGCTGGTAGATCGCGGCAACATGCCGTACTCTGCAGTGACCCATCCAGTGCCGCGTCCTCGCATCCAGCGCGGAACGTTTGAGGCTATGGTCGCGGTGCAGATGACGTGCGTGCCACCCAGTCTTACGAGTGCAGAGCCCTCAGCATTGGGCATGAAGCCCGGTTCGATCGATATCGGACGCGTCTCATCTACTGCGCGTCCATCGGCGCGGGTGAAGTGATTTGGCATGCGTGCGATTTTAAAAGGAATCGCATCGCCGCGCATCACTCGCTTCTTCACCTGTATCCTATATCCCCCAAATGAGACGTAGAAATGAGACGCAAAAGGTGAGTAGTGAAACTCACTAGTCTCAACTCGAAACCATCAGCTTGTGGCGTAAGGGAAACGGCATGAAGAAGATCGCCATCATGGGCGCGGGCGCAGTCGGCGCATACTACGGCGGTGTGCTGGCTAAGCACGGTGCAGATGTAACTCTGATCGCACGCGGAGAGCATGCCGCAACAATGCGTAAGGAAGGGTTGCGGGTCACTTCGCATTGGGGCGATTATGTGGTGCATCCGCCGGTTACAGATGACCCCGCAGAAGTGGGACAAGTCGATGTTGTGCTGCACACGGTGAAACTCTACTCAAACCTTTACACGATACCGGCGATGAAGCCTCTCGTCGGCGATGAGACGGTCATACTGACGGTACAGAACGGTATCACTGGTGGCGAGGCGCTGGCGGCAGAGTTTGGATGGCAGAGAGTTGTAGAGGGCGCGACCTATATCGAGACGTCGATTGCAGCTCCGGGACATATCATGCAGACGGGTAGCGCGGCACGGATCGAGTTCGGCGAGCGCGACGGTGCCATTTCAGAGCGTATCGAGATGCTCCAGGCATTGCTGTCAGTGCCGGGTATTCAGACTGAGGTGATCAACGACATCCAGTCATCTCTATGGACGAAGATGGTTGCCATCGGCGCGCTGGGCACGATAGTCACTGCGGCGCGGGCTTCATTGCCGGAAGTGTTGGCGATGGATGAAGGGCAGGCGACAATCCGCACCGTGATGGAAGAGATTGTTGCCTGCGGAAAAGCGAACGGTGTACGCTTCCCGAATCGCGTCGTAGACGTAAAGCTATTGGATGCGATTGCGGAGGCGGACGAGTTTCAGTCATCGTTGCAGTCCGACTTCAACCGTGGCGGCGAGTTGGAACTGGATGGTATTCTCGGCGCGGCAGTGAAGCTCGGGCGTGAAGCCGGAGTGCCCATGCCGGCAAGTGCCGCACTCGTAATGTCGCTTCAGAAATTCAAGGGTGGCGGGAACGGCTGATATGTAGTCTGCACTGGTATACGCTTGCATGACAGAGAATTGATTTGCGACCTTTGAGATACCTGGAGTAGCAAATTGCGATCTGGCGCGTTATTTGCCATCTGGTTTATGATTGCGCTTAACTTAATCCAAGTTCGGTTTCGAATTGGTGTGCGATGAGCACCTGAACCCGATTTCAGCGTGCGCAGCTTCGGCATGTTGCAAGATACGTTTTCCGAAGCCCCCTAGCAACACCAAATTCGGATCCTACGTATAAGAGGAGAAGAGAGTACATGGCGGCATTGTCATCGTCCAAGATCAGAAACATTGTTCTAGCGGCACACAGCGGGGCCGGCAAGACGACGCTGGCCGATGCTGCGTACTTCAAGTCCGGCGCCGTTAATCGACGCGGGCGGGTAGACGACAAGACCAGCATTTCCGACTACGAACCGGAAGAGCAGGAGCGCGGCTCAAGCATGCAGATGGCGATACTGCCCTGCGCGTGGAACGACCACAAGATCAACATCCTAGACACGCCCGGCTATCCCGACTTCAGGGGCGACATGCTGTCTGCGATGCGGGTAGCCGATGCGATGTTGTTGCTGATCTCGGCACCGTCCGGCATCGAGGTCGGCTCGATACAGGCCTGGCAGGCAGCCGAAGAGGCCGAACTGCCAACCGCCATCGTGATTAACAAGCTTGACCGCTCTGAGAAGGACTTTTCGGAAGTGGTCAGCACCATTCAAGAGGCGTGGGGAAGGCAGTGCGTTGCGATTCAGGAGCCGATAGGTTCCGGTGAAGGACTGTCAGGAATCCGCAATCTCCTGGAAGGCGATGTGGAGGACATGCCGGAAGAGCTGGTCGAGGCGATTGCCGAGTCGGATGACGACTTGATGATGCAGTATCTCGAAGGCGAGGAACTGACTTCGGAAGATATTCGTGAAGGACTTCGCAACGCGATCAAGTCTGGAATGGTAGTCCCGATCTTTGCTACGGCTGCGGACAAGGAGATTGGCGTCGAGGAGTTGATGAACGGCATCGTGGACCTGCTTCCCGCTCCGAGCGATGAACTTCCTGATGGAGTCAGTGAAGCGACACCTGCCAACCTCATCTTCAAGACTTCTGCGGACCCGTTCGTAGGCAAGGTGTCGTATCTGCGCATCTATGGCGCGTCGCTCACTCCCAACTCCCATCTCACAACGGCTACTGGGGGAACCAACGAGCGCATCGCGCAGGTCTACGAACCTACTGGCAAGACGTTGAACGTAGTTTCGGAGGCAGTGCGCGGCGACATTGCGGCCGTAACCAAGCTGCAGGAAGCCTCGACCTACGACACTTTGTGCACGAAGGACCACGCGGTTGAGCTTGAAGGCGCCGATCTGCCGTCGCCCATCTTCGCATTGGCAGTCAGCCCCGAGTCGCAGTCCGATCTTGACAAGATGGCGATATCTCTCACTCGCATAACGGAAGAGGACCCGACACTGCGGTTGGAGCGCAACGCTGAGACGGGGGAGCTGGTCCTGCATGGACTAGGCGATATCCACGTCGAGATGGCAATCCAGCGCATCGCACGCAAGTTCGAGGTCTCACTTAAGACATCGCTTCCAAAGATTGCGTATCGCGAGACGATCGTGGCGAATGCTGATGTTGACTATAAGCACAAGAAGCAGTCGGGCGGTAGCGGACAGTACGGCCACGTGCTGATGCGAGTTGCACCTTCGAAGCCCGATGCTGGCATCACCTTCTCCAGCTCCGTCGTTGGCGGCAATGTTCCGCGCGAGTACATCCCATCGGTAGAGAAGGGCGTACGCAACGCGGCGACGCAAGGTGTCCTTGCCGGCTTCCCGGTTGTCGGCATCAATGTCGAGTTGTACGATGGCAGCTCGCACTCCGTCGACTCGTCTGGTGTGGCATTTGAGATTGCCGGAAGCATGGGTTTCCGACAGGCGATTCGTGATGCGAGACCGCAGTTGCTGGAGCCGGTATTGAAGGTCGATGTCATCGTGCCGGACGACACTGCTGGCGATGTGATGGGCGACTTGAACCGCAAGCGTGCCCGCATCAGCGGCATGGAGTTGCTGGGCAACGGCTTCACCGTAGTCAAGGCCGAGGCTCCCATCTCGACGATGCAGCGCTACGCTGCCGACTTGCGCTCACTGACTCAAGCGAGAGGCTCCTTCAATGTGGAGGTTGACCACTATGAGCCGGTGCCGCCGCAAGACACTGACCGTGTAATCGCCCAGTATGCCGACGCGAATCGTCGGATGGGCTAGCGCAGATATCACAACCGAGTGCCGTCGGTGCGGAGATCGATCCTCCCCTGAACGTCAGTTCTGAGGACGCGCTCCTCACCGACCGCGCCGTTCAGTCGATCCATCACGTCTTGATGGGGATGACCGTACCGGTTTTGTGTGCCGGCAGCCACAACGACGGCGGCCGGGTTAACCGCCTCGACGAATCTGGCAGTTGATGAGGTGCGGCTTCCGTGATGCGGTGCCTTTAGGACGGTTGATGTCAGCGACGCGGTAGTCGCGAGACATGCTTCTGCCGGCTCTTCGATATCGCCAGTCAGCAGAAAAGATATCTGTCCTTAATGTAATCGCGCAACGATAGACGCGTCGTTGATGTCGGTGCAGTTGGTCGGTTCGTTGCCGCATCCGGATGAGATTATCTCAACGAATACCTCATCATCGAGCGCAATCACCATCCCCGGCCATGCGGTGGATACGTTGGGATGTGATTCAATCGCTGCTGACCACTCCTCAAATGTACGCGTGCTTGATTCGACACCAGAATGTATCACCGTTCCAACGGTGAAGCGATTCAATACCGCGGCTAACCCTCCCACATGATCAGCATCCGAGTGGGTGAGCATCACAACGTCAATGTCGCGGTCCCAGAACGGCAACATCCCAGTGAGCATATCGCTAAGCTCTGTCGGATCGCGACCACCGTCGATCACCATTCGATTGCCATTTGGCGTTTCGATAAACATCGCCTCGCCATGACTTACTTCCAGGAACTTCAGAGACAGATCATCAGCACCGTCCGATCGTTGCACGATCGCTATCGCCCACATTCCCGCGCCTATCGGTATCAGCACCGCGGCGAAAGCAAGCGGCAAGCCGAAGTTGCGCGATGCCCTCGCGCCGATAGCTTGTGTCCTAGCGCCCCAGCGTCCTTGTACGCGGTTCCACAGCTGGGATATGTGTTGCCGGTTGAGTATCAAAGCCGTCAGAACCATGTAGTAGCCCGCGACGGGCCATGCGGCCCAGCTGCCAGTCTCTAAGGGCCCAGGCGGCAACATGGCGAAGAAGCCGGCGATGTACGTCAGATATTGCGTAGTTGCCCATACTGGAATGGCGGCTATCTCCAGCAGCAGCGGTATCGGTATGAGCCCAATGAGCGATACCACTCCCGAGCTGATTATCAGTATCGGCATTACGGGAACTGCCACCAGAGTGGCAATCGGCGACCATAGTGGCACCTTCTCGAAGTGCAGCGCGATCAGCGGTATCGTGCCGACGCTAGACGCTATCGACACGATTAGCGATCCAACGGTGAATCTCCGAATTCGGTCGACTATCTTGCCCCTGACGGTATCGTCCTTCAATCGAGCGTAGATCTCGGTGAATCCATCGAGTGCGGGCGTGACTAGCGATATGCCGACCATGGCCGCGAAGCTGAGTTGAAACGATAGCGAAGCGAGGATGGATGGATCGATGGCGACCATTACTAGCCCTGCCAACGCCAAGGCGGCGATTGTGTGCGAGCCGCGTCCCATCAAGCGTCCCAGTGTGAAGACGCCGAACATGATGGCCGCCCGCGTCACCGGCGGGGCAAATCCGGCCAGGGCGGCGTAGAGCAACACAGCGGTTAAGGGGAGTATCAGATAGTAAGCGCGCCGTCGTCCGAACAGCATGAGGAATAGCGCGGCGGCAGAACCGCCAACCAGCGATACGTGCAGACCGCTGATTGCGAGCAGGTGCGACAGACCGGCCGCTCTGAAGTCAGAGACCAATGTTGAGTTGAGATACGACCTTTCACCAGTCAGCAACGCAATCGGCAAGCCCGCGTTTGCGTATCCAACTACTCTCTGGAGCGAATCGGATATGCCTTCTCGGACGCCATCCAGATTAGAGATTCCTACGGCCTGGGGTAGAGCTTCACCGGCATCTGCCAATTCCGAATTGACATCAATCGCATCTCCGCCGCGCCAGCATCCGAGCAGGAATACCAATGCCAACAACGTCAAAGCCGCTCGATGTCCGCTGAACGTCAGTGCAAGTGAGATCAGGGCTATGGCGGTGGTGAAGAGCCAGAAAGGAGCGGCGGGGATGTTGAAACCGGGTGATATGCCCCACACCAGCCCGGATGCGGTCCCCGCCAGAAAGGCAACCGCAAGCCACACTATCCTCATCGGACGACTACGAGCGGTCTGATCGCCTCGATAGTCTTATCGCCAATGCCGTTTATCTCAAGCAACTGTTCTAGAGATGTGAAACTGCCCACTTCATCCCGCATCGCGATGATCTGTCTCGCCCGCGTCACGCCGATGCCAGGCAATGCTTCTAACTGCCGGAGATTAGCAGTGTTCAGGTTCACCGGCTCATACCTGAGCGAGTCCGAAACCTGCGTCGTCGATTGCACAGGTGCTGGTGCTTCGGCATCATCGCTGGATTGCTTCTCTACTGATGATGCAGCGGTGTCTTGCATCGGAGCAGAGGTCGGGCGGATGGCCGGGATGTGGATACGTTCCCCGTCAGTCAGAAACGCCGCCAGGTTGATGTTGCTTAAGTCGGCTCGCTCCGTCGTGCCGCCAGCCGCTTCGATTGCAGTGATGACACGCCCGTCGGCATTCAACTCATAGATGCCCGGCACTTGCACCTCGCCGGCAACCTGCACAACTAGCGGCGATGGAGTGGGTATCAATATCTCCACTTCGGTCGTGCTAGAGTTGCTCGTGCCCCAGAAGTATGCGCCGGTAAGCGCGATGACGATCGCCACGATGGCGAGTATCCATACAGACCATGCCTTGAAGTCGAACTTCGACTTCTCAGGAGTGGCAGATGTGTAGTGAGGTGGCGGTTCAGCACTCATAGGGGCGAGTAAGCTTCAGCATTTGGCGCGTGTAATTTTATCGCGCGATGCAACCATCGCGTAGCAAATCCGGTCTGGGTACCCGATGGGACATCAAGTTGCACTGCTGGTTCAAAGACGGGCATGGATTTGAGTGTTTTCCAATTTCGTCGTTGCATATGGATTAACATCAGTTAGATGTGCAGTGCGCATGTAGCGCGTCAATGCGGTATCGCTATGATGTGCGAGCGATTCTGAGTTATCAAGTTCGGTTAAAAAGACAAGGACACGGAGAAGAGATTGGATATAGGCCCAAACGACGCCCTTATTGTAGTGGACGTGCAGAATGATTTCTGCCCCGGCGGTTCGGCGGCAGTTGAGGACGGCGATGCCGTCGCGCGCAAACTTTCTGATTTGGCGCTCAATTTCAGAACTAAAGAAGGTCGGGTATTCGCCACCCAGGATTGGCATCCGACATCGCACCGAAGCTTCGCTCAGAACGGCGGTATCTGGCCCGCACACTGCGTCAGGGGCACTGACGGCGCGGTCTTTCACGCCGACCTTAAACTCCCCGTCGGTAGCGTCATCATCCGTAAAGGTCAGGATGAGCAGTCGCAGGCCTATTCTGGTTTTGACGGGACTACGCTCGATTCACACCTGAAGCGTCTCGACATCCGACGCATATTCGTCGGCGGGCTCTCAACCGAATATGCAGTGCAGCACACCGTCTACGATGCATTGCAGAAGGGCTACACGGCTTTTTTGATCACCGATGCGATATCGGCCGTCAATGCCAACCCTAACGATGATCAACGCGCCGTCGATACCATGTTTGCCAGTGGGGCAAAACTGGTTACGACGTCAGAGTTGATACAGCAATAACTTCAACGTGAGGAAGGCAGTGTATGCCTCCCTCACGTCTCATCAGTTCATTCACCTAACGGGCACGAGTTCGACTCGTTGCGCTCGGTCTAGAACCTGCAGCTGACCTGCTGACCGCGGCTCAGATGAAGAGCGGTCCGAAGATCAGCGACACTACAGCCATCAGCTTCAGGAGGATGTTGATGGCCGGGCCTGAAGTGTCTTTGAAAGGATCGCCAACAGTATCGCCGGTGACGGCGGCGGCGTGCGGGTCTGAGCCTTTGCCGCCGAAGTTTCCAAGTTCGATGTATTTCTTGGCGTTGTCCCACGCTCCGCCGGCGTTAGCCATAAAGATGGCAAGTAGGAAACCGGCGAGGATGGAGCCGGCAAGCATTCCGCCCAGCGCGTGCGCTCCGATGAAGAAACCGACCAGTATCGGCGCCGCAATGGCGATCAGGCCGGGCAGTATCATCGCTTTGAGCGAGCCGCGAGTGCTGATGTCTACTGCACGGGCCGCATCAGGACGTACGCCAGGCGCGCCTTCGCGCAGTCCGGGTATCTCACGGAACTGACGTCGCACCTCATCGATCATGTGTCCTGCCGCGATGCCGACGGCCTGCATTGTCAATCCGGCGAACAGGAAGGGTAGCAGTGCGCCGATCAGGGCACCGATAAGCACTTTCGGCTCGAGCAGATCAAATCCGCTACCGATATCTACAATCTGCCCGTAAGCCGCCATCAGGGCCAGCGCGGTCAGCACTGCCGATCCAATGGCGAAGCCCTTGCCAGTAGCCGCGGTGGTATTGCCCAGCGCGTCGAGAGCATCGGTACGCTCCCGGACTTCTGGATCCAAACCAGCCTGCTCAGCGATACCACCCGCATTGTCGGCCACCGGTCCGTATGCGTCTGTAGCCAATGTGATGCCCAGAGTGGATAGCATTCCAACTGCTGCCAAACCGATGCCGTAAAGTCCTGCTAGCTCATACGCGATCCAGATGCCAGCCGCGATTGCGATGGTCGGGATAACCGTGCTGTAGAGACCGATTGCGATGCCGGCGATGATCGTGGATGGATGACCAGTTTGCGATTGCTGCGCGATCCACTTTACGGGCGAGAACTCGTAAGAAGTGAAATACTCGGTCGCAGTTCCAATCACCTGTCCTACGACCAGTCCCGTCAGGACGACCCAGAAGAGTTCATTTTCTAGCGAGTCGTTCATCCAGATGTAAGCGCCGGTTCCGATGAGTGCGAGGATGCCGGCGCCGAATATGCCGTATCGCAGGCTCCAGAGCAGATTGCCCATCGAGGCGCCGTCTTTGGTGCGGACCAGCGACGTGCCGATGATTGATGCAAATATTCCGATGCCTGCCAGTATCATCGGCAGAACGATTTTCGGTGCATCGACCTCTTGCACCGCCGAGGCGGCCGCCCATGCCAATGCGATTGTAGCGATGATCGATCCGGCGTAAGACTCGAACAGGTCGGCACCCATGCCAGCGACGTCGCCCACGTTGTCGCCCACGTTATCGGCGATAACGGCGGGGTTGCGCGGGTCGTCTTCCGGCAGTCCGGCTTCCACCTTGCCTACGAGGTCAGCGCCGACATCGGCCGCTTTGGTGTAGATACCACCGCCGACACGTGCGAAGAGTGCGATTGATGATGCTCCGAAACCGAAGCCGGCGATGACGTTCGGATTGCCGAATATCAACCACAGCGCTGTCACGCCGATGATGCCGATTCCGACAACCGTGAGCCCCATGACGGCGCCGCTGTTGAAGGCAACTCGCAACGCCGGATTGAGCCCGGTTTCAGCGGCCGTAGCAGTGCGGGTGTTGCCACGTACCGCGATCTTCATCCCGATAAATCCAGCGAGGGCCGATCCGACTGCGCCGGCGAGATATGCTAACGCCGTCCAAGGTCCGCTAACCGAAAGGTTGCCCCTCTCGATCAACTCATCGATCTTCGCATTGTTAGTTAAGTTAAAGTCGACTAACAGGGCCAGGACTATGAAGATGAGGACTACGAACACGGCGAGTATGGTGTACTCCCGTCGAAGGAATGCCATCGCTCCTTCTTGAATTAGTCCGCCAATCTCCTGCACGGCACGATTGCCTGAGGGGCGACTGGTAACCGTTTGGTAGAGCACGGCTGCGACTACCAGCGCGAGCACTCCGGCACCAATCGATAGATATAACTCGATCATTTATTCACGCGTCCTTATCAACGCCACACGACGGAATCCGTTCCCAGACGCTCGACCTTCCGTCGCACCATATCGCCGAGTCGCCCATGTAAACGATTCTATGCCAATTGCATTTTGACGCGCATCAATCGCGGAGCTTCAGACGACGCTATCCGCATCACTGGAACGAGTTCGAGGGGTGCCGCTTCAACGGTCGGATCTGGCATCGACGAATATGCGCGTCAACTCGCGCGTCGCTTGCTCCGGGTCTGCAGATTGCGTCACTGCCGTTGCCACGCATACACCGTCGGCGCCCGCGTCAGCAACGTCAGATATATTGCCCGCGTTGATACCGCCAATGGCTACGATCGGTGCCGATATCCTCTCGGCCGCAAGGCGTAGCGTCGAAAGTCCGGCGGGACGAGTATCTGACTTAGTCGTAGTAGTGAAGATTGAACCGACCGCCACGTAATCAGCGCCTTCATCGAATGACGATTCAGCCTCCGAAAGTAGCGCGTTCGATTTGCCTACGATCTGATGCGGTCGCAAAATCGCGCGGCACTCAGCGATAGAGAGGTCGTTCTGTCCGACGTGGACGCCATCCGCACCTACTGCCTCGGCGATGTCGGGGTAATCGTTGATAATGAGCAACGTATCGCTTGTCCGACAGATTTCAGCCAACAACTGTGCTTCGGCAAGGACGGTTGACTTCTCCACATGCTTATGTCGCAGCTGTATCGCCGCGACGCCGCCTTGCACGACGGCTTCAGCGACCGTCGTGATATCGCGACCGCCGCAAAAGTCAGGGTCGATGATGACGTAGATGCCGCCGACCAGTCGTTGAGCGGCTTGGCGCGTAACTTTCACTTGACCGGTATCGGACAGAGCAGGGTTTTCCAGCGAGCGGTTGCTTACGCTTCGGAAGCCATGACGCCGCCATCGGCCCAATCTGACCGCTTGGTGTCGTGGATGACGATGGTGGTTGATGAGTCGGGGATACCCGCGGCGGCAGAGATCGCTTTCGTGACGCCCTTGGCCATCTCGGACTTCTGCTCGTCAGTGCGGCCTTCAAACATGTAGATGTGAACTATCGGCATGGTATTGCGCAACTCCTATTTTATGGGATAAGCGGGATGTTGGTAATTCGTATTCGTCGCTGAATTATAGCGCGTTGTCAACGTCCGGTAGACAATCTGAATGCCAGCGATGGCTGCAGACCGGCTGCGAGGATCAAATCCTGAGCATGGGAAACATCGTATTCCACGCGGTGATATTCGACTGCGGGCAACTCTGAAGGGTGCAGATGCAGCAGGGCGTACGAGGCGCGCCAATCACCATCTCGCGGCTGTCCCACACTGCCCGGGTTCACAAACCAGTGAACGAAATCCAGCTCAACCGTCTCGGAATCGCTGGCCAGCGTTGCAGACCATCGGCCCGAATGCTGCTGTCCAAATACCGTCGGCAGATGTGTATGTCCATGAACACAGCCCGAAGTGTCGAGATAGGAAACCGAAGCCCGCGCCGTCTCGACCGAAAACATATACTCCCAAACCGGATCTCGAGGCGTTCCATGGCACAACGTCACCTCATCCTCCACCAACCGGATCGGCAACTCACGCAAAAACCTCCGCGTCTCATCAGACAACACCCTCGCCGTCCAAGCCGCCGCGGCTGCCGCATACGGATTGAAAGTAGCCAACGAAATCTCCCCCAACGCCGCCGCTTCATGATTGCCCTTAACCATCGCCAAATTCGGAACCTCTCGCAACCTCTCAACCACCCCATCAGGCTCTGCCCCATACCCCACAACATCCCCCAAAACCCAAACAGCATCAAACGCCACACCACGACTGCCGACATCATTCAGCACCGCATCAAGCGCGCTCAAGTTGCCATGGATATCGGATAGTAGGAGGATGGTGGGCATGTTCGGAGTGAGGGCAATTCCTCGAGTGTAAACACCCCGATAAATCCGCGCGCCGTTTGCCTGCGTATCTAGTTTCAAATCAGCAAAGATTCATTCGATGTTCGAAGCGGATCGATGCAGTTGAGGTGAAATCTCAGGATGAGAAACAGCGAGGCTCTTACGATGAAACAGTCAAGCACAAGCAATAGAAAAAATGCTTTGAGGAGCACGGTTCTGGCGATCGGGCGGTTCTGGCCGTTGCGATGGTCATCTGCTATGCGTTTCTCAGCAGCTATGCTCCGGCGCAGGCGGAGAAGCCCAGGCTGAGGTCGGCGCGCGCGTCGGCATCGATCCGGCGGAGGTCCGGGCGAGCGGCGGGAGCGTTCACAGCGCCAGCGCGCAGAGCGACGACGGTGGTCTTGAAGCAGCGATTTCGATGCGGTGGAGCGACGGCGAGGCGATATCGGTCACTCTCACCGGCGACTGGAGCAATCCGAGCTACAAGGATGTTTCGCACGGCACGGACACCACTTACAAGGTCGTCACGTCCTACACTCCCCATGCCATCGTCTTCCATCGTCCTGGCTTCGGCGACATCAGCCTTCAGTACTGGTACTACCCCGACCGCTACACGCTCATGATCAACCCGGATCCGCCGGACATGGCGACGGCGCGCCACGACCGTCTGCCGGTGCAGCTGACCTGGAGCGACGGCGAGACGATCGACATTACTCTGACGCAGGAAGATGGCGAAGTCGGTTACGATCCCAACAGCGTCTACATGGGCGACGACGTCAGCCTCAACGGCTATGGCACCTTTCTGTACCGCATCTACAAGAGCGCGGTTTTCAAGCGTCCCGGCCACCCGATGATCATGATGCGCATGTACTACGATTCTGAAGAAGGCATCTACTACCGGACGACGCAGAACGTCCACAATCTTACGCTCAGCGAAGCGTGGAGCGACGGCGAGACGGTCTCGCTGGACGCCTATGCGGAGCAGGGCAGCAGCTGGATCCGGGTCTACCCGCGCTACGACGAGGACAGCGTGTCCAAGGGCGACGATGTCACTTTCACGGACGTCTACGACGGCGGCACGAGACGCAATTTCATCTTCAGCCGTCCCGGCTACGGCGACATCTTCATCGAATGCCGCGGCAAGTACTCCTACGGCATCCGATGCGAGACGTTCCGGAACCCCGATCCGGGCGCCATCGACGGCGAGACGCCTCCCATGAGCCACGACGTCGAAGGCGAGTGGAGCGACGGCGAGAAGTTCTCAGTGACGATCAAGGCCGCCGCTGACGGCAGTCTGAGCTACGATGCCGACAGCCTGACGCACGGCGACGACACCGAGACATTCACTTTCGACTGGGCGCGGCACGGGCACCTTCCCAACTCGAGCTACATCGGCTTCGAGCGCCCCGGCTTCGGCTACCAGTCCCTGCAGTGGTGGCACGACGCTGAGCGCGGCGTCTACTACGAGATCAACGAACGTGCCGACAGCCGTCAGATCGAGGTTGACTGGGCCGACGGCAGAGCACATCTCTGACCATCCGGCGGGACGCGGACGGCTTCAGCTACGACCCGGACAGCGTCTCGGACAATGCGGACGGTCATTTCGGCTTCTCCGATTCGCCTCACACCGGCGAGATGTACCTGCACCGCGACGGGCACGGACACCAGTACCTGTACTGGGGATGGGACCCGGCCTTAGGTTTGAGGCACTGGGCCTCGGAGGTCGAAGAAGTGCCAGTTCCGAACGTTCCGACACCCCCTCCGACGCACACTCCGACGCCGGTTCCTCTGACGCCGACACCGGTTCCCCGACGCCGACGCCTGGCCCGACGAGCACCCCGACACCGATCGTCCCGACGCCGACACCGACGCCGGACCCCGGCTCAGTCGAGATCGACCGTGAGGCCTTGATGGCATTGCACGAATCGACGCAGGGCGACACGAAGTGGTGGAAGGGATGCGCCAAGGGACAGTGCTTCCAGGGATGGGACGACGACACGCCATTGAGCCAGTGGACCGGCATCAGCACCAACAGCGACGGCCGCGTGACGCAGATCCACCTGGGCAACTTCGGACTTGAAGGTCCGATCCCGGCAGAGCTTGGCAACATGACGCAGCTGAAGCGGCTGGGACTCTGGTCGGAGTCCGAGCACAACCAGGAGTACGGCCGGGTGAACAAGCTTTCTGGCGAGATTCCGGAAGAGCTTGGCAACCTGACGCACCTCTACTACCTGGACCTGTCCGGCAACTACAACAACGCCAACGACGGCAGCGGTCTCACGGGCGAGATTCCGGCAGAGCTGGGCAACCTCAGCAACTTGGAATCGCTGATCCTCAAAGACAACAAGCCGACCGGCGAGATCCCGGAAGAGCTGGGCGACTTGGGCAAGCTGGAGAGCCTTGCGCTCGACAACAACCAGCTGAGCGGCGAAATCCCAACGAGCCTGGCCTACCTGAACCGGCTGATGGGACTGCGATTGCAGCACAACCAGCTGACGGGCACGATCGACCAGGCGTTCGGTCGCTACCGCCGGATCGGCATGCAGGTCGTAGACTTCTGCTACAACTACCTGGACGTCACGGATGCTCCCAACTTCGACGGCATCAACGGCTACTCCTGCGTCGTGCACCAGCACACGCCTCCGTCAGACGAAGACCCGACGCCGGAGCCGACCGCAGAGCCGACTGAGGAACCTGAGCCGGTGTCAGAGCCGGTAGATCCGGAACTGATCCAAAGCTTCGACGATGTCAGCATCTCGGACGGCGCCAGCGTCGAGATCGAGATGACCGACCACTTCGTCGGCACGGACCTGACATACGAGGTATACGTGACGACAGTCAACTAGCGCACCGGCAAAGAGAAGACTGGCTTCATCAACGAGGTCGCACGCAACAAGGTATCTGGCCACTGGCACGACACCGAGCTGCAGCTGACCGGCGGACCGGCAAGCCCGCAGGATCTGACGATCGAGATCGTCGCCGGCGACGCCAACGGCGAGTCCGCAAGCGGTTCCTTCACCGTCTCGCTGGTCGAGGAATCAGCACCCGAGCCGGCGCCCGAGCCCACGCCAGTGCCGCCAACCGCGACGCCAGTGCCCCCGACGGCAACACCAGTTCCCCCGACGGCAACGCCTGAGCCGCCGGCGCCAGACCCCGCACCGGAGCTCGTGCAGAACTTCGATGACATCACCATCTCCGACGACGAGAGCATCGACATCGACATGACGGCACACTTCAGCGGCACAACCTGAGCTACGACGTGCAGGTAACAACCACGAACCAGCGCACCGGGCAGTCCAAGACCGGACCTCTCAACGAGATCGCCCGCAAAATGATCAGCGGCGAATGGAACGGCAGCGTCCTCACCCTCACCGGCGGACACGCCGTATCGCAAGACATCGAAATCGAAATCACCGCAAGCAACGCCCAAGGCTAAGCCAGCGGAGAGTTCACGATATCGCTGAACAACTAGCGAGCCAACCAGGCGGCACCGCCCCATAGCCGCCCCATCGGGCCCTCACCCCTGACCCCTCTCCCGCATCACTGCGGGAGAGGGGAACTTCTCTTTATGGGCATTGTTGAATGTGAACTTCATGGTTGTTGATGATGCTATGACGTTGCCCATGATCGTCATGAACAACCACGTTCACATTCAACCATGAACATGCCCACAAGTTCCCCTCTCCCGCAGTAATGCGGGAGAGGGGCTAGGGGTGAGGGCAAGCAGGGCGGCCATGGGGCGGTGCCCCGCCAGCCGAGAATGAACGTCTTTCTCCATACGTTTCCCGGACCCTCACCCCTAGCCCCTCTCCCAATTCACATTGGGAGAGGGGAACTTCTCGTCATGCTCATTGTTGAAGGTGAACTACGCAGTTGTTGATGATGCTATGACGTTGCCCATGATCGTCATGACAACCACGTTCACCGTAAGCAGAAAACATGCCCACAAGTTCCCCTCTCCCGCAGTAATGCGGGAGAGGGGCTAGGGGTGAGGGCAATCGGGGCTGCCATGGGGTGCTGCAGCGGTTCTCTCGTCATGGATTCCTGATCATCTAGAATCTCCTTCTTTAAGGAAAGTTCTCTTGCGCATCCCGGATTCTTGTGATACTCAGCTTTTTGAGACTCTGTGCGGAGTGCAATGCACAATGATGAGAAGTGCAGTGCCTTGAAGAAAGTGGGAAATTGCTTTGAAACGGTTGATTTTTAGCGGGAGTACCCCCCTCACATCTATTTGGTAGTAAAAAGCCGTTAATTCGGCTCTTATTCGCTTCACTGGCAGCTGTGGGGGTGCTGTCGCTTGCGGTGGTCGCGGTGCCGTCCGACACGACACAGGTGCAGGTTCAGGCGCAGTTGGCGTCATTGGAGACCTCGAAGACGGCGGTGACAGTTGCGGAGTCCAGCGGCACCGATACATTCATGGTTAAGCTCAGTAGTCAGCCGAGCCAGGATGTGGAAGTGCGGCCAGAGGTAAAGGGCGACTTCGGGGCGTTTACCGTATCCCCAGAAAAGTTGACGTTCACTTCAAGCAACTGGAACACCAATAAGACGGTGGCCATCAGGGGTATCAGTGATACGTTTCACAACGAGAACGACCGGCGGGAAGCGACCGTTGTTCTCGTAGCCGATAGCGAAGACACAGCTTTCGATGACGTCAGATCATCGGTGGCCGTCACGATAACCGATGACGACACGCGCACTCCCAAGGCGGATACCACGCTTTGGACGGCAACCGTCACGGCGGCTAAGACGGTGAACAACGTCGGTTATATGAAGACCTTGAGAACCGATCCCTTTACACTCGGCGGTCTTACCAATAAAAGGATCAATCTGCCAGACGGCACCCGCAACGAAGTCATCCAATTGTTCATCGTGGGGCGGAGCACAAACCCGCATCGTCTCGTGCTGAAATTTGATAGTCCCAGGCGTCTGCCACATGAGATAGAGCCGAACGCCAAGCTGGTAGTTAGTGGCAACCATGAATTTCCTCTCCACGATGCGTATAACTGGACCACTGGGCGGTATGAATTCAATGATGTCAGCCCCCGATTCAGAGCCGGAGTGACCTATGACGTATCGATAAAGCTCGCCGACACCGGCACCCTCGGCATCACAAGACCTGCATTGCAGCTGGACCAGGCCGGATGGGATATATATGCCACCTGGACGGGTCCGGACCTGTCGGTGGACGACTACGATATACGCTACTTGTGGACGGGCAGCAAGTGCTACCAGTACAAGTTTGATATAGAGGGCGAATGCACCTATTCCGGAGTCGTCTGGCCGCACGAAGGAACGGGGCGTACTGCACGCATCACTGGACTCATGCCGGGAGCGGTGCTATACGTGGTGGATGTTTGCGCCAAGTATCAAGGCTATATCGCCGGAGAGTGTTCAAAACGGTTGATGGAAGGAACCGCCCTTCCCGTCTTTGAAGACAAACACCTGGTCGGCGAGGTGGAAGACATCGCCTATACGGTTTGGGACAACGGTGCCGTGGTGCGCTGGAAGCCGAAACTGACCGACTGGAATGAAACCGGCCTCGACACTCCGTTGGTAGCAAGGTGGGAATATCGCTTGCGGCATCTGCCCCATGGCCCCTTCGGACAATGGAAGAACTGCTCGCCCAATTCGCTCAATGCCATGCTGACTTCAACGTGCCGAATAACGGGATTGAGCAGTGACACCGCCTATGGAGCCCAGATCCGGGCAAGGTCGCTACTCGCCAGCCCGCCATCCGAAGAGTTCCACTTCGTAACCTCCGACGCCGGAGTCACGGCCGGCCCCGGAAACGGATCGTTAACGGTCAAGTGGCAGTTCTGGCAGAATCAGGCAAGTAGAGGGCGATACCAGGTCGAGTACTGTGTCGCTTCTACCGGTTGCGACGCCCATGATGAGTGGACTGTCGCCCTCAGCAACGCAGTGAGTATCTCGTCTCACACCATCACTGGGCTGACCAATGGCACGGAGTATCTCGTCCGAGTTGGACACCAGGCCTATTTCGGCTCGTTGCACGACAACCATCCGTGGTATCCAGACCCGTATGCGGCCGCGCTCTACTCTGAAACCGTGTCTGGCACGCCCGTGGGCACCCCGGGCGCCCTCTGGTCCGGCTCCCTGACGGCGGGCGGTAACAGTAGTCCGGGCTATCACAGCAGTGCCGGTTACGGTAGCCTGTCACCCTTGACCTTTACCCACTCCGGCAGTTCCTACACGTTCGACGAGCTGTATTACCATTCCGGTTCTAGCTACAACCATCTTATCATTGGCTTCGAGATGGACAAGCGGTTGCCAACAGCCACCGAGAGCGGACTCCAGTTGAACATCGGCGAGACGGCATACGCCCTGACTTGGGACTCCTCGAATGACTGGTACGAGAGCGAAACGTTGACGTCGAGCCCCTTCGTCAGAGGGATGACTTACAACGTCTCACTGACAAGAGTGATTCCACCCATATACGAGGGCAGCATGGAGGCAGGATCGTTTTCCACTTTTACGGGCTACGGCTCAGCATTGGCTTTTGGCAGTCTGGCGCCTACTACCTTTACCTACTCGGGCACAACGTACACCATCACCCGGATGATGCACAACGGTGTCGAAGATATATACGTCAATCTTTCCCCTGACCGATTGCCGGAAGCGGTGGAGAGCACGCTCAAGCTACACGTAGGCAGTACCCAGTTCAACCTTTTCTGGCTCGGCGGAAGCTTCCAATACTACATAGTTAACGGCGTTACCACGAGCCCCTTCAACGCCGGGTCGACCTACAACATCAAGCTGACGACTGGTGCCACCGGCAATGCGATGGGGAATTCGGTTCCGATATCGGTCGGGGCATATCCGGGCGACGGGCAGGCGCGGCTGGGATGGAAGATGCCTGCCACCGGCGCATCAGGACAGGGCAGCAGTGCACAAGCCGCATCTGGCGCATCGTCCGAATCGACCCTCAGCTATGAAGTTGCCTGGACCCAGCAGGGCGCGGCGTGGAGCGAGGGTAGCAGCCAGACCGCCGACACTCCGGAAGTTACCGTAACCGGACTGGAGAACGACCAAAACTACGCCTTCCGCGTCCGCGCCAGTCTAGGGTGAGGATGTGAGCGACTGGTCGTACACTACTTACGCCATGCCGCAGGACGGGTTGTTGCTGAGCAAGCCCTTCGACGACCGCAGCATCTACCAAGCGGGTACGCTCGAATTGGACATGACGGACCACTTCGTCGGCGACAGTCTCACCTACTCGGTCTACGTCTCGACCATCGACCAGAGCAGCGGCGAGGCAGAGTTCGGCATGTTGAACGATGTCGGCACTAACAAAGTCACTGGCGTGTGGAACGGCAACGTGCTGACGCTTACCGGCGGCAGCGCATCGCCACAGACTCTGTTCTTGACGATTAACGCTACGGACAGCAACGACGACTCGGTCGGCGATACCCTCCAACTGGATCTGCGAGACCCATCGGGATCAACCCCTGCTCCATTGCCAACTTCGACGCCGGCGCCAGCGCCGACTTCGACGCCGGTACCACCGCCGGCAGCACCGGTGCTGGAGACGCCGTTCGCGGATGCCAGCATCTCGGACGGCACGACGCTGGATCTGAACGTCAGCGATCACTTCAGCGGCGACAACCTCGTCTACAGCGCGGAGGTGACGACTACCAACCAGCGCACGGGTAAATCAAAGACTGGCGCGCTGAACGAGATCGCCCGTAACAAGGTGACTGGCACGTGGAACGGCAGCATCCTGATCCTCACCGGCGGAACTGCCAACCCGCAGGACCTAACGATCGCCGTCATCGCCATGGGCCACAACGGCGTAACCGCCACCGACTCCTTCACGCTCTCCCTAGTCGACGAAGTACCCGAACCGACTCCGACGGCAACACCCGCGCCGGAACCGACGGCAACGCCGGAACCGACGGCAACACCGACACCGGAGCCGACGCAGACGCCGGAGCCGCAAGTACCTGCGCTTACAGATGAGTTCGACGACCTAACAATGTCCGACGACGAAACTGTAGACATCGACATATCCGAACACTTCAGCGGCGCCAACCTCACGTATGACGTGCAAGTAACAACGACTCACCAGCGGACGGGTCAAGAGCGAACCGGCGCGCTCAACGAGATCGCCAGAAACAAGGTCACTGGAACATGGGATGGTTCAGTTCTGACGCTGACAGCAGGACATGCACCATCGCAAGAACTGACCATCGAGATCACCGCCAGCAACAGCGATGTGGGAGTCAGCGGCGGGTTTACTTTTACGCTGAGTAACTAGCTGCACCGCCCCTTTGTCCGCCCCGTCGGACCCTCACCCCTGACCCCTCTCCCGCATCACTGCGGGAGAGGGGTCAGGGGTGAGGGCGATCGGGGATAAAAGGGCGGTGGGAAATATATGGAGAATGAACGTTCACTCTCATCTCGGAGTCGCCCCGCCCCATAGCCACCCCGTCGCCCTCACCCCTAGCCCCTCTCCCGATTTACATCAGGAGAGGGGAACTTCTCATCGTGATCATGGTTCGATGTGAGGTGCATGGTTATTGTTCCTACAACAGCGTTGACGTTCATGCTGCGATGAACGACGTATCGGCGTTCCGGGCGCTCCGGGTTGCACGGCCGGGTCACCAGTCGTGGTGACGGTGTCGGTGGCGTAGCTGCTGCCTGAGCCGGCCAGCAGCGTGACGCCGTCAGTGTGCCAGACGCCGGCGCGCACGAACAGCTTGAGCTCCGTGCCCCGCGTCAAGCCGGTGAGATCCAGTAAGAGGCGTATTTGCGCGCCCCAAGATATAATCTCTCATATGCATTCCGATGGGGGTTCTGCCGATGTGCCGATTAGTGAATCGGATTTGATTGAGATTGTTCGGCGGTATGCGGAAGCGGGATATGAGCAGGTTGGGCGAGAGATTGGAATTGGGGATGATGCGGCGGTTTTGGGGTTTGATGCGGGACGGATTGTTTTGACGGCCGATGCGATGGTTGATGGAGTGCATTTTCTGTCGGGCGTTATGGCGTGGCGGGATATCGGGTCGAAATGCATCGTATCTAACCAGAGCGATATCGCGGCCATGGGGGCGCTTCCGGAACATGCCGTCATGACGCTGGCGGTACCGTCGACGATGCGTCTGCGGGACCTTGAAGAGCTGCTTTCGGGCGTGACGGATGCCCTGCAGCGATACGGCGGGAGACTGGTGGGAGGCGACACGGTATCTTCCGACGTCACCATGATCAGCATCTCGATGACGGGGCGACTGGTGGACGATGATCGGCAGATGACGCGCGATGTTGCCCGTCCCGGTCAGCTGGTTGCAGTTTCAGGACCGCTTGGCGGATCTGCAGGTGGATTGAGGATGTTGCAAGGTATGGATCATGCGAACCGCGGTGTGGATGACGACGGTGTTGCGCAGTTGCGCGACGCACATTACCGTCCGAGCCCCCGCGTCGATCTCGTGCCTGCGCTCATCGAATCGGGTGTCAACTGTGCGATGGACATCAGCGATGGGCTTATCCTGGATCTGGAACGCATCTGTCTAGCAAGCCAAGTCGATGCCGTGATATACGCTGATAAAGTGCCGCAACACGCCGCATTGTCCCGCATCTTTGGCACGGAAGCACAGACACTGTCGTTGACCGGAGGAGAAGATTACGAACTGCTCTGCATTGCAGATGCCGACGTCATCGCGCGGGCGAATGCAAGACTTACAGATGATGAACTTGAGAGATTAACGGTAGTCGGAGAAATCTTGCCGCAACAGGGTGTCAAAGGCGAAGTCAGCGTCCTGGACGCATCCGGCAATCGGTTAGATTTCACCGTCAAAGGCTGGGACCACTTCGCCGGTTGATGGATTGAAGATGACGATGATTTCAGATGCGAACGCTTGCGAGTATGTGAGCAAATCGGAGTCGAGCACGCTGGAGATCGGGCGTATGCTGGGCGGATTGTTGCGGGTTGGAGACTCGGTGTTGCTGTATGGCGAGATGGGAGCAGGCAAGACCTGTCTGGCGCGTGGAATTGCGACGGGTGCAGATTGCGAAGTTTCAGCCCGCAGCCCGACATTCATCATCTTGGCAGAGTATCCGGGAAGAGTGCGGATATTCCACTGTGACCTGTATCGCATCACCGGCGCGGCCGAAGCGTACGAGCTCGCGCTTGACGAGACGATCGAGAGAGGCGCACTCGTAGTGGAGTGGCCGGAGAATGCCGATGGCGCACTGCCTCCCGATTCGATGGTCGTCAGAATTGTGCCGGGCGATAACTCTGACTATCGCACCATCTCAGTAACCTCCACCGGGCCGCGCTCGCAGGCGCTATGTGGCGAGTTGGCGGCACGTTTAGAGACCGATTAGATTAGTTCAAATGAAGCTTCTGGGAATCGATACATCTACCAGCTACGCCGGCGTCGATCTATACATCGACGGCACCCATGCTACCCGTTCGTGGTATTCGAGACACAATCATGGACGTGAGTTGATGCATGAAGTCTCGGTGCTGCTGGATGCCGCAGGGATCGCTCCGAGCGAGTTGGATGCGATAGCCGTCGCGGTCGGACCGGGCGGTTTCAGCTCCGTCAGAGTGGGCATCGCCACCGCACAAGGTCTGGCTCTTCCTACCCACATACCGCTGATTGGCGTTCCGACGCACCTGATCGCCGCCGCGGCTGTCAAGGATTCAGGCGGCAAGTCCATCGTCTCCCTCATCGGGGTAGGGCGCAACCACGTCTCGTATGGTGTATATCAGGCCCCGGTGCTCAGTCTTGAAGATGAGATCGAGACGGGTATTTGCGAGGCCGATGAAGTAGAGCAGAGGTTCACTTCGGACGAGTATGTCCGCGGTGGCGAATGGGTGCAGGAGATGGAGTACTCGGACTTGCCGAGTAATCCCGATGTAGTACGTCCTCCGCAAGACATGATTGAGATTGCGCTCCACTGGATACGCAACGACATGGTTCCGAATCGTCCCATTGAACCGATCTATGCGCGCCCGCCTACCATCACGCCACCGCGAAGCAGATAAAGAAGCGGACGGCAGGTAAATCACCGCGCCCGTTGCGTTGTGCACAATTGTTGTTTGAAGACTCGCGCGATTTATTGCGAGTGAGCCACTTTCATTGAGGACGTAAAGATTATGGAATTAGAGCGAACGTTGGTCTTGGTAAAGCCAGACGGTGTGCAACGCGGACTTGTCGGCGTGATTGTTGCGAAACTGGAAGCTACCGGGATGAAGATTGCCGGGATAAAGCTGATGCAGGTCAGCGAAGCGCTCGCGCAGCGGCACTATGCGGAGCATGAGTGCAAACCGTTCTACGCCGGCCTGGTCGACTACATCACATCCGCACCGGTGTTGGCGCTCTGCCTAGAAGGCCCGGACGCAATCGCAATTACGCGTAAACTGATGGGCGCAACACGTCCCAACGAGGCGGCACCTGGCACTATCAGGGGCGACTACGGCGTCGAAGTCAGCCGCAACCTCGTTCACGGCTCGGCAAATTCTGATGACGCGCAACGCGAGGTCGCGCTATTCTTCCCTGACGACGAACTGATCGATTACCCGCGCGCCAACGATCCGTGGATAGCTTCCGACGAATGATGGCGTGAGGACGGCTGTCCGACTACTGCAGTCTGACGACCTCAAGCGCCTCGGACCAGAGTCCCTCAAGGTCGTAGAACTCGCGCGTGTCGCGGCTGAAGAGGTGGACGATGAAGCCTGGATAGTCGATGAGCAACCATCCGCCGGCTCCGGAACCTTCGCGATTGTTTCGGCGCGTGCCCATCTCACGTATCTCGCGCTCGATGCGGTCGGCCAGCAGTTCAAGATGCCGCTCCGTCTCTCCGCTTGCGATGACGAAGTAGTCGGTAAAGTCGCTGATTTCGCGCGTGTCCAGCAAGACGGCGTCTGCGGCGAGGTTTGCAGATGCAATGTCCAGCGCTTTGCGTGCCAGCGTTTCAGCCGGCAAATGTGAGGAAGTGGTGTCGGTGTCGGATATGAGTGATGTCATCTTATTTGGGATTATAGCGATTCTCAATCGAGGCGTATCAGGTTATTAATGATGCATCCACAGACAATCGATGGCAATTTATCCTGAAAATAAGGCGTCGATGCGCCAATTGCGGCATCATCGGCGTTGTTGATACTCCATCAATCGACGAATCTCGAACATTAGAAATGGTTAAGAAACGCATGCGCGCGCTCGTAGCGATGAGTGGCGGAGTCGATTCATCCGTTGCCGCCGCACTTCTCGCACGCGAAGGTTACGACGTCATCGGAGTCACGATGCGCTTGTTCAACGCGCCTTTTGAAGGTGCCGCAAAGCTCTCCAAGTCGTGTTGCTCCCTGGAAGACGTGGAAGATGCAAGGGCGACGTGTCGCATCATCGGTGCGAAGCACTACTACATGAACTTTGAGCGTGAATTCGAGCAACACGTCATCAACTACTTCGTCAGCGAGTATCAGAAAGGCCGAACGCCGCACCCATGTTTGGCGTGCAACGACCGGCTCAAGTTCAGCTTCCTGATGGAGCGTGCCGAGCTGATGGATGCCGACATTGTGGCGACGGGGCACTACGCCCGGATCGGGCAGGACGATGCCGAGCGCTGGTCGCTCCTGCGCGGCATCGACACGTTGAAGGACCAGTCGTACGTGCTCTACAACCTCAGTCAGGATCAACTACGACGGCTCGCATTCCCGGTCGGTGGATTTGACAAGGACGAGATCCGCGCTATCGCCCGCGCGGAAGGCCTGCCGGTTGCCGACAAGCCAGATTCACAGGATATCTGCTTCATCCCGACGGGAACATATCGTGAGTTCGTCGCAGAACGTTTGGAGACTCCGACCCCGGGCGTAGTGGTTGACTCTGAAGGTAACGTGTTGGCCGAGCATGAGGGCATCCACCAGTTCACCATCGGACAGCGCAAGGGCTTGCCAACGACCGGCGGAAATAACAGAGGCCCGATCTACGTAACATCGATAAACTCCCGTTCCGGCACTGTAACGGTCGGCTCCGTTCAAGGTCTGTTGCGCGACGAAGTGTATGCCTCTGCCGTTAACTGGATAGATGGATATCCGCCGATTGACGCTGATCTGACCGCGAAGATCCGATATCGCAGTCCCGAGGCGTCAGCATCAGTCGAGATGGTTGCGCCAGATGTTGCCAGAGTCAAGTTCAATGAGCCGATGCGTGCCTGCACACCCGGTCAGGCAATCGTCTTCTACGAAGGCGAGCGAGTGCTGGGCGGCGGATTCATAGAGCTTGAGAACCCGATTGCTGAGGAAGCAGCGACATTAAGCGTTGCGGCGGCTTGACGCTTCCTCAATTTTGCCACTCGCCTGCGATTTAGACCGCAATTAGCGTATGCTGGTTGCGTCATGGGTGCAAAAAGCAAGACTGCCACTCGTCCTACCTTCGCGTATGAACGGGAGTGCCGCCGTTCCGGATTTCAGCACGTAGCCGGTGTTGATGAGGCCGGAAGAGGCGCACTGGCAGGCCCCGTCGTCGCGGCCGCCGTCGTATTGCCGGACACCTTGCCTGAGGATGTGGTAGCCAACATCGACGACTCGAAGCGACTGAGCAGTGGACAGCGAGAGCGTGCATTTGCGGCGATTATTGAGGCGGCAGAATCTCATGGCGTGGGAGTAGTCGATGCCGACCGGATAGACCAGATCGGCATCGTGCCGGCCACCAAGTTGGCGATGTGCAAGGCCGTCGGTGCCGCCCAGACAAGGATCGACTTTCTGCTCATTGATGCCGTTACCAACATCGGCATCGCGACGCCGTCCAAGTCGATAATTCGCGGCGACTCCCAATCGCTTTCGATTGCCGCGGCTTCGATAGTAGCGAAGGTTACCCGCGACCGAATCATGGCAAACGATATGGAGAGCAGATATCCCGGCTACGGCTTCGCCAAACATAAGGGCTACGGCACGGCATTTCACCTCGATGCATTAGAGCGGCTCGGCCCGAGCAATATCCATCGCCGCACATTTAAGCCGGTAGCGCAACACTTGGCGGACCGCACCTGGAGTGCCTTGGGCAACACGGCCTCATCCAACATCGAGGGAAGTACCACCCTCAGACTACCTGGCGGTATCGGTCGGAACGCCGAGGATGCCGTTGTGCGCCACATCGAGCAGTTGGGATATCGCATTCTCGCTCGCAATGTGAAGTCTCGGCGTGGCGAAATCGACATCATCGCCGATCACGACGGAGTGATGGCATTCATCGAAGTAAAAGCCCGCAACAGCAGCCAATTCGGCGCCCCCATCGAGTCTCTCACCCCGCACAAACTCCGCCGTCTCCAATCCGCCGCCATTGCCTACCTAGCATCCGAAGTCGGCACCGAAGATATAGACTGGCGCATCGACTTCGCCGGCGTAGAGCGATCAGCAGATGGCAGGTCACTCGAGATTGAGATTGTTCCGAATGTTAGTGAGTGAGGGGATGTCCCTAAAACACCGCGATCGGATTGACCGGCGAGCCCGTTACGGTGGGTAAGCGGAGAGGGAGGATGTTGATTAGGAATTCCCAGCGGTTACGTTCTTGGCAGGCTACGGCGAGGTCGTCGAGCCAAGCGTTGTCGAGGATCCAGAGGCCCATACCGACGATGCCGACTTGGTGCACGGGGTTGCTGAAACGTTCGTAGGGCGAGTGTTGCACATCGTTGCCGGTGTCGGAACCCATCACTGCCACTTCTCGCTCGTGCATGAAGGGCAACAGTTCGGGCATCGGACCGGATGATCCGCCTACGTAGGGATCAACCGGGCCGCGCTCTTCGCGCATTCCGAGTTGGCCGGTGCGTAGCAGCAGCACATCGCCTTTGCGCACTTTGAAGCCTCATTGCGCTTCGGCGGCGTTGACGTCGGCCATGCCAACGCCGTCGCCACGTTCGATGCATCTCACGTCACGCAGCATTGGCGCATCTACCAGCACGCCGCGCGTGATGATGCCGCCAACCGCGGCCGTCACGTCCAACTCGGTCGCGCCTTCAGCGACTGATACGACGGATGAGGGGCGTCCGTTGTAGGTCTTGCCATACCAGAAGAAGTGAGCCAGCGAATCGACGTGGGTGACGGTGTGGCCGTGGAATATCAATCCGAAGTAGTCGATGGCGACCTGTCGGTCGGGGCCTTCGCCGGGACGGAAGATGTCGCCAGAGCCGATCATGTAGTGTTGCGGCGGACGCGGCACATCTACCTCGGCCTGGTATCCGACTGCGCGGGCGCAGGATACGGTCGCGCCTTCTTCAACCAGCGTCATGGCATCGAGAGTGGCTTGGTTGCTCAAGTGGTTCAGAGTCCAGCGCTGATCGTCACCTCCCCATCTCCCCCAATTGTTGAGGTCTGTGTGGAGCCACTGCAAAAGATCGTTTTGAGAAGGTGCTGATGTTGTCATCGGTATATTCCCGTTGGTTCTTCTGATAGTCAAGCCGCGCGTCGATAGTGCAGGCCATTGCAGATCGAATCGGTGCGACGTTTCAAACTACGTAAAGGTTAAATCGCTATCTTGAGATTGGCACGTCTGGCGTTTGATGCAAGTTAGAATCGTAGATGGCGCGCTAGCTCAATTGGCAGAGCAAGTGACTCTTAATCACTAGGTTCGGGGTTCGAGTCCCCGGCGCGTCACCATCTCATCCCGAGCAACGTTTCGCGTTCCTCATCCTTACGCGCCGGCGCCTCCCGCTCGGATTACCGTAGTGGCGTGCTGGCTGCGCACCCACAAGAATATCCACGACACTGCCGCAATCAGCGCGGCAATGATGACGCCTAGAAGTATCGCTAGGGTGCGCGTGCCGATTTCCACAACCATCGGCGGTGCCAATGTCGATGCGTCTCGCCCGGACAGATAGGGCAGTAGCACCGCGCTAAGTATCAGTCCGATGCCGGCCCCGATAGCCATCGAGATGCTGGCTACCAGTATCTGCTCAATCCCGATCATCGTAAGCAGCTGCCGCGTCGAAAGCCCTAACGACTTCAGCACTGCGAGTTCCAGACGTCGCAGACGATAGTTTGTCCAAGCCGTCACCAGAAACGCCAGCACCGATACAGTCGTCAATGCGATGAAGCCAAACGCCAGAAATCCGTTCCATCCGGCCGCGGTCAGCGCATCGCTACGGCTTCGGACCACATCCGATGCGGCGTGTTGTAGCAAGCGCACGGTTACATTGTTACGCTGCAGAATGTCTTCGAATATCGGCAGATCCGATAGTACCGCGTCAGGAGCCGAAACCCACAGCTCATTCGTCGCGTCGTCGCCGCGAGTTTGATCGATCGACATCATGCGCTGCACCTCACGCAGGTCGGCGATGAGATAGGGAGATGATGCAGACGGGAAAGTGGGGAAATAGTCGGCAAAACCTACAAACTCGATAGTAGTGCTTCGGTTGCCAAGAAATAGGCGTGTCGTATCGCCGATCTCAAGGTCGAACTCGTCTCGGAACCATGCCCCGCCGATGACTTGGAGCGCATCTTCAGAAGTGCCGATTCGTACCCCCTTCAATTCTCTGTAGCGCGGTTCCGACCAGGTCAGCACTGCACCCTCTGACGGCTCCTCCGAATAGGGGTCGATGCGCGCCCCCAGGTCTCCAAAGCCAGCCCCGGCTGTCCGCAGGTCGAGGATGTTGGCGAAATCTGTCAGCAGTGTCAGGTTGCCATCGCCATCCGCAGTCGAGACATCCATGATCCGAACCGAACCGGTCGTCGGTCGCGGCGCATTTTCGATCGGACGCCTCGAGATGCCGATGAACTCGAGCCACAGGTCAGTATCCTCACCAGCATCGCGTCGCAACGGTTGCATCGGAATGCCGATACGACACCAATCGGGCGGTTCAAAACCGGCTTCATCATCCTCACCTTCTTCAACCTCAATCGGTATCGGCGGCGCGCACGCGTAAGGTGAATTGACGGTAACCGAGCGGGGCTCGAGATTGCCGATAGTGAGCGAGTGGTAGATGCCCGTCTCGTCTCTGATCCTCGCCACCAGACCGGTATCGTTACGCTGGGTGTCCGGTTTGATGAGCGCGGTCAACCACTCTGCACCATCAGGTATGGGAATGCCGTCAGTATCCTGCGCCTTTATCAGCCGCGCCATCCCATGCAGCGAATCGGAAGCCAGATCATCGCGCCACCATACGGCATCGGGAAAGGTGGCAGTGTCAATGCCGAGAATCGTTATCGGCTCGTTGCGGTTTGGGGATGAGACGGTACCGGCGGCGCGAGCGACCGGAGCGATGGTGTCGTATCCCAGATCGTCACCTATCTGTCTCAAAGCGCGATTGAGACTACTGTGATTCCTTACGATCATGCCCGACAAGCGAACGTCGGCGCCGGTGCGATATCTCGCATCATCTTCAGCGTGTCGCGATATTGAGGGCGAAAGGATGGACAGCAACACCCCAATCGTTGCTGCCAAGATGATGAGAAGCATCAAGCCCATTTTGGATCTTGGATTGCGCGCCACTGACCATAGCGCTAATGGAATGGCGGTCGATAGTCGGAGCGCAGAGGGCACTCTGGCCAGTCCCTCGGCGATGGCGCCAAGGAGGATGGGCAGGAAGCGCAACAACACGATAGCGGCTCCGGCGGCGGTCGCGGCCGGCATCGCCAGCGCGAGCCGCGTGCTGAATCCCTCGCCTAGCGCCCGGTTCGAAATGTATAAGTCTTCCTGTGAGAGTTGCCAAAGCGCGGCGACGCCGATGCAGAGTAGCACCACATCGAGGTAGTACCGCTGGGCGATGCTGCGACTCGGCGGACGCGCCAGTCGATCAGTCAGTTCCGCCGCCGTCGCGGTATCACGTCGAAAGGACGGCAGCAGCAGCGCGAGCAGTCCGATCAATGCAGCTCCCATCGCGGCCGCCAGGGCTTGCACCGACATGCTCACGGGCAGGTTCGCGCCGCCTGTAAGTTCGCTCAGAACCGGTAGGCGTCCGGCGAAAGATACACCCACTACTGCAATCAATATGCCGATTGCCAGCGAGACGATAGATATCAGAACCGTCTCTCCCGCCATCAACGTTATTTCCTGAGACGCCGTAGCGCCGCGTGCCTTCACCATGCCGCTTTCTGCAAATCGGATATCGCGTGCCTGGCTGGCCACGATGCCGGAGAACGCCAGCGATGCCAGCGTAATCACCGCGCCGACCGACAGCATCAGACCGATCGAGATCTCGGAACTGACCAGATATGCGGCCAGCGCGTCATCTAACTGCGTTATTCGCTGGTAGCCCTGCACATCCTGTCGGAGCAGGCTCTCCTGGTTCTCCAGCTCGCGTAGCAACATCTCAGCGTCGCGAGAGTGGATTTTCGGCACTTCGGTATCGAACAGCCAGTAGTAGCGGAGCTCAGTGTTCGTCAGTTGCCCAGCGACTACATCGAGCAGTTTCGCCTCATCGACGATGAATGGCGTGATGCGGAAGGCATCGCTTCGCGCGCCAAGACCTTCTTCCAATGCGGTCCACTGGGAAGCTGATTCGTCGTTACGTTCATAGATTCCGGTGATGCGTGCCTGCAGCTGGATATCGCTTGATAGAGGCGAGCTCAAACGAAAAATCTCGTCAACTCCGACTCCTAGGTACTCAGCATCCGGCACTGATATCACTACTTCGATCAGTTCGGAATTGCCGGAACTGCTCGGCCACTCACCGGCGTGCAGTTGGGTGATCCTCTGGATATCGTCTACATGGGCGAAGAAGGTCCTGGCATTGCGCCATGGCACCTGCTCTTCATCGAACACCAACGTCACTGATTTGCCGCCCATAACCGGCGCCTTCACTACTTTCGCCAGGTTGCGGGAACGCGTGCTTTCCACCATGGCGTTAAGTTCGTCGTGCGCTTGCCGAGATACCGAGTCGATGCGTCCGCGCACGGCGATGTCGAGATCCTGCTCACGATGTCCCGACAAGCTCTGATTGAGGGCCGTCTGTCCGATGGCGTCGAGATAGAGTGCGACGCCGGCCGAGAAGGCGACGGCGATCGTCAATCCGATTAGCCGCAGCGCGACAAACGTCTTTTCGGCAAAGGCACGGCGCAATACCAGTGGCGGCAATGCGGCCATCATTGCGCCGCGGGATGAAGCAGGATATTCAGTCACGCTATCGATGATGATCTGATTCGTGAAGCGATAGTATCGGATGGGCGGAAGATATGCCAGACGATGGGTATCATCGCCGCCAGCATCAGAATTAACCCGGCGGCGATTACCGGTATCCAATCGATCTGAAGCAGCATCGGCGGCAATGCCGCATCGCCGGTCGATGTGCGCGTCATCCGATCGGCGATGAACTGCAACCCATAGATGCCGCCGACACTTCCCAGCGCGTAACCGATCGCGAGCGACAGAAACATCCGAGTAGATGCTTCCAGTGCAATTCCGAATCGGCTGCTGCCCATCGATTCCATGAGTGCGGCATCCAATCGCGCATGTTGATGCTGATGGATCGTCGTCGCCAATACTGTTACGAGCGCGATGACGACTGCGGAGACGGCGATCAATGTTCCAACGATGCGCCAACCAGCCGCATCACCGAGACGGGTAGACGTCTCCGATAGCAGAGCATCCTTATCCGCGACACGCAATGCCGGGTCTATAGCCTTTATCGCCGCGATTCGTTCTCCACTCGATATATCTGAGTCGACCATTGCGAATAGCTCTGCCGAGTCTGACAGGAACGGTTCGCTTACCGGAGTGAGGTATGAGAGCAGGGCATCGATGTTTGCAACCGCGAAGGATTGCTCTTCGTCGATCATCGTGGGAAAGAGGTCAAAAGTGCCGCGTATCTCGAACGGCACGAAGCGTCCGTACGCCCGGCCCGTGAAGCGGTCTCCTACGGCGAGTCCGGCACCCTCAATCAGTTTGGGGCTTACTAAGAGCGGCACTGTGATGGCATCGCGTTCGGAGTAGTAGATGCCACGCAATCCATCATCGGTGCCCGCGCCCATATCGATTTTCAACGCAGTACCGTCATTGCTCACGTCGGCGACATCGTTTGTGGTTGCCAGCGTTGAGTCGCCCGGTATCGACGTCTCAATCAAGTGCCAATTGCTAGCATCTTTAAAGTCAGAGATTAGAGTTGCCACGCCGCTGGCATCTACCGCGCTGATCGAGTCAATAGTCAATTTAGCCGCGCTTGCAGTTGGCGATGTGGGAGGTTGGTATAGCTCTACCGCTAACAGTTCTATTGGCCGCGGCGCCTCTGGCGCTATTTTCCCACTGACGCGATGCCAGCTATCACCAGATTGACTGCCGTCTTCCGTCGTCAATCTAATCGTGTGCGTAGCATCCCCACCGTCGATGATGCGAGCCCAGATGTCGTTTCGACCAGTGCCGCTCCGGCGGAGTTTGACGAATGCATCGAGCGTTTGCGTTTCATCAGGCAAGGTGAGAGAGCCGGTTGGATTGAACTCGGTGATGTCGGACATGAGTTGCGGCAGGGACGTATCGGCGTAGTCCGAACGGAAAGTGGCGATATCAGCGAATTCGGACGGACGGAGCGAGAGCAATGTGAATGCCGACGATGTTTCAGAAGTTCCAGAGCGCGCTTCAGTTCGTGCTGCCCAGGTGTAGCTTCTCATCCACTCCAGCTCCGAGATTGCCGATACAGTAGGGTTACTGGTCGTCTTGAAGCCGTCGAGGCCTGAGATGCGCATGTCGGATGCGACGGCAAAGTCGATGCGGTCTTGAGTATTCCGTCCCACAGTAGCAGACAGTCCATTGGCATTGATTACGACAATGATGGTTCCGGCGGCGAGCATCATCAATACTGCATGACGCATTACAGAGCGGGAAAGGATGCGGAATGCGAGTGCGATCATGGCATGGAAGTTAATCCCTGAAACCCGTTCGAAGACGATGCCAGAGAGTGCGAAGATACGCAACGCGACGAGAGATGCTGCGACGGCGGCCACTATCGGCAGGGATGCTGCCAGCACACTCAAGTTCGAGCGTCCGTCTTCACTTTGCACGAATAGCGAACCGCGCCCGTTCAACTCGAAAATGATCGCCGCGGCGGCGATGACGATTGCGATATCGAGATTGGCCCGCCAGAACCAGGGCGATCCCGCGCGCGTCAATCTTGCCAGTTGATGCCGAACCGGCCCCTGCCGCGCCAGCGCGGTAGGCAAGGCGTAGATGAAGAGCAGTATCAACGCCACCAAGCCGGCCCACATGAACTGCTGTGGAAGAAGCTGATACGGGAACGGCTGCCCATTCGTAAGCTCGCGGAACGACCCTACGAGACCGAGCAGCGGCACGATGGCGGACGCGAGCAACGGTCCGATAGCCACCGGCGCTAGGAACAGCACCAGCACATAGAAACCGATAGCCCTCAACATCTGATTGCGGTCCGCGCCGCGCACCTTGAGCATCACCTCTTCGGAGAACCAGCGCGTCGATATCGTGCTCGCGTTCAGTGCCAGCGCGAACGTGACGAACGCGGTGAAGAGTGCACCGCTCACGATGGTCGTGGTATTGGTGAATGTCAGTTGCCGCTGCAATCCTCGCATTGAAGATTCGAGGCCGGAAAAGGTGCTGCTGGATGGTAGCAGTTTGACGGCTTCAGTTCGGAAACGTGATATCACATCCAGATATTCGCCCGGACGCATCCCATTCAGCACATCCACATCGACATATAACATCATCCAGAGTTGTCCGATATCGGCAATGCCTCGATTGGCGACCCGCTCCATCCCCGTCGACGACGTGAGCGCGATGATTGGCGGCTTGCCACCCGTCGGACCCTGTTCAGGATCGAACAAGGTAGACGACAGCCCCTGCCACGATTCGTGGTCTGGATCATCGATCCTGAAGATGCCGGACACGCGCGGCGTGCTGTGCCCGATCTTCGTTGGCGGAATAGTAAGAGTGAGAGCATCGCCGACGTTGATGCCGTACTGTTCCGCAACGCCCTGAACTATCGCCACCTCCAATGTTTCAGCATCAGCACTATTGCTGGGATACGTGCCGTCGATGAAGTGTATAGGAGGCTGAACACCCTCAATCGACTGGTATATAAGTTCTGAGCCGGGTGGCGTGAAGCGGTCGTTGACGACGTTCAGGCTTAAGCGACCAGAGCGGATGTAGGTGGCATGCTCTCTGACCGTTGCGCCTAGTTGTGTGCCAGCTTCTCGGGCGGCATTGGCAGTCGATTGGACCGCAGATGAGTTGAATGTCATCTCATCTACATGTAGCCACGATCCCATCTGCGACGGCTCGAACTGCTCAAGCGTGCGCCGCATTCCCAGCCGTTCAATCGCATCGAAGTAGATCGGGGCGCCAGAGATGACAGTTATCGAAAGCAATGCGCTCAAAACCGCGGCGATCAGGAAAATAGATTCGCCGCGGCTCTTCTTGATCGAGATGCCGTGAACTTTCACATTCGATTAGCGTATATCAAGTTCGTATAATTGCCGCAAGAAAGTAAGTGTCAGGTCTACCTCTAATGAAGATTGAGCAAATCGAAACATTTATCGCCGTCAACTGGATGATGGTGCGAATCACTACCGACAACGGCATTCGAGGAGTTGGCGAGTCGACCTTCTTCGGGTGGCCCGGCGCGTCCAAGAACGTCGTGCAATCGTTCGTCCCGTATCTTGTCGGACAGGACCCTCTGAACGTTGAGCATCACTGGAACTACATGTATCGTGCCAAGTCGATGCGCGGTGGCGCGATAGGGGGCGGCATAAGTGCCATCGACCAGGCGCTATGGGACATCAAGGGCAAGTATTTCGAGGCGCCAGTATGGCAACTCTTGGGCGGCAAGGCGCGCCATGCAGTGCGTGCCATGCTGGTATTGCCGACCGGTTCGCTGGAATATGTCGCCAACGCGGCGGCCGCGGCCAAGGCCGATGGCTTCACCGCCGTCAAGTGTCTGCTATATCAGCACGAACACGCCCCGATGCGCCACAGTGAACGCATCCAGGACCTGGTAGACCGAATGGCCGCGGTTCGGGATGCTGTCGGTTGGGACATGGATGTCGGTGTCGAGATCCACCGCAACATGATCCCGGGCGAAGCGATTGTGCTCGCCCAGGAGCTCGAAAAGTTCCGACCCTACTTCTTCGAGGACCCGGTCGCTCCCGACTCGATACTGTCGTTTGGCGAGGTTTCGGAAAAGACGCGCATCCCGATGGCGGCGGGAGAGCGCAACCTGACGATGTGGGAGTTCCGCGAATACGTCGAATCGGCAGGCGTGCACCACATCCGCCCCGATATCGGCGTCGCCGGCGGCTTCACTCACTGCAAGAAGATCTGTGCTCTCGCCGAGGCGCACCATCAGGGCATCATCCCTCACGCAGTTCCATCAGGCCCCGTCGCCACCGCTGCCCACGTCCAGCTCGGTGCCTGCGTGCCAAACTACGAGGTGCAAGAGCACGTATACGAGGAAGCGCCGCCATACTCGGATGTGGTGAAGCAGATAATCAAACTGGAATCGGGTTGGTTGCAGATACCGGAAGTGCCCGGCATCGGTGTCGAACTCGATGAAGAAGGCATCGCCAAACACCCCTTTGAATTCGGACCGATAGGTGGCGCGCTTCGAGATGACGGCTCGGTCGCACTCAGGTAGTGGGCAGAGCAAGTGCTTACACGTTGCAGAAAGGAATAAGTGTTGTGAGTCTCAACTTGGGATTGGTCGGTTGCGGCGGCATGGGAATGCGCCACGCGCTTGGCTATATAGAGCTACGTAAACACTTCGATTCGTTCGTATTGAGCGCCGTATGCGACCGGCACGAAGATGCCGCACAAGGTGTCGCGTCGGCCGTCGAGAGTGCGACGGGGCATCGCCCTCAAATCTTCACCGACTTTGATGCGATGCTACGCTCCGGCGTAGATGCTATCGACATCGTTACCGACACTCGGATGCATCACGTCTTTGCGTTGCAGGCGTTCGATGCTGGCGTCAATGTGCTGACCGAAAAGCCCATGGCGTTGACGATGAAGGCTTGTCGTCTGATGCGCGACGCGGCGGAGGCTAAAGGACTGGTGCTGTCGATAGGCGAGCAGTATCGGCGCGATCCGATGAATCGCCTGGCCAAGGCGTTGCTGGATGCCGGCGCGATCGGTGAACCGGGATTTGCCATGAAGGTATCTCTCGGCGGTGGCTCTGCGCTGATGCACGACACCGGCTGGCGCGCGCTCAAATCGCGTGCCGGTAGCGTCATCATCGAGCAGGGCGTACACGAGGCCGATCTGCTTATCTACTTCCTCGGCGATGTCGCAACCATCAGCGCACAGACCGGACTGTTCGCACCGCTCCGAGTGCGCGAGGGAATGTCCGGCCAGATAGCCCAGTTCTACTCGCATCGCGTAGAAGACGCATTTGCAGGTCAAGAAACGGTCGAGATCGATCAGGAAGATACCGCGATAGGACTGATCAATTTCGCATCTGGCGCGATTGGCCAACTCACGATTACCAACGCCTCTATCGGCTACGGCACAGGCATCAACACTATCCACGGCCGGGCCGGCACGATGGAGATGCCGCCGACGCGCACGGGCATCCCGCCGAAGGTGCATCTCGAAACTCAAACGGAACCATTGAGCCAAGAGCAGATGCTGGAGTTAGTCCCGGATTGGGAACTTGACGATATGACCGCCACCTTCTTCGGCGGCGCTAAACGATTAGGTTCTTACGAGGTGGGATTTGAGGCTATCGACCGTATCTTGGTCGCTATCGAGATGCAGGAGTTGGCGCTGGCGATAGAATCGAATGATACCCATGTTGAAGTCGATGCCGAAGTCGGTATGAAGGCCTTAGCGGTATCCTACGGAATGCTCGAATCGGGCCTATCAGGACAGCAGGTATCGCTCGCCGACATCATGGATGGTACTGTTGCCGAATATCAGTCAGAGATCGACCGCGAAGCCGGCATCTAAAAACGGTTCAAAACGCCAATCAGCGAAGATTGCAATCGCAGCGCTGGTTCTACTCGCGTTGACTTGGGGCATCGCGTGCGCCGTATACGTGGCCGGCGAGGATGGGCAGGAGAGCAGTGAAGAGCAGGTATGCAATCGCGTCGATACCATCAGCCAAGGAATGTTGCTGGAAGAACTCACGGTTGATGAGATCCGAGACCATATCGCACTCCTCGAGAAGGAGCTGGAACCGGTACGCGGCGAGGTCGTCGACGCGGTTGAGCGCTTCATCCTCACATTAGAGGACATCCTGGCCGGGGGATACTACGACTACCCGACGCTCCAGGTCCTCAACTATCTCGACACCTATGAGCATATGGAGCAGCACGTTGACGCCAGCGAGGCGTTGGATAACGTGCGTTACGAGTGCGCCAATATCGGCCGGGAGTGGATCGGCGATGAGCCGGCTATCAAATTGCACTTCAGCCAATCGGGTATCGAGCAGGGCAAGTACAGCCTAGAAGAACTGATTGCACATGGCGAGATGCTCTTCAAGGCATCGTTCAACAAGCTGGACGGTGCCGGACGTCCGACGCGCACTGGCGACGACCGCTATCGTCCGCGTCAGGAAGAGCCGCACAACTTCAACCGCATCTCGGGACCGGATGCCAACGCCTGCAACGGCTGCCACAACCTGCCCGCAGTCGGCGGCGGCGGTGATAACGTCGCCAATATCTTCTCACTGGCGCAACGCTTCGACATCGTCGACTTCGACGATCAGCTCGAGTTCGACTTCCGAACCGACTTGGAAGATCGTCTGCAGTATGAGCAGGAAGACGAGTTTCCGCTGACGCTCTCGAATGTGGGCAACGAGCGGGGAACTATTGGAATGTTCGGCGCCGGATTTGTCGAGTTGCTGGCGCGCGAGATGACGCGCGATCTGTTGCGGCAGGAGCAGGAGGCGATTGACGAGGCCAAGAAGTCGGGCTGGCCAGTACGCAAGGACATCAGCTCCAAGGGCGTAGATTTCGGCACTCTGACGGCGCATCCCAACGGCTTTGTCTACACCAGCGAAGTGGATGGCGTCAACGGCGACCTGATAGTCCGACCTTTCATCCAGAAGGGCGTTACTACGAGTCTGCGTGAGTTCACTAACAACGCCATGTTGCATCATCACGGCATCGAGAACTACGAACGGGTCGGCGCATACGTCGATCGCGATGGCGACGGAGTGATCAACGAGCTGACGCCGGGCGATGCGACGGCGCTCGTCGCATTCATGGCGACTTTGCCAGCGCCGATACCCAAGTTGCCGGAAGAACCTGCACAGCGGGAGATAGTCGAAAAAGGGCGTCAGGTATTCGGCGAGGTCGGTTGCACCGTCTGTCACATTCCCGAACTGCCACTAGAGTCGTTAATCTTTACCGAGCCGAACGAGTTCAATGTCGGCCGCGACCTGCGTCCCGATACGGTCGATGCGGTAGTGGCGATTGACCTCAGCAAGTTCTCAGACGAACTGCCAGTCGACGAAAATGGGCACTATCTAGTGCCCGTATTCTCCGATCTGCGGCGGCACGATATGGGCGAAGACGGAGTGCTGGACAATGAGGAAGTCATCCAGAGCGGAGTGCCGACTGAGTACTGGATGACGCGCCGCTTGTGGGGATTCGCATCCGAGCCGCCATTCCTGCATCACGGACGCGCCACGCTCATCTCGGACGCCATCATTGCCCACGGCGGCGATGCGCAGGGACAGCGCGATCGCTTCTTAAGGTTGCCCGAAGATGATCGGGATGCGCTCATAGCGTTCTTGAAGACGCTCACAATCCCCCAAGAATGACAACCGTCAATCATGCGCTCCGCTCGCTCGCGGCCATCACGATAACCATACTGTCGCTCGCGACTTTACTCGCCTGCAACATGGGTACTCAAGAAGAGCCGGCTAACGGCACCGCCGCTGATTCATCGCTCGATGCCGAAGTATCCCCCGAACTAGCCGTCCTCGCCCACCGTCTAGTCTTCGCCTACATGTCCGACAAAGCCTGGGGCTTCTTCGGCGGCACCTGCGACCAGTGGCTCGAAATGGACTACCAATGGACCACCTCCCAAAGCGAACAGCTCCCCGACGGCCGCATCAAAATCACCTACACCCGCCAAGCAGACCGCCTGCTAGGCCCCGACGCACTCATCTTCTACGTAAACATAGACTCCGGCGAAGTCCAAGGCGACAACGTGTCCGAGACGGGTCGGAGCGGGATAGCGGAGGGGTGCGATCAGTGGTGAGGGGGTGATAAAGCTAACAGCTTGTAGCGTAATCAGAGGTCCCAGAAGCTGGCCGACAAATCAAAAATCAGGATTGAGTCAAACTTTGACATTTGGAGTATTGATGAACTGGTCATCTCAGATGCGACGCTGTAGATCTTTCGATCGCGGATTTGCACAAACCATCCTGTATTTTGGTTTGCTCTCGGCTTTTTTCGTGGCGACAGCATGCACATCTACGGTTGTGCCCCCGACATCGGTGAAATCGCTTCAGCAGGACGAGAACGAGACTGTTACTCCTGTCGATACGGGAACGGAAAACGATGAATCGTCCCCTGTCTTTGAAGTAGTTGAGGAAGCATCAGGCACAGAAGCTGGTCATCGCGATGAGTTCCATACCCAGCAGGAGCGAAACAAGGCGGGGTGTTCCAACTAGCCACGAGCAATACGATTATCGCTGATCCGGCGGTAGGGCATAGTTCACGCTTGGGAATCGATTCGTCTTCAGGATGGGTGATAAACGAAATCTATTCAGGCCTTACCAAAATCGATGATGATTTCGACTCACCAGTCAGACTTGACCTTGCGGAGAGTTTCGATGTGGCAGATTTTGGACGTGTTTATACCTTTACTTTGAAACCTGGTCTGAAGTTCAGTGATGGTAGTCCGGTATCAGCGTCGGACTTCAAGTGGAGTTGGGAGCGAGCACTGGATCCGGCCACTGGCTCTGAAAGGGCGCCAAGTATCCTGGGATGGATAGAGGGTGCATCCGAGATTATCAGCGGATATGAGAAGGAACTTAAAGGTGTAGAGGTTATTGACGAACGCGTGTTGCGCATCACGTTGACGGCGCCACGTTCGGATTTTCCGGCGTTGTTGGCCGACCAGGTGGCAGTAGTGTTGAAGCGAGAAAACGTGGAAAACTGGGGCATCACTGGATTGAAGCAGTTAGAGGTTCATTGTCTCCTAGATCTAATTCAAAGGATTCTTTGCCGGTTGGAACCGGTCCATTCAGGTTGGTATCGTTTGATTCGTACATAGGTCCATGGGTTATGGAACGGAACGAGCACTACCACGATCGTTTGGCCTATCTTGAGGGAGTGGTCATCTCGCATCCTCGACAGGGGCGATTTGAGCGCACAGTGGTCGATTTTATGAATGAGGAATTAGATGTTACACGCTATCTCATTAACGATGGATCGGTATCATACGAACTGTTCGATGGTGCGCCGGAAACTGCATTTCTGGTTTTCAATACCAACATCCCACCGTACGATGACGTTCACTTCAGGCGAGCTTTGGTAGCTGCATCACTTTACGGAGAGTATGAACTCACGGTCGCTAACTACAGTCATGCCCACAGCATTATCCCACCTGGAATACCGGGATTTGACGAAGATGTTGTAGTACGGCACTACGACCCGATGCTTGCTGCTGCTGAGTTTCGCAAATCCAAGTACAGCGACGAAGAGCACATCCTTAAATTCAAGACCTCAGCGAGTGGTTTTTCGAGAGAGAAATCAATGCCTTTAGAAAATCGTGGGCAGATGCTATAGGCGTCGAATTGACTTACAACACTTTGACGAGATCGCGATATCAGGATCAACTGGAAAGCGGCGAAATGGAGATGATAGGTTTCAGCATTCCGGCTCGCTATCCTGACCCATACGCCGTGATGCAGGCGTTTGACAACCCGTTCCGAGTTGAAGAATTGTCGCCGGAGATTGAAACGATTCAGCGCATGTTGCAGAACGCGGTGGGCGAACAGGACGATGTCAGACAGCAAGAGCGATACTCCGAACTTCAGCACTACATCATCGACAACGCCATCGCACTGCCGATACGTTGGGTAACCGGTCAGGTGTTGCTCTACTTCCAACCCTGGGTGCAAGACTTTGAGTGGCCAAAGTACGGCAGATCCAAGTTAGTGAACGTTTAGTTTGACCAGACTGCCCCCGATCGCGTGCTTCCGCTACCTGACTGGTATCAGAACGGATAGATCCGAGCGGCGTTTTGACCGGAAGTGCCCAAGAGTCTCCCGCGTAATCTTCCGTTTGCTCCCCTGATATGGAATCGGTTGCACCAGCGAGCCCATTACGATGGTCTCTCCTTAATTCGATTGCGTTGCTCAAAATCGTTCAACATCTCTATGCCAGTTTACCCGCTATCTTGCAGTTCCCACGATGCGCGTGTCACAACCTCTAACACCCAAGCCCGAGACCCTGCCAGCGACCGCTCCCGCTTTCCGAACGATCTGCCGCACATTTGGCGTGTTTCGATAGACTGGATATGACAATCACTCTAATCTGCGCGTCGCGCAGGGGCGACGGGTCGGATCGGGATTGCGGAGGGGTGCGATCAGTGGTGAGGGGGGTTAGAGGTTGGTTTCCCACCTGCTTCATCTCAACCGTCTTGGTGATTGATGATTCGTCGTCTCAAAGTATCCTTGACTAATTCTGGCAGTGTCTTTTGGGCGTATTCCGCAAGTGATGCCAATCTAGCATGGTCTTCCACTTCATCGCCCATCCAGACAATGTCTAAACGACGACTCTGTTGCATGGCGATATGTTCATAATTCTCTGGCGTTGCCCAATAACATGTCAGACACGCTTCTTTGGAACGTTTCGTCCAGTTGGGACAATTCTCGCATGTAAAGGATTTTGCACGGTTACACGATCCACATATGAGCATGACTGCATCCGTATGGAGTTCGTCGATTTCTCCTGCGATTTGATATGGAACGCGATGATCGATTTGCAAATATCTAGGCTGGTAGGGCGTTAGGCATATGGCGCAGGATGAATCATTCGCTTGCACCAACGCGGTTTTAAGCCCCTTCGGCAAAATACGTCTGTCCCTGAAACCTGTCCGAATCAGGGTAGGGTCACCGAACTTGTATGCTGCTATCTTGCGTCCGTCGCTGCTTTCAACTCGGAACGTATCGATAGGGATGCCATATTCGCGCACATCTATAGCCGCTCTTGGCGGATGGGTGTAACCTTAGGTTTCTGATAAATCCTCAGTAGTGATGTATCCGTACTTAAGGATGTGGTCAATGAAGGTTTTCGCACGCTTCGCAGTAATCGACGAGACGTATTCGACAAACTCACGCGGAAGTTCAGGGGAATTCTCCTCTGCTTCGATGTTCATGCGCGGCAACCTAAACTAAAGCCGCTTGAAGTGCAGACGAATGGCGAGCAGCGGCCAGAGCCGGCGATTAGGTATAGAGATTCGTAGGTGACTTCATTGCGTCCGAGTAGCGTGGACTGGGTTGATCTGCCCACTTGTAATTCCAGACGTTGAAGTCCTAAATCTTGGGGCAGGGGGGCACCATATAGGCGGTCTCCGGTACGTCCGTCGTAGGAAACTGCGAATGGGATATCCCGGTGGTTCAACTCTTTGAGGGCGGCATGAAACTCGGCTTCTTCAAAGTCGGGCAGATATCTCTTGTCGCGGCGACCGCGCACGCCCTGATAAGGGGGATCCATGTAAACCAGATCGTCCTGTTCGCAGTCCGCTAGAACCTGCTTGTAGTCCAAACAGGTCAGATAGGCTTTGGTTGACAGCAACTCCGACGTGCGCTCGATGCGCCGCCGCATCTCCGATGGCCTTGCACCCTTGCGTCGATTATCGGGCGTGTTGTTGAACTCACCCTTTGAGTTATATCTGACAGACGCCTTGACGCAACGCGCCAGCAGGTAGAGGAAGTCTACGGGCGATTGATGGCGATTGAATCTATCGCGCACTAAGTTGAAGAACTCCCGTTCTTGCCCGATCTGCTCAAACCACAACTCCGAGTAGGCATCGCTAAGTTGCGATGGACGTTCGATGATCTCTCGCCAAAGGGCCATCAATGCAGGATGTGCATCGTTAACCCAGAATTTCCGCGCACGTCCACTCTGAGCCATTGCTATCGACATGGCACCTGAACCGGCAAATGGCTCTACGAATTGGCGCGTTTCGACAGGAAAATGTCTAAGAATCTCCCGCGCAATCTTCCGTTTGCTCCCCTGATATGGAATCGGTTGCACAAGCGAACCCATTACGATGGTCTCTCCTTAATTCGATTGCGCGGCTCAAAATCGTTCAACATCTCTCTGCCAGTTTACCCCCTATCTCCCAGTCCCGATCGCGCCCGTGTCACAACCCCTCACCTCATGAACGATGAGTTTCCCTGCAACGAATCGCTTTCGCAACTAGCCGATGCACGTTTGGCGTGTTTCGATAAACTGGGTATGAACGATACCTTTGAAAGTGCCAGTGCCGTAAACCTGCCTTGGGCTTTTGAAACTGATAGGGGAATATGGATATGAATATGCGACTGATAACGGATGTTGCTGCTGATCTGGGGCTGGATGCTTCGGATCTGGAACTTTATGGGTCTGATAAGGCCAAGATACCGCTTCAATCGTTTCCGAAGCGGGAGACGCCGGGAAAACTGGTTGTCGTCACGGCAATCACGCCTACGCCGGCGGGTGAGGGCAAATCGACGACGGCGGTGGGTCTGACACAGGGACTGGCGAAGATCGGCAAGAATGTGGCACTGACCATCCGCCAGCCGTCTCTGGGTCCGGTGTTCGGACATAAGGGCGGCGGCACTGGCGGCGGCATGTCTACCGTCCAGCCGGCGAATGAGATTAACCTCCACTTCACGGGCGACTTCCATGCGATGGAGTCGGCACATAACCTGCTAGCGGCGATGACGGACAACGCCGTCTATCGTGGCGCTGTGCCAGGACTGCAACCGGACGGTATCACCTGGCGACGCGTAACCGATGCGGAGGACCGCGCACTGCGGACGGTAGTAAGCGGTGTCGGAGGACGTCTCAATGCACCGATGCGTGAGGCCGGCTTCGACATCAATGCCGCATCCGAAATTATGGCGATACTGGCATTGACTAATGGATACGCCGACCTGCGTGAGCGCATCGGCAACATCGTCGTCGGATGGACTACCGACCGCAAGCCCGTCACGGCCCGCGAGATTGGCGGTATCGGCTCGATGATGGCGCTGTTGCGGGATGCCGTGAAGCCGAACCTGGCGCAGACGCTCGAAGGTCAGCCGGCGATTGTGCACATGGGACCATTCGGCAACATCGCGCACGGATGCAGCTCGATTATTGCCGACATCCTGGCTATCAACACGGCCGACATCACGATAACTGAAGCCGGCTTCGGCGCTGATCTGGGCTTCCAGAAATTCATGGACATCAAAGTGCGGCAGGGCGGTCCGAAACCATCGGTAGCCGTTGTTGTGGCAACGATACGCGGTTTGAAATGGCACGGTGGCGTCAAGCAAGCCGATCTCGAATCGTCAAACGTCGATGCCGTCAAACTCGGCGCCCAGAACCTCGCCAATGCAATCCGCATCGTCAAGATGTATGGACTGCCGCCGGTAGTGGCCATCAACCAGTTCCCATCCGATACGGCGGAAGAGATTGAAGCCGCCAAGTCAGCCGCCATCGAAGCCGGAGCCGTCGGTGTTGCCGGCGCCCGCGGCTTTGATGAGGGCGGCGCCGGAATGACCGAGTTGGCCGAAGCGGTTTGGGACGCGGCACACTCCGACACTGCAAACGTGCAACTCCTCTACGAAGATGACATGTCGATAGTCGACAAGGTAGAGCGTGTCTCCGACAAGCTGTTCAATGCTGATGGCGTCGATTGGGGACCGTTGACCAAGACGACGGCGCGCCGTTTCGAGTCGAACGGCTGGGACTTCCCGATCTGCATGGCAAAGACGCACCTATCGGTATCTGCCAACCCGCGTCTGTTGAATGTGCCGCGTGGCCACACGATACCGATTCGGGAGTTGCGAGTTCTCGCCGGCGCCAAGCAGATAGTGACGCTGGCCGGCAACATCATCACATTGCCCGGCTTGCCATCCAGTCCCAATGCTTGGGATATCGACTTGAACGACGAGACGGGCGAGATTACGGGGATATTGAGCACGTAGCAACCGCTTCCAACTATTCGCCAGTATCCATATAGGAGCCCTCACAGGATGCCCTGGTACAAAGGCAACATACACACTCACACAACCGAGTCTGACGGCGATGCTGATCCCGATTTAGTGACTCGCTGGTACCGTGATCATGGATACGACTTCCTTGTTCTGAGCGACCACAACCACCGTACGATCCTGGAGCATGAGATCGAAAACGGACCTTTGATGATTCCGGGTGAGGAAGTCACTTCCATGATCCAGTTCGGTCTAATTCCGATTCACCTCAATGGGATCGGGATCAGATACGTTGTCGAACCGGTCAACCTTGATGATGTGGTTGCGACGCTTCAGGCGAATGTCAATGCGATAGTAGAGGCCGGCGGGATCGCGCAACTTAATCATCCGAACTACGAGTGGGCGTATGACCACAACCACATCAAGGAGGTTGTCGGCGCAAGCCTGTTGGAAATCCACAACGCGCATCCGGCGGTAAACACGTTCGGGGGACCGGGCAAACCGAGCACGGTGGAGATCTGGGATCGAGTGCTATCGGCCGGACGCGTGATATTCGGCACCGCAACGGACGACTCTCACAACTACCACGACTTCACGCCTGCAAATAGCAACCCCGGCCGGGGATGGGTAGTTGTGAAATCTGAAGAGTTGACCGTAGATGCAATCGTCGATGGTCTCGCCAACGGGAGCTTTTACTCCTCCACTGGAGTGACTTTGAGTGATCTGAATACCGATGACGGAGTATATGAACTCGAGATCGAGCCGGATCGTTCAGCGATATTCACGACCACTTTTTCGGGCAAGGACGGGGAAGTGTTATCGACCGTTACCGGTACTAGTGCCCGGTACGAAATGACGGGCGATGAAGTGTACGTGCGCGCCACGGTGATGGCGTCAACCGGCTTCTTCGCATGGACCCAACCGCTATTCATCGACAACGCTTCGCGGAATTCGTAGCACTTTGCTGAACCCGGTTGCAAACTGATTACAGCATGAACACGTCAATTAATCTCGTCAACTGGAACGTCCAGTGGTGCACACCACGTTCCCAGCGGCTGCATGAGATACGGCACCGAATATGGGACTGCACGCCCGACATCGTGTGCCTAACCGAGACGCACGAAGATCTGCTGTCCGATGCAGATGGTCATACGATAGCGTCGCAGTCTGACTACGGCTATCCAATCAAAGCAGGGCGACGCAAAGTGATGCTCTGGTCTCGTACGCCATGGCGCGATGTGGACGAGCTTGGGATGGATAACCTGCCGCCCGGTCGCTTCGTGAGCGGCATAACGGATACCGAGTTGGGCACCACCAGAGTGGTTGGCATATGCATTCCATGGTCCGGTTCTCGCACTGAAGCACGGAGAGAGCATCAGCGAAAGAGACGCTGGGAGGACCATGAGGCGTATCTGGATAGGTTGCCAGATATTCTTCGCGGCTATTCAGGAGCAAAGCTTGTTGTGATGGGCGACTTCAACCAGAGAATCGGTGAGGGCAGTCACGCACCAAAACGTCTGCAAGCGAAGTTGAAGTCGGTATTTGAACAGAAACTGCGAATCGTGACTGCCAACCTCGAGCTTGATGGAGGCAAATCTATCGATCATGTGGCGTTGACCCGGGACTTGAGCGCACACAGTACGAGCGTGATTGATAACCGGGCGGATAGACGACCTAAAACCTTGTCCGACCATTTTGGCGTGTCGGTCGAAGTACGCGGTTATATTGGTGATTGATAAAGCGATCTGAGCTGACCGAGAGATGCACATATGTCCGATCCGAAGATAACCAAGATGGAAGTAGTTGAGTTCGAGTACTACGTCGAGAACATGGAAGGCTCCGGGCGCATCGTGCTGCCAGGATATGCACCGAATACGCGCCTCCACCAAACCGCAAGAGTGGTCGTGATTTACACCGATGAGGGTGTAACTGGCGAATACGTCGGCGGATCGGCGACGGAACATTCGGCCATCGGACTGTTCGCAAACGCCGTTATCGGCGAAAGTGCATTTGCACGCGAGCGCATCTACAACGACGCCAAGCAGGCTACTCGACAGCACGCCCGCATGGGAATGTCGCAAGTAGATATGGCACTGTGGGACCTAGCCGGCAAACTGCTCGACAAACCGATCTATCAACTTCTAGGAGAGCAGCGTAGGTCGTTTCCCGCATATGCATCCACATATATCGGCGACCGCTATCCGGGAGGTCTGAACAGCCCGGAGGCATATGCCGATTTTGCAGAGCAGTGCCTCGAGATGGGTTACAAAGGCTTCAAAATCCATCCCTGGCAGGAAGCGCCAATCGAGGAGCACGTCAGACTAGTCGAAGTGGTAGGCGAACGCGTCGGTGACCGGATGGACCTCATGCTGGATCCGTACTGCGCCATTCTGACGTTTGGCGATGCGCTCAAGATCGGCAGAGCATGTGAGGCGTATGGCTACTACTGGTGGGAAGACGTGATGAAAGACGGCGGCGAATCGGCATTCGCACACCGCAAACTGCGTGAGTTGATACGAGTGCCGCTGTTGCAGTTAGAGCATGTGCGCGGACTCGAAAAGCACGTCGATTTCATCATCGCTGATGGCACCGATTTCGTACGTATCGACCACGATTACGACGGCGGCATCACCGGCGTGATGAAGATAGCGCACGCCAGCGAAGGCTTCGGTCTCGACGTAGAGCCGCACAGCCCCGGCCCCAGCCGTCGCCAGACAATGGCCGCCATGCGCAACTCCAACTACTACGAACTCGGCCTAGTGCATCCCAAACTCGACCCGTCATACCCACCCGTCTACCTAGACGGCTACAGCGACATGCTAGACGCCATCGACAAAAACGGCGAAGTCCAAGTCCCCGAAGGCCCCGGCATGGGCGTGCCCCTAGACTGGGACTTCATCAACGCGCACACGATCGGGAGGGTGGTGTATGAGTGAGGTGGGGTTAAAAGGGTCTAGCTTGCCGATGATGACGGCTTAACCACCTCTACCTGCTCCCCGAAGTAGTCGGCTACGGAGAAGTAGGTGCGTACGCCGTCGATGGGGTGCGTGTCTAGGATGGCGGTTACTGCGTCGCGTTCTGCGGGGGTGAGTTGCCAGTTTGAGGCTTGGGCGTTTTGGGCTATCTGCTGGGGTGAGCTGGCGCCGGCGATTACGATGGCTACGATTGGGTCGGCGAGGAGCCAGGCGAATGCGAGGTCGACCAGATTCTTGCCGTGTGCTTGTGCCCAGTTCTGCAGGGCCGAGATGGCTTTTAGATTGTTGTTGGTTATCCAACGTTCGGACTGTACCGGGTCGATGTCCAGTCTAGTGCCGGAGGGCGCCTTGCCGGTTGTATCTACCTTGCCGGTCAGTAAGCCGGCGGCTAGTGGTAGGTAGGGCATTACGCCTACGCCATGGGCGCGGCAGGCGGGGAGCATCTCGGATTCAGAGCGGCGGTTGAGCATCGAATACTCGAACTGCGACGAGATGACCTGCGTCATTCCATTGGCTCTGCTGGTCCAGACGGCTTGCACCATGCGCCACGCTTCAAAGTTGCAACAGCCGATATACAGCGCCTTGCCTTGCCGCACGATGTCGTCCAGCGCGCGCAACGTCTCATCGAGCGGCACACGCGGGTCGGGACGGTGGATCATATAGAGGTCGATATAGTCGGTCTGCAACCGTCGCAGACTCTCCTCGACGGCATCCATCACGAACTTGCGTCCGCCGCCGAAGAGATTCGGACCATGTTGACGCTTCGACCCGAACTTCGTGCCGATCAGCATCTCATGCCGCCGACCTTTGAGTGCGCGCCCGATATACTCCTCCGATAGCCCCTGCGCGTAGACGTTCGAAGTGTCGATGAAGTTGATGCCGTGATCGATAGCGGCGTGGATTATCGCCTCCGATTCGGCATAGTCGCGCCGTCCCGGCTCCCCGAAACTGTTCGCACCAAGACCCGTCTCCGAGACTTCAAGTCCAGAGTTTCCTAACTGACGATATCGCATGGTTATGCCAACCTCATAGATGTTCGTATCACCGTGAGCCCACTGATAAGTTTCAACTTATCAATTCAAAGCGTCCAGTGTGAAAATCAGATGACCGGTTGTATCGCGATCTCGATCAGACATCCATTAGATCTACGAATCTCACAAAAGCCCATGCATTAAGCCTCGACGCCGAAGCGTTTCAGCGAAAGCTAGAGCAACTCAAAGCCCTCGCTGAGAAAATCTGAGTCGAAGCCAAAGGCGGTTGTGGATCCGTAATTCTCCATCAGAACGAAGCTTATGCAGTCGACAAGGCTAAGGGTGCGGACATTGCGATCAGTCAGTATTTCGATTGCTTGGTCGTGGATATCTGGCAAGACCCAGCGGACGGTTGCGATGTCGGACAATTCAGACAGGAAGAGCAACGTTGGATGAAGTCCCAACTTGCGTTGCATAACGGCGGTAGTTTCCAAGACCACGTAGTTATGCGTCCACAGATCAGCTTCTACTGATAGGAGCTGTTGCAAGGACGATACCGCTTGGTTGTGAAACTCATCCTGTGCATTGGATAATGCTAAGAATGCGGAGGTATCTACGAATATCAATGCTGAATCGCTTCAGAAAAGATGCTGTCGTGATTTGTTGAGACCGTGCCATTCTCATCAGGAGGAGATGCGCCAGCACCGATGAATCGAAACTCACGCACCGATGTTTTGCGAACGGCTGGTTCGGCAACGTACTCGGCGACTGCGTCCCGGATTAAGGACGCCATAGACCGATTCTCGGAATATGCGCGATCCTTCAACAACTGGTGTGTGACTTCGTCTAACTGTATCTGTGTGCGCTTCATGGCTCTATCCACCACTATGATGTAATTACATCATGATAACATATTTTTGACTGCGGATGTCAAATGAAGACGATATCGCATGAATCCGCTACACCGGCTCAGCCGGGCAGGTCCAGATCGGTCTTGGGGGTTTCGGTCCAGTCTTCTTTGGAGCGACCGTCGTAGTCGAAGCGGATGGCGCCGCTTTTGATGGTTATCTGGTTTATCAATCGTCCTGGCGCCGGCATGATGCGGTAGCCGGTTGGACCGCTGTCGCTCAGACCGCAGGGACGTTCGACATACTCAAGAACGGTCACGTCGGCAGTTGCGCCGGGAGTGAGCGTGCCCAGTTCGGGATGTCCGATCTGCAAGGCCGGGGCTAAGGTTGACTTCTCTACCACGTCGTACATCGACATTCCAATCGCGAGGAACTTGCTCATCACCTCGGTCATGGTGGCGCGCGATGTGTGCAGACTTATGCGGTGCATGTCGGTTGATATGGTATCGGGTGGAAATCCCTGCTCGATAGCCGGCACGGCCATGGCGAACGAGAAGCTGTTGTTGCCGTGTCCGACATCCATGATGATGCCTCTATCGCGCGCTTCCCAGTAATGCTCCTTGACCTTGCCGTCATTCCCGATCATCGGTTTGCCGTAGCCGTAGCAGTGCGTCACGCCATCGCCGGCATTCATGTGCTCCAGCATCATCTCCGAAAAGGGACGTGAGGCCCGGCCGTTCTGGTCGACGAGGCAGAAGGTTTCAGATTCGGCGGCGGCCGCTACTCCGCGATCGATCGATTCCCAACCGACTCCGCCGAAGTGGGCTACTTTGACACCGATGATGATGTCAGAGCGTTGACGTATCTTGGCGGCGGTAGGTTCCACTTCCATATCATCAATGTTCTGCTCAACGTCGCCACGCATCCCTTCGCCGACGATGTTGAGGAATGCGAAGACGCGCGGCCCCGCTTTGCGGATGACGGTTTCGTTGAAGTGGTCGAAAGTGCGCCAGCCGGAGCCGCCGCAATCGACCATGGTCGTCACGCCATACGGGAAGCACATCTCATCCGGAAACAGCGCACCATCGTACCCGTAGCAGTGTGCATGAAGATCGATCAATCCCGGCATCACGAAACAGTCCGAGGCATCTACTACTCTTCGCCCCTGTGCTTCGGGGATATCTGGCTGGACTGCCGCTACCGATGATCCGGCGATGCCAACATCCATCTTGCGGTCAATGCCGTTCTTGGGATCGATAACATGGCCATCTTTAATGAGGATGTCGTACATATCTGGTCCTTTGCATCGTTACCTGATTTGACGCAGTCGGGGATCGGTTCGGTCTCGCACCCAGTCGCCGATGAAGTTGAATGACATCACGACGAGGAAGATGCAGAAACCGGGGAAGAAGGAGACCCACCAGGCCGAATCGAGGAACTCTCGGCCGTCGCTAATCATGTTGCCCCAGGAGGGATATCGGGACGGTACTCCGATGCCGAGGTAGCTCAACGATGCTTCGGCCAGTATCAGTCCGCCGATGCGCAGACTTGCCAGCACCATCAGCAGGTTGATGACGCCCGGCAGGATGTGGCGATACATAATGCGGAAATCGCCACCGCCGGCGACGCGTGCCGACGCGACGTAGTCACGAGTCTTGAGGGTCAAGACTTCAGCGCGGATGTTCCTCACGAGTCCTACCCATGTAGCCATGACGAGCAGCCCGATTAGAACCATGAGACCTGTGCCGATGGTGATGGATACGACGAGTGCGATCAGCAGGAATGGCAATCCGTTCCAGACGTCGACGAATCGTGTCATAATTTCGTCGAACCATCCCCCGAACCATCCTGATGCGATGCCGGCCCATAGTCCGACTGACATGCCGATAACGGCGGCGGCAAATGCAACGGTGATTGAGACGCGCGTGCCGTGTATCATCCGCGAGTAGATGTCTCTACCGTGCTGATCTGCACCGAGCAGATAGCGACGGTCGAGCCGTTCATTCTGCTCGTAGTACTCCGAGTTCCAGGCAGGTGCAGCAAAGCTGGCACGCAGGTTCTGGTCGTTCGGATCATCAGTCGCAAACTGCTCCGTAAAGACCGTTGCCAGTGCAAAGATGATGATTATGGCACCCGGTATGACTGGCCAGCGGCGGATGAAGTCCCACACGATCACCGGCGAGCGGACGATCATCATGCCCGGAGACATGGGGGTCTCTTGCACGTTTTCTACAGTAGTAGCCATCACTCAAGCCTGATGCGGGGATCGATAACGACGTATAGAAGATCCGATACGAAACTCATTGCCAGATAGAGAATCGTGAACATAAAGACGATGCCGGTCAGCAACGTGAAGTCATTGTCGTTTACCGCCGCAACGGCGATCTGTCCGATGCCGGGCCAAACGAACACGTTCTCTACCAACACCGCGCCGTCCATGAAGCCGGCGAGGAGCAGGGCAGAGACCGTCAGGGGCTGTATGAGCGCATTCCGGAAGGCGTGTTTAGCGACCACTCGCCCATACCCGAGTCCTTTAGCGCGTGCCAGCTTTACGTACTCAGAGTCGAGCACCTCAAGCATCGCCGAGCGAGTGATGCGAAGATAACCGGCGATTGGACCCCATGCCAGTACCAGCACGGGTAGCACGAAGTACTGGAACTGACCCCAGAAACTGGCGTCAGTTCGACCGTAGAAGGTGGGCACTGGCAACACTCCTAGATATACGGCGAATATCCATATGCCGACAATACCTACCCAGAAGGCCGGTACCGACTGTCCTGAGAGTGCGAATGCGCGCAGGAAGTAGTCGAGTATCGATGCGCGCCACATCGCAGAGATGATGCCTAATGGGATGCCCACGAACGTGCCGAGTATCCAGGCTCCGACCGCTAACTGCAACGTTGCCGGCCAGCGTTCCCAAAGGATGTCGGTTACCTTGCGGTTGCTTCCGACGCTACGGCCCAAGTCGGCACGGGCGATATTTCCGAGCCAAGTGGCATATTGAAGAACAATAGGTTTATCCAGTCCCCACTTGGCGCGCAGGGCGGCAATCTGCTCAGGACCGATGGCGTATCCCTCGGCGCGGATGAAGACGTTGATCGGATCGTCTTTGGCGTGTGCCAATCCAAACACTACAACGGTAGCACCGATGAGTGATATGAACATCGTTCCGATGCGTCTGGATAGAAAACGAAGCATAGAAATCTATTCCATCCGGAGCCAGCGGGAATATCCACTGGTTAGATCAAACCGGATAGTTGACATTTTCAAGTGTGCAAGCGGCTGTGGCGCGACCGGGATGATCGCGCCACAGCGTTTGCGTAGAACCAACGAGTTCACGCGATGTCGGATTGATTACCGAACTGTCGTGATGAACTCGGGATGGTGCAGGGCGGCTTCACGCACTGACAGCGGCATGTTCCAGGAAGCGATCTTCTTGGGGTTGACCAGTGCCACGTTGGGACGTGCCACGGTGCCGATTGCCGGGTTCCATTCGTGCAGGAAGTCGGCCATCTTGTTGCGGATCTCGATGCGAGCCTGCTTGTCCTGTTGCTGGTTCATCTCAGTGCCCCATTCACAGAGCTCCTGAATCTCGATACCAATGTTGAAACCAGGACGTCCGCCGGAGCATTCAGAGTTGCTCACTACCGGCCAGTCCCACGGTGCCTGCGGGCTTTCGGCGCCGGCAGAGTGGATCCATGGCGCCGTCGCAGTTCGACCGATCAAACTGGGTCGATAGGTCTGATACTGCGCCTTCCAGTCCTGCATGTCGATTCCGATCTCACGCCACATACCGACGACGGCGGTGCCAATTTCCTCGTCACCTCGGCCGATGCGGATGAAGAAGGGCATTTCGAAACGGATTCCATTGGCATTGCGCGGATATCCAGCCTCGTCAAGCATCTGCTCTGCAAGTTCCGGGTTGTACTCGACGTTCCACTTGTCCTGCCAGTTCGGGTTGTTGATGTCGTGTCCGTAGACGTAGTTGACCCATGCGGCGTTGGAGAAGAGAACTTCGGCGATCAGGGCTCGGTCGATGGCGAACGAGAGTGCCTGGCGAACCTGAGCGGCACGCGTCATGCTAGTGAAGCCATCCGGCGGATTGCCGAAATCGTCGCGTCGCGGGTCGCCAATCCAAGGAATGTGGTGACGCACCGTCGCATGTAGAACGATCGGCTCTTCCTCATCATCAGGATTTGGCGTGTAGATCGTGTCCTGCCAGTAGTTGCCGGAGAATGAGATGCTGTGGAATGAACCTGCACCGGCGCCGACAATCTCGAAGCCCTCTTGCGTCAGAGTGGGGTAGTTGCGAAGGTCGACTACTGCAACATCGACACTACCGCTGCGGAGCGCAGCTTCAGCAACTGCATCCTCACCAATCGGCTCGTAGATGATGCGGTCAACTTCCGGAGTGATGCGGTGATGGTTCTGAACCGCCTTAAGCTGAAGCGTCGCATCGTATGCATACTCATCAACCATGTAGGGTCCAGTGCCGACCACGTGGTCTCGCACCCAGTCTTCACCCATCTCTTCGAAGGCTCTGCTGCTGGTGATGCTCAATCCGAGACCGGACTGTCCGAACATGAAGGTGTCCCATCGGACATCGAACTGATTCAACGGTACGCGTACCGTCATATCGTCGACTTTGGTCAACGGCTGGTTACCGATCAGAGCGACCCAGTTTGAGCCGCCGTCGGTTGCCGATTCGGGATTGTAGCCAGGGTTGCCCTTGTTGTAAGCCCAAACGACATCGTCAGCGCTCAAGTTTCCGAAGTCGCCCCACTGGTTGTGGAAGGCAACATTTGGCTTGATGTTGAAGATTAGAGCCTGCCCGCCGAGTGCGTCGGCATCGTCAACCAGCGACCAACCGGTGACTACCTGGTTGACGGCGTTGCCGCCTTCATCGGTCAGGAAGAACTTTTCAGACACGCTGGAGCCGTTGAACATTCCACCAGACGGGTCGCCCGGAATGCCGCTGCCGCGAATTTCAAGGCCAGTTCGAATCACTACCGTGTCAGCCCCTGTGGCAGGTGCCGGTGGTTCACTGATAGTAGGTGCCGCCACTGGAATCGGAAGTCCGTAGAAGGTTTCAGGCGCCGGAGTTGCAGTGGCAACGACCACTTTCTCGACCTCGACGACCTTCTCGACCTCGACTTCTACTTCTTTAACAACCTCAACCTCTTTTTCGACCTCGACGACCTTCTCGACCTCGACTTCGACCTCTTTGACGACTTCGACTTCCTTGACGACCTCTACGGGTACTTCTTTTTCAACTTCCCTGACGACTTCACGCTCGACAACGACGGTTTCGATGACGGTTTGACCTTCAACGACGCGTTCGCGTTCGACGACCACGGTCTCGATCACCTTTACCTCAACGACGTTCTCGACCGGTACTACGACGGTCTGGATGACGGTTTCACCCGCTACCTGCACCTCCTTCTCAATCACCACCGTTTCAACGACCCTCACTTCGCGTTCTACCGGCACTTCCACGGTTTGGACGACGATGGTTTCACCAGCGCATGCGAACAATGCTACTGCCGCGACGACAGCAGACATCGGCAAGATCGCCCACCTCAATATTTTCTTTCGAATCATGGTTACCTCCACAACTGTCCTTGGCACCCCAACATCGGCACATGACAAGATGCGCTACTTGACGATGGCGTACCTAAACGATGTATGAATATTAACGCAATCTTTCCGCATTCGCGCACTGCGAATCACAGAGTTTCGGGAAGCCGCCCCGTTAGATATGCGGCATTTTAGATATGCCGCTTTCGGGCCTGATCGGCGGCGTAGATTAGGGGTGGGATGTTGCAGGCGATTAGGACGCCGAAGAAACCGGCGCCGGAGATGTCGCGGTTCAGGATGTAGAGGTCGGTGTGATGGAAGAATACGCCCGCGAGCGATATCGCTACCCAGGAGCCTATGATGCCGATGAGGGCTGAGAGGGCAAATATCGTCGCCGACTGTTTGCGAGTCTCGGTAGTTCCATACCAGCCGACACGTGACCCGACAGTCGCGGTCAATGCGACGAAGGCGATGCGTAGGAATCCACTCATCTCTTCCGATATCTCGACGGATGAGATGATCATTGCGATGACGAGCGCGCCGAAGAATGCGCCGATGGCAGCGCCGACTATGCCAACTAGCAGCCTGACGACTACTTGCAGAGTTGCTTCACTCATGCGACATCAAACATTTAGACTAACGGACGGCATCCGCAAGGGCAGCAGGCGTGCATCGATATCGAAGTGGGGCAAGGTGCCTCACCCGGTTGATGCGGGATCGATGCATTCCATCAGTGCGCGGCGTGGTAGTGGGCGGCGAGTAGATCTTCACCAAAATCGTGCGTGTAGTCGCGCAGCACCGAGTGGATGTGGTTGGCGCCATTCTGCGTATTGTCGTATTCAATGACAAAGCGGTCGTGTCGGATGTTGTAGTAGTGTCCCTGCCAGCGTTCCAACGGTCCGGCCCATGCAAAGTGGATGCTGTCCCAACCTTCGCGCTCCAGCTGGTTCCAGTAGTTCATCGCCATCTCGTCGGCAGCCCGGAAGACGTAGTGCCGAATCAACTTGACCAGCGCGTCGCGCTGACCGTCGTGCAGCTTTCCGATCGAGATGCCTTGGGGTGTGCTTGCCGGGTCTACGACTCTGACGGTCGTGGTGAGGATGTCGGCCGGTGCTATCGGGTCTACGATGGCCGTAGCGCGCTGGTCATCGGTCATTCCCGTCATGAGCGTCCGGGCCCAATCCTCTTCCTCCGCGAGAGTGCGAAGTCCCTTGTGCTCGCCATGCTTCACCTCTGCTGGATTGGAGCCGAAGAAGAGAGGATGGATAGAGACTTCACGGTTGTTCACGACAGAGGCGACGATTCCGATGTGGTGGCCGCCGACGCGCCATCCCCATGGCTCTTCGCTTCCGGGAGTGCCGAAGACGCTGAACCAGTAACGCTCTTCAAGACGCTGCCACTGGGAAACATTGTTCGTCATCGCCTCGTATTCACCGAGTATCGGCTCGAGGCGGATTATCTGGCGCGCCATCGCATAACCACTGTCGCTGTAACCGGTCGCCATCATCTTGAATGCAAGCTTCACCTGGTGCGCGTTCATCTCGGATATGAGCAGGCCGTTGCGCGCCACTGGCGTGTAGTGCCACTCGTAGCGTTCGTCGCCGGTGAACGGGAAGGTTGCCTTTGCGAGTTCGGCTTCACCGAGTGATGCGAGGAAGTTGGATGCGGCATCGGCCATCCGATTGATAGTGTCCGGCGCCTCTGATGGAACGGTTGCTGCTGAACTGACTGCTTGTGCTGACATTTATGACACCCTCCGTTGAGCGTAGTCGTCAGTAGATAGATGAACGTGCGACTGACTGATGCTGATGATAACGCATATCCCGCTTTGACTCTCGATGAATCGTTTCCGATCTGGCCGCGCCGGAGACGACTCGATGATAGTCAAGTGATAGTCTTTTGGCAATTCACCGCATACACCGCTCGTTGGAGGGCGTTTACAGATGATCAAACTCAGTCTCCAGTCTCTGTGCTATCGGGACACATTCAATGCTGGCGAAATCGACCTTTTCGGGATGATCGAGAAGGCGCGGGAGTATCGCCTGGACGGTATCGACATCCATTTTCAACACTTCGCATCGACCGACCGGGCATATCTGGAAGAGGTGCGGATGGCGTGCCTGCAGAGCGGTCTGCACATCTGCTACATCGGGGTATCGAACAACTTCGGGATGCAGGGCGACGAGCAGCGCGCACAGATCGACAACATGAAGAAGTGGATCGACGTCGCCGATGTTATGGGCATCCAGATGGTAAGGTCGTTCGGCGGATGGATACCGGATGACGAGACGGAGGAGACGGTGTGGCCGAGGATCGTTTCCGCCACCCGCGAAGTGGCAGAGTACGGCGCGTCTAAAGGCGTAGTAGTTGGACTTCACAACCACAACCATGGCTGTGCGCCAGCGACTGGCGAGCAGGTGCTCAAGATACTTGACGAGGTGAATAACCCGTACTACTCGCACATCCTCGACACTGGGCAGTACCGCGGCTCCCCCGGCGCATCACGCGGAGAGCGCGGCGTTGAAGGAGTGGAGCACAACTTCTACGGCTCCATCGAAGCATCCGCCCCGCGTGCCGTCCACATCCGCGCCAAGATCTACCGCATCGCCTCCGGCTCCGAAGCCTGGCTCGACTACGACCGCATCATGCCGATAGTCAAGTCCGTAGGCTTCAACGGCTGGATGTCAGTAGTGTTCGAAGGGCAGGATGAACTTGATGAGGTGTCAGCGGTTCCGCTCGCGGCCGCGTTCCTCAGGCGGAAGTTGGATGAGTATGGGCTGTGAGATTTGTCGATGAGTGGGATACCACAATTAAATTGATTGTTACTCACCTGTTGAGTATCCATCCATAACTACCTCGCGTCCTCAAGCGCGAACTCTTCATATTGCCAGCCGGTGATGCCGCCGATCATCGTTCGACATGTCTGAACTCGAATGTTGGATGGTCGTGGTGATGTCTACTCGCCCCTGAATACCGGATGCTTCTTCGCCTTGAATGCTTCTACGCCGGCGCGGAAGTCGGCCGAGTCGAAGACGCGGAATTGCAGATTGAAGATTTGCTTGCTCATGGTGGAGGTGTTCGGTTCAATCGACAGATGGCGAATCATTATCTTGTGGTCGCGGGCGGCAAGGGGAGCGCCGCGGGATATCTGTCTCGCCAAACGATCTACAGCACTATCAAACTCGCTATCGTCTACGACGTCGGTTACCAGCCCGAAGCGCATCGCCTCGTCGATGCCGATGATGCGACCTGACAGGAGGAGATACTTTACGGCGGGTATGCCAGCAACGGCTATCATGCGTCGCAGTTCGTCCCAACCGGCAGTCAATCCCAAACGTGCCACCGGTACTCCGAACTGCGATTCTGGCGTGGCGATGCGGATATCGGTCGCCGCCGCGAGTTCTAGCCCGCCTCCGACGCAGAAGCCTTGGATGGCAGATACAGTGGGGCAGTGCAGGTTTTCAATCCGTTCCAGCGCCGATTCAAAGGCTTTGGCATAGTTGGCAGCCGACTTGGAATCGTAGCGATGCTCGTCAAAGTCTTTGATATCAGCACCGGCCGAAAAGGCCTGACCGCCGGCGCCTCGGAACACTACGCAGCGGAGCGACTTGTCGGCTTCAAACTCCGACATGATCTGCCCGAGTTGTCGCCACATCTCGTACGATATGGCGTTTCGCTGCGAAGGACGGTTGAAGATTATCGTTGCTATTGCATCGGAGCGATTGACGAGTATCGGTTCAGGTTCATTCATGAAAGCACCAGCATTGAGCGTGTCGTTATCTCTGTCCAGACGCGAATCGAGGGCGTCATCTCAACAAGATAACGCCCCCGATGCTTAAACGTCTTGCCTGGATTGCTTATCCGCAATCGATTCTCGGCTTAAGCCAGATGATTACTGCGCCTTCGAGACGTTCAGGATCTCCAGCAGGAAGCCGGCCCACAGGCTGTACGGTGCGACGTACGGGTTGCTGTTGGTAGCAAAGCCGCGCCAGTAGGTGTTGTTGAACGTCACGACGTGCCGCTCCTCGGCGAGGGTGATCTCGATCACGTCGTCGAGGAAGAGTTCCAGCGCCCGGTTGGCGAGGTCCATGTACTGCGGGTCGTCGACGGACGGCAACACGCTGTCCATCTCGTCAATGATGGCGTCGTATTCAGGGTTGTTGTACTGGCTGTTTGCCCAGATGTAAGAGTTCTGCTCGCCCTGCATCGGTGAGCTGAACTTGCTGTGGTAGTGCTGCAGCGTGCCGTGCGGCTCACGTGAGCTTCCGCAGTGCACCAGTATCCACATGTCCGCAAGACCGGTTCGGACTTCGGCCCAGAGCGGCGCCGTGTCCGGGTCGTGCAACACGAACGTCACATCGAAGCCGGCGTTCTGCAGCTGCTGCTCAACGGCTGGTCCCAGCGGCTTCAGCCAACCGGGGACGTGCAGGTCCATAGTTATCGGCTGACCGTCTTTCTCCCAGTATCCGCTGCCGCCCATGCTGTAGCCGGCTTCTGCCATGTACATCTCGACCTCAGCTTGTCCCTGACCTTCCCAGTTGTACTTGGAGATGATGTCGGCCTGCGCGTCTTCGTAGGCCTTCAGTCCGCCATAGGTGGAGTAGGGAACTGCCCGGGTCACGGTCGAGCCTTCGTAGGCGAGGTTCACGATCTGGTCGCGGTCTACTGCCGCCTGCACGGCGCGGCGTGCGTTGACATCCGACATCGGACCGTACTGGGTGTTCACACCAAGCGTGTACATGCACGCGTCAGCAGCGCCGTAAGACGGACCGTCGGTGTCCCACGAGATGATGTTCTTGTTGCGGTTGTGCGCGGTTACGAACACTCCGGGCTGCATGATCGACCCGACGTCAAATTCGTTGTTGATCATGCGCGCGACCATTGTGTCCTGACCTCCCGGCGGGATGTAGGCGACACGGAGAGGCTCTGGCAGCTCTTTGAAGCCGACTTTGGCAGCCCACCAGTTGTCGTTGCGGTCGAAGATCTGACCTTGGCTGTCAGCGCGGGTCGCTACGAACGGACCAGTTCCGACGGGCCAACCCTTGTCCAGGTCGTAGTTCGTGAACTCGAGCGGGTCCTGACCTTCCCAGATGTGCTTGGGCAGTATCGGGAGGTGGATCTCAGAGTTCTCCTGGAAATAGAAGTAGAAGAATCGCGCGTTTGGCTTGTTGTAGTTGATGCGGAAGTTGCGGTCGTCGATGATCTCGACGTCGTCTACCCACTCTTGAATGTCGCCGGCGAACACCATGTCGGTGTTGTCTTGCAACAGCTCGATGGTGAACTTCACGTCTTCGCTCGTGAATGGCATTCCGTCGGACCACTCGATACCGTCTCGCAGGGTTACGCTGACGCCCATGAAGTCGTCGTCAACTTCGCTGCTCTCGGCCAGCCAGGGGATGACCTGGCCATCGTTGTGGTTGTAGAGATACAGGAACTCGTAGATCGTCTTGTTTAGGATTCCGCGCACACGTCCCAGTCCGCCGAGGGAGTATGGGTTCATGTTGTCGGGATTTTCCCAAGCGGTTGCGCCAGCGCCGAAGCCGGTAATGACGAGAGTGTCTTCACGTTCGATCGGGCCGCGCGGTGCCGCCGTGGCGGTAACTTCGACCTGCACTTCCCTTTCGACGACCTTCTCGACTTCTACCGTCTGAACGACCGTCTCGCCTTGCACCATCACTTCTTTGACGGTTTCGACGGTGACTTGGACTTCGACCGGGACTTCCCTCTCGACCACGACGGTCTGGACGACCGTTTCGCTACTGCCGCAGGCGATTGCGGCGGTCATGGCGGCCGTGAGAGAGACTATAACGACGGACCAGAAAGCGGTCCGCATATTTCGTAATCGCTGCATTGTCTGCGCTCCTCGAACTTAATGAGACGCTAGGGCGATTCGTGACTGCGATAACCATTCACAAACGCGCATCACTGCGCGGACATCCCCGCGCAATTTCTGGAATATTTTATAAACAATTCTTGACGCGTGTGCGTGAACGTGCCTGGCGAGTTGCGGCGCGCTCGGTTGAATCATGCGCTTATTCATGTAACATTTTTCGGGAACGATTGACACGCTCCGAATTTGCTCCGCAAACTGACACCTTGCACGCCCCGAACAACGCCCATAACCGCAACTGGACTGAGACGCCATGACCGTTGACTACGTATTGAAACGGCTTGGCATGTTTCTGCTCATCATCTTCGTCGCGGGCACGCTCAACTTCGCCGTCCCGCGCCTGCGTCCCACCAACCCCGTAGAGGAGCGGATGAACCAGTTGCTGCAGCAAGCGGGTGGAGTGCACATCGCAAACGTGGAGCAGATGATAGCCAGTTATGAAGAGCGGTTTGGCTTGAACAATCCTCTCTGGTTGCAGTACGTCAACTACTGGATCGCGTTGTCTAGGCTTGACTTCGGCAAGTCGATCGCGTTCTTCCCTGCGAGCGTAACTGCGGAGGTTCGACGGGCGTTGCCTTGGACGCTGGGACTGGTTGGTGTTTCGACCATCATTGCGGCGATTATCGGTTCATTTTTCGGTGCTTGGCTGGGATGGACGCGTACGCCGGTAGCGGTCGTTTTCGTGGTTCCTGGCCTCTTGGTTTTGACCGCGGTACCCTTTTACATGTTGGGTGTTCTCATGCTGTGGATTTTCACCGTGTGGTGGCCACTGCTCCCAGGCGGTGGTGCCCATGACCCTTTAACGGTGCCCACATTTGATATTCAGTCGCTGATCGACATCGTGAAACACGCTCTGTTGCCTGCAACTGCGATGATTGTGTCGAGTGTCGGATTGTGGGGTCTCGGAATGCGCGGAATGATGGTAACTACGATGGGAGAGGATTACATCAAGCTGGCAGAGTTTAAGGGAATCAAAGAGCGTCGCATCTTCATTCGCTACGCGGTCCGCAATGCGCTTTTGCCTCAAGTGACGGGTTTGGCGATCAACCTCGGTTTCGTCGTATCAGGCTCGGTACTTGTCGAGGTGCTTTTCGCATATCCCGGCATCGGCAACTTGCTTTGGCGAGCGATCATCACCAACGACTACTTTCTGATACAAGGCATCTTGATGTATGTGATTTTCGGGATCGGACTGACGCTGTTCATAGTCGATATCCTGTATCCCCTGATTGACCCACGAATCAGGTATCGCAACGCGTGATGAACGAATCCGATACGACACTCCCACAGTCATCCCATCCGGGCACATCTGATGATGTGACGGCGTTTGAAGACGAGTCAGTTTGGGAACGTGCTTCTGGCGCGATCCTGCGCAATAAGACGCTGTTCGGCGGATTTGTGTTGATGATGTCAGTAGTCCTGTTCGCAGTGATCGGCACGATCGTGATTGACGAGGAGCGCACCAACTGGGGTTTTGCTGACAAGCCACGCATTCGCCCTTCGGCTGAGTACTTGCTAGGTACCGATCAGGAAGGACGGGACATCCTGGCGTACACGGCGTACGGGACTATGGGAACGCTGTGGATGGGGTTGATAGCTGGACTGATCGGTATCGGCGTAGGCACGGTCTTGGGATTTTTTGCTGGGTATTTCGGTGGAACCATCGACACTGTAGTGGTTGTCATGAGCGATGCGTTGATCACCATACCCGGTCTGATACTGCTTTTGACCATCAGCGCTTACTTGGACCAGTTAACGGTCGAGCAGTTAGGCATCCTCATCGGTGCTATCTCATGGATGGGGACGACGCGCGTGGTGCGTGCGCAAGTTCTGACGATGAAACGGCGTGCCTATGTAGAGGTGTCTAAATTCAACGGTCAGGGCGATATCGAGATTGTGTTTGCCGAACTGTTACCCAACCTTGCGCCGTTCATCGCCGCCGCATTTGTCGGTGCTGTAGCCGGTGCAATTCTCCTGTCTGTCGGACTCTCCGCGCTCGGATTGGGCCCGCAGAACGAGCCTTCCCTGGGTCTCATGATGTTCTGGATCTTCCACCGCCAAGCAGTCTCACAGGGAATCTGGTGGTGGTTTATGCCGCCTATCGTGGTCATCGCTGTTTTCGTGTCCGGATTGTTCACGATGCTTGCGGGACTCGACCAAATCGCCAATCCCAGATTGCGTTCATCGACATGACCACTGTCGCAATGGAAACCCCGCTGGTTGTCGATGACCTCAGGGTCTACTACCACACGCGGCGTGGTCCGGTGAAGGCGGTTGATGGCGTATCGTTTCAGCTGGAGGCGGGCGAGCGACTTGGATTGGTTGGCGAGTCGGGTTCGGGGAAATCTACGATTGCGCTGGCGCTGATGATGGCGCACAAGGAGCCGGCGCGCATCGAGGGCGGCAGCATCATGCTCAACGGATCTAATCTGCTGGATGATAACGACGAGCAGGTGCGCCTGCGTCGACTGTCCGAAATCGCCATGGTGCCGCAGGGCGCGCTCAACTCACTCAACCCAGTGATGCGAATCCGTCATCAGATCATAGACGGTCTGAAAGACCACAACGTCCGCATGGGCGACGGCGACTTTGCACAGCGGGTGCGTGAGTTGCTGATGAGCGTCGGACTCGATCCTGATGTTGCAAATCGTTTCCCGCACGAGTTGAGCGGTGGCATGAAGCAACGCGTCGCTATCGCCATTGCCATCTCGATGAATCCGTCCGTCCTGATCGCTGATGAGCCAACGAGCGCGCTCGATGTAGTGGTGCAGAAGCAGGTGGTGCAGACCTTGCGCGACGTTCAGGAGCATATCGGCGCGGCCGCCATCATGATCGGCCACGACATGGGTTTGATGGCGCAGTTCGCTTCCCGCATTGGCATCATGTACGGCGGCAAGATAGTCGAGATAGGCCCCGTTTCGCACATCTTCAAGGCTCCCAAGCATCCATATACGCGTCTGCTAATAGAGAGCCTGCCGGATACGCGCAGCAAGCGTAAGCTGATAGGCATTCCCGGACTTCCACCGTCTCTCTTGCGTCCACCGCCAGGATGCATCTTCCATACTCGCTGTCCGGAAGCAATGGATGTATGTAGACAGGAAATACCGATAACGCGCGAGTTGAATCCCAAGCACCTGGCCGCATGTCATCTCTACGGCGATGCCGATGGCAGGGAGGTGACGGCATGACGTTGACTGACAATGCGAAAGTCGCGGATATCAAAGCCGTCGATGAGCCGTTGCTGCGCGCGGAGAGTATCAGCAAGACGTTTGTGAGCGGTACGTTCCGGAAGCACTACACCAATGCGCTCGATACGTTAACGTTCACCATTCCCGAATCGCCGCCCACCATCACCGCCGTCGCCGGCGAGAGCGGTAGCGGCAAGACAACGTTAGCGCGCACCGTGCTCGGTCTGTTGGAGCCGACCGCTGGGGAAGTGGCCTATCGCGGAGTGAGCCTCAATGACATGTCGCGAGCTCAGCGCGCGCAGTTCCGACGGGAAGTGCAAGTCGTCTTCCAGGACCCGTTCGAGTCGTACAACCCGTTCTACAAGGTAGACCACGTTCTCAGGACACCCATCCGTCGCTATCGTTTAGCGTCCTCAAAGGCCGAAGCGGACGCGATTGTAGATGATGCGTTGCGAACGGTTGGACTGCGGCCGGAAGAGACGCTGGGCCGGCATCCGCATCAGTTGAGCGGCGGGCAGCGGCAACGCGTCATGGTCGCCAGAGCCGTCATGCTCAAACCGAAGATAATCGTTGCCGATGAACCAGTCTCGATGGTCGATGCTTCACTGCGTGCGACGATACTCGAGACGCTGCGCGCGATGAATCAGGAACTCGGAATATCAATCCTCTACATCACGCACGACCTGACGACGGCGTATCAGATAGCCGAGAACATCATCGTTCTCTACAAAGGACGCGTCGCTGAGGCTGGCGGCGTAGACGAGGTCATCAACGATCCGAAGCATCCATATACCCAACTGCTAGTCTCATCCATTCCCCAACCCGATCCCTACACCCAGTGGGGGCGAGAGCGGGATGTTCGCGACGAGGAAGAACTAGCGTTAACCGGCTGCAACTTCCAAGACCGCTGTCCCTTCCGCATGGACGAGTGTGCCGATGCCGATCCGCCGCTATACCGCAGCTCCCAGCACCGCATCGCCCGCTGCTACCGTTACAAAGACGCCCCGATACATGACATCGGAGATCTCCGCTCCGTCTTCGCCCCGCCGGAGAGGGCTTAAGCGGGGTCTACAGATCGGCGGTGCTTTGATGGGTAAGCAGTACCCGTCTATCCGCCTTGCCCGGTCTGTTGCTGAAACACCGAGTAAAATCCAATCCCAACAGATACCCAAGCACGTAGCGTGACGGCTTCCCGGCTTGGGCTTGCAACGATGAAGAGGGATTGATATGACGACACCGCGACCGAATCTTCTGTTTATATTCAGCGACCAGCAACGTGCCGATACGATGGCGGCATATGGGAATGACTGGATCGAGACGCCGGCTTTTGATCGGTTGGCGGATACCGGGTCAGTAATTGAGAACTGCTACGTATCATCGCCCATCTGCACGCCGTCGCGGTCGACCATCATGACGGGCACATGGCCGCATACTAACGGGGCTTACAAGAACAACGTGCCGTTGCCGGATGATGTCGATACCATCGTCGATCACCTTCCGGACGACTATCACAAGGCCTACTTTGGGAAATGGCATCTTGGCGATGAGATCGGCAAGCGGCGCGGATTCGATGAGTGGCATCCGATTGAGGATGGATACCGAGTGTGGAACACCGATCCCGACATTGCCGACGAGTTCAGTCCGTATCATCACTACCTGCTCTCGCAGGGCTACGAACCGGATGCCGAGGTTGGCGGTCGAGACGTATTCAGTCGTCCCTTTGCCCATGCATTGCCCGCAGAGCACACCAAAGCGTCGTATCTGGGGCGAGAGGTGAGCAAGTTCCTGGAGCGTAATCGCGACAATCCCTTCGCGCTCTACGTCAACTTCCTGGAGCCGCACTTCCCGTATACGGGCCCGCTCAACGACTACTACGATCCGGACTCGATACCGCAATCGCCAGTCTTTATGAAGGATCCGCCAGAAGATGCCTCATTGATGGCGCAGCTGATGGCGAGGCTGTACAAGACGGGCGAGGACTGGGCAGCACCGACGGCCGCTAAGGAGATACGGGGAGAAGCGACTTCGCCACCCGGGCAGGAAGAGGCCGACCTGCGAGAGATACAGGCGCGATACGCCGGACTGGTGACGCTCTTGGATCGGGCTGTCGGAAGGATACTGGATACGCTCGATGCGCTCGGATTGGCGGACAACACAATCGTCGTCTTCACCAGCGAGCATGGCGATCAGCTGGGCGACCACTACATCCTGCACAAGATGGTGATGTATGAAGAGACGGCCAAAGTGCCGATGCTGGTACGTGTCCCATGGCTTGCAGGAGGCCGCATATCAGGGCGATATTCACACATCGATACGGTGCCGACGTTGCTCGATCTGATGGGTTTCGACATCCCGGAGCATCTGCAAGGGGAGAGCAATGCCGATGTGCTGGCCGGCAAGAATACTTTGGATGGCAACGACGTCATCATCGCATGGCACGGGCGCGGTCTCGACGGTCTGAAACTTCCCATGTCGCCGCTGGAACTGCAACGCGACATTCCGCATCGGGTAATCATCACCTCCGATGGTTGGAAGCTCAATCTTGCAGTCGGCGACTTCTGTGAGCTGTACAACCTGAATGACGATCCATACGAGCAGACGAATCTCTTCTATACCGAGCAGCATGGCGAGAAGGCCGTTGAGTTGGCACGCCGCATCCGGGCGTGGCAGGAGCGCAACGATGATCGTCTGGCACTGCCGGACGTATATCCCGGTGTCGGATACGTCGCCGGCATGAGGTAGGTTCTCAGCCCGCACCGGCGCGGATCAGCTGGAGCGTGTAGACGCGGTTACTGCCTGTTGGCGCCGCGCGGAGCGTGCTTGGAGCCGGCGTCGCAGAGCGGGCGACATCGGGCGCGTGGCGAAGAGCACCGTTACGCTGGCGAGGGCGCATGCACCGGCCAACGCGTAGAGCCCCCAGACGTAAGTGTCTTGTACGTCGTGCACCCAACCCATGGCGACCGGTGCCAGCATCATGCCAATCGACATCGGGAAGCTTGAGAGTCCCAAGATAGTGCCGAAGTGGCGACGTCCGAAGTAATCTCCCCGCATGGCGTGAAGCATGGGAGTCCGGGCGCCGAATCCGATGCCCCATACCACCGCGAATGCCGCCGCCATGACGAAGTCGTTTGCCAGCGCGAGTATTATCAGTGAGCCGCCCTGGAGCAGCACTAGGAACGGCACTACGATTCGCTTATTTGTGCGGTCTCCGATGATGCCGCCGGCGAGTTGAGATACAAAGGCGGTGATAACGAGTATCGGCATGACGGCCGCGGCGGCACCGTCATTAAGGTTGACGCCGCCCTCGTCGCTCAGATGCAGGAACAGGTGGGCGGAAATTGCGCCGGTCGAGAGGTTTACCAGCATGTGCGTAATCGAGATCGACCAGAAGGCGCGCGTGCGAAGCGCCTCACCCGGAGTGAAATCGTACATGCGGGAAACGCGCGGTCCATGCCCGTTGCTCGATTTAGTTTGCGTCTGCTCTGCAATCTGCTCGGGAGTGGGACGTTTGCCGATGACGATTGCCACGAACGGGCCGACCAGGATGGTGATGATGCCGATGACCATGACGGTCGGACGCCATCCGAACTCGCTGATGCCCCATACGATGGGCGGCACGAGCAGTCCGGCGATGCTGCTACCGCCAATGACAATCGACATCGCAGTCGCTCGTTGGTTTACCATCCAGGCGTTGACGGAGGTGATTGAGGGTGTGAATCCGCCGATGCTGAATCCGAGCGACAGCACGAAGAATGCGAAGTAGTACTGGATGGGGCCTTGTATCTGGGAGAAGAAGATGAGTCCTGCGCCGCCGAGGATGAATCCGAAGAAGACCATCTTTCCGGAGCCGAAGCGGTCGGTGAGCCAGCCCTCGATCGGCCCCAGCATTGCGCCCCCGAAGCGTCCGAAGGATGCCACGCCAGAGATGACGGCGCGCGACCATCCGAATTCGTCCTCAATCGCTTTGAAGAGAACGCTGGAAGCCTGGAACGTCGGACCGGAACTCAACAGCATGTTGAATGCGCCGGCGAGGGAGACCCACCATCCGTAGTAGACACGTCGCGTAGTCTTGGCGCGGACGGTCGCTAGACGCTGTTGAATGACTGACAATGTGGGATTGCCCAACGTCCTCCCGAAGAGGGGATTGCGAGAGGAATCGCGCGCGGATGGTTTGATGAAACCAATTATCTGAAACGCGTAGATGCATTGTCTTATGTTTCGATGTCAGCATCGACTAAATAGACTTAATGGCGTAGCCAACGCAAAATCACTTGCATCAACCATCTCCAACACTCCAAGGACAATCGCCAGACAATTTCCCATGAGCATGGCCGCAAACGCAATCGAAGTCAATCAGATCTCAAAGTCATATGGCAAGGTCGTCGCTCTTAGCGAAGTAGACCTGCAGGTGCCGCGCGGATCCGTGATGGGTTTGTTGGGACCGAACGGAGCTGGCAAGACGACGCTGGTTCGCATTCTCACCACCTTGTTGCGTCCCTCATCTGGCTGGGCAACGGTTCTCGGCTACGACGTTGTTCGTCATGCGCGTCATCTGCGCTCCCACATCGGCTTGGCAGGGCAGAGCGCGGCGGTGGATGATCTGCTCACCGGACGTGAAAACATCCATATGGCAGGGCGTCTCTATCACATGCCGAGACAGCAGGTGCGGAGCCGTGCCGATGAACTGTTAGAGCAGTTCGATCTGGTAGAGGCTGCCGACCGCTCCGTCAAGGGATACTCCGGCGGTATGCGTAGACGCCTCGACCTCGCCGCAAGCCTAGTCGCAAAGCCGGAGATGATATTCCTCGATGAACCGACAACCGGGCTAGACCCGAGAAGTCGGATGGAGCTTTGGGGCGTCATCCGCGATCTCGTCAGCGCCGGCACTACGGTGCTGTTGACGACGCAGTATCTTGAAGAGGCCGACCAGCTTGCCGATGAGATAACGGTCATCGATCAGGGGCGAATAATCGCACAGGGAACGGCTAGCGACCTGAAGAGTCAAGCCGGCTCGGAGTTCATCGAGATCACGGTGCGAGACAGCGAGGATATCCGTCGCACCGCACCCGTTCTGGAGCGTTTCGCTGACAATGGCGAGTGTGATGTCGTTGAGCAAGACAACCTGGCGTCGATCATGGTTAAAGATGGCGCATCGATCATGGTGCAGGTTGTGCGCGCTCTGGATGCTGAAAATATCGCCGTGACCAACATGGCACTGCGTCAACCGACACTTGACGACGTCTTCCTGGTGCTTACTGGCCGGACTGCTGAAGCGGCGGCGAGCGAGTCGGATCGCGATTAGATCGAACTTTTTGTTAGAGACCACCTTTGAATTAATTGAACAATGAGTACGACTGTCCAAAACTCAAGTCGCCAATTACCGTCTCCACCTGAAGAGACTTCGATGGTTCGAGAGATGATTTCCTCGATTGCGGTTGAGGGGCGTTGGTTGCTGGCCGATACTGCGGTCATGACGTGGCGGAATCTGCTGCGTTACCGCCGCTCACCAGAGCTGTTGATGTTCTCCACGCTCTCGCCGGTAATGTTTGTACTGCTCTTCAACTACGTGTTCGGCGGCGCAATACCGACGGGTGAGCTTTCATACATCGACTTTCTGATACCGGGAATCCTCGTCCAGAACACCATCTTTACATCGACTCAGACGGGAGTAGGGCTGGCCGAGGACTTGCAGAAGGGCATGGTAGACCGCTATCGTTCGTTGCCGATGGCACGTTCAGCAGTCTTGGGCGGACGTGTGGTAGCCGAGACGCTGGTGTGCATGTTCATCGCCTGCCTGATGCTGGGCATCGGCGTGATCATAGGTATGCGTTTCCACGGCGGTTTCTGGCCCGGCTTCGCGATGCCCTTCATGGTGGCTGGTTTCAGCTTCGGATTTTCATGGACCGCGGCACTGGTGGGCACATCCGTACGCAACGTGGAGAGCGCAAGCTCGCTGATGTTCTTCGTCATATTCCCGCTGACATTCCTCAGTTCCGCCTTCGTGCCGATACAGACGATGCCGGATTGGTTGCAGCTGTTTGCCGAGAATAATCCCGTAACGAAAGCCGTAGATCTGGGACGGGCGCTGACACAGGGCGGCCCGATCGTCGCCAATGCCTGGGCCGCTGGTTTGTGGACCGTCGGCATAACGCTCGTCATCGGCCCGCTCGCAGTCTGGCAATATCGACGCGTCTAGGTAGATCGGTCTATATTTCCTCGCCAACTACTCGCTTCACCCGAACGCGGTAGTATGTGCTGTGTAAAATCCAATCAGCAGATGCACATTGGATATCCCACTGCACTTGGAACCGCTTAGATGAAAATCACCGACGTCACCACCACTCTGATCTTCAACCCTGAGGCGGAGGCAATTCAGGATTCCACCATCCCACCGCTGAAGCCCGGCGCCAAGGGTCGCAGCGTTGTATTTATTCACATCCACACTGATGAGGGCACCGAAGGCTTCAGCTATCTAAACTCGCCGGCCGCAATCCGCCATCTCATCAACGACAACCTGAAAGACATCCTTATCGGCCGGAGCCCGTTCGATACGGAGCAACTCTGGACCGAGATGTTTTGGCGAGTGCGTGGGTACGGGCGCAAGGGATTGGCGTTTCAGGCGATATCGGGTCTCGATGTCGCGCTGTGGGACCTGAAGGGCAAGGCTCTGAATGCGCCGGTATACAAGCTGCTAGGCAAAGCGCATGACAGCGTGCCCGGCTACGGCAGCGGCGGTTGGACGAACTACACCGTTGATGAGTTGATAGCAGAGCAGACGGGCTATGTCGAGATGGGATTCTCGCGGGTGAAGATGAAGGTGGGGATGAATTTCGGCAATGATGAGCGCGCCGACATTGAGCGCTTGGAAGCCGTTCGCAAAGCCGTCGGCGATGATGTCGAGATCTGCGTCGATGCCAACAATGGCTACTACGCCAAACAGGCGATACGAATGGCGCGCATCTTCGAGGAGTACGATGTGGGCTGGTTCGAGGAGCCGGTGCTGGCGGACGACATCGACGGCTTGGCGGCGGTTGCACAATCGACGACGATACCGGTGGCAACTGGTGAGCATGAATATACCAAGTACGGCTTCAAGGAACTCATCAGCCGAGGCGGCGCCGACATCGTGCAACCCGACATTGGGCGAGTCGGCGGTGTTACCGAATGGATGAAAGTGTCGCACCTGGCCGATGCATTCAACCTGCCCGTCGCGCCTCACGCATATTCACTGTTGCACCTCCACTGTGTCATGGCGACTCCAAATCTGCAAGTAGTGGAGCTTCTTGGTGGAGATATGAAATCATGGCCGATACTGTTCGAAGAGACGCCGCCGGTAGTGGATGGTCAATGGAAACCATTTGCAGATCGGCCCGGCATCGGTTTGGCGCCAAATCCGGACGCGTTGAAAAATCTATCGGTAGATTCGATGAGTAGCATCCCAGGTCAGAGGGGGTTTTAGCAAGTGGCAAACGGAAATCGACTTGAAGGCAAAGTAGCCATAGTAACTGGCGGCGCGTCAGGCATCGGAGAAGCCTGTTCACGCATCTTCGTGCGCGAGGGCGCAAAGGTCGTGATCGGCGACATCGATGTCTATAAAGGCAATGCGCTGGAGGCAGAACTCGCTCCCGACGCCTGTTTCTTCAACCTTGATGTGACCTCAGAAGATGCGTGGGCGGGTGCAGTGTCGCTCGCCGAATCGAAGTGGGGCAGATTGGACATCGTCGTCAATAACGCCGGCATGTCGGGCGCCAAGGGACGTCCGGTTGTCGAGGACGTGGTTCTTGACGACTGGAACGACGTTTTTGCAGTCAATTCGACCGGTGTGATGCTTGGCACCCGCGCCGGTATCGCATCGATGCGGAAGACGGGCGGTGGTTCCATCATCAACGTATCGTCGATATTCGGCATCGTCGGCAGCAAAGCCGGGGCGGCATATCACGCCTCAAAGGGCGCCGCCCGCACATTCTCCAAAGCTGCAGCGGTTCAGTACGCACCCGAGAACATCCGCGTCAACTCGGTGCATCCTGGCTTCACCGATACTCCCATGACGCTGGATATCCACTCCGTGCAGGAGATCCGCGACTTCAGACTCGGTATGACGCCCATGGGACGTCTGGGACTGCCAGAAGACATCGCCAATGGCGCGCTCTATCTCGCATCAGACGAATCGTCATGGGTGACCGGTATCGAACTCGTCATTGACGGCGGCGAGACGGCTTGGTGACGCTGCGATAAGCAGTCGCTAGCGGATGATGGATTTGCCGATAAATTCATCGGCAAGTTCTGCGCGCACGGTATCAGTGATTGCCAAGAGCCGTTCGGCATCAATTCCGATAAGCCGCGCCAGCGTGTGCGACATGTCGAACAGGTTGGCGATGAACGGCGCTGAAACATCTCGCGGCGCCGCATGCCCTGACGGGGTGATGATCGTCGTCAAGACCGGGTTGATGGTATGAGTAGGCGCGTCGTTTTCGATATTGCCGTGATCTGACGTGACTACCATCGAATAGCCGCATCTGCGGGCCGTCTCACTCAGCTCGTGTAGCGTCTCGACAGTTGCACGATACGCCTCTATCGCCGCTTCGTACCGATTGGGCAGCAGGTGGCCGATCATGTCGGGTGCCGCAAGGTTGCACATGATGAGTCGATGCTCGCCCTGCTTCATGGCGTCCGATACGTGCTGTGCGATCTCATACGTCTTCATCGGCGGATTGAGGTAAAAGTCGGAATCGAACATTACTCCCTGCGCCGCGCCGTCGGATGGGATGATGACTCGGTCTTCGCCTTGCGACGCCTCTTCCGCTTCCCGCCGTCCGCGTACGAAGTAACCCATATGCAAAGCCTTGACGCTCTCGGCGACCAGCAGATAGCGGTCGTTGCTGTTGCTCAAGGCATCCCAGTGGCTGAGAAAGTTGCGACGGTGCGGGCTTATGGGATATGCAACTTCAACGCCGTAATGCTGCTCGAATTCGGCATCGTACTCGGCGATGGTGCACATCTGAAGTTTCATATCGTCGCGGAACCAGTCAAACTTCCAGGTCCGACCGCGCACCGATGCTTCCCGTTCAAGATAGGCACGCGCGCCGCTCAAACTCGCCGTTTTGCAACGCTGACGGTCGGAGCGGAAGTTCAGGTTTATGAAGGCATCTCCAACCTCGACTCTCGCCGGACCGTTATTGCCACGAGTGAGGAGCATCGAGGGAACATCGGCATCGGTAAAGCCCCGGCGGTGCGTATCAGTAACAATGTGCCGAACTTCATCTAAGTCTGCAACCAGCCGTCCATGGGCTCCGGTCAGAAGTTCAAAGTCCTGTTTCGCATTTACCTCGCGATAGTCGCGATCCATGGCGATCGACCTGCCGATGACCCATGCGAGCGAATCGATGGCATCGAAGCGATGTAGCAACCGTTCGAGATGTCCTAGATATCCGCCTGGGATACCATCCATTTCGAGAGAGCCGTGCGCCGGGGCATCGCGCCCGTCCAAGATCGCCTGCATTCGCACGCGTTCTGGTGGTAGTCCGATGTGTTCAAACAGCAGTTCCAGAAACGCTTCGAGATGATTCCAAGCGGAATGCACTCGCCCATCGGATCCTCGCACTCCAGACAAGAGGAAGCAGAAATTGATATTGTTGCCGGTAGCACAGGCCGTCTCGATGGCTGATCGGAGCTTGCGATTGTGGAAAAATGTGCCGTCTAGGATGGATTGCGATATTTGAAGCGGGATTTGAGGCGCTAGAGAGAGATTGCCGATCTGCTGATGCCCCGTCTCCGAGTTGCCTTGCACTTCGGGATCTACATCTTCATAACCGACCCACTTTCCGGCCGCGCGGGTAGGAACGGTGAGGTGTGTATTAACCTTTCGGGTCCACTCGGGGATATCGCCGATCCAAGGGATGTAGCGATTTTCTCGGCCGATGGTGCGGCGGGTCTCGGCAATGGATTCCGTCAATCCGTCTCGATGCAGTTGACCTTTCACGGCATTGATCCGAGCCAGCATCTCCAGCGCGTCGTGCCATGAAACATTGGCATCGATTCCCTCGACAGGATTGGGTACAACAGAGAGACGAGCGATAAGCTTACGCTGTCCATCATCCGCGGAAGCATCTTTTGCATACTCTTCGATGGCATGACGTATCGGTTCGTCGAGCGTGGCGATGACTTCATCGGCGAGTTTGCTGACCGCGACCGGGTCGTAACCGAGCCCATCAGTGACGACCAGCAACGCCCGCGGATCGGTGATTTGGGATGTTGAAGTACTCACCAATCGAAGACCAAGGTCTCTAGATTGTTGATGTCGAAACCGACATTGGTCAACCAGTCGGCAGGAAGTTCGAGGGCGTATAGAGCGTCTTGCTGAGAGCCATAGCCGCTGGAAGCGCTACTGCAGTAGCTCTGCCACTCGGAACGGTCGTATCCCTCTGGACGCGGGCAGGGCGTCATCTGCAACACTCGCACCGGGCGACGATCGGGATCCAGATAGACGATGTCCAACGGCGCGTAGGTGTTGAACATCCAGAACCGGAGCGAGTAGGCTTCCTGAAACACGAACAGCATTCCCGTGCCGTGCGGCACAACTTCACGGCACATCAACCCTTGCGTCTGCTCGTGCCCTTCATCCGCAACCTCCGCGATGATTTGATGCGACAGACCAGCCTGGCTTACCTCGATGCTCATAGTGGACCGCAGTTCCCTCGAGATGCCATCTACACAATCCTCGTTATCGACAAACTCGATCAATTGCAGCGGATCCGGCGTCGGCACCGCCGTGGGAGTGTGCGTAGGTGTTGAAGTGGCGGTAGGTACCGCGGTTGGTGTTGATGTAGGCGTATGCGTCGCGGTTGCGGTAGGTTCCGAGGTCGCGGTTGCAGTCTCAGTTGGGGATGGAGTAGACGTATGTGTTGCTGTGGGTGTCTGAGTAGACGTGGCTGTAGGGGAGATGGTCGGGGTGTTCGTAGCGGGTACAGTTGGTATTAGCGTCGCGGTCGCGGATGGTGACGGAGTAGGCGTATGGGTTACAGTTGCTGTGCTGGTAAAGGTAGCGGTAGGTGATGGTGTGGTGGTAGGTCTGGGAAGTGCCGTTGTAGGTGTCGGCTCGGAAGCAACGGTCGGAGTAGCAACCGCCATTGCTATGACGGTTGGCGCGCTTTCGGTAGCAGTAGGCGCGACATCAGCCGAGGTACATGCTGTAGCAACCGCCATGGATAGCAGTAATGCGAGTGCTATGACGCCGCCGCGGACGGGCGTTTCCCAGCTCACTCGAGACTCGAACCCTGATAGTTGTAGTCGGCTTCCTTAGCCGTCTCCCGCAAATCGCGCGGCAACTTGAACGAGATGTTCTCCGGACCAGAACCGACATACTGCAGATCGTCATGTTCGATTGCTGCGATGACGGCCTGTATCATCTTCTCCGGTGTTGATGCGCCGGAGGTGATGCCGATGTTCTTCTTGCCAACAAGCCAGTTCGGATCAAGCTCATCCGGTCGGTTGATGAGATATGCATCTACGCCGTGCTTGATGACGGTTTCACGCAGTCGGTTGCAGTTGGAACTGTTCTGCGCACCGATTACCAGCACGATGTCAGACTTCGCGGCCAGTTCAGCCGCCGCGGCCTGACGGTTGGTAGTCGCGTAACAGATATCGTTTCGGATGAGTGAGTTGTGGAACCTCGAGCGTATCTTGTTGACGGCGTCGGCAGTGTCAGAGACTGAAAGCGTCGTCTGCGTTAGCACGACGACATCTTCATCATCATCCCAATCGGGCAGGTCGTTGTCCTGCTGCTCGTCGTACAGCGCGATTTCTGCTTGTCCCATCGTGCCGACCACTTCCTGATGTCCTTCGTGGCCGACCAGTATGATGCGTTTGCCTTCGCCCGAAAACTTCTTCGCTTCGTGATGCACTTTGGTGACGAGGGGGCAGGTAGCATCCAGTACCGTCAGATTGCGCTTCTTCGCCGTCTCGTAATCGGACGGCGGTGAGCCGTGGGCGGAGAATACGACGATGGCGCCTTCGGGCACCTCGTCGATACGCTCTACAGTTATCGCGCCCAGTTTGCCCACATCGGCGACGACTTCCGGGTTGTGGACGATCTGGTGCTTGATGTATACCGGTGCGCCGTATCTCTGAATCGCAAGTTCTACGATGCCGATTGCGAGGTCTACGCCGGCACAGAATCCGCGTGGGCTGGCGATGGAGATGGTGCGATTATCCGATTGGGCCGTATCGGATTGATTGGAACTGTCGGAAATATGTGTGCTCATGATTTTTGATGGTACAGGATTTTACGGCGCGTCTGCAGTCCTATTTCCGGGCAACAATGAACCAGAATGCAATGCCAGAGATGAGAAACGCCAGCCCTGATGAGCCCAGCAATATCGCATATCCGAGATGGTCGATGCCGAACTCTATGCCGCGTTCATTCAGGTCGCCGATAATGAAGCCGCTGGAACGTCCCAGCACGGCACCGACCAGTCCGGCCAGGCTAGTTAGCCCAAGGTCACGCGCCGCCGCGCTACGGTCAACCAAGTCGTTGGCTACGGCCCATCCGACTGAGAGGTATATGCCTACCGATAGGCCGATCATGACTACGCCGGGCACCACCGCCGCGAGCGAGGACGTGCCGATAACCATCAAATAGCCGGCTCCGATGGCACCGAGCACTCCTGAAGCCAGCAGAAGCGAGCCGCGACCGATGCGGTCCGAAAGCTTGCCTGCCGGGTAGACGATGATGGCAGCAGTGCCGACGATCGATGCCAGTACAACAGCGCCGCCACCGGCCGGATTTTCCAGTCCTACAACGTCTTGAAGATAGAACAGCGCATTCGTCTGCGTCGCCGTCAATGCTGCAATGGCAAATACCATCGCCACCAATACGAGGTAGTAGCGGCCTCGGTTGCTGCTTGTGGGCAGGTCGACAAGATCAGCATCATCATCTGGAAGCGGTTCGTTTATCTGTGGGACCGCCGCCACATCGATGCGTGGTGAAGTCGGTATTCGCAGTGCCAGAAGGGTGTAGAAAGCAGATGCCAGCATCACTACGGACATGACGATTACGGCGTACCACATCCATTGCGGCGCCAACTCCGCGTCGTAGTTTGTCATCAGCACCACCACAATGAGGGATACGCATCCCGCGCCGGCTAACCGCATCAGGTTGAGGTAGCCCGATGCCCGCCCGCGCTGATCCTCAGCAACGTGGTCGATGATGAGCGCGTTGGCAGGCCCCTGTGCCGAGTTGCCTGTGATCTGCATCGCGACTATGACGATGAGCAGCGCTACGAAACCCTGCACAAATCCCAGCAGCAGCGTAGATGCCGCCAGCCCAAAGAGTCCGAACACTATGAACGGGTAGCGTATCGGTTTGACGTTCGCACTTTTGGGATCGGTCATCGATCCGATGAGGGGTTGCAGGATGGCGGCGATGGCAAGTCCGATGAGGGAGATGAGTGCCGCGATGCTGGTCTTATCGAGCATCAATCCGCCAAATATCGTCGATCCGCTGTCTGCAATCTCAGTCGCTTTGAACTGCAGGATGATGCTGCCGAATCCCACCCAAACGCCGGAAACACCGAAGGAGTAGAAACTGATGTTGAAGAGGCTTTGCGATCCAAGTCTGAAGCGCGCAACCGGGTTTAAACTTCTGCTCAGCGCGGCAAAAGTATCCAACTTCGACCTGATAGCGGTCATGTCGTTTCCGGCGGTGGATTGGGAACTGACGAAGGCATAGGGTTATATCGTAATTTTCGTTGAATCTAAACTAGGTATTCTCGATATTGATTCCAGCAATGCAACCTGAATCGAGTCCGCGATGAGTAACCCCCAGGAGTAGAGTATGAGCGACAGCAGTAAGTTTTACACCTGGAATTCCTGTTCGACTTGCCGAGACGCCAAAAAGCTGCTTGATGAACTGGGCGTTGAGGTTGCAGAGCGCGATTTCTTTCGCGACACGCTGAGTCGAGACGAACTGACATCAATCGTCGATGCGGTTGGGATAGAGAATCTCTTCTCATGGCGCAGTCCCAGCTCCAAGCCGTATCGCGATCGCCGCGCCACGATATCGCGCGATGAGTTGATTGATGCGATGCTGGGCGAGCCGCGGCTCATCAGACGTCCGATCCTGACCCGACCGGACGCGGCGCCGATAGTTGGCTTCAACAAAGACGCATATCGGGCGATGAATGGGTGATATGAAAGACGATGTACCCTGACAGCTTCATGGTGTGCTTAGATGATCATGCTAGAATCGAGATACGTCGATGTTCAGAGATGCAGATTGACCAGCGATTGACTACCTGAATCTGATGTTCCCGATTAACGGAGGCCCAGTTATCTTGTCTGGAACGGCCCACGAAGGGCTGTCCGAGAAGATATGCGCTTACCTCGGTATAGAGATCGGCAAGTGTGAGGTATTCAAGTTTTCGAATGACAATACCTTTGTCCGCATCCTCGAAAACATCCGGGCGCGGGATGTCTTCATCGTGCAACCGACTGCGGAACCGGTGAACGATCACATCATGCAACTGCTGATTATGATCGACGCCGCGTTGCGCGCATCAGCAGGACGCATCACCGCGGTAGTGCCGTACTACAGTTACGCGCGCACCGACAAGAAGGATCAGCCGCGCGTGCCGATTACGGGACGCCTAATTGCTGATCTGCTGCAGACGGCGGGAGCGAACCGCTTTCTGACGTGCGACCTGCACGCTGGCCAGGTGCAGGGCTTCTTCAAAGTGCCGGTCGACGAATTGACGGCGATGCCGATGCTCTCGAAGTACTTCAAAGAGAAAGAGTTGGACGCGCCGGTAGTGGTATCTCCCGACATCGGCAGTTCGAAGCGGGCGCGGGACTTTGCACACTTCATGGATGCTCCGCTGGCAATTGTGGAAAAGCGACGCACCGGCAATAACGACAGCGTTGAGACGCACAACGTCATCGGGCAGGTCGAGAACCGCAATGCGATACTTATCGACGATGAGATTGCGACCGGGGCCACGATGGCAGCGGCGGCCAGGGGATTGCTGAAGAACGGCGCCAAAGAGGTTTTCGTCGCCGCGGCACACGGTGTATTTCCTGGCGATGCGGCGCAGAATCTAGCTTCACTGCCCGAAATATCAGAGATAGTTATAACTGATACCATGCCATTGCCGGCAGAGAAGCGTCACGCCAAGATTAAAGTGCTTTCCATCGCACCCTTGATTGGCGAAGCGATAACTCGCATCCACAAGGGCCGATCGGTCGGCGCGCTGTTCCCCAACTAGGGACATCAACTATCGTGGACACATGAGAGTCCACACAACAAGAACGAGTCATGATCGGAAAACTCCTTGCTAAATTAGTGGGCGATCCGAACGAAAAGCAACTCAAAGAGTTGCGCCCGATCGTCGCTGAGATCAACAGTCACGAAGCCGAAATGCACGGTTTGACTGATGACGACCTGGCGGCTAAAACGTATGAATTCAAGTCCCGCCTCAATCGCGGCGAGACGCTGGACGATCTGCTGCCCGAAGCGTTCGCGGCCGTGCGTGAGGCATCGATGCGCGTGCTTGGTATGCGCCACTTCGATGTGCAGATGATCGGCGGCGTCGTGCTCCACCAAGGCCGCATCGCCGAGATGCGTACTGGCGAGGGCAAGACACTGGTCGCCACCTTGGCGGCATATCTCAACGCGCTGGAAGACAAAGCGGTGCACGTCGTAACCGTGAACGACTATCTGGCTAAGCGCGACGCTGAGTGGATGGGCCCCGTCTATCAGTTCATGGGACTATCGGTCGGTTGTCTGCAGCAGAACAGCCAATCTTTCGTCTTCGATGAGAACTATCAGGAAGATGGCGAGGTGCCGAAAGGCGAAGACGCGTCGGCCAAGTTTGCAAGTGTAGCGGGGAATCATCTCCGCCCAGCCAGTAAGACTGACGCCTATGCGTGCGACATCCTGTATGCGACGAATAACGAGCTCGGTTTCGACTATCTGCGTGACCACATGGTTTCGCGCCCCGAAGACATCGTGCAGAGCACGTTGGTTTACGGCATCGTGGACGAGGTCGACAACATCCTGATTGATGAAGCGCGCACACCCTTGCTGATCAGCGGTCCTGGCATCGAGACGAATCGCAACTATGCCCGTTTCGCCTCCGTCGCATCGAAGTTGAAGCCCGAAGTCGACTTTGAGGTAGACCTGAAGCGTCGCAACGTATCGCTGACCGAAGTTGGTAGTGAAAAGGCGGAGCGGATGCTGGGAGTGGATACGCTCTACAGCGAGTCTGGCGATAACAATGAACTGCCGCACTTGGTCGAGAATGCGGTTCGTGCAGAGCATATCTATCTGCGAGATCGCGAGTATGTGGTACGCGACGGTGAGATCGTCCTTGTTGACGAATTCACAGGTCGATTGATGGATGGTCGCCGCTTCTCGGATGGAATGCACCAGGCACTAGAGGCTAAGGAACGCGTCAGAGTGCAAGCCGAGTCGGCGACGTACGCGACGATAACGTTGCAAAACTACTTCCGCATGTATGCAAAGTTGAGCGGGATGACGGGAACTGCGGCTACGGAAGCGGAAGAGTTTTCAAAGATCTACGGTCTCGATGTGGTAGAGATACCGACCAACCAGGAAGACCGGCGTGTCGACCGTCAAGACCTTATCTACGTGACTGAGGGTGCCAAGTGGCAAGCGGCGGCGGAGAAGATTGCCGAGTTGAGCAATGCCGGACGTCCGGTTCTAGTCGGCACTACGACCATCGAGAAGTCTCAAATCATCTCCCAGCTCTTAACCCGTCGCGGCATCTCGCACCGGGTATTGAACGCCAAAGAGCATGAGGGCGAATCGCTTGTAATTGCCCAGGCCGGAATTCCCGGCGCCGTAACTGTAGCCACCAACATGGCCGGACGTGGAACTGACATCATCCTCGGCGGCAATCCCGAGAATGTGATCGAGAGTCTCAATGCCGGTCGATCTAACGGTGCGTTGCAAAACGGCAAATCGAGCAAGCGTTCTCGGAAATCAAGACGCAACCAGCGCAACCAGAATGGTGCTCAAGAGATCGCGACAATCGAAGATTCGGCGCCGCAAGACCCGATGGTGGTATGGCAGGAAATGCATGACGGAGTGATTGACAAGGGCGGTCTCTTCGTTCTCGGCACTGAGCGCCACGAATCGCGACGTATCGACAATCAGCTGCGCGGCAGATGCGCGCGGCAGGGCGACCCGGGCGAGACGCAGTTCTTCCTGTCGGTAGAAGACGACCTGGTGAGACGTTTCGGGGGTGACCGCATCAAGAGCACGTTAGAGATGCTGAAATGGGACCCGGATGTGCCGGTCGAAAACAGCGTTCTTGTGAAATCGGTTGAGAACGCGCAGCAGAAGGTTGAGGGCATCAACTTCGAGATCCGCAAGAATCTGGTCGATTACGATGACGTGGCGAATACTCAACGCGACGTCGTCTACAAGATGCGCGACCGGATCGTAGATAGCGGAGATTTCCGGGATGAGATTCGCGGCTACATCAAAGCGGCGATGACGCGCGAGACAGAGACCTACCTGGAAGGCGATGCGACGGTATGGGATATCGCCGGATTGCAACGCGAAGTGCATCGATACTTCCCGATTGTCGAGATCTTGAGAGACGAAGCTGAATTTGTCGGACGGACGCAATCAGACATCGAGCAGGAGTTGCACGAGTACGTCGATGCTGTTTACGAACAACGTGAGACGCTGTTTGGCGACGAAAACCTAAAGATGATTGAGCACAGCGTTCTCCTGTGCGTCCTCGACAGACACTGGGTTGGGCATCTTACTCGGATGGAGAACATGCGTCAAAGCATCGGCCTGCAGGCGATAGGACAGCGCGATCCGCTGGTGCAGTACCGCACGATGTCATATCAGATGTTCAACGAGATGAACGAAGAGATACGCAATGAGGTGGCCCGCGCCATCTTCCACTTGGCGCCGAACACGCCTCCGGCATCTCCTCAACCGTCGCTATCCGGTGGCAAGCCGCTCAATCAGGATATGCTGGCCGCGGCTCAACGCATCGCCTTAGCGCAGGCGAACCAGCAGAGCGTGATGTCAGGAGCCAACGCGCCACGACAGGCGGGAAGTGCTACGGTATCCAGCGTCGATGCGCCGACCTTCGGCAAAGACGGTCGACGTCTCTCGCGTCGCGAACGTCGGGCGCTGGCACGCCAGAACAAGAAGAAGCGCGCACGAGCATCCCGGTAGTGTCGTTGTCATGAAAGCCGCGGGGCAAGAGAATGGTCATGCCGATTCCACATCAGAGACGGATCAACGTCGTCTGCTGAATCGCTTCAGCAGGGAGATTATCGACGACCCAGATGATTGGCGCTACGCCTATCTGAGAGTAGTTGCTGCCTGGCCGATTGAGAACGATTTTGCATACGGCGAACGCTTCCACTACTTCATCGCCGATGAAGCTCTGAACTGGAAGCGCCTGGCAGAACGTATCGCGGCCCAGATAGGCGATGAATACAGCATTGGCGTCACGCCCGATGCTGTCTACGAATGGCTCGGATCATCAGGCACGTTCGGCGGTCTCGGCGAGACCGAGTTTCGACGCATCCTGGGCGTCGACGGCTGGCGCGCACACATGAACCACTTTTACGGAGTGCAGATAGAGCAGTGCATCATCGCCGATGTAGAAGCCCGCATCCAGAAGCGACGTTTTGCCGTCGGAATGCCGCCCACCGACGATGCGGCAGATCGGGCATTTGTGGGACTATACGAGGAGACTGAATCGGTTCTCTGGCAGGAATTCATCGAATCGGCCGGCACCCGTTTGTCACAGCTCATTGAGGAATGCGATGGTGACCGGCGTTCATTAGCGCTTGATGAAGAGTTCACATACTGGCTCTTCAAGCGACGCGTAGAGTACACCAATGCCCCGCAGGTTGCAGCCGAGACGCGCCGCGGCTTAGACATGATAGCCAAGATGAGACGTGCCGACGACCGCCGGGCGCGATATATGAAGACTCAGGATGGCGGCACTCTCCTTGAGTTTGGTCTGCTCGCACCGCGCCGAAAGGTAAGGACATCAGCGCGTTGACCGACGCAAGACTCAACTATGAACTGTTTGACGAGTGGCTTCAGGAGCAGTCCGAAGAGCGGCGTCCGATGTTGCTTGCGTTGCGCGAGATAATCGTTACGTCCGGGTACGGCTTTAAGGAAGGCATAAAGTGGGGAAGTCCGAGCTACTGGATGCCAGAGATATCGCGTCGGAACATCTGCTATCTGGCACCGCAGAATGCATACGTTCGACTGGGATTTTTCAACGGCGCGATGCTGGATGACCCGGACGGTATGCTTGAGGGCACCGGCAAGAAGTTGCGGCACATAAAGGTCTACGAAGTAACTGATGCCAACCGCGATGCACTCAAATCATATGTGCAACGCGCGACCGAGTTGGCGATCTCGGATCCATCTTCACTGTCTCGCTGATTGCTGTATCGATTGCGTTCGTCTGGGTTAGAATCAGATTTCAAGTTGAAAACTGCAAAAGGCGGTGAAGGGGAGTAGTAGCGGGAAGTCGATGCTTGCTAGAGAGCCGACGGTAGCTGGAATGTCGGCAGCATCGATCCGCGAAGTCGCCCTGGAGTTGTTGCGCTGAAAGTGCTCGGTATCGCAGATCTGAATATGGGCAAGTAGGCGAAACCGGTTAACGCCCGTTATCTTGCGTAAATTGAGAGGTCGCTACGATCATCGTGGCGGCAAGTAAGGTGGTACCGCGAGGCCGCGCTCAGCAAGTAGATAGCAGCCCCGTCCTTTGTTTGGACGGGGCTGTTTTGTTTCCGTCAATGTATATGACTACGGCCAAGACGTGAGAATGGGAGAGCATCTTGACGACCCAGAGTACCGACAACAACGCTCAGACGCGAGTTACTTCGATCAATCCGAGGGAGTTGCCGAGACGCTTCGATGTGAAGGAGCGCGAGGCGTACTGGCGCACCCAATGGGATGCGCTTGGCATCTCGAAGCATGATCGCAAAGCGTCGCGCAAGGACAGCTTCGTCATCGATTCACCACCGCCCACCGCGAGCGGCTCATTGCATCCCGGACACGTCTTCTCCTACACCCATCAGGACGTGATTGCGCGCTACCGCCGCATGAGCGGTTGGAATGTCGTCTATCCGATGGGCTGGGACGACAATGGCCTGCCCACCGAGAGGCGAGTGCAAAACTACTTCGGTGTGCGCGCCGAACCTGACGTGCCATACATCCCTGACTTAAACGTCCGAAAACGTCGCAAGGAGTTGAATCTGGAAAAAGATGAGCAGTTGATAGTCTCCCGTGAGAACTTCATCGAGCTCTGCCATGTCGTCACTGCGGAGGATGAAAAGGCCTATAAGGACCTCTTCAATCGACTAGGATTTTCAATCGACTGGGCTGAAGAGTACGCCACCATCGACAAGCGTTGCCGTAGCATCGCACAGCGCTCGTTCCTGGACCTTGACGGGAAGGGGCATGTCTACACTGCGGAACTGCCCACTATGTGGGACGTAGATTTCCAGACGGCGGTGGCACAGGCCGAGGTTGAAGATCGACCGACGCCCGGCGCGTATCACGACATCGAGTTTGCGGTCTACGAATCGATGCAGGGCGAGACGGGGATACCGGAATCGTTTGTCATCTCTACTACTCGGCCGGAGATGATACCGGCATGTGTAGCAGTCACGGCACATCCCGACGATGAGCGGTTTAAGCCGCTATTCGGCAAGCACGCGGTTACGCCGGGATTTTTCGCAAAAGTGCCGATATTCCCCAGCGAAAAGGCGGATCCCGAAAAGGGCACCGGAATCCTGATGCTGTGCACGTTCGGCGATGATGCCGACGTTGAGTGGTGGTGCACCCACAATCTCGAGCTGCGTCCGATGGTTGCGCGCAACGGTGAAGCGGCGCCACGCAAGTTTGTCGGATATGGCTCCGATGAACCAGGATGGGGCAGCCTCGATCCGCATCGCGCACAGTACTTCTACGACTCATTGCTTGGGTGCAAGCTGGACGAGGTGCGTGAAAAGATAGTCGAGATGCTGCGATGTCCCGGCTTCTCGGCCTTCACGATGCTGGGCGTAGACGTGGAGACCAGCCCGCCACTACAAGGCGAGCCGCGAGCGATTGAGCATGTAGTCAGATACTACGAGAAGGGCACTACTCCGATTGAGTACATACCGTCGCGCCAATGGTTCGTGCGGCTCATGGACAAGAAGCCGTTGTTGCAGGAGATCGGCTCACGAGTGCAGTGGCTGCCCGACTTCATGCAGAAGCGCTACGCCAACTGGACGGACGGCATTGCCCACGACTGGGCCATAAGTCGGCAACGCTACTTTGGCGTGCCGATACCCGTCTGGTATCCGATTGACGAGAACGGGGATGTACTCCACGACGACTACATTGTTGCGAACGATGAGATGTTGCCGGTCGATCCGATGCTGACCGCGGCGCCGGGTTACGAAGAGAGTCAGCGCGGTAAGCCGGGCGGATTCATCGGCGAGCGCGACGTCTTCGATACGTGGTTCACGTCGTCGCTGACACCGCAGATACTGGCGCGCTGGGGCGAAGAAGAGGACCGCATGGCTGGACTCTACCCGGCCGATCTGCGTCCGCAGGGGCACGACATCATTCGCACCTGGGCCTTCTACACCATCGTGAAGTCGGCGCTCCACGACGGGGATGTACCCTGGCACAAGGCGATGATCTCAGGCTTCATCGTCGACCCGGACCGCAAGAAGATGAGCAAGTCGCGCGGTGTTGCCGTAACGCCGATTCCCTTGGTGAACAGGTATGGCGCCGACGCCGTCCGCTACTGGGCCGCAAGTGGACGCCCCGGCATGGACATGGCCTTTGACGATACGATATTCACTATCGGATCGAAGCTGGTCACGAAGCTCTACAACGCGGGCAAGTTTGTGCTGATGCAGGATGCCCAGCATGGCGAGATTGTGAATGAACTCGATCGTGCCTTTGTGAACGACCTGCGCTCCGCAGTCAGTCGTGCAACGACGGCATTTGAGAACTTCGAGTTTGCCCATGCTCTACAGATCACCGAGACGTTCTTCTGGGATGCATTCGCCGACAACTACATCGAACTGGTAAAGCGTCGTGCACGTAGCGAGACTGATGAGGTCGGCAGAGCATCGGCAGTCGCCACTCTGAGGTTGGGGCTCAACACCATCTTGAGGATGTTTGCGCCGTTCGTGCCCACGATAACGGACGAAGTATGGTCATGGGTCTTCGCCGAAGAGACCGGTTACGCGTCGATACACCAGACGCCGTGGCCCTCAATGGCAGCGCGCGATGATATCTCCCCGCGCTTCCAGCTCAGCTCTGTAGCAGCACCGCAGCAAGAATCTTCCTTTGACACGGCATGCCGCTCAATCGGAGCCGTGCGACGTGCGAAGCACCAGGCGAAGATCGGGCTCGGAAAGCCGGTCGCATCTCTGGAAGTGGCCGCGAACGACGAGTTCATCGACGGTCTGCGCTTGGTTGAGAGCGATGTAGCCGATGCTGGTGGTGCCACTAAAATCTCGTACTGTGCAGTTGACGGCAACGATGTAGAAGCAACAGTTGAGGCGATGCCGCAGTGATGAAGTCGTCGTTATAGAGATAAACTGTGATGACATCGCCATCCAACGTCAATACCTGTCCTGATTAGCCATGCCATCGGATCTCAGCGGAAAACGCATCATCGTAACCGGCGCCGCGACCGGCATCGGACGCTCAACCGCGATCCTCGCGGCGGAGTGCGATGCTGAAGCTATCGCACTTTTCGACGTTGAAGATGTAATGGCGCAGCAGACGGTCGACACCATCAACGCCGCTTCAGGGTCGAGTGTCGCAAAGTGTTGGCACGTCGACGTTGCCGACCGCGCCAGCGTCGAGGGAAGTGTCGCGGCGGCGGTGCACTGGATGAATGGCGGCGTGGATGTTCTGATGCACTTCGCCGGCATCCTCCACGGCGCTTACACCCCCTTGGATATGTTCGAAGAGGAAGTCTGGGATCGCGTCCTTGATATCAATCTGCGCGGCACCTACCTAGTCGCTAAGAGCGTCGTATCCGTCATGGTTGACCAACCCGACGGTGGAGTGGTGATACTGACCGCTTCGGGCGCCGGCGTCATGGGCGGTTCATCGTCTTACGCTTATGGTGCCAGCAAGGGGGCAGTGCACGGCTTCACCATGGTTATGCAGCGACACATCGACATGTCGAACATCCGCGTCCAGGACATCTTGCCCGGACGTGTCCGTACCCCGTTAGTGCTGGAAAATCTGCAGCAACAGCTGGAGCAGACGGGGGACCGTGAACACTACGAATCGGAAGTGGCAGGGCTGACCGACCCACACGATGTCGCCAAGATCGCCGTCTTTATGGCCAGTGACGCCGCCCGCGCGATGCGCGGGCCCGTCATCACGCAGTGAGAGAGGATTGCGACCGGTTCAGCTAGGACGAAGCGAAGCCGGCCTTGTAAGCCTCCCAATCCTGTAGCGAGAAGTCCGGCTTCGTAAATATCCGATGGCCATGACCTTCGCGTGCGCGTACTTCAGCACAGGTCTTCACAACGTCGTCGGCTACCTCGATCGGGACGCGTGTTACACCGTCGCCATCGCATACCAGAATGTCGCCCGGGAATATCTGTAGTCCGGCAACGCTCACCGGCAGGTCGTGATCGATCAAATTGAAAGGTCCGTGCCCCGGCACTCGTCCCGTCGCCCATAGTGCCAAACCTGCGTTCTCGATTCCGGTTACGTCACGTGCATTGCCATCGGTAACCGCGCCGACCGCTCCCAATGCGCGCATCTGATACGCCATGCCATCGCCAATGATTGCACCGCGCCGCGGCGGCAGGTCGATATCCTGCTGCACCACTATCACCGGGGCATTGGCATACGCGATCGAGTCCATATAGTCGAACAGCCCCGAAACCTCCTGCGCCGGCTCATGTAGCGGCATCCACGTTGAGGTCAGAGCATAGCCAACAGTCGGTTTCCCAGAGCCATCCAAGTCGTAGAGATAGGGTTGCAGGTCTGGACCGGAGTAGTCGATATGTTCGCTGATGTATCCGCCGTAAACGATCGCGGCGGCGTTCTGTACCGTCGCCGAATCGTATTCAGTGAGTCCGGCGATGATTTCGGGGGAGACGGTTTTGAGGGGCATGACGTTCTCTGCTTATGTGCGGTATCTAGATGGTAGTTGGTATTGGGTTAGAGAGTATAAGGTTTATCCCCTCTATCCCATGCGTGCTCAAGCTTCCTGAAAAGTTCGCCAAGTGTTGTTGTGTATGAATTCTGCGGCGTGAAACGCGGAGAAGAACATCGGTTGACCGGAGAACGGCATCGGTGAGATCGGACCGATAGACATGAATGGGAAGTGTTTCGATTCGGCATCGATAGCAGATTGCGGGTCGCGGAAGCTTCGGTAGAGGCTCATCGCATCATCGTCGCCGCCTGCCAAATCGCGTAGACGCAGGTACTCCAGCCCGAACTATAGTCCATATCCAAAGAGCATCGCTCGCAACTGTGTCAGTATCTCGTCATCGATGCCACGCATGGTCTGACTGATAAACATCCAAACAACACTGTACTTGCGAGTCTCACGCACCGCACGTTTCAACTCGGAACGTAGCATCCGGTCTTCGTCGTCCAACATGTTTTCGTTGGTTGAAGGCACAAATCGATGCGCTTCATCAAGCACCACCAGCGTATTCGCAGTGTTGTCGGCATTTGTCAGCGTTTTCGACGATTCATCTATCAGTGCTTGTGAAAGATATGAGATGATGCGCTTTTGCAGCGTATCGGGCCAAGATTGATTGCCCGATTGATTTGAGAGATCCATCACTATGATCGGTTTCCTGCCACTCGCATCGCCGCGCATCAATCTACGAATCACATCATCGATCTTGTACTTGTGGTCTCCGCTTTGGAATAGCGAGGCTATAGGCCACCAATGACGTCGGTAGAAATCGTTAAATTCACCAGACTGTTTGATTTGATTCAGTTTTGAGAGCAGACGGTTTCTGGGCTCTCTCGAGCAGTAGATTTCTTCGGCTCGATTTCTAATCTCGTCTAAAGCTTCACGCGCACACTCTGGTCTTGCAAGCTGATCAATCGGGGATCTATTTTTGAGAAAGGCCATTAACGCGTCTTGTGCGGCGAGCAGTTGGTTGCCACCACGAATGCCGAGGGCACGTTCAAACATCCGATTCGCCGCTAACAGCTCCTGAAAATGATTCCAGTCGGTTAGGCGCAGATTTGAGACGGTGAATTGCCTAACCTCTCTACCTAATAGTTCTTGCATGATCTTCAGGATGTCGAGTTGCTGTCCGCCTATCCGCTTGCCAGACACTTCAAGTGAAAACTCACCTTGCGGATCGATCACCAGTATTCCCATGCTTGGATGACGGGCGTAAGCGCAGAGCAGCATCTTTGCCAATCCAGTTTTGCCGGAGCCGGTCTTGCCGAAAATCCCCAAGTGATACGCTTCTCCTACGCCATGCTTTCCAGGGGCGAAGTGCTTGAACCACGTCGGGAAGGCGATCTCGTTTCCATACGCATTTCCCAGCTTGAAGATATCGTCCTGGAAGTCTTTCAGCACGTAATCCAGAAACTCTTGGCGCACGAGATTGACCCTAGGCCGGTCGGCGGCACGCTGCCTAAATCGCCATGCTGATACGAATCGCGGCCGGGATTTTGGACGAAGCATCCCCCGACCTTCATCAATGCCGTGCGTGTGTCTTGTTCTCCAGTAATTGCCGGCAGTGTCGCCTGAGACTTGATGATGTTCTTGAAGGCCAGATCTTCGTGCCAGCGGTTTCGCATCTCAAGCGAAGTGATTTGACCTAATACCGCCGTGCGCGGGTTTTGCTGGGCGTCTTCATCGTCACCGGACGTTAACGGTTCTGACTGATGCGAAGTGAATCCAACCAGCGCGCCTACCAGTCGCGATTCAGAATGGGAACTGAAGATGTCGAGGGTGATGTGGGTATTGTTTGAGGGACTGCCCACTACTGCGAACTGGACCGCCCGGCTGTCCTGCCGCTCACTCGTAGATTCGGTCGTCACGTTTCCGGTTCCTCAGTTGAAGCATCGGTACGATACGAGTTCAACATGTCGATAGCGATCTCTGGCGTATCCGATTTTGCGATCACGTCCCGCTTAACCGATTCAAGCAGTGCATTCACGGATTGTCGAAGGCTCTTCACGAATCTATCCGCAGTATAGAGCGGATAAGGCTCCATCATCGCCGGGTTGACGCTCTGTCTCTGCAACACACCAAGCACTGTCTCACGGCGACGCCGGTCGTCAGCAATTGCCGACGACATCTCTACCCGGAGCGCATGAGACCAATCATGCGGTTTGAAGTAGATGACGCGGATATCTGCGAACTGAGATCGCAGTTCGCTGAAAAACTGTCGATACTGGTCAGAGGCAAAGTAGATGGTGTGGGTTTCCAGATTAAAGGGATTCGTATATTCGCCGGCTTCGAGGATTAAACTGGCGATCGCCTTGCCTCCCAGGTCTACTTCACGCCTACCAAACAGGGGTGTCTGACTGGAGAACTCGTTGGCGGAAGACCGCTTCGGCAGGGCGATGATTCGATCTGAAGAAAGGATTTCTGGAAGTCGTAGCATCGTCGTATCTGTCCAGCGATTGAAGAGCGCGTCGACCAGTTCAGAGCCGGCCTGACTAGAAGACATTTGATGCGCCGATTGAATCGCTAACGATATGCCCACCGCTGCCGAAGAGAAGGCACCGTCAAACATCACCAGGTCACGCTTAATGCTGGATGCAACATCAACCTCCATGCAGAACATCAAGCCGCGCGTGATAACGCTGGTGTCTTGAAGCTTCTCAGTAATGACAACCTCGAAATCGTGTTTGATCTCGGACTTGTCAATATCCGTCTCGATGCCGTCAACTGCCAGTGCCGCCGCCGCACCCAGTTCAAAAGCGGCTAGCCTGCGGATGGCATAAGAGCCGTCAACCGCCGCAACCGAATACTGCCCGATGTCGTCAAAAATATCGATCTGATGAATGAGCCCTAACTGCTGAGCCCGCGTCCGCGGGTCCGCGCGCTCTGCAATGCGCGAGTCGACTGCTGAGCGCGCCAGTTCAGTCACCCCCGGTGCTGCCGTCAACAGGTCATTGATCAACGCCTCCGGCAAATCGCCAAAGACGTCAGACGATGAACGTGCGTTGCCGTTGAGGTTCACATCGGAAGTCACTTAACTGCCGATTTCATCGATATCGACATCTACGCCGTAACCGCCCCGCGGCTTGCCGGTTGCACCAGTTTGATGTACTTGCCGAGGGAGCCGCGGTTGTAGGGCGGCGGCTTTGGTTGCCACTTGTCGAGACGGTCTTGCAGTTCTTCTTCGGAGATCTTTACGTTCAGTTCGAAGTCGCGGAGGTTGATCTCGATGATGTCGCCATCGCGGATGGCAGCTATCGGACCGCCGACTGCGGCCTCCGGTCCGACGTGTCCGATCATGGAGCCGTGCGAGGCGCCGGAGAAGCGGCCATCGGTTATCAGATATACCTTGTCGCCCAGTCCCTGTCCGACCAGAGCGCCCGTTATCGACAGCATCTCGCGCATCCCAGGCCCGCCTCTGGGACCCTCGTAACGGATGATGATGGCGTCGCCTTCCTTTATCTCGCGTCGCTGAATCGCTTCCATGGCCAGCTCTTCTTGATCGAAAACCTTGGCCGGTCCGCTGAAGCGTGCACCGAATTGATGTCCTGCAACCTTTAAGACGCATCCATCAGGTGCCAGATTGCCGTGCAACACAACCAGACCGCCGGTGGTAGATAGCGGGTCGGAGGGGAAGCGCACTACATTGTTTTCGGACGGATTGGGATCGACTTCAGCGAGGTTCTCGGCTACTGTTCGACCCGTTACCGTCATGCAGTCGCCGTGCATAAGACCATCATCGAGAAGACGCTTCATCACGAGGGGTATGCCGCCCACTCGGTCGAGGTCGAACATGACGTACTTGCCGCCTGGCTTCATGTCGGCTATCAGCGGAGTTCGCATCGATATGGCGTGGATATCGTCAAGCGTCAACTTCACTCCCGCTTCGTATGCGATTGCAGGTAGATGCAGGGCCGTGTTCGTGGAGCCACCCATCGCGACGACGAGGGTCACGGCATTTTCGAACGCCTCACGGTTCAGGATGTCGTGCGGGAATGTGCCGGTTGCGAGCAGATTCATCACCGCCGCGCCGGCATCGCGTGACGATGCCCGTTTGCGCTGGTCTACATTCGGTTCCGAAGCCGCGCCGGGAAGCGAAAGCCCAAGCGCTTCGCCGATTGACGACATGGTGTTGGCAGTGAACATGCCGCCACAAGAACCGGGTCCAGGGCAGGCGTTCATTTCAATGGCATACAGCTCATCATCGTCAATCTGGCCGGTTTGCCGACGTCCGACCGCTTCGAAGACAGTCTGTATCTGTATCGTCTCACCTTTCCAGTGTCCGGGCAGAATCGAGCCGCCGTAGACGAATACAGATGGGATGTCGAGACGTGCCATCGCCATCATTGCGCCGGGCAGGGACTTGTCGCAACCGGCCGCCGCGACCAGTCCGTCGTAACGCTCGGCGAAACAGACCGTCTCTATCGAGTCGGCGATGATCTCACGACTCATAAGGGAGCCGCGCATTCCCTCGGTACCCATGGATATGGCATCCGAAACGGTGATAGTTCCAAACTCGAATGGTGCGCCACCAGAACCGCGCACTCCGTTCTTGATCTCATCTACCAAAGGCTTGATGCCCGCGTTGCAGGGCGTAACCTCGTTGTGCGTGGATGCGACACCGACGAATGGTGCGTCGATATCGGCATCGGTCATCCCCATTGCGCGCATCATCGAACGATGCGGTGCGCGTATCACTCCCTCGGTAGTCTCCCAGGAGCGCCATTTGCCGGTTACTCGGTCTTTCTTGCTCAAACCTGCGCGTCGGCGTCGAATTGATTGCGTTGCCATGTGCCCGATCTTTCAGTCAGTTAAAGTCGAATCAGTGAATTATTACTGTTTTAACAAAACATGAAGTGGAATCACGAATGACACCGACCTATATAGTCCCCGCCGCGCGTGCCGTCATCTTCGACGACCAGTCGCGCATCCTGCTGATTCGACGCGGCGACAACAAACAGTGGGCACTGCCAGCAGGAACGATGGAACCGGGTGAATCTGTAACCGAGTGCATGAAACGCGAAGTCTGGGAGGAAACCGGACTGCAAGTTGAAACCTCCACGCCCTTCGCCATCTACTCCGAGCCCCGCTTCACCGCCCCCACCCGTCCGGACGCGCAACTTCTAACCGTCGCCTTCCGCGTCCAAACCTGGAGCGGCACCCTCCTCAGCACCACCAACGAAACCGACGATGCTAGATGGTTCACCATCAATGCCCTGCGCGCCCTGCCAGACCTGATGCCGATGTATCTGGAGACGATCGAGGATTGCGTCTCGCTGGGCGAGGGCGAGTTTGTGGTGAAGTAGGGGAGATGTGTACTTATCAAGGCGAAACGATAAACTGCTTTGATAATCTGAAATATCCTTGCTATACTCCGGCAAGTAAGGTTATTCAGTGAATGTACAGGGTAAAAGGAGATGCCATGATTGAATCAACGATCTCATCCAAAGGACAGACGACCCTGCCCAAGCGCGTCAGAGAAGCGCTTGGCGTAAAGCCGGGCAGTAAAGTGAGATACCACATAGACCAGAACGGACGGGTTACGATTCGCGCGGTCGGCTCTGTTACACGACTTTTCGGCATGTTCACGCATGACGGACCCACGGTGTCAATTGAAGATATGAATCGGGCGATTGAAGAAGGGTGGAGCGGCGAGTGATCGCTTTGGACACGAACGTTCTAGTGCGTTCTCTAATGCGGGACCATCTTGGTCAATTAGAAGCGGCGAATAATTTGTTGAGTGGTTCAACGCGGCTGGAGCCGGCTTTCATCTGTCGAGAGGTGATTATTGAATTCGAATTTGTCCTTAGACGTAGGTATGATTTATCCCGCTCCGACATTGCTGATGCGCTGATTGAACTTTGCGGTAGTGCAGAACTGATTGTGGAATGTTCCGAGGATGTAGAGCAAGCGGCATTCCTTTACAGCCAAGGCGGAAGGGATTTTGCAGACCTGATGATCCTAGCCGCCGCCCGCCGTGCAACGGCCGAGAAGCTATACACCTTCGACCGTCGCCTCTCCAGAGAGCCGGGGGGTGAGTTGATTGAGACGGGTGAGTAGGTAGCTTAGACCGCTCAAGAACCTGAGAGGTAACAACGATGAACAACCAAGCCTGGGATGCGTTCGCCGCATTCGCTAAGAGGACGCTTGAGGATGGGACCATTGAAAAAGAGGAAATTGACTACAAGACAGCAATAGCCAAACGATTGCAACAGGCGCGTTCTGAATTCCTAAAGGGATCGTCGGGTTGGCCTAAGACGTTGAAGCATGGATTAACTCATAACTCAAACCTTTTGCACTTCACGCTATCCGGTGACTTCGAAATCTGGATCGGGCGATTGAAGCGGGAGCATGTGAGTCTTGGATGAGAAGTATTGAGCCCGAAGACGAAGAGCCGGACTGCAGTCGCTAAATCACGTATCTCGATCTGATTGGCACCGTTCTTGACTTAGGAGCGATGTTGGTTGAGCGTACACACAGCATGTGACACGGAAGTTTGTCATGCAACGAATAATCGCTTAACATGCATCCAGCAGGAAGTCGCATTCTGAAGTCAAGTCGTTAACAGTGCAAGTCAACACATCTCTCCCTCTGCCTCTCGACTACGGCGAACTATCATCGGTTTCCCGTCAGCGCGATGTTGGTGCGGAGTTGCGGCCTCTCAATGAGGTCACATCGCCTAACGGGTTAGCGGTCGTTGAGCGTCAGGACTTGCAGGATCGCTTTGCTTCACGGATGTCGGTTGGAGCAGGGTTGAATCGGCGTCTCGTTTCGTATCAAGGGAACAGATATGAACCCGGCCTGCGCTGGATGAAGTACAAGGAAGGCTTCTCACGGTCTTTGGTTCGATCATTCCTGCACGAACTACTTCCGGAACGTGTTCTCGATCCCTTCTCTGGGATTGGCACAGTACCCCTGGTTGCGGCCGAGTTCGGCACTCAAGGAGTCGGCATTGAGATTATGCCGGTCGGCGTCATGGCGGCTCGCGCAATGGCGATAGTTTCCGATGGCATCGAAGTCGCACGATTCGAAGACTTGGGATATGCATTGCTTGATCGAATACATGCTCCAAGAGAAGCTGCTCCAGAGAATCGTTTTCGACACGTTCGCCTCACCGATAAGGCGTTTTCGGAAACTACTGAGTCGGATCTGGCTAAGGCGAGGGAATTCATCAGTCGAGTTGACGACCGCAGGATGCGGTTGTTGCTTGACTTCGCGTGTATGAGTGTCTTGGAAGAAGTCAGCTACACCAGAAAGGACGGGCAATATCTGCGCTGGGATTATCGATCGGGCCGGCCATTGCGTTCCAAAGTTTATAAGGGTTCGATCAAATCCTTATCTGACGCCCTTGAATCTCGCTTGAGCGATATGGTGCAGGACGCTGAAATCCTGCCGTCAACTCGCGGTGGGGGAAGTATGGACATCATCGAAGATTCCTGCTTGCAACGCTTCCAAGAGTTGCCCAATGATTCATTTGACGTTGTCTTTACATCGCCACCGTACGCAAATCGGTACGATTACACCCGTACATATGCCTTGGAACTGGCATGGCTGGGATTAGATCAACATGGTTTTTCGAGATTGCGCCAGAGTTTGATCACTGCCACCGTCGAAAATCGGTCGAAACGAGATTGGCTAGGACGTGGACGTGAAGATGACAAGTCTTGGTTGAATGCTGTGAGCAGTTACGAAACGCAGGCCGCTCTCCAGGAAGTCATTGAGTGCTTGAGGAGCCAGAAGCAAGAGCTCAGCAACCCTCATGTTGTCAGACTGTTGGAGGGGTATTTCCTGGAGATGTCATACCTGATAGCGGAACTCGGCCGGGTGACCCGTGCTGGCGGCATCGTCATCATGGTCAACGACAACGTGCAGTATCACGGCGAGCAGGTGCCGGTAGATTTGATCCTTTCGGACTTTGCTGAAAAATCTGGTTTTGAGTGTGAAAACATCTGGATGCTGCCAAAAGGGAAGGGCAACTCATCGCAACAGATGGGCGGGTACGGACGCAACGAGATAAGAAAGTGCATATATCAGTGGAGACGCCGCGGTGCGTGAATGGGAGCCGACCATCAATCGCTCGGTACTGTTCGCTACTCGCATTGCAACTCGGACGGATCAGCAGTTGCGTAGATTAGTGGATGGTTTTGAAGCCCCGCTATCGTTTTCGCCAATTGAGGATCATCTGATCAGCAAAGAGGCTTGGAACCATGTGGCTGCGTCTGGATATAAACCGCAGTTTGTCTTTGCCCATCCAGAGATTTTGATGAAGCATCCCCAGACATCGGCTTACTACCGAAACATGGCGCTATTGCCATTGAAGCGTGTTTCCGATTTGGCGGTCGGGGTAGAGCGCTGGGAACGAGTTGGCGAGAAATCGAGAGTGACCTTGGAACGTGCGACATGTGTCGCACGGCTGTAGAACGCCGTCATTTCGTCGATTATCGAAGGCAACACCGAATGGACGTTGGAAAACGGTTACCGGAATATGATCGCCAACATCGGCATCGGGTTGGACGGCACGATGCGGAACATCATAGGACGTGACGCTGACATGATGTTGAAGTCGCGGATCATGGCATGGCTGACCGCGCAAGACCTTGTCACTGAGCCTGGCGCTACTGAGGGAGAAGTTGCACTCAAAGATGGGTATGTGATGAGTTACGGCTCCGAACCAGACATTGCCTTTTGGCGCGACGGGAACATGATTGCCAGCATTGAGGTCAAGGGCGGACGTGATTCAGCCGGTGCGTTAGAGCGACTCGGTGCGGCGATGAAAGCTTTGACAGCACGCCCGTGAATTGTGTCAACTTCCTTGTCGCCGGTGTCGTTACTGCTACCATGCGGCAACGATTGGACGAAATCGGCACCATCAAAGTCTTTCTGCTGGACGACCTGATTGCGGACGGCAACGGTTGGCTAGCATTCCTGAACGAGCTCTTCCACCACACAGTTCGCATCACAGACCATACCATCGGTGCTGAGTAACTGGTTATTTGCTTATAAACTGGTCATTTGCGTATACGAACCTGAGGGGTAGCAACGATGGATAGCACAATCTGGGATGATTTGGTTAGCAGTGCTCGGATGAAGTATGAGGATGCCAGTTTTTCGGAAGAACGGGCGTACAAGATGGGCATAGCAAAAGAGCTAGAAACGGCACGGACGGCGGTTCTAGAAGGATCGCCGGACTGGCATTAACGACTAAGGAAGGCATTTATTGGGGGACATCATGATCATCCGGTGCACTGGATACCGAGGGATAATTTCATGAAATGGGTCAATGCATCTCCTCTGACAACCCTTAGTCCAATCCAAGCATTCTAGGCAAAGGATGCATCGGGCGTTGCGGAGCGCATTCGAGGCCTGAGCGAGGCCTTACCATCTTCTGAGATTAGCGGATTGGGAACTCGTACATCACTGTTTTCGGGCTTGCTTATGGGATTGGATATTGATCAATACCCTCCATATAGGATCAGGGTTTTCAAAAAAGCTTACGAGGCAACTGGCTACCCCGAGCCTGAAGCAGATGGTGACGAAGCTGATGAGTATGAGCATGCTTTAGGCTTCTTGGATCGATTCATCGATGAAGCTATTCAGCGTGGATTGACTATACCTAATCGCCTTGACGCACAGTCGTTGGTTTGGCGATTGCAAGATGAACTGTATAAGCGAGAGCCGAATACGTAACCCGCGGTATGCCGCAACGGCAGATCAGCCAACTAGCGGCGTAGGCTGCGCTAACATCAGCCGCCCGCCGCGCGACTGCGGAGAAGCTGTACACCTTCAACCGTCGTCTCTCCAGAGAGCCGGGTGCTGAGTTGATTGAGACGGATGGGTAAGTAGGTTCGGGTTCACAAGAGCCTGAGAGGTAAGAAATATGGATAGTAAAGTGTGGGATCATGTAATCAACGGTGCCAAGGACGTAGTTCTAAACGACCCGGGGCTAGAAGATGAGCGGTACAAGTACGAAATAGCACGCCGGCTCGCTGATGCTCGCACATCGGTGTTAGAGGGTTCTCCGGACTGGCGCGAACGGCTGGGAGACGGTCTCACGTGGCATTCCAGTAATCCGGTGTATTGGAGAACAGCAGGTCATTTCATGAAGTGGGTCAATGGATTACCCGAGACCACACTCAGTCCAATACAAGCATTCTGGTCAAGGGATGAAAAGAGCGTCGCAAACCGCATTCGAGGCTTGAGCAAGGAGTTACCGTCTTCGATACTCAGCGGATCTGGAACTCGAACATCCCTGTTTTCGGGCTTGCTGATGGGATTGGATATAAAGCAATACCCGCCTTATAGACACCGTGTTTTCAACAATGCGTACAAAGGGACTGGCTATCCCGAGCCTGAATCAGGTGGTGAAGAAGCTGATGAGTATGAGCATGCTCTAGGCTTTATAGACCGATTTATCGATGAAGCCGAGCAACGCGGTTTAAGGTTGTCCAATCGCCTTGACGCGCAATCAGTGATCTGGACATTGGGAGATAGGTTGAAGCAGCAAGATGAGGTTGTAGAAGAAGATGACGATTCACCCGATATTGAAGATGATCCCACCCGCCACCCACCCTCGAGTCCCTCGCGGATGACATACTACTACCCGTTGAATTCCTGCGCGAGATCGAGACGTTGCTCAATGAAAAACGGCAGGTGATTTTTCAGGGGCCGCCGGGGACGGGGAAGACTTTTGTGGCGATGGCGTTGGCGGAGCATCTGGCGGGGTTAGATGGGAGTGTTACTTTGGTGCAGTTCCATCCGTCGTATGCGTATGAGGACTTTGTGCAGGGATTTCGCCCTAAGTCAGAGGGCGGTCAGCTCAGTTACAAGCTCAAGGATGGGCCGTTGCTGGATGCCGCGAAACGTGCCAAAGATGCGCCGGATGCTAAGCACTTCTTGGTGATTGATGAGATCAATCGTGGGGTGCCGGCTAAGGTGTTTGGGGAGCTTTACTTTCTGTTGGAGTATCGTGAGCGCAAGATGCGGTTGCAGTATTCTGATGATGAGTTCGCTTTGCCGTCTAACTTGTACATCATCGGCACGATGAATACTGCAGATCGCTCGATTGCGTTTGTGGATCTGGCGTTGCGGCGTCGGTTCAGTTTTGTGGAGTTCCATCCTGACGAGGAGCCGATTAGCGAGCTGTTGCGTCGGTGGCTGCAGATGGAAGCACCCGATATGGAGTGGGTCGCCGATGTGGTTGCGCGGGCGAACGACAAGCAACAGCTTAAAAATGACCGTCACGCAGCTATCGGTCCCAGCTATTTCATGGGAAATCCAAAGCTAGATGAAGATGCAGTTCGTCGCATCTGGAAGCACAATGTGTTGCCGTACATCGAGGAGCGGCTCTTCGTAGATTCGCAGGTACTTGAAGAGTTCTATCTTGATAAGTTGCGAGATGCCAATGGCACGGTCTGCCACTGCCAGTCGAGGTTCGTTACGACGAGTTCACCAACGACATTCTGGAGAATCGTCTCATCAAAGCCGCCGCTGATCGATTGAGTAGGATGCGCCTACATTCCCATGCTGCGCGCAGCGCCCTGGGCTGGATTGCAGGGATGCTTGACAACGTCTCGATGGTCGAGTTCCGTTCCAACGAAGTGCCAGAGGTGACATTCAACCGTCTGAATGAGCACTACCAAGGCGTAGTCGCACTTTCGCGGCTCATCTTGCGACATAGCGCGTTCCAAGCCATGCGTGGCGAGATTCGTGCCAATGGCTTCCTGATGGATATGAACGTCGTCTTTCAGGAGTTCGTAATGATGGCGCTTCGGGAATCTCAGGTGCTATTGGGATACGAGCTGAGTTCTGAAAAGGAAGAGACTTTGGACGAGGCCGGTGCCATCACGATGAGGCCTGATCTGTCTTGGTGGAAAGGTAATCAATGCGTATTCGTCGCCGATGCGAAGTACAAACGCACTAAGATCAATAACGTGCCCAATGCCGACCTTTATCAGCTTCTGGCGTACATCACGGCTTTAGATTTGCCTTGTGGAATGCTGATATATGCCCAGGGCGAATCGGATACTGCGACATATACGGTACGCAATGCTGGCAAGCTGCTTTGGGTCGACGCGCTCGATCTGTCGGGCTCTATCGAGACCATGATCGAGAGCGTAGATTCACTTGCAAGCAAAATCGCAACCCGCGGGATGGCGCAGGCTCAGATCAGCCAACTAGCGGCGTAGGCTTCTATGACATCAGCCACCCGCCGCCTCGATGCTCTCTAGTCCGAGCACGATGACATCTTTGGGTGGCGGTTCAAGGTTGCCGTTAGGAGTTTGCGTGGCAAATTCTGATGCTAGGTCGTCTTTGGAGAACCAGAGCCAGCCTGGTGGTGCGGGTGGGCGTGGACCTTGGAGGCGGCAGAAGTAGATCATGTCGATGTGCTGGTGGGCGCCTACTTTCTGGTCGTAGACGTCTTCGACCAGTATCGTGCGCGGGGCTGCGACTTGCGGCAGGTCGCCGATTTCAGGCGACGGCTGCGTCGGCACTATCTCGACTTCGAAACCCGTTTCCTCGTGCACTTCGCGCAGGACGGCCTGTATCGGATCCTCATTCGGCTCGACGTGTCCGCCGGGCGGCAGCCACGCGCGCACCCGGTGGTGCCAGTGCAGCAGTGTCGCGTCGCCGTTGACTACGAAGCCGGTTGCGGTGAAGTGACGCGGAAGTGGGACATCGTCATTCATCACGGCGTAGCAGTATCACGTGCTTAAATACTTATTCGGCGAGCTTCGCCAGCGCAGCCTCGTTCAACTCGATGCCAAGTCCGGGCTTGTCGGTAAGCGTGATAACGCCGTTTGTGGGAACCACATGGTCTCCATACAGTTCCGCTACTTCTTCGAGCGGCGGTGCGAACTCGGTCGAGAACTCGTGCGGACGGGTGGCGTTCTTGATCGTGGCGTAACAGTGGATGGATGCCATGCTGTTGATGCCGGCGCTCGGCGAGTGGGGCATTATCGGCTTGTTGTGAGTAGTGGCGAGAGTGTAGATCTTCAGAATCTCAGATGGCCCCGAAGCACCGAGGATGTCGGGTTGCAGGATATCGGGGTTTCCCAACATGATGACGTCGCGGAAGCGCCAGCGATCCCAGTCCTGCTCGCCAGTAGATACCGCTACATCGAGAGCATCAGAGACTTGGCGCAACCCCGGCAGATCGTACTGCGGCAGCGGCTCTTCGAAGTGGTCGATACGTCCGTGATCTTGAAAGGCGCGCCCTTGTTGGATCGCCGTGCTGACCGAGTATCCGTTGTTGGCGTCGAAGCCGAGATAGATATCTTCGGGCAGGAAGTCTCGCACCAGTTTGAACATGGCAAGGTCTTTGGCCGGGTTGGCGTCCTGGCGATACGAGCGCCAGTCCATTCGAATCTTGAATGCTTTGTAGCCGTCTTCCCAGCCGACCTTTACGTCCTCAAGCATCTTTTCCGGCGTCTTTATCCAGCCCAGTCCGACGCTCCAGTAGAGGGGGATATCGAGTCGTGCGGCACCGCCCATGAGCGTGTAGCAGGGCAGTCCGGTATCTTTGCCGAGGATGTCCCATAGGGCGATGTCGATTGCGCCTACCACTTGCGGCGGCAACTTGGTTATGCGGTCATCGTCGCCAAGCGCCAACGTTTCCCAATGGCGGTCGATCTGGCGCGGGTCTCTGCCCGTAAGCAGCGGTTTGACTACTGAATCGAGATGCGCCTGGAATGCGCCTGAGCGCCGTCCAACCTCAGCGACGCCGGTGATATCGGCACTCGTACGCACCTGCAGTATTGCGCGGCCGTTCTTAAGGTCGGTTACATCAAAGCCGGTTATCTTCATGTCAGCATCCAGATATCAAGTTACAGGTAGCAGTGTAGAGCAGAGTCTAGCGTAAGCAGGACAATCAGGCGTGCTGAAATGAAGTGTTTGCAGAAAAGCTGATCGGGCCGAAATAGTCAGCCCTTAAAGCGATCAGACGTTCAGCTCGCTACGACGTTCCTGGAAGATGGAGGCGAGGTCGGGGTCTTCCATGATGGATGACTCGTCGCGGTATAGGTAGCACTGCGCCTGTCGGTGCTGCTCGAGTTGGAATGATGGCGGTTGCTCCTCGCCGCACATCTCCATCACGTGCGGGCAACGGTCGGCAAACTTGCATCCGAACATGCTCGAAAAGTCTTCGAATCGCGCGCCCGGCGGCTCGTCGCCCCACTTGTTGTCAGGGTCTGGTTGAGGTATCGACTCGATCAGTAGCTGCGTATAAGGATGTTTCGGTTCGAGAATCACGCGTTCGACAGCACCCGACTCGACGACGGAGCCGCGGTACATGACAAGGATGTTATCGCTGATCTGAAGCGCGGTAGTCAGGTCGTGAGTGATGTAGATGACGGAGATGCCGATCTCACGGTTCAGTCTTCGGATGCTATCCAATATCGTGGCGCGCAGCGATGCGTCGACCATGGATACCGGTTCATCGGCAAGGATAAGGCGCGGCTTGATGAGCAGGGCGCGGGCGACCATTATTCGCTGACGCTGCCCGCCGCTGAGCTGGTGCGGGAAACGTCCTAATGTATCGCCAGGTTGCAACCCCACCATCGCCAGCGCATCCTCGATCATGGACCTCTTGGCCTGCCTCGAAGTTGCCAACTTGAAGCGATTTATCGGAGTTTCGAGAACGTGGTCTACCTTGTAGAAGGGGTTGTAAGAGCCGAAGGGGTCCTGGTAAATCGATTGGACTTCTTGCTTGAATTTCCACGATTCACGGCGGGAGAGTTTGGTGAAGTCTTTGCCGCGGTAGTACATCGTTCCGTCGCTGGGGCGGATCGTGCCCATCAGCAGACGTGCGAGAGTAGTCTTGCCGGAGCCACTTTCACCGGCGATCGTGGTAATCTGCGGTTCGTCTTCATCAATCGACAGCGAGACGTCGTCGACGGCGACGATTGGCGGTTTGCTGGACAGTACGCCACCGCCGAACGTGCGGGTGACGTGTTCGAGTCGCATGAAGTCGCTCAATTGATCGCCTCCTCGTCATATAGATGACATGCCACGTTGCGGTTCTCTCCGATCGTCAAGAAGTCGGGCACTTCAGAGAAGCATCGTTCGTGCGCCTGCGGACAGCGCGGGTTGAACGCACACCCGGGAGGCAGGTTCAGCAGCGCCGGTTGCATTCCCGGAATGCCGATGAACTGGCGAGAAATGTCGAATGAGGGAAGACTCTCGATTAGCAGCTGCGTGTATGGATGTTTAGGATTCTTGAAGACATCGGGAACCGAGCCGACTTCGACTAGCTTGCCGGCATACATCACGCCGATGGTGTCGGCGAACTGTGCAACCAAACCCATGTCGTGGCCTACCAGCAGGACGGCCGCATCGAGTCCCTCTTGCAGACGTCCGAGAGTCTGCATGATCTGACGTTGCACTACGACATCGAGAGCGCTTGTAGGTTCATCGGCGACGATGATGTTGGGGTTGAGGGATATTGCAATCGCCATCGCGACGCGCTGCTTCATGCCCCCGCTGAGCTCGTGAGGGTGCAGACGCGATACCGACGGATCGAGTCCGACGCGCAACAACAGTCCATGCACGCGTTCGCGCAGCGCCGATTTGTTCGGTGCCGACTCGCCTCTTGGGACGTGGTCCATAATCCCGTCGATGATCTGGTCGCCGACGCGCATGACGGGGTTGAGCGAGTTCATCGCGCCCTGCGGCACCAGCGCCATTTCGCTGAGCCGGATGGTGCGCATTTCCCTTTCTGGCATATCTACGACGTCGCGGCCGTTGAGGTAGATATGACCGCCAGCGATGTGACCGGGTGGACGTGTCAACCGCATGATGGCCATCGCCAAAGTGCTCTTGCCACTTCCCGATTCTCCGACCAGTGCGAATCTCTCGCCTGGCTTCAGATTGAATGAGACACCGTCAACGGCCTTGACAGTTCCACGGGGAGTGCCGTAGTAGACGCGCAGATCCTCGATCTGAAGCGCGTAATCATTGTCATCATTCGTAGCTTCGGAGGAAGGTGCTTGTTCACTAGTGACCATATTTCGATTTGGGATACTGGAATTGGGGGATTACGGATGCTCTAGACCTGACGGCGCAGTCGGGGGTTAGACCACTCGTCGAGTCCGGCTGAGATCAGGAAAAGGCTGACGAAGATGATCACGACGGCGGCGAGTGGGAATAGCCACCACCACCACATGCCGAGAGTGATCGCGCCGAAAGTAATCACCCAGTAGATCGTCATGCCGAGTGATGGCGATGAGAAGTCTCCCAGTCCGAGCGCCTCGAGTCCGATGGATGCGAGTATGGCGCCGGCAACGGAGGCGACAAAGCTGGCAGTGATGTAAGGGATGAGATTCGGCATCATCTCGCGGAAGATGATGGCCATGCCAGACATTCCAGACTGGCGTGCAATTTCGACGTATGGCTGTTCGCGCAGCACGAGCACCTGAGAGCGCACAGTGCGCGATGAGAATACCCAACCGACGGCCGCCAATCCGGCGCCGAGCTGCCACCATAGAAGTTCAGTGCCGAGCTGGATGCGGATGATGATGAGCACCAACAGTCCCGGAATCGAGATGCCAACGTCGGTCAGTAATCTGATGGCCGCGTCTGGTATGCCGCGATAATATGCCGCGATAAAGGCCGTGACGGTGCCCAGTCCGATGGAGAGCAGAGCGGCGATTAGCCCCGTCCCTAGAGTGAGCGGAATGCCGCGCAGGTTGACCGCGAACAGGTCGCGAGCCTGAGTGTCAGTTCCCATCGGGTACTGGAAGAATGACGGTCGATCTTCCGCGTCCAGTTCGGCGATGTCATCACACCATGTGCACCATGACGGCGGTAACCTCTTGTCCTTGACGGATGTGCCACCGCTGACGTGGGCATCGATTCGTGGATAGGTCAGCAATCCCACCACGGTGAATAGAAGCAACCCGCCCAGCATTCCCAGTCCGACGATCAGGGATCGATTTCGCAGCGCGTAGCTGAAAATCGGCTCGATACGTTCTTGGTAAAACGATTCTCTCGTCGGTGCTACGGCCGGTTCCGGTCCGCTGCCATCGTCGTTGAGACTGTTTGTCGCCACGTCCTGTGCCATGTCAGCTCTGCGTGTACTTGATGCGCGGATCGATCAACGGGTAAAGCAGGTCGACCAGCATCGTCATGAATGCGAGAGACATGATGATGGTCATTACGATGCCGGTTATCTGGAAGAAGTCAGATACACGAATGGCGTAGAACAGCGTGTTGCCCAGTCCGGGATACTGGAACAGCACCTCTACGAGGACCGCGCCGGTCAGCAGAGTGCCGAATGAGATGGCGAGCCCTGTCACCTGCGGCAACAGCGCGTTGCGGACTGCGTATCGCCAAAATACACGCGCACCTTTGAGCCCCTTCGCGTCGGCCTGCACCATGAAGTCTTCGCCCTGAGTGTTAATCATCATTCCGCGCATTCCGATGGCCCAAAGTCCGAGCGCGGCGACCAGTATCGACAACGCGGGCAGGATAGCGTGTCGCAACATGTCCAGGACCCACTGGAGACTGAGCTCGGGCAGATTGCCAGGGCTGTATGCGCCGAAGAGCGGAAGCAACCGGAATTGGGAGGCGAATATGAATATCAGAACCAGTCCGAGCATGTACTGCGGAATCGCCGAAAGCGTCAGCATCGGCATAAAGGCGTATCCGACCCACCGGGACGAGCGCGACCAGCCGATGAGGGCGCCGGCAGTAGTGCCGATAAGGAATGCCAGCAAAAGCGTAACTGAAACGAGTCCGATGGACCAGACGATTGAGTCCATAATGATGTCGTTTACCCGGCGCGGGAAGTAGGCGATTGAGTATCCGAAGTCGAGGCGGATGAGGTCATACATGTAGTTGATGTACTGCTCAAAGATCGGGCGGTCCAAGCCCAGCCTTGCGGAGTATTCCTTCGCCATCTCGTTCATTCCCGCCTGGACCGATCCGCCGCGTTGCGCTTCCAGTAGCAGCTTCTCTTTGACCGGGTCCTGTCCGGTGAGACGCGGCAGGGCGAAGATGACGGTAGCGGCTACCCATACCGTGAGGATGAACAGCAGAATACGCTGCACTACGAAGTTGCCGAAGAAGGCGGCAAAGTAGGGCAGTATCGGCAGTTGGCGAGCGTTTTGAGTAGTTCGCCGCGTGACTTTAGGTGCGTTTCCGGATGTAGCCAACGATCTTGGTTTATCAGCTCGGGTATGAAATAGTGGTAAATGATAGCCGCGACGCACGTGAATAACGTGTTGGCATCAAAGCGATTTTATTGCGTGCGACGGCAATCGTCAACTAAACGTAAGAAAGTTCCCAGCGAGATGTCGTCCCAATACCTAGGGGCTAACCAATTAGATACGAAAAAGTGAGGTAAACGGATGTTGACAATCGCGGCTTAAGCGTAGAGAATTGATTTTTGATCGTTGTCTGGCGATCCGTATGTGTATTGGCGCGGTTGCGCGTGGTGCTGTCGGTTGTCGCCTGACTTGCAGGCAAACTAGTTACAAAGGTACGATAATGAACCTCCCTGTCAAATTGGGACGCTACGGTTTGTTGGCAATCGTTGCTAGCGTGATGGTGCTTGGAGCCGCAGTCGCTTGTGGCGAGGAAGAGCCTACTGCTACCCCGGTTCCGCCGACCGCTACGCCCGTCCCGCCCACGGCGACACCAGAACCGGCGCCTGAGCCTACCGCGACTGAAGAACCCGAAGAGGTTATGGAAGAACCGGAAGAGGCCATGGAAGAGCCCAAAGAAGACGATTCCATGATGATGATGGAAGAAGTCCAGGGCATGGTCTTCGATCCCGGAGACGTCTCTGGTGAGGAAACTCTCACCCTGTTCCACGGCGGTTCCGAAGGACGCTTTATCGACCACGAACTGTGGAACCCCTACGCTATTGGTGCAAACCACCAGCAGGGTCCGAACCTCATCTTTGAGCCGCTCGCATTCTTCTCCGCATTCGCCGACGAAGAGATTATGTGGCTAGCCGAGAGCTACAGCTACAACGACGACTTTACCGAGTTGACGATCAACTGCCGTGAGGGCATCACCTGGAGCGACGGCCACCCCTTTGATTGTGGCGACGTTGTCTACACGCTGAACACCCTCAAAGAGCTAAAAGAGCAAGTGCGCTGGGGTACCGACATTGACGCCGCGATGGATCACGCGGATCTGGTAGACACTTACACCGCCAAGGTGATCCTGTTGCGCCCCGACCCGCGTTTCTTCTTCCTGCTCACCTACAAGTTCGACATCGGTGTCTACATCGTGCCAGAGCACCACTACCACGGTCGCGACTGGACGACGTTCGGCGACTACGACCGCGACAAGGGCTGGCCCATTTCGACCGGTCCGTGGCAGGTAACCACATCGACTGAGCAGAAGATCTTCGACCGTCGCGACTCCTGGTGGGGCGAAGGTGTTGCTGACCTTGGTCAGTATGCACAGCTGCCGACGATGAAGCGCATCATCTACATCCCGGGCGTGCCGCAGGAACAGCGCGCACAGGCACTCATCAACGACCAAGTTGACGGTGCTGCAATGACTACTCCGTCACTGATTGCCGAGACGCTAGACCAGAACGAAGACTTGATCACCCACTCCGGTCGTGGCGAGCCTTACGGCTACGTCGACTGGTGGCCCGTCTCTATCGCGTTCAACACGAGCGGTAAGTTCGGTCCGTACGACAACCCTGACGTGCGCTGGGCATTCTCTTTCTACCTTGACCGTTCAGAGCTGCGTGATCTGGCATACGACGGTGCGGCCGCGTACAACCCGCTGACGATGCCACAGTACCCGCCATTGCAGCCATACTTCGACATCGCCACCGAGGTGATGGAAGAGATCGGTCGTTCGACGCTTGACTACGATCCGGAACGCGGTGACCAGCTGCTTACAGACGCTGGTTTCACGAAGAACTCAGACGGTTTCTGGGAAGACTCTGGTGGAAACACCATTAACTGTGAAATCGTTGGTTTCGGTCCTTGGGTAGACCTTGGTCCGGCCGTTGCGCAGCAGTTGACGAACCACGGCATCAAGGCCGACTACGGTCAGCCGACCGATGCATCAAGCCGAATGGCAGAGGGTAACTTCGAGTGCCTGATGTTCGGACACGGTGGTTCAGTACGCGACCCGTACTTCACCATGAAGCTCTACCAGTCATCGTCAGTGAACATTCCTGGCGGTCACCAGGTGAACTTCTACCACTGGGAAAACGAAGAGTGGGACCTGCTGACAGACGAAGTTGCGAAGACTTCGCCGGACGACACTGCCACGATGCACGAGCTGTGGCGAGAGGCGGCGGCAATCTGGTTGACCGAACTGCCCGACGTTCCGATCCTTGAGTTCTACCACCGCATCATCATGAACACGAAGCGTTGGACGAACTGGCCGCAGGGCGACACTTCTGTCGGCGCCATCGACACCACCGGTTACGTAAACGAAGCCTGGTGGCACCTGACATGGTCGCTGGTCATCCACAGCCTGGAGCCCTCAAGCTAACGCTCCATTTCGAGAACGTGCCGTAAACATCGCTCACGCGACTGAGACGGCGCTGTAATCGAAGCGTGAAGTAGAAGCAGTTGCGACTGAAACGGTCGCAACTGCTTCTTCGCGTCTATGGGACACTCATTAGTGCAGGCTTGCGGAACGCTGAAGTTGTTACCTTGCGCGGTTGTGCTACGATTCTTTTCGTGAAACGAAGTAATTCCGAAAGTGAAGCAGCGATGAAATCGATGACGTTAAGGCTGGCGATACTATTTTCTGCCTTGATCTACTCGCTTGTCCTCGCCTGTGGCACCGCAGATGAGGCACCGGCGGAAAGTAGTTCGGCGGATGAAGTAGTAGCGGATGAAGTGGTAGAGGAGCCAACCGAGGCGCCGGTTGTGGATGAGAACGAGGTAGTGACGATTGGAGACCGGGCCGAGTTGCGCGGGACTACCAGACCGAGCGGCATGTTCTCGGTTGACGACTTCATCGAAGCCGGTTGGAAGAAGAACAAAGAGTTTGACTTGGATACGCTGCCGGAGGCTGAAGGTGCCTTCTTCGGATTTTACAACCGCAAGGACATCGAGTTGCGCATCTATCCCTCCCATGAAGTTGCAATGGCGGCGGGCCGAGATGCGGCCGAAACGGCGATTGAGACGGAGAAGCTGTCCGGCCGTGGCGCGGGCTTCACGGCGGTTACACTGTATGGCGCATATCTCGTCGCCGGCAACGTTGTGATGCTCTGTGAGATATCAGTTCAGGACTGCGTAGATTTGATTGAGCAAGTGCCAGAATGATCGATCTGATGTCTGTGAAAACGTCCGCATTTTCTAAATTGACGGCACGATGGTCGTTTGCCGTCACGTGCATCGCGGTTATCGTCGTGATGATGAATGCAGTAGCCTGTGGCGGTGCTGGTTCTGATGATGAGTCATCGGGTGAAGTGGTTGATGATACGGCCAATAGATCGGTTGCAAGTGTGCCGGATGAAAAGGCACTGAACACCATTGGAGAGCGACCGGAGATCAGCGCTTGGACACGCCCTAATTCCGACTTTTCATATGAGCAGTTCATCGAAGCCGGTTGGAAGCAGCATCAGATCTACGATGTGGACACGCTTCCCCAGGCGACGGATGCACGCTACGGCTTCTACAACCGCAAGGATGTGGAGATCAGACGCTACCCCTCACATTCTGACGCGATGGATGTAGGCACTGCATCGGCGGAAGAGGCTATCAAGCGAGTGGTGCACGATGGCTCAGGTTTTTCCAGTCGGCGCGTCTACGGCGGCTACCTCGTAGTCGGCAACCTGGTGATGATGTGTGAAATATCCACCTCCGACTGCGTCGATCTGATCGAAGCGACCGAGGCTTTAGACACCCAATAGGAAGCGGCTGCGCTTAGCCGATGCACTCTGCTCTGTATGCGTTGCGACAGGGCGATTGCGCTTACTGCCTGATGCTTACGGGAGTTCTTTGAGCAGGTTGTCGCAGTTCTCGATCGACTGCTCGCTCTCGAGCCCTTCGCACATCATGATCATGTTGCCGGTTACGATGTAGTCCCAGTATCGGGGAGAGTATGCACAACCAGAGTGTGGCGTGTCGGCATCGCGGCTGCAACGCCGGCGATCTTTGGCGCCTTCCTCCCAGATGATGTAGTCTCCGATCACGATAGCATCGTCTCCCGTTACGTGTTCGACGTATGGGATGCCCTCGTCCAGCAGCGTCTGGTGGTCAGGGTAGAAGCGGACTTCGTAGTCGAGTCGGTTATAGATAATTCGCCATGCCGCATCGGCACCGGGTAATTCCTCAACGTCGTACTCCTTGTTAGCCTTAACTCCCGCGACCTTGAGGTCCTCGATGGTGTAACTCCCCTCGGTGCTGCGGATGCGCGGGTCTCCCGCCGGCTCGGCCGGTGCGCCTGAATCATCGTTGCCGCCGCTACCGTCGTCGGCCGAACCGCAGGCGATTGTGAGGGCGAGCGATAGAGAGAGTGCCAAGAGGAGGGTCAGCATTGACCATCGGATCAAAGAGTTGGTTCTTACGCTGTAGGGCATCGCTACCTCGATGTTGCAGAATTACTTGTTGCTACTGTAACGCCTCGTAGAGCATGTTGCAGTTCTCGAGTGCGGTTTGAGAGTCCTTACCTTGGCATAGTAGCACCAAGTTGCCGACGATCGCGTAGTCGCCATACTTTGCGATGTTGCATCGGCCGGAGTGATGCGAGCCACGAGTATTTGCCGCACAGGCGCGTCGCTGGGTTAAACCCTCATCCCATCGTTGCGTTGCGCTGGCGAGGACGGCATCAGGACCGGTTGCTTCATTGGCGAAGTCTACGCCATCCGTGAGCGTGCTGGCGTGATCAGGGTAGATGCGAACTTCATACTCTTGGCGGTCGTATGGATCCGGCCCGAAGAAGCCATAGATAGCGGCTTCGGCGCCCTTAAGTCCGGCAACGTCGTAAGTTTTGCTCAGTTTGAAGTTGGGCAGTGTTTCAAAGTCTTCCGATGCGAACTCTCCGCTTTCGGACAGGATGTGCACAGTGCGCGCTTCCGTCGCTTCGGGCTCAGCATCAGCCGGAGCAGGAGAGGGCGTTGCGGTCGGTTGCTCGGCGACGCCGTTCCCCATGATCTCGTAATCGGCCGGGTTAAGCGTCGCATCATTGTCAGCAGTGCCACAGGCGACTGCGAACATAGCCAGCGTGAGCAACAGCCCTATGGCCGTGATGGTACGCCGGGACAAGTACGAATGGATCGCTTCGATTATGCGACTGCTCAACTCTACTGCGACTGCATCGCTTCCATCAGCGCGTTGCAGTTATTGAGTGAAGTTTCCGAGTCCTTGCCCTGGCAGAGCAGCACCAGGTTGCCAGCTACCACGTAGTCGCCATACTTGGCGTTGTCGCACTTGCCGGAGTGGTGAGAGCCACGCGTGTTGCCGGAGCATGCACGACGCTGAACCAGACCCTCGTCCCATCGCTGGATGTCTTTTGCGATGACAGCATCCGGGCCGGTAGCCTCGTCCGCGAAGTCGACGCCAACGGTGATGGCAGTCTCGTAGTCCGGGTAGAAGCGAGCCTCAAACTCCTGCCGGTCGTAAGGATCGGGACCAAAGAAGCCGTAGATGGCATCGGTAGCCTCGTCCAGTCCTTCCACTTTGTAGGACTTGCTCTTCTTGAAGTTGGGAGTGTTGACGAGGTCGTCGACGTTATACACGACGTCTCTCGAGATTACTTCAACCCCGGGTGGTGTGTCGGCGACTTCTTCGACGGCGGCGGCGACGGGAGCTTCTTCACTGCCAGCGACTGGGTCAGTGCTGATAGCGGCTTCTTCAGGCTCGTTCGATTCGGTGCTTCCGCATGCCATGACTAGCAATATCGCAAGCATCACAGTAGTAAGTGCGAGTATGCGCACTGTGCGGTATGAAATAGTTCGTAGGATCATCGCTTCATGCTCCTGAGCGAATTACGGGCCGCAACCTGTTCTTTAGCGGCGCTTCGACGGATCTCCGATATGTATAAATATCTTATCAATATAGCAATCGTTTAACCGAATCGTAAACGTCAACATTGAATCGTTGCAGATTACTCGTCATGGCACCGCTTCCAGCACCTCGACCAGCCTGGCGCAACGCTCAGATGCCTGCTCTTCATCACGGCCCTCACAGAGCGCGATAGTGTTGCCGAAAATTACGAAGTCGCCGTAGCGTGGAGTGGGCGAGCCGCGCGTGTGCACGATAGTGCGGCGATCGCGCAGACCTTCGGTATAGCGCGCGAAGTCCGGGTCGATGATCGCTTCCGGTCCGGCACCCTCGATGGCATACGACGTTCCGGATGCTACAGCCTGGTCGTGCGAATCGTAAAACCGCACTTCATACTGGACCGCCGTCCCGTCAACCTTCCAAAAGAAGAGGGCTACACGAGACGCGTCGGGAAGTCCGGCCGTCTTGTAATCCTTGGAATGTTTGAGCCCCGCCGCCTCGAATTGGCTGACTTCAAAGATACGGTCGCTAGGTTTGACGACCCGGGTCTGAGGTCCGGAAACTTCGACGACGGCACTAGTATCGCTTACGCTCTCTGCGGGTGCCTGATCACTGCCGCATGAGATCGCGATGAGCGCCGATGCAACCAGCAGGCCTAGTGTCAACCAGACCTTCATCTGCTTTCCAGCGCATCTACTAATGCGGCGCAACGACGCCAGCCTTCCGAATCATCATTGCCCTGACATAGCACGATCATGTTGCCGTAGATGGCGTACGCGCCATACTTAGGACGTGGCGTCCCCCGGAAGTCGAACACCGTGCGCCGGTCGCGAATACCCTCAACATACTTCGCCACATCGTCATCGAGCGCTGCATTTTCACCACTGCCTTCTTCCGCAAGCTCCGTGCCGAGGGCAACTGCATCGGCATGCGACTCATAGAAACGGGCTTCGTACTCCACTGCGATATCGTCTACACGCCAGAACAGGCGAAGCGATTCGACGCCGCCGGGCAGGGTAGAGACGTCATACTTCTTACCCGCCTTCAGTCCCAATGCCACCATATCTTCACTGGTGAGGATGTCGGGACGGTCAAACACTCTGGCATTTGTATCGGTTGCGTCCTGCTGATCGGTGAAAGCAGCTTCGCCGCCGTTGCCTGCTTCATCATTGCTGTCACTGTTGTCGCTGCCACAGGCTGCCATTATGGCAAGGGCGAGGATGCAACACGATATGAGCAGAATCCGAAGCATGTGGTATTATCCTCCCGAAGCCTCATCTAAAGCGTTTGCCAACTCTTCGCAGCGTTCAAGCGCCTGCTCGCCAGCCGCGCCGCCGCATAGCATGACGATGTTGCCGTAGATGGCGTAGCTGCCGTATCGAGGTCCGGTGCCGCTACGCGCGCCGCCACCAATGCCAGAGCCCACAATCATGCGACGGTCCTTAATGCCTTCCTTATACGTCGCTTCATCCGAGTCGAGAATCGCGTCCGGCCCTGAGCCTTCTTCCGCCAGCGCGGTACCCAGTTCGACCGCATCGGCGTGATTGGCATAGAAACGCACCTCAAAGTCGATGGGGTCTCCAGCCGCGATACGCCAGAAGCCATATATCGCCGCGCTCGCACCGGGCAAGCCTTCCAGATCGTAGCTGCGAGACTGCTTGAAGCCGATAGCATCCAGATGGTCGGGCTCAAAAATAGTCTCTATCGCCATGACTTGCTGAAACCCGACGTTCTCAGTCTCGCTACCGCCACTCTCGCTTGAACCGCACGCTACGATCGCCAAGAGCAACACAAGAGTGGCGGTTGAGACGAGAAAGGCTGCTACGGTGTTGTGGATTATTCGCATGATGATTCAGATTACGGTCGATCATTGAGAATAATACCGAAAATCTACAGTTATGCATAGTATGAGCAATCCTACCGTCTCGATCAACGTGCCGCGTCTGCTGGCACGAGAACGTGGAATGCCGGCATTGCAGGATGGTAAACTTTAAGTATGGGGCTGTAGCTCAGTGGGAGAGCGCCTGCTTTGCAAGCAGGAAGTCACGGGTTCGAATCCCGTCAGCTCCACCAAGTCTCTTCCCATTGCATCCCCACTCTTGGCGCCTGCATATCTCCGTGATACTGAACAATAGCACTATTTAAGCGGCGCCGTCTTTCTATAATTGCGCTATCAAAGTTCGTCGATACCATCCATGCTTTGAGCGTTTACTGTAGTCAGATAAGTGCCATCACACTTAAAAAGGGGGCTATGATGCTGAGATTCGCTGAGGAAGTGATTTTGTTGTTGCTCAACGACGATGACGGCAGGTTTGCACGCCTTCCTGATGTGTCGCTCGACTACGCGCTTGCCGGTGCCGTTCTGATGGACTTGGCACTCGAGAACCGCATCGATACGGACTTGGAAAATCTGATCCTGATCGATGCGACGTCGCTTGACGACTGCTTGCTGGACCCCACGCTCGCCGAGATCGCTGAGGAGGGTGGCAAAGATGCACGTTACTGGGTAGAGCGCATCTCCCACCGGGCGGAGGAGATACGGGAGGAGTCGCTGCGCAGGTTAGTTGACATCGGCATATTGGAGCGTCAGGACGACCGCTTCCTGTGGGTGTTCAAATCGCGTCGCTATCCGACAATCGATGGCAAGGCACAGCGAGAGGTGAAGCTCCGGATTACGGGCGTGCTTTTCAGCGATGAAATCCCAGACCCGCGTGATATCGTCATCATCTGCCTCGCCGATGCCTGCGGCATATTCAACACCATCCTCACCTCACAAGAGGTGGATTTGGCTTCAGCACGCATCCAGCAGGTTAAGCGACTGGATCTGATCGGACAGGCGACGACACAGGCGATAGAGGATATCCAGTTGACGCTGGCGGCATCGCTACAACCGCACATGTACTGAAATCACACCAGGCGGTCGACACGGCAGTCGGGCAGAGGTTGGGTCTGGAAGTCGCGCCGAGGGCGGATAGCCGTCTTGGCGCTACCTTGCTTCGCGCGACTTAATCGCCACTATCACCTCTTGGACCGACATCCTGCCGATCGGTCCGGAGGCGTACATGGACCCGAACACCACGCCGCCTCGAGAGATTAGCAGCTCCGTCGGTTGCATGTATCGGCCATGATGGTCGGTTGTCCACCAAGCGCCTAAGGGCGCGAATTCATCTTCCGTCACGCCGTACGCTAAGGGGTATTCCAGCCCCAAGTCATCGCGCATCGATTTGACGTCGTCCAAGTCTCCGACAGTGGCGGCGATTACGTCGGCGCCGAGTGCCTTCAACTCATCCAGTCGTTCCTGATAGCTAACTAGCTGTCTGCGGCAGTAACTTCACCAGGTGCCGCGAATGAAGAGCATCGCCAAGTAGCGGCTCTTCATCCCCCTCGGCAAGTTCAACTCATCGCCGTCGACGAGTTTAAAGTTCAGACTAGGAAGGCGGTCGCCTTGCTTCAATTTATCGCTCATGATGACACCTGGGCTAGGATAGGTGGCTTGGCGGGTTGTCGATGAGTAATTGACGCGCTATTTCACGTGCCTCGTCGAGATCCTTGGCGAATCGGTCCTCGGGCACTTTTGACAGCACGTTGAGAGATTCTAGGGTAGCAGCCGGGGTGCCTTCGAGTCCCATCACGATGCATGATGTTTCTTCATCAATCGCGACGTGGATCATCTGCTCAACAACCAGCGCCGCGCTGTCGTCAATGTATTTCGTGTCCGAGAAGTCGAGGATAACAACATCGTGCTCTTTGATGTCGTCGCCGATAGTGGCGATGATGCGATGTGACGATGCGACTGTGAATGTCCCGCGCAAAGCTACCATGCCCACGTGCGCCGAGTAGTCGTCTACGCCCGGCGGCAATTTACGTCCGGCGAAGAATATCGTGTCCAAGATGGGTATCGAGATGACACTGTCGAGCTCTAAACGTTCCCACTGTCTTGACGCGGCGATTCCAGCTGCGATAAGTCCGATGGCGACCGCGATGGTGAGGTCGCCGAGGAAGAAGGTGAGCAACATCGTAATCGCCATCACTACCAGATGTTCGCGTTGCACTCGATGGATGCGGGTGATGAATCGCCAATCGACGATGTCCCAGCCGACTTTGACAAGGATTCCGGCCAGGGCCGCTAAGGGCACAACCTCAAGGTATTGCCCGATGCCGAGAACCAGTATCAGCAGGATCAGGGCGCGAATGGCACCCGATATCTGGGTCTGACCGCCGGCGCGAATGTTGACGACCGTGCCGAGAGTGGCACCGGCGCCGGGCAGACCGCCGATGAAACCGGCTACCGTGTTGCCGATGCCTTGTCCGATCAGCTCGCGGTTCGGGTCGTGTCTCGTACGCGTCAGAGAGTCGGCAATCAGGGAGGTCAGCAGACTGTCGATGGAGCCCAGCAATGCGATGATCAACGCCGGCTGGAGAGCAGTGAGCAGAAAGTCAAAGGAGAACGTAGGTATCTGGATGCTTGGCAGTCCGCTTGGCACTTCTCCGATGGTTGGTACATCGAGCCAGAAAACGGCGATGGCAGTTCCTGATAGCAGCGCTACCAGAGTAGCCGGCACATATTGGCTTAGTCGTTTGGGCCAGAAGACTCCCACTGCGAGCGTTACGGCGGCGACGATGAGGGCCCGGAAGTCTGCGTTGCTGATCGCTTCTGGCCAGTTGCTGATTGCGGCGAGCGCGCCGCCACGTTCGTTAATCGTGCCCAGGAACGGTGCGAGTTGCAGGATCATGACGGTGAATCCGATTCCCGACATGAAGCCTGATATGACCGAATAGGGTGTATAGGCAACGAATCGGCCGATTCCCAATGCCCCCAGCAGTATCTGGAGGATGCCGGCCATGATCACGATAGTGAACGCTTTGGCTAACGCTTCAGTCGTGGGCGCGCCCGCGAGGTCATCTCCCGCGGTTATCGTGATGATGGCCGCCATGGCGATCGCCATGGGCGCGGTAGGACCTGATATCTGCGATCTGGTGCCACCTAACAGGGCGGCAAAGAAACCGACGGCGATGGCGCCGTACAGTCCCGCTTTGGGACCGATTCCGTCTTCGATACCGAATGCGGATACACCGAAAGCGAGAGCGACCGGCAAGCCGACAATGGCTGCCGTAACACCACCAAACAGATCGCCGCGGAATACCTTAAGGTCGTATTTTGTGCCTAAATAGTTAGCTATCACTCTTATCGACCTTCCATCCCCGACGTTCTGAAACTCGGTCATCCGTTGCCGGGTCGAAATGCTTGACGCACCCCAACCGACTGCACAACCTCATGCTAGAGTCAAAACGTAGTATATTTCACTCGCTACAAGCAAAAATATATCGCTGTATCTCGTATTTGGTGAGATCTGAAGTTTCAGTTTGTGCGTATAACCTGTAAACATGGTTAAATCTTCAAACCAGAGGAATACCGATATGCAGGCATCTATCACTGATCAGCAAGCTTCTATCCTGGAGCAGATCGATTCTCCGGGCGATCTTAAAGAGCTCTCATATGAGCAGTTGGATCAGCTCGCTGAAGAGACGCGCGACTACATCATCTCGGTGATTACCGAGCGAGGCGGCCATCTCGCATCCAATCTGGGGGTTGTGGAACTTACCTTGGCATTGCACCGGGTTTTCGACAGCCCCAAAGACAGCTTGGTGTGGGATACGACTAACCAGATGTATACCCACAAGATGGTCACTGGTCGCCGGGACGAGTTTCAGAATATCCGCCTTGCCGGCGGGCTCTCCGGTTTCGGAGAGCCGACTGAAAGCGATCACGACACCATGGCTGCGGGACATGCCGGCACGGGACTTTCGATTGCGCTGGGCATCGCCGAGAGTGCAAGGGCGATGAAAGATGAATCGTGGACCGTCGGCATCGTTGGCGACGGCGCGATGACGTCCGGATCCAGCTTCGAGGCGCTGAACAACATCGTTCACCTAAATCCCGAGCGACTGGTCGTCATCCTGAACGACAACGGAATGTCAATCTCCGACAACATCGGCTTCTTGACGAATTGGCGGAAGCGGCTTATCACCCATCCGGAGCTTCAAGCGGTGGTAAACCGCATGAAGTCACTTTCCCATCGAGTTCCAACCGGCGAATTGATCTATAACGTTGTCAAACGCGTCAACACCGGTCTGGCGACGATGATAATGCCGACGAAGTTCTGGACCGATATGGGTTTCCAGTATCTGGGACCGATAGATGGGCACGACTTCAAACAGCTTGAGGAGACGCTGCGTCAGGCCAAGGCATCGGCCGGCTCAGTGCCGCTGATCCACATCGTTACTCACAAGGGACGTGGTTTTGAGCCAGCAGAGGAAAACCCGGTTAAGTTCCACCAGCCCAGTTCGCCACTTGGCGACGCGTCGGGCGCGCCGACCTATTCAAAGGTCTTCTCCGAAACGCTTACCGGCATCATGCATGAAGACGATTCGGTAGTTGCCATCAGTGCCGCGATGCTCGAGGGCACCGGCTTGGTGGACGTAATGAAAGAGTTCCCGGACCGGGTGTTTGACGTGGGTATTGCAGAGCAGCACGCAGTCAGCATGGCGGCGGGAATGGCATCCAAAGGCTCCAAGCCGTTCGTTTCCATCTATTCCACCTTCATGCAGCGTGCATTCGACCAGATAGTTCACGATATCTGTCTGCAGAACCTGTCCGTCAACCTAATCGCAGATCGTGCCGGCATCGTGGGTGAGGACGGCAAGACGCATCACGGCTCATTAGATATCACCTATCTACGCTGTCTGCCCAATGCCGTCGTTGCGGCACCGCGTGATGAGAACCAGCTTCAGCATCTCGTCTATACCGCATATAAGCACGACGGTCCCTTCGCCATCCGGATTGCACGCGGCGCGGCAGTCGGCACTCCGCTCGATGAGCAGTTGCGAGAAGTTGAGATCGGCAAGGGCACAGTGATGATGCAGGGCGACGATGTTGCGATATTCGCACTTGGGAAATCCTGCTTCGCCGCCATGGAAGCGGCCGACAAGCTTGCCGAGTATGGCATCTCATGCAGCGTCATCGATCCCGTATTCGCAAAACCGCTCGATGTTGGCCTCATCATCGAGACGGCACGCAAGACGGGTTGTCTCGTGACGGTAGAGGAGAACGTGCTTGCTGGCGGTTTCGGCTCGGCGATATTGGAGACGATCGCAGATCACGATCTCGAAGGCGTATCGGTGCACCGTATCGGGATGCCGGATGCCTTTATCGAGCATGGCACGGCCGCCGATCAACGCAGCCAACTCAACCTTGATGCGGAAGGTATCGTCCGGGAAGTTCTGGACACTTACTTCCCTGAAACTGCCGCCCGCATCGCGCATGGCGACATCGACGAGGAGCTGGCCGCTACGGCCTGATGCTCGCCCCCGCAAAGCGAGTTAACACAGTATCTGTCTGGCGGGTAGAGATATCAGCCAGACAGATACGGCTTCACCCAGCTTAGCCCGCTCTCGGTCTCTGCAGCCGGCAAGTACTCGGCGCCGATCCAGCCGTCGTATCCGGAAGCGTCGATATGGTTCAGCACGAAGTCGTAGTTGATCTCGCCGCTGCCCGGTTCATGGCGTCCCGGATTGTCAGCGATCTGGACGTGGCCGATTAGACCCAGCAACGCGGTGAACTTCGGTGCTAGATCGCCCTCCATGATCTGAGTGTGGTAAACGTCGAACTGTAGCCGTACGTTCTCGCGGTCTGAAGCCTGCACCAGGCGCGCGCCATGGGCAGATGTTGAGACGTAGGTGCCGGGAACGTCTTTCGTGTTGAGCGGCTCTACGAGGACATTGGCGCCGATATCAGCGGCCGCGTCGGCCGCAAAGCGCAGATTGTCAATCATCGTCTGCTCGGATACTTCCGGATCGCTGTTTTCGTCAGGGATCCCGGCGAGACACGTCAACCGTGTGCAACTGAGCACTTTGGCATACTCAATCGCCGTCCCTACTCCGTCCTGGAACTCGCCAACGCGGTCCGGTTGAACGGCTATACCGCGATCGCCGCCGGCCCAGTCGCCAGCCGGGAAGTCAAACAGCACCTGCTTCAGACCGTTCGCTTCAAGTTGCTCGCCAATAGCATCTGCAGGGTAGTCGTATGGGAATAGATACTCGACACCTTTGAAGCCGGAACGTGCGGCCGCGGCGAATCTGTCTAGGAAGTCGTGTTCATTGAACATCATCGTCAGATTTGCAGCGATTTTCAAAGTCATAGCAGGCTTACTCCAGCCGGATGGTGGTGAGTGTTATCGAAGGACTGAATATCAAGGGTAAAACCACATCAACTCGGTTAGGGCGATGTGAGCGATCCATCAACTTCTACCGGATATTCGATCGGGGCACCCAGCGCGCGATATTCAGCCGGTAGGCTCTGGATGTTTTGGGATACGCGTTGGCGAATGGTGTCGATGGCTTCTCGGGTACGCATTCGCTTACCTGAGTGCATGGCGGTCGAGAGCAGGGGGGCAGCGTAGCCGTCCGGTCCTTGAGCTGATGCGCGGGTGATGACATCGCCGGTCATCATGCCGTTATCGATGCGCCTATAGACCTGCTTCTCCCACCCCAGAGTCGCCTTGCCTACACTGCGTTTCATTACCGGACGTCCATCCAGCTCTACCAGTTTGTAGACGGAATCGATATATGGCGCATCGGCAGAAGTGCCGTATCGAGTACCGACGCCATAGGCATCGATGGGCGCGCCTGATGCGACCAGATCGGCGATGCTGTATTCATCCAGTCCGCCGCTGGCGATGATGCGGATCTTGGGAAGTCCGGCATCGTCCAGCATTGCACGCGCGGCCACTGCAAGTGCTCCCAGATCGCCGCTGTCGAGACGGATGGAGTTGACAGTTAAACCACGTTTCTCAGCCGCTTTGGCGACGCGGATGGTGTTTTTGACGCCGGTCAATGTGTCGTAGGTATCGACGAGAAGCGTTGTCTCAATCCCGAATTCCTGGGCATAAGCCTCGAAAGCGGCGGTCTCGTCATTGAATGCCTGGATGTATGAATGTGCCATGGTGCCAAGCGCAGGGATGCCGAATATTGCGGCCGCTTTGACGTTGCTAGTACCGGTAAAGCCGGCGATGTATCCGTAATGTGCCGCCAGCAATGCCGATTCCTCGCTGTGGCTGCGCCGGGTGCCAAAGTCAACGACTGCTTTGCCGCCCGCGGCCTGGACAATGCGGGATGCCTTGGTGGCAAAGAGCGACGCGCTGGTGATGATGTTCAGCAGCATCGTCTCTACCAGTTGTGTCTCAATCAGAGTTCCCGTAACCTCAAGCACCGGTTCATTGGCGAATACGATCTCGCCCTCTGATACGGCTCGCACGCTGCCGTTGAAGCGCACATCGGCAAGATAGTCGATGAACTCTGGTGATAGGTGCGTGTTATCTCGGATGGCTTGGATGTCGTCATCGCTGAAGTGGAAGTTTTCGAGAGAATCAAGTGCATCGTCGATGCCGGAAGCGACGTAGTAGCTACGGTTTGGTGGATAACCCCGAAAGAAGAGGCTGAACGTTGCGCGGCCAGCCATGCGGCGGCGCCAGAAGACCTGCGACATCGTCATCTCGTACAGGTCGATGCTCAACTCTTTGCGGTATCTATTCACTTCACTTCGCTTCAGGTTAGTCCAACTGTTTGGAATGTGATTAACTGCTAGATGTGTAGTGCATACTAGACGCAGACGAAGGTTGGCGTAGTTATAACCATAATCATCTAACTATCGGAGGCGTTGATGTCTGCTGCTCTGGAAACTGCATTTGCCATGGATGCCGCGAGCATCAAGTTCGGATTTGGCGTGACGGCCGAACTGGGCTTCGAGATGAAGCGGCTCGGAGTGAAGCGCGTGATGGTTCTTACCGATGAGTCGTTGCTCGACTCGAATGCGCTTATGGTATCTCTGCAGTCGCTGCGCGATGAAGCGATCGACTTCGTGGTCTATGCCGATGTGAGTATCGAACCGACCGATGCCTCGTTCATGGATGCGATACGGTTTGCGGAACAAGGCTCGTTCGACGGCTTTGTCGCGGTTGGCGGCGGATCGGTCATGGATACAGCAAAAGCGGCCAATCTGTACGACTCATATCCCGCTGATTTCTTGGAGTATGTGAATGCGCCGATAGGACGCGGCACGCCGGTGCCTGGCACGTTGAAGCCACTTATCGCCGTGCCGACGACTGCGGGCACTGGTAGCGAGACGTCGGGCGTTGCCATCTTCGACATGAAGGAGATGCATGCCAAGACGGGCATCGCCAATCGCGCCTTGAAGCCGAATGTCGGTCTGGTAGACCCTGAGAACACGCGCTCGATGCCCAGCAATGTCGCCGCCTTCAGCGGTTTCGACGTGTTATGCCACGGCCTAGAGTCCTATACCGCGTTGCCGTATACCCGTCGCGAGGCACCTATCGATCCGGCGCATCGTCCGGCATATCAAGGTGCGAATCCGATGAGCGATGTGTGGGCGGCGAAAGCAGTGGAGATCGTTTCACAGAACATCCGGCGTGCCGTTCGAGATGCGGAGGATGATGAAGCCCGCGCCAACATGTGTCTGGCGGCCACGGCGGCGGGAGTCGGTTTCGGCACTGCTGGAGTTCACTTGCCACATGGGATGTCTTACCCAGTAGCAGGCAATGCAAGAGTGTATCAACCGGATGGCTACCCGACCGATCGTCCCATCATCCCGCACGGCTTGTCGGTCATACTGAACGCGCCGGCAGTGTTCCGATACACGGCATCCGCTAACTACGCGCGCCATTTGGAAGCGGCAAGATTGATGGGCGCCGATGTTGAAGGTGCAGAGCCGGAAGATGCTGGCGAGTTGCTGGCACAGCAGATAGTGCAACTCTTACAGGACCTCGAGATGCCCAATGGGCTGTCAGCCGTCGGTTACAGCGAGGCGGATATCCCAGCCTTTGTAGCCGGCACTCTGCCGCAGCACCGCGTGACCAAGTTGGCGCCACGGCCGACGGGAGCGGAGGAGCTCAGGGCGTTGTTTGAGGATTCGATGGTGCTGTGGTAGTTCTGACTCAGTTCGTTTTGTAATATGGATGTGTCATTATTGCTGATTGGACGATCGAACTGAGCCGGGCATATTTGGGACTCGTAAATTGGCTGTGATGGACATATTCAGCGAGCCGGTAAGTCGGTGGTTCCGTGGACAGCATGGCGAACCGACGGAGCCGCAGGATGTTGCTTGGCCGCGCATAAAGCGTGGGGAGCACGTACTGATTCACTCGCCCACCGGTTCAGGCAAGACGTTGGCAGCGTTCCTATCCGCATTAGATTCGCTCTACTCGGATGTCAACTTATCGAAACGGCGCGGCGTTCGGACGCTCTACATATCGCCGTTGAAGGCGTTGGGATACGATGTGGAGCGCAATCTGCGCGAACCGATGCGGGGTATCGAGCAGTCGGCGAAAGAGTTGGGAGTAGATGTCCCTGAAGTGCGTGCCGATGTCAGGACCGGCGATACACCCACATCGGCGCGCGCACGCATGGTACGACGTCCGCCGCACATCCTTATCACTACGCCAGAATCGCTATATCTCATCCTCACTTCGTCCCGTGCGCGCGAGATATTGAGCACGGTCGAGACGGTGATACTGGATGAGATACACACGCTCTGCACCAACAAACGCGGGGTGCATCTCAGCATCACCCTTGAGCGTCTGGAGCAGATTGCGCCCGGCTTTCAGCGTATCGGACTCTCAGCAACGCAGCGACCGCTTAGCGAGGTGGCAAGGCTTCTAGGAGGGCAAACTGTCACATCGTTAGGTGAAGGTGCGGAGGAGATTGAGTTGACGCCACGTCCGGTCTCAATCGTCGATTGTCCGGGCTCGAAGCAGATCGAGATCGAAGTGTTTGGGATGGCGGAAGCGGCGGGCGCAGATTCCGGTTCGATCTGGCCGAAACTGATACCGCGTGTGTACGACGATATCGGACGTCACGATACGACTTTGGTATTCACTAACAGCCGGCGTCAGGCAGAGAACACGGCCGATCGCTTGAATGGCACCCACGCGGCGCGAGAATCGGGAATGGATACGATGCCGGAACCGGTCGGTTTCGAGATCGGAGCCGGAGTGTCAGACGGACCATTTCTAGCACATCATGGCAGCCTGTCGGATACGACGCGGCACGAGATAGAAGAGCAGCTTAAAGCGGGCGAGTTACCCGGTCTAGTCGGCACCAGCTCTCTTGAACTGGGCATCGATATCGGCAGCATCGATCTGGTAGTCCAGTTGCAGTCGCCCAAGACAGTCACGCGCGGTCTGCAACGAGTAGGTAGAGCGGGGCACACGGTAGGGGCCATTAGTCGCGGGAAGATATACGCGACCCATCATGAAGACCTTCTCGAAGCCACGGTCATCGCCAAAGGGATGTTGGATAGACGAGTAGAGGCGGTAGAGGTGCCGCGCAATTCTCTCGATGTTCTCGCCCAGCAGATAGTGGCGGCGGTATCGGTAGAGAAGTGGCCGGTGAAAGCGCTCTACCGCGTCATCAAAGGTGCCTATCCATATTCCGATCTGGCATATTCCAGCTTTATCGGCGTCGTCAATCTCGTCTCCGGGCACTATCCGCGTGAACTCTTTTCATCGCTACGTGCTCGCATCCACTGGGACCGCACGGGAGATGTGTTGGAAGGCTTGCCGGGAACTCGCATGTTGGCAGTCAGCAACGGAGGCGCAATCGTCGATACTGGCGCCTTCTCAGTGGTATTGCCAGATCGCAAGACGCGCATCGGGGAGCTGGACGAGGAGTTTGTCTTCGAGTCGGGAGAGGGTGATGCATTCATGTTGGGCAGTCAGGTATGGCGGGTTGCCAAGATTGAGGATGATCGCGTAATTGCTGATCCGGCACCCGGCGCGGCACCGCGGATGCCGTTCTGGCGTGGCGACTTCCCATGGCGTCCGAGCGATCTTTCACGCAACCTGGCACAGTTCCGCGCTGAAATCGCAAACCGCCTCCGACCTTTCGTCGACGATGAGCATGAGCCGCCGGAAGTCGTTGCATGGTTGCGGGAGCAATATCCGATTGATGCATCCGCCGCGAGGCAGATCATCGGCTACGTGCGCCGGCAGCTTCGATGGGCGGATTACATCTCATCCCACAAGACGGTATTGGTAGAGACGTATCAGGATTCGATTGGCGACAACCGCATCGTCGTCCACTCTCCCTTTGGCGGGCGGATAAATGGCCCCTGGTCCGTGGCGATAGCGCGTGAGTTGATGAAGCGACAGCGAGTAGAGCCGGAGGTGCAGGTGTCTGACGACGGCATAATGTTCCGGATGCCACAGGCCGATGCGACACCCTCGGCAGATTGCATCACGGACATGACGCCAGCGCAGGCTAAGGAGTACATTCTCGACGGCATGATCGAGTCGCCCTTATTCGGCGCCGTCTTCCGTCAGAACGCAAATCGGGCGTTGCTGTTACCCAGTCTGGGACACTTCAGGAGAACGCCGTTCTGGTTGCAACGGCTCCGCTCCAAAGACCTGCTCTCAATCGCCAAGTCGTTTTCCGATTTTCCGATCATCCTCGAAACGTATCGGGATGCGCTGGAAGACTTCATGGATATGCCGGGGCTGGAGCAGATCCTGGAATCTATCCAGATGGGCGAAATCGAGGTTCGCCATGTCGAATCGGATGTTCCCTCACCAGTTGCACGCGCGCTTGACTTCCACTTCGAGACGTTCTGGATGTATCAGTGGGATACGCCAAAGGCGGAGCGAGACCTGCAAACGCTCGCCATCGATCGCGATGCCTTGGCAGAGTTGTTCCGCAAGCCGGAAGCGGCCGGACTGCTTCGTCCGGAAGCGATACATGACATTTCGTCGATTGCAGAGCGTCGGTTGCCGGGCAGTAGAGCCCGTACCGAGACGGAGTTGGCGCAGCTGCTGGTAGAGGTTGGAGACCTCTCTGACGACGAGTTGGATGAGCGATGTGAAGAGGGATGGAGCGCGTGGATCAGCTCGCTTCGTTCTCAGGGACGGGTAGAGGTTATCGACTTCAGTACCGATGATGCCGCAATGCCACGCTGGGTAGCTGCCGAACTTGCGGACGAGTATCGCAACGCCGTGTCGGACCCATCCGACTATGGCGCGGTTCGACGCGTGGTAGCAAGGTATCTGTCACGTAGTGGCCCGGTGCCTCTGGCAGTGCTACAGGCGCGCTATCCCATCGCCGATGCGGCCCTCTACGACGCGTTGGATGAGATGATGTCGGACGCACGAGTGGCGCGCGGCTACTTTACCGATGCTGGCGTAGAGGAGTGGTTGGACCTGTCGATGCTGGCACGCATCCAAGAGCGCACGCTGGCGATACTCCGCTCCGAGGTGCAGCCGTCCGATCCGATGTCGTACCAACACGCGCTGATACGGCGACACCAGATATCGGCTGACGATGCGCCCGATCCGATAGAGCAGACGCGAGATGCGTTGGCTCTGCTAGAAGGGATACCGATAGCGGCGACGCAGTGGGTCGGGGATGTGCTGGCTTCGCGAGTGAGTGGAATTCGCGCCAGTCATATCGAAGAGATTGTCGCCAGCGGCGAGTTTCAATGGGTCTTCTCACAAGCCGGCTCGCGATCGACGCCTCATCTGTCCCTCATCCAACCGGGACAAGGTGCCGTCTACCTGCCAGTCTCTACCGTTGACGCGATTAGGAGCGGCGATGCTTTGCTATCGGAAGCAGAGCGGCGAGTGTATGACTTCATACTTTCTGAGGGAGTGGTTGAATCGGAGATGATACTCGCGGCCGTCGCCGGCATGATGCCGTCGGAGTTGGCGGCGGCAGTGAGAGGGCTGGCATTGCGCGGCTTGATAACTGCCGATTCGTGGTACGTTGCGATGGGTATCGCGCAGGATGAGACGCCCCGGGCAAATGCCAATGTTTCGCGTCCGATGGCCCGCGAACGTGTGCGCGGCTCCGGACAGCGTGCGACGCGGCGACAGTTCGCTGAACGCCGTCGTTCGACGCAAGCGATTCTGAAGCCAGGTGCTAAATGGTCGGCCACCGCGCGCTTTTCATTCTTGGGACCTGACCTATCCACCGAGCAGTTAGCGGAACAGCGCGCCAGGATGCTGCTACGTAGACATGGCGTAGCGACTAAACGCGCCATAGATTTGGATCGACTCGGTTGGGATTGGCAAGCTATCTACCGCGCGCTCGGTCTGTTAGAACTGCGCGGCGTTGCACGTCGGGGCTACTTCGTCAAAGGGCTTCCGGGAGTGCAGTTCGCAGATACCGAATTCATCGACTTGATGCGTAGCAGCGGGCGTGAGGATGAGTCGGAAGTGTCGTCGGTGATATCTGCCGTTGACCCGGCATATGTGCTGGATCGCAAACTCGCTTCCACATCCGCTTTACCCGGCGCAAATCTTCTCACATTCGCCAAGACTGCCGGTACCAGAGCAGTGTTCTCAAACGGCTGTCCCGTCATGATCGCATATGGGAACGGCGCGCGAATTGTGATTGATGGTGATGTTGGCTACGACGACGTTGAACATGCGGTTCAGATGCTGGTGCGCACCATTTCCCAAAACCCGAGTGAACGTCGGATTGTGATTGAGGAGTGGAATGGTGAGCCGATAGCGGATAGCGATTGGGCTGAGATGCTTTCCGAACTCGGTTTCAGGCGCGACTATCCCCACATGGTTGCGGACGGTCTGAGTCGGCAATTTGCCCGCCACTTCCGCAGCTGAAACGGGTGGAAAACTGCTGACGGCATACGTTGTCAGTTAATTGATAACGTAGTCTTAACTGACAGGTATTGTCGGACTTCTGGAAAGGAAAAATCCGTTCATGCAAAATACGAATCAATCTACTGCCATCACCGATGCGGGTAGTTTCCAATATCGGATCATCGGCGACGATCTGCAGATGCTTGAGATCCGACTGGCACCCGGCGAGGAAATCATCGGTGAAGCGGGCACGATGATGTACATGGAACCGGGCATCGAGTTCGAGTCGAAACTTGGCAAACGTCCGAGCGGACGTGGGGGAATGCTGGGCAACATCATGAATGCCGGGGCCCGGATGCTCGCCGGTGAGAGCATCTTCGTCACGCACTTCAAGAACGCCAGCAGTCAACCACAGATAGTCGCCTTCTCATCAGAAGCGCCGGGCAAGATAGTATCGCTCAATCTCGGCGACCTTGGCGGAACGGTGCTCGGACAGCGCGACGTCTTCCTGTGCGGATCGGCCGATACTGGCATCACCGTCGCGTTCCAGCGCAATCTGGGCACCGGCTTTTTCGGCGGCGAGGGCTTCATCCTCCAGAAAATCCAAGGTGGCGGACACGTCTTCATGTCGGCCGGCGGAACGATTATCGAGCGCGAACTCAACGGCGAGACGTTGCGAGTAGATTCCGGTTGTCTCGTCGCCTTCCAGGAAGGCATCACATATGACATTCAACGCGCCGGCAATCTGAAGTCGATGCTGGCGGGTGGTGAGGGGCTATTCCTTGCCACCCTGCAGGGGCACGGCAAGGTGTGGCTACAATCGATGCCCATCGGCCGACTGGCACATCACATCTACTCCAAGATGCCCAGCAGTCAATAGCGCACCCGGGCGGCACATTGTTATTCCTCTCCCGCAAGAGTGCGGGAGAGGGGAACTTCACATGCTGTTGGTTGTTGAAATGAACGTGCTTGCTGACGGAGCCATATCTGGCATCAACCGCGCGCCATCTCGTCGTGCAGTATACGCATGATTTGGTGGTGCCCGAGCCCATCGTCTTTCAACTGCGCGTAACGTGCTTCGTCAACATTGCTCCGGTCGAGGAAGCCGCGAATATCGTAGCGTCCCGCCTCTTCTACGGGCAGTTTGCCTTCCTCAATCATCAGTTCAAGGGGATATTCCTGCTCTTCCATCGGCAGGTAGATAACCTTGTTCTGGCGCGCCGACTCGTACATCGCCATCATGATTTCGACGGTGTCGCGTGCGATATGCCCGGCATTGCGATGTTCGGGACCGCCGTCCAGCCATCGCACCAGTTCCTCGACCTGTTTGACGTTCATGTTGCCGCCGATGGCCTTGTCGCCCTCTTCCAGGCCCAACTCAACATCCTGCCAACCGCCAGTTTCGGCGTTGAAAAGTTTCAGGATCGTCTCACGAACGTGCAGCATCCCCTCAGTGCCGCGAATGAAGAACTTCCCCGCGTCGCAGTCGTTATCCCACAGGTCCGATTGGATGAAGAATTGGAGCGGGTCGTCGAACATCGCCAGTCCGATGCAAGCATCCTCAATCGGCGTGTTGCGCTCGAAACGGTCGGTAGTGCGCTGAACAGCGCCCATGACCCAGCGCGGTTTAGGATCGCCCAAGATGAACTTTGCGCCGTCGATAGAGTGTGTCGCCCAGTTTGCAAGCCCTTCCTTGACGCGGATGTCTACGCGCAGGGGAATTCCGATTGCACCGTCTTCCACAATCTCTTTCGCTTTGTTCCAACCGGGAGTGAAGCGTCGCTGATGGCTGATTACCAGTTTGACATCGTTTCTGTCGCAAGCCTCTACCATTCGGTTGGCGCGTCCCATGCCGATGGCCATCGGCTTCTCGCAGATGATGGCTTTGATTGATGGATAGCCCGCCCCCTCGACCGTGAGCGGATCGTGCAACAGGTGCCAGGTGCACACGCTGACGATGTCCGGTTCAGCGTCGTATGCACACTCTTCCAAGGTGGCGTACGACTTAGGGATTCCCCAATGATCCATATACATCTGGCGCGCTTCAGGTATCGGGTCTACACACGCCACGACATCGACGTCATCGACGCTTGAGTAGCCCTCCATATGAGCTTGCGCGATTCCCCCGCATCCGACGATCGCTGCTTTATACCTACCGGTCATCTCGATATGCCTTTCAATGTTGACGAGGTGATTTATCGCCACCTTTCGATTTGCTTGAGATTAGGATATGCGAAACTTGAGTCAGATACGACAATCTCCGAAACAGGCGAGGCGAATACCGTGTCAAAATCAAATGTTGCTCTCATCGTGGTTGATGTGCAGAACGATTTTGTAGATCCCAAGGGTGGGCTATACGTTCAGGATGCACCATCGGTAGTTCCGAACATCAACGCCCGGATCGCCGCGGCCCAATCGGACGGCTCTTTGGTCGTGTATACGCAGGACTGGCATCCGGCAGTGACGCCTCACTTCGCCAAGGATGGCGGTATCTGGCCGGTGCACTGTGTCGGCGGAGAGTGGGGCGCAAAACTGTATCCGGAACTGGATGTTGCCCCGGATGCAATCTTCATCAAGAAGGGCGTTGGGGGAGAGGATGGCTACTCAGGCTTCACAGTGCGCGACCCGCAGACGGCGTCCGAGGCCGATACTGAATTAGAGAGTGCGTTGCGCGCACGCGGCATCACGAGTGTAGAGGTAGTTGGGATCGCAACCGATTACTGTGTCAAAGAGACGGCGATAGATGCTTGCAAACGCGGCTTCAAGACGACGGCGTACGGCGATTGCATGAAGGGCGTAGACTTGGCGCCGGGCGATTCAGATGCGGCGATTGAAGCGATGATCGAAGCGGGCGTCGATTTCAGGTCCGACTGACTTCAACGGCGGAAGAGCCGGAAGAATCGCTCCTGATACTCCTCGAACAGTCCCCAGCACACCAGCTCCTCATGCACCTCTGAAGGGTCGATCTCACGTCGATACGCGCGCTGCAGCATATCTTCTATTCGGATCCGCGCATCTCTCGGAACTCCACCCTCATCTTCGAGCAGATTGAGTTCGTTCAGGTCCTTGAAGTTGTTTTGCGCGGAGATGTTGGTGAACTCGTATATGAACTTCATCACCGAGACGTCCCACAGCTCATCAACTCCCAGTAATACGGTATGCAGCGGTTTGCCATCCCGCTCGATCTCGTCGCGTATCTTGGCGGCGACCTGTACCGGCTCGCCAGATACGACATCGGTAGACTGCGGTTCGTTCTTATATTTGTAGAGCAGTCCCGTCGAATCGGGTCCGTATCGATTCATGAGGTAGTCGAGATACTCGGACGCCTCTTTTCCGAAGCCCTCGGTGTGGGAAAGATAGTTGGGCGTCACGATCTGAGGACGGTCGGCACGCACCAGGCCATGTCGGATGACGGTATCTTTTTGTTCATCTTCGAAGATGCCCTCGTATACCGGTTGCGAGACGACGGAGTAGTTGATGATTGTGGAGCCGAACGTTTCGAGTGAACGTGTTGGTTGACGGATGATGCGCGTCATCGCGATCGCACGTTCAATCTGCGGATCGAGATTATCGGGTCTGCCGGGGCCTAACACTGCTTTTGTCCAAACTCTCATTGCAACCGCTTATGACGGAAACTTAAGCGGTTACTCTTGATCGACTACTCTTGATGGCTAATTTAGGGGCTTGCCTTCTGAGATTTCGATGCGTTGATTAGCCGGCACGTCTTCGAGGACCTGTTCAAGTCCGCTCGGCCACTTTATGGCTATTTTGTCAACTTTATCGGCCGTGCCGATGCCGAAAGTCAATTCCAGGCTATTCATCGAGAGGAATGTAGAGCTACCGGTCAGTTCCTGCACCTGCTGACGGGGGACACCTTCCGCGTCGGTGTATTCGATGTTTACGCGTGCCCCAATGCCGTCGGCGTTGCTGCCACTGTCGCTAAAGGTCCGGCCACCAATGAGCCGCATCGTGATCCAGCTGCGGTCGCCACCAGCGTTCATCCACATGAACAAAGGACCTGCATCCCAGCTGCACTCGTCCTGTCCGACTAAGCGACAGCCGTTGCTATTGGTTCCAATCAGGTCTACGTATCCATCTCCGTTCAGGTCGCCCTTGGCAAGCCCCTTGCCATTCTCGTGGAATGCGGGGCTGATTCGCTGTTCGGCACGATCGAACTGAGGGTCGTCAGGATCAAGCACCGAGTAGTCGACGCCGAGGATGTCGAGGACACGCGCCTCTACGGTGATGTCCTGGAAGTCGCCAGCGCCATTGCCGCGTAGCATTCTCCCCGCGCCGGGGAAGAGGTGCCCGCTGGGAGCCTCGCCACGGTCCGACATTGCGCCTAACCAGTAGAGGTCCTGGTCGCCATCGTTTTCGTAATCGAAAAACACCGTCCCGAAGCCGAAGTCGTAAGCCGCTAGACCGGTCGGCACCTGCCATTCGGGATCGATCAGACTCGGGTTCAGCGCCATCGGCGGCATCACATCATTCGGTTCAACGTAAGTCGCACCGGCGATGTCGTTGAACAACCCAACAGTGCCGACGCCTTCCACTTCACGCACCCCGTCGTTGCGCAACAGGAAGTGGAAGCAAGTTCCCCAACCGTATTGGTGTCCATACGCACAGTCGCCAGAGGGAATTGTCGGAGCTTCACGCGTCAACGGATGATAGCCGATGTTGGTGATGAAGATGTCGAGGTCCAGATCGTTGTCGTAGTCGCCGAGAGCAAAACCCATCCATGCGCCCATCATATCTACGCCCATCTCGCGGCTGATCTGAGTGAACTTTACTTCCGATTCGGTCGAATCGTTGCGAAATACTTTGAGACGGCTCCCGTCGTCCGCCAGCCATAAGTCCGCATCGCCATCATCGTCCTGATCGAAGAAGAGCGCGGCGAGAGTCTGACCTGTCGGGTCACCCACATACTCTCCTGATGCGTCGATGAGGTCGGGGTTGTATCCAGGCACCACCTCGCCCGTCACCGGATCCGGCCATCCGATATCGTCGCCGAACGGGTCGCGCATTAGGATGGGACCGTATATCAACCCCGCCTCTTCGGTTATATCGGTAAAGGTCAGGTCGCCATTGTTCAGATATAGAACGTTGTAGTGTCCGTGATGATCGGGACGGTTGAACCACAGGAAGTCCTGATCGGAGCGATTGCTGATGAAGAAGTCGATATAGCCATCGTTGTTGACGTCGGAGCATCCGACGCTGAAGCCGGACCGAATGTTGGCAGCATCGCCCAGCGCCGTCTCGGTAATCTCCTCGAAAGTCCCGTCGCCAAGATTGCGGAATAGGCGATCTTTAATGATGTCGTTCAGGCCGGGGTAGAAGCGCGCAGAGCGGTAGTCGAGATTGTCTCCAATGCGTCCGTATGATGCGACGTACAGGTCCTGGTATCCATCATTGTCGATATCGCAGGCGGCGACGCCGGTGCTGTTGGCGATGGGCAGGTCGACGCCGGCCTCCTCGGCCACCTCGCTGTAGACATGGTTGCCATCGTTGCGGAACAGGCGATTGGGACCGCCAGTAGTGTCGGGAAGCAGCGCTTCCGATTCGGCAGATGTCACGTAGAAGTCCATGTCGCCGTCGCGGTCATAGTCGAAGATGGCGACGCCCGGATGTCGATTTTCAATCATCCACAGGTCTTCGCCCGTATCAGGGTCTACCAGCACCAGCGGGGCGATGTTTGTGAACGGCATTATCGGTTCATTCATCATCTGATCGAGCGTCTCTGCCGCCTCACCGGAAGCCGTGCGTTCAGCAGATGATGATGACGATGATGGCGGTTCAGAGGGAGCCGATGTAGCTGTCGGTGCGGCCGGTTCTGGCGTCGCCGTCGATTCTGGCGTTGCGGTAGGCTCTTCGGACGTGCAGGCCGATATGGCCCAGACGGCCGCAATTGAGGTCGTCGCCAGCAGTGCGCGCAACCAGATTGTGCGTCGCAAAAGGAGAGTAGGATGGGGCATCGATTTAAGCGTCAGGAATTACGAGTCGGTTAGATTCGCTGGATGTTGGAAGCACACTGAAATTTCAGCGTATAACACGACGCCAGTTTGGGATATGATGCCGACTCGATTCGCGGTTTTGACCACAATGCCTGACATTTGATTGAGAATCGGAATGTTCATGATAGACTTTTCGGTTGCGCAAATTAGCGTTTGTTGCGCGCGTTCCGAATTCAAGTTGGGACGCGCTGGATATCCATGATATGGAGGGACATAACTTGGGAGTGAATCTAGCTAAAGCCCGAAGCATTCTCTTTCTGCTTCCCGTTGTCGGCATCCTGACTGTCGCCATTGCCTGCGGCAGCTCAGAGACGGTCGTCCAGACCGTCGTTGTCGAGAAGGAAGTGATCGTTGAGAGAGAAGTTCCGGTTGAAGTCGAGAAGGAAGTGATCGTCGAGAAGGAAGTCAAAGTCGTCGAGACGGTCGAAGTAGAGGTAGAGAAGGAAGTCGTAGTCGAAAAAGAAGTTGAAGTAGAAGTTGGCTACAGCATTCCGCGCAACCGGACGATGGTTACCGGCACCCGCTTCGGCGGCGGTATCTCGCTCCGCATGTGGAGCCCCTACGCCATCGGCGGCACGCACCAGAAAGGTGTTGCATTCTTCCACGAGCCGCTGTTCTACTCTGACAGCCTTAACGGCAACGTCTACCCCTGGCTGGCCACGGGCTTCGAATACAACGACGATGCTACCGAGCTGACCTACTCGTTGCGCGATGGCGTCACCTGGAGCGACGGCGAGGACTTTAACGCCGAAGACGTTGCATACACCTTCAACACTCTCGCCGAAAAGGGTGGTGAAGTACGTGGTGGTGGAGTATTCCAGACCTTCATCAGCGAGGCCGAGATCGTTGACGACCTGACGGTAAAGGTTCACTTCAACTTCCCGGCGCCTCGTTTCCACGCCGAAGTGGTGAACTACAAGGGCGACTCTGGCACCTACATCGTGCCGGAACATGTCTGGAGCCAAGTCGACTGGGCCGAGTATGACGCCTACAACGGAGGCGCCGGACCGGTCTCTACGGGTCCCTGGAAGCTTTCCTACTCCGACAACTTCCGCCGCGTGCTCGACCGCGTCCGAAACTGCGACGACTGGTGGGCATGCCGCACTGGTTTCCACGACCTTCCTGAGGTCGAGCGATACGTGCTGTACAACATCGCTGACGACACTGGACTTGCGCAGGCGATGATCAACAACGAGATCGACGAGACGCACGACCTGCGTGTCGACACTGTTGAGACGATTCTGCGTGAGAACCCGGACACTACGACCTACACCGGCCGCGACGCCGAGGGCGAGTGGGGCATGGTCTCATGGTGGCCCATCTCACTGCACCTGAACAACCTGCAACCGCACCTTGACAACGTCAACGTTCGTCAAGCCATCAGCAAGTACGTCGACCGCGACCGCGTCAACGCTCAGGCATACCTGAACAAGGGCCGAGTCAACAATTGGCCGTGGCCCCAGTACAAGGGTCTTGAGCACGTGAACGAGGCGATGCAGCCGCTGGCAGAAGAGTACGCACTCGGTGTCTACAACAAGGACGCTGGCGATGCTCTGCTCGAAGAAGCCGGTTACGCCAAGAACGGCGATGGCATCTGGGCCGACGCGAATGGCGACACTATCAAGTGCAACATCATCGGTTCCGGTCACTTCACCGATCTGGGTCCGGTCTTGGCCGCAGTGCTTGAGCAGCACGGCATCGAGTCTTCGTGGAGCCAGCCGCCGGACGTGTGGTCCCGCAACGGCAAGGGCGGCGACTATGAGTGCACGCTGGTAGGACACAACGGCTCCCAGACGGGCGACGTCTATCGCACGCTGTTGATGTACACCACCGAATCTGGCGCTAACCGCTGGTCATACTCGAATCCGGGATATGACGCCATCGTTGAAGCGATGGCCCAGGAGCCGGACATCGACAAGGTTCTCGACCTGACGGAAGAGGCGTTGCGCATCTGGTTAACAGACTTGCCCGACGTACCGCTGTTCGAGTTCTTCAACCGTGTAACGCGTAACGAGCACTACTGGACTGGCTGGCCGGCCGATGCGCCTGGTTACGAGCCATACATGAACGGGATTCACCCCCACACCGGTTTCCCGTACATCCTGAGCAAGCTCGAAGCTACCAACGCTCAATAGTCCACCTGAGTCCACCTGGTTTGGACGAACTGCGACACCTGCGATTGATCATTAGAGTCGCAGGTGTCGCACTGTTATATGACTGGATCGGCGCATCACCTGTAGAGCGTGATTGCGCGGTCCCGATTTTCCGATGTGGCAATAAGATTGAATCGGCATGACGTTTGACTATCTCGCAAGACGTTTGGGGATGTTCGTAGCCGTTATCTTTGTCGCGACATCTATCAACTTTTTTCTGCCCCGTTTCACGGGACAGGATCCCATTTCCACTCGTTTAGAGTTGCTCGCCGCTGAGGGAGTATCTACTCGGCAGGAAGACTATCAGTATCTCATCGAGACGTACAACGCCAAATTCGGCCTCGATAAGCCGATAATCATCCAATACTTCTCTTATCTGGCGCAGGTTTCACGATTGGACCTGGGCTACTCGATAACTCTCTATCCGACGCGCGTAGGCGAGTTGATTCGCCAAGCGATGCCATGGTCTATCGGACTGCTGGTCATGTCGACTCTGATTGCGTTTGCCATCGGCACTTTGGGCGGGGCGCTGCTGGCGTCTCAATACGGGCCGCGAGTTGCGTTTGAGATAATCTTCCCGCCGTTTTTCCTGATGGCTGCCGTGCCGTACTACCTGCTCGGACTGCTCCTGATCTACGTTTTTGCCTTTGAATTCAAACTCTTGCCGCTGCTCGGCGGCTTCGAATCGACTACGCTTCCCGATTGGTCGGATGTCGGCTTCTGGCTTGAGGTGATACGCCACTCGCTGTTGCCGTCGCTATCTATCGTTCTCGCATCGGTGGGATTTTGGGCGTTGGGAATGCGCTCGATGATGATAACGATGCAGGGCGAGGACTACATGTTGCAGGCGGAGGCTAAGGGACTTCGCAAGATTCGGATATTCTTCCGATACGCAGTCCGCAACGCAGTGCTACCGCAGACGACGGCGCTGGCCTTAACGTTGCCGCACGTCGTTTCAGGTGCGATATTGGTTGAGCGCATCTTCGCCTATCCCGGCGTCGGACTGGTGCTTTACGACGCGATATCGGGCTTCGACTACTTCGTTATCCAAGGGCTCGTATTCATCATCGTGCTGGCGATTGCCTTTGCGATGCTTATTATCGACCTCATATATCCATTGCTGGACCCACGTATCAGCTACAGTTCGGCGTAACACTCGTATAGATAGATGACTACTGCAGAAGGAACAATCATCGCGGCGCCGGATCATGGCGTGGCTTATCGCGCACGTGCGTTCAGTCGGTATGCAAAGCGTAATCCATCGATCATCGCCGGCTTTGCGTTGCTGATATTTCTCGTGCTGTTCTGGCTCTTTGGAACGCTGGTGACGCATCCTGACGATGCTAAGGACCTGGCGTTCGCGCCGCCCAACAGTCGCCCATCATTCGAGAATCCGCACCCCTGTTACACCTCTGATAACCCGCGCACTCTCTGCTTCTCGTATGATGGCGAGCCGCGCCAGCATCTGCTCGGAACCGACCGCTTGGGCAAGGACATCCTGGCATCGTTCTCCGAGGGCATCCCGCAGACGCTTCTAATCGGACTGATTGCCGGCTCTATCGGCACCGTCACCGGCACATTGCTGGCATTCGTCGCGGGCTACTACGGCGGCTTTATCGACGGCTTCATTCGCTTCATCGTCGATACATTGCAGACGATTCCGGGCATTTTGATATTGATCATCATCGCGATTGTCTGGCAGGATGCCGGCGGTGGGGAGATGAGTTTCATTCAATTGGCGTTGATAATCGCCATGCTCTCATGGCTCGGTCCGACACGTGTCATCCGCTCGCAGGTACTGGTGTTGAAGCAACGCTCGTATGTCGAGATGGCACGGCTATCCGGCATGAACGGTCCGGAAGTTATCATCCGCGAACTGATACCAAATCTGATGCCGTTCATCGTTGCCAACTTTGTGCTCTCCGTATCGTCGGCAATTCTGGCATCGGTCGGTTTGGAAGTGCTAGGACTGGGCGACTTCTCATCAAACACGCTGGGGATGATGATTTACCACAACATCTGGTACGCGTCGCTCATTAACGGCTGGTGGTGGTGGTGGGTACCCCCGATAGTGATTATCGTGATACTGTTCGTCGGGCTCTTCATGCTGTCGCGCGGCATGGACGAGTGGGCGAATCCCCGCTTGCGGAGGCGCGTCTAGTGACGACTGAAACAGTTGCACCGCGCCGTCATCCCACGACGGTGGAAGAGCTGCAGGGAACGGCTGACAGCACCGGATCGGGATTGCCGGCTATCGATGTGCGCGGCTTGCAGGTCTACTACGATTCTGAAGCCGGCATCGTCAAGGCAGTAGATGGCGTCAACTTTTCTCTTAAACGCGGAGAGCGACTGGCGTTAGTAGGTGAATCGGGTTGCGGAAAGACGACCTTGGGCATGGCGTTGATGCGACTGACCAAGCCGCCGGGCTATATTGCCGGTGGTGAAGCACTTCTCGACGGCGTCGATCTGGTATCTCTGGGTGAAGAGCAGATGCGTCTGGCGAGACTGCGCGATATCGCATTGGTCACCCAGTCGGCGATGAATGCGCTTAACCCCGTGATGACAGTGCAGGATCAAATCATCGACGGGCTGTTGGATCACGGCATCCGAGACAACCGAGGACGATTGCAGGAGCATGTGAGGTCGCTCCTGACGCGGGTGGGACTTGTCGAGCAGGTTGCGAAGATGTACCCGCACGAGTTGAGCGGCGGCATGAAGCAGCGGGTTGCGATCGCGACTGCGACATGTATGAATCCAAAGGTCATCGTTGCCGATGAGCCGACCAGCGCATTGGATGTAGTAGTGCAGCGGCAGGTGATGACGACGTTGAGCCGGGTCCAGCGCGACACTGGGGCGGCAGTGATACTCATCGGGCACGACATGGGACTGGTAGCACAGTTTGCAGACCGCATCGGCGTCATGTATGCCGGCAAGTTGGTCGATATCGGCACAGTCCACCAGATCATCACTGAGCCGAAGCATCCCTACACGAGGATGCTTATCAACAGCGTTCCCGATCTGGAAGAGCGTCGCGAGCGGCTGGAAGGCATTCCCGGCATCCCGCCGCCACTGGTAGACCTGCCGCCCGGATGCGTATTCGCACCGCGCTGTCCCTTCGCGCAGGGACCCTGCACGGAGTTGGAGCCGCGGCAGCTTGAGGTAGATCCCCAGCGTTGGGTTGCATGTCACATATTTGACGACGATGTTGCGGTCGAGGAGGGTGCCGATGCCTAATCTGCTTGAACTGCAGGGTGTATCTAAAGTGTTCGGCGGCGGACTCTTCAACCGCTCCAAAGTGACGGTTGCGGTAGACGATGTTTCGTTTGCCATTAAATCGGATCGGCCGACGATAACCGCGGTTGCTGGCGAGAGCGGCAGCGGGAAAACGACGTTATCGAGGCTCCTGCTCGGGGTCATCAAGCCGACACGGGGCACCGTCATCTACGAGGGAAACGACGTCTCGAAGCTGTCGGGCGTCACCCGTCGCAATTTCAGGCGTGAAGTGCAACCGATATTCCAGGACCCGTTCGAGGTATACAACCCCTTTTACAAGGCCGACCATCTCCTGCACGTTGCGATTGAGAAGTTCGGTCTGGCCAGTTCCCGCGAAGAGCGTATCCATCTGATCCGCGAGGCCCTGGAGACGGTTGGGCTACGTCCCGACGAGATGCTCGGACGCTACCCGCATCAGCTGAGCGGCGGCCAGCGTCAGCGCATGATGGTCGCGCGTGCACTGTTGTTGAAGCCCCGTATCATCCTCGCCGATGAACCGGTCTCGATGGTTGATGCTTCTCTGCGTGCCACGATACTGGAGTCGATACGCACGTTGAATCGCGACCTTGGCATATCGGTGGTGTACGTCACTCACGATTTGACGACGGCGTATCAGATCTGCGACGACATCTTGATTATGTATAAAGGCTCGGTCGTAGAGCAGGGCAATGTGGAACGAGTGATACGAGATCCGAAGCATCCCTATACGAGACTTCTGGTTGAGTCGATTCCGCAGATGCGTACCGACCGGGCGTGGGAGCAGGGCGCTGAGGAGTTGCTGTCGATCGACGAGTCGACGGCGGTGACGGGTTGCAAGTTTGCCGACCGATGTCCGCAGGTAATGGATAGTTGCCACGATGAGCATCCACCGGCGTATCGTATCAACGATGATCGTGTAGCGAATTGCTACCTGTACGATGAAATGCCGTGCGTGTCCAGCAACGCGCTGGCATCAAGATAAGCAAACACATCATGTCCGAGAACACACGTCCCAACATCGTCTATATTGAGTCGGATCAACACAATCCAGCAGTGATTGGCGCCTACGGGGATTCAATAGTTGAGACTCCGAACCTTGATCGTCTGGCGGCATCAGGAGCTATCTTCACGGCTGCCTACTGCGGCTCGCCTATCTGCGTGCCCTCGCGTACCGCTCTGGTAACCGGTCAATATCCGCACGAGACGGAGGTTTGGACTAACGACCAGATACTCAGTTCCGCCGTGCCTACGTATGCTCATGCGCTCGGTGCGGTTGGATACGACCCGGTGCAGATAGGTCGGATGCACTATAACGGTCCGGATCAGCTGCACGGCTTCTCGCGTCGCTATGTCGGCGACCATAGCCCGAACTATCCCGGTAGCCCGCGTCCGGTGGACCATGGAGAGTTGCACGGCACGGCCGGGCCGGCGCGCGTCAGTCTGGAAGCGTCAGGACGAGGACAGAGCGCGTACGAAGTGCATGATGAGTATGTCGTGCAATCGGCAGTGGATTACATCAATAACAAGGGCATCACGCATCGCTCCGGCTTGGACCCCGAACCTCTCTGCCTCTCGATCGGTCTGATGTTGCCTCATCAACCGTTTGTTGCGCGAGCCGTAGATTACGACAAGTACGAGGGCAAGGTCGGAATGCCCTCAATTCCCGCCGAACCGCTGGAAAAGTGTCATCCATACATCCAATGGTGGCGCGCCCGGACCGGTATTAGCGAAGTGACGGATGCGGAGATAATCCGCGCGCGGACGGCATACTGGGCCTTGTGCGACCGTACCGATCAGCTTATCGGACAAGTGCTCGATGCGCTCGATGCCAATGGATACATGGACAATACCATCATCATCTACACCTCCGACCATGGCGAGCAGGTAGGTGAGCACGGCTTGTGGTGGAAGCAGACCTTCTATCAAGATTCCGCTCTCGTCCCCGCAATCGTGTCGTGGCCTGGCCAGCTGGATGCTGGGCGGGTGATTGACACTCCGATAGATCAGTTCGATCTTGCAGCGATGATACTGGATGCCGCTGGTGCCCCTCAACTGCCGCAGTCGCATGGCATGAGCGTCGCCGACTTGATAAACAAACCCGATAGTGCAGAGTGGAAAGATGCGGTGTTCACCGAGTACTGCATGAACGATTCATCGGTCGGCTCTGGCACCTCGGCAAACCTAGGCGGTGCAGATATCCATGCCCGGCCTGGCGGAGTGCAGAACCGAATGGTGCGCTCTGGCGATTGGAAGCTGAACTACTACCACGGCTTCGAGCCGCAACTGTTCAATCTTGCAGAAGACCCTCAAGAGTTGAACGACCGCGCCAGCGACCCCAGTTGCAAAGGGGTTCGCGACGAGTTGGTGGATCGCGTGCTTGACGGCTGGGATCCGGATCACATTGCCGAGCGGATGCGGGTGTTGCGCCAGGAGCAGGAGCTGATGGAGCAGTGGGCCAAGAACGTAGACCCGCCCGATGTCCTGCGCTGGGACCTGCGTCCGGAGATGGACTACCTCGACTGATACGGTCGAGAAGCTAATCCAGTTGCCGCAAGTTGGGGTCGAATCGATCCCGCATCCAGTCGCCCAGGAAGTTTCCTGCCATCACGACGAGGAAGATTGCGATTCCTGGGATGGCAGATAGCCACCACGAGTCGTTGATGTATTCACGTCCGCTTGCGACCATTGCACCCCAAGCCGGTGTAGGCGGTGGAATGCCGACGGCGAGGTAGCTCAATGTGGCTTCCGTCAGGATGATGCCACCCACGCCAAGCGTGGCGCTCACTACCACTATGTTGAGCACGCCGGGCAGAATGTGGCGCGTCAGGATGCGGAACGACGATGCCCCGGCGATTCGCGCGAATTGCACATAGTCAGATTCGCGCAGACTCAACGTCTGCGCCCGCACCAGTCTTACCGCGCCGGGCCACGATAAGAGCGCAAGAAGCGCGATCAGTATCCTGACGTCCTGCCCAAAGATGCTCACAACGACCAGTGCGAACATGATGAATGGCAGTGACGCCCACACATCGACGATGCGCATGATGACTTCGTCAGCGTGCTTCCCAAAGTAGCCGGCGATGAGACCGGTGGTAGTGCCTACAGTGATGCCAGTAGTTACTGAGACGACTACTACCAATGCCGAGATGCGCGCGCCATGAATGATGCGGCTGAGGATGTCGCGTCCAATGAAGTCGCTTCCCAGTATGTAGTACTGTCCTGAAGGACCGCGCGTCAGCGGAGCCGTGTTGCGATCTGTAAGCGTGCTCAGATAGGGATCGTGAGGTGATATCTGATAGGCGAATACGGCGCATATAGCCAAAGTCAGAATGATGAGACCGGGCACAATGGGCCATCGGCGCAAGATGTAGAAGCCATAAGCGCCCCATCCCTGCGACTGCCGTCGGCTTATCGCGCTCGGCGCACCGGCAGCATCGGCTTGGGAACTATCTGTGATTTGTGAAGCCATAAATGGAAACTATCCGTATCGAATTCTCGGATCAAGGATGGCGTAGAGAACATCCATCGCAAGCACTACAACAACGTACAGGACGACGGTTAGGAATGTAATGGCTGATATAAGCGGAAAATCGTTGCCCTGGACTGCTTGCACCGCGACCCGTCCGAGTCCGGGCCAGGAGAATACGGTTTCAATGACGGTCGTGCCGTTGATGAATCCGATAAGTATCAGTCCTGACAGCGTTAACGGTGGTATCAGCGCGTTTCGGAATGCATGTTTCCAGACGACATTCTTATAGTCGACACCTTTAGCGCGTGCGAACTTGACGTATTCCGATTCGAGCACCTCGAGCATTGAAGACCGCGTCAGTCTCAAATAGGCGGCTGATGGTAGCCATCCCAGCACGATCGCGGGCATGATGTAGTGCTTAATCGAGAATCCATCGCCACGCGTTCCGGACGGCAACCACTCCAGTTCGCCGGAGAATACCAGTATCGCCATGATGCCGACCCAGAAAACGGGTGCGGCCTGTCCTCCCAAGGCGATGCCGCGCGCCAGATAGTCGAGGAAACGTCCGCGCTGAACTGCGGACAGTATCCCAAGTGGCACGCCGATCAGGGTGCCGAAAATCCATGCGATGACGCCTAACTGAATCGAGGCCCAGAAGCGCTCCTGGATGACCGTGATTACCGGACGCTGATGGATCAGGCTTTCGCCAAACTGACCGCGCACGTATCGTCCGACCCAGATGATGTATTGGACGACGACGTTCTGGTCCAGCGCCAGTTCCTTTCGGAATCGCTCCCGCGTCTCTTCTGCGAGCGCGCCACCATACTCGTCGAGGAACAAGTCAAGCGGGTCTCCTGACAGGCGCGACAGGACGAAGATAACGAGTGTCGCGCCGAGGATGGCGATGATGGCGTAGACGACTCTTCGGGCTAGGAAACTACGCATTACTTAAATCGCGCTGAGTACCCTTGCCCTCGTCATCTGGAGTGACGAGGGCAAGGGTGGTTTGACAACCGCACGTTGCTTGCTCGTTGATTTCAGAAATCAAAAACAGCACCGCGCGATCGTCCCGATAGGCACTACCTTATGGTTGCCAATCGACCTCTTCAAGGTTGAACCAGGTGCAACCTCCGATACACATCTGCGGCGGAATTGGCCAGTCCAGTATCTTCGCACCGTCAAAGGTGTTGAAGGCCGGTTGCTCATTCACACCGACGTTAATCGAGACTTCACGTGAGTAGTCGAAGTGCTCAATCGCCAACTCGATACGGCGTCGTCGGTCAAGCTCTTTCGTCATCTGGTCGAAGATCTCGTCCCACTTGGGCAGGATGCTGCCGGCGCAGATCGTGCCGCCAAACTTGTGCGACGTCGACTCGTTCGACTTGGGCAGGTCGACGCTCAGAGCCGAGAAGCTGTCTCCACAGGTGCGGTACTGGATCTGGTTGAATGAGAGGTTGACCAGATTCGGACGGTGCTCGGAGTAGGGCGACAGGTCGAGGCTGACTCGCACGTTGAGCGTGGCGAGCCACTCGGCGGCGATCGCTTCTACGATCTCCTGGTGCGTGCCGGCGCCGGTCCAGATCGTCACTTCAAAACCGTCTCCCCATCCAGCTTCTTCCATCAGCTGCTTCGCCATATCGCGGTCAAAGGTGTATTCCCAGCCTCGCGCGGCGGCATTCTCCTGCCAAGTGTCGGAGTTGACAGAGATGTTGGTCAGGTGGTTGAGGTATCCCAGTCCGTTCAGGATTGCGGCGTTGATGCCTTCACGGTCGACTGCGGCGGCCAGTGCCTGACGCACTTTGAGCGCCGATTCCATCGATGCATCGTTGCCGAATTCACCCACCCAAGGCAGGGAGGTGTCGTAACCCATACGGTCCAGTTCCCAACCCTCTACGAAGTGGGTATCCTGCCAATAGTTACCACCGAAGTAGAGACCGTTCATGCGTGCCGCCGTCGGCTGGGCGATGTAGCCCTGCTCCTGCAGGTCCGGAACGTCTTTCAACGAGATGTTGGCGACGTGCGCTTGGCCCGTTTCCAACATCGTCTTGCGGACTGCGGCTTCGGGAACGGCGAGAATTTCTACTCTTGCCATCTCCGGCACCTTGCGCCAGTGCGATGATAGGGCATTCAAAACGGCGCGGTCGTCGGATGACCAAGTCTCAAACTCAAACGGTCCGGTGCCGACGAATACGTCTACCATTCCATCGGGTCCGAACTCGTCGAAGACCCTCTTGCTGTGGACGCCCATGCTCTGCCAGTAAGGGCTGAGATTGCGTCGCAACACCCCGACACCCCACTGGTTGACGTGCATTCGCACCTTGCCAGGGTCGATGACTTCAAACTCTTTAGTCATCGCTCGGAAGTCACCAGCCTGGTCGTGGCGTGAGTCAGGGTTAGTGTTCGGGTTGGCGTTGTTGAAGCTCCAAGCAACGTCGGTAGCCGTCATCTCGCCATAGCCGCCGTGGAACTGCACGCCGCGACGGATGTCAAAGTCTACCCACGACTGATCATCGGCAACGGTCCAGGACGTGGCCAGGCGCGGAATCGCATTCGCGCTGTAGTCGAGGAAGAGCAACGTCTCGTATGCACCCATGCGGAACTTCTGGTTTCCACAACCAGGCACACACTGTTCTGGATATCCAACTGGAACTCCCACACCGCCTTCGGCAATGATCAACGTCCCTTGCGGATCGCCGGTGACCAACTCGCCAGGCGCGGCCGCTTGCGCCTCTACAATGACGGTCTGAACTACTGGGACCTCAACTTCTTTCTCGACGATGACTTCTCTTTCGACGACGACGGTCTGAACTACAGTCTCGCCCTCTTTCTCGACGATGACTTCCTTCTCAACGACGACGGTCTGAACTACGGTCTCGCCTTCTTTCTCGACGACGACCTCTTTTTCGACGACCACCGTCTGAACGACTTCGACGGGTACCTCTTTCTCGACGACCACCGTCTGAACTACCGTCTCACCCTGCTTCTCGACGATGACTTCCTTCTCCACGACGACGGTTTGCACAACCGTCTCGGTCGTAGTGGTGCCACATGCGATGAGCAGTCCTGCCAATATTCCGGGTATCAGCAAGAACGCACTTAATCTGGCAATTCTTGCCCTGCTGCCCGTTTGAACTGATTTCATTTCAATCCCCTTAAGATAGGAACTTCACCCGGCTAATTTCTGCGTCAACCCCTGTAAACGATGTGTTTTGAGACGAATCGATACTAAGGTATGCCGAGACATGAAAGGTTTTTATCACATTTTCAGCGATGTTGGCGCGTTAAGTTGCGATGTGCCGGAATCGCGTTCAGCGCGCAGATAAGAGTTGGGGAATGGCAGGGGTTACAGTTCTGCTACTCTTACCGATCGGAAGTATTCCCAGTCCCAGACGGTGCCCCATCCAGGACGGTTTGGCGGTTTGACTCTGCCGTTTTGCGGGATTGGCGGATTGAGAAGTCCGATCTCGCGGCCGAGTTCGTCGCGGGAGCCGCCAGGGAAGTATTCGTAGTACGAAGTGTTGGGAATCGCACATACCAGATGAGTGTGTACGAGACCAAACAATCCGCCGGGCCCATTGAGTTCGACGTTTTTGCCGCGTCTTGCGGCGTATTGCGCCAGGTCCAGCAACGGAGTAGTCCCATGCCGCGCGTGGGCGCGCCCGAGGTCGCAGGCGCCGTGATGCAACCAGACTTTCGATATCTCCGGCTCATGCATCAGCGTTTCAAGGGCCATTACCGGGATGTCGAGTCGATCGCATAGATTGCGCAGATCATAGAAGTGACGGTCGTTCAACGCTTCCTCGAACCAGCGATATCCGAAATCAAAGAGGGCATGTCCGGCCTTGACGGCGTCGGTGTAGTCGTAACGTGCGCCAGCCGCATCGTGCATGATGTCGATGTTTACGCCGCAAGTGCTTCTGATTTCGCCAAACCAGTAGACGTTTTGTGCGATTGGCCAGGAGAGATGATCTTTAACGGCCGTGAAGCCCTGCTCAAGTGCGAACTGCACGTCTTCGATGGCGGCCTCGAGAGTGCCGCCGCCGCGGTAGTTGTAGTAAGCCAGAGCCGAATCTGACTTCGCGCCGATGAGTTGATATACCGGTTTGTTGGCCGCTTTGCCGGCAATGTCCCATAGACAGTTGTCGAACGCGCCGTGCCAACCCGGCATCGTGAAGATGTGCCGCGTCGCCGCGCGCAACTTTGAATCGAGCCGCTCGCGTTCCATCGGATCCTCACCTATGGCGAGGTGTCTGAGATGCTCAAGGTCGATGTGCCGCATCGTGGTGTAGCGCGCATCGCCAACGGTGCATACGCCTTCGATGCCCGAATCGGTGTAGACATGCAGCACGTGATACTCGGTAGGATGCGGTCGCACAGGACGCGAACGCCATACAGTGCGATTTCCGAGCGGTTCTTGCTCCAGATTGAAGAAAGGAGTTTGCGTGGGCAGTTCGAATATCGACAGCCGGATGTCAGTTATCTTCAACCCGGTTCATCCCGGTGTCACAGGGCTCACGATTGTTCTTGCAGTCTCGGATTTGCCCACTCATCGAGTCCGATCGATGCGATGAATAGCCCGGAGAAGAGGAGCACGAGAATGGCGACGGGCGGCCCCCACCACCACCAGTATCCAATGACGACGGCTTGGTAGTTCTGCGCCCAGAACAGCACGCTTCCGAGCGTGTTGAGCGAGACGGGACCGAGTCCGAGGAAGAAGAGTGCGATTGAAGTGCCGACAGATGCGATCACGGAGCCGACGAATGCGGCGAGTAGGAAGGGCATCATGTTGGGCATCAGCTCGAAGAACACGATGTAAAGCCCCTTTTCGCCCGACATCTTGGCGATCTCGATGTACTGCCGTTCACGTAGCGATAGGACTTGTGCGCGGATGATGCGCGCGGCGCCCATCCATGCGAATGCGGCGATGACGCCCGACATCTGCTCCAGCGTCAACACATCTACAAGGCTAGCGAGGACGATAAGCACGAGCAGTCCAGGCACGGCCAGCATGATGTCGGTGAAGTTGCGAAGTATCGTGTCTACAGGCCCTCGATAGTAGCCGGCGATAAAGCCGACGGCGGCACCGAAGATGACGCCCAACGACCCGGCGAGGAAGCCGACTCGGAGCGTCTGCGGTGTCGAGGCGATGAGCCATGCCAGCATGTCACGCCCCTCTACCTGCGTGCCCAGCCAATGCTCTGCATTAGGACGCTGGTCCGGGATGTTGGTGGCAACGTCTGCCTTTTCCATATCGACGAAGAAGGGACCGACGTATCCAAACAGAACGATGATCAAAATCATCGATGCTCCGATGATGATCTTGCTGTTGATGCGTGAGGCGCGCAGACGTGCCCCGATGCCGGTTCTGCGTGCCGGTCTCTGCATCGGCTCGTCTTGCGGCAATGGCGCGGCGGCTTGTGGTTGTTCAGTCATGTCAGCTTCTGCGATATGAGATTCGAGGATCGATCAAAGGGTAGATGAGGTCCATGATCAACAACGCGAGGGCAATCGCGATGATGATGATGAGCGTAATTCCCTGGATGACGAAGTAGTCGCTAGAGCCGATGGCATCGCGCAGGTGCCAACCGAGTCCGGGATAGCTGAAGACGATTTCGACCAAGACCTGTCCGGAAACTACGGCCGCCAGCGCCAGTGAGAATGCAGTGGTTTGGGGAAGCAGGATGTTGCGCACGGCGTAAGTCAGGAACAGGCGCCTCTCACGCAGTCCTTTAGCCTCGCCCAGCAACATGTAGTCTTCGCCGATGGTGTTGACCATCAGCGCTCTGGTGCCCAGTCCCCAGAGGGCGACGCCTCCGATGATGATGGCAGAAGAGGGCAGGAGCGCATGTTTCAAAAGTTGCCAGAGCGATTCGAAGTTCCATCCAACGATGAAGCCGAAGTCGACGGCGTGGCTGGGTGGCAACACTTTCCAGTGGATTGCGAATGCGAACTGGAGGATTAGAGCAAAGAGGAAGAACGGCACTGCTGCCGATACCATGAGCACGGGAAGCAATGCTCGCAACAGCAACCACGACTTTCGCCATACGATCAGCGCGCCGAACAGCATTCCCAACAACGCCGATAGAACCGTCGTGATGCCGATCAAGCCCAACGAGTAGGGCATAGCGCGGAAGATGCGATCAGCGACTCGGTCCGGGTAGTAGGAGAGCGAATGTCCCAGGTCCCCGCGTGCGACGTTGGTGAGGTAGGTCAGGTACTGCAAGTGCAGCGGCTGATCGAGCTGGAATCGCTTGCGATATATATCGACGATTTCACCGATGTCGCCCAAGTTGTTGCCCGCCTGCGCTTCCAGTGCGATGATCTTGGCTTCGATCGGGTCGCCCGGCGCGAGCCTTGTCAGCAGGAACACGATAGTGATTCCCACCAGCACGGCAATGAAAAAGAGCACGATGCGCCGAATCGCGTAATCTATGGTCATCTGATCACGTTCGTTTTTCTATCCATATCAGTGCGTTTACCATAATCTCGCCAGTGAATGATGTCAACAAGGCTTGGGCTTTTCTTACCATCACACTTGCTTGCTGTTGCCGATATCCTTTAGTGAGTGCAACTCAAATCTTGCTACGATGTGCCCGATGGTCGATGCGATATCGGACTCAATGAGAATGGCGGGGTTATCATCAGTGAATCAATCAAAAGGCTGATTGTAGCGTTCCGAACGGATATCCCGCGTTGGGTGACGATCGTCTTCGGTATCGTCTACGCAGTCGTAACCTCAAGTGCGCTGATCGTCAGTTATTCTCGATCGGCAGATGCGACGCTTAAGGGCTTGCTGTTGATGATTGTGGTTGCGGCGAGTTGGACTTTGTTATGGACTGTTGCGGTAAAGTTCATGGACACCATGAAGTCCCGCATGCTGGGTTTCTTGCTTCTGATCGTGTTTGGAGTTCTGGTGCTTGGGAACAATTTGCATGACGTTTCACGCGCGCTCACTCCTGTCGAGACCTGGTTGTCAAGGGGCGACCTTCCAACATTCGTCAACCTGGTCAGCATCGTTGCCATAGGAGCGTCGGTGACAACCAGTGTTTTGCGACCTGCCAGATTGCGAGAGGTGTACTGCCGGTTGCGTACGACGGGCCAGCGGCACTGGTTTACATATCTAACGGTTCTTAGTGGGATCCTGTGGGCAGCAGATGAGGAACTGGCGATTTTTGATGACGCGGTATTGGGTCCGGCATCTTTCTTTGCCGACAACATTTACGGATTTTTCAGTTCGGCAGAAGCCTTCTACTGGATGAATCACATCCACGGCGTCTACATCCTGTACCTTGAAGCAGCGGCATTAACCTTGATGATCCTTTACGCCGACCGAATGCAGGTGCGGCGAAGTCTACGGACGCTCGCGTTGCTCGGATGTTGTGCAGCAATCATCATCTTCTACCTGGTCTCGTTCGATGTGGCATTATCTGACTTCGGCCCGTTTTTCAGGTCATTGCCAGGCCCGTTGATGTTGCTGGTAATGGCCTTTGTAGCGATATTCAGGGGACGTGAGACTAGAGCTGATGCACACCTTGAGACCGAATATGAGATGTCAACGGGTTTCGACGAGTGAATAGCGGGGCTAAGCAAAGCGAACCTAATAGAAAAATCCCCTCTCTTTCCCGCTTGAATCCAGTTGACAAAGGCGGGGATTTTCGGTAATTTTTAGCATGTCGCTAGCGATGATTGAGTGCGACTAGGTTTTAGTTGCGTAAAATTGTTTTGTCGGTATCGTTGGTACCCCTGATTGCGACGTCCGTTAGAGCGGTGTTTTGAACGACATCGGTAGGAGGTTTGAAAAACTATGCGAGTGAAGAGGTTGAGCCCAGTTGCTCTATTGGCAACGTTGGCTTCATTGATTGCCTTATCGCTTGTGGCGGCCTGTGGGGGCACCGAAACGGTAGTCCAGACAGTCGTCGTCAGGGAAGAGGTACCGGTAGAAGTGCCGGTCACCGTCGAAGTCGAGAAAGAGGTTGTCGTACAGGGTGAGACGGTAGTCCAGACCGTTGAGGTCGAAAAAGAGGTTGTCGTCGAGCGTGAAGTGACACCTACCGTTGACCCGGGCGCGCTCAGAGATGTTCCGCGTAACCGCACACTGGTCATCACTCACTGGAGCGACTCGTATCGCACCCAGCACGACAACGTTGAGAACTTCAACTGGTGGCTTCCAGGTAACTCGCACGCCAGGCACGCGTCTGAAAAGGGCCTGATCGAGTTCCTGTTCTACACCAACTTGAACGAAGGCAACATCATCCCATGGCTCGGCGAATCGTTTGAGTACAACGACTCACTCGATGAGATCGACGTCAAGATCCGCGAAGGTGCGAAGTGGTCGGACGGCGTGGACTTTACGGCTCACGACGTTAAGTTCACCATCGATATGGTGAAGGGCAATGCGCCGGACTTGAATCGTTCATCGTTGTGGGACGACATGATCACTGAGGTTGTCGTTCATGACGACCTCAACTTGACGATCCACCTGTCGCGTCCCGACCCGCGTTTCTTCCAAGTCCAGTTTGGATTTGGTTGGGAAAACCACACTCCCATCGTTCCGAAGCACGTTTGGGAGAATGAAGACCCTCTCACATTCAACAACTACGACCCGGAGAAGGGTTGGCCGCTAGGCACTGGTGCCTACCGACTTGCTCTATCGACGCCTGATGTTCAGTTGTATGACCTGCGTGACGACTGGTGGGCATCTGAGATTGGTTTCCATGACCCGCCGCAGGTGGAGCGCATCCAGTACATCCCGGTGTCTGACGACATCGTTGCTTCGCAGCTTTACATCAACAACCAGCTGGACGTCGGACCGCCGTTGCTCAAGCGCACGTTCGAGTCGGCTAAAGCATTCAACCCGGCTTTGAGGTCTTGGAACTTCGAAGGCCCGGTTTGGGGTGCGCCAGACGGTTGTAACTTCGTGCTGATCTTGAACAACCAGAAGAAGCACTTCGACAATGTTGACGTGCGATGGGCTATCAACCACGCCATCGACCGCAACGAGATTACAGAGTTGGCATACGCAGGCGGTGTTCCGCCAGTGGCAGTGCCCATCTCGTCATACGGTGTTAAGCAGTATCTGCCTCTGATGCAGGACATCATTGACCAGTACAACCCGAACGACCCGGACCCGGCGAAGGTTGAAGCGCGCATGACGACTGCGGGCTACTCGAAAGACTCGGAAGGTTTCTGGACCAAGGACGGCGAGCGGGTAGAGATAACGCTTGAAATCCCGTCGTGGATGCGTCCACAGGGTCCGTTCCTTGAGAAGCAGCTGCAAGACGGTGGTTTCGATGCCGTCTTCAAGCAGGGCGAGCCAGCAACGATTGGCGACCGCCTGCGCATGGGCGAGACGGAAGTCGTATGGGTGCAGTGCGGATCTATCAACGAGCCGTACGACACCTTTAAGTCTTACCACTCAAAGAACTCTGCACCTCCAGGCGAGAACTACGCAGGTGCCGTCCAGGGCGGACGTTACGAGAACCCCGAGATGGATGCCATCCTGGACGAGATGGAGGGAATGCTCCACTCGCCAGACGACCCGCGCTACGTTGAGCTTGCACGTCAGGCAATGGACCTGTTCCTGCGCGACATGCCAGTCATCCACATCGCCGAAGAGTTGCATGTCATTGTGCACAACACCCACTACTGGAGTGGTTGGCCCGGCGTTGAGGACCCGTATGTAGCCCCGTATCCGCCGTGGAACGGTTGGTATCAGATCACCCTGAACCTGGAACCGACCCAGTAGCAGGCGCTGACACGGCACAGACGCCGATGATCAAAGTGGAGAGCGGGTTGCCGGCTTGAAAGTCTGCAACCCGCTTTTCGTACGATGTTGACAAAGCGAATTGGCTACGAGCTACGACTTCCGCTACGATTCCGAGAAGAACGAGTTTTTGCATTTCGATGGGCGACAAATTGGCTAATTCAGGACTACTTAAGCCATTAAAACTGGCAGTCTTATCAGCGATGCTGATAGCATCGCTCGCGTTGCTCGGTTGCCAGTCGTCTGAAGAACCGGCACCGACGGCGGTACCGGCTACTGAGACGCCCTCGCCGACGCCGGCACCAACGGCTACTTCCGTGCCGGTAGCAACTTCGGCAAGTGGCCCTACGCCGACAGCAGTGGCAGAGCCAGTAACTGTTGCCGGCATGGACCCGGTCATGCCGTTTACCAACATCGCACGGGATGCGCTGGGCAAAAACGCATTTGTGAACAATTGGCATCCGGGAGTGGCATTTTTCGATTTCGATCGCGATGGGGATGTGGACTTCTATGTGACGCAGGCCAATTCAGATTCTGAACTGCCAGAAGCACCGGGCGGGCCCAATCTGCTCTTCCGCAATGACGGCAACAACGTCTTCGTCGAGGTTGGTGAGGAACTTAGTGCCGATGCGTCGCTCTCAAACAGCACTGCCGTTGCGGCTTGTGATTTTGACAATGACGGCTATCAAGACCTCTACATCGCCGGATACGGTCTAATTGGCGATGAACTTGACTATCGGTCCGCGGTGGGCGATGCGCGATTGACTGGTGCCATCAAGGACCGAGTGCTGCGCAATTTCGGGGGCAAGCGGTTTGCCGACGTGACTGATGCAGCGTTCGGCGATGCCATCAACGTCCAGTCGGCGATAACAATTGCTTGTGGCGACGTCAACAATGATGGCTGGCTAGACGTATTTGTGGGCAATCGCTTAGATCAGGACTTCATCCGCTTCGATGACCCCAGGCATCATGGGCACTACAACCGTCTGTACATGAACAACGGCGATTTCACATTCACCGATGTAACCGAGTCGGCCGGACTTATCAGCCCGCCCATCAAGATGCTGTCTCCTGATGGCAAGCCAATGGAGTGGGAGGATCCCGAAACCGGTGAGATGACGCGCGGATATGATGCGTCGTTGCTGGATGCAAATGGCAATCGCATCGGCGATCCGACGGGACAGACTTTAGCATCGCTCTTCTTTGACCACGATGAGGACGGTGACTTGGATCTATGGCTGGCGGATGATGGCGATACGCTCAAGGTTTACCGCAACGACACGCGCGGAAATGTAGTTCGATTCACGTCGATAGAATCGGCCATGGGCGTCGACAGCGTAGGCGCATGGATGGGCTTCGCACTGGGTGATTACGACTCGGATGAAGACCTGGACATCTTCATCACCAACATTGGCTATCACTTCCTGTTACATGCCGTGCCGCCAGTGCCGTCAGGAGACTGTGCATACAGCCACGCGTATGGATGGGGCACTTGTTACCACTTCCTCTTGAGAAACGACGGCGTCAAAGAGTCGGAAGAGGTGGGGATGATTGGCGATTTTGTGAATGTTGCGCCCGAGACCGGTGTCGCGCCAAGTGAGTCCCTGCCACCCGAATCGCTCGATCGTACCAACATCCTCGACGTTTGGGATAACGCAGAGCAACCAGCCGGTTTGGCAGCATACGACTTTGGCTTTGGCACGGCGTTTTTCGACTATGAGAACGACGGCGACCAGGACCTCTACTGGCTGGGTGCCATGGGCGGCAGAGGAGAGGGACCGAACGGTTTGAAGTACAAAGGTGCGGGACGGATGTTGCGCGGCGACGGCTCCGGGGAGTTCGAGGACATCACAGTCGAGTCGCGTCTGCTCGATATCCAAGGCGTCAACTATGGTGTGCTGGATCCAAACAGTCCAGAATTCGATCGTGAACGGCAACGGCTGGATACTCGTTACCACGAGAATGGCAAGGGGCTCGCCAAGTGCGACCTGAATGCCGACGGCACGGTCGATCTACTCGGCACCAACAGCAACGGTCCGGTATTCATATCGGACAACACCATCGACTTCTTCCGCGGTCCGCTGTTCCTATGGGTCAGCAACGCCAGCAACGGCAACTGGATAACGTTGAACCTGTCTGGGAGACAGAGTATCGACGGCACCGGTAGCAATGCCGATGGAATCGGCGCACGCGTCAGGCTCTACGCGGATGTAGACGGTTCGGGCAACTCCAAAGCGCAGGTGCAGGATGTTTTGGGCAGCTCGTCTTTCCTCGGAATGAACTGCGTTGATCTGCACTTCGGTATTGGCGATGCCACGGTTGTAGACCGCATCGAAATCGAGTGGCCTAGCGGCGTGTCCCAAGTCATCGAGGGCGTAGGCATCAACCAGATGTTCAAGATCGTCGAGCCCCGTCAGAGCAACTAACTGACGTCCCTGATGCTACCGCCCAGATGTTATTGGGTTACAGCGTTGAGATTGGGATATTCGAACGACTGCCCGATATCGGGGTCTTCCGCTTCCGGCATGTCGCTGTATAGGAAGCAGCTCGCCAGTTGATGGGCACTGATGGTTCGTAGATGTGGCGCGGATGCAGTGCACTCCTCCATTGCGAAGCGGCATCGCGGTGCAAACTTGCACTGATCTTCAACAATCGAAGCCTCGTCGGTGCGCTCAACCGATTCATCATCTTCGTCGCCCCAGGCCGCTTTCGGGTCCGGTTGCGGCACCGAGTCGATGAGCAGTTGTGTATAGGGATGCTTCGGGTTCTGGATGACCTCTTCGACGCTGCCGGCTTCAGCAACGGCGCCGCGGTACATGACGATGATGTTGTCGCACATCTGATAGGCAGTCGTCAGGTCATGCGTGATGTAGATGACGGATATTCCGAAGTCGCGGTTAAGGTCTCGAATGCTGCGCAGTATCGTGGCCCGTAGCGACGCGTCAACCATCGATACCGGCTCGTCGGCAAGGATGATACGCGGCCGCATGAGCAACGCTCTCGCTACCATGACACGTTGCCGCTGACCGCCGCTCAGCTGATGCGGATAACGTCCGAGCGTCTCATCCGGTTGCAGACCCACCATCCGCAACGCTTCGGCGATGCGGTCATCCCGCTCGTCAGAATTAGACGCTAGTTTGAAGTTGCGGATCGGACGATGCAAGACGTGGTCGATGGTGTAGAAGGGGTTATAGGCCTCGAACGGATCTTGGAATATCGGTTGCACTTGGCGTCGGAAGTTGAGCCAGTCGCGGGAGCGCAAATTCTGGATATCATCCCCTTGGTAAAGCACCTGGCCGCGGGTTGGCGGAATTACACCGAGGAGCAACCTCGCCAGCGTCGTCTTCCCGCTCCCGCTCTCGCCAGCGATGGCGGTGATGGTAGGACGGTCTTCCGGTATCGCCAGCGATACGTCCTGGACCGCGATCGTCACATTGGAGCGATTGAAGAGTCCACCACCAAAGATCTTTGAGACGTTCTGGAGCTCTAGGAGGTTAGCCATTGGACTTTGTTTCGGTGTGAAGGTGGCACGCGGTGCGCCAGTTGGTTCGGATTTCAATATCGACCGGATCGGTGTCTCTGCATACATCCATCCCTGACGGGCATCGGGGGTAGAATGCACATCCTGACGGCAGGTTGAGCAGACGCGGCGGCATTCCGGGAATCCCGACAAACTCTTTCTTCTGGCTGAATGACGGCAGACTTTCGATCAGTAGCTTCGTATATGGATGTTGCGGCTCCTCGAAGATCTGATTGACCGGCCCGATCTCGACTAATCGTCCGGCGTACATCACTCCAATGGTGTCGGCGAACTGGGCAACCAGCCCCATATCGTGTCCGACCAATATCACCGCGGCATCGATTCCAGATTGTAAGCGTCCTAGCGTCTGCATGATCTGACGCTGCACCACGACGTCAAGCGCGCTGGTCGGCTCGTCAGCGAGGATCACTTTAGGAGAGAGACAGGTTGCGATGGCGAGAACGGCGCGTTGCTTCATGCCACCGCTCAGTTCGTGCGGATACATCTTCGCTACCGATGGTGATAGTCCGACATTGGTCAACAAGTCGGCCACTCGATTTCGCAACTCGGAACGGCTAGGTTTACGTAGCAACGCACCCTCCGAGTTGGCTTCCATAGCATTAGAGTCGTTTCGGTTACGGACGGCTGCAATCTCTCCCTCGACGTGATCGAGAATGCCGTCCATGATCTGCTTCTCGATGCGGATGACGGGATTGAGCGAGTTCATGGCACCCTGCGGCACCAGCGCGATCTCGGCCAGGCGGGCCCGCCGCATCTGATTGTCGGTGAGCTGCAAAAGGTCGCGCTCACCCAGTTTGATGCTGCCGGAAACTATCTTGCCCGGCAGCTTCGTGAGACGCATCAGCGCAGTAGCCATCGTGCTCTTGCCGCTTCCCGACTCGCCCACAAGCGCAAGACGCTCGCCAGAGCGCAGGCTGAACGATACGCCGTTCACGGCCTTCACGTCTCCCGCTATCGTCTCGTAGTAGACGTGCAGGTCTTCGACTTGCAGCACGACATCATCGGAGATCGGCCGTTCTTGGCTGGAACGTGAACGTGCGGCGGGGTTAGCAGATGCAGTAGTCATACTCGGTTAAATGCACTATTTTTAGGATGCTCTGCGCAGTATACAACCTATGAATCGATTTTCAAATGCGAGAGGCGCAAAGCATCAGTTGTCAGTTGGATTATCATGGTAATCACTTGCTAGGAGTTGCGATTACACATGAACAGATTACACATCCCCAACGAGTTCGTCGAATGGATATTCATCATTCTAGGCGTAACCATTGCCGCACTGGCCGGTGCCGGTCTCAAGAGTTGGCTCGACAACGTCCTTGAGACATCGGCCGTTTCAAGCTGGGTGCCTGGAGTCTCGGCTTTGGCACTCTTCTTTGTGCTGGTCGCGCCGTTCTACTACTGGGCGGGACGTAGCGCGCGCTATCGCGGCGAGCCGACAGCAGCACCGGAACCGGATTTAGACGACGAAGATTAATTTCCATCTCGCTGATGATCGCCGTTCCGGCGGTCAGGTGAGGGAGTAGAACTATGCCAGAACTTATCAATCGACGTTGGACGCTCGTGAATCGTCCAGTGGGATATCCACAGGAGAGCGACTTTGCCATCCTCGAATCTGAAGTAGAGGATCCGAGACACGGCGAAGTGCTCGTGCGGACGCTCTACCTATCGCTCGATCCCTACATGCGCGGTCGGATGCGAGATCGACGTTCATATGCAGTGCCCGTCGGCATCGGCGATGTGATTGTAGGCGAGGGAGTCGGACGCGTCATTGCGTCTCGAAGTGACGAGTTGGCGGTCGGAGATATCGTCGCCTGCCAGACGGGTTGGCAGGAGTACACAGTCGTGCCGGGTCACATGGCGCGCAAGGTAGATCCCGAGATTGCACCGATATCGACCGCGCTCGGAGTTGTCGGGATGCCCGGACTGACGGCCTATCATGGATTGCTGGCAGTCGGCAGACCGCGACCGGGCGATACGGTGCTGGTATCGGCCGCATCAGGTGCCGTAGGAGCCGTTGTCGGACAGATAGCAAAGCTGAACGGTTGCCACGTCATCGGTACCGTCGGTTCAGATGCCAAAGCCGACTACTGCACCCAGGATCTTGGATTCGACGGCACCGTGAACTACAAGACGGAGAACGTAGCCGAACGCATCGCGGCCCTGGCGCCCGATGGGATAGACATCTACTTCGATAATGTTGGCGGCGAGGTTACCGATGTCGCCATCGAGAACCTAGCCCTGCGCGGACGCGTCGTCATCTGCGGTCAGATATCGCAGTACAACCTGGAAGAGCCGGAGTTGGCACCGCGCAATCTGTGGAATCTCATCACCAAGCAGGCGCGCATTGAGGGATTTCTGGTATTCAACTTTGAGCAGGACCACGCAGTTGCGCGTGCCCGCCTCGCGACGTGGATACGCGACGGCTCGCTGAAGTATCGCGAGGATATAGTCGACGGCTTCGAGCAGGCACCCAAGGCATTCATCGGATTGATGAACGGCGCTAACTTTGGGAAACTGCTCGTCAAGATGTCTGACTAGATAGGGCCGTCTGCCGGTTCAGCGACGGTAGTGCGCGCGGGTAGTTGGTGCGGGCCGCGCACCTTTATGACCTTGCCCGCGTTTTCCAGGCGCGCCGCGATCATTGCATCGTCAGGTAGTTCACCCTCGGTCACGATTCCCAAGTCCGGATGCTTGTGAAATTGCCGTCGCATCACGGTCCAGGCGCGCGGTGAGATATCGCAGGCGATCCAACGTCTTCCTGTAAGTTCGGCCGCGACTGGCACATATGCACAGCCGACGAAGCAGTCGAGGACTAGATCGCCAGGTTTGGAGCTGGCTTCGATGATGCGTCGGGCTAGGGCTTGCGGCTTCTGTGTCGGGTAGCCCGTCCGTTCACCCGAAGTGTTGATAAGCGGCTTGATGTCTTGGTCCCAAACATCCCGGATGTACACATCGGCATACGGCCGGCCCTGCGCATCAACGTCCGAGTTGAAGAACGGCTTTTCGTAGTAGACCCGCTCCTGCTGTGGTTGGTGAACGTACTGGGCAGATTTCACGTAGAACAGGATGGTGTCGTGCTTCCGAGGCCAGTAGTTCTTGCTGATGCCGCCGGTTCGATATCCCCACACGATTTCGTTGCGGAAGTTGCGTGGTCCGAAGATGGCGTCCATCATCTGACGCAGATAGGCATTGGCGGCATGGTCGCAGTGGAGATAGATGCTACCGGTGGATTTCAGGATGCGGCGGATCTCAATCATGCGCTCGACCATAAAGGCGATGTAGGCCGCGATAGCTTCCGAGTGTGAGTAGCGCGTCGATTGGATCAACCACCAGGCCGCGGGAAGCGCCTTCTTGAGGTCGTCCAACCATTCTCTGTCGACTCGACGGTGGAAGTTCCAGACGTCATCGAACTTCGCTGAGGTGCCAGTGGCATCGGGATACAGGATTCCCGCTTCATGCCCGGTTGCGGCGTCATATATTTCCCACTGCTCCAGCAATGCACGCTCTATGCGCCTTTCGTCATCGCTGATCGGCGGCACAATTTCTCCCTCGAATGTCTGGCCTTTCGCAAACGGAGGATCGATGATTACGAGGTCTACGCTCTCGGTGTCGAGCGACTTTAGGAGCGGCAGGTTGTCGCTGATGAATACCGTGCGGTGCAGGGCTTCAGTGTTGGGTGTTGTCATATCACGGGATTATTAACGTGCCAATGTTGGTTAGAGTTTCGCCTGCAAGAATGGGTCTGATGATGCATAATCATTATTAACCGAGCGGAAGTAGCTCAGTGGTAGAGCATCTCCTTGCCAAGGAGAAGGCCGCGGGTTCGAACCCCGTCTTCCGCTCCACTCTCTCAATTACGCCTCGTTTTCCCAACTCTCTGGAATCGCATCGCGAGTCGTAACTTTGCGCGCGTTGCAGATTCAGTAACCATCCGGGATGACGCCCTTGGCCACATCGGCGGCGATGCTTCGCTGCTCATCGGTGAACGAGTCGTTGCCGGCCATCCATCGTAGATAACCCGGGTCGGTTTCGCTCATTTCGTAGAGCGTATGCCCGCGATAGCGTCCGAAGTTGATTATCGGAACGCCGTCATCCGAAAGGACGAATTTGCCACCGTCATCGAGGGTGCTGCCTTCGTCGCGCGCGCCAGTCGCCCATCTTTCGAGTGCTGAGGGATCGGTCGGCAACTCGGGATTCTGTTGTAGCTGACCGCCCAAGACGGCGCGGACTGCGTTTACGACCGCTTCCGGTTGGGAGTGCTGTTGGAAATCGTTGCCGACGAAGCGGCGATGCGCGGCAGCAAAGTCGCGCGGCTCCAGCGCATGGAAGATCTGCATCGCATCCACTACCGCACGATTTTCGAGCGAGAAGTCTATATCTGCTAACTCAAACTCCCGCCGCAACACTTTCAAGTGGAATCTTCGTATCCGAAATCCTGCCAAGTCGCACTCGGACAGGTAGTTGTTCAGCGCTTTGGCGAACGCTACGAACGGCTTCGCATCATGTACGTCGTAGTCGTGGATGCCGTGAAATTGCGATGCGCCGGGAGAGATTGGCATTAGGGGATTTATCAGGTGCGAACGTAGCTCCTCAGTGCCGTCAGCTGCAATCCGCAACGTTGAGAGGCGCACGATGCGCGCAGTGCGAACATCACGACCGGTAGTTTGGATGTCGAGGAATACGATCGGTCGCTTCAGTTTGAGCATCATTGGGTTCTCGTTCGGCATCACGTGAGTGGGCGTCTTCATTTTCGTCTTGTCCTTGAATTATCCAGCAAATCGTAATTTGCCACATTGAGTTGCATATTTCGCTGAAGTAGTGCAACATAAATATTAGAACAAATGTTGTGAACAAGTCGCTTGATGGCAAAGCGATCTTGAACCAAGAGAGGATGTTGTGCGGATGCGTGGCGTATGTATCGGTCGTGATGCGGACTTTCCGTTGCGGCCAGATTATGATGGTGAGGTGGTCACGAAGTGGCTCGCTGCGAGTGTGGAACCGACGCCCAGCCGGCGCCAAGCACTCGATAGCGACGTTGATGTTGAAGCAGTGGATGGGTTGGATGCGGATACGGTCAACATCGGCGCACCTCGCCGTCTCATCATCCGCGCATCAGTAGGCACAGAGGACCGTAAGGGCGACCTTATCGACCCGACCGGTTGGGATCTTGAGGGCTATCGTCTCAATCCAGTCTTTCTGTGGGCGCACGATCGCAGCGTCCCGCGGATTGGCAAGGCCTCAGAAGTGTGGGTATCGAACGGCGCGCTACATGCGGTGGTTGAGTTTGCACCTACCGATTTTGCGAGTGAGATTGCGGCTCTATACGAACGTGGCTTCATGCGCGGCGTTTCGGTGGGCTTCCTGCCACGAGATACCGAGCTTCGTCCCGGTTCGCACGGGAAGCGCGGGATTGTGTATCGACGTCAGGAACTGCTAGAGATTAGCGCCGTTCCGGTTCCAATGCATGCCGATGCGCTGGCATCACGGTCGCAGGACGGATCGAGCCGAGCGGGTTTGGAAGTCTCTGACCTGCGAGATGAGTTGAGAAGTTTGAGGGAGGTGGCAAGTTGGTTGTCTGAGTTTTGAACCCAGATGCAGGCATCACTCAACGGTTGAGTGATTAGTGAGAGTGATCGAAAGCGATCAAAAAAACAAGGATAGGAGTTGGCAAGATGCCAGGGACTACACAAGAGTTGGAGATGTTGAAGAAGGAACTGTCGGACGTTACGGCGTTCGTCAAGGAGCGGGTAGAGCCGGTGCACGATGAGCGTGTGCGCCTGCGGAAGGCCATCGAGGCCTTGACGGCTCAACAGTCGGAGCAGCGGCGGGCGTCGTTGTTGGGCGATGGTTCGCTAGGCGGCGACTTCGGGGTCGTCAAGTCGGGACCGTACGCCGGTTGCGATGCGATAGATCTGGCCATTATGCGCAGCGTTCAGCGTGCGGCCGTCACTCAGTTGGGACCCGAATCGGTGCGCGACTGGGAGATGCGCTTGAAGGCGGCGATGGATAGCACGACTGCAGGACGGGGCGATGAGTTGGTCGCGACGGGGATGTCCGGGCGGCTCTGGGAAGATGTTCACCAGGAGACGCGCGTGTCGAGCCTCTTCAACCGCATCGACATGCCGACGAATCCATTCGATATCCCGTTGTAGCTGGGGGATGTGAATTGGTATCCGGGCAGTGAGGACTCGGCCGCGCGTGAGAGTACCCCGAAGACGACGAAGCAGACGATGACGGCGTACGAGCTGGTGGCTGAAGTGCCTTGGTCGCTGACGCTGGATGAGGATGCCGTCTTTGCCGTATTGCCGGAAGTGCGGCGCACGTTGGTGCGGAATGCCGCCGAGATCATCGACGACGTTCTGCTGAATGCCGACACGACGACGCAGAACAGCATCAATGCCGACGGTGCCACGATCAGCACAACATCCTCCGGCAAGGCACACTTCCTGGTCGGGTTTAACGGCTTGATGCATCTGCCGTTGGTAGAGAACTCGAGTCAGAAGACCAGCATCAACAAAGCCGTTTCCAGTTCGACCTATCTGAACCTGCTCAAAAAGATGGGCAAGTACGGAGTGGGTACGTCGGATGCGGTATTCATCACCGACACTTCGACCTTCATCAGCAGTCTGGGCATCGTCTCGGTGGAGACGGTAGACAAGCTAGGTCCACAGGCGACACTGCTGACCGGTCAGTTGGCGACAGTTTACGGGCATCCTCTGATCGTGAGCGGTCAGATGCGTATCGCGGATGCTGACGGCAAGGTCACGAGCGGCGGCAATACGAGCGACCGCGGACGAATCCTCGCCGTGAACACGACCCAGTGGCGCGTCGGATTCCGCCGCAACCTGATGATCGAGACGGAGCGTGACATCCAGAAGCGGCAGAACGTGATGGTGGTAAGCATGCGGCTCGCATTCGCCGAGAGGACGGGCGCACGTTCCAGTGCCTCGCACACCGCGCTGGCTTACAACATCACGCTGTAGGAGGCGCGGCACGGCGGTCCTGCTCGCATCGTCCAATTGGATGCGCGGGTAGTGCCGCACAGGGCGCTCAAAGATAACGAAGTGATGATGAGAGGAGTTGAGGTATGACACATCTATCAGCGCCGATCGGCGTGATGAATATCTATGCGACGCTGCCGACATTGAAAGGGGGGCTGGCGTTGACCGATACCGAGCATGACGCGACGTTCTGGCACCTGCTGTACGTCGCCAGTCGCATCGTCGATGGGCGTTGCGGACGGCACTTCTACGTCTGTGCCCGGACGAAGCGGTTCTATGTGAAGTCCGCGAACACAGTGCAGGTAGACGATCTGATCGAACCGGCACAGGTGGTAGAGGATTGGAACTCCGACGGGGTGTATGAACGGATACGCCATCGGTCTGAATATGTGCTCTATCCACTCGATGCCGAGCCGGAGACGGAACGCGGAGTGCCGTTCCATGTGCTGCGCGCCAAAGGCTCGCCGAAAGTGCATCGCTTTCCTACCGGACGCGCGTCAGTGCAGATAACGGGACGCTTGGGCTATTGATCCCACTTCGTATCGTCTGAGGTATATCTCGACAACAATGGGGAGACTACCAAGCGCAAATCGAGATCGATCCGAGTTGACGACGACACGAGCATCGAAGCGGGCAGCACGATCCGGGTTGGCAACGAGCAGATGTTCGTGAAGCAGGTCGGTGCATCGAAGATGAATGTGGTGCGCGGCATCAATGGCACGGTCGCGGCCGATCATGAAGACGGTGCGGAACTGATGCTTCAGCAGTTCCCGGCCGAAATTGTGGAGGCGACGCTGTTGACGGCCGCTGACCGCTGTTGACGGCGCGACGGTATCGTTACCAGTGTCGAGGTTGGCGATGACGACAAACCCATCTTTGCCGATACCTCAAAAGACGTCAAGCGGCTGCTCGCGCCGTATGTGCGGTTGTCGATATGAGATCGGTGCTGGAGTGGTTGCCGACAGATGAAGAAGTGATGGGAGTAAAGAGGGATATGGACCCGCGAGAAGTGTTGCTGGATATGGAGTTGGAAGATTTGACGGGACGCGACCTGCTGGCAGAGGAGAAGCCTCGCCAGGCACCGGGTCGTCGTCGACGACAAGGAGGTGATGAGATGGAACTGTTGGAAGAGTTTAATCGGCTGTTGCAGGCGGTGGAGCAGGACCACCACCGTCGTTTGCGCGGCATCGAGATAAACATCCGCTGGCTAATGGTGCTGGTCGGCGGCGAAGTGTTGGCAATCCTGGGCTACGCCATAAGTTCGATTGCCGGCTAAGCACGTTGAGTTGAACTGAAAGGAAGGTGCGACAATGCGATCTAGAGATAGAGAGAATAGCGGCGGTGTGTTCCGAAAGATCGGCGGCTTCGTCTCGTCACCATTCAAGGGCGGGAAGCGAGACGATGGACGTGATGATGTTACGGAACGTTCGGCGAGGACGCGCCGGGTGGTAGACCGCATCGGGCTTCCGCTGGCGAGCGATGATCTATACGACTGGTCGGCGGTACGTTACGGCGAGTACTACGCCCGTTCGACCGCGGTTCACGCCGCGGTGCGGGTCTTGGCCGAGGCCGTGAGCCGCCCGCGGCTGCAGGTGGGGCAGCGAAATCAACGGAATGACGAGATGGAGCTGGCAGACGTCAATCATCCTCTCCAACGACTGTTGGAGCGTCCCAACTCGGTGTGGACTGGCGGACAGCTATTGCGGACCGTGGAAAGTCGACTGGCATTGTGGGGATCGGCATTCGTCGCCTTGAGTCGGGACGATGACGGCATCCCATACGAGATGTGGCCGCTCCCCACTGATGAGGTGCACGTCATCGCCGATGACGGTGAGCGGACGATCCGCGGCTTTGTGCATCAGGAGGCTGACGGTCGGGTGGCGTATCTGCCGGAAAAGATACTGTGGTATCGCCGCTTCAATCCGATGCGTTCGCTCTCCGGCTTCTCGTCGATGGCACCGGCCCGCGCCGCGGTCGACATGGGCGCCGAAGCCCTACGCTTCAACCGCCGCTTCTACGTCCACTCCGCAATGCCATCCGATCTGGTCATCACGACCGAGAGCACGCCGACACAGGATCAGATCGACCGGCTGCTGGAGACGTGGAATACACGACTGATAGACCCCGATCAAGCGCACAAGCCGGTAATATTGAGCGGCGGCGTAGACATGAAGCGCCTCGGCTCCAACCAGTCCGAAATGGAGTTCATCGCCGCATTGCAATGGTCGGTCGAAGAAGTCTCCCGCGCCTTCGGAGTGCCCAAAGTATTTCTGAGCGAGTACGAAGATGCCACCCTCGCCAACGTGCGCACCATGGAGCAGTTCCTCTGGCGCAACACCATCATCCCCGAACTGAAGATCCTCGAAGAAGGCATCAACCAGCGCCTAGTGCCATACTTCGAACGCTTCCCCAAAGAACTAACGGTCCGCTTCAACATCTCCGAAGTAGAAGCCGTCCAAGAATCGCAATCCGACCGGGCCGAGCGGCTTGCGACGCTAGTCGGCGCCGGGATCATGACGGCAGCCGAGGCGCGGCGGGAGTTGGATGTTTGAGGGGGCAGGGGATGGGTTTTTCTTGAGAGGCAGCGGATAGCACTAGTGACAGGGCAATTTTACGCCTACCGAAATCTGGTAGAAAATACAGCAGTCTACGACATTTAGACATGAACCTATCTGTAACGCAGTCATAACCAGTGCTAAGAAAGACAAGCAAAGGTCGTATCGCACTGAAGCCAAGTACCGGGCTAGAAGCCAAACGCGTCATTATGGGCATCAATCTGCGTAAACAGCGGCTTTTTAGCCAATAGAAATGTGAGTGGTGTGTAATGCCTCGCCGTACTACCCCCCCCCCCTGTAAATAGCGCAAACGTTCCAAATTGGAGCAATCAGACAATCTGGACGGGGGATAACCTCGATGTAATGCGGGGTATGAATTCCGATTGCGTAGATTTGATCTATCTTGATCCGCCGTTCAATTCCAACGCTAACTACGCCGCTCCAATCGGGTCGGAAGCAGCAGGTGCGGCGTTCAAAGATACTTGGACACTCAACGACGTAGATGAGGCGTGGCACAACCAAATCGCTGACAAGCACCTCGGGCTTTACAGAATAATCGATGCAAGTGCTTTCACGCACGGCGATTCCATGAAGTCCTACCTCATCATGATGGCGGTGCGGTTGCTGGAGATGAACCGCATCCTGAAACCAACGGGTTCGATCTATCTGCACTGCGACCCGACTGCGAGTCATTATCTAAAAATGCTGATGGATGCGATATTTGGGCACGGCAACTACCGGAACGAAGTGATTTGGGCCTATTCAGGTGGTGGCATACCGAAGTTGGATATTCCGCGCAAACACGACACAATATTGCGGTATAGCAAAACCGACAATGTCACCTTTAATCGTGAGTATCGCCCATATGGTGAACATAACACCACAGGACGAAGAGCAACGAGCAGAGGCGGAACGCGCAAGGTTGAATACAGGAAAGAAGGCACTCCGATCACCGACTGCTGGACAGATGTGAAACCGCTTATCAATTGGAGTTCAGAACGTACCGGCTACCCGACTCAAAAGCCTCTTGCTCTCTTGCAGCGGATCATCAAAGCCAGTTCAAATCGTGGGGAAGTGGTATTCGATCCATTTGCTGGTTGTGCAACTGCATGTATAGCCGCTGAGGCGCTGGGTAGACGGTGGGTTGGGATCGACATATCGCCAAAAGCAGTGGAATTGGTTAACACCCGTCTCCTCGATCTGTTCGATAAACCGATGCTACCGTTCCGAGTCACGGCCCGTACCGACATACCTGCGCGAACCGACTTACTGCCTCCACCTTCTTTGGACGAATCCAAGAAACTTCTGTATGGCTTGCAGTATGGGAACTGTGAAGGTTGCGGTGTTCACTTTGAGGCGAGGAACATGACCATCGACCACATCATTCCGACAAGCAAAGGTGGCACCAACCATCTGGAGAACCTGCAACTGCTCTGCGGTGCGTGCAACTCGCTAAAAGGCGATAGACCGATGGAGTATCTACGCGCCAGGCTTAGGCGGATGGAAATCGCCATCACCGCATGACGCCGGAGCGGGAGTTGCCGATGCCGTGAGTTAAAGGTTGCGCTCGCCCCTAAATTCAGCTCCCGCTCTGGCGCTTCGTCGGTGAGCCAGATGTTGTGATAGACGGTTTGGGATGGTTGCAGCCGGTGGTGCTTTTTCTGGCTATGATGTCTCTTGCCGCTTTGGTTGGCGTGCTAGCCAGAGGGTGATCATGCCGAGGATGAAGATGCCGACGATGGTTAGGAATGCGAGGTCGAAGCTGCCGTAGGTGTCGTGGATGCGACCGGCTAAGACCGGGCCGCCGGCGATGGAGATGATCTGTGCGAACTGGTAGAGCCCCATCAGACTGGCATATTCGCGCAGTCCGAAGGTTTGCTGGACTACGAGGACTATGAGTGCGCCGAGTCCGCCAAAGCCGAGGCTGTAGACGAAAATGCCGAGGATGATGAGTGGCACGCCGCCGAAAGGCAGTATCATCATCGCCACGCCTATGGCTTGGAAGCCGATGCTGAGCACCGTCATACGTCGGGCGCTGAAACGTTCGCTGGCACGTCCAAAGGCGATTTTGGAGGCGATGCCCATCGTGGCGATAAAGGTCACGGCGGAAGTTGCGGCGGCGGGTGCAAAACCATTCTCGCCAAAGTGCTGTCGCAACTGAGTGAGAACGCCTTGGTAGGTGAATGTTGCGGCGACGAGTCCGATGATGGTGAGCCAGAATGCCCATGTTTTCATGGCGCGCCTAACCGACATGCCGGCCCGCGCCGCCGCGGCGTTGGCGGATGGTCGCGGACGTCCTGTCCGCCGCATCTCTACTTCGACGTCGTGCGCGCGTTCCCGCATGAAGACCATGACGGCAATGGCGAGTCCGACCATGATGATGCCGAACGTGATGTATGCCAACTCCCAGCTGACGAGTGCGATGATAACCGCGGCTAGCGGCGGCATGGTTATACCGCCAAAGTTGTTACCCGACACGACAATGCCGGTCATGCGTCCCATCGAGTTTGGGAACCATAGTCCTACCATCTTGCCGGCCGGTAGCACCGTGGCACCTGGAAAGCCGGCGTATACCAGTGCCGACAGTGCGTACCAGTGCCACAGCTCGGTAATCAGCGGTCGGAGAGCGAAGCCGACGGCGATCAATGCGATGGATACGAACATTACCGGTCGCACGCCATAGCGATCGGTCCATACTCCGATGAGCGGTGCGAGGATGCCGGAGATGAATGCGAAGGTTAACGATAGGTTCAGTTCCGTCTGATTCCACCCGTATCGCTCCTGCAGCGGCCCGGCGAACTCGCCGAACGAGTACTGAGTCATGCCGATGGATAGCCCGGTGGAGAGAAACACGAGCAGTGCGACGACGTAGCCGCGGTAGATGCGGCGGACGGCGCGTGCGGTCCTTGCGGCGACGGCGATGGGGTTCAAGTGGCGATCGATATCTGCGACTGTGGCGACTAACGGTCGATTTCAGGATTGGTGTTAGTCAAGGATATGCGCGCCGCGAGGGGTATTTACGGTGCTGGGCAGGTGAGCGTCTTGGCGAATGTTGCTTGGTCGGTGTCGCCGTTCCAATATGCGAGGTTGAGGTCTACGATGGTTAGCCAGTCGTAGTTGGTGCATTGGGGGCTATGGATTGACGAGTTGCGATTGCGCTCGTTCCAACTCTAGCTTGGCCTTCAGCTCTTTCATTGATCCCGCTCCCTTTTTGACGTTACAGGTGCGGCAGAGCAGTTGTAGGTTCTTTTCAGTGTTTCGTCCTCCGCGCGACCGGGGCGTGATGTGATCTAGATCGAAAAAGTCCTTCAATTCGAACGGGATATGCCTTTCACACCCGTTATATCTCCAGCGTTGGACTTGGTACAGGATTTCCTTGATATTTTTCGGTGGCTTCAGCATTTGGATATCAGTGCGCTCTGGGAAGTCCTTGCGATGGATATCGACCCCGAAAAGATTGAGTTCGCTGCGTAAACGTTCACGTAGTTGATTGACAGACTCCGGTTCAACATCGATGCCGATCCATCTTCGATTTAATCTCTCGGCAGCTACGAGTGTAGTGGCGCATCCGCAGAACGGGTCGAGCACGATATCGCCTTCATCAGAACTTGCGTTGATGATGCGTTCCAGCAATGCGACGGGCTTCTGAGTCGGGTAACCGGTTTTCTCTTCCGAATAGTCCGACAATGACGGCACCTCAGTCCAGTTGTCCTGTGCCGGTTTGCCGGGTGATTCATCGAGATAGAACTTGTACCTGGCAACCTTGCGTTTCGATCCCGGCGTCGTCGTTTCATGGGTGATACGGCCTTGGGCCAGATAATCTTCCATAACGTTAGGAGGGCAGTCCCAAAGTCGGGTTTCGCCTAGGAACTCGTATTCATACCGGGGGCGGCGATTCAATGGACGTGCCATGTATCTACGCCCGTTCTCATCCTGCATCGTGTACCAGGTCTCGATGTAATCCTCGTCAAGTTCGGTGTACTGCATATTGAATTTGGCTTTGGCGCCGGCATAGAAGAAGATGGTGTCGTGAGCTCGCCCGAACCTTTTCGTTGTGTTGTTCTTGGCTCCAGTGTCGGAGTTCCAAATGATTTCATTCTTGAAGTTATTGCGTCCGAAGATGATGTCCATCATCGGTTTGATGTAGTGCCCGGCAGATGTATCGCAATGAAAGTAGATCTAGCCAGTCCGCTTCAGGATTCGCTCCATCTCGATCAATCGGACAGCCATGTAGACCAGATAGTGATACATGGTGTCGCTGTGGATCGCTTTGATCACCGAGAGATACGAGTGGAGATTGACATGGATGCGATTCGTTTCGATGTGGTTGATCCAGTCGTCGTTCCACCCTTTGATCCGGTTCACATCACCCCAGATGTCGTCGAACGCCTTATCGGACTTCTTACTAGAGGATTTACGTGTGAAGATGCGATTGGTCTTGAATGGCGGGTCAAGGTATATGAGGCCTATCGTGTGGGAGTTGATGCCCTGCAACACGGGCAAGTTGTCCGTCTCGAAAATCGTACGATTTGATACATTTATATCAATTAAATTAGGGGGCAGTGCGCACCCTATTACGACTTGGCAAGGTTATCTCCTTGTTTCGGTACCATAGTTCAAACTCTGAAGGAAAGGTTACAGCATCTTGACCTTTCTAGAAACCGGATGGCGAAAATCAGAGGTGCTCGATATCTGCGGCTGTGGCGACTAACGGTCGATGTTCAGGATTGGTGTTGCTGTTGGGCTAGGTGTTGCGGTCGGTGTAGGAATGGGAGTTGCTGTTTCGGTAGGTTCGGTGGTTGGCGTTGCCGTCGATGTTGGCGTAGGAGTTGCAGTGGATGGTAGGGGCGTAGATGTTCTGACTAGGGTCTCAGCATCTGTCTCTGGCGTCTCTATCGATCCGCTGGTGCACGACAGGGCCGTAGTCGTAATCAGCATTACGAAGAGTAGAGAGAGCAGGAGTTGGGGAATAGTTGGCGGGAATATACGTTTGAGATGCTTTTCGTCCATGATTATTGGTAGATGCCACTGCTCCCGATCAACTCGCCTAGCCTATACTACGCTTGATTGATCATACAAAAGTTCAGACATCGAGGTTAGACATAGAATGCGAACGAACAAGCTAAGAGCGGCGATTGAGAATGGCACGAGAGTTTACGGCATCACGTTTACCTTTCCAGCGCCGTCGTTGGCGGAGATGGCGGGATATGCCGGGTTCGATGTATTGCACCTGGACATGGAGCACGGCGTGTTTGACTGGAACGACCTGGAGACGATGTGTCGGGCTGGCGAGCTGCATGGGATGACGTGCACGGCGCGGATACCGAATACCGAGACGGACACGATACTGCGGGCGTTTGATCGTGGTTTGATGGGCATACTGTGTCCACACCTAGACAACGCTGAGCAGGCTGCGCGGATCGCAAAGGCGGCACGTTTCGGGCCGGAAGGTGAGCGCAGCTTCGGCACTTCACGCGGGCGGGAGTACGGGATGGCGGGTATCGCATCGCCAGACTACATGGCGAGTTTCAATGAGCAGGTAACGGTAGCGGCACAGATCGAGACGGCCAATGCGGTTGAGACTATCGACGATATCTTGCAGGTTGACGGTATCGACCTGATTGCGTTCGGTTCGAATGATCTGGCACAGTCGATGGGTTACCCCGGTTATCCCGATCATCCCGAAGTGCGTGCAGCAGAGGACCGGGTCCGCGCGGCGGTTCATGCGGCAGGCAAGCTTTTAACGGAAGATGTCGAGAGCGGCATCAACATGGTGCAGTGGTTGCCGCAACAGTGGGCCGACTGGTTGGCCGCGGCGAAATAGGTCGGTGCGTGATCGTATCGCAGCGTACCAAAGGTATGATCTTCGTCGATACGAAGGTTTTTATGTCTGACGCTTTCTCTAGAATGGCGTATCCTATTGAGCAACATACCGATAGGCGTGCATTACGCGGTAGAGGGAGAATTCAGCAGCTATGCCATCGTCAACATCTATGTCCGAATCGAACGGTCTAAAGTGGGAGCCGGTTGCCCACTGGCCTAAGTTGCCGATGGGCGTGTCGTTCTACGGCGATGCCACCTCGGTAGCGGTAGATTCGCAGGACAATGTGTATGTATTCAACCGCGGGACGGATCCGCTTAGCATCTTCAATTCGGATGGAGATCTGATTCGGACGATGTTGCATGGCACGGTGACGCGTCCGCACGGCATCGAAATTGATGGTGATGACAACATCTACGTCGTGGATGACGATGGGCACTACGTTCGCAAGTTCGATCAGGAGGGCGTGGAGCAGTTCACTATAGGCGTGCAGGGCGAGCCTTGCGAGTGGCAGGGCGGCGGCTACTTCAATCGGCCGACCGATGTCGCCATCCATCCCGATACTGGCGAGCTGTTCGTATCGGACGGTTACGGCAATTCAAGGGTGCATCGCTTCGATCCGGACGGCAATCACATGCTGTCGTGGGGTGAGCCGGGCACTGGCGACGGGCAGTTCAGTCTGCCGCACAACATCTCGATGCTGGGCGACGACCAGGTGATCGTGGCGGATCGGGAGAATTTTAGGGTGCAGATATTCACGCTGGATGGCGAGTACGTCGATCAGTGGCACATTCACCATCCGATGTCGGTAACGCAGGGCAAGGGTGCTGATGACAAGCTGTACGTTGGCGAGATGATTCAACCGGCAGTCCAGCGCGGCGTGCCGAATCTTGGCGCGCGCGTCTCGGTGTTGACTGCGGAAGGTCAGTTGCTGGAGCGTCTTGGTGCGCCACAGCCGGGAATGGGACTAGACCAGTTCACCGCGCCGCATGGCGTCAGCACCGATTCACAGGGCAACGTCTACGTCGCGGAAGTGGCGTATACGAACTTCTATTCGAGCCCAGAGAACTGCGGCATGGATGAACCGCCGCGCGGCGAGATCGTGAGTCTGCGAAAGTGGCGACCAGTCGCTGATGACGGATAGTCTCTACTGATGTCGTCGCCAATCGCACCTGAGATAGTGCTAACTAAGTAGAAAAGAACGAGGATTTACATTCATGCCATATGAACCGGTTCCGTATTGGGCCAAGTTGCCGCATCCGATGATGTTCAAGGAGGCGACATCGGTAGCGGTCGATTCGCAGGATCGTGTCTACGTATTCAATCGTGGCGATTGGCCAGTGGTGGTCTTTGATGCTGATGGGAACTTCCTGGAGACGTGGGGCGCAGGTGAATTCGACCGTCCTCATGGCATCTTCATCGACGATGAGGACAACCTCTACATGGCGGATGATGACGGTCACTTCGTCGATAAGCGCACTAGTTCGGGTGAGATCATCTTTCGGTTAGGCGAACGTGGCAATCCGGCGGCGTGGCAAGAGGGCGACCCGTTTAACCGTCCGACTGATATTGTGGTGCATCCTGAGAGCGGGGACATCTTCATCACCGACGGTTACGGCAACTCGCGGGTGCATAAGTATGACAAGGATGGCAATCACATCAAGTCGTGGGGCGAGCCGGGAGGTCTCGACGGGCAATTCAGCCTGCCGCACAACATCTGTCTTGTAGGTGGCGACCGGATTGTAGTGGCCGATCGGGAGAATTTCCGCATCCAAGTCTTCAGTCTTGATGGTGAATATCTCGGACAGAAGCATATGCATCGTCCGATCGCGTCATCAAACGGACGCGGCGGTGATGATCGCATATATGTTGCGGAGGCTGGTGCGCCTGCGGTGCAGAAGGGCGTGCGCAATCTTGGTAACTGTGTTGTGGTGCTCGATAGCGATCTGAATGAAGTAGACCGATTTGGTGGCGATCTGCCGGGTGAGCGGCACAACCAGTTCATCGCGCCGCACGGCATTGCGATCGATTCGACGGGTGCCGTCTACATCGCCGAAGTGTCGTATACCAACACCGGTTCCAACCTCAATCCTCCGCGCGAGGTCGTGAGCCTTCGCAAGTGGGCACCGGTTTAGTCTGCTGATCTGGCCTGTTCGCTTTGGTCGCCTCGTTCAGTGCGCCACGCTGATATCTGTGCGGTGTGCTCTTCGTAGTGCAGGAATGCCCACTCGTCGATGAGTCGCCGGCGCGGATGATCGATGTGGAAGTAGCTGGCCGGTGTCGCGGCCAATGCGTCCCGCAGTTTGCGGTGCGTCGACTCTAGCCGTTCCATCACTTCGCGTGGTGAGGCGTCCTGCATCTGTGCGACGGCTTCAGCGTTAAAGTCGTCGGCATCTGGTTCGGGATAGTCGTAACCGTCGTCCGGCGTGTCAAGTGCGGTTAGCAGCAGGAGTTCCCATGCGCTGATGTGCCAGAGGATCTGATTTACCGACCATTCGCCGCAGGCACCCGGTTCGACGACGTCGACGCTACGCAGTTCGCTGAACGAAGCGCGCAGTCTGCGCCAGGCATCGTCGATAGCGAGTATCACCAGCCGTTTAGTCGTCTCTTGATCGTGTTCTGACAATGTAGGTGAATGTGAGGCGGTCTGCTTTTCGATGATGGGATTGTGCTAATCTTAACGCGCAGTAGAAAATGCAGATTGAGGCGAAAAGATGGCATTTTTCGGCAACCTAATCAACTTCATAACTGGAAAATCATCGTCTAAAGGTAGCGATGATCATTCAGCGTCCGATTTCGTTTCCGAGGCCGGCGGTGTGTTGCCTGACGAGTATGGCGAGGTGGTCAATCCCGATTCGCCGATGGGGCAGTATATCGACCGTGGGGATGAGTATGATCGTCTAGCGGAGGAAGAGGCGGCCGAGTATGGGATGTCAGAGGATGCGTACTACGGCGACGGCATCGAACCCGACTACGATACGAGCGGTGAATACGGTTCATACGGCACTGACGCAGGAGACGACGATGATCTATTCGGTGGCGGTTACGGCGATGACAGTTCTGACGACTCGTCAAGCGGGTACAGCAGTTTCTGATGCTCAGACCTGAAGTCGCTGTTCGGGATGTCTGCTAGGGCGTTTAGGGAGAAGGGACATTCGGCTCAACGAGGATGTGATGGCACATTCGGGTGGGGATGCGGTTCAGTTCGCGCGTCTAGCCGAGGCCGCGTCTTTTACGGTATCTCGCTATCTCGGCGCGACTAATTCGCCTCTTCCGCCGCAGTTGACTGTCCTTCACGATCGCATCACCTCGTCGCTTCGCGTCCCGGACCCATGCCGGTGTCTGGCGTTTGGTTGTCTGTTTCTTAGTCTCCATCGTTCTTTTCCTCGTACCTTGAATGTCGGTCAACTCTCTGAATCACATGGGGGAATTGTACTGAGTATGCAACATTGCCGAGTGCCAAGATCAGTTCTTCCATCTCGGGAGTTAGTTCATCCACGTTTTCGAAAAGCTGTTTGGCTTCTTTACTGTCGATGATAAATCCATGCGTGGGGTAGTCTTCTACGAGCTGTCGGACTGTCTCGGGTGTAGCATTACCGCCTTGTTCCACAAGTAGTTCTCCATATACTGTCGCCACCGACAAGTCTCGGATGTCTTGGCCCAGCGTTTCGGGGTTAATCTGCGCGTAGACAGGCTTCATGACGCCTATGGCAATTTCTGAAGCGATGCGAGAAGCGACATCATAGCTGATCGTATTTTCGCTGGTGATCTTGATGTTGAACATGACATATTGAAAAATCTCGAAGGTCTCTTCAGCAAGCCCATCCAGAGCAGTGCGAACTACCATCCCAGATCGACGTTGATCAATTTCATCCTGGCGTTTGAGTTGAACGTCCAATGGTCCTAACTCCGACATTGGCGACATATAGATTGCGTTGGCGCCCAACGCGATTAGCGTTCCGGCACTTTTGCAAACTGTAGGAACGCAGAGATATAACTTTTCTGAGATGTTCTGTAGTAACCTCGCGATTCGATAAGCAGCCCCTGCGTCCCCTCCCAACGTCGTCATGAACAAGATCGAGTTCGGACGTTCGGGCTGTTCATCGGATGGTTGTATGGCTCCGAGCAGGAGTCCATATCCATCAACGTTGATATCGCCTCTATAGACATAGACTGCCGCATCGAGTGACTCGGCAACGGCGTTGGCAGCTTCGGTGATTTGGTCGGGAATTGGCATTTGTGTACCAATCGGTTCTTGTCCTGGTTCTAGTGTTGTCATAGATGCACTCCTGACTAGGGCGTCCGCCCGGGCCATTCCAGTCCTCCAAACCTGCTGGGCTTTGAGTTGATTGATTTATCTGGCATCATGCGCTCCTTACGTTCAGCGTCCCGATGTTGACGACATCGGAGCGATGCAGGTCAGCATCACAGGATTTAATTAGTATTTTAGTGCTAATTATGATATATCGTACGGGCTCATGGAGAGAGAGATGACACATATTTTTCAAATTTTCTGGTTGCTACGGTCATCGCATCAGTTATCGCCCTATCTGATGACGATGAGTACGGATCGCTCTGCGTAACTTACGCTCTTGAGATGTGATCGCACATCTGGGTGATGAGCTAGCGTCACTTCCGCGCGGCTTTGACTTATGCCGTAACATGCATCCCAGCGCTGATTGATTTTGACGCCTGCGGGCGAGGAGCGATGTCATGACTATCGTTGGTGATGGAGATTACAGGTACGAAGTCGTACCGGAGTGGCCTAAGAAGATGCCGGAGAGTTGGAAGTTCGGCATGGCTTCCGATGTGGCCGTCGACTCTCAAGACAGAGTCTGGGTTTTTGCCCGCGAGCAGCATCCCGTCACGTGGTGGACGACGGATGGCGAGCTGGTGGGCAGCTGGGGATATGGTCTTAGTTTGGGCATCGCGCCGGAGTTCTTCTTTCGGGAGCCGCACGGCATCTATATCGATGCGGATGACAACATCTGGCTGTCGGAGAAGCAGCGGCACATCGTGACTAAGCACGATCAGTCGGGAGACATCCTGATGGAGTTGGGTAATCGCGACTGGGCTGCGGTGACGGTTACTTGGGATGGTCGGCACGGTGAGCCGTTCAACTCGCCAACTGGTATTGCGGTGGCGCCGAATGGCAAGGTATATGTATCGGATGGTTACGGCAACCGTCGTATTCACCGCTTCTCAGCGGATGGAGAGTATGAGACCGCGTGGGGCATTCCCGGCGGCGGGCCGGGCGAGTTTGCGCTGGTGCACAACGTCGGTGTTGATGACGATGGCCGAGTGTATGGTTGCGACCGTGAGAACAATCGCATTCAGATCTTTGATGGCGACGGCAACTTCATCACCGAGTGGACTGATGTATCGGCACCGGGCGATATCCACTTCCGGGATGGTCTGGCGTACGTGGCAGAGCAGGGCGGCAACCGCGGCGTTTCCATCTGGACGCTGGATGGTGACCTGGTGACGCGCTGGCATGGCGATGATGAAGCCAAGATACTGGGCGCGGCACATGGCATCTGGACCGATTCAGGGGGTAGCATCTACGTCGCTGAGATCGGCACTCCTGAGATGGGTCAGCGAGTGCGCAAGTTCCAGAAACTGTGAGCGATATTGGGCCGGATAGGGCGTCACTTGAGTGACGCTTCGACCAGTTCGCGTAGCACGGTGGCGATAAGGAATACGATCAACCCCAGTGCCAGCACGGCGTTGTAGCCGAGGAGTTTGGATGCTAATGATCCGGGTTCTGTTGTGCCTGTGGGATCGCTTCTGCGTCGCCACACGATGTAGAACATCCATATCGCTAGCATAATCTTGATGCCGAGGACGATGGCCCAGGCGACGGTTGCTTCGCTGCCTTGGATGCGTGAGAACATCAGGATTATGCCGCTGACGACGAGGGTTACAACGGCGATGTCGATCAGCTCGCGGTACGCGGGTGCGATGAGCGACATTGCGGTCTGCATCTTGTCGGGTTGCGCCTTTGATAGTGGGCGCAGGATGAGCGCGTAGAAGATGCTACCGCCGACCCATGATATGGCGGCCACACCGTGAGCGTAGCGCACGAGCACCATGAGACAATCGCCGATTCCGATATCTGAAAACATGACCGATAAAAGCATATATACCGACAGTGGCAAGCGGACGACGCTGTTGCTGGGCGCCATCAATATGGACCTGATAGTAGAGAGTGAGCGTCTGGCGCGGGCCGGAGAGACCTTTGTGTGCGACCGCATGTATACGTCTGGCGGCGGCAAGGCGGGCAATCAAGCCGTTGCAGCCGCCAGGTTCGCCGGCGATACGGCACATGGCAAAGTGAAGATGGTGGGACGTGTAGGTTATGACGCCTTTGGCCGAGAGCTGGGAAGCTTCATGGCAGCCCAGGGTGTTGACATGAGTGACGTTACTGTCGATGGGGCTATCGAGACGGGAGTTGCCATCATCTTCATCGATCCGACGGGTGAGAACTATGTTCATGCCATCTACGGCGGCAATGGGAAGTGCGGCGATACGGAGTCCGCGGCGGCTATCGACGCGCTCGATGGTGCTGGCGCATTGCTGGTGCAACAGGAGATACCGATGTCCTGTAGCTACGCTGCGATGCAGGCGGCGCGCGAAAAGGGCGTGCCGGTCGTATTGGATCCGGCACCTGCAAGATCGTCCGATGATGTCCCGCCGGACTTTTACAGTACGGCGACGATACTTACTCCTAACGCATTAGAAGCGGAGGCATTGTCGGGGATTGCGGTCAATGATCTGCTGGCGGCGGAGCAGGCGGCAAAACTCATCCGTGACCGTCATGGCAGTGAGTGTGTGATCGTGACGATGGCCGGTGAAGGCGTCGTTGTTGATTCGGACGATATGCGCGGGCACATGTCTCCCTTTGAGGTGGAAGCGGTGGCGACGGTAGCGGCGGGTGATGCGTTTGCTGGCGTGCTGGGACGTGCGCTTTGTGAGGGCGCGGTGCTGGAGCGAGCGGTGCGATTGGCGATGGCGGCCGGTGCGATCTGTGTATCGCGGCCGGGCACACAATCTGCGATGCCGCAACGCGCCGAGGTGCTCGCGTTGGTTGACGGTTAGCGCAGTGCCAATGGTTCAGTATGGCGGCGGTCCGGAGATGTCGGAGACGCTTTTGACGCCGGTGCTGTCCATCAGTTTGAGCAGACCGCGATTGAGCCGTCCGGGCAGTGCAGGGCCTTCGTATACCATGCCGGTGTAGAGTTGGACGGCTGATGCGCCGGCGGCGAGCATTCTCCAGACGTGTTGCGGTTCAGAGATACCTCCGCATGAAATGATGCTGGCATGTTTTCCGATTCGGGCGGCGATTTCGGCCGTCATGCGCTCGGTGTTATCTACTAATGGCGCACCGCTCAGTCCGCCTTTTCCGACGGCGAGGCGGGAATCTTCGACGGGTATGGTGTTAGCGATGACCAATCCATCTGCTCCGGCGCTTACGGCCGTCTCGGCGAGTGCGATGGCGTTGCGACGGTCTGGCGAATCGCTTGACCAGGGTGGCAGTTTGACCAGCAGCGGGGTGGAAGCCGATTCAGTTTTGCGGAGCAGTTCGACTAGCAAGCGAAGCCTCGCCGGGTCGTGGAAGACTCGCAAGCCGACGGTGTTGGGGCTGGAGATGTTGAGTTCGACTACCGATACGAGTGGGGCGATGACGCGGTAGCATTCTGCAATCTCGTCTTCGATTGAACCGGAGATGCTGATGAATGTTCGGGATCGATACTTTCCCAGTTTCGATATTCTGGGCATGATACGCGCCAGACCTTGACCTGGAAAGCCAAAGGAGTTGAGAAGCGCTCTCGATTGAGGAATTCTGATCATCCGTTTCCGAGGGTTTCCCAACCGCTCGCCGAGGGTTACGGTTCCGCCGCACACGAAACCGAAACCGAGATCGATGAGCGGCGGCAGGACGCGACAGTTCTTATCGTACCCTGCTGCGAGTCCGATGGGAGTGGGAAACTGAACGCCCGCGACGTTTGCAGCAAGTGCCGGGGCGTTTGATTTGGCTTGAGCTCCAAGTGCCTTCCAGATGAGTGGCACTTGGAGCGCATACTCGGACAGCGCGTGGCTTCGCTCTTCGTCAATCGCGAACAGTATTGGTCGGACCAGTCGCTTATACACGTGCTGCTATTTCGATTCGATGATTAGGGATTTGGCGTTCGGGTGTTTGCAACATCAAATCAACGTTGCGGTTATGAACAGTTATCATTTTGTCATATCAACAACATTAAACTGTCAATGTCTAGATAGTCAGGCTTAAAACCCGGTCCAGATGCAAAGCCGAGGATGCAGTGTCAATCCAACTTGAATTTGAGACAGGCGATGCTGACAACCCTGTCGGTCACGCTCTTGTCTACTTCCGTGATGCGCAAGAACCAGATCAAATCGGCGTAACCTACATCGTGATCCTGCCGGTGCCGCTTGACATCGGCAAATATATGCCGCCGTTCCTGGCTGGCCAGATGGCCGAGATGTCGGCCGATGTAATCTCTTCTTTCGCTTTTCCGCCCGCGCCGGAACCGTTCGAAAGTTTTGATGAAGCGATGCGACTATCGACGCGGCGCGGAGACGATCTGTTATTCGGCGGGACTATCGACCTGTCTGATGTGTTCGAGGCGATGGAGAAGGTGAACGAGGCGAGTACCGAGTATGGTCGCATCTACTCGGAAGCGCACAGCGTCGAAACGGGTGGTTCTGAACGTGAATTGTCGACGAGCGAGTCGGTTGAGATCGACGATGAGTTATATGACTTGATGTATGGCGGTATGGATGAGGCTGATCTATTGACGGAGCTTTCGCAGCAGCTGGGGCGGATGCGTTACTCGGTTGAGGGCGGCGACCGCTCCAAAGCGATCGAGACGGAGGCTAAGATCCGCGCGATAGGGCGCTATCTTCCGGCCAACCGCGAAATATCGAAGATCATTGCGGCGGCAACATCTACGTCGCCACGCGCGGCCGAACTGGCGCAGCTCTATGTGGAGCGGGCATATTGCCTGTATCGCGAAGACTATCTTCGTCTGAAGAAGATAGACCAGGATATCGCGGGCATCGAAGTTTCGTGATTGACGCCCGGATCTGTGCCGTCAAACGGGTTAGCTATCTATCAATCGCTGCTTTCAGCTGATCTACAGTCAGGTTGGCACCGCTGGCTATGAGCACGACGCGCTTGCCTTCAAGCTGGTCGCCCATCGCCTGTGCGGCCGCCAATGGTGTGGCGCCGGCGTGTTCAACCAAAGTGCGAGTCGTGGCAAGCATCGTCACTATCGCGTTCTGTATCGCCTGTTCGCTGACCAGTATGAAGTCGTGCAGATACTTCCGTAGCATCCCGGCGGGGTAGTCGTAGGAAGAGCCGGTGGCGATGCCTTCGGCTATCGTCTCCATTGGGGCATCGACAGTTGGGCCTTCCATCTTGGCCCAAGACAGGTGAACTGATGGTGCGGATTTGGATTGAGCGCCGATGATCTTGGTGTCAGGTGCGACGTAGCGGGTTACGATGCTGGCGCCGCATGCACCGCTACCGGCGCCGACGGGCACGATGATGTAGTCGATATTGTCCAGGTCTTCGTGGATTTCGAGAGTGTAGGTTCCGACTCCGGCGACTAGCATCGGTTCGTTTGCGGGATGGACGTATCGCATGCCTTCTTCACGCGCCAGTATCTCTGAATACTCCCGCGCTTCGTCGAAGGTCGGACCGTGCTCGATTACGATTGCACCGAGCGATTCCATGGAGGCTTTTTTGACGGGGTTTGCGCCGACTGGTACGACGATGATGCATTTTGCGCCGAACTGCTGGGCGGCGTAGGAAATCGATTGTCCATGATTGCCGGTGCTGGCGGTTACGAAGCCGCGGGCGCGTTCATCTTCGGAGGTGCGTGAAACGAGGTTTACGCCGCCTCTTACCTTGAAAGCGCCGAGAACCTGCATGTTTTCGTGTTTGACCCAGATATCAGCCTTGAGCATCTCAGAAAGTCCCGGCACGCGCCGCAGGGGAGTGCGGTGGACGTGGGATGCTATCTTGCGACGGGCGTCGTAGACATCGCTGATAGTCGGTTCTGGCAGGTTGCTGAGGGACATCGATTCACCTTTAGATTTGCTTGTATAGATACCCTGATTCTAAAGGCGAGTGAAATATACTGGTTTTATTCACGATTTGATACGTTCAAACTCGGTATTCACTTCAAATATCAAACTCAGTTGGCCACTACGGATACCCCCGACGGTACGACTAGGCTAACGCCTTCGAATACCGAGAGCAGCCCTGCCGCAGCACCTGTGGAAAAACCGCAGGTATCGGCTCCGCGCGGCTGGGCGAGTCGCACCTTTGAATCTTTAGGAAATCGTGACTACCGCTTGATGTGGATCAGCATGTTCCTGTCGATGGGCGGGTTCAATATGCTGATGCTGGCGCGTGGCATCCTCATATACGACCTGACGGGCGATGCGCTGAGGACGGCGATCGTCTCAATCGGTTGGGCGCCGGGACTGCTCATTATGTCGCTCTTCGGGGGTGTGCTGGGAGACCGAGTAGAGCGTCGGATGCTGATCCAGCTTTCGCAGCTCGCCAATGCTCTCTTCGCGGTCACCGTTGGAACGCTCATATTGACGGGACTGATCGAGTGGTGGCACTTGATGATTGTTTCGGCGTTGCAGGGATGTGTTTTTGCGTTGCAGATACCGGCACGCACCGCGGCGATGTCGCAGTTGGTACCTAAGGAGTTGATCGGCAATGCGATGGCGCTCAACGCAACGGCGATGACGCTGATGAGTGTAGCCGCACCAGCCGTCGGCGGAATTCTTTACGAATGGATTCAGCCGGAAGGTGTCTACTACGTAGTGGCGGCGATGATGTTCATGGCGATGGCATTCACGAGTCTTTTGCCGAAGATGCATCCGGATCAAAGCGACAGTTCGGCTAAGGAGAGTCCGCTTGTCAACATCCGTCGCGGCTTAAAATATGCGATGGGACACCCCATCGTGCGCGTGTTGCTGCTTCAGTCGGTAGTGATTGCGATGCTTTCGATGCCTTTCCGGATGCTGGTGCCCGTCTTTGCCAAAGACCTGTACGGCTCGTTGCCCAGTGAAGTGGGATTGATTGCGACCATGGCGGGAGTGGGAGGTATCGCGGCTTCAATCGGAGTTGCCAGCCTGCGTGCGGGACAGCATCGCGGCTGGGTGATACTGATGTCTCCGATAATTTCCGCCGTCTCGATATTCACCATTGGCGCGTTGCCTTGGTACTGGGTCGGAATGATCATGTTCGTAGGCGTCGGATTCGGTGAGTCGATACGCTGGGCACTGGGTCAGGCGCTGGTAGTTGAACATGCCGATCCGAGGTATCGTGCGCGCATGACGAGCCTGACGATGATGACCTATGGATTGATTCCAATCGCCGCGTTCCCCGTCGGTTGGCTAGTTGAAAACGTCGGCGTTGAACAGACAGTGATGGGTATGGCCATCATGTTGATGCTTGCCGGTGTGATCTTCATATTGGGCAGCCCATCCATCCGCAAGTTGAGCTGATACAGGCGTTCCGAGACGGTTGCACGCAAGTGACTGCCTGGCCTTAAATTGCTGGTCCTGCGGTGGTTAAGTGAGGGCAAATCGTCGCGTGCTGTAGATGTGCATCGACATCAAGATGCATGAAGGGTTGTGTTTCTCCATTGGTTGCTGGTGTAAACTTCACTCAATGTTAGCCTCAGTTCCTTCATGTCGTTAAGAGGCGATAGACCGCCAGTCCGTCATCTCAGACCTCACGCAGTATCGACGCAGATGAGAGTGCGCGGTCGGAGTGTCGCGCGAAGGACTTTTCATTCGCTGGGCAATCCCAGCTATCGCCGCTTCTGGGTGAGCCTTATCGTGCTCATGGCCGGCGTCAACATGCAGATGCTGGCGCGCGCGCAATTGGCGTGGGACCTCACTCACGACACTTTCATGATCGCTCTGGTCGGCTCTGCTTTTGCGCCACCGATACTGATTTTCTCCGTGTTTGGTGGCACTTTCGCCGATCGATGGGATCGGAAAAAGATGATTCAGTACAGCCAGCTGGCTATCTGCATCATCGCCGGCCTGGTGGGTCTGACGATACTTACGGACCGGATATCGATCTGGGTTCTGATGACGGCTGGTTTCGCACAAGGCGTTTGTTGGTCGTTCATGATGCCGGCGCGTCAATCGATAATCCCGCAGCTGGTGAGCAAGGATGAGATTACGAACGCCATCGCCTTAAGCGCGTCCGGGATGGCTCTGATGACACTGTCAGGTCCGGGACTGGGCGGTCTGTCGTACGCATTCTTGGGCCCGGCGAATACCTACTTTCTCATCACAGGATTGATGTTTATCGCTTTCCTGCTGATGACCGGGGTGGATATCAGCGGAGATCCGGCGGTCAGGAAGCGTCACGAGGAAAGTGTGCTCAGTTCCGTATGGGAAGGGTTGCGATACTCGGCTCGCAACCGGACGATTTTGGTGTTGTTCATCCTTTTGCTAGCGACTACGATGACGTCGATGTCGTTCCGCGCCCTGATGCCGGCACAGGTTGACCTGATCTTTAACGGCACTGAACTTCACCTTGGCATATTGATGAGCATGATTGGAGTCGGTGCGTTGCTCGGTTCGCTCTTCATCGCCGGGCTCACTAGTAACGTGAGGCGCGGACTGGTGTTGCTGGGCGCGACGGGGCTGTCGGCGATGGCGATACTGGTGTCAACTTTCGTGAGCATCTTCTTCGTGGCCATGGCGGCGATGGCAGTGCTGGGATTGGGAGATGCGGGGCGACGTTCACTCAACGCGTCGCTATTGATGGAGCAGTCGGATGAAGAGCATCGCGGTCGGGTGATGGGTATCTACATGCTCAACTTTGGATTGACACCAATAGGTGCCATACCGTTAGGCATCTTGGCGGAGCAGACGAGCATCCAGCTCGCAATTGGAATTGCCGGCTGTGTGCTGGCAGCAGCAGTGATCTTGACGTGGGGACTCACCTCGCGGATCAGGTCGCTGTGATTGTGCAGATATCAGTAAATCTATGTTGTTAAGCGGCAGATCATTCGCGCGGCGCACCTTCCATTCGCTGGGCAATCCTGGCTATCGTCGTTTCTGGTTCAGCCTGATATTCCTGATGGCTGGCATCAACATGCAGATGCTGGCACGCGGACAGTTGGCGTGGGATTTGACTGGGGATGTCTTCTTGGTGGCGCTGGTAGGTTCCGGTTTTGCGCCGCCGATACTGGCATTTGCGCTCTTCGGAGGCTCATTGGCGGACCGCTGGAACCGGCGCAAGATGATCCAGTACAGCCAGCTTATCGTCAGCATCGTCACGTTTCTAGTTGGGTTGTCGATTACGACTGGATTGGTGACGATCTGGATCCTGTTCGGCGCCGCGTGCATGCAGGGATTGTGCTGGTCGTTCATGATGCCGGCACGTCAGGCGATAATTCCGCAGCTGGTGGAAGACGGCGAGCTTACGAACGCGGTAGCGCTGAACGCTTCCGGCATGGCTCTAATGACGCTTGCGGGACCCGGTATTGGTGGTCTGGCATACGATTTTCTGGGCGCGGAATATACCTACTTCCTGATATCGGGACTGCTCTTTATGGCATTCCTGTTGATGATTGCAGTGAGGGAGCGACGAGAAGCGACTTCGGGGCGGCAGCGCGGGAGCAACATGCTGCGTTCTGTCTGGCTAGGGTTGCGCTACTCGGCAGGGAACAAGACGCTACGAGTGCTGTTGCTGCTGGTTTTGGCAACGACGATGACGTCGCAGTCGTTCAGGTCGTTGATGCCGGCTCAGGCCGAGGTGATATTTGGCGGTGGGTCCAGGGAGCTCGGGCTCTTGATGTCGATGATCGGAGTGGGCGCGCTTACCGGTTCTCTTTTCATCGCTGGATTGACGGAAAATATGCGGCGCGGCATCGTTCTGCTGTCTGCTACCGCGCTGTCTGCCATCGCGATCCTGCTATCGACCTACATCTCGGTATTGATAATGGGCGCATTCGCGATGGTATTGCTGGGATTGGGCGACTCGGGACGACGTGCGCTTAACTCGGCGCTGATACTGGAGAACACCGATCCCGACTATCGCGGGCGCGTGATGGGCATCTACATGCTGAACTTCGGGCTGCGTCCCCTCGGTGCCATACCGTTAGGACTCCTCGCCGAGCGCACCAGCCTTCAATTCTCCTTCGCCGTAGCCGGCTTCGTCCTAGCCGCGGCAGTGATAATGACCTGGCTCTTCGCGCCGCGTGTGAGGCGGTTGTAGCGGGGCGTGATGATAGATACTCACCAACGATCTGCCATCTTGACGTTTAAATGCCTGCAACGAGTGCAAGCGCAGGCTAGGCGGTTCGCCCGACCGGTATGTCTATTTCCCGTTGCGGCGCTCGAGGATCATCGACATTGGACCTTTGACGGAGCGGTTGAAGGTGTGGATTGTTTTGAATTTGAAGCCTTCGGGCATCTTCATTCGCCAGTTTCTGCCTATGGTTGTCATCGCGAAGGTCATCACCATCATGGAGTAGTGTTCGGCTACGCAGCTGACGGGTGCGTCGGAGAGGAATACATTGTAGGTGTAGGGCGGTAGCGATTCACGGAAGCCGGGTTTCCATCGTTCGGGTTTGAACTTTTCGGGTTCATCCCACCATCGCGGGTCGCGATGGATCCATATCAGTGGGATTGCAACTGCTGAATTCGGCGGTATTCGGTATCCAGCGATTTCGATATCATCGGTTATCTCGCGCATATCCATATAGAAGGCGGGGGAGAATCGTAACGCTTCGAGGATGAATTGATGGGTGGCACGTAGCTTAGGCAGGTCTTCAAGCGTGGGTAGACGGTCGCCTAGCACCTCGTCGATCTCGGCGTAGAGCTTGTCCGCGGCCTCGGGCTGGGTGGCGGTCAGGTGCCAGATCCACATCAACTGACCGGCCAGAATGTGATGTGCGGTGATGAGCCAGCTCAGGAACTCGGTTCTGACCTCTAGCTCGGTCATCGGGTCGCCGGTTTGGGGGTCTTGCGATTTGAGCAGCAGGGGCACTAAGCCTCCACTGTCAGGGCCGCGTTCGACGATAAAATCGCTGAGCATCTGATGTGCGCGTGCGGTTTCACGCTTGATGCGGAGGGTTTCGGGCAGGGGTAGTTTGTAGAGCAGAGCGGCGAGTGGCGGCGGAAGGTAGTTGCGCTGCCTAATGTATGTCTCCATGGCTAGTGCCACGTCTCGAAAGGCGTCATCAGTTTCGAAATCGAGCCCGAACATGCTCCGCGCGTGGACGCGCAACATCATCTCTTCCATCTCTCTTTTCATGTCGATAGTAGAGCCGTTGACCCACTCGGCCTGAAACCGGTTCGGTATTTCCGTCATCGCCGGCGCCAGCTCCTCGACGATTGGTCGATGACTGAGTACCGGCTGGACTTGGGCGCGCAGCTTGCGTCTCTTCTCGCCATGCGTATCACGTAGCGCCTCGCCCGACGTGTTCTTGTTGAAGTGTCCGGTGAATCCTCGAATGGCGATATGCTCGTAATCTTCCAGCACCACTCGAAGCAGTTCCGGATGGTAGACCGCATAGGTGAGCAGTGGCTTGGCAGTGATTAAGACGAAATCACCGTACTCACGACCCATGCCTGTCATCTTGACTGGCTTGGTGATGATATCTAATAGCTTCTTGGGATTCAGAGTTGGCGGAGGCCCAGGAGGCATTGTGTAACCGTTGATGACTCGTGGTTTGACCTGTGACATGAAACAGCCTTATGAAACAGCCTTTTCCAGATTGATTGCTGAAAAGTATATAACCATCTGCGCCATCTAACATCGCCACCTGCGCCATCTAACATCGCCACGCAACTTTTATGATTCGCCTCAAGAGAGTAACACCTGCTCTCCAAGGCGGAGTAAGCACTCGATCGTCATGGTGCAGTCGAATTAAGTATCATGCTTATCATCATGGGAAACTGATGGATGACGTAGAACTCTCGCTTCGCAGTGTTAAGCGTGAATTGGGGATGAACTGAATGGCAACAAAGAGATCCAAGACGAGTACGAGATCAAAGAGAGCATCCAAGCCACTGCCGAAGGGGGATGGCTCGAAACCAGTGCTTCTGTCGGGTGGCAATCCACAGATTGCGAAGGCGGATGGCGATGCTCCGGTGCAGGCATACATCGCGGCGATGCCGGGATGGAAAAGCGACGCGGGACGTCGTCTCGACGAGCTGATTGTGCGCACGGTGCCGGAAGTGCAGAAGGCGGTGCGATGGAACTCGCCCTTTTACGGCATTGCAGGGCAGGGCTGGTTCCTCAGCTACCACTGCTTCACGCGCTACATCAAGATAACTTTCCTGAATGGCGGTTCGCTCGATCCCTTGCCTCACGTCACGTCAAAGTACGATGAAGTTCGTTACTTCCACATCCATGAGGACGACGATGTTGACGAGGATCAGTTGGCGAGTTGGATTCGACAGGCAGCGGCTCTGCCGGGTGAGAAGCTGTTCTGATACGCCAACTCCCATATTGAGTCTGGGAGCAGGGGTTATTCTTTGGATTAGAAGCAATCCCCACTTTTAAGCTCGGACGCGGACGATTTGCCCATAAAAGTAATGCCCGATGCGCTGGCTTCGCGAGTCGCGGCTGGCGAGGTTATAGAGCGTCCGGCATCGGTCGTCAAGGAACTGGTTGAGAACTCGCTGGACGCCGGCGCAAGTCGCATCGATGTGACGTTGGAGAACGGCGGTCTTCGACTGATGCGCGTGGTTGACGATGGGCATGGCATTCCGGCCGATGAGTTGCCGATTGCGTTTGAACGTTTTGCTACCAGCAAGGTAGATGCAACGAGCGACTTATTTGCCATCCCGACGCTGGGGTTTCGCGGTGAAGCATTGCCGTCGATCGCGGCGGTGTCGGATGTGACGGCGGTATCGCGCCACGTCGAGGCGATGGCCGGCGCTGAGTGCTCGGTATCGTTCGGATCTACGGCCCAGGTCTTAGCAGCCGGCGCGCCGGTCGGCACCTCGGTTACGGTGCGGGATCTATTCCGCAATGTGCCGGCACGTTTGAAGTTTCTGAGCAGTCCCTCGGCCGAAGCGGCACGCGTATCGGTGCTGCTGGGGCAGATCGCATTGACGCGGAGCGACGTCAAGTTTCGGTTGACGACTGATGGCGTGGTGCGTTTGAACACTCCTGGTGTCTTCGATGATGTTGCAACTCTGGCGGCGGTCTACCGCGTCAAGGAGCCGTCGGAGTTGCTGACCATTCAAGGCGATCCCTCAGCCGCGTTCGGTGCCGACGGCTCTATCGCCATGCCGTCACTCCACTTCGGTCGCCGGTCGCATATGACGATCGCGGTGAATGGCAGGCTGGTGCAGACCTATCGTCTCACCCATGCGATAGAGCGGGGCTATCAGGGATATCTTCCCGATCGACGCTTCCCGATGGCGCTCATAAAGTTGAGCGTGCCGTTAGAGGATGTCGATGTCAATGTCCACCCGCAGAAGAGCGAGGTTCGTTTTCGGCGTGAGGGGCTCGCATTTTCGGTTGTCGAGAGAACCGTGCGCGAAGCTTTGGGAAAGAACGCTTCGGTCCGTCAGTTCTCCAACACGCGCATCGCATCGTCATTGACGACCTCTCTGGAGGGTGCGTTTGCGATGCGTCGTCGACAGGGGATGACGCAGGTAATTGATCCCGAACTTGAGACGGAGCATGACGATGAGGAATCGTCGGATGAGCAACAGGCGCTAGAAAAGGCGCGGCAGAAGCGTGGTGCACCATCTGGTGCGCGTGGCACGGAGAGACGACGAGGCGGGGAGTCTGATGGTCAATCTCAGCGTCGATCATCCGGCGGTGCGGGCCATCACGATGTCTTGCCGGGTCTGCGGGTATTGGGACAGGCGCAGATGACTTACATAATCGCTGAAGATGCGAATGGGGTGTTTCTGATTGATCAGCATGCGGCGCACGAACGCGTCAAGTATGAAGAGATACTGTTGAAGCAGTCGCTTAAGGCGTCCGATTCGCAACCGCTACTGTCGCCGCAGGCAGTTGAATTGTCGTCGCAACATCAGATCGTGTATAGCGAAGGTGCGAATTGGTTTGCTGATTCGGGTTGGGACATCGAGCCGTTTGGTGGCAATACGGTTCTGATCCGCGCAGTGCCGCAAGTTTTGGCGGAGCGGGCGGCGATAGATGCGAATGGCGCAGAGAAGGCGTTCTTGCGAGTGCTGGATGACATCATCCAACCGGATGGCAATCCGCGACCTGCTGGCAAGATGCCATGGTCAGAGCGTCTTCTGGCGACGATGGCATGTCATGCTGCGGTTCGTGCTGGTGACGCGCTGACGCTCGAAAGTTGCGAGGAGATTGTGCGTCTGCTTCAGGAATGTGAGCACCCGCAATCGTGTCCGCACGGCCGCCCGACGATGCTGCTGCTGAGTGGCGAGGCGTTGGAACGTGAGTTCGGACGACGATAACGATCGTGATGATCATCCGCGAATACCAGGGTGCAATGCCGGTGCGGTTTAGAATCGCTAGTAGCGGTTTAATTTGAAGTCTCAGGACAGTTCAACCAGTTGAGTACCGGTGCCAATCATGATAGAGAAGCGAGTGTGGAACTAACCGCGTTCAATCGTTTCCGCATATTCCTGGAGACGATCAAGTTTGAGCACTCGATATTTGCGCTGCCATTTGCGGTAGCGGCCGCTTTCATGATCTACGACGGCTGGCCGGATTGGGTGAAGTTCGGATGGGTGATAGTGGCGATGGTCACGTTGCGAACATTCGCAATGGCGGCTAACCGGCTGCTGGATGCTGAGATCGATCGTCGCAACCCGCGCACTGCCGATCGGGCGTTGGCGCGCGGGATAATCGGCAAGCCGGAAGTAATCGGCTACATGGCCGTCTCGGCCGTCATCTTCGTAGTAGCCGCATGGCAACTGGACCCACTGGCGCTGATGCTGTCGCCAATACCGATTCTCGTGGCGTTCACTTATCCGTATCTGAAGCGGTTCACGTGGTTGGCGCACTTCGGGATTGGGGCGGTATACGTTATCGTGCCTCCGGCAGTTGCCATCGCGATGACGGGCACGATGCCGCTTGAGTTTGTGCTGTTTGGCATCGCGGCGTTTTTCTGGGTGTCGGGCTTCGATATTTTGTATGCGATTGCCGATATCGAGTTTGACCGATCGGCCGGGCTTCACTCCGTGCCGGCACGTTTCGGGGTGCGACGGTCATTGCGGGCCGCTAAGGCGCTGCACATCGTAACGATGCTGTTCCTGGCGGCGATGTCGCTGATTGCGGGCGGCGGCTGGCTATTGCTGGCGGGAATCGTCGCCGTCGGCGCGTTGCTGGCATATGAGCATTCACTCGTCAATGAAGACGATCTATCCAAGCTGAACATGGCATTCTTCACCATGAATGGCATCATCGCTGTTGTGTTCGCCGGCTTTGTCGTTGCTGACGAGTTGATCAAGTGGGGCTGAAGTGTCGCGCTTTATCGTCGGCATATCGGGAGCGAGCGGCGCGCCATATGTGCAGCGGGTGCTTCAGGCACTTGCCAACTCCCAGCATGAGATCGACCTTGTCGTTACCGCATCGGGTGCGAAGGTGTTGAACGTAGAGTGTGGCGTGAAGCTGACTGGCGCGCGGGATGCGGATATCGCTGAGATTTCTCGCTGGCTGGGATACGACATGGCGGAGCGTTCGGGCTTACGCTGGCATCATCCCGATAATGTCGCGGCCGACATCGCCAGCGGTTCATGTCATGTCGATGGCATGGTAGTCGCCCCTTGCAGCGGCGGCACCTTGGCGCGGATCGCGAACGGCATCTCACAGGGACTTCTGGAACGCGCGGCTGATGTGACACTGAAGGAGCGACGCCGGTTGATACTGGTCACTCGAGAGACGCCGCTGAGTCTGATCCACTTGAGGAACATGACTGCCGTGACGGAAGCGGGCGGCATAGTGTTGCCGGCATCTCCCGGCTTCTATCACGACCCGCAGACGATTCAGGACCTGGTCGATATGGTAGCCGGCCGCATTCTCTATCATCTGGGGCTGGAGTCGGACCTTTTGCAGGTCTGGCAGGGACGCTAAAGGGGCACCGCGCGATGGCATTTACCGATATGCAGTCTTTCATGCGTGTGCTAGAGACGCGCGGCTTGCTGAAACGGGTGACGGTTCCGGTGAATCCCGAGCTGGAGGTTACGGAGATAGCCACTCGGCTGGTGCGCGATGGCGGCCCGGCGGTGCTGTTTGAGAATGTTGATGGTGCCGCGTTTCCACTGGCGATTAATCTGCTGGGCACGATGGAGCGCATTGAGATTGGATTGGGTAGGCATCCGGAGGAGATAGGTGAAGAGCTGCTGGCATTTCTTGAGGATGTCAATCCGCCCACGCCGTCCTCGATATGGCGTAATCGCAGTTCGGCGCTGAATATGCTGAATGTGCGGCCCGGCAGGTCGCTGCGGTCGCCGGTGCAGCAGGTCGTGGACCAGTCGCCTGATTTGACGACTATGCCCATCCTGAAGTGCTGGCCGGAAGATGGTGGACGCTTCATCACCTTGCCGCTGGTGCGAAGCCGCGATCCATCGAGCGGCGCGCACAACATGGGCGTCTATCGGATGCAGCTTTACGACAAGACGTCGACTGGGATGCACATGCAGATACAGAAGGGTGGCGCGTTCCATCATGCAGACGCTGAGCAGGGGTCGAGACCATTGGATATGGCGGTGGCGCTTGGCGGTGATCCGGCGCTGATAATCTCTGCCATCATTCCGCTGCCGGAGGGTATCGACGAGGCCGGTTTTGCCGGTGTCCTGCGCGGTAAACCGACTCCGATGCGGCGCGCCAAAACGGTCGATGTGCGAGTGCCGGCCGACGCCGAATTTGTGCTGGAAGGTCGCCTCCATCCTGGAGAGCGCAGGTTGGAAGGTCCGTTCGGCGATCACTTTGGACACTATTCCGATGCGGCCGACTTCCCAGTATTTCGCGTCAGCGCGATAACGCGCAAGCGCAACGCCGTCTATCCCGCAACGGTCGTCGGCAAGCCGCCACAGGAGGATCGCGCTTTGGGCGATGCGGCGCAGCTTGCTACCAAGCCGCTCATCCGGCTCATGCGTAAAGAAGTGCGTGATATGTGGTCGTACTACGAGGCCGGCTTCCACAATCTGCTGGCGGTATCGGTGGAGAGTCGTTACTCACGTGAGCAGATGAAGACGGCGTTCGGCATTCTGGGTGAGGGACAGCTGTCGCTGACCAAGGTGCTGATACTGGTCGATGCTGATACTGATGCTTCGGATGCCAGAGCGGTAGCGCGTGCTGTAGCGCGCAACTTCCGAGTCGAGTCGGATTTCAGGTTGTTGGCGCGCACGGCGCAGGACACGCTCGATTTCACTGGCGATGCGTTTCAGCACGGCTCTAAGATGGTGATCGATGCTACCGGCTACGGGCACGCACCCGACCGCGTCGATGGTCCGCAGTTGCGCTTTGATCCCAAGTCGCTCTCGACCGCCATTACAAAGCAGCGTCTGCTCTGCGACAACCTGTTGGTGCTACAGGTGCACAATGGCTATCGCGAGAGCCGGCGTCTATTGGAAGAGATAGTGCACCATCCGCAGGCTAAGCCGCTCAAAGCGGTGATACTCGTTTCGGAGGACGTGGATATCGAGGACGATGTTGAGTTGATCTGGGGTATATTCACCCGCTTCGATTGCGCATTGGATACCGTCTTCACGGGACAGCGATTTGAGGGGATAACGCCGATCTACAGCGGCGTAATGGGCATCGATGCGACATCGAAGCCGGGATATCAGAAGCCGTTAGAGATGGATCCCGATGTCGTGCGGTTGGTAGACCGTCGATGGAAAGAGTATGGCTTCTGAGGCGTGCCGGTATTGTGTCATCAATTGGACGTTACCGGTGGCGCGTCAATCGGTTGGGGGGTGCCGATCGATTCGTCAGAGACGAGATCGCGCGCCTTTTCCATATCGTCGGCGCTGATCGAGACCGTAGTGTAATCACCGCTACGGTTCACGATGTGCAGGCTCAAGATGTTGACATCTGCTCTTCGGAAGCGGTCGGCGACTCTGGCGAGGGCTCCGGACTCATCGTGTAGCCGGACTACCAGGGCTTCATCCGAGATGGCCTTGTAACCCGCATCTGCTATCTGCCAGAGGGCCCGGTCGTGGTCTTCATCTTCGGTAGTGATAATGACGACGCCGGTTTCGTCCATGCCTTGAGTGTTGATGCTGACGATGTTTATCCCGTGATCAGCGAGCAGTGTTGTCAGTCGGGCGAGGGCGCCGACTTCGTTCTTGATGTTGACGACGATTCTGTGCATAACGTTCGATTCTAAGTTTGGTTTCAGTTTCTTTGGTTTCAGTTTCTTTGGTTTCAGTTTTGGGGGGAGGCGATGCAGTCAGCGATTGCCGCATCGATCTTGGCGCGGGTAACGTTAGGGATGGTGATGATGTGTGCGACGTCTTCATAAGGTGCCATCTGCCACTTTCGGACGACTTCATCGGCCGGTCGTGGGAATACGACGGTGATTGAGTGCTCGTTGCGCCAGGCCGGGATGCCGTTTTCGTTGAACTTGTCTAGTGCGTACTGCGCCGTGTCGAGGCATTCATTGACGATTTGGCTGAAGCCTTCGAGGCCGTGGCGTTCAAAGGCGTACCAGAGCATGAGCGGCGTTACGGCGTTTCGGGAGCCGGAGAGCGTGGTATCCATCGCGCCGACGTATTCGATGGAGCGTGCGACACGGGCCACGTAGTCGTTTTTTGCTAGAACCACGCCGCAGGGAAGCGGTGCTCCGATCAGCTTGTGGCCGCTGATGGCTACGCTATCGATACCCGCGTCAAAGCCGAACGGCGCGGGGTCGTCGACGAATGGCAGTATCATGCCGCTGAGTGCCGCGTCGGCATGGATGTACTTATGCGGTATCGCCTGATCGTCCAGTATCTCTCGAATTCGGTCGAGGTTGTCGATGGCGCCCTTCATGGTAGTGCCGATGTTGGCGATGATTACTACAGGTAAGTCGCGATTGATGCGTATCGTCGCGCTCAGGTCGTCGTAATCGATCTCGCCATTTTCTTGGCTTCGGATCATGATGTTGCGATAGTTGAGCACGCGCAGGTTCTTCAAGACGCTGTAGTGGGTGTCCTGCGAAAAGTAGACGACGCCTTGGGGGTACAGTTCACGCGCGACGTAGAGGCCATACATGTTTCCCTCAGTGCCGCCCGAAGTTACGTAGCCCCAGGCATCTTCAGGAGGCAGAGACATTAGGTCGGAGAATTTGGCGACCACTTCACGTTCGAAGTCGTGCGTGTTGACGCGGTAGTTGCTATCGTGGAACGGGTCGCCGACGTTATTTGCGCTGAAGTCGAAGAAGCCGAACAGTCGCGTGTAGTCGAAATACTGATTTGTGGGGTAGCCAAGTTGATTTTCAGACAGCTCTTCCAACTTGGAGTAGAGCGTGGTGAGGCGATTTTCGCCCTGCGGCGCGATCTCAGGCATTGGTCAAAGTACTCAAGAAACCTTTATTTCAGTTTAACTGCTGTTGCCGAATAAATCGCGTAAATATAGAGAGGAGTGGCAATTTCAGTGATACGCGGCGATGGGATTAGTGCATGATAGAAACTAGAAGTAATCGAGATGTTTGGCATATAGGGCATATAGCTTGCGAGAAAGCGGTTCGCACATGGCAACGGCAACGACACTGATCAATGGCGAGGCGACTTCGTCCGCAGTAGAAGAGTTGAATGGCAACGGATACGTTGAGCCGCCGGACATCCTGATTTCAGATCCGGACCTCGAAGCGATCTGGGAAAAGGTCCGCGAGGGCGAGCGTCTGACTGCTGACGATGGGGTGAAGATTCTGGAGACGGACGACTTCTCGGCGGTGGGTTTGATGGCCGACTATGCGAAGCGCAAAGTGTCTGGCGATAAGGTCTACTTCGTCTTGAATCGCCATCTGAACCCGACCAACATCTGCGTGCTGTCCTGCAAGTTCTGCGATTACGCCAAAAAGCCAGGTGCTGAAGGCGCGTATGAGATGTCGATGGATGAGATGCTGGACCATGTCGATGATGAGATCCGCGAGCTGCACGTGGTGGGCGGACATCATCCCACCTGGCCGTTTGAGTTCTACGTCGATATGATTCGACAGTTGCATGAGAAGCGGCCGGAGGTGCAGATAAAGGCCTTTACGGCATCTGAGATCGACTACTTCTGGCGTCGCTGGAAGGTGCCGCCGGAAGAATCGCTTGCCATCTTCAAAGAAGCGGGACTCTCATCGATGCCGGGTGGAGGTGCGGAGGTGTTCTCAGACCGCATTCACAAGCTGTTGCTACCCGGGAAGGCGAAGGCGGATCGATGGTTGGAGATACATCGCATCGCGCACGGCATGGGCATCAAGAGCAACTGCACAATTCTGTATGGACACGTAGAGAATTTCCGAGAGCGGATCGATCATCTCATCTTGTTGCGCGAACTTCAGGATGAGACGGATGGTTTCCTGGCGTTGATACCGCTTGAGTATCAGGTTGGCTACACGAAGCTGCGTCCGCGCCATACACCGCCGATGGATGACCTTAAGATGCTGGCGGCATCGCGGCTGATACTGGACAATGTTCGGGCGATTAAGAGCTACTGGGTGATGCTTGGCGAGGCGACGGCCGGGATGGGACTGAACTTTGGCGCGAACGACTTGGATGGCACCATTGGCAAGGAGCGGATTGCGCACGCCGCCCTGGCAGATTCTCCGGCGGGAGTAGCGCGGCGAAGCATGGTGGCGTCGATCAAAGATGCCGGCCGCATCCCAGTAGAACGCGATGCGCTCTACAACGAGATCAAGCGTTACAACTAGGAACCAAGCGTTCGATGCTGCCCGAAGACAACGGCCGGAAGTGGCGTATCGGCTACATGCCATATCTGAATTCGGCGGTGTTCTATTCGCGGCTTGAGGGCGATTGGTTCGAGCTGGTAGAGTTGCCCCCGCGCAACATGGCAGCGGCGATGCATGATGGCGAGCTGGATGCCGGGCCGTTGCCCATCGCTGAAGTTTTGCGAATGCAGGACAACTTGGTGCAGGGAACCTTGGGCGTGGCTAACGATGGCCCGGCGCGTAGCGTATTGCTATTCAGCGATGTTCCCGCCAATGAACTCTCCGGCAAGACGGTATCGGTGACGGGGCATACCTCAACGTCTGTTCAGCTGTTGCGAATCCTGTTTGCAGATCATTGGCAGGTGAGCGATGTGGAGCTGTGCGGACCGAATGATGAGTGCGATGCTGCGTTGATCATCGGCAATGCTGCGCTGGCGGAAGTGTACGGCAACACAAGGTGGGATTTCGCATCTGACTTATCATTGGAATGGAAGCGAATGACCGGTTTACCGTTTGTGTTTGCCCGATGGACGGCACGTAAGGACGCGACGGGTCCTCAGCTGGGACGGTTCGCGGAGAATCTGCATCGGTCTTTCTCATTCGGCATGTCTAATGTCCAGGAGCTATCCGACAGTAACCCAATACCGGGTATGCCGAGGGCAGATGTGATTGATTACATCAATGGTTTTACGTATGAATTGGGCGAGTCTGAATTCGCGGCGATCGAAGAGTTTCGCGTTCGATTAGCGGCCCTGCAGGATTGGCGGCCGCCGGTGATACCTTATGAATCATCCCCATATGAATCGACCCCTTATCCATCAGTAGTAAGCCAGCAATAGGCGAGGGAGATACGAACATGATTGCCGATATCCGGGACAAGGTGTTGCGGAATGAGCGCATCGACGCTGATGAGGGGCTCTATCTGTTGCGAGATGCCGACTTGCTGCATCTATCGCCGTTGGCTACGCACGTCAAGAATCTCCACAACGTGCCCGATCGCGTCACTTACGTTATCGATACGAATCTGAACTACACGAATCTGTGCGATGCCTACTGCTCCTTCTGCGCCTTCTACCGCACGGATCCATCCGATCCGTCGGCATACACTTACTCGGTAGAGCAGATCATGGAGAAGGTGGGACGCGCGGCTGATAAGGGTGTGACTACGGTGCTGATGCAGGGCGGTTTGAATGATGAGTTGCCGTATGACTACTACCTGGAGATGGTGAGTGAGACCGTTCGTCGCTATCCGAGCGTGATGCCGCACTACTGGTCGGCGCCAGAGATATGGCAGATGTGCGACGTATCTGGCAGGTCGCCGAAAGAGGTGATGCAAGACCTTTGGGATGTCGGGCAGCGCACGATGCCGGGTGGCGGCTCCGAGATATTGAGCAACCGAGTCAAGGAAATCGTCTCGCGATTTGCACCTAAAGATACATGGGCGCAGTGGACCGATATCCACATAGCCGCGCATGAAGTCGGTTTCAAGACTACCGCCACGATGATGTATGGCCACGTCGAGACTGACGAGGAGATAGTCGAGACTCTGCAGCACATTCGCGATGTTCAGGATGTGGCGGATGCGAACGACTCGAATGATGGCGGTTTCACGGCCTTCATCCCCTGGTCCTACAAGCGCGAGAACACTGCGCTGGGCAAGCAGGTAGATTCCGAAGCTGGCCCGAACCAGTATCTGCGGATCATCGCCTTGAGCCGCATATTCCTCGACAATGTGCCGCACATCCAAGCGTCGTGGTTCTCCGAAGGCCGGAAGACGGGTCAGGTGGCGTTGCACTTTGGTGCGGACGATTTTGGCGGTACGTTGTTCGATGAGAACGTGATGCTGGCCGCCGGTTTCTACAACCGCACGACTGAGGATGAGGTGCGGGAACTGATATCAGATGCTGGATTTAGGCCGGCTCAACGTCTGACCAACTACGAGATTGTGCGTGATTTTGAGCGGGAAGTCTCCTTTGCCGCGGCTTCATGACGTGATGTTTCGCGCCGGTACCAGAGCAATTTCGAGCCTCGTCGACAGGGTGACGTCCAACTTTGCGATATCGGGTGACCTGTCGCACCGTGTCGATGTCCGTCCGTTGCAAGCTGATGAAATTGATATTGTTGCATCTCAACTGAATCCGGCTCGAAATGCGGCTACCCATCGCGGCCGCGTCAGACTGCAGGAAGATGGCGTAGTGCTTTATCTCATCGCCTGGATCGAACACACTCCAGTCGGACATGGAATGATTATTTGGGACGGCCCGACCGGTACGCCTCGGATGCATATCGATAAGAGCAGTCCCTACATCGAAGACCTTTGGGTGCGGAAGGACTTGCGCTCTAGAGGCATCGGCAGGCGCATGCTTGCTGAGATGATCAGGTTAGCGATTTCACACGGCAGAAGCGATATATCACTGTCGGTAGGAACCGACAATCATCGTGCCATCAAGCTTTACGAAAGCATCGGATTTGTCGTTGCCGATGTGCCGCGTTTCACCCTTTCCGGCATGGTTACTATGTCCGATGGTCAGTCGCATTTCTGGAGCGAGCGATGTCAATACATGGTGAAGTCTCTCGACTTCAATGAACCACAGGGGAATGAGATTGAGTAGCAAACCGACGATTGTGTTTGGACATAGCCCGGATGCAGATGATGCGTTCATGTTCTACGGGCTGGCAAAGGGTCACGTCGAGATCGCGGGGTATGAGATTGGGCATCACATGGTCGATATCCAGTCGCTCAATGTCCTAGCAGAGCGGGGCGAGTTGCCGGTGACGGCGATATCTGCGGCGCAGTATCCCAACATTGCCGACAAGTATCGCATCATGTCCTGCGGCGCTTCTGTAGGCCGCAACTACGGCCCCGTCGTCGTCACGGTACGGGATGATCTGGACTTGGAAGGGCTGAGCGGTTGCACCGTAGCAGTGCCGGGCGAGTTCACCACCTCATGGATGCTGTTTCAGATCTTCGGGCCGCAACAGTTCGAGCCGCTCTTCGTCGATTTTGATGATGTAGAGGAGATGGTGAAGTCGGGCCGCGCGGACGCTGGGATCCTGTTGCACGAGGGGCAGATACTGTTTGAAGCGCGCGGTTTCAGATCACTCTTGGACCTGGGCAAGCGATGGTTTGCAGAGACGCAGTTGCCAATCCCGCTGGGGCTCGACGTCGTTAACCGATCTCTAGGCGACGACCTCTGTCAGTCGATAACGAATGCGCTTAAGGCGTCGATCGACTACGCGCACGCCAATGAGGATGATGCGCTGGATTACGCGCTCGGATTCGGACGCGGAATATCCCGCGAAGACGGGCGTCGCTTCGTGCGCATGTACGTCAACAAGGACACCGTGGATATGGGTGCTGAGGGACGCGCGGCGCTAGAAACGCTCTTCTCGATGGCGGCTGAGCGCGGGATTATCGATCAGATGCCTGCGCTCGACATCATTCAGGCCGACTGATAGGTGCCGACTGCTAAGCCGGCTCATATTGTGTCAGGGCAGTGGCTTTGCGGGGTTAGCCGACCAATGAGAAGCGACTTCGGTCGACGTGCTGGAACTCGGGCATGTTCCGCATGACTGCGCTGGCCGACATCGTGGGACGTGGGACGTCCAGTTCGTTGCCGTTATCGCGCATGTAGTCGACTACTTCTTGGGCGCTGATCTGAGGGCGCATCTGTCCGAGTTCGAGCGCCGCTTCGCGGATCTTGTCCCGTCGCTCCTGCATCGCGATCACTTCGTCTTGAGTGCGGGATGGAATCTTGCTTGAGCTTCCGGATTCGGAACTTTGTCGGCCGGCATCGCTGTTCGGCTCGTGGGTGAAGAGGACGCGGTTTCCGACGCGGTCGACGACGATTTGGAGTGGGATCTCGGCGCGGCTGGCGCAGAGTGCGACTAGGTTTCGGATTTGCGACAACTGCTCGTCAGGATCGGCAACGACGGCTAGGGCCTGACCGGGTTTCATTGAGAACATCGCTTGATATAGCGCGCGCACCTGCGGGCTCCGAGCGCGGGTCATAAGGGCGGTGCGCTTCATTTCGGTTATATCTACGGCGACTATCTCTATCGACATGTTCTGCCCTCGTCAAGTTGAGTTGATATGTAGGTTTGTTTGATCGTCTTGCGCGCATCACGCAAATGCGTATGCAGAGTCAAGTTTCTGACTTGAGAACGAATCACAAGTCAAACGATAGCGTTCAAGATTAGTCTATACGTATATTCGGTTTGTGACACCGTAAGAATAGTATCCCGATAGTCGTTAAATGGCACTCTCTGAGGATGTGCGATGCTTAATCGATGCCTTAACTGGGAATGCTGACGCGCCTTAGGGATAGACTCACATCAGAGCTGATTTTAATGGATAGCGAATACAACGACGACGCGCAGTTGAGCCACTCGGAGCTTCGATGGTAGGACGAGGAATACAGCCAAATCAATTTGGCAACTGGCTGTCGAATACAGTGATTACCGCGCCGGTCACGACGGCGCTGGTGATTATCAATCTTGTCTTCTTCATCTTGCTCACCATCAGCGGCGGTGCTGAGAACAGCGCCAACCTCTATCGCTGGGGTGCGAAGTTCGGTCCGGCTATCCAAGCGGGCGATTGGCATCGTCTGCTGTTGCCGATATTCCTGCACGCTGGTTTCCTGCACCTTGCCGCCAACACCTTTGCGCTGATCATGTTCGGACCGCGTCTGGAGCGTGATTTCGGGTGGTTGGCTTACTCTGCGACCTACGTCGTTTCCGGCGTCGGCGGTGTAGCCGCCAGTTATCTCGTGTCTCCCACCTTGAGCGTCGGTGCTAGCGGCGCCGTGTTCGGACTGGTCGGCGCGTATGGCGTATTGCTGTTCCGCAGTCGAAAAGAGTTCGGTAGCGCGGTTAATCCCATATTGATAAATCTGGGCATCATTATTGCGGTAAACGTCATCTTTGGCGCATTATGGCCTGGAATCGATCAAGGTGCACATATTGGCGGCATGATAGCCGGGGCCGCAATGGGTTTCTTTGTCGCACCGCGCTTCGTCATCCACATTGAGGACGACTTCCTCGCGTACGGTCAACCGATTGTCCGCACCTACATCGCCAAAGCATCTACCCAGCGCATAGCCGCGGCGACGGCTGTCGGGCTCTTGATTGCCGCGGCGATATCGTGGTGGGTAACTACAAATGTAAGTTACGATGCCGGCGCGATGCAGATGTACGGCTACCTCGAGCTGGTCACGAGTTGATAGCCATCACTTCGTTGCTTTCAGGGAGAACATGAATGGGATGCTGCCGTGTGCCTTATCGAGTCGCCACCAACCATCTTCAGAGCGACTCATCTGTGGGAATGGGCGCCAGGCTGCTACTGGGAACTCGTTGAGGTACTCGATCTTCAGTCCGGCGGCAATGATGGCGTTCAGTATCTCTGAGAAGTTGTGCTGCCACTCGTAGCTTGGCGACTCTACGATTTCGGGGCCGGTGTATGAGGGACCTCCTCCTTCGTAGAACATTCCCTCCGGCTCTGGGAAATAGCAATAGGTCGGAGACAGATGAGAGTTGCCGTTTTCGTCTTCTACCGCCTCGAACACGTGGGACATCGGGTGTCCGTCGAGGATGTAGAAGGTACCGCCTGGTTTGAGGTAATGCGCCACGATCTCTGCCCATCGCTTCATGTCGGGCAACCAGCAGAGCGCGCCGATGGCGGTGTAGACCACATCGAACTGTTCATGCAGGATTGATGGCAGATCGTAGATGTTGGAGCGGATGAAGCGAACGTCCAGCCCCAGCTCGTCGTTCAGTTCTCTTGCCAGTTCGATGGCGGCATCGGACATATCTACTCCAGTAGCCTTGGCGCCGAGGCGAGCCCACGACATGGTGTCCATTCCGAAGTGGCATTGCAGATGTAGTAGCGACTTGTCGTCTACCGGCCCCAGCTCTTCAATCTCGATGGGGGTGAGGGTGATGTTTCCGGACTTGAATCCCTCGACGTTGTAGAACTTGGAAGCGGCGTGGATGGGAGTGCGTTCGTTCCAGTTTTGGCGTATGATCTCGAATTTTTCGTTCACGTGATGACCTTGTTTGATGACATTCCTTGGAGCTCTCGATGGAGGTGCAAGCACGCAATGTTAATACTTGGGTATGAAGCGGTGGTAAGATGATAGGAAATGGGGACGAGTGGATTCGACAGGGAGCGTACTGCAAGGTTGCGTGTCGTGGTGTCTGACCACGTAAAAACGGGCAAAAACACAAACGGCGAAAAAGAAGTAGCCCTCGCTGCTGCTTAAAGCGTAGCGACGTTCGTTAGCGGTTGTCCTCAGCGACTACTTTCGAACGCCGACTTTCTGAGGTGCGGACGTGCGACGCCGGTAGCATGTTCAAAGGTAACCGGTGACCGTCGCTGAAACGCGCGCCGTTGGCAGCGTTCAGCAGCGGTTAATGCAACCAACGGCTACACACGTAGAAGCTTTGACGGGAAACTTTCTGGACGGGGAGTTCGACCCTCCCCCGTCTCCACCAGAAATGACTGCCCGCGGCGGTGCAAGCCGCGGGCAAATTATTATGAGCGTTTGATCGATCTCAGGGATCGCCAAATCTGTATCATCCGACCAAATGCCCACTCTGACACGCGAAGAGCGCAAGATTGAGATCAATGGGGCACCGCTCACCTATATCCTGCAGCGAAGCGTGCGGCGTCGGCGCACTATCCAGCTTCAACTAGATACCGAGTATCCGTTCAAAGTCTTGGTGCCGCATACGCTCGCGATTGCCGAAGTTGAGAGATTCATTCACTCTCGTGAAGATTGGATAATCCGGCATCGACTCCATGAGATGAAGCCGGTGCCAAAACGCGATTGGGGCGCCGGCGGGAAGATCATGTACCGCGGTCGGGATATCGAGTTGGTAATCCGGGAGCGTGATGCTGATGATCCGGGGCTGAACCTGCCGCCGGCAGTGACTAAATCCCTCACTGGCGACATAGTGGAAGTGAGCATCCCGCCGGGTTGGGCACCGGAACGTCGATCTGAAGAGGTGGAGAGCTGTCTTATCGGCTGGTACCGGCAGGAGGCGATGGACCATCTCAAGTTGCGCGTATCGGAATTCGGAAACGTCATGGGAGTCAGTCCCAGACGACTGAAGTTGAGCAATGCTATGAAGCGATGGGGCAGTTGTAGCGAACGGGGCAATGTCAACCTGAACTGGCGTCTCATCATGCTCAACGACCGGCTCATCGACTACGTAGTGGTGCATGAGCTGTCCCACTTAATCGAGTTGAATCACTCCCGCCGATTCTGGAACGTGCTTGCCGGTGTGCTGCCTGATTGTCAGGAGTTGCGGCGCAATCTCAAAGCGTACTCGCCATCAGAACTGCCGTAATAGCAGTTCACCTCGCTGACTGCTTCACTTAGGGGGCGATAGCGATGGTGACGCCGCCAAGTGCAATCAGGATGGCGCCCAACGCGCGCACTGGCGTCACGCGTTCCTTGAGCACGATCGCGCCATATGCGACGCCGACGAGGATTGATATCTCCCTGAACGGTCCTACATAGCTCACTGGTGACATGGTGAAGGCCGTCAGAACCAGCGTGTAAGCGGCAAATTGCAGCAGACCTCCGAAGATCAGTATCTTCCAATGTCGGCGCGTCTCGTCGATGAATGCATCCTTTGTCTCCATCCGCGATTGGATGACCATCATTCCCAATCCGCCGCCGAGCTGGAGGAAGAACATGTAGAGTGCCGGCTGAACATGCTTCACGCCCTGGGCGTCGACTACGGAATAGATACCGATGACCAATCCCGTCGCCAGCGCCAGCAACCATGCGGGACGGATTCGCACTCTGTAACCATCTTTGGGTGAACCATCTTTTGGTGCTCTGAACCGCATGAAGTTGAGCAGGGCTGAAGCAGATCGCTTCAAGGTTGCCGTTTTCACATCTGAGAGCATGATGGTTACGATGCCGGCGACTATTGAGGCGGCACCTGCAACGGCGATATAAGACATCGTCTCCCCAATCACAAAGACGCCTAGGAAGGGAATGATTGCGAGTCCGAAGCCTCGTGCGACGGGGTAGACGATTGAGAGCTCGCCAGTGTTGTATGCATAACCGAGCGTGGCGAAGTACCAGATGTGGAGCACGATGGTCGCGGCGATGAACCACCAGCCGGTTGAGGAGGGCATATCTACGATGAGCAGGTAGATAGCCAGTGGCAGCACGAGCAACGCCGACGCGACCGCCATCAGCGCGGTGGTGACGGCCGGGCGAGTAGCACCCCGCACCATCAAGTTCCAGGATGCGTGTGCCACCGCGGAGGTGACGACAAGGATTATCGCTAAAGGAGTCACGTCAGGTCGAGTGGGTATAGGCTAAAATGCGCGTCTGAGCAATTTTTCGCAAATAACCAGGAAACGACCTTTCATGCACTACCAAGACGAACGCACATACGGATGCAGGATATCTGACGCTTGGACATATCGCGGCTTGAAGATGGTAATCATGGAGAACGAGCTGCTCCGTCTCAGCATAGTTGCCGACAAGGGTGCCGACATCTTCGAGATGGTGCACAAGCCGAGCGATACCGATTTTATGTGGCGAACTCCCTGGAGCATCCGCAACCAGGCTCTATGGGTGCCATCAACCGGCTGGGGCGAGGGCATTTTTCACGACTTGTATATCGGTGGATGGAACACGATTGCGCCGACCGGTGGCTTCGAGCAGGACTACATGGGGGCTGAGATAGGGCAGCACAACGAGACAAACATGATGCCCTGGGATTTGCAGATACTCGATGATACACCCGAGCGAGTATCGGCAAAGTTCTCCGTGCGTGCCGTCAGGACGCCTTTCTGGATCGAGAAATTGGTGACGCTGGAAACGATGTCGTCAGTCGTAACGGTGACCGATACGCTTATTAACGAAGCCGAAGAGCCGGCACCGGTGCAGTGGGGGCAGCATGTGGCGCTTGGCGACCCGTTCCTGACGCCGAACTGCATTCTCGATATCCCAGGTGCTGACTACATCACTCTCGATTCTCCAGACGGCGATATCCCTCCAGGCTCGCGGTTGATGCCGGGCCGAACTGGTTCGTGGCCGACGGCAGAAGCACCGGACGGGGCGGATGTGGACCTAACCGTCTTCCCGCCAAAATCGGACCGCCTCGTCGACTACCTGTCGTTCACCAACCTCGCCGACAGCTGGTATGCAGTTACCAACCCCGATAAAGGTCTCGGCTTCGGATTACGATGGGACAGCGACGTGTTCCGCTACCTCTGGTATTGGCAAGTTTTCGGCGGCCACAGCGGCTATCCCTGGTACAAACGCACCTACAACGTAGGCCTAGAGCCCTTCACCAGCCTCCCCAGCGGCATCCCCGAACCCGGTAGCACTGGATCAACATCCCTGCTATTTGAACCCGGCGAATCAAGGAGCAGCACGGTTCGGGCTGTTATCTATGAGGGGAGCGAGGGGGTTGTAGGGATTGGGGAGGATGGCGAAGTTGAGGTCAGGAGATAATTCTTATGCCTAGTTGATCGATGGGAACGGTGCACAAGGTCTGGCCATCACACTATTCACTTCTTCTTCATCGTCTGGGTTCGGCACCATATCAATTACTCGTGTTGACAAGGTTGGTTCCCAGCCTGAGTGCCGCTGGTGCTCATCAACGAACGCCATAATTGCGGCGAAGAGTGCTTGGCGCGTTGCCGGGTCTTCTTCGTATTCACGCAACTCGTGTAATGCGCCAATCATCTGGCTGCAATATGTATAAGCCATTCTCTAACCATGCCTCGTTCTGGTGTGTTCTTGACATCTAAAAGCAGGAACTGCTGTCACAGCGCAAGCTAGCTTACCTTTGGCAGCCGTAGAAAGTCAAGCTGGAGGAAAGCGTGGTGCTGATTGACACGTTTATGCTGTCTGGTTCGTTGAGCGAGTCAACGAACATCGACAATGCGTCGCCGGTAATGTACGGGGCATTGATCAGGACATCATTGCGCGCCGCTTCGGCCAACTCCAACAGTTGGCGTTTCCAAGGAGATTTCACTAATTCAAACTGTCGCAGCATTGATCAGCGTCGCCATCTCCCCTAAAGCTCCGCTATCACCTGCGTACCGGTTTTGTGGGCGTTGATCCAGTCCCAGTCTAGGGGGACGCCGATGCCGGGGCCGGTGGGGGCGAGGACGCAACCGTTTTCGTCTACCGTGTCGAGGTCGTCTGAGTAGTTGACCCAGATGGGGGCTTTGGTGGTTCGGACGTTGGGGTGGACCAAGCCTAGTTCGTAGTAGTTGGTGTTGCGGACGGCTGACATGAGGTGGCGGTGCGCTGGGTCTGGTCCGTGCGTCTCGACGTCGAGGCCGACGCTTTCACAGGCGTGGAAGATCTTCATGGCACCGGTGATGCCGCCGTCCTCGTGAGCGCCTACACGTACGTAGTCGGTGCCATCGGCGATGACGAAGTTCATGTGCTGTTCGGGTAGCCTGATATGCTCCGTCTGCAGGAGCGGGGTCTTGACGAGTTGGCGCAACTTGCGATGTGCGAATGTCGATACGCCGCCGTCCATAAAGACGTCTTCCCACCAGAAGAAGTCGGCTTCGTCGCACGCCTTGCCGAGACGCAACGCATCAGCGAAGTTCTTAACCTCGTTTGCAGGGTCGATCATCAGGTCCATGTCAGGTCCGACGGCGTCGCGTACTGCGAGCACGTTGTCTACTTCCCGCTGGATGTTTTCGCCGGCGAGTCCCCAGCCATGTATCTTGAATGCCGGGTATCCCATGTCTCGACATACAACTGCGAAGTCGGCAAAGTCTTGAGGTGTGGTGAGACCGCCATTTTCATCGCCGTGCAGAGTGGAAGCGTATGCCGGTAGCGGCTTGCGTTCTCCGCCGAGAAGTTGGTATAGCGGGGTGTTGTAGATCTTGCCTGCGATGTCCCATAGGCAGATGTCGACGATGCCTAGCCCGAGTGCGGCGGTGTGGCGCAGGCCGCGCTTCATCGCGTTGTAGTGCACCTCGCGCTGCATAGCATCTTTGCCGATTAAGTACGGTGCAACGGTCTGGATGTCGGCGAGAGCATTGCCGCCGGCGCCGGGGTATTCGCCTACGACGCCTTGGTCGGTATGTATCGAGAGGATGCCGCCGCCACTTCGGAGCGTGGCACCCGGCTCGTAGACCATGTTGAAAGAGTTGTAGTCCTTGCTGACGTTCTCAAGTCCATGCGCGAAGGTCGTGACCTCGATTCGGGTTATCTTGGCGGCCGGTCTCACTGCAACGTTTCTCCTTGTAAGCATCTTTCGATTACAGGGGTAATTTTACGCACTGCAACGTCATATTGGCGCATCACGTTACAAGTCGGTTGAATCTGATGCATAGGATGCATAGGAAGCGGTCTGGACAAATCCGTTGCCGACGTTCTTGGGATATGCGACAATTTGGGCATCATGAAAGCACTTAGAATTCACGGCAATAAAGACATCCGCCTAGAAGATATCCCGGAGCCGCTGCCTAGCGCGGGCGAGGCGCGGTTGCGAATCACCAACACTTCGATCTGTGCTACCGACATCGAGGAGTGGCAATACGGCCCGCTCTGGACGCAGCACGGCGGTCCGAATCCAATCAGCGGCCGCGAGATGCCGCTTACATTGGGGCATGAGATAGCAGGGCATGTCGAGACGCTCGGCGATGGGGCATCAGGTATCGAAGTTGGTGACCGGGTAGTCGTCAACAATGTGAGGACTTGCGGCGCCTGCTTCTGGTGCATACGCGGGTCGCAGGCTACATGTCCCAGCATCTGCGTTGCCGGATTATCTGCCGACGGAGGTCTCGCTGAATTGATGACTTGGCCGGCGAGTCATCTTATTAAGTTGCCGGACAATGTTTCAGATGCTGAGGCCCCGTTGGTAGAGCCGGCAACCGTCGCCGTTCACGCCGTTCGTCGATCGGGCGTCAAGGTGGGCGAAAACGTAGCCGTAATCGGTTGCGGCACGGTCGGCTTGCTCACAACGCAGGCCTTTCGCGCGGCTGGCGCACGCGTCATCGCCGTCGATGTGCGTGAGGAGAGTATCGCACTGGCAAAGTCTTTAGGCGCTGACGATACCATCAACGCGGCCGATGCTGCTTCGTACGAGCAGCTGCTGGATTTGACTGACGGTATCGGTGCCGACATCGTGGCGGAGACGGCAGGCGCGGCATCTACGCCGGGCATGGCGATCCAGTGGACGCGACCGGGCGGTAAGACGGTGCTGGTCGGTATCTACTCCGCAACGCCAGAGTTCAACTTCAACGAGATTGTCGGTCCTGAGAAGACGGTTATCGGTTCCGTAGCCGCCTCGCCGGGAGATATGGAAACGGCAGTCAATCTCATCTCACAGGGAAAGATGCGAGTCAAAGACCTCATTTCCACAGTAGTCCCACTCGATCGAGTCATCAATGACGGCTTTGAGCGCATGTTGCGACCGGAGAAGGATGTATTCAGGATTCTCGTTTCCCCGAACCTGTGAAACAAGTCTGAACGAATTGAATTTGTCGCACCAATGAGTATGAAGGCCCTTAAGTTCTACGGCAAGCAGGATATTCGCCTTGAAACGGTGGCGATTCCAGAGCCGCAGCAGGGCGAGGCGCGCATCCGTATCACTGCCGCCTCGATCTGTGCCACTGATATCGAGCGTTGGCAGCATGGATTTGGCGAGGCACGCAGCCGCAGGTCCGATGCCAAAACGGTAGGCCATGAGAGCGCCGGACAGGTCGAGGCGTTGGGGGCGAAGACCAGTGGACTGAATGTTGGCGACCGCGTGATGGTGAACAATGTAATGCCGTGCGGCGATTGTTTCTGGTGCACGCGCGGGATGCATGCCACTTGCCGCAACGGTGTCAACGCGGGATTTTCGGTTGACGGCGGATTGGCAAACTACATGACGTGGCCGGTCAGTCAATTGATCAAGTTGCCAGACAGCGTTCAGGATTACGAAGCGCCTCTGATAGAGCCGACGACGGTAGCCGTCCACGCCGCGCACCGATCTGGCGTCAGGGCCGGGGATACGGTTGCGGTAATTGGCTGTGGCGCGGTTGGATTGTTGACATTGCAGGCGTTTTGCGCCGCAGTTGCGAGAGGATTGCCGCCGATGTGCGGCCTCAAAGTTTGAAGATGGCACTCGATATTGGCGCCCACGCGGCCATCGATTCGAGCGAACATGATGCCCATCAGCAGTTGCTGGATTTGACCGATGGAGTCGGTGCCGACATCGTTGTCGAAACGGCCGGCGCGGCTCAAACACCGCGCATCGCAATCAACTGGACGCACCCCGGTGGCACGACAGTATTGGTCGGTCTATGCACTGAGAGTGCCGCCTTTGATTTCAATGAGATAGTCGGACTTGAGCGAACCGTGATCGGCTCCGTTGGAGCATCGCCGGGAGATATGGAGATAGCGACGCAGATGATTGGGCGGGGAGATATCTCGGTATCCAAACTCGTCTCGTCAGTGATACCTCTGGAGCGGGTGATTGAGGACGGCTTTGAGCGGATGCTGCGATCTGAAGATGGCGTCTTTCGTATTGTGGTAGCACCTAGTGACTGAAACGTAGCAGCAACCTTGTTAGGAGGAGTAGTAGATGCATTATCAGGATGAAAGAACGCATGGATGCCGTATATCGGATGCGTGGACCTATCGCGGGTTGAAGACGGTAGTTATCGAGAACTCCAACATCCGCGTGCTGGTGCTTGCGGACAAGGGGGCAGATATGTACTCGTTCGTTCACAAGCCTACCGATACGGAGTTTATGTGGCGCTCCCCATGGGGCGTGCGCGACCCGCGCAAGTTTGTGCCCTCGACCGGTTCCAATCAGGGCATGTGGTTGGACTACTACGAGGGCGGATGGCAGACGGTAGTTCCGCATGGCGGATATCCCGATGAGGTTTATTGTGCCGATTTCGGACTTCACGCCGAACTGAACAACCTGCCGTGGGATGCAGTCATCACGGAAGATACGCCAGAGCGGGTGGCGGTCAATTTCAGGGCCAAGGGCGTGAGAATGCCAGTAGCCGTCGACAAGACCTTAAATCTGGAAGAGGGTTCATCGACGTTGCACCTTTCCAAGACGGTCATCAATGAAGGCGAAGAGCCGGTAGATATCGTCTGGTTGGAGCACATCGCCATCGGGCCGCCGTTCCTATCGGAGAAGTGCCGACTGTACGTTCCGGATTGCACGGTGTTGACGCATCCAGAGACCTTTGTAGAAACTCAAAAGTTGCCGCTCGGATGGGAAGGGCCGTGGCCCATGGTGCCGTCCGTCGATGGCAGTGAGATCGATTTCCGCACTATGCCAGCAAAGGAAGATCGCTCGCTCGATATGGCGTACATGACTGAGATGTCAGAGGGTTGGTACGCAGTCCACAACGAGGAGTCTCAGGTAGGATTTGCGGTGTCGTTTCCCAGCGAGGTTTTTCGGTACCTCTGGTACTGGCGGAATCTTGGCGGCGGCTGGGGATATCCCTGGTATGGGCGCTGCTACAACGTTGGCTTGGAGCCGTGCACCAGTTGGCATAACGGCGGACTGAAGCAGGCGATAGAGAATGGATCCGCACGATCTCTGGCGCCGGGTGAGCAACTCACTGCTGAGATAACAGCATCAGCATTCACTGGCGACAAGGGCGTCTCCAGCGTCTCACCATCGGGTGAGGTGTCACGCACGGTGTAGCCACATTTCCCACGAAACACGACATACCATAACGATAGAGATTAAGGAGCATTACATGCGTAAGCGAACATTCGGAGATTCAGGACTAGTATCGTCGGTCATCGGTTTCGGTGGCTGGCCGATGGGCCGAGGGCAGTATGGCGATTTTGACGATGACGAAGCGATCGGAGCCGCACGGAAGTCGTTCGATTCTGGCATCACGCTGTTCGATACGGCGGCGGTTTACGGATGGGGATATGGCGAAAAGCTGATGGGCAAAGCCATTGCGCCAATCCGCAACGACATCGTCCTGGTCACCAAGGGCGGACGTGAATGGGTGCGAGACAATCCCGATCGCACTGCCGCCACCGTCTCAATCAGCGATCGAGATACCCTGCTGCGTAGCATCGACGAGAGTCTGGAACGGCTCGATACCGATTACATCGACCTGTTTCTCATTCATTGGCCGGACCATACTCGCACGTTCGAGGAGCCGATGAGGGCACTTGAAGATGCCAAGACGGTGGGAAAGATTCGGCACACTGGCGTCTCGAACTTCAGCCCTGAAATGATGGCCGAATGTCGAGAGAACAGCCCAATCGTCACGAACCAGATCGGATATCACATCTTCGACCGCCGTCCCGAGTCGGGCGTGATACCGTTTGTCGAGTCGAACGGCATGGGCATCATGGCGTACGGCACTTTGGGACACGGGCTACTGACGGGCGCCTGGTCGTCCGATCATTCCTTTGGCGACAACGACTGGCGTGCCAATGGCGCCAACTTCGGACTGGCATCATTCGGACCCGACAACCTCGCCAGCAACATCGCCGTTGTCGAGAAGCTAAAGGGCATCGCTGCCGATCACGGCAAAACGGTTGCCCAACTAGCCATCGCCTGGGTCCTCGCCAATACGACCGTCACCGTTGCGCTGTGCGGCATGGTGAAAGACTCGGAAGTAGCCGACAACATCGGCGGCGACTGGGAAATGCCCGCCGAAGTCAAACAGCAGATCGACGACTTGGTGATGTCAGAAGGAGCCGGTGTAGGGACGCCGGATATAGCGATCGCGACTTAGGGGGTAGCGTTTGCCGCGCCCCATATCCGCCCCGTCGCCCTCCCCCCTAGCCCCTCTCACAATTGACATTGGGAGAGGGGAACTTGTCTATACGTCAGTTGCGCGAAGTCCGCAGGTGTTCGCCTACGTGTCCGATTAGCCATTTCCCTTCGTCTGGTTCCCAGCGCAGATGGATGCGGAGTCTGATGTTCTTTCCCATCCGGATGTGCGCAGGCATGTATACCTGTTTGTTGGTTTTATCGTCGGAGAAATAGCGGTCAGCGGCGTACTTGGCGGTAGTGGTCTCACTCTCTCCGGGAACGTAGTCGATGCTGGAGTGCTTCAGAAAATCTTGCATCGACATGCCCAAGGAGCCTTTATGCAGGGATTTGCCGGTGAGGATTCCAGCACATTCATTGAGCGTTTTGAATGTCTGGTAAAGCTTTTCGGCGGATCTATACTGAGTGTTGGCTGCCGATTTCAGTGCTGAGGGCAAGAAGCGCAGGTGTTTGAAGTCAACGTCAGCGAAATAGACGGCGTCCTTGACGGACTTGAGTCCATCTGAATTGAAGTACTCCTGCTCATAGGTTCGCAACTGCTCAGATACATCATCATCGTTATCTGCCTTGACGGTATTTAACTCATCAGATAAGCGGTCAGCGAGATCCAGACTGCGCCGGGCTACACCTTCTAGCGTTTCAGCCTTCAACTCTGCTTTTTCGAACTGTTCTATAAATCCGGAATTCGATATTTGCGTCAGCTTCAGTTGCAGGGCTAAGGTTTCGACTTTGTGGGTCAGTTCCTCAATCGTTGTTTCGAGTTCTCCGATAGATGCCTCAAGGCGTTTGTTCTCTGCTTGAAGCGTCGCCTCTTGTGCAGTACTTTCGCGCTGTGCATCATCTAGCGAAGTGGTTATCTGATCAACCAGCAGTTTGAGCTTTTTATTTTGGGTCGCTTCCTCGGACAACTGGTTTCGGAGTTCGGCGTAGCGGTCGTCGGTGACGAAGAGATAGCTGGCTCGGTAGATCTTCGGTTCATACGCCTCGTCTTCGTGCCGCCGGAACGATGCGAGGATGCGGTTGGCGATATCGATGCCGATGTCTTGTATCCGGTCCTGTCGCCAACAGGGATGGTCGCTGGCGGGTGAATTGGGATTCGCTCCGGGCTTGTAGAGCCGCACATCGCCGGCGGAACATGCCAATCGGCGTCCCCAACCTCGATCCGACATATACCCCAGCATTGCGCTAGCGGTGGATGCTTTGTAGGTGAATACGCGGAAGTTGCCGAGGAGTTTGCGTTGCAGGTCGTCGGCATCTACTACGGGGTCTTTGCCGATTTGTTGGGAAACGAGAACGATGGGTAGGGCACGCGCTCCGAACAGCTGGTCGTTGACAAAGGTTTCGATCTCATCGTTGCCGATCTCGGTTGCTCGGACGTTTAGCCGGTCGCTTTCGACGTAGCAGTTGAAGCGCTGCACGATGTGGCGCACGATATCGGGTGTTTCACCGGCATACATAGAATCATGAGTGCCGTTGAGGGATCGCGCGCGGTCAACGCGGACGACGTTCTCAATCTCGCCTCCGACCGTGGCGATGGTGTAGTTGCACCGCACTTCGAGAGGCGGATGTAAGGCGATCTCGAAGATGTCACGCTCTACCGCGGTCAGCGTGTAATCCCGTCGCGCATCTTCATGCAGGCGATACTTGGCGTTGAAGTAGCCCTGATCATCCCTGCGTGCCGCGTCAATTTCGATGCTTTCGGTGCCGTTATCCCATTTTCCAGCGTCTTTGAGCGGCTCTCCAAATCGTGGTTGTGCCCAATCGCGAAGCGACTGCTCAACATCATCAAGCAACGCGATCCCAGATTTGGAATCGTCTTGAATGGTGAAACGGGCTTTGTAGGCTCTGGACATTCGCTTTCTGAGAGTGATTTCAAACTGCGTGAATCATAGCATAGTGCCAGAATCGGCTGGGGGATGGGGTATTGGTGATACGAGAAGTGGCGTTATGGTTAATGGCATTGAAACCGTGATTTGGAGGTCGCAAAATGCTCATCATCGACACGCACTGCCATGCTGGGAACAACTGGTTCGAGCCGATTGAGGTGTTGGAGTTTCAGATGGATCGCAACGGCGTAGACCAGGCGGTGTTGATACAGCATGGCGGGACTTACGACAATGGGTATCTGCTCGATGAGGCTTCGAAGCGCGGCAATCGCTTCAAAGTGGCGGTGCTGGTAGATCCGGAGTCGGCGGATCCATTGGGAGACTTGACTCGACTGGCAGAGCAGGGCGCGGCAGGGGTGCGTATCGCACCGGATGGTGAGTTCGTAAACGCCGACAAGTTGGATATGTGGCGGCGTGCTGGCGAGTTGGGACTGGTCGTCACGAGTTTGGGCGATGCCACGCGGTTTGCTTCCGACGATTTCGCCCGTATTCTCGATGCCTGTCCCGATACCCACGTGGTGCTGGAGCATCTGGCAGGAGTTGGCATCGCCGACTGGCCCTATGCTGAATACACCGCCGCGCTGTCTCATGCCGAACGCGACAACACGAGCATCAAAGTGCCCGGACTAGGCGAGATCTGCAAACGTCCGCCACGCCTGCTACCTGCACTCCAGTTCGACTCCATCCCGCTTCTCTTCGAGATGGCCAAAGAAGCCTTCGGCGTGCAACGCATGGCCTGGGGCAGCGACTTCCCACCAGCCGCCGGGCGCGAGGGCTATGGGAATGCGTTGCGAGGAGTAATGGAGCATCCGGCGTTTTCGGACGGGGATGATGTTGAGTGGGTGATGGGTAAGGCGGCAGCGCGGATATGGGGGTTTTAGGGACCTCTCTACGACCAGTTCGTTTGTTGTAGTGAAGCTATTTTGCCGTCGGGGGCTCGCCAGGGAGCGGCGTTGTTGTCCCAGGGGTTGGCGGCGATCCAATCTTCGTTCATTGCGACACCCAGTCCGGGCGCGGTAGGCAGTGGCAGGTAGCCGTCTTTTTGAGTTGGGAAATCGCCGTCACATGCGTCTTGGAACCATGGATGTATGCCACCTTCCTGGATCATGAAGTTGGGAGTGCAGGCGTCGACGTGGAGTGATGCGATGGTGCAGAAGGGACCGTAGGGATTATGCGGCTGGAAGCCCACATAGTGTGCCTCGGCCATCGCCGCGATCTTCTTCAGTTCTAGAATCCCGCCGCCTTGCACGATGTCGGGCTGGATCATCTTTACGATTTGACGCGATAGCAACTCGGTGTAGTCCCACTTCGTGTAGTGGCGTTCACCGGTTGCCAAGGGTATGTTCACGGCATTCGATACGCGTTCGAGCGCTTCAAGATTCTGGGGAGGTACCGGTTCCTCATAGACGAATGGTCGATATTCTTCAATCGCGTTCCCGATGCGAATGGCGTCTGATGGCGCGAGACGACCGTGGACTTCCACTAGCAACTCGACGTTATCTGCCACCGCATCGCGCACTGCTGCGAGTTTCTCGATCGCGATCCGTTCGGCTTCAATCGGTATGAAGATGCCACGATGATCGAAAGGGTCGCCCTTGAGCGCCGTCAGGCCTTGCTCGGTGTGCCGGAGTGCATTCTCGACGGCCAGTTCGGGCGTCAAGCCGTCCCATCGGCCGTAGCACCAGATCTTTTCACGCATCTTCCCGCCGAGAAGTTCGTAGACCGGCACGCCCAATGCCTGTCCTTTGATGTCCCAAAGTGCAATCTCGATGCCGCTGATAGCCGACATCTGCACGACACCGCCTCGGACGTGGAAGTGGTGGTATAGAGTTTGCCAATGTTGCTCGATACGGTGAGGGTCTTGTCCGATCAGCAACTCCCCGAACTCGTCGACCATAGTAGCCACTGCCAGAGGTCCAGCCGTAGCTTCGCCCCAACCGGTGAGCCCCTCATCAGTCTCAATCTTCACAAACACATAGTTTCTCGCCATGCCACGCGGGGCAGAAGAAGCCGGTATCGCTTTAACGGAAGTGATTTTCATGAGGGAAACCTTTCTGATAGAGATGATATGGGATAAAGCGAAAACGAGTACGCCTCTCCTCTTGGGGAGAGGATTCTAGGTGAGGGCAATGGAGCGGGAAACCGCCAGTCATCTACTCTCTAAATCCCGCTTCGGGATTTACCTAGCACATCAGGATTGATCAGGTTCTCAGGCTTGTTGCCGTTGAGGACGCGGAGGGCTTCTTGGGCGGTGCGACGTTCTAGTTCTATGGTGGAGGCTTGGGAGAAGAATGCGGTGTGGGGCGTGATGATGATGTTGGGTGCGCTTAGGAGAGGGTGGTCGGCGCGTGGGGGAGCGGGTTCGAGCACGTCTAGGCCGGCGCCGGCTAGGTGGCCGGAGTGCAGGGCGTCGGCGAGGGCGTCTTCTTCGATGATGCCGCCACGGGCACAGTTGACGATGATCGAACCGGGCATCATGGTCGCCAACTGATCGGCGCCGATCATGCCCTCGGTCTCGGGCGTCAGGGGAGTGTGAACCGTGATGAAGTGGGACCTTCGCAGGACGTCTTCGAACGACACAATCTCGACGCCGTCGATGGATTGACCGGGCGCAATCAGCGGATCGTAGGCGATGATGTTCATGCCGAAGCCGACCGCTTTGTCGGCGATTGAACGTCCGATGCGTCCGAAGCCTAGGATGCCGAGCGTCGCCCCACGCGTGCGATGCATCGGCTGATCGAGCACCACATTCGCCCATCCGCCGTCCTTAACCTCCCGGTCGTGCGGCACCAGACGCCGGTTAAGCGCCAGTATCATCCCAATCGCATGGTCGGTAACCTCATCCATGCAGTAGTCCGGCACGTTCGTAACGACGATGCCCAGCTCGGTAGCCGTCGGAATATCGACATTATCCACCCCAATCCCATACCTCGAAGCCACAACACACCTACTCGCATTCCGCAACACCTCACCCGTAACCTGCGCAAAGCAAAACATGATGATATCCACATCCGCCGCCAAACCCCTCAACGTCTCCTCCGCCCCATCCGGCGCCACCACCGGCTCAACGCCACCGGCGCGCAACACCTCACTCTCGACATCGATGTTCGGCCAGACATAATCGGTGATGAGGGCTTTCTTGGCGGGCATGGTGGTGGGTTCCTGGTGTGTGTTGGTTGAGGGTGTTGATTAGGATAGGGTAGCACTTGGGAGGGTGATGGTTGCGTGATAGAAGGAGGATAGGATGGATTTCCGTGCTCAATGTGCTAACATCGTGCCGATGCCTTACAACGTAAGCGAGGATTAACCCAAAATTGACGACGCAAGCAAGTGATTTGAAATCTGTCAAGAACATTCAGCACGCTGTTGATGCTCTCGCGAAGTGTGAAGATGCTGATCGTCCTCAAGCCATGGATGAGTTTGCCCGGACGATTTTGGGTCATTTTGAGCATCAGTATGACGGCGACCCATTGCGAAGACTTTTTTCGAGAGAGCTTCCCAATGAAATTCAGAGGTTCGCAACGGCCTGGATTTTATGAGTATTAGTGGATTCTCGGAATGCTTTGGATTTCGACAATACTGAACATATGGCGACATTGCTGTTTGACCAAGTGCTTCAATATGATAACTACAAACAACTAAACATCGACATTAATTCACAGACTTATGAAAAGATCAACGCTCTTGCAGATTATATGCGCTCAATAGTAAATCAGGCACATGAATTGGCAAGCAGGCCACCTGCACTGGATCAGATTGGACGATACGAAGGAGAAATACTAAAACTATTCAGCAGTGACCAGAATAATCCATTATTGTCACCATTGATTCCTGATAAATTAATTGCTCGTAGGCGTATACAAGAATTGTTTGCTTCAGTCAAGGATTATGTTGGTCATCGAGAATCAGATTCATTAGAATATCGTGATGTCGCATATGCTTAATGTGAAGAAATTATTAATGCATCTGTTCTGTATGGATCTAGAGACGCTGAGAAAATAATTGGTGATTTGGCACGGCATTTAAAACAGGCAATTAAGATTCATTTCGAAACGACTGAGAGAGGTCGATATCCAGTATTGAATTTCATCCCAGTACGAATAAAATATCCACTCAGACAACCTGGCTCTGATATTATTATCAAGATTTGGATAAATAATAACGGTACAGGCCCAGCACGAGAGTTAAGGTTAGATGAGATTGCTACAGATTCTTGTATTCAATCAGAGAGCACTGAGACAATAATTGGTACTATAGAACCTGGGGAAGCGCGTATATTTAATTTACCGGTAGTGGTAGTATCCTCTGAAACACGTGCTAGCTTGATTTTGAGCTTGAGTTGGAGTCGACTAGGGACAATTGAAACGGAAGAATTTGAATTTCAAGTTGAAGCTCAAAATGAAGATGTTGATTGGGAGACAGTTGAGTTAACTGATCCATATTCACTTGAGGCAGTCACCACTGGAGATGAATTGGTAGGAAGAAAATCTGAACTCACTCGATTGTTGCGTAGAGCAAGATCGAAGAACGTTGGCTCTGCCTTTGTTTACGGTCAAAAACGCGTTGGTAAGACATGATTGGCAAACGCTGTTGGAGAACGCCTGGAAATGGATAGAGAATCATCCTGGGTAGTTATCAACAAAGGTAGTGGAGATTACGTGACCAAAGATGCCACCAGTACTTTATCTCGCTGGGACATGTCTTGGTTAGGGCGATGAAAGATGCTATCCCCAGTTTATCTAGAGAACCGGATCCTGATTTCTCTGACGGATTGGCACCCTTATCAGATTTCGTAGAATTAGCTTTGAAAACTGATCACAAATTGATGTTTATTTTGGATGAGTTTGATGAGTTACCGCGAGAATTGTTGCGAAGAACAGACCTCAGCACCTCGCTTTTTCAACCGATTAGACAAGTGAGTAATAAGCCCGCATGTGGTTTTTTACTGGTAGGTGGAGAGGGTATTCAAGAAGTTATTCATAGGCAAGGTGATCGTATCACTAAATTCATAACGATTGAAATTGACTATTTCTCGAAAACTAGCAATAAACATGATTTTTTCGAGCTTATCAGTAGGCCTGTGCGTAGTTGATTGACGATCAGTGATGAAGCACTTGAAGAACTATTAATAAATAGTGCTGGTAACCCTTATTTTGCTAAATTGATTGCAAATCAACTATTTTCTGATATGGTCGTCCGTCGGTGTAGTGACGCGAATGAATTCGACGTCCGTACGGCAATTGGAACTTGCGTGTCATCAATTGTAGGTAATTCCTTTGCTCATTTCTGGTCAGACGGACTATTTGATAACGCCGATGAAGCTGATCAGAAACGTATTGAACGAAGCTCAGTATTACTCGCACTTGGATTGGCGGCCCGGAAGCAAACCACAATTAACCACGAGACTGCTTGGAATGAATTCCGTCGTTCATGTGATCTTGCACTGAGTGAAAGCGAGTTCGATGCTGTCATACGAGAGTTCCAAGGACGAAGTATCTTGATTGAAGATTCCGGCAATATTACTGCTAAAATTCCTCTTTGCCAGTCTTCGTTAAATGAACGAGGAGTTAGAGATTCGATGATTCATGCTCGCGAATTGAAAATCGAAAACGCTCGAATAAAGGATGAATTGCAAGTACGAGTTATAGATGAGGAAATTCTAAAACTATGTGATAATTGAAATCTATTATTGTACAAAGGACGCATGATTGACAGTTCCCAGATTAGAGCATGGTTGAATCAATTCAATACTTCATCTGGCCAACGATTGATGTTTCGTTTACTGACTAAAACTACCCTCTAAAGTGAACGAATCGTTCGTTCCAAAATCGAAGCTACTTTTGAGATTGCATCTCGCAATATGCGTTCAGTCATTGAGAGTGGTATAAGGAGTCGCAGAGATATTTTCGTGACATCGTTAGATCATTCAGCAGCAAAAGCAGGAATGACATACTGCAAGTTATTCGCAAATGAGAATAAGCTCTTCCACGATCATGTATTACCATTAACAACATTGAAAACCGAATTGAACAGTTCTACTGACATCACTAGAATAGTTTTAATCGATGACTTTGCTGGGACTGGTAACACCTTGATTAATGGTCTTCATAAAGAACTTGAATTTATTCGTGAAGTTGGCTCAAGGGGAATTGAATTTGTGTTAGTTGTACTTGTAGGCTTTGCTTCAGCACGTGAAGAAATTGAGAGATTTATTGATCGTCATGAACTACTAATTCGGGTTTATTTTTGTGATGATTTGGGTCCTCAAGACCAGGTGTTTTCTGAACACTCCCGGATTTACCCCGATCACGCGGATCGTAAACGTGCTCGTGAGATTGCACATTTGAAGGGGATGTTCCTAGAGAAAAATTCGCCGCTTGGTTACGGTAATAGTGATGCATCGGTGATTTTTTATTCAAGTTGCCCAAACAACACATTGCCTATATTGTGGTCGCAAAATGCCGAATGGCGACCAATGTTTCCTAGCACTAGCTATAAAATCACGATATTCGCGTGCCCTCTATGGCCACTCGTCGCCCTCACCCCTAGCCCCTCTCCCGCAAAAATGCGGGAGAGGAGAACTTGTCGTGTCGTTCATTGCTACGGTGACCGACGTTGTAGTTGACGATGTTGCGATGCGATTGTACTTGCATCACCGACGTTGCCGATGCACGCGCAACAACAATGAAGTCCGTGCGTGAGCACGCCGCCGCCGATACAGGAACAACAACCATGACGTTCCCACTAACCATGAACACGATGAGAAGTTCCCCTCTCCCGATGTAAATCGGGAGAGGGGTCAGGGGTGAGGGCTACTGGGTGGCCATGGGGCGGTGGGAACCGAATGAAGGGAGAACGCCGCTCTTTCGAGAATCCGCCTCACCTAGAATTTTCTTCCCGAGGGGAGAGGCGTAGATGATGGAGCCCCGCACCCCATGGCCACCCCATCGCCCTCACCCCTAACCCCTCTCCCGCAAAAATGCGGGAGAGGGGAACTTCTCGTGATGTTTATGGTTCATGTGAACGTATTGGTTGTTGTTCCCACATCAGCAAAGTCGTTGACGCGATAGCAACGTCAAGAACGTAGCATCAACTACTAAGCCGTTCATCGTAGCCATGAGCGCAACCACAAGTTCCACTCTCCCGATGTAAAGCGGGAGAGGGGTCAGGGGTGAGGGCAACAGGGGACAAAGGGCTAGCTACGCGCGTAATGAGAGTAAACGCCGCTCTTTCGCAGATGCCCCCTCACCTACTTCTTAAACTGACACCCTTCTACAAAATGCTCAAAAAAGTTGGGGTTGGTTTCTAGTTCTATGTGGTGGATTTGTTTGGTTAGGTGTTCGATGGCGGCGCGTTTGGTGGCGTTGGTTAGCATGATAGTGGCGCCGTTGAGGGAGGCGTTGCCTACTTTGGTGATTTGGGGGAGTGGTAGGTCGGGGATGAAGCCGATGTTTATGGCGTTTTGGATGTCGATGTAGTTGGCGAAACCGCCGGCTAGGTAGAGACGGTTGTAGTCGGTGATGGGGGTGTCCATCGTTTCGAGGACGATGTTTTGTCCGCAGTAGTTGGCGGCTTTTGCCTGGGCTAGGGCAGAGATGTCGGCACGTGTGATTGTGAGGTTGTTTGCCGGATGGAAGGTGAATTCGTTTGAACCGTCGTTGAAGGCGCCCAGTTCGTTCATGATGTCATGTCGTCGGAGTTCGGCGAGCAGGTCGATGAGTCCGGAGCCGCAGATGCCGATTGGCGTGATGTCGCCGATCGTAGTGAGATGCGGGTTGTCAGCGTTTTCTATCTTTACACTCTCGACCGCGCCGTCGTATCCCGGCATGGCGTAGGTTACGGCGCCACCTTCGAAGGCCGGTCCGGCGGGGCAGGAGGCGGCGAAGAGACGCGTTCGATTGCCCGCCACAATCTCAGTGTTGGTGCCGATGTCTATGAGCATCACCATCTCGTCAATCTCGTCGATGCCGATTGTGAGCAGGTCGGCGGCCACGTCAGAGCCGATGTGAGAAGCAATCAGCGGCCCGCTGTAGACGTTGGCGTTGGGATTGATACGAATGCCCAGTTCGTGTGCCGCCACAATCAACGCGGTCGTTTCCCGGCGACCGTCGATGACTTCGGTTTCGATGTGCGACTTGTATGGTTTCGTGCCGATCGGCTCTACGTCGAGGCCGAATAGCATGTCTCGCATGGTTGTGTTTCCGACGGCGACGAATTCGACGATTTGACGACGACGTATCCGGAGGGCGCGCACCATCTCGCCGATCTCGAAGTTGATGCTTGAGATGAGGACGGCTTGCAGCTCGCCGCGGAACTGACCGCAGTCGTACGAGATGCGGTTCATAACGTCAGAGCCGCCGAAACGTTGCGGATTCTCGAACGATGCAGTGTAGATGACATCGCCACTTTCGAGGTCTACTAAGTTCATGGCGACCGTCGTAGTGCCGATGTCGGCCGCGATGCCCAGCATCCGGCCGCGGTAGCGATCGATGACGCGTGGACCGCCCGGACCTTTATGAATGATCTGATCGCCCTCGAGGACGGTCATAGGATCGAGTTCGACTTCTGAGAGTTGGATCGACTCGGTCAAGATGCGCGGTTGGCGTCGCAGGACGTTGAACTCGACGTCGGCATCGACATCGCTGATGGCGGCTTGGCATGCCAGGCGATAGTCGCCGCGCAGGAAATGCTCAGCATCTGTGAGCGGACCTAGCGCGTCGAGTCCCTGCCGCACCTCGACGATGCATTCGTGGCACTCGCCAGTGCGTCCGCATGAAGTGGGCACTCGCACCGCCAAATCGTCGGCATAGTCAAAGAGCGTCTTGCCCTCTTCAAGCGGCAGGACAGTGTCGTGATGGATGAGAGGGGACATGCGGCGTCGCTGTCAGTATCAGCTTGAAGTAGCCGGATGTTGGCACTTCTATATCGGCTGGTCGATTTCCCACGCGGAGCGATAGTCCAGATCGCCGTCGCGGGCGGTGCATACCGGCATATCGATGGGATTGCGAGTGAAGTGTTGATTGCGACATCCGAACTTGGCAGTGCAGCGGGAGCGAGCGTCCTTGTATGGGCATCGTTCGAGGCTAGATTCATCGGCGTGCTGGGCGATTTCGGCGAAGATGTTTGCCATGCGGGCCATGCTCTTGCGCGCCGCATCCACATCTACAGGGGGATGCACAGGTCTTTCATGCCCGTTTGTGCCGCGGTTGTTTGCAGAGTTGGGTGGCATCAGCCGTTATTGGTTCATCTGTTTGAGCAGTTGGAGCAGTCCGCCGGCCATCTCTACGCAGTCGACGGCGTTCTCGCCATAGCCATCGGCGCCCATCTCGTCGGCGAATTCACGCGTGACCGGCGCGCCGCCGACCATGATGCGCACTTCGTCGCGCAGTCCGATGTCTTCAAAGTAGGAGATGGTGCGACCCATGTTGGGCATCGTGGTAGTGAGCAGCGCCGACATGCCCATCACCTGCGCATCATACTCCATGACAGCGTCGGCAAACTCTTCGGGTGAGGTATCGACACCCAGATCGTGGACGGTCCATCCGGCGCCGCGCAGCATCATGATGCACAGGTTCTTGCCGATGTCGTGCAGGTCGCCCTTTACGGTGCCCATGATGACGGTGCCGATCGGTTCGATGCCGGAAGCAGACAGTATCGGCTCGATGTGGGTCATGCCGGCCTTCATCGCCCGGGCGGCGACGAGCACTTCGGGGACGAAGATGACGTTGTCTCGGAACTTTACTCCGACGATAGCCATGCCGTTGAGCAGTCCGTGGTCGAGGATGTGGTTAGCGGTGTATCCCTTGTCGAGGCACTCTCTGGTGAGGCGGTCGACTTCGAGGTTCTTGCCGATGATGAGTTGGTATGCGATCTCCTGCATCATCTCATCAGCAAGGTCGAGCGCTTCGCCGATGTGCTTCTGCTCGCCGGGTCTCGTGACCCATTCAAATTCGCGTTTTAGTCCGTCGTTGACGATTGGCATATGAGACCGCTTGATTCTGCGCTGTAAACCGTACACAAATGTCCGCAACCGTCCGATTGGGACATGAATGCATAGATGTATTCGATTCTAATCGGTTTACAGAACTACTTTCTCTACGGGTTTGCACATCCGAATGTGCGCATCAGTTGTCGGAGTAGTCCCAATGCTCTGCGGCCCAATCCTCGACTGCGCGCGGTATCTCGAGCAGGTTTTCCAACTTTGTCTTAAGCGGGATGGCGCACTCGGGCGCGATAAGCGGCACTCCCGCGTCGAGATTGCGGAACACCTCTTTTCGCACGTCTTCTGTACCTTTGGAGTAGAGCGTTACGGGATTGTTGACATTGCCGACCAACTGGGTTCCGTCTTGCACCGCATCGACTGAATCTTGTGGATCGTTCTTGGAATCGAAGTGGAATGCCGCCATGCCGGTCGTTGCGATGTAGGGCATGCGGTCTACGGTCGCGCCGCAGATGTGGAGTATCAACGGCACTGGCAGATCTTCAACCAGTTCGTTGTGCAGGTCCATCAGGAAGCGTCGATAGTATTCGCCGCTGACCAGATCGCCAGTGGCATGGTCGGGTACGGTGAGCACATCGGCGCCAGCGTCGATCTGCGCTTGCCCAAACTCGATAGTGAACTGCTTGAGACGGTGCAGCATATCCATGACCATCGGCGGGTCGTCGACGGTGGCCAGCAGGAACGGCTCGACGCCGAAGACGTGGTAGGCGAGCGTCCAGGGGCCCATCGTCTTACCGATGATTGCTACCTCGTCGCCAAACTCCTGCTTAAGGATGCGTATCGATTCGATGATGGTCCAGTTGTCAGGATGCTCCAGGAAGTTGTCGGGCATCTTAATGTCGTCAACCGTCTTCCAGATTGGACGAGACATGCGGACGGTAGGCCAGTTGTCTTTGCCCTCCCACTGCATCTCGCAACCGAGTGCTGACGACTCCTGGATGATGGAGAAGTAGGGCGCGATGCCATCGAAACCGAGCTGGGTATAGCCGGTCGCAGCGAGACGAGCGTTCAGTTCCGGATCGCGATTGGCGTGCGGGAAGGGCGCATCTACCAAGTCCATCAGCTCCACTGTGGCGACATTCGTGGGGTTCGTCACGGGTGGGCGATCGACCGGTTCACCATTCAGCGCGGCCAGCGTGCGCTCTTTTGATGTCATAGTTCCGGCGAAATTGTTGGAAGGCATCGTAATCTCCCTTTGGATAGATGGATGTAGATGTTCTGATGTGAGTTTGAGTGTTCAGGTGCCCTGGGCAAATCCAAGCGTCTGCGTCGTCATCTGACCGGCCATCTCGGCTTGTTCCAGCATCGAATCGACCGCGCTGACGTTGCGTGCGTAGGGCAGAAGCAGCCGTGCGAACCGGTCCAACCGCTCGCCATGCTGGAATCGGAACCGTTCGCGATCGACCCGTTCGCATCCGCCATATCGCATGTATCCGCCGATGACGGCGAGAATGCGCATCTGCGGACGCGCGTAGTCGCCCTCAGCCGTGACACGATAGACATAGCCGTTTTCCGCTTCCTCAGGCGTGACGAAGAAGGTAAGGCGGGACTTGGTGTCGCGTACCGATATCGGACCGGTCGGAATCGGATTGTTCTTCTCGACCGCTTCAGTGAATGCGAATCGCAAGGGGCGGTCGTAGAACTCGCGGGAGATGAGAGATGCCTGGTTACTGGTGTCAGCAACCGGTGCGACATCCGCAAGCGCGCACAACCGCTCTCGAATGTGGGCGATGCGAGTGTCGGCACCTTCGACTTGAGCGAACGTGTGGATGGTCAGCGTGCGCTCGCGCAGATACAGTCCGACAGTGATGTCGTGAAAGTGGGGATCAACAGCAACGAGTTCGATACACCTGCCCAGCTTTCTGAGCGGTGCGGCGATGACGTTTTCGCGGATTATTCCTTTTGAATATGTAACGGCTAACTTCTCCTGCTTGCTTGCATCTACTTTACTGAATCGTGGAGAGCGTGGATGTGTTCCGACGTCGTGCCGCAACATCCGCCCAGTATCTGCACCGGCGTTTGGGCCAGTTTCTTGTATCTTTCGGCCATGTATTCGGGCGATTCGGGATAGATTATCTCGCCGCTTTTGTATGCCGGAATGCCGGCATTGGATTGGATGACGAGTGGGCAGTCGACTACGGCGCGCATCTTGGCAGCGATTTCTACCATGCGATCTATGCCGTTTCCGCAGTTGGAACCGACAACATCGGCGCCAGCCGCCAGTAGACCAGTTGCTGCGTCCTCTGGCGAGGTGCCCCACATCGTGAAGAAGCCGCGCGGACCCTTATCGAACACCATCGATGCCATCACTACCAAGTCGGTATTCTCGCGGGTAGCGCGGATGGCGATTGCGGCTTCTTCGAGGACCATCTGGGTTTCGATCATTACGGCATCGGCGCCTCCGGCAGCGAGGGCCGTGACTTGCTCGGCGAAGGCATCGTACATCTCGGCTTCGCTGACCATTCCGAGCGGTTCGATGAACTCGCCAGTCGGACCGATGGAGCCGGCCACGTATTGGCTCGGGCCGGCTTGCGACTTGGCGTGCTCTGCCGCCAACTGGTTCAGTTCGGTTACACGGTCTTGCGCGTTGTAGTGCTTGAGTCGGAATTTGGTGCCGCCGAACGAGTTGGTCAGGACGATGTTTGAGCCGGCGTCGAAGTAATCGCGTGCCATGCCTCGGATCGTATCCGGGGTGTCGGCATTCATCAGTTCTGGACTGCCGCCAGATTCCAGGCCGTGCTGTTGCAGGTAAGTGCCGGTCGCGCCGTCGAGAATGAGAATCTCGTTTTCCAGGCGCTGGATTATCTCATGGGCAGATGAAGTCTGGGTAGTCATGCATCTATTCTATCCAGTCATCGATGGCTCCCGGGCGTTCATCACGCGTGCCGGCGTTGTGCAGATCGCGGATTCTCGCCACGAAGTTGTCGGGCATACCTCTATTTATACGCGTCGCGAGCTGTGTCGCGGCTTCCTGCGGCTCCAGATCGGAGTGGCGTGACTCTCCCCACTCCCACGCGTCGAGATAGGCATCGCTACCATATGAGCCGTCCATCATAGCGACGGCATCTGCGGCTTCCTGAAATCTCGCTTCCAGCGGCAATGAGACGCTTGCTTCGGCGTTCTCGGCCTTTACCTGAACCGGGACCTCTTTCCAATACATGATGGTTAAGTTGCATGGCATTGCAGCATCTGCCCACTTGATGTTCCGGTCGCCTCACATTCAGAACGGGCGACGTGTTGGATTCATTTATTGTGCTTCACATCCATCAGGATACAGAGTAAAGGCACGTCTAGCGAGAGGTGCTAGGACAGACGGCAGCGGGCTGGAGGCGTAACGCATCCTGTCTTGCCCGTCGGAATTAGGGCAGTTCGAGTTGCAAGATGAAGCAATTTCGCAGATTGATCGATTGGTTTAACAGAAACCCAGATGTTGAGTCAACAGGTTTTGGTGCATTACGAACGATATCTGAAATTGGTTCTTGACATGCCTATGATTTGCGTTACACTTATTTCGCTAGATGTGTCGGTTCTGCCGTACGCGCGCTCTGCGTTGTTGTTCGGTATACGGCGACGCAAACATGATGTAACACGTTCATGGAGGTCGTGTAATAGACATGAAACTGAGATATAAGCTCCTCCTTGCTGGTGCGGTAGTAATCGCCGCATTTGCAGCTTGGGCTTGCGGCGGCGAAACCGTTGTACAGACGGTCGTCGTCGAAAGAGAAGTCCAGGTTGAGGTCGAAAAAGTTCAGACGGTCGTCGTCGAGAAGCAGGTCGAAGTACCTGTAACCGAGATTCAGACCGTCGTTGTAGAAAGAGAAGTCCAAGTCGCGGGCGAGACGGTGATCCAGACGGTTGTCGTGGAAAGAGAAGTCGAAGTCGCGGGTGAGACTGTAATTCAGACAGTTGTCGTGGAGAAGGAAGTCCAAGTTGCGGGCGAAACCGTTGTCCAGACAGTTGTCGTAGAAAAAGAAGTCGAGGTCGTCAGAGAGGTTGAGGTTGAGGTCGAGGTCGAGAAGGAAGTCGAGGTCGTCAAAGAAGTCGAGGTTGAAGTAGTTAAAGAGGTTGAGGTCGTCAAAGAAGTCGAGGTCGAGAAGATCGTCGAAGTTGAAGTTGACCGACCGACTGCAACCGCTACTGCCAGCCTTATCGGCACCATCGGCGCACCGGACCCCAAGACTGAGGGCGGCGCTGCCGTTATCGGTTTTTCCGGCATCGGTCAGCAGGTTGGACGAAACGCAAACCAGGCATCTGACGCACTCAAGAACTGGGGCGTTGCCGAGACGCTGTTCCGCCGTGGCGCGAGCGACGAGACCCTGCCTTGGGTCGCTACCGAGTGGAGTGTCAGCGATGACCTCACCAGCGGTAGTGTGACGATCCAAGAGGGCATCACCTTCCGAACCAAGGACAAGGACTACGGCCCGCTTACAGCTGAAGACGTTGCTTGGAGCATGAACGATGCCAACAACGTTACGAACCCGACCTCTATCCATGGTCAGGCGGGCGACTTTGCCGGTCTCTGGGGCGAGTGGCGCGTTGTTGACGAGAACACTGTTGAGTGGGACTTTGCTACCAAGGCTGACGGTACCCCTGCATTTGACGGCACTTGGAAAGACGACTACGTCAACCAGTCCGGTCAGGCCTTCCCGGTTCTGTCCAAGAACGCTTTCGACACCGAAGGCGAAGAGTTCGTTCGCGACACCATCGTTGCCAGCGGTCCTTACTTGGTAGACACGTGGATTGCGGACGACCGCATTGTTCTGACAGCGGACGCTAACCACTGGAAATTCTCGCCGAAGACCAGCACCATCATCATGGTGCAGGCAGGCGACCCAACCAACCGTGCAACACTGCTTCGCACTGGTCAGATCGACACGGCACAGCTTGAGCCGAAAGACGCTGCTAACCTGATCGTCGACTCCTCCAACTGGGGTCAGTCCGGTACTGGCGGCGCGGTCCAGCTCGGTATCTTCTTCTCCGGCAACCTCTGGGAAAGCACTGACGCCAAGTCTGGCGAGCCGCTTCCGCCCAAGGGCCCGTTCGTACATGACCACGCATGGATCGGTAACTCCGACAGTGTTGCACACGGTGACGACGACATGGAGCAGGCGCGTCAAGTTCGCCACGCCATGGCGATTGCGGTTGACCGCAATGCTGTTAACGAGGCACTGCTCGCAGGACTCGGTAACGTCGTTCAGGTCGAGTACTTCGCAGCCGGCCACCCGAACTACGGCCAGGTGATGTGCACGCAAGACTCTGCTGGAAACACCTTCATGGATGAAGCTCCTGCCGGCTCTGATCCCTGCACTTACGAGTATGACCCGGTGAAAGCCGTTCAGATCATCAAGTCGCAGAACCCTGACTGGCGCAAGACTAACGTCCAGTCCGACATCCTTGGCGACCACCGCTTCGAGGTATCGGTATACGCCGGTCCCGAGCTTGGTGGTGGTGCATCGGTAACCGGTGAAGTTGCAGACGCAGTTGCTGGTTACTGGGCCGACATCGGACTGTCCACCTTCTCGCTGAAGTTCACCTACGTCACGTTCCGCCCGACGGTTGTTAACCGTGCGAACGTGCACCCGTGGATCACTTCTTGCGACAAGGGACGTGAGTCGAACCCGTGGCACTTCCCCAAGGGCTTGGTACAGACGAGCCTGACGCGTGGTGGTTTCGGTTGTGGCTTTGAGTCGCCTAAGATTCTTGAGCTCTACGAGGGCATGGCATCCGCCAGCGACACCGCAGAAGCTACCGACTTTGCGAACCGCTACCTGCAGTACGTATACCACTGGAACCTGCAGCCCGGCGTTGTCGCAGTCCCACAGGACTGGTTCTGGAACCGCAACAAGATCGCTGCCTGGCCACAGGACCGAGCAGCTGCCAGCGGTATCAACAACCTCTGGGACATCGAGCTGGCTAACTGATCAGCTCTAACGAATAAGCCTTGTCGCCAGACAACGTGTCTAGTAGCCATGAGGTCTGGCGACGAGGAAAACCTTGCCCTCGCAGGCAGTGAGATAACATCACTGCCTGCGAGAGTGAGCTAACCTGAAATCTACTCTTTAGGTAAACTAGCGTAGAAAATCACTCATCATCCCTAGAAAAGTAGCGATCCCAACAACTTCATTTGATTAAGTCATGCGCCGGTTCTTGATAAGAAGATTTCTCTTTATGATCTTGAGCACGATCGCCGCTACTGCGATCGTATTCTCACTTTCACGCGCAGTTGGCGACCCTCTGTTGCTTTTCGCTACCTCCGGTTACGGCATCTCCGACGAGGCAGTAGCCGAGATTCGCAAGGAATTGGCACTCGACAGATCATATCCCGAGCAGTATCTGCTCTGGCTGAGTCGAGTTTTACGGGGAGACCTGGGGCAGAACCTGGCATTCAAGTTGCCGGTCGCCCGCATCATCACCGAGAAGATACCGCACAGCCTGCAGTTGGGCACTTTTGCTTGGTTCTTCTCCGCTACGATTGGGGTGGCTTTAGGCGTACTGTCGGCTATATCCAGGGGTACGCTGATAGACTACGGCGGTAGATTCGTCGCGCTTATCGGTCAATCTATTCCGGTATTCTGGTTCGCCATCATCCTCATTCAGATATTCGCGGTATGGCTCGACTGGTTGCCCGCCGGTTTGGCCGGAGACTCTACTCAGGAGCCGTCCCTCTGGCAGATGGAGTATCTTGTGTTACCGGTCTTGGCTATGTCCCTGGGCGGTTTAGCTGGATATCTCCGTTTGACCAGATCGTCGATGTTGGAAGTGCTGGATTCCGAATATGTGAAGCTGGCACGTGCTAAAGGTGTTGGCACGAACTTCGTGGTGTGGAAGCATGCATTCCGCAACGCCTTGATTCAACCTTTGACGGCGTCGACGCTGGCGTTTGCAGGGTTTATCGAGGGCGCACTCGTTGTTGAGACTATCTTCTCGCGGCCTGGAATTGGATTGATGGCGGTGCAGGCAGTTCACGGCAACGACTTCCCGATACTGCAGGGCGCGGTGTTGATGTTCATTCTGGTATATGTAATTGCAACATTCCTCACCGATATCGTGTACGCGCTGGTAGACCCCAGAATTCGCTACGATTAACAAGACGCGTTGAATATACGGAAATAATCCATTGGCAGTTGATCCGACAAGAACGCCAGATGTTGCGCCTCGCCCGAGCAGTGGGTTGGATGCGCCGACTACCGGCTTGCAAACGGTTAAACGCTCCTTTGGTTCGCAGGTTTGGTACGTTCTCCGACGTTGGCCAGTCATCCCGATCATCATTTTGATCGCGATCGCGTTTGTTGCCTTTACTGCTTCGTGGATCGCTCCTTCGGATCCCAACACTCAGAAGTTGGCTTTCAACTTGCTCGAACCTACTTGGGGTCAACCGCGTCCTGAAAACGAACTTGCCGCGGATGAATCTGAATTTGACCTTACGACTGACGAAGGTCAAATCGGATACATGATCGCATCCAAGAAGGGTTTCACCAGAAACGAATTCATATTGGGTAGCGACGGCCTAGGTCGTGATGTCCTATCTAGGATCATTCATGGCGCGACAGTCTCCCTGAAAGTCTCCGGCTATGCGCTGTTGTCAGGCGTCATCATCGGCACTGCGATGGGCATTCTGGGCGGCTACTATGGTGGATGGGTAGATGAGGTGCTGATGCGCTTCGTCGATATCTGGAACGCTCTGCCGTTCCTGCTCATCGCCATCATGGTCGGCGCAACTATCGGCGCGACCGAGACGACTGTCATCATCATCATCGCCATGATCGCTTGGCCGCCGTTCGTGCGTAACATTAGAGCCGATGTCCTCACAATCAGGTCGTTGGACTACGTCAGCGCGGCGCGCATCATGGGCGCCAGCAACCTGCGCTTGATGATGAAACACATCTTGCCCGGAACCTTCAGCACGGTTCTCGTTATCGCCACGCTCAGAGTTGGCGGATTGATACTTACCGAATCGGTACTGTCGTTCCTAGGTGTCGGCATCCCTGACCCGACTCCCACTTGGGGCAAGATGGTAGACGAGGGTTATCAGTACCTGATTAACGGTGTATGGTGGTCGTCATTCTTCCCCGGCCTCGCCATCTTCCTGCTGGTAATGTCGATGAACTTCTTCGGCGACTGGCTCCGCGACCGTCTCGATCCGAAGCTGCGACAGCTTGACTGATCGTCTTTGCGGTGCGATGACGGATTTCGCACGCCATCCGTCCCATGCTGAGACGCATATATACTTTTGGCGTCTAACTCACGAAACTGGCACCGATAGCAAGGTGCATCATACACATACCAACGCGGTTTGATGCCGCACGAAAACGTAAGGAGTTACTTTAGATGTCGGTAGGATTTATCGGACTCGGCAATATGGGTCAAGGGATGGCGGACAACCTGCTTGCCAAGGGCGCGCAACCGGTCGTCTATACGCGTACCCAGTCGAAGATAGAGGCGATGATTGAGCGTGGAGCGACTGGCGCCAGCTCGACGGCAGACCTTGTCTCCAGCGTCGATGTCGTGCTGGCATGCCTGCCGAGCGTGCAGACTTCGTTGGACGTGATTATTGGCGAGATAATCCCCGCGTGTGAGCCGGGACAGATCATCGTAGACCACAGCACCGTCGATATCGGCACCTCTCGCAAGTGTGCGGAAGCGGCTGAGGCTAAAGGAGCGATGTTCATCGATGCACCCATCAGCGGCGGCCCTACTGGTGCTGCCGACGGCACGCTTGCCATCATGTGCGGTGGTTCGGATGAAGCATTCAACAAGGCGTTGCCATACTTCGAGTTGATGGGCGCCAATGTCAAGCACATGGGACCGAACGGCGCCGGAACGGCGATGAAGCTCATCAATCAGCTTCTCGTCGGAGTGCACTCCGTAGCGGCGGCCGAGGCGTTCGCACTTGCCAACAGCGCGGGTGTAGATATCGAGACTGCCGGCGCGTTGCTGGGCGTATCCTGGGGCGGCAGCGTCATGGTAGGGCGCAGCGCACCGATAACCGCGGCACGAGACTTCGAAAACTCGGCAGCACCAGTTCGCAACCTCGACAAGGACCTCGGCATAATCAAGGACTTGGCGGCTGACGAAGGACTGTCGTTGGAACTGGCGCTCAAATCGCAAGAGCTGTTCCACACGATGATGGAGAACGATCAGGGCGAGAACGACATTGCCGGCGTATTGGAAGTAATCGAATCTCGCGCTTCCTGAAACGCAACCCGGCACACTGCCTGACGAACGTATTGCAGGACGACCGATGTTGTCATGTCCTGCACACTTGATTGAAAGCACGGTCTGATTTTGGGTAAACACAGTATCGCGGTCATAAAGGGCGACGGTATCGGCGTAGACGTCGTTGACGAAGCCGTCAAAGTCTTAGACGCTCTGGCTGGCAAGCACAGCATCGAGTGGAACTTCGTGGAGTTCCCCTGGAGTTCCGATTACTACTTCGAGCACGGTAGCATGATGCCGTCAGACGGCGTAGAGCAGCTGCAGGGTTTCGATGCCATATTCCTCGGCGCCGTCGGACATCCGGAAGTGCAGGACCACATCACGCTGAACGGTCTGCTGTTGCCGATACGACGCGCGTTCGACCAGTATGTATGTCTGCGACCATCAGTGCTGTTGCCGGGCGTCGAGTCGCCACTGAAGCATGTGAAGCCGTACGACGTCGACCTGATAGTGGTTCGGGAGAATACAGAGGGCGAGTATGCAGACGTGGGCGGATTTCAGTATGAGGACTTCCCGGGCGAAGTGGCAGTGCAGTCGGCAGTATTCACTCGGCAGGGATGCGAGCGCGTCATCCGATACGCATTTGAGCTGGCGCGTGAACGTCAGAAGAAGATGCACGTAACATCCATCACGAAGTCGAATGCGCTGGGATACGGCATGGTGCTCTGGGATCGCACGTTCGATGCCGTCAAGTCCGAATATCCCGACATCACGACCGATTCGTTGCTGATAGATGCTGCCTGCATGGACTTCATCCGGCGTCCTGAGAAGTTCGATGTGATAGTGGCATCCAACCTCTTTGGCGATATCCTTACCGACATCGGGGCCATAATAACGGGCTCGATGGGTTTGGCTTCAAGCGCCAATCTCGATCCTACGAAGACGAATCCTTCGATGTTTGAGCCGACACATGGTAGCGCGCCCGACATCGCAGGCATGGGCATCGCCAATCCTATGGCGCAGATACTGACCGCCGCGCTGATGCTGGATCAACTGGATGAAGATGCCGCCACCGCAGATGTGCGCGCCGCAGTCGAAGAACTGTTGCGACAAGGCGAGACATTGACACCCGATCTGGGTGGCACATCGACGACGATGGCGGTCGGTGATGCGATCGCGAGTCTCGTCTCATAGATTGGGTCTCATAGATTCGGTTTCATAAAGTTCAGTTCCATGAAGTTGCAAGAGACAGGAGCTTAAGTTGGATCCGCTAGAGAGAGTTGCGATTGGCAAGCAGGGCGTTGAGGTAACGCGTCTCGGACTGGGCGGTGCGCCCCTGAGCGGGATGGTGTTGGGCGACGGCTTATATGGCGGCACCGCAAGCGATGAGGCCGGACGGATCATAGACCGCGCCTATGAGCTGGGGATCAACTACTTCGACACTGCACCCTTGTACGGCGTCGGCCGGAGCGAGGTTCGTTACGGCAAAGGATTGAGCGGCATCGACCGCAACAGCTTCGTCATCTCAACTAAAGTGGGACGTTTACTCAAACCTGTTCCGGGCGGCATGACGGCTGAGGAATCGCCAGATGACTTTGCCGATCACTACGGTATCGACACTTGGACACGCGACGACGTTCTGCGCTCTATCGAGGAGAGCCTGGAACGGTTGCAAACGGATCACGTCGAGATAGTCCTCGTGCACGACCCTGATGTGCAGGAGTATGGCGAGCGTCAGGCGATGGAAGAGGCGTTTCCCACGCTCATCGAACTTCGGGAGCAGGGCACTATCAAAGCCATCGGTTGCGGCATGAACGAGTGGCAGATGCCGGCGCGGTTCATCAAAGCCTTTGACATCGACGCCGTTCTGCTGGCGGGACGCTACACCTTGCTAGATCACGACGCATACGACGAGTTTCTGCCGCTGTGCGTAGAGCGGGACGTGAAGATCATCATCGGCGGGCCGTACAACAGTGGCATCCTGGCGCGCGATCTTTCCGGCGCCGTCACATTCGACTATGAGGTGGCCCCTCAGCATCTGGTAGAGCAGGCGCGACGACTAGAAGCCGTTTGCCAGCGACATGGCGTAGATTTGAAAGCGGCCGCGCTTCAATTTGTGCTTGCCCATCCCGCAGTCGGCACCGTCATCCCCGGCGCGCAGTCGGTCGACGAACTGGAGCAGAACTTCGAGCTGGTAGGGCAGGCTATCCCTGACGACGTCTGGTCCGAGATGAAGTCCGAAGGCCTGATACCGTCCGACGCGCCCACTCCCTGACGCGCCGCATTGCCATTGGGAACGATCCTTTACACATCCATCGCTAGCCGCGGCTAGTGATGTTCAGGTTCGACGTGGGTGGGCACCGGTGTTCTGCCCACTGCGAAGTCGAAGTCGCAGCCGTGCTGAGCTTGCATGACGTGACGGTTGTAGATGTTCATATAGCCGCGTGCCGTTTCTGATGTGCTGGAGGCTTCGAGATGCGTCCGGCGGCGCACCAGCTCCGCATCGTCTACCAGCAGGTCGAGACGGCCTTGCGCGGCATCCAGCGCGATCATGTCGCCATCCTGCACTAGAGCCAGTGGGCCGCCCACGGCCGATTCGGGTGAAACATGCAGGACTACCGTGCCGAACGCCGTGCCGCTCATGCGCGCATCTGATATCCGCACCATGTCGCGTACCCCGCGGGCGAGGATTTTACGGGGCAAGGGCATGAAGCCGGCTTCCGGCATGCCCGGACCTCCAATCGGGCCCGCCGACTGCATCACCAACACATCGTTCTCTGTAACGTCCAGATCCGGATCGTCGATGCGCCGACTGAGATCGACTGGACTCGAGAATACGACGGCGCGGCCGGTGTGTTTGAGAAGTGAGGGAGAGGCGGCAGAGCGCTTTATCACCGCGCCGTCCGGTGCGAGTGAGCCGCGCAGAACCGATACTCCACCGTCAGGGTAGAGCGCATTGTCAGGATCGAGTATCACCTCATCGTCATGACAATCGGCATCGCTCACGTTCTCAGCTAATGTCTTGCCATTGATGTTGACGCACTCGTTGTTGAGAAGATGCAGTATTTTCTTGAAGAATGCTGGTGCGCCGCCCGCGTAAAAGAAGTCCTCCATCAGGTACTTGCCGGAAGGTTTGAGGTTTGCAATCACGGGCACTTTTGCCGATAGTTCCTCCCATCTGGATAGTGGGAAATCGATGCCGGCACGTCCGGCTATGGCGGTCAGGTGGATGATCGCATTGGTAGAGCCGCCAAGTGCGAGTAGCGATAGCGCGGCGTTTTCAAAGGCCTGCTCCGTCAGAATCTCAGAAGGTCGAGTGTTGCGTTGGACAAGCTCGACGGCCGCGGCGCCGGCCCGTTCGGCGAAGACGCGACGTCTGGAATCGGCACCCGGGATGGCGGCCCCGCCGGGCAGTGTCATGCCTAACGCCTCGCAGATGACCGACATGGTGCTTGCAGTTCCCATCACCATGCAGTGACCGGGAGAACGGTATATCGCCTCTTCCATCGAGTCGTACTCAGCCTGGGTGATAGTGCCGGCACGTAGTTCCCACCAGTAACGTCGGCAATCGGTACACGAACCGAGTTCCTCGCCCCGCCAGTTTCCCTTGAGTTGCGGACCGCCAGTGACGATGATAGCTGGCAGGTCGGCGGAGGCGGCACCCATGAGCATCGCCGGCGTCGTCTTGTCGCAGTTGGAGAGTAGCACTACTCCATCAATAGGCAGGCCGCGGATCATCTCTTCGACGTCCATGGCCATCAGATTGCGGTATAGCATCGAAGTTGGCGCCAGGAAGAATTCGCCCAGCGATATCGTGGGAAACTCGAGTGGGAAACCGCCCGCGGCGATTACACCGCGCTTCACATGCTCTGCGATGAGACGCAGGTGGGCATTGCAGTGCGTTGCCTCGCTCCACGAGTTTGCGATGCCGATGACTGGTTTGCCGCTGAACGACGCTTCGTCCCAGCCCTGGTTTTTCAGTCCCGACCGATGCAGGAAGCCCTCAAGGTCGCGGGGACCGAACCATGCTTCGCTGCGTAGTACCTTGCCATTGGATTTGCTCATGCTCATCACCTACCTTTGCGAAGCGAAATTGTACCTGCATTGCGTGATTTAGTATCGAAGTCGTGAGTTTACAGCGTCATATTCTCTGGGGCGCCATCGTTGGCGTATCGGTCGCGGTTGCATTCAACGCCATATTAACGTTGCAGTTCGACGAAACCTTGAGTATCGGTCTCGTACTGATGGAGCTACCGATATGCGCCATTCTTGGCGCGGTTGCGGGATGGATCTGGTGGCGATTTCTGGGACGTTGAGTTGCGGACTTGACCGTAGCTAGATACGTAGCAATCGCTTGATCCATCCGATCAATCCCCCCGAGCCAGAGTTAGATGTGCGATTGCCAGAGCGTCGGCGAGATGAAGATTTAGTATCTTTGGCGCACTTTACACAGGTGCAGTATGCCGGATGCTCATCTTTTGCGTATTGCCAGCGATCCATTGCGCTGATACCTCACAATCACCAGTCGATTTGACGTTTGAGTTCGTCGATGCGCTCCCGCTCTTCATCTGAAGCGTTGACGTAGAAATCGTCAAGAGTGGCGTATTCACCAGTATATTCGGGCGCGCGACGTTCCAGGAATGAAGTGCGACCCTCCTGGGCGTCGTGGGTGGAATGGAGCAGCATGAAGTTGAGCATCGACTGGATGTTCCATGCCTGTTCAACCGGCAGATCGGAGTATCGGTGCACAAACTCCTTCATCTTTATCGTCGCCAACGGCGGCATCTGGGCTATCTGCTCCGCGAGCTGCGTGGCGCGGTGCATAAGCTGGTCGTGCGGTACCGCTTCGTTCACAAGTCCGATTCTGACGGCTTCTTGAGCATCGACGGCGGCGTCAGCTAGCAGCATATTCATGGCGTCTACATAGCGCAACTGTTTGAGCAGCAACGTCGCACCAGGACCGGCGCCGACCCAGCCGCGTGAGATTAGGCCAAACCTGAAGTTGGCGTTTTCGGTCGATGCGATTCTGATATCGGTAGAAGCGAGCAACAGGTATAGCCCGGCGCCGACGGCCCAGCCGTTAACGGCGGCGATGACTGGTTTGTGGATGCGCGGGAAATGGTCTGCCATTCCGCCATCGATGCCCGTCTGGAAGCCGTTGATGTAGCCGGCGGGCGGTCTGAAGAACCGCTCAAGCGCCAGGAATTCGTGCTCAACATCCGATACATCGTCGCGGACGCTCAGGTCGTGCCCGCCGCAGAAGTGCCGCTCGCCAGCGCCGGTGACGACGATTGCTCGGACCGCACGATCTTCCCATGCGGTGCGCCACGCTTCGCCAAGATCGCGCGCGTGTTGCTTGTCGATAACGTTCGCGCGGCGCGCATTGTTGAGCGTTATGACGGCGATGTGTTGCTTTGTTTCGTACTGGATAGCCATGTGAATCGGGGATTTTCGGATGTTCCGTCTTTTCGATTTAAAAGTGTGACACCATTACTTGACAAATATATTAGAACTGATGTAATAATTAAATCGATGCGGATGTGGACATGGATTAACTATAACTGAGAAGGAACGAGATCAATTGCTTGCCAAGACAAACACATGCGCCGTCAATGGCGTTGACGGACAACTGGTAGAGGTAGAAGTTGACATATCGCCGGGACAGCCACGTTTCAACATCGTGGGACTTCCCGATTCATCGGTGCAGGAATCACGTGAACGCGTCCGCGCCGCCATCCGCAACTCTGGCGCGGAGTTCCCACTGCGTCGCATCACCGTTTCGCTGGCCCCGGCCAGTGTCAAGAAGACGGGACCATCATACGATCTGCCGATCGCCATAGGCATCCTGATCTGCAGCGGTCAAGTGCCCGACGTTGCCAATCGCTCACTATTCCTCGGCGAGTTGTCGCTGGATGGGAAGTTGCGCTCTACGAACGGCATGTTGCCGATGCTGCGAGCCGGGAAGAAGCGCGGATACGAAACGGTATTCGTGCCACGCGTCAATGCGAAAGAGGCTTCGCTAGTGCCGGGCGTGGAGATCCGCGCCGCAGAAAATCTCGGTCAGCTGGTCGCGCATCTCCGCGACGGCGCCGACATCCCGTCGATACAGGGCGGAGGCATCCCGGACATCGAGGGTGCTGAAGTGCGAACGGGGTACGACTTCCGAGATGTGCGCGGACAGGAGCAGGCTAAGCGCGCGCTGGAGATCGCGGCGGCGGGACATCACAACATCGTTCTGATGGGTGCGCCCGGTTGCGGCAAGACACTGCTGGCGCGCTGCCTGCCATCCATCATGCCGCCAATGTCGCCGGAAGAGGCTTTGGAAGTCTCCACGATCTACTCGGTTACCGGACTGTTGCCGGCGGTAAGTCCCTTGATCACGCAACGACCATTCTGTGCGCCACACTATACGATATCGAACGCGGGACTGATCGGCGGCGGAACGGTGCCGCGTCCCGGAGAAGTCACGTTGAGCCATCGAGGAGTGCTATTCCTCGACGAGTTGCCAGAGTTTGGAAGTTCGTCGTTAGAGACTTTGCGACAGCCTCTGGAAGATCGCTCGGTCACGATAAGTCGTGTCCAGTCGACGGCTACATATCCGGCCAGTTTCATGCTGGTTGGTGCGATGAATCCCTGTCCGTGCGGCTACTACGGCGATTCCCAACATCAGTGCACGTGTGGAGAGCATGTTGTAGCACGCTACCAGCGTCGGATATCAAGACCGTTGATCGATCGCATCGACATGTTCGTCGACGTTCCGAGGGTGGAGTATGAGAAGCTACTGACGCCACCGGCCGATTCCGGTTCCACATCAGCACGTGATCGCATCATGGTCGCGGTCAAAGCGCAACAGGAACGCTTTTCGGAACACCAAGTGATGTCGAACGCATTGATGGGACCAGTTGAGGTTTGGGACTCCTGCAAGATGACGGAAAGCGCCAAATCGCTGTTGCAGAGTGCCATGAAACACTTGCGGCTATCCGCCCGGTCATGCCACCGCGTGCTTAAAGTAGCACGCACCATAGCCGACTTGGAAGAGGAGAAGCTGATCGAGAACCATCACCTGGCAGAAGCGTTGCAATACCGGCACAAGACGGGATGAAGCACGTTTCGGATTGATGTTCGGGATTGCTAAGACGCGAGGACTGACGTGGCCGATCGATGCCGGTTGCGTCAGTTTCCCGGGATCGGCGATATGGCTATAACTGACATGCCGTCAATAAGTGGTAAACGTCTCCCATGGCCAGTAGAGCAACCAGACCTTGCCTACGATGTCCTCGGTGGGCACGTAGCCCCAGTTGCGGGAGTCGTTCGATTGTTCCCGGTTGTCTCCCAGCACGAAGTACTGTTCTGGCGGGACGACGACCGGGAAGGTATGATGCGATTTCGCCTCGGTGAACGATTCGGTGTACTCCGTAGCAACGTCGTTGACTTCTACGATGCCGTTTCGGATATGGACTTTGTCGCCCGGCAACCCGATTACGCGCTTCACAATCTTGTCGCTCACCGACTGCTGAGGATCGAAGACGATGATGTCACCACGTTCGGGACCCTCAAACACGAAGTCCTCTTGCCCGTAGAACGAGATGCTCCAGAATCGCAGCGCGCCAAATCGGTTAACCAGAACCCGATGGTCTTCCATCAAGGTCGGCTCCATGCTTGGTCCGTTTACGGTATAGGTAATCGCCACGGTGCGCACGAAGACGACGATCAAGGAAGTGATGATGATCATCTCGGCGATGTCTCTCAATGTTCTGCTGAGTTGCGGCGACATATCATAGGCAATTGTATTGCTTGAGATTTCCAACTTTCTTCTCGTTAGGGTTCGATGTCAACCGACGAACAGTTGCTGCTGTTGATGGCAAAAGATGGCGACGTCGACGCCTTCAACCGACTGGTAGCGATATATCAGGATGCTGTGTACGGCCTCAGCTTGGGTTTGACGTGCCAGCCGGCAGTAGCAGATGACGTGACCCAGGAGACGTTTATCTTGGCATTCCGCAACATCTCGAAGATGCGGAGCACCAACTTTCGCTCTTGGCTGTTGCGGATTGCGCGTAACCAGGCGTATGGCCACTTCCGACGTGAAGGGCGGCGGAGCAGAGAGACGTCAGTTGATAGAGATGATGCCGTCTTTCGAGAGCGTCTAGTAAGCGATGCGCCGATGCCGGAGCATGTCGCAATCAACTCTGAACTACGTGCAGCCCTTGAGCACTGCATCGGCGCGCTCGGATCCGAGCATCGCGAGATAATTGTCTTGATCGATGTGCAGAGCGCCAGCTACCTAGACGCGGCCGAGATTTGCGGTATCAATGTAGGCACTGTCAAGTCGCGACTTAACCGCGCCCGGATGCGAGTGCGCGACTGTCTGCGGACGATACCGGGACTGTTGCCGAGGGGATTTTCGGGTCAGGAATAAATACGGTGTCGAAAAGTGAACAAATCAACGCTTTCGAACGTCTTATGTATGTAGATAAGATGCTGAATTTGCACATAGCCGAAGATTCCATCCTCACCAGAGGCGGATACGCGTCGTGATCGATCGCCTGAAAAGAGTGTTTCAGCGCGCATCGCCAGTTGATGAGCTGATCGCCGATTATCTCGATGCGGATGACCCGGCGACTCTGGCTGCGCTTGAGGAACGTCTGCGGGCATATGGTGTCGATGTTGATGACCTGCGCTCCGTCCGGGATACTGCTCGCATGGTGCAATCTCTCGACACCGTCGAGGCACCACGCTCTTTCGCGCTTACACCAGACACTCTCGCCGCCAGGGGCTATTCCGAGAGTGAGATAGAAGCGACGCTCAATCCCAAGCCGTCACGATATCCATTTGGTCTCCGCAGAGCGACCGTGTTCATGCCCCTCGCCGTAGTCGCACTCGTAATCATCGGCGTGACGGTTCTGATGCTGGACGACATCAGAGACTACGCAACGGAGCAATTTGGTGACGATTCCCAAGAGACCGCGATTCAGATGTCGGAAGGCATAAGTCCCGTCATGACCGAGTCAGAGCCGGTTCAGGAATCCGCGCAGATGGAAAGTGCTCCTTCAGACGCCGCACCGATGCAGGCCGAAGTCATGCTGGCCAAGGAAGAAATAGATCCGACCGCACCAGCGGGACCGGTTGCTCAAGACGTGCCAGAACTTGCTGAGGCCGCGTTGGAAAAGAGTGAAGATGTGCCAACGGCGGAGCCGGAAGTAGACGTTGTGGTTCAAGTCGAGAGAGAAGTGCAGGTCGAGAGGGAAGTGGTAGTCGAGATAGATGTGCAAGTGCAAGCGGAGCCCATGACCATCCCGCCTACTGCGACCGCGGAAGCCGTTTCTGAAGCCGCCCCGGAGGTTGTAGCAGCAGCACAGTTGGTCGAAGCGACAGCCGAGCCGACGATACCCGAAGAAGAACCAGCAACCGTCGAAGTCGAGAGCGAGATGGTAGCGGAAGTAGATGTTGAAGTTAGTGTCCCGGTTGAAGTGACGGCGGCTCCTGCGCCTGAAGTGACGCCGAGTTTGTTCGATGCTCCAGTCGAGACAGCAGAGGCTACGCCGGCCGAGAGTCCGATGCAAGACACGGTTGAGATCGAAACGCCCGAAGAGACTGAGGAAGAGCTTCAGACGGAAGCAGTGCGTGAGACGCCAGAACCAATGGTTGTGTCTGCACCGACGCCGACCGTGGCCGTCAAAACTGTTGAAGTCGAGGTAGTGGCGGTCAGCGAAGTAGAGGTAGAAGCCGAGACCAAGACCGAAGTCGAGGTAGTGGCAGTCAAGGAAGTAGAGGTAGAAGCCGAGATCAAGACCGAAGTCGAAGTAGTGGCGGTCAGCGAAGTAGAAGTGGCTGAGGAAGTAGAGATAGAAGTCGAGCCCGAGGCCGAAGTAGGCGTAATGGCGATGACAGTGAGCGAAGAGGAAGAAGCGTCTCCCACTCCTTTGCCGTGTGACTACCAAGCATTGCCTACACCGTCATCGACGGTGGCAGCATCGGAAACGGCGACGCCGGTACCGGTCATCCCGACTTGCACTCCCACTCCCACTCCGACGCCGCATCCGAGCGCGACCGCTGATCCAGATGCTGAGCGCACTCCGGAAGCGACCTCGACCGCGGTAGTTTCAGCCACCCCATCTGGGTGAAGTGTGATGACTTTTGACAGTTACCGCGTATCATGGGAATCAATGCGCAGGCGATGGAGATTTGGCAGATAGATGGAACAAAACGAGCGTGAGTTGCGTCTTATCAATAAGTGAGCCGAACAAATCGCGGCACGCTGCAGAGTAGACAGTCTGCCGAAAGAAAGGAATCTACGATGAAAATGAAGAAGGCCTACATCGGTATTGCGATTGCATTGGTTGCGGTAGTGGGTGCCACCGTCGCCTCGATGCTTGCTGTCAGTGCACAAGAACCGGTGCAAATAAGCGAACCTCCCGTGCTGATGATTGATCCTCCGGCAACGCATTACTGCGACAGTCGTAGCGACGGTATCACGGTGCAGGGCGTCGGCGTTGTAACGTTGCCGGCGACCATCGGCGTAGTTGAACTGGGCGTTGACGTGACGGCTGAAACCGTGAGCGAAGCGCGCGGTGAAGCGGCAACCTCGATGCAGAGCATCATCGACGCCATCAAGGAAGTAGGTGTCGAGGACGACCAGATCCAGACCACCCGTCTCAGCATCTGGCCCGAAACGACTTGGGTCGAAGAGACGGTTGAACTTGGAGAAGGCCGCATCGGAGAGGGCGGACGTTCCGTCATTATCGGCTATCGAGTCTCCAACCGCGTGCGCGTCGAAGTGGATACTGTAGCGATAGAGGAAGCAACGGCTGATGATGATGCTGAGGATGAAGCGGAGTCGGATGGCTCGGACATCTTGAGCAATGTCATTGATGCCGCCGCGGCCGCGGGTGGCGATGCGGTACGTATCGACTCGATCTCCTTCCGTGCTGACGATACGCCTGAATCGGTAGACCAAGCCCGCATGATGGCAGTCTCAGACGCCGTTCGCCGGTCCAAGTTGTACGCCCAAGCCTTTGGCGTGGAAGTCGGCGCGCTGTTGATGGCGAGCGAAGCGATCAGCACCACTCCGGTTTTCGACGGTATCGCATTTGCCGAAACGGCAGTATCAAGCTATGGCCGGAGCACTCCCATCAGTGCTGGCGACGTTGAGATCCAAGCCAACATCACAGCGAAGTTCGCAATCGTGCAACCCGGATGCTTCATCCGATAACGTCGATGCGGCTGATTGGTAATCAAACCCGCTGCTGATAGACTCTGAATTTGCACGCTCCGCAACGATCGTCGTTGCGGAGCGTGCATTGATTAAGTGACGGTACTGAGCGACAAGAGCATTCGAGAAGAGATTGCTTCGGGCAGGATCTCTATCGACCCGTTCGTTGATGAGGATGTCCAACCGGCGTCGGTTGATTTGCATCTGGACGACAAGGTGCTCGTATTCAGAAACTCCACGGTTCCATTTGTCGATCTGCGGCGTGAGTTGCAGGACCTGAACGAGATGGTGACGATCGAAGATGATGAGCCGTTCATCCTGCATCCCGGCGAATTTGTGTTGGGAAATACTCTCGAACGCATCGCACTGTGCGACTCGATAGTGGCACGTCTGGAAGGCAAGAGTTCGCTGGGCAGGATCGGGCTACTTATCCACTCGACGGCGGGATTTGTCGATCCCGGTTGGGATGGCACGTTGACACTGGAGTTGTCAAACGTATCTCGACTCCCATTGACGCTTTATAAAGGGATGCCGATAGGGCAGATATCGTTCCAGTATCTTTCGACCCCGGCCGAAAATCCTTACGGCACTCCCACTCTGCGAAGCCGCTATCAAGGTCAGACGCGTCCCACCGCATCCCGCTCACACCTCGATTTTGATGCGAGAATCCGCGGATAACCACTGGCATCCGCGGCCCCGATCCCTGACTTCAAGATGTTACGACCAGTGGAAGTCGGTTTCGAACTCTGGTTTTCCCTGTACTTTGTCTTGTCGCACGCGCCATAGCTGACCGCCGCGGTTGTCGATTGAGTGGTACGCCGGCGGGTCGGCATCGGTAATCGGATCGCCAGTGCCGAACGTGGCGCTGGTGACGTAGATATCTGTGAAGTCATTGCCCCCGAACATCACGGCCGATGTCTGCACCGCCGGGAACTTGATGCGGCTCATCTCAGTCCCTTCCGGGTCGAACTGTATGATCTGCGCGCCTCCCCAGCATGCGGACCAGATATTGCCGTCGTTGTCAACCGTCATACCGTCGGGGATGCCTTGGCTCGGGTCCAGTTTTACGACGATTCTGCGGTTGCTCAGTTCGTGGCTGTCAGCGTTGTAGTCGTACGCGTAGATTTCGCCAGCCAGCGAATCGGTGTGGTAGAAAACACTCAGATCGGGTGAAAATCCCATGCCGTTGCTGATGCCCAGTCCTGTGGCTACCACTTCATGGGAGCTGTCTGGACGGAAGCGCAACAGTTCACCGCTCGGCGCGTCCTCAAAGTAGCTGCCGGCGTAGAAACTGCCGTCCGGACCGGCAGTGACGTCGTTGAACTGCATCCGCTCCCTCATCTCCGGTTCATGGTGCAACCACTGCCAATCGGAATCGGAACGCCACAGCATGACGCCTTCCCACGTTCCGAACGTAAGCCCGCCGTTTTTATTCACTGCGGCACCGCCTACGAAGATGCCGTTATGGATCGTTTCGTTCTCGCCAGTAGCCGGGTCGAACCGAAAGTATCGCCCCGTCCGAATGTCGGTCCAGTAAAGAACGCTCTGCTTTGGTTCCCACACCGGCCCCTCGCCGACCAGCGCCTTTTCGTCCACTATCATCTCAATCTGCATCTCGGACATGTGAAAAACTCTCCTTAGGTTTTCAATGATTTCACTTCTGAACACGGCGGTTACTTGTGGATATTATCGTTGTTGCGCGTCGTTTCGATGTTGACGCTGCCGATTCAAATTTGACTCGCATTGAGCAGATGTCATGGGAGGTGTCATGACGGAAGACAATTTCAAATCTCTGCTGCCGAAGTGGAACTTTGCCGACACCTTGGCGGAGCAGCAGGAGCAACTTAGGGACAACCCGCTACTGAAGCGCATGATGGCTTCTCGAAAGGCTAAATCGGGAGACCCGCATCGGCCTATCTATCACTACGTCAACCCTGAAAACACTTTGAACGATCCGAACGGTCTGTGTTTCTGGCAAGGGCGTTGGCATCTCTTCTATCAGGGCTATCCGCCGGAAGATCCGCGCGTGCATTGGGGACATGCCGTCAGTGATGACTTGATCCATTGGCAAGACCTGCCGTATGCGATATATCCCGACCCGGAAGAGTGTTGCTTTTCGGGCGCGGCATATGTTGAGGATGATCGTGTCATCGCGATGTATCACGGCACGCAAGTGGGAAACATGGTTGCCGTCTCAAGCGACCCGTTGCTTCTGAATTGGGAGAAGGTTACCGGTCAGGCGGTGATACCGAAGCCGCAAGGTGATGGTCCACAGGAGTACACCGTTTTCGACCCGTGCATCTGGAAGAAGGGCGATTACTACTATTCGCTATCGGCCGGGATGTTGCCCGATGGCCCGGCCGGGAAACGAGTAGCGGCCGACTTCCTGTTCCGCTCGAAAGATTTGGCAAGTTGGGAGTACCTGCATCCCTTTACCGAGGGCGACCGCTTCACTCTGATCGGTGACGATGGCGCATGTCCCTACTTCTGGCCTATCGGCGACCGCCACATCCTGCCATTCTTCAGCCACATGAGCGGCGGTCAATACCTTCTTGGCGACTACGACACGGCGCGCGATAAGTTCGTGGTCACCTCGCATGGGCTCTTCAACTTTGGCGCGGCGTTGCCGGCGGGTGTGCACGCACCATCAGCTACCCCTGATGGCGATGGCGGCCTCATCATCATCTTCAACATGAACCCCGGTTATCCGACTGAGAGCTGGAATCAGATCATGTCGTTGCCACGCCGCTTGACGCTGGGGCCGGGAGGTGATGAACTGTGCATAGAGCCGGCTGGCGACATAGAGTCGTTGCGACGTGAGCATGTGCAGATTGCTGAGACTGTATTGCCGGCGAATGAAGAGGTGGTCTTGGATGATGTGGCTGGAAATGCGATTGAGTTGAACCTCGAGATCGATGCCAAAGAATCGCCGATGGTGGAGTTAAACGTGTTGCGCTCACCAAATCGTGAGGAATACACTCGCATAGCATTTTTAAAGGATCGCGGCTTCCGGTTGCACCGTGATCTGTCGAAACGCGGGGCAGTGCTTGCGAGCGGATCGCCATCCGTGCCCAGATTCGGCACGCCCCGGCCGGTTCCCACAATGCAGAGCATGTTGACGTTGGACACTGGGTACTCGTCGTCGCTTCCCGGCGCGCTGTCCCGCCCGCCAGAAACTGCGCCGATCGTGTTAGAAGATGACGAGCCGCTCCAACTGCGTGTCTTCGTCGACCGTAGCATTGTAGAGGTATTTGCCAATGGCCGACAGTGTGTCGCGGCGCGGGTGTATCCCGGTCACGACGATAGTGTGGGCGTGTCGCTACGTGCGCAGGGCAGTGAAGCGGTATTGCGGCGTCTCGACGCGTGGCAGATGTCCGACATCTATAAGTAATCGTTCGGATTTACTATTGAGATTGCGGGGGAGTGGCGGAATGGTAGACGCGCATGCCTTAGGAGCATGTGGCTTCGGCCGTGCGGGTTCGAATCCCGCCTCCCCCACCATCGCAGAGCAAGTCTCCGGAGCGTTCGTTTTACCGATCGGTTAGATGCGCACATCAGTCGCGAATAAGATTAGAGTGCGGCGTAGCGACTAGGCGCGAAACGGTGCCATTGTTGCCATCATTTTCAGCATCATGACGGGCAAAATCCTTCAAACACTCAGTCGGGTCATCACGGCTCGTCCTTACATCACGCTCATTGTTATCTTCGTAGTGACGATCGCGCTGGGTGCCGGTTTTGGGTTGCGCGCGGAGTTGGCGCGGACTTCCGATTTGACGTTCCTTCCGCCCGATGATCCCTCCACAATTGCGACGCGAAACATAGAAGAGCACTTCGCAGATACCACCGAAATCAGCATCGTAACTCTCCTCTTTCGCGGGGATGCCCTGACGCCTGAAGGTCTAGCGCAGATGAGCAGCCTGGTCGATGAGATGACTATCGACCCGAGCGTATCCGAGCTGCTGGTGCCGATGAATCCCGTCATCACGCCATCCCTGATCATCAAAACCGTGTTACGAGCAGACAGTTTCGAGTCGGTCACGCAGGCGCAGATCGATCAGGTGCGTAGCATCCCGCGGGTTGGAGACGTCCTCGATTCGCTTACAGGAACGGATGAGGATGGCACCCCGGTTGCGGTTGGCACGATTCGTTTGACCGATACTGGCGATGAGAGAATGAGTGATGCTGAATTCAAGATCAATGAACTGGCGTCTGCGGATGAAGGGCCATTGCAAGTCAGCAGTCTCTCGCAGTTAGTCATCGAGCACGAGTATCGAACGACTACGCAGAGAGGTTCATTCCAGCGGATGGCTTTGGCGTTGCTGGTCATCATGGTGCTCTTGGTGCTTTTCACGCGCACGTTTTCAGACACGATGCTCACGCTGGTCGGGCTCATCGTCTCGATCATCTGGATCCTTGGGCTAGAGGGCTGGATCGGTCCGAATGGACTGGGATTGATAGGCCCTCCCAATCCGCTCACTGCGATCGTGCCGGTGATCATAATCAGCCTGTCGGTTGACTATGCGATCCAGTCGATCTCGCACTACCGCGAGCATCGCGCGGCTGGTAATTCCGTCCTCAACTCGGCAAGAGAAGGATTCCAGACCTTTGCCGTTCCGCTGGTTTTGGCGGCGGTAACAACGATTGTCAGTCTTTTGGCGTCTCTCTTTTCACCCATCAGAGCGATCGATGATTTCGGCGTTGTGGCCGCGCTTGGTGTCGGGATGAGTTTGGTAGTGATGCTGACATTGATACCTGCCGGACGGACGATTATCGACCGTCGCCGCGAAGCACGCGGCAAGCTGGGTGCGGTACGTTCGATATCGAATGCATTGCCCGGAATCAGCGAAGGGGCAGAGTGGATGGCGAAGTGGGTAACGCGTTGGCCAGCTCCATTCCTCGTCGTTGTCGGCGCAATAACGATCGCACTTGGGTTTTGCCTCGCGAGATCTGAGCTACGAATTCGGCATTCGAGACATCCTGCCCAACAATGGGACAGTTTTACCGGATATGAATACGCTCGAAACGGCCGTGGGAGGTTCGACCGAGATCGCGCACGTATTGGTGACGGCTGAGGCTACCAACATCCGTACGCTTCTAAACCTTGAAGATCTAGCGGAAGCATTTGAAGATCCCCAGCGTCGTCCTAAAGCCGCTGCGACGCCGATACTGGGTTCTTACCACTACTACCTGAATGACTGGATCGAGGACTCAGGAGAGCTTGGCGACAAGTACGACAGTGAGTTAGCCGCTCTATTCGAGCAAACCGCTGCCGGAGTGCGCCTGGATCCCCAATTGATGCAGCAAATCCTCGATCGACTTGTCGCGCTCGAGCCCGGACTGCCTCAGTATCTCGTCAACAACCCTGATGGTCTCGATTTCATCCTGCTTGAGTTCCCGGTCTATATCCAAGACGCGGAAGCGATCCGGACCTTGCAAGATGAAGTAGAAGCACTCTGGCTTGGCAATGACGATGCCATAACCGTGACTTCCAACACCATGCGAACCACGTCAATCAGAGACCAGATCACGTCTCGCCAGACGGAATCGATAACCTCTACGGTTGCTGTAGCGCTGGCTATACTCTGTGTGTTCTTCTGGGTCACGCTACGTCAGCCGGTACTCGGAGTAGTTGCAGTGGGACCGATCGTCCTCGTCCTGATCTGCGTGCTGGGCACGATGGCGCTGTTGAATATCCCGTACTCCTTGGCCACTTCCATCATCACGGCGTTATCGATTGGCATCGGAGTGGACTACACCATCCATATAGTGCATCGCTATCGGGAAGAGTTTGCCCATATGCGAAACCCCGAAAGAGCGGCGCTCCGAACACTGTCAACCACCGGATCGGCCCTCCTTGGCTCGGCCTTAACGACGGCACTCGGCTTTGGCGTTCTCATCACATCCCCCATCCTCGCCTCCCAACAATTCGGCATCACCGCTACCATCACCATCGTCTACTCCCTCGTAGTAGCCATCATAGTAGTGCTTCCCGCCATGGTAGTCTGGGGCGCCTACCAAAACATGAGCTTACGCTCCACCGTAGAGCAGATGTGGGAAGACCTAGACGTAGCCATCGAAGAAGTGCACCGGCAATACGATGAAGAGGAGAACGGGGCGTAGGCGGCCCCATCCCCATGGCCGCCTCGCGGGCCCTCACCCCTAGCCCCTCTCCCAATTTACATTGGGAGAGGGGAACTTCTCGTTGTGTTCATGGTTGCAGTTAATGTGCATGTTCATGACGTTCAATAACCATGACGTTGATGTTGCGAAGTACGCGCCAACTGATGCCCATGCATCGGCAACATCTTTCACCGTAAGCAGACAACGTGCCGACAAGTTCATGGTTACTAGCGTCGTTAATCGTGGCCATAAACGTGGCTGCACTGCGCGTGCATCAGCATCCACGTTCACTTCGATCATGAACATGCCTACAAGTTCCCCTCTCCCGCATTCTTGCGGGAGAGGGGTCAGGGGTGAGGGCAACGGAGGGCGGCTATGGGGTGGCCCCGCGAGAGTGAAAGTCATTGTTTCTCGGCGCGGCCCCATCCCCATGGCCGCCTCGCGAGCCCTCACCCCTAGCCCCTCTCCCAATTTACATTGGGAGAGGAGAACTTCTCGTTGTGTTCATGGTTGCAGGGAATGTACTAGTTCATGACGTTCAATAACCATGACGTTCATGTTGCGAAGTACGCACCAACTGATGCCCATGCATCGGCAACATCTTTCACCGTAAGCAGACAACATGCCTACAAGTTCCCCTCTCCCGCATTCTTGCGGGAGAGGGGTCAGGGGTGAGGGCGACGGGAGGCGGCCAAGGGGCGCGGGCATTTTCCAACTGTGCCTGACGCCTCAGCTAGGCTGTAAGTTCGTGCAGGAACGCCTTCAAGTCGTCAAAAGCAGGGTGACAGAAGTCCCAGTATCCTGCCTAGATGCTTCACCCACCTTTAGGTTAGGTTTGGGTTTTGTGGCTATGTACGCGTGCACCTTAGCTTTAACGTAGCGGTTGCCATTCGAGGGCACGTCCGCGCATCGAAGGTAATCATCGACGCAGTCCCTTAAGTCCTGGTCATTGATTGATTTCCATAGTAGTGTCTGCAGGCAACCGGTTGAATCTTCGGACGGGATGATCATGATTTTTACGTCAACATCCGACGCATTTCTCGCCTGTCCTGGCACTGGTAAATCTGCGTTAACGAGGGCGTCACGGACGCTCTTTAAAGCACCAGCTGGATTGTCATCAGCGTCGCGCATGATGCCGAGATGGGTATATTTGTTGAAACCAGTTCTTCTTGGTAGTGCTTTTCATACACCACGAAGCTCGCTTGTTCCGCCATAGGGTTCGATTCTAAGATTCGTTCCTTCCATATGTTTCATATGTTGGATTAGGGCATGCATAAAACCTATGTCATCTCGTCCTTCAACTAGGAGCAAGCGATCCGGTGGTTTGGTGGTGGAGGCTTCTGAGTTAGCCATCAACGGATTTCCCAATCAAGGCCTAGAGCGGTCTCCAACATGTCTCGATCAAAGGATTTTGCCTCGATCTCGTCTTTCACTCTGTCCAGGCGTAGATAGTGGAAATCGTTTGCTTCAAAGTCTTCAAAGACTCGGCGCGCTGTGTTTACGCACTCCAGGCTGTGAGTGGTAGCGAAAACCTGAACTTCATACTGCTTGGCAAACAGGGCTATGCTACGCCATAGATCGTGCAGTTTGGAGTGATGAATTCCATTTTCGACCTCGTCGATCAGCATCAGTCCGCCAGAGGCGGCTCTGAACGTCAATGTCCAGGAGATCAGGCGCTGGATTCCATCTCCAAGTAATGCTATAGGTATCAACCGATCCAAGCCTACATCGGCATGGACTACAGGAGTGTTATTTATTGAGATGGTCACCAGCCTCCTTAAATTGGGTTCGAAAGACCTCAAAGCTTCGATGACAGGTTCTGCTTGGCCGTGTAGTTCTAAATTTCCTAACTTGCTCGCGTCGTCCTCAGGCGGGTGACGATATCGTGAGGGAAAGAAGTGGCTGGTGGGGTGTTGGGGTGAGTTTTGCTCCTTGTTTTCAAATTGGGCTTGGATGCCCGGTTTTCCATCTTTGTCAGGTGCTGACCAAACTCGTCCTCGATTTTCGTTCACTCCATCGGTGTAGCGAAGAATGATTTCGTACGATGGCTTAGCTCCTTTATCTATTGCAGGACAGGCCTGACCGTTGGTTTGTAACGTAAACGTGGCTGTATGTTCAGAGTGGGCTTCAATATGCAGTTCACGACTATCGGATCCCCCAATCTCCAGTCGCAACTAGCTTAATCGGTACTGAAGCGTCGTATTTGTGAAACAGATCGAGCATGAAGTCCTGGGCATGGATTTGGTTAATGCCCCTGAAATTACTCAGACGCGTCCAAATGGTTGGATTTGCCTGCGCTGAATGCTTCCATAGCGCTTCAATCAGAGCTGTCTTGCCGACGTTGTTGGCACCAGCAATCAAGTTCACGCGCGCCAAGTCGGTAAGCTTCAGATGACGGAACGTCCTGAAGTTTTCGATCTCGAATGTCTTGATCATCGCCCGGTCCTCCTAGCCAGCGGAATTGCTGAGTAGTGTTGACTCTAGGATATGCGATTGCTGATATCTACAACACCCCTGGTATCAGCGCCCGCCGCTCTTTGGGATAGTCGTCGAACTTGCTTTGATACCAGTGGTGGCGCCAGAGGGCGCGGGGGATTAGGTTGGCGGCGGTCCAGAGGGCGAAGGCTAGAGCAGCGGGGGAACAGGTCATGAGGGCGAAGCCGAGCCATTCGATTATCTCGCCGGTCAGGTGCGGCGATGAGATGAAGCGGAAGGTGCCGCCTTGGGGGAGGATGTATTTGTCGGGGTTTTTCTTGCGTAGGCGTGTCAGGTGGTATTCGGAATGGATGTTTAGCGTTGCGCCGGTTAGGAAGAGGACGGCTCCGGTGATGAAGCGCGGATCGGAGAGCCAGTCTGCGGTGTAGTCGGCGATGGTGGTGATGAACCAGGCGAGGAGCAGGCCGTTGATGATGTTGAACGTGAAGCCGGTGGTCATGGTGATTACCGGCATTGGCGAACCTTTGCGCGGCACTATCCAGGGCCACATCAAGGTGCGATGTAGATAGTGCAGCAGCCATGCGGCGACCAGGATGTCGGTAGTGAGCTGTCTATCGGCGGAAGTGAAGTAGATTGCGGGAAATACCATCAGCGCCGGCAGCTCCATGATGAACCATCCCCAGCGAGATGGTATGCACGGCCCGATGGATTTGCCACCGACCCTTGCAAAGATGTCGATGCGTGCCACGCCAATGATTAAGGCCGGCACAGATAGGGCAGCCCATGCCGCGACGATGGGGATAAACGTGGAGTCGCTGAATATCACGCGATCATTCGATTATCTTGGAACCAACTTAAAGAGTCGTTAATCGATTCGTGGAGCGGTCGAATCTGATAGTCGATATCCTCTATCGCTGGTTGATGCTCTACGCTGGTTGGACAGTCGCGAACGACGTTCAACGATGCGCGCGTATACAGCGGGGACAGCCGTCGCAGCTTCGCATAGGTCTGCACAAATGGCAAGCCGACCATTGCTACAACATATGGCACTACCAGAGGCGTAACGTTTCGGCCCAGAAAGTCGGAGCATCGATTGGCGAGGTCTTGCAGTGTCGCATAGATGCCGGCGGTGAAGTAGACGTTGCCGTTCTCATCGAGCGCGAGCGCATTTGCAGCGGCAGCGGCGACGTCTCGCACATCGGACCACCAGAAGCCTTCGCTCATCAGCATTGGTAGCTTCTGGTTGGCGATGTCTAGCAGCAGACCGCCGACTAGCGAGGGACGATCGTCAATTGGCCCGATGAGTCCCGCTGGGCATATCAGTGAACCCCCGATGAGGCCGTTGTAGATGGCTTCTAGTACGGCGTTGTGTCCACCGGCTTTGGATCGGTTGTATGGGATACGTGAATCGAATGCCAGCGGCGCGTCGGGGTCCACATGTATCCCGCGGATCGGCTCAAACGCGTGGATAGAGCTGATGTGTATCAGTTTGCTGACGTTGGCTTGAGTGCAGGCATCGATGACGTTTCTGACGCCGGACAGGTTTACCTTCGCCGTTTCCTCGTGCACATCATCACGGATCGAGACCATCGCGGCGGTATGTACTACCGCGTCGCTACCTTTGAATGCTGATATCAACGTTGCACAATCGGACAGATCGGCACGTCGCGTCTCGACGTGGTCACGTATATCGGGATGCAGTTTGCGCTCGGATCCGATCCGTTCGATGCCGATGACTTCATAGCCGCGCGCAAGCAGGGCGCGGCAGATGTGACTCCCTAAGAAGCCGGCTGCACCAGTGACTGATACTCTGGATGCGTGTTTCAATATGATTCTTAGGTTGTGCGACAGTCAGAGTTGCAGACATAACCGTCTGACTGCCTACGACTTGATCTACGCCTATAGTACCTTGAGATTACATGTGCATGAATGATGAGATGACTCAACTGCCGTCTATCGTATCGATTGACTATCTGCTTGAGCGATACGATGCCATCGCGTTCGATTCCTACGGAGTCTTAGTCGACGGGATTGACCCATTGCCCGGTGCGATTGAGTTCACAGATCGCCTGACGCGGATGGGCAAGAAGTGGGTCCTGGCTACGAACGATGCTTCACGGTTGACCGATGGCCGGGTAGAGGTGATGCGTGGGCAGCGCTTCGATATCACTTCTGAGCAGGTCATCTCGGCCGGTTCTTTGCTGTCTCGATACTTTGCAGAGCGCGACATCGTGGGTAGCGACTGCATTGCTACCGGTCATGGCGATGCGGTGGAGTTCGTGAGATTGGCAGGATGCCGTCCGATGCCACTCACTGACGACAATACCACTGCCACGTCTCTAGCTATCGCTGGCATTACCGGCTACGACTGGGCATCGGCAACGTCGGACATGTTGACTCTGATAACCCGACGAATGGATGCCGGAAATCCTTTACATCTTGTGGTGCCCAACCCCGATGTCCTGTATCCCGATGGGTTAGACCGATTTTCGATCGGTCCGGGCGGATTGGCAGATATGATCGAGACGGCAGTTTCGCGCTGTTTCGGAGATGATGACGCGGTGAAGTTCACCCGTCTCGGCAAGCCGCACAAGCCCATGTTCGACGCAATTGATCAAATGCTGGATGGCTATGAGCAAACTGCGTTTGTGGGAGATCAGCTTCATACCGACATCGCCGGCGCGAATCGAGCAGGTATGGACTCGATATTGGTCGGTACTGGTATAACGCGTTGGCGCGATGCGGACGACCTTGCCGATGTTGAGCCGATCATGATGCCGAAATATCTGTTGCGATCTATGGTCTGAGCCCGCGCTTCTGTCAGATGCCAATATAATGCGTTAAACCGTATGTTTACACCTTAGAAATTGTTTCGGTTGATTGGCGGCATAAATGTTGGGTGTCAACTCGACCGATGAAGTGAAAAATCCGGGAGTGAAGATCGTGGCAAAACTGTCTGGCGGCGAAGCGATAGCCAAGTCATTAGTCCGTGAGGGCATCGAGGTAATCTTCGGATTGCCGGGAGTTCAGATGTACGGCTTGGTAACGGGTATCCGGGATGAACCGGGTCTGCGGATGATAACGGCACGTCATGAGTTTGCGACTACGCACATGGCGGACGGCTATGCACGTGCAACCGGCCGACCTGCAGTGGCCATGGTCGTGCCCGGCGTGGGTCTCTATAACGCTGGTTCGGGAATATCTACCGCGTACGCGCGCTCGTCGCCCGTCCTGCTTCTCGCTGGTGAAGTGCCGAGAGCACAGATCGGGCTCGGTCTTGACGGACTGCACGAGATCATGGATCAGGCCGATCTGATGAAGCCAATCACCAAGTATCGGAAGTCGATTCTGCGGCCGCATGAAGTGCCCGCGGCCGTCAATGAGGCGTTCCGTCAGATGCGCTCCGGTCGCCCCCGTCCGACCTACATCGACATGCCGCCTGAAGGCATGGTCGAGAGGGAAGAAGTGGATCTGCTGGAGAGTGCTCCGGGCGATCGCGATACGGCTGAAGATTCGTTGATTGAAGAAGCGGCGCGCGACATCCTGAACGCAAAGGCGGCAGTAATCTTCGCCGGCGGTGGCATCGCACGATCGGAAGCGTACGACGAGTTGGTCGAACTTACTGAGATGACCGGCATTCCCGTCGTCAACTCGGCCGGTGGAAAGGGCATGATTCCATACTCCCATCCCAACAGTCTCGGTTCATGGGTCGGTGCACAGGGGCCGATAAAGGACATGATCGATGGCGCAGAGGTGATCGTTGCCATCGGCACCCGGTTCACCCCTCGTAATCCGGCGGGAAGCGGCTCTAAAGTTATTCATATCGACCCTGACGATTCCATCCTGAACCGTGTCCATCCCAACAAGATGAGGCTTAAAGGCGACGCCAAGGCTACGCTGACGAAATTGAATGCGGCGCTTTCAGATCTCGGTTGCGATTCGGAGATGATGGCGCAACGACATGCATTCGACAAGGCTGCGCTGGAGGCAGCTAAAGAGCACGATCGACAGGAAGATGCAGCGTATCCATGGTTAGTGGGACTGTGGAACGCATTTCCCGAAGATGCGACCACGATTTGGGGTATGACGCAGTTGGGTTACTACTCGCGTCAGCATTTCGAGGTTGAGCGTCCCTGGGCCTACATCGATTCGGGCTACATGGGCACGCTTGGATATGCCTACCCGACATCATTGGGCGCCAAGGTTGGCGTGCCGGATCGTCCCGTTATCTGCATCGTTGGCGATGGTGGATTCATGTATGCATCCGGCGAGCTATCCACAGCCGTCAAGTATGGCATCAATGTCGTGGCGGTAGTCTTCAACGATGGCGCTTATGGCAATGTGGCACGCGATCTTGATCAAGATTTCGGCGGCTCGTACGAGGCTGACTTTGTGAATCCCGACTTCGTAGCCATGGCTGAGTCTTACGGTGCGGCAGGCTTCTTGGCGACCAACCCGGATGAGTTGACGACCGCAATTCAGTCCGCAATTGAGGTCGACTCGCCCAGTATTGTGGAAGTCCAACTAGGGCGTTTGCCGCGTCCAAAAGCATGGTCTGCACGTGCGCCTTGGACTAAGCCTCAAACTGGCCTTATCGGTTAACGGCTTGTCGAATCGGCGAATCTGCCGCCCATTTTTCGCCCTCCAAATCGCCGCGATTTCTCTGAATTTCGCGATATCTGACGCGTGGGAATCCGTTGAATTGACGGCTGTCGAATTCCTAAAATTTTCGAATATCGATCACCGTCAGATAACCCTCAAAATCACGCAAAGGGGCGGTTGAATGTTGTTGTCAAGAACCAGGTGTATGAAGTGCGAACGCGGGTTCTTAAGGTTGCAGGCTGATATGCACAGCACCTATTTCACGTGTATCACTTGCGGCGCGAGGATGGTGACGCGGTGCCCCCATTGCGGCACCCCCAGCATCGCGCTTGATATGGATCATGAGACGCCAGTCATCCGCTGTCGCGGGTGCGAATGCAGCAATGCGCAACTTGCTGAAGAGGAGTGCGCCGGCGAACATCTGCGTATCGCCGTCTGACGCATCAGCAGCTCAAGTTAGAGCGGTGAGATGGTCGCTGTGCCACCCTTGCCACTCACTCCATTTCCCATCTGCTGATCTTCGCGCCACGGTGTAGGCGCAGTTGGGCATCCTTGGCCGGCGTTGATAGTTGAACTCACGTCCGGCCATGAGGTCCAGAATGGCAGCTATCGTGCCACCGTGCAGGAATGCTAGCGCGCGCTTGACGCCTTTGGCATCGGCATCGTTCATCAGTATCTGGAAGCCGCCCGCGATGCGACGCGAGAACTGCCCGCCATTTTCCCCGCCGAGATGGGCAAAATCCAACTTGATGTGGTGATTGATGACTTGATGCTTGAACTCGACCGGGGCGTCTTTTATGTTCCCCACTTCGATCTCGTTCAACTCGGCGATCGGCTCGAAATCGACGCCAATCGGTTCGGCATAGATTTCAGCCGTCTGAACCGCGCGCCGCAGCGCGCTGGAGTAGCAGACATCGAACTCCACTTCATGCAACACTTTTGCCACTGAGCATGCCTGCTCGATACCCAGTGGAGTCAAGCCGTTGCGGGGGGTGTAGAGACCATCTGCTTCGGTGATGGTGTCGCCATGTCTTACTAGCCAGAGTTCCATAGGGGCTTCAGTACTTTCTTTGCAAATGGCAATTGCCGGGTGTGAATGTTCCTCAATGAACGATTCTGCAATACAGTTAGGTTGACGTAAATTAACGCAACTCGATTTCTTCAAGACAAGGGTTCAAGCGATGAAAGCAGACGGAACAGTACAGATCGGATTTATCGGCGCTGGTTGGTGGGCAACGGCTAATCATATGCCGGTATTTGCGGAGCGAGAAGATGTAGAGATGACGGCGGTGTGCCGTCTAGGAGCCGATGAGCTGCGACTCGTCAAAGACACCTTCGGCTTTCTGCACGCGACTGAGAACTACGAAGAGTTGCTGGAGATCGAGGGTCTGGATGGGATAGTCGTTGCGACGCCACACTCGATGCACTACGAGCACACGATGGCGGCTCTCAAGCGCGGTTTGCATGTAATGTGTGAAAAGCCGCTCGCGACCACGGCCGCACATGCCCGAGCGATGGTGGAAGAGGCCGACCGACAGGGCGTTCAGCTGCTCATCCCGCATGGTTGGCACTATTCGCCTTATGTTCAGAAGGCTAAACACCTGATGGAGCAGAATCCCGTCGGCAACATCGAGTTCGTCATGTGCCACATGGCATCTCCAGTTCGCAGTCTGTTGGAGGGCAGACGCTTCCTGGCTGACGGCGGCGGTGCGGGTGGCAACATGTTTGAACCGGCCGCCGAGACTTGGGCCGATCCCGTCATCGCTGGCGGCGGCTATGCACTGGCACAGATGACGCACTCAGCCGGCATGGCCTACTGGCTAACCGGTTTAAAAGCCGAGACGGTCTACGCACTCAATTCAGCACCCACAAGTCAGGTGGAGCTCTACAACGCCTTTAGCGTCGGCTTAGAGGGAGGTGCCATTGGCAACTTCTCAGGTGCCGGCGCGTTGCCGGAAGATCAGACTTTCCAACTCGATATCCGCGTCTTTGGCGACGAGGGCGTCTTTGTGCTGGATATTGATCGGGCACGGCTTGAGGTGCAACGGCACGATGGCAATCACACGATAGTCGATGTCAGTAAAGACGCGGGTGAATACTACGGCGGCGGCCCGCCCGCCAACTTCGCCGATATCCTGGGCGGCAAGGACGTAGTTAACTGGGCGCCCGGTTGGGCCGGAATGCGGGCGATTGAGATGATCGATGCCGCATATCGCTCCGCAAAGTCGGGCGTGATTGAGACGGTTTGACGTCAAAACGCTGGCGATAGGAACTGAATCGCAAGTGGCGACTAGACAAGAAACTCGAAAGACGGTGCTAGTTGTAGAAGACGACCCGGGACTGCTCGGGGCGTTGGAGTACAACCTGGAAAGTAACGGCTATCGTGCTCTGTCCGCTTCGGACGGCGCTACTGCGCTGGACATAAGACGGTCAAACGACGTAGACCTGATACTGCTCGATCTATCTCTGCCAGTAATGGGCGGGATGCAGGTGTGCAAGGCCTTGCGTGATTCAGGCGATGGGGTTCCGATAATCATGCTGACGGCGTGGCAAGAGGAGCATCAGGTAGTGGAGGGACTCGAGAGCGGCGCGGACGACTACGTCACGAAGCCTTTCAGCCTCAAGGAGTTGATGGCGCGCGTGCATTCGCACCTGCGACGTTCGGGGATGCAGCAGTGGAATACGCAGTCAAAGGAGCAGAACAAGAATGGCCACGTCATCAAGATTGGCGACTTGGAAATCGACATGATCCGCCGTGAAGCGATGCTGGATGGTTTTGATCTGGACCTGAGGCACAAGGAGTTCGATCTGCTGATGCATCTAGCATCGCAACCGGGTCGAGTGTTTACTCGCTCACAGCTGCAGTCGGCAGTATGGGGTGAGGAGCATCTCGGCGGTTCCCGCACCATCGATGTGCACGTTTCCTTGCTGAGGCGCAAACTTGAGGACGATCCTGCGAATCCGCAACGTCTACTAACTGTACGCGGCATCGGATATCGCTTTGTAGCGTAATCGATGCTTGATATTTGCCGCGGATTTGAGCGTATCCCGATTCAGTGGCGTCTCGTCATCGCGACTGGCATCCCGCTGGCGATTGGACTTATCGCCTATCCCTTTATCGGCTTCTGGGCATTTTTTGCTGCTGCCTTCGTCGCCGTCGCAAGTGTCTGGCACTTCGGTCGCCGCCACAATGAGTTCTTCCGACGCACTGCGTTCGGCATCATGCGGACGCGTTCAATCGACCGTCGGCATCGTCTAGCTACCGATGGTCCGGTAGAGCAGCGTCGCATCGCCAACGCCGTCAATCGCCTAGCAGACCGGGTGCAGCAGACGATTCAGGAGTCGGACAACCATCGCCGATACTACGAAACGATACTGAATGAGCTGACGGTTGGGATTCTGGTTGTTGATGCGAATGGCAACTTGCAGTATGCGAATCCGGCCGCGGGGGAGATGTTGGGATTCACGTACGACGGCAGTGCAGAACCAATGCCGCTCGCGGCAAAGGTGAACCTCTATGAGGTCAATGAAGCCATCACGTCGAGCATCGTAAACGGCAGCACGATTCGCCGGGATGTTGAGATTTACGATACCCGTCGCCATCTCGAGATACTCTCTCGTCCACTGCTGGCAGACGATTCCGGTCTGGGACGTGCCATTGCCATTGTTGACGATCGGACTGATGCCATCAGGCTCGGTGTTTCGATGCGTGAATTCGTTGCCAATGCGTCGCATGAATTGCGCACGCCAATCGCCTTGATACAGGCTTCGGTAGAGACGCTCAAGCTGGGTGCGGTGAAGGATCCAGAAGCCGCGGCTCAATTCCTAGATCGCATCGATGACGGCACGCAGCGAATGGCGGCGCTAGTTGGAGAGTTGATGGACCTCACATTGCTGGAAGCAGGACGGGTGCCACTGCATCTAACGATGTCGGATACTCGGGAGTTGATAGCGTCGGTACTCGAAACCTACGGCCCGGTTGACGGTGCGCCGCATGCACCAATCGAAGTTGATGTCCCTGATGATCTGCAACCTATCCTGATCGACCGCGACAAGGTGGAACGCGCCGTCGGGAATCTGCTCACCAATGCTCTCAAGTTCACCCCTCCAGATGGTCGCATTGAGGTCTCCGCATCTACCGTCGGCGATGCTCTGGAGATTGTGATTGAAGATAGTGGTGAAGGCATCGATGTGGAAGAGCTTCCGCACATCTTCGAGCGTTTCTACAAATCTTCCCGAGCCAACGTCGATCGCTCCGGTTTTGGACTTGGGCTCGCCATCGTGAAAAACATCGTAGAGCTACACGGCGGAACAGTGCATGTAGAGAGTGTCTTGAATGAAGGCTCTCGTTTCACTGTCAAACTGCCGTATCAATAGTCATGATTTGGTCGCTTTTCTCGTCTGATGTAAACCGCATTTAAAAGTGATGTTGCACTCTGAATCACTGAGGGAGATGCGTTAAGCGTTCTTCTCAAGTCGAAACCGAGATTAATCTCAGGAGACCAGAAATCCGATGCAATATCGAGTTGCATGGCAACTGATAAATGTCAGGGGCCTGTTGGTAGTCAGTTTGCTTACGGTTGCGGTGTTTATCACCTGCTCAAGTAGCGATCCGACTGCGGCACCAGCGGCTACCACATCCACAAGTGATGCACCTGCCGATGAGGAGACGCTATCTGGCGAAATACTGATTGACGGCTCATCTACGGTCTACCCCGTGACGGTCGCGGCGGCGGAAGAGTTCCGCAAGGAGCATCCTCAAGTCCAGATCCCGGTCGGTATATCTGGCACTGGTGGCGGTTTCAAGAAGTTTGCCGCGGGCGAGACGGTAATCACGGATGCATCGCGTCCCGTTAGAGAATCGGAGCGTGAGCTGGCAGCTGAAAGCGGTATCGAGTTCATCGAGTTGACAGTTGCTTACGACGGTCTTTCAGTGCTTGTAAACCCGGACAACGACTGGGCTACCTGCTTGACGACCGATCAGCTGCGTCAGATCTGGAGCCCGGAGAGCACCGTCAACAACTGGAATCAGGTTGACCCAAGCTTCCCCGATCGCGAGATCGTGCTCTACGGACCAGATGCCGACTCTGGCACGTTCGACTACTTCACGGAAGAGATCAATGGCGACACCGGCATCATCCGCACTGACTTCTTCCCGGCGGTAGATGACAACGTCTTGGTACAGGGCATCGCGGGCGACCGGGGTGCACTCGGCTACTTCGGATATGCCTACTACATCGCCAATTCCGACAAGCTGAAGCTCGTTGCTGTCGACTCGGGCGACGGATGCATTGAGCCGAACGAAGAGACGATCAACACCGGCACCTACTCGCCACTGAGCCGACCGCTGTTCATCTACGTGAACATTGCAGCGATCGACCGACCTGAAGTGCGGGCATTCCTCGAGTTCTATCTGCAGAATGCTACTGAGCTGGCTACCAGCGTCGGCTACGTAGGACTGCCGCAGGAGATATATGACCGCGAATTCAGGCTGATTGCCAACCCCGTGCCGGACTTTAATTGAGGTACTTGTATAGCATCTCTTTCACCTATCGATCCTTCCACTATGGTCGATTGGGAGATTCATTCGCGTTGATTAGAATACGGAATTGGGCTGACGAGTTCAGCGTTATGGAAAGATGAGAGATGGCTGTAGACCGTCCTCTGCACGGAGTCGACAGCGAGGACTCGACGTTAATGGAAAGTAACAAGGTGCTTGAAGGCAGGCTTGCCCTACATCGCTCGTTAGGTGTAGATGAGGGGCAGTTAGCAAAGCATCGAGCAAGGCGTCACACGGAGCAGAGCATTGTATTGTGGGTGTTGCGCGCCGCCGCTCTCATCTCCATCCTCACCACCGCCGGCATCATAGCCGTTCTCGTCTCGCAGAGCGTCGGCTTCTTCCAGGAAGAGGTATGCGTCCTCAATGAAGGTGAGGCGATCAGATCGTGTGAACCGGGCGTCAACGGCACCCTGCAAAAGGTCGGCATCATCGACTTCTTGACGGGAACGAACTGGGCGCCGCTGTTCAAGCCCTATCGAGATGTTTCCCAATCGTTTGGCGTATTGCCGCTGGTTGCAGGCACCTTCTTAGTCGCGGCCGTTGCCGGCATAGTGTCGCTTGGCTTGGGAATCGGCGCCGCGATATTCCTCGCTGAATATGCACCTGAGAGTCTGCGGCGCGTCATCAAACCGATATTGGAGGTGCTGGCCGGCATCCCGACCGTTGTATATGGCTACTTTGCGCTCTTAACCGTTACGCCGTTCCTGCGGCTGATACTGGGCGAGGATACCCTGCCGACCTTCAGCGCGCTTAGCGCCGGGCTAGTCATGGGCATCATGATCATGCCCATGGTCACGACCTTGAGCGAGGATGCGATGATTTCGGTGCCACGCTCACTCCGAGATGCGGCTTACGCTCTCGGCGCCACGCGTTTCGAGGTGGCTACCAAAGTAGTGGTGCCAGCCGCGCTATCGGGCATTGTGTCATCATTCATTCTGGCCGTCTCAAGAGCCGTCGGTGAGACGATGATCGTCTATCTTGCCGCAGGCGGACGTCCGAATTTGACCTTCAACCCGCTGGAAAGTGTCCAGGCGATGACGGCATTCATCGTGAACGTAGCCCTGGGTGACACTCCGCACGGCGAGATTGAGTACTACACGATATTCGTCGTTGGACTGTTGCTGTTCCTGATCACTCTGGTTATGAACATCCTCGGCCGCTGGGTAGTGCAGCGCTTCCGTCAGAAGTACGAATAGACGAATGGCACCCCTCGACTCATCCCCATTGCATTGCATTTCGCAACTCAGGTGAATTGATATGGCGCTTCAACCGACCAATAGAGCACTCAAGACTTACCGGCGATATCGGGACAACTTCTTCGCGGCATTGTTCTTCAGCTCGGTAGTGGTGGGCGTGTTGGTGCTTCTAGCGTTGCTGGTAGAGGTCTTCATCGACGGCATCGGTTGGCTCGATTGGCAGTTCCTGTCGAGCTATTCGTCTCGAAATCCCGAAGATGCTGGGATCCTCGCACCGGTGGCTGGCACTTTCTGGGTCATCATCCTGACGGCGGTTATGACCGTTCCGGTCGGCATCGCGACGGCAATCTATCTAGAAGAGTTCGCGCCTGATAATCGTTTCACGCGTCTCATCCAGTTGAACATATCCAATCTCGCCGGCGTGCCATCTGTGGTCTACGGTCTGCTAGGACTGGCGATATTCGTGCAGTACCTGTTCGATGGGCAACGAAGCCTCACGGCCGGGGCGCTGACACTCTCACTGCTGGTGATGCCGATCGTCATCATCGCCTCTCAGGAAGCGATACGCGCCGTACCGCCCAGTTATCGCGATGCCGCCTTTGCCATGGGCGCGACGCGTTGGCAGGTAGTCAAAATGGTCGTCTTGCCACAAGCCATCCCTAGCATGATGTCTGGCATCATCCTGGCAATGTCGAGAGCCATCGGTGAAACAGCTCCCATCCTGGTCGTCAGCTCATTGGTATTCATCACCTACGTGCCGACATCCCCAACCGACCGCTTCACCGTGCTACCGCTGCAGATCGTCACGTGGGTCTCACAGCCGCAGGACGACTTCCGGCACATCGCCGCGGCCGCCATCATCGTGTTGCTGGTGATGTTGCTGACGATAAATGCACTGGCAATCTACATCCGAGCGAAGTTCCAGCGCCGAGCCGAATACTGATTTCTCAAAGCGTCAGGTCGTCGATGATGATTGCGTTGGGGATCTTTTCCAGCACTGACGGATCCGCCTTAATCTTGGTCGATCGGCTTCCGCCACCTAGGATGACGTAGGGCTGTTCCAGCAGAGAGGCGTCGATATATATCGGTATCTCATTCGGCAGGGCGAGGCAGGTGACGCCGCCGATCATCATACCGGTGAGGTCTACCGTCTCCTCGGCTTTTGCGAAAGAGGCGCGTTTGATGCCCATAAGCTGACAAACCTTGCGATTGACATCCAACCGCTTGTCGGCGCGCACTACCGATGCTGAATGTTTTTTCGCCCCCCGTTTGCTGGCGACGATGATGGTATTGCCAGAAGTCTCGATCGGAAAGCCGTACTTTTCGCAGAAGTTGTGAGTGTCCGCAAAATCTGGATCGATGTTCACAATCTCGTAGTCATCGCCGATTTCGTCCAAGAACGATGTGACACGGCTTTCGATTTCTCTGCTTTGGTCGGTCAACGTTTACCTCGTTTACGGTCGATGGCTATCTATATTCCTACTTCTAGCGTATTATGCTGAATTTAAGATGACATGCTGTATGATCAATACGACGCGTGAGAACTTCGCCATCACTGAAGAGATGGGTTTCACGTTGCTTGGAGTCGATAGACCCAACTCACGCAAAGCGACGCAGATGGTGCCGGGAGATCAGCTTCTGTACTACCTTCGAGATGAGCGCTGTTTCGTTGCCACGGCCGAAGTTTCCAGCAGATCATTCCAGGACCAATCCCCAATCTGGAAGAGCCACGTGCGCAACGAGCGTTTTCGACACCGCGTGCGGACCGCCCCAGACGTCGTTCCTCCCCAAGAACTATGGGTAGATGCTTTCCAGATCGGTCCCGGTTTGGAGTATGTGAGACGCTGGCCGCCGGAGATGTGGGAACTCTCCTTTTTCGGGATGGTTCACATCTTCTCCAAACGCGACTTCGACCTGATTAGAGGCGAACTGGTCAGATATCTCGATTGACGCGTCTGTAGGTGGGTGCGTATCTTTACGCCGCGACTGGATCGGCTTGGGTGACGCCGTCCATTAGCACGTATCCGGTTTGAGAGACACTCGATTTCATGCGCGGCGGAGTCTCGTCTACGCCAAAGTTGTCGGAATATAGACGGTCCAGCTCCTCCATGTCGTCCTGAGAGATCGGTCCCAACTCGGAAGTTTTGACATACTCATCCAGCATCTCAACGCTCGTTATCGTCGGAGTGCAGGACGCAACTACGTCTGGTATCAGGCAGAAACGGATGGCGAGTTGTCCGATAGTTGCGTCGTAGTTCTGCAACATGAAATCTATCTTCGCCAATTTGCTGATGGTCGATTGCATCCACTTGAAGCGCCGATGCGAGCGATGGTCTGAATCTGCAAAAGGAGTGCCTTCAAGGACCGTATCTTTCGTATAGGTGCCGTCCAGCATTCCAGATGCGTGTGGCACGCGCGTGAATACGCCAACATCGTTGCTGCCTGCCGCATTGATGATGGCGCGCGCCGGGTCCTGTTCAAGCATCGAGTAGATGATCTGCGCCGTTACCTTGCGCTCTGCCACTGCCGCGATGCCCTCATCCTGCCAACCGAGATCTGGACCAACAGCCACGGCGAAGTGTCGTATCTTGCCCGCCGCCTGTAGCTTCTTCAGCTCTGCAAACGTATCATCACGCCGAATGCCGTCAAGACGCGGGTTGTGCATCTGATACAGGTCGATGCAGTCAATGTTGAGACGGCGGAGCGATGCATCGCATGCGGCTCGCGTCACTTCCGGCGACCAGTCGTGAGGACGCTCCCGATGCCCGGTGCGCGGGGCCTCAAGATCGTATCCGAACTTCGTGCCTATCGTCAGCTTCTGCAACTCATCACTGGTAAACGCTTCTGCCATTACCGTTTCGCCGAAGCCGTCGCCATAAACCGGCGCCGTGTCAAAAAAGGTGATGCCGCGCTCATACGCTTCACGGAGCAGTTTGACTCCGAAGTCGCGGTCGGTGACACCCCACCAGGTGGTGGCTACACCCCAGACTCCGAAACCGACTTCGGACAGCATGAGGTCTGTTGATGCAAGTTTTCGATGCTTCATAGGGTATGAACAGGTTGGGTAAGGATTGATGAAAGCAGGGCTTTGATCTCGGATGACTTCGCTTGCCAATCTGCATCCGACAGGGCAGGAGCGGAGTGGGAGATGTCGATAGGTTCATCCAGATCGACCCAGGAGCGACATCCTTTGTGATGCGGTTCAACGGAGATTGAGACGGGCGCTACAAGTCGATAGGTTCTGAGCAGTATCAATTCGGCCGGATGCCTCGGTTTCCACGCGACCCGTTTTTCGACGAAGTGATCGGTCCAGATGTGGCTTGCGCCAAGGGATTTCAGGGTATCGGCATCGTCGATGCGGAAGACATCGGCAACTTCAGCCCATGCCTTGAGCAACACCGCATCGTCGCCCACGCTGTCTTCACTCTCCAGCAGGTGACGATACTGCGGCTTCAACAGGTCGCCAGTCTCGTGAAAGCGAGTGGGATAGAGCAGGAAGGTTTGTTGTGCCAACTCGAAGTGGCGATTAGTTTCCCGGATGCCGCCCTTGCGAAGCAGGAACGTCTGCTCGCCAGATGCCAGCGCGTCGATGGTTACAGACCACTCCTTGAGAGCGGTCATCAAACCGGTAGTCTCTTGAACTGCATTCAACATTGATTTTGCGTCCTGAAGAATCATCTTAACAACGTACGATTCTTATGGGATATGCGACACGACGCCCCAATCGCTTCCTAATTCGGATCATGGCCAGCGATCATGGAGCGTCTCTATGCTGCACCCCTTGATCTGGGCGATACATTCCGCAACCAGCCGCGTATCTTTAGGCTCTGTCCAGCGAGCGCGATTCTTCTTGAATGGTTGCGGATAGGCATCAGTCTCTACCACGATGTGTTCAAGCGGTATGTACTTCGCAACATCTTGGAGTTCGGACGACCGTAGCAACGGTTTGGCGAACGAGACTTTGAAGCCGATGTCGAGGATACGACGTGCGTACTCAAGGTTGCCCTGGAAGTAGTGTGCGGCGCCACCAACTTCACCTGCATCGGTGCTTGCCAGTATGGACAGCGCCGCATCGCGAGCATCGTAGCGCGTCAGGTCGTCCAGATGCTCGCGCACGTGGAATACGATGGGTAGCGAGTGGTCCTTTGCAATCTCTACCTGCTGCGCGAAGGCATCTTCCTGCCAGCCGCGATCGGGACTGTTGGGCATATGGTCGATGCCGATCTCGCTCATCACGACGACGCGTTCATGCTTTGCCATCTGCGACAAGGTTTCGACGTCGGATTGTGTCAATGGCGCAGGGATATCTGACGGATGTATCCCGACACCGGCCAGGATGTTGGGATAGCGTTCAGCGAGTGCAACGGCCCGTCTGGAATCCTCGATGGTGGTGCCAGCCGCGATCATGGTTGATACCCCGGCATCAATCGCACGTTCCAACATGCCATCCACCTCTGCCGGATCGTGTTGCTGGATATGAGTGTGAATATCAATCAGCATCTGCTCCATCCTCCTCAACATCGCGATCCATCAAATCGGCAAAAGTCTCTGCGACCTCATCTGCCCACTTTTCGATCTCATCCCAGCGGCGATAGTCGCCCTGCGGAATAGGGCGCATCACACTATCGACGATGCGGAGCCAAAATGGCAGGTTGCGCCGGCGGAATGCGCCATCAAAGACCTGATTGGAAACGATGGTCAAGTTCACGTTTTCATTCGTGAAGGCCTTGTCTAACCAAGAGTTGTGTTCCTCCATGAGCTTGCCGGAACGTTTGGGGTCGATCATGCCGACGCTGAAGAGCGCGATCGGTATAGATGTCAGCTTATCCCGGTGTGCGATTAGCATCAAAGTCGGTTCCGCGAGCCATTTTCCGGCGTACATCGGGGAGCCGACGATGATGCCGTCGTACTTCGTGACATCGATGCCAAGATTGGCGTGCAAAACGTCGGTATCGAATCCCGCCGATGTGAATCGTTGTCCAATGCTCTGCGCGACCTCTGCCGTCGTGCCATATTTTGTGCCGAACGCTACCAGAATCCTTGCCATCTATCAATTCGCCACTAAGTCAGCATCTCAACGATATAAGACGATTCCATTGCGCCGTATCACCGTTTAAGTGTAGAGTTCAATCAGTCGTCAGGCAGTTTCGATTGACAGTGGCAATTGAGGGAGTAAGTGCAATGCGAGCAGGATTTGGACAGTTCAACACACCCGGCCGGGAGTATCTTCGATTTGTAGCGCAATACGGCGTCAAAGATGTGCTTCTGAATACCCCGCAACTGCCAGATGCGGGCGGGAAGTGGGCCGTCAACGACCTTGTGAAGTTGCGTCTGCAGGTCGAGAGCGAAGGCCTCAAACTGATGGCGCTGGAAAATGTGCCTACCCAGTTCTATCTCGACATCATGCTGGGCGGACCGAATCGAGAGCGTCAGATCGAGAACATGATCGAAACGGTGCGCAACATCGGTGCGGCTGGCATCCCCATCTTTGGCTACAACTGGATGCCGTCGCATGTGTGGCGCACCAAACCGGAACTGATTCGCGGCAACGCATTGGCAACGGCTTTCGACTACGAAGAGGCGTTGAAGATGCCGAATACACACGGTCGAGAGCACACCGAAGAGGAGATGTGGGAGCGTCTTGAGGAGTGGATACGCATCATCACTCCCGTCGCGGAAGAGGCCGGCGTTCGCTGTGGCATCCATCCCTGCGACCCGCCGGTTGAGAAGCTGGGCGGGATTCCGCAACTGTTCCGATCGTTCGCCTCATATAAACGCTTGATCGAGATCGTAGATTCGGACTGCAACGGTATCGAGTTCTGTCAAGGAACCTTTGCGGAGATGGAAGATGCGGCGAACGGCGGTATCTACGACATGATCCGATACTTCGGCGAGCGCAAGAAGATACTCTATGTTCACTTCCGCAATGTCTCATGCACGGTTCCGAAGTTCCGTGAAGAGTTCATCAACACTGGCCACGTCGATATGTACAAGGCGATGAAGATCTACCACGAAGTGGGTTACGACTCGTTCTTCATCGACGACCACGTCCCGCAAACGTTCGAAGACACTCCTTGGGGACACCGCGGCCGGGCCTTTGCGAATGGATATATTCAGGCGATGATCGAAGCGGTTACTAAGCAGGTTGGTGAGTGAGACGATCAACACATTGGCAAGTTAATGAGGTGTCGAAATGTCCGATTTCCGTAAGGCAGTCCGAAGCGGACTTGAGGAGTATCTGGAGGGACTCGAGAAGGCCTTGGATGGTCTGAATGAAGATGAGTTGCGCTGGCAGCCGGCCCTGCACGCCAACTTCATCGAGTGGATCGTGTGGCACATGGCACGCGTAGAAGACCGCTGGGTGAACCTCGTGCTGCGTCAAGATGAAGACATCTGGGTGCGAGAGAAGTGGTACGAAAAGTTTGGGATGGATCCGGACGACTACGGTCGTGAGGATACGGCCGAGAAGATGCGCGCCATGCCCAAGACCGACATCAACGAGATGATTGACTACTATCGTGCCGCGCGCAAAGTGACGCTAGCGCACCTCGATTCGATGCCAGTAGAAGACCTCGACAAGACGTTCTACCATCCCCGTCGCAAGGTGGCAGTATCCGGCGCATGGGTGTTGGGGCACATCCTGGTAGAAGAGGCGCAGCATCTCGGGCAGATCGCATATCTGAGAGGCATGATGCGAGGGCTGGATCAGTAGGCGGCAGATCGTCCGCTCGGGTTGCGACACGCCCATTATAATAGTACGCTAGTAGCAAATAGGAAGATGTCAGCGCGGCATCTACAGCGGCATGAGGAGAGAAGCAGATGCGACCATTCCTGATTTCAATCGATTCCGGCTTGAACGAGTGTTTCGAGAAGTTGAAGCAGGCACTCGATGGCTTGAATGAAGACGAGTTGAAGTGGCGTCCGACGCTCGAATCGAACAACATCAACTGGATTGTGTGGCACATGGCAGTAGTCGAAGATTCGTGGATAAATGTGCAACTGCGAAAATCGGAGAGAATATGGGACCGCGACGGCTGGGAAGAGCATATCGGCTCTGGCGGTTGGAGCATGGGCCAGGGATGGGGAAGCACGCCTGAAGAGATCCGCGCAATCCCACCATTCGACGTTCCACTCGTGATGGAGTACTACGAAGCGGTTAGGAAGGGCACTACCGAGTACTTCACCAACGAGATGCAGGAAGAAGAGCTGTCGAATGAGATTACTCATCCACGCTACGATCCGGTCACATACGCCTGGGTTCTCGGACATCTGCTGTGTGAAGAGGCCGAGCACCTTGGACAGATCGAATATATGCGCGGCATGATGCGCGGGATGAACAAGTAGACAGGGTGTTAAGAGTGTCACAGGAAGAGGAGGGTGTGAGATGACTGATCCGCGAATGCCGCAACTGCAAGGAAACCCCATATGGTTTGACTTGGCTACCAATGACCCGTCTGGCCTAAAGCCTTCTACACTGGACTGTTTGGATCGGAGTGGGCCGACGTTTCGATGTCGTCCGGCAATGTCTACTCGATGGCGATTGAGGGTGATGTCAACATCGCCGGCATGTACCGAGAAAGTCCGGCCGATTTGCCTGATGGCGCGGTTCGTACCTGGCACAACCATATTTACGTGCCAGATGCCGATGAGTCGGTGAAGCGTATCGAGGCGAACGGCGGCAAGGTGCTGTGGGGACCGAATGGCGCTGATGGATGGGGAGTCAAGGCGGTCGTTACGACGCCTGAAAATGCCGTCTTCGGTCTCTGGCAGAGCCAGATGGGCAAAGGTGCCGACCTCTTTGCCCAGACTGGAGCCGTCTGCTGGGTCGAGTATCACACGCACGACATCGAGGTTGCTACCGGTTTCTACTCCGAAACCTTTGGCGTCAAATTCGATACTTACTCCATGCCGGTGGACGGTGGATCGGGATCGTCGATCGAGCTGAACACGGTCAATATCGGTGGTGAGATGATGCCATGCGCCTTCATCGAGATGCCCGACGACACAACTCCCGCGCACTGGGCGACCTACTTCATGGTCAACGATGTAACCGCCGCGGTGGAGAAAGCAGAATCGCTAGGCGCGCATCGTTTAGGCGGAGCCATCCGATACCGCCCGGCACTTTAGTGTCGCTGGAAGATCCACAGGGCACCCGCTTCAGTCTGTGGGAACCGGCTGGCGGGTAGGCGATGCAACACCAGTTTATAGAGCAGGTATTGGATGATGGACGATAAACACGAAGTTGAATGTGAGTGCGGTAAGGAATGCGTGACGAAGCGCAATTCGCATAAACGGCAGCAGAGGTTCAGGCTCGCCGATGTTTTACCCGTGATGTTGATACTGGCCATCCTGATCTGGTTGGTGGGAGTGTTGGCCGTCTGACGAAGTTTGTAACGATGTTGCGTGCATAGCGCGAATGTCGTCGCACATGTCCAAGAGTGAGAGGAAATCATGAGCGAATCAACTACACCCCCGAATGGCACCCCGATCTGGTGGGACTTGGCATCGAAAGACGTCGATGCGTCGAAGCAGTTCTACTCTGCGTTGTTCGGATGGGAGTGGGAAGATGTGATGTCCGGACCGGAGGGTGTCTTTTCGCGGGCCTCGATAAACGGCAAGAGTATCGGCGCGATCTACACCCAAGGCGCTGATGTGCCTCAACCGCCCGGCCCTACCATGTGGGTACACACCTTCTGGGTCGATGATGCTGAGGCGGCAGTGCGACACGCCGAAGAGCGCGGCGCGCAAGTGCTCGTGCCCGTAAACCGCGACCCAGCCGTCGACGGATTGAAGGCCCTGTTGCTTAATCATGAGGGTGTGCCATTTGTCGTCTGGAGCAGCGATTCAGCAGTTGAGAACGAGGCGTTTGGAGAGATGGGCGCGGTGTGCTGGACTGAGTACTACACGCGTGATGTCGCTGGCACTAACGACTTCCTAAGGCATGTCTTCGAGACTCGCTATGACCGTCTGGAACTGCCGATGCCCCCGGAATGGAACACTGGCGATGATGCTGGAGGCGACGCATCCGCATCTTACGAATACTACGTCCTCAAGGTCAAAGGCTTGCCGGCCGTGCGCGGCGGGATGCTGTTCATGGACGAGAGTTGGGGCGAGATGCCATCCCACTTCATGACCTACTTCCGAGTCGAAGACGTGGATGCATCGGCCAAACAAGCCACCGAACTAGGCGGCGAAATCTGCGTCCCACCGACCACGATTCCCACCGGCCGCTTTGCCGTCCTAAACGACTCGCTAGGTTCGACATTTAGCATTATTACCTATACCGATGCCGATGTGATCGATGTGTTGCAGTTACCTGACTAGCGATAGCAGTTTCCGAAGATTACATCGTTTGTAATGAAAACAAAACCCCAAACAAGAAAGGCGTAAAAATGCCGAGAGTTGAAAGTCATAAGCAAGGCAAGCCATCGTGGATCGATCTTTCTACGACGGATCAGGATGCGGCTAAGGAGTTTTACTCCAAGCTGTTCGGTTGGACGTATCAGGACAACCCGATGGGTCCAGGGATGGTCTATTCGATGGCACTGGTCAACGGCATGTCTGCCGGTGCTATCTACCAACAGCAACAGGGCGAGGCGGATTTGGGATTTCCCCCGCACTGGAACGTCTACTTCACGGTCAACGAGGTTGATGCCACGGTTGCAAAGGCGAAGGAGCATGGTTGCACCGTCTTTGCGGAGCCGATGGATGTCTTTGAAGCCGGGCGGATGGCTGTAGTTCAGGATCCGACGGGGGCACAGTTCCAACTTTGGACACCAATCACTCACATCGGCACTGAGGTTGCGTTTGAGCACGGCGCACTGGCATGGGCCGAGTTGCTGACTACCGATCAGGAGCGTGCGGGTGAGTTTTACACCGATCTGCTAGGCGTCGATCTGGACACTGGCGCAATGCCGATGCCTGACGGTAGCCAATATCACATGACGATGATTGAGGACATGCCGGCATCCGGCATAATGGCCATGCCCTCAGAACTGAGCGAGCAGGGGATACCGCCGCATTGGGAGATGTACATCCAGGTCGACGATGCTAATGCCACGGTTGAAATTGCCAAAGAGAACGGTGGACAGGTGCTGTTCGGACCAGTCCAGATTCCAATGGCTGGCAACGTCGCGACGCTGATGGATCCGCAAGGCGCAGTGTTCGGCATCCAGCAGCCGGAAGGCTAGGCATCACAACCCACAGCCAGAGATGCCTGCGTACAACAATTTCAGTCAGGGCACTCCATTCTGGGTGACGCTGAGCAGCCCCAACATCGCTGAGGCGATGGCGTTCTACGCGCATCTACTTGGTTGGGAATATGAAGAGGCGCCGCCGGATGAATCGGGTCAGAGCCGAATGGCTTGGGCCCAGATATCGTCCGGCTACGTCGCTGAAATCTCTTCACCGCCGGGAGCAGACGACGGTCGTAGCAGCAGTACGCAATGGAATGTCATCCTGATCGTTGAGGACATGGCTGAAGTTCTGCGTCGCGTGCCCGACTTCGGTGGCGCCGTAGTCTCTCCAGTCCAGGATGTAGGCGATGTCGGCAGAAGCGCAGTCGTCACTGATCCGATCGGTTGTGTTCTCAATCTATTTGAGGCGCATCACTCTGGCAGTGTGATAATGCACGAGCACGGCGCGATGCAGTGGTTTGAGCTGATGACGCCAGATACTGACGTGACTGGTGCCTTTATACGCGGTGTATTTGGCGTCAAGACCGAGCCTTCGGAAATGCCGGACGGCTCTACCAACTGGATAATCTGGACGGGCGACGGTCCCGTAGCAAGCATTGCGCCACTCTCCGGACTCTCAGAGGCCTCTGCGCGTGGCGAAACGGGACCGATGTGGGTGACATACTTCAATGTTGACGATGTTGACGCGGCGGTAGCGCGCGCGGTGAAGCCGGGTGCTTATCTGCCCGATCCGCCATGGGATGTTCCCGGAATTGGGCGCATCGCATGGATCTACGACCCGCAAGGCGCGCGGCTTGGCTTGATTCGTCTTGCAACTGACCAGTCTTGATGTGCTTGCTGGTTTGATCGGGTGTAACATTTCACCCGTACGACAAACTTCGCAGGGACAATAGCAATGTCAACATCTGATTCTGATGCCCGATTGGCTGGCAAAGTCGCCATCGTTACTGGCGGTGGCGGTGCTATGGGCGGCGCGCAGTGCAGTCTCTTTGCGGCCCACGGCGCGGCGGTGTGTGTAGCCGACTTCAATCTCGAGGCGGCCGAGATCGTGCGTGATGACATCATCTCGTCCGGCGGAAGGGCAATCGCGTATGAACTGGATGTGCGTGATGAAGCCGGCTGGAATGCCGCGGTAGCCGCCACTGAAGAGGCGTTCGGTCCGGTGAGCATCCTGTGCAACAATGCTGGTGCCAATTTCCGAGTCAGCTTCGATGATCAGACGCTTGAGATGTGGAACATCATCATGGAGACGGGATTGACGGGGGCGTTTATAGGCATCAAGGCAGTTGTGCCGTCGATGCGGCGCGCTGGTGGTGGGGCGATACTGAACATGGGTTCGCTGGCATCGATTCGTCCGGGCGGCGGCTCTCCCGCATACGCGGCGCAGAAGATGGGCATGGTCGGACTCAATCGATCGGCGGCCGCGAGCTACGCCAAGGACAACATCCGCGCCGTCATCATCTCGCCCGGACATGTCGACACGCCGTTCATTCGCGGCAACAATCCACATAGCCCCAACGACGCCGGTACCAGCATCGACAATCCCGAAAACTACCGTCGCCGAGTAGCCGGCACTCCGATGGGTCGGATGATGATGCCGGAAGATCTGGCGAACGCTTTCCTCTTTGCGGCATCCGACGAGGCCAGCGGCATCACCGGTTCGATGATCACAGTAGACGGTGGTGCGGCTTTATGATGAAAGTATGAGAGCCTTAATTTCAGGTGCCAGCGGACTCATCGGTACCGCACTTACCGAGCGTTTGCTCGCGCGTGGCGATGAGGTAGTTCATCTAGTTCGACGCCAACCCAGTTCAGACGGTGTCGTGAGCGAGGTGCAGTGGGATTCGTCGGACGCTGAATCGATAGATCTGGATGCGCTGGGTTCGATTGATGCGGTCTTTAACTTTTCCGGCGCAACAGTGGCGCATCGCTGGTCTGAGAGTTACAAAAAGCTCATCTACTCCTCGCGGATCGGCTCTACGGCCACTCTGGTAAATCTAATCTCCCGCATGGATGTGCCGCCGTCGGTTTTCATCACGGCGGGTGGAATGGCGTTCTACGGTGATCGCGGTGATGAGCAGCTGAACGAGTCGAGTCCCCCTGGCAAATCGTTCCTAGCATCGGTAGCCGTTCCGTGGGAGGCCGAGGCGGCCAGGGCATCTGACTTCGGATGCCGGACGATGACGGCACGATTTGGCGCGGTATTGACAGCCCGCGGCGGTCCTTTGCTGCAGCTGACGAGACCTTTCCGTCTCGGACTTGGCGGACGATTGGGGAACGGTCGTCAATGGTCGCCATGGGTGCATTTAGACGACACAATCGAGGCGCTGATCTTCATATCTGAAAATAACGCATTCGAGGGCCCCGTCAACGTCGCCTCGCCCGGGGTGGTACGCAACATTGAGATGGTGCGCGCCATTGGCGAGGTTTTGCGTCGGCCGGCGATTGGCTGGATGCCTGCTATCGTGGCAAAGCTCGCTTTCGGCGAATATATGCAGGAGTTGGGCATCGACAGCGCACTGGCAATACCCGAAAAGCTGTTGCAATCGGAGTTTCAGTTCAAGTATCCCGACCTGCGCGAATGTCTGCGCCAGGAACTGCTGTCAGCAGATTCCTTATTCATCGCCGCGGTCTGCGGGACGTCTCTTTCGTTCCGAATGACGCGGCATTAGCCGGCCTGTTGCTCGATCATCTGTCGTAGCACGTAGGGTAGCAAACCACCGTGACGGTAATACTCGGCCTCAATGGCGGTATCTACGCGGCACAGCGCCTCAAAGCTGATCGACGTGCCGTCATCGTTTGTTACCGTAACTTCGAGCGTTGCACCCGGTGTGACGGTATCGCCGATGCCGCTGATTGAGTAACGCTCTTTACCGCTCAATCCCAGCGACTGCGCTGATTGTCCGTTAACAAACTGCATCGGTACGACGCCCATGCCGACGAGATTTGCCCGATGGATGCGCTCAAAGCTCTCAGCTATCACGGCTCTCACTCCGAGCAGCATGGGGCCTTTAGCCGCCCAGTCGCGTGAACTGCCAGTGCCGTACTCTTTACCGGCCAGTACGACGAGCGGCACTCCCTCGTTGCGATATCGTTCGGCGGCATTGAAGATCCTCATGTGCTCGCCGGTCGGGAAGTGGATGGTCCAATCTCCCTCATCATCAGGCGTCAACTGATTACGCAGTCGGATATTGCCGAATGTGCCGCGCATCATCACGTTGTGATTGCCGCGCCGCGAGCCGTATGAGTTGAACGCTCTGCGCGGGACATCGTTTCCGATGAGATGCTGTCCTGACGGTGCGCTGGGCGGAATGCTGCCAGCCGGGGAGATGTGGTCGGTAGTAACCGAATCGCCTACGCTGACGAGCACGCGCGCATCTACTACTTCGTCGCGCTCTCCTGGCACCAATTCGAAGCCCTCGAAGTAGGGCGGCGACTGAATATAAGTGCTTCCCGCGTCCCATCGGAACTGCTGACCAGTAGCCGCTTCCAGCTCTTGCCACTGCTCAGGACCCTCGTAGACCGCGCCGTAGCGGTGATTGAACTGCTCCACTGCGACTGCGTTGTGGACTGTCTGGGCAATCTCATTCTGGCTGGGCCAGATGTCAGAGAGAAAGACATCGTTTCCATCGCGATCGGCACCGAGCGGATCATGTGTCAGATCTAGATCAATGCGGCCGGCTAGAGCGTATGCGACGACAAGCATCGGCGACGCTAGGTAGTTGGCTTTAACTTGAGGATGTACCCGTCCTTCGAAGTTTCGGTTGCCGCTCAATACCGCGGCGACTGTCAGGTCGTGATCGGCAACATCGTTCGCGACATCTTGCGGCAATGGTCCGGAGTTTCCGATGCAGGTTGTGCAACCATATCCAACCGTCTGGAAGCCGAGAGTATCGAGGGCATCGGTCAATCCCGCCTTATCGAGGTAGTCGGAAACTACTTTAGAGCCGGGAGCGAGACTGCTCTTTACCCACCATTTACGCTCCAATCCGCGGTCTACGGCGTTGCGCGCCAACAGCCCGGCGCCGACCATGACGGAGGGGTTAGAGGTGTTGGTGCAGCTGGTGATGGCGGCGATGACGACCGAGCCATCGGTAACGTCTGCGCCATTGGTTGCCGCATCGGGGAAAGCGTCGCTGAAGTTTGACGAGACCTCGCTCAATGCGACGCGGTCTTGCGGACGCTTCGGTCCGGCCATGCTCGGCTCCACATCGCCAAGATCGAAGTCGAGCGCGATGGTGTACTGCGGGTCGTCCTCATCGGACGGTGTGAAGCGATTCGCTTTTGCATAGGCCTCTACCAGTGCGACCTGTTCATCAGATCTGCCAGTGCGCCTCAAGTAGTCGAGAGTCTGATCATCGATCGGGAAGAAGCCGCAGGTTGCACCGTATTCGGGCGCCATGTTGCCGATCGTCGCCCGGTCGGCAACTGGAAGTGCTGACAGTCCGGGTCCGTAGAACTCGACGAAACGCTCTACTACGCCGACGCTTCGGAGCATCTCGGTGATGGCTAGAACGAGATCGGTAGCGGTTGCGCCATCTCGCAATCTGCCGGTCAGTTTGACGCCCACGACTTCCGGGACGAGCATGAAGTATGGTTGCCCAAGCATCACGGCCTCGGCTTCGATGCCGCCGACACCCCATCCGAGGACGCCCAGCCCGTTGATCATCGTAGTGTGGGAATCGGTGCCTACGCAGGTATCCGGATAGACGATGGTTTCGCCATCACTATCCGCAGTCAGTACCGCCGATGCGAGAAATTCGAGGTTGACTTGGTGAACGATGCCGGTGCCGGGCGGAATTACCAGCATATTGTCGAATGCTGATTGCGACCACTTGAGCAGCTTGTAACGCTCTACGTTTCGCTCAAACTCGAGATCGATATTCTGCGCAAGCGCACCTGCTGAGTTGAAGAAGTCTACCTGCACCGAGTGGTCGATAACCAGGTCGGAGTGGACTACGGGGTTGATGATGCCGGGGTCGATGCCTTTGTCGGCGACGGCGTCGCGCATTGCGGCCAGGTCGACGACGACCGGCACGCCAGTGAAGTCCTGCAACGTGACGCGTCCCGGCATGTATGGGAACTCTTTCGCCGGTGCTGCGGATGGGGACCAGGAGGCTACCAGTCGCACGTCGTCCTCGGTGCCCGGTCCGATGTGAGCGTTTCGCAACGCATTTTCCAGCAATACGCGAATCGAAAACGGCAACGTCGAGACATTGCACAGTCCAGCGCGTTCCAGCGCGCTCATATCGTAAAAGGAATACTCGCGCCCTTGGACTTCGAATCGATTCTGGGAGGTGAATGGTGCTGGGTTCATAGACTCATTTCTTGGTAGTAGAGTGGTTAATGCCTTAACTCCTAATTTATCAGTCAAATAGCATAGTCGAATGTGGCATATCATTTCAGCGCAGGACGATTGACAACTGTCGCATCACTTCGCGAAAGGGGAATGAGAATATGGGACATCCTAAAGACCAACTGATATTTGTCGGCACTTACACCAATCTCGGGGCTAAGGGAATATACACCTGCCGCCTCGACGGTTCGACCGGACGACTTACGGAGCTGTCGGTCGCGACCGATAGCGGGCCTAACCCGTCGTTCGTGACGTTGCATCCCAATGGCAAGTATCTCTACTCGGTTGCGGAGGTGAACGATTTTGAGGGCGACGACGCGGGCGGCGTTCATACCTACTCCATCGGCGAGAAAGGCACCTTGTCGCTCATCAACCAGCGCTCTACGAAAGGCACTGGCCCCTGCCATCTGGTTGTAGAGGCTAACGGGAAGTATCTCTTTGTTGCCAACTATGCTGGCGGCAGTGTTGCGATGTATCAGATCGATGACGATGGTAGCTTGAGCGAGGCGTGCGACTTCCATCAGCACGTCGGCGGTAGCAATGTCGTTCCCGAAAGACAGGGCGAACCACATGCCCACTCCGTAACGGTAGCGCCGAACAACAACCAGTTGATTGTGTGCGACCTGGGGCTGGACAAGATTGTGGTTTACGACATCGATCACGAAGCGGGGAAGTTGACCGCTAACGAAGATGCATCGGTAGACTCGCGGCCGGGCGATGGTCCGAGGCACTTTGCGTTCCATCCGGACGGTGATTCTGCATTTGCGATCAATGAGATTGGACTCACCATCAGCGTCTACGATGTCGATACTGATACCAGCAAGCTGACCGAGACGCACTGGGTGGGCACAGTTCGGCCGGATGTGGTCTATGCGGATGGCAACAGCACGGCCGATATCCATGTATCACCCGATGGCAAGCACGTCTACGGCTCGAATCGCGGACACGACACGCTGGTCGTCTACGGCTGGGACCCTTACGCCAAGATGCTGTACTACATCTGCAACGTCTCGACGCGTGGAAACACGCCGCGCAACTTCGCCATCGACCCGAGCGGGACGTGGGTGCTGGCAGAGAATCAGGACTCGGGGACTATTCACACGTTCCGACGCGATGCCGAGAGTGGCAAGCTGCATCACACCGGCCACATGATCTCGATACCGGGACCGGTCTGCATCCAGATGATGGATACATAGTTGACGATTTTGACTGCTATTAAGAAAGTGAACAAAGTGACTGCAAACAGAAATACTCACCGCCCGACAGTAGAAGCTCGCTCCGTAGATCTGCTCTACGATGATGGACTGCCGTTCAAGGATCTGAACAAGAACGGTCGCATCGATGTCTATGAAGATTGGCGGCAGCCGATCGCAGCCCGGGTTGCCGACCTGCTTTCTCAAATGGGCCTCGAAGAGAAGGCGGGAATGTTGATGATCGATCAGCTGAACGCCGATAAGGGCGGTCAGGTGCCTGAGTTTGCAGATGGATTGCTGAATGAGCAGTCGATGAGGCGCTTCATCTTCCGCAACACCGTCACGAATGTGCCATTGGATGCTTCGGGCAATCCCTTCTTCGGTGCCCAGGTGACGCCATACGAGACGGCACAGTTCACGAATGCGGTGCAGGAGATGTGCGAATCGAGTCGTCTCGGCATCCCGGCATTGTTCAAGTCGAATCCTCGCAACCACTTTGAAGAGGGATGGATGGGCGGTCTCGATGCCTCGGTCGGCGCTTTCTCGGCGTGGCCGAAAGAAGCGGGATTGGCGGCTACGCGCGACATGGAAGTGGTAGCAGAGTTTTCCCAAGCCGTAGCTGAGGAGTGGGTAGCAGTCGGAATCAGAGGGATGTATGGCTACTGCCTCGATCTGTCGACCGAGCCTCGCTGGTTCCGGATCACCGAGACGTTTGCGCAGGATGCCGATCTGGTGAGCGAGATTGCGACTGTGCTGGTGACCCATATCCAAGGGAAATCGCTGAACCATCGCAGTGTGGCGATAACGATGAAGCACTTCCCAGGTGGCGGGCCTCAAGAGGGCGGAGCGGATCCACACTTTGAGTTCGGAAAGTTCCAGGCCTATCCGGGTGATAACTTCGACTACCACTATCGGCCGTTCATAGCCGCGATCAAGGCTGGCGTTTCAGCCATCATGCCGTACTACGGCGTACCGGTAGGACAGCGATATCTGCCTAACGATGTGGGCATGTCATTTTCCAAGGGCATCGTTACCGATCTGCTCCGCGGCGAGTTGGGATTCGAGGGGAATGTGAACTCGGATACCGGCATTGCGACGATGATGCCTTGGGGCGTCGAGGACAAGACGGTTACGGAGCGTGTTGCGCAGGCCATCAACGCCGGCGTCGATGTGCTGTCCGGCTTGAGCGACAACCAACCGATACTGCAGGCGCTGGACACCGGCAACATCTCGGAAGCGCGCATAGACGACGCCGTGAGTCGGTTGCTACTGGAACAGTTCCAACTCGGTCTATTCGAAAATCCCTACGCAGACCCAAACCGTGCCGGCTACATCCTCGGCAGTCGAATTACCCAGTCCAGAGCGGAGTTTGCACAGCGCAAGGCGGTGGTGTTGCTTGAGAATCGCGGCGGACTATTGCCGTTGGAGATGCCGACGCCCAAGGAGCAGGTGGATCCGCTGGTTGCGATGGGCTTCCGAAGTCAGGCATCATCTGACGAACCGAAGCCGGAGCCAGTTACCAAGCAACTCTATGTAATGGGTATGAATCCTGATGTTGTGAGTGGGACGGAATGGAACGAGTTCGATGTGGTTTCGGGCGATTACGACGCTGAAAATGGCGAGACGCGTCCGGTAGTGCCAGAGGGTACCGACTACGCCGTCATTCGCGTAGTGGTTGGAAACCAGAGCCGGATCGGCGGCGGATTCCTGCCCGTGCCAGATCCGGAAGAGCTCGACCTGATCGCGTTTTCGGATATGGAGAGGTCGAATTCCTGGGTAGTGATGCCATCGTTGGAAGACATCAAGGGCGTGATGTCGGAGATTGGTGCTGAGCGCACGGTACTTGCGATCCGTTTCCGCCAACCATTCGTGTTGGATGAGGAGAGCGGTCTGCGTGATGCCGGTGCTATTGTCGCAACATTCGGCTCTGGCGATGCTGCGCTCATGGATGTTATCACCGGCAAGCATGAACCACAGGGCAAGTTGCCGTTTTCGTTAGCCAACAGTGCAGAAGCGATATTGCGACAACATTCAGATGTGCCGGGTTACGACGCGGCCGATACGCTCTATGAGTTTGGGCACGGGTTGAGTTACTGATTCTGGGGCTACTGCACTGGCAGCCAGGGTTGGAACCATGCTGGTGAGTCGGTGAGTCGGATTTCGTCGATCCACTTTACCCAGTCGTAGCCGCGCCGGCCAGGTGCTACGAGGCGTAGCGGTGCGCCGTGTCCGTGCCACAGCGGCTCGCCGCCGACTCGGGTTGCAAGCATGAGGTTGCCGAATTCGGACGAGTCGTAGCGGCGAGTGTAGCCCGTGACTGAATGGAAGATGCATGTCCGGTCGCGTGCGTCGATGCCGATGCTTTCGAATAGATCGTCCAACATCACGCCGCTCCAGATTTGCCGCGAGTACCATCCACCCGTGCAGTCGAGAGTGGCGTCTAGATCAGTGACTTGAGCACCCGAACTGCCGCTTTCGATGGCATTCAGATCCAGACTGCGTGTCGTTCCGTCAGTATCTACGATGTTCAGTCGCCATTTGTTGACATCGATCTCTGCCGGTCTATCGTCCAGCCATGATGTAATGGGGAAGCGGTTGCCTTCATATGAACGTCGCTCGTGGGAGCCGGTGAAACGTCTCGCCGCTCCTAGAGTAGGGATGGAGCGGATGATGCTCTCGCTCGCCAGCCAGCTGATAGTGCCGACTGACAGGACGGCGCCGAAACGCAGGACTTCACGTCTTTCCGCGCTGTATCCGACGCGAAAGCGTGCGGTGTAAGCCCAGGCGTGCCAGATGATGAAGGGCGTAATGGCAAGTCCGGCGTAGATGTGCAGGCTCATGCCCGTCACGCCGGCGACATTCCAAAAGCCGCCGATGCTCCAGACTACTCCGATGCTTAAGGCCGTGAGCAGCAAGGCGCTCAATAGAACTGCTATGCCCCTCGGACGACCTCGTGCTGGCCGCCGCAATGCTCTAAGCGCCAGCAGCGTCTTCCAGGCGAGGACGCCGATGATGCTGTAGCCCAGCACGCTATGCGCCTGAAGAACGATCTCGTTTTGTGCGTTGCCACTCATCAACCCAATCGCACCGGTTACCAGCTCTCCGAATACGAGAGCCAACAGGATTAGATTGACCCACTTGTGGCGCATGGAGTTGCTGATGAAGCGGGTACTGAATGATCTAAAGAGAGACTTAAACGTCGTCCATCTTTTCGGGTGTCATCAGTTCCCAGAACTCGATATGTTGAGACTCGATGTGATTGCGTAGTTCCGCGCCGACCGCCAAGGCTTCTCGCGGTATCGTCCCTCTCGATAGGAATGGAGAGCCGAGCGTCTCCTGCGTCCACTCCAGCACTACTAGGTCTGTCTCCCCCGGAACGGTGCCGGGATTGAAGTAGACGTTGCCGCTTGAACGTCCGGCGCTCTCGTAGATGTCCTGCTGTTTGCGGACTAGTGAAGCGACCAGTTTGCCCTGGCGATACTTCGCTTTGTAGACCCTTCGAAGCATGTACATCTCGTTACCTCATTCGTCGCGTGCGGTTTGCTGAAAACACATTCAACGCGTTTTTCACATTGCGGTTACCATATTAGATGAATTTGCGGAGTTAGCGACAAATCCTGCTGTTGTGAAGATAGGAATCAATCGAGAGAATGCATCCGGCGAAAACCGTGTTGCAGCATCACCAGACCTGACATCCAAGCTGGTGTCGTCAGGGCATGAGGTTGCGATTCAGAGCGGTGCCGGCGTAAACGCCGGATTTCCGGATGACGAGTACGCTGATGCCGGTGCTTCGATCGTCGGATCGGACATCGAAGTGGCTGATAGTTCCGACTTGCTGCTCCATGTCGCGACTCCCTCACGCGCCGAGATCGATGCGATGCGGAGTGGTTCAGCGCTGGCCGCAGTGCTCGATGCTAGACGTGATACTGAGACGATAGACCATCTGGCGTCTTCTGGCATCACGGCGTTTGCCATGGACTTGGTGCCGCGCATCGCCCGTGCGCAGAGCATGGATGTGCTCTCTTCGCAGGCCTCTATCGCCGGTTACAAATCGGCGCTGATGGCGGCCAATGCGCTCAGCCGCTTCTTCCCGATGATGATGACGGCGGCTGGCACTATCCCGCCAGCGCGCGTGCTGGTGCTCGGCGCCGGTGTTGCCGGTCTGCAAGCGATAGCGACAGCCCGGCGATTGGGCGCCGATGTGTATGCGTTCGATGTGCGCGCCGCGGCCGGGGAGCAGGTGGAAAGTCTCGGCTCGAAGTTCATCTCACAACCAGATGCTGCCGATGCAGAGGCGGCAGGGGGATATGCCAAGGCGCAGACGGAAGACGAAAATGAACGTCAACGTCGCTTCCTGGCCGAGCACGTTATTCGTGCCGATGCTGTGATAACCACCGCCGCCATTCCCGGACGTCAGGCACCGCTCCTGATTAACCGCGAGACGGTAGGGCAGATGCGCCGTGGCGGCATCGTCATCGACCTGGCGGCAGAAACCGGCGGCAACGTAGAGGGCACCGTTGCAGGCGAGAATGTAGATATCAATGGCGTGACCCTGATCGGCCCCGTCAACGTCCCGTCCAGCATGCCGTACCATGCATCAGTGACGTTCTCACGCAACCTCGAGTCGCTGTTGAATCTCATCGTCGCTGAGGACTTGGCGCTGAAACTCGATTTCGACGATGAAGTCGTATATGCCATGTGCGTAACTCACGACGGCGCCGTGCGAGGCCATACGATAGGAAGGTGAGGGAAGAGAATCGAAATGTCGATTGAGGCACTGTTAATCGCATTGGCCATCTTTGTGCTGGCCATCTTTGTTGGCTATCTGACGATTACGCGCGTCCCGCCGACTTTGCACACGCCCTTGATGTCCGGTTCCAACGCCATCTCCGGCATCGTTATCGTGGGTGCCATCGTGGTTGCCGGCTCGGTAGGGGGTATTTTGGGCGCCGTCCTAGGAGTTGTCGCCGTGACGCTGGCGACGATAAACGTGGTTGGCGGATATCTGGTCACTGACCGTATGTTGCGTATGTTCCATCGCAGCGACGAAGACCGTCGCTAATCTCATCACCACATGGATAACTCGAGCCAGGTATTTGAAAACGTAACGCTTGCCGCATACATCGTGGCATCCGTGATGTTCATCATGGGACTGCTGTGGTTGCGCTCACCCGAAACGGCGCGCGCCGGTAATCGTCTCTCGGCGCTGGGTATGTTGATTGCAGTTGTCTTCACCCTGCTCAACCGCAACATCGTCAGCTTCGAGTGGATTATTGCGGGACTTATCGTTGGTTCGTTGATAGGAGCCATTGCGGCGCGGCAGGTTCAATTGACGGCCATGCCTCAGATGGTGGCGATATTCAACGGCTTCGGCGGTGCCGCATCAGCCGTAGTCGCGGCGGCACAGATAGTTAGTCAGAACGATACTGGCAATGTCGATCCCGTAGTCAGCGTAACGGTCGGTCTCTCGGTTCTCATCGGCTCGTTAACACTCACCGGCAGTCTCATCGCATTTGGAAAGTTGCAAGGCATCGTGGCGACCCAACCGGTGCTGTTGCCGATGAGACACGTGATTGTGGTGCTACTTGCAATCGGTGCACTCGTGATGGCGGGACTGATGATCTACGATCCGCGCCTCGAGTGGGCGCTGATAGCGATGGCCGTCATCGCGCTCATAATCGGTGTGCTGATCGTGATTCCGATTGGCGGCGCTGATATGCCGGTCGTCATCGCGTTGCTGAACTCTTACTCCGGACTTGCCGCGGCGGCGACGGGATTTGTCATCGACAACCCGATGCTGATAATTGCCGGCTCACTCGTCGGTGCCTCGGGATTGATACTGACGCGCATCATGACGCGTGCCATGAACCGATCACTGGGCAATGTGATGTTCGGCGGCTTCGGCGTCGCCGACTCGCCTGGCGGTGCAGCGGCTGGACCCGATGCTTCAGACCGGCCGGTTAGATCGGTCAATGCACCGGAAGCCGCGATACTGCTCGGATATGCCAACTCCGTCATATTCGTGCCCGGATACGGTCTCGCCGTCGCCCAGGCGCAGCATCAAGTGCGAGACCTGGCCGATATGCTCAAGGCGCGCGGCATGGAAGTGCGATACGCAATCCATCCCGTGGCCGGCCGGATGCCGGGACACATGAACGTGCTATTGGCGGAAGCCGATGTTCCGTACGATGAGTTGAAGGACCTCGACGAGATCAATGACGACTTTAGACGTGCCGATGTCGCGGTAGTAGTTGGCGCAAATGACGTTACGAATCCGGCGGCTCGGACCGATCGTAGCAGTCCGATATATGGAATGCCGATACTGAACGTCGATCAGGCGCGCTCGGCAATTGTGCTGAAACGCTCTATGGCATCCGGCTTCGCCGGCGTCGAGAATGAACTGTTCCATAAAGAGAACACGATGATGCTGTTCGGCGACGCAAGGGCATCGGTCGAAGACTTGATCACCGAGATGAAAGAGCTGTAGCACAGCATTCGTTCTGGAGGAGCGGCAAGTGAAGATCAGCGGCATCGGACAAGTATCGATATCGGTTGCGGATGTCGATAGGGCAGTGTCGTTTTACCGCGACACCCTCGGCATCGACTTCCTTTTCCAGGTGCCGGGCAATCCGGGCATGGCATTTTTCGACTGTGGCGGTACTCGCCTCTACATCGTGCAACCGGAAAATCCACAGGATGCCAGCACTTCAGTAATCTACTTCCGAGTCGAGTCGGTACATGAGGCCGTACAGGAACTGAAGTCTCGCGGCGTGGCATTCGAGTCAGAGCCGCGCATCATCCACCAGACCGACAGCTACGTGCTGTGGATGGCGTTTTTCCGTGACCCCGACGGCAACCTGATGTCGGTAATGAGCGAAGAGGGCAACCTGATGGGTTAGCCTTCTCGAACGCAGTCCCGGAATATCATCCTTGGGTCAACCTCTCCTGCTACGGCCGAACAGCAGTAGCAGGCCTAATAGAACCAGTGCCACTGCTGGGGGTATCCAGACGTATCGGGACGACCACTCGATGATTCCCAATGCCCAGAGGAGGCCCCAGAGGCCGGCCAAGACGAACATTAGCCCGCATCCTATCTTTCCCATCTGATTGCCCTGATTCATACTTGTCGTAGGTAGCCTGCGACGCGTCGCGGCCGGCTCTTACCAAGCGCCGTGTAGATGGTCTGGCGGCGTCATCGGCTCCTTGTTCCACAATGTCTCGAGTGTGTAGCGCGGCTCCCAGCCCAGGATGCGACGCGTCTTCTCGCTGTTGAACTTGTGGTGCGGTGTCTCCGGGAAGGTGAAGAACGTTTCGCAGCGCGACGGCAGACGCTCCAGCGGCACTTCAAGCGCAGCGCGTATCGCCGTGCCGCAGTCGGTCCATGCAGTAGTGAAGGGCGTCATATCCTCGTGATGCGTCGCTTCTGGTACGCCGCGTCCGAGTCCCCAGTTCCATGTGTGGCGCATGTTGTAGTAGAGCATCGTGATGACGTAGATGCCGTACTGCTCGCTGAAGACGCGGCAGATCTCCTGTCCCAGCCCCTTAGAGTGGGCGTAGAGACGAGTGCCGAACTGCGGCGGCATGTCGGGATTCAGGTCGAAGTCCCAATTTTCGTAAGTCTCGCCAACCAGCTGGAAGTGGGGACCGGTGTTGATGACGCGCTGTATGCCATGCTCGCGTGCGGCCGCCATCATGTTGTAGTTGCCGCGCGTGCTGACGTCGAATGCCAGCTTGCGGTCTTCACGTAGCACCGACAGGTTTACGATGGCATCGCAACCCTCCGCTGCCGCGACCACGCCGTCAAGATCGTCAGCGCTGATCTGTCTGAAGTCGCCGTCGAACTCGTCCGATGGCGGGTTGATGTCGGTGAGTATGATGTCGTGCCGATGCTTCAGCGCCTTGACGACCCAAGGTCCGAGCATTCCGCATCCGCCGAGAATGAGAACTTTCATCGATTCGTATACCTCCCTGGGATGTAGCCCAGACCTAAAAGCCCAGCAAAGCGGACGCTTTAGCCGTTCTGTATCGCTGATTTGAGACTGTTGACTGAATGTGGATATCCTGCCACGGCTCCAGATCTGCTTCCAGCGCAGCCGATACGGCACGGCCTAGGTCTGCAGTGCAGAGGGCAGAAGTGCCGTCATCACCCGTCAGCGAGTTGACGTCGCCATCCACCAGCGGCCAACCGATGCGGAGATTTACCACCTCGAACTTCCGATCGCGTGCAAACTCTTTGCAGATAATCTCGACCAGATGCGCGCAGAGCAGGTTGATGTCGCTGGCAAGCGGTTGGCTGCGCCACTGCTCCGTGACGACGAGATTTTCCTCGTACTCCTCCATCAGCCGCAAGGTGCTGACATTCACGACTCGCTTCACGCCTGCATTCGCCGCCGCCCACAAAAGGTTGTAAGTGCGGCAAGTGTAGTAGTCGAGATGGAACGACACTGGCATCTCAACCTCATCCTGATAGCCGACATTGATAATCGCATCGATGCCCGCCACCAGTTCATCAGTCGCCTCATCATGCTCCAGCGCGCAAACAACAACATCCTGCGCCTCATAAGGCACCATCGAAGTAAGCCGAAGCCCATATCCCGAATCACCCAACACATCTACCAGCGCCCGCCCAATCCGAGTCGGAGATCCATTAATCAATACATTCATAAGTCAGCAGCCAATGCTTGGTTGTCAGTACTAGCATGATGATAACAACCTCTCCCGATGTAAGTGAGTGGGCGATTCTTGCTATACAACCGCATGGCGTTTTTTGGCGTTATCGGTTTCTAGGAGAAGGGAAACATGGTTTTGAAGAGCATCTTTGCGTTGGTAGTGCTGGCGCTTGCTGTCTCGGTTCTGGTCGGATATGGAGCACTGGCGCAGGGGACGCCGGATGAGACGGAACTTTCGCCTACGCCGGAGAGTTTTCCGGCTGGTGGGGAGGCGCAGACTTTCGTCGTAAATACTGACTATGATGAGGTGCGGATCCGGGCCAATTCGAGTAGCGACGGTAGTGGAAGGGTGGCTTACGGCGATAACCCGTGCTCGCCAGATGTCTGGTCGACACGCCGCCAGAATGGTGAAAGCATCACGTTGCATGGCTGTGAAGCGGGAACCACCAAGATCTCTATGTTCCCACGTGGCTCCGGGGAGCTGCTGGCTTCCTAAGAAGTCACGGTCACTGATGAACGTCCCAACATCGTGCTGATATTGGCCGATGACATGGGCTACGCCGATGCAAGTTTCAACGGCGCGACCGACATCGAGACGCCTAACATCGACTCGATAGCCACGGATGGCGTGACGTTCACCAACGGATTTGTGAGCTCGCCGGTCTGCGCACCGTCCCGAACGGGAATGATGACCTCCCGCTATCAGACCCGGGTCGGCATCGATTGGAACTTCCACCATCGCCCACTTGACACCAACTACGGCGTGCAGAAGAGCGAGACGATGTTCCCCAAGTATCTGCAGGACGGCGGCTACCGCACTGGCATCATCGGCAAGTGGCACCTTGGTTCGGCCGATACATTGGTGCCGAACGACCGCGGCTTCGATTACTTCTTTGGCATGCTCCCCGGCGGAAATGACTACTGGAATTATCAGCATATGTACGAGAACTACACGCGTTGGACGAAAGCGAGTTTGACGGGCAGTATCTGACATATCTGCTGACCGACAAAGCGGTCGACTTCATCGCCGATGAATCGGATCAGCCCTTCTTCCTATTTGCTTCCTACAATGCGCCACACTTTCCGGCGCAGGCGCCACAGGATTTGATCGACAAATACAGCGATGTCGAAGACGAGAACCGACGCGTCTACCTTGCGATGCTGGATGCGGTAGACCAGGGCGTGGGCGATATGTTGCAGGCGCTGGATAATGCCGGCAAACGCGACAACACTCTCGTATTCTTACTCAGCGACAACGGCGGGCCATTTACCACCGGCACTGACAATACGCCGCTCCGAGGAGAGAAGGGCAACCTCTATGAAGGCGGTATCCGGTTGCCCTTCATCGCGGCGTGGCCCGACCGCTGGCCGGCCGGCGCGACTTACGATTCGCAGGTGATTAGTCTGGACATCGGCGCTACGGCTCTGGACCTTGCCGGGCTCACGCCCGATGAGGATAAACCGCTCGATGGAGTGAGCCTCGACCCGTTCGTGCTTGGCGAGGCCGAGGGGATGCCTCACGAGACGCTCTTCTGGCGGCGCTATAAGGGCAATCCGCACTACTTCATCCTTGCCGCCCGCACCAATCAGTACAAACTCTACCGCGACAAGGGGAAATTGAACTTTTTCGATCTAGTCAACGATGTCGGTGAGACGACCGACTTGTCTCGCGACCCTGACTATTACGATGAGGCAGAACGGCTAGTCGGTTTATGGAATGAATGGAACCGAGACGTCAACGTGCCCACGATGTTCCTGACAGGCGACGCGTACTTAGATGCCTTCAGAGAGCATGGCTCCGAAGCACTACCCATGTTCTGGGAATGGCAACTAGCCAACACCCCCGATTTCCAACAAACCTGGCCCCACGCCCAACTCTGGCGCATTCCCGAAACCTTCGTAGCCGGAGTGCCAAAGACGTTTATTATGACCACCGTCCTCCCTGACACCCCCGGTTTATGGGTCGGCGTGAACTACGATGGGAACAACAATCTCACGACGGGCAGCTGTCCGGCTGGCGGCAACACCGGCGCGAACATTGCCCACGGCGAGACGATAACGATCCGCGGCTGTTATGAGGGACCTGCCGAGATCCGCATCTACCAAGGTCAGCAGATCTTGAAGAGCTACGATGTGACAGTGACCAGCTCCGGCTTCACTGCTAGCCTGTCGCCCGCACCTTCGAGCATCGTTGCAGGTGGTTCTCAGACGTTCACGCTGTCTACGAACGTGTCTGACTTCGTGTGGGTAGGCGTGAACTACGGCGGTAACAACCACTTGTCGACTGGCACTTGTCCGGCTGGCGGCAACACTGGCGGGATTGTTCAAGGTGGGAGTTCGGTGAAGATCTACGGCTGTTCTGTCGGCGATGCCGAGGTTCGCATCTACAAGGGTCAGCTGATCCTGAACAGCTACCCTGTGTCGGTGAATGGCGAGGCGGAGAATGCCAGTCTCTCGTCTGTGCCATCCAGCATGTCTGTAGGTGATTCTCAGACGTTCACGCTGTCGACGAATGTTGGTGATGGCGTGTGGGTAGGTGTGAACTATGACGGCGCCAACCATCTATCGACTGGCTCCTGTCCGGCCGGCGGCAACACTGGCGTGACGCTCACCAACGGTCAGTCTGTGACGATCAGCGGCTGTTCTACGGGAACTGCAGAGATCCGGCTCTATAAGCTGAACACGTTGTTGGCGACGTATGAGGTGACGGTCAGCCCTTAGCCCCGCGGCCCTCACCCCTGACCCCTCTCCCGCATTACTGCGGGATAGGGGAACTTCTGATGATCATGTGTACAGGGAACGTACTTGTTTATGACGATCAACAACATGATGTTCATCCTACGAAGCACGCCGCTGCCGATGCACGTCGAACAACCATGAACGTCCACTTAAACCATGATCGTATAGGCAAGTTCCCCTCTCCCGCTGTACAGCGGGAGAGGGGTCAGGGGTGAGGGTAAGAAGGGGACAAAGGGGCGGCGGTATCCGCGTCATCAACAATGAACCTTCATTCTCACAGATACGTTTTCCCGACCCCTTTATCCCCATCGGGCCCTCACCCCTAGCCCCTCTCCCGCATTACTGCGGGAGAGGGGAACTTCTCGTCTCGTCGTCTGCTTACGTTGAACGTACTTGTTCATGACGATCAACAACATGACGTTCATCCTACGAAGCACGCCGTCGTCGATGCACGTCTAACAACCATGCACGCCCCCTTAAACCATAACCGCATAGACAGGTTCCCCTCTCCCGCAGTAATGCGGGAGAGGGGCTAGGGGTGAGGGCAATCGGGGGACAAAGGGGCGGCCATAGGGCAGGACTACTAGACGTGTACCCCCCCCCACCAGTTGATTTTTATCGTTTTTGGGCGTGTTTTGCATAGTTAACCGGGGGAAATCAAGTGTTTTTGACGTAGATTATGCGATAATTCGCTACTTAATAGATAGCAGGCAAGTCAATGAGAAGCAGTAATGGTTGTTGTTTCAGTCCTCCACGCATCGAGCAGGCGTATCATGTTTAGGTCCGCGCTGGCGGTTGCGGCCGCTTTGGTGCTGATGATTCTGTGGGGCACTATGTCCGTGTCGCCGGTATTGGCGCAGACGGCGCCGGATGCGCCCACGGCAGTGTTGGCAAATCCGGGCGATGGTGAGATCACGCTGACCTGGGAGAACAGTGCCACGGGCATCACGGCGCACCGCATGCGCATCAACGTCGTGCCGGAGTCCGGCGCAGATCCCGTCTATAACCGCCTGAACCTTCCCGCCGAGCCGTTGAGCTACACCTTTGACGAACTGCCCAACAACGGCGGCCCGGTGACGAACGGCACGACTTATGAGATCGTGCTCAAAGCACGCAACGACGACGGCTTCAGCGAGTGGTCCGAACCCGTGCAAGTGACGGCGGGCGCGCCGGTTCAGACTGTTATCACCAACATCTGGCCTTACGAGATCGCTATATGGGTAAGCTGGCGGCCGCCCGAGGACAACGGGGATGAGCTACCCGCGTCTGAAGTGCAGTACAAGCTGGCAACAGAATCCTCGTACACCGACACTTCTGGGGAGCTCGGAGGCAATACCTCGGGCTACTACATCTTCCCCTTTACCACCGGCGAAACGTACGACGTTCGGGTGCGCGCCAAGAACAGCCGGGGCTGGGGACCCTGGGCGGAAGCGCAGCAGATGACGGTGGGTGTGCCGTGGCCGGTGGGGCCGACCGCTAACCCGGGCAACGGAGAGATCACCCTGACCTGGAACGAGCCGGGCATCAATGGCTCGTCCATCACGGGGTACGGCCTGCGGTACCGAGTGCGGCCTACTGACGACGACGACGACCCTGAGGCCGGGTGGAGCGATTGACCCCACGGCAGCACGGACCGCACCGCGATCGTCACGGGACTGACCAACGGCGTCGAGTACCAGTTCCAGGCCAACGCGACTAACGGCCGCGAAACCGGCCCCTGGGGGACTTATGCGAATGCGATCGCCGGCGCGCTCGGCGGATGGACCGATTGGCCCCACGATGGGACGACAGATCTCACCGCGACGATCACTGGCTTGGCGAACGGCCCTGGCCACCGCGTTCGCGTACGCGCGGTTAACTCCCGCGGCGGCGGAGTATGGCACCGGACTCCTTTCGTCCACCCCGGAACGCCGTCGGCACCGCGCAACCTGACTCTCACGCCGGCCAACGGGGAAATCACCGCGACCTGGGATGAGCCTGAGAATGACGGCGGATTCCCGGTCACGGGCTACTTGGTGTTTTTCACGCCCAACCGCGGTATACGAGTTTTGGAGACGTATGTTTCCGAAACCACTGCGACGATCACCGGCACTAACGGCTTGACCAACGACACTGAGTACACAATTCAGGTGTGGTCGAGGAACCTGATCGACTACTGGCACGCTGCATCAGCGTCGGCGACGCCGGTGGCGCAAGCGCCGGACGCGCCGGTCGTGACGCTCACCCCGGGCGACGGGCAGATCGTGGCGAATTGGTCGGTAGCCAGCGACGGGGGCGCCGATGTCACCGACTACGACCTGGATACAAGGCGACCAGCGCCACGAATTGGACGGACGCCAGTTTTAGCGGAACGAACACGACCCACACGATCTCCAGCCTGACCAACGGCACGGGGTACGACGTGCGGGTCCATGCGACAAACTCGGAGGGCGACCGCAACTGGTCGGAAATCGCATCGGCGACCGCATCGGCGACCAATACGGCGCCCGGGACGCCGCGCAACCTGACGCTTTTGACGGAGGTCAGTAATCAGATAACGGTGAGATGGCAGCCACCGGCGAGTGACGGCGGCGCCGCCATCTCCAACTACAAGGCGCAGTACCGCGCTACAGGGACTACAGATTGGAACAGCGTGGACACGGAGACCTACACGAGCTACAATGTCGGCGGCCTGTTCAGCGGCACGGAATACGAGGTTCAGGTCCGCGCGGAAAACTCGGAGGGCAACAGCAGCTGGACGATGGCACGCGCGACGCCAGTAGGGCCGCCCAGCGCGCCGCAGAACCTCACGCTGACCGCGGGCGTCGAATCGATCACCGCGTCGTGGGATCCGCCCGAAGATGACGGCGGCTCACCGATCTTCTTTTACGTCCTGCAGTATAGAGACACCTCGACCGATTGGGTTTCCTGGTACGAGCGGGATACGGGGACGAGCGCCACGATCGTCGGGCTCACTCCAGATGAGGCCTATGAGGTGCGAGTCCGTGCAATCAACACCTCCGGCAAAACTGGCGCATCCGGCCCTTATTCCGATGAAGAAAAGGAGGTACCGTTGGCGCCGCCGATTGAGCCGGAGCCGCCGATGGTAGAGCTGACGCCGGGCAACGGTGAAATCACGCTCACCTGGACGGTGTACGACAACGGCGCGGACATCGATCTCTACCGCCTGCTCTACCAACCGGTCGACGAATCGGAACCAGTGCAGCGCCGCAACATCTCCCCCGACGACCTCGACGGCATGACGTACACCCTAAGCGGCCTGACCAAGGGCGTCGAATACGAAGTGCAGCTAAAAGCCAGAAACGCCGGCGGCTTCAGCGAATGGTCCGAAGCTGTAAGCGCGACGCCGGTGGGGCCTCCAGATGGTCCGACGCGGCTGGCGGATGAAGATGGCGAAGAGCCGACCAGTTTCATAGCTGGCGTGCCCCAGACATTCACGCTGCACACAAGTGAGGACACGAATCTGTGGGTCGGCGTCAACTACGATGACAACAACAACCTGACGACGGGCAGCTGTCCGGCCGGCGGCAACACCGGCGCGCATCGTGGCGACGGCGATACGATCACGATCCGCGGCTGTTACGCGGGTGAGTCTGAGATCCGGATCTACCGGGGTCAGCTGATCTTGACAAGCTATGACGTGACGGTGTCCAGCTCCGGCTTCACCGCCAGCCTGGCGGATGCAAGTGGCAATACTCCGGAGATGATCGAAGCAGGCGGATCAGAGACATTCACGCTGACGACGAACGTGCCCGACTTCGTGTGGGTAGGTGTGAACTACGGTGGTGACAATCACCTGTCGACTGGCTCCTGTCCGGCGGGCGGCAACACTGGCGGGATTGTCAGCAATGGGAATTCGGTGACGATCCACGGCTGTTCTGTCGGCACTGCCGAGGTTCGCATCTACAAGGGCCAGCTGATCTTGAACAGCTCTCTGTGACGGTTACTGGCGAGGCGGATAATGCCAGCTTGTCACCTGTGCCATCCAGCATGTCTGCAGGCGGCTCTCAGACACTCACGCTGTCGACTAATATTGATGATGGCGTGTGGGTAGGTGTGAACTATGACGGGAACAACCATCTATCGACCGGTTCATGTCCGGCCGGCGGCAACAATGGCATGACGCTCACCAACGGCGAGACGGTGACGATCAGCGGTTGTTCAGCGGGGACAGCTGAGATCCGGCTCTACAAGCTGAACACGTTGCTGCAGACTTACACGGTTACGGTCAACCCTTAACTACCGCCCCATGGCCGCCCCGCCCCTTTATGTCTTGATTTACCTTGATTTGCCGATTTTTATTCATTTAATTTACCGCGTACGCAGGTTATTTTTGCCAAAACCGAGTGGTTTTGGAACAAATTCCGCGTCAAGCAGAGGGGGGTTATGGTCAACTCAAACGTAATCAGAAGTGGTGCTTTAAAGCGGATTAAGGGAGGTGGTGTGAAGTTTGCCGCGTTGGTGGCACTCGCTTTGGTTATGATCGCGACATTCACTGCATCTCCCGCAATGGCACAAACCTCGGCACCTTTGGCTCCGGTGGTCACACTCACCTCAGGCAACACAAATCTCGTGACCACCTGGACGGTGGATGACAATGGCGATGCGCTCACGAATCATCGCGTTCAGTATCAGCTGGCGGGCAACACTGACCCTGCCAATTGGACGACCGTCAACACCCATTCGGGGAATAAGACTTACACGATCAGCGGTCTCACCAATGACCAGGAGTATGAAGTCCGGGTCAAGGCTCGTAACAGTGTCGGCTTCAGCGAATGGTCAGAGTACGCTACGGCGACGCCGACAGCGACACAAGCCCCGCCACCTTCGCCTCCGGTCGTCACACTCACCTCAGGCAACAGGAAGATCTTGGCCACCTGGACGGTGGATGACAACGGCGCGGACATCACCCGATACCGCCTGCTCTACCAACCCGACGGCGGGGCGGAAGTACGCAAAAACCTCCCCCTCAACGAACTCGACAGCCCAACGTCCTACACCCTAACCGGCCTGACCAACGGCACCGCCTACGAGATCAAGCTAAAAGCCGGGAGCGCCACCAACTTCAGCGACTGGTCAGAGTCCGTTAGGGCGACGCCGATGGGAGAGGCACCGGGCAAGCCGTCGTGGCAACTTGGCCAGAACCGGCCAACAAAGGCTTCGCCATCACCAGCTACAACGTAGAGTACCGGAAGTCTACCGTCAAGCTCTGGACGCCTATAGCCCATACGGGCACGGTCCGAACTGCCACGATTCCCTGGTTGGATAAGGGCGCGACGTATCAGGTGCGCGTCAACGCAACGAACTCTGTTGGTACCGGCAACTGGTCGAACACGCAGTCGGCTAGCATAACAACTGGCCCGGACAGTCCGGTCCTCACCGCCGCACCAAGCAACGGCGCGATCAGCGCAACATGGAGTGTACCGGCAAACAATGGCGTTGCCATCACGCACTACCAGACGGCGTTCAAGGCTCCACCTAACTACAACCAGTGGGCTCCAAATGACACTCCCACGCTCCCCGTCGACCTCATCCGGCATCCGCTGATCATTAACGGCGGTACTTACGATGTTCGCGTCCGGGCAACAAACGGCCCAAACGAGAGCGATTACGGACCCTGGTCGAACGTGGTGAGAGTGGTGCTACCCACACAACCGGATCCGACGACGTTGCCGACACCTGAACCACCAACTGCGCCGGTTGTAACGCTGAGAACCGTGAACTCAGGAGAGATTGAGACGCAGTGGTTTGCACCGGCCGCCGGCTTTGACGCCATCAGCAGTTACGACGTGCAGTACAAGAAAACCTCGGTCTCGAGTTGGACAGACTTCACGCATGACACACTGGGGACAACCGCCGAGATCACCGGCCTAGAAAACGGCGTGTCGTACGATATTCGGGTCAACGCGACACTCATCTACAACAACGTGACCAAGACAAGTGCCTGGTCGGACTTGGTATCAGGGACACCGCGACTCGCATCGTTTCCGGCTGCGCCGGAGTTCACTCTCACGGATGGCGACGGCGAGATCGGCGTGATGATGACGACGAACGACAACGGCGACGCGATCATCGACTACGAAGTGGTGTATCGCGAAGAGTCCGTTTCCACCTGGACGGACTGGCCACACATCGGCCCGCGCCCTGACACTGTGATCACCGGCCTCACCAACGGCACGAAGTATTATGTCAGTCTAACGGCATCCAACTCACTGGGACCGGGGCCTACTGGGGACCTCTAGACGTGGGCACTCGCTGGAAACCCGCACGCGCCAGTAGTAACCTTGAAGCCACTCAACAGACAGCTCTTTGTTTCGTGGAACGAGCCGGTCGACAACGGCGAAACCATCACGAATTACATACTGCAATACAGGGAGTCCGATGCCTCAGAGACGGAGAGCAGTTGGAGATCAGTCGATATTCGCGCGCCGATGCCGACGAAACACACTATCGGATCGCTGGACAACGACACGTCATACGATGTCCGAGTCAACGCAACTAACTCCATCGCCACGAGCGACTGGTCAGAAGTCAAGTCGGCAACACCGAAAGAGGGACCGCCTGAAAAACCGACGGACTTCGTCGTGATTCCGGGCGATGGCGAGGTGACTCTGACATGGAGCGATCCGGATAACAGCGACATCGACAAGTGGGAGTATTACCAGCAGTCTGACGGCGACAGGACCGAGACTTGGGAAGTGATGACGGACGCTGGAGCCACGACGACGTCCTACACGATAGATAGCCTCACGAACGGCACCGCGTACACCTTCAAGATTCGCGCCCACACCACGGGCGGTTACGGTCCAAAGTCCGATGCAGTGACGATGTATGCGGGTGCGCCGGAGATCCCAGAGATTGAAGCGGTGGATCCCGGACCAGCTTTCCTCTCAGTGACATGGTCAGCGCCGGAGGACAACGGAGCAGATATCACCGGGTACGAGGTGCAATACAAGCTTTCCACCGATAGTTCGTGGACCGACTTGTCGCCGTCCCCCGGCACGGATCTCTCGACGGAAATCGCCTTAACCGATGGCGTCGGCAATACGTACGACATTCAAGTGAGCGCGACGAACTCGCGAGGTAGCGGACCCTGGTCAAATACCGCGTCAGGTACCGTTGGTGTGCCGAGTGCGCCGTCTGTGACGCTCACGCCGGGCAGCATGCAGTTGACCGCGACATGGAGTGCATCGGCCGACAACGGCGACTCTATCACGGGCTACACGTTGCAATACCGCGCAACGTAATCAGAGACAGCGCCGTGGAGGACACATACAGACACGGGCACCGATTTGAGCCGTACGGTCAGCTCCTTGACGCAAGGGGCCGAGTACGAGGTTCGGGTCAATGCCATGAACAGCCGGGGCGACGGCCCCTGGTCGAAGGTAGAGTCGGTTGTAGTCGGTACACCGGGGAGACCAGTGGTAGGTATCCCGACGCCGGGTGATGCACAGATTACGGTGGTTTGGACTGCACCGGCTAGCAACGGCAGCGTCATCATCGATTACGACGTGCAGTACTGGGTGTCTAGTTCCGAAAGATGGATTCTGCACTCTGACGATGGCAACCACGATCCGAGCGACTCGACGACGTTGGACACGGACCTGACCAGAGACATCACCGGTTTGACCAACGGCACCTCGTATCTGATTCAGGTGCGCCACTGCCACCGCCGAATCTGACACTCACTGCTGGTGTTAAGCAGATTGACGTGAGCTGGGGCTATCCTGAGGACAACGGCGATGCCGTCACCTCCTACGGCGTGGAATACCGAGACACCAGCGGCCCGCTAACGTGGATCACTTGGCCGCACAGTGGCACCGACACTGAAACGACCATCACCGGTTTGAGTGACGGTACGGAGTATGACGTTCGGGTGAGCGCAGGCAACGGAAGAGGCAAGGGCTCGCACACGCCAGCGCAAACGGTAACGACGCCTGACATGCCCGACCCGCCAGTCCTCTCCGCCACCGCCGGCGACGGTGAGATAACCCTCACCTGGACCGTGGCCAACAACGGCGCCGCCGTAAACCTCTACCGCCTCTGGTACCAACCTGAAGGCGGCGAACAGGTACGCCTAAACCTTCCCACCGACACCAGCACCAGCTACACGCTCGAGGGCTTGACCAACGACACTGAGTACGACCTGAAGCTCAAAGCCAGAAACGCCGTAGGCTTCAGCGAATGGTCCGAGACAGTGACGGCGACGCCGGGGGAGGATCCGACGCGGTTGGAGGATGAATATGGCAATGCGCCGACCATTTTCATAGCTGGCGTGCCGCAGACGTTTACGTTGGTGACGGATGAGGTCGAGGATTTGTGGGTCGGCGTCAACTACGACGATGGGAACGACCTCACGGATGACAACAACCTCACGACCGGTTCATGTCCGGCAGGACAGAACACTGGTGCGCACATTGCCAACGGCGATACGATAACGATCCGTGACTGTTACGCGGGTGATGCAGAGATCCGAATCTCCAAGGGTCAGGTGGTCTTGAACAGCTATGACGTGACGGTGTCCAGCTCCGGCCTCACTGCCAGCATGGCGGATGGAAGTGGCAATAATCCGGAGAGCATCGAAGCAGGCGGATCTGAGGCATTCACGCTGACGACGAACGTGTCCGACTTCGTGTGGGTAGGTTTGAACTACGGTGGTGACAACCACTTGTCGACGGCTCCTGTCCGGCGGGCGGCAACACTGGCGCGCTTGTCAGCAATGGGAGTCCGGTGACGATCTACGGCTGTTCTGTCGGCGAAGCCGAGATTCGCATCTACAAGGGTCAGCTGATCCTGAACAGCTACACTGTGATGGTTACTGGCGAGGCGGATACTGCCAGCTTGTCGTCCGTGTCATCCGGCATGTCAGTAGGCGATTCTCAGACGCTGACGCTGTCGACGAATGTTGGTGATGGCATGTGGGTAGGTGTGAACTACGACGGAAACAACCATCTATCGACCGGCTCCTGTCCGGCCGGCGGCAACACTGGCGTGACGCTCACCAACGGCCAGACGGTGACGATCAGCGGTTGCTCTGCCGGGACAGCTGAGATCCGGCTATATAAGCTGAACACGTTGCTACAGACGTATGAGGTTACGGTCAACCCTTAACTACCGCCCCATGGCCGCCTGATCGCCCTCACCCCTGACCCCTCTCCCGCAGTAATGCGGGAGAGGGGTCAGGGGTGAGGGCACACTAAGCCCGCAGGACTAGGAATCTCGAAGCGAGAATGTTGTAGCCTTTGTTGTCTTCTATTCTTGAACGCGTAGGGTGGCGGGGATGTTCATTTTTTGGAGTTTGCGGAAGTTGAGGGTGGGGGCTAGGGTTATGGCTAGGATGGATAGGGTTAGGATTAGTGTTGTTTGGAAGGGGTTGAAGGTGAGGAGGATGCCTAGGTCGGGATAGCTTTCGGGGACTAGGGATATGATTATCCAAAGTAGCAGGGCGTAGCCGAGGAGGATGCCTAGGACGGTTGCTAGGATGCCTAGGGTGAGGCCTTCTACGGCGAGGTTGAGCAGGGCACGACGTTGGTTGATGCCGAATGCGAACATGGTGGCGTGGTCGCGGGCTCTCTCTTCGGAGTTGATGTTGGCGGTGTTGAAGGCGATCAGCATGGCAAGTCCGATGACGAACAGTTCAATAACGAGGAAGATGCCGGCTACTTGCTCGAACAGGTCGGATAGTGCTTCGAATGCCTCCGCAACTCCTTGCACGGTTGCCACGCCGGGGGATCCGAAAAGTTCGCGTTTAACGTCGTTCAGGGTGAGGCCGGGAGCGGGTGTGGCACTGATTGAATTCGTCAAACTGGGCATTCCCATCAGGCCTAGATGATCGATGTGGATGTAGGCATTGGTGCGTAGGGGATGCGGGTGGATAGCCAGCACTGTCAATTCGGTTGCAGCTATCGAAACGGCACCGGATGTATCAAATGTTGGATGTTTGAGTAATATATGGTCGCCAACTGCGACGTTGAGATCAGATGCCGCTTTGCGCGCGAGCACAATTCCTGGCGTGCCGACATCCATTACACCACCAACCGCGGCCGGACGCCAGACGGTGCTTTGAAAGTCGATGAATTGCAGATCAATCGCTAACGCGTCGTCGTTCGGGATGTTGGCAACCAGTTCGACTGGCATATCTTTGCTGATGCTCGCATCGACGTTAAGTATCGGCTCCGGGCTTTGAAGCGCCGGGTCTTGAATCAGTGCGGTTACTTCGGGAGAATCGACTTGATAGTAGTAGTCGAGACGCACAATCAGTCGGTCGGGTGAGGTGCCCAGCAACTCCTCATCGCCCCGGTTGAGCGTCTCGATAAATGAATCCCGCATTCCCACCACTGAGAACAAGATCGCGATTACTGCAGTCAAAGATAAGAGGGTGAGCAGGGTGCGACGCGGTGCCCGAAGCAGGCTGCTGAATGGCATTCGCGCCAATGTGCTGCCGGGCAGAGGTAGACGGCTGATGAACTTCTCAAGTCCTCTTGATCGGGAGGCGAGATGTCCAGTTCGGATGGCATCGACCGGTTGCACTCGAACTGCACGTATCACGGGCCAGAGCACGGCCAAGATGGGCAGCAAGAAGCCGATCGCGGCTACGCGTGCAAATAAGCCGTATTGGAATGTGGTGATATAGATGGGCAAAACCAAAAACTGTTCAATGACGCCGGCCATAAGTTGGGAGATTAACCATCCCATTCCGATGCCGAACAGCACGCCCAATACTGCGATCTGGACCCCGATTAGCATCGGTCGAATGGCGATTGAGACGGGGTTCATTCCCATCGCCATGGCGATGCCGATCTCGCGTCGCTGAGTCTCTACGATCCGCGCGGAGAAATTCAGGGCGGCGAAAGCGGCGCCGGCGAAGAGCACTACGGCAAACACGTTGTAGAACTGCTGGTCACCCTCAGGATCTTGCGTCAGAGCCCGATATCCAGGATCGTCCTCGCGGGTTGATGTCTGCACGCTGATTTCTTGATGCGCCAGTTCGATCTCGTCTCGCAAAGTTGCCGCTACATCGTTGACATTCGCGGAAGGATCGACTGTAACGACGAGATCGTTGATCATGCCGTCATTGCCGGATATGGCCTGTGCCGTCTCGATGGAGGTGAATAGCACGGCCAGATTTGCCTGCCCGAACAGGCTGCCACCCTCGACGATGATGAAGTATTCAGGCGACATGGCATGTCCGACATACTCTGCAGATAAGCCGGTTCCAAGCTGCAGCTGTCCCTCTTCGGGGAGGTCGTAGAAGATTCCGAAGTTGCGCTCTAGCAGCACGACCGCTTCGCCGAACTCCGACTCATCGATTGGTCTGCCAACGGCCATCGCCACGCGGTTCACCCTCGGACCATCGTCAGCGAGTTCGACTCCGACGATTCTGCTGGGGACAAAGAGAGTGCCGCTACCATCGTCAACTTCGATCTGGGTTTCGAATATGAGACGTTCTGAAATCGCTTCGATGCCGTCGATACGGTTAGCGATTTCCGACAGCTGACCGCGCGGCAACATGCTGTTGCCAACCAGCCGCGCGCGCACGTCGTAGATATTTGTCAGTTCAAAACTGGCTTCGTTCGAAGCGATTCGCCACTCGTAAGTGGAGGTCAAGCCGGCATACATACCGGTACCAAGTGCGATCATGAATGAAATGCCGGCGACCTGAATCCAACGGGCTTTGATGTCCCTTAATGCCCAGCGCAATCTTAAGGAAAACATAGTGTTTTATTCACCAGCGCAGTTCTGAGATGGGCATCTTGCCGCCACTTGGCGGGCCATCGCTGACTATCTTGCCGCTGCTCATCTCCACGACGCGATCGGCGGCGCGTGATATCTCCCGGTTGTGCGTAACGACAAGCACGGTTCTATCCTGTGCCACCTGTTCGATAAGCAGTTGAAGTATCTGGGCGCCAGTTCTGAAGTCGAGCTCACCGGTCGGTTCATCAGCGAGCAGGATCGGGTTCTGGGTAGCCAATGCACGTGCGATTGCGACGCGTTGCTGCTCGCCACCTGACAACTCGTGAGGAAAGTGATTGACCCGCTCTCCCAAACCGACGGCGTTGAGAAAGGCCTCCGGGTCGCGATTGTTTTGCGGATTGGCGACGTCGATTCCGAACTCTACGTTCTCTAGTGCAGTCAGTCCGGGGAAGAGATTGAAGCTCTGGAATATGAAGCTGACGGTCTCGCGGCGCAGTGCGAACAGTTCTGAACGTGCGGCATCTGATATATCTCGGCCGTTGACCGAGACCGAACCTGACGTGGGGCGGTCCAGCGCGCCGATAAGATTCAGCAACGTAGTCTTACCGCTGCCTGAAGTGCCGAGAATGACGACGAACTCACCTTCAGCGACATGCAGATCAACGTCGTCCAATGCGCGCACAGTTATCGCACCCACCTCGTAATGCTTCGATACTCCGGTCAGTTCAATCAATGGAGCAGTCCTTTTTTGGTCCATTTATGGTCGTGCACACCATTAAACTGAAAACCAGATTTCTTCATGTTGTGAGATGCCAAGGAGATGCGGCGTGGGTAACGTACCGGTCATCAAACGAATCGAGTTGTCGAGATACCACATTCCGACTTACGACTTAGCGAAGGATGTGAGTTTTGCCATGGGTGCATTCTACCAACCGGGCGCGCATGGCGTGCGGTCGATGGTTGGTATCAAGATCCATACCGATATGGGCGTCACCGGCGAGTATATGAATGGTGCACCGGCGACTTATGAGCAGATCCTGATGTTCGTCTCATTCCTAATCGGAAAGAGCGCTTTGGAGCGAGAACGTTTTTACAACCAAGCGAAATCGATCTTAAGAAAGAACGATCGCATGGGTATCGGTCCGATTGACGTTGCGATGTGGGACTTGGCTGGCAAGTTTCACAATGCTCCGATCTATCAGTTGTTGGGTGGTCATCGAAAGAAGCTGCCATGCTACGCCAGCACCTATCACGCGGACCGCGAGAAAGATGGTCTAAGCAGTCCGGAGGCGTATGCAGACTTTGCAGAGCAGTGTCTGGAGATGGGTTATCCGGGATTCAAAATCCATTCCTGGGGTGAAGTTGACATCGGTCGGGAGATCGCAACCGTGCGCGCGGTAGGTGAGCGGGTCGGCTCCAAGATGGCGCTGATGACTGATCCGTGTTGTGTGTACGACACTTTCGCCGACACTTTGGCAGTGGGTAGAGCTTGTGACGATTACAACTACTTCTGGTACGAAGACCCGATGCGTGACGGTGGAGTGTCTCTATTCGCGCACAAACAGTTGAAAAAGATGATCAAGACGCCACTTCTCCAAGGGGAGCACGTTCATCTTGTAGAGGCGCATACCGATATGGCGATTGCCGAGGCGACTGATTTCTGGCGTGCCGATTCCTACTACGATGGTGGCATCACCGGCGTAATGAAGATCGCCCACGCCGCGGAGGGATTTGGCATGGATGTTGAGCTGCACATCTCGAGTCCGCCACATCGTCACTGCATGACGGCGATGCGCAACTCGAACTTCAATGAGATGGGATTAGTTTACCCAAAGATCGTGGAACCGGGACCTCGCATCTACAGATTTGAATACGCAGATCAGATAGATTCGATCGATGCTGACGGCAATGTATCGGTGCCTGAAGGGCCCGGTTTGGGAGTCGAATACGACTGGAAGGGCATCGAACCTTATCGACTGGATACGGTAGTCATTGAGTGACGTGTAAATCTCGGCTTACGAGTTAAAGCACTGACAATAATCGCTATTCGGTGCCGTATCCAGTGGATCTCAATTGATGTCGGATTCATCGGGATCGAGATTGGGCACATTTTCGCTATCATCCAGGAGCGCGGTATCACCAGCCGATTTCGTATCTTTCCACTCCTGAAGGAAGTAGGTAGCGACATCTTTACCCATCGATACAAGCGGCGGGCCGAAGATTATGCCCAAGATGCCGAAGAAGTGTGAGCCGATGATGATGATTAGGAGCACGGCCACTGGATGCAGTTTGAGCGTGCCGGCTTGAACTCTCGGGACTAGGAGAGTGTTTTCGACGAGCTGCACTCCGAGGTATAGCAGGACGACCCAGATTATCTTCTCTGGCGCGGTGGCAAGCGTTACCAGCACTCCGACCGCGCCGCCAATCACGGGTCCCAAAATCGGTATCAACTCAGTGATGCCGGCTACGATACCCAATGCGAGCGCGAAGGGGACGTCAAGCAGCAGCAGACCTATCGTCACTGCAGTGCCCACCATCAATCCCAGTATGAGTTGTCCTCGTAAGTAACCGCCCAGCGTGCGGTCGGCGATGATGGCGAATTCAGTTAGGTAAGGATGCAGGACGTGCGGGAAGGGCGATAGGATTGAGAAGCCGATCTTGCCAGCGTCTTTGACGAAGTAGAAGATGAGAACCGGCATCGTGGCGAGGCCGACGACCACGGCAAAGGTGCCGGAGATGTAACCGAAGGTGCGGGGCAATGCCTGCCAGACGTAGTTGACGACGACACTGCCCATGTTCGACATCGCCTCTTCAATCTGAAGCTGCACGTCCTCAGGCACTTCTTCTGTATAGAGCGTTACCCAGCCTTTGATGGTGTCCAGCGCTGAGTTGTAGAAGCTGGGAAAATCAGCGATGAACTTTCTGGTTTCGTCTATGGTAGGGGGTATGACGAGCACTAAAATCCCCGCCATTGTTGCAATGGCGGCGATGAAGATGATTCCGACCGCGATGCCGCGGCTCAATTCTGGGCGGCTTTCCCGCCATGGCATGATGCGTACCAATGCGCTGGTAACCGGCATCAGGATGTAGGCTATCAGCGCGCTGGCCAGGACGGAGAGCAGTACTGAGCTGAGCAGATACAGCATGAGCAACGTTGCCAGCAGGATGCTGGTCGCGCTCACCAGATGGAAACGTTTTCTTCTTATCTCACGGTCCATCGGCTACCTGTCAATCATGTAAACGGCTAAAACGAGGTAAATGGCCAAATCGGTTACCAACGCACCAATCGTTACGCGGTCTGTGGTATCGCCAATGCGGGCAAAGGGAATGGCGGTTTTTGTTGGTGTTCCACGTCGCTCTGCTGGTTTGCAGATAGGGGAGTGAATCGCTCTGCGGCGTCCAGGACGCGGGGTAGCAGGCTGATTTCGCCGCAGCTGGGAGCGGTATGCATCGGTTGTGAAAGCACCCACCATAACGAGTTGTCGATATCGGCCTGTTCACGATGAGGGTCGTACCAGGTCTGACACTCCTTGCCTCTCTCGCTCCAACCTCCGCGCGCGATCATCTTGATGGTTTGAATGCCTACATTGCGAGCGTTAGCGGCTGCCAGCAGAGCTTCTGATGCACGTCGATATTCTGGATCGCGGGCTGAGGCGGGGTTGAGCGGGAACATCACGGTGTCGAAATCGAAACGATTCAGCACCTCGAGAATTGTCGATGGTGCATCTGGTCCGTGGCCGGTGATGCCGATCCATTCAGTCAGGCCTTGCTCACGCATCTCGATGAGCGTTTCGAGCGACCCGCCTGGGGCGGTTGCCAGTTCGAGTTGGTCCATGGTGCCTACGGAGTGGAGTTGGAACAGGTCGAAATCTGCTACATTCATGCGCTTCATGATGCTTTCGACATCTTGCCAAGCACCGTCTCGATCTCGCACTGCCGTCTTGGCGCCGAGGAATATGCGATTTCGGATTTCTGGCATCCAAGGAGCGACGCGCTCCATCGCTTGACCATAAGTAGGGGCAATGTCAAAGTGGTTGACCCCGTGATCCAGCACCAGTTGGATAGCAGGGTCAGCAGCGTCCTGATCTACAAATCCAACGGCGTAAGTGCCGAACGTGACTACCGTGCTTTCATGTCCGGTTCGCCCTAAAGTTCTGTGCCGCATCGAAACTCCCTCTGATATCAATCAACCTATGCTTACGGAGGGAATTCTAACGCACTGTGAGTTTCAGTTGACGGTAGTTCGGGGAAGAGCGTCAGTCGGTCGATTGTCGTTGCGACGAAAGCGAGGTCCGTTGAGTATAGTGCCGATGGGGGTGTAGCGGACGCCGTAGTGGTATGTAACGAGCAAGATAGCCGTTACCGATCCGATGACTAGCAAGTATTCCAAGTGAACGTTCAACGTCACCCGGTTAGCTACGGATTGAATGAAGAAGATTAGTGTGAGGTGCCAAAGATATATCCAGTAAGAAGCGTCGGAGAGGTATCGAACCCATCCGCGCTCTTTCGATGCGATCAGTTTAAAGAGTCCCATCAACCCGAAACACATCAGCCACGCATAAGTGACCTGCAGGAATGACGAAACCGGGTGCGCCCATTCGTCCTTGCTGACGAACTCGAAGTAGAGACCGACATAGAAGACGAAGAAGGCTGGTGCCAGCACTACCGCCCAGAGACGTCGGAAGTTGAATTCGGTCTGGAATGTAAACGCGCCGAAGAGGAAGAAGCATAGGTAGTAGGCAAGAACCACTGGGTCGGTCCAGAGTTCTGACGATGTGTCGGCACCCCAAGTTTCTTCTTTCATCATCAGTTGAGGGACCAAAACGAGGGGTATCAGGGCCCACCAGACCAGTCGGTTGTTGAAGCGGAGTCCGAGACGTATCAGGATCAAAAAGATTCCGACCAGCAGTAGCAACACCCACAGGAACCAGAGCAGGTTGAGGCTGAAAATCCAAGCAAATGGAATGAGAACGATGAGGCCCAGCAACGTCATCTCTTCCTCGCCGACTGATATCCACCACCAGGCTCCGATAGGCACGATCGTGAACATGCCGATCAGCAGTGGCAGTCCGACGCGCTTGAGTCGATGATTGATCAGCAACTGCGTCCCGCGTCGCTGCCATAGCATCATCGTGAAGAAACCGCTGAGCAGGAAGAATATCGGCATCCGGAAGCCGTGGATAGCATGAATGATCTCGTCATAAGGCAGATCGAAAGATGCCTCTTTAGCGGTTTCGGGCCAACCGATAGGTATAAGGAAGAGCGCCGCATGCAGCAACACTCCAAGAAACATCGCAAACGCACGCAACGCGTCAAGCTCGTGGAAGCGGGTCATGTGGCTAAAGGGGGCGAGGTTGACAGTGGATGACAAACATCATCGTTCAGTATGTGTGCCGGTGCCTTAGTGCCTTACTCTGTGGGTGGATTGGAAACGAGGGCATCGTGGATGGTTCTCACTTGCGACCTCACGTGATCCAGCACTTCGTGGTACTCCACGTCCAGTTTGAGATGAATCGGGAGCCAATGGTCCTTAATGGGAATGTTCATTGCTTTAGCGATGTCATTCGCCCGGGTTGTGTATTCCCCGTAAAGTTGGAGCCACAGCGGAGTGTCACCGTAATCTGCCCATCGTTCATCGTTGATTCCGATCCAAAAGCCGTTCCGATCTATGCCAGTGAATCTGGCATACCTACCGTAACCATGATATTGAGGTGTAGCTCGTAACCCATCCGTATTGATCCAGTGCTCAGATTCACCACGGGTTACCACATCATCTACAAGTTGGCGAAACCATCTTAAACGATGAGCGCGATCGGGCATCAACTCTTCTGGTTGAATTGGTCGGAAGGCTTCTGAATCCTGCATTTGCGCCAAACCTCTAAGTTGTGAGATGTCGGATTTGATGGCATCGTTCTCGGCAACTGCGTCGATCCGGCTTAGCAACCCATCCCAAATGATTAGCATCACTCGAATCTCCCTGTCAGACAGGGTGGAAATTTCCACTCCGGTGTTATTTTGGATGAATTCTGAAATACCAAGCTCAGCCAGTTGCCCGCTGACTTCAGCCGATAACTCCTGTTTTCTCGTCTCAGGACAGATAAACATTAGAACCCCTGGCCTGGATGCATCAAGTTGCAGTACGTACCGTTTTGCCTGATCTTTCTGGAAGGCAGCCCAGAATTTAGCCTCAACCAGTAGTAGTGGCTCATCGTTATTCTCGGTGTAGCCTGCCATGTCAGGTCGGGAACCATCTTCTGAGAAAACCTGCGTCTCTACCCGGTTAATCGGCTCCATGTCGAAGTCATCTTCCTGAAGCAGATCATTCAACGCTCCCATCGCAGCCTCAGACTTGTTCAGGATGTATCCAAGGGCGTCGGTCGCGGCGTTCTCAACCTGTTGAGTGAGTCTTGGCACTAAATGTGCCAGCAAGGTGGAATCGTCGGGCATCAGATCCTCTCTAGATGAAGCGATTATGGATGGTATGCCGGGTTGACCGGATAATCCTCTGGTTTGCCAGTATCTCCGGGCTGGATCACGAAGTCTCTACGGTCGCGATAGAGCCGCGCCCGATTCAGTACGTAGTCTACACCTGGCTCAAGTGCGTCCCAGTGGGTCATCAGCCAGTACTTGTGATTGCCGATGAAGAGGTAGGTGTTGCGCATGCGAAAGAAGCGAGCTGGCACTCCTTCGCCGGCGCGGAATCGTTCGCATACCGCTTCCAACAGCTCTTGCTGAGCATCTTTCTCCGACAGCACATACTCATGAGGCCAGGTCTCACGATAGGTGACCGCCTCCTGCCACGGTGCTTGGGCGATAAGTTCTGTCAGTCTGCTTGAAGTTCCCTTGACCATCCTCTCTCCACCTCCTGTCTGGCTCGACAAATAGCCCGATGCTCTGTGCACAGTTTCAGGACTCATCCCAAAACTGGTGGGCCCGGTGGGATTCGAACCCACGACCTTCGGATTAAAAGTCCGCTGCTCTACCGAACTGAGCTACAGGCCCTCGCATATTTTTGATTCTAACCGTAATCTTCCCCATAATCGGCAAGAGCCATTGCTGCTGAAGAGCTGGAGGGATCGGGATAGTTGCCGGAACTGGCGACGGTAACGCGCAGTTGGATGCCCAGTGCGCGCATCACCTTCATGATCGTCGCAAATTCGGGATTGCCGTCGCGAGACAGCGATTTGTAAAGGCTCTCGCGTCCCATTCCGGCATCTCGAGCAACGCTTGTCATGCCCTTGGCGCGGGCGATGTCGCCCAAGGCGGCGGCAATGACGCGAGGGTCGCCGTCTTCAAATGCGGCTTCGACGTAAGCCGCAACGTCGTCATCGTCGCGAATGTGCTCAGCAGCATCCCAACGAGTTGTGTGAACCTTATCCATCTCTTTTCTCCTTAAACACCTTTAAGCCAGGCGTTGCGCAGCGCGGATGTCCCGCGACTGCGTGCTCTTGTCGCCGCCAGCCAGTAGCACCACCACTTCGCTCCCGCGTCTGCAGTAGTAGACACGATAACCGGGTCCGTAACGGATGCGAAGTTCGGAAACTCCATCTCCGACCGGTTTTGCATCTCCAAACATGCCGAGCGACAATCTCCGAATCCGCACATTGATGCGTGCTCTAGCTTGTCGATCGCGCAGTTTTGCGAACCAGCGGCTATAGTTTTCAGTCTGACGGATTTCAATCATAACACATTTCGTATCCCACAGGGTACACATTCTCCTTTTTTCAGCAGAAACTCAAATCGCATCCTGCACTTAGAATTGAATCATCAATGTTCTCAATTGTGCGATGTTCGTTGCTCCCATGCTTGACCGATCCTTTACTGCCGACGATGTTCGTGAAAAATTCCTGAAGTTCTTTGAGGAGAGGGCGCATCTGCGATTGCCCTCGGCCTCTTTGATTCCCTCTGGTGATCCGACGCTGTTGCTCACGACAGCTGGCATGGTGCCATTCAAAGCTTACTTTTCGGGTGAGCTGACACCGCCATCGCCGCGCATCACGACGGTGCAGAAGTCCTTTCGAACCACCGACATTGAAGAGGTCGGCGATGTGTCGCATCTGACGCTGTTCGAGATGCTGGGCAACTTCTCGTTTGGCGACTATTTCAAAGAGGAATCTTGCAAGTGGGCGTTGGAGCTGTGCCTCGACGTATATGGCATGGAGTTCGAACGCATCTATCCCACGATCTATACGAACGACGACGAGGCGTTTGAGATCTGGATCGATCTGGGAGTTCCGGCGGAGCGCATCTCACGACTTGGCGACGAAGACAACTGGTGGGGACCGGCGGGTGATGAGGGCGCATGCGGACCGTGCAGCGAGTTGAACTACTATCTCGGCGATATGGATGATCTCCCGCCGCGCGACTTGGTGGTGCGGGGCACGACCTGGGGGCCGGGAATCTCTGACGACTTCCTGGAGTTCTACAATCTGGTCTTCACGCAGTACTACCGCCATCCTGACGGCAATGACGAGTTGCTGCCCAAGAAGAATATCGACACCGGAATGGGTTTTGAGCGCACGGTTCAGATTCTGCAGGGCAAGAGCAACGTCTACGAGACCGATGTCTTCAGACCGCTGATCGATCTCGTATCTAGTCGCGCCGGCGTCACATACGGTGAAGACATCGAGGCCGACCGGGCAATCCGGGTCGTTGCCGAACATGGACGTTCGGCATCCTTTCTTATCTCAGATGGTGTAGTTCCCGGCAACTCCGGCCGCGGATACGTTCTCCGACGCGTTATCAGACGCGGGATGCTGTTTGGGCGTGAGCTCGGACTTTCCGGTCCGATACTGCCGCAGATCGCCGAGGCGACATCGACTCAGATGTCTCACGTCTACCCGGAACTGAGCAGCAACCTCTCCTTTGTGCAGCACGTGCTGCAACGGGAAGAGGAGTCGTTCGAAACGACGCTTGAACAAGGTTCGCGGATGCTGGCGGAAGTGCTTGATGAGTCGCAGACGTCAGAGCTAAAGACGGTGCCCAGCGCATCGGTGGTGCGGCTCTACGACACTTTTGGCTTCCCGATTGAGATGACGGCGGAAGTATCGGCTGAACAGGGTATCGCAGTAGACCTTGAAGCGGTAGATGCAGAGATGGAGCAGTTGCGAGAGCGCTCCAGAGCTTCAGCTAACATGTTCGCTTCGGACACCGATTCCGACATGCTATATCGCTCATTCGGCATCGAGGAAGTGCCATTCCTGGGGCATCGGACATTGACTGCCGATTCAGAAGTCATCGGCCTGGTGAAGGATGCCGAAGTAGTGGATGTTGCATCAACAGGCGACAAGGTCGAGATAATCCTTGCCGAAACGCCGTTCTATGCCGCGCGTGGCGGTCAGATTGGCGATACCGGTTGGATGCGCGGCGATCAAACTGAAATTCGCGTCGACGATTGCCAGGCGCCATACGGACATCTCAATGTCCACTTCTGCGAGATCGAGAGCGGATCGGTGACGGTAGGAGATATCTTGACAGTTGAAGTGGATGGCGACCGGCGAGAGAAGATTCGACGCAACCATACGGCGACCCACCTGGTGCATTCCGCGTTGCGCGAAGTGCTCGGAACTCACGTTCGACAGTCTGGCTCTCTGGTGGATCCGGAATATCTCCGGTTCGACTTTACCCATATGGACGCATTGAAGTCGGATGAGATCCGATTGGTGCAGGATCGAGTCAATTTGGCGATACGTGAAAACCTGCCGGTCGAAGTGCTCTGGACCACCTACGGCAAAGCGGTTGATGAGGGCGCACTCGCTTTCTTCGGCGACACGTACGAGCACGATGTTAGAACCATTAGGATCGACGCGCCCTGGAGCTATGAGCTCTGTGGCGGTACGCACATGGATACCACCGGCGGCATCGGCATCTTCGTCATCGTTTCACAATCGGGCATCGGCTCTGGCATTCGACGTATCGAAGCCTTGACGGGTATCGGCGCGGAGCAGGAAGTGCAGCGACGCTTCGGCATCATCGACAGCATCGCATCCAAGCTACGAGTCGATGATGAACGACTTGTCGATCGAACCGATACTTTGCTTGCGGATTTGGAAGATGCGAGACGGCGCGCTTCGCAATTGGAAGAGCAACTGTTGCGTAGGTCTGTTGCCGGCGAAACCGCATCAGCATCTGAAGCAATTGACTTCGATTTGACAGTCGATGGCATAGATATCCCCGTCAAAGTGCGCAACATTCCCGCCTCGAATGTCGATGCCATGCGTCGCACCGGCGACCACCTGCGCGACGTGCTCGGTACCGGGCTCGTAGTGTTGGGCAGCGTCGTATCGGAACGTCCTGTCATCATTGTGATGGCAACCTCCGATATCGCGGGCAAGACGGTTCATGCCGGACAGATCGCTAAAGGAATCAGCGCAACCATCGGTGGCGGTGGCGGTGGCAGACCAGATTCGGCTCAGGCCGGCGCCCGCGACGCTTCACGTATAGCTGAGGCCCTCGGCAATGCACGCTCTGTAATCGAGACAATGACATCATCCAGCAAAAACGGCAATAGCTGAAAATGGGATCGCAAAGTTCAAAAGGGCGGGGAAGATGCCTCGCTGTTGATTATGGGTTGGCCAGAGTAGGTCTGGCAATGTCTGACCCTGACCGCGTCATCGCATCGCCTTTGCCGTCGATACCTAACCAAGGTGCACTGCAACGCATCAAGTCGGTGGTTGAAGCGGAAGCGGTCACTGAAGTTGTGGTCGGATTGCCGTTGCACATGGACGGTAGCATGTCGGAGATGGCAGAAGAGGTTATGGTCTTCGTTTCGGAACTGCGAACCATGCTCAATGTCCCGGTGCTGACGCGAGATGAACGTCTCAGCACTGTAGAGGCGGAACGGGCGCTCAATGCGGCCGATGCATCATCACGTCGCCGTAGACGCGATAAAGGACGGATCGACTCGGCATCGGCCGCCATCATTCTGCAGTCGCATCTCGACACCACGCTTTAGGGCTATATGTTGCGCTGAACGCCCGTTCAAATCACGGGGTCATATCCGGCTTGTGACATGCACATCCCGACACTAATTAGGGCAAGTAGGATGAGCACACCCCACAAGAGGTCGGTGCGCTTCTTGCTTTCGTTCTGATCGCCGGGATCTTTTTCCTTATCGTTCTCTGAATATTTGTTGTTCATCTCTGCTTGCTCCTAAATCGCGAAGCTCTATCAAACGAAGCTGATCTGCATCTCGACACCACGCTTTAGGGCTATATGTTGCGCTGAACGCCCGTTCAGATCGGGGGGTCATATCCGGCTTGTGACATGCACATCCCGACACCAAATAGGGCAAGACTAAATAGGGCAAGAATGATGAGCACATCCCACGAGAGGCCGTTGCGTTTCTTGCCTTTGTTCTGATCGCCGGGATCTTTTTCCTTATCGTTCTCTGAATCTTTGTTGTTCATCTCTGCTTGCTCCTCAATCGCGAAGCTCTATCGATCGACGCTGATATGCATCTCGACACCACGCTTTAGGGCTACATGTTGCGCTGAACGCCCGTTCAAAACGGGCTTCTATATTCAGAATCCATGTTCAGAAATGAGGTTATTTAGGAACCATATCGCGGCGGCTGCGAGAAGGATGGCAATTAGGGTAAGCCGCACGTTGATAACCACGTCGCTGGGATCCCTTTCAAATAGGATGAGCCGCAAGATTGCAACTGGGCCTTTGCGCTTCTTATCGTTGTCTGAAACTCTGTTATTCATATCTCCTTGCTCCTCAACCGCGAATCGCTATCGACCGATAATCGCTATCGACCGATACTGATCTGCACCTCTCAGTTTGCAGTAGTCGGGCTAAAACGGAGCTTCAAATCCCATCCCTCCCATGCAGACCCCGATGAGTACAGAAACCAGGACAGCGATGACGATCAATAAGACGCTCTTGCAACAGCCGGGCTGATGACAGTTTTCTGAATCTTGTGAATCTGGGGGGGGGGGCATGCATGCATCGCATCCTGAAAGGGCTGAACGTCAATGCCGCATCTTAAGGCAAGGCAGTTCCTGAGGCGATTTCGGCAGTTACCGCTCAGTGCACCGGTTCACAGTTCAACAATGCCAGGACAAGCCCGATAACCAGGGCGATAACCAAGACTACGAGCATTGATGGAATGTCGTCCTTCCAGTTGCGATTGTTTGTGAGTTTCTTGCTCGGATCCATGGCTCACATACGGAATTCGACACTCTTTCCCTGTAACGTTGTCAACATGTTAGCAGATGTGCATACGAATGGAGCGTCAGGCATCGCTGTGCGTAGGCAGGCTTCGGTATAGGATTTATCTAAATAGATTGATCGGATACTTGAAGCCATGACTACGAGCAATTTCGGTATCATCGGATACCCGTTGGGACATACGTTATCTCCCGTTTTCCAGAACGCGGCACTTGAATATCACCGCATCGACGAGGTGTTCGAGGCCTGGCCTACGCACCCGGATGATCTCGCTGAAAAGGTGGCGTCATTCCGTGCCGATGGTTTTCTCGCCTGTTGCGTCACGCTACCCCATAAGCAGGCCGTGATCCCAATGATCGACGATCTTGCAGAGACGGCTACCGCGGTAGGAGCCGTCAACTGGATAATCAACAACGACGGACATCTGACTGGGCACAACACCGATTCACCCGGCTTCCTGCGTGCACTGACTGAACTGGGCAAGTTCGATCCGAGGGGAAAATCTGCTGTAGTCTTCGGTGCCGGCGGCGCGGCATGCGCAATTGTTCACGCGCTCAAATCGGCCGGAGTAGCATCCATGACGATCGTCAACCGTACCAGAGCGCGCGCGGAAGAGTTGGCAGCGGACTTTTCTGACGATTCATTGACCATCCTGTCCCGCGCTTTGGATGATGATGGACTGAAAGATGTGACCTTGCCCGCAGACCTGCTCGTCAACACCTCCTCGATGGGCATGGACGGCGGCCCAGCACCTGACGCGACGCCAGTGACGGCCGACATGATCTCATCCGACGCGGTTGCTTACGATGCCGTCTATGCACCGCCAGTAACCCCGTTCCTGCGTGCCGTAGAAGAAGCCGGGGCGAGGTCGCTAGGCGGATCAACCATGTTGCTGTTGCAGGGCGCAGTAGGATTCGAGTTGGCAACTGGCAAACCAGCACCGGTCGATGAGATGTTCGCGGCCGTGAGACGGGCGACGGCATAACCGCAGAAAGTAAATCAATGACACACTTTAGATATCTGACCGCCGGCGAATCTCATGGTCCCGGATTGACCGTGATAGTTGAGGGGGTGCCGGCCGGCTTGCCGATTAATGAGGACTACGTCCAAGAGCAGATGGCGCGGCGACAGCAGGGCTACGGCTCCGGCGGCCGCATGAAGATCGAAAAAGATCGTGCCGTCATCCGCGGCGGAGTGCGGCACGGAGTGGCGCTGGGCTCTCCCATCGCCATGTGGATCGAGAACAAGGACTTCGCGAACTGGACCGATGCCATGTCGGTCGCAGAGGTCGGAGACGATGTCGATAAGAAGACGCACACGCGCATCGTCCCCGGTCACGCCGACTTCCCGGGCGCCCTTAAGTATCTGCATCACGACGTTCGTAATGTGCTTGAGAGGGCATCGGCACGCGAGACCGCGGCACGGGTAGCCGCTTCTACCGTCGCACGACGCATACTAGAGCAGTTCGGAATCGAAATCCGCTCACATGTCATCAGCTGCGGCGCCGAGAAGGCGCCGGTTAAAGACCCGTCCGAGATCGAGTGGGAGACGGTCGAGGCTTCATTGGTTCGAGCTTGGGATTCTGATGCTGACGCGCGCTTCCGAGTTGCGATCGATCAGGCCAAGCGAGAGCGCACGACGATCGGCGGCGTAATGGAGATTGTGGCATTCGGAGTGCCGGTGGGACTCGGCAGCCACGTCATGTGGGACCGCAAACTGGATGGACGTCTAGCGCAGGCGATGGTTAGCATCAACGCCGTCAAGGGCGTTGAAGTCGGCTTCGGGTTCGATAACACCGCACGTTGGGGCCGAGATGTGCACGACGTAATAGTGCCGGACCCCTCCGATCCGCGTCGCTTCAAGCAGTTGACCAACCATGCCGGCGGGATTGAAGGTGGAATGTCGAACGGCAACCCGGTCGTGGTGCATGTTGCAGTGAAGCCGATCGCCACGATGACGCGCCCGTTGCCCAGCATCGACATCAATACTGGCGAGGTAATCGAAGCGGCGTACAACCGTTCCGACATCTGCCAGATTGCCCGGGCATGTCCCATCGGCGAGGCGATGATGGCGCTGGTTTTGGCGGACGCATTTCTCGAGAAGTTCGGCGGCGATTCAATCGCCGAGACGCGTCGCAACTACGACGCCTACATCGCATCGCACCAGGAATTCGGAGTCGGGAGTGAAGTTGCAGCGTGAAGACTGACGGCAACATCTACCTGATTGGATTTTCGGGCACTGGCAAATCGTTGAGCGGGAGTAAAGCCGCCGAACTGCTGAAGTTGCCGTTCGTCGATATGGATGAACTGATACAGTATCGCACCGCAAAGTCGATACCGGAGATCTTCGAAGAGCAGGGCGAGGACGCGTTTCGACGTCTGGAAACCGATCTGCTGCGTGAACTATCGACCAAGCGCGCCCGCGTAGTATCGACTGGCGGCGGCGTGCCGGTGCGCGATGAGAACCGTCAGATCATGCACGCCAGCGGTGTCATCATCTTGTTGACCGCATCGCCAGAGACGATACATCAACGTCTTACGTCTCGGCAAAATCGCAATCGCACTCCCAGACCAATGCTGGGTGATGAAGTACCGCTACGGCGCATTTCCGATCTGTTGGCAAGCAGGGAAGATGCCTACTCATGTGCCGATCGCGTAGTAGATACGGAGGGACTGTCTCACGATCGCGTAGCATCTGCCATCATGGATGCCTGTAAATCCCTCTCCCAGCCGAGCAGCCCGGTGGAGCATAAGGCAGGTGGAGATGTCTAACTACTCGCCCTTAGCCGCAGAGCCGGCCGCCACGGTCAAGACATCGCAGGGCGACTACCGCGTGATGGTAGGGCGCGGAGCGGTGGAGAGCATCGGCACTGAAATGCGACGCGCCGGGATCCAGGGACGCGCCTTTCTGATCGCTGACTATGCCATGTTCCCATTGCTGGTCAGGCGCACGCACGAGGCACTGGAACGGGGCGGATACGAGACTCACGCGCTGATACTGGAACTGGGCGAGGCGGCCAAAACGCTCGAAACGGCAAACCGGATCTATGAGTGGTTGGCAGAGCAGCGCGCGGAACGTATCGACTGTCTGGTAGGCATGGGCGGCGGCGTGACTACCGATCTGGTAGGTTTCGTTGCTGGCACTTGGTTGCGAGGCGTGCCGGTAGTGCATGTCTCCACTTCGCTCGCCGCCATGGTCGACGCATCGATTGGTGGCAAGACGGCTGTGAACCTGCCCATCGGCAAGAACCTGGTGGGTGCCTTTAAGCAGCCGCGCCTGCTCGTGCATGACATCGACTTTCTCGATACACTTCCGCGCCGTGAACTGGCCGCCGGATGGGCTGAAGCGATTAAAAAGGCCCTGATACTCGACGGCGATCTGGTGAACACGTTCGAGGAGAATGCCGACGACCTAGCCGCATTGGCCGGAGAGCTGGTGGAACCGGTGATCCGACGCGCGGTGGAGATCAAGGCCGAGATCGTTTCAGCAGACGAGTTTGAAACCGGCGACGACCGAGTATTGCTGAACTACGGGCACACGGTTGGTCATGCGATTGAAGCGGTCACCGAGTATGGCACCTACTTGCACGGCGAGGCGGTCAGTATCGGCATGATGGTTGCGGCCGGCATATCGCAGCGACTTGGCTTGATCTCAGAAGAGCTGGTAAACCGTCAGCGCACATTGCTGGAACGCTTTGACCTGCCAGTCACGCTACGTGGCATCGACCCAGAAGCGATACTCGCGGCCACCGCATCCGATAAAAAATCTCGCGGCGGCAAGATCCGCTGGGTAGTGCTGAACAGTCCCGGAAGCTCAACTACGAACCGTGAGGTCCCGCCAAAAATTGTCCGCGCCGCCCTGAAGGACGTGCTCGTCGATTGAGGCTATCTAGCCGCCGGCGACTGCCGGCACGATGCTGACTTCGTCGCCGTCAGACAGGGCCGTGGCCGAGCCATCAAGATATCGGATGTCTTCGCCATTCACGTAGATATTCACGAAGTGCCGAAGCTCGCCCGACTCGTCGCAAAGTCGCGCCTTGATACCCGGAAACGACCCATCGAGCGACTCGATCATCGCTGCCACATCTCCGCCGTCGGCACTGACCGTCGACTCTTGCCCCGTCAGCCGTCGCAACGGCGTGGGAATCTTAACCGAAACTGCCATAAATATCCGCTCCCTCAATCGCCACCGCATAGCACGGCGGTCAAATAGCTGTTGTGATGCCAATGTCTGCTAGTGATGATGATTCTAGATTATGCGAGCGGGGAGAGGATTCTAGGCGAGATGGAAAGGGCGCGAGAAAGACAATGATGTTCGTTCTCAAAGCGTCCTGCCCCTAAACCTCCGCGTAAGTCCCCTCCAATGCCTGTCGAAATTGCTGGTCTAGAACGATGCGGAAGGTGCCGCTTGGGTTGCCTTGGTTGATGGTCATGGTGCCGTATTCGACGCCAGGGTCGGCTAGTTCGTTGTCGCTTGATAGCGTGTCTTCTAGCAGTTTGAGCAGTTTCTCTTTCTATTGGGCGTCGTCCAGGTCTGCGAGGTGTCCGCCCTTTGTTTCGTATATGAGGACTTGTTGCAGTATGATGCCTTGTTGTTGACTGGGCACTGGTTTTTCGGCAAACGCTACGAAGTCGGGGAAGATGCGGTTCTGACGCCAGCCGCGCAGGAAGTACTCGCCGCGCTGACGGGCGGCGACACGGTGCCACCACTTAATCGCCGCGTTGTCGTCTAAGTAGCGAGCAAATCTCTTCTCGAGATCCGAGTCAAATTCAAAATCGTACAGAGCCTCGAACAGGTATTTCTGGATGTAATGACCATTTGAGCCGTTGAATACCGGTGCGCCATCTGGAATCGCGACTTCGTATATCTCCGGCACCTCGTAGTTGGCTCTGTCGGCGTCAAGAGTGAAGCGAATCTCTTCGGCATCCAACTTCTCGATGAATATACGCTCTGCTGTTTCATCAATGCGAGCCCTGATGTCATCTCTCATCAGTTGCACCAGATTTGCGCGCTGTTTGTATAACTGCTCTTCAGTTAGACCGTTATCCATCAGACGATCGAGTGCCGAACGCGAGATTTGCGCTGCACGCCATGGGTTCGGTATCTCATACGCCAGACGCCGCGCGAAGTAGGTGATGTCAAGGTGAATGTCGATATCCAAAATCTGGTCGCTGTAGTTTCTAACTTCACCTTCCAGATAGACGTCTGAAGTCTGTTCACGAGCCGTCTCTCCGATGGCGGTTTGCAGGTCGCCAAGTTCGATGCTGCTCCAATCAATACTTGCCAGGATGTCCTGGTCGTAATCGAGGTCGCGCCACTTATCGTCGCCATATTCAGCTCGGTGCAGCACTTTGGGCAGGAAGAAGCGCTGTTCACGAAATTCACGACGGCGACGCAGTTGCATCTTCTTAAGTTTAGTCACCCCGTCGGCGGTAAAGGCGCCGGTCAGATCTTCAAGACCTTCACTCTGCAGCCCGCTTTGAACGCGCTGTACCGCAGTCCCCACATCGACGCTGTGGCAAAAGACGTAACAGCGGTCGAGCGCGGCATTTTCTGTCGACCTAGCGTGGGGCATCCGAAGTATTCGCCCGACCAACTGTGTCAGCGCAGTAGGGGCACGCGTATTGTCGAGGAGCACCTGAACATACGCGAAACTGCAGTCCCAACCTTCTTTGATGGCGTCTTTAGTGATGATCCAGCGGACTGGAGAACGGTTTACTTGATCCAGCAGGTCTTCACGTCCGATCTCATCACTGTCCGATGATTTGACTCTTACCGAGTCTTCCGGCTCACCGAGCGACAAGAGATGCTCTCGAGCATCTTCGGCATGAATATGGAATCCGTCACGTTGCTTTTTGCCGGTACGTTGCACCCGGACAAGCCCAATCGGGCGTACGTATCGACCTTCTGCGGCCTCAAACTGTCGCGCTTCTAGTTCCAGGTCGTTCAGTTTTTCGAGTGCGCGATTCAATGTGTTGCGCCAGTCATCATCACCACCTACTCGTGTCGTGACCTCAACCGGTAGCTTGATCATCTCCTCGAGCTGCAACTGCGTACCTTTGATGTCTACAAGCACGTTGCTGATCTGGTGGTTTGGGGTAGCAGATAGTTCAATCACTACGCGTGGATCCATACGATTGATAGACCGGGCATACTCTATCGATCGCTCAATCTTCTTGCCGTATGCCTTGTGCGCCTCGTCCAGTATCACAATCGGGCGGCAAATCTTGAATACGTTGAAGAGACTGTGCTTGACAGTGTCGAACTGTTGGTCGCGCTGCAATGTGGGATGTTCGTTTTTGAATCGACCTTCGGCTAACAGGTCGCCCTCTTCGGGAAAGAAGCCGGGGTAGCGGCCGCTGTCGCGGAATATCCGCAGGAAATCTCGATTTTTCTCCCAGTTTGCAGAGGGGAACATGAGCAACATCACGCACAGATGGTGTTCAATGTCGCTCGCGGTGAATTCATTGTCTTTCTCAAGCACTTTGACTCGGCCGCCGCAAGCGCGTTCCAGCATCTGACGGTAGGGATGCTCGCGGTTCCATAGCGACGCCTTTGTCTGTTCATAGATCGCTTTGCTGGGCACGATCCACAGCAGCAGGCCCGTCTGATTTGACGTGGTCTGCATATATCGCTCTACCGCGTCGGCCGTCATCAGCGTCTTCCCGCCGCCAGTCGGCACCTTCAAACACACATGCGGCAAAGGCTCTCCATCATTACGCTCGCCGATAGTGCGGTCAACATAAGCCTCGTTTGCGCTACGAACTGGTAGATGACCTTGCCCGAGGAGCTTTTCCCATGCTAGTTTGGGGAAGTTCAGCTGATCACCCGTCGCTTCCAGACCGACAGATTGAAGCGCAGACTTCGCCTTCTCACACTCGTCCCAGGACTCTGCCAGCATCCTCACCCACACTTCAAAAGTGGTAAGTGCTTCCTGTTGATAATCTTTCAGTTGCATGTTGGTTTAGGTTCTTTCACTCTTGGTGGCGGAGCTCCGCGGGCCCTCACCCCTAGCCCATCTCCCGCAAGAATGCGGGAGAGGGGAACTTCTCATCGTGTTCATGATTGAAGTGAACGTACTTGTTCATCATGATCAACAACGCATGCTCATGCGCGAGACCAGCAACGTAGTTCCTCGTAAGCAGAAAACCTATGGAGAAGTTCCCCTCTCCCGATGTAAAGCGGGAGAGGGGTCAGGGGTGAGGGCGATGGGGTGGTCATGGGGCGCGGTAGATGTATAAGCCCGTTACCTCGCTGCCTTGATGCGCGGGGTTGTCAGGTCGTAGGGGAGTTGGCAGAAGGTGATTTTCATGGCGGTCAGATCGCGTATGGACATGTAGCGTGCGGGTGCGAAGACGATGGCGTCTTTGCCGGACTCGCGAGCGTTGTCCGAGATTCGTCTTGCTCGCTCTTAATTGAGCGCGCCTTGTTCGCCGCGTAGCCAATCCACATCGGCACGGTAGAAGATGTGGTAGCGTGTGCTATCCGACTCGTAGACGAAGCCGAGATCATCGTCGAATTCGTCTGGCACATGATCCGGCGCAGTTCCGGTAGCGTTGTGGATAGCGAAGCGTGCGACATCGGCATAGGACGGTAGTTCACCTTCCAGCATCTTCTCAATCGATATCTCATCGCCCAGTTCGCAGTATGTAAACTCACCGCCGAGCCCATCACGCAGCGTCTGATCTTTGGCACTGGGAACACCCTTAATCACGCGTCGCACACGTTCAGCAGTGATGCTGTCGGCATAATCCTCACACTCAACGAGAATGAATTTGCGGTTGCCGCCATCCTCTTTGTTGAGCGCCAAGACGGCATGAGCAGTAGTGCCGCTACCGGCGAACGAGTCGAGGACGATGTCGTTGGGGCCCGTTGACATCTCTAGTATTCTCTTTACGAGTTGAGTGGGTTTTGGATAGTCAAATTGTCGGTCCTGGGCAAATATACCTTTGAATTCTGATGTTCCACTAGCACTTGTTCCGTACTCGGTCCCGCGCCACCAACTTTGGGGAGTTGCTCCAAAGTCTTTCACATCGTCATAGAACACCTTCATTTGCGGCATGGTATTTCCCCTACGACCAAACATGATTCGCTGATCGTTCATCAGTAAGTTGAACTGTGCCTGGGTCATACGCCAGCATCTACCGGCTGGTGGCCAATGCTCTGCACCGGTCATCGGGTTAACGATGAGATAAGTCAAATTCGGGCGTATATTGGGAGCATGAAATGTTTGTAGTTTCCAATTGCCTCTAGGGTCATTGTCGGGATTGGAAAAACCTTTACTGGAGAGTTGCTGGGGCCTCACCGCAAAAGACGGTTCTAAAAACCAATCGTCATAGTTAGATTTGCGCAGTCTCCGATTCTGATGTCTCCTGACTCTCGCGTATCCTATGATGTACTCGTGTTGAACTGAAATATCGGTATCGTTTTTTGGCGATCCCGACGCCCAAGGAATTTCAGCAACTAAATTGCTCTCGCCGAACACTTCATCCATCATCATCCGCAGATGATGTTGCTCGTTGTCATCGATGGATATGAAGATGACGCCGTCGTCGGAAAGTAGCTCACGGAGCAGATGCAACCGCGGCCACATCATGCAGAGCCACTTGTCGTGACGCTCTAAATCTTCTCCGTCAACCGGCTTCTGCTCTTCGAACCACTGCCGCATCAGTGGACTGTTGACGTTATCGTTATAGAACCACTTCTCATTACCCGTGTTATAGGGCGGGTCTATGTAGATGCACTTGACGCGACCGGCCTAGCGCGGCAGGAGCGCCTTTAGGCCGTGCAGATTGTCGCCGTGGATGATGAGATTGCCATCGGGAACGACAGAATCAGAGGGCTGTACCCCCGTCATATATCGGCACATCCGTGCTAATAATGAATTTTGAGGGGACCGGTTTGAGAGGGCGATAGGGCACTGTCAGGTGATGCGCGTAGATATGCTGCTTGCCCTTGAATTCTAAGGATGGCATGTGGTTATTGCTCTATTCAATCGTGAGCGCGGGCGATCTAAGCCGCCACCGCCCCCATCACCGTCTCATCAAACGAGTTAACCGTCGCGTCGATGGTGGTTAGTTGGATGGTGTCGTTTACGGCGTCCATGGTTTTTAGGCCGCTGCCGGTGATTAGGGCGACGGTTTCTTCGTCGCGGGCGATGGCGCCGCTTTCGGCTAGTTGTTTGAGGGCGGAGATTACTACGCCGCCGGCGGTTTCGGCGAAGATGCCTTCGGTTTCGGCGAGCAGTCGGATGCCGGCGGCGACGTCTTCTTCGGGCACGATGCATCCTTTGCCGCCCGACTCGGTTGTGAGCTTAGTGGCGTAGTAGCCGTCGGCTGGGTTGCCGATGGCGAGCGACTTGGCAATGGTGTTGGGCACTACCGGGCGCGGGTGGGTTTGACCTTCCTGGACGGCAAGGGAGACCGGGGAGCAACCCTCGGCCTGGGCGGCGTGCATCGACGTTTGCGCATCTTCGATGATGCCGAGATCGGTGAACTCACGCAGTCCTTTCCACACTTTGGTGAGCAGGGAGCCAGATGCGACGGGAACGACGATGTGGCGCGGTGCGCGCCATCCGAGCTGCTCAGCGACCTCGAAGCCGAGCGACTTGCTGCCTTCGGAGTAGTAGGGGCGCATATTGACGTTTACGAATGCCCAGCGTCGCTCATCCGCAAGCTCGCTGCAGAGCCGGTTCACGTCGTCGTAGTTGCCGCGCACCAGGATGACGGAGCCGAAGATGGCAGCCATGTTGATCTTGGCACGCTCAAGGTCGTGCGGCACGAAGACCATGGTGTTCAGTCGCGCCTTGCGGCCGTGAGCTGCGGTGGCGCCGGCCAGATTGCCGGTCGACGGACACGCCAGCGTGTCGAAGCCGAACTCTACCGTCTTGGTAGCGGCGACCGACACGACGCGGTCTTTGAAGGAGTGGGTAGGGTTGGCCGTGTCGTTTTTGATCCAGAGATTGTCGAGGCCGAGGACTTCGCCGAGGTTGTCGGCCTTGATGAGAGGTGTCAGTCCGGCGCCGATATCGACTGCGTTTGACGCGTCGGCAGGGAGCAGGTCGGCATATCGCCATAGGGTGGCTGGTCCGCTCTCGATCGACTTGCGGCTGATCGAACGGCTTACGGCGTCATAGTCGTAGTTGACTTCAAGCGGTCCGAAGCAGAAGTCGCAGACGTAAATCGGTTCGATGAGGTAGTCGTTGCTACATTCCTTGCAGCGCAGACCGTTGACGTATGGCACGGGTTTAGTTCCTCAATACTTATGCGCTGATGTCTGACACACCTGCACAAGGGAACCTGTAACGGTAAGACCCGTGCCGGGAGTGACAGCAGCAGCGTTAAGATCCTTAGCTCGCTGAT
>CBDATF010000001.1:0-1271604 GCA_965200065.1 Dehalococcoidia bacterium | reverse complement strand
CTCCTTGATATGCTGATAAACAAGGCTATACTACTGCAACCAGAGGATATAGTTAATGTTCTAGTCTTACTATTCTTTGTAATGGTTGAGAGAATGGATAATTTGCCAGTTTTTCCTTAATGACTTGATATACTTACATTTATAATGACTACCACTGCATAGTATATCACAGGACAAAGTCTAGAGGGCAAAGTTTACAGTGCAAAGTTCAAAGGGCACCCCATGTGGTTTATAAAGGATACAATCTTGGCAGGAGTTCTCTGATGGAGGCAATCTTGTAGAACCAGTTTCTACAGGTTTCCTTACCAGATTCTGGTACTTGGTCAGATGTGAAGTTTTCTGTTTGTGGAACAAAAATATCATAGCAATATTATACACATATCCCTCACACCTTACACACCCACCACCTACCTCCCCTACCCACCTTACACACCCACCTACCACTGAGTCTGGGTAATACAGTGCTACCAAAGTCTTGGATTTTATCTAAACTGCTTGGATTTTAGACCCTTCAATGTTTGCTTTGGATTTGATCAATAATAATTTGGATTTTCACCTAACTCTAGCCCTAGCACAAAAACAGTCTTGGAATTTCTACATGTACACTTAATGCAGTTCAATTTAACGTACCTCAAAAGTGCTATATATGAATAAACCAAACCAAACACTGATCTTAGCTATTAAAAAATTCATGTTCATAAGCCATTCATTCATTTTTTGGATAAAATTTGTGCTTGGATTTCTTTGGATTTAAAAATTTGGATAACTTTGTAGACTACTTTGGATATTACAAAAATTATTTTGGCAGCACTGATTATACACACATCCCTCACACTCACCTACCCAACCCACCCTAAACACCTTTCATATCCTACACACCCCACACATCCTTCTTCACACTACCCATCCCTCCCATCCTACGTATACACGTACAACCTAGCCCCAGCCATTTGTGCTACATGCTCCATGTGTGTGTGATAAGGGTTAGCAGGTCATGCTCCAAACTAGGGAGTAATATTTAGCCACATATCTAGGTCAGTCAGATCCAGCCTCGAACTGCTCATAGGGAGCTGAATATGTATAATTATTCCTTAGATTCCCTCAACCATCTGTGTCCATGACAACTCATTCCAAACACCCTCGCCTCCTGTCCTGGCAGTAAACCAGAAACAAACTGAATCGATTTTCATAGAGGGAGTATTCTTTCATCACATAACTCATCAAAATGTTTTCTAGTTCTTGAACTAGTGAATGAATGCACCAAAAGGATTCCCAAGAAGACACACCCTAAGATATATACCACCAGTATATCACCACATGGCCACAACTCATAGTAAAGATGTTCTATTGCAGTTCAAAGAGGAGTTTGTGGTGTATTTCAGATCACCAGCCAAAGTTGATTGTGCACAGGATGATATTTAGAATAATTGCTATGCATTTTTACTTGCTCAGAATGAAGAGCTGAACATATTTCGACCAGCCAAAACACCATCTGTTCTTTTGCTGATATAGGAAGCAGCTGTATTAAGAGTTGTTCAATATTTCTTTCTTCAGATATTTGGAATCCAAAAAAATAGCTCTATTATAATAAATATCATTTAAAGACTAGCAGCACAGGATAGACTATAGTCCCCCATTAAAGCTTAGACTAATCCCCAAGACAGAGAGGTATAGTTGTGGGTATTCTATAGTCTACAGCCTCACCAGCCCGCCCAGCTTTTCTTCCTTGTTTAGGGACACTTCTTCCCCCTCACCAAGCAAAGTCGTTTAGAAACCCATGGCAAGGGTGTAGATAAAGGGAGCTTAATCAATTAATGTATATATAACATAATTATATATAATATATAATATAGCTCTCCCCCTTTATATTGTATATACAGTAGAACCTCCCTTATACGGGCAGTCTGGTTTTAGGGGGTGCCCGTAACTCGGATTTGCCCGTATCTCAGAATAAAGGAAGATGTAATGTTATGAACCCTATGTATTACAAAAAAGATTATAATTTGGTTTGTTTCTTAGTCTTCATTCTTTTCCTTTTGCTTGCCATAGTGGTAAGCCATGCACATGCTCAGTATGGACATTGAACCATGCCCACATGTTATTACATATGTATTATTGAAAGGTCAAAGTTCCAAATATAGTTGCCCGGTTGAAGGAGGTGCCCGCATCTTGGGAGTCCGGATAAGGGAGGTTCACTGTATAACATATATGTATATATACCCCTCGACCCTTTGTTTTAGGAGTATATTTAGACCATAATCTGCATGTGATTTCCTCACTCGTCTCCTACTGCTTCTGGATGCAGAAACAGCCCCCAAAGCAATCCCTGAACCAATGATGGCAGAAGTACTATTCCACTTGGGTAGGAAATACTATCTTGTTTAATTTATGTAATGTAGACATTTCATCCTCCGACCTTTCCCATTACGGGCCGTTAAAGTTAACCAATATCTACTCTGTCTGCTTGATTTCAAAAACGTTAATTCAAGAGGTATTTGAAAAAAAGTTGGCCAAATGCATTAATTGTTCAGTCCCCATTAAGGTAAAAGGTAGGAGTGATACAGCAAGCAACCTATAGACTTTTTTCGTACAATAATTCTATCAGGGAAATACCAAGACTTCAGTGCAGCGTTAACTTCATGCAATGCAATGAAGATATGACGTTGTTTGGGCCACCACCACCTTCAGTGAGGAGACAAAAAGATTTAAGGTTGATGTTTCCCAAAGATTTTTTCCATACCATTGGCTTCGTTTTTCAAGCCAGCACTACACACAATAGAAGGCAATGAACTCACCAATCAATGAACTTCATAAAGATATTGCATTCATGCACCATGGCCACAAAACACCACATGGATGCAGCAAACAATCCTCAAAGCTATCCCCAAACCAGCCACATGGTTAGTTGTTGCTAATAGTACTATCATTGATCTTTCTTGGGCTGTGTACAATGCAGGAACTGAACGATGAACAAAAGCTGTTCAGTTTCATTCTGAAAGGTTTGATGAACACTCCATTTGTCATACATGAACATGCAGTTTATGACAATGCAAGAACCAATGACAGGCCCACAGTACCTTCCAAGTGCCAAGTTTGACCTTATGGTTGGCCATACTGATGACGGCACTAATGATAGAACCATACTGGTCCAGGTAAAAGGAACTAGTGAGGAGAATCCTGATATGGCCGATTACAAAAAATAGTAGACAGCAGTATCAACTTACATAAATCGAGTAGGTCTTGTTAATGTCACACAACCTCAACACTAACATCTAACTCCTTTGTCTTACCTGCAGATGTATATATTGCACTGAGTGTTTCATTTATTCAGAAAGAAACAAGCATGACTGCACCAAGATTATCGCTGGTTGGTAACAATACCACTACCTTACCAGTCCTTGCTTTAATATTTGTATTGCTACAGCTACTCCAACTTTTACTAGGCCGGTGATGAGAATAAAGTCAACAGATTTACTGTTCACAACACCAACAGTCCTGCAGTGGTGCAAAGAAGAAGATGGCGGCCTAGATTTTGACTTAGCTGGTTGCATGCTCTTCCTCTTATTCGTCAGAGCTGGCATAGCCGAGTATGACACTTCAGAGATACCAGACCTGATGGATGGATGTCCAGGAATACAAATGTGGGTGGAATGAGAGCTACACTCTATTATCGGCCAAATACTCAAAGACATTGAGTAGTGTTGTCCTGTACTCTTTACTCCATGGTGCTAACTACAGGAAGTCATGTATTTTATGAAGACTCTGTGAATTATTATAGAGACATTAAAGAGTAGAAAACACCATCGCAGTACATTGTTTAAGAAACATTCATTCTGCTGAATATTAAGGGTAATAATCTTTGGCACTATTACAATGATAGTTTAGGCCTTACCCAATTATGCTAGCATAATTATTTTTGAGACTAATACAGTAAAGCCTGAAATTTTTGCTAGCCATAAATTTTAGCGAAATTAGAGAAATTAATTAAAACACTAAATTTTATGGCTGCCAAATTTAATAAGGTCAAAGTTTATTTACCATGTGCAGCTGCTATTAATGTCTATCAAGCGCTGGCTGGTAGTTTTGTGCCTCAGCTACTCCTAGAAGGTGATAATGAGGCTACCAAAGCTGCAAGTGAGTGAGGTTTTACAAGTAGCTAAAGAAAGGAGGTGAGTGCCTCCTAGTGGTTGACCTCTAGTTGCATGTGGAAGTGAGTCTGGGTCTTTCCCTATTTTCAACTTCTCAAGGTAAGTTTTCTTCATGTTCCTAACAGTGCTTTCTGACAGTTTATGACCCAGTTGATGAGAAAATTTCTCTACAGCTACTTTATTCCCATTCTCACATGAGTACTTGGCTATTTTCAACTTAGTTACATCATCATAAGTCTTGTAGGGCCCTCTCTTCTTATGTTGGGAGACTATGATAAAGAAGTAGTGAAATATGTTCAGTGCTTGCGCAAAGCTGGAGGCATTGTGAATCGTTCCATTGTTGTTGCAGCTGCTAAGGGAATAGTGTCTCACTGGAATCCTTCTTTTAAAAGAGCACAGTGGCCTGAATCATCTATACCACCATCAGTATGTGAAACTCAAGCAACTAAGGCAGCCAGAAAGCTACTAGCAGACTTTGCAGATATCAAGCTTACCTTTTTTAGGAATGAAGTTCAGTCTAATCTAGTTCCTTTATCCTTAGTCTTAAACTGGGTTCAAATTGGCTCAAAAATTGCTCCCGTTAGTGAATGGACTCGGAGAAGGAAGGAACCAAGCAAATTCCAGTTGTTGGCAAAGAAAACAAAAGGGAGATCACTACTCTAGTAACAGTAGCTGCAACTGGTGATATTTTAGCATCTTAGGTCATTTATAAGGGCAAGACTCCAGGATGCCATGCCAAAGTCACCTTTCCAGAGTATTGGGCCATTACTCATAGTGATAGTCAATGGAGTACTGAAGTCACAATGCTTCAATACATTGATAATGTTTTGGTTCCATATGTGAATATAATCCGCCAGAAACTTGATTTGTCTCTTGCTATATTCGATATTTTTAAGTCCCATCACTGTGATTCAGTATTAAAGAAATTAAGAGAGAGCAATATTCACCAAGTTTTTATCCTTGCTGGGTGTACTGGGGAACTTCAACCCTTCAACATCAGTTTCAATGAAGAATTTAAGTCGCTTAAGACTAACTTCTCCCTATGGTATGCTAATAAAGTTAAGGAATCATTAGACAAAGGAACCAATCTACAAGATATAAAGGTTGATCTTAGAGCTACACTGATGAAACCTTTGCATGCACACTGGCTCATGATGGCTTTTGCCATTCTTAAAGCCAAACCAAATGTTATTATCAGAGGATTTGAGAAGAGTGGGATCCTAGAGACAATCAGTGACAAATACTAGTTAATGAATTGTTTTTGAATGTAACTGTGCATGCATAAAACGCTAAATTTAATGGCTGCCAACATACACCACGAATACCCAAAACGCTAAATATTTTGGCCACTATAATCTCAGGCTTTACAGTAGGTGACACAGAGCATTGAGAACAATGCCAGACTTAGCCTCGTTCCCAGGCCCTCTGATCACCTCTCCTAAAATAATGCAGGACTGAAAATATTTGAAGTTAAGTGAGCAGAGGGCATCACGTGAGGGTAGAAAGGCAGTAGAAAGGACTAAAATGGAGCATGGGCATACTCAAGGAAGGGCCCTGTCCTGCCCATGCAATCACTGCACTGTCCAGAGACCAGACAGAACAGAGCTCCTACTTGTATCTTACTTGCTGGTAGGGCTACAGGGATTTTGGTAGAAAAGATTAGCAAGCTATCTATAACTTACTTAACGCTTACTGATGCCTATGAACTACTATTACATGATAGAGGTTGGAGATCTGCATCTCTATCTTACCTGCACCGTGCAGAGTTGTAGTACTACAGGGATTTTGACTAGCTAACCACAAGTTACTGCTAGCTAAGTAGTAGCATCCAGGCTTGATGCATGGGCGTTCCATGACGTCCAGTGACTGTCAAAGAACTCTGCCCCCTCATACAATATTAGTGACTTTGCTCACGTAATAAGTTTTACTAGGCCTTCAGCTCCCTTAACTTTGTAAGAAATTTTTTTCTCCCACATTATCGTAGGGAAGGGGAGTGGAAGGCCTGGGAACAAGGCTATGCTAGACTAATAGCATAATTTTCACCAAAATTTTTGAATTAGTTCCAGCCATCCTCAGCAGCAGCTGAAAAGATTATTGGCTGCTACAGAACTTATTTAATTATCACTGGAAGACTATAATACACTGTGAGCCTTCTAGATGATACAGAGCAATCTCAGTGCAATTAAGGCCAGGGCCCCAAAAATCCACGCAGCACCCTCGTATGGAGCTATGAATATGATTAGATGATATGGGAACACAAACACCTCATTGTGTATTACATAAACACATTATTAGCGTAAACACATTATTAGCGAGTGCACGTAATTTTAGAGCGTGTCTAGTCTGGCACAGTAAGTAAGGTTGCCGGTTAAAGCTTATATAGTTCAGTTGGTGGCCCCATACATCAACCTAGAAATTTCCTTTCCTATGAAGTTTCTTTGTTGATGTGTTCCCATGGGGTACTAGAACAAAGACAGAACAGCTAAAGGTAAGGTACAGTCCCTCAGTAGACAATAAACGCTATACCATACTCCACCAGACAGTACTCAACAGACAGTTCCTTGTACACAATAAACCCCTCTAGACAGTTCCCAATAGACCATAGATAACCCACCACAACAAATACCCCCACTACGGGGGAGAACCCACTACAGAGAGTGACCGTACAATGTATATCTTCAGTGGACAGAATGTGTCAGTTTCTCTGAGATGTAACTTACCTGGTAACATGACAGGCTTTGAAGCTCCAGAATGGACAAGCTGAGACTTCCTACGGATACGATCAAATACCAAGTAACCTGTAACACAATGTAACACTATGTAACACAATAGAATGGAGTGGAAAAGGTGTCGACAGAGGGTGTAGAACCATCATGGGTAGGGAGACAGAAATTAATGACAGCACACACACTATAAATCCACACCCTCACCACTCCCCTCCAGACAGCAGCACCACATCCCTCCAGACACCCTCATTACTACACCCTCACCACTAAACAGACAGCACCACACCCTTTTCTTACCAACTGAGAGACTTACCAAAACTATCCAGGATGTCAGTGATGAGGACAAACTTACTCGGGTAGAACTGAATCACACTAGTGTCTGACAACAACTTAGAACACTACAGGGGGAGAGATGGTAGGAGAGAGAGAGAGAGGAGTGAAACGAGGGAGGGGTAGGGGTGGAAGGAGAGAGGGAGGGAGAAGTGGAATGGCAAAAGAAAAAGGGTTATGCATTAATGAATATACTCCTGTTTGTCCAATAATGATGTTTATAAAAGGGAAGGCAGTGAGTTTCACGTGCATTTCTGGGTTTACCACAGTGAGGTACATGACATGAATCCCCCCATAAACGTACACTATCCTCCCCCAACACCTCACAATATAGTCTACTCTCATTCTCTTCCCCTATCAGTGGAAGGTAATTGAATGGCCATGACATGTACATACTAACATGCAGAGGAAGGAAATCCCTTGCATAAACAGGAATCAGCAACATCTTATTCGTTGCCATGGAGAGAACACTACCAGAGAAAACTCACTTGTATAGCTATCTTCAAAGCCTTGACTCTCTGGTCGTTGTCCCATGCCGTCACTAGAGACCTGTTCAAGTCATCAATCTTCTTTACATAGTCTTTCTGATTCAGGTTTAACGTCTCCTTGATGGAGCCATCTTCAAGGTCATCGAGCTGCTCCAGACGATGCTTTACCTTGTCACCAGCTGCAGCCTGTGCCTTAGTCTCCACTATGTATAATAAGAACAATGTTACCATGGAGAAATTTAATAATTTATGGTCTTCCACAGAGAGTGAGTAGACAGACCTTCCACCCCTCTCCTCCATGCCATCTGAGAGGGTACAATAGGTCTTATTCAGGAGAAGAGAGGAGAGGAAGATTTACTATTCACTGGGAAACCACTTTCTAGGAAGAAGAGATGAGAAGGTCTTATTATGAGGGGAATGAATAGAGGATTTAACACTCTTTGGGGAAAGGTATTTTCCATATTATAGCTATTGATGTTGTATTACAGCCACTCTCAAAGTAATTCATTCACTATGTAAATTAAGGGAAAATACGAAATTCTGGAATTTTTAATGTGACCCATTGAAAATTTAATATTGAAAATTTCACACATTCCATAATTACATGTCCTGTAATTTATTTCTGCATGAACACTTTTAGTTGCTATAGAAACCTCACGAAAATTTAATTTTAGTAGTCTCACATTTCGATCTTTCTTCCTCTGACAGGAAACTCTGAAAACAAATAACACAAATAAATGAAGTTTCAGGGGATGACCAATTAGAAACAGACTCCACCCACATTAGTTGCCACCCACTAGATAATAGAGGAACAAGACTCCACCCACATTAGTTGACAGTTGCAATTTAAACCATTTTCAACCAGCACTGCCCCCTCTAACCACACCCTAATTCTATTGGAATAGGTCTACTGAAACTAAAACTATCCTTTATTCAGAGAGGACAAAAGTGTGTGTGGCTAAAGGAAGAAATTTATATGAGGTTCCAAATAAATCATCCTTCAAAATCCCCAGCAGAACCCTGAATAATGACGTGCATAGAACAGCTGTTTCATGGGCTATGGGGCATGGCTATGGGGTATGGCTATGGGGCATGATTATAGGTATACCGTAGTGATGGGGATTTGCTCTGAGGTGGTGTACGTGCTTAGTATAGTAGTCCTCTTCAAACTCCATGGTTCAAATCCTGACTCGGTAGCAACCTGTGCCGATAGATCGAGTTGCCGGAAGGCGTCGCCAGCAATGGTGAGGCACTTCACACCACTCTCGGATGTGCCGCTTGCCACTCCATCGGCGAGGATGTCATCGTCGGTCCCGGCTGGAAAGGCCTCTACACCCGGGCAGCCGAACGAACTGACGAGGACACCGACCAGTATCTGGTCGAGTCGATAACCAAGCCGTCATCGTACGTCGTCGAGGGCTTTTCGAACGTGATGCCCGCATTCGACTACCTTTCCGATCAAGAGCTCGCCGATTTGATCGCCTTTGTCAAGGCTAACGACTAACTCCTGATATAAGAGTTACGCACCTGCTCTCGCCCGTCGGATGTCCGGCGGGTGATTTGCTTTGTTGGCTTTTCAGGTCTGATTGTTGGGATATGCCGATCGACATATCAACGCGGCCTGATATCCCGCGGAGAAACCAGCGTCGATATTTACGACCGACACTCCGGCGGCGCATGAGTTCAGCATCGTGAGCATCGCCGCATAGCCATCCAGACCGGTCCCGTATCCGCTGCTGGTCGGCACGGCTATGACGGGTGCTTCGACCAGTCCAGCAACCACACTGGGAAGTGCGCCATCCATGCCCGCAACTACCACGATCACGCGTGCCGACTTCAACGCATCTTCGTGCGCCAACAGACGATGGATGCCGGCAACTCCGACATCGTTGATGCGTTTGACTTCACACAGCATCAACTGGGCGACAATCTCGGCTTCATCCGCGACTGATTGATCGACCGTTCCCGCCGATACCACGAGCAAACCTCGATACCGAGCCGGCAGATTGCGTGCATCGGCCCATATCGCGCCGCACGACTCGATGTATTGCGCTTCGGGCAGGGCGGACTTTACAGCCGCCGCGGCTTCTGGATTCGCACGGGTAACTAGCACAACGCCTGATGCGTCGTAAATGTGTTTTGCGATATGTGCGATCTGCTCTGGCGTCTTCTTCTCGCCCATGACGACTTCCGGAAAGCCGGTGCGACGCTCGCGGTCGAGGTCGATGGTTGCGTATCCCAACTCGAGCGACTGGGAAGTCTGGGGAGTAGCGGAATCTTGAGCAGGTTTTTCAGGCATGAAACTAGGTGTCAGACCCAAGCATCAGACATTGAGGGTGTTGCGCTATTGGCGTCGGATAGCATTATCATTAACATCCTAGAAATAACCGAATAGTAGTGCATTGTTACGCGCGGAATCGGCGCGAAACAAATCAGATGGATCGGTCAGAATGAAAATCCTTTGCATGCAAGACAATCTGGCGCGTGGATTGCGCGTAGTCCGGCGCGCGGTACCCTCTAGGGCCACACAGCCAATCACCCAAAACATCCTGATTGAAACCGAAGATGCTCGCGTCAAACTTGCAACTACCGATTTGGAGCTATCCATAACGACGTGGATCAGCGCTCAGATCGAACTTGAAGGTTCAATAACGCTCCCGGCGCGCACGTTGCTAGACACTATCAGCAGCTATGAAACGGGGCGTGTAGAGCTGGAAGTTACCGATGAACCGTACGGCGCACACATCCGCACGACGTCGCAACGGGGCGATGGCACTACGACTATTGATACCGATCTAAGGGGTGCACCCAAGGCTGATTTCCCACCATTCCCCGATGTATCGCCGCAACACCGCGTCCGCGTCGACTCCGGCATCCTGCGAAATGCGCTGGATCGAACCGTCTTTTCGGCCGCCAGCGATGATGCGCGTCCAGTGCTTACCGGCGTAAAGATGGAAGTGGAAGGGGATAAGGCCACCTTTGCCGCCGCGGATGGTTTCAGGCTCTCGATCGAGACGGCTCAGTTGATGGATGCCAGCGAGGAGCCGTTCGAGGCGCTCATACCGGCACGTGCGCTCTCCGAGTTGAGCCAGATCATGGCCGGATCCGCATCTACCGTTGAGATTATGGTCTCTGAAGGCGGCGGAGAAGCATTGTTCCGCATCGGCGACGAGGTTGAACTCATCACTCAACTGATAGCCGGCACCTACCCGGACTACAAGAGTTTGGTACCAGCAGCGGCCGACTCGACCATGACGATGTCGCTGGATGCCATTTCGCATCTCGCACGCGCTTCGCAGGTTATCGCACGTGAGGGTAGCGCCATCGTGCGCATGGTTGCCACGGAAGACGAAGGTGAGGGAAGGCTCACCGTATCTGCAACTGCCGAAGACTTGGGCAGCACTCAGGGTTCGATTGATGTTGACCTTGAAGGCGAGGCCGGGAAGATCGCGTTTAACGTTCGCTTCGTCAACGACCTGGTTCAGCATTCGCAGGGCGGCACGTCCAATCCAGTGGAAAGTCCGGACACCGACGGGGCAGATCCAGGCGTCGAAAAGATGATCCTGTCAATAACGACACCATCCAGTCCTGCCATCTTCCGCTTGTCGCAGCATCCCGGATTCACGCACGTCGTGATGCCGATGTACGTGCAGTGGTAGCCCGAGAGAGCATTTCGCACTCGAAACGCATTTTTCGTTTGCTGTCAGTTCTCCTGATGGCCGCGCTGGCAGTCTCGCTCATTGGATGCGCGCGTCTGCCAGAAGCTTCAACTCCTGCAGTATCGGCATTCCCGACGCCGAGACCTACGCCCACGCCAGCTCCGACTGCGACGCCGGCGATTTCGGTTGATCGCTACGACTTCGAGTTCGTAGAGGCGTTTGGTGGCTTCGAGTGGGAGCGTCCGGTAGACATCACATTTCTGCCCGACGGCGAGTCAGCGCTGGTAGCAGAACAGGTCGGGCGTGTCTACCGTGCATTCAGTGATGCCAGGCGCGATCCGATATTGGTATTTGCCATCACCGAGAGAGTAAGCCGCGCCTCGAATGAGGAAGGCTTGCTATCGCTTGCTCTCGATCCCAACTATGACGAGAACGGCCGCGTCTGGATGTACTACTCAGTGCGACAGGGCTATCGCTCAACTCGCCTGTCGTGGTTCACGGTTGATGAATACATCGTCGATTGGAGCAGCGAGCACATCGTCTACGAAGTGACGCAGCCGTATCAGAATCACAACGGCGGCAAAATCGTTTTCGATAACGACGGATATCTCTATCTCGGACTTGGCGATGGCGGCTCACTGGGCGACCCGCAAGAGCATGGCCAAAATTTGACGAACGTGTACGGCACCATCATCCGGCTCGACGTCTCCGATTCGAGTGCCGAAGAGCCGTACCGCATCCCAGCAGATAATCCATTCCTCGATCGCGAGGATGTGCCCGATGAGATCTGGGCCTATGGTTTACGCAATCCTTGGCGCATGTCGTTCGATCCCGAAAGTGAGACGCTCTGGATCGGCGACGTGGGGCAGAGCTATCGGGATGAGGTGAACGTGGTTGACGTCGCGACCGGTGGCGGCAGCAACTTCGGTTGGAGTCGCATGGAGGGCACGGCCTGCTTCAAGCCACGCAACGACTGCGACAAGGCGGACGTGGTGCTTCCGATAGAAGACTATCCGCCACGCTCTGGCAACTGCTCAGTCATCGGCGGCGTAGTCTATCGTGGCAAGGATATCCCGGGCTTTGTCAACAGCTACCTGTTTGCGGACCACTGCAAAGGGGAGTTGCGAGTGTTGGATACGGCAGACGTGACGGCTACCTCCGTCTCCATCAGCCCGATAGGCCCTGGCGGTGTTGAGTATAGCGACCCTCGAATCGCATCCTTTGGCGTCGACCTTGATGGCGAGGTCTACATCCTGCGCTTCGACGGTCCGATACTGAAGCTCGTAGGGCGGCAACCTTAACCATCTTGATCGCGGCGCGGGCGATAACGGTAGTTGTGGATGCCCGGCACGAACCACCAGATGGCGATGACGACGAAGACTGAAAGTACGCCGCCGAGAACCATCGTCGACCCGGCGCCGATGACTTTTCCGACTAACGAGACCTCAAGCTGTCCGAGATGATTGGCGCCCATCGCGGAGAATGAGTGCGCGCTGCTGGCACGTCCCAGCATGTTGTCAGGCGCGGTGAGCTGAACCAGCGCCTGCCGCATCGTCATTCCTACCGCGTCGGTGCCGCCCAGCAATGCCACGATGCCGAGACCGATTGCGAAGATGTAGTTGAACGTGAAGGATGGCAGCCCCAGCAGTGTCAGCGTAATGTTCGGATCATCGACGAGCGACACGCGGTTGAAGCCCCACACGATCAGCAACAACGCATAGATAAGCGTCGCGATAAGCACAATCATCCCTTTGCGTCGCCAGCGTTCCGTTATGAAAACGACCATGCTGCCGCAAACACCTCCTAGAGCGTTGGCCGAGGTGAGCAGCGCGGTGCCCTGTGCACCCATGCCGTAAAGTTCCAGCGAGAAGAACGGGAACAGCATCCGGTAGAAGCTGACGATGGTTACTCCGATGTCAAGCAGATACAGTCCAGGCAGTATCGGATGCGTCCTGACGAAGTGGAATCCCTCAATGATGGTCTGTAGCTTGACACCGCCGCCACCGCCTTCAGGAGCCCCCGAAGCGCGAATCAAGAGCGGGGAGATGACACTCACCGCAGCGATGCAGGTTGTTACCAGCAACGTCGGTGCAATTCCGAAGTTAATGTAGAGCGGACCAAAGAGGAATGGCACGGTAATCGCCGCCACCTGCATCGTGGAGGTAGAGATCGTCACCGCATTGGTCAGGTGCGATCTGGGCACGCATCGCGGCAGCATTGCCGGACGCGCCGAGTTTCCCAGCATATTGACCATGCCCGTAACTCCCGTCACGACCCAGATGTGCCAGGGCGCTAGGAACTCGGCAAACGCCAACAGCGTCAGTATCAGCAGGGACAGGAACGATACGGTCTGCGTCATCGACATCAGAACCTTGCGGTTCATCACGTCTGCCAGCGCGCCGCCGTAGATGACTACCGGCATCTGCAATAGCTGAACGGCGCCAAGCACTCCCAGTTGCAGCACCGACCCAGTCTCGTCGAAGATCCACTGACTGGTCGCCAAGAGGCGCAGCGTCATGGCCATCGTCATCGTGACCTGCGCGGCCCAAAGCACTGAGAAGTTGTAGTGCTTGAAAGACGACCACGGCTTCACGCGTTGAGGCGCGGCGCGCGTTTGTTGTGTTTGCATTGTCAACCTGAGGACTAATCCGCTGCTGTGCCCACACGCAGATTGACGCACCTCGGATCGTGATCGATATGTCTAGAGATCATTGCATGATACATCGCAAGATGTCTAGGTGTGTCGATGCAACCTGCCAAAAACACTCCGATACTGCAGAGAACGGTATTTGCTGATAACGTAATGCACTAGATAGCCCAAGAAGTGGACTTCAGATTGGAGATGTAAACGTGGGCGAATACGATGGTCGATCAGTAATCGTGACGGGTGGTGCGCTGGGAATCGGCGGCGGCGTATCGAGAGCATTTGCCTCAGCCGGTGCAAACGTGACTGTGATGGATGTGGATGATGAAGCCGGAGAAGCGCTAGTTGCCGAGATAACGAGTCAGGGCGGTAACGCACAGTACATATCGGCCGACGCCGGAACCGTAGATGGTTGCCGCGCAACTGTAGAGGCCGCGATCGAGGAATACGGCGGCGTCGATGTTGTCATCAACAACGTCGGCATCCAGCCACCATCTTCATATGTTGACGCGGTCGACCTGCCGGAGGAAGAGTGGGATCGCATCATCAACGTTAATCTGCGTAGCCGCTTCCTGATGGCGAAGTACTCGATTCCGTCGATGCGAGAGCGCGGCGGCGGCGTCATCATCTCTACTGCCAGCGTCCAAGGGCTGCTGTCGATGCCCTTCGTGTCGGCATACGCCGCGAGCAAGGGCGGCGACTTATCTCTCACCCGTCAAATGTCCATCGACTTCGCCAAAGACAACATCCGCGTCTTGTCAGTAAACCCGGGCACTATCAACACCCCGATGGTTTGGCGGGCACTGGAAGGAACGGGCGACGACATTGAGCAGGGATTGGCCGATTCTGCCAAGTCGCATCCGCTAGGACGCATCGGCGAACCGGCAGACATCGCCAACGTGATGCTCTTCCTCGCCGGCGACAAGGCATCGTTTATGACCGGTTCATACGTGAACGTAGACGGCGGCATGATGGCAGTCGGTGCATGGGCCGGCACCGTAGGCGCCAGCGGAAGCGACTGAGCTGAGGAGCAACGCCACAACATCGGTCGGGCCGGGAGCAATGTGATGACACTTCGATCAGAAAGAGCCAATAATCTGACGGAGTCGTTCGGATTGCATGCAGACCGGTGGCGACGAATATCTTGGCAGTCGTTGAAGCGACCCGTTCGGATCGCTCTCTGGTTGCTTTTGGTGAGCTGGGGACTGTTCGGTCTAACCGGGATGCCGGACACGGCAACGGCGCAGAACCCGGCCGGGGAAGGCAAGCTTGCGTTAATCAAACTCGACAGCGCCATCGATCCCGTGTCTGAACGTTACCTGGTGCGTGAACTGGATAAGGCGCAGGAGGACGTCTACTCACTCGCCGTCATCCTGCTCGACACTCCAGGCGGCCTGCTCGACAGCACGCGGGTGATGGTCAATGCTGTGTTGACATCGCGGATACCGACGGCAGTGTATGTATCGCCATCAGGTTCCCACGCGGCGAGCGCCGGCACGTTCATCGCGGCGGCGGCCAATATCTTAGCAATGGCGCCAGTCACCGAGATTGGCGCGGCATCAGTAGTAGGAAGCCAAGGCGAAGACCTGGATGAAACTCTGCAAGCCAAGGCCAATGAGGACGCCGCCGCATTGCTGCGAGGCATTGCAAATCAGCGCGATCGCAACGTCGAAGCACTAGAAGCGACGATCTTTGACGCGCGCGCCTACTCGGCCGAAGAGGCGGTCGAGCTCGGTATCGCCGACCTATTAGCCAAGGATCTCGACGAGCTGTTGCTGTGGGCCGAGGGCAAGACGGTCGAGACGGCGGCTGGTTCGGTAACCATATCGGGCATCCTGAACTCCGATGTTGAAGAGAGAAGCTACAGCGTATGGGACCGTTTTCTGAGTCTCATTGCCAATCCGAACCTAGCCTTCATCTTCATCTCGCTCGGCACCTTGGCATTGATTGTGGAACTGTGGACCTTCGGCACTTTCATCCCGGGGACCATCGGCATCGTGTTATTGGTATTGGGCTTCGCCGGACTAGGGCAGCTGCCATTCCAGTGGGCCGGCTTGGCACTGATAGTTTTGGCATTTGCACTGATCGCGGCTGAGATCTTCGTCTCGCCCGGCCTCGGCTTCTTCGGCGTCGCCGGCGCCATCGCACTCATCCTTGGCGGTCTATTCCTCTTCCCATTTCCATCCGGGGATGCGCCAGACCTGCAGGAAACCGTAACCGTGAGCAGGTGGCTCTTAGCAGCGGTCGGAGCCATTGTGCTGGGATTCGTTATCTGGCTGATATGGGAACTGCGAAAAGTCTCCAAAAACGAGTCGTACATCCCCATCGGTTCGTCGGACTTGCTTAGGGGGCAAACTGCATCGGTTACCAAGATGTTGAACCCAGAAGGCGAGATATACATCGCTGGCGAACACTGGACCGCTCGCACTCAAGATCAGACACCAGTCGAAATTGGAGACTCGGTAAGGATAGTTGACATTGATGGTGTAACGTTGATTGTTAAATCGGATGGCGACGATGAAGCGTCTCGCACCGAGTGATTTCGACTTTCATTGCACCGTATCGACAGCATTGGGTGATATTTATCCGACTTAAAGCAACAACGATCGAAGATCAATAAAGGTAAGGAGCATCATGGGCTTAATCAATTTCATCCGCGACTATGAGCGAGTCGCCAGGTTTCGACTTGGGAAGTTCGAGGGCATGCGGGGACCCGGCATCGTGTTCTCCATCCCGATACTTCATCAGATCCAGAAGGTAGACACTCGCACGGTGGTGCTGGAGATACCCCGTCAAACCAACATCACGCAAGACAACGCGCCGATCGACATCGACTTCCTCGTCTACATGCGAGTAGACATCAACCAGTCCGAAAAGGCGGTTCTAGAAGTCGAAAACTACACCGCCGCAGTCGTCGGACTTGCCACTACTACCTTGCGAGCAGTAGTGGGCGACATCAGCCTTGACGAGGTGCTATCCCAGCGTGAGCGCATCAACGAGTTGATACGCACCCGATTGGACCATGAAACGGGACGCTGGGGCATCAAGGTTACGAACGTCGAGATCCGAGAGATTGAGCCGCCATCCGACATCCAGCAGGCGATGACGCGTCAGATGTCAGCAGAGCGTATGCGACGCTCGATGGTGCTGGAAGCAGACGGTCAACGTGAGGCCGCCATCACCGTCGCCGAGGGGCAGAAGCAATCTGAAATCTTGAAGGCCGAAGGTGAGAAACAGGCCGAGATCCTCAAGGCCGAGGGTGACCAGCAAGCGGCTGTGCTCAGGGCATCCGGTTTCGCCGACGCGTTGCAACGGATACAAGACACCGCCCATACAGTAGGTGGTAACACGATGACGCTGCAGTACATGGACGCGCTCAAAGAGATGGCCTCCGGTGCATCGACCAAGTTCGTACTGCCGATGGAAATGACGAAGCTGATGTCCGGCATCGGCGACGTCATGGGAACTAGCAGCTCCAGCGAGCGCAACTAGATCGTCGCTGACATCGCCACATCCGTGAAAAGAGGAGTAGCGCGCCGCGAAATCCGAGCCATCTTTTACGTTCAAGTTCGGTGCCTCTAACACAAGCCAAGTTGCACGACCTCTCGGAGAAGTGCCAGCTTAGTTTTACGTAAAAATATGTAGGCTTCGAAGAGCTATCCGTAAGGATTTCGCGCTATTAGCACGTCTGGCTTGGTAAAAATCAGACGTATTTGAGCGCATTAAGAACAGGGGACGACCGGTCTTTAGAGCCGGGCCATTGCAGCAACTGATGGCGAGCAGACCGGCAATTCCCTCAGTCTCTAGGCGCGATGATCGCAGCGCGAATCATCAACGTTGTCGCAGATCAACATCGCCACAACTCACCCATCGCGCGCCGTCGTTTCGACACAGATCCTCAATCCGACTACCAGATTCTGGCAACCCTGACCAGCACCGTTTTCAGCGTCAGTAGAGTAACGGTCCACGTCCTCTACACTTCGTAGGTGCGCTCTACATCCGGGCTGCCCATGAGCACTAGGACACCTCGTGGATGCGGCCCGACCATGGCACGAGGAGACCTTGTAGACGCGGCTCGACCATGAGCACGAGGATACCTCGCGGATGCGGCTCGACCATGGCACGAGAAGAGGATAGAGACACACTTATTTGACACCCATCAACGGGCTATTTCGGCAACGTCGGTCGACGTCTTATCGCGGCAACGACGGGGCGTGTGATCGACTGATCAGATCTTCCGGCCATGCCGTCCTCCGAGATGTTCTTGTGTTAATGAACACGCCCGAAATTCCCCTCTTCCGCAGTCTTGCGGGAGAGAGGTTAGCGGTGAGGGCGACGGCGATAAAGGCGCGGGTAAATGTACGGAGAATGAACATCACTCTCACATGGAGTGCCCGCCGCACATCCCCGGGATCTCATCCCTAGACCCTCTCTCAAGTAGTCCAGCGTCACAATCGAATCGGCTTGGGCATCCCCGGATCCTCACACCTAGATCCTCTCTCCCAATTAGTCCAGTGTCACAATCGAATCGGCTGGGCATCCCGGGTCCTCACTCCTAGACCTCTCACAATTGACATTGAGAGAGGGGAACTTCTGATGGTGTTCATTGTTTAGTGCGAACGTCATTGTTGTTGACAGGCATCAGCAACTACGTACCTCGTAGCATGAACCGATCAGGGTCATTCACCAGGAACATCCGGACATCTTCACTGCCCGTGCCAAAGGCCCGTCCTTGCCGCCCCTGCCGCCCGGCTCGCGGCAAGATATTCGGTGAGATTCTCGCGTCGATGGTGTCTTGATGCACTGAACAATATCAATCTTCTGCAAAACCAAAGAAATTGCCGATAACTTGCCGAATAGTCAGCAATAACGCGGATATATGGCTATTTCTTGCCGTGATATGCTGGTTTATACTACTATTCACAGCAACAACGGCAAGATATGGCGAAATTAGGCAACAGTGAGTTTCCCGAAGTGGGACTGTCGGAATCGGTCGAATTGGCGCGCCGAATCCACGATGAGCTGGGCGGAGAGGTGCGGAGAGAAGGGCTCGCCATCGTTTTGGGCATGTCACCTAACGGAGGTGCTTACGGGGCACGTATCGGCGCTCTACGCATGTGGGGGCTCGCCACTGGGCGCAGCCTGCTCCGATTGACGAACGACGGCCTCGATGCCGCATCCGTCGAACTGACCATTGAAAAGAGCGATGTCGTGCGAAAACTGGCCGCGTCAATCCCGCTCTTCAACGAGTTGCATCAGCGTATCGGGACCAACAACGTCGATCAAAACGTTCTCACTGCACTGCTGCGGGAGATTACCGGCGCAGAGACGACGGAAGTGCTGCGTCGCGTGGGCATGGTTGAGCGGATATACCGCGGCATACGCCCACTCTTCGATGCTCCGCATGTTGCTACCGATGCTGAACGTAGCGATGCTTTAGGCTCTGACGTTCAAGCCCGTAATGGGCAAACTGCCAGCCAGGACCCACTGCCTCCAGATTGGATGGAGTTCCGATACGCCGATGGTGCGATGCGGATGAAAGAGACGGTCGAGAACCTGGACGTTCTGATTAGCATCGCCGAGGCGCGTAGACGGCGACTGTTGCATTCACAGAGGGATGAAGCGCATCGCCGGCCACGGTTTACGCGCTGACTACTCTACCTTTAGGCGGTGCGATACCGAGAAATCACCGACTACAGGTAGTCTTTGACCTTCTCAGCCAGGCGCTGCGTCATGCCGGGAGTGGAAGCCAACTCCAACTCCGACGCTTCACGAATGGCCTTAACACTGCCGAAACGCCGAATAAGCGCACGTTTTCTCGACGGACCAATCCCGGGCACCAGGTCAAGAGCAGACTTCAGAGAAGTGCGGCTACGGGATTTCCGATGGTAGGTGATGGCGAAGCGGTGGGCTTCATCTCGCACTTGCTGGAGCACAAAGAGCGCCGGCGCATTGCGGGGCAGGCGAATCGGTTCCGAGTTGCCGGGAACGAACAGTTCCTCCTCTTTTTTGGCAATCGACGCCAGCGGGATATCCGCAACACCCAGTTTGAGCATAGTTTCCAGTGCTGATGAGAGCTGCCCCTTGCCGCCGTCTATCAGCACCAGATCGGGCGTGACGCCAAACGAGTCTTTCTGCTTATCCGACGCCTCGCTGTTGACGGGCTTTTCGCGTGCCGCGTTGAGACGCTTGAAGCGGCGTATCAGCACCTCCCGCATTGATGCAAAGTCGTCATTGCCCTCGACGGTGTTTATCTTGAAGCGGCGATACTGGGACGTTGCTGGCGCGCCATTCTCGTATACCGACATGGCGGCGACAGCGGACGTTCCCTGAATGTGGGAGATGTCGTAACACTCGATCCGCTCCGGACGGTTTGGCAGGCTCAACGCTTCCTGCAAATCGTCCAAAGCCCGTGCCATCAAGTCGGAGTTGGATTGCCACTTCAATTTGATCTGCGCGAGCCCCTGTACGGCGTTCTGGTGCGCCATATCGACCAGTTTGCGCTTCGGGCCGCGCTTCGGAACGTTTATCTTGACCTTTGAGCCGCGTTTTTCGGATAGCAACTTTTCGAGAACCGGGGAATCTTCAACTTCCAGCTGCGTCAGGAGACGGCGCGGCATGTGTGGATTGCCAATGATGTAGAACTGCTCGATGAACTTGCCGATGATGTGCGACTCGGGATCGTCGAAAGTGCCGCTCATGATGAAGTTGTCGCGTCCAACCATGCTGCCGCGCCGGATGAAGAAGACGTCGATCCACGATTCATCGCTGCCTTTCTCAAGCGCAATCACATCCATATCGTCCTGTCCGACGCCCACGACCTTCTGATCTTCATACACGATCTTCATGGCATTCAGACGGTCGCGCAGGGCCGCAGCACGCTCAAACTCCAGATTGTCAGCCGCTTCCGTCATCGCCGCCTGAAGCTCTACCACTACCTTCTTGGTGTCGCCCTGCAGAAAAGTGATGACTTGATTTATCACCTGGTCATACTCCTGATTGTCGGCATAGCCGGTGCAGGGCGCGATGCAACGTTTGATGTGGTACTCCAGACAGGGACGTTCATCCGTTCCCGTTATCTTCATCGTGCATGATCGATAGGGAAACAGCTTCTTGATCAGGTCGAGCGTCTTGCGGACCGACGTAGCCGATGCGTACGGGCCGAAGTAACGCGCGCCATCGCGCGCGGAATGCCGACGGGTGAAGTAGACCCTTGGGAACTCGTCCTCAAGGTCAACCTTGATGTAGGGATACGACTTGTCGTCCTTGAGCCTTGCATTGAAGCGCGGCTTGTGCTCCTTGATCAGGGAGTTTTCGAGCAGCAACGCCTCCCGCTCCGACTCGACGAGTATGAACTCGAAGTCCTGTATCAGCTTCACCAGTCGCTTGGTCTTGCCCACCAGCTTGCTCTGATTAGAGAAGTACGACCGCAGTCGGTTACGCAAACTGACAGATTTACCGACGTAGAGTATCTTTCCGGACTTGCCGCGCATGATGTACACGCCCGGCGCGCGCGGCACTGCGGCGAGACGTTCAGCGAAGATGTCGGCGTGTTGAGTGCTGGAAGATGTCAAAGTTCAAATTGGAGAGTTGAAATGCTTGCTGCACCGCAAATTCAATTCCGTGTTTGAACTTGATTATCGCACGTTGTGCAGTTTGGCGAGGGAATCGACGCGTCATTGAACTTGAAAGTGTAGGGCGCATCCGGGCTCTTGCAGATACCGATCATCTGCTACGATCAAATTACGCGGTGCATGGATGAGGGAAACAATCAACCTGACAGGATGGTCTTGAGATGAGGCAACGCTTCACACGAGCTGCAATAGCACTCCTGTTATTGCTGGTACTCCCGCTGGTGGCTATGACTATCTTGCGAGACGGCGGCATGTATGAGCCATACGAGCCATATGACGGCCCATATCAATCCACCACTAACTGGGAAGAGGCGTTTCCGAGGATCTGTCGTGATCACATGGTCCGGAATGAAGTTGAACGCGGAGACATGTTGTTCTTCGACTGGACCGGCACTCAAGCTGAGTACTCAAAATGCCTCGAAGCGCTCAGCGCCGGAGTCCCGGATATTGGTGGGCGTAATGTGTTGACCGTTGACCACTCAGGATTCATTGAACCGTCGCTCAACGACCTCGGCCTGCAGTCCGAATGCACAGACTTGATGGTCAAAGAACTGCAAGGGTTGCATCCCTGGGGACGAGACCAAGACATCATTCACTACCATTTCACAGGTACCGACGCCCAACGACAGCTGTGCGCCGATGTGAGCGGCTGGGAACTTCCTCCTCAACCGCAAATTGTCCATGAATTTAAGATACTCGAGCCCCAGTACTAAGGGAACTGCCTATATCAGTCGTCGAACGTCCACGACGACGATTTCTATTCGGGTCTGGTTAGCCCCTCAGGCGTAACTTCACAGCACTACCGTAAACACGGTCAGGGCGATGGCTATGCCGACGGCTAGGATGCCCATCTTGCGAATCTCGAGCGGGAAAGTGCGGGCGTAGACTTCTGACCTTGTGCGTTGCGTGCGGCGCGGGGAAGAGCGCTGACGCTCAGTCACGGCCGCAGTGGTCGTCAATATGGGCGAGGCAGCTTCTACAGAAGGTGTAGCAGCGGACTCAGATTCACGGCGGCCCGTCGGCTGGTCGGTCTGGACGAATACGTTAGGGCGTCGTCCTCTACGGCGGCGATTTCGTGGCGGCATATCTTGTTTGCTTAATTCAGGTCAGTGACGATTGTCTGTGTTTGGCTGTTACTGCGATTCTACGTGATTGCAACTATCCGAGACCATACTGGTCCATCTCACGTGCCGCATCGACAGTTATCCGAACTGCGTAGTCGATGCTCACGTCGGACGTGTTCCACATGAAATGGTACAGGAACGGGTCGATCGGGCTGGAGCCGAAAGCCTTTTCGAAGTATCGATGCTGCGCTGCATCAGAGTGCATGATGAAGTCTCGCGCCTCTTCTATGCTGATGCTTTCCCGTTGGGCGACGCGTTTGGCGCGGTCCTCCATCCGGGCGACGACGCCGACGCGCAGCACTTGGTGGTTGTCGCGCAGGATGGCAGCGCCGCCACGGCTCAGGATGACGATGTTGCCTTGCTCCGCAATGTCACGGATAACTTCACGCGTCGTTTCGATGAAGCGCTCATCGTCGACTTCCTCAGCGCTCGTGTGCGGCTCTTCCTCATACTCGCTGTACTGACGGGAGATCAGATCCTCCACACCTGGTCCGAAGTAGGGGTCTCCGCCCATACCGGCGACGGCGGAGCGTTCCAATATACGTTGCACACGCAGGGCTAAACGGTTCGCCAGCGAAGGCACACGACGTTCTTGATCTACAAGCGCCCGCATCGTCGCATTCACGCGACGTGCGATCTGAGCGAGTATCAGACGATCGACAAAGTCGATCTCCAACTCGCGAGCCACGAGACGCCCCAGGTCGGGTGCTCCAGCTCCCACTCTGCCTTCAACGGTGATTACCGGCATAGTTGCGATACTCCAATTTCTCCGATTCAGTGCGGCTTTATGATTTGACGGACTTAAATAAAGAGGTTAATCCATACTCCATTATCGCTTGCATCAGCCTTGAACGTCAGAATAGACATGCCAAGTTGTAATATCAACATGTCTAGCACGTTCCAGTGCGTCTTCAAGTTGAAAACAGCAGCCGAAATCAGGGTGATCATATCGGATGCCTACAGGTGAAATAACTTCTCAACCGTGGCGGTCTAACAGTTCGGTGAGCTTTACGCCGCAGAATCGCCCCGTTGTGGGATATGATGCCGTCGTCGCTTCGACGCACACGCTCGGCTCTGCGGCTGGCGCTGAAATCGCGGCGGCCGGCGGTAATGCTATCGATGCTGCCATCGCAACATTGTTCGCTTTGGGTGTCGTAGAGCCGATGAAGATGGGCATATACGGGGCCGGTTTCTTCAACATCCGCCTCGCCCACGGACGCAGAATCGCCGTCGACAACTACTCCCAAGCGCCGGCCGCAGCAACGATGGACATGTTCACTCCGGTCGCTGAAGATTGGCCTGACTACATGCTCGCTGAGGGTGATTTGAACCAGACGGGCGTCTTAGCTTCCGGAGTGCCCGGCGCGCTGAAGGCCTGGTGCGAACTGCAAGCCGAGTTTGGCGAGTTGACCCTCTCGGAAGTGATGCAACCGGCCATTCGCCTCGCCGAGAGCGGCTTCCGTGCGACTGAGCACCACTGCATGTTCGTTACTGAACATGCTGAAGCGATGCGACGGTTCAGCGCAACCGCCAGCGTATTCCTGCCCGGCGACGAGGTGCCACACCCGGGCGACTTGGTGGTGCAACGCGACCTTGCACAGACGCTGAGTCGAATAGCTGCTGAGGGAGCGAACTATCTCTACAACGGCGAGCTGGGCGAGACGATCGTGCGCTACTCGCAACAGCAGGGCGGAATCATCACCATGGACGATCTGCGCAACTATCGGTTGCGACGGTGTGAACCGATTACGGGAACATATCGTGGCTACACCGTAACCGGCCCGCCGCCAGCCTCAGCCGGCGGCGTTCATCTAGTCGAGATGCTCAACGTTCTGTCACTGCGCGATATCGGTGGCATGGGCTTCGGCAATAGCCCGACCGTGCATCTCATGGCCGAAGCGATGCAACTCGTATTTGCCGACCGCAACCGCTATCTTTCAGATCCTGACTTTGTTGAGATTCCTATCGATCGCCTGCTGTCGGACTTTCATGCGCGAGAGTTGATGAGCCAGATACGATCTAGCGAGGTCCTGCCAAGATTGGCCACGCCGGCTTTGGCAGAGTCGCAAAGCACTTCGCACGTTACGACGGCAGATCGGGCTGGCAACGTCGTATCTACGACGCAGACGATAAACCACATCTTCGGATCAAAGGTCATGGTGCCCGGCACTGGCGTCATGCTAGACAACACGATGGCCAACTTCGATCCGCACCCGAATCTCGCCAACTCGGTTGAACCCCATAAGCGCGTCGCCAGCAGCATGGCACCCGTCATCGTCTATCGCAACAACCGCCCAGCATTCGCGCTCGGATTGCCCGGCGGAATACGCATCTGGCCCTCAGTAGTGCAGGCGATCGTAAACATCATCGATCACGGCATGACGGCGCAGGAAGTGGTCGAAGCACCGAGGATGTTTACTCAGGGACAAGAGGTTGAGTTGGAAAGGGAGTTCGGTGATGAATTGGCGACATCGCTACGAAACATCGGACACGACGTGACGATGGTTAACAACGTCGCAGGCGGCATGAACATCATCGAATTCGGTGATGATTCCAGTCTTGCCGGCTCCGCGTGCTGGCGTTCAGACGGCGGTGCATTGGCAGTCAGCAGAGGCACGGCTCGCCGGGGCACTAGGCTGTCCGTCTTTGAACCGAGCATCGAAGCAGATGCATCGGATTAAGACTAGGCGGATGTGCTGATGAACCATGCGCTTGCATCCCGCTCGGGGCGTTTCAACCTGACTTGTGCGACCTGTACCGCGACTGCAACACAGCCATCAGTCAGAAGTCTCTACTGCCACTGCGGCGGGATCTACGATATTCGCTACCTAGATGGCGTCGACGCAACCTCATCATTGCCGCTGGGCGACAGCGAGCAACTCGATCTTGGTCAGGGCGATACGCCACTTGTGCATCTCAACGGTCTGGCGCATCAACTGGGTATTGCAGACCTCGCCGTAAAGCTTGAGTTCTGTTCTCCTACTGGTTCATTCAAAGACCGTGGCAGCGCCGTCCTAATTTCGGCCGCCCTTGAAGAGGGCATTGCAGAGTTCGTAGAGGACTCGTCCGGGAATGCCGGCGCTTCGATGTCGGCATATGCGGCACGCGCCGGGATGCAAGCGCACATCTTCGCGCCGGCCAGCGCAGCTAAGGGCAAGCTAGATCAGATACGCATCTTCGGCGCGCAACTGCATCTCATTGAAGGACCGCGCCAGGCCGCGACCGATGCCGCGACCGAGTTCGCACAGCGTCAAGATATCCCATATCTCTCACATGCCCTCAGCCCCTTCTTTGCTGAGGGTATGAAGGCCATTGTCGAGGAAGTAGAGCAGGACGCTGGCTACTCGCCAACGGATATCGTTATCCCGGCGGGCAATGGCGCGTTGCTAATCGGGCTCTTTGCCGGCTATGCACAAGGGAAGTCGCCACGCATCCACTGCATTCAGAGCGAAGGCGTGCAACCATTGCTACGTGCCATCAGAGGCGAGGACTGGAAGCCCGATGAGGCCGTCCCCACCGCCGCTTCGGGCATCGCCGTGAGCATGCCGCCAAGGGTTGCGCAGGCGGCAGATGCGGTGATCCAGTCCGGGGGATCGGGAATGGCAGTTTCAGACGTCGATATGTTGAGTTGGCAACGCCGACTGGCTTCGGAGACGGGGATTTTCTGCGAAGTGACTTCAGCCGCAGCATTCGCTGGACTCGAAAAGATGTTGGCAATCGGCACCATCGGCCGCGATGCGAGGGTGCTGATTCCCATCACCGGCTCCGGATTGAAAGAGCCGCTATAGAGCGCAACTGCCTGAACAGAGGGCGATTGTGCCAATCGGCTTTGCGAGCGTTACGTTAACCGCCGACCGATGCGGGCAGTTCCAAGTGGGTCAGGTCCGGCAAGTTGCCACAGGTAGCGACTTGGGAGAAGGTGCCACCCGGTATCGATACCGCCACGGAGTGATTGCCGTCTAAGATGGTGCTTACATGCAGGTCCGGCAATATCGTTTCGGAGACACCACCGATCGCCGGGTCCAAGGTCTCTACCCATCGGAACGCCTGCAGATTGCCCGCATTCTCGCATACCCCGTTGCGGATGCTCATCTGCTGCACGGTGCCAGGTGCCGGGCGAACGCTTACCTTGATGCGAGTGCCACGGTCCAACTGAGTCACAACGCCTGCTCCCTGTTGCGGATAGCCTTCGAGACCGATATTGAAGCCTATCTGAACCTTTCCATCCGTCTCGGACTGGATCACGGTGGGCGTCGGCGTAGTTGCCATCGCGCCGGGCGTGGCGGTAGGCAGGACTATCACTGTCGGCTCGGCCTCTTCGCCGCAAGCGACGGTGAATATAGCCATTGCGGTTGCCAGACTGACTAGCAGGGCAACTCGGTAGTATCTCGTGCTGGTAGATGCAAACATATCCATACGATTCTATTCACGCATCAACTAATTAGATGTTTCTTTAAACGCCTCTGCGAAGCCGTCCAGTGAACCTTCCAGCACCGCATCGTCAACGCAGTACGACGCCCGGAAGTAGCCGCTCATGCCGAAGCCGATACCGGGAACTGCCAGCACTAGCTTAGATTTCAACACGTCGATAAAGACGGTATCGTCAGGAATGGGCGACTTGGGGAACAGGTAGAAACTGCCATCGGGCAAGTTCGACTCGTATCCTATCTTGCTCAAACCGGAGTGGATGATGTCGCGTTTCCGACGGTAGATGGATACATCCACAGTGGCGCGCTGCAGTCTTGCCACTAATCGTTGCATGATCGCCGGGGCATTTACAAAGCCGAGAGTTCGCAGCATGAAGACTGATGCGTCCAGCAGATCCGCACGTCCCGGATCCGCAGGATTGACTGCCAGATACCCGATCCGCTCACCCGCCAGTCCCAGGTCTTTAGAGTGTGAGGTAGCGACGATGGTTCGGACATGGTGCTCAAAGACGAACGGGTAGGCAGTATCGGTGTAGATGAGCTTGCGATACGGTTCATCGGTGATGATATAGACCTCCGTGCCGTACTTTACTTCACACTTTTGCACCAGTTGCGCCAGTTCAGCGATGACACTGGCCGGGTATATCACCCCAGAAGGGTTGTTTGGCGAGTTGATGATGACGGCACGCGTTCGTTCATTGAGCAAGCCGGACAGCGAGTCTAAATCGGGCATGAAGTCGGGTTTGGAATCGGCAACGCGATACACCCCTTTGGCGTGCTGAACATAGAAGATGTACTCGGCAAAGTAGGGCGCGATGATGATGACCTCGTCACCCGGATCGAGAAGCGCACGTAATGCGACGTTAATGGCACCGGCCGCGCCGACCGTCATGATGATGTCGGTCGGTTGGAATTGAGTGCCCGACTCTTCCGATAGCGCCTCGGCTACTGCGGCTCTGGTTTCGATGAAACCCGGATTGGGCATGTAGCGATGCGTGCCAAGTGCGGACTCCGCGGCAATCTCGGCGAGCGCGTCGTTGAACTCTGGCGGCGGCTCCAACAGGGGATTGCCGAGTGACAGGTCAAAGACGTTCTCACTGCCGTGGATGCGTTTCAACTCCTCACCCTCTTCAAACATGCGGCGAATCCAGGAGCTCTCGCGCATCTGCCGTCGAGCCGTTTGGGAAATTGCCATATCGCTACCTTTCTGGTGGAAATCGATTAAACCGATGCTCAGCGTCTGCGACGACGACGGCGTTGATTCCGACGCGTCGGACGGCGTCCTACGCGGTGCTGTCGGCTCTGCTGTGCATTCTCGTTTTCATCTTTGGGCGCAAACATGCGCGCGAGAAATCCCGGCCCGCCACTGTTCGGCAACACGACAACGTAAGTGCCGGCTATCTTGTCGTGCCAACCTTGATGACGCTTGTCGAATACTACCCATATGATGCCGATGCCGAATGTTATCGTAGCAACGAAACGTCCCACCATCTCGCGGGGAATAGCAAGCGCAACGCCCGGTTTATTGCCCTCCTCATCCACGACCGACACGCCGGCCACCCATTTGCCGATGGTGCGACCAAATAGCCCAGTCGGGATGATGAAGTAGGCAAGGAAGATGAAGACGTCGATTATCGCCGCCTGCGCGCTGAAGACGCGTCCGCCAGATACGGGAGCGACCATAAATATGATCATCAGCAAGATTCCGATGTCCACCGCAAAGGCGTAAAAGCGTCGCAACGGACCGGCGAAACTGAGTCCGATCGACTCGATCGACTTTGGCGGAGACGTCTCGGGTTCGGCTTCGTCGGCTGTGTCAAGCACGTCAGACGAAGCCTCAACAGGCTCATCTGAAGCGGATACGCGAGGGCGATGTCGGCGATTGGAAGTAGTCATCGTAAGCGATACCGATTCTATCGCCACTTTCTACTAGTGCCATAAGAATCGAGCCGTCAACTTCACATCCGGGCGCGATTGACAGAATTGGGAATACACTTACAAACGCCGCCTTGAAAATTCTCGATTGGAGCAGAAATGGGAAGACTTGACGACCGAATCGCTTTGATAACTGGTGCCGGATCCGGCATCGGCGCGGCGTGCGCGGAGCTGTTCAGCGCCGAGGGCGCAAGCGTATACTGCGCCGACCTCGACGATGCAGCGGCGCGGGAAGTTGCGCAACGAATATCAGACCGTGGCGGAACTGCGGAAGCGGGAAGTGTAGACGTGACCAAGCGGCAGCAGTGCGAGAGTCTCGTTGCTGATGTCGTGGGTCGCTTCGGCAAATTGGATGTGCTGGTTAACAGCGCCGGCGTCACACCGCGCAAGGCACCACCAGAGTGGGACTTCGAGCAACGATGGGATTGGGTCATCGACGTCAACCTCAAGGGCACCATGCTGATGTCTCATGCCGCGTCACAGGTGATGATTGACGCACAGTACGGCTCGATTGTGAACTTGGCGTCGATCATCGGACTTGTCGGCTATGCTACCGGGCTCAGCAACGGATTCAACCCATATCCCCACTCCAAAGGCGGAGTGGTGCAGATGACGCGCGACATGGGCATCGCATTTGCCAAGCGCGGGGTACGAGTGAACGCGCTCTGTCCCGGCTTTACCTACACAAATCTCACCAAATCGCTGACTGATGAAGCCGACACACGGATGCATCTCGAATCGCTACATCCGATGGGACGGCTGGGCGAGCCGATTGAGATCGCATATGCCGCACTCTATCTCGCATCCGACGAGTCGTCATTTGTAACGGCATCGTGTCTAGCCGTTGACGGTGGTTACACCGCGCAGTAGGGAGATCAATTCAATGACATCACCAATGTCCCCCAATGGCGGACCGGACGCGGGGCGACTATCGGGCAAGGTTGCGCTCATCACTGGCGGCGCTTCAGGCATCGGCGCGGCCAGCGCCAGACTATTCGTGGAGCATGGCGCGCAAGTCGCAATCGCCGATCTGAACACCGAACGCGCATCTGAAGTCGCATCCGACATCAACGCCTCAGGCGGTTCTGCCATCTCCCTGGATCTCGATGTGACCGATGACGAAAGCTGTGCCATGGCAGTAGAGCAGACGGTCGCACACTTCGGCAGCATCGACATCCTGGTCAACAGTGCCGGCGTCGGCTCTGGAAGCGTGATGGACCGAACGTATGAGGAGCGTTGGGACTACATCATCGACATCAATCTCAAAGGCACGGTGCTGATGGCACGTCATGCGGCGCAGGAGATGAAGCAGCAAGGGCACGGCGCAGTAGTAAACATCGCTTCCATCCGCGGCCTCATCGGATATCCGGCCTTCATCACCGACGGCTTCAATCCATATCCTCACTCCAAAGGCGGAGTCGTGAACGCCACCCGCGACATGGCTATCGGTCTCGCGAAGTCAAACATCCGCGTCAACGCCGTATGCCCCGGCTTTACGCATACCGAGATGACACGCAGAACCAGCGAAAATCCAGAGATGTACGACCGCGTCGTAGCGTTACATCCCATTGGACGTTTCGCGCAACCGATTGAGATCGCCCGTGCCATACTGTTCCTGGCTTCTGATGAAGCCTCGTTCATCACCGGCGCGTGTCTAGTAGTTGACGGCGGCTTTACGGCGCAGTGAGATTCGGCACGCGCTAAGCGTTTACACCGGCTAACTCAGGAACCGCACTCGATGACCCGTTAGCGGATGATGCCGGTGAGGACGACGCGGCGGCGATGTCAAACACCTCGTCAGCGCCGGCGATTATCCACGGGTCGGCGTCATACACTATGTTGCGGTCTTTGCCGTGATACGGGATGATGTTCAGCACGTGTCGAATCGCATTGATGCGGGCGCGCATCTTGTCGTCCGACTTAATCACATACCACGGTGAGAAGTCGGTGTGAGTATGATGAAACATCGCCAACTTCGCTTCGGTGTAATCGTCCCAGCGATGGTATGAAGCAAGGTCTACAGGGCTCAATTTCCACTGCTTCAACGGGTCGCGCTGACGTCGTTTGAAGCGTCGCTCCTGTTCGATCCTGCTAACCGAGAAGTAGAGCTTTATGATGCGAATTCCGGAATTTACCCACATCTCCTCGACGAGCGGGGTGACTCTCAGAAACTCCTGATACTCCTCTTCGGTGCAGAAGCCCATCACCTTCTCGACACCGGCGCGGTTGTACCAGGAGCGGTCGAAAAGGGCTATCTCGCCAGTCGTAGGCAGGTGCCGGACATATCGCTGAAAGTACCACTGTCCGGCTTCTTCATTAGTCGGCTTTTCGAGCGCAACCACCTTCGCGCCTCGGGGATTGAGATGCTCCATGAAGCGACGAATGGTGCCTCCTTTACCAGCCGCATCCCGCCCCTCGAAGATGATGACCACCTTCTCGCCCGTATCACGCACCCAGTTCTGCATCTTCAGCAGTTCAATCTGCAGCGGGAACTTGTTCTCGTAGTAGCTCTCGAGACTGATCTTGCGCTCGTATGGATAATCTCCCTCTCGGAAGAATGATTTCCGCTCTTCTGAGTCGAGAAGATCTGGATGCTCTGGCACCCGATATCCCCTGATTCGCCCCCGCGTCATTGAATCTTCGAACGTGTCTCCATACTTTGTGGAGTAGAAGCCATGCGCGAATTCAGAGCGTCCGGCAACGTACTTTTTTGCTTTACTCTTCATGGCAATTGGGAAATGACTTTGACTGCAATCGACTTGTTATCAATATACCAGCCTAAAGTTACGTGTGATTACCGTTTCATCCGTCTTAATCGCTGAGGAATCTGCTCGGAGAGACGAAGCCGGGCGGCTCGCTACTGTCCACGACTAGGTTGGATATCCACTCCGCGAATATCGGCGAAAGCAGAATGCCTTTCTTTCCCGCGCCGTTAGCAAAGAACAGACCTTTGGTAGCTGGCGATTCACCCACGATCGGCATCCCATCGCTTGAAACCGGGCGTAGACAAGCGGTAGCGGTCTGCAATTCAGATCCGGATAAGGACGGGACGTAGCCCGTGACGCCGTTGAATATGTACTGATACCCCTCATCGGTCACATCGCGATCGAAGCCGCGCTCCCACTCATAGGTGCCAGCCCATACAGTTCCATCCGGTTTGCGCCCGACATTGAAGCCGCCAAAACCGACGCGATGCTTCAGGTCGTCGCCATCCCGCTTCAAGCGAAGTATCTCACCTTTCGTAGGCGTGATAGGCAGCGCGGGGATGCCTGCAATCTCGCCCGTCCACGGACCGGTCGCAACGATAACGACTGGCGTATCGATACGCGTCTGATCTGCCATCCTGACACCTGCGACACGGCCACCTCGTTCCTCTAATGCGGCAACCTCGCCAATAACGACCTCAACGCCGCTTCGTACCGCCTCGGCCGCCAACGACTTGGTGTACGACATGCTGTCTAGTTCCCAAGCAAAGTCCGCTATCGATGCGGCAATCATGCCTGCGCGGATTGCCGGCTCCAGACGGTACAGCACCTCGGGTTCGATCATCTCAGCATCGAAGTTTTCCGACTTCATCCAGGCAACATCGGCCGCTATCTCCTCGGCATCGCCCGTATTGTCAGCCAGCTTGAGCGAGATTACCTTTTCCAGTTGCCAGTCGTGGGCAGCATCCTCGCCGTAGCGTTCATATAGCGCAATATGCTTGGCGATGGCGTCGCGGTAGATCTCGGTCATCGGACCGGGGACGCCGCTGCCAAAGTGGGCCGAGAGGCCGCCCCAGGCGTAGCCAGAAGCGTTGTAGGCGATGGCGTCGCGTTCTATCAGGTGCGGGATGATGCCGCGCTGGGCAAGCTCCAGAGATATCGCAGAGCCAACAGCGCCGCCGCCGATCACAACGGCATCGGCAGTTCGGGTAGATTGCAAGTTACTTATCCAGACTCAGGTAGTTTCGACAGAAGACTTGGATTTGAATGATATGCGAGTCATCTCAATCTGTCGCTTCAACGGTTTCTGAACCCGGCAGGAAGATAGTGAAACTTGCGCCTTGGTCAACTTCGCTTTGAACTGAAATCTCACCGCCGTGTGCTTCGACCAGCCGTTTAACGATGGTGAGGCCCAGGCCGGCGCCACCCGTTGAACGTGCCCGTGCGCTATCGACGCGATAGAACTGGTCAAAGATGTTCTCTATCTCATCGGCCGAGATGCCGTTGCCGTTATCGCTGACACTGATTTCGATCCCGTTCTCATCATCCCGATTTTGCACCCGTATCTCGACCTTGCCATGACGCGGCGAGTGGGCGATGGCGTTCTCGACGAGGTTATGTATCACCTGCGTCATGCGGGTCCGGTCAACATCGACCAACGGTATTGCATGTCCGATCTGGCAAACCAGTTCGATATCGGACTCTTTGGCGCGCGGTTGGAAGGCCGCCGCAACGCTTTCAGCGATGCTGTCGACGCGGTCGGGTAGCAAGTCAAGCTGCAGGGCGCCGGCATCGGCTATCGCTAAGAGACGCAGATCCTCAACGAGAGTCGTCAAGTGCAACGTCTCTTGATAGATGATCTCGATCGTCTCCTCTTCCGGCTTGACAACATCGTCCTTGATCGCTTCTAAGTAGCCCCGAATATTAGTCAACGGAGTCCGCAGTTCATGTGCAATGTCGGCCGTCAAAAGACGACGACGTGCCTCCACCGTCTCGAGTTCGGAAGCCATCGCGTTGAACGTATTTGCCAACTGTCCGATCTCACCGCGGCTGTCGGTTTCTACCCGTTGATCTAACTGCCCCCTGCCAACGCGTTCTGCGGCCGTAGTGAGTCGCCGCATCGGGGCGAAGGCGCGGCGCGTAAAGAAGATAAGCATCAGGATTCCGGCGACTCCGCCGGCGATGCCGCTGACGATCAGAGATTGCTGGAACTCATCCTGCAGGGTACTCAGTTGAGGCTCTGCTGATAGCGTGCTCATCGCCTCATCCAGCAACGTCAGAGCGGCCCGGTCCTCATCGCTCTCCACGTAGTCAGTCTGCAACATCACTTCTGGAGCATCCGCACCATTCGTTTCGGCCGGCATTTGCCTCTGCTGCATGGGATGCGGACGCTTGTAGGACGGGTTATCTACCCAAAACTTGATTTGTGGTTTCAAGGTGCGAGTAGTGTGGATGAACACTACCTTTCCAACGACGTTCGGTCCGAGACTCAGGGGAACAGTTCGAACCTGCGTATACTGGCTGAACCGGTCATGCTCTTTCTGGTAGTTGCCCTGAAGGTCGGTAGGGAAGTCGTGCGAATCGGCAACTACGAAACCCCTGGAATCAACGACTGCTACGCGTTGTGAAAAGAGCATCGCAATCTGCAGCACCGATTCCTGGACGTGATCCATATTCTGGTTGTAGTCGTACACTTCCTGCAGCAACTGCCGGGCGCGCTCATCGCGGAAATACTCGGTATCGCGTCGATACTCTTTGATGGCGTTTCTCGTATCGTAGGCGGCCCATACGCTGACTCCGAAGAGGCATATGGATAGCAGCGCGGCGAAACCCAGCACCAAGCGGAACTGCAGACTGTGCGACCACTCAGGCAGCTTCAAAGCGATACCCCACGCCATAGACGGTTTTCAGATGACGCTCACCACCAGTCGCTTTTTCCAAATTGCGGCGAAGATTGCAGATATGGGTATCGACGGTGCGGTCGAAGCCGTCAAACTCATAACCGATCGCCTGTTCGATTATCTGGTCTCGGCTGACAGTGCGACGATTGGCTTCCATGAAGTAGACCAGCAACCGATACTCAGTCGGCGTTAGCGTCAACTCCTTGCCGGCGACCTGAACGTTCCGGGCTTCCAGATCGACAGCGTAGATGCCGATAGAGAGTTTCCCATTGATTCCGTTTCGACGATCTTGGTCCTTCATGGAGCGACGCAGGACGGAACGGATCCTCGCCATCAACTCGCGCGGACTGAACGGTTTCGTGACGTAGTCGTCCGCACCCATATCGAGTCCGTCGAGCCGCTCATCTTCATCCACTCGGGCCGTGACCATGATGATGGGCACTTCAGATTCGGTTCTCAATTGACGGCATACTTCGTAGCCGTCTACTCCCGGCAGGTTCAGGTCGAGGACGATTAAGGTGGGATCTTCGCTCCTTGCGAGCTCGAGTCCTCTGATGCCGTCGGCCGCGGAAACTGCTCTATAACCCTCATGCTCGAGATATAGACGTATCAGTTGTGAAACCGATTCGTCGTCTTCTACTACCAGGACGGTCTTGCCCCACCGTTCGGACAGCGTAGTCATGTTTGTTGATGTCTTGGTTCTATCGGTCTTGTGTCTATGAATCTAATTTGTGCTTGAGAATAGTTGAGAAATTGACAAGATGCACACATTTATAAGGCTTCGCAACGAATTGAGTTAACCGACTTTGATGTTGCGGATTAGAATCTTCAAGAGATGAGTTGCACCTCTAACTTCGATTTTCGCATTTTTATCCTATAGCGAACCTGTAGGCGCGGATGCGGCACCGGTTGAAACAGAACTGAAATCACAAGCGATGGGCCGGAATGGCAAGATTCGACGCGCACCGGGGTTTGCCGACAGGTTGGGGCGAGACTTTGAACGTCTGGAAACGGCGGCCAACGCCGCCCGTGAACTGCTCTACGCCCGCGGCTACCAGCCGATAGAGACACCCTTAATCGAACACACTGAACTCTTCCTGCGCCGCTCCGGCGGGCTGCTGTCGAGTCAGCTATTCGACTTCTCTGCACCTGATGGCAGCAGCATCGCATTGCGTCCCGAATTGACCGCACCCGTCATTCGACATGCACTGGAGCAGGGAATTGTGGGTGTCCCGATGCGGTATCAGTATGCGGCCCCCATATTTCGCTACACCGAGCGTCCCTACGATGCGCCGCCAAACTCGATTCCCAGCCGCCGCCAATTCATCCAGGCCGGCGCCGAACTGATCGGAGCATCGCAACCGGCAGCCGACGGAGAGATCATCACCACTGCGTTCCTGATGGCAAAACGATTAGGCGTCGAGGCCGTGGTTATCCGCATCGGACACGTCGGCGTGATTCGCGGGTTGCTGAGGCAATTCAATCTCTCCGACCGTGCCAACATGTTTCTTGCGAACAACATCTCAGACTTAAGCACCTGCACTGATGAGGGGCAGGCCGTGAAAGACGAGGCGGTTCGTGCCGGGCTGATGGGGCAGAACGCGGGCGAAACGCAATCAGCGGCGGCCGACCTGCTGGCGCGCCTCGCATCCGGTTCCGTGAAACTTCCCAATGGGGCCGAGAATACTTCTCGCAGCGCGGAAGAGGTAGTGGCCGGACTGCGTCAGAAGCTGGAGCACCAAGCCAGCAACGCAGAGTTTGCCAAGGCACTCGAATTCACCCGCCAACTTTCCCAGATCCAAACCTACCCGGTCGATCCCGCCAATCAAGAATCTGAACAAGGCGCGGTAGAAGCCGGCTGCGGCACTACGCTCATCCGCCACTCTGACGCAATCCACAAAGTACGCAACGTCACCGACCGTTATGGCTTGGTCGCACCTGAAAGTCTGGATAACCTGAGTCAAATCATCGAAGCCGTCGAGTGGAACGGCGTCGGCAATTTCGACTACGGACTCGACTTCGGTTTAGCCCGGTCGATTGCGTACTACTCCGGGATGATCTTCGACATCTACGCCGTTGTTGATGGTGAGTATGTCCTAATCGGCGGCGGCGGCAGATATGACGGCCTAGCATCTGCACTCGGTTCGGAGCAGGCTCTGCCAGCGCTTGGTTTCGCGCTGGATCTCGATGCCATTCTGGAGCTAACTGATGAAGCGGATGGGCATCGACCGAAAGCGAACTACACCGTGCTGATACCCGCCGATGATTCGTCCGACGAGGCCGTGGCTAAAGCGGCGTACGGTCTTCGCAATGACGGGCATCAAGTAGTTACGCTTTTCGCTCCGGATGATGATCCGTTTGCGCTTGCGGAAGTACTTGGTGGTGCAGAGGTAGTCAGAGTCGACCGCGACGGTTGCATCGAAGCGGTGGTGCAGTGATGGCGGCCAGTCTCCGACTTGCGATACCGTCTACTGGCGCGCTTGAGAAGGGCGCCGGGCAGTTGCTTGCCGATTCAGACCTTGCCGTCAGTCGCGTCAACTCCCGTCGCTATACGGCGCACATTCCCCAAATCCCCGGCGTAGACGTCATATATCAACGTCAATCCGACATCACCACCATCGTCGATTCGGGCAATGCTGATCTGGGAATTGTGGGACTCGACAGATACCTCGAGACGCGCATGGAAGATGGCGACTCGCTCGTCGTAATCCCGAACTTGCAGTACGGACGCTCTCGATTGGTCATCGCGGTGCCCGACTCATGGCTCGACATCACATCCATCTATGACCTTTCAGACTTGAGCCTCGAGTTTCATGTGCGCGGAAGCGACCTGCGGATAGCCACGAAGTACCCGCGTCTGGTGAAACGCTTTCTCAATCGCTGTGGAATCATCTACTTTTCGATGGTCGAGATAAATGGCGCTCTCGAAGCGGCGCCGCGCATCGGTTATGCCGACATCATCGCCGATATCTCCGACACTGGCAACACGTTGCGTGAGAACAATCTGCGCCCTTTGGTTGACGGCATCGCGATGAGTTCGCAAGCCATCATGATCGGAAACGCGTCCCTGCTCGCAGCTTCTCCCGATAAGCTTGCGCTGACGCGTCTGCTGCTAGAGCGCATCGAAGCGCGGCTCAGGTCGCGCAGCTACCGGCGAGTAACCGCAAATGTCATGGGCAACTCGGAAGGTGAGATTGCCGAGATGATACTCGGATCTCCAGACCTCTCCGGCATGGCCGGACCCACCGTCTCGCGGGTCTACACCAACGATGGAAACAACTGGTTCGCAGTCCAGATAGTAACCCCCAGGAAAAACGTTCTGAGAGTGATTGACCACCTGCGAAACCTTGGCGGCACTGCGACGGCGGTATCGGATCTCCAGTTCCTATACCAGCGAGAGTGCTTGCTATATCAAAAACTGGTAGAGAATCTGGCGCAGTTTCAGGGAACATCGAATTCATGCTGAAGCGAATCCAAGGTCTGCAAAGTGCCATTGACGCTTTTGCCGACCGTCAAACGGCGATGGATGGCGACCTGCCGATGACGGATGGCGGCGGGATATACGACACCCAACTCACTCCTGAAGCATTCGCCGATCGCGTGCTGGCAGATGTGGCGGAACATGGCGACGACTTTCTGAGGCGCATCACCAAGCATTTGGACGGCATCGAGATTGATAGCTTCGAAGTGCCGACTGAGACCATCAAGGCATCGAGAGGGCAGTTGCAACCTAACGAAGTATCCGCGCTGGAGCTGGCGGCTGAACGTGTCGCCGCGTTTCAGCAACGCACCCTGCCAAAATCGTGGCACAATGCCGACGCCGGCTATGGAGAGGTTGTGCACGCGGTCAACTCCGTCGGATGCTGCGTGCCCGGCGGCACTGCGCCGCTCGCATCTACCGTAATCATGACCGCAGTTCCGGCACGCATAGCCGGCGTCCCTTACGTATGCGTAGTCACGCCTCCCGGTAAAGATGGCTTACCGCATCCAGCAGTATTGGCCGCTTGCGACATCGCATCTGTAGATCGGGTCTTCACCGTGAGCGGTGCACAGGGCGTAGCGGCACTCACCGTCGGCACGCAATCGATACCCAAAGTCGATGTCATCTGCGGTCCCGGCAGCATCTGGGTGACGGCCGCCAAACGGCGCGTCTACGGCATCGTCGGCATTGACGGCATCTACGGCCCGACCGAGACGATGGTGATCATCGACGACACATCCGATCCGGCAATCGCTGCTGCGGACCTGCTGGCACAGGCCGAACACGACGTGCTCGCCGCCCCGATTCTAGTCGCCACCTCCGAGACGGCCATTAATGCAGTGGAGCAAGAACTCGCAACCCAAGTCGAAATGCTACCCCGGGCTCAGATCGCCAAATCGGCCCTGATGGGGCGCGGCGCGGCCGTTATCGTGAACTCAATTGCTGAGGCTCTGCAGGTCGCCGAACTGTACGCACCGGAGCATCTATGCTTGGATTTCGATGATGCGGAGCAGTATCTTGATCAAGCACGCAACGCCGGCGGCATATTCGTGGGCGACCTGTCAGGCGAAGTGATGGCCGACTATGTAGCCGGGCCGAGCCACGTCATGCCAACCGGAGGATCGGCACGCTTCTCGTCGGCACTATCCGCGAGAGACTTCGTGCGGGTCACGCCGTACCTCAACATGGACGATGAGACGTTCGCATCGATATCCCGCGCGGCGTCCGATCTGGCAAGATTGGAAAGTCTGGAAGGACATGCGATGGCGTCGGATATCCGCAGACGTGGCAAAACCAGCTTGTGAACGCCAGAATTCGGAAAGGCAACCAATGAAACGCGACCTACGCAAGATGATCCGGCCGCACCTGTATAACCCGACTGGATATGTTGGCGCTCAACATTCAGATCATCTGGCACATGCCGTCGGCATCGATCCAGCCGATGTCATCCGACTCAATGCGAACGAGAATCCTTACGAACCGCTGCAAGAGATAACGGATGCGCTTAACGGTCTGCCAATTCATGAGTATCCGGACCAGGACCTGGTGCGGATGCGAGCGGCGCTGAGCGAATACACGGGACGTCCGACTGATCAGATCATCGCCGGTTCTGGTGGCGACGAGATCATTGAACTGCTGACCAAGCTGTTCGTAGAGCCGAACGAATCGATGATCGACTGTCCACCGACGTTCGGGATGTACGAGTTCTACGCGCGCATCGCTGAGGCGGAGCTTATCCCTGTTGAACGCCAAGACGATTGGGAGATCGATATTCCCGCTACTATCGACGCGATAGAGCAGAGCGGCGCCAAGATACTCTTCGTAGCCTCGCCGAACAATCCCACTGGCAACGTCATTCCCGAAGCCCATGCCCGCGCCATCCTCGATACCGGCATCATACTCGTCATTGATGAAACCTACTACGAGTTCTGCAACCATACTTCCGCGAACCTGCTGGACGAGTATGAGAACCTGGTGCTGCTGCGTTCATTCAGCAAGTGGGCCGGCATCGCCGGACTGCGCGTCGGCTACGGGATGGGATCGACGCTGATAATCGACCATCTGATGACGATCAAGCAACCTTACAACCTCAACATCGCCGCCGAGTCGGCCGCGCTAGCCGCACTGCAGCACAAAGATAAGCTCTTCGAACGTATCGACACTCTCATTTCCGAGCGCAGTCGTATCGAGGCTACAGTCGACGAGATGGAGGGCATGAGCTACTCGCCATCATCAGCGAACTTTCTGCTGATGCGGTTCGATAACCTGACCGGTGATGATGCCTATGAACACTTGGCGAGACGGGGCATTTTCACGCGCAAATTCAGTGGCCGACGGCTGGAAAACACCTTGCGAATAAGTGTCGGAACGCCAGAGCAGAACGATATCGTCATTGAGGCTCTGCGTGATTTACGCTAATGCGTTCAGTTGCAACGTGAATTGCGGTTTGCGGATTGCGGATTGTGCAGATTCGATAATGATTGAGTGAGGTGCAGGAATGAGTGATCGAACCGCTGAAATTACTCGCCAGACTGGCGAAACATCTATCCGCGTCTCCCTCAACATCGATGGACAGGGCAGAGCGCAGATTGCAACTCCGTTCGGTTTCTTCAATCACATGTTGCACGCGCTCGCCAAGCACTCATTGATGGACCTTGAAGTGGACGCGCAGGGCGATGTCGAGACCGGTTCGCACCACACAATCGAAGACACGGCCATCGTCATCGGGCGCTGTCTGGCAGATGCTCTAGGCGATAGCGCGGGCATCCTACGCATGGGCAACCGGCACGTGCCTTTGGACGAGGCGATGACTCACGCCGTCGTCGACATCAGCGGACGCGGCTATCCCGTCATCGATATGGGATCTACCTCCAATATCGGAGAGTTCTCGCCCGACATGGCACGTCACTTCTTCGAAACGCTGGCATACGAGGCGCGTATCAACCTGCACTTGACAGTGTTGCGCGGGACGAATGAGCATCACATGATCGAGTCGGCGTTCAAGGCGTTTGCGAGGGCATTGCGGGAAGCGGCTTCGATCGATCCCCGATCTGGCGGCTCAGTGCCCAGTACCAAGGGCACTCTGTCCGACTGACATAATCTCGTAACTAACGGTCTGCCGTCGCCCGTTATTACAGCAAACTTAAGCAATCGCGTCGAACTTATTTCGAATCGATCGGAGAGCTATTATGAAGCATGCGACATCCACGGGCAATCAGGTTTTCGAGTGGGCATCGTTAATCGTGATATTGACCGCGGCCCTCCTCTCAACTTTCAACACTGATATTCCGGGCCTGATGCGTGCACGTTGGGGACCAGATGGCGGATGGATCGACGACATCGCTTACGTCACGGTGATATTTTTCGCCATCGAGTACGCATTTCGCATCTGGAAAGCACCCAACAAACGACAATATATGCTGTCGTTCTTCGGCATCATCGATCTGATAGCCGTCGTCGCTGGCGTCGTCGCCGTGCCCCAATTTGCATTTGCACGGCTTTTCCGACTGCTCCAGATCGTCAAGCTGCTTAAGTTGACCCGGTACGACAACGCGCTGACAACGCTGGCACGCTCCTTCTACTCGATGCGAGACGAGATTCTAATGTTCGTGAACCTGACCGTCATCATGATCTTCATGGCGGCTTACGGTGCCTACCACTTTGAGCATGAAGCACAACCGGAGGCGTTCAGCCACATGGGCGACGCGCTGTGGTGGGCCGTTGCGACTTTAACTACCGTCGGTTACGGCGATATCTATCCCATAACAATCGGCGGGAAGATAATGACGGCCGTGATTGTGCTGTGCGGTCTCGGAATCGTCGCCGCGCCCGCCGGCATCGTAGCATCCGCCATGGCTACCGCGCTCAAAGAGAAGCAATCGGACACCTCAGCCGAGCCGGTTGAGGACGACGCGCCCAAGCTAGTGCAACAGAACGAGTGAGGCTACTTGCCGTCGATTATCTCGACGGTGTAGGTTTCGATTACCGGATTGGCAAGCAACGTCTCACACATCTTCTGCGCGCTCGCTACCGCTTCATCCCGGTTTGACGCTTCGATATCGATGTCGAAAAACTTGCCCGCATGAAGTGAAGCAATCCGATCGAATCCCATGCGGCTAAGCGCGCGACTTATCGTCTCCGATTCCGGATCGTGAATGCCCGGTTTGAACGATACGCGGACGTGCGCTAAGTAAGAGCGGCTCATTTTCAATCGGACCAGTATCGACTACTAATCAGTTGCCCGCCGTCATGCCTGCGACCTGAGGTTCGTAACCGCGATCGAAGTAGGCGCTGATGAACTCCAACATGCGAGGCTCGTCGATCTCAGTCAGTCGGAGGTGATGGCGCCAAGCGGTAAGCGTAATCAAAGTATCCGTCGATGAGTAGGGCGAGATGATGAAACCGGTATAGGTCTCATCCTCATTCCAATCCTTCGCGATCCGCTGCATCTCTTCGACTATCTGGCCGCAATCCAGGTTCTCGCACTTCATCGGGTCGTAGTGCATCCCGATGCCGCCATGCTCAAGATTGTGGATGAGAACCTGATCTGGCAGCTCCCGCTCATACGGTCCCCAACCAGCCGGGGCGCGCTCGAAATCGTTGGCTTGACTACCCAGAGTGTTCCAGTGCGGGCCGGAAGTAGCAGGGCGCACGCTGTACGGCGTTTCGGGCACGACGCCGTCAACGACGTGTGCTCGGCCATCATCCGGGTCTTCCGCCGCCGGTCCGCCGCTGTTGTAAGGGCCTCTCTCACCGCCAAGTTGCTGATCCTGGGAGATGAAGCCCTGCTGGAATACAAGGGCGAAGATGATGAGGACGGCGAATATCGACCCGAAAGCCGCCAGTATGGTGCGCCGACGGCGACGGCGGCTGTTGCTACGGCGACGACGCTCCTCTCGAACTTGAGAGCGCGTCATACCACGACGGTGCTCAGGACGGGTTGTTGCTACTCGGTTTTTCGACTGTGCCATAAGTTCAAGATTCTATTTCAAACCATGCGCGTGCCGTTATCCAAACCGAAACAGATACGAGCAGGTTTGAAATCTGCGCCTACACGAAGGTGTCACCTGTAAGCCGCTCGTATGCCGATACGTATCGTTGACGGGTCATTTCCAAAACATCGGACGGCAACTTGGGAGGAGGCGGCTCGCGGTTCCAACCGCTATCGATCAACCACTCCCGAAGATGCTGCTTGTCATACGCCTCCGGAAACGAACCCGGTTCCCACTCTGCAGAGTTCCAGAAACGGCTCGAATCGGGCGTAAGAACTTCATCGATAAGCGTCAATTTGCCATCTACCCAGCCAAACTCAAACTTGGTATCGACCAGAATCATGTCTCTCGACTCGGCGTGCCGACGCGCCGTTTCGTAGATGTTGATGCTCACCTCTTTAAGCTGCTCGTGAAGTGCCGTGCCCACAAGGTCCTTCGCTTCCGATTCCGTGAGCGGCATATCGTGACCCTCTTCAGCCTTGGTAGAGGGTGTAAACATCGGCTCCGAAAAGCGCTCTGCAGGTCTGAGACCCTCGGGAAGTTCAGCACCATTCAAAGTGCCATCGGCTTCATATTCGGCCCAGCCAGCACCGGCCAGATAGCCGCGCACGACGCACTCCATCTCGATACGCTCGGCTTCATTTATCAGCATCGCGCGATCGCGCAGAGAGGGATCCAGGTGATCCAATACACCGAGCTTCGTCAACTCGTCAGCAACCTCAGCATCGCTCGCCATGCCGACCATGTGATTGTCAACGATGTCGCCGATGACGTTCCGGAACCAGAATGCCGACATCTGCGCCAGCAACATCCCTTTCTGCGGTACCGGATCGTCCATTATCACGTCGAATGCCGAGATGCGATCGGTCGCGATCATCAACAGCAGATCGTCCGCTACCCGATATGTATCGCGCACTTTGCCCCGGTGGACCAAGCCGGGCAGGTCGGTGCTCATCAGTGCGTCGTTAAGTTTCATGACCTCTCCTCGATGCCTAATCGGTCGAAAATACCGTCTACCTGCTCGATGAAGTATCCGTAATCGAAGATGTCGTTCAGAGCGTTGGCGTCGAAATTGTCGCTCACGATGCGGTCGGTGCTGATGATTGTCTGGAAATCGCTCTCATCATCAAGCGCCTTCATCGCGGCACGCTGAACCGCGTCGTATGCCTCACCGCGTTCCAAACCGGCCTCTACCAGCGCCAGCATCACACGCGGCGAGAAGACGAGACCGTGCGTCAGCTCCATGTTCCGACGCATTCGATCCGGTTTCACTCGCATGTTCGCGATGATGCCAGTCATCAGATCGAGGATGTAGTCAAGCGCGAGCGACGAATCGGCTAGAACAACGCGCTCTGCCGAGGAGTGGGAAATGTCCCTTTCATGCCACAGTGCCACATTTTCCAAGCCCACAAGCGAGTTGGCACGAATCACCCGGGCAAGTCCGCAGATACGCTCTGACAGCTCCGGGTTGCGCTTATGCGGCATGGATGACGAGCCCTTGCTGACGTAGCCGGACGTCCCGAACGGCTCCTCGACCTCGCCAATCTCGGTACGTTGCAACGAGCGCAACTCGATACCCATCTTGTCCAACGTAGCCGCCACTAGAGCCAAAACCTGAAGATACTCTGCATGTCGGTCTCGCTGAATCACCTGGTTCGACACTTCGGCTGGCTGCAATCCGAGCAGTCTGCATACGTGCTCTTCGATCTCCATCGGAATGCCGGCAAAGGTGCCGACCGGGCCGGACAACATGCCGACGGCGACGCGTTTGTGCATCGCTTGAACACGTTCCCGGTTGCGTCGCATCTCCGACCACCACAGTGCCAGCTTAAGTCCGAAACTCATCGGCTCCGCGTGGATGCCATGTGAACGCCCCATGCAGAGCGTATGTTTGAACTCGACGGCGCGGGTTGCGAGTGCCGACAGCAGAGCATCGATGCCTTGTATGACCAATGCCGTCGCATCAGACATCTGCATCGCCAACGCCGTATCTTTCACATCGTTCGACGTCAGACCATGATGTATCCAGCGACCCTCATCGCCAAGACTGACGGCAACTGCGCGGGTGAATGAGACGAGATCATGCTTTGTATCGGCGAACTGACGATCGTACTCAGCGCGCGAAAACGTCGCGTGTCGTATCTTCTGCATGTCGTCATCGCTGATGACACCCAGTTTTGCCCACGCTTCACACGACGCGATTTCCACCTTCAGCCAGAGATCGAATTGATGATCTTCCGACCATATTCGACTCATTTCAGGTCTTGAGTAGCGAGGTATCACAGGAACTAAGCACCAAGTCGGGTATCAGTATTGCCTTGCATGAAAATGAGAATGGTAACCCAGATAGCAGTGCCGTCAAATTGCATCGGAAGCGATGTCGTTACGGTAGCGGGAATCGGTGAACGCTATCTCAGAAATGGTGGCATACGCCCGGTCTCGAGCGTGTTGCACTGACTGAGGCGATGATGCTGTCGCAACGAGAACTCGGCCGCCATTGGTGACTAGATCACCATCATCGTCGATTGCAGTGCCAGCATGAAAAACTACATTGTCGTCTCCATAAGGCAGTTCCCCATTGATGGGATATCCAGTCTGGTATGAAGCCGGATAGCCGCCGGACACCATCACAACTCCGACGGCGCAATCGTCATTCCATCGCAGTTCAGTATCGGATAAACGTCCCTGCGCCACCGCCATACAGGCCTCTGCCAGATCGCTGTCAAGCCGCAACATCAATGGTTCACACTCCGGATCCCCGAAACGACAGTTAATTTCAATCACCTGGGGACCGTCATCGGTGAGCATCAACCCGGCATACAGAACGCCTTGATAGCTGCAATCTGCCGCAACGAGTGCCTTGGCAACCGGCTCAATGATGTCGCTTCGGATTTGTGCCAAGTCTGATGCTGAGCACAATTTGGGCGATGTATAGGCGCCCATGCCACCCGTATTGGCGCCGCGATCGGCATCATACGCGCGCTTGTAGTCGCGGGCAGCAACGGCGTTAGATACCGTCTCGCCATCGACAAAGGCAAATACGCTCAACTCGGGACCGATAAGCCGCTCTTCAATCACGATGGTTCTGCCCGCATCTCCAAATTCACCGTGCTCCAATGACGCCTTAACAGCATCGATAGCCTCGCTATGAGTTTCAGGAACGGTTACGCCTTTACCAGCCGCCAGCCCATCGGCCTTGACGACAATTGAACCTTGCGGCTGCATTTCCACGTATCGGATAGCCTGCTCCGCGTTGTCAAAAGTGCGGCTTTGAGGGCAGGGGATGTTGTGGCGATACATCAGCTCGTTAGCCCACGACTTCGATCCCTCTATCCGTGCCGCCGCGGCCGAAGGTCCGAACGTCGCTATGCCACGCGCACGCAGATTGTCGGCCAGTCCCGCGACCAAAGGCATTTCGGGGCCGACCACAACGAGGTCGACGCCCTGATTGACTGCCAATCGCTCTAGTCCATCGATGTCTTCCGCGCCTGCATCGGCGAGTGCAGCGTGCTTCGCCATGCCGGGATTGCCGGGCGCACAGATGATTTCATCGACCGATTCTGACTGCGACAGCTTCCAGTTCAGCGCATGCTCTCTGCCGCCAGAACCGACTACTAGGATCTTCATGACTTCATTCAGATTTGAGGCTCAAAACGATATTGTCGGCACCATTCAGCAGGTCATTCCCACTCAATCGTGCCCGGTGGCTTACTCGTGATGTCTAGCACCACACGGTTTATCTCCGGCACTTCGTTCACGATGCGATTAGAGATGCGGGCAATCGTGTCGTACGGCAGACGTGCCCAATCGGCCGTCATCGCATCGGTGCTGACTACCGCCCGGATCGCGACCACATACTGATAAGTCCGCGCATCGCCCATCACGCCGACAGACTGCGTGTTGGTGAGGACCGCGAAACTCTGCCACAACTCATCGTAAAGACCGGCATCCTTGATTTCATCAACCACTATCCAGTCAGCAGCGCGCAGAATCTCAAGCTTCTCATACGTGACTTCTCCAATGATGCGGATGGCTAAACCAGGACCGGGAAAGGGTTGACGGTTCACAGACTGGGCAGACAGTCCTAAATCTCGGCCCGCATCGCGCACCTCGTCCTTAAACATGTGGCGCAACGGCTCAACGAGGTTGAGCTCCATCCGTTCCGGCAGACCGCCAACGTTGTGGTGCGTCTTGATCTTGTGCGCGGCCGAACTCTCCGGGGAAACCGATTCGATTACATCGGGATAGAGCGTACCTTGCGCCAGAAAATCGACCTCGCCAACGTCGTGCGCCTCTTCCTCGAAGATGCGAATGAACTCCTCACCGATCCGGCGCCGCTTCTCTTCCGGGTCCGTAACCCCTTTCAGGGAAGATAAGAACCGCTCCGATGCATCGACGAACCTCAGATTTACGCCCAACTGACTGGTGAAGACGGTGCGTACCCGTTCCGCCTCTCCTAATCGCATCAAGCCGTTATCAACGAAGATACAGGTGAGCCGGTCGCCAATCGCCCGATGTATCAGTGCCGCGGCGACGGATGAATCGACGCCGCCAGAGAGTGCGCATATGACTTTGCCATCGCCCACTTGCTGGCGGATTCTCAGTATCGAGTCGCGCACGAAGTTGCGCGGTGTCCATGATCCGCTCGCGCCGCAGATGCCAAGTACGAAGTTGCGGATTATCTGCTCGCCTTGCGGAGTGTGCGTCACTTCCGGATGGAATTGGATGCCAAAGAACTGCATCTCATCATTGCCCATCACCGCGCATGGCGAGTTATCGGAGAAAGCCAGTGAGACAAATCCCGGCGGCATCGTAGCGATGCGGTCGCCATGGCTCATCCAGACCGGCACTGTCGTGTCGAGGCCATTGAAGAGAGGATGCGGCGCGCCGTTCAGCCGCAACAGAGCATGTCCATACTCCCGCTCGATGCCGGCCTCGACCGCACCTCCCAGCTGATGTGCAAGCGCCTGCATACCGTAGCAGATGCCCAGAACAGGCACTCCCGCCTCAAAGACCCATGAGGGTATCAGCGGCGCGCCATCGTCGTAGACACTGTTGGGACCGCCGCTTAATATGATGCCCTTGACGTCCTGCAAGTGAAGCACATCAGAACCCGCGTCGAACGGGATTATCTCGCAGAAGACGTTTGCTTCACGAACTCGACGGGCGATTAAGCGACTGTATTGAGAACCGAAATCTACGATGGCTATCGATTCCGTCCGAACCGGAACCGTGGGCGAGTCGCCGCCCAGACGGTCGCGCTCCGCAATCTCAAGATAGGTGTTAAGTTCGATGTCGTCTGAAGTAGCGACTCGACGGGAGTTGATATCGGTATTCGTCGTGGTCATAGCAGAAGCAGGGGATCCAATTTACCGATTCTAAACTTCAATCCCCGATTCACTCGATCTGCGATTGGAAGATCGCGTCGGTTGTACGATATTGATTCAGTTTCGCCTAATAATCAGCCAACTTGATGCGAGAGATGAACCGAGAAGTCCGATGGTAGAAAACGACTTGCTAGAAGCCGTTGACGCGGTTAAATCTGGTGGTGTGATCGCGTTTCCGACCGATACGTTCTATGCGCTGGGCGTCGATGCACTCAACGAAGCTGCAATCCGGCGCGCATTCGAAGTTAAACAGCGACCTGCGACCGTGCCCATGCCAGTGCTAATCTCCGACTATGAGCAGATCGAACGCTTCGCCGTCAGCTTAGACCGATCAACCGCGGCCTTAGCCGCCAGTTTCTGGCCCGGCGCATTGACCATCGTGGTAGATGCCAACGATGCCGTGCCCAGTGTTCTCACCGGCGGACTCGGCACCGTGGGATTGCGGATGCCAGATCATGACTTGGCGCGGACTCTCATTTCCCAGATTGGTTACGGCGTTACCGGCACCAGCGCCAATATATCCCAACAAGAGCCGTCTAAAGATTGGCGAATCGTGCAAAATACTATTGGCGACAAATTGCAAGCGATCGTTCCCGGCACCTGCGGCAACGCTTCATCAGCATCAACCGTCGTCCGGGTCGCTGATGATTCGATCCAGATATTACGTGCCGGACCCATTTCAGCCGATGAAATCCACCGTGTATTGAAGACCAACAAGTGATTAGTCCACAGAAAAATGCATCCGCCATCCTGACTCCGGAAGCGGAAGACGACCTTGAGAGTGCGCTACGGGACGCCTTTGCGGGGCGGGACCTGGAAATCTATCGCATGATGACGTGGCAGCTCGGACACGTCAGCGAGCATAGTGCCGATGCAGTCGCGCCAACCGATAGGCGTCTGCATGGCACATTGCTGCTGGCCACGGCTCAAATACTGCATGGCGAATACGCCGTTGGATTGAAATACGCAGTCGCCGTCGAGTTGATGCACAACTTCTGGCTCATACACAACGATGTGCAGGACGGCAATACGGAGCGGTCGGGACGCGCATCGGTCTGGTGGAAGTGGGGACCATCGCAAGCCATCAACACTGGCGATGGGATGCACGCGCTCGTCCGATACCTGCTCTTCCAGCTCTACGACGATGGCCATCCCCTGGAACGCATCAGCACGGCCGTGGAGATCATCGACGACGCCGTCCTGCACCGCTGCGAAGGCGAGTTCCTAGACGCCTCTTTCCAGGAACAACCGGCCGTCGAAGTCAAGGCATACCTTGAGATGGTGCAGAAAAGAACTGGCGCGCTATTTGGCGCATCAACAGAACTGGCTTCAATCCTGAGTGATAACCACGATACGCAGCTCAGAGCAGAACTTCGCCGGTTTGGTGAGAAGGTAGGCATCGCCAAACAACTGGTCGCAGACTATCTGGCGATTTTCGGCGAACGAGAACGGGATCCGATACAACAAGCCCGGATCATATCGAAGAAAAAGAGTCTGCCAATCGCCTACCTCTTCGACACCGCCAAAGATCCAAGCGTGCTGCGCCAAGTGGGGGAGATGTATATGCAACGCGTCATCGATCCCTCACGCATCTCAGACCTATCGACCCTGGCGGCGGAAGCGGGCGCGAGAGAGTACACCTTGACGGCGATTGAGGAGCAGTTGACCGCTGCCGACAAGATACTCGTAGATATTGGTATCAGCAATGACCATCGAAACGGTCTCATGAAGTTAGCGAGAGAGATAGCCGATATTGAGCAGATAACTTTGCCAGACTAGGGCACCATGTTTGATGGGTGTCGAGTGTCATGGCTTGAGGAGGCGTCCCATGCGATCAATTGAAGAAGTCGAATTACGCGGCAAACGTGTTTTACTACGGGCCGATCTGAACGTACCGTTTCATCCCGGACAGAGCGACGTTGCAGACGACAGTCGCATCCAAGCATCGCTACCGACATTGCGATTACTGATTGAGCGCGGTGCAAGAGTCGTGATGTGCTCGCACCTCGGACGTCCCAAAGGCAACATAGTGCCCGAAATGGCGATTGAACCGGTCCGTGCACGGCTGGAGCAGATACTGGGAAGTGCAGTTCACTACGGAAATGGTCCAATCGGAGATGTTTCCCAAGAAGCCGCCAACACGCTAGACGATGGTGAAGTGCTGCTCTTGGAAAACCTGCGTTTTCACCCTGGAGAGGAGGCCAACGATCCTGAATTCGCTAACTCCCTCGCCGCGCTGGCAGACATCTACGTGAACGATGCCTTTGGCGCATCGCATCGCAGCCACGCGTCGATCGTTGCGATTACCGAACTTCTGCCGAGCTATCCCGGACTACTGATGCGCGACGAGATAACGGCCTTAACCCGCGCGTTGGAATCGGATGAACATCCATCATTGGCGATACTGGGCGGTGCAAAGGTAGCCGATAAGCTGAGCGTGCTCAACAACCTGGCGCCAAATGTCGATAACATCCTGATCGGCGGGGGAATGGTCGCGGCGATGTTCGCGGCACAAGGCATGAAGCCGGGCTCTGTAGATATTTCCCAAGCAGAGTTCGCCGCGGCACTTGGCGTGCTTGACAATCCTCGCGTCGCCAGCAAGCTGCGGCTCCCGATCGATGTCATCGTTGCGGACGAATTCTCAGAACAGTCCGCGCATCGTGAGATGAGCATCGGAAGCGATATCCAGAGCGGCTACATCCTCGACATCGGACCCGCAACGCGCGCGATGTATTCACTGCTGATCGCCTCCGCCAAGAAGATCATCTGGAACGGTCCGATGGGATTATTCGAATGGGCTGCTTTCAGTACTGGCACTCGGACAATCGGCATATCCGTCGCTGCGAACCATGATGCATTTACGTTGGCCGGCGGCGGCTCTACCGTCGAAGCCATCACATCGATGAGACTTGTGGGTGACCTGACGCACATCTCGACCGGCGGCGGCGCATCCCTGGAGTTCCTGGAAGGGCAGACACTGCCGGGTATCGCGGCGCTACTAGATAACGACATTGCGGGATAAGCCCCAGCGTAGAAAGGTTGACGTATTCGTCTACTCGCGTTATTGTTTATTTGCGCGTCATTGAAAGACAGTTCATTGCGCGCACTTGCTGCAACAACTGAGACCAAGAGCGACATTTGACCACTCGCAAACCGCTGCTGGCGGGTAATTGGAAAATGAACACCACGCCGCAAGAAGGCGTGGCTCTCGCAAGGTCAATTTGCCGCGTCGTAGGCGATTCCGACTCGATTGACGTTGTACTCTGCCCACCCTTCACATCCTTGTTAGCGATTTACGGCGTAGTGCAAAGCTCGCCAGTGTACCTCGGGGCACAGAACGTCAATCAGCACCCGAACGGCGCATACACCGGGGAAGTCTCCTCTTCGATGCTCCAAGGCCTTGTAAGCCACGTAATCGTCGGCCACTCAGAACGGCGCGAACACTTCGCGGAGGACGATCAGACGATAGCTGCGAAAGTCGCGGCCGTCGTCGAAGCCGGAATGACCGCGATACTGTGCGTCGGGGAAGACGATGAGATTCGACAACGGCGACGGGCTGAGCGGTTTATCCGTAGGCAGGTGCGATTAGGACTGTCCAATGTCGATAGCTTGTCCAACGTAGTGATCGCTTACGAGCCGATCTGGGCCATCGGTAGCGGGACCGCCGCGACGATTGGCCAAATCGAGTACATGGCAGCATCCATCCGCGAAGAAGTCGGGGACCTCTACGACCATACGGCGGCGGAGAGCATGAGAATCCTGTATGGCGGTAGCACCAATGCCAGCAATATCGGACAGATATTCAGCAGTCTGGCAGTCGACGGCGCACTGGTCGGTGGGGCAAGTTTGAACGACTCCGAGTTCGCGTCGATGATCAAGATCGTATCGAACAGTGATGCGAAACCCGAAACCGATAGCGATTGAGCAACACCGCAGGCAGTCAAACACGTACCGGCATCATCGTCGTAATCGGCGCAACTGCAACTGGAAAGACATCGCTCGCGATTGAACTCGCCCACCTTTTCGATGGTGAAATCGTCAATGCCGATTCACGGCTCTTCTACCGCGGCATGGATATCGGCACCGCCAAACCTACCGAGTCAGAGCGCCAAGGCATACGCCACCACCTCATCGACATCCTGCATCCGGCAGATTCCTACAGTCTGAGCGACTTCCTGCAACACGCAAACGCCGCGATTGAAGCAATCGACGCGAGAGGCAAGATTCCGATAATAGTGGGCGGATCAGGGCAATACATCTGGGGATTGCTGGAAGGTTGGATAGTGCCTAAAATTGCACCCAATCCCACCCTGAGAGCGGCACTGGAACTGCAACTGTCGGAACATGGACTCGAAGCGTTACAGCATCGACTTCGTGAAACCGGCGCAATCAACATCGATCGAGTAGAGATGCTCAATGCTCGCCGCGTCATACGTGCAATCGAGCGGGCAGTCGCTACCGGAGACGCCCTAGGCGGCGCGGGCAGAAGTGTTTCACCGCCTTACGACACCATCATCATTGGCTTGACGGCACCGCGTGAGATACTGCACCAACGCGTCGAAAGTCGGCTCAAAGATATGATGGCATCCGGTTGGCGCGACGAAGTTAAGGCATTAATGAATGCCGGCGTAAGCCGCGACACTGCATCGATGTCGGCCATCGGATATCGACAGATGATCGACTACATCGAGGGGCGAACTACGGAAGCGGAGATGTATCAGGACACACAGATCGGCAATCATCGCCTCATCGGCGCCCAGCACAACTGGTTCAAGCCGCGCGACGAACGTATCACGTGGTTTGACGTAACGCACGAGGACTTTACGGCTGCAGTGACATCAGCAGTTCGTAGATGGTTGCAAGATCGGGAGAGCACGACCCAATCGGGATAGAATCGCAATAAGCGAAGTGCGAAGAAGTGCGAACTGATTCGAGGGATATCGATTGGCAATTGAATTTGCAAAGCTGCATGGATGCGGCAACGACTACATAGCGATTGACGGACGTGACATCGAACGCGATTGGGGCACACTCACGGCCGAGATGAGCCGCCCCGCATTCGGCGTCAGTTCCGACGGCATCGTCCTGCTCCTAGAATCTGACATTGCACAGGTTCGGATGCGCGTATTTAATCCCGACGGCTCTGAAGCAGAGATGAGCGGAAACGGCATTCGGCTATTCGCAAAGTTCGTCTTAGACCGCGGAATCGCCGAAGCCGGCGGCGATGGCTTGACTGTAGAGACGCTGGGAGGCGTCAGGACCGTTTGGCCCGAGATGGTAGATGGCCTGATGCAATCTGCACGCGTCGCCATGGGCGGCGCGACGTTCGCGGCGGCCGAAGTGCCGGTAGATACCGCAGATTTGAACCGCATCAGCGAGGTGATTGCGGAACCAGTCTCGATCGGTGGGGTAGATCTGAACCTCACCTGCCTGGGCATCGGCAACCCTCATGCAGTCGCGATCATGGAAGACCCAGTCGAAGATTTCCCGCTCCTCGAGATCGGTCCGCAAGTTGAAAACCATCCGATGTTTCCACAACGGATCAACTTTGAGATCGTGAACGTCTTATCGAGAGACCGCATCCGCGCCCGTATCTTCGAGCGAGGTGCAGGGGAGACGTTGTCATCCGGCACCGGTAGCACCGCATCAGCCTTTGCGTGCCGACAACTCGGACTGGTAGATGACGTAGTAGACGTCGTTGTAGACGGCGGCGTGCTCCGAATATCCTGGAATGAACAAGACGAAGCGTATCTTGAAGGTCCGGCCGTAGAAGTCTTTACGGGCGTATGGAACGAGTAGACTACATCTACAACCAGTTTGAGAGAACGGTCAACACCAATGCCAGAACTAGCAAAACGAGTTCAACAACTTCCGCCATATCTATTTGTGAATATCTCCCGCGCCATCGCGGCTAAAAAGGCGCAGGGCATAGACGTCGTATCGTTCGGCATCGGCGACCCCGACATCCCGACACCCGACGCAGTGCTGGACGCGCTGGACAGGGGCGCACGCAAAGCACCGAACCATCGCTATCCGGAAAGTGAGGGACTGCCAGAGTTCCGCCAAGCCGTTTCCGATTTCTACGACCGTCGATTCGGCGTTGCGATCGATCCCAACCGCGAGGCGATAAACCTCATCGGCGCAAAAGAGGGCATCGCGCACGCGGCATTGTGCTTCATCGATCCGGGCGATATCTCGATCTCGCCCGATCCGGCCTATCCCGTATACGAAATCGGCACCATGTTTGCCGGCGGAACCACCCACTTCGTGCCGCTGCGTGAAGAGCAGGGATATCTGCTCGACTTCTCGGAGATACCGACCGACGTTGCGCGCCAAGCCAAGGTGCTGTGGTTGAACTACCCCAACAACCCGACTGGAGCAGTTGCCGACCTCGCATACTTCCATGATGCCGTCGCATATGCCAGGGAGTTCGACCTCTATCTGTTGCACGACGCCTGCTATACCGAAGTGACGTTCGACGGCTATGTGGCACCCAGCATCCTGCAGGTCCCGGGCGCCAAAGACGTTGCGATGGAGTTTCATTCGCTATCCAAAACCGCCAACATGACGGGATGGCGCGTCGGCGCTGCCGTCGGAAACTCCGAGATGGTAGACGCACTGATGCGCGTCAAATCCAACATCGACTCCGGACTTTCACAGGCGATCCAGGAGATGGGCATCGAGGCGTTGAACCTGCCGCAGAGTTGGATCGACAGCAATAACGAAATCTATCGCAAGCGACGCGATAGAGTTGTTGCAGCACTAAACGAAATCGGGCTGGAGGCAACCACCCCTAAAGCCACGCTGTACATCTGGACGCGCGTGCCGGAAGGCTACACTTCAGGCGAGTTTGCACAGAAAATGCTGGAAGAGCGGGACGTCGTCGTTACGCCCGGCGCGTCATACGGAGCATCCGGCGAGGGCTACATCCGACTTTCGTTGACCATCCCTGACGACCAGATCGAAGAAGGCATCCGCCGCATATCGGGCTGGCGCATCTAAATCCCCAGCAAATTCACCATCGGAGACGCATTGGCTAGACGCAATCGAATGCATCGCACATCATCACAACCAGAACGCGCATGTCTGGTTGGGGTCCGGGTGCGACGCATCAGAAGCAATTGGAAACTTAAAGATTCGGTAGCCGAACTCGGCGCTTTGGCACGTGCCGCCGGCGCAAATCCAGTAGCAACCATCACCCAAACCCTGAATGCGCCATCTCCAACCTACGTCGGTTCGGGAAAGCTGAAAGAGCTGGAAGATGTCATCAAATCGACGTACATCAAGACCGTCATCTTCGACGATGAGTTGACACCAGCACAGCAACGCGTCCTCGAAGACCGTCTGAAGGTCAAAGTGATCGATCGCACGGCACTGATACTCGACATCTTCGCCGGGCGGGCAAGGACACGCGAAGGCAAACTGCAGGTAGAACTGGCGCAGGTCGAGTATCTGATGCCGAGATTGGCCGGACAGTGGTCGCACCTTGAGCGACTAGGCGGTGGCGTCGGCACTAGAGGACCTGGAGAATCGCAGATCGAGACCGACCGCAGATTGATGCGTCTCAAAGCGCGCGACCTGCGACGGGCAATCTCGAACGTGCGCGAGCAACGTGGCTCGCAACGCCGAAGACGCATGAGAGGCGAGGTGCGAACCGTATCGATCGTTGGCTACACAAACGCGGGTAAATCGGCACTCTTCAACACCTTGACCGGCTCCGACATCAGATCGATGGATCGACCCTTCGAAACGCTGGATATGACGACGCGACGTCTGTATCTGCCATCCGGGCGATCTGCGACCATCAGCGACACGGTAGGTTTCATCAACAAACTGCCACCGATACTGATCGACGCATTCAACGCCACGCTCGAAGAGGCGATGTTCGCAGACCTGCTGATCCACGTCGCCGACGCATCGAACCCGCTCGCCGCCGAAGAAGCCGAAGTCGTCGACTCGGTATTGACCGATCTCGGACTCGGCAACGCGCCGCGGATTCTCGTGCTCAACAAAATCGACCTCATCACCGACACGCCGCCAGATGAGATCGACGCGTCAGAAGAGGGCACAGTCATGACATCGGCGACTCGGCGCTGGGGCATCGAAGAGCTACGACGGGCCATCGACGACGCGCTGGATGTAGATACTGACCGCGACTCCGAGAAAGAGATGACCGTTGAGGCCGTAGTCTGATGCCAAAAGGTGCAGGACATGTCGGCGACGATGATGCCTTTATGGCGGTATTCCGGCTACCAGAATCAACTTCGCACTAGACATATTATGTCAAGTTGGAAGCACCAGAGACTTTACGGCAGTTCCGTAGATACTTAGATTCAATATGTCTTGACACCTGCTTCGTATACTTCATAGCCAGCAACTGCTTCCCAAATCGATCCATCCGATTCACTCGATACCATCACTCCGTCCCACCAGACCATCAACATCATGAAACATCAATCCCTGTCCGAGCGCCTTTCTCTGCTCGCGGTATCTGCCCTAACCCTGACGATGCTCCTCGCCATCGCCTGCACGTCCGCAGACAACGAGCCGGCCATAGAGAGCGATATCGAGGAACAAGCCACGCAAGTCCAATCCGCCGTGTCGTCGAACTCTGACGACTTGCCGAGTACGTCTGGCTACACCGCTATGACGGATGCCGCTGCGGACGAAGATGAAATCGTCGAAGCCGCCGAGCAGACTACCGAGGACGAGCCGGAGGTTGTCGAGCAGGTCTCGCAGTCGCGCGCACCTGTCCTAGTCGAGGAGACGGCCGGAAACTTCGACCTGCCCGATGCCGTGCCCGAAGACGTCGCCGTCATATGGGAAGCATTCCAGTTCATCAACGACGAATACGTCGACTACAGCCTTATCGACCATGCCGAGATGTCTGAGCAAGCCATCCGAGGCTTCATCGAAGCCCTTGGCGACCCGCACATGACGTATATCTCAGCCGAACAGATGCGGATGAGCCGTGACGATCTGGCCGGCTCGTTCTTCGGCATCGGGGCCACGGTTGCCCAGGCGCCTGACGGCAAAGGCATCATCATTCAGTCGCCCATGGAAAACTCGCCCGCCATGCGCGCCGGCATCAAACCGGGAGACCGCATCATCGCCGTCGACGGCGTCGATGCCACCACTTGGACCGTGCAAGAAGCCGTCCTCGTCATTCGCGGCGAAGAAGGCGTGCCTGTCGTCCTCACCATCCTCCACGTCGGCGATACAGATCCGGTAGATATCGAGGTCATTCGCGGCCGGGTACCCCTCGTATCCGTCTACTCCCGCATGGTTCCCGACACTCCATTTGGCGAGATGGACATCCGGCAGTTCACCGATGAAACACCCCGCGAGATACGTGAGCACATGACGGAGCTGATCGATCAAGGCGCCGAAGGCGTCGTCATCGACCTGCGAAACAACCCCGGCGGACTGTTGCAGTCCACCCTCGATTCGGCAAGCGAGTTCATCGCCGAAGGTCGATTGGCCTTTGAGCAGAACCGTGAAGGTGAGCGGCGCGACTTCTACGCTCATGGTGACGGCAACTTCTACATGATCCCCATCGTGTTGCTAGTAAACGAGTGGTCTGGCAGCGGCGCCGAACTGTTCGCCGGCGCAATCCAAGACCATGGACGCGCCGTGCTCATCGGCGTGAAGACGTTCGGAAAAGGGAGCGTAAACATCACTCGCACCCTCTCAAACGGCGCGGGTCTCAACATCACCATCCGACGCTGGTACACGCCAAACGGCAACGTCATCGAAGGCGTCGGACTGACCCCAGACGTAGTCGTTGAGACAGAACCGGTGCCGGACCAGCGCGACGTTGACTGGGTAGAGCCGCAGATGGACGCCGCGATTAAGCAACTCGAATACCAGACTCGAGTAATGACATCGACGAACCATCGATAACATCCACGCGTCCGCACACAACTATCGATACCGTCTAATCGAGTTCGCGGACGTCGATTCGGGTTGACCTCTGCCCTGTTATGGCACGCAAAAAGCGCAAGAAACGGTCTGCAACCAACGGCACCGCCACTTCCGGCACGATGGCTACGAATCGGCGCGTACGCTACGACTACCACCTGCTAGACGACTTTGAAGCCGGCTTGGCACTCAAAGGCTCCGAGATAAAGTCGATACGGCAAGGCAAGATCGACATCTCAAACGCATATGTGCGGATATCGGATGGCGAAGCGTGGCTCGTCAACGCCTACATCGCACCGTATCAAGCGGCGGGAATATGGAGCCAGCACGAGCCGTTTCGAGACCGTAAGCTGCTGCTGCATCGACGCGAGATCGAACTGCTACGTGCCAAAACGGAGCAGGAGCAGCTCACCATCGTCGTGCAACGCATCTACATCACCCACGGCGTCGCCAAAGCGGCAATATCACTCGCACGCGGCAAGCGGCAGGAGGATCGGCGCGAGACGATACGTCGCCGCGACCAGGAGCGCGCCATCGCACGTGCCATGCGACGTTAGTCATTTACGCCACCTGCTTTATCATGTTGCGCCTTGTCAGCAGGTCCGACTTGATGAAGTTCGGGGCCGGCGTATACCTCACCTTGCCACGACTCGATCCCGGGTGTCCTGGCGTGCCGTAGAGAGCACAGTTCGTGCAGGAAGTCTGAATGCCGCAAACCGTCGGCTCGGACGCGGCACCTTGATGGCCGTTGGCCGACTGCTTAGCGCTTGCTCTACCCCACTCGGCGCCGTCATCACGTAGCACCGATGCTTGGGCACGCTTTACCGTGTCGGCAGTGGGATTGAGCATCTCCGACAGTCCGCCATCATCGCGTTGCAGACGCTCTTGATGAAACACATCGTCGAGACGCAGCTGCTTAGCCGGCTCTGGGCGATGTCCGGGGAAGGTGATGAATGGCCATGCCCACTTCTGCACCACTCCCATCATCTTCAGATCTTCCCACCGCGTAATCTGTGCCCGGCGGCGATTCTTGATGATGCGGTCTACGCTGATGGGACCCAGACCGGGCGTACGCATCAGATCGGCGCGCGGGGCAAAATTGATGTCGAGCGGAAACTTGTCGAGATTGGAAAGCGCTATCGACTGCTTGGGGTCAGCATCCAATGGCAAAAAGCCGCCAAGATCGAACGCATTCTTTATCTCATCGTCCTGAAATCGGTAGACGCGGCGTAGCCAATCGACCTGATAAAGTCGGTTCGTACGCTGCATCGGAGTCCATGGATGCTCCTCCAATGGGGTGTGCCGAATGGGACGGAAAGGCGAGTAGTACACACGTTTGAGTTCCCAATCGTTGTACAGCTGGGAAATACGATTTAGAACATCTAAATCAGTTTCATCAGCTGCACCGACAACCAACTGTGTCGCCTGCCCTATCGCCCCATTCGTCGGGCCACGTTTCAACTCATCGATCCACGCCATCGGCGCCATGATGTCGCGCTCGTAGTGCTTCATCTTGCTCAGCTTGTTCATGTGGTCCAGCGAAGTCGTCTCGAGATTGACCGACAGCCGCGTGCCCATCAGATGTGCCGCCTCAACGATGTGCCGCTCCGTGCCCGGCATCACCTTGAGATGAACGTAGCCTTTGAATTTGTACTTGTTGCGGATAAGATCCACCACCTTCACCATCCGCTCCGTCGTCTTGCTACCCGTTCCCGCCACTCCAGAACTGAGGAAAAGTCCCTCCACCGACTGCCTCTCGACCAGATCCATGAAGGTCCGCGCCAGCTCATCCACTTTGAAGGCATACCTCTTGCGTGGCACCCAGTGGCTGTTCGGGCAGAAATGGCAATCCATCTTGCAGAAATCGGTGAACATGATCTGCATCAGGTTCGTGAACTTCCCATTCGGCAACTGCGACCGATAGATTCCCGGCGTAGGCGTCTTGCGCTGCGAACTATAAGGCCCCGCCCGCGCCCGCTGCTGCCCCGGCCTGTGCTGCACTCCCCGCAACCCCATCCCCTGCGACGGCTGCGGCTGCGGTTGCACCACACCCCCATTCCCCGCCGCCGAAGGCAGAATAATATCATCCGTCGCCATCCGTCCCAACAGCGACATCTTCTCCCACCGATCCGGTCGTCTTTTCACCAGCGTCATATCGAAACACCACCATCGTTGCATGTCTTAAATAGCACATATGTTAGGATTATAGCACGGGTGTGGTGGGTGTGCGGGATAGATATGGTTTTACGATTTGATTTCCGCAGAATTTGAAACCGCGTAGATAATTGAGTTTTGATCATGCCTCGTATCTTTGACAATCTACGTTCTGAAACGATGCTCTCGCCGGCGTTGCAAGAGACGCTGGCCACTTCAACACGGGCAGATTTTTGCATCGGCTACTTCAATCTCCGCGTATGGGGAGAGTTAGCGACGCATGTGGATAGTTGGAATGAAGACGATGGACCGTGCCGCGTGCTAATCGGTATGCAACGTCTACCCGACGAAGAACTCCGGGATGCGTTAAGCCTTCTAGATAAACCGTAAAGGAAGAGGATAGATAACAGAACTGCCCATCTTTTGGGGCTTAGGTTAGCAAAACAACTCCGTGAGCAACTAACCTTCGGCGCGCCAACGAATCATCACGAACGCAACCTAAGGCATCTCGTAGCTCAGCTTAGGGCTAAAAAGGTTATCGTCAAACTCTTCTTGCGGCTCCACTGCACGCAAAGTTGTACCTGCTGTTCCGCGACGATCACGCAGCTCCCATCGTTGGCTACCTAGGAAGCAGTAACCTGACTTTCGCCGGGCTTTCGGGTCAAGGTGAACTCAACATTGACGTCGTCGATAGCGACGCTACAGATAAACTCGCAAAATGGTTTGAAGACCGGTGGACTGATCCGTATTGTATCGACATCACTGATGAACTCATCAAAATCATCGAGGAGAGTTGGGCCAGAGAGGAGTTAGTTCCGCCCTACGATGTCTATCTGAAAATGGCGTATCACCTTTCGCACGAAGCTCGGGCTGGACTTGCTGAATTTGAGATACCCAAGGTTTTTGGCGACACGCTGTTCGACTATCAGATCGCGGCAGTGAAGGTAGCCGCTCACAATCTCAACCTCCGCAACGGAGTCGTAATCGGGGATGTCGTCGGTCTTGGCAAGACATTGATGGCAACGGCGGTGGCGAAGATCTTCGAGGAAGACCACGGCTATCAAACGTTAATCATCTGCCCCAAGAACCTAGTCTCGATGTGGGAGGACTACCGACAGCAGTATCAACTACGCGCAACGGTCCAGTCGATCAGCACAGCTATTAGAGATCTGCCAGATATGCGCCGACATCATGTGGTCATCATTGATGAGAGCCACAACCTGAGGAACCGTGATAGCAAGCGATATGCCGCCGTCCGGGATTACATCCAGAAGAACGACAGCAAATGCATACTGCTTTCAGCGACGCCATATAACAAGACTTATCTCGACCTGTCGAACCAACTGCGACTCTTCGTAAACCCGGACCAGGACCTGGGCATCCGACCGGAGCGATATCTTAACGAGATTGGTGTCATCAACTTCCACGCCACCCATCAAGTCAGCCCTCGGTCGCTCGCTGCATTTGAACGAAGTGAACATTCAGACGATTGGCGTGAATTGATGCGGCTCTACCTCGTCCGACGTACTCGAAGCTTCATCCAGTCAAATTACGCCAGCACATATCCGAAGACCGGACGTAAATTCCTGACCTACGAAGACGGCTCTAAGTCCTTCTTCCCTACTCGCGTTCCCAAAACCGTCGGTTTTGAGATTGATGAAGCGAATCCTCAAGACCAATACGCAAGGCTTTACTCGGAAGATGTGGTTAGTACTGTATCGGAACTGAATTTGCCAAGTTATGGGTTGGGGAACTACGTTTCGTCCTCGCCCATTATTGAGGCAACCCCGAACGAAAAACAGCAGATCGAGAACCTGTCTCGAGCGGGTGGCCGCCTGATCGGTTTCTGTCGTACAAACCTCTTCAAACGCTTGGAGAGTAGCGGCGCTGCGTTTATCCAATCAGTGGTCCGGCATGTGCTACGCAACTACGTATATTTACACGCGATAGAAAATGATCTGCCACTGCCGATTGGAACCCAAGATGCGGAGATGCTCGATACCCGGTTCACCGACGAGGACTTAAACCAAGCCGTAGGATCAGAGGCTGATGCGTCTGACGAAGACGATCTGATGATGACTGACACAGAGCCGATCTCATCCTGGGATAGGTCCGCCTTCAAACGTCGCGCAGCCGAAATATACGACGAATATCAGAAGCGATACAAGTCTCGTTTCGGATGGATACGTTCCGGACTGTTCGATAAATCCCTCGAGAACGTTCTTCGATCGGATTCCTCGCAATTGATAAAGATTCTTCAGTTAAACGGAACTTGGGAGCCATCCCAAGACGCTAAATTGACTGCGCTGTACGAACTGATCGCAAAAACGCACCCAAGCCAGAAGGTGTTGATCTTTTAGCAGTTTGCCTATACCGTCACTTACTTGGCAGACCAACTCAAGAGCCGCGGAGTGTCAAGCATCGCAAGCGTCACTGGCAATTCCAACAACCCAAGCCGGTTAGCACGTCGCTTCAGTCCGGAGAGTAACAACGGTGCTGCAGACATGGATCCTATTCGTGTGTTGCTCGCGACCGACCTCTTGAGTGAGGGACAGAACCTCCAGGATTGCGCCATCGTTGTGAACTACGACCTGCCTTGGGCAATTATCCGTCTCATTCAGCGCGCCGGGCGTGTCGACCGTATCGGTCAGACGGCAGATGAGATCTTGTGCTACTCGTTCCTGCCAGCGGACGTCGTAGAGCGTATCATCAATCTTCGTGGGCGTGTTTTGCAACGCCTTGATGAAAACGCCGAAGTGGTTGGAACCGATGAAGCCTTTTTTGAAGACCAAGACAGTCAACAAATCATCTTGGATCTTTACAATGAACGTGCTGGCATCTTGGACGATGATGCCGATACCGAAGTCGACTTGGCCTCTCACGCATATCAGATCTGGAAAAACGCCCTATATGCCGACCCCAGCGTTGAAGATGCCGTCGTAAATCTCCCCGACCTCGTTTTCTCCTCACGTCAACACCAGCCAATCGCTCAACGACCCGAGGGCGTGCTACTCTTCATGCGCACCGCAGAGGGTAACGATGCCCTTGCATATGTCGATCGTGACGGTGAAAGCATCACCGAGTCGCAACTGGCTATCCTGGCAGCTACCGAATGCGCTCCCAACACCCCCGCCATGGCAAGACATGAACTACACCATGAACTAGTCAGTTCTGGCGTCAAACAAGTCGTCAAGGAACAGCGAACTGCCAGCGGACAGCTCGGTCCGCCGTCCGGCGCGCGTTACCGTGCATATGAGCGTCTCAAAGCACACGCTGAGGCTGTCAGAGGACAGCTATATGATCATGCCCAGCTGAACCAGACGATCGACGCCATCTACCGCTACCCGCTAACTGAGGCTGCTAGGAACGTGCTAAATCGACAGATGAGATTGGGAGCCGATGGCTTTCAACTTGCTGACATTGCTATCACTCTCCGCGCAGAAGATCGGCTGTCCGTCGTCAACGAATCTGAAGCAGATGACAACGAACCACAGATCATCTGCTCGCTAGGGCTTTTTGACCAGAAAGGGCCATCGAAGTGACAGCGTCGACAACAGAATTGCAACCATATTTGCAGAACTTCGATTTCGAGACTCTCTTCATCGAGGGCCTAGGTTGGGATTATGCCGATGATACTCCTCAGAACATCGAAGTCGCCAGCACGATTTACCGTCTGCAACCGGTAGCGGAAAAGAGCGGTTTTCGAATATACACATGTCAGGAAATAGCCGGTGGATCTCTGCCATCCTATGCCACCCGCCGTCGAATCGAAACTCAGGTTACTAGATCTTCATATGAACACATCATCATCTTCGTCGATAGCGAAGCTACCCGGCAGATCTGGCAGTGGGTTAAACGAGAACAAGGCAGTCCACCTCGATGTCGTGAGCAACACTATTCCAAAGGTCAACACGGCACTGCTCTGCTTCAACGATTTCAAACCTTCAGCTTTGATATCGAAGATGAAGGATGGTTAAATATAGCCGCTGTTGCTTCAAAAGTTCAAGCCGCTTTTGACGTCGAGAAGGTCACCAAAAGCTTCTACAAAGAATTCGAGAAGGAATTAAGGAAGTTTGAAGCCTCTATCATCGGCATCAACAATCCTGAAGACCGGACATGGTACGCGTCTCTGATCCTCAATCGACTGATGTTTATCTATTTCATCCAGAAACATGGTTATCTCGAAAACGATCCTGACTACTTACATAAGAAATTGCGAGCATTTACCGAAAGAGCACGTGAAGAAAATACCAGTAGCTATTTTCGGCATTTCCTGTTGCAATTCTTTCACGAAGGCTTAGGAAAACCGAAAGATCAAGCAAACGAGACACTGCTGAATTGATTGGGGATGTACCGTTCCTGAACGGTGGCATTTTCGACGTTCATGAACTTTAATACAGATATCCTGACATCGACATCTACGATGAAGCATTCGAGCGTATCTTCGCGTTTTTCGATCTATACCAATGGCATCTCGACGATCGTCCATATAGAGACGACAACCAAATCAATCCTGATGTTCTCGGATACATCATCGAGAGTACATTAACCAGAAGCAGATGGGCGCCTAATATACATAGGAAGACATCACTGGCTACATCTCGCGTAACACCATCATTCCTCGGCTGTTTGATACCGCAAGAGAGCGATGTGAGGTCGCGTTTAGAACTGACGGTGGAATGTGGCGTTTACTCAAGGAGGACCCCGATCGCTACATCTACCCGGCAGTGAGTCACTGAATCGTTTGGGAAGCATCAGATCCATTCGACCCTAAACCGTTAGAGCAACTTATCGATCTGTCACCGCATATTGTTATTGGCATCAACGATGTATCTCAGTGCTCAAGATGGAATGAGTCAGCTTCAAGCGATCCGGGATTGCCGACAGAGACTTGGCGCGAAGTAGTCGCACGACGCGATCACTACGATCGCACCAAGGCCAGGATAACATCCGGCAATGTATCTGATATCAGCGAATGCGTCACATTAAACCTGGACGTTGAACAGTTCGCAATCGACGTGATCACTCAAAGCGAGGGGCCGAAACTGGTGCGTGCATTCTGGGATTCCCTCACTAATCTGTCGGTTTTGGACCCGACGTGCGGGTCAGGCGCGTTTTTATTCGCAGCACTCAATATCCTTGCCCCTTTATACGACGTATCATTACAACGTATGTCCGAATTTACGCAAGAAAATCATGGGGGGGGGACACGGCCGTCGTTGTCAGCCAACGCGTTCCAAGACTTCCGAGACATTACCTCAAAGGTGGCACAGCACCCGAATCAGAGCTACTACATTCTGAAATCGATCATCCTGAACAACCTCTACGGCGTAGACATCATGGACGAAGCTCTGGAGATTTGCAAATTACGCCTGTTCTCAAACTTGCTGCCCAATTGTCCGACAAGCGACACATTCAAATCGAACCGTTGCCGGATATCGACTTCAACATCCGAAGTGGCAACACCCTAGTCGAATTTACATCGCTCGAGGAAGTAATCCGAGCGATGACAGCCACACCGGACGATCAAAAACGCGCCATGTTTCCTGAGGGTCGAGTGACGCTAGAACGCATCAAAGAGCAGACAGATGCAACTAGTAAGGAATTTGACCGCTTCCGCCGAATTCAAGCTGATCCACATCCCGATTTGGTGAGTGTCGATAAATCCGGTTTACGCAGGCAACTCAACTTTCTACGGAAAGAACTGGATCGTTATCTAGCGAATGAATATGGAGTTTCTCCCGATGATGAAGAAGCATATAAAGATTGGCGGTCAAATCACGACCCATTCCATTGATTCGTAGAGTTCCACGGCATTATAAGTCAAGGTGGCTTCGATGTAATCATAGGAAATCCTCCTTATGTGGAATATAGTAAAATATGTAAGAAATACCAAGTCAAAAACACATATACAGAAAGTTATGGCAATCTATATGCGATGGTAATTGAACGGTCATACAAGTGTTTAGATGACATGGGTAGATTTGGAATGATTGTACAATTATCGTTTTCATTCACTACTCGTATGAAGTCAGTTCAGGAATTGTGTCTAACTCAAAGCAAGACAATATGGTTGTCTCATTATGATGATCGTCCAGGTAAGTTGTTCGATGGTCTTCAATCTATTACAGCAACTATTATATTATCACAGAATTCACTAGTTGATGACAGGAAAAGATACTCAACTATATATAATGGTTGGCATTCTGAAACTCGACCTCAGCTTTTCGAAAAAATCCACTTTGGTGAAATGCCAGATTACAAATGCTTACCAGAAGGAAGATTGGCAAAAAGCGGATCAGAAATATCAGTTTCAATACTAAATAGGATCTCCGTGAAGAAACCTATTATTGATCGATTTGTAAATACAAGAAAACATTTATGTTATTATCACTCAGCACCGCGATATTGGGTTCGTGCAACGGATTTCACTCCGTATTTCCGGAACAAAAGAACTGGTCAGAAGCTGTCACCATCAGTGAAGATTCTGAAACTTCAATCTGAAGAAGACGTGACTATAACAATTGCAATTCTCAATAATTCATTGTTCTACTGGTGGTTCATTCTTGTGTCAAGTTGCAGATCATTAATGTTAGATGACATCAAATTATTTCCAGCTGGAATTGCCGAGATGAGCAATACTATGAAATCTAAACTCGCTGGTTTAGTTGATAAATTGATGGATGATTTTCAGAGACACAGTGAACGAACCGAGACACGTTGGTCCAACGGAATTATAGTTCAGGATCTGTTTCAGCAAAAGCCCTCTAAACCAATCGTTGACGAGATAGACCGTGTGCTAGCTGAGCACTACGGCTTCACTGATGAAGAGTTAGACTTCATCATCAACTACGACATCAAGTTCCGGATGGGGCTTGGATCGTAGCACCCTGCTCTGGCTAATTGGTTTCAAAAGCCCCCAATCTGCAACGATCCAGATGAGATCGATCTCAAGAATCTGTCCTGGTGATGCTACCAGCGATTAAAATCTCACTACCATGCCGAAAGTGAATCCCGAAATAATGGTCTGGGCGCGGGAGACTGCGGGGCTTTCGGACTGTTCCCGTAGCCAACCATGATCACCAACTCTGAGTTTGAGGTTATCCTCAACGATGCATCTAAGCGGATTGAGGGTGACATCAAGTGGGTGGACGACGAATTTCACTCACCTGCGCAGGAGTTCCGGGTGCCGGTGCTCAACGACTTGGACGAGCCTCTGCAGATGAACGGTTGGTACAATCCCTATTCGGGTAAGCTCGTCTTCACTCTCCTTCGTCGAGGCACGATGCGGATTTATGGTCTAGATCTTGGGATCAGCCATGGGCGTCAGGAACCGGCTGGGGTGTATGCTATGCATAAGCATCGCTGGAGCGAAGCGCGTAAGGACAAGAACATCTACGTTCCTGAGGACATAACTGCAACCATCGAAGACCCGGTTGAGGTCTGGAAGCAGTTTTGCGTAGAGGCGAAGATTGAGCACCACGGTACGCTGGAGCAACCGCAGATACAGCAAGAATTATGGCCATGAAAGCACCAGAACTGTGCGCGTTGCTGAGGCATAGTGTCTCAGAGCGTTTCGAGTGTTCTCCAGCACCGATTGATGGCGTTCGTATCCGGACACCTTTGCTGCTGCCCGACGGGGATGTCGTGGATGTGTTTGTGGTCGAGAACGGCGATGGATTCGTCGTCACCGACTTTGGTGATGCGGTCGGTTGGTTGCGCAACCAGTCGATCAGTGGCAAACTAACTTGGAATCAATCTAACCTGCTCAAAGATCTATGCATGACACTTGATGTTAACTGGGAGCGTGGCCAACTCACGCACCAAGTTGTCAGCCCCGACGAGCTGCGCGATGCGGTTCAGCGCGTTGCCCAAGCCGTTCTGCGCACGAGCGATCTATGGTTCACGTTCCGCGCACGTGAAATGGAGTCGGTGAGCGATGAAGTTGACGATTGGCTGCGGCTTCGAGAGATACCCTTTGAGCGGAGCGTCAGGATGGTCGGACACTCTGGAAAAGATTGGACAGTTGATTTCAAGACAACATCACCGTCTCATACAACGCTGGTGTTCCTGCTCTCCACCGGTACGCGCGGCGCTGCGAACAACATCGCTTACCGCGTCTTTTCGGGATGCTCTGATCTTGCTCAGACAGATCTTACGTCTGGACCACAGAAATTCGTATCGCTCTTTGACGATTCCGTCGACGTTTGGCGTTCGGAATACTTCGCACTTCTCGAAACCGTTTCCGAGATCGCGCTCTGGTCAAACCCAGACCAGTTCGAAGACATTCTCAAGACTCCGTCCGCGTCAAAGTAAAAGTACACGACCTCACAGATCTTAGGGTAGGTCATCATCGGCTTGGGTTTTAACTGGCCTGATTACCGGGATGGTGTTGATAATCCCTTCATACGGCAACCATCGCGAAATAGCAGGTCTTCACAGCAATCTCAGAAACAGGACTAGCGGCATTTTACAGAGGGTGCAGCCCCTTCTCATCCCCGATCGCCCTCACCCCTAGCCCCTCCCCAATTGACATTGGGAGAGGGGAACTTCTCATGATGTTCATGCATCAGAGCGAACGTCATTGTTGTTGCTCATGCTGTGCAACCTCACCTAGAATCCCCTCCCAAGAGAAGAGGCGTAAATCCCCCTCACAATATCTGATTCAAAAACAGCTGCGTCCGTGCCTCAGTCGGGTTGGTGAAGATGTGTTCGGGGGTGTTTACTTCTACTAGTTGGCCTTCGTCGAACATGGCCATGCGGTCGGCTACTTCGCGGGCGAAGCCCATTTCGTGCGTTACGCAGAGCATCGTCATGCCAGTGTCGGCGAGTTCGCGCATCACGTCTAGGACTTCTTTGATCATCTCTGGGTCTAGGGCGGATGTGGGCTCGTCGAAGAGCATGATTTGGGGTTGCATGGCGAGGGCGCGTGCGATGGCTACTCGCTGTTGCTGTCCGCCGCTCAGCTCTGCGGGGTACTTGGCTGCTTGCTCGGGGATGCCGACACGTTCTAGGAGCGCCATGCCGAGCTCTTCGGCTTCTGATTTTGGCAGGTGGCGCACTCGTTGGGGGGCTAGGGTGATGTTTCCCAATACTGATATGTGCGGGAAGAGGTTGAACTGCTGGAACACCATGCCCACTTCACGGCGGATGGCGTCAAGATTGCGCAGGTCGTTCGTCATCTCGATGCCGTCGACTACGATCTTGCCCTGCTGATGCTCTTCGAGCCGGTTGATCATGCGGATAAAGGTCGATTTGCCAGAGCCGGAGGGTCCGAAGATGACTACCACTTCTCCCTTTTTGACCGACATGCTGACGTCGTTAACGGCGCAGAAACTGCCGAACCACTTAAAGACGTTCTCGCATACGATGATGTCGTCGCGGTCTGCAAGCGGCACACTGCGAATGTCAGGATCGGTGGTTGTGATGTCTACGGTGCTCATGTGGTTGCCCTCATTGGTCAATCAATTTCTAGCGGCGGCCTACTCCTAGTGCGCCCTCTATTCGGCGGGCGGTGTACGACATCAGGAAGGTGAAGATCCAGAAGACAACGGCGATGAAGATGTAGACTTCGTGCCCGTCGTCTACGAAGTCGATGTTGCCCTGGATCGTCACACGGCCCATCTCGACCAGGTCGAGCATGCCAATGATGAAGACTAGGCTGGTGTCTTTGAAGAGTGCTATCGACTGCCCTACGAGCGCCGGGATGATGTTGCGGAGTCCCTGCGGCAGCGTGATGAGCAACGTGCTCTGCCATGCACGCAGTCCCAACGCACGTGCCGCTTCCGTCTGCCCTGTTGCCACGGCTGCCATGCCGCCACGCACGTTCTCTGCCGTGTATGCAGAGCTGAAGAGCGTGATGGTGATCATGGCTAGGTAGAGCTCATCTATCGAGAAAGTCTCGGGGAAGGTCAACGGCAGGATGTGGCGCGACATGAAGAGCAAGGTGATGAGCGGCACGCCACGAATGATTTCGATGAATGCGACACAGAATGCCTTGAGGAACGGCAACTTGCTACGGCGTCCGAGTGCGAGCAGTATTCCAATGGGCAGCGAAGCCACAATTCCCACGGTCGCTAGCAACAGGTTGAGCGTCAAGCCGCCAATATCCTGCGTCGGCACTGGCTCCAAGCCCGGGATGTAACTCGTGCCGATTATTAACAGTGCCGATATCAAAAAGACAAGGATGGCGAAGATTAAGAAGTTTCTAACTTGTCCGATGGCGGGTATTCGGGCGGCAAAATATCCGAGTGCGACGGCGACGGTGTTGAGTGCGAACAGCACGCTCACGAGCAGAACAGGGTCGCCTGCTGGTGCGCCGGTGCTGGCATCGCTCAACTCGAGCGGCGAGTATGGCAGGATGGCCGCGAGCATGGTGATGGTGGCAAGTCCGATCGCGAAGCCCCCGGCGAGTCCGCCCCAAATGCGCCATGCCATGCCCATCAACATGCTGATGAGCAACAGTGCTACTTCAGGGCGCCAATAGAGGTCATGCGGGTAGCGGCCGATGATGTAGAGCGGCAAGCGCGACGTCACGACCGTCCAGTCGGCCGTTAAAAATACCCAGTTGATGCTCTGGATAGCAGCGAGTATCACTATTGCGCCCAGGACGATGGTGATGATGCCGTCGATGACCGAGCTGAAGAGATTCGCACGTATCCAGCCGGGAATGCCGACAGACATCGCGGGCGGTGCGGGCGGTGTTGATGATGTGGACTGGTTCATCAGCTCTTTATCAACCCACTCCTGCGTATCTTGTCATTCGGTTGTAGATGTTGCCGATGAGCGAGTAGAACAGGCTCATGGCAAGGTAAGCGGCCATGACCATCGATATGAGCGAGATGGCAGGCGCAATCTGCGTCATCGTCGTGGCGACACTGACGATATCGGGGTATCCGATAGCGGCGGCAAGGCTGGAGTTCTTGGTCAGGTTCAGATACTGGCTAATCATCGGCGGAATGATGACACGCAACGCCTGCGGGAAGATGACGAAGCGAAGCGATGACTGGGTGTTCAACCCCAGTGAGCGCGCCGCCTCGGTCTGTCCGCGATTTACTGCTTGGATGCCGGCACGAACGATCTCGGCGATAAATGCTGATGTATAGACGACGAGGCCGATCAGCAGTGCGAAGAAGCTTCCGGACAGCTTTGCACCGCCGGCAAGACGTCCGAAACGCCCCTGTGCTTCTGGTATTACGAGGTCCAGCGGCGTGAATATGATGAGACCTACGACCATTACGACGACGAATATGCCGATGCCGGCAATGATTGGATAACTCGGTTGCCCCGTCTCGGTCTCGCGTCGATCCAGCTGCCTGAATGCAACTATGCCAACTACGAGTCCGATCAGCGTCATGATGGCCCAGGGCCAGAATCCGCCCATCGGGCTCACCCATGGCATGTAGAAGCCGCTGTTGTTGAGGTAGAAGCCCATGTAATCGTAGCCTTCACGAACGTTAGGCAGCTCAAGGACGACGAGGAACCAGAAGAGGAGCTGGATAAGCAGTGGGATGTTGCGGAAAGTCTCGATATAGGCCAGTGCTATCCGGCTCAAGAGCCAGTTGGATGAGAGGCGAGAAACGCCGACTATGATCCCGAGTGCGGTAGCGAATATGACGCCCAGCACGGATGCTTTAACGGTGTTTAGAGCGGCGACGAAGAAGCCGTAGAGGTACGATTGCGACGGGTCGTACTGGATCAAGAACTCCCCTATAGGTATCTGTGCCGCATCGTCAAGGAAGCTCCATCCGAACGGTATATCCCGCTCGTTGATCTCTCTAGCGACGTTGAAGAAGAAGCCGGACACGATTGCGAGGACAACAATCGCGGAGACGATCTGAGCTACCCACTGCAAGAAGACGACGTTGCGCCACAGTCGGATGCCTCCTGGATATAGAACTCTCTGCAAGGTGTGTTTCGACTACCTGTTGAATCGTCTTTACATGTTTTATCAGAAATCGCGCAAAAAGTAAGGGGGTGCTGAGCACCCCCTTACCGAGTTGTTTGGCGAAAGCTCGCCGTGAATTGTATCAGCGATCAGCGCAATGGTGCAGCGTAAATCTGACCACCGTTGAGCCACAGATCGTTTCGTCCCTGGCGCGGAAGGTCAATGCCATCCGGACCCAAGTTGCGGTCGTAAATCTCGCCGTAGTTGCCGACGGCCTTGATGACGTCCTGCATGAAGGTGTCGCTCAAACCCAGCGTCTCTTGACCGAAGGTACCTTCAGTTCCGAGCAGTCGCTTGGCTTTTACGTTCTCGCCACCAGCAACCGAGTCGACGTTGCCGCTGTTGATGCCGTACGCCTCAGCGTAGATCAATCCACCCATAACGGTCTTTACGAGGTCAAACCACTGGTCGTCGCCGTGCGGCACGACTGGGGTGAGAGGCTCTTCTGAGATCGTCTCGGGAAGGATCACGTGGTCATCCGGGTTCGGCAACGCAGTTCGGAGCGCCGCCAACTGCGAGCGGTCGTTCGTGAAGACGTCGCATGCGCCTGACTCGTAAGCGTCAAGCACTACGTCGGTGTCTTCAAAGACCTGCGGGTTGTACTCGAGGTTGTTCTGGCGGAAGAAGTCTGCCATGTTGAGCTCGGTAGTGGTACCGCTGGTTACACAGACGGCTGCGCCACTGAGTTCAAATGCAGAAGTTACGTTCAGGTCGGCCGGGACCATGAAGCCCTGTCCGTCGTAGAACATCGTCTGGGCATAGTTGCCCCACTGTGCGTCACGGCTGCTCGTCCAGGTAACGGTACGAACCAGCAGGTCGACTTCACCGGACTGGATGGTCGGACCACGCTCTGCCGCGGTGATGTACTGGACTTCGATCGCTTCCGGATCGCCCAGGACTGCGGTTGCAACTGCACGGCACAGGTCGATGTCGAAACCGACGTTGCGGCCGGATGCGTCAAGCGAACCGTAACCAGGAACGTCGTTTCTGCTGGCGCAGATCAGTCGGCCGCGCTCTTGCACCGTGGCCAAACGTCCGCCCTCATCACCCATCATCATCATGGATTCTTCGGCTTCCATAGCCATCGCTTCGGCGTCGGCTGCGGCTTGCTCAGCAGCATCGGCGCGCGACTCGGCGGCATCGGCACGCGAATTCGCGTCGTTAAGTGCCGACTGCGCGGCAGACGCGGTTGCTTGGGCGTTCGCCAGCTCCGCATCCGTAGGCCCGCTCTCGCTCGTGCAGGCACTTACTGCGATCGCCAATGCCGACACTACTGCGAGCATCGCCACTAACATCTTGGTTTTTGTCATCTATATTCCTCCTGAATATCTCGTCGCGTCTGGTGAAGATTCCCTACTTCGCCCTAACACATATCCTTAAAGTTTACGTTATGAGCGCAATTATTTGTAGAACTAAACGGACATCGCCAAATTCAGGGACAGATTTCGTCCCGCTACACATTCCGACGTACCGTTAGCCAGTTCAGCGTAGCGGCGGCGCGTAGATCTGACCGCCATTTATCCACAGATCGTTGCGACCAGACCTCGGGAGTCCGATGCCGTTTTCGCCTAGACTGCGCTCGTAGATCTCACCGTAGTTGCCCACCTGTGCGATGACATCCTGCATGAAGGTCTTCTTAAGCCCTAGACTCTCCTGCCCAAAATCTCCTTCGCTGCCGAGAAGACGCCGGACACGAATGTCGTCACTGGATGCCGACGCGACGGCGTTCGAGCTGTCGATGCCGTACGCTTCGGCGTAGATGATGCCAGCCATCACGATCTTGACGATGTCGAACCAGGCTTCGTCGCCATGCGGTATGACGGTCGTCAAGGGCTCTTCCGAGATGATTTCGGGCAGAATCACGTGATCGTCAGGATTGGGGAACTCACTTTGATACGCGGCCAATCCGGACCTGTCGGTCGTGAATGCGTCGCACTGCTCTGCCAGATAGGCATCGATAGCGACCTCTGTTTGTTCAAAAACAGTCGGCGTGTAGTTCAACTTGTGCTGCCGGAAGTAGTCGGCAAGGTTGAGCTCGGTAGTCGTTCCTGAAGTGACACAGATCGCCGCGTTGTTCAATTGACGCGCCGACATGACGCCAGCATCTTTGCGAGTGATGAAGCCTTGCCCGTCGTAAAACATCACCGGACCGAAGTTGCCCCAGTTGATGTCGCGAGTAGACGTCCACGTAGTGGTGAGGTTCATAATGTCGATTTCGCCAGACTGGAGCGCTGGGCCACGCGCTGCCAAGTCGATGAAGCTGTAATCTACAGCATCGGCATCTCCCAGCACTGCCGCGGCTACTGCGCGGCAGAGATCGACATCAAATCCGATGCTCTGTCCAGATTGATCCAGAGAGTGGAAGCCGGGAGTGTCGTTTCCAGTGGCGCATACTACGTCGCCGCGTCTCTTGATGGCGGCCACGCGGTCTTGAAATGCGGTTGCGATTCTGAGCACCTCTTCCGCTTCATCGGCCCTGCGGTTCGCATCATCGAGTTCGCTTTGCGTCGTTTCCGATGTCGCGCGCAAATCAGCAAGTTCCTCGTCGGTTGCGCCATCATCTGCAGTACAGGCGACAACAGATAGTGCCAGCACCGCGATGAGCATCAGCGACAGTAGGCTAATTGATTTAATCATCTCTTGCCTCTCATCTCTTGTTTCTATATCTACATGGTCGATGGATTTCCAGTTTGCACACCTGACAACGGAAACGGCATATGGGGGCTAAACCGGCATCGTGCGTCCAGTTTTGGCGCGTCCGTAGTCGGCAAACTCTTTGTTTGGAGCACCCAGCATCTTGCAACCGATCACGTCAATCAGATGGTCTGAAACCTGTTCCTGCGTCATCGACTTGTCGTTCCAAGAGCAGTAGAATGCGACGCCGGCCTTTTCGAGTGCCGATGCGACGGTGTTGCGAGCGTTTTCCATGAAATCAGCATACGGAGGGTCGTGGGCATCCGGATCTCCGAACGACATTCCCATATCTCCCGGTCCCCATTCAGCAAATGCGATGCCCGGAACGGCCGCGGTCTGCTCCGCATACGGCAGGCAGTGACGGTCCTCGATCTTGAGTCCCAGCATCAGTTCGCCCTTAGGATTCATCGGCCAAGGATCTGCGATCTGGACATACTCTCTCGGGTCAACACCCCAGATTTCGGCCGGCTGACGCTGTCCGCCACCTCCGCGCAGCCCCTCAGGGATAACGTCGCTCCCCGCCGTCTGGAACGGGTACCTGGATGCGGCGACAAACCACTTGGTCGCTTCTGGATTGCGGACATGCGTGTGGAGCAATCCATGTATCCCGGTGCTCAAGGCATGTCGCACCTGCCAGGCGTTGTATATCACTTCCTCAGCGCTGATGGCATTATGCGGTAGGGATGCCACTACGGTCGGCGTCGGGTGCCCGCTCGGTGTCGGGCCGCCATCCTTCAATCCCTTCATGAAAGCCGTCAGTCCGCCAATGTCGAAGTGATGATGCTCAAAGTCGATGAGTATCATATCGGCCCAAGTCTGAGCCATCTCTTTGCCAGCATCGTACGAGAGCTCCGGCGTGGGATGGTGATAAAACGGCTGTCCCTGCTCAAGCAGGTCGATGCATTTGTTGATACGCATTTCGATGTGTCCTTCCGCTCGCCGATGATGATGTGATTCGGCGCGTATCAATACTTTATCGGTAAACCGCGCAAGCCGTGAACAAGAAAACCCTCCGCAAGCACTATCGCTTACGGAGGGTTCCGGCTCTCAATCCCTAGCAGGGACTGTAGTCGTTAACGGGAGTTAGACCGGCATCGTGCGCCCCGTCTTGGCGCGTCCGTAGTCGGCAAACTCTTTATTGGGTGCACCCATCATCTTGACGCCGATGACGTCGATGAGATGATCGACTGTCTCTTCCATCGTCATGTTGTCGTCGCGCCAACCGGAGTAGAAGCCTACGCCGGCTTTATCCAGCGCATTCTTCACGGTGTCTCGCGCATGATCCATGTAGTCGGGATATGGCGGATCGTGAGCGTCCGGATTGCCAAACGACATTCCCATGTCGCCAGGGCCCCACTCTGCGAAGCCGATGCCGGGCACTTGCGCTGTCTCTTCAGCCGTCGGAAGACAGTGGCGGTCTTCGATCTTCAGTCCGAGCAACAACTCACCTTCTGGGTTCAGCGGCCACGGATCTGCTTTCTGGACGTACTCACGTGCCGACATACCCCACAGCGCGGCCGGAGCGCCCTGTCCGCCACCGCCGCGGAGACCTTCAGGAATGATGTCTCGCCCTAACGTGTGGAACGGGTAACGCGACGCGGCGACGAACCACTTCACCGCTTCGGGGTCTCGGGCGTGAGTATGCAACAAGCCATGAACACCAGTGCTCAGCGCGTGTCGCATCTGCCAGGCGTTGTATCGCACCTCTTCTACCGAGATCGCGTTGTGGGGCAGAGTTGTGACTACAGTCGGTGTGAGATGTCCGCTCGGAGTCGGTCCCCCAGCAGTGAGCCCCTTCATGAACTGTCCCAATCCACCGATGTCGAAGTGGTGATGCTCAAAATCGACCAGGATCATATCGGCCCAAGTCTGCGCCATCTCTACGCCGGCGTCATACGAAAGTTCTGGCGTATGCGTCGCGTAAAACGGCTGCCCCTGCTCAAGCAGTTCAATGCATTTATTGATGCGCATGGTGTCGTTTCCCTCTGTTGTGTCTATTGTGGGTATTGTTTTGATTGAGATATCTATATCCCAACCATAGGGTTAAGTGAGTCGCCAAGGAATTTCGAGTTCCGCAGTGATGCTTCGGAACCAGTCGATCACTTCCGGATGATATGGAATGCCGTGTTCACTGCGAATCTTCTCTTCCTCATACTCTGGCAACCCGGCGTATACGACGCGCTCTTGGCCGGATGCTGGAGTGCAGTCTTGAAGCGCGCGCATGTAGGCATCCATATCCGACTTAAACTCTTCGATGTCGGTGAATGCTTCGAGGCTGTAAGCGATGAAATGGTGCGACGCACCGCTCCGTCGGAAGGGGCCGCCGCCGTTGCCGCCGAGGACTCCGCTCAAAATCTCGATCATCACGGCCATCGAGTAGCCCTTGTGCGCGCCCAGTTCGCGCGTTCCGCCGGCCGGAAGCATCATGTAGTCGTCCGGTATCTGACGCTCATCCATGATGGGAGTGCCGTCATCTTCGGCAATCCATCCCGGCAACACCGGAACGCCGAGACGTTTGGCTAGGACTATCTTGTTCCCAGCAACGCTGCTCATCGAGGCGTCGAAGATAAATGGCGGCTCATTGCGCGTCGGGGCGGCAATGCCAAGCGGATTCAAACCGACCAACCTCTCGGCACCATGGACTGGTGCGACCGATACGCCGCCAGTAGTCATGGCAACGCCGATCATGTCGCGTTCCAGCGCCATCGCGGCGTGGTACGCGCAAGCGCCGAAATGACGCCCGTTGATGGCGGTGATAGATCCGATGCCGTACGTCTCAGCGCGATCCATCGCCATTCGCATCGCCATAGGACCGATCGCCAAGCCATGTCCGCCGTCGCAGTCTAAAGTCGCCGCGGCTGGAAGTTCGCGGATAATCTTGGGCTCCGGAGTGGGGTTGATACCTCCCTCGCCGAATGATGCGACGTAGCTCCGAAGCATGTTCGAGACGCCGTGGGATTCAATACCCCGCGCGTCGGCATATACGAGAACATCGGCCGACTGCACCGCGTCATCTTCCGGCATGCCCATTTTGCGGAAGATGTCTTCTACGGTGGCGCGCATGTCGTCGATGGCAACATGCACGGCAATGTCATGTGGAACGTGAAATCGTTCGAGCAATCAAACTTGCCTTTCGCTTAACAGCATCAGCGATACATCACGATATCGCTATGCCTTGATTTAATCGAGATGAAAGTATACATTTGCCTTCCCAATCGTGAGCGGATTGGTTTATATTCACTGCAAAGTATGCGCGTATCCGCAATTTGCGGCTTCACGTCCCGATCCAATCGATTTGAGATTGAGGGAGAACTTAAGAATGCCTACAGGAAAAGTCGCCGTCTTCACCGCTTCAGGGGTGCCGTTCGATATCGAAGAACTGCCAACTCCGGAAGTCGAACCCGGAGGAATGTTGATAAAGAATTCGCACGCGGTGATTTGCGGCTCCGACCTTCACGGCTGGCGTGGCGATGGCGATAACCCCGGACCGCCGAAACGTCGTGTGACCGGACACGAATTTACCGGCATCGTGCACTCCATCGGCAAGGGCGCGGAAACCGATTCGCTACGACGTCCGCTACTAGAGGGCGACCGTGTGGCGTTTCCATTCTTCAATCCCTGCAACCGATGCTACTGGTGCATCCGCGGCGAACATCATGCCTGTCCGCATCGTTCACGCAAGAATCACCAGGGCTTGGATGCATACTCCTACTGCGACGGCGGAATGGCCGACTACTACTATTTGCCGCAGGGACACTACGTCTTCAAAGTGCCGGATGAACTGCCAACCGATGCGGTGCCACCCGTCAACTGTGCACTGTCGCAAGTCTTGTTCGGACTAGAGCGCGCCAAAATGGACTTCGGGGATACGGTCGTCATCCAAGGCGCGGGCGGATTGGGTATATTCGCAACCGCGATTGCACATGAAAAAGGCGCCTCAAAAGTGATCGTCATCGATGGACAGCAACCGCGTCTGGATCTGGCGATGCGATGCGGCGCGACACACACCGTCTCCATGGCTGAATACCCAACTCCGCAATCGCGGGTTGAGCGCGTCCGAGAACTTACCCATGGCGTCGGTGCCGATGTCGTAGTTGAAGTGGTCGGAATCGCCGCGGCAACACTGGAAGGACTCGATATGGTGCGGACGAATGGGAAGTACATCGATATCGGGAATATCGGCGGTGGAAGCATCACATTCCCAGCATTAAAGGTCATCAGCAACCAGACGCAATGGCTGGGCACGACACACTACAACCCCTGGATCATCGAAGCTGCTCTGCAGTTCCTGGTTCGGGTACAAGACCGAATGCCCGTAGCCAACGTGATATCGCACAAGTATCCGCTCGAGAAGATCAACGATGCATTCGAGTTCGCTGAGTGGCATGGCCGCGAAGGCGGATCTACAGCAAACCGTGTCGCGTTGACTATGTAGCGGCTACCCGACTGCTGCCGCAAAAGATTGGCCCAAAAGTTTGGCAAATAGGAGGCGCGTTATGATCTATAGCGCGCCTCTTATTTTTCGCCACTACGAAGAAATGACGTCTAAGTGTTGATGGGTATTCGCACACCGGAACATAACCGACTGTGAAAGCGGCAGTCTTAATCCTTGCGGCACTCGCTCCCGCTTGGCTATTTGCTGTCAGCTGTTCAAGTGATGCTGAACCGACTGTGGACGTCACGCCGACAGCAATGGTCGCGGCCTCGACTGCTACTTCAACACCAGCTGCTGTAGCAACCCCGACAGCAAGAGCACTCCTGCTATTTCCCACTGCTACTCCAGTTCCGCAACCAACGCCGACTGCGACCCCAGAAGCCACGGCTTCTCCTACTCCATCTTCAACTCCTGAAGCTGATGATGAATTCCGAATCGACGTTACTCGCGTCATCGATGGTGACACTGTTGAGGTATACATCCATCGCATCAACGTCGAGGCATTGAAGACGCAGAGGATCCGCATTGCAGGACTGGACACGCCGGAGACGCGCTCGTCTGACGAATTCGAAGTAGTCTGTGGACACTACTCCAGGCAACGTGCGACAGAGTTCATCGCCAACGAAGGTCCGTTCATCCTAGTCACCGAGTTTGAAGATGGTGGCTTCGGACGTTTTCTAGGCGATTTGAGATCGAATTCAGGCGAATACTTCAGTCGATACATGCTGGATGAAGGTCTCGCCGTGGAGTATGACGCCACTGCACCGCGATCATTTGAAGACCATCGCCCAAACTGCGAATCACTAGCCGATGCGGGCCTAATCGCCAAACCCGACCCAACTCCTACTGCCCCAACGCCTACCGCGACATCCGAGGCACTGCCCACGGCTACGATCGAACCTGAGCCATCACCTACATCCACAATCACCCCAACTCCCACCAGCACGCCGCAAAGCGAACCCACTGCTGAGCCAACTCCCGAAGTCGCTACCACGCCCGAGCCTACTGCTACCACGCCAACCATGCCTACAGCGACATCGACCCCGCCGGCAGAGCAACCGTCTGCGACACCCACTTCAACTCCGTTCAGCACTGATCAGGAACCTGCTGATCCAGATCAAATCTACACGAGCTGCGAAGAGGCTGAAGAAGCGGGATTGGAGCGTCAACTCGGCAGCAGCGGTCCGGGGCGAGGTTTCCCGAAAGAACTCGTACAAGGGCCACGCGATGGAGACGGAGACGGCGTCGTTTGTGAGGAATGAGGGCGTCTAGACGACCTAACGATGTCCATCAAGATGGTAGGTGTCGTTCCAGCGCTGGATATGCCAGGCGTCACCTCCTCGCCAGCTCGGCTCTGAGATGATTGCACTGATACCGGTATTGTCGTTCTTCAACCGCCACACATCTTGAAGTCGCAATCGGCACATGTGCGCGGCCGCGAACTTGATCGATCCACCATGGGTGAATACGAGGATAGTGGCATCCTCATCGTGCCGATCTACGATGCGGTCGATGAATCTCGCTACTCGCTCAAAGTGATCGTGATCCGTCTCACCACCCGGGAACCGAACATCAGGCGCAGTTCTGGGATCCCGCAATCGCGCGGCCATCTCGGGATCATCATCTCTCAACCGGTGCCACGAGCTGTTCTCCAACTCCCCGTAAAACTTCTCGCGCAGGTCCGATGACGTTTCCAATGTCAATTCATCCCGAAAACTCAGAAACGGCTCCGCAGTCTGCAATGCCCGCGTCGAATCGCTCGAATAGACCGCATCGACATCCCAGTCCTTAAGCCGGGCACCGAGGAGCCCCGCTTGCACCTTGCCCTGCGCGTTTAGCGGAGCATCAAAGTGCCCCTGCGCCAGATCAGCAGCGTTGCCGTCAGTTTCGCCATGACGGATGAGATAGATGGTGAACAATCGTCAATCCTCGAACTTCCGTTTGCGGTAGATGTACCAATCGTACAAAGTCGCCGCTACGGAGACGGCGATGGCGTGGTGTGCAACACCGCCCTGACACCCTGACCTTGTTAATGATGTCCGTTGAGGTGGTGCGTGTCGTTCCAGGTATTGAGCTTCCAGAAGTCGTCGCCTCGCCAAGACGGTCCGGTGACCATTGAGCTGATGCCGGTATTATCGACCTGCAACCGAAACTTGTCTTCGAAGCGCAGCTTGCATAAGTAAGCCGTAGCCGCCGTAACCGATCCGCCGTGGGTGAATATCAGGATGGTGGCATCCTTGGAATGCCGATCGACAACGTAGTCGATGAAGCTCGCTACTCGCTCAAAGTGATCACGATCAGTCTCACCACCCGGGAATCTCACGTCAGCCGCAGTTCTGGGGTCCCGCAGCCGAGCAGCCATCTCGGGATCATCATCTCTCAACTGCTCCCACGACTTGTTTTCCAACTCTCCATAAAACTTCTCTCGCAGGTCCGATGAGGTTTCCAACGTCAATTCATCCCGGAAACTCAGAAATGGCTCCGCAGTCTGCAATGCCCGCGTCGAATCGCTCGAATAGACCGCATCGACATCCCAGTCCTTAATCCGGGCACCGAGGAGTCCCGCTTGCACCTTGCCCTGCGCGTTTAGCGGAGCATCAAAATGCCCCTGCGCCAGATTGGCGGCATTACCGTCCGTTTCGCCATGACGGATGAGATAGATGGTGAACAATCGTCAATCCTCGAACTTCCGTTTGCGGTAGATGTACCAATCGTACAAACAGGATGTGATGCGGGGTTAACGGTTGCCCATCCTGCCACAGCCAATCCCAATCAAACAACCATCAAAGAAAAGCGGCGCCTCACTAAACTCAAATTCAGCCCGATTACAGCACGTCGACGCCGTTCAGGGAAAGCAACGGAAAGCAAACAACGCACTCCCCCGAACCGAAAACCGTCCGATTTCAGCACGTCGACGTCGTTCAGGGAAAGCAACGGAAAGCAAATAGCGCGTTGCTCTGAACTGGAAAGCGGTTCGAAAACGCCCAGGTAGAGGCAGATCATCAAACAACCATCAAAGAAAAGTGATGCATCGCTGAACCGAAAACCGTCCGATTTCAGCACGCCAGCACCGATCAGAGAAAGCAACGGAAAGCAAATAGCGCGCTACGCTGAACTGGAATACAGCTGATTACGGCAGGTCAGCGCCATCCAGAGAAAGCAACGGAAAGCAAATTGCTTGCTGCACTGAACTGAAATCCAGCCGATTACGGCACGTCAGCACCATCTAGGGAAAGCAACGGAAAACAAATACGTTATTCACCCTCTATGTAGCTTGCCCACCAAGGCAGATAGGACCGATTTCTGGTCCCGGACTCAGGATCACGAACGACCAGCAACTTGGCATCTATCGCTTCTTTAAGCAGTTTGGATGCACGTGAACTTCGATTTTCTGCGATACCAAAACGCTCTCTGATGGAACTGTTGTTAGTCGGTTGAGACATCACATAGCGGAGGCAGGCATGCCAGTAGCAGGAGCGCACTCGCTCTTCTTTGTCCATAGCGGATAGCGATTTATGTGCAAACAGCACCGACTTGGTGTTGTCGCCTGGATTCTCGAAACTCGGCGCTGGCAGTTGCGATGCTTCAACAGTTTCAACAACGCGGTCAATACCGAGCCCCCGCTCCTCGCATATTCCGAAGCGTCGCATCATCGAAGCGAGACGGTTGTTGCGAGAGCGTGGCAGATGGTCCATCCAGCGATCGGTTTCAACGAGCGGTTTGCCAGGATTGGTTATCTCGATACGGTCGGAGAAAATCTCAACCATGGCACCGGCACCGGTGATGCTGAAGTCCTGATGGATGAGCGCATTTGCCACCAACTCCCGGACCGCTACTTCTGGAAACATCGGTACCGATGCATTCAATGCATTTGTAAGCACTTCATTCGATGGAATGAGCGTCATGACATGCTCAACGATGCTTTGAAACGCTACCGCATATCCAGCGACAAACTCATGCTCTCGTCGCGTTCGGAATTTGCTGACGCCTTCGTATTGAATGACCCTTAACTTCTTGCGCCAAAGACGAGGGAATTTGGAAAGGTCGTACGCTAAAAGAACAGCGCCTAGGTTCGTGATATCCCAACCTCCGGCGTCCGATTTTCTGATGAAGGCCTCTGATTGCAACGCTTCCAATATGTTGCTGGTGCCATCCGGAAGTGTGCGTCCCACCAGTCGGAAGTAGACCGAAAAGTCTAGCAGTTCCAAGACCTTTTCTGCCGATAGGTTATGTTCCGTGATCCCATCTTCAAAGCTGGTCTCTTCGAGCATGCGCCACAGCCGACGTTCGATCTGCGGCACCGACCTGAGCGGCTTGTTAGCGGAACCTACTCTGACTTGCGCCTCCCCACGAAACTGAACCGGGTACTGTCTCGCCGGGCTGATTTCGAGTATCACAACATGGTGATCATCCACATCAACCGAGTGGAATAGAAAATCACAGTTGTCGCTGAGGCTGGCCCTGATCCGCGGCTCTAGCGGATTGCCATCACTCGTCTCGATTGTGAAGCTTGTACCGACAATCTCGTGAGTGTTATCGGTAACTCCCCAGACCATGTATGCAGACATGCGTCGGTGCAAGGTTGCACCATTTGACAAGGCGGCAATTGTCTTACCGATCATCTTTGGATCGGTGTTACCGACCTTGAACTCTACCCACTCACACTCGGCCGGCAACTCGATCAATTCGCGGACCATATCACGCAGGTAATCTGGTCCACGCGGTTCCATTGGAAGGTGAAGGAGAGTCACTTTCTATTTTGGACTTTGCCCTTCTGAACCGTCATTCGCAGGGATGCTCTTCGCGGATCTCGGCGAAGAGCGCGGCTAGCGGACCGCAACCCAATGCTAGCGGACTCGAGATGTTCATCATCGTGTAGCCCTCGCCGATCCAACGGCGCGCGACATCTGGGTCCTGGAAGGTTGTAGCCAGGGCCTTGTCGGTGCCTTTGATCCTCTGGGCAACGTCGGACATTATCTGCTCGACCCGGTCGTGATGGATCTGACCGGGAATACCGAGGGTGGCGGATAAGTCGGTGGGACCGACTAGAAGCACTTCAAAGCCTTCGAGCGCCAATGTATCGTCCAGCTTCTCGTAAGCCTCCGTGCTCTCCATCTGGATGATCAGCAACGTCTCGTTGTTGGCGTGCGTCAAGACGTCATCCTGGCTGATGTCAAGCATCGATGCAAACCATGGCGCAATGCCGCGCTCTCCCATCGGCGGGTACTTGGCGTAACGCACCGCGTCTGCGGCTTCTTCCGGATTGTCCACCTGCGGAACCATCACGCCCACTGCGCCTACGTCATATGCCTTCTTGATGTGGCCGGGATCATTCCAAGGCACTCGGATGACTGGAGACACGCCAAGATTTCGGCCTTGTATACACAGGGTGCCGATGCTCTCGGTGCCCCACGGGCTGTGCTCCTGGTCAATCCAGACCCAGTCCGGTCGGATGCTGCTGTAGATGGTGTGCGCCACATGTGGTTCACGTGAGAACATGCTGGTGCTCAATACGGCGCCGCCGGTAGCGAGTTTGGAACGTATTTGGCTCGGATACATATGCTTCATGTCCTATTCTTTGATGTCGTGTCGATGTCTCAAGACATCGCGACTAGTGTAGTTTGATTTGCCTTTCAGGATGTTAACAGTACCAGACGACGCGGCAATCGTACATGGCACGGCATTGCTGTGCTTTGAACCGAGTACGCGATCGATACCTAATCGGTGATAACTTTGAAGTCAGCAACAATTGCATTCGACTGATAGAACCGAAAGGTCGGCATCGATGATCGTAGTAACAACTGAAGAGATAGTGGGCAACGAAGTTGAAGCGGTGCTGGGACTGGTGTGTGGAAACGCGGTGCGGGCACGCGGCATCGGGCACGACTTCATGGCCGGGATCAAGAACATCACCGGCGGAGCCGTCTCTCAATACTCCGCCATGCTCAAAGATACGCGTGAAGAAGCGACGATGCAGATGATTGCAGAAGCCGAAGCATTGGGCGCTGACGCGGTGATATCGACGCGATACAACACCTCCGCGGTGGGCACCGGCTTCGCTGAAATGCTCGCCTATGGAACTGCGGTAAAACTGAAGCAGAACTCCGACTGACACCACTGCTATCAATCCGAAGCAACCAATGGAAATGACTCGCAGAAGCGATACTGGAAGTCCTGTGATACTGACAACTACCAACTTCGTGCCGGGACATGAGCTTGACAGCATCTTGGGACTCGTGGTCGGAGCCGAAAAACTGGGGCGAGGCGGCACTAACAACGTTGAAGAGGCTACCGCAAAGGCGATCGAACGGCTTACTAGCGCGGCGCTGAATATCCGCGCCGATGCCGTCGTCGAATTAACGATCAATCCCATACAACCCGCTGGTCAGCATGGTAGCGACCAGAACTACAGCGTGCTCTGTTACGGAACCGCTGTCACTTTGAAGCCGAAAGAAGCATAACGAAAATACAACGGAACACACTTTGATGTTCCGCAATCTAAAGAGGAGCTAATCGATGGCAGAGATGATGGTTCGCGAAAACCGCGTGCTAAAGGCGATGAATGAGGGTCGTAAAGCCCTCGGATACCAGATGACGTTCCCTTCAGTGTGGGATGTTGAGATCCTAGGCCGGATAGATTTCGATTACGTCTGGTTGGATGGCGAACATGGCCCGTTCGGCTACTCAGAGCTTGAGGCGATGACACGCGCCATCGAAGCTGCTGGCGCAACCGCAATTGCACGGGTCGAAAACGTCGAAGCTTCCCATGTGCTGCAGTATCTCGATCGTGGCATTCAGGGCATCATGGGGCCGCATATCGCGAGCGGCGAGGACGCAGAGAAGCTGGTCGATGCCTGCTACTTCGGACCGATCGGACATCGGTCGTTTGGGGGCAATCGCGGCACTAACTACTCGTTCACTCCCGACGCGTGGGGCGATAAGCGAGACTTCTACCAACAAGCCAACGACAACATGCTGGTCGGTGCGCTGCTTGAGGATCAAGGCTCTATCGACAACATCGACGACATCCTCGCGGTTGATGGCATCCACTACTTCGGCATTGGAATGAACGACTTCGCTCAAGGTATCGGCTATCCGGGTGAATGTGAACATCCCGACGTCGTAAAGGCCGCGGATGAATTGTCAGACTACATCCGCAGCAAGGGACGCTTTATGAGCGGCGACATCATGAGTTCGATCTGGATCCATGACATGTTGCTCGACAGCGCCAACCAGTTCATGTCCGACAACGCCTCTTGAGAGCGAGCGGTCCGGCACGATGCTCAATGAGAACCTGATACAGCGTCTGCGTGAAATCGTCGGCGATGAGTACGTCATATGGCGTTCCGATGATCTGCTGCTTTACGAATACGACGGCTCGATAGACCGCTCTCCACCCGGCGCCGTCGTCCTGCCGGGCAATGCTGAGGAGCTGGCCGAATGCGTTCGTGCCGCTTATGAGCACGACGCCAACATCGTGCCGCGCGGTGCTGGGACGGGATTGAGCGGCGGCGCAGTGCCGCTGCAAAACTCGGTGGTACTCCCCGTTACCCGTCTCAATCGCGTGCTGGAAGTCGATGTTGATAACCGGGTTGCGATTGTGGAGCCGGGGCTCGTCAACATCGAGCTCTCCGAAGCGGTATCTGAATATGGGCTCTACTATGCACCGGACCCGTCATCGCAGCGCGCCTGCACTATCGGCGGCAATGTGGCCGAGAATGCGGGCGGTCCCCACTGCTTGGCGCTCGGAGTTACTACCAATCATGTTCTCGGCATCGAAGTAGTGCTAGCAGACGGCGAGAAGGTGTGGCTCGGAGGTGAGACGCGCGATACCTTTGGTTACGACCTGCGCGGTGCGTTCATTGGTTCGGAAGGCACATTGGGCATCGTTACGAAAGTTGCCGTGCGCCTGATGAAGAAACCGGAAGCGATACTGACGATGCTGGCCGCATTCCGATCGCTTGACGATGCCTCGCAATCGGTCTCCGACATCATCGGCGCGGGGATGGTGCCATCTGCCATTGAGATGATGGACCGCGTCACGATCCAGGCTTGCGAACCGGTCTACCATCCCGGCTATCCTGATGACGCGGAAGCCGTGCTGATCGTAGAGCTAGACGGACTGCGCGAGACGGTAGATGAACAAGGTCAGATAGTCCGGGAAATCTGCCGTCAGAACCATTCATCAGAGATACGTGAGGCTGAAGACGATGCCAAACGCGCCCAGCTATGGGCGACGCGCAAGGGTGCCATCGGTGCCTTCGGAACGATCGCGCCGAACTACTATCTAGTCGACGGTGTGGTGCCGCGCACCAAACTCCGTGACATCATGCGTCAGATCAAAGAGATCGGTGAAGAACTGGATCTGACTATCGGCAACGTCTTCCACGCCGGCGATGGCAACCTGCATCCATGCATCCTCTTCGACGGTCGAGATCGCGCCCAGGTGCGACGTGTGATTGAGTGCGGCGAGCGCATCCTTGAAGCCTGCATCGAGGCTGGCGGCGCGCTGAGCGGCGAGCACGGTATCGGCATCGAGAAGCAGGCCTACATGCCGCTGGTATTCACCGAAGAAGACATGGCAGCGATGGCCAAGCTGCGCCCTGCCTTCGGGGCCGGCGACCGCTTTAATCCCGGCAAGGTCTTCCCCGGCGGCGCCGTGCACGGCAGCGCATACGGCATCTCCGAAGAGGCATTCAGAACCGCAGGACCCGGCGCGCTACAAGCGGTTTAAGGTCTAAAAATACCCTTACACAACTAGCCCGTCAGCCATTGAATCCAAGTGCTTGACACTTGCTATTGGCTTAGACGGGTGGTAACATTCAAGTTAAGGGTGCTGGCGACGCAGAACTAAGGAGGGCACGATGTTATGCTGTCCAAAATCAAAGTTGTCGCTGGAGTAATACTGAGCTTATCCATGCTCAAATTCGGGTTGGTTATTTCGCAATCCAGCCTATTCTTGAGTGCATCGCCTGCTAAGGATTTACTCACTGTTCCAGCTAGTAGTGTAGCGATTAATCAAGTGCTAGACACCGGCGTCAGAACAGGCGACATCTGCAACCTTTACGGCTAGAGCTTCGGGTAAAGGTACTGCCAGCTGCTGGAGCAGTACCAATCAATTAGCGGGACTCCAATTCAGCTGCGACGGCAACTTGGCTCGCGCTATTTAAAGCCCGAAGGCAGTATTCGACAAATCACCGATGATCTAAATGCGGTGACGGTCCGAATAAATGGTCTAGAAGGAAATACTTCTGCTGCCAGCATCCCTCACAGACTCGGACCGTTGCCGCACTTAGATGTTAACGAATATACAGTATTCGCAGGAACTAGAAAAATGGCATACGAAATCAAGAGAAATACAGGTGTCAACCTTGCGAGTTGGGACATCAACAGATGGAGCACCATTGCCGGTGGCTTCATCGCGGCGGCGTTGCTCACTGCTGCCCTGATATTTGAACGATTGAAGACCGGTCAGGAAATGTCAGCCATCAATCTGGTCTTCATCTGGGCGTTGGTGTGGTTCCTGACCAATGCAGTCCGCTTTATCGATAGCAGGTCAGCGCTGTTGAGGACGCTGCTTCTCTTGCCCTTTGCCCTGCTACTGATGGGATTCGGAGTTGCCCGGGCTTTGGAGGCATAGCGTCCCTTTTCTCCTACCGGCGACCTTTATACCGCGACCTTGACAGCGGCCAGCTTCGTCATCGCGATCCCGGCATTGATAACCGCACTGCGCGCTTCAACTGCCATTCGATTCAGCTGGCGCAAGATGAACCGAGACCGCAAAATCCGCATCTATCCCATCGCGGCAATCAGAAACGAACCATTGAGGTGGTTAGCAATCGCGGGAGGCACCGTCTTGGCGGTTGGCATCTTCATATCACCGACATTTATTCCGACTGCCATCGCTGCCACTTGCGCGGTGAGATACGCTGACACGATGAAACGTTCAAAGCTGGTACGCTTCATAGCACTCGCCATCGTTGCTGTCGTTTTGATCGTTGCTTTAGTCGCGGTTATGTTCACGGCCGGTATGGAACTTGCTGCTATCGACTTGTCGGTGCTGATTTTGACGGCGCTGCTGGCGATGTTCCGAGCATCAGATTCAGCACTGTCCCATTCCACCGCGTAACCGATTCAAAACCATCGGGTACCATCCATAGAGGACGTGTTGCGAATTGCGGCTATCGTTAGGTAGCCGCAATCCGCATACAGAGCGACCGCCCTCGTGTGAATGTCTTCGGACATGATTGGAAAGGATACCCAGTGAATCAGGGAAGAAAGTTGCGTATCGGCATCATCGGCGCGGGCGGATTCGCCGAGCAGCACATGGAGGCTTTTGCCGAGATACCTGAGGTCGAAGTCACGGCATTCATGCGACGTTCCGAGGGACCGTTGCGCGCCATGCAGGAGCAATGGGGAGTGCCCAAGGGCTATACCGATCACCAGGCGCTGCTGGACGACCCCGATATCGATGCCATCGACATCATCACTCCCACCGATTCACACAAAGAGTATGCCCTGGCCGCCATCGCATCGGGCCGTCCGGTGCTTTGCGAGAAGCCGTTGGCGCTCAATGCGGCAGATTGTCAGGAGATGCTGGATGCGGCCGAGAGCGCGGACGTAATCCACGCTGTCAACTTCAACCAGCGCGGCCGCACTCCCGTCGGTCGCATGAAGCGATACATCGACGCCGGCTACGTCGGCGATGTATACCACGTGAACATTCGCTGGGGCTTCTCCTCGCAACAGGATGCGCGTCCCGATGTTCCGGCGTGGCGATACCTGCCTGAGCATGGCGGCGGCACCGTCTACGAGCTGATACACGTCTTCGACATGGCGAGGTTGCTGAATGGTGAAGTCGCCCGCGTCTCGGCGATGCTCAACACCGCCGAGAAGCATCGCACATTCATCGACGCGCCGGATGGTGTCGATGTAAGCGTGCCCGACTCATCGGCATTTCTGCTGGAATACGTCAATGGCGCGTATGCTGTAATCCATACCAGTTTCGTGCAGCGCGGCGAGATGCTCAGACGCGGCATCACCGTCGATGTGTGCGGCTCTACCGGACGCATCGCGACTAATGGGCTTTTCGGATTGCTGGGTACCAGCGGCGACAATGATGGCATGGCCGACATCGACCCGGGTCCGATCTATCCGCAGCCTTACGAGCAGTTCGTAGCCGGTGCTATTGCCGGCGACCAGTCGATGATCGATACCGGGTTTGAGGCCGGACTCGAAGCGGCACGTATCGTCGATGCCATACACCGATCGTGGGACGAAAAGCGATGGGTCGATGTAGAGCGATAAGCCACTGCAATGGCCGAAGCCGCAACTACCGCTTGCATAGCATGACACATCTGGAGGTGCAGTCATTCCAATTGAATACGTAAAACTGGGACGGACCGGCGTCAAGGTATCTAATCTCTGCCTTGGTTCCGACAACTTCGGCAATCCTTACGGCGCTGACGAAGCGACCTCGCATCGCATCATGGCAAAGGCGTTCGACGCGGGAATAAACTTTCTCGACACGTCCGATTCATACTCCATCGGCGACTCGGAACGCGTCATCGGCAACTACTTCCGCGCGTCAGGACGTCGGAACGAGATAGTGCTGGCGACCAAGTACCGCTCCCGTGTGGGCGACGGGGTGAACGACATCGGGGCGTCTCGCTACCACATCGTCAGAACTGTTGAAGCATCGCTCAAAAGGCTCAAGAGCGACCGTATAGATCTGCTCTACTGCCACTCGTGGGATGCCGAGACGCCGATTGAGGAGACGCTGCGCGCGGTAGACGACCTGATACATCAGGGCAAGGTGCTCTATGCCGGCGCTTCCAACTTCCCGACTTGGGTGCTGACCTCTGCCCTGTGGACTTCCGATGTGCGCAACCTCTACCGCGTCGAGGCCATTCAAAGCGTCTTCAACATACTGCAACCGGGATTGGGGTACGAGATGATCCCACTGGCGCAAAAATACGGTGTAGCCGTCGTGCCCTACAGTCCTCTTGCCAGCGGTCTCTTGACTGGCAAGCACATCGACGCATTCCAAAGCGACTCCAAGTTCGGCGTCAGGGATGACTCGCGTGGCGGTACCTTAAAGACGCGATACGGCGACGACCTGCGACACGATACGGTCGTCAAACTGAAGTCGGTATCAGACCGTTACGTAGAACCGATGATCCGGCTCGCGCTCCAGTGGGTAGCCGACCACGAGGGTGTCACATCGCCCATCTTCGGCGCCCGTCGCATCGACCAGCTGGACGGCATCCTGGAAGCATGGAGCGAAACGGCATCAGACGAGGCGATGTCCGAAGTCCGTCAAATCGCCGAAGAATTCGCGGCTGGAGCTCCCATTAACTACCCGCCCAATTCAGGGGATGCGTTTGGGACCTTGCCGGCTTTGAGCAGAGGCTAGATTGGACAATGACAACGCAGATAGAACAGGACACCGAACGGCTTTACGACATACTGGCTCAACTGGAAGCACAGGTCGGGGGTAAACGGACGCTGAATGAGTTCCCCACCGGCATTGCGCCGGCACTAAATGGCGTCTACTTCTTCTTTGAACCGGGCGAATTCAGAGCCAACGGTGTCGACCTGCGTGTCGTGCGCGTCGGAACCCATACTGGTCGCACCTCGACGCTTGGGAAGCGCCTCTTTGAACACAAGATCAACGGTGGACGGTCAGTGTTTCGCGAACACGTGAACGCGTCCCTGTTGCATCGGGCAGGAATCAGACATGATGACCCTAAACACTGGCATGCGGCATGTATCAGCGACTACATCGGCAAGATGCTGTTCCTGTGGGCACGCGTCGAAAATCGCGGACAGCGTCGCCGCATCGAATAGAACGCCATCGCACTGCTGACCAACTGGCATGGACGTGCAGTTGACCCGTCATCCTCCGATTGGCTAGGCAGACATCGCATAGAGCCCGGCCGCAACCGCTACTCCCATCGCAAGATAGCCGAATCGGGGCTGTGGAATGTGCACTACGTAACCTGGCGCGGATACCGCCGTGAATTCCTAGATCAACTGGAAGATGCCGTACCAATCACTCCCAGCATCAGCGATGGCAGGGATGAGATGCGTTGTTTGCAAGATTCGGAGTGACGAATGACTGCTGAGCGCGAAAAACATATTCACCATTTCTACGACCTCCTAGCCGATCTTGAAGAACGAGTCGGCGGAAAGAGAGTTTTGAACGAATGCAATGGCCGGATGGGGTGGCCGCGTCGTGGGCTCTACTTTTTCTTTGAAGACGGAGAGTTCAGATGCGGCTCTGATACCGATTTGCGAGTAGTTAGAGTCGGTACACACGCCCTAAGATTAGGAGCCAAGAGCACTCTCTGGGGCAGATTAAAACAGCATCAAGGCGTTCTGAAACATGGTGGCGGCAACCGAGGGAGCTCGATATTCCGCTATCACGTTGGTCTGGCAATAGCTAACCGAGACAAGATCTCTATCCCGGATACGTGGCGAAAGGGCGTCAGCGATTGCGACTTGGAGCGTGAAGTAAGCAAACACATCCGGAACATGCCGTTCTTATGGGTTAACGTTGACGACGCGGCGGGACCTGGCAGCGATCGCGGCATCATCGAACGTTCAACGATCGCGATGTTGAGTGCTAAACAATCTACTGCAACAGATCGATCGTCGAAGGGATGGCTGGGTTTGCATAGCGATCAACCTGAAATCCGCGGTTCAGGGCTTTGGAATGTCATGCATGTTGACGACAAGTACGACCCCAGTTTCCTCGATGTCTTAAAACGACGCATTGAACGCACTTCCCCTCTATGACATTCAACCAACCAGTGAAAAGGAACTATTGAACATGAACTACGTACGCTTAGGCCGAACCGGTCTCAAGGTCTCGGAGTATTGCATCGGGGCGGATAATTTTGGTGGGCAGACGGATCGGGATGAGGCGCAGCGCATCATGCGCGCGGCGTTTGATGGGGGCGTCAACTTCATCGACACTGCGAACTCCTACATGGATGGGCGGTCGGAAACGATTGTGGGCGACTTCATTCATGGACGTCGCCAAAACGTTGTGCTTGCGAGCAAGGGCAACAGCCGCGTCGGTGATGGACCGAACGACATGGGCGTGAGTCGCAAGTACGTGATGAACGCTATCGACGAATCGTTGCGAAGGCTCAAGACCGACTACATCGACCTGTATCAGATACATTCTTTTCCCGCAGATGTGCCGGTCGATGAGTTTGTGCAGGCTTATAGCGACGTCGTCGACGCTGGCAAGGCACGCTACATCGGCGTCTCAAACTTTGCCGGATACCAGCTGGTAGAGGCGTTATGGCAAGCCGAACGTCTCGGCGCTCGACGATTCGATTGTGTTCAGCCAAAGTACAACCTGCTCGTGCGAGACCCGGAACGTGAGCTATTTCCCGTCTGCGCGGAATATGGAATTGGCGTCATCCCCTACTCGCCGCAAGCGGGCGGCTTCCTGCTCGGAAAACATCGCAACTTCGAAGCCGAATCGGGCGGACGCTTCTCAGACGCATTCCGCGCCTCGGCCTGGTACCGCGCCACCTACTGGTCGGAACCGATGTTCGACACGATGGAGCAGATACTAGCGATTGGCGCTAAGTACGGCGTATCTGCCAACGCGCTGGCGTTGCGCTGGGTCATCAGTAACCCCGTCGTGACGTCATGCATTGTCGGTGCACGAACTGCAGAGCAGCTGCGATCCAATCTCAAAGCCTGGGAAGAAGACGTGCCGCAAGAGGCAATCATCGAAGCGACTGCAGCGAGTGAAGCGGTACGCACTACCTACGCCCAGGTTTAGAGTCACAATCACGAGATGATTTCACTTTCCGGGAAGGCCCTGGCACCGAGATGGGCATGCCAGCAGATGAGACAGCAGAAGCCTGCTACGCGGTCTGACGGATGGGAAATGATGAATGAATACTAACCACGAAAAAGACCTTCAGCGTTTCTACGAGCTCATGGCCGGTCTTGAAGAACGAGTCGGCGGAAAGAGGGTTTTGAACGAATGCAACGGCCGGATGGATTGGCCACGTCGTGGGCTCTACTTTTTCTTTGAGGATGGCGAATTCAGAGCGGGGTCTGACACGGAGTTGCGGGTTGTCAAAGTCGGTACCCATGCCCTAAGATCGGGAGCTAATGACACTCTCTGGTGCAAATTGAAACTGCATCAAGGCGTCATGACACACGGTGGCGGCTATCGAAGTTTCTCGCCGTTACGCCATCACGTTGGACTGGCAATAGCTAACCGGGACAAGATGACTATCCCGGATACGTGGCGAAGAGGCGTCAGCGATTGCGACCTGGAGCGGGAAGTCAGCAAACATATCAGGAACATGCCGTTCTTATGGCTTAACGTTGACGACGCGGCGGGACCTGGCAGCGACCGCGGACGCATAGAGCATTCAACAATAGCGATGTTGAGTACTACACCGCCGGCCCGAACTGAGTGTCCTTCCGAGGGATGGCTAGGCTTGCACAGCCACAGTTCAGAAATACGCAGTTCAGGACTTTGGCATGTTAGGCATCTCAATGATGAATACGCTCCAACTTTCCTCGATGTCTTGGAACGACGCATCGAACGTACTTCTGCCCTATGACGATCAATCAACCTCAGAAAAGGAAATATTGAACATTGACTACGTACGTCTAGGCCGAACCGGTCTGAAGGTCTCGGAGTATTGCATCGGGGGAGACAATTTCGGGGACCAGATAGACGAGTCGGAATCGCTGCGAATCATGAATGCCGCGTTTGAGCGCGGAGTAAACTTCATCGATACCGCCAATGTCTATGCTGACGGTCGCTCCGAAATCTTCATCGGCAAGTTCATGCAGGGGCGACGATACGATGTCGTGTTGGCTACCAAGGGAAATGGCCGGATCGGCACCGGGCCCAACGATCGCCAAGTCAGTCGCAAGTATGTGATGTCGGCAATTGACGATTCGCTGCGACGTCTGCAAACCGACTACATCGACCTCTACCAGATCCACGACTTTCCACCTGATGTTCCAGTTGACGAGTTCGTGCATGCCTACAGTGATGTCGTGCAAGCCGGCAAAGCACGCTATATCGGAATTGCCAACTTAGCCGGATATCAACTTGTCGAAACGTTGTGGCAAGCGGACAAACTCGGTGCCAGACGTTTCGACTGCTTGCAAGCCCGTTACAGCCTGCTGGTAAGAGACGCGGAGCGAGAGCTTTTCCCAGTCTGTGCAGAATACGGTGTTGGCGCCATAACCTATTCCCCGCGTGCTGGTGGCTTGCTACTTGGCGAGCATCCCCGATTCAAAGCCAATCCAGGCAGCAAATTCGCCCCGCCGTTCCGTTCCTGGGAGTCGTACCGCGCAACTTATTGGTCCGATAGCAACTTTGACGTTGTGGAACGCATCAGCAATATCGCTGAACAACATGGCATCTCGACCAACGCGTTGACGTTGCAATGGTGCCTGAACAACCCCGTCGTGACGTCCTGCATCGTCGGAGCAGATACGGAAGAGCAGTTAATCTCGAATCTCAAGGCCTGGGAAGAGGACGTGCCGCAAGAAGCACTCATCGAAGCGACTGAGGCGAGCGAAGCGGTACGCACTACCTACGCGCAGGTTTAGAGTTATAACTACAGAGAAAACGTCAAGTACAGGAGAGGATCAGCAAGATGAGCATCAGCATATATCTACACTTCGATGGCAACTGCCGGGAAGTATTTGAGTTCTACCGATCAGTGTTCGGTGGCGATTTCGAGATGATTTCCACCTTTCGGGAAGGTCCGTGAGTAGAGATGGGCCTGCCGGAAGATGAGCTGGACAACGTGATGCATGTCTCCTACCCCATCGGCTCCTCGGTCCTGATGGGCAGCGACGTTCCGAACGTGATGGCACCCACTCCCGTCGTCGGCTCTAACTTCTCAGTCTCATATGTGCCTGGGAGCCGCGAGGAGACAGACGAGTTGTTTGCCAAACTGTCGGAAGGCGGACGCGTGACGATGCCGTTGCAGGACATGTTTTGGGGCGCATACTTCGGCTCTTGCACCGATAAGTTCGGTATAAACTGGCAACTGAACTTCGGACACGGGTAGACGCCGAGAGTGAGGGACTGATGAGCCTGTACACCTATCTGCACTTCGACGACAACTGCCGCGAGGCCTTCGACTTTTATCGCTCCGGCTTCGGCGGCGAGTTTGAATCTATCCAGACCTACCGTGAAAATCCGGATCTGAAGAAGACAGTGGCGGAGGATGAGCTGGACACTGTGATGCACATCTCGTTGCCCATCGGATCATCAGTCTTGACGGGCCGCAACATCCCGCGCGTCATGGGACCAGCGCCCGTCACTGGCTCCAACTTCTCCATCCTGCACGTCGCGGACAGTCGGGAGGATTTGGAAGAGATATTTCCCAAGCTGTCCGCAGGCGGACAGGTGACAGTGCCGGTAGAGTACATGTTCTGGGGCGGGTACTACGCCAGTTGCACCGACAAGTTCGGCGTCGCCTGGCAACTGATGTGCTGGCAAGCCCAAAACGAAGACTAGTTACGAGGGCTAGTTACAAGAAATAGATTAGTGAGTTAATTGACCATCGACGTCTATCTGCATTTCAACGGCACCTGCGAGGATGCCTTCGAGTTTTACCGCGCGATATTCGGCGGCGAGTTTGCCGAGATCAACTACTATCGTGAAGCGCCGCCAGAGTTTGGACTTCCGGAAGCCCATATGGACAAGGTGATGCACGTCTCCTATCCCATCGGTTCTACGACATTGATGGGTAGCGATGTGCCCAGTTGTGCGACGCCCACCACGCAAGGTTGCAACTTCCTGCTCTCATACTCACCGACCAGCAAGGAAGAGGCGGATAGTCTATTCGCCCAACTTTCTGACGGCGGCGCGGTCATAGCCCCCTTGCAGGACATGTTCTGGGGCGCCTACTTCGGATCGTGTAAGGACAAGTTCGGCGTGCAGTGGCAGCTGATGTGCTGGAATGAGCAGGCACCGCAACAAGACCAATAGGTTGGGCGACGCCAACTTCGGCTGAATCAAAACATCCCGCGTACGGTACTCCGCACGCGGGATGTTTTGTTATGGCTACCATCGCATTGGCAAGGCAACTCCGTTGGTTGGGAAATGTACGGTCTACGGCGCGGCTCATACTGCTGATGGTTCGCAAACCACGCGCAGTATAGACTTTCGATGATGACACTCTGGATGGTCAGCACTTGGACTGCGCAACAGCATTGACAGACTCGACGGTGAATTTCGGATTCGACGGGGTAATCCCGAGTGAGGTAGTGCGGCCAGAGAGCGCCGCCGATGTTGCCGCGATGCTGGCGGATTGTCATGCACGCGGAGTATCGGTCGTGCCGTGGGGTGGTGGTACGCGGATGCACATCGGGAACGTCCCTAAGCGATACGACGTGGCGATGGATGTGACGGCTCTCAACCAGAACATCGAGCACGTGCCGGGCGATATGACGGTCGTGTGCGATGCTGGAGTGCAGATCGGATATATTGAAGCCCAGCTGGCTACTTCCGATCAACGACTGCCCTTTGCTGTGCCATCCCCTGCCCTTGCTACGATAGGCGGCTCGATAGCGTCCAATGCGCCCAGCCGTCTGCGCCCCCGTTTCGGCGGGATACGCGACTGGATAATCGGCATCGGCGTAGTCCTTGCCGACGGTACGCCTACCAAATCCGGCGGACGCGTCGTCAAAAACGTGCAGGGCTTCGATCTGCATCGTCTACACACTGGCGCATACGGCACGCTCGGAGTCATCACCAGCGTCGCCCTGAAGCTCGTGCCATCGCCAGAAAACACTCGCACCGTCGCCATGTGGTTCGACCGCTACAACACAACTGCCAACGCCGCGCTCGAGGTGGCGAACCTCAATCTGACGTACGAGGCGATACGCATCTTCTCCGGCGCCCGTGCCATCGGTGCGATCCGAGAACTGGCGGCATTGAGACACATGGATGCCGACGGCGAGAGCGACCTGAACGGACATCTGATGTTGGCGCAGGTATCGGGTTCACCAGCAGTATTGAGACGTCAAGTAGACGAGTTGACTGGTCTCGCTGGCACTATTCCGGCTTCGGGATACGAGGCGTTGACGGGAAATGTCGAAACCGAGTTCTGGGACTTCGTAGAGGAAGGCGACCAGAATGCCGTCGTTGAAGTGCGAATCGCATCGAAACCATCCGACAGCGTGATGCTCATCAATCGACTGCGGCAGTGGTTGGGCAGTAGATCTGCGTCGGCCGCGTCATCCTCAGTCATAGATGTCGGCTTTGGATCGTTGCTGTTCAGTGTTGAGGGCATCGATGAAGCCGATGCACAGGCATTTGCCAATGAGGCGATACGATTTGCGCGCAGTGTCGGCGGCTCAGCGATGATAGAGAGATGTCCGCTCTCAGTCAAAGAGCAGATCGACGTGTTTGGCATCGATGCATCATCGTCTCAAATCATGAAGAATATGAAGCAGCAGTTCGATGCGGCGGGGATACTGAACCCCGGACGTTTCGCATTCAGGATTTGATTTCACAGGTATCCGATTGAAGACTACTCCGAATCCACCCGAACGCGGCTTCATCACCGAAGACGCCCCGGCCGAAAACGACCTCTACAAGTGCGTCCAGTGCGGCTTCTGCCTGAACGCCTGCCCGACATATCTCGAGACAGGACTAGAAGCCGAATCGCCACGCGGACGTTTGACATTGATGAAGGCCGTCAACGAGGGACGCGTCGAGATGTCACCTACCGTGACGCGCCATTGGGACCTATGTCTGCAGTGCCGCGCGTGTGAAATCGCATGTCCATCCGGCGTGCCTTATGGCCGCATCATGATGGCGACGCGGGCCGAGATGAAGTCGCGCGTCAAGCGACCGTTGCGCGAACGCTTCGCCCGCGAGGTCGGTTTCAATCGTCTGTTGCCGCGTCCCAAGCTGATGCGAAAATTCGGCAAGATGACGCGCTTCTACCAGAAGTCCGGACTGCGCCAACTCACCAAGAATGCGGGCGTCATGAACGCTCTTCCCGATCGCTACGGCTACATGGACGATGCGATGCCGGAGATGGGCAGCAGCTTCTTCACCGCCGACGGAAGTGTGGTGAAACCATCCGGACCCATCAAGGCACGCGTCGCGCTGCTGGGCGGCTGCGTCATGTCGATGATGCATGCAACCACCATGGAGGCGACTCTGCGGGTGCTCGTGCACAACGGATTTGAAGTGCATATGCCGGCCGATCAGGGATGCTGCGGTTCGCTGAACATGTACGCTGGTGAGCGCAAAACGGCGCGTCAGATGGCCGCCAACAACGTCAACACCCTGCTCTCGATGGAGCCGGATGCCGTCGTATCCTCATCCGCCGGCTGCGGATCAACGATGAAGGAGTACGGCGAACTGCTTGACGGCGACGCGCGCGCGGAAGAGCTGGCACACAAAACCCGCGACATCCATGAGTTGCTGGCTGAATATGGATTTACCGCGCCATCGGGTCGCATCGATACGACTGTAGTTTTCCAAGATCCCTGTCACCTGCTCTCTACGCAACGTATCAGCGATGCGCCACGCGACATATTGCGCGCGATCCCGGGCGTCAAGCTGGTCGATATGCCAGAACCGACCGTATGTTGCGGCTCGGCAGGGACTTACTCCATCAGTCAGCGCGAGATGTCGATGCGCTTGGGCGATCGCAAGGCCAAGAACGTCATCTCGAGCGGAGCCGGCTACATGGCAACTGGCAATCCCGGCTGTGCATTGCAACTCACCAACGCGCTCAAACGCGCCGAGTCTGATGTTGCAGTGCGATACGTTGTCGACCTGTTGGACGAGGCGTATCGCGTCGGCGGTGATTACGACGTCGCTTAAATCGTGGCTACCGGCGAGGGGTCGTCTGCCAGCACCTGCGATGCCGCCGCGACCGCTTCACCGCGCGGCACTTCGTAACCAAATCTTGGCAAGAGCCGCTCAAGCGCGCTCAGCAACGCGAAGACGTTTGCCGGCGCACACGATTCACCCATCAAACCGATGCGTATCACCTTGCCAGCGAACTGTCCGAGCCCGCGTCCAACCTCGATCGAGTATTCATTGAGCAACGCGTTTCTCAGCTGCTGATCGTCAACCTGCTCCGGCAGGGAAACGACGGTAAGTTGATTCAATCGATTCTCGGCATCGACTGGCGAAGTCAAATTGAGCGCCGACAATCCCGCACGCAGCGCCTGTGCAACCTTTTCATGCCGAAGCCAACGCGTCTCCAATCCCTCCTCCATCACCAACAGCAACGCCTCGCGCAGACCGTACACCATGCTCACCGGACTAGTGTGGTGATGCGTATGGTCAGGTCCCCAATACTGGGCGATGAGCGATAGGTCGAGGTACCAGGAGCTCGGAAGCGTCTTCCGATCTTTGATGTGTTGCAACGCCCGGTCTGAGATGGCGACGGGACTGATGCCGGGCGGCGCGGCCAGACACTTCTGCGAGCCACCGTAGGCGTAATCGACCTCCCAGGCGTCGAACTCGACCGGAGTGCCGGCCAACGACGTAACGACATCGGTCATGAAGAGCGCATCGTGATCATGTGCCAATGCCGACAGTTCGCCGATGTTCTGCAACACGCCGGCAGAAGTCTCGGCGTGAATCGCCGATACCAGCTTCGTGTCCGGGTTCGCGCGCAGAGCATCCTTAAGCATCTGTGGATCTATCGGTTTCCCATATGGCGAGTCGACCCGCACCACCTCAATGCCCAGACGTTCGCACATAAATATCTGCCGCTCGCAGAAGAAGCCGTTTACGCAGATGATGACCTTGTCGCCGCGCTCCAGCAAACTGGACAGTCCGGCCTCCATACCTGCTGAGCCAGCGCCAGCAACCGCCATCGAAGTCTGCTTAGTCAGAAAGACGCGGTCGAGCATATTCGAAACATCGTCGAGCACTTCAAAGAATGCCGGATCAAGATAGCCGATAATCGGTTGCGACATCGCCCGCAGGACGCGCGGACTAGCCGAACTGGGTCCGGGACCGAGTATCAGTCGCCGCGGAACCGAGCGGTCCCGGAATTTGTGGAATTTCGTCTCTGATGCTTCTCCATCAACGGGCTGGCGTGGCTTCAATTGTTAGTCCTCTCGGATGATTCCGTTTTCGTGCGATTTTCGATAATGTATAACGTCTACTTGAGTAAATTAAATCATTGACTATATAAGAGCGATTGAAAACTACCGCTCTAGTCAAGGGTCAAGAAAGGAATCTGTGAGCATGGACCTCGGATTAGCAGGCAAAGTAGCAATAGTAACTGGTGCGAGCGACGGCATCGGCAAGGCGGCCGCAGCACGTTTCGCCGCTGAGGGCGCAAGCGTCGCACTCGTATCTAGGACCCGCTCCGACCTCGAAGCGGTAGCCGCCGAAATCAGCGGTGATACTGGAAGCACCGTCATCGCCGCACCGGCCGACGTCTCGAACGAGGACGCGGTCCGAAGCGCCGTCGAATCGGCCGCAGAGCAGCTGGGCGGCATCGACATTCTGGTCAACAACGCCGGAACCTCATCCGCGTCGCCCTTCGAAGATATGACGAATGAGCAACTCGATATCGACTTCTCCATCAAGGTCAAGGGCGCGATCTACATGACCCGCTACGCATTGCCCTATCTGAAGCAGTCGGACAGCGGTGCCATCTGCAACACCACCACTCCCGGCGGCAAGGCCGCGGCCGGTGGGTCGCAACCGACCTCGCTGTCGCGATCCGCGGGTATATCGCTGACCAAGGCCTGGTCAAAAGAATTCGGAGAGTACGGCATCCGCGTGAACACCGTCTGCGTCGGCGTCTTGAAGAGTCGTCAGCATCGCCGTCGCTGGGAAGCCGCCAATGCCGACGACCCGTCCTACTCGCTCGAAGACCACTGGGCAACGTTCGGCGCAGGCGTGCCGCTTGGACGCATCGGCGAAGCGCAGGAAGCCGGCGACGTCATCGCATTCCTATGCTCACCGGCCGCCAGCTACGTCTCCGGTGCGGCCGTAAACGTAGACGGCGGAGCCGCACCAGTCTACTGATGCTCACGCCAGAGATTCGCTAAACCGAATTTCTGGGCGATCATTCCGGCATCGAAGCGATGTCGAATGCCGCACGCACAAATATCTCGGTGCCGATGGGCAGACAATCCTCGTTGAAATCAAACTTGGCGTTGTGATGCCCCTCGGTACCCGGTTTTGACGCCCCCAGTATGAAGTAGGTGCCGGGCACGCGATTCATGAACTCCGCCATGTCGTCGCCCACCGATATCGGTTCATACTCGCCCACCGAGTCTTCCCCAATCGTCTGCATCGCCAAACCGGACACCCAATTTGCAACCGGTGGTTTGTTAATGACGGCCGGGGTTCCTGCCAGACGCGTAAAGGTCGCTTCACACCTCAGCGATGCTGCCACATTCGATGCGATGCGCGGCACGGCATCAGCGATTATCTGATGCGTCTCGGGCGTATAGGCGCGGATGGTGCCGAGAATCTCCACTTCATCGGCAATCACGTTTCCCGCAGATCCGCCGTGGACGCTGCCGAACGTGACGACTCCCATCGCTTGCGGTGAAATCTCGCGGGCGACAACGGTTTGACAAGCGTTGATGATGTTGGCTACTGCAACTACCGGGTCAACCGTTAGATGCGGTATCGCACCATGTCCGCCGTGACCGCGCACCGTCATCTTGAACATGTCGGCAGCCGCAAATACCGTCGCCTGATTGACGCCCACATATCCCATCGGCATCTGATTCCAGAGGTGAGTGCCGATAACTACGTCTGGATCCGCAATCTCCATCGCGCCATCGGCGATCATCGCCAGCGCGCCCTGGGCTATCTCCTCAGAGGGTTGAAAGATTAGCGATACCTGGCCCTCGATGCGATCACGATTTTCGGCGATTATCTCGGCCGCGATCAGTGCCATCGTTATGTGCCCGTCATGTCCGCAGGCATGCATCGCACCGTTCGTCGATGCGAAGTCGAGACCGGTCAACTCGTCAATCGGCAAGCCATCGATATCGGCGCGTATCGCAAGTGTCCGACCTGGCTTGCCGCCCTCAATCGTGGCCACGATGCCGGTCTTGCCAAGTCCTTCATGCACTTCATATCCGGCGCGACGCAGACGTTTGGCGATATATGCGGCCGTCTCAACCTCCAGAAAACCGGTTTCGGGGCGGGCATGCAGGTAGCGACGCATCGCTACCATGTCGTCGCGGCGCGATGCTATGAGGCTGGAAATGTCGTCACGCATGGCTAAACGTAGCGGCCTTCGCGCGCCGCCGCAGTGGCTATCGAGCGCTCGATGAAGGATGCTTGTGCGGCCGGCACGTTGTCAGGATTGCCCGACCACGTCTGCAACGGCGTCGCCTGCAATCCCCGACCGTATGAAAAGGTCAACTCCCACGGCGCACCCTCGGTCTGTGCCAGCTTATTGATGGCATCGAGGTTCACCGTCGCCTCTTCGTCGCCCTGACCGCCAGATAGGAACGCGATCCCCGGCACGGCGGCCGGGATGGTGCGACGGAAGCAACCGACTGTGGCACGTGCAACCTGCTCCGCATCGGCACGGTCAGACGCATCGGCTCCGCTAAGCACCATATTGGGTTTCAACACCATTCCCTCAAGATCGACGCGCTGATCTTTCAACTCCGCAAAGGTGCGGTTAAGCGTCTTCTCCGTCACCCACTCACACGTCTCTATCGAGTGGTCGCCATCCATCAGCACTTCCGGCTCAACAATCGGAACTAATCCCGCTTCCTGCGAAAGTGCCGCGAACCGCCCCAGCGCGTGCGCGTTCACATTGATGCAGTAGTCGGATGGGATGTGGTCGCCGATCGTGATGACGGCGCGCCACTTGGTGAAGCGTGCGCCCAGTTCGTAATACTCGTTGAGCCGATCTCGCAGACCGTCAAGACCGTCGGTAGTCAATTCGCCTGGTGCACCGGCAAGCGGGTTGGTCGATTGGTCCACCTTGATGCCGGGTATGACGCCCTCGGATTGCAGCAGATCCACGAACGGCGTGCCATCCTCAGCAGATTGGCGCAACGTCTCATCGTAGAGAATGACGCCGCTGATGTACTGCCCGTATCCCTCGCTAGTGAACAGCAGCTGTCGCCACGCCTTGCGGTTCGGCTCTTCATTCACCATGTTGATGCTTGCCAAACGCCGTCCGATAGTGCCCGTAGACTCATCCGCTGCCAAGATACCTTTGCCCCGCGCAACCATCGCCTTGGCAACATCATGCAGTTGATTTCCCATTAGCAGTAGACCTCCAAGTCAGTACCCGCTATTCCCAGTAGTTAGTTGCAAATGATACGGCATAAAGACGCCAGTTATCGCGCAACACATCAGCACTGCCGCGACGATGGCACTCACGGCCGATTCGAGGTCGGCAAGGCACGCTCAGGGGCTGTCGAAATCGATAGGTAGTGCAGTTTGGGTAGCAACTGGATCTTCGCTACCCACAGCAACGCGTCGGTGGAGCATCGGGATCCTACTGACTCCTGCATTGATACTCCCACATGTCTACGATGTAACTTCCGATTCCAACTCGATACATCGCAAAATATAGCATGTGTCCCACTGGATGACAGGGGGTGCAACACGCTACGACTACATCTCCTGTAACTCACAATCTGATCGAGAACCTAGTAAGATTCTGCTAACCATGTCCACTCTGCCGCCCAACCTCTTCCAACACGCCATCGACCATGCGAATGATGAGTTCGCCAATCCGTCGGATCTGGCTATGCTGCTGAACGCCATCGGCAGCGCGGGCAAGTTCATCTCCAGTGAGATAAACCGTGCCGCACTGCGAGATATATTCGGCTCGGCGGGCACGGAGAATGTTACGCAGGATGAACAGCAGAAGCTGGACATCATCGGCGACGAGGTGGTTGCTGATGCGTTGCGCGCGACGGGGCTGGTGTGTGCGATGAGCTCGGAGGAGAATGCGGAGCTTATCGATTGTGGGGATGCCGCGCTAACGGGCGAGTACGTCGTCGTTTACGACCCGGTAGATGGATCGAGCAACATCGAAGTGGCGGTGCCTATCGGCACTATCTTTGGCATCTTCCGACGGCTGAGTGAGGGGGTGCCGGCGGGGGATGTAGACATTCTGCGACCGGGCCACGATATGCTGACGGCCGGATATGTGCTCTACGGCTCTTCCACAATCTTCTGCTACACCGCCGGCGAGGGTACCCACTACTTCACTCTAGACCCCACGCTTGGCGACTACCTGCTGACGGCCGAAAACGTGCGCACACACGGCTCTTCCCACGTCTACTCGGCGAATGAGGGCAACTCACCCAAGTGGCACGATGCCGATCTGAACTGGGTAGCACACGTCAAGTCTGAGGGTTATTCGGGACGTTACATCGGTGCCTTGGTGGCCGATTTCCACCGCAATCTTATGAAGGGCGGCATCTACGCCTATCCGGGCGACAAGAGCAGTCCGAGCGGGAAGTTGCGGCTACTGTTTGAATGTGCCCCGCTGGCATTCGTCGCGGAACAGGCCGGTGGCGCGGCAAGCAACGGATCAATCGCAATCCGCGACATCGTGCCCGATCAACTGCACCACCGGACACCTATGTACATCGGCAACGCCGAAGAAGTGGCGCTGCTCGAGAGTTTTCACTAGAAGCCGCTCTCCCCGATCATTTCCCCAATCATTCCATTGAGAGATCGGGGAGAGTGTTCGTCTAGCGTCTTACATCAAGCCGCGTTTCTGGAAGAGGCCGGCCAGCTTCTCGATGCCGTCGTAGCATTTCTCAGGCGTCTCGAATGCGAAGCAGAGACGGGCGCAGTTCTGCCCGTCGCCATTTGGTGCGAAGCCGACACCGCCGTTGTAGCCGACACCTTCCGCGAAGATCTCGTCGCGCGGCGAAGTGATGTCAGTGCCCTCCGGCATCGTCAACCAGGTGTAGCAACCGCCTTCAGGCTTCGACCACTTCGCGCCGACATCGGTGAAGTGATCGTTTAGCGCCCGATCCATCGCATCGCGTTTCTGCTTCAGCAGCGGATTGAAACGTGCTCGATGCTCATCGAGGCTGTTGCGCAGGAAGCCCTCGATGGCGTAAGCGGCAAACTGGTTGGGGCCAGAGCCGACCTTGCAGCTGGCCGCGCGACGCAACACTTCTTGCGGTGCGGTGATGTATCCCATCCGCAGTCCCGGCGCCAGCAACTTCGAGAACGATGCGACGTGTATCACGATGCCCGAATCGTCGAGCGTGCGGAATGCCGGTTGCATCTCACCCTCAAAACGCAGGTCGACGTAGCATTCGTCTTCCAGTATCGGTACGCCGTGCCGATGCGCGATCTCCAAGATCGCCTCTCGTCGCTCTGTCGGCAGGGTTGGACCCATCGGGTTTTGATGTTCCGCGATGGTGTAGATCATCTTCGGCTTCTTGCCCTTGCCGGAAAGCTTGGTTATCAACTCATCCAACGCTTCGGGAATCAGTCCCAAGTCATCAGTCGCTGATCCGTATACGGTGTTGCCGAACTTCTGCAGCTGGCCCAGAGTGCCGCTGTACACAAAGTGCTCCGTGATGGCCGTATCGCCTGGATTCGTGATCGCCTGGATAGCAAGACCGATAGACTCGCCGGAGCCAGCGGTGAGCAGGATATCGTCGATATCTACCTTGAAGCCGCGGTCGTACTCTAATTTCCATGCCACATACTCTCGCAATTCCGGCGATCCGGCCGGCTGGGGATAGTAAGCCATATGCCGGGCGATCTCATCGCCCCGCGAATCCATCGCCGTCTGCAATGCACCGATAAGGCCATCCATCGGCGACGTCTCTGGCGCCGGATATGCGACTGCAAAGTCGTATTCGGCATGGTCTACCTTGTTAATCGGCGTGTCCTGCGACCGCTCCGAGAACAAGCCCTCGTAACTGAAGCGCGTGGTTGTCGTCATGTGAGAATTACTCCAATCTGCGATTTACAACATCAACGCATTTTATTGCTTAACGTGTGCAAAGTGTAATCGCAAGATAGACTACTCGCATCGGCAACCAAGCAAATTGAATTAGCGGAACCCAGCATTACACCTCGGAGGTGAGCCATGCGAGGCATCAGATTCCTCGGAAATAACGAGTGTGAGGTGATCGATTATCCTGACGAAGAGCCGGAACCTGGCTACGTTATGCTCAAGATGCGCTCTTCGGGGATGTGCGGATCAGACCTGCATCGCTACCGTGCACCACTTCCCGACGACGAGGCGAAACGCGATCCGGTTCGACCCGGACATGAGCCGTGCGGTGAGGTCGCCGCCATCGGTGAAGGCGTTAAAGGACTGCAGATTGGAGATCGCATCCTACAGCACCACTACGAAGGGTGTGGCAACTGTGGCTTCTGCAAAACCGGCTGGTCGCAGCTCTGTCGCTGGCAAGGCCGCATGACGCACGGCTACGGCCGACACGGCGGGCATGGCGACTACATGATTGCCCATCCCTCAACCTGTCTTACACTGCCCGATGAACTGAGCTACGAAGTGGGCGCATTCCTCGCGTGCGGTGCCAGCACCGCGTTTCACGGACTCAAGAAGCTGCAACTCTCAGGCCTCGATACCATCGCCATCTTCGGCGCCGGACCGGTTGGTCTGGCCGGAGTAATGTTCGCGGCCGAGATGGGTGCAAGAGTCATCGCCGTCGATATTTCAGGCGAACGTCTGGAGATGGCAAAAGCCGCCGGAGCATGGGCCGTGGTAGACAACAGCGACGGCTCATCGGTCGAACAGATACTGGACCTGACGCATGGCGAAGGTGCCGATGCGACGCTCGAGGCGATTGGCATCCATGCCACCCGTCTCGCCGCGGTACAGTCAACCCGCATCTTCGGACGCTGTTGCTTCGTGGGCGAAGGCGGTGATTTCCACGTCGCGCCGAGCCCCGACATCATCCATCGGCATCTGACGTTAGTCGGTTCATGGACCTTCAGCACTCACGGCCTCGAAGAAGCGGCAAGATTCACCGCCCGCCGCGAAGTGCCGCTACATTCCCTGATCTCCGGCCGCTGTACCATCGAGGACGTACCAGACGCATATACGCAATTTGAAGCCGGCGCACCAGGAAAATTCATCATCAATTGGGATTGAACGCTCGAATCCAAGCACCGTCTCAATCCCGGACCCCATCACGGCACGTCTGATGCGGTCGATTTCGGTGTGACACGCTTCCAGCACGAATCGATGAATTCGTGTAAAGTTGAAATTAGCACGCGCGCCAACTTACAAGAATTTTGTCCTTGCGCTTGCGAACGTTCTGGTCGAAAAAACAATCCTACGTCGAAACACGCGTCGTATTTCATAGTACTAGAAGCGTTCAAACCTGGAAAATAGTTGTATAACGGCGACCAATTTAACTCTCGGCGTGCAGTCAAGAAGCGATCACACTCAAGCCGAACGACGTGAGGTCGTGACCCTTGGCAAATCTGCATTTCGATTGAGACAACCAGTCAGCACCGCTGATTGAACGTCTTGACCGGGATGTTCTTTAACTTCTTTTGCGAAAACACGATTACCGATTAGCCACAAAAAGGATAACCAGAATTGGTAACCACCAGCTCAAATCTGCAAGTCAACGACGCTACTGATGAAGATGCGGAGTTGACGAACACCGAAGACTACTCCGCTACAACTGAGCGGGAGACGACATCCGAGACCCTCGACTTTGGCGCGCTTTCATCCGACGAAGTCGACGAGGGTGGGCCGTCTTTGACAACAGCTACCTCAGCCAAAACCGAGTTGGAAGTATGGGAAGACGCTCGCGAAGAAGGTCCAGCTGTCAATCCGGTCGCAACGGGTGAAGAGAGCTCAACCGATGACAACGTGCGCATGTATCTGCGCGAAATCGGAGATGTCCAACTACTCAGCAAAGCCGACGAGGCGATGCTGTCAAAACGCGTCGAATCGGCAAACTGGCTCGAAAAGATCGAGTGGGGCATCCGCGGCACTCTCGGACCCGTCTACGGCTTCAAAGAGTATCCGCGCAACCGAGACCAGCTGCCCGACAATCCCCCGCCCGTCCCAGCAATCGAAGTAGTCGCCATCGTACTGCGACGACTCGGCCGACTCGATGATGTTGCAGACCACATCGCGCTCTATCTCGGACAGCCGAAACCGGTCACCTTAGAGCATCTGCTGACCAATCCGCTCTATCGCGACATGATCAACGAGGCACGCGACACTCAGGTCAAAGACGACCGCAAACTGCCGCCCTACGAGCTGTTGCTGAGGTACCTCTCCGACACCCTGGAGATCGATGAAAAGACCGATCTGATGGGACGTTTCGGCGTCTTCGACGAGACGGCGCAGAAGGGTCGCGGCAAAAAAGCCCAGAAGATGAACACCAAAGAAGCGCGCCTCAAAAAGCGGCTCGACAAGGTGAGCCTGCTGGTGCGCGAACTGGCGATACTCTCAAGCCTGCTTCCGCCCGATCTGGGACTCGTGATGCCGGAAAGATTGGAGCTGAAAGACCTGTACGTCGATGAAGGTATCGAACCGTGGCACAATTCATACCTCGAAGAGGCCAGCTCGATACTGGAATCGCACCTCTTGTCCGTATTCAACGACGGTGAAAAATCCCGCGACCATCTCGGCAAGGCCAACCTGCGACTGGTAGTCAGCGTGGCCAAGAAGTACACGAACCGCGGCTTGACCTTCGAAGACCTGATCCAAGAAGGCAACATCGGTCTGATGCGCGCCATCGACAAGTTCGACTACCGCAAAGGCTTCAAGTTCAGCACTTACGCAACCTGGTGGATCCGACAGGGTGTCACCCGCGCCATCGCCGACCAGTCGCGAACCGTGCGCATCCCGGTACACATGTACGAGGCGCTCAACAAAGTGCGTCGCGCATCACGTGAGCTGGCGCAGGAATACAACCGCAAGCCCACCATCGAAGAGATTGCCGAACGCGTCGATATGACCATGGAAAAAGTGACTGACGTCCTCAAGAATGGACAGGAACCGATGTCACTCGAAACCCCAGTAGGTGAAGATGGCGACAACGAGCTCGGCGACCTGTTGCCCGACCAGGAAGCGCTCGCGCCCCCGGACGAGACGGCGCAGCGACTGCTGAGCGACGACATCTCAAACATCCTCGACCAGTTGGACGCGCGAGACCGCGAAGTGCTGCAGCTCCGCTTCGGCCTCAAAGACGGCAAAGAGTACACGCTCGAAGAGATCGGCTCCCGCATGGACCTCACCCGCGAACGCATCCGTCAAATCGAACGCACCGCCCTGCGCACCCTCAAACACAGCCGCGCCGTCTGGGAAATGAAGGAGCATATTAACTAGACGCGTCGTTTGTTAATATGTTTCAGCGACGATGCTACGCGCCGCTGAACCCTAAAGCGATACTTCGGTTACGACCAATTCCGACCGCTTCAGGAAGAGATAATCTCCGCCGCAATGGTGGGACGTGATTCACTCGTCATCATGCCCACCGGCGGCGGAAAGTCGCTCTGCTACCAACTCCCCGCGCTTCAGCTGCACGGCTTGACGATAGTGGTATCCCCGCTTATCGCCTTGATGAAAGATCAGGTCGACGCACTTAAGGCGAGGGGTATATCCGCTGAGTTCCTCAACAGTTCATTAAGCAATCAAGATCGTTGGCGCGTCGCACAAACAGCACGACGCAACGAGTTGAAGTTGCTCTAAATTTCCCCGGAGCGCATCGCAAGTCCGGGATTCGTCGCCTTCCTACACAACCTAGACATCAGTCTCGTCGCAGTAGACGAAGCGCACTGCATCTCGGAGTGGGGACATGAATTCCGGCCCGACTACCGCAAACTAGGGGCGTTACGTCGTTCGCTTCCGCACGTTCCATTCATGGCTCTAACCGCTACTGCCACTCCGCAAGTACGGACAGACATCGTTCAGCAGCTCAAATTGAAATCCCCGTCGCACTTCATCGGCTTGTTTGACCGTCCAAACCTGCGATATGTTGTGCTTCCTAAGATCGTTGATGAATATGACGATTACCCTAAACTCGCGTTTAGTCAGATTGATGAATTGATAACCGAGTATCGTGGTGAACCGGCCATTATCTACTGCCGAACACGAAAGCAAACCGAGGAGATCGCGAAATACCTTTGGGAGCAGGGATTCAATGCCGCTTGCTATCTCGCAGGAATGAGTAATCAGGATAGACGCATCATTCAGGAGGAGTTCATCAACGGCACCTGTCAGATAGTTGTGGCTACCATCGCATTCGGCATGGGCATCGACAAACCAGACATTCGACTGATCATTCATCATGATCTACCCAAATCAGTGGAGGCCTACTACCAACAGACGGGACGTGCAGGTCGGGATGGTCATCGGAGCGAGTGCATCCTGCTTTATTCTCCCCATGAAATGAGTCGGCAAGAGTACTTCATCGATCAGATTGAGGATGAATCTGTACAAGAAATGGCTTTTCGGAAGCTTGATAGCATGGTTGAGTTTTGCGAACTCGACACTTGTCGTCGAGAGTTCCTGTCGGAATATCTAGGCGACGATGATTTTGCCAACATCAGCGAAAACCTCCACTGCTGTGATGTATGCACCGAGTTGGAAGTATGGGAAGACGCCCGCGAAGAAAAACCAGTCGTCTATCCGTGGGAAGGCGTCCGCGAAGAAGAACCAGTCGTCTATCCGGTGGCAACGGATGAAGAGAGGGCAATCGATGAGGATGCCCCTTGGGTAGAGTGCCAAGCAAGCCTCGTTCCTTTGTTCGAGCGATGGGAAGAAGCCCGTGAAGAAGGGCCAGCCGTCAATCTGACCATCGAAGAGATTGCCGACTCAAATCTGCAAGTCAACGACGCTACTGATGAAGATGCGGAGTTGACGAACACCGAAGACTACTCCGCTACAACTGAGCGGGAGACGACATCCGAGACCCTCGACTTTGGCGCGCTTTCATCCGACGAAGTCGACGAGGGTGGGCCGTCTTTGACAACAGCTACCTCAGCCAAAACCGAGTTGGAAGTATGGGAAGACGCTCGCGAAGAAGGTCCAGCTGTCAATCCGGTCGCAACGGGTGAAGAGAGCTCAACCGATGACAACGTGCGCATGTATCTGCGCGAAATCGGAGATGTCCAACTACTCAGCAAAGCCGACGAGGCGATGCTGTCAAAACGCGTCGAATCGGCAAACTGGCTCGAAAAGATCGAGTGGGGCATCCGCGGCACTCTCGGACCCGTCTACGGCTTCAAAGAGTATCCGCGCAACCGAGACCAGCTGCCCGACAATCCCCCGCCCGTCCCAGCAATCGAAGTAGTCGCCATCGTACTGCGACGACTCGGCCGACTCGATGATGTTGCAGACCACATCGCGCTCTATCTCGGACAGCCGAAACCGGTCACCTTAGAGCATCTGCTGACCAATCCGCTCTATCGCGACATGATCAACGAGGCACGCGACACTCAGGTCAAAGACGACCGCAAACTGCCGCCCTACGAGCTGTTGCTGAGGTACCTCTCCGACACCCTGGAGATCGATGAAAAGACCGATCTGATGGGACGTTTCGGCGTCTTCGACGAGACGGCGCAGAAGGGTCGCGGCAAAAAAGCCCAGAAGATGAACACCAAAGAAGCGCGCCTCAAAAAGCGGCTCGACAAGGTGAGCCTGCTGGTGCGCGAACTGGCGATACTCTCAAGCCTGCTTCCGCCCGATCTGGGACTCGTGATGCCGGAAAGATTGGAGCTGAAAGACCTGTACGTCGATGAAGGTATCGAACCGTGGCACAATTCATACCTCGAAGAGGCCAGCTCGATACTGGAATCGCACCTCTTGTCCGTATTCAACGACGGTGAAAAATCCCGCGACCATCTCGGCAAGGCCAACCTGCGACTGGTAGTCAGCGTGGCCAAGAAGTACACGAACCGCGGCTTGACCTTCGAAGACCTGATCCAAGAAGGCAACATCGGTCTGATGCGCGCCATCGACAAGTTCGACTACCGCAAAGGCTTCAAGTTCAGCACTTACGCAACCTGGTGGATCCGACAGGGTGTCACCCGCGCCATCGCCGACCAGTCGCGAACCGTGCGCATCACGTGAACTGGCGCAGAAACACAACCGCAAGCCGACCATCGAAGAGATTGCCGAACGCGTCGATATGACCATCGGCGAGGTGACCAACGTCCTCAAGAATGGACAGGAACCGATGGCCCTCGAAACCCCTGTAGGTGAAGATGGCGACAACGAGCTCGGCGACCTGCTGCCCGACCAGGACGCGCTCGCGCCCCCGGATGAGACGGCACAGCAACTGCTGAGCAACGACACATCAGGCATCTTCGACCAGTTGGACGCGCGAGACCGCGAAGTGCTGCAGCTCCGCTACCAAATGTACACGCTCGAAGAGATCGCCTCCCGCATGGACCTCATCCGCGAACGCATCCGTCAAACCGAACGCACTGCCCTGCACCATCAACGGTTACATCCATCCATCGCACCCGCTCGTCATCATCTAACTACGTCCCCAAAGTAGTAACATGATGAATCCATGTAAGTGACTCGATACGATATTGGCGCACGACTCGATTAGGAGAGATATGGCAGACGCAGATAGGGTTCAATTCACGGCGGGGGGTGATTGGGATGACATCCTTACCGATGAGGTCAGGGGTTTGGTCGCGTCGTTGCAGGACGAGTTTGGGAGCCGCATCGCGGGGTTGCGGGAGGCGCGGATCGATAGCATCAATGCGGCAGTGCGACAGGGCGTTCAGCCGGGGCATCTGCCGGCTAGTGATGCCACTACTAGCGAGTGGGCTGTGCCCGATATGCCGGACGAGCTGCGAAATCCAGGTATCGAGATATCTGGTCCGGCACATATGACGTCGATGTTCATCAATGCGCTGAACCCTGGTCCTGAGGGCGAGCGTGCAGAGGGCGACCTTGACGATGATGAGGATGCGGCCAGCCATCTGCTGTCTGACACGTTGCTCGCCGCGCGCAACCGCAAAGGGGCGGTAGATCGGTCGCTCACGTTCTACAACCCGGCGCGAGATCGCCACTACTCGATACAGGATGGGGAGATACCGTTCTTCATGCACCGTGAACGCGGGTTGCATCTGGACGAGCCCTACCTGCTAGTCGACGGCGCACCAGTATCGGCAACGGTGCTGGGAACTTTGCTGACGCTGTATCACGCGGGACAGGCGCAAGCAGAGCGCGGGCAGGGAATCTACTTTTACGTCCCGAAGACGGAATCGCCTGAAGAAGCGACGCTCTATCGCGACCTGCTGGCATCGATACAAAACCGAGTGCCGGAACTCAACGACGCCACGATTCGAGGCATTCTGCTTGTCGAATCGTTGCCGCTGGTGTGGACCATGGAAGAGAGTCTGCAAGCGCTGGGACCGTACGCGGCGGGTTTGAACGCGGCACGCTGGGACTTAAAGGCATCGTTGCTCGAATATGTGATGGCCGACCGGGATAGCCTGTGGCCGGACCGTTTCGGTGTTGCGGTTCCGACCACGCCCTTCATCGCCAACATCTTCCGTCGTCTCGTTGCGATCTGTCTGAAACACAATGCGGTACCGATCGGCGGTATGGCTACGGCCCTGCCCCATCGCGATCAGCAGGTGAACGAAGAGGCGGCCGCATCGGTGCGTGGCGACAAGGTATGGGAAGCGCAGCAAGGCTTCCTGCGGGGCTGGGTGGCACACATCTACCATATGAAGTCGGCCGGCGACCCCTTCAAGGAGCAGCGCGCCAGCGGGTGGACACCTTCAGCAGAGATGTCCGACCCCGCCAATTACCCGGTAAACATCGAGACGCCAGATGGTCCCGTCACTCAGGAGGGAACGCGTCAGAACGCGCGGACATTGATCGAATACGTCGAAGGCTGGCTAAGTGGCCGTGGCGCCAAGGGCATCGACCGCCTGGCGGGACGTCCCGGACGCCGTCCAGCGCTGATGGAAGATTTGGCTACAGCCCGCATATCGGTTGCTCAGATGGCACAACGCGTCATCCATGAAGCACAAGCGGAAGATACCGGCGCGACGCACGACCTCCCACTGCTCAAGTCGATCATCGTCAGCGAGGGTGAAGACATCATCCGACTGCTTGGTAACAACCCGCCGGCCGATGCGGTACAGCGATACCAGGACGCCGTCAGGATCTCGATGCAGTGGTTGCGCAACTACACCGAGTTCAACTTCCGATCGCTCGGTTCATACAGCCGCTCCGATCTAGCATCGATTGCCGCTGATGATGACGCGATCTAGTCCTCAATCGCCAAGAGCGGCGTTGACCTTGGGCATCAGTTCATTGTCGAACAGCTCTAAACTGGTGATCCAAGAATCCTTGTCGTCCCAGTCGTAGCCCATCATGACGAGAGTGCCGAACTTGCCCGTCTCTTCTGTCATCTGCAGAACGCGTTCAAGCGCGTAATCAGGGTCGCCGGCGATGATCTGTTCCTGCATCCAGTAATTGACATCACATTCCACGTCTGGCATCGACTGGTCCCGCTTGAACATACCCCGGCCTCGGCCCGATCGGTCTAGTAGATCGCAGATGTACCGGAATCCACCGGCTACGGAGTTGCTACGGGCAATCTTCTGGGCCTCTTTAGTCGAGTCGGCCAGAAATACGGCACGTGCAATCTTGAAGTCGCTTCGATCTGGTTCATTGCCGGCTTCAATGGCCGCGGCTTCGTACGTGTCCCAGATATTGGCGACTACATTGGATGCGATGAGGCTATGCGCGAATGGCTGAAAGCCCTTCCGTCCTGCCGCCTTGGCGGTGCCAGAGTTCATCGACGTTATCGGCATCGCGATCGGCGGATGCGGCTTCTGATACGGCTTATGCACGATGCCCAAACCAACCGCATCGTCAATGTGCTCCTCCATCCGGATATTCCAGTATCGCCCTTGAAGGTCGATCGGACCATCGGATGCCCACAGTTGCAAAACCATCTCGACCGCTTCCGCAACCATCATCGGTGAATCGGACGGTTCAATTCCCAGGATCTCAAGATCGGTCGCAACACTTCCCATCCCTAAGCAGAGGTCTAAGCGTCCCTTGCACAAGTGGTCGAGCATCGCCAGGCGGGTAGCGACGTGAACTGGGTGGTGTTGCTGGATGCAGACTGGTGCCGGACCCATGCGGATTTTGGTCGTTTCCCGCATTGCCGCCGCAATGAACAGCTCTGGCATGGGCATGTTCTCGAATGCCATGGTGTGGTGCTCGCCAATCCAGAACTCGTCAAAGCCCAACTCATCGGCACGTATTACCAACTCCATATCCTCGTCATACGTCTGAGCGAGCGGCTTCGCAGGATCGTGGAACGGCATGATGAAGATACCGGATTTTATCGGTGGCATGGCGTCTTGAACTGCAATCAGGGATGAGATGGGTCAGAGTTTGGGATAAGTATACGGTTGGACTCACAGAGAGCGTGCGCCGCAAACCGATTTGACTGCGCGGAATGCGCGCTAATCGCTATCCGCTAATAGCTTCCGCAGGTCCATGACCTGGTCACGTAGCTGTGCGGCGGTCTCAAACTCAAGCTCTCGTGCTGCACGCTTCATCTGGCGTTCCAAGTCTTTCACGATGCGCGTCAGCTCGTCCTTTGGCAGTGCCGCATCGGCACCGTATATACTGCCCTCATCCTGAACGATTGACGCTTCCGGCTGGCGAACGCGATCGGTGATATCACGGATGTCTTTTACCACGCTATAGGGCGTGATGTCGTAGTCCGAGTTGTGCTTCGTCTGGATGGCACGGCGACGATTGGTTTCGGATATGGCATACGTCATCGACTCGGTATAGCGATCGGCATACATCACCACCTTGCCCTCAATGTGGCGCGCCGCCCTGCCGATAGTCTGAATGAGCGAAGATCCGGAGCGTAGGTAGCCTTCCTTATCGGCATCTAGAATCGCCACTAGCGACACTTCCGGCAGGTCAAGACCTTCACGCAGTAGGTTGATGCCGACCACGACATCGTAAACCCCCAGCCTCAAGTCGCGCAGTATCTCCGTCCGCTCCAGCGTGTCGATCTCCGAGTGCAGGTAGTGAACTCTTACACCCAGTTCACGCAGATAGTCAGCCAAGTCCTCCGCCATCCGCTTCGTCAGCGTCGTCACCAACGCCCGCTGCCCTCTCGCCGTCGTCGCCTGAATCCGATCGAACAGGTCGTCGATCTGGTTCTCGGTCGGCAACACCTCGATGACCGGGTCTACCAGACCGGTCGGACGAATGATCTGCTCTACCCGCTGCTGCTCGTGAGCCTTCTCATAAGGACCTGGAGTCGCCGATACGAAGACGACCTGGTTGACCCGATGCTCAAACTCTTCGAACGTCAACGGTCGATTGTCGATCGCTGACGGCAGGCGGAAACCGTAATCCACCAGCGTCGTCTTACGCGCATAGTCGCCGTGATACATTCCCCGGATTTGCGACAGCGTCATGTGTGACTCGTCGATAAACATCAGGTAATCTTCCGGGAAGTAGTCCAGCAAAGTCCACGGTGCCGATCCTGCTGGCCGTCGTCCCAACGGCCGCGAGTAGTTCTCAATGCCCGGACATGTGCCCGTTTCCTGCATCATCTCGAGATCGAACATCGTGCGTTGCTCCAACCGCTCTGCTTCCAGCAGCTTGCCCTCGCCGCGGAAGAGATCGAGTTGATCCCGGAGCTCCGTTCGGATGTCTTTCAGCGCATCGGCAAACTCCTCTTCGGGAGTGATGAAGTGCTTGCCGGGATAGATGTCGAACTCATCGGTTTCACGCAGTATCTCGCCCGTCAATGGATCGATGACCGTGATGCGTTCGATCTCATCGCCGAAGAACTCAATTCGCACTGCCAGCTCCTCATCGGCTGGCATGATCTCCAACGAGTCGCCCCTGACGCGGAAGGTGCCGCGACGCAGATCCATCAGATTGCGTTCGTAATACATACCGACAAGGCGACGGGTGATACGAGTGAGACCGGTTTCATCGCCAATTCGGAGTCGCAACGTGATCTGGTTGTACTCCTGCGGCGAGCCGAGACCGTAGATGCACGATACGCTGGCAACGATCAGCGTGTCGCGCCGCGTCATCAATGAACGTGTTGCCGCGTGCCGCAGACGGTCGATCTCCTCATTGATGTCCGTCTCCTTTTCGATGTAGGTATCGGAACGCGGGATGTACGCCTCTGGCTGGTAGTAGTCGTAGTATGACACGAAGTATTGCACCGAGTTGTTTGGGAAAAACGCCTGGAACTCGGTCGCTAGCTGTGCTGCCAGCGTCTTGTTGTGCGCGATCACCAGCGTCGGACGTTGCAGCTTCTCGACGATGCTTGCCATCGTAAAGGTCTTGCCAGAACCGGTGACGCCCAGCAACGTCTGGTGCTTCAAGCCATCTTCAGCAATGCCTTGGGAGATGGCGCGGATCGCCTTTGGTTGATCGCCTTGCGGTTCGAATTCATGCTCAATCTTGAATTCGCCAACTGTCGGAGCAGAAATGGTTGCCGTCATAGTTGCGATTTTACCTATGTTTCAAGTTGCATTGAACCAATTAAAGTTTCGTTAGTAGATACGATTTCACCCAATCTACCCGATCAACGGTGCGCTCCAATTCACAAGGGCCAGACAATCACGACAACCTGCCGGACTCGCACGACTCAGACCGCAACCTGCGCTATCGCCCAAACGAACCGCCCGGCGACGAGCCGTCAGACGACTTCGACGATGAGCTAGACGAGATATACAACCGTCCTTCGCGAGTTGCCGACGGATGGGCCGAGGAACCGAAGAGCGAGACGGCATGGTGGGTAAAGGCCGGCATCGCACTCGTCTCGATAATGGTAGTGCTCGGACTCATCGCCGGCATGGCCGGACCGTTCTTTGGTGGAATTGGCTCTAATAATAGTCAGCCAACCATCGAGTACGTGCCGGCACAAGTCCTCGAGATGCTCGATGTCAGGACCATCGTCGCCGAGATTGATGGCGAGCGAGTAACCGTGCGATACATTGGCGTCCAGCCGTTGCCGACCGATAGTCTCTGGTACCCCGTAGGACCTCTTGCCAACCAGCAGCTGGTAGCCGGCGCTGAGGTGCTACTGGAAGCCGACGAAATCGATACCGACGAGTTTGGACGACTGCTCCGCTACGTCTACGTGAACCGCAACATGATCAACGGCGTCCTCATCAGAAACGGCATCGCTCTACTAGGTGATGAACAAGAGGGATTGAATCGTCATCACTACAACCTCAAGGGCTGGAGCGAAGCCGCCCAGTTTGAGGAGTTGGGACACTGGAGCGGTCAGCCGCCTCAATCGATACTACGCGAGGATCAGAGCTGAACAAGCCGTCTTTATCCGCTAGTGACGGACAGCGCGGTTCTGCGACTCGCCAACGCAACCTGCCGCGACGGCGTCGTAGCCTGAACAATCCGTTGGCGCGCTTCAGCGTCATACGAAATGTCGATTATGCCCGGCTCTGGGGCATCGGCATCTCCACCAACGTGATGCGATGGCTCGAAACTCTGGCGCTGGGAGTATTCGTATACGACCTGACCGAATCGGCCTTCATGGTCGGTTTTATCGGCTTCCTGCGCATGGCTCCGATGCTGGTGCTGGGAGTGTTCATCGGTGCCATCGCCGATCGTGCGAATCGCCGTGCCATGCTGGCGACGACCAACATCATCTTGGCGGGCGTCTATCTGCTGCTCGCCATCCTGATACTGACCGACCGCATCGAACTGTGGCATGTCGCTGCCGGCGCATTCGTAGCCGGCACCGTATGGGCTACTGATTTCCCAGTTCGACGCGCCATGATTGCCGATGCCGTGCCGGCCGACCGCGTATCGTCTGCATTCGGCGTCGATATGGCATCCAGCAACTTCTCACGCGTCATCGGCCCCGTCGCCGGCGGCGCATTCCTGCAGGAAATCGGCATGGAAGCCGTGTACTTCCTCGGCTCATCCCTATTCCTAATCGCATCGGCACTCGCCTTTTCGATGCTGATATTCCGACGCCAACCTGCCGCCGTCGCCCGTACGCCAGCAACCAGTAGCCAATTCGACCTGCGCTCGGGCGTGCGACACATCGTAGGCGACAGCGTCCTGCTCGTGACTATCATCATCACGATAACGATGAACCTATTTGCATTCCCCTACCAGCAGATGGTTCCCGTCCTTGGTGCCGAAAAGCTGATGGTCGATCCGGTTCTCGTCGGACTGCTTCTCAGTGCTGAAGGACTCGGCGCCACGATCGGCGCCCTCACCATTGCCGCGGCTGCCCAGCCGCGCCACTTCACGCGCGTATACACCTACGCATCCCTCGGTTTTCTCGCCGTGATCGCGGCCTTTGCCCTCGCCCCCTGGTACTGGTTGGCGATACCACTGCTCTTCATCGGCGGCTTCGGAATGTCCGGCTTCGGCACCATGCAATCCATAATCGTCGTCTCATCCACCCGTCCCGAAATGCGCGGACGCGTCCTCGGCGTCTTAGCCGTAGCCATCGGCTCCGGCCCCATCGGAGCCCTTCACGTCGGCTGGCTAGCCACCCAGCTCGGCGCCGACTACGCCGTCCTAACCATCGCCCTAATCGGCTTCATCCTAACCGCCGCCACGGTGTTGCTGAGTAGGCGTTTTTTGCGGAGCATACCGCGGGCGCGGGGTAGGTGATGGTGGTCGATGGGATGAGCAATGAATTAGAAAATATATAGTATCAAAATAGCATCATTGGTAGTTATCGCTCGAATAGGCGCGGTCGCAGAGCAGATTTTAAGTTTGAAATCAGCAGATTTCCAGGCTCACATGCATAGAGCATATCATCAGATAATTATTGTACAATTGAGGCAATGACGTTGCACATCCCAATATAAAGTGCTTTGATGCAGAGAGCAATCCGCTCCCGACTTAGGCGGCCATTCGTTGAGTTAGTCCATGTCGATCTGAGTGACCCGAGATACGAAGACGCCGTATTTGGCGCACATGTTACCTTTACAAGTGCTCCAAATATTGATGTTCATACCTCAATGCTATTGTACGCTGGCATGAGTAAGCATTCAGAGACCTTCAGATCTACATTTCTTTGCCATCCGCTAAGTACACCTCCATCGAACATGGACGAAGTGCGTGCCAGAATGTCTGATAGCCTGAGTGCCGTCGAAAATGGCGACATTAATCTGAACAAGACCGAGCTATGGATCATCCATAGAGAATCACAAACCGAACATGTGGTTAAGTTGACAGCCAACCTACCACATACGCTACCGACGGCTAACTATCCCTATGCCCAATATCAGGGCTCGATTCATGTGGAAGTGAACGGAGAAAATCTGGTCGTACCTGTTTATTTGTGGCGAGAAGACAGTATCGAAGAGTTGATTTTCTTATTCGACAACGTTGAGAAGCGTGCGGTTCGCAAGCTCGTGCCCACAGAATACCAACCAACAATGCGTGCCCCTGTGAGCTTTGGGGATGATACCTCCTATGAAAAAGGTGTCGTGACGGAGTTCACGTCTTTCCTATCGCGTTGCAAGTATGCTTTCTCGGATGACGCATTTGATCCTAACGGCTACAGCACCTTTCCCGATTGGCGTGCCAACATTGAAGCGATTGGCAAGAGCGATGTAGAAATCACGCGTCTAATGCATGATCTCTATGAACCGAATCTGATTCGAATCGGTCGAGAACCTCTAAGGTCGATCGACGACCCTAGAGTAGTGAACGCAACTCATAACAAGCGGTTAGATAAGCAAGCGGCTCGTCAAGCAATCACCGCTGCGCTTCAGGATAAGGGTGCAAAGAAGTCTCAAGTCAAGTCAGGTAACAAATACATCCTGATAATCGTTAACGAGATATTTCTCGATTTGCGTCCCTGGTTCAGTATTTGGGAAGGTCAGGACTATTCCGCATTCGAAGCTGTCTTCCTGGCACACCGAAATCACAACACAGGTGAATATCGATTCGACTTAATCCACCCATCTCGGTTGGAAATCCAGTATCTAAATTGAACCTGCTCGCCAGCACGAGTTCCGCAACTCGACGCTGACGCCATCCACACCGCGCTCTGCTCTCCTATCTAGGACGCTTGCGCGCTGCGTGGGTTCCTCCACACCTATCCGTAGCTGCAACATCCCGCGCCATCTGGTTGTTACACCAACCCGTGTGATCGGAAGCACATCCTAATTGGTACGAAATCAGTCGTGAGGGTGCGCTTGATAGAGGGGATTTTCTGTGATCTAATTGTCTCTTAATGGATTTTCGTAATTTGAGTTGAACTGAGGCACACAAGGAATGACGTACACGCAGGACGGGGTTCGATGGCGGTTTCGAGAAATGTCGCGGGCTGAAATCAATCAGGATCCTGTTGAGCGTGAATTCTTTGGCGATGAGCCACTTAACGTTCGGTTAGCCCGTGAAGTCATTCAGAACTCCTTAGACGCCAGCCTCGCCAAGCGACAAACCGGCTTGCGGGACGTCGATGAGCCAGTCAAAGTTCGCTTTTCACTCAAAGGACTGGTTCGACCATTACCTGCACATCGCGCAATGAAGTATTTCGAAGGACTCTGGGAGCACCTGAATGTCATTGACGACTTGGACGAAGGCATCAAGGATCGTATCGCCTCGAATTCATTAACCGCGCAGGACGTTCCTTAATCGTCATCGAAGACCTTGGCACAACGGGCTTATGTGGCGATCCGGCTCAATTCGACGACTCTAGTGACAATCAAGCGTCTGAGAACGACTTCTACTGGTTTTTCAGAAATGTAGGTCGTTCCGGCAAGGGTGAAACGGATAACGGCTCCTGGGGACTTGGCAAGTGGGTCATTCCTGACGTATCGGAAGCCAGCAGCTACATCGCGCTGACCAAGACCGATAAAGACCTTCTCTTGATGGGGCAATCGATACTGCGCAAGCACACCATCAACGGAACGAGGTATGCATCGTATGGATACTTCTCGGTTCTCGGCGAAGACGACCTATCAATGCCGCTCGCCGGGAGCAATCCAGCACATCGACAGATCATCGAGAACTTCAAGCGTGATTTTCAAATCTCTTTCCGCAATAAACGCGGACTCTCAGTCGTGGTGCCATTTCCACGGATCGCTAGCCCTGATGACGCAGATGCGGAAGGTGCCAACGCAGAGCAGATTATAGAAGCGGTCATCCACAACTACTTCTACCCAATCGTGAATGGCTGGCTTGAGGTGATTGTAGAGCCAGATGGTCACAAACCTACGTTGTTGACCATTAACGCCAACACCATCTAAAGGGTGTTGCAACGCATTAACCTTAGCGGCGATGGCGAGTGGTCAGAGCAGAGTTACCAAAACGTCTTTAAGATAGTGCGTCACGTCGACCTTGTGGAAGCTTCGAACTTGACAGTCCTTTCGGCTCCGCCCGTGAACGACGATAGCTACAAGCACTTTGAGAAGATCAAATCGCTACTTGAGCAATATGAGGCTAATCGACTGCTTTCGTTTCGTATCCATACCTCTATCGCCTCAAAGGCCGGCAAGAGGATGAAGACGCATTTCAATGTTTATCTGCAGAAATTAGCCAACCTCTCAACCGGCACGACTACTACATTCGCGGCACGCTGTCGATTACCGACATGAATTTCATCCAATCATATCCAGTGCTCGCGTTAGTCCTGGTGAATGAAAACGAGCCCTTAGCCGCCATGCTGCGAGACTCGGAAGCGCCCTCTCACACTTCCTGGCGATTGAACACCGACCGCGTCCGGAAGAGATGGCGCGCCGGCAACGGCACATCGAATCAGTCAGAAACTCGGTGCGAAACATCCTTGCGATTCTCGAAACTCAAAGATCTGGGATCCAAAAGGATGCCTTTGCACAGTTTTTCTCGCTCAAAAAAGGTAACGTCGCAGTGAATGGCGGTAGTCGTAGAGGTAATCATACGTGGCGGCGGTGGCCGCGGAGCGCCACCTAAGTTGCCACCTTCGCAATTCGCAATCGACGATGTGGATGGCGATTTTCAGATCACAGGCAATCACGTTCTCGAACATCCTCCGAAGCATGCTCTGTTACAGGTCGCATAAGAGAACCCACAGCGCGGCAACCCGCTCAAAGTCTACAGTCCGATGGATTTCCAATTGTATGGTCAAAATTCGCTGACCATCAAATCCGAAGGATGTAACTGGAGTCCGGCCGACGCGCCGAATCAACTCCTAGTCGATATCCATGATCAAGATAACTTCGAAATCAAAATTCTAGGATTTGACCCGCATCGCGATCTCTATGTGCGGATGGATCCAATAGAAGAAGAAACTGAGGTTGAGGAGTCCGACGAAAATGATTCATAGGGTCAAACCGACAAAACGTATCCGGATACCCAATTCTTGCTTCGATATCACTTTGAGTGATGCTGAAGATGACGGCCCGCAGTCGTTCACGGCGATTTTTGACTTCGAAGAGTTAGATGTCGATCCTGACGCTGAAGTCGTATTAACGGAGTATCGGCGACGAAATGCGATGCGATTTCCGTACGGCAGCGTGGCGGCTCAGTCTCCTCCTCTAGATCGGCGACTGACTACCGTTGCCAATCCCTTGTTTCGACTGATGATACGTGCATCTGACGGTTCAGGAAAATTGTTGGCTTCACGAGACCGGATTAAACCAAAGACATCCAGCGGAGTTCAGAGTCTGCTTTGGTTAGAGGAAACTACCGCGTTAGGAAATGAAGTCTGGGGTATCACTTTTGACCACGAACTCCCAACGTTGCTTGTGAATCGCAACTTGGAAGGCATCAGCAATGAAGCGCGCACGAGCGGGAAGTTCCAGAGTCTCGTCTTCCCAGAGGCGATGCGTATCATCCTTCGCTACGCATTGATTGAACAAGATGTAGAGCCAAGTGATGCTGAGGGTAAATGGACAGATTGGCTCGCATTTGTGAAAACCTTTCACGAGGATGATTTTCCGCAACGGTCAAATGATGATGCTAATCGCGCGGAACAGATCAACAAGTGGATTGATGGTGCAGTTAAGAACTGGACCGCTACCGTCTACGACCCTGCTGGGGCGTTCAGTGGAGATGCTTCAACGCGATGAGGGTTTTGCAACTAAGCGAGATGACAACTGCTGGCGTCGAATTGTCCCGAAAGTTCTTTGCTGATTTACGCAACGGCGTTGAAAGAGAATTTCCGTCATCGATCCTGAGCGATCCTCGATATCGCAAAGTCATCAATGCAGACATAGAAATCGCGCAAAACAAGTTCAGCAGCAAACGGGAAGCGGGACAGTACCTGGACGAACAGATAGGTCAGAGCGGCAGTCGAGATGTGTCCGGCAATTACCCCCTCTGGTTCTGAATCGGGATGTTCTACCTCGAAGTATTGGCAGAAAAGACGCCCAACGGCTACATCGATTTGCGACGGCGGCCCGATTACGCTCACCTCATCGATGTGCATGATGATTCCCAGGTCAGAGATGCCTTTGGCCACCGTCTGATGCTCTCCTACGAACTCTATACGGTTCACGGTGAAAAGGCTTGGTGGATGCTGAATCAACCGGTTTATGCGTTTCCCCGCTTTATGCATCGGATTATCCGAAGCCCTGAAAGATTCAGATCCATGGGGATCATGGATTTGATGCACATGCTATACATCGATCCCGATACTCATAGTGTTAGTCCACTTATCCACGATGAGAGCAGACATTCTCCGATTGGATTGTTGCGACTCAACGTCCTGCTTGACCAGCTAAGCGTGAACTACGACGTCTACGGCATGGATGCCCAACAACTCCTATCAATTCTCCCAAACGACTTCAAACGCCTGCTCGCCAACACGGGTTCTGCAATCCGACGCTGACACCATCCCCTATGCTTAAATTAAACCTGCACTATGTTGCCGATTGTTTGGCAGCGGCGGCGCGGGATGTTCGAGCTTCGGGCATCACCATCATCACCACCTATTGATGAGCATGGAGGGATAGTTTCACATGCATAACTATGAAGAGCTGTTGGCGAAGTCTAAGGAGTGGCGGGAGTGGTATTACGATGGCGATCCGGGATTGAACCCGGTGGCGGAGAATGTGAGTGAGGCGTTTGACCTGATCAACGCGACTCTTTTCGGGCACATCTATCAGCGTGAGACGCTGCCCAGCAACGTGCGCAGCATCTGCACCGTCGCCGCACTCATCGCTTTGGACAAGCCGAACCAGCTACCGGGACACATCACCGGCGCGCTTAACTATGGCTGGACGAAAGACCAGATCGTGGAGCTGATCACGCAGATGCTGTTTTACGGTGGCTATCCGGCATGTGTGAACGCGCTGAACGCGGCGCAGAAGACTTTCGACGAGTATGATGCGAGGCACGCCGGCGAGTGAGAAACGTCTGACCAGATTGAGACAGCAAGGAAATGTGTCCACATGACTAGCGATGTAAGCGCAATGCGTTCTGAACGCGATTCGATGGGTGTGCTGGATGTGCCGGCAGGGGCTTACTACGGCGCCAATACTCGACGGGCGGAGTTGAACTTCCCAATTAGCAACCTGCGCTTCGGCCGATCGTTCATTCGTGCCATCGCACAGGTTAAGCAGTGCGCAGCGGAAGTCAATCTCGAACTCGACGCGTTGGATGCGGAACGTGCAAACGCTATTGTTGCGGCTGCTCAACGCGTCATCGACGGGGAGTTTGACGATGCCTTTGTAGTCGATATCTTCCAGACCGGCTCTGGCACTTCGACGAATATGAACGCCAACGAGGTCATCTCGAACGTGGCCAACGAAGCCCTGGGCGGCAAACTAGGTTCGCGCGATCCGGTGCATCCCAATGACCACGTCAACAAGGGCCAATCCTCAAACGACGTCATTCCTACCGCGATCCACGTTGCCGCCGCCGTTGCCATCGCCGACTCGCTACTGCCTGCGATGCAGGAGTTGGAGGATGGGTTAAGACCGAAGTCGGAAGATTTCTGGGACATCGTGAAGACTGGCAGGACGCACTTGCAGGACGCGACCCCGATTCGTCTGGGACAGGAGTTTCTGGGGTATGCCGGACAGATCGCGTATGGACGTGAACGCGTTCAGCGTGCGCTCGAGGAACTCGCGGTCTTGTCCCTTGGCGGCACTGCGGTAGGCACCGGCATCGGAATGCATCCAGAGTTTGCAGAACGCGTCATCGCAAAGTTGGCGGAACGCACTGACGTGCCGTTCTCGGAAACTTCAAACCACTTCCAATCCCAGAGCACTATTGACGGATTGGTCAGCGCTTCGGGCGCATTGAAGACGGTTGCGGTAAGTCTGATGAAGATCTGCAACGACCTGCGGTGGCTGGGCTCCGGTCCGCGTGCCGGCATCGGCGAGATTACGCTGCCAGAGGTTCAACCAGGCAGCTCCATCATGCCCGGCAAGGTGAACCCCGTAATCGCCGAGTCGGTGTGCATGGTCTGCGCGCAAGTCATCGGCAACGATACGACTATCGCGATAGCGGGACAATCTGGCAACTTCGAGCTGAACGTGATGATGCCCGTCGCGGCCCACAACCTGTTGGAGTCGATCGATCTGCTCGCCGCGTCCTGCATCAACCTGCAGCGACAGTGCGTATCCGGCATCGAAGCGACCGACGTCGGACCCTCAATGGTGGCGCAGGGACTAGCAATCTGCACCGCCCTTGCTCCCATCATCGGCTATGATGCCGCTGCCGCAATCGCTCACGAAGCATCCGAAACCGGCGAGACGATCCGCCAAGTAGCCCTGCGCTGCACCAACCTCGACGAGGAGGCGCTAGACGAAGCCCTCGACCCCTTCGCCATGACCGAGCCCCATCCGGACATCAGCGCGAGCGGATGAGGATGATGCTGGTAGTGCGATGTTCTTGATGCAGTGGAACCGATGTTGAAAGGAGCCGATCGATGGAAGAAAATCTGGCGGTATTGATCGACTATGAGAACATCGGCACGCAGGACCACATTCGGGCGTTGATGGATGAGGCGTCTGGGATGGGACGCACCGTCGTGAAGCTGGCGTTTGGGGATTGGAGCAAGGTTAATAACCAGAACCAGGTGGCGCTTCAATCGCTGGGAATCGAGTTGATACACCATGCCGTGACTACCGCCGGCAAGAATGCGAGCGATATTCGTCTGACCGTCGAAGCCGTCAAACTGATGTACTCGTCGCCAGTGGAGATCAGCACCTTCCTGATCGTCTCTTCCGATTCCGACTTCTTTCCACTCGTCAACTTCCTACGTTCAAACGGAAAATCGGTGATAGTTGCCGGGAGACGCGACGTCAGCTCCGACCTGCTCGTGAGAAGCTGTGACCGCTACATCGATCTGGTTGAATTGGTGCGTTCCGATGAGCCGTTGACAAGTTCTGATGATGAGCCGGCACAACCGGCTGCGCCTGCGGAGCCGCCAGAGGTCCCAAAGGCTAGCGCGACTTCACCGCAAGCAAGGCGGCCTTTACCTAAGGTAAGCAGCAGTGCCTCGTCAGTCGATAACGAAAGGGTCGATGTAGAAACTCGGGGACTTGTGAGGCGCGCGATACGCTCCTCCAGGGATAATGAGGGTATCGTAAAAGATGCTAAATTGATGGAGACGATACGGCGCATAGATCCGGGATTTGATTTCAGACGCAACGGATATCACTCGTTCTCAACGTTCCTCGATGCAATTCCTGGCATTCAAGTGCAACGCAGAGGCGCGAATGATATGGACGTCAAGATCATCTAAACCACCGCCTAATTCGATGTCGAGCATAAGAAACAGCCCATCAAAGCATTTTGCACTCAATATGGTGCTAATGGCTGTTGCTGTCATTAGCGCATCATTACTGCTTGCTTGTGAAGATTTTGATGTTCAAGATAGCAATCAAATTGACGTAGCGCCAACCATTGAGCGTGCTCCGACCATAGAGACGGCTCCCACTATAGCTGCCGCACCTACCGTGGAACGCTTTGCCGGATTCGAGCAGGCACCTACCGCGGAGACGTTTGAGGGCTTTGAGCAAGCGCCGACGGCAGAGACTTTCGAGGGTTTCAATCAAGCACCGACCGTTACCCAGTTTGAGGGCTTTAACGACGCTGATGATCCGTGTTCCAAGTTCCTAGAAGATCCCTCGCCATACCGCGCTGAGGAGGCCGCAAAGTGGGCGATGGGACAGTTGGATGGCGCCGGCGGGGAGATCGATCCTAACGATCCGCTACGATTGACGGCGGCATGTAACGCGGCACTCTCACTCACGCCCTGAGATTGGGCACTGATATTCGTCGCGGAATATCGCGAAAAGCATTTGCAACATTCGCGCAGGCAAACTGCAATGCGCGGTAACATGGAAACGCAAACCTACTGGAAATTAGGCCGCTGAAATTGGGCCACCAACCGAACTGGAGTCAAACTGTGTCTGCTGATGCACGCATCGAAGAACTGGGTATCGATCTCGACCAGCCATCCTCACCTATCGCCAACTACGTGCCGGCAGTGCGCGTCGGCAATCTGCTCTTTCTCTCTGGGCACGGACCGCGACGCGACGAAGGTAGCGAGATGGTCACTGGTAAGGTCGGCGGCGATCTGTCGGTAGAAGAGGGTTACGAAGCGGCAAGGCTGGTCGGGATTCAACTGCTCGCTTCCATCAAGCGTGAACTGGAAACTCTCGACACCGTCGAGCGATGCGTCAAAGTCCTCGGCATGGTCAACGGCACTCCTGATTTCACCCAGCAACCGGCCGTCATCAACGGCTTCTCAGACCTCATGGTCGACGTCTTCGGCGAAAATGGCAAACACGCACGATCGGCCGTCGGCATGGGTAGTCTGCCGAATAACATCGCAGTTGAGATCGAGCTGATAGTGCAACTTAAGGATGGCGCATGACATGGGCAGTTTCAAAGTCGAGAAGATTAACCACGTCGGCTTGCCGACTTCCGATCGGGGCGCATCTATAGCCTTCTACCGCGACTTGATCGGACTTCAGGTAATACCGCACGAAATCGACGGCAATCCGCTGGTATGGACGCGTGCCGAAGACGGTGGCATGGTGCATCTGATAGAGCCCAACCCCGAGGCGGCAACCGATTACCGAACTCACGTCGCGTTGCAGGTTGACGACTTAGATGCCGCGCTTGACGCGATCAAGGCCGCCGGCATCGAGATAACATCTGGCCCCGGAGAGCGGCACAACGGTCAGCGCTACTTCTTCATCGCCGATCCTGACGGCAATCGGATCGAGCTTGCGACTGCTGGCTACACCAAAGAGTCGGGGCGCAGCGTCGACGAACTTGGTTACACCTACGATGCGGACGGAACAAAGCTGTAGGTCCTAGCGTTACTGCCGTTCCCGTGCTCTTCGCTCTACGTTCTTGAAGAACGTTTCCATCATCTGCTTTGACACGCCGGGCAACATGCGCTGTCCGACGCGTGCGATCATGCCGCCGACTTGGATGTCGCCCTCGGCCTTGATCAAGGTCGAATCGGCGGCGACCTCCTCAAGCTCTACCCTGCCGTTTCCGTTGACCCATCCTTGACGCGAGTTTCCCTCTACGCGCAGTCGGTATGAGTTGGGCTCGTCGCGTTCGGAGATCTGCACTTTTCCATTGAATTGGGCGCGGATGGGACCGATGCCCACGTCCATGGTTGCGGAGTATTGATCCGGCCCGGTTTGAGTGAGACCTTTGCCGCCCGGCAGCATCGTTCCGAGCGCCTCGATGTCGTTCAAAGTGTCCCAAACCGTCTGTTTAGGTGCTTTAACAGTGAATTCGCCTTTGATTTTCACGATTTCAATCCTTGACAATCCGAATTTTGAGACTACGAATCGACAGTTTTCAAGTAAACTTGCTTCAATCCCAGAGGATTCATCTTAACCATAAAGGAGTGGATTTATGAACGAAGATGTAACGATCACGATTAATGGGACGGAGCACACGCTTCAAGTGTCGCCGCGCACTCTGCTCTCGCAATTGTTAAGGGACAGTCTCGACATGACTGGCACCCACGTCGGTTGCGACACCAGCAGTTGCGGCGCTTGCACCGTTCTCGTTGATGGTAACGCCACCAAGTCGTGCACCGTTTTCGCCGTGCAAGTAGACGGCTCTGCCGTTACGACGGTAGAGGGACTGGCGTCCGATCGCGAGCTGCATCCGATACAGGAGGCTTTCCGCGAGAAGCACGGTCTGCAGTGCGGCTTCTGCACTCCCGGCATGATGATCACGGCTGTGCAGATTCTGGATCGCAACCCGTCGCCTTCGGAAGCTGAGATCCGCAGCGGACTGCGCGGCAATCTCTGCCGATGCACTGGCTACCACAACATTGTAGCCGCGGTTCAGCACGCAGCAGCCAACTCGGGAGGTGAATAGATATGACTACCCAAGAACTGATCGGCCAAGAGGTAAAGCGCGTTGAAGACCAGGCGCTAATCACTGGCCGAGGGCAATATATCGACGATCTGCGACTGCCCGGACTGCTTCATATCGCAATCGTGCGAAGCCCGTACGGCCACGCCAAGATCAACAATATCGACGTCTCAAATGTTGCCAATGCGCCCGGCGTCGTAGCCGTATTCACCGGTGCCGATCTATCTGAGCAACTAGGCAGTCTGCCGGCCGGATGGGTCCTCGACGAATCGACTGGCATGAAGACTCCCGAGCACCCGCCGCTGGCCATCGAAAAGGTTCGATACGTGGGCGATGCCGTCGCCGCAATCGTCGCCAGTACACCCGAAGCGGCATCCGACGCCGTCTCTCTGGTCGATGTTGATTACGAGCCGCTGGATGCAGTGGTAGACGCTGAAAAGGCGACTGCTGATGGCGCGCCGCAGGTACATGACGATGCGCCAAACAACTTGGCGTTCGACTGGGCGGTAGGCGCTGGCGACTACGAAGCCGCCGCGGCCGAAGCCGATGTCGTTGTGCGCGAGCGAATCGTCAACCAGCGATTGATTCCCAACCCCATGGAGCCGCGCGGCATCATGGCCGACTACAACGGGGGAACCGATCAACTCACCATCTGGACCTCAACCCAGATCCCTCACTTGGTACGACTGCTCTTCGCACTCGTAACCGGTCATCCGGAGCACAAGATCCGCGTCATCGCCCCTGATGTGGGCGGCGGATTCGGATGCAAGCTCTACCTATACGCTGAAGAGGTTATCTGCGGCATCATCGCCAAGCAGCTGGAGCGTCCCGTGAAGTGGATCGAAGGACGCACCGAGAACTACATCGCCACAACGCACGGTCGTGACCACATCGCCGATGCCGAGATTTGCGGCACCAAGGACGGCGTGGTAACCGGTTTGAAGGTCGATGTATACGCAAACCTCGGCGGCTATCTCTCGACGTTCGCCCCGGCAATTCCGACGATTCTGTTCGGGCTGATGCTTGGCGGTTGTTACAAGTTCGAGAACCTCTCATGCTCCGTCAAGGGGGTCTTTACAAACACCACCCCGGTCGATGCATATCGCGGAGCCGGACGTCCCGAAGCGACGTATGTGGTTGAGCGGATGATGGAGCGCTACTGCCACGAGATCGTCCGAGATGTGCTTGCAGTGCGACGACGCAACTTTGTCCGACCGTTCAAGCGCGGACATGACATGCCGATCGGCGTCACGTACGACTCTGGCAACTACCAGGGCGCGCTTGCCGCGGCACTCGACATTTTCGACTACCAGGAGTTCCGTCAGCAGCAGCGCGACGCGCGTAGCGAAGGCAAATTCCTCGGAGTCGGCTTCTCGACCTACATCGAGATCTGCGGTATGGCACCTTCAGCAGTCGCCGCCTCATTGGGCGCCGGCGCCGGACTGTGGGAATCGAGCACGGTCAGAGTACACCCGACTGGCACGGTTACGGTCTTTACCGGCACATCGCCGCACGGTCAGGGTCACGAGACGACGTTAGCGCAGATAACAGCGTCGCGGCTTGGCATCCCGATGGAAAACATCGAGGTTGTGCACGGCGACACTGAACGGCATCAGTTCGGTACTGGCACCTTTGGCAGTCGTTCGCTGGCAGTCGGCGGTCAGGCTTTGATGATGAGCCTCGACAAGGTCATCGAAAAGGCGACCGAGATTGCGGCACACGAGATGGGGGTTGAACCGAAGCAGGTCAGCTTTGAAGGCGGACGCTTCTTCGTCGAAGACATCCAGGAGCGAGAAATCCCCTGGGGCGACGTTGCGCTGGGCGCCTATCACGCCAAGAACCTGCCTCCAGGATTGGAGCCAGGACTGGAAGCGGTCAGCTTCTTCGACCCTGAAAACTTCACCTGGCCATTCGGCACCCACATCGCAGTCGTCGAGATCGACGCTGACACTGGTGAAACCAAACTGGTCCGCTACGTAGCGATTGACGACGTGGGCAACGTTATCAACCCGATGATCGTCGACGGTATGGTGCATGGCGGTATCGCACAAGGTGTTGGACAGGCGCTGCAAGAGTGTGCAGTCTACTCCGATGACGGACAGCTCTTGACCGGCAGCATGATGGACTACGCAGTTCCGACTGCGGAAGACTTCCCGAACTTCGAGACGGATCGGACGGTTACGCCGACACCGACCAACTCGCTGGGCGCCAAGGGCGCAGGTGAAACGGGAACTATCGCCGCATCTCCTGCTGTTGTCAACGCCGCCGTAGACGCTTTGAGGCACCTGGACGTCAAGCACCTGAACATGCCGTTGAGCCCCGAGCGAATGTGGCGCACGATTCAGGATGCCACCGAGGCACGTCGTGCGCGCCGTTCAGCAGCCGCGAAAAGGAGTAACTGAACATGACTACTGGAATTACAGATCCTTTCGCATATCACGCTCCCACATCAGTGGCTGAAGCATCGCAGACACTGTCGCGCTACCGTGGCGACGCGAAGCTGCTGGCCGGTGGACACTCCTTGATACCGATGATGAAGTTGCGGATCTCATCGCCGCAGGCAATCATCGACCTCAAGAACGTCGACGGGCTTACGGGCATCAGCGAGACGGATGATGGTGGAATCTCGATCGGTTCGATGACTACCTATCACGAGCTGATTACTTCCGATCTCATCAACTCCAAGGCGCAGGCGATATCGGAAGCGGCATCGCAGATCGCCGATACTCAGGTTCGGAACTGGGGAACTATCGGCGGCTCACTGGCGCACGCCGACCCGGCGGGAGACCTTCCCGCAGTCGCCGTCGCGCTGGGTTTCGACCTCCACGCCGCTTCGGCACGGGCGCAACGAGCCATCGCAAGCGACCGCTTCTTCCGCGGCTACCTCGAGACGGCACTCCGTCCCAACGAAGTGCTGACTGGGGTGTCGCTTCCCGGATTGGGCGATGGCAGTGGCTCGGCCTACGTGAAGCTGGCTAACAAGGCATCGCACTACGCGATTGTCGGTGTTGCCGCTGCAATCACGCTGGATGCCAATGGTGTATGCAGCAGCGCGCAGATCGGCATTACCGGTGCCGGCCCACGCGCCATACGTTCACGCCGTGCCGAGCGCATTCTGGTCGGCAAAGAGCTGGATGCCAGAATAATCGCGCGCGCCTCCCAACGTGGCGGCGCCGAGATAGCTGGCATGTTCAACGACGACGTGCACGCCTCATCGGACTACCGGGAAGCGATGACCAAGGTCTACACGGAACGCGCCGTAACATTAGCTGCGGAACGCGCCGGAGCCTGATAACGGCCTTACGCATATTTGCGCTCCACATCAGATTCGACATCACCGATGTGGAGCGCAGATGACCATCTAGACAGCTTGCGGCATCATGTCGCTGTGCTTGGAGGGAGTAGAGACACATGAAACGTGGGCACTCATTAGGCATGCCGACTCGCGCATTCCTCGGAATTGCTTTAGCAGTTCTCGGCGCGATGCTGCTTCTGTCCGCCCTCGAAATAGGCGGCGAAGGTCTAGTTGGTAGATGGTACCCCCTGCTCTTCGTTCTGGTCGGAGTCTGGGCGCTGCTCAGAAACGGTTTTCAACGCCCGGTACTGCCAATAATCATGATCGTGGTTGCCGGCGCGGTGATGCTAGGTACCTGGGAAGTTCTTGAAGGTGCCTACTTCTGGGCGATCGCGCTGATTGTAGGCGGTCTTGTGCTCATCTTCACCACTTCACGCCGCCGGCGACGGCGTTCATCCAAGAGGGTCAAGATCGAGGTAGACACGCCGAGGTTTGAAGCGGCATCCGCATCCGATTTTGAACCAATTTCGGCTTCAGATGCAAATGCGTCCACATTTACTTCATCTACCACGATGGCTTCCGAAAAACGCTCGGTACAAACGGACAACCTGAGTAACGGCGACATATCCGTAACTATGGGCAGTGTTGAGCTCGACCTTCGCAACAGTCAGATCCGACAACGTCCGGCGACGCTGAACGTTGTTATCACGATGGGCGAAGCGAAGATATACGTTCCCGCTGACTGGCACGTTGTGTTTCAGAGCAGCACTACTTTGGCGGCAACTAACGATAACAGGACCGTACAGCCGAGTCGCTCTGGCGAGCCGGATCTAATCATCACCGGCAGCGCCACAATCGGCGAGATCAACATCAACAATTGATGTCCGCCGGATAACCTGACGTACTTGCACATCGCTTCATCCCATTCGCAGCTTCCATAGATGTCAACGGCCTCCCAGGAAGCGCGATCTCAAATCATCGATCTCGTACGAGACTTCGTGCGGAGAGACGTTGAACCGGTAGCGTCTGAATACGATGCACTCGATGTCTACCCGACTGTGCTTATCGAGACGATGCGGGAGATGGGGCTCTTTGGAATCACGATCCCGGAAGAGTACGGCGGTCTCGGATTAGATCACGTCACGTTAGCCATCATCTTTGAGGAGCTGAGCAAGGGCTGGATGAGCGTATGCGGACCGATCGGTACGCATTTGCTGATGTCCGCCATCATCGCCGATCACGGGACTCCAGAGCAGAAAGGTCGCATCTTGCCGGGAATGGCGAGTGGCGAGATACGCGGTGGTCTCGGTCTAACCGAGCCAGAAGCCGGTAGCGACGTGCAAGGCATTCGCACCATCGCGACTAAGCAGGGTGAGGAGTACGTCCTGAACGGTCGCAAGATGTTCATCACCAATGCGCAGCATGGCAACGCCGTTGCCGTATTGGCGAAGACCGATCCCCACTCCGAGCCGGCATATCGTGGCATGAGCTGCTTCATCGTCCGCAAACCGAATGCGGGACTGAAGATCGGACAGCATATCGACAAGCTGGGTTATCGCGGTGTCGATACGGGCGAGTTGATCTTCGACGATTGCCGCGTCGGTTCGGAGGACTTGATCGGCGGTGTTGAAGGCAAAGGTTTCGCACAAGTGATGAGCGGCTTGGAATCAGGGCGCATCAACGTTGCCGCCAGAGCCGTCGGCGTCGCTACGGCGGCCTTTGAAGCGGCAATCTCATATGCCCAGCGACGCCATGCATTCGGCATGCCCATTGCACAGCATCAGGCGATACAGTTGATGCTGGCCGAGATGGGCACCAAAATCGAAGCGGCACGGCTCTTGACGATGAATGCCGCCGCCCAGAAGGACCGCGGCGAGAGAGTCGATCTGTCAGCCGGCATGGCTAAACTGTATGCTAGCGAGATGTGTGCAGAAGTGGCTTTGGACGCGATGCGGATTCACGGCGGAGCGGGCTTCACAAAGGATTTTCCGATTGAACGATACTATCGAGATGCGCCGCTGATGATCATCGGCGAGGGCACAAACGAGATGCAGAAGCTCATAATCGCAAAACGCTTGCTGGAGAAGTATCCCCAATGAACGTTCAAATGAGCACCGACATGCTCGATACTCTAAAGCGATTCTTCGGCTACGACCGCTTCCATCCGCTTCAGCAAGAAGTGATTACGTCAGTGATGGACGGACGCGACACGCTCGTGATCATGCCCACTGGTGGCGGCAAGTCCCTCTGCTACCAACTTCCGGCATTGCAGTTAGAGGGTCTGACGCTGGTCATCTCGCCACTCATCGCATTGATGAAGGACCAAGTAGACGCGCTCAACGCGAATGGGATACCGGCCTACTTCCTGAACAGCACACTGTCATATAGGGAAAGCTCACAAGTCCGGGCCGCCGCGCAAAGTGGCGAGTTAAAGATACTGTATGTGGCACCCGAACGCATCGTGTTGCCGGGATTCCAGAGCTTCCTGCAGACGCTCGATATCAGCCTCGTAGCCGTCGATGAGGCGCACTGCATCTCGGAATGGGGACACGATTTTCGCCCAGACTACCGCGCACTAGGCAAGTTCCGGCGTCAACTGCCGTCAGTGCCCTTTATCGCCCTCACTGCCACCGCAACGCCGCAAGTGCGACATGACATCGTCTCCCAACTCGGTCTGAACTCACCAGATAGATACGTCGCATCATTCGACCGTGAAAACCTCTACTACGAAGTGCGCCCGAAACGCGATCCGTTGCGGCAGATCGCCGAATTGCTGAAAGCGAATCGAGGCGAGCCGGCGATTATCTACTGCTTCTCACGTAGCGAGACTGAAGAGGTGGCAACCCATCTGCGGGAGCAGGGCATCAACGCTCAGCACTACCACGCTGGGATGAATGATACGGAGCGGCGCGTCACGCATGAAGGTTTCATCTCCGGCGCGTTCCCAGTAGTAGTCGCCACCATTGCATTCGGCATGGGCATCGATAAACCGGATATCCGCCTGGTCGTCCACTACAGCATGCCGAAGACCGTCGAGAACTACTACCAGGAGACGGGACGTGCCGGTCGCGACGGTCTGCTCAGCAAGTGCGTCCTGCTCTACTCATATGGCGACCGGAGCAAAAAAGAGTTCTTCATCCACCAGATCGGAGACGGTGCACTCCGCCAGAGCGCGGCGGATAAGCTGCAAAGGATTGTCGAGTTCTGCGAACTGCAGACCTGTCGGCGTCGCTTTGTTCTGCAGTACTTTGGCGATGAAACCGTAGCAACTGATACTGCACAGGACAACAGATCGGACAGCGGCGCGTGTTGCGATGTGTGTGCTACGCCCCGCGAAGAGTTCGACGCCACCATCATCGCCCAGAAGATTATGTCGGCAGTCATCAAAACCGGCCAGAGATACGGCATGGAACACGTAGCCAACGTCCTAGTAGGCAGTAAGGCGAGACGGATCCTAGAGCACGGACACGACCAACTCAGCGTCTACAACATCGTCGACGACTACAACCGCACTGAAATCCGCGAGATAGCGAAATCGATGACGACGGCCGGGATGCTCTATCGAAACAATTCCGAGTACCCTACTCTCGGTGTTACCGAGCAAGGTTGGCACTATCTCAAGACGCGGCAGCCAATCACTCTCTCAAGGGTGAAACAGGCAAAGCCGCCCCAACGCCAGCGCAAGTCTCAACGCGTCAAAAAGAATTTGCCCTACAACGATGAGTTGTTCCAACACTTGCGTGAACTGCGCCTGCAAATCGCTAAAGAAAATGGCTGGCCGGCATTCGTGGTGTTCCCAGACACGACGCTTCAGGAGATATGTAGGCACGTCCCTCGTACTACTGAGGAGTTCCACGCCATCTCCGGTGTCGGAGATACCAAACTGCAACAGTTCGGACGACAGTTCCTAGATGCCATCGACGAATTCGTCAAAGACAATCCAGCAACGGGCAACACCGGACCAAGTGCAACTCATGGACATTAGGTTTCGCAGTCTTGTGTTACCATTTAGGGTTCGGAAAATCTGATTAACTACATTAGTTTGAAGTTCAGATTACGTTAGGTTAAAGTTCAGTCGGCATTTGCCGTGAATGTATGGCGCGCTCGAAATAAACGTCGTAGCGCGAGGAGATTGCATGCTTAGTCAAAAGGTATTTGTAGATAGTTTTCTGAGAATAATCAAACAAGGATGGGATTGGTTTTGGCGGTTCTCGCTGTGTGCGGCATGACGGCTTTCGCGGTTGTGCAGGTAGAGGCTGATGGCAGATCTGATGACGGCCTGAAGAAAGCCACGCACGACTGGGCTACTCCGCCGCCATCGGCTCCCTATACCCCCGTCATCACAAGCGTGTATGCCACTGGAACGAATGGCGCTAACATCGCGTTTGACCTCACATCTATCCCAAGCGGAACAGATCATTTTTCGGTAAGGACTAGAGAAAGCAGGATGTCAGAATCCGGCGGTCTATCATGAAGTAACTCCCGCAGATCCGATTATCCTGCCGGTCTCACGCCCGGCACCCTGTACGGCTTCTATGTCAAGGCATGCAACTCCAATGATGAATGCAGCTGGGATGCTGGAAGGTTTGAAGGTGCGCCTGCGCCGCTGCCGCCGAACAATCTATCGATAACCAGCACCCAGAGCGACAGCCTAGTAGTGAGCTTCACTACACCCAGCAGCAACGGCCCCGATGTGGAGTGGCAGGCAGGTTACAGCACTGACACCACTGACACTGCGCCTGCGACTATCGTCCCTCTGACACGCCGGAAGGGCCCAGACTCGCCTGATGCGGTGAACCAACTGACTATTACGGGACTCACTCCCAACACAAGTTACAAGGTGTTCGTACGCGGTGTTGTTCGGGACTCTGATTGGGTCGGTATTCTAAACGGTTCGACTAGCGCATGGGTCACGGTAGACGGCGCAACATCGCAGTCAATCGTGATCGGGAACGGCGGCACCAAGAGTATCGACTTATCCAGCGATACGGGCGGCGGCGCAAGTGGTCAATCCAGTGTTCAGAGTCAAAATACGGCTACGTGGTCGGCGGTCATAACGACTTGGCATACGCCGAGCGGGACTTGCCGCAGCGGCGCGCTGAACGAGCGTGCGCGCAACAAGCTGACGGGTAGCTTCAATGGCGATGTCCTGACACTTACTGCTGACAGTTCAGGCAGCTACATCCTGATGCTGGATGCCAGCGCCGAGATAGACGGCGAGCAAGTATCACACACCTACAAAGTTGAAGTCGGCGATGTCGATGAAAACACCCCTGATGTGAGCGAACTTTGCAACACGCAGGACGAACCCGAAGCAACACCTACGCCGGATCCTGAACCAACGCCTGCGCCGGCTCCCGAACCAACGGCTGCGCCAAATCCCGAACCAACGTCTACGCCGGATCCTGGGCCTGGGCTAAGCGATCCATTCGATGATTTGGAGATGTCTTCTGGGGATACGGAGGCGCTTGACATGGCGAGTCATTTCAGCGGTGATGGACTGACTTATGATGTGCAGGTGACGACGACGCATCAGCGCACTGGCAAGGTGAAGACGGGGCCGCTGAACAGTGTGGCGCGCAATAAGGTGAGGGGCGCGTGGAATGGTAGCGTGCTGACGCTGACGGCCGGCAGCGCGACGTCGCAAGAACTGACGCTGACCGTCAAGGCGACAGATGGCAATGGCGGGTCGGTGAGCGATGCGTTCACGCTGACGCTGGACAACTGATAGTAGCGAGGCACGCGAGAGAAGTCGCTGAAGAGCGAGGACTAAAAACCCATCACAATCATCCGGCAGACCGAAAAGTAATCAGAGCTGGTACCAATTACCCACATCCTTCCTCCTGACGATGCTGTATCGAGGACCACAGCGGCATTCGAAGCGGAGGATGGGATTGGTGCCAGCCTCAGATCCGGGTTCCCATTTCTCAACGAAGAATACTCATCCGACGACGTACACTTCGTGAGAACGCATCTAGTTCAGCAGGCGCGCGATATTGCTGTCGATTGATCTAGAACCGGCTGATTGGAGAGGAGCTATCGAATGTGCAGGAGCATAAAGACTTTGCGGGTTAAGGATGTTCCCGCTACTGATGACGATATTGCCGCGGCGGCTCTGCAGTACATTCGCAAGATCAGCGGATATCGAGTGCCGTCAAGAGCCAACGAAGCCGCGTTTAACGTTGCGGTAGATGAGATTGCAGCGGTGTCGAAGCAGCTTCTCGTATCTCTGAGATACGGTGCCCGCGCGTAGATAGACGCGCCGATAAGGGCACTAATACCGCGAGCTAGTCCAGATTTCTTTGCTGCAGCCGCCTTCTAGCCTCGAAAGTGGTCAACTCGACCATGGCGGCTAATCCCTCTCCCTTGCCCATGGAGAGTTGACGGCCGAAGATGCGGTGCACGATATCGGGCGGAACGTTTGCTACTTGTTCCATCGGTTGCCCCGACATCGTCTCATCAAGAATGGCACCCATCGCACGCGCTGATATGCCCAACGGATTCTCTACTGCATAGTGAAACTTCAGCGTCCCATCGTCCTGATCCTGTGCCCACACAAACGCCTCTGATTCACATTTGGGAACGCGACGATCTTCCGGGAAAGGTCGAACCGCGATGGTTTCGGGCACTTCCATGAACTCGTCCGACAGTTCGAGCAGATACTGAGCGCGCTCTACCCTATCGAGCGCGTCTAACTCCGAAAGCATCTCAGTCATCGGATCAGGAATGCCGTCCATCATGATTGATCGTCAGTTTCCAGATACGACAATCGCTGGTACCGAAGGCGCGCGGTACCAGCGATTAACGGTTCAGACTTAGCGTCTTACTTCTCGATTGGAACCCCGACGGAGTTGCCCCACTCGGTCCAGCTGCCGTCATAGTTCTTGACGCTGCCGTAGCCCAACAGGTTGGTCAAGACGAACCAGGTGTGGCTGGAGCGCTCACCGATGCGGCAGTATACAATAACGTCGTCATCGGACGACAAGCCCGCATTGCCCTCGTAGATCGCACGCAACGCGTCTGCATCCTTGAAGGTGCCGTCCTCGTTCGCGGCGGATGCCCAAGGCACGTTTGCCGCGCCGGGGACGTGTCCACCACGCAATGCGCCTTCGTTCGGGAAGTCGGGCATGTGCAGTCGCTCACCGCTGAACTCTTCAGGACTGCGGACGTCGATCAGCTTGCCAGAAGTTCCGATGTGCGCTAGCACTTGGTCGCGGAATGCACGCACTTCGGAATCGTCGCGTTCCGGCGCGCTGTAGTCTGCCGCCGCAACATCGGGCACGTCTCGAGTGAGTTCGCGTCCTTCCGCTTCCCACTTCATTCGACCGCCGTCCATTATCTTGGCGTTCGTGTGGCCGAAGAGCTGGAAGATCCACAACGCGTAGCAGGCCCACCAGTTGCTGCGGTCGCCGTACAGCACGACTGTGGTGTCATTTGAGATGCCCTTTGAAGACATTAGAGCCTCAAAGCCTTCGCGGTCGAGATAGTCGCGGCGCAACGGATCGTTCAAGTCAGCCGCCCAGTCGATCTCGACGGCTCCGGGAATGTGTCCCGAAGGATAGAGCAGCGGGTCCTCGTTCGATTCGACTACCTGGACGCCATCATCGTTGCCATGCTTGGCTACCCACTCGGTAGATACAAGCGCGTCGGCATTGGCATATCCGCGTGAATTGATATCTGACATAATGTTCCTTTCTGGAATCTGGATGCGAGCTTTGCCTTTGCACCATCGCCCATCTGCATCGGGCTGATTTGTAGGCTCTGCCCTGCATCACCTAGTTTGACACGGAATCTGAAATTAATTCTATGCTATAGAGTTTCAATCGGCAGACGACACGATTGCCCAACTACGATTGTCTGACGGCGATAACACCCAATCCACGATGCATCCGCTGACTTCTCGAAGATCGTGAGCAACCCACCTTCGAATCAGCCGATAGCGCAATCGCGTTCCGATCGGCAACGCAGATTCTCGATTGTTTCGCTGATACCGACGGTATACGCGCCGACATTTCTGCTCGCGGTAGGACAAGGCGTACTCATACCAGTCCTTCCTATCTTCGCCAAAGATGAATTCATGGCCACCGAGGTGCTGATCGGTCTCGCAGTTGGGGCGAAGCATATCGGTACTCTGGCGTTTGATGTGCCAGCCGGGATCCTGGTCTCCCGATTCGGGATGTGGCGCACGATGCTGGTGGGCATTCTGCTCTTTACCGTGGCCGCCATAGCGGCCGCCAACAGTCCGAACTTCACGATGCTCTTCGTGGCCCGCTTCGCGGCGGGTGCAAGTTTCGCATTCTGGATGATCTCACGCCACGCCTACATCGCTGGCGCAGTACCTACACGTCATCGCGGCAAGGCGCTATCTCTCTACGGCGGCATGAGTCGGGTCGCCGCCATCATCGGACCGCTTATGGGCGGTGTGCTGGCTGAATATGTCAACATCCGCGCCCCGTTCTACGCCCAGGCGGTAATCGCACTGCTGACCGGCATTCTGGTGCTGTACACGATGCGCAGGTCTGGTGGCGACACTGTAGACCCGACTGGACATCGCAACGTCGTCAAAAGCATCGGCTCAACGCTGGTAATGCATCGTGGCAACTTCGCTACTGCGGGCACCGTAGCCGTCATCCTGCAATTCATCCGCGCCGCAAGAGAGTTCCTAATACCCGTCTGGGGCGATGAGATGGGACTCAAGACCGACCAGATCGGTTACGTCGCCAGCGTCTCGTACGCAGTCGATTCCACCATGTTCCCAATTGTCGGTTGGACGATGGACCGCTTCGGTCGCAAGTATGTTGGAGTGCCGGCATTGATCATCATGGGCCTTGGGCTATCGCTACTGCCCTTTACAGACGGCATGACGATGCTGATGATCGCCGGTGTCATCGCGGGGCTAGGCAATGGGTTGAGCAGCGGATTTGTGCTCACTCTCGGTTCGGACCTTGCGCCGGCTAGAGACCCCGGCGAGTTCTTAGGAGTGTGGCGTTTCATATCCGATGTCGGCGGCGCGGTCGGACCGCCGCTGATTGGCGGCATCGCGCAGGTGTTCGCACTCGCAACCGCGACATGGTTGACCGGCGGTATCGCCGGAATCGGCGCCATCGCACTCGTCACACTGGTAAAGGAGACCGTCACGCGCAGGAGATTGTCGAGGCGCAGGTGAGCGTAAGACCGTCGAGTTCGCCACGGCTATTCAAAGCAATCGGGATAGGCGGCTAAACTATTTCTGCAGATATGACAGATTTGAGTTGTACATACGACCTCAGCAAGTTGCAGAAAATCTTGACCGACTTTCGTTCTGCAGCTGGACACGATGGCGTTCTTATCCATGGCGACAATCTGAAAGTTCTGCAATGTCTGGCATCCGAGCTGTCCGGCGCGGTAGACCTCGTCTACATCGATCCGCCGTTCGCAACTGCCAATGAGTTCCGTTCTGGTGCTGAAGCCGGTTCAACCATGAGCGCGCCAAGGGAGTGGGAACTGGCATATTCTGATGTCTTCACCCTTGACGAGTATCTCGATTTCCTCAAACCGCGCATCATCGCATTGCGGGAGACGCTGAGCGATGTCGGCTCTATCTATGTGCACACCGACACAAAAGTTGGGCACTACGTGAAAGTGATGCTGGATGAAGTCTTCGGTCGCACCCACTTTCGCAACGAAATCACTCGTATCAAGTGCAACCCCAAGAACTTCAAGCGGCGCGGATACGGGAACATCAAGGACACCATCCTCTTCTACAGCAAAGGCCCTGACTACATCTGGAACGAACCGCGGGTGCAACCGGATGCAAATGCGGCGGCGGCGCGTTACAACAAGGTGACGCCTGATGGCAGGTGCTATATGACTACTCCCCTGCACGCCCCTGGCGAAACCCTGCGCGAAGCAACCGGACAGCCTTGGCGCGGACGTCTGCCGCCAGCAGGACGCCACTGGCGATATCGACCTTCAGTGTTGGAGCAACTGGATCGCGACGGCTTGATCGAATGGTCATCAACCGGCAATCCGCGCAAGATAGTGTATGCCGATGAAGCTCTCGCGGATGGCGTTAAGATGCAGGATGTGTGGACGTTCAAAGATCCGCAGCGACCGCACTACCCGACGGAGAAAAATCTGGCGATGCTGGAAACTATCGTCAAAGCATCCTCAGAACCCAACAGCATCGTATTAGATGCGTTCTGCGGTTCTGGCAGCACCATGCAAGCCGCGCTCAACTCAGGGCGTCTCGCCATCGGCATCGACAACTCGGAAAGTGCCATTAGAGCATCCGCACGTCGCCTGGGATGGAAACTCAAAGCGACATCCTGCACGCTAACGACTGCTCAGCAGATACGCAACACGAGAGAAGCTGCGACTCCGTCCTCCATTGAACTAGTAGCGGTTGCCTACGCCACCCCCTGCTCGCGCAACAGCGCGTGCAGGTCGCGGATGCATGCTGAATCCCCTTCCAGGTCGCGGTTGTCTACCCACTCTTTGCTTTCGCCGCTCATGCCCTCGACGGCACCGGCAGCAACGACGTCTCGCACCATCTGTTTCGCCTCTTCCACGCTGGGCAACAGGTTCACCCCGCTTCGGAGCGAGAGCGCGGCGATGAGACCGTAGCCGCCCCAGTTGGAGCAGCTGGCGATTATCAACTCGGTAGTCGTGGTTACACAGGGGTTCTTCGGCAGAAACTCATGCTCAATCGTAGGAATCACGTGTTGCAGATTTCCCATTCCGATCTCGTTCCCGCCGTCGCCAATGCCCACCGAGTAGGGATGCTGATCGAAGAGATGGTCGATCTTGGCGTTGTAAGGCGTGAAGTTGACGCCTCTGAAGTTGCGATAGGTGCCATCACCCACCAATCCGGCACGCTCGATTGCCACTAGAGCGGTGGGAGAGTGCTCCTGAATAAGCGCGTTTGCGAAGTTTGCCGATTCGAAGTGATTGGTAATGGGAAACTCGATCACTTCATGGTCTGGCCCAGAGATAGAGCGAACGACTTTGGATGACAGCTCATCGGTGACGTACGCGACTTCGTTTCCCAGCTTGGCGAGTGCGTTTCCGATGGCGACCGCGCCGGGCGGTCCATCAGTCTCGGTTGCTTCGGCTGCCATGATGTAGAAACCGGTTACGATGAGTATCTTGCCCGGATGATCGAGCAGCAGATCGGCGCAGAGGCTCATGTAGCTCGCTGGCATGTGCGGCTTCAACGCCGTCATGCCGCGCATGTCATCCTGGAGGACTATGTCTTCGATACGGGAGATAGGGTCGTTGTTACTCATAGCTGCAGATTCGTTGTTGGCTTCCATTGGTCGTAGGCACTTCAGGTAGCGATATCACATCACCGCCAGGTCCTCGTCGTGCAGATCCGTCACGAACATGTATCCCGGCGAGTGAGTGATCATCAACTCTGGTTTCGACGCCATCGCTACCGCTTGCGGAGTTACACCGCAGGCCCAGAACATCGAGACGTCGTCCTCTGATTGTGGTTCCCAAGCATCGCCGAAATCGGGCGATGCAAGATCGTAGATGCCGATCTCGGCCGGGTCGCCGATGTGCACTGGTGCACCGTGAACGGCGGGGAATCTCGATGTTGCCTGAACCGCCCTGACGACCTTTTTGCGCGGCACCCAGCGATGCGTGACGACCATCGGACCGCCGAACGGGCCGGCCGGCGCCGTCTCGATGTTGGTCTTGTACATCGCAACGTTCTTGTCAGTGCCATAGTACGGCAGATGAACTCCGTTGCGGATGAGTGCGTGCTCAAACGTGAAACTGCAACCAAGCAGGAACGTCACGAGGTCGTCGCGCCAGTAGTCGCTGATATCGTGTGGCTCATCTACCAACTCACCATGTCGATATACGCGATACATCGGCACATCGCTTCGGATGTCTGAATCGGGCGCCGAGAGCACGGCTTCCGTCTGCCCCGCTTCCAGCACCTCGATTACCGGGCACGGCTTGGGGTTGCGCTGACAGAATACTAGAAACTCGAATGCGAGCGACTTCGGCAAAATCGCCACGTTCGTCTGCACAATATCGGGTGCGGCACCGGAAGTCGGTTGTGCGAAATCTCCGCTGCGCGATCCCATTCGCACGTCGCGGCCGCTCATCGTGGTGGTATCCAATGCTGTCGCGATCATCTTGTCGATTCTCCGTCGAGTAACTGCAATTAAAACCTGACTGTTTCGGTAGAGTCTATTCTCATCCTGACCTTGATGTGCAGTCCAGAACGGTGCTGACTCATCAAAAGTGCCCATCGGAGGCAAAAGATGAAACTGCGTATTGGACTAGCCGGCTACGGTCGTCGCGGACGCGGACATATCAGAGCACTAGAGATGATCGACGAGGGGATTGTCGCCGCGATTTCGGATCCCATCGAAGCATCGCGCAGGGCCGCAGAAGCTGAACTCGATGGCATTTCGACATATGCGACGGTTGAGGAGATGATCGACAATGGCGATATCCAAGCCGTGATAGTAACGGCTCCGGCACATCTCAACGGCAAGGTCGCGATGCCGGCGATAGAGAGAGGCCTGCCAGTATTGGTAGAGAAACCGCCAGCGATGTCGTCACCTGAACTGGCGTCAATGATTGAACGCTCCGAACTGCATGGCACCAAAGTGATGGTGGCATTCAATCGCCGATTCAACCCTTTGATACAAGCGGCCATCGATGTGATACGTGAAGCCGGTCCCCTGCATCAAATGGTCGCTGAGTTTCATAAGGACATCCACGACTTCACTGATGATCCGAGATTTTCACCTGCCATCTTCGATCTGATGCTGCTCGAGTCGCCAATCCACTCTGTAGACCTTTTCACCCACATCGCCGACGCACCGGTGGCAAATGTCGTCGCGATCGTTAAGCGCACTGCAAGCCCCTATCGAGACGTGCATGCGGCCTTAATCGAGTTCGAGAACGATGTGGTCTGCCAATTCACTTCGGCGTATACCGCCGGCGGGAGACTGGAACGATACGAGTTGCATGGCGAATACGTATCGGTCTATCTCGAGGGCGTCAACCGCGGTTGGATACTGAGGGGCAACGAGCGGTCTGAACTCAAAGTGTCAGACGATTCGGAGATCGATACGGTAGCACAGGCAAGAGTGTTCGTGAACTGTGTCATCAAGGGCATCGACTACCCTGCGCCGGCTGCCACTCTCGATACATCCGTCGCCACGCTGTCTCTCAGCGAGGCGATTCTTGGTGCGACGGAAGCTGCGCGTTAATCATGCGGCACGATATAAACTCATTCAATCGACAACAACGGTTGCCAGGGAATTGGTGCGATGAAGATAACCCGTGTAGATCAGTTTTCACCTCGACAGAGGACGCGACTGGTTCGTATTACTACCGACACCGGCATTGAGGGCTGGGGCGAGAGCACACTTGAGGGTAAACCAAAATCAGTGCCGGCGGCGATTGATGAGTTTGCCGAGTATCTCATCGGCAAGGACCCGCTCCGAATCGAGCATCATTGGCAGCAGATGTATCGCTCGTCATTCTTCCGCGGCGGCGCCCACAACATGACGGCGATTGCGGGATTGGATGCGGCTCTATGGGACATCGCCGGCAAGCACTTCGGCGTTCCCAGCTACATGCTCCTAGGCGGCAATGTCAGAGACAAGATTCGGGTCTACGCCCACTGGGGCATCAGGAACATGACCGATGAGGCTCTGGAAGAGGCGCGCAATCGGTTGAACATGCTGTCTGCCATGGGCTACACGGCCTACAAGAGCGGGCCACCTGGTTTCTGGCGCGCGCATGAACCACCTTCACGCATCGACGAGTTTGTAGAGATGGCATACACGATGCGGGAGTGGGTAGGCGATGATGTCGAACTCTGTTTCGACTTCCACGGCAAGATGACGCCCGGACTGGCCATCGAAGTGTGCAATGAGTTGAAGGGGATGCGGCCGCTCTTCGTCGAAGAGCCGATACCGCAGGAGAATGAAGACGCGCTCAAACTGGTCTCTGATCATGTCCCCTTCCCGATCGCTACCGGAGAGCGTCTACTGTCGCGCTGGGAGTTCCGACGCGTGATCGAACAGCAGTGCGTCTCACTTCTACAACCTGACGTTGCCCACTGCGGCGGCATCACAGAATTGAAGAAGATAGCCAACTATGCTGAGATCTACTACCAGCACATCATGCCCCACTGTGCCATCGGCCCGTTAGCGCTCGCGGCGTGCATGACGGTCGATGCGGTAGTTCCCAACTTCCTCGTGCAGGAACTGGTAGACCAGGCATTGGGCAACGGCCTGATTGAAAACGACTGGCAAGTTAAAGACGGACAAATCGAGCTTTGGGATACCCCGGGATTGGGTGTTGAAGTGAACGAATCGGAAGCGATGAAGGTCTTTGACGGCGATGCCGTCGGCTACCATCGTGAGCTGGGCGGCGAAACCTACCACGAAGATGGCTCCGTCGCCGACTGGTAAATCGAGTTGTCCGAGACGGCAGCGTCGTTCAACTTCAGCGCAGCACTTCTGGGCGGAATGCTCGGAACTATCTTTGCAGTCGCCTTAATTGAGGTATGGGCATACTCCCGACGGACGGAGCAGAAACTCAGCGTCATCAAGCTGGTAGGCACGATCGTCTCGAGCCGGACCTACGTAACACTGCTCGCCGGAGTGATTGCGCTACTGCTGGTGGGATCTTGCTACGGCATCTTCACGTTCGGAGTTATCTACGCCTTCAACATAGATACTCTAGTCTGGTTGTTCGGCGCTGGCATTGCGATACTGCTCTGGATCCTGACGGGGATAACGCTGACCTACTTCTCGCTGTTGCATCCCAAGGTTCGCCGGGGCGAGATTAAAGCGCCAGGACCGTTCGCCATCAACTATTCACGCGAGGCGGCCATCGCGCTGTTGATCGGGCACGTGCTATTCGGCTCCGTTTGTGTAGCCGCTTACTCGTGGTTGGCTTAGCTACGCGAAGACGTTGCCGCCGTATGCCGATCTGAGCAGGTCGTCTTCATCGAAACGTGAGGCGCGCAACGCGTTGAGGTCGAACGTCGTCTCGCCAGCACCGGTAGCCAGTTCAGCAAGAGACATGCCAATCGCGGGCGACAGTTTGAAGCCGTGCCCGGAAAAGCCGGCACCGACTACGAGATTTTCGAAACCCGGCACATAGTCGATGATGGGGTTCCAATCGGGCGTCACGGTGAACAAGCCGGACCACCCGCCGATCCACATCGCATCGGCGTATGCTGGGATGATGTCGGACAGTATCGTCATTCCCTCCGCCGCCACTTCAGTATCAACGCCCTGGTTATACGTGTCGCGGTCTACCTCGTCCTCGCGGTAGCCGATCATGGCGGTACCAGGCGTATCGGGGCGTGCCGACAGTCCGGACGGGATGTGAACAATGGTCGGATGAAACGACTCTGCCGCATCGTCGAAACCGGGTTGTTGTTGCAGTCGAATCACCTGGTGCCGCACGGTATGAAGCGGCAACGCAACACCAAGAGATTCCAGCAACACGTTGGTCCACGGTCCGGTGGTCAGCACAATCCGGTCGGCGAAGTAATCTCCAATATCGGTCTTCACTTCGACTACTCGGTTACCCTCATGCAGGATTTCGAGAACTGTCGTACCAAGTCTGATTACAGCCCCGTGCTTTCGTGCGGAATTGGCGAAACCGGTAGTTACCAGATGGGAATCGGCAAAGCCAGACTTTGGCTCATATACGATGCAGTCGTTGCCCCCGAAATCCATGTAGGGCCAGCGGCTTGAAGCATCGTCGATGTTCAAGGCTTCAGTTTCGACGCCTACTGATTGCGCCAGCTCTACGTTTCTGCGGGCAGCCGCTCCATTTCCCGCCCCGGGGAAGAGCAACCATTCATTCTGACGGAAGCCGCTGGGAGCGCCGGCTACGTTGTCGAAATCGGCTATCACTGCCCGACTCCACCACGCCATCTCGGTAGTGACGCGGTTCGAGTAGTGCATCCGCAAGATCGTCATCGAACGACCGGTCGAGCCGGAAGCGAGGGCGTCACGCTCAAACAGTATCGTCTTGTTGAGCCCCCGTTCAGCAAGATAGTGAAGCGCGGCGCAACCCATCACGCCCCCGCCCACTACTATGGCATCGTATCTCTCAGTCATGCCCTATTCATACCCGCAATCAAACTCAATCCCAAACCCAATACAAGATGTATGACTATGAGACTGGCGGACGGTTCGATGTCCAAGGTCTTGCCAGTTCGTACGCCCTGCACGCTCTGAAGACGGTCGGGTCGTCATCGACCGGACCGATTATCTGCAATCCGAGCGGCAACCCGCTGTCGCTGAAGCCACACGGCACTGATGCGGCCGGGTTCCACAGAATGTTCCAGAGAGCCGTAAATGGAATTGCCGATGGGTTGGCAATGCCCTCCTCAAGACGATGCCCGCCAAGTTCCATCGGAGTCTGTCGGTGCGGCCATGCCTCGATCGCGGTCGTGGGTGTAACCAACAGGTCAAACTCGTCGAATAGTTGACCTACCTGGATGCGGTGCACCTCTGCCTGTCGCAACGCAACGGCATAGTCGGCACCGGTGACGCCATAACCAGCATTCACCATCTCCATCGTGTAGTCCGTAAGACTGACATCCGGATCTTCCGCCAGGTGTCCGTACATCGCTACCTGTCCTGCGGTCCAGATAGTCCACCAATACGACGCTGGCACCGGATCGAAGCTGATATCGACGCTAGACACTGACGCGCCTGCGTCCTCTAAACCCTTAAGCGCCTCCTCAGTGACGCGTGCAACATCGTCATTCACGTAGGCATATCCGAGGTCCATCGAGAAGCCGATCTTCAAGCCCGCGATGCCGTCTTCCAGTCCGGTGATGCAATCCGGCACTGGGTTCTTGAGCGAGCCGGGATCGCGCGGATCATGGCCTGAAATGACCATGTGCATCAGCGCCGAAGACCTGACGTCCTGCGACATCGTGCCGGAGGTGCTGGTGCAGTTGTAGGAAGGCATGGAACGCCCGCCGAAACGTGGCGTTCTGCCGTGCGTCGGTTTGTGTCCGAAGATGCCGGTGAATGCGGCCGGCAATCTTACCGAGCCGCCACCATCGCTACCAGTGCCGAGTGAACACATTCCCGATGCGATCGCGGCTGAAGTGCCACCGCTAGAGCCGCCCGGATGGCGAGTGACGTCCCAGGGATTGTTGGAGCTTGGGAAGATGTCGGTAAAGGTCTCGGCGCTGTTTCCGAACTCAGGGGTATTGGTCTTGCCCAGTATTACTGCGTTCGCGGCGCGGAGCCGTCCGACTACCGCGGAGTCGAAGTCCGGCACCCAATCGGCGAATGCGGCACATCCGAATGTGGTACGCAGACCATCAGTCACTTCAAGGTCTTTGACGCCGATGGGGACACCATGCAACGTTCCTGGCTCTTCGCCATTCGCCAGCATCTGATCGCACTCAGCCGCAGCGGCTAGTGCGCCCTCATTGTCCAGCGTCACAAATGCATTGAGTTGTGAATCGAGTTCTGCAACCCGTCGTAGCGCGGCCTCTGTCAATTCCACTGACGACAGTTCGCCGTCAAGCACCATCTGACGCTGTTCATGCGCCGGCAGAAACATTAAATCGCGGTCGTTCATTTCATCTCCTCACATGTAGCACTGCTACTGCTAATCAACCGATTCGGTAGTTATCGTCCTCAGCAAGTTGAGATTCCACTACTGGCTTCAGCTTTTCCAGCTCGGCTTGCAATCCCTTACGCATCATCGGCTTGCTGATGAAACCGGTGAGCGCGAACATAATCGAAGTGAACATACCCTCCGAAAGGGCGGTTCGATTTACCCGTAACAACGTAGTCTTGCCCACTGACTGGCAGAGATATTCGGAACGTATCGGATACGGTCCCTCGATAGTGTGATACTCAAACTCGCCCGTCCGAGAGTCGCATACATCGACTTCCATGACGACTTCGTTATCCTTGCCGCCGAATTCGTAGACCATGCACCAGCTATCGCCCGGTCTTGGGATGTCAACCTCTTGCCGACGGGTCCAGCCGGCATTCTTGGCGCCTTTCACCCATAAGACCATGTTCTGGGGTTCAATTACCCACTTAAAGACATCTCTCGCTTCTGCATCGATCTGTACTTCTGCAGTTACTGCCATCTCTGCCATGTGTCACCTGCAATTCAGTGATTTTGAGAACCGGTCGGCACTAAGCGCGGGTTGCGCGCTCAGTTCATTATCGCCCCGCCGTTGACGTTCAATGCCTGACCGGTAATCTCGGAGGCATCGTCTGATGCAAGGAATGCGACCGCTTTGCCGATATCCTCTGGCGTCTGCTCCCGTCCCAGCGGCATCGTGCCCTTGATCTGCATCTCGAATATCTCACGCGGAGACATATGCGATAGTTCGGGATTCAACTCTTTATGATTCTGCGCGATCGCCTGCCACATCGGAGTCCATAGTCGTCCTGGGCATACGGCATTGACATTGATGTTGAACTGTCCGAGGCTCATCGCCAGCCAGTGGGTCCACTGAATCGCCGCGGCTTTCGAGACCATGTAGGGACCCTGCGCACTCCCGCGTCCGGCATCGGGCACACCGCGCGGCTGACGTCCGCCGTGGGAAGCGATAATCACTATCTTGCCGTACATGCGCTCCTTCATATGGTCAGCGACTGCATCGGCGGTGTTGACAACTCCGCGCACGTTCACATCCCAGGTCATGTCCCAGTCTTCAGGGATGTAGTCTTTTCGGGACATGAAGTCGCGTCCTCCGATGACGCCGGCATTGGGTACGCAGATGTCGAGTTTACCAAAGGTGTCGATAGCCTTTTGAGCAACTTCGGAGATGGAATCGATATCGGCAACGTTGCCGCCAGCAACAAATGCGTTGCCGCCACCCTCATTGATCTCGGCCGCAACCTGCTCTGCAGATTCAACGTCGATGTCAGACACGCATACCTCAACTCCCCTTGAAGCTAAGACCATGCTGATCCCGCGTCCGATGCCTCTGCCGCCGCCGGTTACCAGGGCGCTTCTTCCAGAAAGTTGCTGCGATGTGGTTGTCGCCATTACGAATCTCCTCCATTAAGGACATGGCTATATCATTCAGTTTGCGTAAATGATATGCCAAACCAGCCGCTGAGTTGACACTGGGCTGGTCTGTGGAGGCACTTAATGGATTCGATTCGAGAAGACGCTCGCACTAAAGCGAGAATTCTGGATAATGCATACGGCCACGTGCTGGAACGCCCGGTCGTCTACACCCAGGGCGTCGCCCTAACTGGCAGATTGGAGTTGGCTTCCCTGGACGATGTTTATCCCAATCCGCGTAACGATATCGAGGCGATAGTGCGCGAGCATATCGACGCACCGGAGGCGGTATTTGACGCATCGGACGGCACTGCCAACTACGCCGGCGTAAACTGGGCGTCCTTGATGGCTGATGACGCGCGTTGCCGCGCCCTGCTAATCGCCACTGCAGATCGCTTCATGCAATTGGATGCTGATGGATTTCCCAGCGTGCTTGATCGCGACTTTCGAGTTGAGGACATGTTTTTCGCCGGAACTATCCTGCAACGCGCGGCGTTGTTAACTGGCGATACCAGCTACACACAGCTCGTGGCAGACTTTGTTCTGCAGTGCGCCGACCGACTTCTCCAATCGAACGGCATCTTCTGGCACTGCCTCTCCTCGCCATACTTCTGGGGACGCGGCAACGGCTTTGCCGCCTTGGGATACTCCGAGACGCTGATCGGATACCAAGGTCCGCAACGCAGTCAGCTCATCGAACGCCATGTAGAGCACCTTAACGGTCTGCGCGAGTATCAGGACTCCGAGACTGGCATGTGGCGACAGGTGATTGATATGCCGACTACCTACACTGAGGGCAGTTCAACCTGCATGATCGGCATCGCAATTGCCACTGGATTGACGCATGGATGGCTCGATTCCGCCGAGTGGAACCCGGTGCTAGAGCGCGCGTGGCGCGGCTTCTCCAGTGAAATCGATGCAAACGGGAATGTGCCTAGAATCTGCATCGGAACGGGTCCTTTGGCTACACTGAATGAATATGTGGTTCGCGATTGTGTGACTGGGCACGACGAACGCGGTGGAGCAATGGCGCTCTGGTTCGCTACGGAAGTGTTGCGACTTTCGAGTTAGCAAACCGGCGGCTCTGCCCACTGAACCGGTCAACAGTTCGAATCGCTCCGAATACTCACCATCAACCCATAGGCATACGGACACCATTGAAACGCACGCTCGACAACGCCCCACTCGACACCGTAGTCAGTCTCAGCAAGCGACGCGGATTCATCTTTCAGAGCAGCGAGATCTACGGCGGCATCGGAAGCCTGTACGACTACGGTCCGGTCGGCGTTGAACTGAAACGCAACGTCAAAGACCAGTGGTGGAAGTCGATGGTGCGCGACCGCGAAGACGTCGTCGGCATCGACGCCTCGATATTGATGCACCCTGACGTCTGGGTCGCCAGCGGCCACGTCGACAGCTTCACCGACCCGCTTGCGGAGTGTAAGGAATGCCACCGTCGGCATCGGTCGGATATGTTGGAAACTGAGGGATGCCCGGAGTGTGGCGGTGAGTTGTCAGAGCCGCGCCACTTCAATCTGATGTTACGAACTCACATCGGCCCGGTCGAGGGCGACGACAACATCGTCTACCTGCGTCCCGAAACGGCGCAGGCGATGTTCGTCGATTTCGCAAACGTCGTCAACAGCAGTCGCGTCCGCATACCTTTTGGCATCGCGCAGCAAGGCAAATCGTTTCGCAATGAGATAACTCCGGGCAACTTCACCTTCCGCACGCGTGAGTTTGAGCAGATGGAGATGGAGTACTTCTGTGAACCGGGCACCGATGAAGAGTGGCATCGATACTGGATCGACTTCTCGATGGAGTGGTTCGCCGGCTTGGGAGTGAGGCGTTCAAAGTTGCGGGTGCGAGAGCATGAAGCAGATGAACTGCCGCACTACTCTAAAGGCAGCGCCGACGTCGAGTTCCTATTCCCTTGGGGTTGGGGCGAACTGGAGACTATCTCCAACCGCACCGACTACGACCTGAAGGCGCATATCAAGCGATCGGGTAAGGACCTGTCATACTTCGACCAGCCGAACAACAAGCGATACGTGCCATACGTCGTCGAGCCAGCGATGGGTGCGGACCGCTCAGCCCTCGCCTTCCTGATCGATGCCTACGACGAGGAAGAGGTGAACAACGACACGCGCGTGGTGCTGCGCTTCCATCCCAGCATCGCGCCCTATCAAGTCGCCGTCCTGCCCTTAAGCCGTAATCAACGGCTGACGCCGAAGGCTCGCGAGGTGTACGACAAATTGCGGTCGCGTTTCAGCACTCAATATGATGAAACGCAAAGCATCGGCCGACGCTATCGACGTCAGGACGAAATTGGCACGCCGCTCTGCGTGACGGTAGATTTCGATACGGTGGAATCGGACAATGCCGTTACGATCCGCCATCGAGACACTATGGCACAAGTAAGAGTGCCCATCGACGGCGTCGTTGAGGCGGTACAGGAGCAACTCAATCAGATTGCGAGCGACATTCTGGAGGCATAAATAGCAACGATGTCGCTTTACTCGTCGTCAAAACCTGTCAGCGTTGAATTGCGTAACATCTAAATTAAGTGACATCGAAAGTAGTTTGGCATTGACATCATGAATATCCGAATGCGTCGTTTCCACAAATTCACTCTTGCATGGGCGGTCCTGGCACTGGTAATCGGTTCCTTAGCGGCCTGCGGCGGCGAGTCTGCAGAGCCTGCTACCGGGACGGATCCGGATCCAGAGCCTACCGTCGCGCAGCAACAGCAAGCCCCGGCCGCTGAAACGGGAAGCATGGAACTGCCCGATGAATTCGAATCGTCCACCGTCGATGGTTTGGGAGACGTCAAGGGTTTCTACGGCACCACCTTCGCGCATGGCACTTTCGATACGCGTGAACTGGCTGGTCAACCGGTGGTAGTCAACTTCTGGTTCCCATCCTGCCCGCCTTGCCGTGCCGAACTGCAACACTTCGAGAACGTCTACCAAGAGTTCGGCCCGCCATCTGGTGGCGATGTCCACTTCGTCGGCATTCAGCAGTTGGGAATCGACTCGATTGAGGATGGCGCATCGCTATTCCAGGAGTTGGGCATCACCTTCCCCGGAATGCCAGATAATGATTCGGGGATACAGATCGCTTACAACGTCTTCTCGTACCCATCAACCATCTTTCTCGATCGAAACCACAACCGACATCGCATCTGGCAAGGCGCTATCGACGAGGAGAATCTCCACAACATAGTTGAGGAAATTGCCAATAGCACGACATCGAGCATCGATGAAGCATCAGAAGAGCCGGAATCGGGCGATTCAGTCGCGCTCGAACCGGCGGGAAGCGAGCAATCGAGCAACATCTCCACGACCGAGGATGTGGCATTGGTCTACGCCGACACGGAGATATATGCCGGACTTGGCGATGCTCCCGGCTTCAAGGGCGACACTTTCGATCACGGGATGTTCGATTTAAGTCGGTTCGAGGGCAAACCGGTCGTAATCAACTTCTGGTACCCATCTTGTCCGCCATGTCGTGCTGAGATACCAAACTTCGAGCACGCCTACCAGACTTGGGGAACTCCGGGGAAAGATGCGATCGTATTCGTCGGAGTTCAATCGGTGTTGCTCGACACGGCTGCCAATGGCCAGGAGTTCCTCGCCAAGATGGGGGCTACATATCCCGCAATTCCCGATGTCGGCAGCAGCATCCACGTCGCATACCAGATAACCGGCGCACCGACCACGTTTTTTCTCGACAAACACCACAACGTGTTGAGCATCCACCAAGGCTACATCCGCCACACTCAACTGCAGGACGCCCTCGTCCAACTCATCGAAGCGTAACGACGCGATCTAAAGTCACGAACCTCTGCATCGCCGACAGTCCGGGAACTCCCCCGCTAATCGAGCTGTCGCAACCTCGGATCTAGACGGTCTCTCACCCAGTCGCCGAGGAAGTTAAAGGCCAGCACTACCAGGAAGATGGCGGTGCCCGGGAATACCGTCTGCCACCAGGCACTCTCTACGTACTCCCTGCCCTCTGCGATCATGACGCCCCAGGCAGGTGTCGGTCCCGGAATGCCGGCACCGAGGAAGCTGAGCGACGCCTCGGCAAGTATGAGCTGCCCTACGCGCAGGCTGGCGATGACGAAGATGGTGTTGATGAGTCCGGGCAACAGGTGCTTGAACATGATGCGAAGGGTGGAAGCGCCCGCGACGCGAGCCGATGCGATGTAGTCGCGCTCCTTCAGGCTCAGCACTTCGCCGCGCAGATTCCTGACGTATCCGCTCCAAGCCAGCAGTATCAACAACACGATTATGAGGTTCAGACTGGCCTCAAAGATGATGACTGCCACCATCGCCAACAGCAGAAACGGCACCGAATACCAGATATCGACCATTCGCATCAGGAACTCGTCAACAATGCCTCCGTAGTAGCCCGATACCAGCCCGATGGCGACGCCGAGGATGAGTCCCGAAAAGAGTGCGACTGAGGTAACGACCAGCGAGATGCGGGCACCGTGGATGATGCGGCTCAATACATCTCGGCCGACGTGGTCCGCGCCAAGAATGAAGCGGTTTGCGGGATCCTTGCCGACGCCGTCATCAGCCCTGAACATGGCTTGGGAATAGTCATTGTCGGCCCAGTAATCGGCATTGGCATTGAAAATTCGTGGGGGCGCATTCCGGAATCTGATGTCCTGCTCAATGTCGTCGTACGGTGCCAACTGATCGGCAAATACGCCGGTTATGAACAATGCCGCCATAATGACGCCCGGAATGATGGGCCATCGGCGCAGTGCGAACCAGATGCCGCTCGGACTAAAGCGCCACCGCTGTACCGTCGGCGACGCCGCTTCCTGCAGCGTTTCAGATTCTCTGACTCTTGTTTTGGTCGCCATCTCTTCAGTTCAGCTCTATACCGCTAGTAACGGATGCGAGGGTCGATAAGGGCGTATAAAACATCCGTAATGAAGTTGACGAATACGAATACGGTGGCAAAGAACAGCACCGTGGCGGTGAGAATTGGGAAGTCGTTGTCCTGTACCGCCTGCACTGCGAGCCGACCTAATCCGGGCCACGAGAAGACCGATTCGACTACGACGCTGCCGGTTATGAGTCCGGCCATCATCAGCGACGATACGGTCAATGGCGGTATCAGCGCGTTTCGGAAGGCATGCTTCCAGATAATCTTGGTTCCACCGACGCCTTTTGAACGTGCCAGCTTCACGAATTCAGAGTCCAACACCTCAAGCATGGCCGAACGCGTCAATCGCAGATAGACCGCCGCCGCGCCCCATGCAACTGCGAAGGACGGCAATACGAAGTAGCGCAAATTCTCCCAGGTGAAGAAGAATGTATCAGTCGATCCGCGCGTACCGAATGGGAGCCAGTCCAGCTGCTTGTTGAATATCAGTATCAACATCAATCCGAGCCAGAACGTGGGCAACGACTGTCCGACCAGGGCATACGCGCGCCCGAGGTAGTCCCAAACTGAGCCGCGCAGGGTTGCTGACAGTACTCCTAATGGCACGCCCATTATCGTCGCCAGCACCCAGGAGACGATAGCGAGCTGCACGGTCGCGCCCATCTTCTCGCCCACAACCCGCGTCACCTGCTGCTCCGCCAACAGCGTCTTGCCGAAATCGCCGCGCATCAGATCCGTGAGCCACAGCAGATATTGGACAACGAGCGGACGGTCTAATCGCAGCTTCTCTTTTAACGCCTGCTCCTGTTCGGGAGTAACGCCGTATCCGCCCGGCTTTGCATACAGCAACAGCGGATCGCCGGCGGCGCGTGAAAGCCCGAAGACAATCGCGGTCGCCGCGAGTATCGACAGGATACCGGCTAGGAAACGCCTTATCAGGAACTTTCGCACGGGGAGATTTACTGACTAATTCGTAAGCATCGACAACGTCGCATCAAGCCTTGAACTATTTCGCTCAAGAGTGCGGTTGATGATGCGGTGAATCATAATCCGCCTCGGACAAGGATAGATCGACATCTGCTTTCCGAGGCGGATATGTGGAAACGTTCCTATCGAGCTGGAACTATCAGCTCTGGCGAGGTGTGTGGCGCCTGCGGACCAGGACGCATCGGCCACTCTGCAATCGAGTTCGGGTTGTATGCCGAAACGAATGGCAGAGCGATGATTCCGATCTTCAACTGCTGCTCGTAGAGGTAGTCGGCCAGCGCAATGTTGTATTCAGTGCGCTTTACCGGGTCAGACTCTGCTGCCACCTTCTGCACCGTTTCCAGAATGAACGGTATCTCCATGTGGCAACCGAAGCCTCCGCGGGTCAGACTCGTCTCCTCCTCACCTGTTACCCAGTCGTACGGCTTCCATAAGTCAGATCGACACCACTGCGTCGCCGGCGTGGTCGTGCTTCTCGCTACCAAGCTGGGACGTACGATTGAGTATGCCACCTTTACGATGTTGGTTTCGATGCCCAGCTGGTTGATGAATCCCGCCGCAGTGTCGGCAATCTCGGCCCAGTCTCGTACTGACGTAAAGGCATAGATCGGCATGTCGAAACGCTTGCCGTCGTCATCCTTCGGGTAACCCGCCATGTCGAGATACTCATTCGCCTGTACCGGGTCGTACGGTATCAGCCAACGGTCGTTCCAGTCGGGCGAGTTTACGTGATACATGCCGATGTGGTACTCGGAAGCGTTGCCGCCATAGAGCGACTCGTTGACGAGTGTGCGGTCGATCGACATTGCGATTGCCCAGCGAACCAGTCTCGCCTGCTCCATGTCGTCCATGCCGGCCGGGTTGTTGCCGTCATCCGGTTTGTGCGGATTGCCGATCCATGGAATGTCGTGCACAAATGTCACGTGGTTGATCGGCTCACCAGTCTTGACCTGTACGCTCTCCCAGTAGTTGCCGGCCATGTTTAGCGGCACCCCGCTCTGGCGTCCGGTCGTGAGCACTCCGAAGCCATCACGTGTCAGATCCTTCATCTCACGAACTGGCAATACAGCCCAGTCAGCACCGCCGGAGCGGAGCGCGGAGATGCGGGCAACGGTTTCAGGAACATCGATCAGCCGAAGCGTCTGCACGCCAGCAGTTCGATCCCAGTGCGCATCCTGCGCAATCAACGTCGCACTGTCGGACTGTCGCCACTCTTGAACTGCGTAAGGGCCGGTGCCGATGATGTTTTCGCGCATCCAGTCGGCGCCCATCTCGTCGTAGATCTTCTTGGAGAAGACTCCGAATGCATCGCCGGCCTGGTTGAACAGCAACGTTGTCCAGCGCGGTTCAGGTGCGTTGAAGTTGAGTATCAACGTTCGGTCGTCCGTCGCTTCTGCAGCATCCATGAACGCCGCGAAGTCACCCGCTTGACCGTGGATGCTCTCAGGCGTGATGGCGCCGTTGGTGTCGTTCAGGCTCCAGGCGAAGTCGTGCGCCGTCAGCTCGCCCCAACCGTCGTGGAACTCTACGCCACTGCGAAGCTTGATGATGGCATGTGAAGCATCTTCCGAGACTTCCCAACTCTCAGCCAGCCAAGGTCCGACCAAAGTACCGTCGTCATTGGGACGGAACAGTTGCTCGGAAACGCCCCAGTACATCAGCGATTCAGGGGCCTGAGAACGGTTGATGCCGACTCCGGGTGCGACTCCCTCAGGAATCATGACCAAGGTGCCAACGGCAGATTCGGGTTCAGGCAACTCCTGTTGCGCCGGTGCCGGCGTAGCAGTAGGCGCGGCATCTTCCTGTTCAACCATCACCTCGACGATGACGGTGCGCTCTACTTCAACTTGGACTTCCTTTTCGACAATCTTCTCTACTTCGACTTCAACCGGTACTTCTACCTCGACCTCCACTTCTTTTTCGACGACGACGGTTTGCTGTACAACAACTGTTTGGACAACCGTCTCCGTGCCGCCGCAAGCAAAGGCGAATGCGGCCGCTAATACCGCAATTCCTCCGAGCAGAAGCTTGCTCTTAATAGTCGATCTCAATTGGTTCTTCTCCTTGTTTCAGGATCTGGTCAGCCTACTGCACGTCGCTAGCTGCATCTATTCGCACCCATAACCGTAGGACACGTTTTCAGCAAGCAAAATCAATCCGGTTTCACGGATTACGCACGATATGCCGCAGAAGTGTACACCATCAATTGAGATGCGGTGAATAGGAAACCACAAGACTCCCAAATGTGAGGCTTCAAGAGCACTGACGGCTTGGCAGACTCACGCTTGTCGCTCTCCGGAAATCGGTGGTTGAGAAGCTGCTCTCGCCATGTCGGGTAGTATCTGATATCATTTATCGAGAAAGCCGTTGCCGATTCGTCTAGTGGTAGGACACCAGACTCTGGATCTGGGAGCGCGGGTTCGAATCCTGCATCGGCAGCCAACAAAGAGAGCGCGGACGCTCGCGTCCAGTTCACGCACATTAACCAGATGGCCCGTTCGTCTAGTGGCCCAGGACACGGCCCTCTCAAGGCTGAAACAGGGGTTCGACTCCCCTACGGGCTACCAATTTTGGTGCGCTCTCTTTAATACGGCGTAAATCGCGGTCGCAGTCCGACATGTCCTGAAGCAGACCGCCGCGAGAACCCCGAAAATACGGTCTTAACTCGAAGCGCGGAGGCATCTATGAGAGGTGGCGGAATGCGAGGCGGGATGGGCGTTCCCGGAAATATACCTGAAGACACGTCCGGACGTCCGTTTCCGCGTGAAACTCTCAAGCGAGTCATATCGCTCTACTCCAACTACCGCGGGACGTTGTTAATCGTCGCCATGCTGGTCATCATCACCTCGGCCCTCGGCGTCGTAACTCCGTTGCTGATCCAACGCGTCATCGACGATGCGCTACCCCGGGCAGACATGAACCTGCTACTGTGGCTCATCGGCGGTATGGTCGCAGCTGCCAGCATCTCCGGCGTCCTAAACCTCATCCAGTCGCGCCTCAACGCATCCGTCGGATTCAAAGTGATGGAGGATATGCGGCACACCGTATACAACCATCTGCTCAAGCAACCGATCTCGTTCTTCTCATCGACTAAGACCGGTGATATCCAGTCCCGACTTGCCAACGACGTATCGAGCACCCAGCTTGTCCTCACCGATACCGTCGTAAACATCCTCTCAAGCGTCACGATCGTCGTCGCGGCACTCGTGGCGATGCTGATACTTTCATGGGAACTCACCATCGTCGCCGTCTGCACCATGCCTATATTCGCCTACCTCTCGCGAGTAGTCGGCGCACGCCGCCGCCGATTGACGCGAGAGATGCAGAAGACTTTGGCAGATCTTACGGCTAAGACTGGCGAGACGCTCTTCGTATCGGGGGTGATCGTAGCCAAGACATTCGGACGTGAAGCCGAGCAGTTGAGAGAGTTTCAGGAAACGAACATCAAACTGACCGATGTCTCGATAAAGCAGTACATGACTGGGCGTGGCTTCTTTGTCGTCGTGCAGGCGTTTTTCACGATGGCACCGGCATTCATATGGCTAGTCGGCGGGATATTCATCATTCAGGAAAGCGACCGCGTCTCCCTCGGCGACATCGTTGCCTTTACCACGATACAGGCGCGTCTCATGTTCCCCATGGCCAACCTGCTGCAACGCGGCGTAGAGATTGTCGGCTCATTAGCGCTGTTCGAACGCATCTTCGAGTACATGGACATCAAACCTACAATCGTCGACTCGGTGCGTCCCATCAAGGTCGATCCGACAACTGCGAAGGGCGAGGTTGTATTCGACAGCGTTGAGTTCACCTACCAGCAGTCGGAACTTGAGCGCATCGAGGCGCGCCACCAGATGCAAGCGCAGCAACGCGCCGCCTTTGCCGGAGCGTCGGGCGGCAACGGTCAGATGCAGCCGGACTTTAAAGCATCTAGGCCTCCGAGTGGCGGTACCGCAAGAAGTGGCGCGGACGGACGCGGCAAGCCCGATCCGCAAGAGACTGACGAGCCGTTCTCTCTGAGCAACATCTCCTTCACTGCCGGCGCCGGAGAGTTAACTGCGCTAGTAGGCCCGAGCGGCTCAGGCAAGACGACGATTGGATACCTCGCTTCACGGCTCTACGACACTGACAAGGGCGCGGTATACATCGACGGCGTAAACATCAAAGACATCACCCACGAAAACCTGCGACAGCTGGTCGGCGTCGTTTCGCAAACACCGTTCCTATTCCACGCCTCAGTGCGCGACAACCTGCTCTACGGTCGACCTTCGGCTTCAGAGAATGAGTTGATCGACGCGGCCAAGGCGGCGCAGATACACGACACCATCGCGGCGATGCAGGAGGGCTACGATTCAGTTGTTGGCGAGCATGGATATCGCCTGTCGGGCGGTGAAAGACAGCGTCTCGCCATCGCCAGAGTGATGCTTGCCGACCCGCGCATCTTGCTTCTCGACGAGGCGACGAGCGCGCTCGACACCCTCTCGGAACGGCTCATTCGCGAGGCTATCACCAGATTGCGTGAAGGCCGCACGACAATCGCCATCGCACACCGACTCTCAACTGTGATCGCGGCCGATCAGATACTGGTCGTCCAAGGCGGCAGAATCCGCGCGCGCGGTCGCCATGAAGACCTGATTGATGCTTCGGACCTATACCGACGGCTGTATGAAGAGCAGTTCACTGCACCGGTGCACGACGCGCCGATGGCACATACCGCATCAACACCTGCTGGTTCAGTGCCGTCGCCAGTAGCCGCTTCCTAGCGACACCAAACTCCGTCGTCGTACCATGCGCCGTTGATGAAGACGTAGCCGGCTGCAATCTGGAAGTGTTGCGAAAAGGCACCGGCTATATACAGGTCATAATCCAGATCGAAGCGGTCGTCGCGCCCCTTGCTGACGACTGCATTGCGGATATCCAGCCCTTCCGCAGTCGTTTCATATCGGCTCAACAACCGCTGAACATCATTGGTGAAACGTTCAACATCGCGCCGATTGCGATAGCTGGGATTGCAGATGTTGTATGCCCCTGCCCAGTCAGCGCCCGAGATCGCCAAGACCTGCTCCTCGAAGAGTACCAATATCTCCGCTTTAGCAACATCCGTAAAGGTCGGAGTCGCCGTCGCCATCGGCGAATTGTCCGGTGTCGGAGTGGGCGTCACGACGCTGCCCACAGTGCCGCAAGCGGATATCAGCAGGCATCCGACAACAACCAGCATTACCGCGAGGCTCTTCATATTCACGGTTGCTTCCCGGTCCTTTCCAACTGGTCGCCAGTCCTTACCACGGTCTCCATATCTTGCGATGTAACGCTCTGTTGCGCCCAACGCTCATCCATTGTGAACCCAACGTCAAGCGAAAGATAGCGATACTGTCGCGACACCGCGCGATGTATCTTGCTCCGAATCTCATCGTGACGGCGGATATCGATCGATTCACTGGTATGGCGCGGGATGATGATGTAGATGTGCAGGTGGATGTATCTACCCATCTGCACGATGCGGATGTGAGTTTTATCGTGCGGCACATCGACGATCGCATCCTCAACCAGCGCAATCACCTTGTCCTGCAGATCTTTAGGCGGTGCTTTGCCCACCAGTTGTCGCAGGTTCTGTCCTATCGTCTGGAAAGGTTGGGGTGCCGCGATCGCTGCGATTGCCAGCATGATGACGGGATCTGCATAGGGAGCCAGGTGTGCCCACTCCGACTCCTGCATCAGCAGAGTAGCGACAAATGCGATGCCTACTGCCGCGCTGATCAATGTGTCAACCATCCAGTTACTGACATCTACATCGACGATTGGCGAGTTGGCCTGCTTTGCATTTCGTCTCAGCAGTATTACGACGATGATGCCGCCGACCACAGCAATTGCGGCGTATATGATGCCGCCTTCGGCCGCAACCTCCTGTCCCCCATTCAGCATCGTGCGGATGGCAGTCCACAGCGCATACAAGAGCGCTATACCTATCAGCAACCCCTTGGCAAGGTTAAGCATCGGTTCAAACGTTGCATAGCCGAAAGGGTAAGAGGTGTCGCTTGGACGCGTCACGAGTTGCGAGACGTATAGCGTCAAGAGTCCTACTACTCCCACCATCAGCGAGAACAGTCCATCGAGAAATACCGCCCCGGAGTGGCTCGCGATGGAGATCCCGATTCCCAGAATGCCAAACGAAGTACTCGCAAGGATGGAGATGAATATTGAACGTCTCTCGATTGCTTCTGGAGTCATCGTATGCGACTTGGAAAAGTGCGGGTGCCTGTCAGTCGATTCTACGAGAGTAAATTAACTGCTGTTTTATCGCGCCTCAATGCGGGCAACGCGTGTCACGTCTAATCGGAGTGATTGCGCATAATCTCTATGAACTCGTCGATCGGGATGGCAGCATACGTCGTCGTGTCGATCGTGCCGCGCGCGCCCAGTTCAATCGCGATCCGCGACATCTCGCCATTGTCCGGAGCCTCGATGACCGTCACAAAGTCGTATTCGCCCATCAAAGCGTATTGCGCCACTAAGCGACAGCCGCGCGCTTCCACCTCGTTGTTGACCTCAAGGATGCGCTCCGGATGCGACCGGACGCGATCTCGACCGCGTTCAGTCAACTTGGAAAACATCAAGTAAGTGTTTGGTTTTGACATTGAACTATCCCGCCTTACTCCATCTTTGATCCGACAAATCGCGACAACGCCCTTGCGGTTGGATCGGTGTGCACGTTCACGATTGCAGGTACGCCAGCATCGAACGCCCTTTCGAGCGCAGGGCGGATATCACGTGGTTCGCGCACTTCCTCACCGTAACCGCCTAATGCCTCCGCGATCGCATCGAACTTGGTCCAGCCAAGCTCCCGCCCCGGCTTGCGGATGCCCTCCACTCGCGCGGTCCAACCCTCGTTGTTGGAAACGACTATGACCATGGGCAACTTGTATCGCACTGCGGTATCGAAGTCCTGGATGTTCATGCCCAGCGAACCATCGCCATGTAGCGATACTACCTGCTTATCCGGTTTAGCTAGCTTCGCGCCGATGGCAAATGGCAGGCCAACGCCCATGCAACCGGTAGCGCCGGAGTTGAGACGATGACCGGGCTCGTAAGTCGGTATCGATTGACGCCCGTAGTGCAGAATCTCGTTACCGTCAACCGTGAGGATGGCATCACGATCCATCACTTCACGTAGCTCTTTGCACAGTCGCAGCGGGTGGATAGGCACCTGATCGGAGTTCTCCAGCGGTGCGGAGCGTTCTTTTCGGTTGTTCTCAACATCGCGGAGATAGCTAACCCAATCTGAGTCGATCATCGACTTCATGCCGGTCCGGGATATCTCGCAGTTTATCTGTCGCATCGCCGACTTGGCATCGGCAACAATGCCGATATCGACGCTACGGTTATGCCCAATCTCGGAACCATGGATATCGATCTGGATAATCTTGGCACGTTCCGATATGCGGCGACCGAACGTCATTATCCAGTTGAAGCGCGTACCTACCACCAATACGGCGTCAGTCTCCCGAAACGCCGTTGAACGTGCGGCCGGGAATGAGACTTCATGATCTTCCGGTATCAAGCCGCGCGCTATTGGCGTCGTGTAAAAGGGAATGCCGGTACGGTCTACAAACGCTTGCAACTCTTCCCATGCACCGGACCACCAAGGTCCGCTGCCGGCCAGCAGGAGCGGACGTTTTGCTTCCGAAAGAATCTTGACTGCATTCGATATCTGGTCCGGATCTGCGCCAGGTGGAGATACATCTCCCCCGCGCGTCGGCTTTGGCACCCCATCCTCATCGACCTGGCCGTACAGCACATCCTCGTTGCACTCGACATAGACGGGGCCCGGGCGGCCGTCCATGGCGACGCGGAAAGCAGTAGAGATATGCTCCGGAAAACGTGCCGGATCGGTCGGTCTGATGACCGATTTAGAGACCGACGCGAAGATATCTGGCAGGTCTACCTCCTGGAATCCGTCTCTATAGACATCTCGCAACGGTCCTGCACCGCCGAGCGTGACCATCGGGGCCGCGTCCACAAACGCGTTGTAGATGCCGGTCAGCAAATTGAGCGTGCCCGGACCTGATGCCGAGGTAGTAACGCCAGGAACGCGTTTGACGCGCGCATATGCATGAGCCGCCATCGCTGCCGCTTGCTCATGTCGGAAGTCGACCGTCCTGATACCGAGGTCTTCTGAATTGTTGACAATCTCGTAGTTCGGACCTCCCATCAGATAGAAGAGGTGATCGACCCCCTCCTCTTTGAGAGTGCGTGCAACTAGATAGCTTCCATCTACATTTGGCATAGGTTCAAGGTTACATGTGGTTTAACGGTCGATAGATTGGGACGACATCGGGCCTAATCGACGGGCAGGGCTAGATTGGAGTCTGTCGCAGTCTCATCGCGCCCGACTCGGGAAATGCAGCAAGGTAGCGCAACGGGTCGTCGCGACGCGTGCTGCCATCATCTAGCATCGCCTCTGTGATGAGCGCAACTCCAGAACGGAAGTCGTTCAGATGGATGTATTCCGGGACTATCGAGCCATCGTCTTCCGTGTTGTGCCACGCGCCGAGTGGGAATGAGGTGCCAGTAACTCGATAGCCATGGGCCTTGAAGGCGCTCGCTTCACACCCACCAGCACCCATCAATGCGCGTTGCACCCTAAAAGACTCGCCGGCATCACTATCGGACACGCGTCTAGCCGCGGCGTGCAACACCGCTTCGGCATCATGATCGAACGTCGTCATGCGATCCCCGGTCCTGATGATCACGCCATCGCCCTGCCTCGCATTATCGCTCTTGAGGCTCGTCTCGACCGAGACGATCACGGCATCCTTTGGTATCACTTCATCGCCCGCGACTAAGCAGGCTCCTACCAGGCCTACCTCCTCCGCACGCGTGAACAGTCCTATGATGGTCCGATGATTTGAGCGGTCCTCATTAACGTCCATGAGCGCCGCCAGAATCGTTGCACATCCTGCCAGGTCGTCCAGCTGACGCGCATGTATCATCTCGCCAATCAAGTCAAAGCTGGAAAGATCGAAGACTACCGCAGCCGGAAAGTTCAAATCGTGCTCGTAGCGCAGTTCGTCCTCTTGCTCCTGATCGGAATCACCATCATCGTCCAGTTGGATAGATATTCGGTCTGTGCGGGCAAATCTGCCGGAACGTTGAATCAGTCCATGCGAAACGATCCGTCCGTAAGCCCTTGAACGGTCGCGGAACTCGACTATGACCGCGGTGCCCAACTCAAAAGCACGTGCGCCAAGACCGCCGCGCGGTTCGGCAATGATGAGATTGCCCTCAGCGCCAATCGCCTCGAAACCGGGATGGTCCATGTGCGCCACAAAGACGATGGGCGGAAGTGCGTCATCACCCGGTACAGTCGCCATGACGTTGCCCCAGCGATCGAACTGGCTACTGACACCGGCTTCGGCCAGCAATCGAGTTATCACCCGCGCTACTCTCGATTCGTGATACGAAACGGTCGGTTGCAGGCACAGCTGCTCAAGGATTTCTAAAGCGTTCATCCTCACCGATAATATTCCAATGCTTAACCTGTAGGGGTGTACAATTCGCATCGGAATTGCCCGAATCGTTACATTCGGGCGGCGAACATTGACAAGGTAAAGAACCAGATGCCGAACGTATTGGTCCTCTCTGGACCTGCTCTGCCCCTCCTCAAGATGGCCGAGGAGATGAAACCGGCTGGCTACGAGCTGGACGTCTGCACTTCTGAAACTCCGTCCGATGATGTCACTCAACTGGCTTCAAAAGCCGACTTTGTGCTGGCTTTCGGACATGGCGTGACGGACGAGATACTGCGTGCGGGTGAAAGCATCAAGCTGGTGCAGCTCTGCTCGGCCGGTTACGACGGTGTAAACCTGCGACTTGCCGGCGAGTTGGGCATCCCAGTCGCCAACAACGGCGGCGCCAACGCTATCCCGGTCGCCGAGTTCGCAATGACGCTGATACTGGCATGCCATCGCCATCTGCCCATCGCGCATAACGACACCCGTGCCGATGCATGGATGCGTCCCGAAATCGATGGCTACGATTCATACGAACTGTTTGGTAAGACAGTCGGAATCGTCGGCGCCGGACGCATCGGCTCAACATTGGCAGGAATGCTACGCGGCTTCGATACCACTACTCTCTACACCGATCTGGTTCAGTCAGAGCGAGCCGAGAGTTTCGGAGCAAAGGGGGTCGAGTTGGATGAACTGCTGGCCGAGTCGGACGTCGTTTCACTGCACGCCAACCTGAATGCTTCATCCAAGCACATGATCGGCGCACGCGAACTGGGACTGATGAAGAAGAGCGCGTTGCTGGTCAATACATGTCGCGGGCCAGTGGTTGATGAAGAGGCGCTGATTGAGGCCTTGCGAAATGGCGAGATCTGGGGTGCCGGACTGGACGTCTTCGAGATCGAACCGGTCGAAGCCGACAATCCGCTCTTGACGATGGACAATGTCGTGGTGGCACCGCACGTTGCAGGCAAGAGTTGGGAGTCGTATCCGCGCCGCGTAGATTTCGCCTTTTCCAACATGCAGAGAGTTTGGAATGGCGACGCTCCCGAGAGTGTCGTAACTGAAGATTGAGGTTTAAACTTCCAATTACAGAAATAGCCAGGAGACAACCAATGACATCTGATGGAATCAGGATTTTGTATCTCGGACCGCAAGGCGGCGATACACACGACGCCAGCACCACCGAGCAACAGTCGCGCGCCGCGCGCACCTACGGCGCTGAGTTCGTGCTATATTCCGGCAGCAGCGAAGGCGAACTCATCGAGGCGTTGAAAGACGCCGATGCCGTCATCAACCAGGGACACGGCTGGGACCCAGCGCTCTTTACCCACATGGGCAACAATGGAAGATGCAAAGGTCTCGTATCGTTCGGACACGGGTACGACGGCATGGATCTCGAAACGGCATCCACGAACGGCGTTGTGCTCTCAAACACGGCATCATTCGGGACCGAAGAGGTCAGCAACCAGACGATGATGCACTTCCTCATCTGCTCCCGCAAGTTCGTGCTACACGACAAGCTGGTCAAGAGCGGACAGTGGACCCGCCAGTATCTGCCGCCGATGGGACACATTCTCGGTCAAACCTTCGGCATCGTCGGAATCGGAAACATCGGCCGCGCGGTGGCACGCAAGGCGCAGGCATTCGGTCTGAACGTCATCGCATACGACCCGTACCGCTCATCTTGGGACGCCAAAGAGTATGGCGTAGAGATCGTAGCCACTCTACAGGAGCTGGCAGAGCGTTCCGACTATGTATCGCCGCACGTCTATCTTGACGAGGGGACATATCATATGTTCAGCGACGACTTCTTTTCAGCGATGAAGCCGACGGCGTACTTCATCAACTGCTCGCGCGGACCGGTAGTAGATGAGCCGGCACTCATCCGGGCGTTGCAGAGCGGCGAAATCGCCGGCGCCGGACTCGATGTATTCGAGCAGGAGCCGGTAGACCCCGACAACCCGCTGCTCAAGATGGACAACGTGAGCGTAACCAACCACTACGCCTCCTACAGCGAAGTCGCCTGGGAACGTGCCAACACCCAGCTCGGCGAAGAAGCGATCCGCATCGCCGACGGCTACTGGCCGATGTCGCTAATCAACCCCGAAGTCAAGCACCACTCCCCCACGCGCAAAGACGCCATCTCATGGGAAGTGATGCTGGCACAAAAGGGTGGATAGAGTCATCCAACAGTGACACCTCAACTTGAGTCTCAATTTCGATACTCACCCACTATCCGAAAGGAAACCGAACTCAAATGGCAGATTACAAAGTCCTCATTATGGGCATCGACGAAAACGATCCGCTTGACTACGAGCGTGCCGAGATGGCCGACCTCGATGTTGAGTTCGTGAAAGGCAATCCGCAGTCTGAAGGCGAGGCTATCGAGCTGGTGCGCGACGCCGATGCACTGATGATGCGCTCTACGCCTTATTCATCCGAGCAGGTCATCCGCGCCGCCGAGAAGGCACAGGTGCTGGCGGTCTACTCGCACGGCTTCAACCAGATCGACACTGACGTGTGCAACGAGATGGGCATCATCATCACCAACGGTGCCGGGATGTGCATGGAAGAGGTCTCGAACCAAGCGGTGACGATGATCCTCTGCTTAAACCGGCAGCTCATCCAGTTCAACGAGCAAGTCAAAAGCGGAAATTGGGGTCGGGAAGGTTTAATGCCCATCGAACCGATCGACCAGCAGGTGCTCGGACTCGTCGGACTGGGCAACATCGGCCGCCAGGTGGCGCGCAAGCTGTTCAACGGCTGGCGCATGAAGGTAATCGCATACGACCCCTACTGCCCGCCCTGGATCGCACAGGAATACGCAGTTGAGCAAGTATTTTCGCTCCACGAACTGTTTGAGCGCTCCGACTACATATCAGTGCAAGTGCCGCTCAACAAAGAGACGCACCACATGATTCGCATGGAGCACTTCAACTGCATGAAGCCGACGGCATTCTTTGTGAACGTATGCCGTGGCGCCGTCGTTCGAGAAGTTGATCTCATCGAAGCGTTGCGACAGGGCAAGATGCGCGGCGCCGGACTGGACGTCTTTGAGCAGGAACCGGTCGATCCCGACAACCCGCTGCTCAAGATGGACAACGTCATCGTAGCCCCCCACTCTGCTGGTGCATCCACCCGCTCTGCCTGGCTCAGCCGCCAGCGCGCTTCCCAGCAGGTAGCAGCCGTGCTCCGCGGCTACTGGCCCTCCGCCGGACAAAACCCCGAAGTAGCCAGCTCCCTCGACCGCCGCGACCGAATGCACTCTCTAGAGCCGAAACTGGAAGCCTCCCGCGAAGTGCTACCAATGGCCGTGCTGCCAGAAGGCTAGGAAACCGCGAATCCCCCAACATCACCAAGCACCCAGTCCCAGTGCCTACAAACAACAATGCGCCGAACGTGTGGATAGTCCGCGGCTCCCGCAGCTGCGGCATAGGCACTGGGATGTGAGTGGGGAGACCAGTTTATATTTAAAATATGGGATTTTGTGCTAACTCAATACTGAAGCATCTCAACGGGATATGACTTCCGACATTCAAGAAACACCGATATGGTCTGAACGGTTAGACGAGCCAGTCCTTGCACCTTGCACTGAATGCGGAAAGCAGATGGAGACGAAGGAAATCTGGCGTTCCTACAACGACGATTGGGAGCTAACCGACGAAATCGTCTCGATCACAAAATGCGAACCTTGTTACGCAGCTTGGCGCAAGAAGCTAGACGAGCATTACGCCGACGTCGCTCGCCGAGAGGCAGAAGCCGAGGCTAGACGCCAAGCTATCCGGGATCGGATCAGAGAAGCGGAACCTCTCGAAAAACAACTCGGCTTCGAATTTGCACAAGATTGAGGAGTGCACTTAATTCGTGCATGATGCCATCAATCGCCCCTCAGGGTTGCATCAATCATGGTTGCTCAACACAGAAGCACTTGGCCGCTTCTTCCCACCATGCACAGATGGTTCTGTACACCACTTTCGTGTCAGGTTCCGAACGGCTCGAAAAGTATCTTTGTCATATCCCAATAGATCGCACATCACTTGACGGTCTAACATCTCCCGTTTTTTATCACAATCCGCAAGGTAGGCCGGCTTAAGGTCTAAGTAGCGGAAATCGTCAAAAATCTCTTTAGCCGTCGCGAACTGCTGATCGGTCAATTCTCGAAGATCCAACGTGGGTAGAGAACCAACCTTGGTAATCGTTGTGATTGCACGTCCGTCTTGTTGGCGACTGGCTTCCCACCAAAACAGCAACAGTCCAAGAGTGCTGTTGCACCACAGCACGAACGCATAGTCATACCGCGGGTCTGGGAACTTAACGTTCGGCCATGCCCTGCCCCCGATTGATACCTCCTCAGTAAACGCAGCCATCAGCGGTTGAGACCCCAAGCCGAAGTCTTGAGTAATGTGCGTGCGGCTCGCAAATGCCCAGATTCTGTTGGCCTTTGCCTCCATGCCAATCTTGGCTTGAAGTTCGCAGTCGGGTAAGCATACCATCCGCTTTTCACGCTGCGCGTCATGACTCCACAATCCGGGGTATGTGGGGATACCAGTTATTGGGATTTTGTTGAACGCCCCTCGGTTTTCTGCTCCCACGATGTCTCTATGTACAAATCCCATCTCGCCTAAGTCAGAAATGCGACAAGTCTTCAGTTTCTCAACCTGTCCGAATCCAGGAAGATGAAGTAATGACTTCGAGAGAGCGTGAGCGGATTGGGCGACAGAGAAATCTAAAATACGCGTGGCGGCCTATGGTTCACCGCTGGGCCGCAAAGGTGCTGACATCATGCTACCCACAACATAGTTTCCGAGTATCAGCGATGTCCCGCCGTAGGGACCATCGTCGATGCTCCTTACCTGCACTTGTCTCGCAACTTGACTACCAACGGTTGCGGCGTCATTGAGATGGATGGGGCGTTCGACGAACGAAGTGAATACTGGTCGAACCGTATCCGGGTTGCCATTATCGGCTTTGCGTGCGATAAGGAGAAGTTCTGCAATCGCCGTATCAGACGAGAACGCAACACCTTTTTCTTTCGTGCCAATGCTCAAAATCGAAACGACGGAATAGCTGTTGAATATCATCTCGCGGAAGCTAGACCATGACCCACCAGCAGCGGCAGTCAATGGCAATACCAATGCCAATATGCCGTTGGGCTTCAGCTTCTTGTGCCCCAGTGCCGCGAAACTGGACGCAAGACCAGCGTTACCGTTGGAGCATGTTCGCCTCCCGATTCGCTTCAGCTTGTTCCCCATGTCGGTTTGATCCGCGGCTGTGGCTTCAAATGCCGCAAAGGCTGGATTGGTCACATCTTGATGCGCGCCTTCGTGATTCGTTGCCCGAGTGAACGGTGGATTCATGATGACGATGTCGAAACTCTCATCGGGCGCTTCTGCCCTTGCCGCCATGCACTGACGGCTCTGAGCACCACTTGGCCGTAAGACTGGGGACGGCTCGGAATGTCGCTTCGTCGAATCCCAGCAGCTCGCAGATCACTCGGCGGTCTAGGTCTTCGCGCCGTTCGTCGACATCGGCGAGGTATGCCGGTTGTAGTTCTACGTCCTGGAATTCGCGGAAAATCTGCTCTGCAATATCGTGCTGATCGTCGGTTAGTGTTCTGAGGTCCAAGGTGGGTAGAGACGGAGCTACTGTGATCTTCAGTGTCGCTTTGCTTGATTGTTGACGAGTGGAGTGCCACCAGTATGAGAGCAAACCGAGGGTGCTGTTGCTCCACAGCGTGAATGCGAAGTCGAACCGGTCATCGTTGAATTTGATGTTCGGCCATACTCGCCCTCCTGCCGACCGGGTATTGGTAAACGCCACTGCCAGTGCCTGTGATCCGAAAGTGAACTCCGAATTTATGTGTACACGACTGGTCGTATCCCACAATGCAGTCGCTTTATCTCCCGCTCCTGGTCGCACTTGAATTTCCGAGTCGGGTTGACAGACCAATCGCTTTTCTGCGCGCGCGTTGTGGTTCCAGAGCGCGGGATAGCTTGGGGCATTCGTAAGGGAGATTTTAGTTAAAGGACCGTTATGTGCGGCACTGATGAAGAGCTGCGAATCGAGTACGCGCTGACCAAAGGATCCCAATGTAGTCATCGGTATCTCTTTTGGCGGCGGGCCGGCCGGTAGCCACAGGACGCCATTCGATAGAGCGTGCGCCGTCTGCGCGACCGATGCGTCTCCCAAACGTGCGGCACCCCATCCCACATCGACTTGGTCAATCGGAGAATCTATTCTCTCGGCAACGAGTTCACTACCGCAAAACGCAAGTTCACCGCCGAACGGACCATCCTCCAATTGCCGCTCTTCATTATGGGCATCTATCGATTTGGACACGGCAAAGGACTGTGAGAGGTCGCTTGGACGGCGTTTGAGAGAGATGAACTGCGCACGCGTTTTATCGGCTTTCGATTTAACCGATTTCCGCGCGATCACTAGGCACTCAGCCATGCCAGTATCTGACGAAAATGACATGCCATCCCTAACGCCTGCAATGCTCACAATCGACACGTCCTCATATTGGGAAGCGATCATATCTCGGAACTTGACCCACGAAGGTCCGTTGATTGCAGTAAAAGGCAACACTAATGCCAATACCCCGCCGGGCTTCAACTTCATGTGTCCGAGAGAGGCGAACGCCGATGCCAAACCTGCGTGCCCGTGATAGGCGGTTTTGGACGCATACTTTCGAAGACGCGTAGACATCAGTTTCTGTTCCGCATCGCTCGCATTGAAGGCTGCGAAGGCCGCATTTCGCACTCCGATACGGGAATCGTAGTGCTTCGTATTGCTCGTAAAGGGAGGATTCATGATCACTAGATCGAAACCCTCGTGTGGCACTTCTGCGGTAACTTGCGCGGCCGTCTCTTCCCCCGAACTGCCGGTACGCAATGCCGGATCGCTGGTGTTGAAGAGGGTCAGAACCGAAGAAGATTGCAGGAACTCTAACGAACCGATCGATACTGTGTCGTCGCGTTGCCGACCGTAGGGCATGGTGTATAGCCGTGAGCCGTCAAAGCGCACATTGGGATACACGCCGGACAGTGTTGCGCCTGTGATGTGTATCGCCGATGGCATCACGTCGCAACCGTACAGCACCTCTTCGATCATTGCCCGATGCAGGTTCTCGGCCTTGCCGCCGGCGTTTTCATGTCGAATTGCGATCTGTTCATACACCGCAGCCAGCAACGTGCCGGTGCCGCAAGCGAAATCCCTACCCTCAACTTGCCCAGTGCATCAGCATCAGACCAATCGACTCCGCTTAGTTTCGCAACTGCCAGTCTAGCCAGGAGCGCTGCCGAGGATGGCAAAGTACAGAAAGTGGCAAGATATTTGCGGTCGGCGATCAGGCGCTGAAATATACGCCCGGTCAGATCGTGTGCAATATCAACACCCGACGCTGCGACTTCAGTAGCCGTCTGATACAGCCCTCTAAGCAGTCTGGCAGCTTCTGCAGGTGGTATCTGGTACAAGATGTCGCGCGCGACTGCAAATATGGGCCAATAGTTGATCTTGAGAATCTGCCGCCAGGCTTCCAGCAAACCACTTTGCGGATCGAGTATCGCCGGATCGAACAGGGTGTGTAACTGCTTTATCTGGGTATGCATCCCAGCAATGCGGTTGTGAAACACCATCGCGTTGGCCACAATCGCACACGCCATCCGCCGCGTCTGCACCACGTCCGACAAGCCCAGCACTTTAGCAATCTCAGGCGTGATGAAAGGCCGCGTGATGGTCATTTCATTCAGAATCCACGCCGCACTCTCGATGCCTCGCTCTAGATGGTCCGAAGCTTCATTGACCGCCCGTTGCGGCACTGAAACCAATCTGACTAGATCAGCAACATCTTCACATGCACCCTCCATCCACCCGGATGTCGGGAAACGCTGACCGGTGTCGTAAAGCACGGCATAGGAAAATCTCGTCTCCCTGACCGCGGCATCGATATCGGGAGCGTTTCTCAGCTCTGCGGGATATCGAATCGCGATAGCCGATTCGATTGTGTGGTTGCTCCCAGATACGACCGCGCCAAGACGAGATTTTGCATCGCCTTCAACCGATGATGCCGGCTCATACTCGGCTTCAATGACGATCGGAGAAGTGGCGAGGGATGCGATGATGATGTCGGATGTAGCGAAGCGTTCCCCACGATGATGCCAGTACCTTCAGAAAAGACATCGAACGAAGGCAACATGCCCCGCAATGCGCGTGCCAACACATTGTTGATCGAGGGTTCGGTATGTCGAGGCTGGATGGTGATCTCGTGTATCCCTGAATATGCAATCTAAACACTCAAAACCAAAGTTTAACCGCAACGTCACTAATAATGCTACAAAGATATCAATTTTCTATCCCGCATACTCCACTATCAGCACTATCGCACCCGTCGCGGCGGTGAAGGCGGCGAAGGGCCAGAGGGTCAAAGTGCCTAAGCGGCGGATTAACCTCATGAAGATGGTGATGGCGATGTAAGAGGAGATGAAGGATACGGCACAGCCGATGGCGAGCTGTTCCCAGTCGGGTAGCGATTCGGATGATGAGGCGAGGACTTGGATGAATGAGACTGCGGAGGCAATGGCGATGACGGGGGTGGAGAGCAGGAAGGAGTAGCGCACGGCCACTACTAAGGGCATTCCACGCGTGAGCCCGGCGGTGATGGTTGCGGCGGAGCGGGAGATGCCGGGGATTAAGGCGGCGGCTTGCGCGAAGCCGATCGTCAGTGCATCTGCATAGTCGATGACTTTAGACCTGACACGTCGATCCTTGCCCGTCAATCGCAGGTTGGTGAAGTAGTGTCCGAGCAGTAGCGCACCAGCAGTGACTATGAACATGCCGCCGGCTACCTCGACCGATCGCAAGGCCTCGGAAGTGAGTAGCGGATAGGCCGCGGCGCCGAGTGCGATTGCGGGCAGCGAGCCTAATCCAACCTCTTTGAGTAGGTTTTTAGACGGCATCGACATGCGGATGGAGAGACGCCTTCGCATATCGCCGATGCGGCGGTGATTCTCCAGCGTCTGCATCGACATCAAGTCGTCATCACCGCCGAGTGGGATATTTCGTCCGCGATACGCCGTCTTCAGTATCAAGATCCAGTCGCGCCGGAAAAAGAGCATCAATGCGAGCAATGACCCGAGGTGGACAGTAGCATCGAATGCTGCTGACGGCGTCTTCCATCCGAGCACCCATGACGCGATGATCATGTATCCGCTGCTGCTTATCGGCAACAGCTCGGTAAATCCCTGCATGAACGCGAGGGTCACTGTCTGGATTATCGTCATCGCAACATGTACCTACACAACCTATTGTCTAATCTTGCTTGTTAAGCGACGTCTGAGTCGGGATTCAGCAAAATAGCGTGATAAATTGAATGTTGCTTTGCAACCTCCACCCATCAAACATTCGAGATGTCTAAGAAACCACCGATAGTCACTCGCATCGAGACGTTGCGTCATCCGGCATATTCGAAGATTTTCTGGGTCCGCGTCTACACCGACGACGGCCGAGTCGGTCTCGGTGAAACATCGTTCGGTCCCCAGACGGTTGAGGCCTGGTGTCATGAAGACGGCGCGGAGTATCTGCTGGGCAAAGATGCCACCCAGTTAGACCTGCATTGGAACGCCCTGAACGGCCATGGCGGCAAAGTCAAAGGCCGCACATCCGACATGAGCGGTCTGTCAGCGGTCGATATGGCGTTGTGGGATCTCTACGCCCAGCGCGCCGGAGTGCCGCTATACGAGGCCCTGGGAGGCCTGAGCCGTCCTGCAATCCGCGTCTACAACACCTGTGCCGGTTACTCATACGGCGTGAATCGTGTCGGCAGACTGGCGGTCGGAGATATCGACTATCGCCCCGAACACCAATATGAAGATCAGCATGCCTTCTTGACCGATGCCGGCACGCTGGCGGATGACCTGCTTTCTGAGGGCTACACCGCGATAAAGATCTGGCCCTTCGATCAGGTTGCAGGCAAATCGAATGGACAGTACATATCGGGGCCCGACCTCGAGATGTGCAACGAGCCTTTCCGACTCATCAGAGAAAAGGTTGGCAACAAGATCGATGTGATGCTGGAGATGCACTGCACCTACAACCTGCCGCCTGCAGTTCGCATCGCTAAATATGTGGAGCCTTACGACCCGTTCTGGTTCGAGGACCCGGTGCCGATGGACAACATCGACACGCTGGTGCAGTTCCGACGTTCTACCGATATCGCCGTAACGGCATCTGAGACGGTAGCGACGCGCTGGGCATTCCGTGAGATGTTCGAGAAGCAGGCGATGACAATCTGCATGTTCGACATCTCCTGGGTTGGTGGCATCTCGGAAGCGAAGCGTATCACGGCCATGGCCGAGGCGTATCACATGCCGATTGCGCCGCACGACTGTGTCGGGCCGGTTACATTTATGTTCTCAGTGCATCTCTCGCTCAACGCACCGAACGCGCTGATTCAAGAGACGGTGCGCGCATTCAACGCCACCTGGTATCGAGAAGTCGTAGACCAAATCCCGGTCATTGAAAACGGCTTTGCACTGCCTCCTGAAGGCATTGGAGCATGTCAGACGTTGCTCGATTCATTCGTCAATGACGACGAGACGGTGATACGAGAGAGTAACCTCTGATAGCAAGCAGTTGAAATCGCCAACGACGACAATGGAGCGCAAGTAAACTCTCTACATAAGCAAAGGAGCTTAAGCATGGCATACAAGATTGCAGATCCGATACAGATGTTCGTGTCGCCCGGACCTAAACCGAATGGGCTTCAAGCCGCGGATGACGGGCTTTGGTACATCGATCAAGGCAACGACCACGTCTACAAACTGGACTGGCAAACGGGAGAGACGCTGTTTGAAGCACCGACCGAGACGGTCCACTCAAGCGGCATCACGTTGGACGACGAGGGCAATGTCTGGATAGCGTCAACCTACTCCTGCGACATCTTCGTCATTGATCGCGAAACTGGTCAGACCATCGACCGTTTCGAGTCGCCCGGCGCGGGCATCAACGCCACGCGGGAGCACTTTGACGACTCGATGGGACGTGCCGCGCAACCGACCGGCGACCACGGCTTGGAGTGGAAAGATGGGCACATATACATCGCTTCACCGCCCTCGCAGTTCGTACACGTAGTTGAGGCATCGACCTGGACTGAAGTACACCGCTTCAAGGCGCCCGGTTATCGCGTTCACGGCATTGCGTTTGCTGAGGAAGAGGGACAAATGTGGGTGTCCGACACTTCATTCGGTGTAGTTTGCCGACAGCGCATCGAAGATGGCCGTTGCTACGACGTATTCAGAGTCCCGCATCCGGTGCAGGTGCATGGCATGACGATCAAAGACAACCGGCTCTGGTATGCCGACGACCGCGGTCCCATCGGCTGGCTGAGCGTCAGCATGGATCCGGACTTCTAACGAGATATAGGCTTGAAAAGCACGTTGTTCAATCAACGCAAACAGAAAGGGCGGTAGATGACCAAAGTTCTAGTCACTGGCGGCTCTGGAAAGATGGGACAGGTCATCATACGTGACCTGCTCGATAACGGATACGAGGTCGTCAGCACGGATCGGAAGCCGCCCCGATCTTCTGCCGGGTTCAAATTAACCGCCGCAGATGTGACCAATCCTGACGAAGTGTTGCGGGTGATGGAGGGTTGCGACAAGGTCATCCACATGGCGGCCATCCCTAACCCGCTGATCGCGTCAGAGTGGGAAGTGTTGCGCGTCAACACGATGTCGAACTGGGCCGTTCTTGAAGCAGCAGAGCATTATGGCATCCATAACATCGTCATGGCATCCAGCATCAACGCCATCGGTGCCGCATTCTCACGAAATCGAGTATCTCGCCCCTACTTCCCGCTTGACGAGGAGCAAGACACGCTCTGTCAAGACTCGTACGCCATGTCGAAGTGGTATGGCGAGATCATGGCGGATACCTTTATCCGCCGCAATCCGGGCAAGATGCAGATTGCATCGATGCGTTTCCATTGGTTGGGAAGTCAAGACGAGCAGCGAGAGCGCAAAAACACTCGCACTCCCAGTATGACCAATCCCCTGCGACGCAACGCCATGGACTTCTGGGGCTACTCCGATATCGAAGAGTCGGCCGCCGCATGCCGTCTGGCACTCGAAAAGGAGTGGGACGGGCACGAGGCGTTCTTCATCAACGCTACCGACACGTTCCTGGAAGTGCCGACCGAAGAGGCGATTGCGATGGCATACCCTGAAGCCGAGATACGAAGTCCACTACCCGGATTCACCTCTGCTATCAGTCCTGCCAAAGCGGAAAAATTCCTCGGTTGGAAACAGACGCGCAGCTGGCGCGACCTATAAGCCGCAACGACGATGTAGTGGTCTCGTTTCGCATCTCCCGTTTACGCACAACAACAATCCATGAGGAAGCAAAGCAATGAGTGAATCGCTTACTGGCAAGATTCAAACCGTCTCAGGAGCCATCGATCCGAGCGAGGCCGGTGTAACTCTGACGCACGAACATCTGCTTATCGATTTTGTGTGTGTGCTGGAAGAACTTCCCGGTGTCAGCAATCAGCGTTTGTTGCACGAACCGGTCAGCATGGAGAATCTTTGGTGGGTTCGGCACTACTGGAACAGCAACATCGACAATCTGCGCCTGATCGACGTTGACACCGCTATCGACGAGGCGCGTGAGTTCTACACCGCCGGCGGAAACACCATCGTCGATGTCACGTCGATCGGAATCGGCCGCGACCCGTTGGCGTTGCGACAGATAGCGCGTGCAACCGGACTGAACGTCGTGATGGGCGGCGGCCACTACGTCTACCTAACACATGGCGACGACATCCACAATGCGAGCGTGGACCAGCTGGCAGAACTGATCATCCGTGATGTCCAGGAAGGGGTTGGCGATACCGGCATCAAGACGGGCATCATCGGCGAAATCGGCAACTCATGGCCATGGGAAGAGACCGAGCAGAAGACGCTTGAAGCGGCAGTTATGGCGCAAATTGCCACTGGTTCTCCCCTGCTCATCCATCCCGGACGCGACAACTATGCCCCGATACAACTGCTGGAAGCGGTAGATAAATGGGGTGGAGACCTTTCCCACACCGTGATGGGACATATCGAACGCACCATATTCGACTACGGCGTGCTGGATGAAGTAGCCGCAACCGGGGCTTACATGAACTACGACCTGTGGGGACATGAATCGACCTACTATCCGATGCGTCCCGATACCTACATGGCATCCGACCAGCATCGCATCGAGCAAGTTGAGCATCTCATCGCCAATGGACACGTCAAACAGGTCCTCCATGCGCATGATGTCTGCTCCAAGCATCGCCTCAAGAAGTACGGCGGCCACGGCTGGGATCACATCATCGCCCGCGTAGTCCCCCGCTTTAGAGCCCGTGGCACCTCGCAAGAGGATATTGATACGATGCTGATTGAGAATCCAACGCGGATGCTGACGTTCGCCTGAGCCCTTTTACCGCTCTACGGTGGGTGTGAAATAGAATCAAGATAAGCACCACTTAAGCCCCCGTAGCTCAATGGATAGAGCGAGAGACTTCTAATCTCTAGGTTGCGCGTTCGAATCGCGCCGGGGGTGCCATATTCTCACTCTCATTTGATGCAGCAATCCAACCAGTCGAGTTGAACGCGTGATGTTGCAAGCAGACTCGTCTTTCAGTCCCGATAAAAAGGTTGGGATCGCGGTAGATTCATCAGCGCCGCTGGGAGCTCAACTGCTCGCACGGCATCGAGTGGCGATTGCGCCGATGACTATCCATATCGGAGACGATGCCTTTCCGGATGCAGTCGATCTGAACACGATCGATCTCTACCGCGACCTGTCGCGCAATCCGAATCAGCGCGCATGGCTCTCGGCCCCTACACCAGAGAGCTGGTTGGAGGCGATTGAGTACGCCGCGGAAGGTGTCGATGGCGTTTTATGCATGACCGTCGCATCGGGATTGAGTGCATCTTTCGACTCGGCACGTGTAGCCGCGGAGATGGCACGCAATCGATTGCCGAATGTAAAGGTGCGAGTGCTCGACTCCGGCTTGGTGTCGGGAGGTTTTGCGCTACTGGTAACGGACACCTTGAGGCAGGTCGACCTGGAGTTTGATCTCGATACTGTTCACGACATCGCTGAAGCGACAAAGAGCCGCATCCACACCATCGCGTCGCTCGACTCACTGACTCGCATCCACCACATCGCGCGTCTGCCTCGCTATGCCCTCAGATTGGCTCAACTGCTACACCTGAAGCCGGTAATCAGCTACGACGATGACGGCTTCAATGCAGTCGCCAAACCGTTCACGAAGAACGCATCTAACCGTGCCATGCTACGCCGATTGCACGACCAGCTTGGAGATCAGCCGGCTCGATTCATGGTCTTACATGCCGATGCTCCGGAGCGTGCAACCGCTTTGGCATCTGAAATCCGAGAGCAATTCGACTGTCAGTTGATGATACTGTCTGACATTCATCCCTTTATCGGTATCCACGCCGGACGCGGCACCGTCGGCATCACCTGGCAACAACTCGATTCTGCTTAGTGCCGATTCACCGCGGCAACAGCACGTTACATCGATTGGTATCCTATTCATGTATTGCAGAATAGGTTGACTACACGCTACGGGATGGCGAGACTTCGCTGAAAGGCACGAATTTGGATTTCGATAACTACCAACTCGATCAGGCAATATACGACGAGATGTTCAACACTGACGGCTCGCCGCGTGAGCATTGCCGGGAACTGTACAAAACCTTGCTGGACCTCTCGGCGCCCGATCTAACCACTATCCAGGAACGCGTCACTAGGTCGTTCTACAGCGAGGGCATCACCTTTATCGTCTATGGCGACGAGGAGGCGACGGAACGCATCATCCCGATCGACTGCGTGCCGCGATTGATGGCGAAGGCCGAGTGGCAGCATATCGAGAGCGGTTGCGACCAGCGGCTCAGAGCGTTGAATTGCTTCTTGGATGATGTATATAACGACGCGAGAATCATCGCCGACGGTGTAATACCGACCGATGTGGTACGCGGCTGTCCGCAGTACCGCGTCGAGATGCGCGGACTCTCACCACAGCATGGCACATGGGTAGCGGTATGTGGCGTCGACCTGATCCGCACCAATGACGGCTTTGCGGTGCTGGAGGATAACCTGCGAGTGCCTTCCGGCGTCTCCTACATGATCGCCACTCGCAAAGTCATCAAAGCGAATCTGCGCAACGCATATCGCAACTCGCAAGTCCTCGATGTCGAGAACTATGGCCAGCTGCTGCTTCAGACGCTCAAGGAGTTAGCGCCTAACGGAGTATCTGACCCGACGATCGCGTTAATCACTCCCGGCGTCTACAATTCAGCGTTCTACGAGCACATGTTCCTGGCGCATGAGCTAGGTGCCGAACTGGTTGAGGGGCGCGACCTTTTGGTGAACGACGGATTCGTCTATATGCGTACCACGACCGGTCTGCACCGCGTAGACGTCATCTATCGCCGTGTCGACGACGACTTCATCGATCCGCTGGTATTCAGGCCCGATTCGATGCTGGGAGTGCCGGGACTGTTGCACGCATATCGTCTCGGAAACGTCTCTCTCGTGAACGCGCCTGGGACTGGCGTAGCAGACGACAAGAGCGTATATGCTTACGTTCCCGATATGATCCGCTACTACTTGGGCGAAGAGCCCATACTCGCCAACGTCGATACCCGCCTATGCCGCAATCCGGAAGACTTGGAATACACGCTAGACAATCTGCAAGACCGGGTGGTTAAGCAGGTTGGCGAATCTGGCGGTTACGGCATGCTGATAGGGCCGCATTCGACGGCGGAAGAGCGCGACGCTTATGCCGCCGAGATGCGTGCAAATCCCGCCAACTACATCTCGCAACCGGTGCTCGATCTATCACGTGCACCATGTCTGATTGACGACTCGTTTGAGCCGCGCCACGTCGACTTGCGACCATTCGTACTGCGCGGGCAGGAGACTCGGCTGGTGCCAGGAGGTCTCTGCCGCGTGGCCCTCAAGGAGGGCAACTTGGTCGTGAACTCGAGCCAAGGCGGTGGTGCCAAAGACGTCTGGGTATTGGGAGGTTAGCAACCATGCTTGCACGTAGCGCACAAGGCATATATTGGATGGGGCGCTATCTCGAACGCGCCGGTTGGATGAGCCGCCTGCTCAGATTGCAGGCGGAAGCGCTGGTAGACCGTCCGATCAGGGAGATACATTTCGGATGGCGGCGCATCTACACCGCGATTGAGTATCAACCGCTAGGCGGCATCCTAAGCCTGCACCCGTTGGACGACTACAACCTCGTTGACGCCTATTTTCTGACTGAAGAACTGACGTTTGAACGCTCCAACCCGCAATCTCTGCTCTCCTGTTTCGAGAATGGACGTGAGAACGCTCGGCAGATGCGGCACTGCATCAGCAATCAGATGTGGACATCGCTCAACACCGAGTATCTGCGGATCCAGAACATCCAGATGCAAGATATCTGGCTCTCATCGCCAGCATCGTTCTACGACCAGATTTCGGCTGGCATCGACACCTTTGCCGGCGTCGCATCCAGCACGATGTATCGCGACGTCGGTTGGCACTTCTTCCGTTTCGGACAGTTCATCGAGCGCAGCCAATTCGCCTGTGCCTTGCTTCTGGCGCAGAAACGGTTGCAGCTGGAAGCGCCGGACTACGACGATGCCGACTGGGCCAGCCTGCTACGCGTCTTCAACGCCTTCGAAGTCTACGAGCGGCAATACAGCATCGAGATCGACCCGGACCGGGCGCTCGAAATCCTCGTTTCCGACAGCCGGCTGCCCGAATCGCTGCGAAGGTCTTTAAGCCGTGCTGATCAAGAACTGTCCTCCATCGGCGACAGTCCCAACCGGCTGGCGGGTGAATCGGCACAGCGCCTGGCCGGACGTCTCGGCGCGTTAATCCGCTTCGACTGGCCCGACCGCAAAGACAAGGTAGCCTTCCTGCGGCAAGTGCGGGAATATAGTCTTCAACTTCACCACCTGGTATCCAACGCATACTTCGACTACGCCGTCGAGGATGCGCCTTTGATGGTAGCAAGATGACCGATTTAGTTCGTTACAAGATTGAACACGTCTCAAGATACGCGTATGACAACCCCGCCGCACGCTCTGTCATGTGGTTATGCCTCGAGCCGCGCAGCGACTTCGACCAGAGTGTGCGCAAATTCGAAGCCGAAACTGAACCGCTCGCCAACCTCAGCGCCGAGTGGGACAGCTTTGGCAACAACAAGCACGTCATCACTATCAACTTCGAGCACGAATCACTGAACATCACGACGCGTTCGCAAGTCGATACCGTCTCCGGCGGACGGCTTCCTGACGCACTGGGAGCAGGAGCATGGCAAGAGATTGAGGCGTGGAGCAACTCCTTTGAGCATTGGGACTTCACCCATGAAAGCACCCTGACGCGCCCCACCGATGCCCTGAACGACTTCGTAGCCAAACATGGCATCAAAGCCGGCAGCGACCCCATCAACTCGCTGCTCACGCTCAACGAAAAGCTGCACGACGTCCTGCACTACGAGCCGGGAGTCACTCACGCCGGCTCAACCATCGACGACATCCTTGCGGGTAAGCGAGGCGTCTGCCAAGACTACGCCCACCTAATGATTGCAATCACCCGAAGCTGGGGAATCCCCACCCGCTACGTCTCTGGCTACATGCACGTAACCGGGCTAGGCGACGAACAGGTGTCCCAATCCGAGACCCATGCCTGGGTAGAATGCCTGCTCCCCACTCTCGGCTGGTGCGGCTTCGACCCGACCAACAACACCCTATCCGACACCCGCCACGTCCGCATCGCCGTAGGCCGCGACTACCTAGACGTCTCCCCCACCCGCGGCGTAATCATAGAAGGCGGGCCATCGCAGTTGGAGGCATCGGTAAAGATGGGGCCAATGGCGGTGGCGAATGGACGGGACTAGGCAGATAAGCTAAATCCACTAGTCGTCGTATCCGCCTTGGCGGAGGGCTACGAGCTGATTAGCGAGGTTATCTAACCATTCTTCCGAGTAATCCCCCATCGGCCGAATTTCACGTTTTATATCGCGCCGTATCAGATATCGCGCCGTATCAGCCGCTTCACATCCTGATTCAAATACCAGTCAATAACAGAACTGTGTCGGTCTAGCACCCCTTCAACTCTGGATGCCATATTTTTGGTCGCCTGGCTGAACTGGGATTGCACTTGTGTTCCATCATCGCGAAAATCGCCAGAGAGTGGCGAATCTGCCGGGACCTCATCAAGCAACTCGCAGATGGCGAACGCTTCCTTGCTGAGACCCTGCCGTGCAACGTTATTGTTCTCTGGTCTGCATCTCATCCCGCAGTTGAGCCATTCGCAAGCACGCTTCAGTGGCGTCAATTAGTTGGTTGTGCAGATCATCGATAATGCGCGCCAGGCGTTGCGACAGCCGCTCGTAGAAAATCAGTGCTTCTACTGATCGTTCTTGAATCCGGGCACGAATCGAGTGTGCTATCACTGTCGCCTGAGCTTCCGCATCGGATACACCGGCGATCTTCTGCTCAAAGTCCTCATCCAATATAGACAGCGGTTTCATCATCTCCCGCACCTCAGCACTGATGCGCGCATCCACCAGTTGCTTCACCTTTGCCCCGATCTCCGTCCAATCCACATCGGCATCTTCCCGCAAGAACTGGGCACGGACAGATTGCCTGATACCTGTAAGACGAGCCAAACGGTCGATGTAAGCCAGAGCACGTGGATCCGGGAGGAATCGATCCATCAGCTTGGAAAAGTGACGATAGTCAGCATCGAACTGCTGAAATAGATCGGCTTTGAAGTGCCCTTCTGTATGGACATCAGGCGCGAAGACGGCGATGCACTTCATTGGTTGCGACAGATCGTACCCCTTAAAGTGAGACTCGGCTTGATCAGCAACCGCCTCTATCAACTCCTCAAGTTTTTTCTCCCACTCGCGCATACTATCTTCGACATCGCGCCATTCAAAGGTGGATAGCACACTTTCCAAGTTGCGGGATACGCCGTGATAATCCACTACCAAGCCGTAGGTTTTCTCTGTTTCGACTCCGTCTTTCCGGTGAGAGAACCGTCGATTGACACGGGCGATGGCTTGTAGCAGAGCGTGGTCTTTCAACGACTTGTCGAGGTAGAGCACCTGCTCAACGGGGGCGTCAAAACCGGTCAGTAGCATATCTACTACTACCAGTACCTCCGACTCCCCCTCAGGGTCGACAAAATCGCCGATGATCTGACCTTGATTCAATTCTTGAGCGTGCTTAAATTCGTTGCCATCATCGGCATTCGTGGTGATGATGGGATAGGCTTTCAATCCGGAATCGTTCAGCTTCCGGGCGTACTTTACTGCGGCTGAGCGGCTGGGAGCGACGACTTGTGCCTTGAAGCCGTTTGGACGCACCTTACTCTTGAAGTGCTCTGCGATATCGAGGGATATGGTCTCGATGCGAGGTTCAGCCTCAGCTATCGTTTCCCGGTTTGCATACCTCTAACGTATCTCCGCTTGCACGTTGCCCGGCATATTCCCAAACATGGCATCGAATAGTCGATCCAAGGTATCGGTGCCCTCGATGGCAAGTTCTGGAAGTCGCGGCTCGTAGTAGATGGGCACCGTAGCACCGTCTTCCACCGACTGCGGTATGGTGTAGGCGTCAATCAGAGGCCCGAACCGCTGCATCGTGCTGCGACCGAAACCTTTGTCAATCGGAGTTCCGGTAAAACCTATCAGCACCGCGTTGGGAAGCGCCTTGGACATCTGCGCTCCCAAAATGCCGTACTGCGTCCGATGCGCCTCGTCGACCATGACGATCACGTTTTTCGAGCGATTGAGCGCATCCGGACTGCTCTTCGGAGCAAGCACATCCTCAAACTTATAAATCGTCGTCATCACCGTGTGTCCCGGCCCGGACGTCAATAGTCGGCGCAAGTCAGCAGTAGTATCTGCTTGCTCTGGCGCAGGAAAGCCGCAACGTTGGAATGTGCTGGAAATCTGACTGTCCAGCTGAATGCGATCGGTAACCACTACAATGGTCGGGTTACCCAGTCGAGGCTCGCGACGCAACTTAGTTGACAGCCATAGCATCGTCAGCGATTTACCAGAGCCTTGTGTATGCCAGATTACGCCGCCACGTTCGTGGGGCTTTTCCTTGTTCAGGATGCGTGACATCGCCGAATTAACTGCGCGGTACTACTGATAACGCGGTAGCTTCTTAACCGTTCGCCCCTGCACCGGCTCGTAAACCACAAAGTCACGCAGGATGTCCGGCAAGGTTGCCGGGGCAAGCAGACCGACGATAAGTTGATCCTGCCCTCTAGGTTCATCTCCGAGTAGCTGTTCCAACTCGGCATCAGCATAAGGCTCAACAGATTTCCACTCAAAATATGCGTTCTCCGGCGCGCCGAGAGTTGCATACGCCGCAGCGACTCCGCAGTGTGCCACACATAGCAGGTTGTAGTGGAACAGTTCGGGCGCGCCCTGCCCTCGCCATGCTGTGCCGGCTTCCTGATATCGGCGCAACTGACGCACAGCCCGGAATTTCCACATATCTCCCAGCGTGGGATACTTCGCCTCCATCACCACCAAAGGAATACCGTTCACGAATAGAACCAGATCAGGAATGACGAGTCGCTCATCATCATTCAGGTTGCCGCGCTCATTGCCGCGCCGAACTCGGAACTGCGTCGTAACCACGAATTCGTTAAGGCCGCCGACAGGATCGTCAAAGTCGAAGAAACGAACCGTGAGCGATTGTCCGCCTGCCATCCCCTGCACCTTCATGGGCATTCCGTAAGTCAGATACTCATGAACTCGCTGGTTGCGAGCCATACCAGTTTCATTGATTTGCTCCAACACATTGATGACACGATTCGTATCCTCCGGCCTCATCCACGGATTCAACCGCAACAACGCATCCCGCAACCCCTCCTTCAGCAAAACCTCCCGCTCATCGTTCCGCCCCACTGCCAATTCGCCTCGATCGATGTAAGTCCAACCTAATCGCTCTAGAAGTTGGCGCGCTGGGTCCTCGGCGTGGTTGAGCTCGTTGAGTTTGGAGGGGGCGAACATTTAGTGGGAATATGAAGTGATTACGCCTGAATTTAGCTTTGATATGATAATAAATACTCAATCGTCTGAATTACTGTCCTAGCTTTGTAGACGTAGCCAATATCAATCATCTGTTTGGTTTCAATATAGTGCCTTCAATGACGTGTCTATTAGTTATAAGGAACAGATTTTCTTCGTTATCAATTTTCGCGTGATTAAATATAAATCTTGTTCCGATTGATTTACTGCCATTGGCATTATATCCTTCTATCATAATCGTAGTAAAAAGAAGCTGTTCCGCTATTGTCTCAACCTTCATTCTTAAATCTCCTTTTGATTGTTTGCACTCTCACTCTTCCCGTCAGTAGCGCATCCGCGGTCGATTCCTTTAACGATCTTAACCCATCCAGCTCAGCCCGGCTACGCCCTATCGCATCATCTACTCCGTTCAGCACGTCGCACGTCGCAGATGGCACGCTGTTCGGCCAGGGGTGGGATTTGCCTTCTGAGCGCATACACGTCATCTCGATTTAGTCCTGTTACACCCGTCGCTCGGTTCAATTTGGATAGGTCTCTGTAGGTTAGCAAATGGTACGTATAACACAGGTCTGCCTGTCCATTGATGAGAACCACGTAGTATGTAGTGTCAATCGGTACAAAGTCGTCTGCCATCCATGTGACTTTTCCAATACTTCCTTTACGGCCAACCACAATGCCCGAGCTTCTGATAGTAGCTTGATTATGGAAGCCTATTGGACCAGCCGATCCGACAACCGGAACATGCCCGGGTAGTCTATCGCGTTCCGGTAGTGAATACCCGTACTCTAGTTTCAGAACATCCCCCAACCGCACCACCTCCCATCCCGCCGGCATCGTTCCAACTCTCGGCACTTCCCGCCATTCCGTATGCCAGCCGGGCATGCCGCGCGTAAGGAGATCATGGCGCAGGGACTCACGCAGTTGTTCAGTAGCAACGATGACCGACTCCGTGCGCTCGATGGCTTAATCGATGGAATCCAGGACGGCCGCGATGGCACGTTTTTCGGGCAAGGATGGGAGAACGATTTGGAGATCTCGCAGTTCATCGCCACTTATTGCTGTAAATGTGCTCCCTTGAGCAACTCGCTCTAACGAGCCCTTCACGTAGTTGATCGCGTGCCAACCGAAAGTCTTATCGGATTGGGTGAAGCGAATTGCAGCTAGGCCACGCCCGATGCTGAGCAGTTGATTGGCGCGATTCGTTTCTCCTACAGGTGCCCTTACGCTAATCAATAGATCTTCAGTGTCAGCAGTCCTCGCTGGTTGTATACACCATTTTACTGGGCTAGGGAATGTCATCCCAAACTCAGCGTTTCCCTGTATAAACGGCAGTCCATCACCCATATGGGCACCACCATCCCAGTCAAGCACAGTCTCACCAGGAGGCGATTGTCCCATGACGATATCCGCTACATTCTCCAATCTCACCAGTTTCCATCCATCTGGTACCTGCTGTCTCATTGGCTAGCATCCTGACGTTCAAGTGGTACTGTCCCGTTGAGCACGCTATCAGGATCCTTCATCACTTCCCACTCCACATCGACAGGTTCCATGAGGTCGTCATGCATTTCAATGATGTCGCGGTCTTGACCGATCCATTTGTACGGATTCTCTCGGTTCGGCGGTTCAACTGGTTTGTCGTCAACTGATTTCATGGCTTTGCTATATCTGAAAGGCTGTGCGTTTTCCCTGTGCCACATTGCATTTCTGTTCAGCGCACATATCCCAACTCTGCGAGCAGTGCATCCATCTTTGCCACTGCATCATTACGTGCTCGCTCTGCACTTGCCAACTGTGCCAGCGCGTCCTCGACAGACATCAAATCGATTGGCTCGGTAGTGTCTACGTAGCGGCTGATGTTCAGATTGAAGTCGTTGGCGCGTATCTCATCCATATCTGCCACGTGTGCAAATCGGTCGACATCCTCAAAGGCGCGGTATGCTTCGACCATCTTGGCGATGTGCTCCGGGTCGATGAAGTTCTGCGCCTTGCCCGGTCGGAAGTAGCCATCTTGTGCGGATCTACGAAGAGCACCTTTCCTTGACGTTCGGCTGGTTTGGCTTTGTTCAGCACGCAGATAGCGACTGGAATGCTGGCACCGAAAAAGAGGTTGGGCGCCAGACCGATGACGGCTTCAAACAGGTCGGCTTCGATGATGCCTTTGCGTATCTTCCCTTCGGCGCCGCCGCGGAACAGGATACCGTGCGGCATCACCACGCCTACGATGCCGGTGTTGTTCGTCACGGCCAGCATATGCAACAAAAATGCCAAGTCGCCCTTGGTGCGTGGCGGTATTGCATCAAAACGGTCGAAGCGACGATACGGATCTTTGGGCGCGAATTCGTAGCCCCAATTCTTCAAGCTGAACGGCGGATTGGCGATGACGCGATCGTATTTGAGTAGACCTTGAGAGTTCTTGAGTTCTGGCTCGGCGATAACGTCGCCTCCCACCAGATGCGCGGCGGAAAGTCCGTGCAACAGCAGGTTGAGCTTGCCCGCTGCCAGGGTGCCGAGGTTGCGCTCTTGGCCATGCAACACCAGGTTGCGACGGTCGCCGCCCTGCTCTTGCACGTACTGCGCGGTGTAGATGAGCATTCCGCCAGAACCCGCCGTCGGGTCGCAGATGCGCATCCCCTGCTGTGGCTCCAGCAACTCGACGATGAGACGCACTACCGAACGCGGAGTATAGAACTCACCGCCCTTCTTTCCGGCATCGTCAGCAAACTGGTAGATCAGGTACTCGTAGGCGTCTCCCAGCAGATTGACGGCGCCGTTCTCACCATCGCGCAGGTCAAGCGCATTGAAATGTTGTAACAGTCTGCGAATGATGCCTTCCCGATTAGCAGGACTGACCAGTTTAGACTCATCGTTCCAGTCAGTGCCCGTCAGGACACCCTTCAGACTCGGATTTAAGTCTTCAATAGCTTGCCCAGCATCATTTAGAGTCTTGCCCTGGTCCATCGAGTTTCCGAATAAGGCCGGCCATCGCGCCGATTCAGGAACAAAGAACTCATGTTCGTCAGGGTCATTCAATGCCACTTCTACAGGCACCCCCTCTTCCTGCGCCTTCGCCACTTCCTCGTCAAAGCGATCCGACAGTCGCTTCAGGAAGAGGATCGAGAAGATGTAGTTCTTGTAGTCCGCAGAGTCGATCTGACCGCGCAGGATCTCGGCCGCCTGCCAGAGCTTCGATTCCAAATTCTGTCTGGTAAGTGTCATCAACTCTCCTAGTGGCATGTTCCGAACACGGTTACACCGTATGAATGATGCAGAGAACCGCCCAGTCCTGTCAAGAAATTGACCTTGGCGGACGAGTATGGATGTCACCAATATCCAAAACTGGTGGGCCCGGAGGGAATCGAACCCCCGACCGATCGGTTATGAGCCGACTGCTCTAACCCCTGAGCTACGGGCCCTGGTGAGTGCGCTTGCGGTTAGCATCGATTCTACTAAGGTAACTCGATGCGTGGTTGAATATCTTGGCGTTGACGGTTGGGATGTGCGTTCGGGTTAACTTCTCTGCGCTAACATTCAACTTACTTACTGTGTGGCTGGTGCTGGCACGGCACGGTCTACTACTGATGATGAGATTGATGAAGGCAGGTCTTTGATGGAAATTACCGATGTGCGGCTCGAAATGTATAAGTGGCCGCGGGAGAAGCCGATTACTAATGGGCTCTACACCTACACTCACAACCTGATGAACATCGTGGTTGTGGAGACGGACGATGCGGATATCACGGGTATCGGACTTGCCGGCGGTATCGAGGCGAGTCCGGAGGTGGGAAGTGCGTTGGTGGGACATTTCAAGAAGATGCTAGTGGGCATGGACCCGCTGGACAATGAACGCATCTGGCATGAGATGTGGCGTCCGAAACTGGTCGGTCGGCGCGGCATCACGACGCGCATTCTCGGCGGCATCGACATCGCGCTCTGGGACATCAAGGGCAAAGCGGCCGGGTTGCCGGTCTATAAGTTGCTGGGCGGATTTACTGACCATGTGGATACTTACGTCGCAGGTGGGTACTACGAGGAAGGCAAGGGTCTCAAGGAACTGGCGGCCGAGATGGCGGAGAACGTTGAGCTGGGAGCCCGCGCGGTGAAGATAAAGGTCGGCGCCGTCCCGATCAACGAAGACATCGAGCGCGTCAGAGTGTGTCGTGAGACTATCGGCCCCGATGTGCGCCTGATGGTAGACGCCAACAATGCCTATCGCCACTACCAGGCGATTGAGTTCGCACGCAAAGCGGAGAAGTACGACCTGTTCTGGTTTGAAGAGCCGGTCGAACCGGACGACTACATCGGGCAGCGAGAGATTACGCGCGCCACGTCGGTGCCGGTAGCGGCAGGTGAAAACGAGTACACCCGATACGGCTTCCGGGACATGATCGACCATCGATCGGTAGACATCCTGCAACCGGATGCGCTGGTCATGGGTGGGATTACCGAGTTCATGAAAGTGGCCGCACTCGCCCAGGCGCATGATCTGGACATCGCGCCGCACGGCTCGCAGTACGTCCACATCCATCTCGTCGCGGCGATACCAAACGGCTTGATACTGGAGTACTACCGCGACACAGTAGATCCGATGTTCGGCAAGATATGGCAACATGAACTCGACATCTGCGACGGATATGTCCACGCGCCAGATCGTCCGGGGCTCGGTTTAGAGCCGAAGTGGGACGTGCTTGAAGAGTATCGTGTTTAGGCGCGGCAAGCAGCGACGGTTTGTGGTTGATTCTCCCTTTGGGGCATGATGCAAATCGATCCGGCAGATACCTCCGGCGGCTTCGGAACACGCATCGCAAATCTGCTCACGATATTCAGTGTTGCACTCCGACTTGGTTTAACCTCGTTCGGCGGTCCGATTGCACATATCGGCTTCTTTCGTCAGGAATACGTAGAGAACCGCCGCTGGTTGAGTGAGCGTCGCTTTTCCGACATTGTGGCACTCTGCCACTTTCTGCCCGGTCCGACCAGCAGTCAAGTGGGCATCGCCGTCGGCATTACGCGCGGCGGGTTGCTGGGCGGTCTTCTCGCGTGGCTGGGATTCACTGCACCATCGGCCGCGCTGCTCATCGCGTTCGGGTTCGGCATCACGGAGTTCCCCGACCTGCTCGATGGCGCATGGTTGAATGGATTGAAGATTGCCGCGGTCGCGGTAGTGGCAACCGCACTGTGGGGCATGGCTACCTCGCTGGCACCGGATCGAGAGCGTGCAACCGTCGCCATAGTCTCCGCCATTGCGCTGCTGCTCTCCCCCATCACCTTCGGCATCGTGATAGTCATCGTGCTTGCTGGAATATATGGCTGGTGGCGAATGGGCAGGCATGTCGACGAAACAGCATCCGAAGCGGCGTCCTACTCGATCTGGAAACCGATCGCCATCGGATGTGCCGTCATATTCGCGTTGCTGCTTATCGCACTGCCTCTGCTACGGCAAGTGTTGGACTCGGATATGCTGTCGATATTCGACGGCTTCTTCCGCAGCGGCTCGCTCGTCTTTGGCGGCGGACATGTAGTACTGCCCACTCTCGAGTCAGAAGTTGTGACGACCGGTTGGCTATCGAGCGACAGCTTCATGGCGGGATATGGTGCCGCGCAGGCGATACCGGGGCCGTTGTTCACGTTTGCCGGCTACCTAGGGACCGTGATGAGTATCGGACCTGGCGGAGTGCTGGGCGGACTGTTCGCGCTGTTCGCCATCTTCCTATCGTCGTTCCTGCTCGTCATCGCCATCCTGCCTTTTTGGGACGTGCTCAATGGTGCACATGGATTTCGTGCGGCCCTTATCGGCATCAATCCCGCCGTCGTCGGGGTGCTGGCAGCGGCACTGTTCGACCCGGTATGGTTAACATCCATCAAAGAGCCGTCCGACTTCGCGCTCGCCGCCGCGGCTTTTGCCATGCTGATGTTCTGGCGAGTGCCGCCATGGCTGATCGTCATACTATGCGCCCTATCCGCCATCCCGCTCGCCGCGCTAAAAGGTTAACCTAACTATTAGAGTCCCTTCCGCAACCGTCCCATGACGGTCGATGTGCATATTGGACATCCCATGCAATTATTCTCAGCCATCAAACTACAGCCAATCCCGACCGCTCTATCGTTGCTGGTTATCGCATCTGCGGTACTGTTGACCGCCTGCAAGTCGGAAGTGAACATTGCCATCGATGAGGAAGGGGCTGGCCAGATGGAAGTCGTCGTCGCGGCAAGCAACACCATCATGTCTCTGATGGGAATGGCGGGAGACGACAGCATCTCTGAATATATCGATTCGGTCCTGGATGAAGTCGACTTGGGAGAATTCGATGACAGCATCATTGAGCCCTACTCCCAAAGCGGCTATACCGGAGTGCGAATCAAGGTTGACTTCGATGCGTATGATCCGACGATCACGGCTTTATCGGAAGACGACTCGATACTGGGCGAGTTAGCTGGTGCAATTGGTATCTTCAACTTAAAGCTTGAACGCACTGCCGCAGACGATGGATGGATCATCGAGTTCAAACCGCCGGACGTTTCTCAATTCACCGATAGCATGGATGGCATTCTCGGCGATGATACGCCCGATCTGGGCGCAGTAGACCTGCCTTACACGCTATCAATCACCCTGCCTGGCGAGTATGTCGAGCACAACGCAGATCGGGAAGTGAACGAGTCGCTGGTATGGGACGGCGATATCCTGGAAGGCATCGAAGTCCGCGTCGTCAGCCGCGACCCAGGCATTCAAATCCAGTGGGTACCGATTATCATCACCGCCATCTTCGCTCTCATCTTCATCACCATCGTGGTCAGTGTGATCGTAAGTCGAGAACGGCGACGGCGACGTGAAGAGAGCGATGCGGCGGCGGAACTAGCGGAAAGCTCAGCGGAGGGTAACGTTTAGACGACGATGCAGTTTGATATGAAACGTCAGTCCAGATTGCGATATGCATATTGTTTCGGCACTGGTAGTAGCATGAAAGTTACACCCGTTAAAACTGGTTATATCGCCTGAGCAGTATTCAGGATAGTTGTAATCGACGCATCGCACGTCAGGCAGGAGTATCTGAAAGATGGAATCAGTTTTCAAGGCCGCCGTTCAAGAGTTAGATAGCGATCAGCCAATGGTCGTTGCTACGGTAGTTCGCACCTCCGGATCGACGCCTCAAAAGCCGGGCGCGAAGTTGCTGGTGCGTCAAAACGGCAGCGGTGTCGGCACTCTCGGCGGGGGTTGCGTTGAAGGTGACATCTGGTTTGCCGCCCAAGAGCTGCTGAAACGTGGCGGCGACGCGGAGTATCGCGACTATCAGTTGAACGAAGATTTAGCCGCGCAAGACGGTCTAGTGTGTGGCGGCACGATGTACTTCCTGATCGATCCGATACGTGACTCAGATCCTTATCGTGACTTCGCCGCGCAGGCCGTCGATGCCTATGCCGGCGGCCCACCGATGGCCATCATCAACATCACGAACGCACCTGCCGGCTCAAATGTTGAGGTCGGCGCCAAGATGCTGGTGCGAGAGAATGGCGATACTAAAGGCAATCTCGGAGATGCCAAACTCGAAACCTTGACCGTTGCCAGAGCGCGTGAACTGATGGCGATGGGCAAGAACGATTACCTGTATCTCGATAACGGCGTCGAGTGCTACATCGAGGCCTACACCACGCCGCCTACATTGGTTCTCGTCGGTGGCGGACACGTTAGCAAGGCGATCGCACCAATCGCAAAAAGCGTCGGCTTTCGCATATTCGTCTTTGACGACCGCGAGCAGTTTGCCAACCCAGAGCGGTTCCCGGAAGCGGACATCACGCTGGTCGGCGACTACCGCGACGGCTTTGATAAGTTGCCCATCAATGCAAACTCCTTTGTCGTAGTGGCAACGCGCGGACACCAATACGACGATGCGGCCGTTTCGGGCGCGTTACGCACCTCGGCCAGCTACGTCGGACTTCTCGGCAGCAAGCGCAAGACGATACTCATCTTTGAGGAGCTGTTGCGAAACGGCTTCCCGGCCGATGAACTGCGAAGGATCAATGCGCCAATCGGACTCGATATTGGCGGTCGTACACCGGAGGAGATAGCCCTGAGCGTGATGTCGGAGATCGTGGCATTCCGACTGGGCGGCAATGGGGGGAGCATGAAGCTGCAGGAGCGGCTCCTCGACAAGGCGATTGAGAGGGCCACCCGGTCGCGCGTTCCAAACCATGCGATGGCGACGGGCAGTTAGACACTGTCGTCCTACGAAGCCAGCTGAAGCAGATCGCCATGGGCGCTGAAGCCATATTGCTGTCGGCCGGCGAATCTTCCCGAATGGGCAAACCGAAAGCGCTGCTCGATTGGTTCGGGATGCCGCTCGTAACGGCGCAGATTCACTATCTGCTCCAGGGGGGAATCGACCGCGTAATCGTCGTTACTGGCGCCCATCATATGCAGATATCAAATGTCGTGTCGGCTCAGGAAAATGCCGTTGTGGTTGAAAATCGGGACTGGGCATCCGGTAAGACGACATCGATTAAAGCCGGGATCGCGGCATTGAGTGACGAATGCGACACGATTGTGCTGTTGGCGGTAGACCAACCACGCCCCGCGTGGGTCATCGCGCGCACGTTGACGTCGCACCGCGATGCTGGCCGACCGGTCACGTCGCCGCGGTATGCCGGACATGGCGGTCACCCGCTGATTTTCGATATCCAACTGTTGTCCGAACTTGCCAGCATCACGGAAGAGAATGAGGGCGTTAGGGAGATCATGAAGCGGTATGAGAGGGATATGAACCGCGTCTACTTCGACGATCCCGTAGTGCGTATCGACTTGAATACGGTTGAGGATTATGAAGCGGCGCTTCTGCTGCAGCCTCGCGTATCTGCTCAACCAACCAGAGAGGAATGCTGACCGTGGCGACCGATCTTGATGCTGCACGCGACTATCTGCAACAGGCCGGCATGGCTGGATGGCTGACTCGCGACTATCGGTATACCAATCCCATATTCATGGCCGCCCTCGGCTACCAGCCCGGTCATCTGACGCGCCCGGTTTGGATGTGGATACCAGCTGACAACGAACCGCGGTTGCTGGCTCACGAGGTCGATGTCAATCGATTCCGTCCCGACGATCTCGAAATCCGCGCATACAGTAGCCGCGACTCCATGATCGACGCACTCCGATCGTTCCTGCCCAAAAAGGGCGAAGTGGCGATGGAGTATTCGCCCATGTTTGATTTGCCTCGAGTCGCACGTGTAGATGCTGGCACTGTAGAGTTGGTGCGCTCTTTTGGAGTAGATGTCGTCTCATCCGGCGACGTATCGCAGTACGCGACAGAACGATGGAGCGATGCTCAGCTCGCATCCCATCGATACGCCATGGAAGTGCTGGTCGAGTCGATGCATGAAGCATTCAAATTCGTCGGCGAGAACATCAGCTGGAAACTGTCCGAGCATGACGTTGCGGAGTTCTTGCGAGGGCGATTCGATCGCGCCGGTCTGATGACTGATGAGGGACCTGCGGTAGCGTTCGATTCCAACTCCTCGGATCCACACTACGATCCGACTCCTGAAGATGCTTGGATCATCCGTCGTGAAGGATGGTTATTGATTGATGCCTGGGCAAAGCCGACTTCCATTGGACCCTTCATCTCAAGCCCGGCATCTGCCGACGACGAACCGGTCTATGCCGACATCACCTGGGTCGCCAAGATCGGAGATCCGCCATCGGCCCGGCATAAAGAGGTGTTCGATACCGTTGCCAATGCTCGAGACGCGGCGTTGGAATTCATTCAAGACTCACATCGGGCCGGCAATAGAATCCAAGGCTGGCAAGCCGATAGAGTGGCGCGTGAAGTCATCACAAAAGCCGGATACGGCGACTACTTCTTCCATCGTCTCGGACATAGCCTCGGTCCTGAAGTTCACTCAAACGCCGTCAATCTGGATGATTGGGAAACCCACGATACGCGTCATCTGATACCGGGCATAGGCGTGACGATAGAGCCGGGTATCTATCTGCCCGAGTTTGGCGTTCGTTCCGAGATCGACATCTATGTCGGTGAAGATGACGTGCTACCGACTGGTGAAGTGCAAACTGAAATCTTTCGCATCCACACCTAATCAACCTCCTCGCCCTCACATCCAATCATGTCAAGATTCCGATTGAGAGGATGGCGTTCGAGGTCCGGCGCGTCGAATCCCTTTGCGGCCTTTGAGTATCCCTCATACCGCCTGCTGTGGTTCAGCAGCAACTTGGTCGCATTGGGTTTCTGGGCCGAACGCCTCGCCGTGGGATGGTTGGTGCTGGAGCAGACGAATTCGGTGTTGCTGTCGGCCGCTACCTTTGCCGTTCGCAGCGCGCCCAGCATCTTGGTCGCGCCTTTCGCGGGCGCCGTCGCCGATAGATTTCCCCGCAATCGCATCCTTACGATAACCGCTTTATCCAGCGCCATCGGAATCATCATCATCGGCTTAATCGCCATGAGCGACATCACCAGCACTTGGCCGATATTCGTGCTCATCTCGATACTAGGCGCCGTCAACTCGTTCGATGTACCGGCTAAGCAGGGGCTAATAACCGACATCATGCCGCCCGAGACGCGGATGAATGCCATCTCACTCTACTCGGTCGGCTTTCGGGCTGTCGGCGCCGGCGGCGCATTGGCCAGCGGTATCATCGCCGAGTTCATCGGCATCCCGATTGCTCTCTTCACCGCGGCAGGATCAATCCTCATCGGCGGCGTAATCGTGCTATTCGTTCCGACCACGCGACAGATCATCCAGACCACTGGAGTTTCGTTACTCCAAATATCCCGCGAAGCCATCGCCGGTATCAGGTCGATACTGCAGATGCCAGTGGTATCAACGCTGCTCTGGCTGGCAATCATCGTTGAGATCTTCGGTTTCGCCTACGATTCGGTATTGCCCGCACTGGCTCGTGACGAGTTGGGAGTTGCCGAATCTGGACTTGGCACTCTGCGCTTCGCTCAAGGTGTAGGCGCAGTTGTGGGAATGATTGCCCTATCAATGCTTGGCGATTTCAAAAGCAAGGGGCCGCTTCTGCTCGGAATCACTATCGGTTACGGACTCGGACTTATCGGCGTTGCCAGCAGTCCAAACATCGTTGCGGCACTGATGCTGTTAGCGATGGTAGGTGCCGCCGCGTCGATGTTCGATGCCATGCAGTGGACGCTGCTTCAAGGCAACGTTCCTGACGGCCTGCGCGGACGCGTCATCGCCGGTTGGGTATTCGCAATCGGCTTCGGATGGGTCGGTCACCTGATAATGGGCACGGTCGGCGAGTTCCTAGGCGTACGCTGGGCAATCGGAGGTGCCGGACTGGTCGTCATCACCATCGGCATACTGCTGCTTCTGCTCTCGCCATCAATGCGAAAGGCATAAGCGCAGTAAACGCGTCTTTCGCTACCGCGCACCGCAAGCCTGCAAACACGCCTGCATATGTCCGCGCGACTCGGCGGCGATAGTGCAACACTGATCTAGGCTGTAATAACGGGTGCCGATGACCTCAAGGTTGAGCGCCCCGTTGTAGCCATGTTCATGCAGGACACGAACGAAGCTCAACAGGTCGATATCGCCTCTTCCATTCGCTTGCACTTCCGGTTTGCCAGGTCCCGACTGCATGCCTTTGCAGTCTCGAATGTGGACATGCTTGACGCGCGACATGACGGCCGCGATAGCCTCGGCCGGGTTCTCCCCCGCGCGATGGATATGCGAAGGGTCCATGTCGATGCCAAACGCGGGCGAGTCGATCGCTTCCATCACTCGCAACGTGGTGGGCGTGTTGTAGATGCTGGCACCGACGTGAGCCTTCACACAGACCGATACGCCATGCGCTTCGCCAATCTTCGCCATCTCGGAGAGCGACTGTATCGATTCAGCCAGGCTGTCTTCATCACCAGATGTCCCGCCTGGCCCACAGTTAACTACCGGGATTCCCAGTTCGGCGGCGGCTTGGCAGGCACTTTCCATCACCTCAGGATCGCGTGACGGTTGCTCTATCGCCAGCAGTTCAAGGCCATGCTCATCTGATAGTTCCTTAATCTCAGGTACCAGCTCCTTCCAGCGTGCCAGTACCAGATGCTCGCTCATGCCGTCAATCGCCGACAGTTCGATACCGTCGTATCCTGCCATCGCGATGCATCTAAAGGCCGTGGCAAGGCTATGACCGCCGAATAACACCGAGTTCGCGCCGAGTTTCATCACTTAAATCCTCTCGATTTCCACTACTGTTCCGTTTTCCCAAGACTCGATTGCGGCTTCGATAATCAGCTGTGCCTTGAGTGCATCTTCACCCGAGCCGTCAATTGCATCTGGCGCCGCTTCGTCAACGTTCTGATCGATCCAGCGCGTGATGCGGCTCTCGAACGTTTCGCCAAAGCCCATCATGTCGCCAAGATAGGCGTATGTCTCGACCTGTTGCGAGCGGCGTGGGTAGTACTCCAGATGCTCACACGCTTCCCGCAGAACAAACCGGCCTTCCGAACCGACTACCTCTAGCGTCTCCAGCCCATAGCTGCCTCCCGCGTCGTAACTCCCGGTCAGATGCCCGATAACGCCATTTTCAAAGAGCATGTTGACCTGAACGTTGGACCATATCGCGCGTCCTTTGCCGCGCTTAAAGAAGGCCTGCACTTTGCTGACGTCGCCGCAGAAGTAGCGCATCACATCGATGGAATGGGGATGGAGCGCGCGCATGTGAAAGTGCGGCGAACTCTCGTTGGGGTTGTTTATCCACATCGTCATGTTGATGATGTTCAACTCTCCCAACCTTCCCGCGTCAACCCACTTCTTCGCCTTGAGAGCCGCCGGAGTGAAGCGATGGTTTAAGTTGATGCCGTATCTGAGCCGCTTCTGCTTGGCTAGGCTCACCATCTCTTGGGCTTCAGGTATCCGGTTAGAGATTGGTTTCTCACCGAGCACCGGGATGCTGGCGCCAAGCAACGCCATCGTCGGCTCATAGTGATCGCCGCCATTCTCGGCACCGGCGGTACAGACGCTGGCCAGGTCGAGTTCAACGCTATCGATCATCTCCTCTACCGAGGTGAATGCTGGACAATCGAAACGGCTTGCGGCGGTTTGTGCCTTTTCAGAAAATGCATCGCATACAGCAACGACTTCGCATCGTTCATCCGCATCGTAGATCTCCGCGTGTCTGGTACCGATGCCACCCAAACCGACTACTGCAACCTTTAGTGTCACGCAACTTCGCTCCTGTGCTAGTGATGATGTCTCGATCTGTTAACTATCTGGACTTGGCCTGCAATCGGCGCGCGGTCGAAGAATCGCCGATGTACAGCGTGTCATACGCTTGTTGCGAGGACGTAAACGCTCCCACACCTTCGTATCCATGCCAATCGCCCTGGTCGTATATGGGATTGCTCAACCCCGTTTCAGACTCGCGTTTGGCTATCCAGTTTTCCATCCGCTGCGTCAGGGCCGCAACCACGTCGGGATTGGCATCGGCGACGTCTACCGTCTCCAGTGGATCCTCAATCAGGTTGTAGAGCTCCACCGGCGGCTTGAAATGGAAGTCTGGTTCCAGCGCACGAATGAGTTTCCATTGCGGTGTGCGCCATCCATGTTTGCGCATCCAGGTGCATTCTGTGATGTAAATCTCCGACTCGTGAGAGTGCACCTCTCCCCTGACCATGCCCATCAAACTCCGACCATCAAAGGGGATATCGCACTCGATACCTGCCAACTCCAACAAGGTAGGCATCAAATCTTTGTGCTGGTTGTATCCGCGGATACGCAAGCCGGCGGACACCTTGTCCGGATAGCGGATTATGAGCGGCACGTGCAGATTCGAGTCGTAGAGCCCATGGTGATCAAACGAGCACTCATGCTCGTAAAGCGTCTCACCATGGTCTGAATTGAGCACGATAATCGTGTCGTCCAGCAAACCACGGCTCCTCAGATACATCACTATCGTCTCGATGGCGGCATCCATGTAAGCGATGGCACCGTCGTATTGCGCTATCACGTAATCCTTGTCCGTAATCCCCGGCGGCATCCAACTTGCAAGGAAGTCGCGGAATGGTTTGAACGCCATGACTGGCTTCATCGACTCGTTAGCCGGATCGCACTCATCGCCGTGATAGAACATCCGCTCAAACGGTTCCGGCGGCAGATACGGCGCATGCGGATCCATATGTCGCAACAACGCAAAGAATGGTTGATCAGAATCGCATAGCCTCTCCAACGCTGGAATGAAGACGCGATTCAGTTCTTGCGCCTTAGGGCTGCGTCCCTCGGCCCAAGAGCCCCATGCGGGGTAGTCAAGATAGTTGTCGAAACCGCGCGAACTGGGATTGCCCGTAAGTCCAACGCAGGTCGTGTTGTATCCCTCACCCTTGAGCAACTCTGCCAGCATCGTGATTTCAGAACGCACCGGACCTTGATGTCGAAGCGCTACTACTTGCGATGAAAAGACATCCATGCCGCTCAACATCGAGGTGTAGCCGCTGGTCGTTGGTATGTGCGCGCTGAACGTGTTCTCGAATAGCACACCTTGTGACGCGAGACGATCGATGTGCGGTGATGTCAGGCGCGAGTAGCCGTAGCAACTCAAGTTCGGAGCCCGAAGCGAATCGACGCCGATTATCAGTATGTTCGGCCGCTTGCTAGTGCTACGTGTCAGACTCATCGTCTATCTCCCATACGACGTTCAAATCGTCAACAACAATCGAGATGCAGAAAGTCAGGCGTCTCAAATCAACACTTCTGCGCCTACGCGCTTCGCGATACCAACTATCTCGTCATACCGCGCAGTCAAAAGTGGCACCCCGTTTTCGGTTCGATCCTGCATCGCTTCATCTTCCGGGTCACCAGCAACCAACACTCGATCAGCACCCGGCTCAGTCGGTGTGTCGTGTAGCGCACGTATCATCTCGTCCATCATCGATTTGAACTCGTCGACCGGACGGAATGCGGCGATATCGATGGCCATGGCGAATGACATGTTGTTTCCGCCGCCGATGAATGAGCTGTATCCACCTCCCGACAAGACGCCGCAGAGGATGTCCACCATCATCGCCAATCCATATCCCTTGTGCGCGCCCTGCTCACGAGTGTTGCCGAGTGGGTTTTGCGCCCAGTGCTCGCCGCGATCTCCCGGCGGCTCGGTTATCGCCTCGCCCTCAGCGCCTACTGCCCAGCCCTCTGGAATAGGGACGCCTAGCTGACGCGCCAGACCTATCTTTCCACTCGCCACGGTCGATGTTGCCATATCGAGCACAAAGTCGGTTTCCTCGCCGGCTGGTGCGGCAAATGCTATGGGATTGGTGCCCAGCATCGCTTTACGGCCTAGCGCCGGTCGAACTGCCGGCCCGGCGTTTGTCATTGCGATGCCGATCATGTCCCGCTCCAGCGCCTGCATCGCATAGTAAGCGACCATCCCGATGTGGTGCCCATCGCGTATCGTAGCCATGCCGAGACCATGCTCGGCCGCTTTGTCCATTGCCATCTCCATGCCTATATGCGCAGCCGGATGTCCCAATCCCCAACCGCAACTCAGCAAGGACGTGGTATCCGACTCCGAGATGACTTCGATGCTCTGCGGCGATTTGAAAGTGCCGTCAAGAATCGACTCGGTGTAGCGAACGACGTTCGTCACGCCATGCGTATCTACCCCGCGCAAGCTGGCAAGTGTCAGCGCATCGGCCGTGATCTGAGCGTAGCGAATGGGCGTACCCACCGCTTCGAAGATTGACGCGACCTGACGGCGCAGCGGCTCGGCCGGCACGCGCACCGAATCATCGTCTGGGATCTTAAGAAAATCGAGTGCCATCATGTACTCCTGCATCGGGCAACACGCTACTCCAGCGGCGTGCCAACCCCGTTTTGACGTGCTAGTTTAACTATCTGCTCGCACGTAGCGATGTCTTCAAGTGCTAAACCTTGCGATTCAAACAGCGTTATATCACCAGCATCATCCCGCCCGGAGATTCTGCCGCCCACGATATCGTGTATCGGAATTGCCAGATCCCACGAGAAGCGCCCCACTTCCGCCGCACGCATCAACTCGCCACACTCAAACTTGGCCTGTTCCACATCATCGACTGCCACCTTTTGCGCCATCGACACGGCACGAGTGTCCAGCTCACGCTTGAGCCATGAGTTGTTGCCGGCCGCGTTGATGTGAGTACCTTCTCTCAACCACTCGCCTAGCAACACCGGCTCTTGGGAATTGGTTATCGCCGCGATGATGTCAGCATCAGCTGCTTCTGCGCCACTCGAAACGGCGTTGACTTCAATTCCCAACCGCTCCGACATGTTGCTTGCATAAAGTTCACGATTCTCTTCCGAGCGACTGTATACCATCGCACTCTCAATATCCCGAACCTGCACAATCGCCTCAAGCTGTGTCTCGGCCTGATAACCCGAACCGATGATGCCGACGGTACGGGCATCTTCACGCGCCATGTGCTTCGTCGCAATCCCCGACGCCGCACCAGTCCGCACCTGCCCCATCCGGTTAGCCTCGATGACTGCCATCAGCGAGTTGGTCGAAGTGTCGTAGAGCATCACGTGGAATGCGATGCCGCCGCGTCCTCCGGCATACGATTTGTGGCCAGCGATGTGATGCGACCGCCAGGTTGCCGCCATGAAGTTGTATGCACCGCTGCTAGTCGGCAGTCGGCGGCGCGGCTCGTTAAATGCGTCGCCGCTGGCACGGGCGATGAAGGCCTGCTCAACTGCATCAAGCGCGATCTCCATCGTGAGCAGGGAGCCAACTTCCGATTCCGTCAAGTAGAGTGGGCTGGTCATATCATGTTGCCTCAATCGATCTGGCTACTAGTAGCCGGTTCATAAGTATGTGCGTAAAGATGGTTGAGCGGGCCATGTCCCTGCCCAATCGGCAAGGCATTCACCATCGCATTCCAAACGTAACGTTGGGATAAATCAACCGCGGTCGTCAGGTCAATACCGCGCGCCAGGTGTGCCGCGATCGCTGATGCAAAGGTACAACCAGTGCCATGGTTGCTGGTCGTATCGATACGAATCGAGGTGAAGCGCTCAACACCCGACTTCGTAACCAGCACATCGGTCACGCGGCCGGTGCGATCATCGAGGTGTCCGCCCTTGACCACCGCAGCTTTTGCGCCGTTAGACACCAGCTCGCTTCCCGCCAGTTCCATATCGTCTACCGTATCTATCTCGATGCCGGTCAGTACCTCGGCCTCTGGCACGTTAGGCGTGATGACTGATGCTAATGGCACTAACAGTTCCCGCACACTTGAGACGGCATCATCCTGTAACAGCTGCGCTCCGGTTGCGGCTACCATCACTGGATCGACAACGACCGGGGCCAGTTCCAATCGCTTGATAGCGTCTGCTACACACTCGACGATTGCCGTTGACGACAGCATCCCGGTCTTGACGGCATCTACGCCGATATCTGAAACCACGGCCTCGATCTGGTCGGATATCACCTCCGGCGGCACTTCTGCCACCGCAGTTACGCCCAACGTGTTCTGCGCCGTGATGGCCGTAATGGCGCTGGTGCCGAACACTCCGAGTGCCGAAAACGTCTTGAGATCGGCCTGGATGCCGGCACCGCCGCCAGAATCGGATCCGGCGATGGTCAACGCGCGTGGTGGGGATGACGACTTCATTTCCATATAGAATACGCAAGCATGAACACAGTTGCACATAAACGCGAGCCATCAGATATCAAAGCTCTGATATTCGACGTCTTTGGAACCGTCGTAAATTGGCGCGACTCAATCATCGCTGAAGTCTCCCAAGCCGCGGCCAAACATGGAATGCACGATGGCGATTGGGAACGCTTTGCCGATGAGTGGAGAGCCTGGTACGGCAAATCCACACGCGAATTGAGTCGGGGCGATGGCAGATGGCGGCTTGTCGATGAGATTCACCGTGAGAAGCTGGATGTGCTGCTTGAGGAGTATGGGCTATCTGAAGTGATGAATGAGGAAGCGAAGCGGCATCTAAATCGTGCTTGGCATCGCCTCGACGGATGGCCCGACTCGCCGTCAGGATTGAAGCGTCTAAAGTCGAAGTACATCATCGCTACCGCGTCGAACGGCAATATGGCGTTGCTAGTCAATATGGCGAAACATGCTGACCTGCCCTGGGACACCGTCATGTCGCCCAACGTATACGGCGCGTACAAGCCCTCGCCAAGGGTATATCTCGAGGCTTCAAAACTGCTGGGATTGCGACCGGAGCAAGTGATGATGGTTGCCGCACATGCGGGCGACCTGCAGGCTGCCAGCAGATACGGACTGGCAACGGCGTTCGTACATCGCCCACTGGAACGTGGCGCAGAACGCCCCGTGCCGATGCCCGACACGGCCGAATTCAACTTCAGCGCTACCGACTTCAACGACCTAGCCGACCAACTTGGATGCAGCTGATTGAAAACAGATGCTTCTAGTTACACCAAAATAGAGATACCAACTAACTGCTAAAGGAACTTGAACCAAAATGGCATGGACATTTGAAGACGCCGCACCGATGCTGGGCTCAATCACTGAGGGCAACTGCTGGACGGGCACGCACATGCTCTACAGCAACATCGCCCACAATCGCATCATGCGGCTCAACGTCGAAACTGGCCTGCTCGATGTGTGGGCCGAGAACACCGAGGGCACGAACGGGCTGAACTACGATGCGGACGGCAACCTATATGGATGCGCCGGCTCCGGTCGCAAGATCATACGCTTCAACGATGACGGCAGCTTCGAGACGATCGTAGACCGGCTGGACGGACTCCGTCTGAACGGTCCTAACGATTTGGCAATCACCCCATCAGGCGCTATCTACTTCTCTGATCGAGTTGGCGACACTCATCCAAGTGTCGGCATCCCATATTCGGCCGTCATTTCCGCGGAGCAAGACGCTGATGGGAACTGGTCCTGCACTCGACGCACTTTCGATTGCACCCAGCCTAACGGCCTCATCTTCTCGACCGACCACAAGACGCTGTACGTCGCACAGAGCGACTACCGAGCTAATGAGAGTCGCGACCTGCGCGCCTACCCGGTCAACGATGATGGCTCGCTTGGCGAGTACAAAATCCTGCACGACTTCGGTCCGCACCGTGGGATTGACGGTATGACGTTAGCCTCTGACGGTAGCATCGTCGCTTGCACCGGCTGGGAGATATCAGGTCCGGGAGGTTGCGTGACGGTGTTCGATCCCGACGGCATGATAATCGAGCAGCACCCGGTAGCGGCAGAGCGCCCTACTAACTGCACCTTCGTCGGTGAAGACCTGTACGTCTCCTCAATCGAAGGCCACTGCATGGTAGCCCGCGACACGGGCATGACCGGTTTCCTGCTCTACCCCAGCGATTAGCAATTACGAGCAAGACATCTATAGCGTGCTATCAGCACAACACTATCCGCAGATACTGGTATGACAATGAACGATTCCTGGCAATGGGAGCTCATCGCCCAACACGACTCTTTGACGGAAGGCCCGGCTTGGGACGGCACTGGACTGCTCTACAATGAGTGTTTTGCTGCCACCACCTATCGCTGGAACCCTCAATCGGGCGAAAGCGAAGTGTGGCGTGAGAACACAAATCAGGCCAATGGCATGAAGTTTGATCGCTCCGGGAGACTGTTCGCGTGTGAAGGCGGCGGCAATCGAGTGGTTGAGATCGATGTTGCAAATCCCAACGCGCCGGCCACGGTGATTGCCGACCAGTTGGACGGTGCGAAGATCAACATGCCGAACGACCTTGATATCGACGGGCGCGGACGCATCTACTTCTCCGATCCTAACTATTCCCAACTCCCCAACAACCTGCCTCACGAATCGGTATATCTGGCAGAGCATATCTTCGGCGGCAACTGGACCGTCAAGCGCGTAACTTTCGATACGCAACGTCCTAACGGTATCCTGCTATCTGCAGACCAATCGACGCTCTACGTGGCCGACAGCCCCAGTTCCCCATCGCTACGCCGAGAACTGCGTGCATATCCCATAAACAGTGACGGCACACTCGGAGACTGCTCAGTGCTATTCAACTTCGGTCCAGGACGCGGCGTCGATGGAATGGCGCTAACAACCGATGGTCATATCCTAGCAACCGCCGGTTCTCCAGACGCCGGCACTGGCTCCGCCATCTACGTCTTCGATCCGAGCGGACTAGTTCGCGCCACCCACCGAACTCCACAAGCAAGCCCCACCAACTGCACCTTCGGCGACCCCACCCTAAACGTCCTATACATCACCTTCGGCACCGGCTACGTCTACCAAGTCAAAAACACCGGCTTCACCGGGCATCTCGCATACCCGCGCCGGATGTTTTGATGCGGGAGTTGCGGGGCACGAATAGGGAAATGACAAGAAGCGGTGCTGAACTCTGGGTTAAAGGTTCAGCACCGCCCGATATCTAAATGGTTGAGTTAGGCCTCAACAACCCTCAATCCAAGTACTGATCTGTCCAAGCTTCCGTCTCGTCCAGGTCGGCGCTGATTTCGCCTTGGTCTTTCATGAAGTCGGCTACTTGCTTCCAGCGTTCGGCCGTCATGGTGCCGAACTTGCCGGATTCTTCGGCGATCCAGGCTTGCGAGGTGAGAAGGTCGATGCTGAGGCGCTCGATGTCTTCTACCTCTTCCTGTTCGGGGTTCATCTCGAGGAGAATGTCGATAGCGCCTTGGGGGTTTTCGAGACCATACTCAAAGCCGCGTGTAAAGCCGCGCACGAAGCGCTCTACTGCTTCAGGACGCTCCTCGATCATGCGCTCTGAAGTAACCAGCATCATCTCGTAGTACTGCGGTACACCGTAGTCTTCGGGGTAGATGACCTGCACGGGATAACCTTTTTGTTCGAGCAGGATGCTTTCGTGCGACCAGTATGCGCCGATGACGGCGTCGATGCTTCCGGCGGCAAGCGTTTCCCAAAGCGACCATCCAACGTCGACAACCTCTACATCGTCAAGCGTCAGTCCGTCCGATTCGAGCATCGTGCCCAGCATCTTGACGTTCCATTCGATACCGGGATAGCCGACCTTCTTGCCCTTCAAGTCTGCCGGACGTGTAATCCCGGACGATTTCAGCGCCATGAGCGAGTTGAGGGGACGCTGCACAATCGCCTTGAGAGCGACAATGGGCAATCCCTCATTCCTCGCCAACAGAGTGTCGGTCTGGTAGAAAACCCCAAAATCGCGATCATTGGAAGCGACTATCTGAGCGACAAGCGCAGGATCCGCCGGTGGTCGCACATCTACGTCCAGGTTCTCTTCGTCAAAGTATCCCTGGTCCAATGCGACGTAGAAGCCGGAATGGTTGGCATTCGGATACCAGTCGAGCTCTACCGTTACCGATTCTCGTTCAACCTCGCTTGATTCGAAGGAAAAACATCCCACGATGAATGCGCTGGCTACGATTGCCAGTGAAAGGACGAGGGTCTTCTTTAGTCCGATGTTGATATTCAATTCGTCACCTCTTGGTTATCTGATTGATGATAATTGCGCAGGACGCGCGATTGTGCGAATGAGATCAAAATAAACATCATCGACGCCATGATCGAAAGCGTGAAAATGGCGGCGAACGCCTGATCGGTCTGGTAGCGGGAACCGGATGTCTTGATCAACCATCCCAGACCGGCACTCGAGCTGATCCACTCCCCGATGACGGCACCGATGACTGAGACCACGGCGGCTACCTTCAAGCCGGCGAAGAAGTACGGCAATGCTGACGGCAGGTGCAACTTCGTAAACATCTGCTGCTTCGTCGCACCAAGCGTCCTAAACATCGAAATCATGTCAGGGTCTACCGAGTGCAAGCCTGTCATCAGTCCGATTGTTATCGGGAAAAACGTGAACAGGACGATAATCACCACTTTAGGCGTGATGCCCGTGCCGGTCCAGATGATGAGCAACGGCGCAAGCGTGAACACGGGTATCGTCTGGCAGGCGATCAGGAATGGGTATACCGACCGCTCGATGAGGCGCGACCAGAACATGAGTGTCGCCATCACGAAGCCGAACGTGGTAGATACGGCAAACCCGATGAGTATCTCGAGCAGCGTCACCCAGGCGTTGGATAGAAAGCGTCCCGGGTCCATGAACAGTTCACGCAGAATCTGCGATACCGGCGGCAGCAACCACTCCTGGACATCGAGAACTCGGACCGACACTTCCCAGATGACCAGTCCCAAGACGGCAATGGCGAATGCAATTCCCCAATTCTGGATGTAGCCGCGAATCCGGTCCATCACTGAAGCTGTCGATGAGACCTTTGCATCCGTATCTGCGTCTGCCGACATATTGCTACTCTGTTCTTGCAACGTGCTCATGATGCCGGCTCGCCGCTCAGCGATGAGAGTAGTTGCCACTTCAAGTCGACGAATTGAGGCGCGCGAACAATGTCGCGCGGGCGAGGCCTTGGCAGATCGACATCCAACTCCAACACGATCCGTCCCGGACGTGGCGACATCACCAACACCCGGTCGCCTAGCATCAGCGCCTCTTCAACGTCGTGCGTCACCATGATCGTGGCACGATTAGTGCGGTCCAACACATCTGAAAGCCAACGCTGCAACTCGGCGCGGGTGATGGCATCCAACGCTTTGAACGGCTCGTCTAGCAACAGCACATTGCGATCTGGCAGAACCGCCCTCAGCAGTGCGACGCGCTGTTTCATGCCGCCTGACAATGTTGCAGGATAGGCTTCCAGGAAGTCGGCAATCCCAAATCGCTGCGCCAACTCAGTCGCTTTAGACTCGGCCGCTTCTTTAGAGACTCCCGCTATCTCAAGTCCCAAGACGGCGTTAGACAGTACACTACGCCACGGCAACAGCAGATCGAGTTGATGCATATATGCCACTCGCCCGATGCGCGGCTTAGCAAGGTCGCCCTCAATGCTCACCGTCCCGGTATCCGGTTCTATCAGTCCGGCGATGATGTTTAGCAGGGTGCTTTTGCCGCAGCCGCTGGGGCCAACGACAACTACGAATTCGCCTAGATCGGCATCAACCGATACATCGTCAAGCGCGCCGATACGGCTCTCATCATTGCCCCAAAACGACTTCGATGCGCTGACAACGCGGACTTGCGGGCGGTAAGAGTCGCCTCTCTCTATCGACGCGTCCAAGTTAGACATGGCTATATCCCGGTTGCGTTCCAGAAGATGGCCCACAATAAGGAGCTAGGTGCGACGGCTCGATTCGGTGATTAGGCACCTGAAGTTCCGATGTTTGATCCATCGGTTATGTATTCCTCCGCTGGCATTATCAAGATCAGGTCATGTGGGTCGGCAAATATCAGTCTGCCCTCTCAGCCCGGCGGTTCCGAGCTCCCCGATTCAACGTCAATCAAGTTGCAAGCAAAGCGCGTTAACGCTGGCTTGATTATACCAGTCCCAAGCCCAATGTCAGTCGATCGTGCCACTGCAGTTCGGTTGCGACATCGCAACATCGTCTTTACAATGCATTATCCATGGGAACCCCCGACATCGGCGCGCGTGAGAACTTCATCCGATCGGTGTCGCAACCCACTGAAAACATCAATCTAGCGCTCGCCTGCCTATACATCGCCGCTGAAGCGTCTTACGACCTCGACGTGACGGCTTACTTAGGACGCATCAGCGAGATCGCAGAAAAGATCCGACCCCGAGTAATTGCCGGACGTTCAACCTTCGATTCGCTGTATGAACTGAACGGTCTGCTCTTTGATGAGATGGGCTTCCGCGGGAATGTTGCACACTACTACGACATCCGCAACAGTCTGATCAATGAAGTGCTAGATCGCAAAATCGGCATACCGATAACACTATCGGTGCTCTACATGGAGATCGGGAAGCGCATCGGTATCCCGCTGACCGGCATCAACGCTGCCGGACACTTCCTGCTATCGTCAGGAGACGGAGATTCGCTTATCTACATCGACCCCTTCAGGCAGGGTCGCATCTACTCGCGCTGGGAATGCTTGAGGATGTTACACGGCGGCATGGACCCGCCCAGCGACAGTCAGGTGCTAGATCGCCTCGAACAGGTTTACCTTCCACGCACGCACAACAAGATCATCTTGGCGCGTCTGCTGAACAATATGAAGCTGATCTACACCAATGCCGGACGTTTCGATTCGGCAATCGCGGCGGCGGAGCGTATCAACTATCTTTTGCCCTGGAACTGGCATAACATCGGAGATATTGCCTATCTGCATGGTCGTGCAGGACGGGCGCGTGATGCTTACGATATGCTTGCGCGGATGGTGCAGATGATGCCGCCACATGAAGACGTGTCGATGCAAATGAACGCTCTCAAGATGTTGAAACCATTTGCAGAAATCGGCGAATTCGTAGATCCAGAAGAGATCCGGGACATACCCTTCTTTCGTATTTAGTGGTAATCGTGGCAGTGTGTTGACTGCACTCATACCTGCTACGGCCGAGAATAATTTGGAATTTGGTTGATGATCAACTACCAATACCTTACCGATCAAGAGCTGGTCGCCGAGATTGTAGACAAGAATGCTGATGCATTCGCAGCTCTGTACGACCGATACGGCAAGCGCGTATTCGGGCTTGCGGCTCGAGTCCTAAACGATTCCGTCAAGTCGGAAGAGGTCACGCAGGACGTCTTCATGCGCGTGTGGCGACGCGGACATACTTACATGCCCGACAAGGGCAAGTTCACAACGTGGCTGTTTCGCATCGCGCACAACCGGACGATCGACGAGTTGCGACGCATCAAACGCGATAAGTCGCGTTTCAGCGACGACATCACGGAGCGGTATGACCTTGAATCGGACGACATCTCCCCGCCTGAAGCGGCCGTCGCAAATTCTGAGTATGAGCAGGTGCGAGCCGCGCTGAATGTCTTGCCAGAGCCGCAGCGACAGGTTGTGTACCTCTCCTACTTTGAAGGTCTGACCCAAACCCAGATTGCCGAAACTACCGTACAACCGCTTGGGACCGTTAAGACGCGCATGCGTCTAGCGCTGAAAAGGTTACGTATTACTTTAGACAACGAGATTTACGGTGACCACTAATTTTCCCGAAAAAGGTGGTGATATGAAACGAGACCAGGACATCTTCGCTGATCTGCCAGCGTATGCGTTACACGCGCTTGATGATGAGGAAGCGCAAATCGCCGTCGAAAACCTCGTCGAAAACGACCCGGAGGCGGAGAAAGAGCTTGAAGAATTGCTCGACACCGTCGCCGATATGTCATTCCGCGTCGGCACTGCAACCCCACCTCCCGAGTTACGTGAGCGATTGATGGCAACGGTAAGCGCCGACCCGGATGCCGTTAAGAACCAAGCCGCTTACTCATCGCTTGTATCCCATCTTGAAGAACGCATTGTTACTGACCAAGTCGAAACGGAGTATCACGAAACCGAAAGTCTATGGCAACGCTTTACCAGCATCTTCACTACCGGACGCATCGCAGTTGCCACCTCAGCCGCCTCATTCGCAGTGGTAGCGATTATAGCGGTGCAACTGGGCACTGACAACGCGGAACTGAACCGCAAGATCGCCGACATGGAGCGGGAAGTCGCCGCTGCATATGCCAATACTGAATCGATCTATGACGAGGTGCTCACAACCGAGCAGTTGCTTACTCAGGCCTACGACCGCTTGTCGCAGCAAGACGCCGAGATAGGTCGGATGTCAGCCGTAAATGATGCGCTACGCGATTCCATCAATGATCAGATCAGTCTCACGTATGCCACTTTGCGCAACGAGTATCAAAGCCCTGAGTGGCAACCCGATGCTGCGCTCTCGAACGGCGGATATGCCTACATCTTGGAGCACAAGCAACATCCCGTCGGTGCATTGGTAATCGGCGGTGTCCAGAAGGCCGAAGCCGGCGAAGAGTATCGCCTCTACCTAGTCGGCGAAGACGGTCCCCACTTCGTAGTTTCATTTGACATGAATGAGGCCGGATACAGCACTGTGCTTTTTGATCTGCCCTTCCCGCTGAGCAACTATCGCGGCGCTCACATCACTCTTGAGCAGGCAGATTCGCAACCCGACCCCAGCTTGGCATCGCCTGAAAAGCGTTTTGAGCCTCATTGAGCGTCGAAAAGCACCGAAACTGCTCCGTGTTTTTCATCACGTAATGACAAACTAGCCTAAAATCTTCGCTAGTGCTGTCATTAAAGGTGTTGGTTCCTAGTGAGGTGCCGATGAAGTTTTCAGTCGCCAACATGGTTGGCTATCACAACGCGTCGCTCTGGATTGTTGTCGCTTTGATTTGCATTGCGATGTCTGCAATTGCCTGCTCGTCTGGATCATCGTCCAACCAAATGTCCGGTTCCACGAGCGCAGATGACAGCGCAAGTGATTCTGGCGGTATCACGACTGACGAAGTTCTGGAGCGCGCTAGACAACGGATGATTGAAGCGGGAAGTCTCTATTTCACGTTGGAGCACGAAAATGGTTTCACCGAAGCCCTGGGCGGTCTCGAATTGCAACACGTCGAAGGCTCAGTAAATGAAACGGCCTCAATGGTCACCGCTGAGGCAAATTTGGGACGCGTCTTCATCGTCGTCGATGCGATACTCATCGGCGCTGATACCTGGTTCACCAACCCCCTTACCGGTGAATGGGAGTTAATGGATGAGGAGCAGAATCCTATCGGCTTCCTTGAACCAATCGTGGCGATCAAGGACATTCTGAACGGTCTGACAGATCCCCAATTCACAACTCCGCCAGAGCCGGGTACTGACTACATCATCTCATCGCCGATTCCAGCCAGTGAATTGACGGCGTTCCTTCTTGAGACGATTCCAGACAGTGTTGGAGACGCGGTTATCGTTATCGATTCGGAAACTTTCGAGACGAAGTCGGCACAGATAACCGGGGCATTACAGGTAAGGGATAACGAAAATACTCTCCGTATCATTCACTTGACGCGATACGGCGAGACCTTTGAGATTCTGCCCCCTCAATGAATTGACCGCTTAGCGAAACTTTAATCGACATCCGATGCGGTCACTCTACAAATCGGTATCCCCGTACCTTCTCTTCCTACCGCTCTGCTACTCGGTATTCATCGCGGCCGATGATCTGACCATGATCGTGACGATTCTGCCCGACATGATGAAGAGTCTCAAGGTCCCAGTCAGCGACATCGATCGCGCCGCATGGTTAATCATCTCGTTCCTCATTGGCTACTCAGCCACGATGCCAGTGATGGGACGGCTGTCGGACCGATGGGGATATCGCCGGGCTTCAGTTTTGGCATTGAGTGTCTTCGTACTCGGTTCAGCCGGAATAGCACTCACACCGACGATTGAGGGAATGCTCGATTCGTTCTCTATAGCCTCGTATGACTGGGTGCTCTATTCACGCATCGTGCAGTCGCTCGGAGCCGGGGCTGTGGTTCCGATCGGCATCGCGTCGGCCGATCAACTCGTAGGCCCTAAAGGGCGAGTACTGGCATTCGGTCTGATAGGCGCTAGCGCAGAGGCGGGCGCGGTGATCGGGCCAGTGTGGGCCGGTGCTATCACCGATTGGCTCGGATGGGAATGGGCCTTCTGGAGCAATGTCCCCTTGGCCGCCGTAGCGTTCATCGTCCTCTTCTTCATGCCTAAAGGTCGCACATCCCGCGCCAGTATCGACTGGATAAGCGCCGCCGTGTTCACCGCGGCTCTGGCTTCTCTGACGATTGCACTGTTCCTGATCTTCAAACAACAGCAGCCGAATAAGATACCAATCCTGTTAAAACTGTTCGGTATCGGCATCGCGTGTGTTGCGGTTCTCGTCGTGAGATTGCAACGTTCCGATGTTTCATCGGCGACGCAGATTCTGATCCGATTGGGCGATTTCAACTGGGCAAACATAACCCACTTCCTCGTCGGCGCGGCGCTGATGATGGGATTGATATCAGTCCCACTGATATCCGGAACAATCTATAACCTCTCCGCTCTCGACTCCGGCCTGCTTCTGATGCGCGCAACGATATCCCTCGGAGTAGGCGCGTTAGCCGGTGGAATACTGGCAACCAATATCGGAGTGAGAACCCCACTCATCGCCGGCCTAGCCATTTCAGCGGTCGCATTCTTCTACATGTCAAACTGGTGCCTGGAACTGGAACTGGCAAGGGCATCTATGGATCTCATACTGCTCGGAATCGGATTAGGACTCGTCGTGGCGCCAATCACTGAGAGCGCGTTGCGTCGGGTACCTGAAGATGAAAAGGGAGTCGCTTCCGGAGTGCTTACGCTGGCTCGAAACATCGGTATGACGGTCGGACTGGCCAGCGTATCCAGCCTGGGCACGGAGCGTTATCTCCTGACGGCGCCCGCCATTGAGGAGTTGATTGCCAACCCCATTGCAACGAACGAAGCCGGACTGGCGATATTTGCGAGCTTCTTCACCTATGGCGCCATAATATGCGTAGTCGCTATCGTGCCGGCTTGGCTGACGACGCGGAAATATAAACCAATCGAACTGCCCGAACCTGATTGACCAATCGGATTGACGCGCCCACAGCCGCGTCGACAGTGATAAATTGTTATGGAATTGAAACGATATCTCTAGGTGGTTCAGATGACCCAACGTGACCCTTCTGAATTCGAATCGTCAGTGCGCCGTCCTGACGATTTCGATGACTATTGGCAACAAACCGAAGCGGATACGCTTGCTATCCCCTTGAATGCCCGACTGGAGCCGGTGCCGATGCGCTCGACGCCCGAAGTCGAGGTCTTCGAGGCGCGCTACGTCAGTTACGGCGGGCTGGAGATTGCCGGATGGTATTGCCGTCCGCGCAACATTGATGGGCCATTACCGGGCTACCTGTTTGTGCCCGGCTATGTGAGTGAACCGAAGTTGCCAACCGACCTGGCGATGAAAGGCTACGCCGCCTTCTCGGCCGCCCCGCGCAACAAGCTTCGTAGCAACTCGGTATTCAACCCTGGCTATCCGGGCCTGCTCACTCACAACATCGATAAGCGCACCGAGTATGGCTATCGCGGTTTCTACATGGATGCCATCCGTGCGTTCGACTTTTTGAGCGGTATGGACGAAGTCGATTCCTCACGCATCTGCGTGCAGGGAGGCAGCCAAGGCGGCGCATTGACGCTTCTTGTATCGTCGCTGCGGGCCGGCCAGGTTGCATGTGCATCCGCAGGCGCGCCCTATCTCTGCTCAATGATGGACTCAGCGTCGTTGACGCGATCTTACCCGTACGAGGAGATAAACGACTACCTGAGGCTCCACTCCGAACGTGAGGAAGAGGTGCGTGACACTCTGGATCTGCACGACATCCACAATTTCGTCGACAAGATCGAGTGCCCCATCATCGTCAACATCGGCTTGATGGATGATGTCTGCCCACCCGAAACCGGTTTCGCCGTCTTCCGACAGATCGGAAGCAAAGACAAAACGTTATACACCTACGAGGATTGCGCACACGACTCCGGAGGCGGTGTTGGGCACGACAAAGTCATGTACGCATTCCTTGACGAACATCTCCAACCAACTGCTGTGTAGTCGGGGAGCTACCTAATCATGAATGAATACTGGTCTGCACGTGTCGCTGCTGCAATCGACGCGGCAAAAGGCGACGTCTCAATCGAAGACCTTCCGATCCGAACGAACGAAACTTCAAACGCGTATTCGGTGCGCTTCAACGGCGTCGGCGACTATCCACTCTACGCCTATCTGCATGTGCCGAAGTCTGAGGGACCCCACGTCCCGCTGTTCCAGGCACCTGGATATGGAAGCGTCGTTGCAGTGCCTGCGTATGAGCGCAGGGTTACGTACGTAGTGCTGGGCTTATGCCACCGCGGGCAGAGACTGGCCAACTCGCAATACAACGCGGCATATCCCGGTCTGCTGACAGATGGGTTGCCCAGCGAAGATGGCTACATCTGGGGCGATATCGTCGCCGACTGCATCACCGCAGTTCAGATCCTTTTGCAACAACCGAATATCGATGCATCGCGCCTCGCCATCTCCGGCGGAGATTTGGCATGGATAACTGCGGCACTAACTGACAATGTCCACGCGTTGCAGTCTGGCGGCTTCATGTTCGCCGACTTAGAGAATCGACTGCAGAGCAACCCGGATTATCCCACCGCAGAGTTCAACGACTTCCGACGGACCTACCCGGAATCGTGGGATGAGGCTCTGGGCACGCTTGCGAACTACGATACAGCTGCTCTGGCAGGTGATATCGACGCGGCAAAGGTGCTCATTTCGTGCGGCGCATCGGATAAGGACTACGCCGACGACCTGGCATCGAAACTATCTGGCGACACGACCGTTCGGATCAACCTTGGCAAGGGACATCTGGATCACATCGCTCAGGAAGATTGGCTCGCGGACGCGTGCGGAGTACAGAAAGGCCCGGCGCACTATCCCCGGACTTCATGAGAGGTCGAACTGCAGCTGACGCCGTTCCGTCTGGCGCATCTCTGAGGACATGCGCCCTAGGCCGTAACTCTTAGCGTCGATGTAGTTCATGCCGTCGGCGATTGAGCGATGCCGCGCGCGATCGCGTATCAGTCTGTGCATCTTGAGGCAGATCCGACGGTAATCGGTGTGTCCCGACTCGCCCGTCCGCAGTTCCAGCAAGTGGAACGCTTGGCGCGCATTCATCTGAATGTTGTAGCGGATGCGATACCCAAACGGAACGACGTACTGGGCAACGTCTGCCCCATGCGCTGCCAACACGTCCTCGTAGAGCACGGCCATCTCGTCCATCGTCTCACGCCATCGTGATGAGGCGACATCTCCAGCTACATCACCGATCTCCGGCGGGGTCGCGTAGCCATATCTTGGTGTCAACTTCTGCCAGTCGATGGTCATCATGCGATGGCGTTGCAGGTCGCGGAAACTGCCAAAGTCTGACAAGATGTCGAAGCGGTAGTAGATGCGCTCCATCCCACGACCTGGTTTGTGACGCCGGTTATTCCGCTGTCCGATGTAGGTGGCAATGACTTGGGTACGTTCCTCAATGCTCATCTCTCTGACACGTTCCAGCAGCGATTTTTCAGACAACGAAGAGTATGGATACAGCGCCGCGGCAACGACTTTGATCTCCGCTCCCCGGTCCCAATCGATCAGCCGCACCTCATCTCGCTTGATGTCAAAATCCGACTTTCGCTCCGAATCGATTTCATCCTCTCCGATGAATGCATCCATCTCTTTGGCAACACTGCTGAAGTAGTCGCTCCATGCAATGCCACGATCTTCAACGTCGACTCGTGAGAGAAAGCCGCCAATGACTTTGCGCAATTCGCCCAGCATCATCTGGGAGTATTCGCGCGCCTCAGCAAGAGGGCTCGCGTTCATGCGCAACAACATTGCTTCATACGCCTGACCGGTTGCGAAAATACCCACATTCGATAGCGTCGATGCCGGCAACAGACCGCGCGCAGTGTCGCAGGCCCTCGCCCTGATAGCGCGTCGATAAGCGGTTGGGCTCTGATTTCGCTTGCGGGGAAATCTGGCAAAAAAGTAGTCATTCAGCGAATGCACTACGAGCGAGTAGCACTCAAAGAGACTATCCATCGCTTGCTGGTATCGTTCATTCAAGGGACCATCGGCGATTTCCGGCGGTATCTGATAACGATATCGCGCATCGCCATCGGCAGATTGCAGCTTCTCATCGAAGTAGATGTAGCGAGTGCTCTGCTCCAGATATGCCGCTAAGCGTCCTCTTTCGAGAAATTTGGTCAGGATAGCCGACGCCTGTTCACACGCCAGATGAGCCGCGCCGAGTTGTGCCACCGAATCGTCGCCATAGTCGACGAATACACGCTCGTACAGCTGCTCTGCTCTTCGCTCGCCCTGTGGCGATGCATCGTCAAGTTGATCTGCAATCGCGGCTACTCCGACATCCGGTTGCTCATAGAACTCTGCAAGGAAAAGTCGACGCAGAGACATGTGCGTCCGGCTGTACCGAGCGAATAGCGCGCCCTTTACGATCTCCGGCAGGTTTATAAGCGCGAAGACGGGAAGATCGTCATTCGTGAAGAAACGACTCAGAATCGAGCGTTCGGCATCAGTGAATGATTCACGCGCGTACACCCCGCATCACCAGCTATGCAGGTATGAACACATTGACTATCGACGCTAAAGCAGACCTGCACTCACAATATGAGACGCAGAGGTCGCTCGAGGTTGGCTTTCACCTCGTTAACCAGTATCGCCGCTTCGGCACCGTCGCCTACCCGGTGGTCGGCCGATACCGTAGCGTTCATCGTCTGTCGCACCACTATCTCGCCATTCACAACGACCGGTGTCGGCTTCACGGCTCCGACGGCCAGGATTCCCGCTTGTGGCGGGACAATGATGGCCGCAAAGGTGTCGATGCCGAACATACCAAGATTCGATGTCGAAAAGGTGCCCGCCGTCAACTCCTCTTGCGTCAACGTGCCACCCTCGCCACGTGCGCGCCGGCCAAGATCTTTGGATGCATTCGCAATATCGACGAGGCTCATGTTGTGCACACCGATCAGCGCGGGCACTATCAATCCCGCCTCCAGCGCAATCGCGACACCGATGTTGACGCTGTCGCTACCCTGCAAGCGGTCTTCCATGTAGGTCGTATTCCACTTCGGGTGCTTCACTATCGCCATTGCCAACGCCTTGATAATCATGTCGTTGACAGAGACCCGTACGCCCGATTCTTCAAGTTCAGCATTCAGTTGCGACCGGAATGACATCGCTTCGGTCATATCCACGGCTGTGGTCACGTAGTAATGCGGCGCTTCCGTCTTGCTACGCCGGGTTACGCGCGCGATGGCCTGCCGCATCGTCGTCAGCTCGATGTCGGAAGCATCGATAGTCACTGATGGTGCTGACGTTGCGACTGCAGATGGCGCGAATGCCGGCGCGGGCGTATATCCAAGCACATCGTCGCGGGTTATGCGGCCACCAGATCCCGTTCCCGGTATCGCTGCGATATCGTATCCCTTTTCACGCGCCAGACGACGTGCGATTGGTGATGCCTTGACGCGTCCTCCCTCTACCGTCGGCGCAGGAGGAGCCGCGGCTACCGGTTCCGGAGCTGGCGCGGCTTCAGGCACTGCGACCGGCTCAACTGCAACTGGTTCGGCCTCTACTTCGATCTCGGCTTCCGGTTCGGGCTCGTCTGCCGGCTCAGGTTCTGCTTCCGGCCCATCGTCGATGGTGGGTAGCTCGTCGTCAGCATCGCCGATGTAGGCAAGCAGAGAACCGACTGGCGTCTTGGTGCCGTCGCCGATGACGATGCGGCGCAAGATGCCGGCGCTGTATGCCTCCATCTCGACGACCGTCTTATCGGTTTCGATCTCGGCGAGTTTATCCCCACGGGCCACCTCGTCGCCTTCGCTCTTCAACCACTTCACAATGGTGCCTTCAGTCATATCAGCACCCATCGCTGGCATCGTGACTTCGTGGATCAACTCTAAACTCCTTCAGAAATTAGAACCGTGATATTCAGATCGGTCGCTAGGAAGCTACCTAAAACTCGATCGTCTTGCGCGCCGCCTCAACGACATCGTCTACATCAGGCAGCACGTATTGTTCAAGGTCGCGATTGTAGGGCCACGGAACATCCTTGGAACCGGCATGAATGATCGGACCGTCGAGCCAATCCATGGCGCGTTCCTGCACTTCGACTACGACTTCGCTCATCATGCCGCCCATGCGACGCGCCGTGTCCAGCATCAACGCTCTGCCGGTCTTCTGAACCGAGCCTACGACGGTATCGTAATCGACCGGATGCAATGAGCGCAGGTCGATGATTTCAGCATCAATGCCGTTACTCGCAAATACCTCTGCCGCCTCGTGCAAAATCTTGACGCCGTAGCCGTAAGACACGAGAGTTATATCCTCTCCCGTCCGAGTGATTTTCGCCTTTCCGAGTGGCGTTTCATAATACTCTTCCGGCACATCGCCTCGAGAGCCGTACAGATGAGAATGTTCGGCATATACGACTGGGTTTTCCGACTTGATAGCGCTGCGAAGCAGTCCCAGCGCGTCCTTGGGGTTAGATGGACACACGCAGTACATGCCGGGCACCTCTGCCAACCACGTCTCGAAACTCTGCGAGTGCGTCGCTCCAAGCTGCACTCCCGCGCCAGTCGGTGCGCGGATCACCATCGGCACCTTGATCTGTCCGCCAGACATGTAGCGGATATTGGCGGCCATGTTGACTATCTGATCGAATGCGACGAGTGAGAAGCTAATCGACATCAGTTCCACTACCGGTCGCAGTCCCGCCGCCGCCGCGCCAATGCCTGCACCCACAAATGCCGCCTCTGAGATAGGGGTATCCTTGATGCGCTTCTCGCCATACTTCTCGATGAAGCCCTTAGTGACCGAATAAGCACCGCCGTACTCGCCGATGTCCTCACCCATCAGGAAGATACGGTCGTCCGCTTCGAGCGCTTCGGCAAGACCGAACGTTATCGCTTCACGTATCGTCTGCTCAGCCATTTAACCCACTCAATCGCAATTCGTCGATTCGGTGCTGCCTAAGCATAGACATCATCGAAAGCTTCATCAAGGTCCGGGTCCGGGCTGTTGGATGCGAATTCAACCGCCGCTGCAATCTCGTCCTCAACGCTGGAAGCGATAGCATCAAGTTCCGATTGAGTTGATACGCCAGATTCGAGCAGGTGGGCTGGGAATGTTGTCAGCGGGTCGCGCAGTCGCCACCTATCGACTTCCGTACGCTCGCGGTACTGGTCGCCAGGGTCGGCAAAGGAGTGTCCTACGAATCGGAAGGTTTTCGCTTCAATAAAAATCGGGCTCCCTTGAGCCCGAACTTGGTTTACTGCTGTCTCTGTAGCCTCGCGAACCGCTGCTACATCCATACCGTCAACCGATACTGTATCGATGTCGTATGCCGCCATGGAGTCGATGAAATCGGCCCCGCGTAGACGTACCCGTCCTATTGCTGAGCCCATGCCGTAGAGATTGTTTTCCATAAAGAAGATGATCGGCAAATGCCAGACTGATGCGAGATTCAAGGTCTCGTGGAAGGCACCCTGATTGGTCGCGCCGTCGCCGAAAAAGACCATCGTCACTACATCGGTTTCCTGATATTGCTGGGCTAATGCCAATCCGGCGGCGAGAGGTAACTGTGCGCCGACGATTGCGTGACCGCCCATGAAGTGTTTGGCACCATCAAAGATGTGCATCGAGCCACCCTTGCCCTTACAGACGCCGGTGCGTTTGCCGAACATCTCAGCCATGACACGATTGGTGTCGAGACCGCGCGCGATGGCATGACCATGATCTCGGTAGTGGGTGACGATGTAGTCTCTGGGCTCTAACGCCGTGATGGATCCGACGCCGGTCGCTTCTTGCCCGATGTAGAGGTGCAGAAATCCGCGAATGTTGCCGCGCGAGTAGTGTTCTCCGCACGTCTCCTCGAAGCGACGAATGAGCAACATCAACCGATACATCTCCAGAAGCTCCGCACGGTCTCTGCTCTCAGCGATGAAAGATGAGGTTGAAGCATCGATACCGTTGCTGCTGGCTATCTTGATCGGTGAAGCCTCCGCTGACTCTCGTACTAATCCCGAAACGGCGATCCTGGGTTTGGCGATTGGATCCATCTTGTGTAAAGTAGTCGCTCTCCGTAAGCGCAACCGCGCAACATCCACTCTGACAGACGAAATAACAGTTGCAGTAGAAACCGATTCTATACCAAAAGCATCGCGCCCTTGAGTTTTGCTAACTCTTCGATATCACTCGTTTTGAAGTTTCGCGGCTAGAACCACGTTCTCCAGCAACATCGCCACCGTCATCGGCCCGACACCACCAGGCACCGGCGTGATGGCAGATGCTTTCTCTTTCACCGTCTCATAGACGACGTCACCAGTCAATCGGTAACCGCTACGTCGAGATGAATCCTCTACTCGAGAGACGCCGACATCGATGACGACGGCACCGTCTTTCACCATGTCCGCAGTAACCGTCTCCGGCGCGCCGGCGGCCGCGATAAGTATTTCGGCACGCCGAGTGTGCGCTGCCAAGTCTTTCGTACCTGTGTGGCAGATCGTGATGGTAGCGTTGGCACCGGCACCGCGTTGCGATAGTAGGAGCGCGAGTGGTCGCCCGACCAGCGCGCTGCGGCCAATAATGACTACTTCTGCACCATTCACTTCGACCTGCTCTTCAATCAGCATCCTCTGAACGCCCAAAGGCGTGGCCGGCACGAAGCGCGGATTTCCGAGCGACAGCAGTCCTGCATTTTGGGAATGCAGACCGTCTACGTCCTTGATGGGCGACAGTCCGTTGATGATCGCGTCGGAATCGATATGTCCGGGAAGCGGCAGCTGCACGAGGATGCCGTGATAACGAGCATCCACGTTCAGGTCGGCAACTACTCCAGCGACGTGTTCGGCGCACACATCGGCATCAATGCGCAACGTCTCGGTCACGATGCCCACTTCTTCACATGCCCGCTCTTTCCGTCGCACATACGAATGCGATGCCGGGTCGTCCCCGACCAGTACTACTGCCAATCCGGGAGACTTGCCGAATTGGTTGCGGAAGTCATCAACCTTAACGGCGACTTCCGAGTGAACCTTCTTGGCGATTTCGTTACCGCTGATGATGCGTGCTGTCATGTGTCGTTGCGATCCGGATATTGTTGCTAGGCCGGTTTATCATTTTGCAGACGCTGAATAACGCGGTTCTACCCAGAACAACCTGGCCGTGCATTGTGCCCTCAAAACCATGATATACACCGGTGTCGACCTGATTGAGATTGAACGCATCGCAGGCGTGCGCGATCGCTACCCGGTTCGCTTCCTGAAAAAGATCTACACCCCAGGCGAACGTCGCTATGCGAGAAACCGTGCGCCCCAGCTGGCCAGTCGATTCGCAGCTAAAGAGGCGATGATGAAGGCCTTGGGTACCGGCGTGCGCGGAATTCCATGGAAATCGATTGAAGTAACGCGGCGACGCGGCGGTCCGCCAGAGATCACCTTGCATGGCCCGGCACGTGAACGTGCCGAAAAGATGGGCGTCAAACGAATCGCACTCAGTCTGACACATTCCAGAGAGTTCGCCGTCGCTTCTGTAGTGCTCGAAGCTCACGACGACGCGTGGCGACCGTAAACACTCCGCATCATGCCGACCGTCGTGGCAAAAGTCGTTACCGCTTCTGAAATGATCGAAATCGAGAACCGATGGTTCGCGTCCGGAGACATCACGCTGGAAGAACTGATGGAACGGGTAGGACGTGCCATCGCAGATTGGATCCTGCAGGACCTGAACGATCTGACGGACGGTGCGCATGTACTCATTCTTGTCGGCAAAGGAAACAACGGCGGCGATGCGCTGGTAGCGGCGCGCCACCTGCTCAACGAGGACATCAACTGCACCATCGCACTCGTCCTGCAACGCGATGCAGACGACCCGCTTTTGAAGCCGATCGTTGACGTTGGTGGCACGATTATCGACCTGCACAACGGCGAGAACGTGGACGCCCTATCCGACATATGCTCCAAGTCAAATCTGATCCTTGACGGCGTATTTGGTTTCAACATTTCAAGGGCTATCCAGGAACCGATATCAACCATCTTCAGCATCATCAGAGAAAGTGGCGTCAGAATAATAGCGATAGATATGCCCAGCGGCGCGCATCCAGATACAGGTGTGTTCGATACCAATGGCTTGCCGGCCGATGTATCTCTGGCAGTCGGACTGCATAAACTAGGTCTCGCATCCCGCTTCGGCGATGGGTGCTACGGCACCGAAATGATCGCGCTGGACGTTGGTATGCCTGCTCACCTGACCTCGCACATCAATCGCGAAGTGAACGATGCAAGCCTGGCACGTTCGATACTTCCGCAACGAACGCGTACTGCACACAAGGGCGATTTCGGACGTGCCCTGCTGATTGCCGGCTCAAGACAGTATGTTGGCGCGGCTGCACTGGCGACACGGGCATGTGTACGCTCCGGCGTCGGACTGGTGGCATTGGCAACATCCACCAGCGCATATCAAGCTCTCGCCGGGCACATACCCGAAGCTACATACCTTCCCTTGCCTGAAGACAGCGAGGGCATCGAAGCAGAAACGGCATACGAGGCGTTGCATGACAATTTGCTGAATGTAGATTCGGTGCTGGTCGGCACTGGTTTAGGGCTCTCAACAGGGGCGCATAAGTTGGTGTCGATGTTGCTGTCGGAACGTGAATTGTGGGCGGGGCGGACTGCGGTTTTCGATGCTGACGGATTAACTATTGTGTCGCGCATCGACGCATGGTGGGAGGTGTTTGAGGGCGATTTAATCATCACTCCCCATCCGGGCGAGATGTCGCGGCTGTTGGGCGTATCGATTGCCGACGTCGAAAAAGATCGCGTAGGTGCCGTCGAGACGGCGGCAAGGAAGTTCAACTGCATCGCCATCCTCAAAGGCGCGACGACGTTCATCGCATCGCCATCCGGCCGGCTCCGGATAAACATGATGCCCAACGACGGCTTAGCGCGCGGAGGGAGCGGCGATGTGCTGGCAGGACTGGTGACCGGCTTGGCGGCGAAAATGCGTCCATTCGATGCCGCATCACTTGCCGTGCATCTCCACTCGCAGAGTGCTGGCATGGCGCGCGATGAATTAACTTCATATGCCATGACTGCCGCAGATGTCATCACCTATCTGCCGAGGGCATTTCGTGCGTTAGCATCATACGCGTAAGCATCATCGCGGCTCAACGGATTTGACTCAACCATGATCCAGAACACGAAACCGACTTTAGAAGAGATCATCGACGTATACGTCCAGAGGGCGAGGTCAAAGATCCGACCGACTGAATACGAGCGCAGTCAGCGTGAAGATTTGATGCTTCACCACGTCGTCGAGAACGATGAGTTTCGGCTGCTGGATCACATAATCGCCGTTAGAGACCGGCGCGTCGAGTGGGTGTGGCGCTCCCAAGACTTCTGGCCGACCGATCAGCTGACGGACATAACGATTACGAATGCGGACATCAGAACCTACGGCGTGATCCATGGCACAAACCGCATCGTCGGCGTCAAATTCACAATCGGTCCGAGAAGTTACGCCGGACCGGACCCTGATGCTTGTCTCCCATTCGTGAACGACTTTCTGCACCTCGAGGCACACTATCGCTGGCAGGGAGAGCGGATGACGTTGCAGCGCGCACGTATTGGCGTCGACTTCAAAACTAAGGACGCGCTGACTTTGAGGGCGCGATCGGTAGAGATCGAACTCGCTCGATTCTGGAATCTGGGCTTCAGATTCCGATCCTCCCTAGGCTCAAGGCTTCTCGTGCGAGTAGAGGGCAACGAAGACCTGAATATTGACGTGCCGACCATGCTTCAACGGCCGGAAGTAGAAGCGATCTTCGAGACGGTCATGGGTTACCGTTCGGGTGAAAAACAGGTTGAACTGCCCGACCAGTTCGTAGTCCAGCGTCATTAGCAAAGAGCCAGACTGATGGCACTCACCCCAACATCCGCAAGTCTGCCCCTATCTGGTCGTCGTATCGTCGTCGGTGTGTCTGGCTCGATCGCGGCTTACAAGGCCGCTTACGTCACCTCGGCGCTGGTGCAGCTAGGCGCCAGAGTAGATGTCGTGCTGACAGAAGCGGCGCAACGATTTGTGGGTAGCGCCACCTTCGCGGCGTTGAGCCAGAACCCAGTTACTACCTCGCTCTGGAATCAAGAGAGCGACATCAGCATCGATCATGTATCCCTCGGCAGCAAAGCCGATTGCATCGTAATTGCACCGGCTACAGCAAACCTGCTCGCCAAACTGGCCCTGGGCATCACCGACGATGCGCTGACAGCGACCGTGTTGGCATCAGATGCGCCACTTGTCGTAGCGCCGGCTATGGATGCAGACATGTTCGGATCCGCAACTACTCAGAACAATGTCGCCACGTTACGTTCATTAGGCGCATTGATAGTCGGACCCGAATCGGGACGCATGGCTTCCGGTCTGATTGGCCACGGTCGCATGAGCGAGCCGGCAGATGTTGTCGATGCCGTCCGCGCCGCCATCGGCAAACGCTATGGCGATCTAAACGGACGACGCGTAGTTGTAACTGCCGGCGGCACTAGAGAAGCTATCGACCCGGTGCGCGTCATCACTAATCGCTCCACGGGCAAGATGGGATATGCAGTTGCAGAAGCGGCACGCGATCGGGGAGCCGAGACAGTGCTCATCACCGCGGCTACTGGGATTCGCACGCCGTGGGGCATCGAGACGAGTCACGTCAGCACCGTAGATGAGATGCGAAATGCCACGATACCGGCCTGTGCAGATGCCGACGTGTTGGTCATGGCAGCTGCAATCTCCGACTTTCGACCCGCCTCAAAGTCAACAGAAAAGATCAAGAAGCGAGACCGCAGCGGTTTAAGGATTGCACTTGAAGCGGTAGAAGACTGGATGACGCAGGCCGTCGGAAAACGTCTGGTACGCGTAGCATTTGCGGCCGAGACTGGCGATGCGGCAACGAAGGGCGCGGCGAAGATGGCATCGAAAGGCGCTGTCCTCACCGTTGCGAACGATGTTACCGATCCGGGCAGCGGATTCGGCACCGACACTAACCGAGTTGATATGGTTTACGCAGACGGCACGATAGAGCCGTTGCCGCTGATGAGTAAGTACGATGTTGGTGATGCGATACTAGATAGGGTGAAACCACACCTGACCGACAATCTGGAAACCTAAAGGTCTGGGTACAGCGTGAGACTATTCTGGAGACAGCGAAAAAGAGGTTACGACCTTATCGTCCAAGACGATTCGGGCGACATGTATAACGTCGGTGGCGTGCGGCATACTCGGCGCGGCGGCATCGAGGCGATGGCTAAGACGCTTGGTTACGATCCGGGGCGTTCAGTTAAGAATCTCCCGTCGATGGAGCATGGGATGATGTTCGTAGAGCAGTTCGAGCCGTGGCGCGACTTCTTCCCGGGCACGCCGCTCGAACTTGAGACCGACATCGTAGTTCCCGACGATTTGACGTAACTTGCTTACTGCAATCGAATGAAGACGTTCGAGACCCTCGTCGCCGAAGCCCGCGACATATCATCTACGGTCGCTCTCGCCGCGGGACGCATCAATTCGGAGCGGCGGATACCTGAAGATGTAGTGCAGCCGATGATTGATGCCGGCTTCTTCCGTCTGTTGCTGCCCCGCTCTCTCGGCGGATCCGAACTGGACCATCCCGATTTTCTCAAGATCGTAAGTATCTTCGCCCAAGCCGATGCAAGTGTTGGGTGGTGCATCAACCAGAACAACGTCTTTTCAACCAACGCAGTCCGCATCAGCGCCGCGGCCGCGGAAGAGGTATGGGGCGACCCGCAAGTCGTGGTGACTAACGGCCCGCCAACGCGCGGCTCCAAAGCGGTCGAGACGGACAATGGCTATCTACTCTCCGGACGTTGGGACTTCAGCAGCGGGATATCCCACGCCTCCTGGGTCGCGGCTTTAGCGCCGGTCTACCACGCTGACGGCACTGATGCCAAGACGTTGCGGACGTTCCTGATACCGAAGCATCAGGTAGAGGTCGTCGACGAGTGGTACGTCGGCGGGTTGCGCGGAACTGCGAGCCTCAGCTTCAAGGCCGATGCGGTTTTCGTTCCCGATGAACGCGCGTACGGTCTGGAAGAGCCTTCGAGAGAACCGGGTCCGCTCTACGTCATCCACACTACGCCCATGTTCGCATCCGGCTTCGCCACTGTAGCATTGGGCGTTGCTAGAACCGGGATCGACTCGACGATTGAGTTGACTAAGCAGAAGGTCGCATTCGGCACCGCAAACGTCTTGAGTGTCGATAGCACCGTCCAGCGTGCGATTGGCGAGGCGGAAGCGTCTTGGAACTCGGCACGCGCCTTTCTGGAAGAGGCGACTAAAGATATGTGGCACGCGGCGGTAAATCTTGGCGAATTGCCAACTGATGAACGCATCCGCGTCAGACTCGCCGGCACTCACGCTATCCGCACGGCGGCTGATGTTGTCAACGCGGCGTATACCCTCTCCGGCTCCAGCGCCATATTCGAATCGAGCACAATCCAACGCTGTTTCGATGATGTACACGCCATCAGACAGCAGATACAGGGACGTCCGACACACTATGAAACTGCTGGGCAGTTCTTCCTCGGTATGGAGCCGCGCGGCATCTACTGATAAAACACCGCGGCAACAATGACCGTGGCTAGGACCTACCGATGGTGTCGGGCAACGGTACTGGCTCCGAGCCCTCAGTTTCGATCATCCACGATGCGAGGTGCCGTCTCATATCAGAGACAACATCCGCATTCTTCGGATCATGTGCAACGTTGTACAGCTCCCAAGGATCGTTCACCAGATCGTAGAGCTCATCTTCAGGGTCAGCGCCGGCCCTGCTTCCCGCACCTTCCGCCATCGGGTCGGTGACATACTTCCACTCGACGGTACGCACCATCTTGCGTCGTCCCTGAGCCTCACGCCCCCACAACGTCGCAATCAAAGTGTGATATCCAAACGGCCTTTCATACTGGGCCAGATGCGACATCGTCACCGGCGGACCGCCCGAGCCATACTCTGAGAATGCTGCGGCGCGCGGCGTTGCGTCAGTAGCCGAAGGCAATGGCTTGCCCTGAATACGTCGCAACAAATCGCGTTTCACTCTGCCATCACGATCCAAAGTTGAAGCCGCGTCGTCAGTCTTAGTAGACGCAACTACCGATTCACTACCCGCTTCCCATGCATCGTCGATACCACGCATGTCTGCCAGGCCCTGCAACTCCAACAGAGTCGGCAGGATGTCGATGGTGTTGACCATCGTCTCGTCGATGGCCCCACTCGGCACATTGCCTTTGGGATACGACACTATGAGCGGCACTCTGGTCAGACAGTCGTAGAACACTCCGCCCTTGACGGCCATGTTGTGCTCTGCCATGAAGTCGCCATGATCGGAGGTGAAGACGATTATGGTGTCTTCCATCATCCCCAGCGATTCCAGCTTGTCAAGGATTCGGCCGATGCCATCGTCTACCAATCGCGTCATGGCATGATTCACCGACACCAGATTGCGGATGTCCTGCTCCGAGTCGTCGTCCATGCCCATCATTTCGTAGAGGACGCGATTAACTTCAGGCGCTGGACTTACCTTACCGCTGGGCGGATATGGCGCATCACCTAGGTGCTCTAAACCACCTGAGGCATCGAACTCGCCGCGGCGCGTCGGCGGCAGCTTTATCTCATCGGGCGGAAACATCTCGCAGTACTGGCGCGGGGCCTCGCGCGGTTCGTGAGGATCGGGATAAGAGACAAGGAGCGCGAAGGGACACTGCTGATCATCATCACTATCGCCACCTGCTCGCCCCCAGCGCTCGCCTTCAGCCACCCGATCGAGAAATGCCTCCGTCTGGGCCGTTATGACACTCGATCCGTAATCTTCCAGTGGATGGTCCGACACTGCGTATGCGATGGTTGGGCTTTGTGCGTTGTCTTGCAGGTTCACCCTCGTCTCGTGTGCGGCATTGATCGCCTGAATCGGCCGTACCCACTCCATGCCCCGCACCTCTGCGATACCGCCGAGATAGGTGCCTTGTGGCAAGCCGCCATGTGAAAGATCGCAGTAGACATCGAAGACGTCCAGATCAGTGAAGCAGTGGTTCTTACCTATCAATCCCGTCGTGTATCCGGCTTCGCGCCAGATCTGAAAGGCGTGCGTCTCACTGTCGGGCATGAGCGTCTCGTTGCGACGGCAACCGGTCGAGTGAGGATAGCGTCCCGTCATCATCGATGTCCGAGCCGGCACGCACAAGGGATGGGGCGTGACGGCATGTCGATACATGACGCCGTCGGCTGCTAGACGCTCTAGCGATGGCGTTTCGATGCCGATATCCGAATACATCTGCAAGCCCGACCACTTCAACTGATCGGTCATGATGAAGACGATGTTTGGTAGACGTGATTTCCCGCGGTCACTCATCTAGTTATCTTCTTTCGTGATGTCTTTGTCTGTTGCTTCCGCAATTCATTGATGGCGTCTCGCTGCTCAAGGGAGAGGTATTTGACGGCCTCGCGATAGGTGACGCCAGATGCCAGAGCGGCCCGTGGCATCATCCAGTCGGCGACCAGTTCGGGCGAATGCTTGGATACTTCGCGCAACACCCAACCCATCGCCTTGCGGATGAAGAACTCGGTTTCATACAGCATGGCATCGGCATACTGCGTAAACTCCTCCCAGTCGTCCAAGCCCCGTCGCAAACCGGGAAGCAAGCCTAACATCGCCGTGCGTCGCACCCAGAAGTCGTCGTCTACTGCCCATCGGGAACGGATATCTACAGCATCATCTAGTTCGGCCAGCATCGGGTACACCACGTTGATCGACAAGTCGTCGATTAATGCCCAGGTATGACTGCGTCTGAGTAGCGACTCGATCTTTGCGACATCATCTGACCCGAGGATGTCCGTTCTAGCGGCGAGGATGTTGACCGCTACTTTCCGGAGCTCGTATACATCCCGGTCCCATAACTCCTCGACCAGCGCCAGCAGTTCCGAGTTGTCCATATCTCGATTTTTACGTGCAAATTGGCGTGCGATTTTCCGAGTTTGCGGAACTCTTACACCGAGATGCTCGATATCTGATTTCAGATACCGCTTTTCATTTTCCGCGCGCTCTGCCGAAGCGTGCAAGGCCAGTTCTTCAGCTAAACAATCCGCAGTGGTGACCAATTGGGATGACGTCCGTTTGCGAGACATCGTGCTTACTGAGCCTCACATAGGTCCCATGCCAGTGCGATCATGCACTTGGTACCGCTGATGAGTGATTCGATGCCAACCGACTCGTCAGTGCCGTGTGCACGTGAGAGCATCGGGTCGTCGTCGGGATGCGTTCCGGCAAATCCGTAGGTGATGATGCCTAGATTCCGAGTAAACCTCGAATCGGTGAAGCCGTTGCTGATTGCCGGTATCCATTGAATGTCGTCACGAGATACCGCTAATGCTTGTGCCTGCTTAATGGCCGCGGCTAGGTCCGTCTCAAAGGGCGAGGAGTTGGGCACCGACATGTAGTCGATCTCTACGTCGACTCCCGGCACGTCTCCGATCGTCTTTTCGATCTCGCTTCGCACATACTCCTCATCTTGGAACGGCAACGTCCGGACATCGCAGGTTACGGTGATGTGTTCTGGCACGCTGTTCGACTTGATGCCGCCGCTGACCATTGTCGGTGTCCATACCATGCGAGAAAGGGCACGTAGCAACGATGCGAGACGTGGCGATTCCGGCTCCAGATCACCGATGATGCGGTCGATATTCTCCGGGTTGGGACGCTCTTCGATGCCAAAGAGGTTCAGATACTCGAATATCGGCAATGAGGTATCGATCTCAGGGGTGTAGTTCTCGATTCGTTCCAGCACTCTCCACAGGCGATTCGAGGCGTTCACTCCCTGCCAGGGCACGGATGCATGAGCGCTCTCACCTTTTAGAGTGATCTTGATCTCAAGCCGCCCCTTTTCGCCCGTGCCGAGCAGATACGAAAGTGCGCCGCCCTGCTCGACTGGGGTGCCGCCGCCCTCGTTGACGGCGAAGTCGCACTCCAGCGATTCGGGGTGATTATCGGCCAGCCAGCCGAAGCCCCAGCGTCCGCCATGCTCCTCGTCCGCGCCGCTGACTAGGCGTAGTCCGTGCTTGAGTTCAACTTTGTTGCGTTTCAGTATCGCCATCGCCATCATCTGCGCCGTCAACAAGGCTTTGCAGTCGGAAGCGCCGCGCCCGTAGATGCGTCCGGCAGAAACTTGTGCTCCAAAGGGATCCCATGACCACTTCGATTCATCTTCGACCGGCACCACATCGGTGTGCGACATGAACATCAATCGGCATCGTGGCTCACTGCCGGGATACACGGCGATGATGTTGCCTCTTTCGGGATCCCGTGCCAGTATCTGAGTGTCAATGATGCCCTCAGCATGAAACCATTCTTGAATGAACTCCGCCAACTCGGTCTCGTTTCCCGTCGGCATCTGACCGGTGTTGACGGTCGGTATCTGTATCATCTGGCGTTCAAGCTCAACGATCTCGGCGGCCGAAGCGTCTACCTCTTCAATTAACTGTTCGAGTGTTACCATAGCAATCTCACTTTTTATGCTGTGTCAATTTGTGCCGATTTATCCCGGGTCAGATATTCACAAAGACATTGCTCTTAGTGCCATCGTCGCTACCATCGTCCGGCGCGTGGATGTTGGGGATCCTTCCCGCGGCGCGATCCGCCGTCGTCCGCTCCCATTCTCGCTCGAGGTCTGCGGTGTGCCCGCGGAAGCGCGGCATCACGTAGCGCGCGAACAGCTCTTGGGAGTACATCACATGTCGCATCGGCATCCATTCATGCGTCGTCAGCATCAGCCCGCCGATGCCGTCCGTCTCGTCGACCAGCGCCTCTATCTGCTCGATGGCATCTTCGGGAGTTCCGACGATCCAGCGCTTGCTCTCTACTATCTCTTCAAACGTCAAATCTTCAGGTCGCTGATCGGGTCGCACCAACCATCCACGGGGCGTGTTGATGGTGTAGAAGTAGTTGTGCACATCCCTTACTGCGCCCTGCCGCGCCTGTTCGATGGCTTCTTCACGAGTATCGGCCAGGTGCACGTATGTCACAACGCGCCAGTCGTCCTTGCTTGGCGAAGTGCCGTGGCGCGCGGCCGCATCCACTACTTCATCCCATTGACGCGCGAGTGGGACCGCGCCCGGAGGTCCGCCGCCGGCGATGGAGAACATCATCATCTCATACTGGGCGACAAAATCGAGCGAGCGCTTGCTGCCGACGGATGGCGTTGCTAACTTCAAGCGCGGTTGCTGATAAGAACGCAGCTGAAGCGCCATGTCGTTAATCGTCCAGTACTGCCCTTCATACGAGATCGGGTCTGGTGATTCGAGCAGTTTGACGATGATGTCGGTAGATTCGCGCATCATCGCATTCAGGTCTTTACCGGGGATTTTAAAGCGTTGCGGATCTGTCGGCAAGCCGCTTGGACCCACTCCCAGCACGGTGCGTCCGCGCGTCAGATGATCGAGAAAGGCGAAGCGTTCGGCAACATGGAATGGATGGTGAAACGGCAATGAGACGACGCCAGTGCCCAGCGTGATGCGCGTCGCCGTGGCAGATGCTTTTGCCAGCACCATCTCTGGCGCGGGCATAGTTTCCCACGCTGCTGAGTGGTGCTCGCCGATGAAGTACTCGTCGAAACCAAGCTTCTCGGCGTAGTTGATCATGTCGATGTCGCGTTCAAACGCCAGCGAGGGATTCTCGTTCGGCGTGTGCAACGGCATCATGAAGAACGCGTACTTCATATTTCAATCCCCAGTATCCAGTCGGTTCTGGCCAGTCAGTCCTTTTGGGTCAGTCCTGGTTACGCGATTGTAGTTGTATCTACATCCATTGCAACGGCAAGGGTGAATCTTCCAGAATCTTTATTGCAATCGGTTCTCATTTCACCAATCCGTCTATCCAGACACACGGCTCATATCTCGAAGATCGGAGAAACAATGCGTTACGCGTTCAAGTCCGTCCTGATAATCGCTAGCTTGGCAATGACTGCCGCGCTGTTCGCTTGTGGCAACGACGATTTAGCTCACGACGTCGCTTACGTCTCAGAAAACGAGCAGGGGCACGTATATCTGCTCGATCGATCGGGCGAAACTTCCAAAGTCATCTCAGATCCCGTATCGAACATCAAGTGGGCGCCCAATCGCTCCAGTCTCGCCTACCTTGCGAGTGAAGAGGGTGAAGCCGGGCAGCTCAAGATATGGCGACGCGAGACGGGCAACTCCGAGCGCGTTCCGGGCAGCACGGGGCAGGTCAAAGACTTTTTCTGGTCGCCCGATTCCAGGATGATCGCCTATCAGTCTAACTCTGCAGATGAACCTCGCACTGAGGTGTATGTCTACGATTTTGTGGAAGAGGATACGACGTTGCTGGCTTCAGAGCCGGTTGGCAATATCGAGCTTGGCAACTGGTCCGGCGACAACCGATGGATCGTCATGTGCTTGATACTCGACGGCACTAAGGGCATCTTCAAGCGCTCCGTCAAAGGTGTAGACGAAGTGCAGTTGACCGACTCCGACGATAGCCGTCCGCGCTTCTCGTACGACGGCAAGAACGTTGCTTTTGCGCGACAGCAGCCAGATGGCACTACCGACATCTACACTATTCTCGTCGAGCCGAACTCTGACCTTGGCGAGGCGAAAGTGCTGACTGATGAGCCGGGCGATGAAACCGATTTTGAGTGGGCACCCGACAGCAAGCGGATCATCTATGTTGCGGGGCACGATGGCAATCCAGAGATCTACTCCATCGAAACTGAAAGCAAGACTACGCGACGGATGACGCAAAACCGCTTTGCCGATGCTGATCCGAAATGGTCGCTCAATGGCGAGGAAGTGCTGTTCCGCTCCGATACCGACGGGAAGTATCACCTATTCGCGATGAACCATGATTCGGGACTGCAGGAACGCTTGCTTAAGGGTTCCAACAGTATCGTAACGGCTGACTGGTAGGCATCAGACAAATCGACGCCAAACCGGCGGCATAAGCACCGCTTCAGGCACTAATGCAGGCTTCGTTTACTGCTGGGATTTAAAGACCCTGGAGAGCCACGTCTCGGTCCCACTCTTTGAACCGGCGTCGTTCCGGCTAGTCTCATCCGCTTCTGCAACACCTACCCCAGAGCGGAGATCTGGAGGGGTTGCGGCATTAACTTCAGAAATGCCTAAACTGCGTCTGCCAGCAGGCTGGCGAGATTGCTTCACCGGTCGGCGATGCGCGGCGCCATTGCTACCGTTGCGGGAAGCCGATCGACCATTAAGCAAAATGTTGCGCCGCTCGAAGTAACGATCGGCAAATGGTCTGCGGCTGCCGTTGCGGGAACGGCTTGCACTCTTGTCCTCACCATTTGGCGAGGCCGCTTCATCCGTAACAGTCTCTCGCATCCGAGCAGTTCGCAGAGTGCTGTTGCGCTCGTCGGCACTCATCCACAGTCCGTTGAAGTAGTTCCTGTTGAACTTGATTACGACATCTGATATGCGTGCCGATTCGGAGGAAAGATTGGAATCGAAGGCCGCCACTTCTACCTGTTTGCCGGTATCTTTGACGACTTGCAGCGCCGGATAGAAATCGGCATCGCCGCTTACCAGTATCGCCGTGTCGTAATGGTCTTCGTATGCGTGCGAGATGAGGTCGGAAGCAATCATCACATCGACGCCCTTCTCGACCATCGTCTGCCCGCGCTGCTTCCATATTCCGAGCTTCACTTCCAGATAGTCGGTCTCGTACAGCGCGTTGAGAAAACGGTCTTGCGATTCGGCCAACCTCGGATTGTCGGGCGATTCGTGGCGAATGTTGTAGTAGTAAGTCCGAATCAGCTCACGATCGCCACAGAGCCGTTCGGAGAATTTCTTGTAGTCGAGGTTTCTCTTGTCAGTGTTCTTCTTAAGTACGTGATATAGGTTGCTGCCGTCGATAAATATCATTACGCGGCGGTTCGCGGAGTTCGCGATCGTCTGGCTGCGCATTCGTTGAATTCCTTCTCATGTCAATCGCATTCTCCTGAAATATGACTGTTTCTGGCATCCACAGGCACACCAAATTTGAAGTGTCCGCACCTTTGCACTCTCTTTTCAGTAGGCGATGGGAGGGGTAAAGCGATTGAGTACTGCGTAGTATCTTGTCCGTTGCCATTTGCAACGGAAATTAAAGTCGCCTACGTTGACACCTTCACTCTATCACATTTCGGCTCATCACATTTCTACGTTGCCAACCCACTGCCCCACTTACCTAAGCGCGTCAATCCACGCACCTTGTGATTGCAGATACCCCTTAACGCGCCGACTCAAGATAAACTACATCGACAGATATCACGAGATATCGCATTGAGATTGGAGAAACTCAAAATGACGATGACAGCAACAAAGTCGATGGTCGGTACCACCATACCGTCGCCCTGCGAGATGCCCAACGGGCTGCAGTGGCACAACAACGAGCTCTATGTGATGGATCAGCTCACCGACAACGTCTACGTAATCGACGAGGCCGGCGCCGTGCTTCGGACCATCTACACGGCGACTGAAAACGGTTCCGGCATCACGGTCGGCGACGGACACATCTGGACCGGATCGAACGGCGGTACCGTTTCGCGGCCATACCGTAGCACGGACACGCACCTCGGTTACGTCATCAAGCTCGACATGGACACTGGCGAGACGGTCGATCGCTGGCGCACTCCCGACGGTGGCGGCATCCACGGCATCGAGTGGGACCACGATGAAAACCTGCTCTGGGTCACGGCTTTCAGTCCCAAGGCCATCATCTTGGTAGACCCGTCTGACGACTTCAAGGTGGTTCACAAGTTCGAGGTTGAATTGGAACGCCTGCACGGGCTCGCGCTTGAGGGCGACGACGGCATCTGGTGCGCACACACGACCGACAACGTCGTTGTTCTGTACGACAAAGAGAGCGGTGCTGAAATGGACCGCGTCACGATGGGTGACGATGACCCGTTTATACACGGTCTCTCCAGCAAGGACGGCGTGCTCTGGTTCGGCGATGCCAACTTCGCCGGAAGTCACGGCACTGCCATCCGCGGCACCTCCGCCATCGGCACGATCGCGCGATAACGCTTCCCCCAACTCCGAAAAACATCATTAGTGCGCCGAGTCATTGACTCGGCGCGGATAACTCCGCACTATGACAGTAGTTGACAGCCACCACCACTTCTGGGATTTGAGTTTACGGGCCTACGATTGGATGCCAGAAGGCAGCCCGTTGCGGGTCAACTACGGACCGAATGAACTCGCTCCCCTGCTCGCCGAAGCCGGCGTAGACAAGACCGTCATAGTGCAGGCTCACGCCTCGGTCGAAGAGACGAAGTGGTGTCTTGAGATCGCCGAGAACAGCGATTTTGTCGCCGGAGTAGTCGGTTGGGTCGACCTGAGCGACCCGGATGTCGGCACCACGCTGGACGATCTGCAGCAGAGTCCCTACTTCAAGGGCGTGCGTCATCTCTGGGAGATGGATGAATATCACGGCTGGCTCGCTGGCGACGCGCCAATCAACGGCCTCAGGGAGATTGAGCGACGCGGTCTCTGCTACGACTTTCTGGTTCGGCCGTGGAACCTGCCATTCGTGCCGCGCATTATGGAACACGTGCCAGACCTCAGGGCCGTTATCGACCACATTGCGAAGCCCGATATCGCAGGTGGAGAGGTTGAACCGTGGTTGAGCCGGATGCGCGACGTGGCCAGCATCGACGGGATGCGCTGCAAACTATCCGGCATGACGACTGAAGCCGACATGGATAATTGGACGAATGACGACCTGCTCCCCTACGTCCACCACGTAGTCGGGATGTTCGGCGTCGATCGGCTGATGTTCGGATCCGACTGGCCAGTCTCCACCCAGGCAACGACCTATCCGCGCTGGGCCAACTCGGTCCGTGAGATGCTGAAGAACCTGCCAGAGGAGCAAGCTGACTTTGTTTTCGGCAAGACGGCAATCGAGTTCTACCGGCTGGATGTCTAACTCGATATATTGCCGACTTGTAGACTAGTACTTTATCGGCAATCTTGATACTTTGTTAGTACTTCCCCAGCAACCTTACACTCTATGAGCCGTCACGAACAGTCTGTGCCACTGCTTGAAGCGCAGTCATTGACCAAGCAGTATGGTCCTGTTACGGCACTCGACTCGGTATCCTTCAAAGTCGGGGCCGGCATCACCGGCTTGCTGGGACCTAACGGAGCTGGCAAAAGCACGGCGATACGCATCTTTCTCGGCTTGGCAGACGCCACCTCGGGCAGTGCGCTGGTGATGGGTGCCGATGCCCGCAATCCCACCGCGCGTGCACGTTTAGGCTACATGCCGGAACATGATTGCTTGCCACCAAACCAGGCCGCGTCGTACTTCCTCAATCACATGGCTGAAATTAGCGGCATACCGCCATCCCGCTCACGTGCCCTGGCCGCCGACACTCTGCGGCACGTAGGGCTATTCGAGGAGCGATACCGCCCTATAGGCGGCTACTCGACCGGTATGAAGCAACGCGTCAAACTTGCTCAAGCACTCGTGCATGACCCCGTATTGATACTCCTTGACGAGCCGACTGCGGGATTGGACCCGACGGGGCGCGTGGAGATGCTTGAGTTGATCCGTCGAATTGCACGCGACTTCGGCATCAGCGTCGTTCTCTCAACTCATCTGATGCACGACGTAGAGCGCATCTGTGACAACATCGTTCTGCTCGACAACGGACGTGTAAAGGCATCATCCGATGTCGCTTCACTGACGCAAGAGACGGAGCTGATCTACGTTGAGGTCGCTAACAATCGCGACCGTTTCATGTCCCAGTTGAGCAACCGACAGATTCATCATTCCCTTGACGGAATCGCCGTCTCGATACCGGATGTTGATGGGTCCATGTTTGACGCCATCCGCGACTCCCTGGTAGCCGCCGAGGCGCGTCTGGTTCGCATCGGTCCGCGCCAACGCAGTTTGATAGACCTGTTCCGCACCAACTGAAGAGATGGCAAACAGCGATCAAACAACGCGCACTGGCGCCGTTTTCGATATCGGTTACCAGTCGTACCAAGGTGATCGAGAGGGGCGCGAGCGTGCCTGGCGCGCCATTTTCTGGGACGGCATAAAGAACGGCATGGGCATCGGACGCGGCGGATGGGCGAAATTCCTGCCCTGGCTAGTGGTATCCCCGGCCATAATCATCGGTCTGGTCTTTGCCGCCATGGCCGCCTTCTTCGAACAACTCGGAATCGATGTCGATACCGGTGATGGTTCATATCCCATCGACCTGCCCGGACATACCGATCTGATATCGGCCACCACTTTCCTGCTGCTGGTATTCGGATCATTTACCGGGCCCGAGCTGATCTGCCCAGACCGCAGGAATCAAGTCATTCATCTCTTCTTTGTGCGTCCGATCATGATGATCGACTATCTTGGCGCCAGGTGGTGCGCTTTGCTGGTGCTGCTCTTCGCCGCCGCAACGTTGCCGCATCTGACCCTTTGGATCGGGTTGATGCTGGGAGTTCCAGATGCCGTCGAGTATATGCAAGACAACTGGCTCAACATCCCGCGCTTCCTCGGCTTCACTACGATATTCGCAGTTGTAACCGCTTCTTTCATCTTCGCGGTAAGTTCGCTAACTGATAGACGCATGATCGCCACCTTGATAGCAGTTGGCATCATGGTCTTATTAGGATTCACTGAATTGATTATCTCGCTCCTCGATCTGCAACCCTGGGGCGAGGAAATAATAAGGATGTTGGACCTGATCAACCTGCTCTCCACGGTAACGCCTGCCATCATCTTCGACACCTACTCCGAAACGTACGAACTGAACATGCTGGTACCGATAGCTTGGCTAATCGCCCTTACTGCCGGTTCGATATTTGCCTTCTGGCGCTTCTATAAAGCGACGAGATAGAGAGATGGTTGCACAGGCTCAAACCGCATCGGATACCGTTGTATCTCTAACGTCCGTCTCGAAATGGTTCGGCAACGTCGTGGCGGTCAGCGATGTGACCCTGAACATCGGCTCCGGCATCACCGGCATCCTCGGACCGAACGGCGCCGGCAAGACGACGTTGCTGCGCATGATTTGCGGGCTCTACTCAGCATCCGAAGGTGAAGTCCGACTGTTCGGAATCGATCCGCGCAGCGACAACGAGATCTATCGTCGCATCGGCATCATGACTGAACATGAGTCGGCATACGAGTTTATGACCGGGCTTGAGTTCGTGCGGCTATCAGCGCGTCTTAAGGACCTACGTCGTGAAAAGTCGGAACTGGAGAATGCTATCGCGCGGGTCGACATGTCCTTTGCGCAGGATCGGAAGATTTCCACCTACTCACGCGGCATGCGACAGCGCATCCGGCTTGCCGCTGCTCTAATCGGCGATCCGGAGCTTCTGATACTCGATGAACCGCTGAACGGCGCGGATCCGACTCAGCGACTACGCTTCCAGGAGATACTGCACCAAACTGCCGATGAGGGGCGTTCCGTCATCATCTCATCCCACATTCTGGAAGAGGTTGAGGAAGTCAGCGAGACCGTCGTTCTGGTAGTCAATGGCAAACTAGCTGCTCAAGGCGAATTTCACGCCATTCGTGAAGCATTGGACGACCGCCCATATCACGTCAAGATCGAGTGTTCCGAACCGAGATTGCTTGCCGGCGCGTTAGCCAACCTACCAGCTGTGCAGTCGATACAGTTTGAGCACGACGGCTCTATGATCGTGCTGACCACAAATGTGGCTGTGTTGCAGTTGGAACTTCCGGTGCTGGCTCAGAAGCACGGCATTCGGCTCCGAATGGTTCAGCCGATTGACGACTCGCTCGAAAGCGTCTTCTCGTACCTGGTTGAAGGATAATGGGCACGATCACCGAAACAATCTTCGTCCTTTCACTGCGTCAATCGCTTACCTTGCGACGGCTGATCGTATTGCTTCTGGTCGCGTCGATCCCGCTGGCGTTGGCACTCATTAGTTGGTTAGGCAACCGCGATGCTGAACTGAGCAATGAGGACATGCAGTACTTCATCCAAGCGGCAGTGACAAACATCACGTTGCCCTTAATCGCGCTCATCGTTGCGGCGCGGGCCTTCGCTGATGAGATTGAAGACAACACCTTGACCAACCTGATACTGTCGCCGATATCGCGGTGGCAGATAGTCCTGCCAAAGGTCGTCGCCGCCGTCACGGTAGTCGCGATTCCCATCGCCATCACGGTATTCATCTCGGTGCTGATACTCTTACGGGATGGTGATTACACCCCGGCCATCGTTGCCGCCTTCGGAATGATGATTGGTGCAACCGCCTTCGTATCGCTATTCGCATGCGTCGGCGTCTTCACCACCCGCGCCGTCGTCTTCGGTATCATCTACGTGTTTGCGTTTGAAGCACTGATATCTTCCGTCGTCCCCGGACTGAAGTACGTCAGTATCAGCGGCATCACCCTGTCGATAATGTCGGAACTCGACCCAAGCCTGGTCGTATCCGATACCTCAGGCATCAATCAGTTGCCACCGCTAATCTACTCAATAATCGCCCTGCTCGTAGTCATCATCGGATGCAACCTCGCAACCGTGTGGCGTCTCAAGCGCATGGATGTGCACTAGCGCGCACTGCCAGTTCGCTTACATTTCACGCGCGCTTGACGTTAGGGTTAACCTAACGTAAATCGGATTGGGTGAAGTCTGGATCCAGTCCGCTCTTCACCTTGGCAAGTTCTCAAAGTATTTCACCACCCGATCCCAACGTGGAAGCATGGGATCCCGGCGCGCCCGAAAACGCATGGTACAAGTGGCGCGCCTTCTGGGCCGTAGGACTATCACTCGTGACGATGGTCATGAGTTTCAGCATCCTATTTCTGGCCTTGCCAGCCATAGCTGAAGACTTTGTAATCACCTTCAAAGAGGCTTCACTGCTCGTTATTGCACAGTCGTTGACGGTCAGTTCGTTCATGCTCCCGCTCGGGAAAGTGGCCGACATGATCGGTCGCAAGCGGTTCCACTTGATTGGATTAGTGCTGTTCGGTGGCGGTGCGATCGCATGTGCCTTCGCAACCAGTCTGACATTTTTAATCGTCACCCGCGTCATCATGGCTATCGGCAGCTCGATGGGTCAGGCCGTATCGACGGCTATCACCACATCAGTATTCCCAGCAAATGAGCGCGGCAAAGCCCTTGGCAGCCAAACCACCGCCGTGGCCATCGGCGGCGCCACCGGCCCGATCGTTGCCGGCGTCACGCTCGCATTCTTTCCTTGGCAGGCACTCTTCATCATCATGGCGATACCGACATTCATCGCCTTCGTATGGGGCCTTTACATCCTGAAAGACGAGCGCATCGGATCGTTCTCTGGTGACAAACGTCCTCCATACGACTGGCTTGGCGCCGGACTCTCCGCCATCGCAACCGCCATCATCATCCTGACGATAACCAATCCCCTCGCGCTACCATGGGCCTCCCCCATCATCATCGGCGGTGCTTTTGCTGGGATCATGACTCTCGCCGCATTCATCTGGTGGCAACTGCGAACCCCGACACCGATGGTCGATCTGCGGCTCTTCAAACTCCAAGTCTTCAAATATGCAGTTGCTACTCGATATCTTGCGTTTATGAGATCATCCGCTACCCTGTTCGTGTTGCCCATCTACCTCATCGCATTTCGCGGCTGGTCAGAACTGATCGCATCCGGCGTCATGCTGCTATCCGCCGTCGGAATGGGAATCGGCGCACAGGTCTTCGGACGCCTATCCGATCAGTACGGAACCCGCCCATTCATGATGGGTGGCTTCATCGTCCAAGTCTTCACCGGCATCGCACTGGCAACGCTGAACGACACTACGAACATCATCTATATCTCTGGCGTTGTAATCATCAATGGACTTGCGATGGGCGCCTGGTCGGCCCCTAACGCCAGCGCCACTATGGGGGCCGTGCCGCGCTCATCATACGGCTTGGTGAGCGCCATCATCAATCTCACCCGCAATCTGGGCAACGTGAGCGGACAGGCAATCATCACTGCCATCATCGCCGGCATCATGATCGCACGCGGCTTCGACATCCCCCTCGGAGATCTTGCAGATACTCCCGAAGCCGGCCCCGCCTTTCTTGCCGGATGGCAATATGCTTACTTCGTAGCAACCGCATTCGTAGTGCTGGCGCTATTCACATCATTCATGACAAAACCCGGCAAATCAGAACCGGAACCGACATCAACCTAGACCAACATCAATCGGAGGATACTCTTGACTAAGGAATCACTAGACGGCAAAATCGCACTCGTCACCGGTGGGGGAACCGGTATCGGCAAAGGCATAGCAAGAATCTTTGCCAACGCCGGCGCCAACGTCACAATCGCCGCCCGCAACATGGAACGGCTCAAGGCGACGGCAGATGAGATCGCTGCCGAAGCCAACGCTTCAGTAGACGCCATCACCATGGACGTAACTGATGAGGCCAGCGTCAAGTCAGTATTCGAGCATGTGATGGGCAATCACGGAAGGCTCGACATCCTCGTCAACAATTCCGGCTCCGTCGAGGGCGACGCTATCGAATCGCTCAGCGCTGAAAAATGGGCACGCGTCATGGATACCAACGTGACCGGGATGTTCTACTGCACCAAAGAGGCATTCAAGATAATGCGTCCGCAAGGTGGCGGCCGGATCATCAACATCGGCAGCATCGCCGCACAACGTGCCCGACATAGTTCTGCTGCATACACAACCAGCAAACACGCCGTCTGGGGTCTCACCCAATCAGCCGCCATCGAAGGTCGCGACATCAACATCGCCGTCAGCGCCCTCCACCCCGGCAACGTCCTCGTAGAGCGTCGCATGGACGGCCGCTCCGGCTCCGGCCGCGACGAAGGCCCCGAGCCCATGATGGACGTAGACAACATCGCCCGCACTGCCCTCCTAATGGCAACCCTTCCACCCGAAGTCAACATGCTCGAAGCGATCGTGATACCGAATGAGCAGCTTTACATTGGGCGGGGGTAGGCATTCGAATTCCGTCAAGTTTGCCATATCCGCAAGCCAACGTGATTTCTCGCGGTATACTGCTAATCGGCAACTGACTTGCTACATGCATTACTAGGAGATGACGATGTATATCTTGATGGTGAGACTCAAGGTCAAAGAAGACCGTATCGACGACTTTATCGAAGCCTCGATCGGCGATGGTGTGGGATCGGTTTTAGGGGAACCGAACTGCTACCGTTTCGACATCATTCAGGACGATGAAGACCCGACGAAGTTCGCTTTCTGCGAGGTATATGCGGATGAAGCGGCTTTTCAATACCACACTCTCGCTTACCACTTCCATCAGTGGCGAGACGCATCCGCAGACATGTTTTCAGAGCCGGCCGAAGTGTCTTTCTGCCGCTCGGTCTACCCCAAAGGCCCGGCCGAGTGGGATGCATACCGTCCCGGCGCGGTCGATGACGCGGCTTTCCAGACCGGAACGTTGCACATCATTCACGCACCGCAATATGTCCAAGCCGACAAAGTGGACGATTTCATCGCGGCAGTTACGCTGGACGGTCTCGGATCCACTCACGAAGAGCCAGGATGTCTGCGTTTCGACGTCTACCAGAACATCAATGATCCGACCGAGCTGTATCTCTACGAGGTATACGTGAACCGTGATGCCTTCGATTACCACGTTGGCACTCCGCACATCAAGCTTTGGCGGGACACGGTTGCTGATTGGTACGATGAGGAGCGACGCGATGCTTCGATGGCCGGATCGATGGGTGCGCGGCGCGGTCGAAATGTCTGGCCGCCCGACAACTGGAACTGGTCATCCGGCAAGCCCGACGCCTAACGGCATTGCACCATTTGAGAGTGAGGACGTTGGACATTCAGTTACAACGTCCTCACCTGCAAATATCAAACAGCGACGCATAACAAATGCTCCGCGTAGTAGTAAATCGACATCGCGGCGGGTATCAGAACATCGATCCTTTTCCGGTGTCCGAACCAGTCAAGTGGGTCTTCACCGAGTATCGCGATAATAAGGCGCCTCTTGAATCGTTGCGTGGCGCGGATGTCTACGTCGGTACCGACTTCACTCCGGAGATGGGTGCTGCCGCCGATTCGCTACGTGCCATCCTAATTCCCGCCGCCGGTTACGACCGCATCGACCCGCAATCGGTCCCCAATGGCTGTCAGGTCGCCAATGCCTATCATCACGAAGCACCTATCGCCGAGTGGGTGATGGCCGTCGCGGTCGCCCTTGATCATGAACTGATACGTTCCGAGCGCACCTTCCGCGCCGGCTCATGGGAGATGTGGCCGGGACGCCACGGCTCCTACCGTGAATTGATGGGACGCACCTTTGGCATCATCGGATTCGGTGCCATTGGACGCCGCGTTGCCAAGCTCGCGCAAGCCTACGAAATGCCCGTCATCGCCGCTGGCAGGACCGACACGGTTGAGGGTGAGGTATACGGTGCCAACTACCTCGGTGGCGGCAAATCGGCACGTGAAAAGGTGCTTTCGGAATCGGACTTCGTACTTATATCAACGCCGCTTGTAGATGCCACACGCGGGCTGATCGGTGCACCCGAGATGTCGCTGATGAAACCGACGGCGTACATAATCAATCCCGCGCGCGGTCACATCGTCGATGAAGAGGCTCTGTACGATGCGCTGAAAAATCGCAAAATCGCCGGTGCTGCAATCGACACCTGGTATCGCTATCCCGAAGGCGCCGATGATGAGCCGCGACCATCCGACTGTCCATTCTGGGAACTCGACAACATCATCATGGTTCCGCACCACTCCGGCGCAACCTACGGCACCGCCACGCGTCGCGGTCAGACCGTAGCAGAAAACCTAGACCGCCTAACCCGCGGCCAGCCGCTCATCAACGTCGTCACTGAGATATCGCGGTAGCAGGACGCACAAGGACAGTCGATTTTCGGCATTGGCTGATGAGCGCGAGCGTTCAGATTCAGCCACCATCGGACCTCGATTCCATTTTTTGCCACCGAGTAAAATGAACTGCCCCATCCATGCGAAAATAACTACATGACGGTCTTAAGACGTTTGAAACCTTTCACGAACCATGCCTGAACAAGACACAGACTCAGCCAACCTCCTGATCGATCAGCCACTGTTGCTGAACGAACCGGTAAACGTGTTGCGCGACGCGCCTGACGAATCACATATGAAAGCCGCGTTATTTGCCGCTAAATGGACCGGATATGAAGGCACCGAACCACAGTACTATCAAGCACACTTCAACGAGTTGTGCGCAATTGTGGGACACCCTACGCCGTCTGAAGACTTAACCAACACCGATTTCGGTTTTCAAAAACCCGCTCCAACCCCTGGCGACCACTATGGCGTCGCCGATGTCTTCCTGCGCGAGCACTTCGTGATGGAGTACAAGAAACGAGGGAAAATCTGGATCAGGCATATTTCCAAGCCTTGAGATATCGCGACAGCCTCGGCAATCCCCCACTGATCATCGTCTCCGACTTCCAAACCATCCGAATTCACACGAATTTCACCGATACGGTTTCGGATACGTACACCATCGAGTTAGACGACCTGTTCAACTTGGCAAATAACGCGAAACGCAAGACTGCTCTGGGCGAAACAAGTGATTCACCGCTTTCCGTTTATCAAGTCCTGCGCTACTGCTTTGTCGAGCCTGGGAACCTTAAGCCATCCCGGACGCCCAATCAACTAACCGAGCTAGCATCCGATCATTTCTGGAAGATTTCTGATGAACTTCAAAGTTGGAATGTAGGCAAAGATGCCGAGATAGCCCGGTTCCTCTCTCAACTGCTTTTCTGCATGTTCTCCAGTGATATGGGTCTACTTGAAAGGCAATTGCTTACCAAATTCACTCAGGATCTTGGCGGCAGTCCTGCCGAGGTTTTCCCAGAGAGGTTAAGGAGACTATTCGACGACATGAGCGTCGGAGACCGCTATGCCGCACCTCCTATCAAGCACTTCAATGGAGGATTATTTGATGGTCGTACGCACGATCTGCGGATCGGCTCTTCAATTATTCCCTTAATCCAAGAGGCTGATGCACTAGGATGGTCGCAGATCGAGCCATCCATTTTCGGCACTCTATTTGAGCGCGTCTTCAATCCCGAGAAACGTGCCCAACACGGACGCCACTACACATCGCGTGCCGACATAGAGATTGTAGTTGAACCGGTAGTGATGACACCCATCCGACGCGATTGGGAAAACGTCAAATCGTCTACACGGGCGGCCGATGCTGAGACTGCAAAGCAGGAAATTCAAGCGTTTATCGATCGATTGGGAAACGTTCGTATCCTCGACCCAGCATGCGGCTCTGGAAATTTCCTATACGTTGCGCTCAATCTCATGAAATCACTAGAACTTGAAGCGATCCGATGGGCACTTGAATTAGGCATCACCCCACCTGAAACACGCGTTCATCCGCGCCAGTTGTTGGGCATTGAAATTGACGAATACGCCCAGCAACTGGCCAACGTCGTCGTCTGGATTGGTTACATTCAAAACGAACTGAGAGTGGGGAACATGGAAGGACGTGACCCCATCCTTGAGACCCTGGACAACATCGATTGTCGGGATGCAATCATAGACACATCTGGCGATGAATTTGCCATCCCCGAATGGCCCGAAGCCGACTTCATAATTGGCAACCCTCCGTTTATTGGCAACAAGCGGATGCGCGAAGAAATGGGAGACCAAAGTGTTGAAGAAATCTACCAAGTCTGGGGAGACCGGGTACCAAATGGTGCCGATCTCTGTGCCTACTGGTTTGAGAAAGCGCGCATCCAAATCGCGGAAAAGAAGGCTAAACGTGCTGGTTTACTAGCAACACAAGCCATCCGAGGTGGAGCATCAAGAACAGTGCTCCGAAACATCCTAAATACCGGTGGCATCTTCTTCGCTGAGTCTGATCGCGATTGGCTTCTAGATGGTGCTAAGGTGCATACTTCGATGGTCGGGTTTGACGACGGTGCTGAGACCAGTCGAATTCTAGACAGTAAGTATGTACCGCGGATTCATTCCGATCTATCCGCACGCCAAGCTGATGTGACGACGGCTCAGAGGCTTGCAGCCAACCAGAATATCGCGTTTCAGGGCATCATCATTGTTGGGCCGTTCGACGTGTCAAATGAAGAAGCTCAGAGGATGTTGGAAATCGAGAATCCCAGTGGAGTAAAGAACTCCGATGTCGTCAAACATTTGATGACTGCTAAAGACATCACGGATTTGCCATCCAATCGCTGGATTGTCGATTTTGGAGTGAATCGGACTGAAGTTGAAGCGGTAGCGTACGAAGCACCATACTTGGCGATCAAGGAACCAGTCGTTGAGTACCGCACCAATTTACGAAGCACGGCCAATTCCCCGTGGTGGCTGTTCGCTAGTACCAGGCCACAAATGCGTGCTGCACTAGAACCACTGAGTAGGTACATGGCAACACCGCTAGTTTCAAAGCATCGTCTATTCGTATGGGTCGATGGGTCAACTATCGTTAATCATTCAGTAGGCGTCTTCGCTTTTGAAGACGACTATTCGATGGGTATCCTTCAATATCGCATACACGAGGTGTGGGCACTGGCATTAGGGACGCAAGTTAGAGATAGGCTTTCTGGTTTTAGGTACACACATACAACTTGCTTTGAGACATTCCCGTTTCCAGAACCCAGTGATGATCAACGAGCAGCAGTCGCTGAAATTGCCAAGACCATGATGTGGCACCGCAAAAACTCGCTGTCCGGTCCTTTCGCTATTAATTACGTACAGAGAAGGATGGTCAAGGAGCCGAACACTCTCACCAACCTCTACAACCGATATCCAGATTGGCTGAAAAACGACCACTACGCTCTCAACCGCGCCGTCTTCGACGCTTACGGCTGGCCGGAAGACCCGGATGACGACACCATCCTGGAGCGCCTGCTGGAGCTGAACCTGTCGCGCGAGCCAGCGTAATTGCAAACAGCTGGTCGCGGCGACAGGTTCTAATAGCAGCGGGAGTGCTCTAGCTGCCTGGAGGCGGCACTACTACCTGCTCGTATGGGTGTCGGCTGCCGACCATGTTGGAGTGGGCGAAGACGTCGAGGGCCGACTCGTATAGGTCGCGCGGGATTGCGATGTCGCCGTCCCAGGTGCCAAGCTGCTGGTAGTAGGCGACTGCGGCCGCGGTCGCCTCTACGGCCATGCCAGGGAAGAATGGCGCTTCAGCTTCTGCAACCTCACGCGGATCGGCAGTGTTTACCCATTCACGTGATGCCCGGTAGGCACGGGTGACGGCAATCGCCTCGTCTGATTCCAGGTAGTCCCAACGTGCTGTGAGACTGCTGAAGGCCGTAGGGCCTACGATCTCGCCAATTGAACCGACGATATGCCCGATGCCTTCATGCTCCAACTGCTGTGGAAAAGCGCCCTGCTCGTGGAAATAGTCGCCCTCGCTACTCTTCCACTGCTCCATCATCTCGTCACCGCCCGGCGACTCGATACCTTCAATATCGGAGAGATCTATCCCGACACGGTGCAATCCGTATCGCAACATCGCTTCCGGTTGCCCGCCGTGCACATACAGGAACTTGGCGCTGAGCAATTTGTCCCAACTGAAATCGGGATCCGGCTCGCGCGCGGCGACGATGAAGCCGTCGCGAGCGTTGATCTGCGCGAAGTGTGCCACTAACGGCTTCTCTCCTGCATCTAACGATCCCCAGCTGCCGGACACTGCCGACTGTCCGATATCGGCGCGCCCCTCGGCTACTTCCACAACGGCGTTCTGTCCCGCTTCGGCCGGCGCGTAGCTGGCGGATATGCCTTCACGCTCCAGGAAACCTCCTGCAATCATCGAGATGAGCGGGCTGTAAAAGGCAGAATGTCGTGAGGCGGTCAATCTAATGTCGGGCATCTAATCAGGCTCCGTGGTTAATGCGGTTAAATCCATCACGATTCTAATCCCGACTTCATTACCATGTGAAACGACTCTTCAGTTACGCAAATCCGATAAGGCGTAAACGCATAATTGAGAATCGACCGGTTTAAATTCGATGCGATTCCCTGCTAAACCGATCTGGTAAACAGCGTCAGAAACACCTAAAATCCGCAATCTATGGGCAACGACAGAGATCAAGACACTTCACTTGGAACTTCATTAGTGACTGGCGGCGCCGGCTTTATCGGCAGTCATCTGGTCGATGCACTTATCGATCGCGGAGAGCGCGTCTACGTCGTCGACGACCTCTCTACTGCCTCGACACGCTACCTCAACCCGTCTGCTGAGTTCATAGAACTCGATATATGCGACCCATCGATTACGCAGTTGATATCCCAACTAGCCCCTAGTGCCGTGTATCACCTGGCGGCACAAGGTAGTGTTTCGATATCAGCAAAAGATCCGATGCTGGATACGCAAATCAACGTGGTCGGTTCGTTGAACCTGCTGCAAGGGCTTTGGGAACTTGAGCACCGAACGCGCTTCATCTACTTTTCGACCGGCGGCGCGATCTACGGCGATCTCGACATCCATGAGTTGCCAGCAAGCGAGGCGATGATCGAGAAACCGCTCTCACCGTATGGCGCATCGAAGCTGGCAGTGGAAAACTACCTACGCGTATTTGCGCATCTCTACGGAGTTGACTATGGCATCGTACGCCCTGCGAACGTCTACGGTCCGCGTCAAAATCCCCATGGAGAGGCTGGGGTAATTGCGATATTCTCCCAAGCCCTGTTGGAGGGACGTCAGGTGACGATATTCGGGCATGGCGAGGATGAACGCGACTACATCTACATCTCGGACTTCATCGAAGGCGTCTTGGCACTTGCCGACTCTGGATTGCCGGGGCCGTACAACATCGGCACCGGGTACAGCGTATCGGTCAATGAGATATACGCGTTGCTGTCCGAATTGGTACCAGTGGACTATCCCGCTCAATATGGGCCGCCTCGGGCCGGGGATATACCGAAAATCTGGTTGGATGTAACAACTGCAAGACAGGAACTGGGATGGCACGCAACGACCGCGTTCAAAGACGGCTTGCGGCAGACTGTCGAATGGTTCAGGCAGACGGAAAGTTGAGGGCAACGTCCTACATCAGACGGTTATGTCTATCGTCAATCATTCTGTTGGCGGTTGTTGCCATCATCTCCTGCACAGCTGCTGAACCAACTGCGACGCCTGCACCAGAGCCAACACCTCGCATCGTAGATACACCAACATCGACTCCAATACCTACTGCGACAGCCACCCCATCGCCAATCCCGACTGAGGTGCCTACAGCGACGCCCACCGCGGTCGTCATTCCACCTACCTCTACGCTTGAACCAACGGTTCGGATAGAGCCTACAGCGACACCCACAGTCGCGGGTCCGACGGCCACCGCCACGCCGGTACCGCCGACTGCCACTCCCACGAATACACCCCAACCGCCAACGCCTACTCCAACTGCAACTCCCACACCGCCACCTACATCTACCCCGATACCAACCGCAGTGCCATCACCAACTCTTGCACCTACGACGGTACCAATAGACGAAGTCAAAGAGCCGCCAGTGTCGGGAGCTCGTGGTGGAACGCTGAAGACTGCCGTTCCGCAACCGGCGCCGCATCAGGACATCCATCAATCCGTATCGCCGGTGCTGGCAGCATGGGGACCGGGCATCGCATACTCCCGCATCATGCGATACCAATGGATTGCACCGGGGGCGCCGGAACATGGAATTGACGCTCTAGGCACTGCATACGATCCCAACTTATCCGCTTCAGCACGTCAGATAGTATGCGACATCTGCGTCAGTTGGGAGATGGTTGAACCGACCAGCCTCTCGATAACGTTGCGCGACGATGTCCGATGGCATGACCCGGAACTGCAGATAGAGCGCAACTTGACGGCAGAAGATGTCGTCTTCAGCATCAACCGGCTTCGCAACGCAAAGATCATCAACTCCCATCTCGTCAACACCGTTGCGGGTATCGAGGCAGTGAGCGATAACACCATCGAGATCACCCTGCTCATACCAGATGCTGAGATTCTCGATAAGTTGGCGGATGCGCGCGCGGCCGTGATGGCACCTGAAGTTTTGGAAGATAGCAATGACCTTATCCGCGGCCCGACGGTTGGCACTGGTCCATGGGTCATGGAGTCGTTTGATGCTGGCAGGATGCGATTTGCTGCGAATCGGGACTACTTCATCCCGGAACTGCCGCTGCTGGATGGACTAAACATCGCCGTCGTTCCAGATGCCCAGACGCGTGTCGCCGCATTCCGAACTGGGCAACTGGATCTGATACAGCCTGGTCTTGCCGATCTGATGGCCGCGGTAGAACGATTCGATGAGATGCGATGGACTACCAGCCATGACGCATCTGCCGGTATCGAAGTCGCTATCAATACCAACCGGGAAGTGTTGGATTCACCCATGTTCCGCGCCGCCTTAATGAAGGCCTGGGACCCAATAGGTCTTATCGACACGCTCCATAGTGGTCAATCATTTGTCAGCGCCGGGTTACCGATCCACGATCCTGACTGGCTATTGCCGGCCGACGAGGTCGCCAGCTACTTCAACGACCGCAGTGGCTTGATGGAGATTCTGGATGGATACCGCGCGCCGGTAGGCACTCTGCTGAACATCAAGGTTGGCGAGTTCGGTGAAAGTTACATCCGGACGGCACATTCGATTGCCAATGCCATTCGTGCCGTAGGATTGCTGGCGTCGATTGAGAGGGTTTCGACCCGGGTTTTTGCTGAAGATATCTGGATCAACGGTGATTACGACATCTATGTTGGCGCACCACCGCCGCAGAGCAGCACCACCTCAACGCTCTTCGCAGTGCATCACTCTGCGGCGCCGTGGAACTCGACCGGATACTCGACCGACAATCTTGATCGGCTCATCGAGATGCAGGCAATTGAGCTGGATGCCGAAAATCGTAGAGATCTGTTGCTGGAGATACAGCGTGAGATATTTGACGGCGCACATCTGGTTAGAGCCGCCGCAAACGTATCCCATTGGCTCTGGTGGTCGCATCTGCAGAATGTAGCCCCCAATACTTTCCGGGCCGATTCATTCTGGCTGACGCGCTTATGGATTGGCGAGAGAGTTCGAGGCTGACACTTTAACCCTCAAAAGTATCGATCGCATCTTCAAGTGTCGCCCACGCCAGTAATGCACACTTGACCCGCACCGGGAAGCGGGCGACGTCTTTTAATGCAATCGAATCGCCAACGGCATCCAACTCCTCTTCACTGCTCAATTCACCTGCCGAGAGCATCTTCCTGATCACGGTTGCAATTTGATGCACATCGTCGATGTCGCACTGCTCTACCCTCTCTCCCATGATCGATGCTGCCGCCTGGGTGATGGCGCAACCATATGCCTGAACGCTGATGTCGGCTATGCTACCGCCATCGATACGTAGCTGCACTAGAACCTCATCGCCGCAAAAGGGGTTGTCGATGCGCGCCTCGGCGTTATGGTTGGTGATCGGTTCGGAGTTGCGCGGACTGCGACAGTGATCCTCGACGATGAGCCGATTCACTTCGTCTAGATGTCCAAAACCAGCGCGCATGGTGGAGCGTTCCTACGGGATGGATAAGTCGCACTTTCACATCCCGTGCGGATATTTTACTGGTTAACCGTGCAAGACTTAAGCGGTGCCGATGGTGTCGGACTCCCGTTGCAGTTGAGGCATTATCTCGTCCAATTTCGCTTCGACAAAGTCGCGCAGTTCTTCAAGCTCAAACTCCGCAAGGATTTCGGCTGCGAAACCTCTGATCAACATCGCCTGCGCGGCATCGTAGTCGACGCCTCGCGACTGCAAATAGAAGAGTGTGTCCTCGTCAACATGACCTGCAGTCGCACCGTGCGCCGCCGTCACGTCGTCAGCGTAGATCTCGAGCGATGGTTTGGTATCCACCTCGGCACCGTGCGAAAGCAACAGGTTCAAATCCTTCTGGTTAGCATCGGTTTTCTGCGCCCCGCGTTCAATCTTGATCTTGCCGCTGAACACGGCACGCGAACGACCAGACAGGATGCCTTTGTAGTACTGATCGGTAACGCAGTTTGGCGCGACGTGAGTAGTGCTGATCTCATTATCTTGCTGTTGCCGATTCGTCGTTACGTAAACGCCGTGCAGTACCGACTCGGCATTCGGTCCCAGCATGGTAGTCGCAACGTCGTTTCTGCCGATCTCCGAACCGATCGTGAAGGTGCGAGAGTGGTATTTTGAATCGGCCGCCTGCTCAACGCGCGTAGTCGCAAAGTGGAATTCGCTCTCGCAGTTGTACTGGTATCGGTAATGCGTAAGTTCGGACCCGGCACCCATGCGGATCTCAACTATCGGCAATGTCATGTGAACATGGTCGGTTGGCGACACGTACGACTCGATCAGTGTCATCCGGCTGCCAGCGCCCATCTCGAGTGCCAGGCGATTGTTATCTATCACATGCTCATCAGGCGACCCAAAAGAGACGTTGATGAGATGTAGTGGCTTTTCAACCTGCTCACCCTCAGGGACCTGCAACCATGCACCACCGCGGATTCGCATGAACGCCGTTGCCAGCGATACCAATCCGTTCTCTCTATAGTCCGCCAGTTCCCCTACCCAGTCGCAACTTTGAATGCGGCCGGGCCAGTTCTCATATCCCTCATTATGGATAGATCCGCCGTTCACGTAGATAACGTTGGTCCACTCTTCCGGCATCGGCACTAGTTCAGCGATACGGTCGATATCTACATCATCGTCCCAATTTCCGAATCTGAACGGGATGCGGTCAACGGCTCTGAGGTCGGTGTACTTCCACAGTTCATTGCCACGTCGATGGACTGGGAATCCGATGCGCTCAAACTCCTGCCATGCGGCACAGCGCAGATCGTGATGCAGATCTCCCCCGCTGTGGTAGCCCTCTTGGTGCTTTGCCAAGCTTTCCCAGTCAGAACGATATTGATTGAGATGCCGTGCCTCGTTCTCAGGCATGCTTATTGATTGCAAAGTCATTCTGCTGAGCGCGTCCCCTCAATCATCAAACTGCAACATAGTTGCGATAGCCGTTTTTCTCAACCTCTTCCGCCAGCGACGCATCACCAGTAGCGACGATACGGCCGCCTACCAGCACATGCACGATATCGGGACGCACATAGTGCAACAATCGCTGGTAATGCGTGACGATAACGAAGCAGCGGTCTGGAGAACGCATGTTGTTCACGCCATCGGCGACTGCTTGTAGCGCGTCGATATCGAGTCCCGAATCAGTCTCGTCCATCACCGCGATGCGCGGGTCGAGCACCTGCATCTGCAACATCTCGTTGCGCTTCTTCTCGCCGCCCGAAAAGCCCTCGTTAAGGGAACGTCTGACCAGGTCTGGATTGACGCCCACTTCTTCAACCTTGCCATCGAAGAGACGCGAGAACTGGCGCACTGACATCTTCTTGCGTCCATTCGCCTCGTCAATAGCATCTTTCGCGGCCTTGAGGAACTGCCACGGTCTCACACCAGGCACTTCTGATGGATACTGCATGGCCAGGAATATGCCCAGATGGGCACGTTCATCTGGCGGCATCTCGACGATGCTTTCACCGTCAACGGTGATTTCGCCATCGGTCACGGTGTACGATGGTTTGCCCATTATGACGTTGGCAAGCGTGCTCTTGCCGCTTCCGTTAGGGCCCATGATTGCATGCACTTCGCCAGAAGCGACCTCAAGGTCTATGCCTCGCAAGATCTCTTCTTCGCTATCGGTGACGACGGCGTGCAGATTAGTTATTTTCAGCATGTTTGCTCCCGTAAATCAGGGATAATCACTTTCGCGTTCGGTAAAGGGTCGTCAAAACCAGACCGCGCAGGTAGAACGCGATGTCATTGTCCAATCCGGCCTTGGAGTTGACCGCCGAATCAAGTGCGCGTCGGGTCTCTATGCTCTGGCAGTGCTTCACTACCCGACTGCGCCTTCAAGGCTCACTTTCAGCAGCTGTCCGGCTTCAAGTGCAAATTCAAATGGCAACTCTTTGATTACGTCGCGGCTCCATCCGGTGATGATTATGTGGTGCGCATCCTCTTCAGAGATGCCGCGTGCCATCAGATAGAAGAGTTGCTCATCGCTCACCTTGGAAGTGCTGGCCTCGTGCTCCAACCGAGCGGTAGGGTTGCGAACTTCGATGTAGGGAACGGTGTGCGCGCCGCACTGATCGCCTACCAGCAACGAGTCGCACTGGGTGTGATTGGTGGCATTCTCCGCGCCCGGCATGATCTTGACGCCTCCGCGGTAGGTGTTTTCACCATGCCCCGCCGAGATGCCTTTCGATACGATCGTCGACTTGGTGTTCTTGCCGATGTGTATCATCTTGGTGCCGGTGTCGGCTTGCTGATAGTTGTTTGCGAGGGCTACTGAATAGAACTCGCCAACTGAATTGTCGCCACGCAGTATCACTGACGGATATTTCCAAGTGATGGCAGAACCGGTCTCTACCTGCGTCCACGAAATCTTGGCGTCTTGGCCAGTCATGCCCCGCTTGGTGACGAAGTTGTAGACGCCGCCTTCCCCGTCTTTGGTTCCTGGATACCAGTTCTGAATGGTCGAGTACTTGATCTCGCCGCGGTCGAGGGCTACCAGTTCTACGACTGCTGCGTGAAGCTGACTGGTGCGGCGTATCGGCGCGGTACAACCTTCGAGATAGCTTACGTATGCGCCCTCATCGGCGACGATAAGCGTGCGCTCAAACTGTCCCGAACCCTCCGTATTGATGCGGAAGTAGGTCATCAACTCGATTGGGCATCTTACGCCCGGGGGAATGTACGCGAATGAACCGTCCGAGAATACCACCGAATTCAATGCGGCAAAGAAGTTGTCCGAGTATGGCACGACAGAGCCAAGATACTTCTGCACCAACTCTGGATGGTTCTGAACGGCTTCGGTAAATGAGCAGAAGATGATACCGCGCTCTTCAAGCTGATCTGTAAAGGTCGTGCCCACCGATACCGAGTCGAATACTACGTCGACGGCAACACCGGCCAATCGTTCCCGTTCGTGAAGCGGGATGCCGAGTTTCTCGAAGGTTTTGAGCATCTCAGGATCGACTTCGTCCAGACTCTTGGGTGCCTCATCGAGAGACTTTGGCGCCGCGTAGTAGTAGATGTCTTGATAATCGATCTGGGGATATCGCAGTTTCGCCCAGCGCGGTTCGGCATCTTCACGTTGCAACTTGCTCCAATGCTCATACGCTCGCATGCGCCAATCGAACAGCCACTCCGGTTCGTTCTTCTTTTCAGAGATAAGACGGACGATTTCTGGATTCAGCCCTTTCGGGGCGAGTTCCATCTCGACGTCGGTCGTAAATCCCCATTTGTAACCCGCGTCATCAAGCTTCGATTCACGGGATATTGTGAGGCGTTCTTGAGTAGTCATCTGGCCTCCCGATTTCTACATCCGATTTTTCGGACTCGCATATACGCTGTTGCCTATCTATCGAGTTCTGGCTCGATCCGCCCATTTCACGCCAGCACTGCAACACAACGTTTTTTGGAATTCCTTACCTGATTTTACTAATTAATCCAAAACTTCCGATTCAAAGCGGCAGATATCCATCCGCTCTGGTATGACGTACGATTTAGAGCGTTCAAGCTATGCATCTCAAACGAAAAATCGCCAGCATGTTCCCGCGTAGAAACCACGCAGCGGCACCGGATCGGAAGGCGGTTCGCCTCGAACGCGCCATCAAATCTCGAAGCGATATCGATAAGCGGGTCGCGAAAGCCCTGTTGAGCGTGCCACGCGATGCGTTTGTGCCGGCAGAGCATCGACAGCGGGCATATGAAGACCGTGCACTGCCGATTGGCGAGGGGCAGACTATCTCTCAACCAAGTTTAGTTGCACACATGATTTCTGAGTTGGACATATCAGACCGATCAGCAAAGATCCTAGATGTCGGTTGCGGATCGGGATATCAAGCCGCGTGCCTCTCGAAGTTGGCAGACCAAATCATCAGTGTGGAACGTGTCGCCAGCCTGACCGATTCGGCAAGAGAACTGCTCGACACTCTTCAATTCCGCAATGTAGAAGTGGTGATGGCGCTTGAGGACGTGTTGGGATATCCACCTGCAGCGCCGTACGATGGCATAATCGTTGGCGCAGGAGTGCCGAAAATACCATCATCGCTGGTTGCCCAACTTAAACCGGGCGCGCGCATGGTATTGCCGGTTGGCGACCGCAGACGTCAGCGCCTCGCAACCGTCACCCGCACTATAGACGGCATCAAGATCCGACGAGGTGTTGCATGTGCATTTGTCCCTCTCATCGGGCCCGAGGCATGGTGAGCCATATCGCGTCGACTTGCCACATCAATTTTTCCCGATGCGCGTAGACAATAGAAGAAATCGACGTTACGCAAGACAAAATGAATACCATGACAACGACTCAATTTGAGGCTGTGATCGGACTCGAAACGCACGTTCAGCTGAACACGAAGAGCAAAATGTTCTCGTGGTCCGGGGCTGGTTATCAATACGCATCGCCAAACACGCTGGTAGATCCCGTCAGCATGGCACTTCCCGGAACCTTGCCGGTTGTCAACAAGCGCGCGGTTGAATCGGCCATCGCCATCGGACTTGCACTCAATTGCCAGGTCGCTGAGATTACCAAGTTTGACCGCAAACAGTACACCTATCCCGACCTGATGAAGGGGTATCAAATCTCGCAATACGACGAGCCGATCTGCACCGATGGCTATCTTGACCTTCCCTCAGAACTGAACTGCCGCGTCGGCATCAACCGGGTACATATGGAAGAGGACGTTGCACGTCTGATACACATCGATTCTCCAACTGGTGGGGTGATGCATTCCCTGCTGGACATCAACCGCGCCGGCGTGCCGCTCATGGAGATAGTCACCGAGCCCGATCTTCGGACTCCGGAGCAGGTTGAAACCTACATCACCGCGCTGCAGGCGATCATCCGATATCTGGGCGTCAGCACTGCAAACATGGAGGAAGGCTCCTTCCGTTGCGATGCCAACATCAGCGTTCGCCCCGTCGGGTCCAGCGAATTCGGAGAAAAGGTCGAAGTCAAAAACATGAACCGCGTGCGCGCCGTGCGCGAAGCGGTTGAGCACGAAATCGAACGGCAGATAGCCGCCGTTCTGAATGGCGAACGCATCGTGCAAGAGACGCGCGGCTGGTTGGATGGCGAAAAGCGCACTTACACCCAGCGCTCTAAAGAGGATGCGCACGACTACCGGTACTTCCCTGAGCCCGACATTCCGCCGCTCCAGATCAGCAGTAATTGGGTGGCCGAAATTCAAGCCACAATGCCGGAACTGCCGTTGGCAAAGAAGCAACGCTTCATCGACGATCTGGGACTCTCTGATTACGATGCTTCCCTGATAGTAGATTCACGTGCATCTGCTGAATACTTTGAAGTCGTCATCGATAGCATGGCTGGCGAATCAGGAGTGGATAGAGCCAGTTTCGCCAAGGAGACTGCCAACTGGCTGAATGGCGAGATGGCGCGGCTGATGCATGAGAACAATGTTCGAGACGTTAACGAGACCAAAGTAGAGCCGGCATCTCTGGCGAAGCTGGTGCACCGCTTCCAGAAACGGGAAATCAACAACAACTCTGCCAAGCGGGTGCTGGGTGAGATGTTCAGCAACGGCGCCGATCCCGATGAGGTTATCGAGCGACTTGGTTTGGCATCAGTTGGCGACGCGGATGAACTCAAACCGATCATCGATGAAGTGCTTGCACAGAACGAATCGGCAGTCAGCGATTATCGTGCCGGCAAAACCACCGCCATCCGCTACCTGATGGGTCAGGTGATGCGCGCCACTCGTGGCCGCGCCGACGCGCAGGCGGTGATGCGTCTACTCAGTGAGGTGCTGGACGAGTAAGACATCGCGTTTTGTTGTGTGTATGATACGCACAACTGATTTAACCTTGAGAATATGTGGTTTCAGATTTCACTTCTAATCATTGCCGTCGTGCTGATTGTGATTCTCCTGCTTCAGGCGCGCGGCAACAATCCATCGGTGTTCGGACAGGCCGAGAGTACCTTCCGAGTGCGTCGAGGTGTCGAAAAACTGCTGTTCCGCTCGACGATAGTGCTGACCATCATCTTCGTCGCGGTCGCCATCGCGAACGTTCGCTTCAGTTAGAAGCGATACTGCCACATCAACGTTAGATTCGTCGCCAAGTAGTTCCCTGCGGCGTGTCCATTATCTCGACGCCCATCGTTGCCAGCTGGTCGCGAATCGCGTCTGCGGCTTGGTAATCTCGCGCTTCCCTCGCTTGGCGTCGTTGATCAACCAATGTCTCTATCTCGGCATCATTCGTTGACGTTTCGGCTTGGGGCTCATCTAGGGTGATTCCCAAGATGCCGGTAAGTTCCTGCAACAGTTCTTGAGCCTTTGCAGTGTTGGCACCTTGCGACTGGGCCGAATATATCTCGCGCGTCAGATCAAAGATTGCTGCCAACGCTCGCGGCGTGTTCAAATCATCGTCCATCGCTTCGATGAAGCGCGCTTTGACGTCCTGCCCGTCATACTCATCGGCACCATCTTCTGCAGTACTGTTCAGGTTGGCGGCCTGCCTGAGTCTTCGCACGGCGCGTCCGGCAGCAATCAGGTTTTCCTCATCATAGGTCGCTGGGCTGCGATAGTGGCTCTGGAATATCCACATCCGCAGGGCATCTGCTGAGTATTGCCGCAACGCATCTCGGACGGTTACGAAGTTGCCGAGAGATTTTGACATCTTCTGGTCGCCACTCATGCGTAGCAGTCCGTTGTGCACCCAGAAACGTGCAAACGGCACTACGCCAGTCGCCGATTCTGACTGTGCAACTTCATTCTCATGGTGCGGAAAGACGAGGTCTAATCCTCCGCCGTGGATATCGACCTGATCCCCAAGGTAGTGCCGTGCCATTGCGCTGCACTCGATATGCCAACCGGGCCGGCCGGGTCCCCACGGGCTATCCCACGACGGTTCTCCGGGCTTCCATGCCTTCCAGAGTGCGAAATCTTCGGGATTCTCCTTGAGCAGGTCCGGCTCCAGACGTGCCAGCTCGGCAACGCCATCGATAGTGCGACCGCTCAAACAGCCGTAGTTTTCGTTGCGTCTCACTCGGTAATAGACCGATCCGCCCGCTTCATACGCGGCGCCGGAGTCGATCAGTTCGCCAATCAGTCCGATTATCTCGTCTATCTCTTCCGACACGCGCGGGTGTACATCTGCCCTACGCACATTCAAACCGTCCATCGCTTCAAAGAATGAATCGACGTGCTCCAGCGTCAAGTCGTACCAATCGACGCCGATTTCAGCGGCGCGGTCGATTATCTTGTCGTCAACATCAGTGAAGTTCTGCACTCTCGTGACATTCAGTCCCCGGTACTCCAGGTACGATTGGAGGACTTCGAAGATGACGGTTGCCAATGCATGTCCCAGGTGCGGCTCGTCGTAAGTGGTTACGCCGCAGACGTACATGCGGACTGGATCTGAAATCTGGCGGAACTCTTCCTTGCGACGCGTTAGTGTGTTGTAGAGTTGCATAGCTTTGAAGTGGGTATCGGTAGTACGGTTAAGCAGATTCTATAAGTCAAGTAAATGCTATCGAACCAGAGTCGCTATCGCCTGCGCCGCGATACCCTCGCCCTGACCAATGGCGCCGACGTGGTCGGTTGAAGTTATCTTGACGTTGACACGCTCGGAGTCGACGCCCAGCGCATCGGCTACGTTCTGCTCGAAGTGGGGAACGTGGGATGCCAATCTTGGAAGTTGAGCGATAACGGTCGCGTCAATATGATCGATGCGCCAACCTGACGATGCGGCGCGTGCGACGGCCTCACGCACAAAGAATCTGCTGTCTTTACCTGCAAATACCGGATCGGACGATGGGAAGTTGCTACCCATGTCGCCTAGTCCGGCGGCACCCAGCACCGCACTCGCAATCACGTGCATCAGCACATCGCCATCCGAGTGTCCCGCCAACTCCATATCGAACTCGATATCGACACTGCCCAATCGCAACGGCCCGCCCGGCACTAATCTATGCCCATCGAAACCGATGCCGGATCGATATTCCGTTTTATGACCACCCGTATCGGTACGACTTTGGGCAATCGCTTCTGCAACTGCGATGTCCGATGGCGTGGTTAACTTGATGTTGTCGTAAGAACCCTCAAAGGTCGCCACTAGTCCGCCGGCGATCTCCACCATGGAAGCATCATCCGTAACTTCGCCCTCTACCGATTCATGCACCGCGCGCAATATCTCGGTGCGAAAGACCTGTGGCGTCTGCACGGCGAATAACACACTCCGATTTGGAGTCTCGGAGACTAAGCTGTGTTCTACTCGTTTGACGGTATCTTTGAGCGGCACTACCGGTATCGCGGCACCGATATGCCTCGCCGTTTCGACGCCCTTGAGTAGCATCTCCGCGTCAAGGAACGGTCTCGCCGCGTCATGGACCGCGATGAATGGTGTCTGCTCACCTAATCTCTCCAGCTCCTCAATGCCCTGTTTCACCGAATCCTGACGTCTGTCGCCCCCAGCAACAACGCTGACTCTCTTGGTAAGCGCACTGCCAGCAACTAACTCGCGCATCTCATCCACTCTTGAGGAGTGAGTGACGATGACTATCTGTGCTACCAGGTCGCACTGCTCAAAGACCTGCAGCGAGTAGGCGATAATGGGGCGACCGGCGAGTTGGAGGACAGTTTTGTCTTGCCCACCCATGCGTGTCGATTGGCCAGCCGCCAGCAGGATTACGGACAGAGTACCGACTTCGTCGTCGTTTGCAGTAACGTGGGAAACAGATTCGTCAATCATGCGTCAAGTATGGAGGTGGTGAGATGGCGAATACATTACGTCACATCATCCTATCGGCAGGTTAAATTCGTAGATCGACCTTAACCAGTCGATTCCCATTCTGCAGGTGTAAGCCATGATTATCAGCCGAAGCGTCTTGCCGGCAAATACGTACATCATGAATTTGGAAAATGGGAACTTCAATGCTCCCGCGGCGATGCCGGCAAGGTCGAAGAACGGCGTGGGAATGGCGGATACGACAAAGATGGTGATGGAGCCGTTGCGTTCCATCAGTCGGTGGATCCTTGGATACCAGCGCAGATTCGTCGCAGCGTTATGTCCGGCGTAACCGGCCAGATAGGCCGTCGTTTCGCCAAGGGTTGCTCCGGCAGCACCTGAAAGTCCGATCAGGACTGGATTGAGCCCAAAGGACGTTTCGGCAGCGACACAGGCCGCCAACACGCCCGGAAGCGGCAGGATGATGGTGGCCGCACCGATTAAATTCAGGTAGAACGTTGCCGCATAGCCGACATCGCTGACGTCGAGAAAACCGCCAACCGACAGCACGATACCGATCGCCATGCTGCCGAAGACGATCGACCAGATGCCGATCTGCACCCACTTGGGATGCTCCGACATGAAGGTTAAAGCCGAGTGGCTAACCCGTCCAAATAACCCGCGCCGACGTCTCGCTTCAGCATCGAAGGTATCTTGATTAACAGATTCGTCGGGGATGGCAGTTGCACCGATGATGCGCCGAAGCAACGTCGTGCTGCTCCGGCGCGCTTGTAAGGTGGTTCTGCCCTGATTCTATTCCCGTCAGCGACTTAGTTCACTGCAACGGCAGTCTGATGCTCGGATACTAATTCCGAGATATCCGGTGCCGTCTCGAAGACGATTTTGTCATCTTCAACATCGACTACTATCGTTGAGCCTTCTTCGATCTCGCCCTTCAGCAGCGACAGCGCAAGCGGCGACTCGATGTGGCGCTGAATGGCCCGCGTCATCGGACGCGCGCCCATCCAGGTATCGTAGCCGCGGTTTGCTATCCAACTGGCCGCCGCGTCCGTCAACTCGATCTTCAAGTTGCGGTCATCCAATCGCTCCTCAACCTGGCGGATGAACTTCAGCACTATCTGATCGATTTCATCGCGCTGGAGCGGGTCGAATACCACTATCTCGTCGATGCGGTTGATGAATTCAGGCGAGAAGCGGGACCTGATCGCCGATTGGTGTCGACTCGTCAAGCCGGGAGAATCGAAGTTGCTACTGTCAAGTTCCGAGTTGCCCAGCGAGAATCCAAGATCGCCCTTGTTTTGATCCGACGTGCCGAGGTTGCTGGTCATGATGATGATGGTGTTGCTGAAATCGACCGTCCGACCGTGCCCATCCGTCAACCTGCCATCATCGAAGATCTGCAACATGCTGTCGTAGATGTTGGGATGCGCCTTCTCGATCTCGTCCAGCAGTATCACTGAGTAGGGACGCCTTCTGACGGCTTCGGTCAACTGCCCGGCATCCTCGTATCCGACGTACCCGGGTGGAGAGCCGATCATGCGTGAGATGGAGTGACGCTCCTCGTACTCCGACATGTCGAGACGAATCATGTGGTTCAGGTCGTCAAACATGAACTCTGCTAAGGCTTTAGCCAGTTCCGTCTTGCCGACACCAGTGGGTCCCATGAACAGAAACACTCCGGTCGGTCGGGTCGCATCTTTCAGTCCCATCCGCCCACGTCGTACTGAGTCGGCCAAGAGTCCCACGGCGCGGTTCTGACCGATCACGCGCTCATGCAGCCGATCTTCAAGTTTGAGCAACTTATCCACTTCGGCTTCAACTAACTGCTCGAGAGGAACTCCGATGCGTTCCGATATCAGCGCTGCGATATCCTCCTCGCCAATCACGAGAGGCGGTGCTTCAGTTTCGTCATCGGAAGGGTTCACCGCGACCGTGGGCGACTTTTCGATCCGCGCCTTTGCGGCCGCTCCATCAATCAGATCGACCGCCTTGTCCGGCAACTGACGATCTGTGATGTAGCGATCGCTCAACTTCGCCGCGGCAGACAGCGCACCATCGGTAAGCGTCACGCCGTGATGTTCTTCGTAATTCTTGCGAAGCGACTTCAACATCTCGACAGCCGAAGCTTCATCTGGCTCTTCCACCCATATCGGGGTGAAGCGACGTTCAAGTGCCGAGTCTTTCTCGATGAAGCGACGGTACTCCTCCGGGGTCGTAGCGCCTACTACCTGCAGGTCTCCGCGTGCGAGTGCCGGCTTCATCATATTGGCGGCATCCAAAGCGCCATCGCCACCCGCGCCGGCACCTACCATGGAGTGCAGTTCATCGACGAACAGGATGATCTCGCCGGCCGAACCTTGCGCTTCTTCAATGACCGACTTCAAACGCTCTTCGAATTCGCCTCGGAACTTGGTGCCCGCCAACAGCGAGCCGATGCTCAATGCCAGCACGCGCTTGCCCGCCAATGCCGTAGGAACTGTGCCAGACTGCAGCATCTGTGCCAGCCCTTCGACAATCGCCGTCTTGCCGACTCCCGCATCCCCGATAAGCACCGGGTTATTCTTGCTGCGCCGAGTAAGCGTCTGCATCACCCGCCGAATCTCGGAGTCACGTCCCACTATCGGGTCCAGTCGGCCAGCCGCGGCCAGCCGCGTCAGATCGGTGGTGTACTTGCTGAGGACGCCGTAAGCCTCTTCCGCGTCGGGAGTGGTGACGCGCGCCGCGCCGCGCACCTGATGATCGGCGACGTATACACGATCAGATGTAATGCCATGTTTCACCAGCACTTTTGCCAGTTCGCCATCCGCCTCTTCAACAATGGCTATCAGGAGGTGGTCCACGCTTAGCAGGTCATCCCTGAAAGTCTTGCGCTGGATACTCTGCGCCTTGCTGATGGCATTCTGCGATCTTGGCGTCAAGTAGATTTGACGTTGCTGCCCTCGCGGACGTCCGATGCCAGAAGGTTTGATCTCAATGAGATGAAAGAGATCGGAGCGAAACGCTTCGGTATCGACTTCCAGGATTTCCAGGATTTTGTTGACCGGGCCGTCGCTGTCATATGTCATTGCGAAGAGTATGTGCTCAACATCGAGTTGCACATTCTTGCGTTGCATCATGATCTGGACCGCGGCGTCGATTGCGGCGCGGGCGCCGTGAGTGAGATTTTCAGGTGATATCGTCATGCTTTACCTTATTTCTAATCATCCATCGAGTGCTAGGTTCAGCACTGCTTGGTCGCTTGGATGATGTGTTTCATATCAACTATTGTAATTCATTACACATATTTATTGACACGAGTCGTATCTATTTTTATCATGACAACATGTAAGTGCTACGTAGCACAAGCACAATCAACACAAGGAGACAAACCGAATGTCTGACATTAAATTTTGGCAGAAACTTCCCCGCACCGCGGGATCGCACCTATGGCTCACCTCTCCGTATCTACGGGCACATCGTAACGCGGCTTCCCGCACACGGCTGAGCATCGACGTCTTTCACTCTGCAGATGCCTATACCGTTGAGGCCTCTCTGCCCGGCTTCACCGCCGAAGAGATCGAAGTGACTGTCGGCGATGGAACATTGCAGATCTCTGCTACTACCTCCACCGAAGAGTCGCAGGAAGAGGGCAAATACCTCGTCCGCGAGCGCGCATTCGGCAAGTTCTACCGCGCAATCAAGCTTCCCAAGGGAATCGACGTTGACGGTGCAACCTCGACTTACGAGAACGGTGTGCTCAAGATCCGACTTCCGAAGAGCGAGACCGATCACCCGAAGCGGCTTCAGATAGGTTCATAAACCGGCTGCAATAATCAGCCACATCGTTATGACGCCCTGCTTTCAAAAGGCAGGGCGTCTTGCCGTACGTTGATGTTGTCGTCGAAAGACGCGTAACATCGTAATCATGAACTCACAAATGAGCGATACCGCCACTGAGGTAGAAAAGCCAAGGTCTCCAGCGTTTATCGGCAGGTATTTGCCGATAATCGACCAGGCTCTACGCGCTGAGCTGCTGCAGTACCCTGCTGAGCTGTGCCTGACGCATCGCTATCACATGGGTTGGTCGGATGAATCGGGCACGGCGATTGAGGCTCCGCAAGGGAAGCGTTTGCGCCCAGCCCTCGTGCTCCTGGGCACCGACGCGGCCGGCGGCGATCCGAAGCTGGCACTCCCGATCGCGGTTGCACTCGAGTACATCCACAACTTCTCTCTGATCCATGATGATGTTGAGGATCGCGACCGTTTTCGACATCACCGACCGACCGTATGGGTGATCTGGGGCGAAGCACTAGCATTGATCGCTGGCAACTCGATGCTCAAGATGGCGGACCGGGCGCCATACGCGTTGAAACACAACGGTGTGAGTGCGGAAAGATCATTCATGATCCAACGGCTGATCGCCGATACCTGCTTGAGCCTGATCGAAGGCCAGTACATGGATATCGAGTTCGAGACTCGCAACGACGTCACGGTTGATGAGTATCTGACTATGATCGAGCGCAAGACTGGCGCGCTAATCGAGGCCGCGCTCTGTGCTGGTGCAATGATCGTCGACAACTCATCGCAGAACGCATCTCTGACGGCTGGACTCCGCAAGATCGGTTACGAACTTGGCCGGGTGTTTCAGATCCGAGACGACATGTTGGGCGTATGGGGTAGTGACGATACTGGCAAACCGGTCGGAGGCGACATCCTGAACAAGAAAAAGGCGCTGCCAGCGATCCATGCGCTCACCTATTCAAAGGGCAACGACAATCGTCGGATACAAGAAATCTATCGTAAACCCGAGTTGGACTATAGCGACGTCGAAGATGTGCTGGACATTATGGCTACGGCGCAAACATACGAGTTTTGCGACTCGATAAGCAACCGACACTGGTCCGCGGCGGCAGAAGAGATTCACAAGTTGTCCCTCGAAAATGCCATCAGCGATGAACTGCTTCAACTAGGGGAGTTCTTGATCGCACGAGAGTCGTAGATATCTACATCATCACGTTCTATCTTCAGCCGCATGCAACCACATACCCGACAACTTGATTCGAGCCAGGACATCTCGGACGCCTTTCAAGCGTGCGAAGAGCTGGCAAAGAGCAGCTACGAAAACTTCAACGTCGGAAGTCGGCTGATTAAACGTAAGCTGAGACCGCACTTCTACTCGGTCTACGCCTTCTGTCGGCTGGTCGATGATCTGGGCGATGAGGTTGAGGGCGACCGATTGGAGCAGCTTGATCAGTGGGAAACGGAACTGAACCTTTGCTACGACGGCACACCTAATGTCATCTGGTTCCGAGCGTTGCAGCAAACAATCCGCGAATTCGACATCCCCGCCGAGCCATTCTTGCGCTTGATCGAAGCTAATCGTCGCGACCAGCGCGTTACTGAGTATCAGAACTACGACGAACTGATCGAATACTGCACCTATTCAGCTACGCCAGTGGGACACCTCGTGCTGTATCTCTACGGATACTACTCGGAGCGTCTCGCTGAACTTTCGGACCACACCTGCATCGCGCTGCAGCTCGCCAATTTCTGGCAGGATGTCGCGCGTGACGATGATATGGGGAGATGCTACATTCCCCAATCGGATATGGATAGATTCGGTGTAAACGTCACCGACATCCAGACCCGAGTGGCAAACCCTGGCTATCAAGACCTGATGAAGTTCCAGGTCGATCGCACTCGCGACCTGTTCCGTCAAGGCTATGCACTGCATCAACATCTCGACGCTGGTTTCAAACTGGAGTTCTCCGCCATCACCGCCGGCGGTCTCGCGGTGCTCAACGCGATCGAAGGGCAGGACTACGACACCTTGAGAGACCGCCCTACAGTCTCTCGCTTCCAGAAGATAGGGATAATGACGAAGATATACCTTCGCAGCAAGTTGGGGATGACGCCGATCCATCCGAAGGCGTTTCTCCCGCCATCAGATCGTTGAAATCTATCAGCCAATCATCATGCCGTCCCCGAACAACAACGAGATTGAGAGCGCGTATGAGGAGTGTGCGCGGTTGACGCGTGCTTCTGGCACGAACTTCATGATCGGCATTTTGACGTTGCCTCCAGATCTGCGCAAGGCGATATATGCGACCTATGCGTTTTGCCGACTTTGCGATGACATCGTTGATGAGCCTGAACCGGGCGTAGACCCGGCAGAGGAGCTAGTCAAGGCGCGACTGGCGCTCGATGGCGCGGCTGAAACGCCCTACTCCGATCATCCCGTCTTCATCGCCGTGCGACATACCATCGAAGGCTTCGAGCTTGACCAGCGACACTACATCGACATCATCGATGGGTGCGAGATGGACCTCTCTACGAGCCGCTACGAGACTTTCGATGATCTGCGCGTCTACTGCTACAAGGTCGCCAGCGCAGTCGGCATCATCACCGTAAGCATCTTCGGCACCAAGTCGCCCGATGCCATCGCCTTTGCTGACGAACTGGGCGTAGCGTTCCAGTTGACGAACATCCTGAGGGACGTTAAGGAAGACTTCAACAACGGCCGGATCTATCTGCCGCAGGATGAATTGCGGCAATTTGAAGTTGATGACACAGAGCTTGGGGGCACTGCTCCTAGCGATCAGTTCCGAGAGATGATGAGATTTCAGATCGAACGTGCGCAAAGGTTCTACGACAGTGGCACTCAGGTACTGCCGTTGCTCAAACGCGGCCGCCTTCCAGTAGAGCTCGCCAACGGGTTCTATTCACGTCTGCTGGTAAAAATCCAAAAACGACAAGGCGATGTGCTCTCAAGCCGAGTAAGTCTGTCAAAGACTGAGAAGATCACGATCGCCGCGATGTCGAGTGGTAAATCGCTGCTCGGATCAGTCACGCGCTGAAGTCTTTGAGGTCCGAGATGGACGAAAGGGGTGTCACAGTCATCGGCGGCGGCTTGGCGGGAATTGCCGCGGCGATTCGCGCGCTTAAGAGTGGTGCAAACACAACCCTGATTGAACGTCGGCCATTCCTTGGTGGCAGGGCCTTCTCGTTTACCGATCGCGCGAGCGGCGAGGAGATCGATAACGGTCAGCATGTGATACTCGGGGCCTGCATCGAGTTCCTCCAACTGCTCGATGACGTCGGCACGCGACAACTGATACACATCGACCCGGTTCTCAATGCGCCGGTCGTGCTGGGAAGTAAGACTGAACATCTGCGCGCGCATCGAATTCTGGGAAATGCCGCCGCGTTAATGAGATATGGGCATTTAAGCTTTGGCGAACGTATCTCGCTGGCGCGATGTCTCATCAGGATTAAATTCACTAACTTCGACGACCCGGCGATGCAGTCGCTCCGTTCCGTCACCTTTTCCGACTGGCTGGTATCTCAGGGACAATCGCGCACCATCATCGATCGCTTCTGGTCGCTCTTCATTCTGCCCGTCTTCAATCTCAGCATCGACGAAGTCACCGCCTACGACGCCGTCGTATTCACCCATGCCGCACTGCTGGGACGCTCTAGCGATGCGGCAATTGGATACCCTGCCGTCGGATTAACCTCGCTGTTTGGAAGTCCTGCGGTAGAGTTCATCCGATCGCTTGGGGGTGAGTTGCTGCTCAGTACCCGAGTAGAGTCGTTAGCGCCAGATGCGAGCGGTAACTTACACGTCAACCTGTCATCAGGACAAACCATCGCGTCCCGATCGGTCATATCGGCCTTGCCACCCAATATGCTGTACCGTGCGTTGCCAGAGACAGATCTGCGCTTTGAGACGATCAGAGAGTCGCTCAATGCCATCGAATATTCGCCTATCGTGGCGGTTCACCTCTGGTATGCGCGTCCAGTGATGGACGAACGCGTAATGGCGTTTCTCGATAACGGCATGCAATGGGTATTCAACGACTCAGCGATCCGCGGGATTCATACCAACGGTTCCCATCACATCGTGGTATCACTCAGCGGCGCGGATGACTGGTTCCCAGTGGGCAAAAGTGAGATACTGGAAATCGTCAAGGCGAAGATGAATGAGGCATTTCCGCGCGCGGCAGACATCCCGGTCGTAAACTCATCGGTAGTCAAGACGCGTGAAGCCACCATCAGAGTAGATCCTGGCGTCCACAAGCATCGTCTCGACGCTGAAAGTGAAGTGCCAGGACTCTTCATCGCTGGTGATTGGACCAATACGAACCTGCCTGCCACTATGGAGGGTGCGGTTCAGAGCGGCAACCGAGCGGCAGATCATGCCCTGAAATGGATGGCTGACAGTTGATGAGTTCGCTTCATATATGCTCAAGATGCATATCACGGCGAGATTCGAGGGCTAGATTTATAATCGAGTTTTGCCCCATGTATTCGGTATCCACTCGACATCACAGACCAACCCAAACTTGAATCACGACGAATTTGACACTATCGACCGCGAGCTGATGAACATCTTGCAGTCGGACTTCCCACTGGTCAGACAGCCGTTCAAAAACATCGGCGAACGATGCGGCATTTCAGAAAATGAAGTGCTTGAGCGAGTTAAGGAGCTGAAACGCAAGAACGTCGTCCGTCAGATCGGTGCGATATTCGATACGCGACGGTTGGGTTACACGACCACTCTCGTTGCGATGCGGTTTGCTGACGATGCACTCGATCGCGGCGCTCAGATATTGAATGCCCATCCTGGCATCAGCCATAACTACGCCCGCAATGGCAAGTTCAACCTGTGGTTCACTCTTGCGTTGCCGCCGGGCAGAGACATTAAAACCGAAGTCGATAACCTGACCCGTCTCTCCGGTGCTGAAACAGCAAGGTTGCTGCCAACCATCCGCTTCTTCAAAATCGGCGTCAACTTCGACATGGTCAAGAATGTCTCAGACGCGAAAAACTACTTCGTGCCCGATTCACAGTTTTCGAATGGAAAGTCAAATGGACAGGAAGCGGCCGCGGTGCCTACTGCAGACACCAGTCTGACAGATTTTGACATCGCATTCGTGCGCGAGTTACAGGAAGACTTGCCGTTAGTCTCGTACCCGTTCGACGGCATGGCAGAACGTCTGGGATTCAGCGTGTCCGATCTATTCGCTAAGTCTGACGAGATGGTTGAGCGACGGCTGATGCGACGGTATGCGGCCGTGCTGCACCATCGCCGTGCCGGTTTCTCCGCCAACGCAATGGTCGTATGGAACGTTCCCGAAGAACGCTCCGTAGATGTCGGCATGATAATGGCGAAGCATCCGGCAGTGACGCACTGCTACGAGCGTCCGCGCTACGACGATTGGCGCTTCTCGCACTTCACTATGATCCACGCCGTCACGCGCGACACTTGCGAGGAGATAGCAACGAAGATCGCGGCTGAGACTGAACTTACCGATTACCAGCTGTTGTACAGCCATCGTGAATACAAAAAGACGCGCGTGCGCTACTTCGTCGATGACAAGGTCGACATTGAACGTGCCGCCGATTTGATGAGTTAACTCTTATGCCTCGCTACTACGGAGTATTTGTAGACGTTCAAGATCGTCATTGTCTCGTCTTTGGCGGAGACCCGCACGAAGGCGAGCGCAAGGTGAAGTATCTGCTTGAATGCGGCGCGAACGTTACGCTGTTCAGTCCCGAATCTGAAGCATCCGACAACCTGCAGGAGATGGCGAACTCGGGCGAGATCGAGTGGGTGAAGCGTGGCTACGTTCCCGGCGACCTTGAAGGCGCATGGGTCGTCATCGTCGCTGACACTTCCGACTCGGACATTAACGACGCCATCTCGTCAGAAGCCACCGAGCGCAACATCTTGTTGAATGTGATGGACGTCACTCCCCTATGCACCTTCATCGCACCGGCATTGATCCAGCGTGAGGAAGTGACGGTTGCCGTCTCAACTGCCGGCACAAGCCCGGCATTGGCACGGCGGCTCCGGGAGCGCATTTCAGATCACGACTATTGCCAATGTCTGCAATGGGCCGACATGGGTCCGATGCTCGCCGATGTCCGAAAAGACGTGAGAGGGCGCGAATTGCCGGTCACACCCGATGACTGGGCACAGTCGATTACGGATGAGATGCTGAGTGCTTTTCAGGCCGGCGAACCCGATCGGGCAAGGCAGATGTTGGTTCGCGCATTAGAGGATCGCGCCGAACTGAACAAACAGGCATAGAATGCCTAAACATAATGGGAGCGGTTCAAAAGATAGTCATCGGTTGCCGAAACAGCAAACTGTCGATAGCGCAAACTAATGAAGTCATTGACGCGCTGTCCAAACGGTTCGGCAACATCGATTTTCAGCGTGTATCCATCAAGACGAGTGGTGACGCTTCACCCGACTCTCCCATCTCCTCTATCGGTGTAGGCGTCTTTGTCAAAGAGATCGAAAACGCACTGCTCCAGGGCGAAATCGACATCGCGGTACATAGCCTCAAGGACCTGCAGTCTGAGGTTCCCGAGGGATTGCAGATAGCCTCCGTGCCCTATCGTGAAGACCCGCGCGACGCAGTCGTCAGTCGAAATGGAGATGGGCTGAGCGAGCTGCCCCAAGGCTCGATCGTGGCAACCGGCAGTGCACGTAGACGCGCGCTTGTCAGTGCAATGCGCAACGACCTCATTCTCAAGCCGATCCGCGGCAATGTTACGACGCGTCTAGCGATGCTCAACGAAGAGGGCTCGGTGATCGATGCGCTGATATTGGCGGCCGCGGGATTGAAGCGGCTTGGACTGGCGGCACGGGTTTCTGAGTATCTCAGCTGCATGTCTTTCGTCGCCGCACCTGGACAGGGCGCTTTGGCGTTGCAGACCCGGTCGGACGACACCATCACCACCGATATATGCCGTGCGATAGAGCATGACGGGACGCGGATGTGTGTTGATGCTGAACGGGCGTTTCTCGCCACGATAGGCGGTGGATGCAGCGCACCAATCGGTGCTCACGCAAGGATCGACGACGACATTATCACGCTCGCGGCAATCGTATCGGAACCGTCCGGCGCCAAATCGGTACGTGAACGCGGCACTGCCCCATCTAGCGAGGGCATCGAGCTGGGCAAGCGCATCGCTGAGCAGATGATTGAAAAAGGCGCGCGCGATCTGCTTCCGCAAACAATCGCCGCCACGATCGCCTGATGACGAACAACGGCACCGTGCACCTGGTCGGGGCCGGTCCTGGTGATCCGGGATTGATAACCGTCAAAGGCCTCCAAGCATTGCGCAATGCCGATGTTATTGTCTACGACCGACTAGCACCATCTGAACTCCTGAGCGAAGCGCGTTCGGACGCTGAACTGGTTTCTGCTGGGAAAGCACCCGGTGCGGCCGCGCTGACTCAAGTAGAGATAAACAATCTCTTGATTAACCAGGCGCGGAATGGCAAAGATGTCTGTCGGCTTAAGGGTGGCGATCCGTTCGTCTTTGGAAGAGGCGGTGAAGAGGCAATCGCATTGTCCGACGCTGGTGTTCCCTTTGTCATTGTTCCCGGAGTCACTTCTGCAATCGCCGCGGCCGCCTATGCCGGCATCCCAGTAACGCATCGCGGCATCGCCTCGTCAGTGACGTTCGTGACGGGAAGCGATCATCCGTCTGCATCCAACTCCGGAGTAGATTGGCGTGCCGTGGCGAATACCAAAGGCACGATAGTCGTGCTGATGGGTGCATCGCGACTGGGCGAGATCGCGGAGGCATTGATCCGATACGGGCGCGATGCTGACGAGCCAGTCGCCGCAATTCATCGCGGCACGACAACGAAGCAACGAACCGTCACGGCTTCCCTCAGCACCATCGAAGCTGAAATGCACACTGCAGGATTGACTGCACCGATGGCGCTGGTTATCGGCGAGGTAGCACAACTTAGGCAACATACCGCATGGTTCGATGCACTACCGCTATTTGGGAAACGGGTACTGGTTACTAGAGCCCGTTCACAAGCCAGCAGATTGGCAAGCGGCTTGAGCAGACTGGGCGCGGAAGTGGTTCAATGTCCCGTCATAAAATCCGTGCCGATGGAAGATACTGCAACATTGGACACGACTTTGATGCGCGTTGCAGAATACGATTGGATGGCGTTTGCGAGTCCGAATGGCGTCAATCAGGTATTCGCTCGCTTGACGGCATCAGGCCGAGACAGCCGTGCGCTGGCGAACGTGAAGATCGCCGCCGTCGGCCCGGCCACCGTCCAAGCCTTAAGCGCATACGGAATTGTCGCCGACTTAACTCCCGACACCTATACCGCCGAAGGTCTCGTTGCGGCATTCAACGCCATGGATGTGGCACCAAAATCAGCCATCGTATTCAAGTCCGATATCGGTCGAGAAACACTCCCCCGAGGCTTGAGAGAGCTTGGCGCACACGTCACTGAAGTGTCGGCATACCGCACTGTCTTAGCGGAAGACTCCTACGAAATTGCACAGAATGAGTTTAAGCGCGGCATGGACATCGTCACCTTCACCAGCTCCTCTACTGTTAAAAACCTCGTCAATGTATTGGATGGGGATATAACTTCAATTAACAGTTGCGTTGTAGCCTGCATGGGACCGATCACTTCAGCGACGGCCGAGGCACGTGGGATACGCGTGGATTTAGTACCAGAAGAGCAATCGATACCCGGGTTGATATCCGCAATCGAAGCCTATTTCACTGCTGAGCGCTGATTTCTGATGTCGTCTTCACAACTCCCCCGATTCCGTCGCTTCCGACCGTTGCGCGCCACTCCTGATGTGCGTCGGCGCAATGCTGAAGTTCATCTCGACGGTTCTGAGTTTGTGTATCCGATGTTCGTTGTGAATGGCTACGAACAGCGTGTACCCGTACCCTCGATGCCCGGCATTTCTCGGCTATCGGCAGATGAAGCGATGCGAGAGACGGAACGCGCGCTGAAAGTGGGAGTAGATGCCTTCCTGCTGTTCGGCATCCCGGACGACAAGGATGGAATCGGTTCACGCGCGTGGGATCCCAGTGAGGCCGTTCAGCAGACTGCGGCGGTGATGCGAAGCAATTTCCCGGAAGCATCCATCATCACTGATGTCTGCATGTGCGAATACACCGACCATGGGCACTGCGGGCAACTGACGGCAGATGGTGAAGTAGAAAACGACGCTACCCTGTCGTTGCTCGCTGCTGCTGCCGTTTCCCATGCCGATGCCGGCGCACACATCGTCGCACCGTCAGCGATGATGGACGGTCAAGTCGCCGCCATCCGTCAGGCACTTGACGATGCGGGGCATGGCGACGTTCAGATACTGGGATACTCGGCAAAGTACGCGTCTGCGTTCTACGGACCGTTTCGAGACGCTGCCGACTCGGCGCCCAGTTTCGGCGATCGTCGCAGCTATCAGATGGCGCCAAGCCAGCGTGCCGAAGCGATGGATGAGATAGCCGCCGACATCGAGGAAGGTGCTGACTACATCATGGTCAAACCGGCATTGGCATACCTCGACGTCATCGGAGCGGCAAGTTTCGCATTTCCCGAACATCGCCTATATGCCTACAACGTAAGCGGCGAGTATTCGATGATCCATGCCGCAGCGGCAAATGAGTGGATCGATCTTGAGACGACGGCTCTAGAGGCATTGTTGGCGATTAAGCGCGCGGGCGCCGACAAGATAATCACCTACTTCGCCATCGACGCTTCAAAGTGGATAAAGGACGGCTAGAAACTGTTCTCACAGAAACGCAACGACAGCAACAACACTAGGCAAGTCTCGTTGATTCATGCCTGTCTGGCGGAGGTACTCGGCACTTTCGTGCTGGTGCTTTTCGGTATCGGATCGGTCGCGGCGGCCGTCTATACCAGCGCACAAGTCGGCCTATGGCAGGTAGCCGCAGTATGGGGCTTCGGAGTCACGCTGGCAATCTACATCAGCGGTGCGGTCTCCGGCGCGCATCTAAACCCGGCCGTCAGCCTCGCATTCGCGATATTTCGCCGGGATCAGTTTCCACTAAACCGACTACTCGCCTACTGGGGCGCTCAGCTCATCGGCGCAATGCTCGCCGGCGTTGCAGTGCTGTTGCTATTCAACCCCTTCATATCGCGATTTGAAGCGGGAAACGACATCGTGCGTGGAGAGATGGGCAGTCAGAAGTCAGCGATGGCATTCGGCGAGTACTTCCCAAACCCCGCGATGTTCGACTCGCTCACCACATCCGTAAATGTGTGGCACGCCTTCGCGGTCGAGGCATTCGGCACGGCGATATTGGCAATGGTCATCTTTGCGTTGACCGAGCGACGCAACGCCGGGATTCCTACGAACGGGATGGCACCATTCTTCATCGGCTTCACTGTCGCCGCGCTGATCAGTCTATTTGCACCCATCACTCAGGCCGGCTGGAACCCCGCACGTGATTTCGGTCCCCGAATCATTTCCTGGGTTGCCGGTTGGGGCGAAATTGCAATCCCAGGGCCTGAAGGCGGCTTCTGGATCTACATCCTCGGTCCCCTCGTCGGTGCGCCGATAGGGGCCTTAATCTTCAAGTTACTGATCGAACCGGGATTGCCGGGCGCAAAATCAGAACCGACAGTGGTGGTCAGAAGCCGATATGAGTGACGAGCAGATCGATGTGCTATTCGTCTGCACCCACAACGCAGGGCGAAGTGTGGCTGCTAAGACACTATTCAACGACCGTGCGCGCAAGTTGGGAATTAACCTGCGTGCCGAATCTGCAGGCACCGCACCGGGCGAATGTGTCAACCCAACGATTCAGTCGGTCTTGACTTCATTCCGACTGGATACTTCAAACGAGAAGCCCAAGTCGATTAGTGATGAAATGTTCGCCGGCAAGCCGCGCATCATCACTATGGGTTGCGAAGTTGACGCCGAGTCCTGCCCTGCAATCAATATGACCGATGTCGATGACTGGGCACTGCCCGATCCATCTCGGATGTCTGACGAGGAAGAGGTCGTGGCATTGATTCACGAGGTGGCGCGGCGCGTCAACACATTGATCCAGGAAATGACTCGCGACTCTGCTACTAGCGAATAAGCCAGAACGTCAATCGCTCAGCATCACCTTTCCCAATATCCGGTTGCGATGCACCGCTCCAAACGCCCTGCTGTCAGTAGAGTAGCGGCGATTGTCACCCATGACAGCGTACTCCTCACATCCTAGGCTCAAACGTAGCTCTGAATGCGCCAAGCCATCGTCGCGGAACGCGTCCTCAATCTCTACACCGTCGATATACAAACTACCGCTCTGCAGATTTACCACTTCGCCGGGAAGTCCCACGATTCGTTTCGTTTCCCAGAATCCGTCGCGATGCGGATGTTCAAACAGCACGATATCCCAACGCTCCGGTTTCGAGTTGGCATATGACCGTCGGCTGACGCGCACTCTCTGCCCGTCCCGTATAGTCGGGGACATGGAAGCGCCTTTTACCAGCACCCATTTGCTGGTTACGAGATCTAACAACGCGGTCATAAGCACCTTGATGGCAACAAATAGTCCCTTATCTAACCAGATACCCGAATTAGTCTATTCTTTGAATTGATAATCGAAAGAGTAATTGCCTGCCACTCGCTTCGACTGGGTGTCGCTAACGTGGCAAGCAGAAAGGAAATGTAACGATGCTAGCAAATGTCATCAGAAGTGCCCAACGTATTGCGCCCTTTGGCGTAGCACACGCTCACTGCGACATTCCGTGCGGGATATATGACCCTAACGATGCCATCCAAGCGGCTCAGACCGTCATCAGGATGACCGAGTTGATAGAGGAAGTCGGTGAGCCGTCAGGTGTCGCTGAGCACAACAGCTTCAGCCGATACGTCGCGGCTAAGGAAGAGCACGCCCGCAAGGCCAAGGACGACATCCTCATCATCTGGACCGACTACTTCAAGCCGGAGCATTTGGAGCAGTATCCCAACCTGCACGAACTGGTTTGGAACGCCTGCAAACTGGGCAGTCAGGCCAAGCAGAACGTCGATATGGAAGCGGCCCAAGCCTTCAAAGCGGCATTGGAAGAGATCGGCCAGATCTTCTGGGCTACCAAGCAATAAGGCGTCTGACAGAGCGCATATCGCATAGACAGGCCTGTCCGAGCTGTCAAGAGCACTTAACGCTCGGACAGGCTTGCATCTCGCACTTTGCCTCGTCTGAAGGTCTAATCAGAGTCGCTGAAGAAGGCGATATCGTCCGAGATGTACTCTTCGCGGATCGGCGACCAGACATCGAGAGCGGTGCAACCATCTGAGGTCGCCGTCACCTGATGCGGCACGTGGCCGGGGATGACGTAGTGGTCGCCGGCGACTAGCAGAGCCTTTTCATGGCCTTCCAGTTCAAACCACGCGGAGCCGCTGAGCACCCGTCCACACTGCTCGTGCGGATGCGTGTGCCAAGGCACGATGGCTTCAGGCTCAAAGTCGATGATGCCCATCATGATGCGTTCGCCCCATATCAGCCGCGCCTGCACCCCGGGTAACAACTCACGTTTCTGCACGTATTCAGAAGCGAAATAGCCGGCACAACCATCCGGTGCCCGCGTCTTATCTACTTTTATCGTCAACTTTGAAGCTCCCTGTCGTCTAATTCATCCTCGATTTAGCCATGTGAACCCAGCTTGCGGTCTATCGCCGCCTCGGCAACTGGGCTGATGATCTGGTCTACTTCGATGTCGAGCAACGCAGGCCCGTCGTGCGCGAATGCACGTTGTATCGCCGGCTCCAGCTGCTCTGCAGATTGCACATTTTCACCGTGCGCGCCCAGACCTTGAGCCACCAGGTCGTAACGCGTGCCTCGCGCCAGATCAGTCCATACCGGGCGACCGTAGATGCCTTTCTGGATTTGCCAATCTATTCCCCATATCGAATTGTTTCCCAGCAGTATCTTGACCGGCAGGTTGTGTCTCACCATCGTGTCTAGCTCCATGCCGTTGAAGCCGAATGAACCATCGCCTACCGCCACTACGCACTGGGTATCAGGCAAGGCGGCCTGTGCGCCAAGACCGTATGCAATGCCGACGCCGATCATTCCGAAGCTTGAGACGTTGTGGAAGCGGAACGGCATGTTGCGCGGTATCGACGCCCTCAGAAAGTGGCAGTAGTCGCCACCATCAAACGTGATATGGGCATCATCATCCAGGTACTTCTGCACTGTTTCGCTGACTAGCATGGGGTGCATCGGTGTGGCAGGACTAGCCTTTTCGTACAGTTCCGCCATCCATTCGGCATGTGCACGACGCAGAGCGTCCATCCATTCGCTCTTTGGCTCCCACGCTTGGAAATCTGCCTCATGCAGTATCTGTTCGCAGATGGGACCGACATCTCCGAGAATCGCCACTTCCGCGCTGCGGGCGCGGCCAATCTCTGCTGGCGACGGATCGACCACGATGAATTTGACGTCCGGACTGAATGGCGGAGTACCACCGAAGCCCAAGGTGTAGTCCAGACGTTTCCCAAGCATCAAGACGACATCAGCATCTCGTACCATCTGCGCCGCTCGATTCAACGGCAGGTAGCCGAGACCGATGCTGAGCGGATGGGAATCGGGTATCAATGCTCGTGCCGAATCTTCAGAGACAAACGGTATCTGCGTAGTCTCGACCAGCTTCTGCACTATTTCGGGGTCTGCGGTTGCTCCGGCCGATGATCCCGCCATGATGATCGGACGCTCTGCGGATCCGAGCAGTCTCACTGCTTCCTGAACGCGGCTGGCATCGCCCAGCACTTTAGTCGGTAGGCTGTATTCACGCGGCGCGTATCGCTCAAAGTCAGCCACATCGACCGTTGCCGATTGGTAGTCGTGCGGAATGGTGAGATGCACTGGTCCTTGACGTCCGCTCAGCGCGGTCCGAAAGGCCAATGCCACATACTCCGGTATGCGCTCCGGCGACGGTACTTCCCATGCACCTTTCGTCACTGGTGCGGCGATGCCGACCTGGTCGATCTCCTGCATTGCACCGCGTCCCAGGTTGGGCGAATCGGCACTGCCGGCGATGTTCACTACCGGGGCTTCGGAATGTAGCGCGTTGGCAAGTGCCGGCACCGCATTGGCGTGTCCCGGAGTCGTAGAGAGCGCGACCGACGCGCGCCGCAGGATGCGAGCGTAGGAATCGGCGGCGTGCACGGCTCCCGATTCGTGCCGCGTGTCGATCATGCGGAACGGCTCATCAACCATGCGGTCCAGCATGTCGAGAATATGGTCGCCCGCAATGCCGAACAGAGTATCTACACCCTCGGCCTTAAGCGAGAGATTTAAGAGGTCGCTTCCAGTCAGACTCTTGGTCAATTTAATAGGTTCCCTTGCTATTGTTCTTGAGCCGATACACTCAACTCTTCCATGAAATCAGTCAACGCCATATCATCCAGTCTCTCTAAATCGTCAAACAGACTGCAGACGCGCGCGGCATAAGTACCGTCGCAGTAAGTTGAAGCGACGTTTTCCCGGAACTTAGCAAAGAGTAGCGGCACCGCCTCGTTCCGACGTCTGCGATGTCCGATTGGGTAGCGGACTTCGATCTCCTCCGTGCAACTCCCATCCACAAATTCGACCTGCACCGCATTGGCAATGGAACGGCGATCTGGATCGAGATACTCGCGGGTGTATTCCGGTCTTTCACGCACAATCATTCGGTCGCGCAATGCGTCGATCCTCGTATCACGCGCGGCCGCGTCCTCGTAATCTTCCGACGTTACGGTGCCATTCATCAACGCAATCGCCGTCATGTACTGGATGCAATGGTCGCGATCGGCGGGATTATTCAACTGCCCCCGCTTGTCGATGATCCTTATCGCCGGCTCTTGCGTCCAGATATTCACCGACTTCACATCGTCAAGTCGGCCGACAACCTGAGGATGCAACGCTACGCCGGCTTCTACCGCCGTCTGGCCGTGGAACTCGGCCGGGTACTTGACCTTGAACAGCACATTCTCCATCACGTATGAATGCAAATCGCGCTGGAGTGTGATGTCCTCACCCTTGAACCACACATCTTGAAATCCGAACTGCGGCGCGGTCAATGCGCTATGACATCCCGGCATCCCGCGCATTGCGTACTGTGCCATCGTCACGCCGCGCGCCGCAGCATCGCCAGCCGCCCAGGACTTCCTAGCACCTGTGTTAGGTGCATGACGATACGTGCGCAACGTTGCATCGAGCCAGGCATGAGATACCGCGGAGGATATGACCTCTGCATCACCATGCGAGTAGACACTGGCGGCAATGGCTGACGATGCGACCTTTACGAGTAGCACATGGTCGATGCCGACTCGGTTGAATGCATTATCGAGTGCCAGAATGCCCTGAATTTCATATGCTCTGATAGCAAGATCCAATACGTCCCTTACCGAGTATGTTCGATCGGTCGCGTCGGATTTGGAAACGGCGTACGCGGCCGCCAGTATCGCCCCGAAATTGTCTGATGGATGTCCCCATTCCTTCGCGAGCCACGTGTCGTTGAAATCGAGCCATCGAATCGCGCTAGTGATGTGAAACGCCGCCTCCGATTCAGGCTTGCATACTGCAATACTCGGAATTGGGATATCGCCATACGCAGTTGACGACGTAGCATCATCGTCGTATCCCATGAAGGTGCGAAATGCGGGAACGCCCATTGCCAGCAAGCCGCAACCTATCGAATCCATCAATGCCAGACGCGCAGTTGTATAGGCTTCTTCCGAACCGATCTCGCCCTTGAGGACGGCGTACTCCGAGATCACGGAGATTACTTCATCGTAAGAACTCATCATCGCCGCTCTTGAAGCGGTACGTAAGTCTGTGCCGGCGGACCGGTGTATTCGGCATTGGGCCTTATGAGGCGATTGTCATCACGCTGCTCAATCACATGCGCCACCCATCCTGCAGTCCGGCTTACCGCAAACAGCGGCGTAAACATGATGGTCGGAATGCCACAGAGATGATATGCCGTTGCCGAAAAGAAATCGAGATTTGGATGCAGTCCCTTCTCGCGCATCATCACCTGCTCGATGCGCTCGGAGATATCAAAGTAAGCCGTGTCATTGTTCCGGTGCGCTAACTCTCTCGCCAGTTCTTTGACGATGTCGGAACGCGGGTCACCGTTCTTGTAGACGCGATGGCCGAAGCCCATGATAAGCCGGCGCGCATCGAGCATATGCTTGATAGATTTCTCGGCCTGCTGGGGAGTGTCGAACGATGCTATGAGCTCCATCGCCGTTTCGTTGGCACCGCCGTGCAGCGGACCGCGGAGCGCGCCGATAGCCGCGACCACGGCCGAATAGGTGTCGGCAAGAGTGCTGGTTACTACGCGGCCAGTAAAGGTAGATGCATTGAACTCGTGCTCCGCATAGAGCACCAGTATCGTGTCTAGCGCCCGGCGCGCCGTGTCGGATGGCGATTGATCCGAGAGCAGACGCAGAAAATGGGCAGCCAAGCCACTTTCAGATGTCTGGGTATCGATCCGTTGGTTACGATGCGTATATCGATACCAGTATCCCAGCATGGAAGTCATAGATGCCATCAAGCGGTCGGCCACATACGCCGCGCTCCTGCCCTGCTCGCCCTCGGGTTCCAGCGAGCCGATCATCGATGCGCCAGTTCTGAGCACGTCCATCGGATGCGTCGACATCGGCAACATCTCGAGCGTCTTGCAGATGCTGGAAGGCAATTCACGCAATTTGCTCAAGCGTCGGTTGTAGGCATCGAGTTCGATTCGATTCGGCAACTTGCCGTAAATCAGCAGATAGGCAACTTCCTCAAACGTGGCGTTATGAGCCAGGTCTTCAATATTGAAGCCGCGATAGGTTAATCCCTTCCCGGCTTGTCCAACTGTTGAGACTGCGGTTTCACCGACAACTACACCAGCCAGCCCTTTGGCAGTGATGGTCATTGCTCATCGTCCGTTCGCTTGCGAGTAGAGAAAAGTTCGTTGATCTTGCGCTCGTATTCGTGATAGCCGATATTGTCGTACAACTCATCCCGGCTCTGCATCATGTGAATCACGTTTTCCTGAGTTCCAGATCGTCTAATCTCAGCGTACACCCTTTCGGCCGCGCGGCTCATGGCGCGAAATGCCGAGAGCGGGTAGAGAGCCATCGATACATCCGCTTGCCGCAACTCGTCGACAGTAAATCCCGGCGTCTTGCCGAACTCGGTCAGATTAGCAAGTATCGGTACCCCAGTTCGAGATGCGAACTGCTGGTATTGCTCCAATTCATTGACCGCTTCGGCAAAGATGGCGTCCGCACCGCTCTCTACGTATGCCTCGCATCGATCGAGAGTCGGCGCCAATCCCTCCGTGGCCAGCGCATCCGTGCGCGCCATGATCATGAAGCGGTCGTCCGGCTTAGCATACGCCGCGGCCTTGATGCGGTCACACATCTCCTGAGTATCTACCACCTGCTTGCCGGGCAGATGTCCGCAACGCTTCTCGCTGACCTGATCTTCGATATGTATCGCCGCGACTCCGGCGTGCGCCATCATCTTGACGGTGCGCGATATCGATAGCGCAGTGCCCCAACCAGTGTCGCAATCGACTAACAATGGGAGCTCGCAGGCGGAAACGACGCGTTCAACGTCTGCCAGAACATCGGTCATGCTGGTCATCCCGAGGTCCGGCAGACCGTATGAAGCCGTGGCAATCCCGCTGCCAGATAGATATATCGCCTTGAAGCCCGCCAACTCGGCTTGCTTAGCCGCGTAAGCATTGATGACGCCAGCGATCTGCAACGGACATTCGGTATCCAGCGCACTATAGAAATCGTTCCGCATACTGTGATTATGGGGGCGGATGCACCTTGTACGCGCCTAGTTTACTCCCCGAAACGCGCCAAACAGAACTGCAGGGGCCACGACCAGCACCACAAGACCGACTACGAGACGGAGAGCCGTAGCATCGAAGCGATTCGCCAATCTTGTGCCGACATACATGCCAATCACGCCCGGAATGCCCACTATAGCGATAAGTTGCCAATCGAAACTGCCTTTCAGGACGTGTCCCAAGAAGCCGGATATGCCCACCAGGACGGTGATGGCCAGGTTGGAGCCGGCGGCTTTGTGGGGGTCCATCTTCATGGCCAACAGTGCTGGCATTCTTAACACTCCCAAAACCAATCCCACTGCGCCGCCGATCAAGCCGATGCCAAGCCCGGCCGCGCTCTCTCGACCAACCTGTTTGACATCAAAGTGAATCTCCTCATTTCCACCACCTGCTATCGCTCTGCGAGTGCGGGCTCTCGGATATCGCTTGCGGATTCGAATGATACGCATCGACCACGCAACTAGGGCTAGACCCGACCAGGCCATTAGCAAAGTAACGGCCGAAAGCAGAAGCCATGTCGGCACTAAATCGGCAAAGTAACCACCGACAAATGCCCCGACTATCGCCGGGCCGCCCATCGCAAATACAACTGTGGGCACCACCCGATTGTCGAAAAAGGCGTCGAGAGTTCCGACCATCGCTCCCATCACGCTGACCATGAGGTTTGTGCCAGCCGCGATCAGTGGGTCCACCCCGAACATCGTCAGCATAGGCAATCGGATGACGCCAAGTGCGATGCCGACGATGCCGCCGGAAAGTCCGACCACCAAAGAGATGAGTGCCATGACGGTCAACTGCCAGACCGCCAGGTCTACTGTTTCACCGAGAAAAACTATCGTTGCATCTCCCGGTAAGCTGGTGCGAGTATATGTAGTTTTCTTAACGCGCCGACGCGTCGACAGCCGTCCTCGATCAATTCGGAGACGGCAACCGATTCGCCCGGTTCAGAGCCGGTTCGGGATTGGTTATCACTGGCGTCGCGCATCAGGACTGCTATTCAAACGGTTGCTAACCGGTCACCTTCAGCAAGCCAATATGATCCAGCTGACCGTCTATCTCGCTAAAGTGCTCCTCGTCGGGCCGGAGCGACGGGCCGCGGGCGTAGATCGCTTCTTTGCTGAAGACGCCGCGCCGCCACATGATGTGCTTGTAGATCCAATTAGCCAAGCCGAGACCTTGCGCCAGCGAGCGGATGATGCTGGAGTAGCGGTCGAACTCTTTGACGGCACCAGCTTCATCGCCGGCTTGCCAGAGATCCCACACCTCGACAAACTTGTCCGGCAACGTCGATCCGGGCATCGTGCCGACTGAGCCGCGTCGCAACTCTTCGATGAGGAACGATCCACCCATCCCGCCGAACAGGATGAGGTTGGTGCCGTCCGATACTAACTGTTGCGCTTCCAACATGCGCGGTATTGTCGGTGGCGTCTCTACTTTGATGTAGCACAGATTTTCATGACGTTTTGCACAGGTATATGCCATTCCCGGCGGCACGGGCGCGGTGCTTTGGTCCTGCAAAAATATCGGTATCCCAACCGACTCGGCTATCCGCACAAAGTACTCGATATGCTCAGACGCGACTGTGGGAGTATAGGTGCTTGGACGGATCATGAGCGCATCAGCGCCCAGCTCTTCCGCGCGCTTCGAGTAGTGAATCGTCGCATCAGTACCCTCAGCGCCGGTGTTCATCACGACCTTGATGCGTCCATTGGCAGTATCGACTACCGACTTCAAAACAGCGTCGCGTTCACTCTCGGTGAACTTGAAGACTTCACTCGCCATCGCGATTCCCACACCGTGCACCCCTTGTTGAATGATCCATTCAACCTGGTTCTCTAAGTCTTCAAACACGATGTTGCCATCTTTATCGAACGGCGTTGACATGATGGGATATACGCCTCGCATTGTCAGGTCAGGCATAGCGGCTCTCCGATGATTCGCGATTCATCATGCACCAGGTGATACAGGATTTGATGTTACAAACTATCCCCTGATATCGGACATTGACATGGAATTGTTAGGCACGTGATTATCGTGAGGTTAGCCAATGAGGGTGGGCACAACGGCAATCAGCACACCAGCCACCGTTGCCGTGCCGATAACACCCGCAACATTCGGACCCATCGCGTGCATCAGCAGGAAGTTTTCTGGGTCTTCATCCTGTCCCATGTCCTGCACCACTCTAGCCGCCATCGGCACTGCAGAGACGCCCGCGGCACCAATCATCGGATTGACCTTCTTCTTCGATACCAGGTTCATCAACTTCGCCAGCAATATTCCCGTAATGGTTGCAGTGGCGAACGCGAATAGTCCGAGCACGAATATGCCTAGCGTCTCGGGTTGCAGGAAGATCGAACCGGGCATCGTGGCGCCAACTGCGAGTCCGAGCACGATGATAGTGGCATTCATCAGTGAATTCTCGGACACATCGGCAAGGCGTGGCACAACGCCAGAGACCTTGATCAAGTTGCCCAGCATCAACATGCCAATTAGTGGCGATGCCGACGGAACGAGAACGCTAATCACGATCGTGGTGAGGATGGGGAACAGTATCAGCATCCGCTTCGATACTGGTTCGCTCGAATACTCCATCCGTATCCGACGTTCATTTTTCGTCGTCAGAAGCCTTATCAGCGGCGGCTGGATGATGGGTACCAGCGCCATATATGAATAGGCCGCCACGGCCGTCGCGCCTACAATGTCTCGCACTTCCACATGCGGCAACGACTCACCCATCTCCCGCATCCGCGTCGCAATGAATATCGTCGTCGGCCCGTCTGCACCGCCGATGATGCCGATAGAAGCGGCCTCGAGCAATCCGAAATCGAAAATGCCGACCGCGCCCAAGAATAGCGCGCCGATAAGCGCAAAGAATACGCCGGCCTGGGCTCCAGCGCCAAGCAACAGCGTTTTGGGATTCGACAGCATCGGCGAAAAGTCGGTCGCCGTGCCTACGCCCAAGAAAATCAGAAGCGGGAATATATCCGTTTCCAACCCAACCGTCTGGAAGGTGCGCAGAATGCCAGTCGGTTCACCTTCACCACCAGCACGAATGAACTCGCCGAGAGGCAGATTGGCGAAGAGGATGCCCATCGAGATGGGAACCAGCAATAACGGCTCTTTGCGCTTGGCGACGCCAACGTATAGCAAGCCCGCCGCGATGATCCACATCGCCACAATGCGCGGATCGTCAGCGATAGCTTCGAAACCGACAAATATCTGATCTATAACGCCGTCGCCAGACATCGACTATTCAAGCTCCACCAACGATTGACCGTGCTGCACCGAATCGTCAGCCGATACGTGAACTTGGGAAATTGTCCCATCACGCGGCGCGGCAATCGTGTTCTCCATCTTCATCGACTCAAGCACCACAACCGCTTGCCCGCGCTGGACGTTATCGCCAACCGCAACGTTGACTCTCACGATTCTGCCGGGCATCGGTGAACGCACGACATCATTGCCATCTCCGGACGACGCAGCGACAGATGGGCGCTGTGCTGCCGCAGGACGGCGCGGGGTCTGGGCACGTGTTGCACGCGGTCTCGGCGCGACGCTCGGAGAGGCGGACGGCAAGTTGGGAATCTCAACTTCAAACGCCTCACCATCGACCGTGACCTGCACGGGAGACGTCGACAGGTCTCCAACTTCAACATCGTAGACAACACCATCTACTGTGATGCGGTAGTTGATGCTCATCTCCAACCTCTGCCATCTTGTCTAGCGGAACGTGCCGAACGCTGACGCGACCTGCCCTCGCTCAACCAGGTGTCTGAAACACTCTGAGAGGCGGCCGACGCTGATGACGCTTGTCCAACTTGCCCAGCAGGTGTTTCCGATCGCTGTGCAAGCGCAATGGCAACCGCAATGGCGGCGGCACGTGCACGGCCATCTGATGAGGGCGTCTCGGAGGTTTCAGCAACATCAGGCGCTGGCTCAACAACTCGCGGTGCTGTCGTCGTCATTGCGGCCATCTTTTCCGCTTCACGACGTCGCAACCGAGCATCTACCAGCGACATTATCTGCACTGACACGGCTAGCAGTATCAGCACGGCCGCGGTCATGCCCATGCCGATGCCGCTAACCTGCAAGCCGTCTATGAGTATGTTCCAGTCCAATTCAGTTCGTATTTCGCTACAGATATGTCGGCTCTAGAGAGCAGCGAATCTTCATGTCAACTCGAAACCGGCAGCAACTTCAGCCGTATTTTCAATCGTTACATAGGCGATGCCTGCCGCGTCGTCGATAGGACAATTCGTGGGAGACACCAATTCAACATTGTAGGTATTGCCATTCACTTGAAGATTGGAAACGTGAATATTTATGGGCTGTTCCAGCGGCGCTTCACGAATTGAACGGTTGAATTCACTTCCGATCTGCTGCGCCTCATCTACATCGATACACGCAAATGAAATATCAGCACCCGGCGGACGCTGCACCACCTTGGCCAGATCGGCGGAGATGACTGATGCGATCTTGGCGTAACCTCCCGTCGGCTGGCGATCGGCCAGCAACACTATCGGCTTGCCATCTGACGGTATCTGCACTGCCCCCATATAGGCCGGGTCTGACACAATATCGTGTTTCCCGTCAATCGCCGGTATCACCGCTCCATCCAGTCTCGCGCCCTGTCGGTCTGTCAGGTTGCTCACTGCAAAAGTCGACTCGAAAAACAGCTGTCGCGCCGCGTCACTGAACGCTTCCGATTGAGGGCCGAGCATCGCACGTATTCTGGCGTCGCCCTCATCGCATGCCGGCACGACATCACGTGGTGCCGAAGTGCCGCCGCGCGGTCTGGCAGAGCCGTCAGACTCTTCGCCGACGTGGATGACGTCTTCCATGGCGAGAATACGACCTTTATAGCCGCCTATTTCTGAGGCGATGTGCGTTGACCTGGAACCGAGCACGACGGGAACATCGATGCCGCCCGCGATCGCTACATAGCAGTACAAACCGCTCGACGGCGCGGCAACTGAGAGCGTAGACCCGGCCGGAACGATTATCGTTTCCCAAGTCGGCATCTGATAACCATCAACATCGATCATCGCTTCAGCACCGCAGACAGCAACTTTCATTTCGCTGTTGAAATGTAGTGATACGCCGCCAAACGTCGCTTCCAGAACTGCAGATTCGAGCGGATTGCCGACTAATCGATTGGCGATACATGCCGCCTGGATATCGAGGACGCCGCTGACGGAAACGCCGTAACGCTGACTTCCGCGTCGTCCCAGGTCCTGCACCGACAACCGCGTGCCAGGAGATACAACTTCGATATGTGGTGATAACGCCATCAATCGCTCACCTGGAGTTAAACATCGCTTCGTATTCGTTATGGGAAATGGGCACGAAGTTGACCTTGGCGCCGGGGAGCATTGCGGCCGGTGGATCGGCATTCACATCAAAGAGCGCAATCGGAGTTCTGCCGATGAGTTGCCAACCGCCAGGACTGGGATTGGGATATACGCCAGTCTGTGACTCGGCAATTCCAACTGAACCGGCCGGCACCAATGTGCGAGGCGTGGCAAGACGTGGGCAGGCTATGCGCTCATCCAAACCTCCAAGATAGGGAAACCCGGGAGCAAATCCGAGCATGAAGACGTGGTAGTCGGTGCCCGAGTGAATTGCAACCACTTCATCCGTGCTCAACCCGTTGTGATTGGCTACAGTCTCCAGATCTGGACCGTACTCTCCCCCGTATGCCACGGGGATTTCATGAACGCGGTCGTTTGCATCAACCGCAGAGCCGGAGACAGTCAAAACGGCGTCAAGCTCAGAAGCGACGCCATCGCGCATCTCGGCATATGAGTACTCCATCATGTCGTACTCGATAAGCAACGACCGATATGACGGTATCAACTCGACGACGGCATCGTTGAGGTCGGAATCCTCAATCGCGGACTGTAGTTCGTAGACACGAGCATTTATGCCGTAATCGATGGTGTCGCCAAACTCTACCAACAATGAGGCATCGCTGGCAGGAAGTATCCGCGGGTAAATCGAGGCGCTCATCGTTGTCCGTTACGCGTATCAGCCTGCTTCGATGTGTTAGTCGACAATGTCAGATAGGGGCGTGACTTTGATGCCGTGGTCCTGGAACTTGGCGCGAACCGCGGCGGCCATCTCGACGGCACCGGGGGTGTCGCCATGCAGACATATCGTGTCAGCCGAGAAATCGATGTCATTGCCATCAACCGCAGTTACCCGACCCTCGGACGCCAGGCGCAACGAACGCGCCGTGACTTCGTCTACATCATGGATGACAGAACCCGGTTGAGAGCGCGAGACGAGCGTGCCTTCAGGTGTTACGGCGCGATCCGCAAAGCACTCCCTCGCTACTCTGACGCCCTCATTGCGAGCGACGTCTTCCCATACGGAGTTGGCGAGCACGACATGTATCAGATCCTCGTCGACCTTACGTATCGCTCTCACTACTGCGGAGGCAACATCGGCATCTACAACTGCCCGATTGTAGAGCGCGCCGTGCGGCTTGACGTGTTTCAGCTTCTTGGAACTGGTGAATGCCGTGAGAGCGCCGACTTGATAGGTGACGACGTTAGATATCTCTTCCGGCGTCAAGTCCATATCGCGACGTCCGAAACCAGCCAGATCGGGATATGCGGGATGGGCACCGATGCTCACCGCGTTAGTCTCGGCAAGTTCGACGGTGCGCGCCATCCAGTCGGGGTCGCCGGCGTGAAATCCACATGCAATGTTGGCCGAGGTGATGTGCTTCACAATCTCCTCATCCAGTCCCATGCGATACGAGGCAAAAGATTCCCCGATATCGGCATTGAGATCAATCGCTACGTCTGAAACCATGTTTTACACCTCAAAACGTTGTGGCATGACCAATCCATGCAGATCGGTTCAACTTAAGCCGATGAAGCGGCATCCATTAGATGGGCTTCTCTTGATTATCGCGTCGCTACCAAGCGCAATCCAGTAAGGATCAGAGCGTATGAGCGAGCGATATCAGCAGTTGCAGTTGCGATTAGTATCGTAACACCAATCTAAATCTCAACCTCAACCAAGGCCGAAGTAGATGAAGCAACTGCCAGAATCACATCTCGCATCGATACGAGTGATGGAGGCGGCCTATCTGAAGCACAACGACCCGATCAGACAGTCCGGCTTCGGCGGCGGCCCGAAGCGCTGGCAGGTGGAACGTTCACCGCTCCTGGATGCGGTAACTGGCGATGGGGATTTCTTGGACCTGGGTTGCGCCAATGGCTATCTCTTGGAATGTGTAGTTGAGTGGGGAGCACAACACGGCATCGAGTTGACGCCTTACGGTCTCGATCTCAATCCCAGGATCATTCAAGCCGCGCTCCGTCGTTTTCCCAACTTTGCCCATCACTTCTGGATTGCGAACGCGTGGGAATGGAATCCGCCGAGACGATTCAGATGGATATATGCGATCTGGGATCTGGTGCAGCTAGACCTGTTGCCGGAGCTGGCGCGCCAGTTGCTTTGCAATGCCGTGACTGACGATGGCGCATTGATATTCGGCACGTACGGCAGCAGATCCAGCGGCCGTAAACCGACCGATATCGCGCGGGTGTTGCGCGCCGGCGGTTTGCATATCTCAGGCGAATCGATGGGCGGCAAAATGCCGCAAGGCGGTCCGGTGACTCGATTCGTATGGTGCCGTAAATCGGATCAATCCGTCAACTGATGGGACTACTCAGCAGCTGCGCTATCGGACAGTTTCATTCACGGATTGAAGTTGACCAGACTGTGCTCCTGCATGCTCACATAGCTCTCCATATCCTCGCCAAGAACGATGTGCTCAATCAAGCGGATATCTAGATGATCGCTCGCCTTGACTAAACGTTCGGTGAACTTTACATCTGCACTGCTCGGAGTTCCTCTGCCAGATGGATGATTGTGGATGATTGCGAACCGCGGCATATTGCGCTCAACTACTCGGCTCAGCACTTCCCCCGCCTTCGCAAGCATGCGATCACAGCAACCGATGTAGATCCTTGCCTTACCGCGATAGTGGTTTCGCACATCCATAAACACCACCCACATTTCCTCGTGTGCTTTGTTGCGAAGGCGGGTGGTGAAATGTTCAGCAATAATCGGTATGATTTGCTCTGGTCCCGACATATCAGCACCGTACACCCCGTTTTTAGCACCGTATAGTGCGTCTTCCTCATTCAACTCCGCACGTCTCCCCAACTCAAACGCTGCGGCCAGCATGTCCGCTTTCACTTCGCCGATACCTCCGATGTTCCGCATGTTGAAGGTACTGGCACGGCTCAGTCCCGCTAATCCTTCAAATTCTGTCAGGAGTTCATCAGCAACATTCTTTACGTTCCTGCCCTTTCGACCAGAGCCGAGGAGGATGGCAAGCAACTCGCTAGTCGTTATGCCTTCTGGTCCGAGAGAGCGCATGCGCTCGCGGGGACGTTCTTCCTCCGGCAACTTCGAGAGTCTGTCATCTTTCGCGGAATCTTCGTCAATCTCGGAATCCTCACTCTTGGATGGTTCAACTTGCCTATCGCACTCTGCGGCTTCGGCATGCCCATTCGTGTTGCTTTCCGCTGGTTCTACATGCCCATTCGTGCTGCTCTCTTCATGGGCAACCGATGGAGGTGGTTCCACTACAAGTTCGAGCACCACCGGCTCCGGCTCGCTGGCAATCAGCACGTCAGCAACGGGCTCGTCCGGAACTGGTATCTCCAACGTCTCAGGCGCCGGATCGATAGGTGCGATGGTTGGCACTTGGTCAGGCGTTAAGACGCTGACCGTAGTCAACTTTGCCGGGTCGATCCAGCGCGATTGATTGCTGAGTTCTCTAATCTGTCGGGTGAATTCGTCGCGGGTGATTTCTGCTTTAACGTTCATGGCGCATTTAATTTTGCACCATATGTAGCGTTATATGCAACTCAATGTGGCAAATTCCGCGAAACACCCATATTTTGATCGTGACACATCAGAGTGGCAACGTGACGAGATCGCCGGAGCTACGAGACTCGGTCACGGCATCGGTGAACTGCATGTATTTCACACCATCGGTGAAGTTGTTATGTGTCACCGGCTCGATGCCGCGTATGGCGTTTATGAACTCTTCTTCCACTCGCCACGCGCCGCGTCGTTCTTCAGGAATCTCGATCTGCGTCAAACCGCTATCTCCACGCCGTGCGCCGCTGACTTTGAATGTCGCACCGCTCGGATCGTCAGCATCTGCATTCTCTACTCGAAGCACGCCATCAGTGCCGTGAACCCACAGATCCAGTTCGCGCGCAAACGCTGACACCGTCGTAACCGTGTAATTCATCGTTCCGCCACACTCCATTTGCATCAGCACATCGAGGTGGTCGGGTATCGAGATTGAGCGTCGTCTGCCATCTTCATCCAAACGATGCTTGACAACGGTCTGTCCCAGCGCCTGCACGGTCTTAGCGGGGCCGAACCAGCGCATCATCGCCTCATACCAGATACCCATCGTCATGATGTTGTTGCCTGATAGATCGCGATCATGTCGCCAATGCAGAGGCAGATCGGGATTTGGGAAATCACTCGCTGTGCCTACATGCAATTTAACGTTGACCAGGTCTCCGATGTATCCCTCAGAAATCAGATCAATCATCGTGCGGTCGATCTCAAGCGTATGCGGAGCCGGTACGATCTGCGCCACCAAGTCCGGCGCGCCTTTTGACGCGTCAAGCATCTCTAGCCCTTCTTCAGCGTTCATCGCCATCCGGGCTTCAACCAGAACGTGTTTCCCCGCTTCTAGCGACTCGATAGTCAGCGGCGCGTGCATATAGGGCCAGGTGCCGATGCAAACCGCGTTGATATCGTCGTCATGCAGCAGTTCCAGCCAATCTTCATACAGCTCTGGAATGTCGAACTCGTCCGCAACTCGTCGAGAAGATTCGAGTGAGCGATTCACAAGGCCTTTGATCTCGACGCCTGCCTGTTCGCGCAATCCGGGAATGTGCTTCAGTCGAGTATTTGCTCCTGCTCCGATGAGGCCTACAACGATGGTGTCGGTATCTGCTGCCACGATTCTCTTCTCCTGTCGTCTAATCCAACTGGTGAATCCAATTGGTTCATCTAGCGAGTACGCTTAACAAGGTTAGCCCAGCGATGCGATTCGCGGTGCAATATGAAGCGATAAAACGGAATTCACGCCTCTCAACTGTTGATTAACTATGGAAAACAGGAATATCACAGCACGCAACATCACTTTCGTCGGCGAGGGCATCTCGATCGCCTGGTCAGATGGGCAGACATGTCTGTTTCCCCATCGCTACCTGCGCCTGCAATGCGCATGTGCCGCATGTGTGGAAGAGATGACTGGGCGTCAACTGCTGAACGTTGCCATGGTGCCCGAAGACATCATCGCCGTTGACTATCTCGAAGTGGGCCGCTATGCCCTCCAGTTCCTATGGTCCGACGGGCACTCGACCGGGATCTACCCCTTCACGATGCTACGTCGGCTGGCCGCGGAAGATGATGCGGTTACATGCTCTTGATTGATGCTTATCCCAGTAAGCTGCGGACGGTGCCAACCACATCCTGCGGCTGGGGCATGAATGCCGTCTCCAAGCCCTTGTTGTAAGGCACTGGCGTGTGCGGACCGGTGACTCGCTTGACCGGCGCGTCTAGGTAGTCGAACGCCTTGTCGGCGATGATGGCGGCGAACTCTGATGCCATGCTGGCACGCGGCGTATCCTCATCAACGATGACGACGCGGTTCGTCTTCATCACCGATTCGAGGATTATCTCTTCATCAAACGGCGACAGACTGAGCATGTCTATCACCTCTGCGCTGATTTCCTCTTCCTCCAACATGTCGGCGGCCTGCTTGCAAACGACCGAAGTGTAGGACATCCCGATAAGCGTCACGTCGTCGCCATGCTTCAGGTAGCGACCCTTGCCAAGTGGTATCGTGAACGACTCTTCAGCACAGTAGCCCTCCATATTGATCAGCTTCTTGTCGTTCACCAGGAAGACCGGGTCATCGTCTCGGATCGCCGCCGCGAGCAGTCCCCTGACGGTGTACGGATCGGATGGCACTACGACCTTGAGGCCTGGGATATGCGCCAGCATCGAGTAGAAGCTCTCGGAGTGCTGCGCGGCGTGTCCGGTGCCTCCGCCGGAACGGGCGAAGAGAGTCATGGGGACCTTTGTCTGTCCGCCGAACATGTAGCGCGACTTTGCGGCGTTGGAAAGAAGTTGGTCGTATGCAACCGTGACGAAATCGAAGTACATCAGGTCGACGACCGGTCGGAGCCCTGTCAGAGCCGCGCCGACTGCCGCGCCCACAAATCCAGCCTCGGAGATGGGAGCGTCGCGGATTCGATCCGGACCGAAGTCCTGCACCAATCCTTTAGTCGCCGCGAAGGGACCTCCCCACGCATCAAGCGGCTCGTTGGTGTCGCGATCGAAACCGCCCGATATGTCTTCGCCCATGATGAAGACATCAGCATCACGTTCCAGTTCATCGCGTAGCGTCTTGTTGAACGCATCTCGGTAACGAACCACTGCACCCGGAACATCGTATCCAGGTCCCGGCACGAGCACACCGGGATCGCTCAAAACCGATTTCGCTTGCGCGGCTTCTGTAGTCATCGCTCTATTCGACCTTTCTAAATTGCTGAAGCTCTGAAAATGCTTGCCTCAGCGCAACCCGACTACTGGATTGGAGTAGTTGACATACACGTCTGAATACAACTCTTCCATGGGCGGCATCGGACTGTTGAGTGCGAAATCGACTGCTTCCTGCATCTCCACCTCAATGGCATCGCGGATAGCTTCCAACTCTTCCGACTTCATCGCGCCCTGCTGAGTGACCAGCGTTTCAAAGTGCTTGAGACAATCTCGCTCGCGATATTCGTCTTCCTCGTCCTGCTTCCGATACTTCTTGGGGTCGTCGGCATGGAAATGTCCGTGATAGCGGTAAGTTTTGAGCTCCAGCAAAGTCGGGCCTTCTCCGGCCCTGGCGCACCGCACCGCTTCCTCGGCCGCCTCGTACACCGCGAAGACGTTCATGCCGTCTACCTGCACGCCCGGGATGCCGTATGAATCGGCCCTCGCCGCGATGTCCTCTGTCGATACTGCGTACCAAGCCGGCGTCGCCTCGGCATACTGGTTGTTTTCACATGCGAATATCACGGGTAAGTCCCAGATCGCCGCGAGATTCATCGATTCATGAACTACACCCTGACTGGTAGCACCATCGCCGAAGAATGCTACGCCGATCGATTCGCCCTCCCTACCCTGATACTTCGCCGTCAGCGCAGCGCCCACGGCCAGGGGCACTGATGCGCCCACGATTGCATTGGCACCAAGCATTCCTTTGGAAAAGTCTGCGATGTGCATGCTTCCGCCCTTGCCCTTGCACTGCCCGGTGTACCGTCCCATGATCTCCGCCATCATCGCTTTCGTGTCGAGACCTTTGGCGATGCAGTGCCCATGTCCGCGATGGGTTGAACCGATCCAATCCTTTTCCGTCAGATGCGCGCAGATGCCGGTCGGCACCGCTTCTTGCCCATCTGATGGATGAGTAACACCCATCGCGTTGCCGCGGAATGTTTGCTCAAGCATCGTCTCTTCGAAGCGACGGATTCGATACATCGTTTCGTAGAGCCAGTGCAGTTTTTCTTTAGTTATTCGCATCGTGCAGTTCCCAGAAGTCGGCATTTGCGACTTGCTTCACATCTCGCATAGAATTCATTCACTGAGATTGATATTACAAGCCTCAACCGACATACAACGCTTAAATCTCGGCAGTTAACCCCGATGCCCCAAGTCTGGATCGATATTGAAGACAACGACAACTGCGGATATTTCCCAATGCAGACGTTTGAAGTACGCGGCGTAGAGCGCGCTGCCGGCGCGATCGTCATTGCAGACGTATCCAATGTTGACGGTCCTTGCGAGGTGGTCGGTTGGGACGATGGCGGGCCCTGCGAGTTGCGCGTCGTCAAGGTGGGAGATTCGGGCGCTGGCGAGTCGTTGCTGGTGCACGGTAGCAATCACGGAATCCGTTTGCGTCCTCGTCGCGCGAGCGAAAAATGGTCGCTCGATTCTGGGGAGCAATTTGGCGAACCTTACATGCTTTTGCCGTATGACACGGAAATTGAGTATCTAGATAGCGATATAAGCAATTACAATGCATCAATTGGCTAGCACCTGGCGCGTTGACACTGGCGCGCTTCGGTAAATAAGATAGATGAATGCGCGCAACCAAACCTTGCGCCCTGGAACCGTCGTTTGACGAATAAAAACTGATGACCCCACCAGCGCAAGAGTGCGAGCCCAAGAACTGATTTAGAGAACGGCGAATGGACCCACAACCGCTTTCATCGTCCGAATGGGCTCAAATTGGCACCACGCTCCTGTATCTATGGGCAGCATTGGGATGCGCCATCGTCGCAGGTTCCAGCCTGCTGGTCGCGCACGCCATCATCACATCCCTCGTTGACACCAACACGATCTCGCGTCGCTGGTCGAATCTGAGACCAGTCCTCTACTTCGTCGGTATCGTCGCCGTTATCGGTTTAATCGCCTGTTTAGTCCTCGCAGCAATGAATCTGGACTGGCTCGACGTTCGGTACTCGAGGTATTGGCAATGAATCGAAGCAGACCGTTGATAGTTGGCTCATTTGGCTGCCCTGCCAAAGACTTCATGCAAGCGATCATGGGGTTGAACAACCTTGGCTAATTTGCGTGAATTCATCAGCGAGAAGCGCCGCACCACTCCGCTGTGGTTGAAGGTGCTCTTACCCATCCTCGCACTGGGAAGTCTCGCCGTATTAGCCATCCTTGGCGCCGTATTTGCATTCATCGTCACTGCATGGCTAGAGCAACCGATACCAGTGCTGGGCTTCAATCAACCGGTTGAACAGCCAATATCGTTCCCGCACACCATCCACGCCGGAACTGGGACTTACACCAACACGGTTGGCGAGAGTGTGCAAGGTCTCGGCATGGACTGCACATTCTGTCACCGAACCGTAACCATGCAAGCCAATGCGGGCGTGCCGGCAGTCCAGTTCTGTGCGTATTGCCACCAGGTGATTGGTGGTGAAGACAGCGAACCGCTGACGCAAGTCAGGGCCGCGGCTGGGATCATCGGCGATGACCCGCATCCCATCGATTGGAAACGTGTGCACCGAATGCCGGACCATGTCCGCTTTGTGCATGAGCCGCACATTCGCTACCTGACGCAACACCCCAACGCCAATATACCGGAGGACCTTGAGGAACTTGCCTCCAAGACCAGCGGAGTGACGATTGGTGCGGCCGGAGTATGTTCCACCTGTCACGGCGACGTTGCCGCGATGGAAGAGGTAGCGCAAGTTGCAGAATTGAAGATGGGACAGTGTGTTGATTGTCACCGCGACAACAACGCGCCGACCGATTGTGCGTCCTGCCACCACTGAACCACACTGATTAGATCGACCTAAAACTACACCATATGAAGATAAGTCGAAGAGAGTTCCTGGCCCTTGGCGCTAAGGCGACTGCTGGCACGATGATATTCGCCGCCTGCGGTCTGCCCGAACGCGAACTCGTCATCCAGAGCCCGGTCGATATGCCGGAGGATCTGGTTCGCGGCGAAGATGCGTGGTACGCCACGAGCTGGCCCGACATGCCGGGCGGCGACGGTCTGATCGTGCGCGTCATGGAAGGCCGCGCTAAGAAGATAGCCGGCAATCCCGATCACCCCGTCAATCTCGGCAAACAAAGCGCGCGACACGATGCCGCGATTCAGCTCACCTATCATCCCGACCGCATCAGCGAGCCGCTCTACCGACGTAGCAAGGGCGGACTGTACGACCCGATTTCATGGGGACGCGCGGAACAGCTCATGCAGGCTGCGGTCGATGCTGGCAAGGACAATCTATCTGTAGTCACCAATCCCCTCGGCGGACATATCGAGTGGGTTGCTATCAACTTCGCGGCCCTCAACGGCGGGCGACACATCAAGTTCGACCCGACTGAGCAAGGCGTGATGCAGGATGCAATCCGGTTCGTATACCAACAGGAAGATCCTCCGTATTACGACATTGCAAATGCGAACACGATACTTTCGATCGGTGCCGATTGGCTCAGCACCTGGCAATCATCAGTCGGATACTCAGTGCGTTTCGGTCAATTCAGATCCAAAGACCATCGCGGCTATCTGATTCATGCTGAGCCGCGCATGTCGATGACGGCTGCCAATGCCGACCACTGGCTTCCGGTAATGCCCGGATATGAAGGCCACTTGGCGATGAGCATCGCCCAGGTCATCGTCGACGAACGACTGGCGTCGTCAACCGAGATCGCTCGCTTCTTCAACCAGATACCGACGGCGACGCTGGTCGGTTTCCGGCCTGAGGACGTCGAAGAGCGGGTTGGTGTATCGGCCGAGAGCATCCGCAAGGCGGCACGGCACTTCGCGACGGATCGGCCGAGCCTCGCATTCGCCGGCGGCAGCGCGGGTGGACACACCAACGGTCAATTCAACATCGCAGCAACTCATGCCCTGAACACATTGGTCGGCGCAGTCGGTGCTGATGGCGGCGTGAAATACAACCCGCTATGCCCACTGGAAGGTTTGACCGGAAGGTGCAGCGGCGACTCATTCACCGATTGGGAAGTAGAGCTGGCGCAGTGGCGCGGCGGCAATGTGCAAACCGTAATCATTCGCGGCGCCGATATCGTGCATGGAATGCCCGCATCGGTAGACGTCGTCGGGGCTTTGGATGGCGTGCCTAACGTCATCGGCTTCGGCACTGTCATGAACGACACACTCGCAAACTGCGACCTGATACTGCCCGAAAAGAGTTTCTTGGAAACTTGGGGCACGACCGTCCCCGACCCGGCGCCCGGTTACGAGGTAGTCACGATCCAACAGCCAGTCATCGGGACCACTTCGATCTTCGGCGGCGGTGTTCTGGCCGATTCAAGAGGTTTTGGCGACGAATTGCTGCGGATGGCAGACGGAGGACTCGGCGCTGACGACATGGAAGAGCTGGTAAACAACTCCATCGACCAGCTGTTCGATTTGAACCGCGGCTCGGTATCCGCTCCTGACAAGCGACTGTTCAAGCAGGGCGTCATGCAGCGCGGCGGATGGTGGGACACCAACGCAACTATTGACACGCCATCAGATCACACGCCACCCAATGTATTTGAGCTGGAATCGGAAGTGCACTACTCCAGCACGGACAATCTGGGCGAAGGTGATGACTTCCACCTGATACCGTTCCTTTCGAACAGCTTGTATGAAGGACGACTATCGGCTACCCCATTCGCGAACCAGAGTCCGGACCCGATGAGCTCGGCCGCATGGACGACCTGGGCAGAGATGAACGACAAAGAGGCTGAGCATCTCGGCATCCGAGAGGGCGACGTGCTCTTCATCAAGTCGCAATACGGCGAGGTCGAAGCACTTGCCTACCCCACGCCCGGCGGTCGTCCCGGCGTCATTTCAGTACCTATCGGACTGGGCAATGAGCATGGCGGCAGATATGACCAGGGTATAGGTTCAAACATCCTATCGATACTTGACCCGCAAGTTGAGCCGGCTAGCGGATCGCTGGCTTGGGCCGCAACTCGCGTGAGAGTGGCGCGGTCTGGCAGAAAGCGTGAACTGGCTAAGTTTGAAGGTGAAGTCACGGCGTTCCCAGTCGAACCCGGCGTCCCGGTTCTCGTGGTCGCTCCAGGTGAGACCGCGCATGATGCCGAGATTTCCAACCATCACGAGTATCAACAGAACTTCCTCCTGCCCAAATCCGGCAATGAGGGCGACGCATCATCAGGAGATGATGGACACTAATAGCATTATTGTGGCTGCATCAGCAGTTAACTTGAGCGTGGAATATATAAACGCATGACACTGCAACGCGAGAAAAGAGATTACAGCTGGGGCATGGTTGTCGATGTCGACAAGTGCACCGGCTGTCAGGCCTGCGTCTTGGCTTGCCAGGCCGAGAACAACGTGCCTTTGAACCTGCAGGATCGGTTTGAACGCGCCCGCGTCATGTCGTGGATACGCGTCGAGCGTTACTGGGAAGGCGAGTTCCCCGACATCAAGGCCCGCTTCATCCCGATAATGTGCCAGCACTGCGAAAACGCGCCGTGCGAACCGGTATGCCCTGTCTTTGCGACCTATCACAACAACGAAGGACTCAATGTACAGGTCTACAACCGTTGCGTCGGCACCCGATACTGCGCTAACGGCTGCCCCTACATCGTTCGCTTCTTCAACTATTGGGAACCGGTCTGGCCCGAAGCTTTCCGAAATCACCTGAACCCGGATGTGACGATCCGAAGTCGGGGAATCATGGAAAAGTGCTCCTTCTGCGTCCAGCGCATTCGCCGTGGCGTCAGAAACGCAGAGCGCGAAAACCGTGACGTAGTTGATGGTGAGATCCAGACGGCTTGCACTCAGGCATGTCCGACCGATGCTTTAGTATTCGGCAACTTCAAGGACGAGAACAGCAAGGTCTCGAAGATGAAGAAAGACGATCGGCACTACACCTTGTTGCCGCATCTCGACACCGATCCCAACGTCGTCTATCTGGCAAAGATCGACACTGACCGATCGGCAGGCAATGGACATCATGGCTAGCGAAGCGATACATAGCACGGGCGCACATAGCGAAGCGCACGAGGAAGCTCATCACGAACTTCCCGCGCGCGTCGAACCCGATGTCATCGCATCGGAACTGATCGCGACGACCAATTCCAACCCATCCCGTTTCCGCGGCATCATGTGGATTCTGGGACTGCTGACGTTCGCCGGCATAGTTAGCGGCATCGTAAAGTTTGTCGTCAGTCTCGGACATCAGGAGCAGTGGGGATACACTGCCGCGATCGTGGCATTCCTCTTCAGCGCATTCGGCGGCGCGCCGCTGGTAGCAATCGCGCCCACACTTGCCAAAGCCAACTGGGTACGTCCGGTAGCACGTTTCGCCGCGCTATGCTCTCTCGTCTCGATAGTCTGCACGGTTCTCATGATTCCGCTCATCCTCCACCTGCCGCTGCTCGTGGTCGATGGTGCACGGCGACGCTCGATATGGTTCGAGGGGCCAGACATCTCGCCGCACCTCTGGTCGATGGTGGGCATGTTCACCCTCATCCTCTGCGCGCTGGGATTGATCTACTCGTACGCTCTGCCCGACTTCGCCGCGATGCGCGACCATGCAACCGGTTGGAAGCAACGCTTTGGCGGATGGATGGCACGCGGCTGGATGGGCACTACGCTGCAGTGGCGTACCCTCCGCTTGCGCATCGGAATGATGGGCACGCTCTACTTCTTCACCTTTGTGTTCATCCACTTCATCATCAGCACTGACTTCGCGATGAGCTTGGTGCCGGGATGGCGTGATGCAATCTTCCCGATGTACCACGCAATCTCATCGATCCAAGCCGGACTGGCAGTAACAGTTATCGGAATATGGGCCGCACGGAAATATCTGGGACTGGATAAATACCTGCATCTCGATCAGTTCTGGTCCATCGGTCGTCTGATGTTTGCCTTTACGTTGCTGTGGGGTTACTTCTTCATCTCCGCATTCATCGTCTTCTGGTACGGGCGCAGCGGCTCCGACAAGATGTGGATCGACTATCTGGTGCGCGGCCCCTACATATGGGCGTTCCTAGCCGCGGTGCTCTTTATCTGGTTCACGCCTTGGTGGTGGTTGATCTGGAACCGAGTGCGACGCAGCTACAACGGCACTGCTATCGGCGCTGGTCTGATACTTATCGGTGTGTTGCTGGACCGCATCCGCCTCTATGTCGCCGCTTGGGCCGTTCCAGACGACCGCATCCATGAGCGCTTCCTGACCGAGTATCCGGCTACTGTATGGCCCGATGTCATGGACATCCTCATCATGATCGGAGCAACGGCAGGTACCATCATGATTGTGTTGCTCGCAACCCGTGTCATCCCGATATTGAGCATCTGGGATGTCCAACAGTTCAATCTGCTCTACCGACCGGTTGAATACATGAAGACTAAAGTTTCGCTTATCGCCAAGCCTGACTAAGCTTGGAATAGTTGAGTCGCACTGACCCGTTATGCAACAACGCAGAACAATTGACCAGATACACACCAACCGTGTCTTGCTGAACGGTCAGCTGGACACGCCGAAATGGTGGGCACCGACAGTGGTCGGATTAGGAATAGTAGTCGCCATCGGCTTCTTCCTAATCGGCATCATGGTCAACAAAGGACTGGGAGTAACCGGTCTCTCGCGTCCGGTCTATTGGGGACTGTTCATAACTACATTCGTGTTCTGGGTCGGTATCAGCCACGCCGGTATCATGATTTCTGCCATCCTCCGACTGTCGCAGGCGGAATGGCGACGTCCTGTAACACGCGCGGCCGAACTGCTGACCGTGTTCTCGCTGCTCACGGCGCTGATGTTCCCGCTGATGCACGCCGGCCGACCGTGGCGCATTATCTACTTCATACTGCCTTACGACTTCGCACGTGGCATCATGCCGAACGTCCGATCGCCGCTGATCTGGGACCCGGTCGCTATCAGCACCTATCTCACTGGTTCTACCCTGTTCCTATACATCGCCCTGTTGCCAGATCTAGGCAACCTGCGCGACCGCACTTCCGGTTGGCAACGTGCTCTGTACACGATTCTGGCGCTTGGATGGCGTGGCAACCCCCGACAGTGGAAGTTGCAGACGGTAGGCGGCATCCTGCTGTCGGCGCTAATGTTGCCCATCTTCGTTTCAGTGCACTCAATCGTGTCGTGGGACTTCGCCGTCACCCCGGCAGTAGAGGGATGGCACTCGACCATTTTTGCGCCCTACTTCGTTATCGGAGCGGTGCACTCCGGTGTATCGGCAGTTGTGACGATGATGGCGCTGATGCGTTGGCTATGGAAGTGGGAAGACTTCATCCGTCCTGAGCACTTCGACGCTCTAGCACGTCTGTTGATCGTCGTCGCTACCGGATGGCTAGCCTTCACCTTCCTGGAACTGATCTTCGCCGTCTACGGACTGGATGCGCCAGAGCTCGCACTCCGCGATCTGCAGATCTTCCAGTGGCCCTGGAACATCCTCTTCGTAACGTTCCTAATTACCGGTTACATCATTCCCGTTGGCATGTGGTTGCAGAAGAGTGTGCGAAACAACATCGCGCTGATGTTCTGGTCATCTCTATTCGTCAACATTGGAATGTGGTTGGAAAGGTATCTGATTATCGTTCCCGGATTGGCGCGTAAAACTCCATTCGTCTACACCTGGGAGGCATATCGTCCTAGCGGACTAGAGTGGTTCATCCTCTTCTGGTCATTAGCATGGGTAACCTTCCTGATGCTGTTGTTCTCGCGCTTCTTCCCGCTAGTGCCGTTGTTCGAACAGAAAGAGAGCCAGACGTTTGGCGACTCGATTAAGATCGGACGCGTCCGTGTGCCAGCGATAGTACGTGAAGCCGATTAAGTAAGTCAGAGGATTGAGGAAAAGCTAACAAAATGAGCAAAAGCGTACTCGGTCTTTACAACGATCCGAATCAAGCTGCGGATGCAATGGACGCTCTGAAGAGTGCCGGCTTCCCCCTCGGCACCTTCGATGTGCTCACTGGCACTCCGTATCCGGAAGGTGCTTTCGGCGAGCATGTGCCGCAACACCGACTGTTCCGCTTCCCGGCATTCGGAGCGATCATCGGTTTTACTCTGGCGCTATTCCTGACGGCCGCAACCCAGATAGCCTATCCCTTGGTGACTGGTGGTAAGCCGATACTGTCGGTATTCGCAATGCTCGTCATACTGTACGAGATGTCGATGCTCGCGGCAGTCATATCGACCGTTGTCGGTATCGTCATCGAGTCGCGCTTGCCGAACGTAAATACCGGCATTTACGATACTCGCATTACCGAAGGGCTCATCGGCGTCGTAGTCACGACTGAAGAAGATCGAGCCAGTGTTGCGATTGATGCCCTCAACGGTGCCGGTGCGATGGAGATCAAGCAGGCGTGAAACCTTTGATCCCACAACTCATCTCAATAGTTCGCCCTCGCTCGGCCTGGGCTCTCTTGGCTATCGCTATCGTCGTGGTCAGCTCTACAGCCTGTGCGGTGCAGGAATCGAACACTTACCCGATTGAGATTTTCTCCGAGATGCACTACTCGCAGTCGCAACGAAACCAGGAGCCGCCGCGATTGGCGCCGGTCAGCGACGCAGTAGCGTTTGTGCCCATCGGTTCGGAAGACGTGCTGACGGTTCCGGAGCATAAAGAACGTGCCTACAACGCCGAACGTGCGCGTGAGCTTTACCGCATCAACTGCGCAACCTGTCATGGCATGTCAGGTGCCGGCGACGGTCCGGCCGCGGCCCACATGGTGGCAACCGACAGCTACTGGGCAACCACTAACGACTCGCCATACGTAGGCCCTGCGAACCTCATTGAGAAGCGTGCTACGTACGACCAGGAAGCGATGATAAATCTAGTTACTAATGGCGTCGTCGTCATGCCAAGATTCAGAAACCTGCTTCCAGAGGAAGACATTCGTGAGATCGTGGCATTTGTCTACGATCAAAACACCGGCATCGGACGTTGATGCCGGGCGTGTGACCACGGCCCTGATAAGTTACACGAACCGGTACTCTACTGTTGCAGCGGAGTACCGAATGCTGTTCAAGACTTCCAACCGCATCGTTCATCCCATGCCTTGGCTGAACCGTCTTCAAATGTCGGTTCTGTCGATGATCGCATCGATACTTCTAGTGTCCCTCGCCGTCGCCTGCGTAACTGAAGATGACCTGACTTCTGACCAGCGAGTTCACCAGCTCTCGCAGCAACTGATGTGCCCTGTCTGCGACGGCCAAACGCTCGATCAATCGCAGGCTCAACTCTCGGAAGACATGAAGGCGGTGATACGAGACCGTATCGAAGCGGGAGATACGAACGAGGAAATTCGCGAGTACTTCGTTGAACGCTATGGAGAGATAGTGCTCGCGTCTCCGGACGCCAGCGGCTTCAACATGATCGCCTGGATAATGCCCGCAGTCATCTTTATCGGCGGCTCACTGCTAGTAGCCCATGCCTTTATCAACATGCGACGCCGCAGACGCACTGCCACCGACGGCTCCGCTCAAGATGCGTCACCCGCCGATACGGTCACGACGGCGGATAAGGATGCTGCCCCAATGGACGAATACTTGGAACGCGCCAATCGTGAGATCGATTCCGTCATTCACGACGCGCCAGATGTTCCCGATAGCGGCGTGAAGTCTGAGGACCGGACGTAGTGGATCAGATCGGGATAACTGCCATCTGGCTTGGCGCCGCCGTCTCGCTATACGCGGTCGTCGCAACCTTAATTGGTGCCAAGGCCGCCATTCCGGACCTCATCGTTAGTGGACGGCGCGCAATCTATATGGCATTGATGGTTGCATTTGCGGCCGCCGCGGCCCTGATGATCGCATTTCTCACCAACGACTTCAGTCTGAAGTACGTTGCCGACAACTCCAATATAGTGATGGGACGCGGCTACACGCTAGTCGCTTTCTATGCCGCCAATGAGGGCTCGTTGCTCTACATCACGCTCGCCTTAGCCCTCATGTCAAGCATAAGCATTCGCTTTGCGCCCCGACGTTTCGCCGCTGCCCTGCCCTATACCATCGCCATCCTGGCGACCGTTCTGGCATTTCTATTCATCACGATGGCTACCCTCGCCAACCCATTTGAGACGTTGCAGGTAGTTCCACCCGACGGTCGTGGTATCAACCCGCTGCTGCTGCATCCCGGTTTCTACAGCCATCCGCCGCTCATCATGGCCGGACTGGTTGGAATCACCATCCCGTTCGCCTTCGCTACGGGTGCGCTCATATCAGGCGAATACGGCGACGAATGGGTGGATATTGCGCGGATATTTGCCATCATCATGTGGGCTATCCTCGGCATCGGAATACTGATCGGAGCCTGGTGGGCATACACGATATTGGGATGGGGCGGATATTGGAGCTGGGACCCCATCGAAAACGTCGCACTGATGCCGTGGTTGGTGCTAACGGCATTCATCCACTCGATCATGGTGCAGAGACGACGCGGGATGTTCCGAATGTGGAACATCGTCTTGATCTACATCGCATTCATCCTGGCTCAACTGGGAATGTCCATCAATCGCGGCGGCAGCGTCGTATCGGTGCACTCCTTCGCCGAGTCTTCACTTGGATTGCTATTCCTCTCATTCATGGTGCTAAGCCTGCTCTTTGCATTTGCAGTATTCATATGGCGATATCCCAGACTAGTTAGCGAACGTGTCATCGAGTCTTGGATGTCTCGCGAAGCATCCTTTTTGGTGAACAACTTCCTGCTGTTGGTCGTGACTGGCATCACACTTTGGGGCGTTCTCTATCCAGTCTTTTCCAACTTAGCGCGGGATGTCGATGTGAGTGTGGCGGCACCATACTTCAATCGCGTCAACGGTCCAGTGTTGCTGCTAATGGTCATAGTGATGGGCATCGGCCCGCTTCTACCGTGGCGACGGACGACGACCCGGTCGTTGCAAAGATGGCTCATCCCGCCCGGCATTGGCGCCATCTTGGTCGCCGCGCTTCTCATCGCCTTCGGCATTCGAGAGTTCTGGGCCATACTCGGTTTCGCAGCCGTCGCTTTTGCCGCGCTGGCCGTATTGGAAGAGTGGTACATGGGCACTCGCGCGCGCGTTCGGAACTTGAGTGAGAAACCGTACACTGCTTGGTGGCGGCTCATCAATGGAAATCGTCCCCGACACGGCGGCTACGTGGTGCACATCGCTGTCCTATCGGTAGCAATCGGCGTTGTAGGCACTCAGTTCTTCGACCAGCGATTTGATGCGGCGCTTAACAGGGGCGAGAGTCTGGTATTGGACAACTACCGCATCGAGTACGTCGATCGACGTCTCGATGACCGTCCCGACCGCTTGGCACAGTGGGCGCAACTCGATGTCTACAGCATCGATCCATCGCAGTATCGGGATGAATTCAATACTGCATCCAGCATTGGCAAAACTGGGTTCACAGTAACGACTGATGCGCGGCCGGGCGATGCTTTAGTTGGCAGATTGGAGCCGAGCCATGAGTTTTTCCGCAACTTCAACATGGTGTCGGTCCGCTCCGGCATCATGACCAGTCCGGTTGAGGACCTCTACGTCATCCCGCGCGACTTCCTGCAGGACGGCCAGGAGGGAGAGCGCGTCTCGCTGGCAGTTAGCATCAATCCACTTGCGATGTGGCTCTGGATAGCCGGGCCGATATTCCTCATTGGAACGGCGATAGCCTTATGGCCCCATCCGGTGCTGGAGCGTTCCGTGCAACGTCAACGCGCGGCAACTGCTACACCTCGAGTCATCAGCCCAAAGCCATCCACGACTGAGGCGTAGGGGGCAGTATCCGCATGATAGCGATTGTTGGCATCCTCATGGCACTCATCGTGATAGCAGTGCTCGCCTACCCGTTTCTCAAACGGAGCCGCAACAGTGAAGCAGGATTGAATGAAACGCAATCTGTGGCATCAGCAGACACGCTTCGTTATCTGCTCTATCGGGAGCCGGTCACCCTTCGCAACGAGTTTGAAGAGGGCAACATCACGGCCGAGGAATATGAGGAGCAACTGGATGAAGTGCGGTTGCAGGCGGCACAACTGATGCGTGAACGTGATGAGCATCGCTACCAGATGATTGAAGCGGAACTAGCCATAGAGCAGGAAGTTCAACGCATTCGTCAAGCGCGATTAGCCGATACGCCGGAAGATGATTCAGCAACTTCGTAATCCCATAGCATCACCGAAACGCTGGCTTTGGCTATTAGTGCCTTCGATAGCCATTGGCCTCGTGCTGATGCCGGCGATGCAGATGAACTTCATCACTGCTCAAGCGAGTGAAGACTTAACCACCATCTCCGGACGTGTGGTCAATGGCACCGATGGTGGCGAAACACCTTCACAGTTCACCGTGTTTGCACTGGTCATTGATGAAACTGCCGAAGCCATCGTAGAGCGCGTCGAGACAACTACTGACGATGATGGCACATTTTCGCTGGATGTGGAGAGCATCGGTGAGGGACGCTTCTACCGCGTCGTTGTCGATGATGGCGTATATACCCCGTACGTCGACCTGATCGCCGGCAATGCTACTGATGATTTGACTTTGACGGTTTACGAACGAACGGCGGCGCTGGACGATATCAGTGTGACTACCTACTCGATGGTGATACCGATCATTGATGCATCCGAGGGCGTCATTGGCGTACTCTCTGCCGTAAACATGGTCAACAGCGGCGACAAGGTATACCTTGCCGACTTGACCGATCCGGACCTGACCGGCTTCAACCTGTTGCGATTCAATCTGCCGATAGGATTTCAGGAATTGACAGTCGAGTCGGACCTTCCGAGCGGGAATGTGATGGAGATCAACACTGGTTTTGCGATATCGAATCCGGTACCGCCAGGCGAATACAGCATGGTCATCAGCTACAGCGTGCCATTTGAGGGTGGCAAACTCGAGTATCCCATGCGCCTGCCATTCGGTGCCGAATCGGTAACGATCCTGCTACCTGTAAATTCCGGCGAATTGACTGGACTTGGGCTAACGCGTGGCGAAGTCGTCAATATCGGCGATGGCAGATACATCCAGTATCAAGGCAGCAACTACGAACGTCGCGCCGAACTCAATGTGATCATATCGGGACTGCCGAGGCCGGATCTGCAAGGACAGCTACTCGACTTTTTCAGCAGCGTTCAGTTCCGCATCGCCCTGATCATCAGCGTTGCATTGGCAATGGTTGCCATCGTCCTGTATGTGGTGTTAGCGACACGTAGACGCGCCCGTGTCGCCATCGCTGGCGGTTCGAATACAGATGACGGATCGGCTACGACGGGAGATCGATCGGAGATACTTGAGGCGATTGCACGTCTGGATGAGCTGCACGATTTGGGCAAGATTGCAGAGGATGAATATCTGGAGCAACGCCGACAGCTATTCCAGCAGGCGATCGAAATAGACCGCGAAGACGGAACCTAGCGATGCCAAAGCGCAAGATACCTATGCTGGTAGTCGGCATCCCACTGCTCATCTTCGTCGTGATCCTAGTCTTTGGCATGTTGCGATCAGACCGTAACAGCGGCCCGCCGGGAGTGAACAATACTCTAGGAGAAGTCGATGTTACTACCGCTGTAGACAGCGACTTTGAAGTCGTGACGCTGGACGGCCGCGTATTGCGTCTAAGCGATTTGCGAGGCTCGATTGTGATGGTAGATTTCTGGTCGTCCTGGTGTCCGCCCTGCCGTTCCGAAGCACCGGTCTTGGCAGAGGCGTATGAGCACTGGTCCAAGCTGGGCGTTGAATTCGTCGGAATCTCGATCTGGGATGACGAGGATGATGTGCGCGAGTTCCTCACTCGTCACAATCTCACATATCCCAACGCGGTTGACGATGATGGCGACATCGCGGTCGATTTCGGCGTGCGCGGCATCCCGGAAAAATTCTTCGTGAACCCACAAGGTGAAATCGTCCGAAAAGTCAACGGACCGAACACATCTCAGTCGCTTGATGAAGTGCTGACTCAAATGAGCGACGCCGCTATTGGAATCGGTGGAAATTAGAATCTAAAAGTTGACTTTCAACTTTATTAAGTAGGAGACTCATGGAACACAAGGGGTTCACACTCTGGTTCACCGGGCTGTCCGGTGCCGGTAAGACGACGATAGGCGATATCATCCTGCAACGCCTGCGAGATGGCGGGGCAAAAGCCGAGATACTCGATGGCGATGTAGTTCGCACCAACCTCAGCGTCGGGCTCGGCTTCTCAAAGGAAGACCGCGACACTAACGTGAGGCGCATCGGATTTGTCAGCGAACTGCTCGCACGCAACGGCGTAATCTGTATCGTAGCCGCAATTTCCCCATACAAAGCGATACGAGACGAGATCCGTGCCAAGCATGAGAACTTCATCGAGGTCTACGCATCCTGCGAGTTAGACGCACTGATCGATCGCGATGTCAAGGGTCTCTACAAGATGGCTTTGGAAGGTCGTATACCCAACTTCACCGGCGTATCAGACCCTTACGAACCGCCTATCAATTCAGAGATAACCTTCCATTCAGATGTCGAGGATACTCAGGAGAGTGCCGACAAGGTGTGGAACCGCTTGGTGGAACTGGGATTGATTTCCCCATAAGACTCGATCGTTGCACGTTTAAGTTGAAGAGATTGATCTGGTCAGCGAGTTAGCGATGGATAGCAAAGCAAGAGCTACCGCATTGGTAGATGCATACAAACTGCTCGAAACGCCACGCTCTCACCTCAGAGTGAAGCTGGAGCAGACGGATGACGCCGTCCTGCTCTACTATCGCGACGATGTCTTGACCGGCGTAGAGTTGGACGAATCGGGCATCAATGCCGCCTCCGCCATGGCAATCGCTCTCGGTGTCAATGTGCCACCTGCCAGAGAAGCGGTTGAGGTGCTGGTATCTACCGGACTGCTCTATCGAGTCTTTGCGATATCGGATCTCGACTACACGAATCCGACGGCGTTTGAGCTTGCAAACCACCTCGTGAACGAAGCGATAGAGATGCAGCGTGGCGGCGGTGCACTGTCCGGCGCTTAGTGAGGATGCAAAGGTGAATCTGGAAGAACTCAGAGCCGGTCTAGAGTTTGGACCGTACGAGATGGTATTCACATCGGAAAAATCCGATGCCTACCTCTCGGCTACTGGCGCAGATTTAGTTCCTCACGACTTCGGCACCGGACTTCACCCGCTTCAACTCGATGCCTATGTCCTGAGTCAGCTGATCGCGGAACTGGAAATCATCCCCAAACAGATCGAAACGGTTCACGCCGGACAGCAGATGACGGTTCATCGCGCAGTGCGACCCGGCGAACTCATCAGTGCCAAGTCGATACTCAAAAGCTGTTCCAATCGACGTGGCAGCATCTGGGCAATCTTCGAGACCGGCTATCGAGACGAAAACGACGCTCTTGTCGCCGAATCGAGTTCCACTATCATCATGATTCCATAACCTGCACTCCCGTCGTCAGCAAGGCATCTTTCAAATGACATCGCCCATCACACCCGGTTCCTCACTGATCCAAATCCAACGTCTAGTCACGCAAGAACGAGTCGGCGCGTATGCAGATGCGTCGGGCGACCACAATCCTATCCATCTCGACGCTGACTTTGCATCGAGCACTCGCTTCGGTCAGCGTATCGCGCACGGCATGTTGAGCTTAGCCTTCGTTTGGGAAATGATGTCTATCAACTATCCCGACACTTGGCACCAAGGCGGCAACGTCAAGACACGCTTCACATCCCCCGTCGTTCCGGGTGAAGAGGTCGTAATTCAAGGCTCAGTCAAGCGGACTAGGCTCGTATCGGGACGCGAGTTTGTGGAGTGCGAAGTATCGGTAACGCGTCCCAACGGCGAAAAGGCACTGTCCGGCACCGCTTCTGTGCCGATGCCCCAAAACAACGGTTAAGAAGCGATCGATCGATGGTGTGAAATTGCGCGCATATACTATTGTGAGCATCGCCAGAGTTGATTCACCAATGGTCTCCCCGACTTCAGCATGACAACCATGACAAGACCCAGCTTAGTCGTAGCCCTCGATACCATGGGCGGAGATTTCGGGCCTGAAGTTACCGTTCTTGGGGCCCTCGAAGCGGTTGCGAATGGAGACGTGGCAATCGCACTGGTAGGCGACCCGGAAGCCGTTGTAGCCGTATTGGCAGAGCATGGTGCGGCTGATCATCCACTGTTGCAGATAGTGCCATCCGACGGCGTAGTCGCCGAGACCGACAATCCGGCGATGGTATTTCGCACCAAACCCCGCGCATCGGTATTCGTCTGCTCCGGACTGGTCAAGATGGGCCGAGCCGGCGCATTCGTCAGCATGGGATCAACCGGAGCATCGATCGCGGCCGCAACCGTAACCTTCGGCACCATGTCCGGCATCGCCCGCGGCTGTCTCGGGGGACCGATAATCGGATACTCGCCCAACACTGCCATCATCGACCTTGGCGCTAACATCGACATTCGCCCACTGCAACTGGCCGACTTCGGCACCCTCGGCAGCGTAATGTCAAGAGTTATCTACAGTCAAGACAATCCCCGTATCGCACTCTTGAGTGTCGGATCCGAGGAGACGAAAGGCAACAGCCTCGTCAAGGAGACGGCAGACCTGCTCAAGAATTCAGGGCTTAACTTCATCGGAATGATCGAGCCATACGACCTGCCGCGCGGCAAGGCCGAAGTTGTGATCTGCGACGGCTTCGTCGGCAATATCGTCCTGAAACTTACCGAAGGTCTCGGACAGACGATCTCGGAACATGTGAGAGATGCGACCGAAAACGACGAGTTGGCGGATGAGATATATTCCCTGACCAATCAGTTGGCGACGTTCGGCGGCGGACCGCTTCTCGGCGTCAACGGCATCGCGGTAGTTGGGCACGGCGCCGCGGGGGTGCAAGGTATCGCCACCGCGATCAAAACCGCCAAGCATGTCTACGACAACGACTTTATAGAAGCGCAGCAAAAGGAGTTGGCAGCGTTCCGCGCACGCGTCTCTTGACGTTTGAGACTAGATTCTGCCAAGTCGAACTTTGGAACTGACTGACCAACCACGATCCGCACTTGTGACCGGTGCCTCGCGAGGCATCGGTAGAGGCATTGCCATCAAACTGGCAGCGATGGGACACTCAGTCGCCGTCAACTATAACTCCCACGAAGAGGAAGCAAATGAGGTAGTGGACGAGATCCGAGCGGCCGGTGGCACTGCTACCGCGGTCGGCGGAAGCGTTTCCAGCAAAGAAGGTTGCCAGCAGATCATCGATGGCGCAGTTGAAGCGCATGGACCGGTTGAGATTCTCATAAACAATGCCGGTGTAATCTCCGACAATCTGCTCATTCGCATGAAAGATGAGCAACTTGAGCACACCATCAACACCAATCTATGGGGCACTATCCACTGCACTCGCCTGGTAGTTCCCAACATGGTGCGCAACCGATGGGGGCGCATCATCAACATCTCCTCCATCGTCGGCATTCGCGGAAATCTCGGACAATCGAACTACTCGGCATCTAAAGCCGCCATCCACGGCTTCACATACTCGGTCGCCAAGGAACTGGCCAAACGCAATATCACCGTCAACGTCGTCGCTCCCGGATACGTGGCAACTGCCACCAGCGAAGTCATCTCAGACCGCGCCCGCAAGTTTCTACTGGATGCGATACCCATGGGACGCTTCGGATACGTCGAAGAGATAGTGCCGATGGTCGCCTTCCTCACCAAAGAAGAGGCGCGCTACATCACTGGCGACGTCATTAAAGTAGATGGCGGTTTGGCGATATAGAGCGGACATGAGAAGCCGATATGGATAGCCAAAACAATGCCGACCGATAAGCCTCTCTCCGGTAAGACGGCACTAGTTACCGGAGGATCGCGTGGGATTGGCAAGGCGATCAGCCTTGAACTTGCCAGACGCGGCGCGAACATCTGCTTCAACTATCTGCGAAGTCATGTCGCCGCACGCGCCGTTGAAGATGAAATCGCCGACCTCGGAGTGGAGGCTCTAAGGCATCGCGCCAATCTCGACGATGCTGCCGCAACCGAAAGCCTGGTCGATGCCAGCGTCGCGCGTTTCGGCAAAATTGACATCCTCGTCAACAATGCGGCATCTGGCGTGATGCGCTCATCGACCGAGTTGAGTGAGCGGCACTGGGATTGGACACACTCGATTAACGCCAAAGCGCCTTGGGCTTTGACCGCGCGATGTGTCGAATTCATGCCACGCGGCGCAAGAGTGGTGAACATATCGTCGCCCGGATCAAACCGGGTGTTGCCGCAATACTTCGCCGTCGGCGTCTCTAAAGCCGCTCTGGAAGCCGTGACGCGATACCTGGCCATCGATCTGGCACCTAGAGGCATCGCAGTTAATGCCGTGTCGGCCGGGTTTGTCGATACTGACGCGCTGAACGCATTTCCCGAAGAGCTAGGCATTCGCGAGGTGGCACAACGCCCTACTCCCGCTGGCCGGAGCGTCACGCCTCAAGACGTCGCACATGTTGTTGCGATGCTATGCTCTGACGATGCGGAGATGATACGCGGTCAGGTGATAGTCGTAGACGGCGGCGAGATGCTACTGCATCGGTGAGACGGCCGCATCGTAATCGTACACTGGCAAATCAAGCCTGGTCGGGGAGGCGGGGATCGAACCCGCGACCTCCTGCTCCCAAAGCAGGCGCGCTTCCGCTGCGCCACTCCCCGTGATTCCAATACTACGATTCTATTTGCTACCAACATCGAAACGGCGACACGAGGATGTCCATGCAAGTAATTTGCGACCTGCATCTACACTCCCGCTACTCGCTGGCGACCAGTCCTAAACTGGATCTGCAGAGCCTCGCACAGGCCGGGAGTAGCGTCGGTATCGATCTCCTCGCGGCACCCGACTTCACCCATCCCGGATGGCGCACAGAGATGAGGGATGAAGTCGTTGAAACCGAACCCGGTTCAGGCATCTACACCGCGCACGGAAGCCTCTTCATGCTGGTGAGCGAAGTCTCCTGCGTCTGGCGGCAATCGGGACGTGGCAGACGCGTTCACCTCCTGATATCTGCACCAGATTTCGACGCTGTAGATAGCATGTGCCGCACCTTTGCCCAACTTCAGAATCTCGAATCTGACGGCCGCCCGGTATTCAAGATATCCGCACGTCGCCTATTCAACATCGTGCGCGACGCAGACCCGAGATGCGAAGTGATACCGGCGCATGTATTAACACCCTGGTACGGCATCTTCGGCGCCAAATCCGGCTTCGATTCGCTGGAGGAGTGTTTTGGAGATCTATCTGACGAGATACCGGCGGTCGAGACTGGATTGTCGAGTAATCCCTCAATGCACTGGTCCGTGCCCGATTCTAGGACCCGCTCTATAGTCTCGTTCTCCGATGCCCACTCAATCGCTTCACTCGGCCGCGAGGCAACCGTTCTCGAAATCGATGCAATGAGTTATGACGCCGTCATCCGCGCGCTTCGCAATCGGAATGTAGTCGAGACCTACGAGTTCCATCCTGAACATGGCAAGTACCACTTAGACGGTCATCGCAAATGTGGCGTGCGAATGCATCCAGACGCATCATTGGAGATTGACGGACGTTGCCCCGAATGCGGTCGCACCATGACGCTCGGAGTGCTGCACCGCGCGCGATCATTGTCGAACGGACAGCATTTAGAAGCTATAAAAGACGAGGATGGTCTCTGGCACGACCGGGATGGAAAGTTCACTCCATACCGACATTTGATACCTTTACGGGAAGTTTTGTCGTACACATTAGGGATAGGCAAGGCAACAAAGGGCGTCGCACGTGTCTATGACGCGCTTACCGATGCCTTTGGAAGCGAGATGAAAGTACTGATACACGCCGCTACATCCGACATCGCGACAGTCGCCGGGCGAGATGATGTTGCCAACGCGATCATCGCCGCACGGCATGACGACGTTGAAGTAGAACCCGGTTTCGATGGCGTCTACGGCTCTGCCACGCCCATATTAAACAGCATCTCGAAGTCACCTACCCATACATAACCTCTAACTTCAGACTAGAGACAAGGAACATCAAGTGAAGATCGAATCCGTCAAGGCCGTCTACCCGAACTACCGGAACGTCGTATCGTCATGGCGAACGCATCTCTGGCAGATTGTCGTGGAGGTGCGTACCGATACTGGCGCTATCGGATACGGATACGGCGGAGGCGGGCTCGCATCGTTGCCGATAGTGAACGGACACTTCCGGGAACTGCTGGTCGGCAAGTCGCTCGATACACCCGATGATATTCAACTCATCTGGGACCATCTCTACTACGAATCGGTACCGTACGGACGCGGCGGCATCTCGATGATGGCCCAGAGCGGCGTCGATCTGGCGCTCTGGGATGCGCTGGGCAATGCCGAAAAATGCCCCGTAGCCGAACTGATCGGCCTCATCCGCAAAGAGCGCATCGATGTCTACGCCACAGGACCAGATTCTGAATGGTATGCCGAACTGGGAGTATCGGGACAGAAGCTGTCGCATCGCTGGAGCGGGAGCTGTGATGATGCCATCGAAATGGCGGCTGGTGCCAGAAACATCATCGGAAACGATACAAAACTGTTGTTCGACGTATACATGTCCTGGGATGCCGACACTGCCTTACAGATGGCAGAAGCGTTGGCCGAGTTTGACATCTACTGGTTCGAGGACGTGATGACGCCCGACGATCTGATCGAGCTAGCAGAGTTGCGACCGCGCGTATCGCCTATCAATCTGGCCGGTGGCGAGCACGAACTGCATCTCAACGGCTTCATGCGAATGGCGGAACTCGGCAGCTACGACATCTGGCAACCCGACATCACGTGGTGCGGCGGCGTAACTGCCGGTCTGCGAATCTGCGGATACGCCGACTTGATGGGCATTCCGGTAATCCCCCATCGCGGCGGCGAAGTGTGGGGACTGCACCTGATTGCGGCCTCGGACGCCTGCGACAATCTGGCCGAACTCGTAATGGGAAGCCGCAACGCGACAACCGATCAGCTCTGGATCGGCACACCCGAACTGTCAAACGGCAAACTCAGCATCTCTGATGCCCCCGGCTTCGGCGTTAAACCGAACGAAGCGATGCTGTAATCACATCCACCGCGTTGTCTCACTGATTACTGCAGATCGCGGGATTCAATCACTAAACGAGTTTTCTCCCAGCTGGAAACAGTTTAGTTTCGGCAAAACCCTGAGTTCACGGGGGACCTGGCCGGTCAGTTGGTTAGCACGTAGGTCCAACTCTTCCAGATTGATTAAGTTGCACAGCTCCAACGGTATGTCGCCATTCAGATTGTTGTAACCCAGCACGAGCCGACTCAGATTAGTAAGGTTGCCCAGATCCGGAGGTATCTCGCCAACCAAGTCGTTGTATGCCAGCGCGAGTCAGCGCAGATGAACCAGTTCTCCCAGCTTCGAGGGTATCTCTCCGGTGAACTGGTTGCCGCTCAGATTCAACTCCTCCAAAAGCGATAGGTCGGCCAACTGCGGAGGTATTTCACCAACCAAGTCATTCCCGCCAAGGTCTAGGTGGTGAAGATTCTCAAGTTGACACAACTCCAGAGGTATCTCGCCGCGCAATCCATGCTCAACCTCACCCGCCAATCCATTCATGCTGAGGTCCAACACTTCCAATTCAGAGAGACGACTCAACTCCGGGGGTATCTCGCCATACAGTCCATTCCAACTCAAGTTCAACCACATCAAGCGCGATAGGTTTCCCAATTCCGGAGGTATCTCGCCATGCAGCAGATTCCAACTCAGATCCAGAAGTGTCAAGCTGGACAGATCCCCCAAAGGTATCTGACCGCTCAAGTCATTTTCGCTGAAGTCTAGATGCTCCAAATTCGATAGGCGACTCAACTCTCGAGGTATCTCGCCATTTAACCCGTTGTGACGCAGGTCTAACAATCTCAAATTGGACAGGGCACCGAAACCCGCAGGTATCTCACCACTCAAGTCGTTTTCACTAAGATCTAGATGCTCCAGATTTGATAGTGCGTCCAACTCCGGCGGTATCCCGCCACTCAACTCGTTGTGGCAAAAGTCTAGAGTTTCCAGATTCGACAGAGCACCCAACTCTGAAGGTATCGCCCCAGCCAACTCATTAAATCGCAATTCCAGATGAACGACTCGACCGTTCGCGTCCGTCGTAACCCGATGCCACCTGCTCAACGGCGCATCCGTCAACCAGTTATCATTCCGCCGCCAGTTATCGCCATCAGTCGCTCTGTAAAGTGCAACCAGCGCATCGCGCTCGGTTACGTGCAGTTGGTCTGACATAGGTTAGTTGGCTTGCTGGCAGTGCCAATGGTTTGCGTCCTCATCCCTTCAGGGAGTTGACTATCTGCTCGCAGGCTTGTTTGTAGATGATGGCGTCTACGTTGATGGAGATGTATTGAATGCCGAGGTCGATGAGCCATTTGCCCATCTCAACGTCTTTGGCGTAAGAGCCTACTGCTCGTCCTTGTGCACGTGCCTTGTCGGTTGCATCGCGCAGTGCGCTCTCAACGATGGGATTGCGGACATCGCCGGGGTATCCCAGCGACTGAGAGATGTCGTATGGGCCGAGGAAAAGGACGTCGATGCCCTCTACGGTCATGATCTCTTCGAGGTTATCCAGTCCCCGCTTGCCCTCGATGTGGACGACCGTCATCGTCTCTTCGTTTTGTCGATCAGTGTGTCCCTCACCGTCATCCTGAAAGTAGTTGCCGGCACGGGTGAAGATCGACAGGCCGCGCTCGCCTAGAGGTGCATACTTGGCGGCATGAACGACCGATTCGGCGTCGGGTATCGAGTTGACCTGCGGCACTTGCACGCCCTCCGCGCCGATGTCCAGCGCGCGCAGAATGAGCCGCTCGTCGTTATCTCCTACCCGGATGATGGGTGCAACGCCCACGCCCTGGGCGGCGATGACGAGATCGGTCGCCGACTCCTGTGATATCGGGCCGTGCTCCGTGTCGATGATGCAGAAGTCCATCCCGGAATATCCCAGCGTATCCACCATCGGAACCGACGGGATGATGACGAACGGTCCGACAACCGTCTCACCAGCCTGAAGTCGCTTCTTCAATCCACCTCTGATCGACATTGAGTCACCTGCTCTTTTGTTGGGTTTTAAATCACGATTAACGGCACGATACTTTCGGCGGTCGTGATGCCACCGTGCATCGATTGTAAAGTTACTGCCTCCTCTTTTTCGGATGCATAGAGCGACCATCTGCCGCGTGAGAGCGCAAAGAAGTCGCCCATGCGCGCACGCGACGCGTCCGATATGTATGCCACCGGTCCGAATATCCCCAGATCCACCGCGTCGGCACATGGCAGCAGAACGAAGTGGTCGCCGAAACACGCTGTAAACTGCTCTTGAAATGCACGCTCCTGCCCCGACTTTGTGTGGAAGAACATTGCTCGCGGCTCGCCGGCAGGAACGCATGTCAGATGCTGGCAGATCGAGTCACTCGGTGGCAACGTCAGCCACGCATCTTTGGGGCTGTCGAGATGGCCATGATCGGCAGTGGCAACGAACCGCGCCTCGCCCTCCAGTGCGGTGCCAAGCGCTTCCATCAGCGCAACGGCACGCGAGACTTCAGCGCGAGTTATTGGATGCGTCTCACCGTACTGATGCGCGCTACTGTCTACTTCAGTCCAGTAGACGTACGTAAAGCTCTTGCCGGTAGAACCGGCGATACCGGCCAGCACGCTGTCTACGATGTCTGATATCGGTTCATCGTCTTTGGAGTATGCAACGGTGCGCGTCTGTCCATACATCTGAGTGGTCTGGGAAGATGACAGCTCAGATTTGATGACAAAGGTATAGTTGCCGAGATTCCGGAACGGGATCAGTGGCGTGAATAGCAGTTCCATCGGGCTGAAGCCGATTTCACTGAGCGACTGCCCGGTACGCGTTAGTCTCCAGGTGAGCGGCTGGATCCTCTCGCCAAGACGTGGGACATGCACATCCCACCCCAGGTTTCCGTGTGCGCCCGGCCATCTGCCAGTCGCCAGCGACGTGAGGTTCGGACCGGTCGATGTCGGCAATGTGGAGCATAGCTGCATCGAGATGTGCTTACGCACGTACGAGTCCCAGGGCAGTCTATCAACGAAATTCATGCCGAACCCGTCCAGCATCAAGAAGACGACATGGTCCGGCTCACCTATGAGATCGACAATCTTCGATGCTGCAGACACGGTATCCCGTTCAAACAGTTCAGGTTGCGCGACACCAAGCACATTTCCCAGCGCATATCCCAACGCCGCGTGCGTCGGCGCGTCATGCTCCGGCAAGACGCCGTCAAATTCGTTGTCTAACGATCCGATCATGTCGGACCTATTGTTTACTGATATGTTCAATCGATATCTCGAGACAGGATTTTATCAACCGCCGTAATCTTCAAGAATAACCGTATGTAACGAAATGGTAACGTCAACGCGTCGTACCCTGAAAATATGCCAAACGCCAACTCAACTGCTACTGTGATGTTTCTCGGGACGGGCACGTCGGAAGGCATTCCGCGTGTGACCTGCCTGACGGCCGATCCGCCGACCTGCCACATCTGCATCGATGCGATGCGTCCGGGCTCGAAAAATCGCCGCCGCAACACTTCTATTGTCGTTCAGCGTGACCAAGACGACGGACCACCCATAAACATCCTGATCGATGCTGGCAAGTTCTTCTATCAGGCTGCAATCGAACAATTTCCCAAGCACCGCATAAGAACGATAGATTCTGTAGTTCTGACACACGCCCACGCCGACTCTGCAGGCGGTCTGGATGACCTGCGTGATTGGACCAACACGATGCGATTCGCCAGCGGTGATGAGCATGCGGCGTTGCTGGCACGCAGTAAAGATGCACGCATCCCCATCTATCTGCGTGAGGAAGACCTGGATATCGTTTCAAAGACGGCGTACTACCTGGTAGACCGCACTCAGATGACGAGTGGCGGCACGGTTGCCATCCTCGACTTCAGGATGATAGACGACGACCCGTTTGATGTGCTCGAAACAACCATCACCCCTCTGACGGTGCCGCACGGTCCGGACTACACCTGCAACGGCTATCGTATCGGCGATTTTGCCTACATCTCGGATGCATCGGAGATACCAGAAGAGATTATCGGCAAGATGGCCGACGTCGACACTCTCGTGTTAGACGCGTTGCGGACGGAGCGGACGCACGGCTCACATCTGACGATGGAGCAGGCGGTGGAATACGCCAAGATTGTGAGAGCGCGTCGAACCTTTTTGACCGACGCGGCGCATGGCATCGATCACTATGCGATGAACTCCCGGCTGCGTGATCCGCAACTCAACGACGGGCTCTACATTCAATACGCCTACGACGGCATGAGCATCCAGATTACGGCCGATTGAGAACGCAACAGTCGGTTGGCTAACCGTTCTTTTCGGCGCGGTACTGGGCAACCACAGTGTCGTCCGGCGGGTAGTACTTGCCCGGGGTCAGGTTTTCACGGTCTAACCGCGCCCGTATCCACTCTTCCAAGTCGTCATACTCGATTGCCTTTTGCGCAATGTCAGGTGCCACCACGCGCGGGATGCACACTACGCCATCATCGTCCGCCACGATATAGTCGCCGGGTTTGACCAGCACACCATCGCAGTTAATCGCATCGTTCGTCGAGTACGGAGTGCCGACGCGCGTCCCCAGACTGGAAGTCTTGTCGTATCCGTAGAGCGCGATGCCGTAGTCCTTTACGGTATGCATGTCCCGAATGCCGCCGTCGCACACCAGACCGTCGATGCCGCGCTGCTTCAAGCGCAGGAACTTGATATCCCCTCCAATCGACATCCACTTCGTTCGCATCGACTCTATCACGATGACGTCGCCCGGTCCACCTAGTTCGAATGCGGCATACTCTGGCGACTCCTCACCGCCCGGCTTTTCCGCCATAAGATCCGGCCGCGCGGGCAGGAAACGCACTGTAATGGCGCGCGCTACGAGGCGAACGCCGGGCGTCATGGTGCGGATATTCGCCATGTAGACGTAACGCGGATCGTGTCCGTTGCGCGCCAGGATGTCGACCACAGCGGTGCTGTTGACGAGTTTCAACGCCGCGATAGTCTCGGCATCAAGAACATGCTCAGGTGTCGGCTGAATGATGGCCAATCGATGACCTCCGGGATAATGCTTCTGCTATGCAATGTTAGATTCTAGACAACAACCGCATCCCAACTTGTGCGCGTCGGCATCAGAGCCGAAGATTTTCAATCTAAAATTCGCGCGATGGCAAAACTCACTCGTACGGCACAGTTTCGCACATCGAGATAGGAGAACACATGAACGGCAACTTCATAAGCTTCCAAGACGATGCTGGAAACACCGTAAACGGCACACCAGTAGAAATTGAAGAATCGATCGAACGCTTCAGCGAAGTGAAGCTTTCGGACGGCTGGGTCTTGCGCATCAAACACACCCCCATCGAGGTGCTACGCCTAACCTCCGTAGACGAGATGGGAAAACCAACCTACATGGTTAAAGGCAACACCGTCATAGTAGTCACTAAACCAAGCAACTGAAACCTGCTTGGAGACGTCGAGCCGGAGTAGCTCACCCGTCGTCTTCGCCAACTGGACATATCCATCCAGCGAACGTTCCCATCCTGAACCTCTCGACGGCTGGTTGAAGCATCTCGGGGTCGATGGTTCTCTGAATACCGGTCATGGATATCTCATTGTCAGTATTGCTGACCAGATAAACGGCTGGCGCGGTGTAAAGGTCCCGACTGACCGGAAACTTACAATCCGTTCATGCCAACATCCAACTTCCCCAGTGCTGGTCCCTGAACTCACTCTGCCAAACAAACGTGGTAGGTTAGATTGCCAATGAACTCAGAGCAACCCGGGCGGTGGTGATATAGGGACATTCTTCCTCATCCCCACTCCCCCGCAAAGCGTTGCATTATCCGGGCGATGTTTTTGGCGCCTAGGATGAAGTCTTCGATGGTGATGTTTTCGTTGGGAGCGTGGATTTTGTGCGTGGGGTGATCGATGCCCGCGGAGGTGATGGGGATGCCGAGGACATGGCCGAAGTCGTACATCGGCCCTGAGCCGGCCATTGTGGGATAGACGACTGCCGGTTTGCCGTAGGTCTCTTCGGAGGTTTCGATTGCCATCTTTGCCCATTTGGAGCTCATGCTGGTGCGGAACGGGTGCACTCCACTTATCAGCGTCAGGTCGACGTTTTCAAAACCGTTTCGGTCGAGATGTTTGCGGATCTTCTCAAAGATGTCATCCGGACGCATATCGGGCACCAGTCTGAAATCCATCTTCGCACTGGCTTTCGCCGGCAAGACCGTCTTCATTCCAGTTCCCTGGTACCCCGCATTGAGTCCGGCCACATTGGCAGTCGGCATGAAGAGATGTTTGCGAGGCAGGTCTTCGGAACCTAACCCGGCGACAAAGGACGCGTTGCCAAATGTCTCGCGCCACTCATCGGAGTCGTCTGGCAGATTTGAGAGTGCCACATCTTCCTCAGGCGTAGGCTCACGGACCGCATCGTAAAAGCCGTCAATCAATATCCGATCATCCGTCGGATCCTTCATCGAGTTAAGCGCATTGATGAGGGTCCAGCTTGCAGACGGCAGAACGGTCGCATATGAAGAGTGCGCGTCGGTATTGAGCAGGTTGACTGATAGCTCGACTGCTAGGACGCCTTTCAAGCCGAGGTAGATGACGGGGCGATTCTGTGCGTTGCGTCCGCCTCCCTCCCAGATGCAGGCGTCGGCATGTAGCTTGTCGGCATACCTCTCTATCAATCCCGGCAGGTTGGGCGAGCCCGACTCCTCTTCACCCTCAGCGAATATCTTGACGTGACAGGGAAGTCCGCCCCATTCATCTCGAAACGCGTTCAATACTGCAAGCCGGGCGGCGATGTTGCCCTTGTCGTCCGACATGCCGCGTCCGTATAGACGGTCGCCTATCCGGGTCGGGACGAATGGATCAGTTTCCCAAAGCTCTATCGGATCGGTAGGTTGAACGTCGTAGTGGACGTAGAGCATCAATGTCGGCGGTTCGGCAGTTGGATCATTGATGCCGGCGAGCTGCTGCGCACGTCTAAATGCATCATCGTCAGCCGCTGCGAAACCATAGACAGATGGAAGACCATCATTCGGCGCATCGAGTATCTCGGTCTCGAAACCATGCCGATCGAAGATCTCCGAAGTCAGTTGCGGAGCGCGGTCGAAACCTAGACGTTGCGCCGACACGCTCGGTTGCTGTACCAGTTCAAACAGCGTCTCGAGTGAACTGTCTACGTTCGCTTCGATGTGGTTGAATATCGAATCCATACTGTAAGTCTTCGCCATGTTGCTGATGTGATGCTTACTGATCGATGGCGCCGGGCATGCCGGGTTCTAGCGGTACCGATCCGGGCGGAACGCCGCCAGCCAGGAACCCGCCGTCAACTGTGATCGTCTGACCATTCACATAGTCGCCGAGATCGGAGGCTAGGAATAGACAGGCATTTGCGATGTCGCGCGGCACGCCGCCGCGTCGGTTCGGAATGTAGTCGCGGGCGTAATCGACATACCCCTCAAGTTGCCCGCGCAGATGCTCTTCTTCCGGCGGCAAGACGCGACTGTCGATGTATCCCGGCGCGACACAGTTCGATGTGATGCCCGTTCCGGCAAGGTCTACTGCCATGCTCAGCGCCATACGATTCAGTCCCGCCTTGACGATTCCGTATACAGTGTCCTGCGGCCATGCCCGGTAGCTATGAACGCTGCTGATCGAGATTATGCGCCCACCGCTACCCTGCTTGAGCATCTCCGCAACCGCACGTTGCGTACAGAACAGATATCCCTTGAGCGCGTGTCCGACCAGGAAGTCCCAGAACTCTTCAGTTATGTTGGTGAAGTGCGGGTCGGCAGAGGCGACGGCGTTATTTACCAGGATGTCGATGCGTCCGTGCGCTTCCACAAATTCATCGAACATTCGAGCGCGGTCGTCCGAATTACCGATATCGGCATTGTGCCAGGTGGCAGTCCTGCCAAGTGATTCCACTTCGCTGATGATGCTGTCTGCCGTTGCATCCCGTTCAATGTCGTTGATACCGACGTCGGCGCCATTCTCAGCAAAGACGCGGGCAATGCCGGCACCGATGCCGCGACGGGAACCGGTTATGAGTGCTTTCTTGCCTTGAAGTAGATTCATCACACTTCCCATCTTTCAGTGGTTTGTTCGGTATCTAATCACGATTTGCGGCTAACTCTAACGCCAACTCAATAGCCGCGTTTACGTCGTCTACTCGATATTCGCCCTTATATTTCGGATCGGCAGCCAACCGGGAGAATATCAGACTCATTTCAGACACTGCCAAACCGGTCGTTTGCTGAACTGCGTACCCATATGCACCCAGTTGGGGCACGTATGGCGATGCCATCTCATCAATCGTCCGACCGCGCACGCTGTCGGTCTTGAAGTCGGCTACCCCAAGCGTGCCGTCATCGAGACGATAGATTAGGTCGGCACGTCCTTCGATGACTGTAGACTGACCATTCGCAATCGACATACGCGCCGCTACGGGTGTCTCAATCCACACATCATCCCTTCTCATCTGCCATATGCGGCGCAGAAACGGCGTCTGAATGGTGGCGCGCGTCAACGCGACTACTTCATCCATCCGATTGGAAACGCCATGTCGTTCCGCTTCTTCCCGCGCGATCGCAACAACATCAGTGATGCGGAGATTCAAAGCATGATTGATTCTGAGCTCCAAAGCACGTTGAATCGCGGCATGAACTGCACTTCCGATACTGGTGGCGGCACGTCCTCGAGTGATTGGCGATTCGATGTCATCCGGAGGAGTTAGATCGTCGGGCTTTTCATGACTATTGGGAGATGGATGTTCCTTGATGCTGCTCGGAGACAACCATGACCGTTCAGATGCCTCTTTCTTGACCGACATATGTTCACCCATCCACACATTTCGGTCTTGGCTGGGAACGACGAAGTCTGATGTTTCGGAACTTTGCTCAACGACGTCGTTTTGAGGTTGATCCTCCGCCTCAAATGGAAACTGCTTCCAAATGTCATCTGCGCTGCCTACGAGTGCCGCTTCAATCTTCGCCGCCGGACTCTTTTTGTCCCCCGATTTACGGTTTACGCTGACGATCAGACAATCTCGAGCCCTTGTCGATGCAACGTAGAGCAACCTCGTATTCTCCAACTCATCAGCATCTTTATTCGCCTGAAGCAGATCATCGTAATCGCCACACCTAAAGTAGCCGTTCCTTTGATCTCCTCCCATGTGGATACCGATTTGATGTTTGGAGTTCTCGCTCAACTGGGAACCTACAAGCACCGGAGGGCTATCGCTCCGACTGCTACCTGCCAGATCGGCCAGCAACACGATGGGAAACTCCAGCCCCTTGGACGAGTGCATAGTCATCATCCGTATCTTGCCCTGATCAAACTCCAGAACCGGCTCTTCGCGCAACATCGAATCCGAATCTCTCGTCTCGCGGAATCGGGTCAAGCATTCCCGTAGAGATGATGCGCCTTGCTCAGTGAAGTTTCTGGTTAGTTCAACTGCTAAATCCAGCCGTCTCAATCCGATGGCAGGATCGCGGTTCAGAAACATCGATTCACGTGCTTGACGCTCGCGGATGAAGCGCTCAACGAGAACTGCCGGCCGCAACTCGTCCTTAAGTCGGTGATAGTCGCGAAGCACATCAAATGCACTTGCAATCGGGACTGAACCGTCTTTTTCGGGGTAATCGGATGTATAAGTGAACTTCCCGTTGGCACTTGCCCACTCGTACAGATCGACATCGCTGCATCCAAAAAAGATCGATTTCAGCGCACCGACCGTGGCTGGTTGGTCCGACGGGTCGTCAATGGCGGTGATGCAGTTCAGAAGCTCGCGGAACTCTTGAGTATCGAGTACGGCAGCCCCACCGATTTCGGCGCTGTAGGGGAGATTCAGCTTGTCGAGTTCGGCAATGTATGTCTCCCAATTCGAACGCGCCCGCATGAGGATGGTGAGGTCGCCCGCATGAGAGGCCCTGATAGTGCCGTCATGGCGGTCTCTAATCTGAAACTCTCCCCTGCAAACTGCCTGTGCAATATGGGCTATTTGAAACGCGTCATACTTGCGGACCGAATCGAGATTGCCCTCTCCTTCAACGCGCCCGAAGTGATACACATTCCCGAGTTCTTCCGGCGGCATCGTGTCTTGCGACATGCCCAGCGGAATCCAGTCCGCCTGATCGGTTTCTCCTGTCATCCACATGCCGAAAACGTGATTTACCCAGCTGATGACGGGAGCGGTGGAGCGACGGTTGTCCTGCAACGTCAAGTACTGTCCTGATGGGTTGCCGAGGATCATCTCAGTCTTTACCGACTGGCTGACCTCAACTTGTGCCCCGCGAAACCGGTAGATGGACTGCTTGGGATCGCCCACGGCGAATAGCGAGCCGGCAGAGATGCCCTCTTCTCTCGTCGGGGGTATGGTAAGCAATCGGATCAGACGCACTTGGGCCGGATCGGTGTCTTGAAACTCATCGACTAGGAGACGTGGGAAGCGTGATTGGACGCGGTTGCGAATATCGGGATGATTCTCCAGCATCTCATTAAGCCAGGTGATGGCGTCGTAGTAACTGACTCTGCCGGATGCGCGACGGCGTGCCACTTCCTCCTCGACGAAACTTCGGACATATTCGAACATCCGATATGTGACTCGATTGCGAGCATTATCCAGACTCCCCTTGACGACATCGATGACGTCCTGCAAGGCACTGTTCGCAGCAGCCTTCACCTCGGCACCGCCCCAATTCGATTGTGTGCCGCCCTTGCCGTTCGTGAGCCCGCCGGGCCACGTCACTATCAGGTCAAGGAGGTCCTCAAACGTTTCAATCTCTTTCCGCCTCGTTGCGTGAGCGATCCACTCCTCGACTTTACGGATCTTGATGAGCAAATTGTCGTTGGGTGTACCGCACAACTTTCCCACTTGACGCATATGGTCAATCGCCGCTTTGAGTTCGTCAAAGACAGACAAGTCAATCGACTCTGTCGGCGCGATCTCACCGCTCATGACCTGCCCATGTTGCCTATTGACCGCTTCGGCCAGGTCTCGCATCTTGACCAGCGGATTTGCCATTTTCAGACGCAGTGCGCTGGAAAGTATTTGTGTGAACTCTTCATCTTCTCGTAGCTGCTCAAGCGACCATATTCGCCAGTTTTCGTTGAATTCCCGTAATTGAGCGGCATCATCTTCCACCTCAATCGCTGGCGGCAGTCCGGCTTGCAGAGGATACTCGCGCAGAATCGAGTAGACGAGTGAATCGATGGTTTGAAAAGCAGCGGCGTCGATTCCTTCCAATGCCGTCTTCACCACGCCATTGGATGGGTCCGCAGCGCGTTGTTGCTCAAGCTCTGATCTGATGCGCGACCGTAACTCTGATGCCGCGGAGCGGGTAAAGGTTATCGCCACTATCTCTTCGATGCTCACCCCGCCTCGCAACAAGGCGATGATGCGCTGCACCAGCGAGTATGTCTTACCCGTGCCAGCGCCGGCTTCGACGAACATGCTCGAAGCCAGGTCGCTCTGAATCACTTCCAACGTGTCAACTGTGTTAATCGCTCCCGTCGTCGTCAATTTGGACCTCCACCCGCTCAGACAACGCTAGATACTGATGCAACTCTGGTGCTAGTTTCTTGCGTTCCCAGCTATTCAATCGATCGCTCGTACACACTTCGTTGTACGCACAGTATCGGCAGTTATCCCATGATCGCCGGCCGCCGTAGCTGCTTCTCTTGCCCGGTCTAGCCGGGAAGATGCCCTTTCTGATTCCGTTGCCAATGACCTCCAACACCTGACCGAAGCGTTCGTTCATGCTCTCGGCAGTTGCAGGAGTCCCAGGTTGCAATCGACTGTTTTCCTGCTCAAAGACGAACCAGTAAGCGGTCCGTATCTCAACATCACGTCCCAGGATGCTACTCGCAACTTTGGCATATACCGGCAACTGCAGTTTGGTGCCAGCATCGGTAGGGTCCTCATCGATCTTGGTATAACCGCGAGAGGCTCCCGTTTTGAAGTCCATCAACAAGGCGCGATCACGCGCTTCAGCAACGGCGATGATGTCGATTTTGCCACGCATTCGGAACGTAAAACCATCGCTCAACCTCACATCTACCTGCTCCTCATCAACATAGCCAAATGCATGCTCAGTCTTAAACTCGCCGTCGTATCCATCCAAGATGTGCATACCCGACTGAAGCCACTCTTCCAACTGATCCAGAAGTTGCGACTTTTCCAAATCGAATATGGCGGCATAGCCGGTGTACTGTTCCCGCTGAAAGCGATCAAACTCTTTGTGGGAAATCTCACGCAGACGTTCCACCCCGTAATCACTATCGTCGGCTCCCACTTCCTTGAAGAAGTGCTCAAGTATCGAGTGCACCAAGAGACCTTTATCGAGATTCGAAAAGCTTAATGAGTCTTCCGGCTCCACCTTTTCGTTGACGTCCAGTTGAGTAGCTAGGAAATATCGATAAGGACATTCGGCGTAGCTTTGCAACGAGTTGGCAGACGCTTTGATTAAAGTAAGGTGCTTATTGATATGTTGCGATACGTTGCCGTCATGGGGGCCGAAGTCATATGAGTATCTAGAATCAACTGCCACTCTACCGGCGGCCAGCGCGGCATTTTCCGGTTCCGTCAGCAACGCTTGACGTCCGGCATGATGCTGGGAGCGTATCGCCACGTCGCGGTTTAAGAACTCATACTCAGAAGCCGGCACGAAGTCTGATGTTCCCAGATCAGACAGAGCGGTAGTCGCTTCTACATACTTGCTTAACGGGTCCATCAAGTCTTTCACCGCGATACCAGTCTCGCCGTAGGTGCGCTGAACCTCATCGACAAACCAGGGGGAAGGATACGACTCGTTAGTTTCGCCCAGCAGAGCACGGTTCCAGTACAGCCGCCGCGATGGTACGGAACTTAACGCAAGGTCGAACACTCGCCGATCGTATTCAACCAGATCGCTTCTCGTCGCCAGCCTAGTGCCCTCACTGTCCAGCAACTGCTTGTGATCATCGGAAAGCAACGGATCCAATCGCGTCGGACTTGGCATCACCCGCTCGGTCATGCCCAGGATGTGCACCTGTTTGAATGCGCTTCCTACTCCCGCTTCAAGCGGTGCTACTAACACTGCGGAGCCCCATCCTGAGGACCCGCCAACTGTCGCCCTCAAGATGCCGTGGACTGCGCTTGCGAACCGGGTGAATGGAACCGCCCCTAGCGTCACCGCGTCCAACTCTGCCACCTGCTCTAACCCAACCCGAATGCGTTGCATACCGCTAATCTCAAGTTCGTCCGGTTCGCGGTAGCGGTAGAGATAGTAATCAATGATGTAGTTCAACCACTTCACCCAGCCGGACCATGACTTCACATCGTCTACATCAGTGCGTTGGATGAGATCGTGAAGGAATATGCCGAGCTGCTCCGCGTGGCTTGCCGCATCCAGTAGCGAATCGGGATCGAGATCGTGGTCTTCATCCGACATCATCTGGGCGTAAAACCCTCGGCTCTGCATCCGCTTGGCATATCGTTCCAAAGATTGGCGCCATCCCGATCCCTCGTCAAACCGATATATCTTTGCAAATCGCGCCGCAACGGCCCACGGTTCAGTGGGAACTCTATCCCCGGTTTTGGGATTGATTACCGGCGCTGAACTGGTCCACGATGCGAACAGGTCGCTACGCATATCCGAGTCGATCAACGCGAGGAAGTGAGAGATGAACTTGCCGACCGGCGTCTCTGCGAGCGACATGGGCGATGGTCCACAATTTGGGATGCGTGCCGCATTCAACGCATCTTGAATCCGGGACGCGTAGTCTTTGCTGGGATAAAAGACTGCCATCTCGCCAAACCTGACACCGGCACGCGCGTCATCCATGATGTTGCGTATCAACGCCCGCGGTTCATCCGCCGCGCTCATCGTCGAGTAGAAACGCGTATCTTTTGTTTCATCCCCCGCGACCGCCTCTCCCATGTCTTCGGTAACGAGATGGAACGTTGCAGTGCAATCCAGACTTTCTAGTGCGTCCCGCAAGCCGGAATGCGCGTTCGGCGCAGTGGGCACTTGGATCAATAGAAGGTCTGAACCCAGAGTCGACTCTAGAGCATCTGAATTGTTAAGCGCCGTGGCAGCGGCGATAGATGCTTTGTTTTCGCGCGTTAGATATGCTGATGCCGCCTGCTTGTATTGGCGATGTATCTCAAGCAGTTGCCGATAGATGTCCCCCTGTCCGCGTTGCACTAACTTAAGCAACGCCGTCTCCGCGGCGCCGTCGAGCAATTCCAGATCCTGTAGCGTTCTCTGAATAGCATTGAGCGTAGAGGCGTTTTCACTGTGCACACTCAAAGGGCCTGGTTCATCGAGCTGATTCATCGCATTGCGTATCAGTTCCGATGCGACCAGTCGCGACATGGGCGGCTTGCTCGGACGTCTAGACGTCGCATCGAATAGTTGATCTGTGACTTCTTCGATGCGCATGAACTCGACGTTGAACAGGCCCTTATCGTCGCTATCGCACAGTACCGATGTGACGGCTCGTCTCAGGTAAAAGGCCGAGAAGAGCGAGGGAGTGATTACCGTTATTCGAGTTAGCGGTTTGTGTTGGCGCAGGCTTCGAATATGCTGCGCGATGAGTTCAACCAGCGGCCAACCGTTGGAAACCTTCATATGAATGTTCGATCGTCCTTGTTCGCTCTTGATCTACCGAGGATGGCGCCCCCGGTGAGAATCGAACTCACGCACCCGGCTTCGGAGACCGGTGCTCTATCCCCTGAGCTACGGGGGCTGCGCGTTAGTAAATGATAAACGGCGTTTAAGCCAACTACACCCAACTGGTCAGTTAGTGTGCTGACGGTGCCGGCTCTCCAGCCGCCCGCGGTTCGGGTGGAGGGAAGGCTCGCGCTAAAAGTATCGGGCCTATGATTGTCGTAACTACCGTCATCACGATAACGACGGTGAAGATGTCGCGACCGATGATTCCGCTGGCACGTCCGATCTCGGCAACGATAAGGGCAACTTCGCCGCGTGGCATCATGCCAAGTCCGATTCGCCAAGAGCTGGTTCTGCCCAGTCGCAATATCAAAGCAGGCAAGCCAGCACCGACAATCTTGCTCAAAATAGCCAGAACCGTCACTGCGCTGGCAAACAGAATCAGCTGTCCAAGATTATCCGCTCCCCACAAGGATGTCAGGTCCACTTGCATACCGATGACGCAGAAGAAGACGGGCACGAGGATGCTTCCACCATTGCGGATCGAGAAGATCGTGTACTCCTTCAGGATCGTTGCCGACAGTGCCAAGCCCATCGAGAAGGCGCCGATAATCATGGCCAATCCGAAGTAGATCTCGGCAATGCTCGCGGCCAAAAATCCAAGGCTCAGTGCGAGCACCAGGGATGCGCCATCCGATCTGAACCACAGTGCAAAGCGGGAGATGTAATTCGCCAGGATGCTGCCGATGATGGTCAATCCAAGCCAGAAACCAAACGCTTTGACGATCAGTAATATCACTGAGCCGCCGGATATAGAGCCTTCGGTAGCGATACCCGCTATCACGGCCACCAAAACGATGCCCAGCACATCGTCGACCACTGCCGCGGCTAAGACGGTTACGCCTTCGAGTGAGTCGAGTTGACGGATATCGGCAAGTACCCGGGCCGTTATACCGACCGAAGTCGCCGTCAGGATGGCGCCGACAAACAGTGCCGGAATGGCATCCTGCAGCGAATCGAAACTACCATATCCGAACCACAGCGTTACCATTACGCCGAGTGCGAATGGCAATGCTACACCTCCGATCGCAACCGCGGTTGCCGGTCGGACGTATTTGATGAACTGCTTCCGGTCCGTCTCAAGCCCCGCTTCGAAAAGCAACAGCGCCGCGCCAACTTGACCGACGAAGTAGAGAACGAATGGAATTGCGGGGGTTACCGCCTCGGCAGCAGCATGACCATGTTCTGCCGCGGCAACGAACGGTCCTACTTCGTGAAATATAGGTCCGATGCGATCGAATATCCGGATACCGCCCAGCGCGTGCGGTCCGATCAAGATACCAGCACAAAGCTCACCTAACAGAGCCGGTACCTTCAGGAAGCGTTCCGCAAACTCGCCGCCCAACTTGGCGGCGACCAGAATCACCGCCAGCATGAATATCAACTCAGCGGAGAGGTATAACAGGGATTCGCCGTGCAATGTTGCTTAATCTTTCCCTTGAGAAGTCGCTCTTTACGTTGTATTAAGAATCCATAGACGATTTCACTACATACCAATGAAATCATCTGCATGTTTATCCCCGATTCACTAAGTCAGACTGCTATCCGATTCTTTGCAACACCATCGATGGACGCAGAACGCTACGACCTGCTTCCAGCCGCGCCAGGCCCAAGAACAGTCCATCAACTCCATAGACGCGCAAATCCGTATCTTCATCACCGGGTTCCCAATCGTGCAGCATTAACATTCCGCCATGCATGAACGTCGCCGAATCGCCGTCATCAAGAGCGACTGATGCGAGATGGTGGAGCACACAATCGGGCGGTAACAGCACGCTTAACCACGCATCGTCGGGTCCGGATGCAATCAGCGTCTCCAACTCGTTCGATTCCGCAATCGCAAACTGTCCTGCGCGGGCGCGTCGGAGCGATGTCATATGCGCTCCGCATCCCAGCCGCTCACCGATATCGTGAGCCAAGGAACGCGCATAAAATCCGCTGCTGCACTCGATGCGCAGTTGGAACTCAGGCGATGCCCAGGCAATCAACTCCAGCGAGCTGACATTAACGCGCCTTGGGTCCCGTGGCACTGATACGCCCTGTCTAGCCAACTTGTATAGCGGTTGACCATCTCTTTTGATGGCGCTGAACATCGGGGGTATCTGATCTATCTCACCGCGAAACTCGTCCAGCACAGCCGAGAGTTGCGCCCTGGTAACTCCACTGGCATCGCGTTCCATCGTTACCGCGCCCTCTGCATCGTACGAATCGGTAGTGATGCCGAGTTGTGCCGTCATCACATACTCTTTATCTCCAGAAAGCACGTACTTCGACAGCCGTGTTGCACTGCCGACACAGATGGGTAGGACGCCGGTAGCCATCGGGTCCAGCGTGCCGCCGTGCCCTATCTTTATTCGTCGCTTCCGCAGTTGGAATACCGAGCGCAACTTAGCGACAACATCGGATGATGTCCAACCGGGTGGTTTATCGACGTTTAGAAAGCCTGAAATCGAGCCTTTACGCTCCAACATCACAAAATCGGTTGCCGTTGCCCTATTGTCGGGACGCAACTTCAGAGATGAGGTCGATCATGCTCTGCCCGTCTTTCATAGAGGTTTCGAGCACAAATCGTATCTTCGGCGTGCGTCTCATGTTGGCACGTGCGCTTACTTCACGGCGAACGAAACTGGCGCGCTGCTCCAAATAGAGCATCGCAGACGCGACGTCATCATCCTCAGGCGCGTAGATGCTTACTGAGATCAGCGCGTCGGTAAGTCCGGCATCACACGATACATCGGTTACCGATACCATCGCATTCGGACTCAGTTCCTCATCGATGATCTGTCCGATGATGCGCTGGAGATGTTTCTCTACACGCTCGATTCGCCTAGACATCAGTCGTGATGCGCTCTCGCTCTATCAGCGCCGTATCAGCGTACGTCAACGGTTCGCAATTCGTAGCAGGTGATGATGTCGCCAGCTTCGTAGTCGTGGAAACCGTCCAGCACGATGCCGCCCTCATAGTTGGTGGCAATCTCTCGCACGTTGTCATCGAAGTGGCGCATCGACGATACTGCACCTTCAAACAGTTCCTCGCCGCGACGCGAAACTATCATGCGGGCATTTCGCCGCATCACGCCAGCGTTCACGCGGACACCAGCGATACGCTCTCGGCGACCATGCGGGAATATCTGCAAGACGGTAGCGCGTCCGATAGTGACTTCTTCTTGCTCCGGCTCGGTGAGTTGGCGCGCCGCAAGTCTGACATCATCGATCATCGTGTAGATGATGTCGTAGGTCTTTATCGGCACCCCTTCAGCATTAGCAGCTCGTTGCGCCGCCGGATCGACGGTCGTCTCGAAGCCCACAATCATCGCTTCAGATGCCGATGCGAGCATCACATCCGATTCTGAAATCGGACCGGTTGCGGCGTGAAGCAACTTCACCTGTACATCTGGAGATGAAAGACCGTCTACCGCACGGCGAACGGCGTCAATGGTGCCTTGTGCACCTGTCTTAGCTACCAGGTTCAACTCGGCCGCGTCGTAACTCTGTCGATGTCGCAACACCTGTGCCAAGGTAGAGGTTCTGCCGGCACCACTGCTGCGCTGCTCTTGACGCTGTTTCGCATCAATCACTTGACGCGCCGTCTTCTCATCCTCCACCATCTCAAACTGCTGACCCGATTCTGGCACGCCATGCAAACCGAGAATCTCAACCGGAACCGACGGTCCTGCCAATTCCACATCTTTTCCAAAGCCATCGACCATCCGGCGGACCCGTCCGATCTTGTCGCCGGCTACAACCGTGTCGCCTAGCCTGACGGTACCGGAGCGGATGATGACCGTCGCGATCGGGCCGCGCTGCTTGTCGAGGGTGGCTTCTACCACTACCCCGACCGCTTCCCGCTCGGGGTCGGCTACGAATTCAGATACCTCAGCAAGAAGCAACAGGGATTCGATCAGATCTGATACACCCTCGCCCTTAAGCGCTGAAACCGGTACTGACAGGACATCACCACCGAGATCCTCAACAATGACGTCGTGCTCCAACAGTTCGGTAACAACGCGGGTGGGATCTGCGGCTGGCATGTCCATCTTGTTGATGGCGATGACGATGGGAACTTGAGCGGCCTTGGCATGGTTAATCGCCTCAACCGTCTGCGGCATTACGCCATCATCGGCGGCGACTACGATCACGGCGATGTCGGTAGCTTGTGCGCCACGCGCGCGCATTGCGGTAAAGGCTTCGTGACCGGGAGTGTCGATGAATGTGATTAAGCTGCCATCATGCTCAATTTGATACGCGCCGATGCTCTGCGTAATGCCGCCAGCCTCGCCGTCCACGACATTGGTACCGCGGATCGCGTCGAGGAGCGTAGTCTTGCCATGATCTACGTGTCCCATGACGGCTATTACCGCCGGACGTGGCTGCGCTTTGCTCTCCTCATCTTCAACGCCGACTCGATCCGATGCTTCCGATTCTTCCACATCGGCCGGTTTGCGAACCCGCACACCAAGTCGGACTGCCACCATCGCCGCGACCTCAAAGTCGACCGAGTCGTTCATTGCGATCATCATGTTGAGACGCATCAGTTCCTTGATGATCTCGATGGGAGACCGGCGTATGACCGATGAGAGTTCGGCGACGCTGATCTCGGCCGGCAAATCTACCGGTCCCGAAAATTTAACGGCCTCGCGTCTTGGCGCCGGACGATCGAAACCTCCATTTCGGTTGCGACTGCGATTTCCTCGGGTTCTTGTGCGTTGTGATCTTGCCATGTGAGTATCTGAAATCTTTGTCCCCAGAAGACTTTAGTTGGAATTGATACGAGCCTTTATCTGTTCGATCAACTCAGCAGGGACAGTTCCCTTAAACTTCAGGGCTCTTCTAATCTTATCGTTAATCCTGCGCGCGTCTAGAGCCGATGCGTCCGGGCAGATGTAACACCCTCGGCCATTCAGACGCGCATCATCAAAGCGTATCTCGCCAGCGGTAGACCGCACGATGCGTATCATCTCCTGCTTGGGACGCTTTTTGCCGCAGAGCACGCAGGTGCGAATCGGAACATGCCGCCTTGGTGGCATCCATACATTCCTCAATTGCGAGAATGTTGAAGACGCTCAGCGTCGGTTGCGACGCGGGCCGCTGTTCCGACGACGTCCAGGACGGCGACGTCCTTCATCATCGCGGTAACCAGAGATGTCTTCCGCGAACATTATTCCAGATGTCTGCGTTTCCTGTTCCGACGAGAAGTCGTCCGGCAATACCCACAGGTCATCCGAATCGAAGTCCGGCTCGGCCATCTCGGCTTCCGCAGCGGCACGTTCCGCTTCCTGACGTTCCCGCTCTTCTTCCTCAAGCTCCCGAAGCTTCTCCTCAAGTTCGAGCAACTCAAGGTCGAGGTCTTCCTCTTCTTCAACTTCATCGACGACCGGTTCGGGTTCTGGTTCAGGACGTTGGATTTCCGGTACGAACAGCGATGCAACAGGAGCGGCAGTGAACTCCTCGTCAACTATCTCAGTGTCGGTAGTCGGCTCCTCGACTTCGATGTCATCCTCGACTTCAACTTCGTCGTCAGAGGCTTCTACAACTTCCTCTGCTACTGGCTCAAGGTCCACTTCGATCTCATCTGTCAGTTCAACTGCAATCTCATCCTCTTCCACGTCTTCTTCCACATCCTCTCCGCCAGGAATGAACAGCGCAGGAGCTGCCACAACCGGTTCGAGTTCCTTTTCTTCCTCTACAACTTCTACTTCGATCGGTTCCGGCTCGGAGACTTCCATCGCCTTTTCGAGTTCAATCGCCCGAAGTCGCTCTTCTTCCTCCGCTGCTGCCTTTGCAGCGGCTGCGGCTGCGGCAGCTTGTGCGATCCGTTCGGCTTCCTCGGCCTCAGCTGCAATGCGAGCCGCTTCTGCCGCCCGTTGAATCTCAATCAACTCTTCGGCATAAGCCGCCGAACCCATAATGTTGATTTCGAAGTTCGTCAGACGCGTTGCCAAGGACACATTCTGCCCTTCTTTACCGATAGCAAGCGAAAGCTGATTTTCAGGCACAATGACCTGCGCCGTTTCGTCGGCTATGATGACTTCTTCGACCTGCGCCGGACCGAGCGAGTTGGCTATGAATGATGCCGGATCGTCGCTCCACTCTAGAAAGTCGATCTTCTCGCCCATCAACTCGGTGACGATGTTTTGCACTCTGATGCCGCGCAGTCCTACACATGCGCCAATCGGGTCGATGTCGTGTTGATTGGAAGAGACGGCGACTTTGCTGCGCGCGCCCGGTTGTCGGGCTATCGATTTAATCTCTACCAGGCCAGACTTCACTTCCGGCACTTCCAGTTCGATGAGTCGGCGTAGCAGCATCGGAGCGCGCCGGGAAACGACAATTTCAGGGGAGCCATCGCCTTCGGTCCGGTAGTCGCTGACTTGGGTGACGAAGAACTTCAGCTCCATGCCTGGGCGATAGCGCTCGCTGGGGCTCTGCTCGTCGCCCGGCATCGTCGCATCGGCCTTGCCTAAATCGATGAATACCGTAGGACGGCCACCTGCCGCGTCTTCGGATGATCTGGCCGACGCAATACGTCGAATCGGCGCCGAGATGATTTCACCCTCTTTATCTGCATACTGTTCGTATACAAGCCGTCGTTCAGCGCTGCGTAATCGCTGCATTAGAACCTGGGTGACGGTGCGCGCGGCGATGCGTTGGGGGGTGAACTCGAGGTAGCCAGTAATGATTTCGTCGCCTGGTTGCGCGTCGTCGTTCATTGCACGCGCCTCGTCAACGATAATCTGCCCGCGCGGATCGATCTCATCAAGCTCATCTACCACATGCAGAATGGTGTTGATCTGCACTTGACCGCTGTCCGGGTCGAGTCTCGCTCTGACATCCTGATCTCTGGCGGCCGGGTCGCGTCGATATGCGGCTGCGATGGCTTCTTCAAACGCGGAGATGACCGACTCTTGCGGAAGATTACGTTCCGCAGAGAGCTGCATTACCGCAAGCAGCATGTCGCTCTTCATATGTCAAGCCTCCGTGTAAGTAGTTGGGCAGGTCGTTGCAAAATCTATCTAAATGAAAAAAGTGGGCAAACGCCCACTTCCTCGACACATCGCTTTGCAACGCGCGCTCTTAATGATTTGATTTTACCATGCTAGATGTCGCAACGCGCGTCATATCCGTGCACGTAACACACAGTACGAGCGCCAATTCTCCCACTCAGTGAGAGACATATTTACGCTTCGAGGCGCGATCGGACCTCGTCCAGAGCCGTTGTCAGTGAGCATATCGCGGCTTCGGATGGTGCTTGGGAGCGATGCTTGATCTCTACACCTCCGCTCTGCAGACTTCGAGGGCTCACGACGACACGCATTGGCATCCCGATAAGGTCGGCGTCGGCAAACTTCGCACCCGGTCCCTCGGCGCGATCATCTAACAGCGTGTCGATTCCAGCTTGCGTAAATTGGCGGTAAAGCGATTCTGCGTTTTGCCGCACTTCTTCATTGTTGTGCATATTGACGCCGATTAGAACGACCTCAAAGGGTGCTATCGAGCGCGGAAGCATCATGCCGCGATCGTCGTGATTGGCCTCAACTGCCGCCGCCAGAAGACGTCCGGTGCCGATGCCGTAGCAACCCATATAGACCGATCTCAACTTGCCGTCAAGGTCGTTGAACTTGACGTTCATGGCGTCGCTGTACACGCTCCGCAACTTGAAGATGTGCCCCACTTCAATCCCGCGATGCTGCTTCAAGTAGCCGTCACAACATCGTGCACACTTGTAACCGTCCATCGCCGCCGCGATATCGCCGATATTGTCAGCATTCCAATCACGCCCATAGTTTGCGTTGCGGTAATGGAAGCCCTCATCATTCGCGCCAGCCAGCAGATTCGCACTATCTGTAACCGAGTCGTCGGCGATCACATTGGCCGCATCAACACCGACTGCGGAAGCAGATCCCGCCACAAGTCCAGCCGCCGTCACTTCCTCCGGCGTCGCCAGACGCGGCTCAGAACCGCCCATCATGTTGCGAAGTTTCGTCTCGTTGACCTCGTAATCACCGCGTATCACAACGATGTAGACGTTGTTGTCGATGGTGTATAACACGGCTTTGGCAGTCTTGGAACTGGGCACGCCCTCAGATTGCGATAATGCTTCGATAGTTTTAAGTCCCGGAGTTGCGAACTTCTCTATCTCCAATGGCTCTTCTGGTTCATTCTGCGTCTTGATGAACTCGGCCTTTTCGAGATTTGCACCATATCCGCAAGTGCCAGAATCGCAAGTGAGCACGGTATCCTCGCCGCTTTCTGCGAGCAGCGTGAATTCAGCCGAATCTTTGCCGCGGATCGAGCCTGAATCGGCTTCAACCATCACCGCATTGAGGCCGCATCGAGTGAATATGTTGTGATATGCCTCGGCCATAGCGTCGTAACTGGCATCCATGCCGGCAACATCGGCATCGAACGAGTACGCGTCCTTCATCTCGAACTCTCGAACGCGTAGCAATCCGCCTCTAGAGCGGGTTTCATCTCGAAACTTGGTCTGTATCTGATACAGCGTCAGCGGCATATCGCGGTAACTCGAGATGCCGTACCGCCCCATGATCGACACCGCTTCCTCGTGGGTTGGCGCCAGCACCATCTCGCGCTCGCGGCGATCTAGGAACTGTGCAAGCGGTGGCACATAACTGTCTGCTCTGCCGCTCTCTTCCCAGATCGAACGCGGCTGTACCACTGGCATCGAGACTTCCAGCGCGCCGGCGTTGTTCATCTCTTCGCGAATGATGTTGCGTATCTTTTCCAGAGTTCGCCAACCGAGCGGCATGATGCTGAAGATGCCAGCCGCGATCTGCTGGATGAAACTGGCGCGCGCCAGATACTGATGGCTTATCGTCTCCGCTTCAGCAGGTGCTTCACGCGTCGTCTTTATGTAGTACCGAGATGCTCTCATATCGATTCTTAAGAATATTACGGACGATGTCAGAGCCGTATCAGTTCTGTCCATTTCCCCATCGAGCATCGACGTATTGATCGACCATCTCGATGAATTCGTTTGCGATGTTGGGACCAGAAAGCATCCGATCACGTTTGCCGTCTACATAGACGGGAGCGCGTGGACTCTCGCCGCTTCCGGGCAACGAGATGCCGATGTCGGCCGCGCGCGACTCGCCTGGGCCATTCACAACGCAACCCATCACCGCGACCAGCAGGGTTTCGCAACCCGGGTACCGCGTTCGCCATATCGGAAGGTTTACATCGATCTTCTTCTGGATATCGCTGGCCAGCTCGCGGAACAGCGTAGATGTCGTGCGTCCGCATCCGGGACATGCTGTTACTGATGGGCGGAAGCGACGAATGCCGAGCGCTTGCAGGATGTCCTGGCACAGATTGACTTCTTTAGCGCGGTCGCCACCCACCTCTGGGGTGAGGCTAGAACGGATCGTATCTCCGATTCCCTCGTAAAGCAGTATCGAAAGTGCCGCGGTGGTAGATACGATGCCCTTCTGCCCCATTCCGGCCTCTGTCAATCCGAGATGAAGCGGGATCCGGGTCAGCTGTGCAAGCGTTTGATACGCCTCTACCATTTGGGAGAGGCGCGAAACCTTGCAGGAGATTATCATCTGATTTTCTGGCAATCCAATCTCTACGGCTGCTTCAACGCTTGAGATGGCGCTCTCTACCAATGCTTCGCGCTCTACTTCATCGCCACTGACTGGCGCGGCGCGGCGCGCATTTTCATCCATCTTCTGAACCAGCAGTTCCGGGTCCAGACTGCCCGCGTTCACACCAATACGCACTGGCTTGCCAAGGTCTCTGGCGATCTCGATAAAGGTCTCAAAGTTTTCGTCGCGTCGTTTGCCGCGTCCGACGTTGCCGGGATTTATGCGGAACTTTGAGAGATTTTCAGCACATTCGGGATGGTCTCTCAGCAACCGATGTCCTATGAAGTGAAAATCGCCTACCAAAGGGACGTGGCAACCGAGGTCGGCTAACCGGCTTTTGATCTCTGGCACGGCGGAAGCGGCGGCATCGTTGTTGACGGTGATGCGCACGATCTCGCTACCCGCGTCGGCGAGAAGCTTCACCTGCGCCGTCGTAGCCGACACATCCGCAGTGTCGGTATCAGTCATCGACTGCACGACGACTGGGGAGCCGCCGCCTATCGCAACGTCTCCCACCATCACTCGATTGGTCAGGCTGCGCGGGGTCTGGTTGTTGATATTGACTGAAATCATGATTCTCTTAACTCCATGTCTCTGCTAACTGCTGATGGGCTACAAGAAGCGCTCACCGTTTATCAATCTCAAGATGTCGCCGAACGATATCGCGATTATCAACCCGATCATCAGCACGAAGCCAGCGAGATGCACAATGCCCTCCTTCTCCGGCGAGATGCGTTTGCCGCCGCGAATCACTTCCAAAAACACAAACGCCAAGCGTCCGCCGTCAAGACCGGGGATGGGCAGGAGGTTGATAACTGCCAGCGATAGGCTCAACGTCGCCGCGAGCGTGGCGATAATCCGTATTCTCGAACTGATGGGGATCTCAGATGTCACTACTTCGCCAGAGAGCTGGCTCAATCCGACGGGGCCTACTGCCAAGGGGGCATCGAATTGCGGATTCCTCGAACCGGACAAGGCGCCGTAGATCGAGTTGCGTGCCAACACGATCACGTCATATGTCCGTCCGAAGCCTTCAGGGATGGCACGTGTAATCGGAACGCTGCGCGATTCAGTGCGGGAATTTATCAGCTGTAGCTGTACGCCGGCAGCGCCCTCTTGCAGATATGTGACCGATCCGAGGTCGGAGTTGAATTTGCGTGCTTCAAGATAGGGGATGCCCAGACCGTCTGCGGCGTTCGTGATTGGGATGACATCGCCAATCTGCGCCGTAGGCACATACTCTCTGGCATTGGCGAGTGCAATCTCTCGCAGATCATCCCTTACCGTGCCATCCGATGTAACTGTCAGCTCATCATTGATGCCGACCGACGAGTTGTAGACGCGGGCTACTCCTAGTCGCATCTGCGTATCGGGATCGTCTACATCAAGGACGATATCATAGCGCGGCGGGTCCCAGCGAGGCGTCACAATAACGGTTTCAGTATCGCCCTCGAGATATTGCACGTCCGGTTCAAAGGGGCGAGCAAATGGGTTGGGGATGCCGCGCTGTATTTCCCACTCCGAGGTGGTTCCCAGCTTCTTAGTAACGGCCGCCTGCAGGTCGGAGAATTTCCCAACCGGCTCACCATCGATAGAAACAATCCTCTGCAATGGTCTGATGCCCGCTTCGTATGCCGGGGAACCGGGAAAGACATTGGTAACTACAACGTCACCTACCGAATGCTGAACTGGTATCAGTGCATAGACGGCAAAGATGATTATGGGAATGACGGCATTGACGGCGACTCCGGCGATCATGACGGCGGTGCGGACAGGCACCGATTTACCTGCCAGACTGTCGTGCGCTTTGCCGTCCTCCTCGCCGCGCATCTTGACAAAGCCGCCAAATGGAAGCCAGTTGAACGACCAGAGCATGTCGGCGAGGACTATGCGGTTGCCCTCAATTTCCTTTATCTTGCCCACATATAGATCGGCAATCGCAACCACTGCATTCAGGTGCTTCTTGTCATATTCGAGAACAAACATCCCCTCGAGCGAGCCATCGGGAGCGTTGCGACATTTGATGGTCGTAAAATCGCCGACGCGCAGCGAGTCCAATCCCCCCTCGGCTTCATACTCGGCATAGTCCAACATCGTGATGACGGTATTGCCGGACCAAACTCCAAACGCCCGCGGCGGAAATCCGAATCCGAACTCCAGCACTTTGACTTTGTTCCACTCGGCAACGAAGTAGTGCCCGAACTCGTGCAGGATAATCAGGGGCGCCAGAATGAGCACCGCTACCAGCAGGCCATATATGAGAGTGGAGATCATGTTGCAGGGCGAGTTTGGCGGATGGGCGACGTAGTAGCTTCAGCGGGCTCTCGATATCGTGGTGTCATATGCCCAGCGGCTCGTCTCTACGGCGTCTTCAATCGTGAATTTCTGCTTCACATCGTGCGACTTGATAGTGGCTTCGATCTCCGACACGATCTGATTGAAACCGATCTTCCGCTGCAGGAACAGGTCAACCGCTGCTTCATCCGCACCGGCTAAGACTGCGTTATAAGTCCCGCCGATACGCGCGTAATTCATTGCCAGTTCAAAGCAGGGATAGTCTGATGGCACCATCTTCTCAAACGTCAGGGTGCCGGCAGTGCACAGATCGAAGTCTGGCAATGTCGGATTGGCACGTCTTTCGGGATAGAAGAGGGCGAACTGTATCGGATGACGCATATCGGGCAAGCTCAGCTGCGCTTTGATGGAATGATCCTCCATCTCTACCAACGAGTGCACAATGCTTTGCCGATGTATCACAACATCGATTTCATCAAGATCAGCATCGAATAGGCTGGCCGTCTCGATAACCTCAAAGGCCTTGTTCATCAGCGTCGCCGAGTCGATGGTGATTTTGTTGCCCATCGTCCATGTCGGATGGTTCAACGCCTCTTCCGGAGTGACGGTCGCCAATTCATCGCGCGAGCGGTCTCGAAATGCGCCTCCCGATGCCGTGATGATGAAACGCTTGGGGCGGCTCTTCTCACCGATTACGCATTGCCATAGCGCGCTCGGCTCCGAGTCGATAGGGACAATCTCCCCGCCGTTAGCATCAGCCAGCGACTTCAACTGTCCGCCAGCCATTACGATCGACTCCTTGTTTGAAAGTCCAACCGTCTTCCCGGCTGAGAGCGCCGAGGCGGCCAGCGGCAACCCATCCACACCCGCAGTTGCGTGCATCACAAAATCGACGTTCTCGTCGGAGACCATCTCTTCATTCGATATTCGAGTGGCGTCGTGTAGCGCATCGACCGAATCGTCGATGCAGCTGAAGTAGCGCGGCCGGAACTCACGAATCTGTTCTGCCAGCTTCTCTACATTGCGGCCGGCGGAGAGGGCGACGACTTCAAAATCGGATGGGAACTGGCGGATAACGTCGAGGGTCTGAGAACCCACGGATCCAGTGGCGCCCAATATCGCTACTCGCTTCTTTATGCCAGCCATCTCGCAACTCCATAGATCAAGACGAAGTTGGGTGCCAACGCGTCAAGTCGGTCCAACAAGCCGCCATGGCCAGGAACGATACCGCCTGAATCTTTGACTCCTGACAATCGTTTAACGCGCGATTCGATCAAATCGCCTGCAACACCAACCAGCGCGATTCCGACACCAATGCTCAATATTGTAGTGGTTGAATACACAATGCCTAACCAAGACGTGAGCAACCAGAACGCTGCTACCGCCGCGATAGTGCCACCGATAAGACCTTCTACCGTCTTGCCGGGGCTGATGTTAGGTGCCAGCTTATGCCGGCCTAACCGTCGTCCCACAAAGTATGCTACAGTGTCTGCTGCAAAAACCGTCAGTATTACAAGAGTCAGCACTTCCCTGCCGTTGTCTGGTAATACGATCAAAGGGAGCAAAGAGATGCATAGTGACGCAAAAGCGCCGTATAGAAATATGGAATGTCGTCTGATGTGTTCGACAACCGCGTAGCGGAGCGCAATCACGGTGAATCCACCCAGCAACGCCGTGACCATCGCAAATAGGTCGGCGATGAACTGGTACTGTTCAACATCGTTTCCCGACCTCACCATCGCGCCCACCGCGATAGCGACGGCGACTACAAGCGCTCCTGTCGCCGCGCTGACAATGCGAACCGGCCTGCTGCTGCGAGCCATGTCGGCCGTCTCAATGCCGACGATGACAGCGAGGACTATCGAGACTGCGGAAATGGTCCAGAAGCCAAGGTAGATGGTGAGTCCCAGTAACGGAAGGCCTACTGCAGCGGAGATGATGCGCAGAAGAAGCTCATTCGACCGGGACTTGGAGCTGGCGTCAGGGTCTGCTTGACTTCGATTATTGGACACTCGGAGTTGTCATCGGCAACCGACTTAAGCCGGACGCTTTCCAAATCGCCGTTGCCGCGTTGAATATGCCGATATCGCTTCATCGATCTCGACTTCGCCAAAATCGGGCCACAACACCTTTGCAGAGTAAAACTCTGCGTATGCAGATTGCCAGATCATGAAGTTGCTGATGCGGAACTCGCCACCGGTGCGTATCACCATATCGGGATCCGAGTTGCCGGAGGTGAGGAGATAACTCTCAATCAATGCCTCGTCAACCTGATCGGGACGGATGCCGTCGTCCATCATCCGCTTGACGGCATTGACTATCTCTCTCCGTCCGCCGTAGTCAAACGCCAGGTTCAACGAAAACGCGTCGTTAGACTCGGTAAGCTTCTCGGCCGCCGCAATTTCCTTAAGCATTCCCTTGGGAAGGCGTTCACTGGTGCCGATGTGGCGCAACCTTACACCGCGTTGGTGGAACTTCTGCACATCGTTCTGGATCGCTTCGGCTGCCAGATCCATCAACGATTGAACTTCGTCTTCAGGTCGGAACCAGTTCTCAGTTGAGAAGGCGAAGAGGGTAGTTTCCCTCACTTCCCGTTTCCCAAGATGCTCTATCACCCGTTCAATGTTCTCGTAACCAGCTTTATGGCCTTCCGTAACGGTCAGATCGTGCTGTCTAGCCCAGCGCGCATTGCCGTCCATGATTATCGCCACGTGATTGGGAACGGACGACACATTTCTATGACCATTCGTGAGATGGGCTTCGATCAGTCCGTTGGTTTGTACTTGTACGCGATTTGTCATTTGATGTGCACCAAGAAAACAGATTGATCCATTTGAGCAGAACGCTTACCGTCCTGTCGCTTCATCCGAGAATTTCAGCCTCTTTGTTGGCAAGCAGGTCGCCAACTTGCCCTACCGCGTCGTCAGTCAATCCTTGCAGGTCTCGCGATGCCCGTTTGCAGTCATCTTCCGGAGCCTCGCCTTCGGATTGAATCTCGCGGATCATGCTCCGCGCGTCGCGTCGAACGTTTCGTATCGCCACTCTCGCCTCTTCCGCGCGGCGGCGAACCATCCGAATCAATTCTTGACGACGCTCGCGGGTCAATTCGGGAAGTATCAAACGTATCGTCTGCCCGTCGACGCGAGGGTTCAATCCCAGATCTGAAGCCTGTATGGCACGCACAATCGCATTCGCGGCATCGGGATAGTAGGCATCGATCTTCAGCGTCCTCACGCTTTCCACGGAGATCAATGCCAGTTGATTCATCATCAACACGTCTGAGACGCCGCCCATATCTACCGTGACCTGCATCTTTGCCACCAGCGATGTCGAGGCCTGGTTGGTGCGGTATCCATCCAGATCGTCTTCTAAGACGCTGACTGATGAGGTCATGCGGCTCTTTGCATCTTCCAACGTTTCTTCCAACATTAAGAATCTCCTTTAGTGCGGCGGGTGCGAGATGTTTGATCGATAGTTGGAAGTGAATGCCTTCACAATCAGTGCTGAAACGTAGGCCACGTCTGGTTCTAGCCGAACAACCTGGAAACCTGTCCCGGCATGTGCAGCTGCTCTCCTGCCGCGTCTATCGTGATGCGGGTACCGACGTGCCCACCATTTACAACTCGGGACAGATTACCGGGCTTAAAGAGGTCGAACACCAGTATCGGCATTTTGTTATCCATCGCCAGCGACAATGCAGTCGAATCCAGCGCCTGTAGTCCAAGCTCAAGGGCCCGGTGATGCGTTATGTGATCAAACTTCTTGGCTGTCGCTAGAACTGCCGGGTCAGCATCATAGATACCATCAACGCCATTCTTGGCCATCACCAGCACCCCGGCGTTAATCTCTAACGCGCGCAGGCTCGCGGCGGTATCGGTCGACATAAAGGGGTTGCCGGTTCCAGCGGCGAAGATAACTACGCGGCCCAGCTCTATGTGATGGATCGCACGGGAGCGGATATAAGGCTCGGCGACTGAGGGCATCGGTATCGCCGTCATCGTCCGAACCGGGATGTTATCGTGCTGCAGACGGTCCTGCAAAACTAGCGCGTTCATCACGGTCGCCAGCATTCCGGCATGATCTGCGCTGGAACGGTCCATTCCCTGTGCCTCATAATCGGCGCCGCGCCACATGTTGCCACCACCGACTACAACGCCGATACCTACATCGGCGTCGTGAACATGCTTAATCTCGTTGGCGATGTACTCAACAGTATCGTTATCGATACCGAAGCTCTTTTCGCCCTTGAACGACTCTCCGCTGAGTTTAAGCAGAATGCGGTTGTAACGTGGCGTCAACCGCATGTCGGGGGTCTCCTTTTGATTACTCTCCAAGTGCGAATCGTTCGATCCTGCCGACCTTGACGTTTTCGCCTACTTTGGAGATCATCTCTTTTACCAGATCGGCGACTTTAACACTGCCGTCTCGGATATACATCTGATCGAGCAGGATTTCGTCTTCGTAAACATCTTCCACGTCGCTGGGAATCGATTCCCGGTCAACATACTTAGGGTTCATCGCGGCGACCTGCATCGCCAAGTCCCGCGCTAACGCTTTGAACTCCGGGGTGCGTGCCACGAAATCGGTCTCGCAGTTCAGTTCAACCAAAGAACCGACTCGTGAACCGGTGTGGATATAGGACTCGATTACGCCTTCCGCCGCTTCGCGACCGGCGCGTTTGGCGGCGGAAGCGAGGCCCTTCTCCATCAACGCCGCGGCGGCTTTATCCATATCGCCGTCGGCCGCTTCTAGCGCACGCTTTGAATCCATGATTCCGGCACCCGTCTTGTCGCGCAGTTCCTTGATCTGCGCTGTGCCGATTTTAGCCATATCGTGACTTCTCCGTTTTCGCTATTTTGTGAATATTCCGTCTATGCAATTTAGTCAGTGGACTTAACCACTCAGTTGTTCTGTTGCACGCGCTGTGCCGCAACTGCACGCGCCGCAACCATCGCCGCTTCCTGTGCCTCGCGTTCCGCCCGCATCGCTTCCCGCTCACGCCGACGCTCTTCTGCCAGATCACGGCCTTCCGAAACGGCGGCCGCAACGTGGCTCGAAAGCAACGATATAGAGGCGTGTGAATCGTCGTTACCCGGTATCGGATAGGTGATGTTGCTCGGATCGCAGTTGGTATCTACGATGGCAACGACCGGTATCCCGAGATCGTTCGCTTCCTTGACGGCGTGACGCTCGCGGTCAATGCCGACTACGTACATCACTTGCGGTAACCGGCTTATCTCTTTGATGCCGCCGAAGAACTTATTCAGTCGCTTCACTTCTGCCTGCTTCATCAGCAACTCTCGCTTAGTGTGAGCCTGAACTTCGCCCTTGGCAAAGTCCTCTTCAAGCTGGATGAGCGTCTCGATGCGCTTCGACATGGTGGCGAAGTTGGTAAGCGTGCCGCCCAGCCAACGGGAGTTGACGTACAGCGCATCTACCGATTCGGCAAGGCGTCGGATTTCGGTGCGAGCCTGCGGTTTAGTGCCTACCATGAGGCACTCGCCGCCGCTGGCTACTATCTCGCGTATAGCCGCCTTGGCCTCTTCAATTGCATCAAGCGTCTTTTCCATATCGAGGACGTGTCGACGCTTATGTTTAAGTTGGATGTAGTCGCGCATTCGGGGATGCCAGCGCTTGGATAGGTGGCCGAGATGAACGCCGGCGCGATACAGCCCCTCAATCGTGAGAGGCTCCAGTTCTTCGTTTTCAGCTGTGTCCGGCGTTGGGTAAGCCGCGGATTGAGTCGTCAACTTGGTGGGGTAATCTCCTGCTGGTAGTAAACCATCGTCAGGCGCGTTGCGCTGAACCAAAGCAGTATTTCGTCGCTTGGAACCAATATCTGATGGTATCACACCGCGTACACGCCACAACGCAGATGTACTCGCGATAGTCAGATGCGCGACATCGACGATACCAGGACGTCAACCTCGTCCGAATGCATCCAAAAAGGCGTTTGAGTCGTTATTCTTTGCATATAAGGCACGAAACACTGCTGTTGGCACGTCCGCGCCATCCGCAACACCGTTCCAGTAAGACCAGCCCAGACTACCGCCCGAATATACCGCGCTCAAGGAGTGAAATAGAAGTAGCAATGAAGATGCCAGGAATCAGTTCTCAACCCGTCACTCCAGTTCAATTGGCGACTGCGATCGGCGCCTTAGTGCTGCTCGTCATCGCATTCGCATTCGGGTTAATGCAGGGACCTGGCGCCAATGAAACCGTCGGCAACGTACTCGATATCCAAGGCTCATCAACATCTTGGGTCACCAACATTGGCAGCCTGCTACCATTCGGTTTCGCATTCGTGGCCGGCATGGTCGCCGCCGTCAATCCATGCGGCTTCGTCATGCTCCCTGCGTATCTCACCCTCTATCTCAGCGACCAGTCCGATGCATACGAGGAACAGAGCTGGAGCGGAGCCGCCAAACGAGGGACAAAGGCCGTCTACGTCAGTCTGGTGATGGGACTCGGGTTTGTCGCACTCTTCGGTTCAGCCGGATTACTCGTCTCGGCAAGTCAGGAGCTGGTGAAAGAGGCGTTGCCATGGATCGGCTTCACCCTCGGCATCCTGATGGCGCTTCTCGGTGCTTACATCCTATTGGGCGGCAAGATCTATACCGGCATCGCGCAACAGATGGCCGACCGCGTCGGCGATCCACGCGTGTCGTCCCTTGGCGGCTACTTCCTGTTCGGCGTCAGCTATGCGCTGGCTTCGTTGAGTTGCACCCTGCCGATCTTCCTCAGCGTAGTGACCAGTTCATTCAGTCGCGACGGCTTCTTGTCCGGTTTGACGCAATTCGTCGCATACGCGGCTGGCATGGCCTTCCTGATACTGCTGGTAACGCTCGCAATCGCACTCTTCAAGAGCGCGATACTCGGTCCGTTGCGCCGATCGATGCAGTACGTCGAACGCGTATCCGCCGTCATACTCGCCGTAATCGGCGCATATCTCGTCTTCTACTGGCTCACCGAAGGCGACTTGTCTACCTACTTCGGCGCCAGCTGAGGCATTCCATCTGACGTGACGCGTTAAGGCTAGGTCGTAGCGCTCAGTTGCGACCAGACTTAGACGGCTTCGACGGGGTTGTGCAGAACGCCAATCTTGTCGATCTCGACCGTAACGTCGCCACCAACGTTGATGGGCGGTGTCGTGCCCGATGTGCCGGTCCAGAGCATGTCGCCGCACTCGAGCGTGACGTATCGACTGATGAAACTGATGGCTTGACGGACGGTGAAGATCATCTCTGATGAGTGGCACTTCTGACCTTCTACACCGTTTACCAGGCCTCTGATGGCGACGTCTTGCGGGTCGATGTCTGTAACGATGAACGGACCGGTAGGGCCGAAAGTGTCGGCTGACTTGGCTCTCCACCACTGAGTATCGGCATCCGGACCGCCCTGCCAATCGCGCGAACTGACGTCGTTCCCGGCGGTGTAGCCGAAGACGTAATCCAGCGCATCCTCTTCACTCACGTTCTTGGCGCGTTTGCCCATGATTACGACAAGTTCAGATTCGCACACTACGAGACCTGAATCGGGAGTGATCCTGATGGCATCTCCGGGGCCGATGATCGCCGTTGGAGTCTTGTAGAACGGTTCCGGACGCGTCGGCTCTTGAGAACCAAGCAGATGAGAGCGATAGTTGCGTGCCAGACACAGCATCTTGATGGGATTGGGGTTAGGCGCCAGTATCTTTACATCCGACAGTTGATGCGTCGCACCGGTCAACTCGTAGCTCTGTCCTATCGGCGAGTTCGATATCTCGCTGACCGTCCCATCGTCTTCAACAATTCCGTACGCTGCGTCGCCGCCGTTCTCAAATCTAACGAACTTCACTCTTTAGCTCCCTATCGCGCTTGATGGCTTAAAGTCTCAACGCAAGTTTAAGCGAAACCCCAGAGATAAGAGACGATTGATGAGAGACGATTTTTAATCACTGCCCTCAAATTGGCGATAAAATCCGCACATCGGCAACTCTTTTCTTCAGCCACTCATACAGACAGGCACTCACACATACAGGCAGGTCAAATATGTTCGACATCAAGATCGTGGGCGGAACGGTACATGACGGCAGCGGTCTGCCGGGAATCAGCGGCGACGTAGGCATCAACGGTGATTCAATCGAGGTAGTCGGCGATCTGGGAAACGCTGAAGCAACACTCACGATAGATGCTTCGGGCAAGGTGGTAACTCCCGGCTTCATCGACCTGCATACCCATTCTGACGCATCATTCCTGATCGACCCACTTGCCGACTCGAAACTGACGGATGGTGTGACCCTTGAATTCATCGGTAACTGCGGCATGAGCTTTTGCGCACCACTCTACGGCGCATCAAGGGATCTTCTACAAGAACGCCTGAGCCGCAGCGGCGACGGTGGTTTCGATGTCGATTGGACCGATTTCAACGGGTATCTGAATGCCTTGGAACGCTCCGGATCGACCATCAACGTCCTTACGCAAGTAGGACATGGCACCGTGCGCTCGGCCGTGATGGGTATGGATAACCGCGGCCCCACGATTGACGAACTGGCTCACATGACGCGTCTCATCGAAGAGAGCCTCGATGCTGGCGCGATGGGAATGTCTACCGGGCTTTGGTACGCGCCAGGTTCATACTCTCTAACAGATGAAGTCGTCGCCCTTAACCAGCCGGTAGCAGACCGCAACAAGCTCTACTCCTCCCACATTCGCTCTGAAGCCGACGACCTATGCGGACTCTTCCCTGCTCATGCTGAAGCGATCGAGATTGGACGCCGCACCGGCGGACGCGTTGAGGTTTCCCATGTAAAGTCGGTTGGACCGAAATTCTGGGGACGCGGACCTGAAATTCTTGAGGGATTCGAACGTGCCATCGACGAAGGCATCGACGTCGCGGGCGACCAATATCCCTACTCTTGGTCAAGCACTGGCTTCAGCGGTGCCATGTTCGCAAGATGGGCGCTGACCGGTGGCAGACAGACCACGCTCGACCGACTGACCGACGCTGACCTCAGAGCGAAGATGCGGGTAGACACTGAGTACTACATCAGCCGCAATCACGGCGCCGTCGGCTCGGTAGTCGCCCATTTCCCGCCAAACTCCGACTATGAGGGAATGAACCTGCAGGAGATCGGCGACGAGATGGGTTGCGAACCGGCCGAAGCCGCGCTGCGCCTCTACGAACAGTCTGACGGTTCATACGTCCTCAACTCGATGGAAGAGTCGGACGTCGAAGCCATCGCACAGTGGAGATTAATGTCAGTCTGCTCTGACGGCAGTTCGCTCCGCACAACGGGCCCGCTTTCGAGCGGCAAGCCTCACCCGCGCAGTTACGCTACCAATTCGCGCTACATCGAAACCTTTGTGAATGAGCGCAATCTCGTATCGTTTGAAGAAGCGATATTCAAGATGACGGCACTACCCGCAAGCCGATTGCGACTGACCCGGCGCGGGCGCATCGCCATAGGCATGTACGCCGATGTGCTGGTATTCGATCCCACATCCATCAAACAAAACAACTCGTTCATCGATCCGCACCAATACTCTACTGGCATGGAACATGTCTTCATCAACGGCGTCCAAGCGATTGCCGACGGCGAAGTGACGGGCGCCACTGCCGGCAAGGTGTTGCGGGACTTTGACGCATAGGCTTTGACAGCGATTTTGACGTTGGGCGAACTGCGCTGAAAATAAAAATGAACCGAGCGGAGTGAATTATGACTTGGGACCTTGTAATCAAGAACGGCACGGTTATCGATCCGAGCCAAGGGCTGCATGATAAACGGGACATCGCCATCGCCGGCGGGAAGATACGTGCCGTAGAGCCGTACATCAGCGACGGCGATACGCATGATGTCCTCGAAGCCGATAGGCTAATCGTCACGCCAGGGCTGGTGGACCTGCATGTCCACGTCTGGTGGGGTGTCGCACATCTCGCCGTAGAAGCCGATCCATCATGTCTCTATCGCGGCGTAACCACTGCCATCGACGCTGGCTCTGCCGGTTCCAACACCATCGCGGGCTTCCATCGCTACGTGATGCGACAAGCAGACACAAGAGTTCTCGCATTCCTCCACATCTCCGGGATGGGACAGCTCGACAGTGAGATTGGGGAACTGCAGGATGTCAGGTGGGCACGCGTCGAAAAGGCCGTCGAAGCGGCCAAGATGTTCCCCGAAGTCATCATGGGCATCAAGGTAAGACTGTCCGAAGCGATATTGGGAAACAATGATCTCGTCTCTATGGAGCGCGCACTAGAAGCTTCTCGTCTCATCGGCAAGCCGCTCATGATTCACATCGGCGGCACCGCAAACCCGGTAGAGCGCTATCTGGAGCAGTTGCGACCGGGTGACATAGTTACGCACAGCTTCACGGGCAACCCGCCCGGCATCGTAGACAACACCTGCAAGGTTATCGACGCGGCACGCGATGCCATGCAACGGGGAGTGAACTTCGATGTTGGGCACGGCGCCGGCTCATTCTCATTCGATGTCGCCGAAAAGTGCGCGGCCGACGGCTTCGGTCCCGGCACCGTCAGCTCCGATGTGCATCGATACAACATCCGCGGCCCGGTCTACGACCTGCTGACCACGCTGTCGAAGTATCTGTACCTCGGCTACTCGCTCGACGAAGTTATCGCCTTCTCGACGCAACGTCCGGCCGCGGCGATATCGATGACGGATACCATCGGCTCGTTGCGCGTCGGCGCTGACGCCGATGTCTCGATAATCCGCTTGTTAGACGGCGACTTTGAGCTGACGGACGCACGCGGCGCGACCCGAGATGGCAAACAGCTGCTGGTACCAGTCGAGACGATTCGCAACGGACATCGCTACCCGCCGCACCACTCGGCGCATCCACATCTGGTAGGTCATCATCACGGCCACTGATACGATCTCCGACCGCAAAGCCGACACCGCGTTGCTACGCGTGGAAGGTGTAGTTAAACGGTTCGGTGCTCTGACCGTTCTCAATGGCGTAGACCTGACCGTAAATACCGGTCAGACCGTTGCGATACTGGGAGAAAATGGATCGGGCAAGACGACGTTGCTGCGGATCGCCGCAACATTAACGTCGCCCACCAGTGGAGACATCGCCGTCAAAGGGCTCGATGCCGTCCGTCAATCCGCGGATGCACGTCTACACATCGGCGCGGTCATGCACTCCCCGATGCTCTATCTCGACCTGACCGTGCGTGAAAACCTTAAACTGTTCGCTACCCTATGCCGTCTCGATGCGATTGAGCAGCGCGTGGATGATGCGGCGCGGCGTCTAGGTCTCACGGCGCGTCTCGACGAAAGAGTGCGAAGACTGTCGCACGGATACCGCAAGCGTGTCGCCATCGCCCGCGCCATCATCCATGTTCCACCGCTGCTGTTGCTGGACGAGCCGGCAACCGGGCTCGACGAGGCATCGTTGGAGACACTGGTAGAGATCATTGAAGAGTGGAAATCTGAGGGACGTGCGGTATTGACCACAACACACCGTATCGACTTTGCGACTCGCACCGCCAGTGCCGCATATCGGATGCGCGATGGACGGCTCCAGCCTGCGGTAATCGTTTGACGATCGCATCTCGACTCGATTAATGGCCAAGCTGTCGATAATCTGGGCACTCACCCTCAAAGAGCTACGTATCGAGACGCGCAACCGCGACGTGGCAATCGCCATCGTGATGTTTGCCTCACTCGTAATCGCCATCTTCGCGATTGCGATCGAACCGACAGCTAACTTGGCACTTGCGACCGGGCCGGGCGTCGTATGGGCTGCCATCACCTTCGCCGGCGTTATCGGTTTGACGCGTGCCGCCGCACATGAATTGGAGAGCGACGCCGTCGGGGCATTGATGCTGGCGCCAATCTCAAGCGATCTGATCTTCATCGGCAAAACACTGGGAACATCGATATTCCTCGCAATCGCAACCGTGATCGTATTCGTAATCTTCACCTTCCTCTTCAACCTCAACATCTTCCACCTCGAGCTAATCGCCATCACCCCGCTAGTAATCCTCGGCTTCGCCTCCGTCGGCACCCTCTTCTCCAGTCTCACCTTCCGCGTCCGCGCCCGCGAAGTCCTCCTACCCATGCTCTTCCTCCCCGCCGTCACCCCCCTAATGTTCGCCGCCATCCGCATCACCACATCCGCCATAACCGGCGACCCATGGACAACCACTCTCCCCTGGCTCCAACTAGCCCTCGCCTACGACATCGTCTTCATCACCGCATCCGCCTTGTTGTTTGGGTATGTGTTGCAGGATTGAAGGCAAGCGGCAAGCGTGTCTATCAGCAAGACCGGATGACGCCATCCCACCTTTTACAATTGTTTATCGCTATATGCTGAAATCCGCTTGTTGCGGGCTTGATTGAACGTTGCTTATGGGCTCTACGAAAATCCACGGTCAGACTGTTTTGCATCTGGCGACGTTGCTCACTATGGGGTTTGCACTGTGGATGATCTTCATGTGGGTGCCAACCGACATCAATCAGGGCGCGGTTCAGCGCATTCTGTATATCCACGTTCCGGTCGCTTGGGCCAGCATGGTCGCCATCGTCGGCGTTGCGGTTGCCAGCATCCTCTATCTGAAGACGAAGCGGGAAGCGTGGGATCGACTGGCGCTGGGGATGGCAGAAGTGGGAGTGATGTTCGGCGCGGTGATGCTCATATCGGGCATGATATGGGCGAAACCGGTTTGGGGTGTCTGGTGGACAGGTGAAGCGAAGCTTACGACGGCGCTGATACTGTTTTTCATCTACGTTGCATATCTGATGTTCCGTGCCTACTTCCCGCCGGGAGAGCAACGCATGCGGCTAGCCGCAATCATCGCAATCATCGGCGCAATCGACACCCCCATCATCTACTTCGCATCGGTGCTGTGGCAGGAAGCCCATCCTCCTCTCGTCGTGGGACCCGTGGCGGAAGAGGAAAATCTGGTAGCCGCACAGATCGGGTTGACGTTGCTGGTCAGCGTCATCGCTTTCACGTTCCTATTCTTCTCCCTGCTCGCCGTTCGCCTTGGATTGGCGAAGATGGAGCATGATCACGAGGAAATTAAATATCGTCTCGGAGAACCGGCGACGGCGGGTGGTCAATGAACAACGCCCTTAAAGCAACACCATCTACGCTGGCCGCCCTGCTCGCATTTTGCGGATTGCTAATCGCTTTCGGGATTGCTACTCCAGTCTCGGCACAGGCGGCAGACATTCATAGCGGAGTAGTGACTGAGATCGAAACGGATGGCAGTGCGGCATTAACCGCTTTCTCGATCGTTTCTGGCGACGGCACTGTTCAGCGCATATCGGTATCGCAGGCGAATCCAAATACTGAGTACGGACTGGAAAATCGCGTTGGCGACCGCTGGGTGTCGGACCAGGCATCGGAGCCGCAAGAGGCTGCGGTGCGGTTGCTAGATCAACAGCGTCGGCTGGCGAAGATCACAGTTCAGGTCGATGCCAACGGCGTCGCGACGTCCGTAGTGCAGGCGACTTCTACCGATATAGACGCCAACTTGGGATATCTCTTTGCAGTGGCAGCGATTGCAATCATCTGCATCGCCGGCTATCTTGTATACGTCGGACTTCGACAACGCACTGTAGCGGCTCAAATAGAGCGACTTCACAGCACAACTGAAGAGTAAGCGAATCGATGTCAACAGACACCCCGAAACCCGAGAGTGAAACCGCTCCAACAGAACCCGAACAGACTGCCAAGTCCACGGTGCTGTTGAGCGGACGGGCGCGCATTGTGGTGATTGCCGTCCTATTCCTCGCCGGCATCACCTACCTGGCCGTAACGGCGTTCAACGAAGCGACGGTACAGTTCATGAGCGTTGAAGAGGTTGTGGAATACCAATCTCCGGGAGATGCACAGTCGATAGGCGTTCTCGGCAAGCTGGTGCCCGGTTCGTACATCAAATCGCCCGATGGCATCACCGCCAACTTCCGACTTAAAGACGAGAACGGCTCGGTAGAACTGCCCGTCGTCTACACCGGTGAGGTGGGACAGGTCTTCTTCAACGACCATTCCGAGATTATTCTGAACGGCAAGCTGGAATCTGAAGGCGTCCTGAATGCTGAACTGCTCACGGTGCGCTGTCCATCGAAGTACCTCACCGAGCAGGAGCAGATGGAGATCGACGGTCTGATTGAACCGCCGCCCTATCAGCCCGACTATTTCGACAACGTTCCTGACGCTTAATCAGCGTTTGGGAAATCATCTCCATCGTTGCCGCCGGACGGTGGCGACTTCATATCCGCAATCTCAGCTGACGCAGCGTTGGGTTGAACACTGCCATCACGATCGTCACTAGCAACACTGCGCCGCAACCGACGATGAGTGAAGTAGATGGATCTGAAGCATTTGCCAAGGCTCCGAGCAGGAAGCCCCCGGCTGGGAAGCCCGCCCATGCCACTTCATAGATGCCGGCAAGTCGGCCTCGCACGTTATCCGAGATCGCCGTCTGCAATGCGATATTGCCTAAACCAACGTGCATTGCATTCAGCAATCCGAACATCAGCGCAAACGTAAAACCGAGGAACAGGCTACCCGCAAGTGCGAACAGCATCACCGTAGTGACGGTCAATACATTCGTAGCCAGCAACGCATAGCCGGTACGCCGGAAGCCGCCGGTAATGCCAAGAAAGATTCCGCCAACAAATGCGCCGACTGCTACCGATGCGAAGAGTTGGCTGTACTCGTTCGGACCTACCTCAAAGACATCGGTCGCGATGGGCGTCAAGAGGTAGATTAAGCCACCCATCAGCACGGCGTTGACGAATGTGAATATGATGTTGCCCGACAGGATGGCATTGCCACGCACAACCGCCGTTATCTCGACGATGTCCTGCCAGATCGGCTGATGCGCTACGTGTGCGACCGATGTACGCGGTCGATACGTGGCGACGATGAGAATGTTGAGCGCCATTATGCCGGCGATGGCGATATATGTCCATTCATATCCCCAGTTGGCAACTATGAGTCCCCAGAGCAGAGGCGCCAAGACGCGACCGAGATTGAACGTCGACAGGTCGAACGATACGGCGCGTATCAGTATTTCCCGCGGCAACATATTGGGCAGGAGTGAAAATCTGGCCGTCCAATCGAGCACCAGTGCCGCGCCATGTATCGCGCCGCCCACCTGGATATGCCACGGTTCAACTCGCCCCGTGATAAGCAGCAGTCCGACCGCCAGCATCGACGTCGATGTCATCACCGATCCGCACATCAACAGCACGCGCCGGCTGAAGCGATCGGCCAGTATGCCGCTGATGAGAGACATCGCAATCGAGGTGATTACAACTGCCGCGCCCAGTATGCCCAGCTGCAAGCTCGACTGCGTGATGTCGTAGATGACATAGGTCTGAGTGACCGTCACCATCTGGTTGCCGACGCTCCAGCTTACGGTGCCGATCATGAACTTCCGCAACTCGACTGACGACATCGTCCTTCTGAGACGTGCGAAGGTTAAACGTGTCTTTCCAGGCCTTTGAAAGGTGGGAGTTGTGCGCGGTGGTAGCAATACCCGATTCACCTATGAGTGCTAAAATGCAGTACGAGATTAGATGTATACAAGTTTGGAAATTGTAAATCTTGCCTATGCATCGCTAGGCGCCTTCTTTCTCGGGGCGATACCAACCGCCTATCTCGCGGCGCGTATGCAGGGCATCAACATCTTTGATGTCGGCTCGCGCCAGGCCGGAGCGACGAACGTCTGGAAGCAGGTAAACCGCAAAACCGGATTCGTCGTCTTCATCATCGACGTAGCAAAAGGCATCGCAACCATTCAGATCGCACGCTACGTCTTCGGCTTGGAAGACCTGTGGTGTCTGGTGCCGTCCGTAGCGGTCATCCTCGGCCACTGGTTTTCGCCGCTGACCAAGTTCCGCGGCGGTGACGGAGTCGCTAGTCTGGGCGGATTGACTGTCGGCATGTTCCAAATGGTTACCTTGCCCGCCGTCATTGTAGCCATCGTCTTCGGCTTGCCGCCATTGCGATACAAGTTCTCGCATCCGTCCCTGCAAGCCGGCCTCTTCGGATGGACCGTCCTGTTATTGACGATTTTGATCACGCAAACTGGCGAGCAACGAACTGAATTAATCGCCGCCTACATCGGTATCTCCTGCCTCGCCGTCGCCGTGCTACTCAAAAGCGTCCGCTTTCACAAACGCAATGCCCACTTCTTCGAATCTGACGATGAAGAAGCCGACACCGAAGACGTCGTAGAACCCGAACCCATCGGCTCGAAGCGTTAGACGGAAGGCAATGTCAACCGGTCGTTGACGGCATCTTGCCAGATGCGGATGCGGGCCGTCATATCACGTACCCGATCGCGGCACTCCGGATCATCGAAGCGGTTACGCATTTCATACGGGTCGCTATTCAGGTCGTAAAGCTCGCACTGGTCGCCAGGGCTCAAGTTCAGTTTCCATCGCTCCCGAGTTACGACTGAACGCCACGATACGTTTGACATGCGCTCGATATCTGGATTTCCCAGCGGAACCGTTGGCGGATGCTCATACCACTGCATGAAGACGTCATCGCACAGTTCTGCACTGCCGTTCAGCACATCGACACGGCTGCTGCCCTGAAGATGCCGCGGCAAACCATCAGCATCTACACCTATCAACTCAAGCAGCGTCGGGACAATATCGACGTGTCCGATGCTACCGTTGATGCGCTTCTGCGACCTGTTCAGCCAAGGAACACGCATGAGTAATGGGACGCCGGCAATCTCATCGTAGAACGCCCGCTTAGTACCCAGCATCCCGCGATCGCCCAAACCATCGCCGTGATCGCTGGTAAAGACGACTACAGTGCGTTCCGTCTGCCCCGTTTCTTCCAGCGCGCCAAGTATTTTGCCGACTCCCTCGTCCATCAGCGTCACCAGTCCAAAATAGCGTGCACGCAACGCGCGCCAATCGTCTGGAGTTGCCAATAGGTGGGACTCACCACCAGTTGTCAGATCGTCGGATGTAGCGTCATAGACGCCGAAAAAATCTGTCACCTCACCGCTGAGGTGATGCTCCGCCCGGCGGCGATGCCACAGGGGCGTGTTCGCATCTGGCATACGTAGAAACAGCGGGCCATCCGGAATATCTGCCGGATCATACATGTCGTTGTATGGCCCGTTGTACGGCGGATGCGGCTCAAAGAACATGGCACACATCAACCACGGTTCATCAGTGTTCTGTCTGATGAACTCCGCAACGTTGTCGCCCAAGAACGTAGCCATCGTGTGCTCTGCCGGCAACATGCTTCGCTGCTGCTGTGAGAAGGCGTATCCGCCATCCGTTCTACGGTGTGGCTCATATGCATGCGACCGCAGGAATTCGAAATATTCGGAGTGTCTGAAACGGTCTTCGCGACGAGTGTGCGTCGGATTCGATTCGTGCTCATCCTCAGTCGCCACCCAGTCATCGAAACCGTGCTGCCTTACCAGATCGTTTCCCAAGTGCCACTTCCCGAACTTGGCAGTACGATATTCCTCCGGCGCCATCTCGGCAATCGACGGCGTTGAAGACGGCAGTGGCACACTGTTCTTGATGACACCCGCGGTGTGAGGATATAGCCCCGTCAGCAACGAAGCGCGGGCCGGAGAGCATACCGCGACCGTCACGTAGCAGTGTTCAAAGACAAAACTTTCATCCGCTAAAGCGGCCAAGTTAGGAGAATCGACCCAGTCGTTCCCGTAACACGCCATCGTGTTGCGTCGCTGCTGATCAGTGCATATCAGCAGGATATTCGGACGCTCAGTCATGGGCGAAGCCCCTAAAGCGCGTAACTCGCCAGCAAATCCGAAGGGGAACGTCCAGGATGCGCCTCGGTAATCGTATCGACGCGGTCTTGGAGCGTGGGACGTTCTTCTTTGTAGATCAGACCGAGCGGAATGCCGGGACGGTCGAGCAGGTCTTCGGCCGATTGGCGACTGCTTGGATCGTGGTCTTCTGGTACTTCCCAGGCGATGCCGGGGATACCCTTTCGGCGATTGCCTTTGAGGATGTCGTAAGTGTCGTTGTACGTCGTGCAGGGTGATTGCACATGCACAATCGAGAATCCGGGGTGGTTAATCGCGTCTTGGATCATGCTCGCAAGATCACGCGGCTTGCTGGAGTAGTGGGATGCGATGTAGGAAACGCCGATCGTCAGATAGTACTTGAGCGGCATCATCTGCGACTCAATCTTGCCGTATGGCGTTGAGCTCGTCTGTACGCCCATCTCGGTAGTCGGGGACGACTGTCCCTTTGTCAATCCGTAGACGCCGTTGTCCATGACAACGCACGTCACATCAACGTTGCGTGCCGCCGCCGGACCGATGTGCTCGCCACCAATCGCCAAGAAGTCGCCATCGCCAGCAACCACCACGGTCTGCAACTCGGGGCGTGCCATCTTGACGCCAAATGAGAGCGGCAGTGTGCGGCCATGGATGCCGTGCAGTCCGAACGGCTGGTCGCCTTCCATCAGGTGCACCATATTGCCGGAACATCCGATGCCGGCAACGATGACGTAGTTTGCCGGCGGTATCTCATGCTCCGCAACGTGTCGTTCCAATGCCCATTCCAAGGCACGGCGAACTCCGAAGTCGCCGCATCCGGGGCACCAAACAAAGTCGTACTCGGGATTGCGTTTACTCACGCTAAAACCGTTCCTTTCTCAGCCCGAAGCGCCGCTACTCGGGTCCTGATACGCTCTACCAGAGTCGCCGGTTTGAACGGCAAGCCTGTGTACTGGGTGATCGATTCGGCACGATAGCCGTGTTGCCGCAAGACTGACGACCACTGCCCTAGATAGTTCAACTCTGGCACGAGCACCATCTCGGCGCATCCAAGTGCCGCCTTCATCTCATCAGGCAACGGGTTCAATGCCATCGAGTAGAGCCAACCGACATTGACGCCTTCGGCCTTGAGCCGCTCGTACGCTTCTCTTGCCGGACCTTTGGATGAGCCCCAGGACATGATCATTGCCGTCGCGCCCTCACCTTCTATCTCAAGATGAGCATCATTCAGAAGTTCGAGTTTCTTGAATCGGCGCTCTGTCAACCTTACGTGATGGCGCGGCAGATGCGTCGTGTCGCCAATCTCATCGTGTTCCGAACCGTTCGCTACGTATGCACCAGGGCCGCCCGGCAGAGGCATGGGAGAAAGTCCATTCTCGCCCCACGACTCGTAGCGCGCATACCCGTTCGTGCCCGAATAGATGGCTCGACGCTCGGTGCTGACTGCGGAGAGTTCGGGTTTGCGAACGTTTTCGCCCTTCTCGGCCTGTCCAAACTCACTCATCAAGATAACCGGGCCCTGATACCTCTCGGCCCAATTCACTGCCAATGCGCCAGCTTCAAAGCACTCATCGACCGATCCGGGCGCCAATACGGGAATGCTCATATCGCCATGTCCCGGATTGAGACAGATTAGCAGGTCGCTCTGCTCGGACTTTGTCGGCAGTCCGGTTGAGGGTCCGCCGCGCTGCACATCGACGACGACACAAGGTATCTCGGCCATCCATGCCAGTCCGATACCTTCGCTCATCAAAGACAGTCCGGGCCCGGCCGTGGCCGTCATCGCCTTCTTGCCGGCATAACCAGCACCAACGATTGCGCTGATCGCTTCGATCTCGGAAGAGACTTGATGCGCAAAGCGTCCCGGTCCGACCAGGTTCTGCTCCATCCAGACGAGGATTGTAGTTGCGGGCGAGATGGGATATCCGACGTAGAACTCCAGACCGGCTGTAACGGCTCCGAGGGCCAGCGCGGCATTGCCGGTAATCATTATCTGTTCATAGTCGGGCGGCACCGGCGACGCGAGGGTGCCGACTGAAAAGCCGCTGTTTGCGGCGACGTCTGAACCGAGACGTATCGCCTTTTTGTTCGCTTCGATAATCTCGTCGTCTCCAGGTCGGCCGCGCGTGAAGCGCGCGGTGATGAAGGCGTCGATCTCTTCGAGAGAAAATCCGATGAGATTCGCTACGGCGCCGATCGTGACCATGTTTGCGGCGCGCGCATTGCCGGTCGACTTTGCCAACTCGTCAGCATCGATTCCGAAGTACTGTCCACCGCCGGGCAGCTGGAACTCGCCCAAGTTGTAGATCGCAACCCCGTTCTCCGAGAGGTCTTCTTGATGATTGTTGTATGCATACTCATCCAATGAGACGAGCACGTCTACATGATCGCCGGAGCTTAAGACCGGTGTAGTTGAGATGCGGACCTGTGATGATGCTGGTCCACCCATGATCTGCGACGGGAAGGTTGAGAATGTGGAAACGTAGTATCCCGCGTTTGCTGCGGCCCGCGCCATCGCATCGGCAGACGTCACTAAGCCCTGCCCGCCTTCACCTGCGAACCGGATAACGAAGTCCTGGCTATGATTCTCTGACATGTTCAGTTACGGTTTTCCTATCGAATGGCGAAGCAGGTACATACCAAGCCGCGCCATATCAAAGACGGATTCGTCAGTATTGACTCTATCGTAATGGTATCTGTGCGAATGTTACGCCGATGAAGAGATTGCACTTGGAAATTACGCGTCGTTTACAATCGCCTGCGGGAGCATTCTGCGATTCGATATGAACATCCTGAAACCACGCGCGATGAAAACGGTCTCACGATGGTCAGCCGGCGGCGTAGTCGCGCGTCTGAACGGCGATGGCAAGATCGAAATCGCTCTCGTAGCCAGACTCGACGACAAACTTTGGGCCTTGCCCAAGGGCAGCCCAGACGGCGATGAAACCATCGAAGAGACGGCGATACGCGAAGTCCAGGAAGAGACCGGACTTGAAGTGAAGCTCGTCTCATCCATCGATGCGACGAAATACTCGTTCGTGCACTCTATCGTCGACCGATTCAGGAGCGAGCGGGATAATCCTAGAGCGAACATCAAGGTCAACAAAACCGTCTATTGGTATCTCATGGAAGCGGAAGGCGGATGCTTTGAGAGCCACGACCATGAATACGATGTCGCTTGCTGGGTCGATCTCGACACGGCCCTCAAACGCCTGACGCACTACAGCGAGGCGCAGGTGGCACGTGCCGCAGCGCGCACCTTCCGCAATCTCAACTCCGCTCAAGACGCCATCCGGATCAAGGGACACCGCGTAACTCTCCGTTCGAAACGGGTGTCAGACGTGTGGAACGACTACCTGTGGCGAGTAGACGACGAACTGTCAGAACTCGACGCGGCGGTTCCCATGACTCTGCCGTTTGTCAACTTCGAAAGCTTCTATCGCGAAGACCTGCGACGTCCCAATCCGCGTTCCTTAAAGTTAGCCATTGAGGACGAAAATGGCGTCCATATCGGCAATTGCATGTGCTACGACTACGACGAGCGGCATCAGCAATCTGAATTCGGCATCATGATCGGTAAGCGGAGCCATTGGAACCGCGGCTACGGCACCGACGCGGCACGAACGCTCATGTCGCACGTGTTTGGCACGACCCGGATACATCGGCTCTATCTGCACACATTAGCGTCAAACCTGCGCGCGCAGGCATCATTCAAAAACGCCGGCTTCAGACCTTACGACCGCGTTTGGCGTGAGGGCAAGGAGTTCATCCAGATGGAAGTTCTGGCGCACGAATGGATGCGTGAAAACGGTTCCGGTTAAAGTCTGCAAAGTACGGGTATCATTTTCAGCATCATTCACTAGTTCCTGCAGCGAGGGAGAAAACGAACTATGCCTAATCTGCTACTACTGACCGGTGGAAACCACCCGTACGACGAGACGACGCCGGTGCTGATCGATTTCCTCAAATCCGCAGGACATGCAGTGCGCGTATCGGAAGGTGCTGAAGAGCTTGAGGGCGACCTGTCAGACTACGACGCAATCGTGCTGAATACGTTGCGGCAGGAAGCGACCGACAACGACCTGAGCGAAGGTCAACGTGATGGATTGATGGGCTACGTCTCGAACGGCGGCGGGCTAGTATCGGTGCACATCTCGGCCGCTTCTGCTCCCGATTGGTCCGAAATGAAGAAGATCACCGGCGGCGGATGGATCCTCGGCGAGAGCTGGCACCCGCCTTTCGGATGGTTCCAGGTCTACATCAGCAATCCCGACCATCCGCTGGCAAAAGACGTGACTCCATTCTGGACTTACGACGAGTGCTACTGCGGACTGGATATCCAACCGGACATCGACGTCTTCATGTACGGGATCGTTGAAGACGACGAGAAACCGCTCGGTTGGTCGCATTCCTACGGTGAGGGCACGGTTGCCAACATTGCGCTGGGACACGCCGGTTCCAGCCTGCTGCACCCACAGTTCCAGCAACTCATCCTGAACAGCGTCGACTACGTCTGCTGAAGCGAGGCCTGCAGATCAATCCTGTCTCGGCGCCGGATTGATCAGGTCCATTCCAATCGTCTCCGGCACTACCGCGGCGAGTTCCTCTACGGTCCATGGCCCCTCTTTGTAGATAGATCGGTGTGCTACTGGGTGGTTCATCAGGCTCACGCGGTTGCCGGTGCAGTGGAATATGTTTCCCGAAACACCTTCGGCAGCATCGGTGCACAACCAGACGACCATCGGCGCCACCTGATCCGGCTCAGCAGTCAGAATCCCCTCCTCAGGCGGTGGGAATGGGCCGGCGCGCATCGACCGGATGCTTTCAGGCACGCTCTCGGTCATGCGAGTAGTGGCACCGGGCGATATGACGTTCGCAGTCGCGTTGTAGCGTGCCAACTCTTTAGCGACTACCCGCGTGAAACCAGCAATCGCATCTTTCGCTGCGCCATAGTTTGATTGACCGCCCTGACCGTAAAGCCCCGATACCGATGAGAAAGTGACGATGCGGCCGCTCTTCTGACTTCGGAAAATCTCAGCTGCAGGACGTACTACCGAGTAAGTGCCCTTAAGATGCACGGCCATTACATCGTCCCACTCGGCCTCGCTCATGTTGAATATCATGCGATCGCGCAGGATTCCTGCCGGGGTGATCACAATGTCCAATCGTCCGAATTCATCTAGCGCCTGCTGCACGATGTTGGCGCCGCCGGCGGCCATCGCGACGGAGTGATAGGAAGCGACCGCGCGCCCTCCCATCTCGCTGATCTCCTCAACGACTTGAGCTGCAGGTGTCGAGTCTTCGCCCTGCCCATCCAGGGCCGCGCCGACGTCGTTCACGACAACTGACGCGCCTTCGCGTGCCAACAGTCTGGCGATGCCGCGGCCAATACCGCGCCCTGAACCGGTAACTACGGCAACTCTGCCTTCGAGACGTTTGCCGTTCTGCGCGCGCATTACAGCCGGGGCCGCGGCGCCTGAGCCGGGGTTTATCTCGGCAAACTCACTGCCGCCAGTTATGCTTTTAGAGCCTTGAAGCAGCACTTTGGGAGCCAAACGATCTAGCTCATCGAGTTCCCAGGTGCCTGGAGGATTAGGCCCATATATCGTATTGACGCGGCGCGGCAGCGCTAGGTGCGATACGTTGCCGCCGTATACCATGAAGACTTGCCCGTTGATTTGCGCGGCGCCATCGGTAGCCAGATAGGCAACGAATGGTGCCACATCGCGCGGCTCCCATGGGGCTTCATCGGCCGCCGGCAATGCGCCTCGGTCTACCATCATCTCCTGCACATGTCCCGGTATCGACGCAATCATTCGCGTCTCGGCACGCGGCGCGATGCTGTTGGCAGTTACTCCGTATTTCCCCAAGTCTTTCGCCAGCACTTTGGTAAACCCGGCTATACCGCTCTTCGCAGCACCGTAGTTTGACTGCCCTATCGAACCGACAAGTCCGGAGCCGGATGAGAATGTGATGATCCGACCGCCGCGTTGCTGACGGAATATCGGCGCCGCATGTCGCACGACGGTAAAGGTGCCCTTGAGGTGTACCGCGATCACGTCGTCCCACTCCTCCTCGGTCATGTTGTAGAGCATGCGGTCGCGCAGGATGCCAGCGACGGTTACGACGATGTCGATGCCTCCGAACGAATCGAGTGCCGCCTGTATGATCTGCTGACCGCCCTCCCAAGTTGTAACCGAATCGGTGGATGCGACGGCGTTGCCGCCGGCCGCGACAATCTCGTCCACCACTCCCTGGGCGACGGAGGTTGATCCGCCGCTACCATCCAGTTCGGCACCAATGTCGTTGACGACAACGCTCGCGCCGTTAGCCGCCAACTCCTCAGCAACGCCGCGTCCGATGCCACGTCCGGCACCGGTAACTACTGCGACTTTTCCCTCTAACTGCAACTTCATTCTCCTAATGCTCTTAATCACTTGCGTCGCGCCGAGTAAGCGCAACTGTCGCCTTGCCGGGTGTGGTTACCACACCCTCCGCATTGCGTAACTCAATCTCCAGATCGACCAGTCCGACGCCATCCTCAAGGCGTTTATCTACTACCGTGCCGGTGCAAGTCACCTCGCCGGCGTAGTCGATGCCGCGATAGGAAGTCTCAAGCGTCTTGATCGAAGCGATTTCGCCAGTCCATTCCATCAACATCTGCGAGAGCAGAGCCGTCTTTAACGCGCCGTGGATGATAATGTCGTCATGGCCAGCCCCCTGTGCGTAAGCGGTGTTGTAGTGGATTGGCGTGAAATCCTGCGATACTGCGGCGTACTGCACCAACTGGCGCGGAGTCACTATCGTGGTCCTCGGCTTTGGGCCGTCGCCAATCTCAACATCTTCAAATGCGATATTAGTCATGCCATCTCCTGCGGCGAAATCGAGTTTAGCACCTGCGTCATACGCTTCCCGCGGGCCGACCGTAAGAGATGCTGGTCGATTCTTGGGTCGCCACTAACTCCCCACTAGCATCGGTGTATCGCACTTCTGTGATCTTGAAGAGCATCGCACCCAGTCGGCCGCGCTTCTCAAAGATGTCCAGCATCTTGCGAACCACGGTGATTTCATCCCCGGCTTCGACCGGTCGCACAAACTTGAACCGACTGCCGCCATCCAACACATCGTGAAACGGTTCTGAAAATGGCGGATCAAACGGCGCGGTTATAAACGATCTCAGAATCAGCGGATTTGCCTCGACGAGCTCTTCATCATCGGATTTATCCGGATCGTTCTCAACGGGTGGCAGTTCACCGCGGATCGCGGCGTTGAAGCGGGCAATCTCACGGTGGGAGACACAATATCGTATCGGAGGCGATTCGGCACCGATGAATGACCGCATCTCATCTGTGATAACTGAACTCAATGGTCTACTACCTGTACCTGATTGGACACGCCGACTCAACTGGCGGCTTCTGCGTTATCTCACAAAGTGTAATGTAATTAACGCGACCGTCTTCGAGAAGTCGAACGTCGTCCTACCATGTTGCCGGAGCGATTAGCACGCCGTTCGGCTTCTTCTCGCAACTCACGCGCGCTCTTAGTACGTTCCTGCGCGCCCGGTCTGCCCCACGCCCGATCGCGCACCAGCATCAGCACAACAACTGATGTCAGCATCGTCGCTGCCGGAACGTACACAATCCCGATGCTCAACGCCAGAAACCAGATAAATCCCCATAGCAACACGGTGCCGATGATGGTGTTGATCTTGTGGCGGCGCTCAGATTCGCCGCTCGGCGGCACTGACATGATGGTGCCGATGGTGATGATGACAGGTATCAGTGCCCAAAGCAGGGACATTACTCCGTTGACTTCGACGAAACTGGCGCGCCGCTCCTCAAACACGCCCGCGTCGTTGGTTCCCACGATGTCGTAGGAGGGCCATAGCGCCAGGTACGCGAAGCCGCCCAGTGCGAGCAACAGTGCAAGTACTGCAAAGACGAATGTGCGGTCCGGCAACCAAGAAAACATCACGCCGAACTCTCGATCTTCTCGAGCCGGGCGATGCTCGCCATCAGTATCTTCACGCCATATTCAGAGAATGCAACCGTAACCCTCAAGTCGTTCCTTACCGGTCGGGAATTGACCACCACTCCAGTGCCGAATGTATTGTGTTTGACGCGCTGACCGGCCTTGAATTGCAATTCGGCCGGCAACTCTTCGATGCCCTGCTCCGTGAACTTCGTCCGTTGCGACCTCGGCTGCCGCGCAATAACGCGACCGGGCTCAACTGCAACGCCGGATCCTGCGCCAGAAGAAAATGCAACCGGCGTCGGGCTAGCAGTTCGGGGTGAGAACTGGGGGCGCGAAGTGTCTTTTACATACTTTTCTGGGATCTCCTTGAGAAACTGCGAAGGTATGTTCTGGCGACGATAAAGCGACCTTGAGTTGAATTGCGGCCAGGTTAGATACAGCCGGCGCTTGGCACGCGTCATGCCGACGTACATCAAGCGCCGCTCCTCACCACACGCAGCATCATACGCATCTTGAGTTGCGACGTTCAGCGCCATCGAATGTGGCAACAGTCCCTCACATACCCCGGCGATGAAAACGGTATCGAATTCCAAGCCTTTGGCCTGGTGCAGCGTGATGAGCGTCACGGCACCTTTCGACGCACCATTGCGGGGTTCGGGTTGCTGGTCTGCCCCCTGCCCTTCATCCATCGAGTCCACGTTGGCAAAGAGCGACGCATGTTCAAGCAGGTCAGAAAGCGCTTGCCGAGCATCGATGCCATCGCCTTGCACCGAGTATTTTTCAGCCAGCGACTTCAACTCTTCAAGGTTTTCCAGCCGCTCAGTCCTCGATTCCTCGCCCTTCTTGACCCAATCGATGTATCCACTGCGCTTTAGCGCGAAATCCAACAGGTCATGGGGATAGAGCTTGTCGGCATTTGCCGAGAGTAGCTGGACGAATTGAGCAAATATGCCGATCCGGTTCACTGCCGCCCGGCCCAATCCAAGTTCATGTGCACGTCCCGGATCAGAAGCGAGCAACACCGCGTCGAGCAGAGAGACGTTGTTGAAGACGCTGTACTCTTCGAGCTTTCCCAGCGTTGCCGGGCCGATGCCTCGCGGCGGCACGTTGATGATGCGCCGAAGCGAAGTTTCGTCAAATGGATTTACGACGATGCGCAGCAACGCCAGGGCATCCTTGATCTCACGCCTCTCGTAGAAACGCAGTCCCCCGATGAGTCGATACTGAATCCCGCGCCGACTGCACTCGGTCTCGATGGCACGCGATTGCGCATTGGTTCGGTACAGGATGGCGACGTTGTCAAGATTCACTTTCGTCGCGCGGGACGGCTTCCGGCCGTTTCTTCGCCCCCGTTCATGCACGATATCGAGGATCATGGAGGCTTCATGCTCCGGATCGCTCGCCACTCGAATCTCTATTGGCTCACCTTTGTCGTTGTTTGTGAAGAGGACACGATCCAACTTGCGATTGTTATGCGAGATTAAACCCGATGCTGCAGAGATGATCGTCTTGGTGGAGCGATACGACTCGCTGAGTTCAAATACCTTGCAATTTCCCAGCACTTCCGAGAGCAGTTCCATATTCTCCGGACGCGCGTTCCGCCAGGAGTAGATCGATTGATCGGGGTCTCCGACGACACAGATGTTGCCGTAGCCATCGCCGAGCACACGCACGAGCTCGAACTGTAGCGCGTTCGTATCCTGAAACTCGTCAACCATGATGTGCTGATAACGTTCCTGCATCCGATTGCGGATATGCGGATCCGTCATCAAAATCCGATACGGTTTCAGCAACAGGTCATCGAAATCGACACCGCTGGCACGTTGAAGCGCAGCTTCGTAGTGCTGATAAATCTCGGCGTGCAGCTCATGGCGGTAACCGATGGCGGTGCTGGCAAACTCTTCCGGAGACTGGTTATTGTTCTTCGCCCGACCGATATCGTTAAGCACCTCGCCCGTCTTCGCATCGGCATTCATATCCTGCACAATCAACTTCACCAACTGTTCCTGGTCCTGACGGTCGTAGATCGTGAAGTCGCGCGCCAAACCGGCCGCGTCGTGATGAATACGCAGGAACTGGGCTCCGAACGAGTGAAACGTGCTGACATGCACTTCCGACGCGTTAGGAACGAACTGGCTTACTAGAGATTCGCATCGCTGTCTCAATTCTGCGGCCGCTTTGTTCGTGAACGTGACTCCCAATGCCCGCCACGGCGCGACACCACTGGCGAGGATGTATGCCATGCGATGTGCCATCACGCGCGTCTTGCCACTACCCGGACCGGCAACGATGATCAGCGGCCCGTCGATGTAGGACGCGGCCGCACGTTGCGCTTCTGATAGTCCCTCAAGGACGGCCTCAGGATCTGTTGCAAGAAGTGTCATTCGTGAGTTTATCGATAGCGAAAATCAGACTGCAGTTGAATTCAAGTTTCGCACAGGTTTACGCCATCACAATGTGAAGTTGGCAAACCTGACATGCGCAACGCGCGCGATGCAGCTACTCACAATAGATTATTAGGTGGACGGCGCGCCCTTAACGCCGCATCTACGACTATATTCGGCGTGCCAGACCCTCGAAATGCGTAAAGCACGAAACGCTTGCAGGTGCCAACTTCCACTCCTGCCAGCCCTTGGAGATCGCTTCAAGCTCAGAACTCGTCGCGATGCCATACTCCAACGCTTTCACGGCGATATCCGACTCTAAGATGCGTTGGGACCATTGATCGCCCCACCACGTCTTCCCGTTCGCTTCAAAGAAAGTCCACGTGCTGGTAGTGATATGGATATCGGTCAACATCCCCGTCGCCTCCATCCATGCCATCACATGTCGGCCCGCTCTGGGATTGCCGCCGTTACGAATGGCTACCGCGTCGTAGACCCGTCGAAAGTCGTCGAGCGCGGACGATTCGGGATATGCGGCAAAGGTTCCCCAATCAACCTCTCTAACCGCGACAAATCCCTCCGACTTAGCCAGTTGTGAAGCGTTTGCCAATGCACCAACCGGATCGCTTAAGTGTTGAAGGATCTGATGAGCATAGACAACATCAAACTGGTTTGGTTCCAGGTTCGTATCGTAGATATCGTCAACGCGGAACTCTAGATTAGGCGTTTCAAGCTCGGAAATCCGCTTCTCCCACTCGGGGTGCAGGTCTTCAGAAACATCGACGCCGAGCACCGATCCACCAGGCGCGACGGCATTCGCGAGCCCCAGCGTTATCGTTCCCGGTCCGCATCCCACATCGAGCAGCTTCATTCCCGGCTCGAGATACGGCAACAAGAACGCGGCGGCATCATCCGCCGTGCGTGCCGAATGCGCTGAAAGCACTGAACGATGATGTCCGTGCAGATATGTCTCACGCGGCGTCTTCAACGAAACGAAGCTGGCTATCAGTGCCAGAAGTTAGCGCGTAGATGGCTGTGCAACAAGCTCGAGTAGCGGCTCCAACATTGCGCGTTGCGCCAGGATCTGAATAAAGAGTTGCAACTTGTCAGGATGCGTGAAACCGGTCGGCTCCATCACGTCCAGAGAATCCATCGTCTCTTGAGTGTCAGAGTCGACGACGATCAACGGTATCCGCTTCGTGCGCGCTTCATAGAACACGTAGTCGATCGGCTTAACACCGCCAGTAAGCACCACCGCCCGCGTCGTCTCGCTTTGCAACGCCGATATCTGAACGTCCGGCCTTCCCCCGCGCACGACCACACAAGAGTTGCTCTGCGATTCGAAGTAGAACGGTCCCCAATCCAGCACCAAGCCACCGATCAACACGTTGTCGATGAGCTCAGATGTGGTGTTTACATCGAACTGCAGACGTCCATCAATATGGCGCATCAGATCATCGACCGTATTACCAGCCAGGCTGCGGTTTTCCGGTATCCACCCGAAACATCGGATCCCCGCGTCTTCGATGGCAGCAACTGCACGATCGGCGTGAAACTCTCGATAGCGCGGCACTTTGTTGAACACTACTCCATCCAATCGGTCGGCGTAAGCATCCGCAGCGCCCGGCACATCCTCATCAAATGCGGCCATCAAAATCACGCTCGCATCCAGCTTCTCTGCCAACTGCACATCTGACTCGGGATCGCCGGTTGAGCCTTCAATAACCGATACGGACGATGCGTTGGGTTCGATATCGTCAACCAATGCCGACACTACGCCGGCGTCATCGGCAAAGAGACTTCCGGTGTTGACGTTCGACGAGACCGAGACGTTGGCATATCGCAATCTTGAGATGATTGCGCTGGCTAACGCCGTTTTTCCTTTTGACGCACTGATTGAGGAGATGATTATGGACGGCATGGGTACTTTTTCAGAGGGATATCACCAAGCAATTCGACGCTGTGCGTCGTTGCGATTTGGATTATACCAACCTGCAATCGTTAAAATATGAATTAAGCCTCTTGCCGAGGTAGCTCAGTTGGTAGAGCAATGGACTGAAAATCCATGTGTCGGCGGTTCGAGTCCGCCCCTCGGCACCATCATCCCCTAACGACCGTTCCGCTTCGATTCGCTTTTCCAACACCCGCGCTTAGCTTCATATCTAGAACTAGATCTGGTGCCGAAGGTGGGAGTCGAACCCACACGGGCTAAAGCCCAAAGGTTTTTGAGACCTTCGCGTCTACCATTCCGCCACTTCGGCTCTCGTGTATCCCTATTCTAAACTGCGCGCGATCAAACATCGCCTCGGACAACCCAACGCCGACACCAGGGATCAAGCGCACATCAAGGGTGCGATTCATCGATTTGCGTTGGGTGCAGTATCATCATCAATGCTGACATCCAACGACCACTTAAATCTTGAGGTTGAATATACATGAGCGAACGATCATTCACGCCGGTTGAAGTCTCCGACAACATCCTGGACCGCTTCCGCAAACTTCCCGTAGCAACTACCTGGGCCGCCGTCGCCAACGTCGCCGGGGTATCGCTGCCCTTCATGGAAGGCGTGAGAAACTTCACCCCCGGCACCCGGCTCGCCGCGCGCGCCCGAACCCTCCGCTTCCTGCCGCCGCGTCCCGACCTCGACGTGGAAACCAAAATTGGCGAGGATTCACCCGAATACCGCGCCATGGCAAGGTGCGGGCCTGGCGATGTGCTGGTAGCCGACCTCATGGGCAAGCAGTGGGCCGCCGTCGCCGGAGACGTCAAACTGCTCCAACTCAAGATGAACAAAGCCGACGGACTCGTAACCGACGGCGCCATCCGCGACCTAGGCGTCCTCGAAGACGAAGACTATGGCTTTGCCGTATACGCGCAAGAGCGCTCACCTTACGGCGGACGTCCATGGGCCGACCCGGCATACGAGAATTGCGACATTCAGTGCGGCGGCGCGTTAGTGCGACCTGGCGACGTCATCGTTGGCGATGACGACGGATGCGTCGTAGTCCCCTCCTGGTTCGCCGAAGAAGCCGTTCAATGGGTCGAAGAGCACGAAGGCGTAGAAGGCTATGTCAAAGAGAAGATCCTCGCCGAAAACGTCCGCCCTGGCAAATACTACCCCCCAACCGACGCCATGATGCAGGAATATCTGGATAGCTTGAAGTAGGCGCGCGGCAACTTCACTTCAAGATTCCTGCCGATACTGCCCATCAGCATTCCTCGCAAACCGTAAATCTACGCGTCTTGCTGATGGGCAGGTAAGTCTTACGCTCGTATCTGTCCAGAACTACTCGGCAGATCTCTACACTGCGCGTCCGATGCATCCTGCTCTATGCTGCTGATTCCCGCTTAACCACACATGTCCTTTCGAGGCCGAACCCAGTACAATCGCCGACTTCAAGGCTCGTCAAAAGACGCCGTTTTCCATGGTCAGCGCTCGCAAGCTTTCTGGCGTTGGTGATACTGATTGAGCTGATGCTGGTAGTGATTCGCCCGGACATCTCGGAAAACTGGCGTTCGCAGTGGCGGGCGCTTTTCGACGATACGCAGATCGCGGCGCATCCTACGCCGACACCGCCACAACCAACGGTGCCGCCAGTCGTCCAAGCACCATCCCCGACCAGCACGTCACCTACTCCGTCGCCAAACGCGACACCGACACTAGTTGCCCCCAGTCCCACTGCATCCGCAATCGAACCGACGCCATCACCAGCACCAACCGCTTCTCCTACAGAGCACCCGTCGCCAACAGCAACCCCAACATCCGAGACGATCACGTCGTCAGGTTTGGATGCGAACGAACTCGCCGTGGCTAAAGCCTATGTTCTATCTCACATAAATCAAGCGAGCAGCAAGGCCGGGCTGGGCGAAGTAACTCTTGACGACAATCCGGCAGCTCAGTCACATGCTGAGGATATGCGTGCCAACTGCTTCCTTTCTCACTGGGGATCAGACGGCATGAAGCCATATATGCGCTACGTATTGAGTGGTGGACAACAATACTCCGACGAAAATATATCCGGATATGACTTCTGCCCCTCCAATACCAACTCATATGTGAATGAGACAATAACTGAACATCTCGATTAAAGCGATGAACGGACTTCAAAGTAGTCCCGGTCATTTCGCCAACATCCTGGACCCGTTCCACCGCAAAGTGAACATCGGTATTGCGTACCAGCATCCCACTCTATGGCTGGTTCAACTCTTCGTCGGCGACTACATTGAATACTCATCGGCACCGGATGTAGCTCTCGGACAGTTGCATATTTCCGGGAGCGTTAAGAACGGTGTAGATATCAGCGGTCAGAAACTAGCCGTCACGATTTCATGGGATCAGCCACCGCACGCTTTGACGCGTGCGCAGTTGTACCACACAGAATGTTTGTCTGGCGGAACTCCGATCGCGGGCATTGAGTTTGAAGCTGCCTGGGGTTCGCATGGTACTTACCAGATGTACGGCACCCGGTGTCCAGATCCATATGAAGTTGCTCATGACGCTCCCACCCGGATGTCCTACTCAGATCCAAATCCGTTCATGACCAGGACATCGTTTTTAGAGAAACTCCAACCGGTCATCACTGATTCATGGCAAGTTGACGGCGACTCTTTCGTCGTGGATGCAGACCTTCGGGATCTGATCCGTATACACGGCGAAGGCGTCTACACGATACAAATCTGGGGCCAAATCAACAGCACTCAAACTCTAATCTCAGAGTACCCCATCTTCATCACTTCAGAAAAATACGAAAGTGCTATTGCTCCCACTGCCACTTCTACATCAACAGCAACACTAACGCCAACTGCACCTGCCACTCCTGCACCAACAGCAACCGTAGCACCGACATCAACGACCCTTGCATCACCAACCTCAGCGCCAACTACAACGCCCGTCCCGACAGCAACCGAAACGCCGAGCCCTACTTCGACACCATCTGCCACACCCACATCTACACCCTCACCAACCGCTACGCCGACACTAACACCCACAGCAACACCAACATCAACTCCCATTAACGCGCAACGAATTGACGCGCGGGAAGTGGAGGTACTGACGCATCAGTTGATCAATGAGGAGCGCATCAAGCATGGGAGTGAGCCGTTAGAACATGTCGAGCAGATCAGATTGATCGCACGTTTGCACAGTGAAGATATGGCGACGAGGGATTACTTCTCGCACGACACTCCGGAGGGGCGCGATCCGACTGACCGTGGAAACTTGGTGGGATACCAATGTCGCAAGGCGTTCGGCAATTCATACCGGCTAGGACTGGGGGAGAATATCCATCAGAACTGGCTGTTCGGTGGTTACCAAATTGTGAACGGTGAACGGACGCCTATAGATTGGTTTACTGCAGATGAACTGGCGGCACAAGCCGTAAAAGGATGGATGGACAGTCCCGGACACCGCGAAAACCTGCTCGATGCAACTTACGACCGGGCCGGAATGGGAGTAGCCATCGCAGATAGCGGGAAAGTCTTCTTCGCTCAGAATTTCTGCTGAACGATCTATCTCAACATGATTTTCTGCAGTCGCGCGCAGCTGGCAAACTGCGATCGCAATCTCCCGCTCCTCACAACAGCTGCCGCTTCTCTACGACGTCCGGATCCAGCTCGACGCCCAGCCCTGGGCCGGTCGGCGGGATGATGTAGCCGTTTTCGAAGACTAGAGGCTCTTTGAAGATGGCCTTGTGCAACGGTCCTTGGTTCGCCTCGGCGATCATGAAGTTCGGAGAGCAGGTGTCGAGTTGCACGGCGGCCGCGGCGGCGATGGGGCCGCAGTACATATGCGGCGCGATAACGGCGTAATGTGCCTCGGCGATGGCGGCTATCTTTTTCGACTCGAGGATGCCGCCGCACTGTCCAAGATCGAGCTGAATGATTTGCGCCGCCTGCTTCTCTAGCAGGTTGGAGAACTCATATTTAGTCACCAAACGCTCACCAGTAGCTATCGGTATCGACGTGTGCGCGGCTACGCGTGCCATCTCTTCGATATTCTCCGGCGGCACTGGCTCTTCGAACCAGAATGGATGGTAAGGCTCAAGATACTCGGCTACCCGAATGGCGCTGTAGGTCGTCAACTGTCCGTGCGTGCCGATTCCAACCTCAAGCTCATTGCCGACTGCATTGCGGATCGATTCCCAGATCTTTGCCGCTTGCGTTATCTCCGGCAATCCGACGTCGCGAGGTTGCGGAAAAATCGGCATAAATGGGTCGATCTTGCAGGCGGTGTTGCCTTCGTTCAGCAACTTCTCAGCGATTGGCCCGGCCGCTTCCGGGTTTGCCATAAAGCCACCTTCCGGCTGCGGCATGTAGGCATACGCGCGCAACTTCTCGTGAAACTTCCCGCCCAGCAGATTGTAGACCGGCTGACCGGTCGCCTTGCCCACGATGTCCCACAGTGCCATCTCCAATGCCGATATCGCCGGCGTCGAGTGCAGACTGGGATGGCGAAAGTCGTGTCTCGAAGCGTATAGCTTCTGCCAAAGCAACTCGATATTGAAGGGATTCTCTCCGATCAGGACGTATCGACCGTACTCTTCGAGCAGAGAGATGTGCGACTGCAGGTCGCGCAGGTTGCCGGAATAGCCGCTTCCCGTCACTCGCTCTCCCAGTCCGACGATGCCCTCGTCGGTGAAGATCTGAACGAACAGCAGGTGCTGACCGCCGATATAAGGTGGATCGTTCTCTATCACCATCGGCTTTACGTCAAGGATTTTCATTGGATCGGCACTGCCTTTCATTCACACGGCTGATACGCCACACATTATCTCGCAATCGCGCGTTCGGTGCATCAGTATCGCAGCAGGGTTTCAGATATCAGCGGCTCTCGGATATTAGAATCTTTCTTAAACGAGAAGTTTCGCACGTGCGAGCACATGGTGGGCGTAGTGTAGTGGTTAACACGTCAGGTTGTGGCCCTGAAGATCGAGGGTTCGAGTCCCTCCGTCCACCCCATACCGCTCCACCGCGTTTCTGCATCTCTATGCGCCCGTAGCTCAGGGGACAGAGCATCTGGCTTCGAACCAGAGGGTCGGGGGTTCGAATCCCTCCGGGCGTGCCATACTTAAACCTAGCTATCGACGACCTTAAAGACTTCCTTATGGATCTGCAATCCGGCGTAATCGCCGTCCTCATCGTCGGCTTCCTGTTGGGACTGAAACACGCTACTGATGTCGATCATGTCGTGGCCGTCTCCACCATAGTGTCCAGCCAACGCAACATCTGGCGTTCCTTCTGGATCGGTTGCTCCTGGGGCTCCGGACATTCCGCGCCGCTCATCGTGCTAGGCATCATCATCCTGCTCCTAAAAGATGCCGCGCTGCACCGATTGGAAACGGTTGAGCCGTATCTTGAACTCGGAGTCGGAGTGATGCTCATCTATCTGGGCGCGAGCATTGGATGGAATCTACTGCGCGGCAAAATGCATATCCATGCTCACGATCACGGCAATGGCACGCATGTGCACGTTCACGCTTCCCACTCGACTGCAGAGGAAGATGACGGCGACGAAGCACGTGAGGGCGGCTTCTTCATCTTCGGCAAACCAATCCTGCGGGCGCGGTCGTTCGTCATTGGCGTAGTTCACGGCTTGGCGGGAAGCGCGGCGGTAATGGTTGCGCTACTGCCAACCATCGATTCGGTCGCGGTCGGCATCGGATACCTGCTGATATTCAGCATCGGAACCATGCTCTCAATGACGGCACTGACCCTCGTACTGGCAGTGCCCTTCAAACACGCCGTCAACAGTCAGAAACTTCACCGCGTGCTCGTAAGCGCCGCCGGAGCATTCAGCGCAATAGTCGGAGCCATACTGATAGCCGAGATCACGCTGGACATCACGATTTTGCCGATTTAAGGGACGTTGCAGTCAACGCGCAAACGTTTGCGCTAACGGCGTCTCATTGTCTGCGTCCACTCATAACGCCACGATGCGCGTCGCTGTCGGCGCAGTGCAGTCGTGGTTGTCGCACTCTGCGCGCGGCTCGCACTTGTCCTTGTAGCGGGACCGACCTAAATAGTCCCAGTCCCTCAACTGGCGACAGCACCTTGCACTAGCACGTCGCACCACTCGCGAACGCCCCAGAGGTTGCGGCGGGGCCAGCGTGGCGGGTCCTGCTCGAGCAGATAGATCATCTCGATGAAGTTGATGGCGATGCGATATCCTAGCGGGTCTTCGGGCACGGCATAAAACTCGACGCACGATTCCATCAGATCGATGATTACCTCTTTCACCTCAGTGGCGCGCCTGCCGTCTGTCACCTCTATGGGAAAATCTGCCACGCTACTTGCACCATCACACACTGCAACCAAATCGGCATCGTCTATCAAACCCAGTTCGTTCGCAATTGGCGAGGCGATCACTTCAGAAAGAGTGCTTCGCAACCTGCTTTCACGGGACTCGGTCGGGTCGTCGAAGTAGGCGACGCAATCGGCCCACATCTCGATACCTAACAGCGAAGTCTCGATCTCCTCAATGGCGTCCTGATCGATTGGATTCCACCAACCCTCAGGCGGAGTCGAGGTAGTAGGCGTCACGACTGTAAAATCGGCCGACACCATGTTTCGGCTGACCGTCTCGCGCGCAATGCCGGCTTGCCCGTCCGATGCGCTGCTACACGATGTGACGACAAGCGATGATGTTGCGACGAGTAGCGCAAACAGGAAGCTTCTAAATATCGTCAGTCTCAATTCAACCTGCAAGCAGGTCCACTAGATTGGCCAAAGTTCGCGTCGGCATGCCAGTAGCGCCGCCGGTTTTGAACATGCCGCGCGCACCAGCAACCATCGACACGGCTGCGATATCGATATGCACCCACGGTGTATCCTCGGCAAACTCGGAGATGAAGTGGGCAGCAGTGATCGAACCTGCGGGGGCACCGCCGCTGTTCTTCACATCGGCAATCTGCGAACTATTCTGACGCCTGGAAGTGGCGTCCAAGGGCAATTCCCACATTCCTTCGCCAGACGATTTTGCCGCCGCTAAAACTGAATTTACCAGTGCCTCGTCGTTGCCGAAAACCGCCGCGTTGCCAGCGCCAAGTGCAACCCGCACGGCACCCGTCAGCGTGGCTACATCCACAATTCGAGACGCGCCCTGCGATCGTGCATAGCCGAGGGCATCCGCAAGCGTGAGACGCCCCTCCGCGTCGGTGTTGTCAATCTCGATGTACTTGCCATTCATCGCTCTCACTACATCGCCAGGACGTTGCGCACCGCCTCCGGGCATATTCTCGGTGATGGGCAGAACGGCGTGCACATTGATACGTGGACGTCTGGCCGCCACAATCTTCATGGCTGCCAACACGGCCGCGCCGCCACCCATATCGCCCTTCATCGTAACCATGCCGCGGGCCGGCTTGAGAGACAATCCGCCTGAGTCAAACGTGATGCTCTTGCCTACTAGCCACACGTTGTTTGAACCATTTCCTGGATCGCCGGCATAGCTGATGTGGACGAAGCGCGGAGCGCGATGCGAGCCCTGGGCAACGCCCGCAAAGGCACCCATGCCGCGTGTCAAGCATTGATCGATGTCTAGCGTCGTAATCTTCAGACCATGATCATGGGCGATGTCCGACGCTATCTTCGTCATCGCAACTGGAGACAGCACGTTTGGAGGCTCATTCACCAGATCGCGCGCGAAGTTCTGCGCGTCGGCTGACGTGATTCCCAAACTCACACCGGCACGCACCAACGGGATTTTCGCATCGTCAAACTCGACGATATTCAGGTTTTCAATGCGCGGCGACCTGGACTTCGATGAGGTTTTGTACTTGTTAAAACTGTAAATACCGATGAGCGAGCCTTCCGCGACCGCTTGAGTTGCGGAGGCAACGTTCAAGCCGCCGATGCCAGAACCATGCACGATAGTAGTAGCCGAATCGGCGATGTTCTTGACGCGGGCCACTGCCGAGGCGGCCGCTTCACGCACCTGCTCATACCCAAATTCAGAGCTGGGACCGAGACCGACCACCAGCACTCGCTTCGGCACGAAGCCACCGTATCGGTTGCTTGGAGTGTGAACGAGGACGGTCGCTCCTAACTTGCCGGTTATCTCGCCATCTCGGATCAGTTCGCTGATCAAACCGCCCAAGGCGCTGTCAACATAACCAGTTCCGCCGCTTGGATTTTCGACGCCTTCAAACAGGTTTACAATCGCAACATCCGATGCGATGGTCCTGATATCTCCGCGTATCGTTTCAATTTTGAGTGTCATAAGCTGGAAAACATCCTCTCCAAACACGCAACCCGCTACATCCTAGATTTTAGCGAATGTATCCTTGCTACGTGAAATGACCTGAAACCGACTTCTTGTATCAGCTGCACGGCGTGAAGACGCACTTTTCCGTCCAAACGGCTGCTCAGATTCGGACGTCCCAAAGATGCGTTGAGGGGTGCGTAGTTTTAATTAAACAAGTTAGAAATTAGTATTGACTTTATGCCGCGATGGGTTTAGACTTGAGCGCAACGAAGCGCACGGACTCTCTTGGAATGCCGAACTTCTGAGCGACCCGTTCGATGTTAGAGGAGACTACGATGCTACAACACGGCAAATCATACAAGCCGACCAGCAAGTTGGCAGGCAGCGAAACCAACGCTCCCGCGCACCGTATCCAATTATCCAGTTCCCTACTGCTCATATCAACACCCACGCGAGCCGGCGAAGGAAGTGTGATCAACGTCATCAGCACTGGTATCAGACAACCTTCAGAACCGATCTTCACTCGCGAAGTCGTGTAACTCCGCCCGCAGAGCGGAGAAGCAGCTGAAACACCTGTCAGTGAATTGTCGCTGATCAAGTCAACCCGACACGATCTACGGTGTCCCCAACTGTCCATCCAACCTCTGCTTCAGCCGACCCCGGTCTGATGTCAACATCGAATATCGAACCATTTATTACCTTTAGAGGAGACTACAGTGTGCCGAGTTCAAATGAAGCTGGTCGACACCAGCGACGTAAAACTTGATGTAACTTATGCCTACAACGTTGAAAAATCGATCTGGCGCGACTTCAACCTGAACGACAGCAAGAGCCCGACCGACCGTAAAAACCGCGTCACCTTCTCGAACTTCTCAACGCTGATAAACGTCCCCGCGTTCGATCCTCAAAACGATGACGACGACATGAGCTTGGTGGGCACCGGCGTTGGTATGAACGACCCGGTATTCACACGCGACGTTCTGGGAGCCAGGTCAAATCAACTGTTGCGATCGATCCAAGCCAAACGCGTCGATCGCGTTATCTTGCCAAGTCTGCACTTCCTCCATGCTGGCAACCTGATCAGCTACAACAACCGGGGCGATGCGGAGCCGATCTGCTCCAATGCCCAGTTCGTTATACCGACCGATGAGTGGGAAAGCGCAATGGGCAGTCACCCATTCCATGTCGCTGCATACCGAGAAGTCAGATACGACCTAAAGATGCTGGATCGGCTCCACGCAGATATTAAACTGGTAGACGGCGACGAAGTTGAAATCAGCCCCGCCGTGACTATGCTCCGCTCCGGAGGCGTTACACCTGCAAACTCGACAATCCTGATTTCATGCGGCTCCGAAACCATGATGCTGTCACCATTGCTGTTTCCCACACCGTTTCACATCGACCCGGCGGTGCAGTTCGGCTTCAGCATGAACCCCTTCGAAGCCTACAACCAGAAGACGCAGCTGCTACAGAAGGCCCTTGAAGAACGGCTCTGCCTCATCTTCCCTATGGACCCGCAACGCAGGACTGTCTACGTGGAAAAAGATCGCAAAGGCAACTTCCTCGGAGTCCAGTGCGACATCCTTGGACAGCTTGATCCCTCGCTGAACTGAGCGGACAGTCTGAAAACGGTTTCAGAGAGCTCAGACCGCTCTGACCAGTACCGATCCGTCGGACTGCAGGCTCTCTAGGACCACATCTTCGATCAGTCCATCGCCGCTCTGCTGATGGTCTGCACTATTCATCCTCACCCGGATGTAGTTGTCGGTCAATCCCGCACGTCCGCGAGCACCTTCCCACAGGACACTCCGCGTCTTGCCCGTCATCGAAGCGCGGAATTGTGTATAGCCAGTCGCGGCAAGTGTTCGCAGTTCTCGCGCCCTATCGACTCGCAACGTCGGATCGATGTGCTGATCGAAGTGATGCGCGCTGGTACCGGGACGCGAGGAGTAGGGAAAGATATGCACATCCGAGAACTGTGCGGAGCGCATCGTCTGCATCGTCTCGGTGTGATCTTCATCCGTCTCACCGGGAAATCCCGCGATAATGTCCGTTGTAACGCCGCATCCATCCACTCGTTGACGCACTAAATCTACCTTGCCCAGAAACTCTTTGACCGAATAGGTGCGTCGCATTCGCCTTAGAATCGGGTCGCTACCGCTCTGTAACGGGATGTGGAAGTGGGAACACAACCTGCCACTGCCCTCATCCATCCAAAGCTCGAGCAACGCATCATTCAACTCTTGAGCCTGCAACGACGAAACTCGAATTCTAGGGATGTCGGTCTGAACAAGCACCGACTTCAGCATATGCTTCAGGTCGATGCCATAGCCTAGATCAAATCCGTAATGTCCAAGCTGTGTGCCAGTGAATACAACCTCTTTGCAACCGGCATCAGACAACGTATTGATCCTATCGACTATGTCCTGGACCGGTATGCTGCGCTCACGTCCGCGCACTTTTGGAACGATGCAGTAGGCACAGACTTGATCGCAACCTTCCTGTATCTTGACGGAAGCCCTCGTTCGGCTTAACAGGGCCTCAATCGGAACTATGTTTCGCTCCTCAGCCTGAGGAGCAACGTCGATCTGCAATCGATCGGCTACGGTTGCTACCAGTTGCGGCTTTTCCCGGTTGCCCAGCACCAGATCCACACTTTCCAGCACCACTATCTCGTCGATGGTGCGCTCTGGATAGCATCCCGTCATCACCGTCAACGCATTCGGATAGCGTCGGCGCGCGGCGGATATCGATTGGCGCGCCTTCTTATCGGCAACGTGAGTGACGGTGCAAGAGTTAAGTATGAACACATCCGGATGTCTAGCATCGCTACGGTGCCGCACCTCGAAACCGGCGCGCAGGAATTCGGCCGCAAGCTGTTGCGAATCGGCCGTGTTCAACTTGCAACCATGCGTCTCGATTTCTACCGTTGCCATCACAAGTACGATTCTATGAACCGGTTACACGCCAACCAGTTATCAACCGACCGTTGCGCTCTTCTAAACGTCTTTAGCGTTTATCGTTTCAAACTGCACATATATACTTCATTTAGCACTATTTCGCATATTCACTATCGACTGGAAGACGGGAACATATGGCGCAACGTGTAGTTGTTACCGGCATTGGGCTGGTTACACCTTTAGGCACCGACAAGGCGACGACCTGGAAGAACCTGATCAAAGGGGAATCGGGTATCGACTACATCGGCGCGTTTGACGCGGAAGGGTATGAAACGCGCATCGCCGCTGAAGTTCGAGACTTCGATGCCGCATCTACTATCGGGCGACGGCAAGCACGGCGCATGGACCGCTTCACTCAGTTCGCATGCGTAGCCAGCTTGGAGGCATTGGAAGACGCCAACATTGATATGGCGCAAGAAGACCCGGGCCGAGTGGCAGTGCTCATCGGTAGCGGCGTAGGTGGCATCATCACCATCTCCGAGCAGATGGAAGTACTCAACAACCGCGGCCCGCGACGAGTGAATCCCTTTCTGATACCGATGATGCTTGGCGACCTTGCCAGCGGACAGGTATCGATGATGATCGGCGCGAAAGGTCCAAACTTTTCAGTCGTATCGGCATGTGCTACCGGAACCGACTCCATCGGTGAAGCGGCCGAGATGATACGGCGCGGCGCGATAGACATGGCCATCGCCGGCGGCACTGAAGCCGCCATATGTCCGATTGGAGTATCTGGCTTCAACGCCTGCAAAGCCCTTTCCACCCGCAATGACGACCCACAAGCCGCATCTCGCCCATTCGATGCGGAACGCGATGGCTTCGTGCTCGGTGAAGGTGCCGGCGTCATCACCATCGAGTCGCTGGAACACGCCGAGAAGCGCGGCGCAGACGTGCTCTGCGAACTGATCGGCTACAGCGCGACAAGCGACGCCCATCACGTGACGCAGCCGCACCCCGAGGGCGAGGGCGCGGCCGAAGCGATGAGATTGGCAGTCAAACAAGCCGCAATTGACCCGCAGGAAGTGGCCTACATCAATGCACATGGCACTTCTACACCGCTCAACGACAAGTTCGAGACTATAGCCGTCAAGAAGGCGTTCGGCGACCATGCCTACAAGCTCTCGATGAGCAGCACGAAGTCGATGACCGGACATCTGCTCGGCGCCGCCGGAGGCATCGAAGCCGCATTCAGCGTTATGGCAATCTCAGAGTCAGCAGTACCGCCGACTATCAACCTTGAGAACCCCGATCCTGATTGCGACTTGGATTATGTCCCCAACTTGGCCAAGCGCGGACGCGTGCCGGTTGCAATGTCAAACTCTCTCGGTTTCGGCGGGCACAACGCATCGGTGCTCTTCAAGGAATTTGAGAGCTGATGCTGCAAAGCGGAGCCGGCGCAACCCAGATCAGTCGCGACGACTCCATCCCGTCATCGCAGCAACCAATCACGTCTCGATGGCGTCTGACCGACCTGCCGCCTGACGGCTTCCATCTAGACCTTGGAGCAATTGCCGGATCTGGCAATCTGGCGATCGCGTCTGCCCTGCTCTACAACCGTGGCATCCGCAATTACCACGAGGCGAATGCATTTCTGTACGACGGCTTCGACAAGATGCATCCTCCTGATGTACTGCCGGGGATGCAACAAGCCGTCGACGTAATCCTTTCCGCCGTTAAGCAAGAGCATGGCATCGCAATCCTCGGTGATTTCGATGCTGACGGCATCACCGCAACTGCAATCATCATCCTGACGCTGCGCAAACTCGGCCTTGAAGCCAAATATCATCTGCCCCATCGCGAGATTGAAGGGCACGGCATATCGGTCGACGCGCTCGAGAGATTTGCGAAACAGCACGTCAAAGTGGTTATCACCGTGGACACCGGGATAACCGCGTTCGATGAAGTAGATGTTGCGAACAAACTGGGCATCCAAGTCGTAATCACTGATCATCACATCCCAGCGAAAGATCGTCTGCCGAACGCCGCCGCCATCGTCAACCAACACCTGTCAAACGACGATGGATTAGCCGACTTCTGCGGCGCCGTCACCGCCTTCAAGTTGGCATTGGCACTTTTGGCAGAAGCCGGCATGGATCCAGCACAGGAACTGATTCCTCTGGCAGCAGTCGGAACCTTGGCCGACCAGATGGAGTTGATGGGAGACAACCGCATCATCGTGCGCGAAGGGCTCAACCTGTTGGACAGCAAACATGCACCGCTGGGGCTTCGTGAACTGGTGAGTCTGATACGCAGCCAACGTCGTCATTATGGGCCGTACGACGCTGAGTTTGTGAACTTTCAACTTGCTCCACGCATTAACGCCCCTGGCCGGATCGATTCGGCCGATCCCAGTCTCAAGCTTCTCATCGAGACCAGCGCCTACACCGCGACGAATCTTGCGAAGTACCTCGATGATGCGAATCTCAAACGCCGGGATATGGCAACAAAAGCGTGGCGAGCAGCAAAACCGAGCATCGAAGAAGCAGTAAGCGCGGGACACAACATTATCGCGATTGAGGTCGATCCCACCCTGCCGATGGGGATATTAGGTCCATTAGCAGGACAGGCATCGGAGCACGCCGCATCGCCAGCATTCGCCTACCAAGTTGTAGATGGAGTCGCAAGAGCAAGTGCACGCAGCATCCCCAGCTTCGATATCCACGCGGCATTAGAGGGCATCTCGCACCGACTGAAACGCTTCGGAGGTCATGCCGCTGCCGCGGGATTCGCCACCGAATATCAACATATCCCCGAGATCGTGTCCCACTTAGAGATGCAGATGTCGTGGTCAGGCTTCGGCGCGACAGTGCAAGAGCGAAGTTTCCGAACGGTTGAAATCGAGATGCGGATACACCAGCTCGGACACTCGCTATGGGAGTTCGTCGATAAGATGGCACCGTTCGGGCTGGGCAATCCAGAGCCGCTATTCCTGCTCAGAAAAGCGACCGTAGCCAGCATCGGATACATGGGACGGCAACAAAACCACGTCCGTCTGAATCTCAAAGATGATACCGGACGCTCATACCGTGCCGTCGGCTTCAACATGGCCGACAGTCTCCCCCCAACCCGCATCGTAGACGCCGTAGTAAGCCTCAAGACAAACCACTACCGCGGCAGAATGAATCGCGAGCTAAGCTTGCACGACATCTCGGCGAGCTAGATTATGCAACGCGGCGAATACGACTAAGCGGGGTTCCATACCTGATCACGCAAATGGTTGAAGTTCTCGGCAGCGCGTACATCCCTGGCGGCAATTGCATAGTACAACTTCCTGTCAGCCGTGAGCACCGGAGTAAATGGGCTGGCCACCTCTATGAGTACCGCGTCCGTAAGTCCGAGCCTCATATACTCCTGGTTTTGCACCGCCTTGTTGCTTGAAACTACGACTTCGCGGCTTTCGACAACCAGGTATCTAAGTTCTTCAAAGAGTCGCCGCCTCAGTTCCGCTTTGCCAACATCGACGGCCCGATTATCCGTAAGCAGATTCGACGTCTCGGTCAGCGTATTTGGCGTGACGAACAACTTGGTAGTTGGCTCAATTAAACCAACCAAGATATCGTAATCGCTCGGTGAATACGTCTTCAAACGACGGTGTATGCCTATGAGATCTCGTTGAACCCTACCCACAACCAGCAATATGAGAAGGTTTGCGTCTATGAAGAAGCCCTCTCGATACCCCTCACTATGCATTACGCCGTCTTCATCTCCAAGATGCGGTCTTTGACCGATTCGACCTTCCCGTCGGCATCATTGATGCACAGCACTTTGTAAGAGCGATCCGATCTTCCGGCTTCCGTGAATGTCGTTGCCAATGGATTTTTGCGGTCCCACGGGCGTGAAAATCCGATGGTGATCTTCCACTTATCAGCATCTTCGTCGAACACGACCTCTTCAAGTCCTATGTTTACGATATTTTCGTCGCCAAACAACTCAACAACGTGCTGTTTCGCACTGACTACTGCCTCACGAACTTCCATGGTTGTTGCTCCTACTGTCAATCCAGCATGCTGCACGCACACTAACTTTGCTTACCTGGCTATGAATTATCTCGCCATCTCGCGCTGGCGCTGGCGACGCGAACGACCGGTGCTCATCTGAGCTTCTGAACGGTCTGACTGACTCGGACGTCTTGGAGTGTTGCGGCGACGGTTGAAACGCACCTTCCACACTATCCATGGGATGGTTACTATCCAGACGAGGATGGCGATGAGATGGGCTTCCTGGAGACCCCAGAACTTGACGTCGTCGAGACGGATGAACTGAATGCCGAAGCGAGCCGTCGCATACAGCGCCAAGTAGATCATGAAGATGCTACCGGCAGGACGCACCCGACCGCGCAGGATAAAGATGACGAACAGGATGGCGATATTGGCTATCATCTCGTAGACGACGGCCGGGTGCTCTGCATTCTCAATTTTGTTCATCGCGCATTTTCGCGCTGGGCTGTCCACATCGGTGAAGTACCAGCCCCAGAACGTATCTAAGGCGCGTGAACAGTGTTCCCCATTTATCACGTCGCCGACGCGTCCGATGGTTTGTGCAACCAGAAGCGGCGCCGCTGCAATATCCATGAACCGCCCGATCGGAGCCTTGGCAAAGTAGGCGTAAATCAATCCACCTACCCAGCCGCCGAGGATGCCACCCCATAGTCCGATGCCGCCTTGCCAGACGGCAAACATAGATAACGGATCGCTGCTGTACTCACTCCAGAAGTCAAGGACATGCACGAGGCGCGCGCCTGCTATTCCACCTAACACGCCCCATAGCGCAGTGTTGTAGACCTGCTCTGCATTCAACCGCTCACGCAACGCGGCGCGGCCCGACATCCATATCGCAGTGCCTACCGCGATGAAGGTCAGGAAACCGTGCCACGAAAAAGAAGTCAGAGGTCCACCGAAAATATTCGGGTCAAAAGGAATCTTGATGGCGTCAAACACCTACTTTTTGGTCTCCTGCTCAAATTGAAATCAATCGTCTAACTGATTTTAACGCGCAACAACCTCCCTTAAGGCATCAACCGAAGAACTGCACCACAGTACCGATGAACGTATGCCGATGCCAAGATTAGCCATTCCGCACTTTTCTACGATTCGAGACATGGACATAAATGTCAAGGTATTCCTAGAGCATCTTGCAGGTGAACGCGGACTATCTGTGCACACGGTTAACGCATATCGCAACGATTTGACCGGCTTGCTTGATTTCGTCAAATCATCGAAAAAACTTGATCCCCGCGAAGTCGATTGGGAGCGTTTCGACGAGACGATGGTCGCCGATTACATCCATAGCCTGGAAGAACGCGGCTACTCTAACTCCACCAGATCAAGAAAAATCGCGTCGCTGAAGTCGTTCATGCGCTTCCTGCGCGAAGAGGGACAAACCAGTTACCTAGCTACGCGCAGGGTCAAGGCGCCGCGCGGTGGCAAACCACTTCCCAAGTCACTACCCCTAGAGGACGTGTCAAGACTTCTCGACTTTGTGTCTTACGCTTCTACACCTGCTGAACTCAGAAACCGTGCCGTAGTCGAGTTGCTTTATGCCGGCGGATTGCGAATCTCAGAGGTCACCGCGCTGGATGTTCCGAATGCAAGTTTTGACAACTCTGCGGTGCGGGTACTGGGAAAAGGTAGCAAAGAACGCATAGTGCCCCTATACGATCTGGCGTTGGATGCGGTGGTTGAGTACTTGAACTACGGACGTCCCAAGATCGGGAAGCGTCAAGATCCTGATGCACTGTTCCTCAACGCCCGCGGCTCGCGCATCACGCGGCAGGGGTTATGGCTGTTGCTGAAGAAGATCGCCGTTGGCGCGGGAATCACGCGGCCGATAACGCCACACATGCTTCGGCACAGCTTCGCCTCGCATCTGCTTGACGGCGGCGCTTCTCTGCGCCATGTCCAGGAGTTGCTCGGACACGAGAACATCACAACCACGCAGATCTATACCCATCTCACAACGGAACATATCCGTCGCGAATACGACCTTGCCCATCCCAGGGCTTAAGCGTTTTTGCACTCGCGTTGCTGGTGGGTGCGCGTTCAAATTTCGAGCGTCGCAAATCCTATCGCAAGCATCACAAACTGCGACAAAGCGAAGCCCATTGTAGCCGCGCCCAACCGTCTTAACCACGCCAACTCGTATTGCCAGATAGACGCGAGTCCGAACAGCAATATCGGCACTGGTGCCAATATCCACCCCCATTCGCCGACGAACTCAGTCAATACAGACGCCGAGGTCCAAGTAAGACTGGTGAGCAGAGTTCCGAGTCCGAAACCTCCCAATGCCAAGAGCAGGAAAAGCGCGGGCGAACCTGCATCATCTAGCTCATCGTCGTAATCAAAATCCCCGTCATCCTCGAGCATGTCTTCGTCTACCGAGGATGACTCATCTTCAGGGCCGCGCAGTTCAGTCAATAGTTCACCACTTTCGGCAAAAGGTACATCTAACTAATCTTCGAACTCGGCCCAGATCGCGCGTGCATACTCAAGCGATCCGCCATCCTTGTGCCACTGGTCGCCGGCCTGGGTACCCTCGATAGCCATGTAACCGCTGTAACCCGCCTTTGCCATCGCTGAAATGGCGTATCGGTAGTCGATATCGCCGTCCTGAAGTGGAACGCGCACAAAGACTGATCGCTGGTGCTCAGGGAAATATACCCGGTACATGTTCTTGGAGTGCCAATACTTGGAGATGGGCGCCAGCGCGTCTATCGCCGCATCGTAATCCTCTTCCGGAACGTCGTATGTCCAGACGATGTTTCCAATGTCGGGATTTATGCCGAAGTTCTCGCGGTCGATCAAATCGTGCAGGTGGACCGCCGACCATGAGTTGTCTACCGGTGAGTTCTGATGCACTTCAACCGTCACGTCGATGTCAGTATTGGCGTCGCAAACGTTCTGGAATGCCGAAGCCAGTTCATCGTAGACCCAGGTTTGCGCATCTCGGCTGGCATCTTGCGAGAGCGGCCAGCCGCTGACGCTGCCGGGTATCGATCCCGGAGGATGGCCCGGATAGCGTGCCGGCGCGCTCAGGGCGCCATTTACTACTTCAGCACCGACATGGCCGGCATATTCGGCGGCGCGCATCAACTTCTCACGGTTAGCCGGACCGTGCCGCGCCTCCGTCAGTGTCCCGCCGGCGCGGATGGCGCCAACCTTGATACCGTGCGACCGAACCCGTTCGCCGAAATCGGCTATCGCCCTGCTGTCGCCAAGCTTGTCCAGAACTTCGAAGCCGCACTCAAGGGCGTCGAAGCCAGTGGCACGTGCCTTGTCTAGGAAATCGTCCGTGTAGTTGTCTGGATGAACATTCCACGAGTCGATTGACTGTGGATAGAGCGTAAAGCGTCGGTGTGCGTAGCAGAAACGCATGATGTCTGTCCTTTGTCGGAGTTGATTACCCGCAGAGCGATGGTTCTATATGTGAACTCATGGCTCGCGTTATGCGCGGGTAAGTTTACCAGCAATTCCATCGCTGACTATGCACTTCGTCATAAACATTTGCCAAACCACGGCTTTAATCTACTCCGGCGAAGCATCATCCGCTCTATGCACAGTGCGAGTAACATCTAGTACCAGCGATTGGGTCGTACGAGTAGCGCAGGAGCATCATCACCATGAAAATCACCGATCTGAGGGCCTATGTTGTCAGAGCACAGGAATCTCGACCTTGGATGTTCGTTGAGGTCGATACTGACGAGGGTATTACCGGCTACGGCGAATCGACCAACGTGGGCGGTGGCGGCGCAATCGTCATCGCACAAACCTACGCTCTGCTCAAGAATGATCTGGTAGGCCAAGACTTTTCGGACGGCTTGGTGGGACAAGACCCGAATCACATCGACCGCATATGGCATCAGATCTATCGACGCTTCGGCACGCTTGGCTCGCGCGGTTTTGCGACAACTTTAGCCAGCGGTATCGACATGGCGCTGTGGGACATCAAGGGCAAGGCGCTGGGACGCACAGTTTACGACTTGCTGGGCGGTCCGATGCGTGATGCAGTGCCGCTCTACAGCCACTGCGGCCCGGCGGACGATATCGACGCCTGTGTCGCCGATGCCAAGGCACAGGTGGCACTTGGGTATCAGGCGCTCAAACTAGACCCGTTCTCCCCTGAAATGGGCAAGAAGCATCGCCGCTATATCGATGGCAAAATCTCGGCCGCAGGCGCGGCACATGCCGAAGACCTGATGGCTGCATTGCGTGAAGGGTTTGGTCCCGACATCGAATTGATGATCGATGCACATGGCAATTTCGACGTCTCGACCGCTACCGATCTGTGCAATCGCATGATGCCATACAACCTGACGTGGTTTGAGGAGCCGTTGCAACCTGAGAGTCTCGAAGCGCATCGGCAGTTGCGACGCAACACCGATATCAATCTATGCATCGGTGAGCGCAAGTTTACGCGCTGGGACTTCCTGCCATACCTCACCGAAGGCCTCGTCAACTACATCATGCCCGACATCTGCTGGACCGGCGGAATATCTGAGATGAAGAAGATCGCGCATCTCGCCGAAACGTTCTACATCCCCATCTCGCCGCACGATGCATCCGGATCGTTCAACGTAATCTCCGGCGCTCACGTGCTAATGAATGTGCCCAACATCTATCGCCTCGAGATGAGCCATCACTCAGTCCCTGCATACAACGCCTGCCTGACCGAGCCGCTTGATATTCGCGATGGCGAACTTCACCTGTCGGATAAGCCTGGACTCGGTTACGAGTTGGATCGCGACTACATCGAGAGCCATCTGGACACGCAATGGGCGCAGCTGATCGGCTGATACGCCAAACGGGTCTAGTGCTAAAGTTACGCGTTATCAGTCAACGACGTTAGATGCCGCGCGCACTTCGTTCGGGATGAAAAATCCGCTGCCGTATTCGATCAGGACAGCATCAACCACATACTCATCACATTGCAGTCCCGTGACCGTGAAGTGCCACGTCATCGAGAACCGCGTGATTTCATAGGTATCCGGGTTAACCGTGAAGGACGGCACGACCCGGGCGTCTTCCGCCCAAGTCGGTGTCGCATAGGCGCGCAGATTGCGGATGTTGAACTCGATACCCTCGTCCGTCTCTTTGAAATCGATTATCTCGTCGGGCCCGAACCACAACACTGATGCGAGCATTGTGAGAGGGTCGGAGTATTGAGGATTCCATGCTGTGTCCTGGATCAGGTCCTGCTCATCGGAAGCGAAGAAGCGACGCCACGTCTGTCCGGCGCCGTTCCAATATTCAGCTCTACCATCTTGCGACCGTAACAGCACGTAGAAGCGAGACGACGCGTCCGACAACCGATATCGAATGCCACGATGAGCGCTGTAACTGGCAATCGTCACCTGAGAAGGGCCGAATGAATCGATGCACGTATCGCCTCTCCACTCGCCTTGCATGGTGAATAGCGTCCCACCCGACTGGTGCAGTTTCAAATGCGCCTGCTCAATAATCTGACGCGGAGTCAGGGGCTCCGGCTCTGCCGGATCCAGCAGCTCGTCAGAGAAGACGATCAGATCTGCAATATCTTCTGTAGTGTTGCCGCTCTGCACTAACGGACTGGAGATGATGTGCGCAATTTGACGATCTGAATCACTCAGGCGCGGGAAGCGCAAACTCTTGTCGACACTCAACACACTGTCCGCAGCATTACGAGTGCCGATCGGCAATGCCACGCGCGTTATCTGCTGCATCAGCGCATAGTCGATCATCTCATCAGTCAGACGCAACTGCTCTAACGAAGTGCTGTCAACCTCGAAGACGATCAACTCGGCAGATACGACATTGCCCTCCTCGTCCGTTTGATATCTTGCACAACCCCAAGGCTCTTCGCACTCATCGAGTTCCAATTCACGTGCATCTTCTTCAGTTATACCGACATAAGCGATGATAGATGCACCATCTATATCCGGGAGCAGCTGATACTCAAAGTTGATCTCTGAAGCGACCGCCTCAAGAACTTTCTCAAACTCTTCGTCATATGTAGATTTGCCGTTGATCCAGATCGTCACCGGCGCATCGCTGGGCCACTTATGAACAACGTCTCTTTCCCGGCCGCTGCAACTGCCTTTCGGAAACTCATCGCTGTAACTTGTATCTCTAAAGCAGTTCCACACTTCTCGATCGATGCCAACTATGCGCTCAGGGACTGTAACCGTCAATTGGGCATCGACATGCTCATCGGTACCCGGCACATTATCGCTATCCATATGGAGATTGACAGCACCTTGAGGGACGCGGAGTTCGGTGATCCCGTACGTCGGACCAAAGCCATCGGTCAAATCGAAGTTAATCACATCTCCACAGTTCGAGATAACCTCGGCATCTGCAAAACAAGAAACGTTGACTGAGTACTGACCGGGCATCGATTCGGCTCCGAGGTTGGCGAGAGATGCTGCTAGTGAGATCAATGCATCCCCGTTCGAGTAGTAGCCAATCAGTTCTGCGACGGCGTCAAACTCCAGTTCAACCGCGGCCCGCACCGGCACATCGAGTGTCAGCGAGATCGTGTTCGTCTCGCCCCAGAGATATCCGTCATCCAGTTCGCCCGCAAATAGCGTCACGGTGCCAGTTCCCTGAGGAACGACGGCATCGATAGTGCCCTCGAACCTCTCGCCCGATCCGAGTTGATCGATAACCGTTTGGCCGCTGCAAGTCCCCTCGGATGAGTCAGGACATGCGATGCTGACGATGAACTCTCCGCTATCTGCAACTCCTGCGTTTACAACGATGAAGTCGATAGTGACATTCGCAACATCTCCGCGGGCGAAGCCGAGAATCTCCGTCGAAAGTGCTTGCAGGTCGAATGAGACGTACTCAACGGACAGACCGATAACCATCGTGTTGTTCCGGATCATCACTTCGCGCTCGTCAGCCGCCGCGGTAACCTCAATCGCGTGCATTCCACGCGCCAGTTCGAGGACGAAATTAACATCCCTGCTAGCGCCTGGTTCTATCGCCTGAACAGTTGCGACAACATCATTCGACGCGAGCAGCTGGATAGGACGCGAAGCCAGCGTACCCTCATTCGTCAGCCTGACGCCAACTTCAACCTCGCCATCCGCAATCGCCTCGTAGTAGACCGGGGCAACCACGATGTCAGATACCAGAATGTCTACTGTTGCCAGCGATTTAGAGTTATCAACCTGCAGATTCACCTGTTGCTGACCGGGCTCAAGACGCTGCTCGAACACCAAGGTAGTCGTCTCACCGGCCGCGAGAGGCGGGACGGTAGCAACTTCAATCGCATCACCATCATTTATCGAAGCCAATACCGCCGTATCGACCGCGCGGTCCATCTCGCCTTGATTGGAGATTGCAATCGAGAACCGCACCACTAAACCGCCCTGATTAGCCTCTCCAATATTCCAATCCAATGCATCGATGCGTAGCGATGCTGGCTTAGGAACGGGAGTGCTTGTAGGAGATGGCGTTGGGGTGGATGTTGCCGTCGGCGATGGCGTCGCAGTTGGTGTCGGCGATGGCGTCGACGTTTCAGTCGGTGTGGGCGTCGGCACTGGTGTAGGAGTATCTGGCACCGCGGTCGGAGTTGGCGGTACTGGTGATGGCGTCGGCGATGGAACCGGCGTTGGCGGTACCGGACTGGGAGTCGGGGTTGGAGGTACGAGCGTAGGTGTTGGAGTAAGAGTAGGCGGAATCGATGTCGCTGTTGGTGTGTTGGTAGGCGGCAAGGGAGTAGGAGTGGGGGTCGCAACCGGAGTAGACGTCGGCTCTTCCGAAGTGCAGGCCGCTATACCGGCCGCAAAGACGAGCGCAATCGCCGTCAAAACGAGGTATGCCTTAGATGTGACTCCGGGGCGGCTCGTTCTAGCGGACTGGTTGCCCGGTATGTTCGGTTGCGGGTTCAAGATCAGCAACTCGGGCACAGAAACAGATAACAGTGTCAATTCAGGTTAATGCAACACCCGTCATTATCGCTTGATAACGGCGTCGTAAAGTTCCGATTGCCGTTCTAGTGCGGCCCGATATGTCGCCTGATGCTCTGTACGCGGATGATAGACGGCTTCGATCTGCGGCAACACGTCGTCGAGCCCTCGCCACTCGCCAGTGGCATTCAGCACCAATATCGCGGCTCCCCGGCTCGTAGCCTGCTCTTCCGCCGGGACATGCACTTCTGCATCCAAGACATCCGCCATCGTCTGAAGCCACCATGTTGAGTTGGTAATCGCACCGCCCCCGGCAACAAACACCCGATCCGACGCCATCTCTTTCTCCAGCAGGTCTGACACCAGCATAAAGCGGTAAGCAACCGATTCCATCAATGCCTGGAGGATGTCCAACCCAGACGTAGAAACCCGGATGCCATTCACTACTCCACTGGCGTTAGTGGACCATCCAACGGCGCGTTCACCAGCTATAAAGGGCAAGACGGTCAAACGGTGTCCATCTGGTACTGCCCTAGCCAAACTGCTGTCCAGTTCTTCGATCGAGGGCAAATTGAGGTTGTTCAATGCCCACTCAACGACATTTCCGCCTTCGCTGAATGCACCGCCCAGCAGTGTCCGATCTCCGCGCAATATGTAGCCCCACAATCCATGCGGCACTTCGGGTGGCAATATGTCGCCAGGATGGTCGACAACCAGTCGCATAGCAGCCGTCGTGCCGACGGTGAGCGCGATGTTGCGGCGATCAGTGCATCCGGATCCGATATTTACCGCCGCACCATCGCCAACCGCGAGAAAGAATGGCACATCTGCCAATTGCGGCCAGCGCAACGTGTATATCGGACATAGCCCTGACTGTGCTTCTGTATAGGGCGCCAGTCTCGGCAACGCAGTTTCGCTAAGCCCGATCGTATCCAATATCTCCGCGTCCCAGCCGAGTTCGCGGCGATTGAGAAGTCCGCTCCATGCCGACACGCTGTAGCTCGACGGCACGTTAGTGGTGCCGAACCATCTGGTGTAGATGAATGTTGAGATATCGGTCCACTTTGAGACGCGATTAAACCGCTCTGGGAATTCGCGGCGCAACCACAAGATCCTGCCCGGCACGTAAGAAGTGTGCTGCATCACGCCCGTGCGCTGATACGCTGCGTCAACGTCTAGAGCCTCCTGCAACCAATCAACATCGCTTGCAGTGCGAGTGTCGGCGTAGGTGAAGACCGGCGTGACCGGAACGTGTCTCGCATCGACGCCTAAGATGGTGCTTGCCATCGCATCCATGCCGACCGCCGCGATGTGATCGGTATCGTCATCCGCACGTTTAAGCGCCTCGTCAATCGCCATCTCGGTAGCCCGCACGATCTCTTCCGCATCCTCCTCACTGGTGCCGTCTGCCGCGACACGTTGCTGATGCGGAATCGAGACCTGGGTGTCAGGCAGTGCATTGGCACGGGCGTCGTAAAGCCCAGCCTTCACTGCTGAACTGCCGATGTCTACGGCTAATATGTACGGCTTAGGGTGTGTAGCCAAGTCTCGGACCTACATCATTCTTGGAAATATCAAGCCGATGGAAATGCGTACCGCTCTAATGCCGCTTCATCCACTTCAACTCCCAATCCCGGTCGGTCGGTAACTTTGTAGTAGCCATTTTCTGGTTCGTAGGGCTCTTTAAGGATTTGACTCTTGATGGCGTTAGCGTGGTGGCTATGCTCCATGATCATGAAGTTGGGACATGATGCCGACCATTCAACCGTGCTTGCGACGGCGAGAATACCACCACCGCCGACGTGTGGGGCGACGGGAATGTTGTACGTGTCGGCCAGCGTTGCGATGCGATGGCCTTCGGTGATTCCAGTTCTTCCAATATCGTGCATCAATATGTCGTATGCGCGCCGTTCAAACTGCTCTCGCATCTCGTAGCGAGTGCGCGTCCACTCGCCGATCGCAACCGCCATGTCCAGCGCCCGCGTTATCTCGGCCTGACCAGGAATGTCGTCTGGCACGGTTGGCGACTCTAGCCACGTAAATCCAAGTTGCTCCAGATTTCGGCCCAGCAATATGGAGTTGGCCACCGTCTGTCGCATGTGAGTATCGACCATGAGCATAATGTCGGGACCGACTCGTTTTCGCACGGCACGGCAGATCTCGGTTACGCCAGCAACGTCGAGCAGCAGATGCAGTTTAAGAGCCTTATACCCATATCCGACATGCTCCTCTGCAGTGTCCGCAACCTTTTCCGGATCCGTGCCGCCCATACCGGCATAGAGGAGAATCTCATCTCGATACCGGCCCCCGGCTAGCTTGTGAACCGGCTTGCCGACGGCCTTGCCCACGATGTCCCATAGCGCAACGTCAGTTCCGCCGATAGCGTCGATATAGAAACCAGTCGGATGTCCCCGCTCTCGCATCGCGCCGTAGTTGCGCGTCCATATCGCCTCGATATCGAATGGATCGCGTCCCATAATGAGCGGTCGCACTAAGTCGTGCACGATGGTCGTCGTCGTTCGTGGCGATACGGGCGACTGCGCCTCGCCCCAACCGACGATGCCGGTATCCGTCTCAATCCGTATCACCGTCGTCTCGTGATGATGCGAGTAGATCGATGTAAATGCCGAGCGATCGACATAATAGTCGCCAAACTCAATCGTCGGCGGTCTTGAGGAACCTTCAGACTTCTCGTCGCCCCGCGAACTTATGCGTATCGGAAATGCGCGTACGTCGGCTATCTTCATGGGTGCTTCCTTGCCCTATCTTGTCTTTGACGCTGGTTGCATACTATCCGAAGTCTCCAACAACATGAGAATCTCACGCGGCGACGACGGCACGAGTGGGATATGTGCTGTTGCATACTTGGAATATGGATTTTATGCTTCGTGCGCTGGAATTGGCGGAACAGGTTTCGGGTGGAGTGTCTCCCAGACCACCTGTGGGGGCCGTGGTAGTAGCCAGCGACGGCAAGACTATCGTCGGTGAGGGGGCGACGTTGCCGAAACCGGGTCCTCATGCTGAAGCGAGCGCATTGGCAAATGCTGGCAAGCGCGCCGTCGATGGCACGATCTACTGCACCCTCGAACCGCATCAGACCGATACGTCTACTCCTCCCTGCACTCAAGCCATCATCGACGCCGGCATCCGCAGAGTCGTGTGCCCGACAATCGACCCTAACCCCGTCGTTTCAGGACAGGGATTTGCACACCTGCGCGCCGCCGGCATAGAGTGCGACGTGGACGTGAGCCGCGCGGAACAGCTACGAGCAAACGAACTTATCGAGGGGTTCGCTAAACATGTCAATACCGGATTGCCATTCGTGACGGTAAAGTGGGCGATGACTCTGGATGGCAAGATAGCGACCAGTTCTGGCGATTCAAAATGGATCACGGGGCCATCAGCACGTCAACATGCCCACACTCTGCGCTACCGCTCCGATGCCGTCATTACGGGCATCGGCACCCTCATGGCTGACGACCCGCGACTGACGGCGCGCGACTCGGAATCGGGCGAAAGAGCAGGAAGCAGACCATATCTGCGCGTCGTAATCGACAGCAATGCCAGAATGCCAGATGATGCGGCACTGCTCAATGAAGACGGCGAGGTGCTACATGTAATCGCAGTCCCAGCAACTGGCAATCCACGCGTCCGTTCCCTCACACTTCCCAATCAAAACAACGACCGCGTTGACCTCAAAGCACTGATGCAGAATCTAGGTAATCGCGGTTGCGTCAACATCCTAGTTGAAGCCGGCGAGAAACTGAACGGCGCGCTGTTCGATCTGGGATTAGTAGACAAGGTAGTTGCCTATATATCAACATCCAAGATACTGGGTGGAGATCAAGCCCTCACACCAGTCGGGGGTATCGGTGCGACTCTTATGAGAGATGCCCTGCAATTGCATACATCACGGATAGAAAACTTTGGCGACGACATGGCCCTTATTGGCTATGTGGCACCCTGAAGAGAGGATGAAGATTGTTCAGCGGCATCGTTGAAGAAGTGGGAACCGTTACTGCATTCGATACCGATTCCGGTCGACTGGTCGTATCAGCATCGACGGTGCTGGATGGCGAAGACGGGCTGCGCGTTTCCGAAAGCGTCTCCGTCAGCGGCGCATGCTTAACCGTGACGGCGACCGATATCGGAGAGTTCACCGTCGAGGTCTCACCGGAAACGATACGTCGAACATGGTTCTCCCATCTGACTGCCGGTTCTCAAGTAAACCTTGAGCGCGCCTTGAAGTATGGGCAACGAGTCGGCGGTCACATGGTGCAGGGACACATAGACGCGATCGGACAAATCGCTGATATCCGCCCTGATGGAGATGCCAAGCTGGTACGAATCGAGGGTCCAGCAGAGATTATTCGGTACGCCGTCGAGAAAGGTTTTATCGCCGTTGACGGCGTTAGTCTCACCTGCTTCGACTGCACCGCTACCGATTTCACTTTCACAATGATTCCATATACCGCATCGCACACCACCCTGGGAGCGTTGAAACTAGGAGTCTCGGTTAATATCGAGGCTGACCTCACTGCCAAATACATTGAGCGACTGATACCCCGCTGAACTTTCGATCAAATGAATGCCGAACTGAAGAACCCACAATCCAGTGCCGACGCATTAGTTGAACGTGCCATCGAACGCATCCGTGCCGGCGAGATGGTAATCATGGTCGACGATGAGGACCGTGAGAATGAAGGCGATTTCGTGATGGCGGCCGAAGATGCTACACCAGAATCCATCAACTTCATGGCAGTACATGGACGCGGCCTGATATGTGTGCCAATGGAGGGCAACGACCTGGATCGGCTCGGAATGCCGATGATGGTGCGTCACAATACCTCGCCACACACCACCGCGATGACGGTAGCCGTAGACGCTGCTTTCGGTATCAGCACCGGCATCTCATCTGCCGACCGCGCCCACACCATTCGCCTCCTCTCGCTTCCCGAAGCAACGGCCGATAACTTTGTCCAACCCGGCCATGTCTTCCCCCTGCGCTACCAAGAAGGCGGCGTTCTGGTTCGTGCCGGACACACTGAGGGATCGATCGATCTGATACGCACAGCCGGCAAACGCCCGGCCGCAATCGTCTGCGAGATCATGAATGACGACGGCACTATGGCGCGACGCACACAATTGGAAAAGATATCGGAAAAGTACGACATTCCCATCGTGTCCATCGCCGACATCATCGCCTACCGACTGAGCAGAGAATCGTTCGTGAAACGCGTCACTGAAACTCGATTGCCCACGCGATGGGGCGAATTCAGATGCGTCGCATACAAGAGCGAAGTAGATCCCGCGGAACACGTCGCTCTCGTCATGGGCAACATCGATCCTGATGTGCCGGCTATCGTGCGCGTCCACTCCGAATGCTTGACGGGCGACATCTTCGGCAGCCAAAGGTGCGATTGTGGCGACCAGCTCGACGCGGCTATGAAGACCATCGTTCAACACGGCGTAGGCGTCCTCGTATACATGCGGCAAGAAGGACGCGGCATCGGGCTGATCAACAAATTGAAGGCCTACCGTCTACAAGACAACGGATTAGATACGGTCGATGCCAATAACCAGCTAGGGCTGCAGACCGATCTGCGGCACTACGGCGTTGGCGCTCAGATACTGCTCGACGTCGGGGTGCGCAAGTTCAGATTCCTCACCAACAACCCTAAGAAGGTCGCCGGGCTCGAAGGTTTCGGGCTCGAAATGGTTGAGCAGCTTCCGATCTCCCTAGATGCGAACTCTCACAACCGACGATATCTCGAAACCAAGCGCGATCGCATGGGGCATAAGATTGAACTGCCCGAGACGATGGACTCGGCGAGGGCGTGAAAACAGTCAGATGCGAACTGCAGAGTTCGCAACTGCATCATCCGAAACTGATCTCTTGTCTCAACCTGAAAAATCTGCCGGTCAGAGCCCTGCGGAACTGCTTGATGGCCGCGGAATCCGAGTCGGCATCGCGGTCGCGCGCTTCAACTCAGACATCACGTTCAAGATGCGCGATCTATGCATTGCGCGGTTGCAGGAACTAGGTGCTGATGTCGATGACAAGTACAGCTTCGAAACGCCCGGCTCGTATGAACTGCCATTGGCCGCTCGCGCTTTACTCGAGCATCCAGTTGAAGCGGATGCGGTGATCGCGATCGGCACTGTAATTCGCGGTGAAACAGATCATTACGATCACGTTGCCTATGCCGCATCTCAAGGCTTGCTGCGCGTTTCAGACCGCACCGGGAAACCGGTCATATTTGGGGTATTGACCACCGACACCGTAGAGCAGGCAGTTGAACGTGTTGCGCACGCGTCCGGGTACGCGGATGCCGCAATCGAGATGGTTAATCGATTGAAGACGCTACGCGCTCAACGGCGCGCGCTATGAACGAACCGCGCGGGTTCGATTCCACTACGCATTAGCCATCACTTCGACCAACTCCTGTACCGAGTCGGCAGAAGATTTCAGTGCCGCGTGCTCCGCATCGGTCAGTTCAACTTCGATAATCTCTTCAACACCGCCGGCGCCCAGTTTGACCGGAACCCCGACATACAGACCCGAGATGCCGTATTCCCCATCCAGCATGGCCGCACAAGGAAGTATCTCTTTGCGGTCCAGCAGTATCGCCTCCACCATCTGAGCGGATGCGGCTGAAGGCGCGTAGTAGGCCGAGCCGGTCTTCAGCAAGGCGACGATCTCAGCGCCACCGTCGCGCGTTCGCTGCACTATTTCTTCCAGACGTTCCGCTTCGATCAGCTCCGATACGGGCACGCCGCCTACGGTTGTGGCTTTAATCAGCGGCACCATCGTGTCGCCATGACCTCCCAGAACATATGCCTGAACATTGGTTACCGACACATTCAATTCCTGCGCCAAGAAGGTGCGGAACCGGGCCGTATCCAGAATCCCTGCCATTCCCACCACTCGCTCTTTCGGCAAACCGCTGACCGACTGTGCCAGCTGAACCATCGCATCGAGCGGATTGGAGACGACGACGATAATGCAGTCGGGAGAGTGCTTGACGACCTCTTCCGTGACGCTGCCCACAATTCGCATGTTGGTCAACAGCAGATCGTCACGACTCATGCCAGGGCGACGTGCAATTCCGGCCGTAATAACTACAACGTCAGAACCGGCCGAAGCATCGTAGCTGTTAGAGCCGATGATCTGAGCATCGGTTCCGAGAACTGGTCCCGATTCCAAGATGTCAAGCGCCTTGCCCTGCGGCATATCCTCAACGATGTCTACCAGCACTACATCAGCGTAGCCGCGTTCATAGATCCGTTGCGCCGTCGTTGCACCGACATTGCCAGCACCTACTACCGTCACCTTAAATCGCATGTCTATCAATCACCTTGTGTTGTTTTATCATACCGTTGCGGATGTGCCGCAGTTCAGAAATCGTTATGCCTACGACTGCTCCGCAGCAACATATCCCTGCCACTTATTTTCGAGTTGGGAATCATTGACAGTGTCCGTAACGTAGGCACCATACTCATCGCCCGTCGCACCGGTGTCTCGGCCAGTCAGCTTGACCTCACGCTCGTACTGACCGCAGATCTCGAGTGCCATATCGAGTCGGCGCCCAAGCTCTGCGTATCCGATGTGTTGTAGCAACATCGCCGATGCCTTAAGCATGGAAGACGGATCTGCGTACTGCGCCCTGCCCTCGACTACCATACGCGGTGCCGAACCATGTATCGCCTCAAACATTGAGTAGCGGGTACCGATATTGGCAGCGCCAGCAGTTCCCACACCACCCTGTATCTCCGCCGCCTCGTCCGTGAGGATGTCGCCGTACAGATTGGGCATGACGAACACTTGAAAGTCGGAGCGGCGTGCACGGTCCAGCAACTTGGCTGTCATGATGTCGATGTACCAGCCGTCCCACTCGATGCCGGGATAGTCCTTTGAAACTCGCTCTGCGACCTGCAGAAAACGACCGTCGCTCAACTTCACGATGTTGGCTTTAGTGACGACCGTCACGCTATCGCGCCCGTTCTGCTTGGCGTGCTCAAAGGCCGCGCGAATGATGCGTTCCGAACCCGGTTCCGAAATCAAGCGGAAGTCGATCGTGAAGTCGTCAGTAACGTCGATTCCGTCAGAACCGAGCGCGTAAAGGTCTTCAGTGTTCTCGCGGAAGAATACCCAATCGATGCCCTCGGATGGAACCCGTACCGGTCGGACGTTGGCAAAGAGGTCCAACTCTTTTCGCATCCCAACATTCGCCGACTCAAGATTAGGCCAACCATCTCCCTTCTCTGGAGTGGTAGTCGGTCCCTTGAGCGTTACGTCGCACTCTTTTATCTGCGCCAACACATCATCGGGTATCGACTGCAAGTGCTTGGCACGGTTCTCGATAGTGAGACCATCGATATTGCGAAACTCCACCTTGCCGTCGGTAACCGCATCTCCCAACAGTCGCTCCAGCACAACCTGCGCCGTCTCGGTAATCGCCGGTCCGATGCCGTCGCCGCCGATGGTGCCGATCTTTATCGTCTCGACTGCGCTGAAGTCGATGAAGTCATCGCTGGACTTCATCGCCTCGATGCGACCCATCTGCCGCTCGAGAATCTCACCGAAATGCGCCTTGGCGCGCTCTATTGCTGCTTGATCCATATCCTGTATCACCCATTAAAAATACCTACGTTCGAACGCGCCGCTAAGCGCATATTCCCATTAAGACTTTACTGCCACTTGTGCGGTTTCCCCGCTTTCGGCAACAGTTTCCCAGTGTCGTGTCTGATGGCGTGAGTCGCCTCAGTTTTAGCCGCATTCTTGGCCGTGACGTAGCGCACCCCGGACAATCCGGCTGTGCCCAATGACTCGACATGGCCGATAGCCACAAAGAGCACATCTGCCGCTTCGTTGACCACTTCCGTATCGTCATGCTCCGATACTGCGACGTCGAGTTCGCGGATCTCCTCCGCCAGAATCTCACGCCTACGGGCAATGATGCTGGCAGCATCCGCACCCTCGAAGTGTCCTGAACCGAACCCCCAACGATTATGGAAATCCCACACCTCGCGTGCCATCGCTGACACGGTCTCTACGAACTCGGCCTCTGAGACCGTGTTCAGAGCATATCGGGGCGGCTCAAGTTCACTCACAGCGGGATGTTCCCATGTTTCTTCGACGGCATGTCATCAATCTTGTTGGCAAGGATGTCTAGTGCATCAATGACCCTGGAACGCGTGCTTCGAGGATCGATCACGTCATCAATGTAGCCTCGATTGGCCGCAACGTATGGGTTGGCGAAACGTTCGCGGTAGTCTGCAACCAGCTCTTTGCGCTTGGCATCCGCATCATCCGCAGCCGCAATCTCGCGCCGGGATATCACGTTTACAGCACCCTCAGGCCCCATCACCGCGATCTCAGCCGTCGGCCACGCCAAGTTGACATCGCAACGCAACTCTTTGCTACCCATGACGATGTAAGCACCACCGTACGCTTTTCGCAGTATCACCGTAATCTTCGGCACCGTCGCCTCTGAGTAGGCATACAGCATCTTGGCGCCATGCCTGATGATGCCGCCCTGCTCCTGCATCGTGCCCGGCATGAAGCCCGGCACATCGACCAGTGTCAACACCGGAATGTTGAACGCGTCGCAGAAGCGCACGAAGCGTGCGCCCTTGTCGGAAGCGTTGATGTCGAGCACCCCCGCCATCTCGTTCGGCTGGTTGGCAACTATCCCAACCGTTGAACCGGCCATACGCGCAAAACCTACAACTATGTTGCGCGCAAATTCAGCGTGAACCTGCATAAAGTCGCCGTCGTCAACCAACTCCTCAATCACATCTATCACGTCATACGGCATGTTCGGATCGTCCGGTATCACACTCGCAAGACGATCCGAATTACGATTGACGGGATCTTCACTCGATACCATCGGTGGCGACGAGGCGTTGTTAGAGGGCAAGAAACTCAACAAGCGACGCACTTCGGCGTAGCAACTATCTTCATCGGCAGCCGCCCAGTGTGCAACCCCCGATGTCGTCGCATGCATCGCCGCACCGCCTAGGTCTTCGTGGCTCACATTCTCGCCAGTAACCGAGCGGACGACATCCGGTCCCGTGATGTACATCTGTCCGATCGATTCCACCATGAAGATGAAATCGGTCATTGCGGGTGAATATACCGCGCCACCGGCTGACGGCCCAGCAATAACTGTGATCTGCGGTATCACGCCCGATGCGAGCGTGTTGCGCCGGAATATCTCGCCATAGCCGGCCAGCGAATCGATGCCCTCTTGGATCCGAGCACCACCAGAGTCGTTGATACCAATGACGGGCGCGCCAACCTTAATGGCGTAGTCCATCACCTTCGATATCTTCTGTGCCGCGATTTGAGAGAGCGAACCGCCTAGAACCGTAAAGTCCTGAGCATACGCAAATGCATTGCGTCCCCCAATCTTTCCCCATCCCGTCACCACCGAATCGCCCTCGAAACGCTGCCGGTCAAGTCCTAAGTCGGTTGAGCGATGCGTATTGAAGGTGTCGATCTCGGTAAACGTTCCGTCGTCAAAGAGTTTGGATAGCCGCTCACGCGCGGTGAGCTTCCCACGCCCCTTCTGCGAGTCGATGCGTCTCTGACCGCCTCCGAGCTTTGCTTCTGTCCGGCGATTCTCAAGTGCTTCGAGCAAACTCATGCGGGCGATGTCTTCACTTCCAGTAGATATAACTTTTCAGCCTTGCAGTAGCGTTATCGATTTACGTCATCAGACGGGATTACCGCCGTGAAGTTCAATTGTACCGCGATACACAACCCGCTTCGCATAATTGAATCTGATCATCACATCCTGCTACATAACAACGTGATTTACATTTAGTGCCGATATGAAGTCAGCAACCATCGGAAGTCGCCAATTCGAGTGGGGCTCTCGCACCTACATCATGGGCATACTCAATGTGACGCCCGACTCATTCTCCGGGGACGGTATCATTCAAGACGCGCACAACTGGGTCGCCGACGCCGTCGATGCCGCGCTGAGGATGGAGGATGAGGGTGCCGACATCATCGACATCGGGGGCGAGTCTACGCGTCCCGCATCGGTCTACCCCGACGCCCGACCGGTGCCCGCACCTGAAGAGCTGGAACGCGTCCTGCCAGTGATATCGGCACTCAAGGAGCGATTGGGCATCCCCATCAGCATCGACACGCGCAAAGCGGAAGTTGCAGATGTGGCACTCACACACGGCGCGAGCATGGCTAACGATGTGTCGATGCTTTCAGACCCTGAAATGGCTTCAACCGTAGCAAAGCATGGCGCGCCAATTGTCATCAGCCACATCAGGGCGCGTGCGGTATATCAGGATGTGATTGAAGACATCGCATCTGAACTATCAGCCGCGACCGAAGCCGCCATGCTTGACGGTGTAGAGAAGTCAAACATCATCATCGATCCCGGCATTGGTTTCGCCAAAAACGCATCTCACAGCATCGAGGCGTTACGGCATCTCGATGCAATCAAATCCCGCCTTGGCGGACTGCCTACATTGGTCGGCGCGTCCCGTAAATCCTTCATCGGCGCCATCCTCGACGCCGAACCGCACGATCGCGTAGAAGGCAACGCCGCCTCAACAGCCCTCGCCATAGCCTCCGGCGCCGACATCATCCGCGTCCACGAAGTGCACGAAATGGCCCGCGTCGCCAAAGTATCCGACGCCATCATCCGCGGCTGGCAACCCGATGCCAAAACCTCCCCAAGCGACCGCGTCCGACGCGCAGTTGAGAGGGAGTTTTGACAAACGGCGATCAGAAATCACCAGCCTTCATCAGTCTCGGCAGCAATCTTGGCGATCGTGTTGCTTATCTGCGCTCTGCGGTAAAGGCGATCCAGCATCTCGGTGATTCAATTCAACTATCGAACGTCTACGAAACGGTGCCGATGGGAGTTGATGATGAGCAGCCGGACTACCTCAATATGGTTGTATCGATTCGGACTGCGTTGAAGCCTGATGAGTTGCTGGGCAAGCTGCTGGAGATTGAGCGGATGCAGGGGCGCGTGAGGAGTCGTCCGAACGCGGCGCGGACGCTGGATTTGGATCTGTTGCTCATGGGCAAGTCGGTGGCGAGCAGTTGTGCATTGACGATACCTCATCCCCGAATGCACGAGCGAGCTTTTGTGATGTTGCCGATGTGCGACATCGCACCTGATCTTGTGCATCCGAGCATTGGGGTTACGATGCAGCAGATTGCCAATGGATTGCCCGACCAGGGAGTCCGTTGTCTGGGGCCGCTCGAAGAACTACCTTCGGATACGGGACTTACTGCCGCTCCTTCAGAGCCTGAATGAAGATGTATACGGCGATGGCGATGAATACTGCCCAGATGACGATCCTTGGATTTATCTTTTTCAGCATGGCAATTCCGTCAAATCAGAGGATCAGGGCTTGAACAACACTCGCCCGTTTTCCGCAATCGTATCCGATGTCGACGGGACATTGCTGTTGCGAGTAAACGATACCGTATCAGCACGATTGCGGACCATCGTGTCCAAGATCACAAGCCGAGGCGTTCCCTTCTCGATCATCACCGGACGCATACGCCCTTCGGCGTGGCGTGTCCACCAGGATATCGGTGCAAACGCCACCATGATCTGCTATCAGGGCGCCATGGCGGTAGATGCGAAAACCGGTGATGTGCTCATGCACGAACGACTCGACAGGGAAACGGCATCAGCGGCGATTCAATTCTTCACCGAACGCGGCTTGGACATCCGCGTCTACGTCAATGACGAACTATTCGTGTCGAAACTGAACCACGAAGACACTGCATATGCAGAGCGCAACTACGCCAATCTGATTGAGGTGGACGATCTGATGCCGCTGGCATCTCAACTTCCGACGCTGGTGTTGGCAGTAGCCGACCCGCGTGAAATGGACGAACATGTCGCTGCGGCATCAGCACTGTTCGGATCCTCTGCAGAGGTTACCCACTCCCTGCCCCACTTCTGCGAGATCGGGTCGCCACGTGCCGGAAAAGTCAAAGCGCTGCGATGGCTAGCAGAACGCTACAGTCTCGACGCAGCCGACTACATCTCCTTCGGCGACGGTCTCGGCGACCTTGAGATGACACACTGGTCCGGCCGCGGCTACGCCGTTGGCGACGCCCACCCCAGCGTAATCATGGCCGCCGCACAACACATCTCCGGCCCCGCCAGCGAAGGTGTAGCCATCGAACTCGAAAGTCTAGAAGCATCAGGAATGCTCGCCGCGCCGGATTGATTCATATGGATCGACGTTCAACTCGCGCTTGTGAGGTGCATCAATCCGAAATCGCGTATAATGGCGCGACTTTGAGTGTTTCAACACGATACGCCGTGCAACTTTGCCATATTGATTCAAGTCCGCCAATTTACCCCTTGAGATGTCAATAACCTACCTCCTAAAGCGAGTCGGATTGTTCATCATCGTTGTCTGGCTCGGAGTTACCATCAACTTCTTTCTGCCCAGACTGGCGCCGGGCGACCCGATTCAGGAATATCTAGGTCAGTTGGCACAAGCGGGGATGTTCGTCGGGGACCCTTCGGCTGGCTTCGTAGAGGAGTATCGTGCCAAGTTCGGACTCGATAAGCCGCTCTGGCAACAGTACGTCAACTACTGGATAGACGTGTCCCAGTTCAATTTCGGCCTGTCGGTCGTTGACTATCCCGTCGAAGTGACAAAGGTCATCAGAGCCGCACTGCCCTGGACCTTGGGGCTACTTTCTATCGCTACCATGATCGGATTTTTCCTAGGCACTCTGCTCGGAGCGTTGATGGTCGCCGCACCTGCGCGCTGGAAGTTCCTTCTCGATTGGTCAGTCCCAATCGTGATGATTGTGCACTCTATTCCGTACTTCCTGCTGGGCATCATGCTTATCGCGCTATTCGCCGTCACCTGGGCAGTGTTCCCGGTCGGTAGCGGATACACATTGGGAGAATCACCTGAATTCAGCCTTAATGGTCTCTTTACTCTTGCCAAACATGCATTGCTGCCAGCACTCTCGCTCGTAGCCGTGGCCGCCGGCGGTTGGGCTATCGTGATGCGGTCGATGATGGTGCTGGTGCAGGGTGAAGACTATGTGCAGATGTCGCGCGCGATGGGATTGAAGTCTTGGCGCGTCTTTTACTCATATCAGGTTCGAAACGCGTTGCTCCCCCAGATAACTTTTCTCGCCCTCAGTCTCGGTTTCATCGTATCCGGATCGGCATTGGTGGAAGTCGTATTCTCCTATCCCGGCATCGGCTATACCCTCGTCAATGCCATCACCGTCAAGGACCTGCCATTGCTGCAACTGATACTGCTGGTTGTGATCATTTTTGTAACGCTCTTCCTAGTGTTGCTGGACATCATCTATCCGATTCTGGATCCGCGCATCCGACACGAGACTGAGTGATTGACGCGTAATGGCCACTGAAAACACAAGCAACGACATCCCGCCAGTCTCGCTCACAAGACGGTTCTTCAACCTTCTTTCCGGCAATCTGTTACTCCTGCTCGGGTTGCTGTTGCTTGCCGGCGTAACCGCATTCACAGTCTTGGGATACCTCTTTGTCGACCTTGAGCTTGCACGTCTGAACTCGGCGCCGCTTGCTCAACCACCATCTATGGAGCATTGGTTCGGCACCGACGCGGTCGGCAGGTCGATTCTGGCGTTGCTCGTAATCGGTACCCCGAAGACGCTCTTCATCGGGCTACTGGCTGGAGTGTGCGGTATCGCGATCGGCACCTGTTTAGGTTTCTTTGCCGGCTACGTGCGTGGATGGGCAGATACCGTCATTCGCATCATCTCCGACGTCCTGTTCGTGATACCGATACTGTTTCTGCTCGTATTCATCATTGAATACTTCCCCGTCGGCGCGGTGTGGATCATGGGCATCGTTATCGGCGTGCTCTCATGGATGGGAACTGCCCGAACCGTCCGCGCGCAAGTCCTCACGTTAAGGGAACGTGCATTTATCAACATGGCACGTGCATCAGGCGCCGGGACTTGGCGCATCATCTTCTTGGAGTTGATGCCAAACCTGACTTCATACCTCGCCGCCAGTTTCGTGCAAGCTGTATCGGGCGGCATCCTATTCTCAATCGGTCTTGAAGTGCTGGGGCTCGGACCTGCTAATTCACAGACGTTGGGATGGTCGATATGGTGGGCGAACGACTATGGCGCAGTGCTACGCGGATTCTGGTGGTGGTGGGGCTCGCCAGTCGTCATGATCGTCGTCATCTTCCTGGGACTCTTTCTCACGTCGCTAGGACTCGACCGCGTTGCCAACCCACGATTGCGAGGTTCATCATGACCACGCAAAACCGTGCTCCCGTGTTGCAAGTCAAAGACCTGACCGTCGAGTATCAGACGGTACGAGGTGCAGTGCCGGCGGCCAACAGCGTATCGTTCGAGCTGTGGCCAGGACAACGCTTCGGCTTGGTCGGGGAATCTGGCTCCGGCAAGACAACGACGGCTCTCGCTCTGATGCGATTGACGCAACTTCCAGGCCGAATCGTCTCCGGCGAAGTGCTACTTGACGGCGTCGACTTGTTGACTCTGTCCGAGAACCAGATGCGGGAGATGCGTCTGGCACAAATCTCGTACGTTCCCCAGGGCGCGATGAACTCTCTGAACCCGGTCATGAAGATCGGCAATCAGATCGCAAACGGATTCAAGGACCATATCAGCAGGATCAGCCGTTCCGAAATCTCGGACCGCACGGTTGAAGTGTTGCAGAGTGTCGGGCTGGATGCATCGGTTTCCCGAATGTATCCGCACGAACTGAGCGGCGGCATGAAGCAACGTGTAGCCATCGCCATCGCCGTCTCTCTCAGACCGAAAGTGATCATCGCCGATGAACCGACCAGCGCGTTGGACGTGGTAGTGCAACGCGAAGTAATGCTGACGCTCCGGGCGTTGCAAGAAGAACTCGATGCCGCAGTCTTGATCGTGGGACACGACATGGGGCTGATGGCACAGTTCGCGTCTCACATCGGCGTCATGTATGCAGGGCAATTAGTGGAAATTGGTGAAGTGCTTAACATCTTCGACGAACCGCTACATCCCTATACTCGCTCCCTCATCGCCAGCTTACCGTCTACGAATCACCGACATCGTTTAACCGGCATTCCGGGATTGCCACCTGCGCTATTGGAGCTGCCGACCGGATGCTCCTTCAATCCCCGCTGCGATTCGGTGATGGAGGTTTGTCGGTCTGCAGATCCGAATCTGGAATTGATACGCGATGGACGCTGGGCGAGTTGTCATCTCTATGCTGATGCTGAGGTGAAGGCATGAGTGCCATATTGGAAGCGGACAAGCTGACACGCGTATTCAGTCGCGGCATCTTCAATAAAGTCCACAACGTAGCCGTCAATGACATCAGCCTACGCATCGACGAAGCGAATCCCAGCATAACCGTCATCGCCGGTGAAAGCGGCAGCGGAAAGACGACATTGGCGTCGATGCTGCTCGGATTTATGCCCCCTACCAGCGGCTCGATCCGATATCAGGGTGAAGACATCTACTCCTTGAGTGGCAACGATTGGAAATCATTCCGTCGCAACGTCCAACCTATATTTCAGGACCCGTTCGAAGTCTTCAACCCGGTCTATCGCGTCGACCGCATCCTGACGCAACCGGCCAAGCTCTACAAGATCGCTGAAACTGACGATGAAGTGCACGAACTGGTTGAAGGTGCCTTGCAGCAAGTCGGTCTGCGGCCGGCCGAAACTCTCAGCCGTTTCCCACACCAGCTGAGCGGCGGCCAGCGACAGCGCATAACCGTGGCCCGCGCATTTCTACTCAAACCGAAAGTGATTATCGCCGACGAACCAGTATCAATGATCGATGCTTCGCTCCGTGCCACCGTGCTGGAGAGCCTGCGCGCGCTCAAAGATGAACTGGGCATCTCCATCATCTACATCACGCACGACCTCACTACTGCGTATCAAATCGGCGACAGCATATACGTTCTGTACAAGGGTTCGGTGGTTGAAGCCGGCAATGTCGAAAAGGTCGTGCAGCAACCGTCGCATCCATACACCCAGCTGCTCATGGGTTCGATACCTCAACCCGATCCACGTGTGCCCTGGGGCGAAAACTTGGTGCGTATGACATCGGGTGAAGAGACGACGATGAACGTTGCCGGATGTGCCTTTGCGCCACGTTGCCCACATGCCTTCGATAAGTGTGAAATAACGTCGCCACCTCACTATCAGCTGGAAGACGCCCGCGCGGTGATGTGCTACCTGCACGAGGACCGTCCATTGACCAACCTCGATGCGTTGATGCGCAATTCCAGCGAAAATTGATATCCAGCAGACGCAATATCCTGATATCTTTCAATTTCACAGTCATCAGATGAATGTAATCCCCTATCAGAGTAAGGACAACACAGCATGTTGAAGCTGCATAAATACGCCGCACTAGCAATCGTCGTACTGGCGTTGATGTCGGCGATCGCTTGTACTACCGAAAGAGTGGTCGTTCAGACCGTCGTCGTCGAAAAAGAGAAGATCGTCGAGGGCGAGAGGATCGTCGAGACGGTCGTGGTTGAGAAAGAGGTTGTAGTGCAGGAAGAAGTGCCTGTAGAGGTGGAGGTAGAGGTTGAAAAGGTAGTTACTGCAACTGCCGAACCGACCGCTACACCGCCGCCCGCAACCGGCACTGAGGGCTTGCGAGACGTGCCGCGCGACCGCACCCTCGTCATCGCCATCGGCGGACAGCAGCTACCGCCCGCAAACATGAACCTATTGTCAGGCGGTGGATTGAGCCGTATCCGCACATACTCCAACAACTCATGGCTCGAATTCCTCTTCTACTTCGGACACCACGATGGAGAAGTCCGACCGTGGCTGGCCAGCGATTGGGAATACAACGACGCATATGACGAGATAACCATCACTCTGCGCGAGGACGCCTACTGGTCAGACGGTACGCCCTTCACGTCCGAAGATGTCCGATTCACCTGGCAAGACATGATCATCGACAACCCTTCAAGCGCCTTCCACTTCCGACTGAAGGGCGCAGTAGAGAGCGTCGAAGCGCCAGACGACTACACCGTTAAGCTGAACCTGACGCGTCCGGATCAACGGATTTTCTTCATCCTGTTCCAGGAGAACTCTGAAGAACAGTTGCCAGTACTGCCCAAGCACATCTGGGAGGGCAAAGATCCCGAAACCTTCGAGAACGTCGATATTGCACAAGGTTGGCCAGTCGGCACCGGTGCTTTCAAAATGGTCAAGGCCGCGCCGGAGGCACTCATCTTCGATCGGGATGACAACTGGTGGGCCGCAAAGGCCGGATTAGCCCCGTTGCCGGAGGTAGAGCGCATCGTATTCGCACCGTCAGGAGATGAGCAATCCATCGCCTTGAGATTGGCGCGGAACGAGATCGACTTGCAGTTCACATTCCAGCCCGGACTGTTTGAGCTGACGAGAGTTCGCAACCCGAAAGTCATCTCATGGCAGGACGACCCGTTCATCCACGATCCGAACGGATGCATGATCTCGATGACGATGAACAACAAGGTCGCGCCATTTGACGACCCTGCAGTCAGGCGTGCCCTCAACTTCGCCATCGATAAGCAGTCGGTCGCCAACCTGGCCTTCGAAGGAACGACAATGCCGGTCGCAGTACCGCTCGCAATAGGATTCCCAGGACCGGCTGCGTACTACGAAGAGATCCGGGACCTGATAGAGGCGGACGGGACAGATCAGCACAATCCTGAAAAGGCCGCGGCAATCATGGAAGAAGCGGGATACTCCATGAACGATGACGGCTTCTGGACCGACGCCAGTGGCGAAGTCCTCCAGATCGAACTCTGGAATCCATCGCCTGCCTACTGGAAGATGTCGCGCGCCGGCACTGCAGTTGTAGAGAGCGCGCAGCGCGCCGGTTTTGACGCTATTGAGCGGCGCGGTTTAACCGGGTTCTGGGGCAAGCAGGCCGTCGGAGATCTGCCATCATGGTTGACATGGCACTGCGGCAGCACGGTAGAGCCGTACCAGACCTACGTCCACTGGCACTCGAACAACTCCGCTGACATCGGCGAGACAGTCGCCTACTTCCTCTCGGCGCCGCGTTACGAAAACCCAGAGTACGACGCCATCATCGACCAGATGGGTGAGATGGTCGCTTCACCGGACAACGCCGAATACATCGAACTGTTCCGTCAGGCAACTGAGATCATCCTGCGCGACATGCCCGAGATCCAGCTGGTGATCGATGGCCACATCAACGCCATGAACACTACCTACTGGACCGGATGGCCGACCAGCGAGACTGCCGACCTGCGCTCAGAGCGCATCTGGGCAGAGTTCTACCACGCCATCATCCGGCTCCAAGCCGCTCAATGATCGCCAGGACCACCGCACCGGTCCAAAGTGCAACTCTCTCACAGGGCCCGCCATCTCGGCGGGCTCTGTGATTTCGGTATTCATACACTAGTGTCTTGACGGCGTTGCGCTGCATTTAACTGCTAACGTAGCCCCAAGCACACGTGAATTCCTATATCGAATGCTCCAATTCGCTCGGCGCACAACCTACTTCATCACAACGGCATTCCTCGCCGGATCTCTAACGTTCCTGCTGCCACAGATGCCGTCGCTGTGGACCAATCGCCGCTCATTCCCATCGCCGGCAGATTTTTACGAGTGGTGGCTGTGGATACTGCAAGGCGGATTCGTAAATCCAGTAGTCACCCAGGCCGTGCCCTGGACACTCACCCTGATGGGTCTAGCCACTCTCGTTTCATTCCTCATCGGCTCTCTGGCGGGAGCGCTATTAGCCTCGCCATTCGGCAAAGTGGGCAGTGTCGCACGCTGGATGACACCTGCCGCGTTGACGATGTACGCCACGCCATACTTCATCTTCGGGATGGTCCTAATCTGGCTATTCGTCTGGCTGTTTGAAATCTTTCCGACCGGTGGCGGATACACTCTCGGCGAGACGCCAACACTCACCTGGCATGGAATCAAGACTCTGATCTGGCACGGCACCCTGCCGATGCTGAGCATCGTTCTGACCGGCACGGCGCATTGGCTGGTGCTGATGCGCGGCATCATGGTCACCGTTGAGGGCGAGGACTACGTGATTCAGTCGCGTTCCATGGGATTGAAAGACTGGCGCGTCTTTGCCTGGTATCGAATGCGAAACTGCATGCTGCCGCAATTCACGCAACTGTTCCTCAGCATGGGGATAATCTTCACCGGAACCGTCATGGTAGAGATAGTCTTCGCCTACCCCGGCCTCGGCTACTTGCTGCAACAGGCGATACTAGGCAACGACAGCGCAACTGTCCAATCGATCGTCATCACCACCGCCGCCATATTCGCCGCCCTACTTGCCATCATGGAAACGGCGTACCCATTGATCGATCGGCGGATACAGCGAAGCTGAAAAACCGCAACCCCGACTTTATTCAGTAACCAAGATTTCGTGGTCGTAGCGCGCGCGTAGCCAGATATCTCCGTTTTCTGCATCTATACCTACTATCCCGTAGCCAAAAGGTATGGTGTAGGGGCGAGTATCGTCTGGGAATGTGCCGCCTATCTGGACGGCCCAGATTTGACGGTCCAGGCGGGGCGAGTCTTCTGAGTAGAGATTCGAGTCGGTCAGCTCCTGCAACTCACGCAGTCGCATTGCACCAATTCGGACGCGCAGTCTTTCATATCCCGCGAAATCTATCTCTTGTCGCAACTCGTCAAGGTAGATCTTGGCAATCTCTATCGCATCATCTTCGGAAACCGTGGGATTGGGATCCAGCGGCTCTTGGTTAGATGGACTACTGTTGCCGCAGGCTAGTCCGACGATGGTTGCGGCACTCAGCGCCACGGTGAGTAGCAGAAGCCATCGGTTACCAGCCCGCAGAAGCGTGGCGGCATACCAGAATGCCGAGGTCATCTGCTCGATACCGGTATCGAGTCGACCTTACGAACGATATCTTTGGTAGCTACTAGGTGCTTGCCCAGTCCGAGCTGCTTGTCATCCATGCCCATTGCTAGTCCCAGCAATTGTGGCAGGTGGATGATTGGCAGGTCGGCTTTCCCGCGATTGTTCTGACGGCGCGCCTTTGGCTGATAGCCGTCGAGGTTGAGGTGGCACAGCGGACAAGGCGTGACCATCGCATCTGCGCCAAGCTCGCTCGCCGTGCCGGTATGATTGGCGACCATTCGCAGCGAGTTGCGTTGATTTATGAGCAGGATGGGAAAACCGCAACAGGCTGTTTTGCCGGGAAAGTCGATGACATTGCCGCCAACCGCTTCGATAACCGTCTCAAGCGACGTCTCGCGCTCCGGGTTTTCGTCGAAACCTAACGCATCCGACGGGCGCACGATGTAGCAGCCATAGAACGGTGCCAAGTTGACTCCGGAAAGCTCTTTGACGAACGTCTCTTTGAGCGTTTCTACGCCGATATCCTCAACCAACACCCATAGCAAGTGCTTGATGGTGGTGTTGCCGCTATAGGAGAGACCCTCCTCGGCGAGATATCCGTTGATCTCTTCGAGGTAGTCGGCATCACGTCGCACGCGGCGATCGGCTTGTGCCATCACGCCCTGACAGGTTGAGCAGATAGTCAGAATGGGCAGTCCCATCTGCTCGGCCATGGCGAAGGTGCGGACATTCAGGATGTCGCCCAGTTTCTGGTCTTTCTCCTGCAGGACGCCCGCGCCGGTACACGCCGCGCCCGTCAATTCGACCCACTCGATACCGAGTCGATCCATAACTGCAACTGCCGAGTCGAACAGTTCAGGTCCGGCGCCGCGCGCCACACATCCAGTATAGAAGGCGAATTTCATGAGTCGCGCTCGCTCTCTACACGTTCAAATATCTTCGTTATCTTTTCGCTGTCATCTGCCTTGTGGGGCATAATCGGCGGCATCTTGCCTTTGAGCATCGACTTCATGCCGATACCTGCAAGGTCGATCAGTCGCGGCACGTTCGTATAACCGGCCGATTCAATCGCCAGACGTGCCTCATCCAATCGACCGTGCTTCTTGACCGAGTTGTTGAATGATTCGGTGTGGCGATAGCCAGAAGTGTTGCGGTTACCAGCTTCGATTGCCATGTCCCGCATCTCCATGATGCGATCCATAGGTGCAACATCTTTAGGACATACTTCGACACACTTGAAGCAGCGGGTGCAATCCCAGATTCCACCTTCAACGTCGTTCAACTCTTTCAGTCGTTCATCGCGTTTATCATCACGCGGGTCCTCTACAAATCGCCACGCCTTTGCCAGTGCCGCCGGGCCGATAAAGGCATCGTCTACTTCCAGCACGGTGCAATCTGAGACGCACGCGCCGCACATAATACAGTTCATCGCCGTCAGCAGATTCACCATCGAATCGTTGCTCGATACAAACTCGCCCTGCTCCGGCTCCGAATCGGGTTGCAGGTAAGGGTCTATCTGACGCACTTTATCGAAGAAAGTGTCGAGGGTAACCACCAGATCCTTAATCACCGCCTGGTTGCCCATCGGCTCAACGATTATCGTCTCACCCTCTTCAACGAGATCGGCGATGCGTGTCTTGCATACCAGCTTGGCATCGCCATTCACGCGCATCCCGCATGATCCACAGATGGAAGCCCGGCACGCGCAACGCAGCGCAAGAGTGCCATCCACCTCCTCGCGGATTTGAATTAAGGCATCGAGAACCGTCGCGCTGGGGTGTACATCCAGTTCAAACTCGTCCCAGCGATGTTGACCCTGAGCCATTGTTTCAGGCTTATACCTGCTAACTTTCAATCTCGACAGCATCAGTACACCCTCTTGATAGGTTGCCAATTTGTAATCGTCACTGGCAAGGTTTCTACTCGCACTCCGTCTTCCGATTCGTCGTCTTGGAAGGCGAGTGTGTGCTTGAGCCAGTTTTCATCGTCGCGCTCCGTGATGTCGGTCCGATAGTGCGCGCCGCGGCTCTCTTTACGCGTCAATGCAGAATGAACAATCGCTTGCGCGACATCCGCCATGAACTCCATCTCCAAGGTGAAGATGAGGTCTGTGTTGAAGACCTTGCCCTTGTCCTGCACCGATATATTGGCAACACGCGATCGGACATCATCGATAGCTGCCTTGGCACCCTCCATCGAAGCCTGGTCGCGGAACACGCCGATGCCCTTAGTCATCTCAGTCGCCATGTAGTTCCGAACCGATGCCCAGTTCTCTGCCGGTGGGCGGTCTAACAAGGCTTGGAAACGTTCGCGGGTAGCATTCAGGTGCTCTTCGGAACCGGAGCCGGCATCTACGGACTTGACATATTCAGACGCGTGCACTGCCGAACGTCTGCCGAATACTACCGTATCAAGCAGTGAGTTGGCGCCAAGACGGTTCGCACCGTGCACACTTACGTTAGCGCACTCACCGGCGCCGTACAGACCGGGCACAATCGTCGCACCATCTACGTCGGTCTTCATTCCGCCCATGATGTAGTGAACGCCGGGACGCACCGGAACCGGTTGCTCTGCAAGGTCTATGCCCAAGAACTCAACCGCCACTTCCTGCAGATATCCAAGTCGATCCTCAATAAATTCCCGTCCCAGATGCCTCAGGTCCAGCAACACGTTACCGTCGATGCCGCGACCTTCGTTGATCTCCGTCTGCTCGGATCGGGACACTACGTCGCGGGATGCAAGCTCCAGATACTCCGGCGCGTACGTCTTCATGAAGCGTTCGCCGTCGCTGTTCAGCAGGTATGCACCCTCGCCGCGCGCCGCTTCGGAGAGTAAAATGCCGGTGCGCGCTAAGGTGGTGGGATGGTACTGCACCATCTCCATATCCATCATCGGCACTCCGGCACGCCACGCCAGCGCAATGCCGTCTCCGGTGCAGATAATGGCGTTTGTTGACGGCTCGAATACTCTGCCCGCACCGCCCGATGCGATGATGACGGACTTGGCCCAGATCGAGTGCAACTCGCCCGTCTTGATGTCTAGCGCGATTACACCTACGCAACGGCCATCTTCCACGATCAGGTCCGTTACGAACCATTCCTCGTAGACGTTCAGTCCGTATTTCAGGGCCTGCTCATACAGAACATGCAGTATCGCCGAGCCGGTGATGGCGCCCACGAAGAAGGTGCGCGCTACTAGCTGTCCGCCGAAACGTCGAGTGCCGAGTCTGCCGTCTTCACCACGACTGAAGATGACTCCCATACGCTCAAGTTCGATCACCGCATCCCCGGCTTCGCTCGACATAATCTCGACCGCGTCTTGATCGGCCAGATAGTCGCTACCCTTGATCGTGTCTAAAGCATGCCCTTCCCAGTCGTCGCCTCTATCGGTCAGTGGCGCGTTGATGCCTCCCTGCGCGGCATTCGAGTGGCTACGCACTGGATGCACTTTGCTGACGACTGCGACGTCCAGCCCCAGTCTAGTCGCTTCTACAGCAGCGCGCAGGCCGGCTAAACCGGCACCGATTATCAGAACATCGTGTTTATACATCCCGTTTCCTAGCAGCCTCGATTAATGCATGCGCGCGTGTAATCGCCGCGATTGTGAGCGCATCATCGATCTCGCCATTCATACACATTCGTCGTAAATCTTCAACCGTCACTTCTACAACTATGATGTCTTCAAGTTTATCCTGCGGCAATGGGTCATACCTCAGACCTGTTGCAACGAAACCGTAAGCATACTCATTGCTGTAGCCAGAGGCTGGGAAAAAGCCGCCGATCGAAACCAACTTATCCGCTTGGTATCCCGTCTCTTCACGCAGCTCACGATCGGCCGTGATTTTCGGGTCTTCACCATGCTCGCGAGTGCCCGACGGCAGTTCAAGTGTGTAACAGTCTTGAGCCGCGCGCCACTGCTTCACCAGCAGAATCGTGCCGCGTTCCGTTATCGGCACCATCACCGTCGAGCCTTCATGGACAATGATCTCCTTTTCGGCCGGCGGCTCATCACCCATCTTGAGGGTATCGACGCGCAACGTGAGCTTCACACCGCGATAGATAGTTTTCGACGCTACCAGTTCCGTCTTAAGCGGCTCTTTGGATTGCGATATCTCGCTCAACTGACCACCTCCTCTCCGCGACGCACTGCTCCCATCCGCATCCCAAGTCGATGCGAAAGTCCCATCCAGAACGAGTTTCCAGGCGTCTTGCGCAAGAACTTCGCTTCACGTTTGCTCTTTGAGATTCGCACGCGGCTACCGTCGCTCATTACCCGGCTTATGTAGCCATCTACCGTCAAGGTCGCATCAGCAGTAGTCTGCACCGTCAAATCCAACGTACTGTTCGCATTAATTACCACGCCACCGAATTGGCTCATATGCCCGGCAATGGGCTTCAGCATGAAGACCGGTGCATTCGGATCTATGACCGGCGCGCCGAGCTGTAACGTATATCCGGTCGAACCAGTAGGCGTCGCGACAACAACGCCGTCGCCGCGGTATGTTGACAGTTCAACGCCATCAATGACTGCGGTTACCTCGATGACGCGCAACTCGCCGCCGCGATGAACTGTTACATCGTTCAGCGCGTGCAACGATTCTTCTGCCCCGCTGCACAACCTAGCTTCCAGCATGGCACGCGCATCGACCGTGCCATTGCCGTCGAGGAACCACGCAATCTCGTCAAGCGCGTCATGCGAGTCGATCTCGCTCATAAATCCCACTCGGCCCATGTTGACGCCCAGAACCGGGATTTGATGCAGTGAACCGGCGTGCATCCCGCGCAGTATCGTGCCGTCGCCTCCGATGGTGATTATCAGATCGGTATGCCCTAGCCGGTCGTCGCCTGTTTCGTGCGCCAGTGTTGATTCATTGGCAAGCCACCATTGGCAACGATCGGCGTAACGACTGACGATCTGATTTGCCAGTTCTGCGGCTTGTGGCAACAGCGTGTGATGAGCAACGCAAACCACTTCGAAACTGCTCAATTTACGTCACCAGTTCGTTGCGTCCGTAGACACAATCTTGTCGCCATATCGATTAAACGATCGTCACTGAATGATCGATTAGCTCTAGCATCAACCAGGGCACAACTCCGAACAGCAATGATCCGACCGCTCCTACTACGATAGCAGTCCACTCTCCGCCCTCTGGTTTAATGGGGTCTTCCGTTTCGGGCTCGCCAAAGATAATCACCCCGATCACCCGCAGATAGTAGTAAGCCGCGATGACCGTGTTCACAACCGCGACAACGGCCAGCCAGATAAGTCCCTGATCAACCGCGGTGCTGAAGATGACGGCTTTAGTCATGAAACCTACAGTCGGCGGCATCCCAAGCAGAGACAGCAAGCCGATAACTATCAACACCGACAGCATCGGCGACCGCTTCAGCAGTCCACTAAGTCCGGCGATAGTGTCGTTACCGGTTCGATGCACAACGGTCGTGAATGCTAGGAACACGGCCAGGTTTGTGAATGCATATCCGGCAAGGTAGTACATGATCGATTGCGGACCTGCACTGGCGCTGTTCGATGATGAGGCGACCGACACCGCGGCGAAGCCGACCATTATGTAGCCGGCCTGAGCGATTGTGGAGTATGCCAGCAGTCGCTTGAAGTTCGTCTGTGAAAGTGCAAGAAGGTTGCCGGCAGTCATGCTGGCAACGGCAATCAAGGCGAACAGTATCTGCCAATCTTGAGCAATCGCCTCGAAATCGGCCATCGAGTAGAGGATGCGCATCAGCACCGCGAATGCCGATGCCTTCGACGCGACCGACAAAAAGGCGGCAACTGGCGTCGGCGCGCCCTGATAGACGTCAGGCACCCACATATGCCACGGTGCAATCGCCATCTTGAAACCGAAACCGGCAACCACCATCAGCACCGCGAGCATCACAGCGAGCGATCCGAATGGCACCCCGGCCTCAAAGGGCACGGTAGCCAGTCTGGCTACGATATCGTCGATGCGCGTCGCACCCGTGTATCCGTAGAGGAACACCAGACCAAACAGCAACAACGCAGTCGAGAGCGCGGAGAGGATGAGGAACTTGGCTCCGGCCTCGATCGAGAAGCCATCGCGTCTCAATGCCGCAAGGGCCACCGCCGGCAAGGCCGTAGTCTCAAGCGCAACGTAGATCGTTATCAGTTCGCTGGCTCCTACGAGCAACATCATGCCAGCCGCGGCGGTCAGCAGCAACGTAAAGAACTCGCCCAATGTGTCCTTAAACTGCCGCAGATAGGGGACCGATGCTAGGATGACCGCGGCCGTCGCACCGATAATCAGGAACTGGAAGAAGAGCGTGAAACGGTCTGCAGTGAACGTACCGTATACGACCGCATCTGAAGTCGACTCGCCGATCCATCCGAACCAGAGGTTCAGCGTCAGGAACAGCGGCGCGAGCAGTCCCAATACTGCGATCCACGACAGTGCGCGTTTACTGCCCCATCGCGAGCCGCCCGGCATTCGCTCGCCTAGCATCGCATCGGCCGACAACAACACCAGCGCGAGCGCTGCCATGCCGATAACAGGCGATAACGCCCAGTAGTCCTGAGCAGTCACTAGCGCAACACCCCTTCAATACCCAGTTTGAATACATCCACGATCGTCTTAGGCCAGATGCCAACCACGAATATCGGTATCGTCAATACCAATATCGGCACCAAGTCGAACGGTCGCACATCAGTCAACTGATCGAACTTCTCATCCGATATGCCACCTTCAGGAGGTTTCGGTCCGAAGAAGGTTCGTTGAATCATCCACAGCACGTATCCGGCTGCCAGCACTACTCCGAATGCCGCCACGCTCGTAGCCCAGGGCCAGATTGGGAAGGCGTTTAAGAAGACCATGATCTCGGATACGAATCCAGACAGCGCCGGCAATCCAAGCGAGGCAAATCCGGCGATGAAGAAGAAGATGCCGATGATTGGCATTCGTTTCCAGAGCGCGCCCAGATGCGGAATGTGCCGCGTATGCGTACGGTCATAAGCCAAGCCCACCATCAGGAACGCTAGACCAGTGATGGTGCCGTGCGTAAACATCTGTAGCGCAGCACCGTTGATCCCGCCTAGCTGTGTCGCGGCAGTACCCCCGCCAATTGCCGTGATGCCAAGGAGTACGAAGCCCATGTGACTAACGGACGAATACGCGATGAGGCGTTTCATGTCGGTCTGACGAATCGTGACTATCGCGCCGTATACGACACTCACCGCAGCTACTACAGAGAGTATCCCGGCCGCATCGTGAACCGTGAAACCATTCGTCTCCTGGAATAGTCCGATGTTGATGCGTATCATCCCATAACCGGCCATCTTCAGCAGCACTCCCGCGAGCATCACGCTGACCGCGGTCGGCGCATCGGTGTGAGCATCGGGCAACCAGTTGTGGAATGGCAGCACGGGCAGCTTCACTGCAAATGCCACTAAGAAGAAGGCGAAGATCAATGCCGCGGGCGCAACTAGGTCGGCGCCGGCTATCTGGTCGGCTATACCGACTAGACCGAGTTGCGGCACCGCAGTCATCGCCAACGTGTCGACGGTGCCGGTCAGATACAGCGCGAATATGCCGACAAACATAAACGCGCCGCCGGCAAGCGTGTACAACACGAACTTCATCGCCGAGTAGCGAGGACGTCCGGAGCCCCATACCGAGATGAGCATATACATCGGTATCACTTCAAACTCGAAGAATACGAAGAAGAGCAACAGATCGAGGCTTACAAAGACACCCATCACTGCCGATTCGAGTAGTAGCAGCCAGACGAAATACTCTGATACTCGCAGATTGATAGTGCGAGATGCGAATGCTGCTGCCAATCCCAGCACTCCGGTCAACAGCACGAGCGGTGCGCTTAAACCGTCTACGCCCAGTAGATACGACGACTTGATAGTCTCGGCCGACAACCAGCTCAAATGGTCAACGAGCTGCACACCGCCAGCTTCCCGGTCGTACTGCAGGAACACCGCGGCCGACAGCACGAACGTTGCGACGGTGCTTAAAATCGCAAACCATCGGACGACGGCGTCATCCAACTTCAGCGGACGTGTGGCCAAGATGACGATTGCTGCCAGTGCAGGCAGAAATACCGTCAAAGTCAATATGCCGTTAAATTCGTTCATCTGCGACGAATCATCCTGCCCTGTCGAATCTTTTCAGCATTGCCAATCATTTGATCACTGCGCCACTACCACGAAGATGATCGTGGCGATAATCAGTCCTACAACCGACACAATCCCATACGTCTGCACCTGACCGTCTTGGATCTTCGTCAAGGCACGTCCCGCCCGATCCGTCCATCGGTAGAGTTGGATGTTCACGTTGTCGAATCCAGAGATATCTACCTTGTCAGCCAAAGACGCGAGGTTGTTGTAGAAGCCGCGCGATACTATCCAGTCCTCATACAGCTCGTCGAAGTAGTACTTGCGCGTCAGCAAGGTTCGTATCGGTTGCACGGCATTGATCAAACCGTCGCCAACTGCTAGGCGTTGCGTGAACAGACCCCAAGCGATGGCTATGCCGAGTCCGGCCACAACCGTGGAGATGGCAGCGATTAAGATGTCGAATTCCGGTTCGGCACCAGCATGTACCTGCGCGTCGTGATCTTGGAAGACGGTAGTGTTTTCGGCAACTACGAAGTGCGAGAACTCATGCTTGCCAACAACTCCGAGGTCGATAAGCGGGTTTGCAAGGAAGCCGATGAAGATCGCAAGAATCGCAAGAATGATGATGGGAACCGTCATCGTCCTCGGGGATTCACCCAGGTGCACATGCTCCAGGCCATCCGGCGCTTCCTGTCCGGACTTCTCGATGTCCTCGCGTTCCATATCTCCGCCGCCTCTAAACTCGCCATGGAACGTCTTGAAGACGGCACGGAACATGTAGAACGCCGTCATCAACGCGGCCATCAGACCGAGAGCCAATGCGATGTAGCCGATTCCTGACCCGGCATGGAAAGCGTGCGCCAGTATCTCGTCCTTCGACCAGAAGCCAGAAAGCGGGACGATGCCGGCGAGGGACAGGCTGGCGATGACCATTGCCCAGTACGTGACCTTCATGTGGTCGCGCAGTCCGCCCAGATAGTTCATGTTGAACGTTCCACCGGCATGATGCACTGAGCCGGCCGCTAAGAAGAGGCAGGCCTTAAAGAAAGCGTGCGTGAAGAGATGGAAGATAGCCGCGCCATATGCGCCGAGTCCGAGCGCAAACATCATGTATCCGAGCTGGCTGACGGTCGAGTATGCCAATACGCGCTTGATGTCGTCGGCCACCAATGCCATCGACGCCGCAAATACCGCCGTTATTACCCCGATGAGCGTGACGAGGAACATGATGTCGCTGTGCTCAAACAGCGGGAAGAAGCGCGCGACGAGGAACACGCCGGCAGTGACCATCGTCGCTGAATGGATGAGCGCCGATACCGATGTCGGGCCCTCCATCGCGTCGGGCAACCATGAATGGAACGGGAACTGTGCCGACTTTCCGATCGCGCCCATCAAGAATCCTAGCGCAATCCATGAGGCGACCGAGACGGCCATCATGCCGCCTGCTATCGCGCCATACATTACCTCGATGTCGAGCCATGACGGATCGTTCGAATACAAGTACAAGATCCCCAGCAGGAAGCCGAAATCGCCGAAGCGTGTCATCAGGAACGCCTTCTTGGCCGCCGCCGCCGCGGAAGGACGGTTCAACCAGAAGCCGATGAGCAGGTAGGAAGATATGCCTACCAGTTCCCAGAAGACGAATAGCTGGATGACACTGCGCGCCGTTACCAGTCCGAGCATCGAGGCGGTAAACAACGCCATGTAGCTGAAGTAGCGCGTGTAGCCGTCGTCATCATGCATATATCCGATGCCGTATACCTGCACCAGAAAACTGACGCCGCTGACGACTACAAGCATGATGGCGGTCAACTGATCGAGCATCAGACCGAACGTGATATCGACGCCGGCGATTTCGATCCAGCTGCGCATCTCGAATTGATGTGCACCGTCCGAGGCTACGCTGATGAGGGCAAGAACCGACAACAGGAAAGAGATTCCGACAACTAGAGCGGTTAACCATCCCGCCAGATCAGACTTCTTACCAGTCAGTCGGAACGATCCGACTGAGGTTTCAGGCAACCAGCGCAGCAGTAAACCGTTTACAACAAACGCCAATGCCGGAAGTCCGACTATCAGCCAAATTGTTAGTTCTGATGCCAATTCCTGTTTCGCCTAAAGCTTTCTGATGATCTCATCTGCAACGTGTTCCCGTCCTTTGGGAACCATGATCATGAATTCCGCTTCTTCGCTCCAATCGAGGATGTTGCCGACCGGTAATATCTTTGCCGGCAAACCTTCGCCGTCGAGCAGGTTTTTCCAACTCTCAGCAATCTTAAGAGTCTGCGTCCTTTTGTATTCGACCCACATCTTCAGTTCTTCATCTCCGAGGCATCGGTAATCTCGGTCGATTGCTTTGCCCGATAGAAGGCAAAGACTAATGCCAATGCGAGCGCCGTTTCGGCCGCTGCGATTGAGATAACGAAGACGGCTAGTGCCTGACCGTTCAATGCCGATCTTACGGCCGTCTCGGTGATGTCTCCGCCCGCGCCTACCAATGCTGCAGGAGCGGTGAAACGTGAGAAGCCGATGGCGGCTACCAGCACCCCGTTGAACATCAATTCAAGCGACATGATTACCGCGATGATGTTGCGACGCGCCAGTACCCCGAACAGACCGATCGAGAAGAGTGCGCCAGCAACAATGAGGACCGCTTCCAGCGTCATGCCGCATCGTCCTCCCGACGGCCGCGAATGACCATCAGCGCACCGATAAGCGCGGCTATCAACAGAAGCCCTAAAGTCTCGAAGGGCAAGATGAAGTCGCGAATCAGAAACGCTCCGATGTGCGACGACCCATCGATAAATACACCGCCGCGAGCATCTTCGCTCTCACCGGAAACGGCGGAGATAGTTACCTGCTCATCAGCCGCCGGTGTGACTTCGTACTGCCCTACCAGACCAGCCACCGCGTCGGGATCGGTCACCTCCTCGATACTGGTCCAGTTGGTGTTGTAGGTGACGAAAATAATGGAAGCGAATAGCAACAGGGCCGCGATTGCGGAGATGAGGCGATTTTGGGATAGCGTGCCGGCATTCGCAAGGTCGCCGATAAACATGACCGCAAAGGCGATAAGTATCGATATCGCACCGACGTATACCAATATCTGAACTATGCCGATGAACTCAGCGTTCAGCACAAAGAAGATAATCGCTACGCCGACGAACGACATAGCTAAGGCAACAACAGCACGCACCAAGTCGCGCTGCGTCACGGTTATCAATGCCGCTGCGATTGTCAACGCAGACGCTAGGTAGAATGCCAGCGTCGCGATGGGTCCTGAATCGAAAGCCCCGCTCATCGCTCCTTAACCCAACGCTGATCTAGCGTCTCTTGATCTGGACGTTCATGACGCCCAGCATCGTAATGATCGTCATTCGATCCGTCACTGAAGGGGTCGTATTCCCGCTCCTCAAACTGCGGTCTGAACCACGAACTGGGTTGCTTCAAGGCCTCTCGCAGTTCATCGACCGGTATCACAAGCGCATCCCGCTCATACTTGCTTCGCTCAAATCGACTTCCCATATGCAGAGCATCGTAAGGACACGCTTCAACACAGAGCCCACAGAACATGCACCTGCCGATGTCGATGTCAAACACATCTATCGCGTAGCTCTCCCCTTCCTGCACGTCGAAACCGCCAGGACTGGTGACTATCTCGATGATGCCGAGGGGACAGTACTTGGCGCACGATGCGCAGCCGGTGCAACGATCTTCGTACCAGGTGAATTCGTTGCCTCGGAAGCGCGGGTTTTGGGGCACGTTGACGGGCACTGAGTACATGCTCAACGCCGCCTTAGCCGCGGTGACCGGCTTGGTCGCAACCAGAGCGCCTGGTGATACACCCTCATTCTTCGCCGCGCCTACTATGCCGACTTTGCGGTCCGGGTATTGGATGGTGAATGGCGTCTTGAGAACGTTCTTAAACGTCACCTTCATCGCCTTGAGCAGACCGAGACCAATCATCTTCTCGCTCCTCCAGAGTAAGTAACTTCGTCCGGCAGTTCATCTGTGGCTACCGGATACGCGGGGCGCTCAGCTTGAGGCTCGGGCTGGGTGTAGTCGCCGGGACGCAGCAATTTGCTGACGGCCCAGATCGAGATGAAAAACACGACCCAGTTGATAGCGGCCATCGCCCACAGTTGACCGTATGTCGGATCCGGCCATATCGCAATGAGTATCGCCGTTACAAAGATGTTTACCAGCGTAAGCTCAAACAGCCCTTTCCATGCCAATGACAGTATCTGGTCGATCCGCAATCGGGGCCATGAGAAGCGCATCCACATGATGAAGACCAGCACCAGCGCCGTCTTGCCGGCAAACCAGAAGTGCGAGGGAATCGGGTCCCATCCGCGCCATCCGCCTAGGAACAGGGTGACTATCAGCATCGATGCAACGATGGTAGCCAGGAACTCGGCCAGGAAGAAGATGCCGAACTTCATGCTGCTGTAGTCATTGAGATATCCCGCGGCCAGTTCCGATTCGGCTTCTATCACGTCAAACGGCGTTCGGCTCGTTTCGGCCTGGGCCGCCAGCAGGAAGACGAATAGTCCCAATGGTTGCACCAAGATAAAGGGCACGTCTTGAGCATCTACTATCTTGCCCAACGACATCGAGCCGGCAAGCATCAAGACACCGATAAGCGACAATGCCATCGGAATCTCGTAGCTGATGAGCATTGCGACTGAGCGCATTCCAGCAAATATCGATATGCGATTTCCTGATGCCCACGCCGCAAGCACGACTGAAATACCCGACATCGAAGTGATGGCAATTACGAACAGGATGCCGATGTTGAGGTCCACTACGAAAGTGCCGACGCCAAATGGGATTACAGCCAGCACCATCAAGACCGGGAAGACCATCATTATCGGCGCCAGATTGAACAGCAACCGATCGGCCTCGTCCGGAACGATGTCTTCCTTGAAGAGCGTCTTTATCGCGTCCGCTACCGAGGTGAACATCCCGAACGGTCCCCAGCGGTTGGGTCCGCTTCGGTTCTGTATCCGTCCCAAAATGCGGCGCTCAGCCCAGATATAGACGACGACCGAGCCGAGGGCGGCGTTAATGACGACGTTGATGATGATGAAGGCGGTGATGGCAAACGCGAACCATTCGAAACCGTCGGGCAGGAAGCCAGAGCCGTATCCGCGTTGAGCACACGCGTCGCTACTGCCTGCAAGATAGCAGTAGATGTTGCGGAACAGCGAGTTGTCCAAAAACGGAGAACTCACCTATCAACCTCGCCCATATTGATATCGACGCTTCCGAAACTGACAAACATATCGGCCAGCAACTCTCCAACCAGCATTTCACGCAACAACGTCAGATTGATGAGCGATGGGGCGCGGACATGGCAGCGATACGGCGATATCGAGCCGTCGCTGACCAAGTAAAAACCGAGCTCACCCTTAGAGTGCTCAATCGCCGCGTAAGCATCCCCCACTGGAGGCCGCAACAGCCACGGCACATCATCGTGATGCGGTCTTACCGGACCCGGTTCAATCAACTTCTCACACTGTCGGACTATCTTGATGCTTTCGCGCATCTCTTCCACCCGCACCCAATAGCGTGCGAAGTTGTCGCCGGCAGTATGCAGCGGTCGATTGAAAGAGACCTTATCGTAGTAGTCATATGACGCGCGATGCCTTAAGTCCCAATCGACGCCGGCAGCGCGCAGCATCGGGCCAGTGATGGAGGCGTCTAGCATCTGCTCCGGGGTCAATACCGAAACACCTTTGGTACGTGAAAAGATGATGTCGTTGGAAGTCAGCAGGTCTTCTAGATCGTCGATACGTGCCGGCAACTCGTCCAGCAATTCGTTCATCGCGGGCCAGAACTCATCCGGCGCATCCATGAAGACACCGCCGGGACGCAAGTACGAATTCGTGATGCGGGCGCCGCAGAGCATCTCAAAGAGATCCAGTATCTTCTCGCGCTCTCGCATGGTGTAGATAAGCGGAGTGCCCCACGCGCCGAGGTCCTGGATCAAGAAGCCGATGGCTACAAGATGGCTCGCAATGCGCTGTAGCTCCGCCGCGATCATCCGCAACCATACACCGCGTGGCGAAGGCTCAACATCGCATAGCTTCTCAACTGCAAGCATATAAGCCTGGTTGTTAAGCATCGATCCGACGTAGTCCATGCGGTCGGTCAGAGTAACGACTTGGACGTACGTGCGCTCTTCAGCGAGCTTCTCTGAACCGCGATGCAGGTAGCCGAATATCGGCTCTACGTCAACTATTTCCTCACCGTCAAACGTCACGCGCATCCTGAACACGCCGTGCGTCGAAGGATGTTGCGGGCCGAGATTGACCGTTATGGGCTCGGTTCGTAGCTGCGTCGTCACTATCCCTGTCCACCTTCGATCTCATCAGCTACCGGAGCCGGAACCCGTCTCTCACCTTCCGGAACAATCGACTGTTCGTAAGTTGCAAAATCTTTTCTCAAGGGATGACCAGGAAAGCCCTCCCACAGCATGATGCGCTTATGGTTGGGATGCCCTTCAAAAACGATGCCCATCAGATCCCATACTTCCCGCTCCTGCAAGTCCGCACCGCGCCAGATATCGACAACGCTGGGAATGCGCGCCTCTTCGCGGCCGAAACCGCATTTCGATTTGATGACGGCCTTGGCGTTTCGAGTCAGTGAGGTGAGGTGATACACAACTTCAAAGTATGAGATGTAATCCACCGCCGTGACGCTGCTCAGCAGTTCGAAGCGGAACTCGGGGTCATCACGTAACAGCAACATGACTTCAGATACTGATGCTGGTTCGATCCAGACATCAGTGCCGCGCGCGTCGACTACGGCATCGGGTATCGACTTGCGAATTGAATCGGCAAGTCTATTTCCATCCCATGCGCTGCTCATGATCCACCGGCAGGATTATCGAGTAATGAGTAGCGGCGAATCTTGTCGTGCAACTGCATAATGCCGTAAAGCAAAGCATCGGGACGCGGCGGACAGCCTGGAACATACACATCGACGGGAACGATGTGATTCACGCCCGGCACTACGGAGTAAGACTGATAGTAGGGGCCGCCGCTGGTCGCGCAGACGCCCATAGAGATGACCCACTTCGGCTCCGACATCTGCTCATACAGTCGCCGCAACGGAACCGCCATCTTCCACGTAACAGTTCCTGCCACGATCATCAGGTCCGCCTGACGCGGTGTTGCCCGGAAGGCCTCCATGCCGAAGCGGGATATGTCGAAGCGTCCCATCGCTGAGGCGATCATCTCGAAAGCGCAGCAGGCAAGTCCGAACTGCAGCGGAAAAAGCGAAGACTTGCGCGCCCAGTTAAGCAGATAGTCGACCGAGGTGACGATGACGTTACGAGAATGGTCGTCGCTCGCATCGATTATTGGTTCCGGGAGCGGTCCCAAGCGGGTCGCCTTCATGAGGTTGACTTCGTCGCCCTCGTCGCGATCCAAGTCCCACGTCACGTCAAAGAGCGGGTTTCGAGCATCGTGCCCCATCGGCACGCCGTATGCCGTTTCCAATTCCGATGTCATATGCTGTTGCTCCGCGTCCATTCAAGCGCGCCTTTGCGCCATGCGTATAGATAGCCAAGAGTAACCACAACCAAGAATACCAGCACCGCGAAAAAGGCGATTATCCCGAACTGTTTGGACAACACACCGTACTTCACGGCCCACGGAAAGAGCAAAACCGTCTCGACATCGAAGATGACGAACAGGATGGCGTAATAGTAGTAACGGATGTTGAAGAGCCGCGGCTTGGGACTGAACGGTCGAAGTCCGCTCTCGTAGGAAGTCCGCTTCACCTTGGATGTCTGGCTGGGACGCACCCGGACGAACTGGGCTGCGTACGACATGAGCAGCATACCGATAGGGACACCGATAGCCACCAATAAGAACATCACAAGGATCCCGTATTGGCGAAAATAGTCTTCAAGCATTAAGGGGCTTGCCCGTTCTCTTGACGTTGCTTTGCCGGCAATCGTCTAACAGTTCAGTCGGCGTGATTGTAATTCCAGACGTAAGTTGATTAGTTGATTTTACTTATAGAAGCATCAGGTTGACACACCGCGACATCGCAACTACTTTCAACTGGGCAAAGATTTCAGTTGACACCTTCAAAGACGATTAACCCACGTCCGTCCGCTCCTCGCGCCAAATCTTGGTAGGCCTCGTTGATCTGATCCAGCGGATACTCTCGAAGTGCCAGGCCGCCAATTTCCAGCTTGCCCGAGCGGTAGAAATCCAACAAAGTCCGGAACGTCTCGTGCGGGCTGCTGGAGCCGTAGTAGCTCCCTACCAGCGTCTTCTGATTGCGGACGATATCGACCATCGGGATGTCGGCCTCGGATCCTTCCGGCGCGATGCCTATGACTACACACGTACCGCCCTTGCGGGTCGCATCATACGCCGCGCGCGTTGTCGCAACATGCCCAAACGCATCGAGAGCCATATCGACTCCGCCATCGGTGAGGTCCAGTATCTTTTGCACGGCATCCTCAGAGCGGGAGTTAACCACATCAGTCGCGCCGAAGCGATAAGCGAACTCCAGTTTGTTGTCCAGAATATCGACTGCGATGATACGCGATGCATTCAGCAGTCGGGCACCCTGCAAGACGTTCAGTCCGACACCTCCGACGCCGAAGACGGCGACCGTCATGCCGGCTTTTGCGGTCGGCTGATTGATCACACCGCCCACACCGGTGGTGACTGAGCATCCGATAAGGGCCGCGACCTGCATCGGCACGTCGTCAGGAATGGGATATACGGCCTGTTGAGGACAGATTATGCTCTCGGCGAATACACCAAGCTTCGCGAACTGATGTATCTCCTCGCCGTCGTCATCGAAGAGACGAAAAGAGTCGTCGTATTGCTTCGTGCCCGTCAAGCGATTGGTGTCGCATATGTTCTGCAGGCCGGTCCGGCAGGAACGGCAGTATCCGCAACTCGGGACAAACGACAGAATGCAACGGTCGCCCGGTTTCAGGTCTGTAACGCCTTCGCCGACTTCATCGACGACGCCTGCTCCCTCATGTCCGAGTACGATCGGCATGGGGAAACTGGTCTCGCCTTTCATCACGTGATGGTCAGACGCGCAGATGCCGGCGGCTCCGATCTTGACTCGGACCTCGCCGTTGCGGGGCGGCAACTGTTCCAGATCCTGAATCGGCATCGGCTCGTTCGCCGCATAAAGAACCGCTGCTTTTACCATCGGTCTCCTGTTCTGAACCTATTCACGCGCCAATCGGCACACGTATCGATAAAGATGTGGTTCGCAAGTTGGGTTAACTTGGCTGACTCAATCAAGCAAGCGATCACCTTGCGCTGACACGGAGTATGTCAGCGCAAGGTGTCGCGGTCATCGGAAACGATACTGCGATCGCGTCCTGAAGCTTCAGTTCATCTGGATCACTGCGCCAGACTGCATCATGTTTGCAACCTTGGCCTTCAGTTCTTTGACTTCCATGATGTGAGGCGACTTGCCCTGCTCCTGCTTGTCCCAAAGCACCTCGCCATTAACCGTCACCTTGAAGGCACCAGAGTGCCCTGGGGTGAGGCTGATCGCAAGCGCTGGACCCGCGGCCTGGAAAAGCTCCGCCGCCATGTAGGCGGCCAGGTTGGCGTAACCGCAAGGGACGCAGTACTCGATATCGGCTTCCATGGTCCAGTGGTCAGACATCGGACTCTCCTATCTCTCTCCTAAATGCACCTACTCGGCGCAGGCACTTATGCACACTCTATCAATTTCTGGTTAATTCCGCAAAATACATCATGCGATAATAGATAAATCGGCTACGGTCATCTCGAAGCTTCGTTTCTAACCGTAACCGAGCATTGAAGTGCCATTTGCTTTGGAGGAACGCTCAATATGCCATCTAGATGTGAACTTCGTCCTGTTATCCGAGAAGATGTGAAACGCATCGCCGAATGGCTGCGCGACCCTGAGGTGTCCGATACCTGGTTTGGACGTTACACCTACGGCGACGCAGCGCATCTGGGATATGAACCCGAAGATATGATCGACGCGACCCAGGCACAGTGGGATGAAGTGTTTCATGACCCGCACCATGAGCCGCACCGGGACATCTTCTCTATCTACACCGAAGACGGGGAACATATCGGCGAGGGGCAACTCTCGATCGACGAGCCGCTGGGAGATGCCCAGATCTCGGTTCTCATCGGCGACAAGACGAAGTGGCATATGGGATACGGCACCGCCGCGACTTTAGCGATGCTGGAACACATCTTTGACCATCTCGGACTATACCGCGGCTGGGTAGATGTGCCGACATACAACACGGCGGCCCGCGCCATGTTCGAGAGCATCGGCTTCATCCACGAAGGTACGTTGCGCCAAAGCCGACCGCATCACGGGGCGCGCCATAACTCGGCAGTGCTGGGAATGCTCGTAGATGAATACCATCAGAATTTCCCCGACGGCGTCAGCAGCCACGTTATTGGATGGGAAGGAAACGTCTGAAATCGCGGCTTTGAAAGAAGTCAGCAGCGGGAAATAGCTTTTCCTAACTGGATTGCTCAACTCAGACGGTCGGACAAATCCGCTGGGAGCATGTCTAGATACTTATGGGCATTGCCCGTTACGAGGAGCACTACCCGCGCGTCGCGGTCGATCTGATCGGCATCCCGCAACTTCTTCAATGCGGCTAAAGTAGCCCCGCCTTCAGGGGCCGCAAATACCCCCTGAGTGCGCGCCAACTCGGCCATTCCTTGCACCATCTCATCATCTGAAACCGTTACGGCACCACCGCCGCTCTCCCGGACGGCGCGGATGACGAGGAAGTCGCCAACTGCCCCCGGCACCCGCATCCCAGCCGCTAACGTGTGCGGGTCTGCAACCGGCTCTGCAAACTCCTCTCCTCGGCGATAAGCATCGACTATCGGTGCGCAACCCTCAGCCTGCACGCAGATCATCTTCGGACGCTCAGAGCCAATCCATCCCAATTGCTCCATCTCGTCTAACGCCTTCCAGATGCCAACGATGCCGGTGCCGCCGCCCGTCGGATAGACGATAACGTCTGGCACTTGGAACTGCATCTGCTCTACGATTTCATATCCCATCGTCTTCTTGCCTTCAGCGCGATAGGGCTCCCGCAATGTCGAAACGTCGAAGAGATCGTGCTCTGCAGCTGCCTGTTGCGACATCTGTCCGGCATCCGTGATGAAGCCATCTAAGAGGGTGAGCTGCGCGCCATACATCTGACACTCGACTTTGTTGGCGATGGGCGCATCTTTCGGCATAAAGACGTGTGCTTCCATTCCACCCGCCGCGGCGTAGGCCGCCATGGCACCGCCGGCGTTTCCCGCTGACGGCATCGTCAAGCGCATCTGACCCAACTCTTTCGCCTTCGATACCGCCGCGGCAAGTCCACGCGCCTTAAACGAGCCGGTAGGATTGACGCCCTCGTCTTTGATGAACACGTGCTTCATCCCGATCGCGTCCGCCAATCGTGTCGCATCAATAAGTGGAGTGCCACCTTCGCCAAGTGTGATGATGTTGGCGACATCCAGCACTGGCATCACTTCGTTGTAACGCCACATATTGTTGGGACGCTCCGCAAGCGACGACTTCGTCAGTGTCGATGCTGCACGTTCCAAGTCATACCGTGCGAAGAGTGGTTTGCCATTGGCCGGGTTCGTGCGATGGGGATGAGATGCATCGAAAATCTCACCCGTCAAGGTGCATTCAAGATGGGTGATTGTCGATTGATGCATCATTCCTCAGTCTCGTCCAATATCTTCACATTGATAATCCGTACCGGAGTCACCGATCTCGTCAGCTTATTGACCTGCTCTAACTGCATTAGCACATCTAAGCCTTCGATAACGCGTCCGAAAACGGCGTAGCAGATTGCACTCTTCCCGGAGCAGTCCTTCGGTTCGCCGTCAACAAATGCATCCCATTCTGGCTTCGGCTCCAGGGTGATGACAAATTCGCTGGAAGCGCCATCAACCATAGTGCTGACCATTGAGACCGCGCCCGGTGCGTCGTGAAGCGCTTCGGGATGAAACTCCGACAGAATGTAGTAACCAGCCGTGCCGCCAAAAGCGTCGAGCCGCGAGCCGGTGAAGACGGCAGAACCGGGCTCTACAGTATGAAGCGCGATCCCGTCGTAGTAGCCCGCGCGGGCCAGATTCAGGAAGTTCTCAACCGTCACCGGTGCCAGATGATTGAAGAGGTCGATGCGAATATCTCCTCGATCCGTCTCGAGCACCACCTGATACGGACCCAAAGTCCCATGCTCTACATCTTCATTGCGGTTGGGCAACACTTCACCGGTGGGCATACTCAAGAAATTATTTCCCACCTCATGTTCAGGCGATGTGGGAAACTCCATAGACTGCGGACGCCATGTAGTCTCGGTTGTCTGATACTGTCCGCCAAGGGCCCTGCGGAGCCCGGTTCCATCCGCATCCATTAACCACAACGCACCGGCTTCGCTATCTACAAAGGAGATTTCAGAGCCATCGGGAGAATATGCTGCAATGGCCACAGATAAGCCGCCGACATCAACTGGTGTCAACTCGCCATTTGTCAGGTCGGCAACTGCCAATTCGTCCCGTTGCTGGCCATCGAAGACCTGGCTGCCGGAGATCAGGATCTTGTCGCCGTCAGGATGCCAGGCGAGCCCGCTCGCGCCCATCGCATCACCAATCTTGGTGCCGAACTGATTGACAGCATCAACGATAACGATGCGAAAACGCCCCTCTGCCGACGCGGCCGTATACATGATCAACTCGCCACTTGGCGACCAGTACGGGAAGATAGTCCGAAAACCGGGGTCATCAGTCAACAGTTTTGCATCGTCCAGCGAGATGGCTTCCAGCAACTCGCCATCCGCGTCAAACACAAAATCGGCAACGTAGATGTTTGTATTTTCACCGTCATTTTGGACGAATGCGATACGCTGACCGTCGGGCGATATCGCCGGCATCATAACGTCGTGTTCGGTAGAAACCAGCAGACGCACATCGCCGAAGAATGGGTCGATATCGAAGATCTCCCGTTTGCCATTGACGTTGCTCGAATATGCGATGCGAGAGCCGTCGGGCCACCATGCCGGCGAATCCTCCGAGAAGTCGTTCGAATCAATCTCGGCCGATAGCGGCACGAAGTCGCCAGTCGCCAAGTTGATGAGGTAGATAACGGCGCCACGCGGACCGACGATGTCCACAGCGAGAAAGTCGGAACTGCGACCGCGCACTTCAATGTCCATCGACGCGGTCAACTCTTCCTCATTACCAGCGCTATCCTCCGGCACTCTGGCAACAATGGCACCCTCATACGTGCCCGGCACAAATCCCGCCCTGAAGACGCTGTCGCCAATCAGACTTCCGCCGCCGGTAACCTCCACTAAGACATCAACGTCGCTGACGCTGTTTCTATTCGCATCCAGAACACGCACTGGAATAGCCAGACTGGAACCGACTGGCACGGAGTCGCTTTCGTACAGAAACTCGATCGAAACCGCTTGCGACGGCAAAATCGTCAACGCCACATCAGTAATCGACTCCACATTGTCTTTCAGACCACGCGCGATCACGGTCAATTCGGGAAAGTCCCCGGACATAACCCCGACCGTGAAGAGGCCATCTTCGGTAAAACTGCCGATGTCAGGGTCGCTCACTTCCCATCGGATCTCGTCCAGCTCCAACTCGTTGCCGAAACGGTCATAGCCGGTGGCTGTCAACTGCACTTCATCCCCACTCTTCAATTCCAGCAACTCGCCATCTACTTCTACGCGGTCAAGGATTCCGGGATGGATGATGCCCTTGATGATTTCATTGATCGACACATCGCCGACGGTAGCGGTGACTAATATCAGCGATGCGTCCGGCATCGATACCGTCTCGTTCGGCGTGTAGTAGCCCGTCTGATCGATGCTGTCACCCGGACGCAACGCCTCCCAGGTGACTTCAGCATCCTCAAGCACATGCCCAGCCGCATCGAGCACATCCACTTGGAAATCGTTTCCCCAAGTCACTCGCGTATCCACCTCAGGAGGAGTTATACGTAACGAGTTTGGAGGGCCATACACCACTTCAACCGGCAGTTTGGCGTTCGTTGCCGCATTGCCTCTGATGAACTCAACTTGCACGCCTTCTGCCGCTCCGCCTATACTCTGCCCGGCAGTGAAGAGACCCATTTCATCAATCACCCCCACGGCCGGATCCGCATACCAATCCAGCTGGGCATCTGGCACCTGATTGCCGAGATGGTCGTACGCTTCAACCTCGAATTGGAACGTCTCGCCCGATTCGATAGTTAGTTCTTGCGCGTTCAAAAGCAACCATCCTGCATCGCCCGGCTGAACGGTTACCGTCGTCTCCTCATACACAGCTTCATCGCCACGCTGTGCCGATAGTCGCACCACAAACGTTCCGGCGTCCAGATAGGTGTGGCGCGCACGAGTGCCGGCCGTCGAGTTGCCGTCACCGAAATCCCAGAAATACGATGCGCCATCAGTAAAGTCCTTAGCTTCAAACTCGATATTTACCGGCGCCATAACGGTGTTGGCAGATATCCCGATATCCAGGGTGATGGGCTCCAACGGCACTGGCGTCACAGTCGGCACCTCCTCTTCCGCTTGACACGCCAAAGAGACGGCAACAAACGCGGTTAGAGAGATAAGCGCAACCAGAGCGCTGGTTTGTTTCGATAATACTTTCATGTTCAGCTATACGGAAGTGGCTATCGGTATGGATTGAGTATTTAGCAGGTGGGACTTTGGCACCCAATCGAGTTCGAAAAACAGGATGTCGGTAAACAACTCGGCCCAGAATTTTGCGACGGTTTCCAGTTTGAACGACTGCCCCGTCTCCTGATGCATCGAGGTAACGTCCAACCCGGGCATGCCACAGGGGATGATGTGCTCATAGTATCCAAGATCGGTGTTGACGTTCAGCGCCATGCCGTGGATCGCGACTCCCTCGCTCAGGCGCAATCCGATGGCGGCTATCTTGCGACCCGCTGGATTATCTTTCTCTGCGGGTTTCGATCCCGGTTCACCGCCGACCCAGACACCAGTTTTGCCGACTACTCGATGGCCGGAAATGCCAAACTGTAGCAACAGTTGGATAATCGTCTCTTCCAGAATGCGGACGTAGGAAACCGGGCCCAGTCTTAAGTTTCGGATGTTGAGGATTGGATACGCTACCAGTTGACCGGGACCGTGATAGGTCGCTAAGCCTCCGCGATCGGAGTAGACAATCTCCGCGGCGACTGCATCCGGAGCCGCGTGGATATGTGTATCGTCTGCGCGTCTACCTAAGGTATAGACGGGATCATGCTCTAGCAACAGCAGAGTATCCGGTATTGCTTTCTCCTTGCGTTTCTCCTGCAACTCAAGCTGCAGATCGTGGGTCGCTCGATACGGAACTCTACCGAGCCACGCGGCGCGCATTTGGGTACGGTCCATATGCATCAGGACCGCATGTCCGGAGATATCGACTCCAACCGTGTCTTGACGTCGTTAAGGAACTTCATCGCCTCGGCACCGTCGATTATGCGGTGGTCAAATGATAGACACATGTTCATCATCGCGCGGATCGATATGCCTTCGCTGCCATCTGGCATATCAACCACAACCGGACGTCTAACGATCGCTTCCGTCGTCAAGATAGCCGCCTGCGGGTAGTTGATGATTGCACCGCCCCATACCGAACCGAGCGCGCCCGTGTTGTTCAGCGTAAATGTTCCATCTTGCACATCTTCTAATCGCAACGTTCCGGACCGCGCGGCATCGACAAGCCGCGCCATCGTAACTACCGTATCTTCCAACGACAGACCATCAGTGTCCTTAACAACCGGCACTACCAGTCCCTGTTCGGACGCGACGGCTACGCCGATGTTGACTGCACCCTTCAGTTCGATCTTGCCATCCTGCCAACTTGAGTTGAGCAACGGGTTATCGCGCAGCGACTGTGCTACCTGGTTCAAGATTATCGGCAGATAGGTAAGACGTTCACCCGTGGCCTGCTGGATGTCGTCAATACTTGCCTGGCGATATGCGACTACTGCTGAAACGTCAACTTCAACGGCGCCCCATGCGTGGGGAATCTCGCGAAAACTGCGCGCCATGTTCTCGGCGATGATGCGACGAATCGGTGTCGGCTCAATCAGCTCGGAGACGCGTTGCTGGGAGGTTGGCGCAGTTGTTTGCTTAGATGCGATGTAGGCTTCGATATCGCGTTTCGTCACCCTTCCCGCAGAACCGGTGCCAGAGATGAGGCTCACATCGATGCCATGCCGCGCGGCGATTCGGCGCACTACGGGCGACACTCGATTTCCCGCGCCTCTTGCCGCCCGAGCAGGTCGTCTTTGAGGTGTAGAAACGGATGATTGCGGCCTATCGACAGGTGCATCCTCTTGGAGACTGGTATCGGTAAACTCGCCACCGGTAGGTCCGACATTGGCACCGACAATCATCGAGCCAACACGGTTGGCAGATTGGATGCGCGGGCTTTCCGATGTCGCCGGCGGCTCTACACTCTCAGGCACCTCGTCGCCAGCTACTGCCATCGTCGCAATGGGCGCCCCCATCTGAACCGTGTCGCCCTCACCCACTAGCAGGACCGATATCTGCCCATCCTGCGGCGCGGGAACTTCCATGTTCACCTTGTCAGTGATGACTTCAACCAGTGGGTCGTATTTGCGTACCGTATCCCCTGGCGATACGAGCCACTTTCCCACGACGGCTTCCGTGACCGATTCGCCAACATGCGGCATCTCAATAGTGAACTCTGCCATGTTCAAATACTCGCCAACTGTCGGATTGCATCGGCTATCTTTTCCGGCGACGGCATGAATGCCGCTTCTTGCAAAGGGCTGAACGGCATCGGTGGAATCTCCGGCGGCGTCACTCGCATCACCGGCGCATCCAAATCAAAGAAACCATCCTGCGCGATGATGGCGCTTACCTCTGATGAAACGCTGACCGCGCCCGTGTCCTCCTGCACGATCAACGCCCGCCCGGTCCTCGACACCGATTCCAGTATCGTCTCAGCATCTATCGGACGCAACGTTCTCAGGTCTACTACCTCAGTCTGGATCCCATCTGACTGGGCAACTGCTTCTGCCGCCTGAAGCGAGTAGTGAAGCATCAAACCATACGTGATCAGCGAGATATCATCGCCGGCACGCTTGATATCGGCCTTGCCAATCGGCTCGATGTAATCCTCATCGGGCGCTTCACCGCGCACTAGCCGATAGGTGCGCTTGTGCTCCAGAAACACCGTCGGATCATTGGATCGGATTGCCGATCTGAGCAGTCCGCGCGCATCGTAAGGCGTTGCCGGCGCGACTACTTGCAGTCCGGGAGTGTGGGCAAAAAGCACTTCTATGCTTTGGGAGTGATACAGCCCGCCGCGGACACCACCGCCGTACGGCACCCTAACCGTCATCGGTGCAATCTTGCCACCGGCAGTGCCGTATCTCACTCTGGCCGCTTCGCCTACCAGTTGGTTTATGGCTGGCCATACGAAATCGGCAAACTGAATCTCGGCAACCGGGCGCATACCGTTGACGGCCGCGCCGAGAGCGATGCCGATGATCGACGACTCGGCTAAGGGGGTGTTGATGACCCTATCCTCGCCGAACTCTTCAACAAAGCCTTCTGAAGCGAGGAACACACCGCCTCGCGGTCCGATGTCCTCGCCCATCATGAAGATGTCGGAATCACGCCGCATCTCGGAGCGCAACGTCTCGCGAACGGCTTCGATCAACGTTATCTCAGACACCAGCACCCCCGAACGAATCTGCTTCCAACACACCGTCATACATTTCATCTACGGGCGGGAATGGCAACGCTTCAACCGCATCCGTCGCCGCGTCGACCTCTCGCCGTGCCCACTCTTTGAACTCTGCATCTGTCGCATCATCCAATATGCCATGCCGGCGCAACATCGTTTCAGTTATCGGCAACGAATCTAGGTTCTGCATCCGGCTGATATCTTCCGGCGAACGATACCGCGTATGGTCATCATCCGTAGTGTGAGGCAACAAACGCTCTACGCGCACTTCGACTAACGTCGCGCCGTCGCCAGACCGCGCACGTCCCACAGCCTCCAATATCGCTTCGTACGATGCCACAATGTCGGTGCCGTCAACCTCGATACCGGGGATTCCATATGCCGATGCTCGAGACGCGATCGATTCCACCGGCATCTGCTGATGCAGAGGAACTGATATGGCGTAACGATTGTTCTCGCACAGGAAGACCACGGGGACTTTGTGGATGCCGGCGAAGTTCATCGCTTCATGGCAATCGCCCTGACTGGCCGCACCGTCGCCAAAAAAGGCTATCGTAACCGCATCACGCCCCTTCATCTTGTCGGCTAACGCCACCCCGACCGCTTGCGGCAACTGGGTGCCGACAACGTTGGAAAATGAGAAGAGATCGACGCGGGGATGTGCCCCGTGGAGCGGGAACTGGCGCGCGGCGCTCAATATCTCACCGGTGCGCGCCAGAAACTGCATCAGCATCTCGGACGGCGTGGTTTGGAGCATCAGCATCACAGTCAACTGTCGGTAGTAAATCAGATACCGGTCCCGACTCGGATCGGTAGCCATGACAGTTGCGACTTGAGCGGCTTCGTGCCCCTGTGCCGAAGCGGCGATCGCCGCCTTGCCCTGACGGTTCAACGTCCAGATGCGGACATCGAGCGCCCGGCTCAAACACATCGTTCGGTAAGCATCCAGCAACCGATCGGCAGTAAGTCCTGACGGCAGCTGCAAATCAGGCACATTTCCGTTGTCATTCAATGATTGACTCATAACGCGGATTATAGTTTGCATCGCGCATTCAGTTTAACCAAATGAGCACGCTAGATGCTTGGCGTTATACTCGATTGGCGAGCAACTGCTCACTTCGATATAAAGAGAAGTCTAGTTAGACCAGATAACCCAAGCGAAACCTACGGAGGAACGGTAAGAATGACGAGTATTTTGAAGGCAACCGCGTTGATCGCGAGTGCAACCACAGTGGCCCTATTCGGCGCCTGCACCAGCAGCGACGACAGCGGAAGCGGCGGACCCGAATACGATGCTAACGCGTCTTACTCGGTAACCATCAAGACGAACAAAGGGGACATCGAGGCGGATCTCTACAACGACATCGCCGGCGTGTACGTCGAGAACTTCGTCAACTTGGCGAATTCTGGTTTCTACACCGATTCGCCATGGCACCGCGTCATTCCCGGTTTCGTCATCCAAGGCGGCACTAACGCTGAGGGCAAGCAGACCGACCAATTTGACGACGTCTTCCATCCCGACATGATCCACAACGATGCCGGCATCCTATCGATGGCAAACGCCGGCTTCAACACCAACACGTCGCAGTTCTTCATCACCCATGGCGCGACGCCACATCTCGACCCTTACGTCGATGGTCAGATGAAACCATGCAACGTAGCAGGCACTTCATGCCACGCCGTGTTCGGCAAGGTCACGAGCGGCATGGACGTCGTTTTCGACATTGTGCAGGGCGACGTTATGACCAGCGTCGAAATCCACAAGAACTAGCGGGCAACTACCGCGCGGGCAAGACTACTTCTTACGGCGAGTGGGGCGCGCTCCTGATGGCGCGTCCCAAGCCATCGGATCCAGCGCAAAGTTCTCCAACTCCTCGTTCGACACCCTCTTTTCCGCTTGCAGGCGGCTCGCAACTCGCACATTGGGATCCGGGCGACTTGTACTGAACTCGTAAGTCTCATCCTCGATAGTGAGCCGGTCGCCGTCGACAAAACCGGTATCTCCAGACTGCAGAGCATCGCCGCGGATCGAAACGGCAAGGATGCCGTCGCGTTCCGGTTGGTATCTGAAAAAGACCTGATCGGCCGAAAATACCAGCCTGCCGCCGCGTAACGGCACCGCCGGCAATGCGGCAAGCGGCACCGTGGACTTGTCGAATAGCCAGTCGAACAGTGAATGTCTGAACTGTGCGAAATCGGCAACTAACTCTCGAGTGCCTTCCGGATCGATGTGATACAGAACGCCGTACGGTTTGATGCGCATCGAAGCCGCGATGACCAAGATGATGCAGATTATCACCAGCACTGCCCCGGTCCCGATAGCGGCTATCACTATCGTAGGCAACCCCGCCTCAGCAGTGAGTTCTATACTTCGGCTCTGCAGAACGGCGACCGCTTCGAACTCGCGCCCTAGATGATTGCCGCGTAGCGACGCATTAAGTTCATACTCTCCCGACATCGGCAACACGGCGAATACCTGGAGCTGATAGATTTTGTCGTCGATCACCTCGACCGGAACCAGTTCAAACTCGACCGGCGAACTGTCGGTCAAGTTAGTCAGGGATACCGATACCGCCTCTTGTTCGATCAAGAACGGCAGGTCGCTCAGTTTGACGTCAACGTTCGCGAGATGAGTGTTGACATCCTCAAAGATCTCCGAATCGGCCGAGAGGTATGCAGTTTCAAGATATGGAAACTGCTCGACGACGAAGTATCCCAAGCCATCGATCGTTGCCGACACGCCGGACCAGCGCATACTCATTCGAACTTCCCTGACGCCTGCAACCGACTGAGGGCCGATAGCCATCGAGAAGATGCCGTCCTCCGCATACTGATCTCCGTCCTGGCCTCGATCATTCAAGAGGTAGCTGTGTTGCTGTCCGTCAGGATCGGTAACTTGTGCCTCAATCGAGGCTGAAGCATCTATCAAGGGAATATCGCCAAAGTTCGCGTTGGCAGTTAGGACGATCGGTTCGTTGACTGGGAACGGTGCCAGCTCGGGCAGCGTTATGCTCAAACGATTGACGACGTTGCTGTACAGCGTCAGGTTCGCACGGCTTCCGGTGCTCCTCAGCAACCAGACACCGGCCTCCGGGTTGCGAACCGTCAAAAACTTCATGCCATTGAACGTGACGGCACTGACCGAGCCCACCGCGCCCTCGATCAACTGCCCATTCGGTTGTTCGATAACGTGAACACTGTCGCTGTCGTCGTACTCAAACCCAGCGATCAGATACGACGAATGAGGTGGCACATCGACCGCGATCGATTCGCCACTCGCGTCCGGACTGTCTAGGTGGAGCGAAGGTGCTAACTGGATACCCAAAGTCCCGTTGATGTAATCGATTACGCCGCCGACAAAACCGAGGTCGTGAGCGACGCCAGAAGCCGCGCCGCTGATGGAAGCTAACAGTTCCCTATCTCCCGTCGACGTGGTATTCAGCGAAACCGTATCGACGATCACGCCGCCGTCTCTCAGCGTCTCTACCAGCGCTCTTAGCTCCTCAAAATTTTGAGAGCCAGTGCCGATGAAGTTGCCGGCAGAGAGAATGACGAGCCGAGTAGATCCACTCACGTCAAGCTGCGCGATGAATGCCGAATAGCTCTCCAACATGCCATGCAGGTCGGCACCGCGTGATGCTGTGCCTGAGGCTGATTTCATCGTTTCTACTGCATCTGCAACCGCCAGCTTCGCTTCGTCAATCGATGCGTAGGTCTGCGGCTCCTCTGGGCTCGCTGAGAATAAGCCCACAACTGTGAGCCCTTGCCCGGCTTCGGATAGAGCCAGATTCGCTGCTAAGTGCGCCGCTTCGATGTCCTCAACAACCGTGAGGGAGGTGTCGAGTGCGACAAAGGTCGCTCCGGCAGAGGCATCCACGCCGTTCTGAGCATCAGCTGAGTTCGATGCAAAGATGGTCGCGGTAGCAATCGCGGAGAACACGGCAAGCGCCAGCAGTTTCCGCATCGGGACACGTCTTGTTGAGAAAATGCTCATTTAATTTGGGAAAACGCGATAACGCATCGCACTGGGAAAAGTCTGCTTCCCAATTTTAACTAGCATGGTAATACCGCTTTCAACCGCGTTTCCAATGCTTCAACGTCTTCGGAACGCACGGCTAAAGCGAAACCACCTTCATATTTCGATATATGTGAAAATCAACGCTGAAGAGATACCCACTTACCCTACCCATCGCGTGACGCAAGTCGCAAATACAGCAAGAGGCCGCAATGAAGATCACGGGCGTATCCACCACGCTATTCCAGTACACCATGTCCCGTCGCATGGGCGATGCAAACTCACCCATGGGAAGGGCACGCGGCAGTGGATCCATCATCGAACTGCACACCGACACTGAACTTACCGGCATCACAACCGGTGGAGGCGCGGCAGTGTCGATCATCAACTCACTCGTAGAAGGCGTCCTTATCGGACAGGACCCCAGACACGTGACTGGGCTCTGGCAGCGGATGGTCAACAAGCATTTCAAAGGCGGACATGACGGTCTGGCGAACGATGCCATTTCCTCCCTCGACATCGCGATGTGGGACCTCAAAGCGAAATTCAATGACGAGCCGTTGTGGAAAACCCTCGGCGGAACGCGACAACCGATAAATGCGTATGCCAGCGGGCTCGATATGCCGCTTTCGGACGATGAAATCTTCGGCTTCTATCGAATGATGGCGGAACAGTACGGCTTCAAAGATGGAAAACTGAAGGTCGGACTCGATCAGGATAGCGACCTTAGACGAATCGGCATCATGAAAGATGCGCTCAGCATCAACTCGGACGAGCCGGGGCTGATGGTCGATGCGAACGAATACTGGTCACCTAAGCAGGCGATACGCAAAGTGCGGGAAATGGAAGAGCAGTATGATCTGATGTGGATCGAAGAGCCGGCGCGACGTTGGGACTTCCTGGGGTTGCGACGCATCGCCGACGCCGTCAAGACCCCGGTATGTGCGGGTGAAAATCTCGACACTCTCGGCGACTTCCTGCCCTACTTCCACAATCGCTCCGCCGACATCATCCAAGTCGGCTCTGGCATGACGGGCATAACGTGCGCGCTCCAGTTAGCAGATGCCGCTCACGGGTTCAATCTGCCAGTAACCCTCGGCGGATCGGCCGGACATCACCATGCCCAACTCGCAACCGTGATACCGAACTACGTCACCATCGAGATCGGGAATGCCGGGTCTGATGACGGTGTGATGAGTAGCGACATCACCTTCAAGGATGGCAAGGCGATACTGGGCGACAAACCGGGACTGGGCATCGAGATTAACCGTGCCGCGTTGGAAAAGGCAACCGTCGACAAAGTGCCGCCTGGCGCGGGACCCAGCCCCTTTGGACGCAGACCAGGTGCAGGGCTGTACGAAGTGCCGCCAACTGATGAAGAAAAAGCCGAAGCCGTGCGCGGCATCACCGGACAATCTGAAGGGCGACACGCCTACTGATGCTCACGTTGGAAACTGCAGACAATCATCTCTCACCACCGGAGACCTTACGATCATGAAAATCACTGGCTACCGTCTCGAAAAGTACGAACTGAAGATGGACCGTCCGATTGGCGATGCGAACGGCGTTGTGGGCGAAGACATCATGGGCGGTTCAGTCCTCTGGATCGAAACCGACGAAGGCATCACTGGCGTCGCGCCCGGCGGAAGTGATGCCGTCGCGCAACTCTTCCATCTCATCGAGGGTGAAGACCCACGTTCCGTTGTCGGACTCTGGATGCGCCTCGTCGACTTCGTATTCAAAGGCGGCAATGAAGGCACGATGAACGGCGCCATCAACGCCATCGACACGGCTCTGTGGGACCTCAAAGCGAAGATCGCCGATGAACCGCTATGGCTAACGTTCGGCGCCCGCGAAGGGGCTACGAAAGCATACGCCAGCGGCATCGACCTGTGCCTCGACGATGATGCCATCTTCGCCTTCTACCGACGCATGGCGGAACGTGGCGTCGACTCCGGCAAGTTGAAGGTCGGACTCGATATGAAGGCCGATCTGCGACGTCTAGGGATCATGAAAGAAGCCTTGAGCATCGCCTCAGAGCGTCCCCGACTGCTGATCGACAGCAACGAGTACTGGTCAGCAAAAGAAGCGATCATGCGAATTCAGCGCATCGAGCAGGACTTCGATATCACGTGGGCTGAAGAGCCGGCAAGACGCTGGGACTTCGACGGTCTGCGCCAAGTCTCCCGCAACATTTCCGCCGCCGTCGCTACCGGCGAAAACCTCAACCACATTGGAGATTTCTACTCGCTTATCTCACAACAAGCGGTAGATGTAGTCAACATCAGCGGCGGCCATAGCGGCTTCACCGGTTGCCGGCAGGTCGCCAATCTTGCCTTTGCGTACGAGTTGCCGGTGACGATGATGAACTGCCAGGCCAATCACATGGCACATCTGGCAGCGGCCCTGCCCAATCACATGATGATGGAGGTGGTTGATCCCGGACGTGAGCAGTGCATCAACTTCAATCACACAATCGAAGACGGCTTCATCCGACTGAGTAACGAGCCGGGTTTGGGCATCAGCATCGACGAGGATGCATTGGCGCATCTGCAACAGAATCCGCCGGAACCCCACCGACGTCGACGCAATCCATTCCCCAGACGTGAAGGAGCCGGACGATTCATCGTCCCGCCAACGCGCGAAGAGTCGCCGTGGCTCGTGAACTGATGCCCATTGGCTCTTATTCATCCACCTCTATAGGGCCACTAAATTACGGTCTTGGAAGTAGTGCCTGTCACCTCGAAGTGCGAAGCGCCAGGCACTACGGCTGGGGTTACGATTCCGACTTGGTGACGCGCAACAGGTAAGTGCCGACGATCACGTTGATGACCGGGAAGATAACGTCAACGGTCACCCAGATGGTGGAGCGGAAATCTCGGCTACGCTCACCTTCAACTTCAAATATCGACCATGCGAACCACTGCTCAAAGAACAGCAGGAATAGTCCAGCCGACGCGATCAGCATCGTCGACGAAGCGATCCATTCCTTGAGGTCCGAACCGTCCGCATCTCGAACTCGCAACCAGCTGAATACCAGAGCGCCGATGGCACCTACCGCCATCAAGTAGTTCAAATAGGGCCAGATCTCGTTGACTACTTCACGGTCCCAGATCGGCTCGCCCAGAGCGACCAGAACGTTACCGCCTACGAACTGGACAGCAACGAATTGAGCCGCAACGGCTAAACCTAAGATGATGTGGACATAACCGAATATCCTCTTAATCGTTTCCATCTTGTATGCCTCCTACAGTGAGATTTTTCAACTCGGCCGACGTCAAATACCAACTTCTCGGACTAACTCAAAAATCCGATGTGTTGGTTATCCCTTTATAAACCGCAACATCGATATCATGCATACACCGAAGCACGATACATGCGAACATGGTATGGGCGGTAGATTCGGAAACGATGCTTAAGCCGCTGATAGCTAAATCTCTCAAAGCAGGTAAGCCACATGAAAGTAACTCAAGTCAGGAACTTCCCCGTTCGGGACGACCGGGGACGCGTCTACTACATTGTTCGTATCGACACCGACGCGGGCATTCACGGCGTTGGCGAAGTCGGCACTGCCAGCATGGGGCGCGCCATCATGGAAGCGGTCGATCACCTCGCCGAAGTCGTTATCGGTTCGGATCCGTGGGAAACGGAACGCCTCTGGCAACTGATGTTCAGGGGCAACTTCTTCCCGGCCGACCGCGTGTACGGCTGTGCCATCAGCGCCATCGACATTGCACTCTGGGACATCAAAGGCAAGTCAGTCGATATGCCCGTCTACAAACTGCTCGGAGGTCCGGTGCGCGACAAGGTCGTCTGTTACCCGCATACTCAGGGCGCGACCAACGAAGCGTTAGTTGAAAACTGTCTGCAACGAGTCGATGAGGGATGGAAGTTCGTGCGCTGGGGACAACCCGAAACTTCGGGAGTATACGAAGCCCCCGGAACGTCGCGGCTCGAACCGGTCGAATCGATGCGCCTCGCCGTCGAGCAGATGCGAATGGTACGGGAAGCGGTAGGGCCCGATATCCAGATCCTTCTCGATGCCCACACTCGACTCGATACCGCACACGTCGTGCAGATGTGCAAAGACCTGGAAGAGTTCAAACCGTTCTTCATCGAAGACATGATACGTTCTGAAAATCCCGGCTCTTATCGCAACCTGCGCCGACAGGTCAACATCCCCATCGCCGCCGGCGAACAGTGGGTCTCAAAGTGGGCCTTCCGACAAGTTATTGAGGAAGAGCTAATCGACTACGCACGCATCGACTTGTGCATCGCAGGCGGCTTAACTGAAGCGGCTAAGATCACGCACTGGGCCGAAACGCACTATATCGACATCGTGCCTCACAACCCGCTGGGTCCCGTCTCGGCTGCCGCCTGCGTATCACTCTGCATGGCTTCTAGCAACGTTGGCGTCCAAGAGATGCCGCAGCAACCGGGCACCGTGGCGACTGAACTCTTCCCCGTGCAGGTCGGTTGGGAAAATGGTTACGCATGGTGCAACGATGCACCAGGACTGGGAATCGAGTTTGACATCGAAGCCGCCGAGTCGAGAGCCGCAGATCCTCACGGCTGGCCGCCGCAGCTGCGACGCAATGACGGCGCATTCACAAACTGGTAGACAACGCACAAGGAAAGTACGACGATGAAAGTAACGCAGATCAGATCGTTCCCGGTGCGAGACGACTCGGGAAGGCTTTACTACATAGTCCGCGTCGATACCGACGCTGGCATCTACGGATTAGGAGAAGTCGGCGTCGCACGTCTCGGACGATCGATTGCGCTAGCAATCGACCACTTGGCAGAAGTCGTTGTCGGCTCCGATCCCTGGGAAACGGAACGTCTATGGCAACTGATGTTCAGAGGTCTCTTCTTCCCGGCCGAACGCGTCTATGTGTGCGCCATGAGCGGCATCGACATGGCCCTCTGGGATATCAAAGCGAAATCGATCAACATGCCGCTCTACAAGTTGCTCGGAGGTCCGACACGGGAGAAAGTAGTTTGCTATCCGCACATCGGCGGTGAGACGACGCAGGATATGGTGGATGATGCGATGCGGCACGTCGACGCGGGATGGAAGTTCGTCCGCTTCGGACAACCAACAACTACTCCCCTCTCCGGCGACTATACCGGCAAGGAGGCCGCCACCGGCGAGCTGGAACCGGTAAAGTCGATACGAATGGCAGTTGAACAGTTCGGAGCCATCCGAAACGCCGTAGGTCCGGAGATCCAGATCTGCATGGATGCACATACGCGCCTCGATCCGACTCACGTCATCGCCATGTGCCGCGACCTCCAACCGTTCAAACCGTTCTTCATCGAGGACGCGATACGGGCTGAGAATCCCGCTTCATACCGCAACATTCGACGCCAGACGAACGTGCCCCTCGCGGCCGGCGAACAGTGGGCTTCAAAGTGGCCCTTCCGCGAAGTCATCGAAGAGGAGCTTATCGACTACGCCCGAATCGACCTATGCATCGTCGGCGGGATTACGGAAACGCTGAAGATAACGCACTGGGCCGAAACTCACTACATCGACATCGTGCCGCATAACCCGCTAGGACCGGTCTCGACTGCGGCCTGCGTCTCCGTCTGCATGGCATCCACGAATGTGGGCGTTCAGGAGATGCCGCGCGAACCGGGCACCTTCGCAACCGACCTGTTCCCAGAGCAGATCTGCTGGGAGGATGGCTACGCCTACTGCCCGGATGTTCCGGGAATGGGCGTAGATTTCGACATCGAAGTTGCAGAGCGGCGCTTATCCGACCCACGCGGCTGGTCACCAAGACTTCATCGGGCCGACGGAGCATTCACGAACAACTGAACCGCAACATCCGCTCGCCTGCGCCGCGTCTCGGTCGTTGGAGCAGGCGTAATCAGCCGATAGTGGCACCGCCGTCAACTACTAAGTGCGCGCCGGTAATGTATGACGCATCATCAGAAGCGAGGAATGCGACGGCCGACGCGATCTCTTTCGGCTCGCCCATGCGACGCATCAACGCGCCCTGCCCGAAGTCGATGTAGGCCTGCTCACGATCAAGTCCAAGCGATGCGATATGCATGTCGGTCGCACGCGTCTTGATGGCACCAGGACAGACGGCATTTACGCGGATATTGTCCGGCGCCAGGTCCATCGCGAGACATCGCGTCAATTGGGAAACGGCTCCTTTCGACGCGTTGTAGGGAATGAACTCTGGTTGGGCAATATAGGAACTTACGGAGGCGATATTCACTATTGCTCCACCACCGGCATTGCGGAACGTCGGCAACACCTCACGCACCGTGTTGGCATAACCGATGACGTTCACGCCGAACACTTTTGCCCAGTCCGCATTCGTCACCTCTTCAATCTTGCCAAAGACGAATGTAGCAGCGTTGTTGACCAGCACATCAACCGTGCCGAAACCTCCGACCGTCTCACCAATCATGTTCTGCACCGATTCAGAGTCGGACGTATCGGTCTGGCAGAAGCTGGCAGTGCCGCCGTTACTGTTGATATCGTCCGCCGTGGCCCGACCGTTGTCCCCTTCCAGCTCGGCAACCATCACGTTGGCACCTTCGGCGGCGAATCGATGACATATCGCCTCCCCGATGCCAGTGCCGCCGCCGGTAACTATCACTGTTTTGCCTTCAAATCGCATCGCTCAATATCGCCTTTCCCGAATCGTGTCGCAATCAACCTCATTTCATTTGAGGTCTGTATGAAACTTAAACCATTGCAGTTGCGTATTTAAGATTATGTGCAGTTTTCACCGCGTGGAAACGATTCAATCAGTTGGGAGTTCATAGATGGGAATAATCAGCAGAGGATTCTTCGGACGGAAAAGGCAGGAAAAAGACGAGACTGCCGCCAGGGTACCGCCGGGACAGTACATCGACCGGGGATTCCCCGTGCTCTCGGCCGGGCCGACACCTCGAGTAGACATCGCCAACTGGAATTTCCGCATCGACTACAACGGCGAGCAACTGGGCGTATGGAACTGGGACGAGTTCATGGCCCTGCCGCAGACCGATATCCACACCGATATCCACTGCGTAACCAAGTGGAGCAAACTCGATACTGACTGGCGCGGTGTGCTGATCGACGACTTTCTCTCCGCTGCCGGCATCGACGATCCGCCCGACTTCCTGATGGCGTACAGCGATGGCGGCTACACGACCAACCTGCCCACCGACGACGTCATCGACGGCAAAGCGATGCTCGCCCACACCTTCGACAACGCCCCGCTAGAACCGGCCCACGGCGGCCCCGTCCGCATGGTAGTGCCGCACCTCTACTTCTGGAAGTCCGCCAAATGGATTCGCGGCATCCGCTTCATGGACAGCGACGCCCCCGGCTTCTGGGAAGCCTACGGCTACCACATGTACGGCGACCCCTGGCGAGAGCAACGGTATCACTACGATTAGGTAGCGGTAAGCGTCTCATGACGTGCCCGCGCCCCCCTTTGTCCCCATCGTCGTTGCTGGCGGTTATCTCTAGCGTTACGTCCTGCTATGAGGCATTGCCTGCCGTGAGCGTCAGCGCGCTGCCATTCCACTCGCCTGTCACCTTGTTGCGGGCGATCGTGTTCAGCGGACCGGTCTTTACCTTGCCTGTGCGCTGATGCGTTGTCGTCACCTGCACGTCGTAGGTCAGGTTTTGACCGCTGAAGTGGGACGTCATGTCGAGGTCGACAGTGTCACCGTTTGACACGGTTACATCGTCGAATTCGTCAATCAGCGTGGGTCCCTGCGGTTCCGGTTCGGGCGTCGCCGTTGGTTCCGGTGCTGCCGTTGGCGCTGGCTCTGGTGTCGGCGTTGCTGTTGGCTCCGGCGTTGCCGTCGGTTCGGGCGGTGGTGCCGGTGCCGGGTCTGGCGGTGGTGCCGATGTCAGCGAGAGGGTGAAGTCATCGCTGGCGGTGGCGTTGTTTGCGCCAGTGGCGGTGATCTCGAGCGTGAGGTCTTGCGCTGAGGCCGTGCCACCGGTCAGCGTCAGGACGGTGCCGTTCCAGGTGCCAGTTACTTTATTGCGGGCAATCGCGTTCAGCGGGCCAGTCTTGGTTTTACCGGTGCGCTGGTTCGTAGTCGTAACGTTCACTGAGTAGGTCAGATCGTCACCGCTGAAGTGGTCGGACATGTCCAGATCGATGGTTGCACCGCTGTAGATGCTCGCATCGTCGAACGGCGTGTCCAACGACGGAGCTTCGGGCGCAGGTGCCGGCTCGGGAGTTGCCGTCGGCTCTGGCGTTGCCGTAGCTGTCGGTTCCGGTGTAGCCGTTGGCTCCGGCGTCGCGGTAGCGGTCGGCTCTGGCGTCGCCGTGGCCGTCGGTTCCGGTGTCGGATCGGGCGATGGCGAGGATGTTTCACCGCGCTGCTCTGCTACGCTCACGACGTGGTTCTTCAAGACGGGATACTGGCTGCTCGTGCCGAAGTCCCACGCGTCGCTGCCATGGGCGTTCCACGTCGAGTAGATGCCAGTGTAGCCAGTGGGCGATTGCAACTCGGACGTCGTCTTGGCCGTGCCCATCGAGAAATCGGAGATCGTAACTACCGTCGAGTCGTAGTAACTGTCGGGTACCGAGTTGTAGCCCGGATTGCCGAGGATGCTGTTGGCACTGACGCCGTAGGTAGCTGTCAACGATCCGTTCCATGAATATCCAAGCACAGAGCCGCGATGCGGACCGTTGACCGATGCGTCGTGGCTGTAGACGTGGCTGATGCTCGATCCCGAGTTGGTGGCACCTGCAATGCCGCCGAACCCGATTTTGGCGTGATGCTGCCCCGCCGAGTTGACCGTCACGTCCTGAGTGAAACTGTTGGTCACTGTTCCCGTGTTCAGGCCGACGATGCCGACGATGCTGATGGTCCCGGTCAGGGTGCTGTCGAAGACTGCCACCCCGCTGATGGTGCCGCCGCTCTGTCCCGCAACGGCGCCGACGTCCTGGTAGGCGGTTATCTCAGCATTCCTGATGACCAGGTTCTTGACCACGCCGATAGAGCCGATATTGCCTAACAGGCCGATATTGGTTCCAAAGCTGGGGCTTGACCAGTTCAGGTTGGAGATAGTGTGCCCGTCGCCATCCAGCACGCCGTTCCACGCGCCAGACTGGGTGTTGCCGATGGGCGTCCAGGTCGTGCCCTCCGGGACCTCGATGTCGTTCAGCAGGATGTAGTTGCCGCAGTTGCCGGCGCCGGCGGCGCAGGGACTGTCGCCAAAGGCCACCCGGTACGCGGCATTCCCTGACTCGGGCGCGCCGTCGCCGTTCAGGTCGTAGCGCAGCGCGTCGAGCTGCGTCAGCGTGCTCACCGGTATCGCGGCGTTCCGCAACGGGCTCAGCCACAGGCCGAACCAGACGGCCTCCACGTTGCCGTCGCTGTCGGTGGCGAAAACATCCACCATGACGCTGGCATGCTCCGAAATATCGCCGTCGGTGAGCGTGAGTGTGTCACCGGACAGGGAGACGCTGAACCGGTCATCAGCGATTGCACCCAGCTCTTGCGTCTCGGTCTCACCGTCGCTGGAAACCAGTATCTTGTAGGTCAGGCCATCGCCCTCGAAGTGATTGCTCAGGTTCACGGTGAAGGTGTCGCCATTGCCCAACGTCGACCCGGCGACGCGCTGGTATGACACGGGGCAGTCGTTCGCCGGCGCGGGCTCCAGCAACGGCCAGTCGTAGCAGCGGTTCCGCTCGGTCACCACGGGCGACGGGGCGGCCACGGTAATCATTGCGGTGGCCACGGTGGTCGAGCCACCGTTATGCGTGGCCGTGACCTCCACCGGAACCGTGCCGGTGCCGCTTTCGGATGCAGTCACGGTGAGGGTGTTGCCCGAGACGCTGGCGGTCACCAGTTCCGGCTCATCGCCGCCATCGTCGCTGTCGGACGGATCGGGGTCTGAAGATGCTGTCGATGCGGCGCCGAACGCGCGGAGTCCCAATGCGCCGGCCGACTGCGCGCTGACCGACTGCGCCCCAGCGCCCTGACCACTACCCTGACTGTCATCAGACTGTGGAGCGCCGACCTGATAGCTGACGCCCTGGCCGCGGAAGTAGGCGTTGAGGTTGATGCTGGCCGACGCGCCTTGCGCCACCACGCGCTCGCCCATCCCGATCGGCGCGCCCGGCGACGGTGTGGGCGGTTGCGGCGCGCCCTGATACTGGCCGCTCTTGAGTGCTTTCAGGTCCGTTCCGTCACACCAGTAGGTGACGGATATGATTTGGCCGTTCGGGTTCCAGAAGACGACGGTGCGGTGCCCGGTGCCCTGCTGCCCGGCGTACGTTGCAGAGACATCCGGTAGGTGCGCTTCTTGCCAAAAATTCAGCAGCGTGTCAGTGTTCGCATACGTGAGCCGACCATTGGGGTCGTATGGTTCGCCCGGAGCGGTGGTCGTCGGCGTGCAATCGTCATTGCTCGTATCATCGTCATGGGTATTATCAGACAGGATCTCCATCTGAAACCGGGTCTCCCGCGCCCATTCGAGAAAGATGAGGCCCTCAGGTTCGATGTTGGGATCGGGATCGTTTTCGAAGTCGATCTCTTCATACGCGCCCATCGGAGTCATTCCCCAGTGGCGCCAGCTCGCCTTGAAGTCGCCGCTGCTGTCGATCCACGCGACGATTTCGGCCGGAGGTTGCGGTCCGACGTTCCCCTCGCGTTTGCCCCCGCCCAGCCAAGGCATGAAGCCAACCCAGTAATGAGTACCGTCGCGGGTGTAGTTCGCGTGCTTGGCCTTGGCGGCCGGGTGACCGCCGGCGAATGCGTTACCCAGTTCACCCCAACGCGGTTTCCGCTCTTTTTCTCCAGCTTCAGGCGTATTGGTTGCCAGGTGTGCCACCAGGTCGTCAGCCACGCCGAATAGCTGTTAATATCGACGATGGTCGTGATTTCCTGATCATACGGCGCGCGACCCTCGTTGGCAGGGCGGAAAATCTCCATGAACGGGAAGGGATCAGCTGCAATTGCCCCACCCACGTAAGCGAAGTGCTGATCATTGCCGCACCCGTAGCCGGCCAGGAAAAACGCGTGCTTGGTAACGCGGATCTTGGCGCTCCGGCTGGGGTCGAATCCGGCCACCGTATGGAGGTACTGATCAACGTCGGGGACGACGTAGAAGTGGTCTTCGTCGCCGTGGCGCGAAAACGTCGGGGGAGGTGCGGGTTGCTTTTTCTCATTCGAGGTGCAGCGGGGCTCGTTCATCACGTAGTTCGGGTCGTCGGTGTACACCACCTGGATGATCGAACGTCCCTCCTCGAGGCGCAAATGTCGTTCAACATCCTGTGGGATGTCCCAGTCCCACCTCAGCCGCACGTCGCAATCCACAATCTTGGGGGCAACGCACGGCAGGTCCGTAACCAGATTGGTGACCCGGGCGGAGTAGTCGTTTTCCCGGAGCGAGGAGTGCAGCGTGTACTGGCCGATGTCGGTCGTGCCGCCGCCCCGCTGCACCTCGACGTAGTAGGTGCCAGCGGCCACTGTCCGCCTGAAGTTCAACTGCCAGGGATGCTTCGTGTGGGCGTGTTCGGTGAAACCGGTGGTGTCGGTGCTGGAGGTGTGGAAAGACACCGCATTGCCACTCGCGGTGTACAGGATGGCCTTGTTGTTGGTGCCGCCGCCCGGCCGCGTGGCGTTCACCGACAGCACGCCGTCGCGGGTGGTGGTTATCTTGAAGTAGTCCTTGTCGTCGGCCGAGTTCAGGGCGCAGTTTATGCGGCTGTTGGCGCCGATCAGCGCGATCTTGGTGTCGGCGGCGACGGCGTCCGCTATGGACGTGGCGGTCCCGCTAATGTCAGCGCCCTGCGCCTGCGTAGTGACCAAAAGCGGCGTCGCCGCCAACAAAAGCAGCAACGCCGCACCCAGCATCGCCACCGTAACCCGTAATCCTACGCGTGTACTACGACTTAAGGGGGGGGGTATTGCGATTCGAAAAGACGAGTTTCATAACAACTGCCCAAGACTTCCTGCTGATGTTGCTTAAATCGTATCAGGTTAACACAAAAACGGCGCGCTGGGTAGAGAGGCGGCCATGGGGCGCGGCATCGGCTACGATAGTATTCCATCTATCAAATATCAAAAGCCCGAGGAAATTATCGTGAAAGTCATAGTTACTCCGATGCCTGGTGGTGTGGGTCCGGGCGAGGCGGATGATGTTGTGATGCGTGATTTGCAACGGACTTTTCCGGAAGTCGATTTTGTGTGGTGTGAGACGGAGGAGGAGCAGTTGATAGCCGTCGCTGATGCGGAGGTCTATTGCGGGTGGCCGACGCGCAAGGTGTTTCTTGCGGCCGAAAAGTTGAAGTGGGTGCACTGCGCCGGCACCGGTATCGACGGCATCATGCAGATACCAGAGCTGGTGGAGAGCGATATCCCAGTGACGAACTCTCGAGATTCCCATGTCAGCCCGATGGCGACGCATGTGTTTGCCATGATCACCGCTCTGGCGCAACGATTGCCGTCGATGTGGACTCAGCAAAGGACACGTCAGTGGCGACCTGAAGAGTATGCATGGCATCAAATCGACCTTGAGGGACAGACCCTCGGAATCTATGGTTTCGGCAACATTGGACGCCGAGTTGCGAAGCGAGCATCTGGCTTCGACATGGATGTATATGCCGTCGACAAGCATCCGCGACCGAGCGATTTTGCCTCCGAAGTGTGGGGAGTAGACCGTTTGGACGACTTGATTGCGATGTCCGACTGGTTCGTAGTAGCCGCCCCGTACACTGAGGAGACGCGCGGCTCAATCGACCATCGGCGTATCGGTTTGATGAAGCAAAGCGCCCACGTGATCGTGATTTCACGCGGTGGCATAGTCGACGAGCATGCCATGTGCGAAGCGATACTCGACGGCCGCCTCGACGGCGCTGGTCTCGACGCCATGGAACCCGAACCACCCGATCCCGAAAGTCTGCTCTGGCACACCCCAAACGTCATCTTCTCCCCACACGCCTCAGCCCTCGTCCCCACGATGTACACCGGCCGCCGCGAAGTATTCAAAGAGAACCTGAGACGGTATCTTGCAGGCGAGCCGTTTCTATACGAGTGCGATAAGGCGGCGGGCTATTGAGTGGCAGGGATGCCGACCAATATCCCCTAAAACGTCAGCACCACTTTAACCACGTTATCCGCCCGCGCTTCGGATAGCTCAAACGCCTCCGCCACTTGCTCGATGGGCATGAGGTGAGTGACTATGGGGGCCATGTCGATTTCACCTTCTACTATCCATGAGAGGGCGCGGCGGAAGGTTTTTAGGCCAGGTTCTTCTTGGGCGCCTAGGATCGAGTAGGCGTTGGCACGTTTTTTGAACATCTCGGTGTAGTCGAATGGGACGGGACTGTTGCTCTGGGGCAGGCCGAAGAGGACGCAGGTGCCTTCGTCAGCGACTAGGTGGAAGGCTTGGCTCAAGGTCGGGGTGGAACCGACGGCTTCGATTACGATGTCTGCACCCTGCCCATCGGTCAGGTCGTAGACGGCATCCTTGGCCGCATCACCAGTGACATCTACCGTCTCGTCCGCGCCGTATAGCTTGGAGAGGTTGCGGCGATGGTCTACCGGTTCGATGGCGATGACTCGTGATGCACCGCGACGCTTCAAGACGGTGTCCCAGAACAGTCCGGCACTTCCCTGCCCTAGCACCGCGCAGGTTAGCCCTTCGAGCGATTCGGGAAGTCGCTGAGTGGCGAATATGACGGTGCCCAGCTGTTGGGTCATCAAGACGTGCTCGATCGGCGGGCCGCTCGGAAGTTTCACCACGTGTTCAATGTCTACGGCCTGGTATTCGGCGAAACATCTGGCATACCAGATATGTGGCACCGTGAGAACCAGATCTCCCGGTTCGAGAATATCGACTTCCGCGTCATCAGGATATGCCCGCGGCGGCTCGACAACGATACCGACGCCCTCATGTCCGGGATGTCCTGGCATGGCGGGATATTCGGGCATCTGCCAGCCCATGCACACCATGTGCAGGTCCGAGCCGCAGAGCGACGCCATTGAAGTCTCTATAAGCGCATCCGCATCCAGTAGTTCTGGATCCGGTGCATCGGGCACAAATCGGATATCGTCTACGCCAAAGGCCTGGGCAGCTCGCATTGCACTCCACTCTTCTATCTATCGTTGTTCAGGGGTCAGTTTTGTAGCTATCTATAGATGAGGATGTTTACGTCTAATCGTATTCCGCCAACTCATCGCCATGCGCGTTCCACATCTCATCGAACATGGCGTGTATCTCTTCAAGTGAGAGCACGGCGCCAGTCAGCGGGTCGAGGGCTACCGCGTGGAATGCCGCTTCACGGGAACGTTCCACTACTGCGATGGCACCCATTTCCTGCACGGCTATGTTGGCACGTGACAGCGAGGCACATTGTGGCGGTATCTCGCCAACGTGCATCGGATGAAACCCAAGCTCGTCGATGAGTATCGGCACCTCTACGCATGAACCGAACGGCAGATTGTCGATCAAGCCGTCGTTCGGAACGTTGCCGTTGATGACTATCCTGTCTCCCGTCTCCATCGCCTCCATGATGCGGCAGGCATACTCATCGGAACGGCTCGGATTGATCGCCTCATCCGAATACGCGTCCTGCTCGAGCTGCTCCAGATGGTCATCGACACGCTTGACGCGCCGCTCCAGGTCCTGACGGATCGTGTCTAAACCAAACTGGCTGACGACCGAATCGTCAGTTCGGAAGTATGGGACATACTCCGACATGTGCCGCGTCGACTCGGTAACGAAGTATCCGAAGTGCTTCATCACTTCGAAGCGCACAGTATCGAGGGCAAATATCTCGGGATTGTTCATCGCTTGCCGCAACGCGGGATATGCGTCTTGCCCGTTGCGCTCGAAGCGGATGAACCATGCCAGGTGATTGATGCCCGCCACCCACGCTGAAACTTCGTCGTGCGGCGCACCGATGTATTCCGCTAAATCCTGCGTCGTGCGCTGAACGCTGTGGCAAAGCCCGATCGTGGGCACTGCCGTTTCGTTGGTGATGCCCCAACATGCCATCGCCATGGGATTGGTGTAGTTCAGCAACGTCGCGTTCGGCGCCACATCCTCGATGTCCCGCGCCATGTCGACCAGCACGGGCACGGTCCGCAACGCCTTGAAGACACCGCCCGGTCCGACCGTATCGCCAACTGATTGGTCGATACCGTAGCGGCGCGGAATGCCGATATCACGCTCATAGGAATCGCCAACGCGGATCGTAGTCAAGACGTAATCGGCGTCCGTCAGCGACGCGCGACGATCGATCGTCGTCTCGATCTGAGCATCAGAGCCGACTTCGGCAAAGAGTTTTCGGGCAAAATCGCCGATAACCTGCAAACGGGCCTCGTCGATGTCCATCAGTGAGATTTGAGCGTCGCGCAACGATGGCGTAGAGGCGACATCTTGGAGCAGGCGGCGGGCAAAGACGACGCTTCCCGCGCCGATGAGTGATATTTTGGGACACATGTGAGGGATGACTATCTGTTTCGGATGTTTCGGTCTTGGATGCTAGGGCTTCAATATCGACGCAATAATATCGTATGCATTAAAGCCGAGTGTCCATTACCGATGAGTCACCCTGTTAAATCAAAGCTCAGATCGACACTTCTAGGTGGGTGCTACATTGTTTAGTATGCGGACTATGCAGGATATGCAGGATTCAGATGAAAACCTGCTTCACGCCGGCATCGGGCAGGCGACAATCACCCCGCCGGTCGGCTTTCCGATTGCGCGCCCAGACGTGCCCGATCAGCAGTCTCGTGGCGTCATCGCCGAGCTCACCGCGCGGTGTATGTTGCTGCGGTATTACGGCGAATTTGCCGCCATCGTCTGTATCGACGTGCGAGGCATCAATCGATCAATACAGCAACGCATCCAAGCCGCGGTCGCCCAAACCTTAGACATGCCGAGCGAGTCGGTCTTTCTGCTCTGCAGCGGCAATAGCACATCTCCCCCGCTCTGGCGCGAAGACGCCGACATCCCAAGTGTCTATTCAACCTACATCGCCTATCTTTCGGAAGCGATCGCGGGGGCCGCATTGGAAGCCTTTTTCGCCCTTCAACCGGCCGCCATGGACGGCAATACAGTGCCCCTGCCCAACTTGAACTGCTTCGCTGAAGGTCTGCAAGAGGAAGAGTTGGAAAGTGAACGTGAAGCGCTGGTCGTGGCTTCGGTTCATAACGAGGACTACCGACTGACGGGCTTGTTGTACAACTTTGCCTGCCCGGCCGCCGTCATCGAGAGCGAACCACGCTGGAGCGCAGACTATCCGGGAGTCACTGCGGGCGAGCTAGAGCGGGTGAATTTCGGCCCGGCACTCTTTGTGCAAGGCGCATCGGCCGATGTGCGACCGTTTGATTGGTGGGACGGCAACCCGTCGATCTCGCATCCCAATAAAGCGTTTCAGGACGCGCAGTCGCTCGGGTTGCTGAGTGCATCTCAGACGATCCGCGCGACTATGAACATGCCGATGCGTCGCAAAACGCCCATCCACTGTCTATGGAGCAGTGATGGCAACATTGCCGTGATGCGCGTCGGCGCGGTGCTAATCGTCAACTCTTTCACCCTGCAGCGCGTCGAATTCGCATTCCAAGTCCGCCGCGCCCTGTCGCAGAGCACGGTGGTCGTAAGCACGAACTCCTTGGGACTGACTGCAATCCCTACCGCAGAGGAAGAGTCCGCGGCCGTAGAGACGGCCATCGAGTTAGGCAAACAAGCGTTGTCCGCCGTGTAGCCTTGACCGCGACGAACAGCGCGGTATCTTTTGCTCCCTGATTAGTGGAAGACGACCATCTTAAGCTCGGTCATCTCGTCCATGGCGTAGGTCGGCCCCTCTTTGCCGAAGCCGCTGTCTTTGAGACCTCCGTAGGGCATCATGTCGGCACGGAACTGGGTGCCAGAGTTGATGTTGAGATTGCCCGCTTCTGCTTCCAGCGCGAAACGCATGGCGTGATCTACGTTCTGCGTGAATATCGCCGCCGCTAAACCGAAGTTGCTGTCGTTCGCCAGCGCGATGGCCTGATCGATGTCTGCAGCCGGCGTGACGGCCACGGCCGGGCCGAACACCTCTTCACGCGAGATACGCATATCGGGATCGACATCGGCAAGGATCGTCGGCGTCATGATGGCACCCTCGCGCGTGCCGCCGGCGACGACTCTAGCGCCGCCATCAACCGCTTCGTGGACCCACGACTCTACTCTCGCCGCATCGGCTTCACGCACCAACGGTCCCATATTGGTAGCATCCTGCTTCGGATCGCCGTACGACAGTGCCTCTACCTGAGGTTTCAACGCATCGATGTAGTCCGTATACGCCGCTTCCTGCACTATGACGCGCTGGGTCGATATGCAGACCTGTCCGGCATTGGCGTAACCGCTCTGGGCCGTGGCGGCAGCCACCTTGTCCATGTCGGCATCAGGCATCACTATCAAAGGCGAGTTGGAACCGAGTTCCATCGTCACCTTTTTCAGGCCGGCCATCTTGGTGATTCGTTCGCCGATCTCACGTGAGCCGGTGAATGTCACCTTGCGGACGTTTGGTTGGGATACCAGCGCGTCTCCGATTGTTCGGCCGGAGCCGGTTATGCACTGCACCGCCATATCAGGCACTCCGGCATCGAGCAGTATCTCGGTCAGTTTCAGCGCCGAGAGCGGTGTGTCGGATGCCGGTTTGATGATGACAGCATTACCAGCCGCAATGGCCGGTCCTACCTTGTGTGCAACGAGGTTCAATGGGAAGTTGAATGGCGCAATGGCGGCTACGATGCCGACCGGTACTCGGACGGTGAAGCCGAACTTGCCGGCATTCCCTGGCGATGCATCAAGCGGCATCGTCTCGCCACGCAACCGCTTCGCCTCCTCGGCCGACCATGTCATCGTCTGCACTGCGCGGTCTACCTCGAGGCGCCCCTCAGCAATGACCTTTCCCTCTTCACGAGTAATCGTCTGTCCCAGCTCCTCTTTGCGGGATTTGATCAGTTCCACCGCGCGCATGAGGATCTCGTACCGGTCGTAACCGGTAAGTTTTGCCATCTGCGCCCGCCCCTCCTCGGCCGCGCGTCCGGCAAGCACAACATCCTCAACCGATGCGCTCGGAACGGTATCAAACGCCTCTCCTAGAAACGGGTCTATGACATCCATGCGGCGGTCGCGATCTACCCACTCGCCAGCGATATACATCTTCATCTGAACACTCCCTCGATTCAATTCAAAGCCGAAAAGCTATATGGCGTAGGTTAACACTGCGCGGGCTTCGAGATGGATTACGTCTCAAGTTGTGAGTAGCCAGCCCGCTGGCGCGGCTTGTGACGGTCTGACAGGTAAATTGCGGGTAGATGCGTTAAACTTCGCACATCGCAAGACAGAGCATCAACTGATAGCACGTATACAGGAGTTGATTCGAATGTCAGAATCCTTTGAAATCTACTCGGACGAATTCGACCGTATTCTTGGCCGCACGCCGGAACTGAATCTCTTGAGCAGCGACCTGGTATTCGCCGAGGGCGTCTGCTGGTTGCCATCGAGAAACTACGTCATCGTCAGCGATTTTCCAAACAATCGCATCATGAAGTGGGATGAAGCATCCGGAATGGGGATATTCCGACAACCGTCAGACTGTGCAAACGGCAACGCCGTAGACGCCGAGGGACGCGTCCTTTCATGCCTGACCCGCGGACGCACTGTCGTACGCCTCGAGCACGACGGATCGCTCGTGCCGGTCGCTGAGAGCTACATGGGCGGCAAACTCACTTCCCCGAATGACGTAGTGGTCAAATCGGACGGCTCGATCTGGTTCACGGACCCCGATTACGGCTTTCTGCATCCTGAGTTCGGGCATGGCGACAAGCCGGAGCAGGACCGCAACCGCGTCTATCGCGTAGATGGCGACACGCTGGAGATAGCGGTCGTTTCGGAGGATTTCGACAAACCGAACGGCATCGCATTCTCGCCCGACGAGACGGTGCTGTACGTCGGCGACACCGGACGCACTCACGGCGAGTTTCGCAACCACTGCGTCATGTGCTTCGACGTAACCCCCGGCGGCGAATCGCTTGTAAATCCGCGCGTCTTTGCTGATATCGAACCGGGCGTGCCAGACGGTTTCCGATGCGATACTGACGGCAATCTCTACGTTTCGGCTGGCGATGGGGTCCAAGTCTTCGCGCCCAGTGGAGACCTTATCGGCAAAATCATCACCCCGGAAGTGGCCGCCAACTGCTCCTTCGGCATGTCCGACCGACAACGCCTCTTCATCGGCGCAACATCGTCCCTGTGGTCGATCGATCTGAACGCGGAAGGCGCATGACGCTCAACCGCCATAAACACAATCAATCGGAGGTAGGAATTGGTCGAAGCTGAGAATAGAACCTGGAGTGAACGGCGCGACTTTCGATCTGCCGATGACCTCCGCACTGGCGCAGTGGTCATCCATCCACGTTTCCGCGCACTGATAGGTGGCGACGATATCGAGTTGCGCAAGCACTACACCGGCACAGAGTGGGCTGAGGGTCCGGCGTACGTTCCGGCACGCGACGGCTCACAAGGCTTCGTCGTATTCTCCGATGTGCCCAACAATCGCATGTTGAAGTACGACCCGAGCACCGATTCGACGGAGATATTCCGTGAACCGAGCCACTTCAGCAACGGCAACACGGTCGACCAGGAAGGCCGACTCGTAACCTGCGAACATCTGAGGCATGCCATCAGCCGCTTAGAGCATGATGGCGAGTTGCGGATACTGGTTGACAGTTACGAGGGTAAGAAACTCAACTCGCCAAATGACCTGTGCATCAAATCCGATGGCACGATATGGTTTACCGATCCGCCTTACGGGATATTGAGCGGTCGCGAAGGCAATGCACGCACATCGGAACTGGATGGCAACTACGTTTATCGCCTCGAACCGGAAACGGGCAACATCGACATCGTAGTTGACCAGCTTGATCGTCCAAACGGGATCGCATTTTCGCCTGATGAATCGACACTTTATGTAGCCGACAGCGGAGAGCCGAGAAACGTCGCCGCATTTGACGTATCTGCAGATGGCAGGTCGTTACGCAACACGCGCATCTTCGCCGTTGTGCGTCCGGGAATCGCAGACGGCTTCCGCTGCGACGAACTGGGCAACCTCTGGACCAGTGCTCACGACGGCATCCACTGCTACGACGATGAGGGCGAGCTGATTGGCAAGATACTCGTCCCAGAGCAGCGCACCGCCAACTGCACCTTCGGCGACCCGGATGGCAAGACGCTGTATATCTGCGGCGACGTGTCGCTGTATTCGGTACGGCTGAATGTTGCTGGCGCGGCATTGCCGTAACTGGAATCGGTACGGATAGAATCGGATAGGTTGCCGATATCGTTATTCGGAGCATCAGACACAAATATCCATCCCACCGACCAACCTCTTCTGCCTCGCTTCCTTGTCTACAACAGAACCTGTATCCGAACCGCCCATCGACAGCGATGTCGCTTGGAAATCCATCAACGCCATCCGCTTCCTGTCAATCGACGCGGTAGAGCGCGCTAACAGCGGACATCCCGGCGCACCTATGGGACTGGCGCCCACCGCATACGCGCTGTGGAACCGGGTCCTCAAACACGTCCCAAGCGTCCCCGACTGGGCCGACCGCGATCGCGTCGTGATCTCAGCCGGACATGCATCTATGTTGCTCTACTCGATGCTGCATCTGACCGGCTACGACCTGCCGATGGAGGAGATAAAGAACTTCCGACAGTGGGACAGCAAGACGCCTGGACATCCGGAGAAGGGCTTAACGCCCGGAGTCGAAGCGACGACCGGACCGCTCGGACAGGGAATGGCCAACGCCGTCGGTTTCGCGCTGGCAGAAAAGATATTGGCCAATACCTTTAACCGCGAAGGATACCAGATCGTAAACCACCGCACTTACGCCATCTGCTCCGACGGCGACATGATGGAAGGCGTCGCATCAGAAGCGGCATCCCTGGCCGGAAGTCTGCAACTTGGAAAACTTATCGTCATCTACGACGACAATCAGATCTCGATCGAGGGCGACACCGACAAGACGTTCCGTGAGAACGTTTCCGACCGCTTCAAAGCCTACGGATTCCACGTCATCGACCCGGTAGACGGCAACGATCTGGAAGGGATAATCAACGCCCTCAAGGCCGCGGATGAGCATCCTGACAAGCCGAAACTGGTGACGATCAAATCGACGATTGGCTACGGGAGTCCGAATCTAGCCGGCACCGGCACAGTGCACGGCAAGGCTATGGGAGCTGATGAAGTCGCACTGACGCGCGAGGCGCTGGGATGGGAATACGAGCCGTTTGAAGTGCCGCAAGATGTGTACGAACATATGCAGGCCGGCGTTGAAAGCGGACAGAAACTGTCAGACGATTGGCACGCGCTCTTCGAAGCCTACTATGGTGAATATACCGATTTAGGGAACCAGTACTTCATCGGTCTGCTCAATATGCTGCCCGAGAACTGGGACGACGCCCTCAACCAACTATGCGGCTCAATGGAGTCCCCAATTGCGACCCGCGCCGTTTCGGGTGAGGCCTTGCACGCCATCACGCCGGCGCTGCCCCACCTCATCGGCGGCTCTGCCGACCTCGCCGAGTCGAACAATACTGAGGTCTTAGGACGCGGTTCCTTCGCGCCTGAAACGCTTGCCGGGCGTAACCTCCACTTCGGAGTGCGAGAGCATGGCATGGGTGCTATCTGTAACGGGATGACGATGCATGGCGGCATCATACCCTACGCCGGCACCTTCCTAATCTTCTCCGACTACATGCGTCCAGCCATTCGGGTCGGCGCCCTGTCGCACGCGCCCTGCATCTGGATCTTCACGCACGACTCGATCGGGTTGGGTGAAGATGGCCCGACGCATCAACCGATATCGCAACTTATGGGTCTGCGGATGATACCCAACCTGACGGTTATCAGGCCTGCGGATGCCGACGAAACAATTGAGGCGTGGCGAATAGCTATCGAGAACCGAAGCGGGCCTACGGCGCTGATACTCACGCGTCAAAACCTGCCTCAACTGCGCACTATCGGCACCCAGAGCAACGCCCGCGGAGGCGTTCAACGCGGCGCGTATGTCATTGCCGATACCAGTGAGACGCCGGAGATCGTAATCATCGGTACCGGCTCCGAGACCCAGCTGGCGCTTGGAGCGGCACTCAAACTGCAACAAGAAGGCGTCGCCGCCCGCGCCGTCTCGATGCCCTCATGGGAACTGTTCCAAGCACAAGACGAGGAGTATCGCGAATCGGTGTTGCCATGGTCGGTGCGCGCACGGGTATCCGTAGAAGCCGGCACAACTATCGGTTGGGAACGCTACACCGGGTTTGATGGCGCATCCATCGGCATCGACCGCTACGGCGCATCAGCACCCGGCGATGTCGTCATGGCGAATCTCGGCTTCACCGTCGAGAACGTAGTCGCCACTGCTAAATCCATCATCTGACACGGCAGCAACTGACTGCGTTTCTCGCATCGGGTAAATCCTCGCTACCATCGCGGTAGTATCATTACCGCGTAGTCGGCACTGTCAGGACGTGCCGAATGCATACAGGATTTTGGATATCGATGCGAGTAGCAGTTGGTGCTGATCACGCCGGTTTCAGTCTGCGTGAAGCTGTCATTTCCGCCGTCAAGGCTGCCGGACACCAGGTTTTAGATCACGGCGCACACACTTACGACGCTGAGGATGACTATCCCGACCGGGCGACGCCAGTGGCCGTATCGGTGCAGTCTGGCGAGGCCGACCGCGGGATAATCTTGTGCGGCAGCGGTATCGGCGCGTCTATCTCGGCGAATAAGTTTAGAGGCGTGCGCGCATCGGTATGCCACGACACCTACTCCGCCGCTCAAGGCGTCGTCCACGACGACATGAACGTGCTGTGCATCGGCGGCAGAATCGTCGGCGATGCCGTCGCAATCGAACTCGTGAACGCGTTCTTATCGGCAAGCATGGGTCCCGAAGAAAGATACCACCGACGGCTGGGCAAACTGCTCAGCATCGAAGAGTCGAACTTCGCAAGCGGATAGCGCAGCAACCGCGATTTCAATTCCCACCAAGGCACAGAGGCAAGAGATAAATGAGCGAACATAACGACGTCATATTAGAGGCCGCGGAGTTGGGTCAAGCGATTTGGCTCGACCAGATCAGCCGCGACATGATTGAGAACGGGGAGATACAGGAGCTGGTAGATGCTGGGATTAGAGGCATCACCACCAATCCCACGATTTTCGACGGTGCAATTGCCAGCAGCAACGTCTACGACGACCGCTTGGCTGAGTACGCCAAGGACGGCAGTGGACCCGAGCAGATATTCGAACGCATCGCGATCGAGGATGTGCGTGATGCTGCTGACATTCTGCGTCCGACCTATGATGCGCTGGACAAACGCGATGGATTCGTGTCGATCGAAGTCAATCCGCATCTGGCATTCGACACTGAAAGCACCATCGCTGAAGCCCGCCGACTCTGGTCCGAGATCGATCGTCCCAACATAATGATCAAGGTGCCCGGCACTCCCGAAGGTGCGCCGGCGATAACCACCCTGATCTCCGAAGGCATCAACGTCAACGTCACTCTGCTCTTCTCGCTGGATGCCTACACGGTCGCGGCTAATGCCTACCTCGACGGTATCGTCAAGTTCGCCCGCTCCGGCAAAGGCTCGCCCGCGCACATCGCATCGGTCGCATCATTCTTCGTAAGCCGCGTCGACACGCTGGTTGACAGTCTGTTACCTCAAGATAGCGAGCTGATCGGTCAGATAGGCATTGCCAATGCGAAGCTGGCGTATCGTGAATATCAGCAGATTTTCGCGCGCGACCTTAACGACAATACTCGCTTCTTCTCGCTCAACACTATCGGCGCCCAGCCGCAACGCCCCCTATGGGCGTCAACCAGCGTCAAGAACCCGGAATATCCACCAACGCTCTACTTCGACCGTCTGCTCGGTCCCGAAACGGTAAACACTCTGCCACTTCCGACGGTCGAAGATGTGGTCAACTCTGGCACTGTCGCCGAGACTATCACCGCAGATGTGGACGAAGCCGCGGCTCAGCTTGAGCGGTTGGCACAGCAAGGCGTTTCATACCAGCAAGTCACCGATCAGCTTCTCGTTGAGGGCGTAGATAAGTTCACCGAATCGTGGGACAGTTTGATGTCTCGCATCGATGCCAAAGTGGCTTCATTGGCATCCATCGGCTAAACGTCGCAAGTGGAGAGTCTTGTGAAGACGCCCAACAGCAAACGCGCCGCCGTCAGCTTCGGAGCTGCCGATATAGTTCGACGCATCTGTGCGCGCGATTACTCCATCTGGCCCGACCCCTCCCCTGGAGGTGGCGGCGACTGGATGGGATGGCTCGACTTGCCGGAAACTCTGTCGCATGATACCGGAATCGCCAATCCACAGCATCAACGCATTTTCGCCAATGCAACCTCGTTGAACATCTTGGGCATGGGCGGAAGCAGTCTGACAACCGAAGTGTTGCGATCTCTATTCCCGGATACATCGCCACAGGTCAACGTATTCGACACAATCGAGCCTGAAACCATTGCCCACGCAGTCGAAACACTCGATCTCTCAACCGCGATGTTCGCCGTCGCCAGCAAATCGGGAACAACGTCCGAACCACTTTCGTTAGAAGCCGTCTTCCGACAATCTTTGAGCAACGCCGGCATTGAAGATACGTCCGCGCATTTTGTCGCGATATCTGATGCCGACACTCCGCTTGCTGCACGTGCCAATGCCGGTCAATTCGTCGCCCATATCGAAACCCCGGCAAACGTTGGTGGAAGGTTCTCGGCCCTCACCGGCTTCGGAATGTTCCCGGCATCCATCTGCAACATGCCAATCAGCGAGATGGCCAGCCGTGCCACAGAGATGGCTGAACGATGCAAACGCGAGGACGCCAGCAATCCCGGATTAGCGCTGGGCTTGTTCATGGCAAACAACGCTATCGTGGGGCACGACAAGGTCACCATCGTCATCTCTCCCCGTCTTGAACGTTTCGGTCTATGGCTCGAGCAGCTGCTAGCCGAGTCTACGGGTAAGAACAATCGTGGTCTGGTCCCTATCGCAGGTGAACCGATGCTCGCGCGCGAGCACTACGGCAACGACCGTCAATTTGTTCGGATAGCGCTAAAGGGCGATCCCATCCCCGATAATCCATGCTTCGATGATCACCCGACGTTCTCCATCGAAATTGCTGAGCCGGCAGATATCGCAGGCGAATTCTTCCGTTGGGAGTTTGCAGTGGCTGTCGCCAGTTGCGCTATCGGCGTCTATCCATTCGATCAACCCGATGTCGAGTCGGCAAAGGTGCTGGCACGTAAGGCGCTCGAATCTGATGACGGCGTAAATGTTGAAGCGACTGGGATAAATCAGGCGATGTCTAAAATCATCAAGAAGCCTTCACCAGGCGGCTACGTGGCGATTGGGGCGTTCTTGCGTGAAACGAATGAGATGACAACACAACTGAATCGCATGCGTGCCGGCATCAGCAGAATCACCGGGATGGCAACGGCATGTGGATACGGTCCCCGCTACCTTCACTCAACCGGACAGCTGCACAAAGGCGGCCCGACATCGGTAACTCTGCTGGCATTTACGGACGATTCATATCCCGATGTTCATATCCCCGGACAAGACTACTCTCTCAGCGACCTGCTGCTCTCACAAGCGGCCGGCGATGTTCAGGCGTGTCGCGAAAAGGGGCGAAATGCCGAACTGGTGCACTTGAAACTTGACGCGCTGGAGGAGATCGAAACCGTGGCGGAGATTTTAGCAATCATTTAGTCGTGATACCGAAAATCGAATTCATAATCAATGCCGCAGAAATCGATCGCGGCCTCTATCTGGATCGGCGCGACCCTGAAGACCGGGTTCTGCTGATCGGCATGATCGATGTATTGTTCGATGCGCTGGAAGCATCTTTCGACGACGGCCTCGCGCGCGACCGTGTAGCGCTGTGGCTCGACGACGACATCTGTGAAGGCTCCCTCTTCCGCGCGCTGTCGGCCGATATCCCTAGCCTGCTCACGTTTGAGTTTGACATTGGCGACAACCTTGAAGCCGCCATCGACAACCTGTCTGACGCTACTGCCAAGTTCAAACCCGAAGCCTTTGTGATACCGGTGAACGACGCTGCCAGCGACATCAGCAAACCAAGCCGGCCTTCAGCTACTGGCAATCCAGCATCACAACTCGACAAAGTGGTCAACCTCTACGACTTCATTTCCACCCTCGGCGTTCCGATGGCTTGGGACATTCGAGGGGCGCATGTAGAGGGTTCTAATCCGATGCTTCGGCATGAAACAGCTTTGCGGACGATTGCGCTGTTTCAGGACATTGGACTGGATCCCATGGCCTGGATCATGAACATGCCGCCCGTGCGAGTGATTGCTCAAACCCTCAACGCGCGAGTGCACATCGACGACCGGAACGATGTAATGGCATGTTTCGCGCTTGAAGCGGTAACCGATTCCGCGATCGGCAACAAACCAGACACATTGACGGTCTTGCCCGACGTCGTATCCGATGCGGTGACTACCGCGGCGGAGATGCCAGGAAACGTTAAAGTCGTCATCGACAACGAGGTCTACGGAGACCTGTTGGTTGAATATCTACATTCCAATTGCAGAGCAAGTGAAGCAGCTGACGCAATTGCACAACGGTTAAGCGCCGTTTCCAAGCTTTTACGAGTCGAGTACGTCTCGGTATAAGGAGAAATCATTAGATGCAGTTAGGGATTATCGGACTGGGACGTATGGGCGGCAACATGGCGCAGCGGCTCATGCGCGACGGACATAATGTGGTCGGATTCGATCCCGATGCATCCGCAATGTCGGAACTCGAGGCGCATGGCGGAACGGCTAGATCGACCATTGCCGAGCTGGTAAATACGCTCGATGCGCCGCGAACCGTCTGGGCAATGGTTCCGGCAGGCGACATCACCGACGCCACGATCGCCGAACTTTCGCAGCATCTATCACCCGGCGACACTCTGATTGACGGCGGCAATTCCAACTATCGGCAGTCGATGCGGCGCGCCAAAGAGCTGGCCGAACTGGGTATCGATATGCTGGACTGTGGCACCAGCGGGGGTGTATGGGGACTGGAAAATGGTTACTGCCTCACTATCGGGGGAAGCAGGGATGCATACGAGCGCAACCTGCCCATATTCAAGTCGCTGGCACCGCCGGAATCGGACGGCAATCTGTATGTGGGTCCCAGCGGGTCGGGGCACTATGTGAAAATGATTCACAACGGGATCGAGTACGGGATGATGCAGGCATTCGCCGAAGGACTCGAGTTGCTGGAAGCAAAGTCGGAATTCAACCTTGACCTTGCCGCCATCTGCGAAAACTGGCGTTACGGCAGCGTGATCCGCTCCTGGCTTATCGACCTGACCGCCGTGGAACTGGAAAACGATCCCGGGCTGCAATCGCTGACATCATACGTAGAAGACTCCGGCGAAGGACGCTGGAGCGTTGACGAATCGGTCGAGTTGGCAGTGCCGGCGCCGGTTATCGCCCTATCGCTGCATATGCGCTTTCGCTCACGTCAGGACAATCCATTTGGCGGGCGGGCATTGGCAGCGATGCGAAACGCATTTGGAGGCCATAGCGTCAGACGATCCGATGAGGAACGAAAGTAGCGAGCTTTTCACAATCGTCATCTTCGGAGCTTCCGGAGATTTAACACAGCGCAAACTGGCACCCGCGCTGTTTCACCTGCATGCCACTGATGCGCTACCCGAAAACTGCCGTTTCGTCGCCTTCGCGCGCTCGGAAATGACAGACGAGTCTTACCGCACCCTACTGTTCAACGTCTCCAGCGACTTCTACGCGTCAGATGCAAGCAGTTGGTTGGAGTTCGGCCGGCAGGTCAGATACATCAACGGCTCATCGAACGATACCGAATCGCTGAATGAACTGAATGAACTGATACGCATTAGCGCTGAGGGATTCGAAAAAGAGCATCGGCTCTACTATCTGGCGCTCTCACCCACACTTTACGAAAGCACTATCGCGGCTTTGGACGAAGCCAGAATGTTAGACGAGACGCATGGTGTCAGACGTGTGGTGGTAGAGAAGCCGTTCGGGTCCGACCTAGAGACGGCACGCAAGCTGAACCAGGCCTTTCATGAACGTGCAAACGAACATCAACTCTTCAGGATCGACCACTATCTCGGCAAAGATACCGTGCAGAACCTGATCGTCTTCCGTTTCGGCAACACCATCTTCGAACCGTTGTGGAATCGCAACTATGTAGACCACGTTCAGATCTCGGTGCTGGAAGAGTTGGATGTAGGTGATAGAGGCGCGTATTACGAAGATGCCGGCGTCTTGCGCGACATGTTTCAAAGTCACCTCCTGCAGCTTCTGGCATTGGTCGCCATGGAGCCGCCGGCTACCGGTGACGCCGATGCGTTGCGCAACGAAAAGGCAAAGGTCCTGAGCGCAATCAGACGACCGAACCGTCAGGAAGCGGCGCAAAACTCAGTGCGAGGACAGTACTGGGGATACCGTGAAGTTAACGATGTTTCGGATGCATCAGCAACGGCGACGTATGGCGCGTTGCGGCTCTACGTCGACAACTGGCGATGGCAGGGAGTGCCCTTCTATCTGCGCTCCGGCAAGGCCCTCAAAGAGAAATATACCGAGATAACGATCCAGTTCCGACAGCCGCCACACCGCATCTTCGACGTTGAAGATGCATCTTCCCTCGTCCCCAACATGCTCCGCATCGTTATCCAACCCGACGAGGCCATACGATTGACGATCGACAACAAGGCGCCCGGTCCCAGACTCCGGGCCGAGGCGCAAGAGTTGGAATACAAGTTTCCAATGGGAATGCGTGACGCTTACGAACGGCTTCTGCTCGATGCTGTTGCTGGCGATCCATCACTTTTCACTCGTGCCGACGAGATAGAGCTTTCATGGGAAGTGATAGATCCTTACGTCGAAGCATGGGCAACCGATCTGGCATCTCAACTGTATCCCTACGAAGCCGGTTCCTGGGGACCGGACGCCGCCGACCAATTCATCGGCCCGCAACGACGTTGGTCAAACCAAACAGATTAGGAATATCTGCACCCTGTCTAGATCACGGCTCATCAGCGAATCCGTGCCGATAGTGATGCTGACGTTTGATAAACTTTCGTACAGGCTCAAAACTTCTACCCCATCCAGACTCCCTGCAGAGGTCTAACCATGGCACAAACTTCAAACATCGTCACCAGAGAGCAGGTATACGAAGCGCTCAAAGACGTCTACGACCCTGAAATCCCCGTCAACGTAGTCGATCTCGGTCTGATCTACGATATCGACGTTGAGGACAACGAGGTCTTCGTCGAGATGACGCTGACTGCCCAGGGTTGCGGCATGGGTCCGTACATCGCACAGCAGGCAGAGTGGAGAATCGCCGAGATTGAATACGTTGAGGATGTCGAGGTAGACCTGGTATTCGACCCGCCTTGGAATCCGGACATGATTACTGAAGACGGGAAACGCCTTCTCGGCATCGACTAACACCCGGCTCACGCCCAAAAGTTTCACTCATTGACTTCACCTCGTAAAACCACACCTGCCGAAGAGGCACGTCTGGCGCAAGCTAGGCGACAATTTCAAGAACGCAAGCGCATCGCCGATTCACTCAAGTCCATCGGACGTCGCATCGGCGTATACAGCGGCAAAGGCGGCGTCGGCAAGACAACCATCGCCGTAAACCTCGCGGCTACTCTAGCCGCGCAGGGACATGATGTAGCCCTGTTCGACTGCGACATCGACTGCCCTAACGTAACCCGCGTGCTACGGATATCGGAAGGTCCCGTCGAACGCGATGGTCGCATGGTGCCATCGCAGAGATTCGGCGTCAAAGTGATGTCGATGGCCTTCTTCCAGCAGAACGAGGAAGAGGCGATTATCTGGCGCGGGCCGATGATACACAACGCCATCAACCAGTTCCTGCAGATGACCGACTGGGGCGAACCGGACTATATGGTCGTCGATCTCCCACCCGGCACATCGGACGCACCTTTGACAGTGATGCAGACGCTCAACCTCGACGGTTTCGTCATCGTCAGCACGCCTCAAGAGTTGGCGGCGCTAGATGCCAAACGCTCCATCAACATGATCCGCAAGATGAACCTCGACGTCCTCGGCGTTGTCGAGAACATGTCCGGCAGCTTCTTCGGCAAGGGAGCGGCGGAAGAGCTGGCATACGAGATGGGCATCCCATTTCTAGGCGCAGTCGTGTTACGTCCCGACTACCTGGATGCGAATATGCCGCCAGTGCTGTCGAACGATGAAGTCGCTACGGAATTCAACTACATCGCTAACGGCGTAACGCGTCAACTAGCTACCAGCACCGTCTGAACTCTCTGAGAGCAACCTGACCGTCTCCTGCAACGGCCGGTCATTGTCGATAGTTTCTGGCCGCTCGTCCCCGATCGGAGATCCGGCAACCGTCCTGAAGACATCCGCCGCGCCTTTGTGGAGATAAGGTGTCGCACCTGTGGCCCCAAAAGTCGCGGATATCTGCTCCATCTCATCTATCCAGCGAAACGCTTTGGCACCCAATCCATTCACGCCCTGCATGTTTCTCAAGACGGCTTGCTGACTCGACTCCATCTCGCAAATGAAGTCGTCGTAGATGCCGAGGTCATTGCCGCTATCAATGCTGATGCATTCAATGCCGCCGCGCCTTTGCTCAGCGACGCATAGCACATCTTGATAGCCGAAGCGCGCCCTACATCTCCACCCATCAATGGGACTGAGATGCCGCGACCATCGAGCTGACCGAGTATCGCCTCGTGCGGACCGGAAGCGTAGAAACGTGGCGGCTCTCCCCGGCCGGGCGGACTGCCAATGATGCCCGCATCGATGTATTTCCCGCCGGCACCGTCGATGATGGACGCCATCTCATGCGCCACTGCCGGCGCGACCGGATTGCAGTCGGCGAATGGAAGCGCCTTACCGGTATCGGCGATGACTTCTGCCACTTGACGGGCAACGTCTACCGCACGTTCCGGAACCAAGACCGAGAGGACGATGTCGGCGCGTGCGACCATCGTGGCGAAGTCGGGTTCATCTTCGATACCCGCGATGTGTGTCAACTCTACCGTGCGTGCACTGCGTCCGGTGAGGCACGTAATTACTTCAAGACCGTTCTCGCGCAACGCCCTTCCAACGTTTGAGCCCATGTCTCCCGGGCTCAATATCGCAACAGTATTAACGGTATCCATAACTGGTCACTCTCCTATCCCTATGGGCAAATCTGCATCGGTCGTAAGGAATTAAACGCGCATCAATAGAGACCAGAAAATGGTCTGCGTTCAATAATTTGGATGAACGACGGAGCGAGCCTGCTGCCCCCTCCGTCGGTTAATGATTGGTGCGAGACGGCGATTGCTCAACCGGTTACGGCGGCGGCAATCGATTCGCCTACGATGCGGGCCTCGCCAGGGTTGAGACCGAACACGTGGATCATCAGCGGTGCGTTGTAGGTTGTACGGGTCCAGATGGGCGGATCCATATCCTTCAACTTGATAACAAGGTCATCGTTGCTGAAACCTACGACGTCCTCATCAACACTGATAGTCACACCGAACGGCTGGTGTGCAATGATGTTGTCGATAAGATCAGCGCTGACGCCAGCGATACCGCTCAACGGCCTGATGATCTCCAAGCTCTCAGTTTCAGCCGCCGCCAATCGACTCTCGTGATCCAGCTGGAACCAGCGTTGCGTCGCGGCAACACAACCCATGATCTCCTGACGGTCTACCTTGTGAGGACGTCCGACGCCGCGAATGCGTCGCGACTCGTAACCGACGAATGAATGTCGGCTAATGGCGTCGATAATCTCTTCCGTTCCCAACGCCAAACCCGTCGAGTGCGGCGCGCCCATGTACTTGGCGGCGATGCACTGGAAGTCAGCGCCCATTCGAACGTACTTGCCGAAGTTCTCAAGCGGGTAGATCTGACCGGCTGCGTCGACCGATATGTAGACTCCAGCGTCTTTGCCGATTTCAATCACCTTTTCGAGCGGAACGACGTTCGGGTCTTTGGGAGCTTGCTCTACGACCGGGACATGGAGCGCGCAGGTCTTGTCAGTTATCGCCGCTCGGATGTCATCTTCGGTCGTGCCGTTTTCATCACCCGCCAGAATCAATTTGGCACCGGCGAGTTGCAGACAGCGGTCATACCAGTACTGTTCCCGATGCTGGATAACGATCTCGTCCTTAAGTCCGGTCGTGTCCGGCAGTTGCTGGATCAGTTCATCATCACCGCCAGCCATATATGCAGCAGTCGCCAGCGTGAGTGCCGAACCTGCGCCAGAGGTGATGTATGCCGCAGGAACACCAGCCAGCCGCGCAATCTCGTCGCCTGCAGCCTTCTCAAGCTCGATCAAGGGGATGAATGCGCTGTCAGCACGATCCATGGCTTCCTTGACTTCAGGAACCGGCGTTGAACCGCCAAGCAACGTAACGCTGCCAGTAGCGTTGATAACGGGCTGTGCGCCTAACTCCTTGTAGATCGCACCCCACTCAGTTGTAACCATTTTCAACCTCCAGATCGGGTCATCTTCACAAGCCGCAATTACTACAAACCTATACGGCTCATCGATTTTGTATTCTAACCTTGATTCACAAATCGCACATTAACCGATTTCGCTTTAAATACGGCGATCTGGCAACACGACAAAGGGCAAGCAGACCAATGCTGACCGACATAACTGAAATCACTCTCGTCACCGAGGCGACTCTCGGCGCTAAGCACTGGGCGCCCAACACGAATGGCGATGGACGCCAAAACGCTCCGATGTTGCTGATATCTGACGAAGAGGATATTTCGCAATGGTCAGCATTTGCCGATGCCGTCTCGGAGAGCGGCAACGTGTATGCCGTGTGGGAAGTTTCACCCTATACGCTGGTGCAGACGATCTGGATAATCGGCGAGCCCTGCTCACTGATCGCACATGGCAAGGAAGCGGGAGATAAGGCGTTAAGGGCGGCTCAGATGGCCAAAGGCGCGATTCGCGCCCTGGCACTCGTAGATTACGGCAGCGACGGCGACGATGTTCCCCAAATCGGTGCAACTACCTGCCCGGTAGTCTTGATACGCGGCCGTCAGAGCGAAATCGCCGACCATCACCAAATCGTCACGGCACGCGCGGCCATTGGCAGCAAGTGCAAGTTGGTAGAGCTGGAAAATTGCGGTAGCCGCGCCGCCGAATCGTGTCCCCAAGACTTCCTGGCGACGATTCAGTGGTTCCTCGATGAGGCCGTTGCGGACTAGGGACGGCACTAACTCAACTCAGCGCGCCGATCATTATCCGATACGTCCGCGTCTCGCAACTGCTATCAGCAACATCCCACTTGCCGCCAAAGCGATAACGCCGAGAAGTCCTATAACGTAAGCCCACTCTGCCGGCAGCGTCGTTCCGCCAGTCTCGGGCAACTCTTCTTCACCAGACGATTCGGGCGTCGCGGTCGGCTCCGGTCCGAGTTTCGGCGTCGGTACCGGCGTTACCGGGGTAGCCGTATACTCTCCCGTGTGAAGTGTCAACGTGGCTATTTGACCACTCGTCCATCCATGTCTGCTGACATTGAGGTCGCCAACGCCTTCGATGCCGGGATGCTCGCGGCTCGCATTCTCACCCACACCATCCGATAACGCAGCCGCTTCCCGGCCTAGACACGGCACCGTCGCGGTCGTCTCGTCATTGTCCTCAGAACCAGAATCGAAAACTGATACAGTGTGGCCGGAACTCGTACCCGTCGATTGATCGGGCACTTCAGCTGAGGCAACGACATAGCCGTCGTTCGTGCACGCAAACTTGCCGATGAGGGTGACGACGTTACTCTCGAAAGCGCTCACGCTACCGGTGAACGACGTGCCAGGCGCGATATCACCACCAGTTTCCCACTGTGTCACTGATACCACTCCGGGCTTGGAAGCGAGAGTAGTCATTAACTCCTCGCCATCGCCACTCTCTGATAGGCGCGCGATGCCGCGCAGTTCGGCAGGTCGGGTGTATGTGAGCAGATCTACATGCTTGTCATGCACCACGACGACCGGAGCGGTTATCGGTTGTCCTGACGTTTGGTTCTCCAAAGTTGCACCGACTTCAAAAGGTCGGCGCGGCCTCACGCCCTGCTGGTCGATGACGATCTCTATCGCCGCCCCTTCCCACGAGTATTCCGGGCCGAGGTCTGCCCCACCCTCGATTCCGCGGTGAGGTTGTATCGTTCCCTCCCCGTCTTCCGTGTCAGGGTTTGAAACGCCTTGGCCGTCAAGACATGGAACGGTCTCACGGCTCTCGTTGTTATCTTCAGTGCCCGCGTCCCATACGACGCCAGAGCCAAATGCGGGACCTGATTCATCGGTCACGACTACGGTGCCCAACACAATCGCATCGTTAGTGCATGCCAACGACCCGAGGATGCTGACGCGGTCTCCGGCCTCAGCATTGAGCGAGATCAAAGTCCGCTGCGCTTGCGGCGCGATTCCGACAAATCGGAATACACCCTTAACACCGGTACGATTTTGAAGCGTATTGATCAGTTCCGTGTTGGATCCAGATTCGGCAAACTCTTCCAAGCCGTCCAAACGTCCGGCGCTTGAGGGAAGCAACACCGCATTTCGAGTGTGAACAATAACTACGGCCGTCGCGATGGGCTGTTTCTCGGTGAGATTACGGACGGTTAACTGAAACTCCGCCGTCTGAGCGTTGACGCTTTGCGGAGCAACCGAGACGGTCAATACGATCAACGCTAAAAGCGACGCAATTATCGCACTATTCAACTTCAATGATTTCCCTCGCAGAACGCCGGACTGGGCATGAAGCACAGTATGTTTTTCTACTCGATACCTGCAAATGCACGCACGTTCAAAGCATTTGCAACCTTGTTTAAGCGTACTAAAGCAACCGACGCTTAACCACTCAGACGACCAACTGACATTTACGCCGCGGTGGCGCGAGTAGTCGACCTGCAATCAGGTTGCATCGCGTCAACTGTAGACTGTGCTCCGGGTGCGCGGCGGCCGATTGTGCCGCGCACCCGGTTATCTCTGAAAGCACAACTGCTGGGGTAATGGATGCTTAGAACATGATGACGGAGCGTGCGACCTCTCCTGCCTTCATCGCCCGAAACGCTTCATTGATATCGGATAGCTGAAGTCGGCGGGTAACCATCTCATCCAGCAGCAGTCGACCCTGACGGTAGAACTCGACGTACTTTGGCATGTCGATCTTGAAGCGGTTGGAACCCATGCTGCAACCTTGGATTTTGCGCTCGCGCATCCCAGTGGTTGGAATCTCGATCTTGGTTCCTTCCGGGATCATGCCGATCAGCGTTGCGGTGCCGCCGGTGCCGAGTGCATCCCAGCACGCCTCCGCGGCGTCTTTAAGTCCAATCGCTTCGAAGGTGTAGTCTGCACCACCGCCCGTTATCGTGCGGATCGCTTCTACCGGGTCGTTGTCGGAAGCGTCGACGATGTCGGTTGCGCCGAGGTCCATCGCCGTCTTCAGCTTGTTTTCGGAGATATCTACGGCGATGATTCGCAACGCGCCGGCTATCCGCGCGCCCTGGATGACACCTAGTCCTACACCGCCAGCGCCAAATACCGCGACCGTAGAGCCGGGTTTGACTTGGGCAGTGTTCAACGCCGCACCGACGCCGGTGGTGACACCGCATCCAATTAATGCCGCGCCCTCAAATGGCATATCCTCGCGGATCCTCACGACGCTGTTTTCATGCACTAGCATCTTCTCGGCGTAAGTCGCCAGGTTTGCCATCTGCACCAACGGTTGACCGTCCCACGCCAGGCGTGGAGTCTCATCTCGGCCGCGCATCGGCTTGTTTTCGCAACGCGCCGGATGTCCGGTGATGCACTGAACGCACTTCGAGCAGTAGACGGACAGGCATAGGATGACATGGTCGCCCGGTTGAACGTCCGTGACGCGATCGCCAACCTTCTCTACGATGCCCGCGCCCTCGTGCCCCATCACCGCCGGCATCTCCATCGTGTAGAGACCCTCAACGAAGTGCAGATCCGAGTGGCAGACACCAGTCGCCATCGTCTTTACCAGCACTTCGTACGGCGCCGGGTCGTCGATTGTGATGTCCTCAATCGTCAACGGTTCGTTGACGGTTTGTAGAACTGCAGCTTGAGCCATTTCGATTACCTCCTGGTTTGGGGCCGGGTACGATTAGCGCCCAGTGGCTAGTCGTCTTCAAGTGTTGATGTGTCGCCCTCGGGGAGCCCAAGTTCTCTCGCCTTCAAGAGACGGCGCATTATCTTGCCAGAGCGTGTCTTCGGCATGATGTCGATGAAATCGATCTCACGCGGCGCCACGCCGGCCGATAGTCGTTCACGTGCAAAGCGCATCAATTCACGGCGAAGCTGCGGTCCCGATTCGTAACCGGGATTGAGCGTCACGAACGCCTTCACGATCTCCATCGCGATCGGGTCCGGTTTTCCAATCACTCCCGCTTCCGCGACCGCTTCATGCTCAATCAATGCCGACTCGACTTCAAACGGTCCTACCAGGTGTCCCGCCGTGTTGATAACATCATCTGCCCGACCTTGGAACCAGAAGTAGCCATCCTCGTCAACGCTCGCCTGGTCTCCAGTGATGTACCAACCCTTCTTGAAGCGAGAGTTGTACATCTCATCCTGTTGCCAGTAGGTGTACATCATTGACGGCCAACCGGGACGGACGGCCAGGATTCCCGCTTCTCCCGGTCCCATTTCCTGATACTGGTCATCTAGGACACCCATGGTGATGCCCGGGAACGGTCGCCCCATAGAGCCGGGGCGCACTGCCATCGATGCGAAGTTGGCACACATGATGGCGCCCGTCTCAGTCTGCCACCAGTTGTCGTGTATCGGCATGTCGAAATGTCGATTGCCCCACACTACCGCTTCCGGATTGAGCGGCTCGCCGACCGATCCGATAAAGCGCAGGCTCGACATGTCGTATTGACTGACGACATCGCCACCGGCGCGCATCAGCAGCCGCACCGCCGTAGGCGCGGTATACCAGACCGTCACCTTGTGGTCCTGTATCGCCTTGTACCAACCTGACGCGCTGAAACCACCTTCATAAATTACCTGTGTAACGCCATTCGTCCACGGCGCCATCATGCCATATGAAGTTCCGGTGACCCAACCCGGGTCGGCAGTGCAGAAATAGATGTCGTCAGGTTTGAAATCGAGTGCCCAGTGACCGGTTATCCATTGCTGGATCACTGCCTGATGGCGATGCAATACACCTTTGGGCTTACCAGTAGAACCCGATGTGTAGTGCATGATGGCGAAGTCGTACTGCGTCGTATCGGCCATCGTGAACGAGTCGGGGTCGGCGGCAGACATCAGGTCGTAGTAGTCGAGGTCGCCTGCTACCATCGGCGCGTCGGAACGACCATCTTTGTTTACGATGATGATGTCCTTCAGCGTCGGGATTTCGGGCAGTATCTCAGCGATTTTGTCACGTAGCTCGGGGCTGGTAACCAGATACTTCGCGCCCGCATCGAGCATCCGATCCCGAACCGGATCCGGCCCGAACGCCGAGAAGAGTGGCGCGATAACGCCTCCGGCCTTCAGGATTCCCATCGCGGCGATATACAGTTCCGGGAGGCGATCCATGAAGATAAAGACGCGGTCTCCCAACTCGATGCCCAGACTGGTCATAACCGCTCCGAAGAGGTCCGATTCGCGTTTGAACTCAGCGTAGGTGTATCGCTCCTCCTCACCGTTTTTGCCCATCCATATCATCGCCAACTTGTCGCCATCTCCGTGTGCGACATGACGGTCCACCGCTTCGTACGCGTTGTTCAATCCTCCGCCCGGCAACCAGTCCATCTTCTCGAACGCGTCGCGCCACCAGTCAAAATCGGCGCGCGTCGCGCCGTAATCAGTCAGATTCGGCTGCTGATTAGGGTCAGTAACTTCAGCTTTGTCAATCTGTGCAAATTCCAAGTCGTCTGCTCTCCTGCGTTTCATCTATAAAATGATGTTCGGTTATGCGGTATGTTACCGCGTACAACTCAATTTCGCATATTCTAGGCGCATCTCGTCGTACCTTTAACGATTAGATCGAAGTTATAGAATCAGAGAGTTATCAAATCAAAGTTGTACGCCAGAATTCGCCAACGCTGTCACATCGGCCTTGGCGCATCCTATCGTTCGTGAGTTCCTGCCATGAAAGTCCTGTTTCTCCAAGATGAACTGCCCACTGCGCGCGCCGGCGATATCCGCGATGTGAAGAACGGATTCGCACGCAACTACCTGATACCGCGCGGAGTCGCGGTTCTGGCAACAGAACATCAGCTTCGCCGGGCAGAGAAACTTCGGGCGGAAGCTGAAGAGCGACGGTTGCGGGAACTTAAAGAGTGGCGCGACATCGCCGACGAATTGGCGGAAAACCCCGTCGAACTCATCGTCCGAACCGGTCCCACCGGCCGCCTGTATGGTTCAGTGACGCAGGCGATGATTGCGGCGAGACTTTCCGAACTTACCGATCGAACCATCGAGCGCAAACGCGTAAGAATGCAGGAGCAGATACGAATCGTCGGCGAGTACCGACTTCCGGTCCGCTTCATGGACGAAATCGATGCGACCATCACCCTAAAAGTCGTCTCAGAAGATGCCATCGAAGAGGAAGAAGAGACTTCCGAGACCGACAGTTACGCCATAACGGATGAGATTCTTGCGAGCGGTGAAATCGACATGCACGGCTGGGAAGAAGCCCCGGCAGTTGACGCCCTGGGACTGATCTGCGGACGCATCCTCGCACGTAGCATACCGCAGTTCAGAGTGATACACGGCAAGGGCGAAGGCACCTTGCGCGTCGCAATTCGACGTCGATTGGACGAGATGAAAGTGGAAGGCACCGTCATCGCCTGGGGTCCAGGCAGAACGGATGGCGATACCGATTCGGACAGTCTGCAAGCCGTATCCTGGTTCACCGTCAGCTAACCGTTGCCAGCCGACAGGTTTGGCCGTAAATACTCACTTTTCCGTCTCTTAACAGAGCGAAATGGGCGCGCTTGGTTTACGATTCACATCAACTATCTTCGCCGAAATCAATTGCTTAAGGACGAATGCCGAACCGTCCCAGCAAATCATCCTGACGACGCATGGTAACGCAGTCAGAAACTTCCCCGCCGTCTGATATCAACGCCGAGGTCGCAGTCATCGGTTCTCTGCTGATTGATGGAGACTCGATTCTGCGCGTCGAGCCATTTTTGAAAGCGGAACACTTCTTCGGCGAGCATAATGCCGAGATATATACCGCATGCCGTGAACTGTTCATGGATTCCACCGCAATCGACCAGGTGACGGTCCGCACCCGATTGGCGGCTAAAGGACTGTTAGAGGATATCGGCGGCGATGCCTACCTCAGCGCCGCAGTTGCGCAGACCTCCCATTCAGTTCACATCGTTGAATACGGCCAGGCAATCCATAAAGCCTACGTGAGACGACGCTTGGTCGAGACGGGCGAGAAGATTAGTGAGATCGGGTTAGACCCCGCAAACGCTACCGATGTAGACCGAGCCGTCAAGGAAGCGGAAGACATCGTCTTTCAAATCGGTCAGGATTACGAAGCGACTGACTTCATTCCGATTGGGCAAGCCACTTCGATAACCGAGTTCTTCAATCCTGATGAAGCACCAGATCTCAGCCTTGAAGATAACCAGCCGATAGCGACCGGCTTCGTCACTCTCGACCGGGTGCTGGGCGGTTTTCATCGCTCCGACATGATTGTGCTCGCCGCGCGACCCGGCTTCGGGAAATCTACGCTGGCATTAAACGTCGGCTTGAACGCAGCGAAGAACGGCAAGACGGTGGGGATATTCAGTCTTGAAATGGGTATCGACCAGGTTGCACATCGAATGGCTGCTGCGCATGCGCGCATCAACATCCAGAACATTCGCAACAATCAGTTGACGGACCCCGAACGCGATCGTCTCAGCGATGCGTATGGCTACCTGAGCGATATGCGCATCTACGTCGACGATGCGGCAATGCAGACGGCAAGCGGTATCAGCGCAAAAGCGCGCCGTCTCAAGATGCAGACCGATCTCGACTTCCTCATCGTCGATTACATGCAACTCATCAGAGGCTCCTCATACGGACGCGAAGGCAACCGCGTACAAGAAGTGAGTGAAATATCGCGCCATCTCAAAGCGATTGCGCGCGATCTGAACATTCCAGTGCTGGCATGTTCGCAGTTGAGCCGTGCCGTTGAGCAGCGCAGGTCGCACGAACCGCGACTTGCCGATCTGCGCGAATCAGGCTCTATTGAGCAGGATGCCGATGTCGTGATGTTCATCCACCGCGACGACAAGAACATGTCTGAAGAAGAGTGGAATCGACGCAACCCGACGCAGGTCTATCCGCGCGGATTAACCGACATCATCATCGCCAAGCATCGCCACGGTCCGACGGCAACTTTACCGATGTCCGTGCGCGACGAGTGGGGACTCTTCTCGGCGATGAACGAGGTTGAGCAGGCGTAAACTGCAAACCATGCAATATAGACCGATCAGAGGTTTCCCACTCTCCGACGACTTTGCGACGACACGAGTGCCCAACGCCGTCCTCGGACGTCTTCTTGTGGAAGTTGACAATACCGACGTTGTGAAACTGATTCTGAGGGCGGTATGGTTGCTGGAACATCAGCGCGGATATCCGCAGTACATCACTATCGAAGACCTCAAACGCGACCGCGTCGTATGCGTCACTCACGCGGATGAGACCGACTTCAATCGGTCGTTGAACGCGGCGATTAAGCTTCGCGTCCTCATTGAAGTGACCGTCAACGGTGTGCCCTGTCTTATGCTGAACACGGAATCGGCCCAGCGCGCGGCGTTCAATGCGAACGATGGCAGCATCAGTGTCAGCACCGATGACGACGATGTATCTGATGATTGGGACCGTCCGGCATCTTCGTCCGCGCAATCTGATGCATTCCGATCATATGAAGAAAATATCGGTTTCCTAACACCGATGATCCGCGAGAGCATCTTGACTGCGCTTGAGGATTTCACCGACGAAGATATCACCTACGCCATTAGAATCGCCGTTGAGAACGAAGCGCGCAGCTGGTCGTTTGTAGCCGGCGTGCTGCGACGCTGGTCAAGGGAAGGCATTCCAAATGAGTACCGAAGCGGATCTACCGGAAGAGAGCGAGACGACCGGCGGATTTCGCAGGATGAATTACGCAAATACCTCGCACAGCAACGAAAACGGAGCCGCACAAGCCGAGAGTGAAACTCAGCAAGGGGTCTCGGAGTTTCCGCCCGAGTGCGATATCTGCAACGACTCACTCTGGGTTGAAGCGAAATCTGAAACCGGTCAGAGCTTAGGCGTGTTGCCCTGTCGATGCGTCATTCCGAAGCGCGAGCCGATCCCGCGCCTCAGAACCTACTCCCAGCTGGGACAGCTTGAGCGCATGACGTTCGATACCCTCATGCACGAAGGACGACGAGGCCGATCTGACGAGATCCTGTTTCGTGCCGCCATCGCGTCCGCGCAGAAGTTTGCAGAAGACCCTAAAGGATGGTTGGCGTTCGAAGGATCATCTGGATCGGGCAAAACACATCTCGCCGCCGCCATCGTCAACGCATTAATCGAACGCGATTCACCCGCCAAGTACGTCTCCGCGCTCAACTTGCCAGACCTGCTGCGCAGCGACATGTTTGATGGAGTTGACGAGGCCGATAGCGGAACTTTCATCTCTCTTCTCAACGCGCCGGTGCTGGTCATCGACGATCTGGGCGCGCAACAGACGACGAACTGGCTCGATGCGAAAATCGACCAACTGTTGACGCATCGCTTCAACGGACGCATTCCAACCGTTATCGCTCTAGCCAAACCGGCGCATCAGATGCCAGAACGGATCGCGCTGAAACTTGACGATCCGAGCATCTCAAGCGTGGCTCGCCTGAAGGCCGAGACTACGGCCCAGGAAGATAGACCTCTCAACATCCCTAAAGCGATGTTGCAGCGCATGACGTTCGAAACCTTTGATCCAAGCGGCTCTGCGTCGTCAAATGCTGCCGAGCGTGACTCGCTCAACGAGGCCTTCAAAGGTGCAAAAGAGTTTTCGGAACAACCTACTAAATGGCTATACATTCACGGCGAACCGGGGGTCGGAAAGACGCACATCGCCGTAGCCATCGCGAATGCCCGCGTCGACCAAGGAACATCGGTCAGCTTCTGGTTCGTGCCGGAACTGCTAGACCGCCTGCGTTACACCTACTCAAGCTCAAATGAGACGAGCTTCTATACCCTCTTCGATTCGGTCCGCAACTCGGAACTGCTGATCCTGGACGACTTGGCTACCCCTCAAATGACCGATTGGGCGCTGGAGAAGCTGTATCAACTCATATCCCATCGGTATGATCGTGAGATGCCGACAGTCATAACAAGCCAATTTCGACTATGGGGCGATGAGAAAGTTAATGCAAATTGGCGAAACTTAAGCGAAAAACCGTACTGGAAAGCAATCCTCTCTCGCTTAAGGGACATCAATGTCGTGAGCGACCGATGGATGGTCGCACCCGATTACCGCGACCGTGGGGCATAGCATCGAGTTGGATACGAGGCTTGAACGGTGATTAGCAAGGGGTGGCAACTAGCTACGGTAACGGCAATCCAGCGCGAAACTGGGGACGTTAAATCCTTTACGCTTCAGCCGGAGTCGCCGCTGTCTACAATCATTCCCGCGCGCCACAACGTGCCATTCATTGCCGGTCAGCACATCGATGTGCGTCTCACGGCTCCCGACGGATATCAGGCGCAACGTTCCTACTCGATAGCGTCCGCACCGGAGCAAGCCGGGACCATCGACATCACGGTTGAACTGCTCGCGGACGGCGAAGTGTCGCCATACTTCCACTACGTCTTGGAGCCGGGCGACCAGATCGAGTTCAGAGGCCCTATCGGTGGGCCATTCACCTGGCAAGCTCAAAAAGAGAAGTCCATCCTGCTGGTCGGCGGCGGAGCGGGCGTCGTGCCACTCATATCGATGCTCCGACATCGCGCCGCATCTGGAATCGCTGACAGCATTCCAGCCGTTCTGCTCTACTCATCGCGCACCGCCAATCACATCATCTATCGCCAAGAGCTGGATGATATGGACGCGGCAGACGACAAGCTTTCGGTTTTGCACACCTTGACGCGGCACCAACCTCCCGGTTGGACCGGCCGACGTCGCCGAATCGATATCGAGTTGATGCAAGACGCCCTTTCATGTTTAGGCGACTTGGCAGAGAACCCAGATACAGAGATAGATTGCTACATCTGCGGACCCAGTGACCTCGTGGAAAGCGTCGCGCGCTTCGCGGTCGATATCGGAATATCGCCGGAGAACGTCAGAACCGAACGCTTTGGCCCGACTGGCACGTAGTATCGGTCTGCTGAATAATTACAGTACGCATTGGCATAAGGAATCGATCTTGAGAAAACCAAACTTCGTCCTGATGATGGCGGACGACATGGGATACGGCGACTTCGGTATCTTCAGCGAAGGACGGGTCAGCACTCCATATCTCGACTCGCTCATCGCTGAGAGCGTGTGCCTCTCGCAAAACTACACCGGCAGTCCCGTCTGCTCACCGTCACGAGCTGCAATGCTGACCGGACGCTATCCCATTCGAACCGGTGCCGTAACCCCGCAGGAAGTGTTGGGATACGACCGCATCGCTTTGCGTGAGGAGACGCTAGGAGACATCTTCAAGGCGAATGGCTACGCGACGGGGCTGATGGGCAAGTGGCACAACGGCGCGCTTGACCCGCGCTATCACCCGAATGCGCGTGGCTTCGATGAATTCGTCGGATTTCGCGGCGGATGGGCCGACTACTGGCGTTACAACCTCGACCGAAACGGCACCATCGAACCGTCGGATGGGACATACCTGACCGACGTCCTGACTGACGAAGCGGTGCAGTTCATAGATCGGCACGCTGACGAGCCGTTTTTCCTCAGCGTGATGTACAACGCGCCACACACGCCACTGCATGCTCCCCAAGCAGTGGTCAACAAATACCTCGATGCCGGCTTCTCGGTAGACGTTGCGATCATATATGCCATGATAGATGTGATGGACCGCGGCGTCGAACAGATATCGGAAGCGTTGCGACGCAATGGGCTCTACGACGATACCGTATTCATGTTCACCTGCGACAACGGCCCGGCATTCGGCGTGCGGTGGGACCACGTACCGCCGGGAGGTAATGGAGATACGACGCGGTTCAACTGTGGACTTAACGGCGCTAAAGGTTCAGTGCTTGAAGGCGGGGTGCGGGTGCCGATGATACTGAGATGGCCGTCCGGACTTGACGGTGGCGTCAGCAATCATCAATTCACCCACTTCATCGATTGGTTGCCCACCTTCATGGAGATGGCTGAAGCGTCGCCAATTGCAGACGGCAGACCATTTGATGGTGCATCCGTCTTGCCGCAACTACGAGGTGAAGTTCCCGAAACTGCACCCAAGCGCTTCTGGCAATTCAGCGGATACTCGCCCATTGGCACCAGCAATGCAGCCGTAAGAGACGGCAATTGGAAGCTGGTACGCCCGGCATTGCCGCTATTGCCGGCAAGCGCCGAGGATCAGCGTCTGGCAGATGAGTATGTGCTCATGGATATCGCTTACAAGTACGAACCGGAAAGAGTGCCTGCCATATTCGATTGGCCCGAACCAGAACGCATCATCGACAACCCTCCACGCCCCGTCCTCTACAACCTCGCTGACGACCCTCTGGAGGCGCAGGATCTGTGGGATACTCACCCGGAACGTGCGACAAAGATGTTGAACGATCTAGAAACTTGGTTCGACGAGGTGGAGGCAGAGCGTCGCACAATCCCGGATGAAGAGAGGATCGGGGTATAGTTAGGCGGTGAATTATCATTGACTTGCATTGAATCTTCGTTTTGGAAGTGATATGTTGCCAACGTAGCTCAGTGGTAGAGCAGCAGTTTCGTAAACTGCAGGTCGTGGGTTCGATCCCCACCGTTGGCTCCATGATTCAATCTCCGGTTGTGTCGTCATGTCCTTACCTCCCGCGTCGTCTTTCATTCCAGGCAGATGCTAGACTTGCACACACCTAGTTAATGCCTGCTGATACGATTCGATAGGACACATAATTTGAGCGATCAGTTGACAATCGTAGAGCAGCCCGAATTGCGCAACACCCTCATGCTGGCCGCCTGGTCCGGATGGTCCGACGCGGGCGAATCGGCGACTCAATCACTGCACCACTTAGCTCATGAGCTGAGTTCTACCAAATTCGCACAAATTGAAGCTGAGGATTTCTACATCTTCACTGAAGAGCGTCCAACCATCATGAACGATCCCGATGGCGGGCGTCAGCTGGTGTGGCCCAAAAACGAGTTCTTCTACGCCCGGGCAAGTCATGATGAGGACACGGATATCGTCCTCTTGATCGGTACCGAGCCGCACGTAAAGTGGCAGACCTACACTGCGCTGGTCGCCGATATAGCTAAGGCCATGAACGTCGAGATGCTGGTAACCGTCGGCGCGCTGCTCGATGAAGTGCCACACACCCGATCTGCAGTCGTGATGAGCACCACGATACACGACGATTTGGGACCTAGATATCAACACGTGAAGTACGGACGTCCGACCTATGAGGGTCCATCCGGCATGACCTCGGCGACGATTGATGCTTTCGCCAAGCGCGGTATACCGTCCGCGTCTGTGTGGGGGCACGCCCCGCGCTACTTGCAAGGCGCGCAAAATCCGGCCATTACACTCGCAATCGTGGAAGAGTTGCAACGCATCGCCAAGATATCGGTGGCCACTGAAACGTTGAAACGCGAATCGGAAGAGTTTACGACGCGAGTAGATTACGCATTGCGAAACACGCCAAAGGCGGTGGAATACCTGCGAACTCTCGAAGAGCGGTACGACTCGGAGCTTGAGGTCGCACAAGATCCGGAACCGGCGGCACTCATCGACGAACTTGACGAGTTCCTACGCACCAGAGATGTAGACGACGAGGAATCATCACAACAAAATTAAGACCCCCAAACCCCAGACGGGGATGAAAATCGATAGAGACAAGCGAAAGGTCTGAAGGGCCGAAATGAAACAGATAACTTTGATTGGCGTCGGACAGATCGGCGCGTCAATCGGTCTCGGACTCCGAACTGAGCACGCCAAGAAATACAGCATCGTCGGTTATGACCCGGACCAGGATGTTCACTCCCAAGCCGAGAAGATCGGTGCCGTCGATACTGCCGAGTGGAACCTTGACGTTGCAGTGCGCGACGCCGATGTGATCATCATCTCGCTTCCCGTGACGCGCGCATACGACATCATGGAGAACATCGCACCGTACATCAGTTCAGACGTGACGGTCACTGACACGTGCAATACCAAGCGTTCGATACTGCATTGGGCGGATGAGCTTTTGCCTAGCCATGCATCTTTCGTTGGCGGGCACCCTCTAGTCAAGGCCGATGCGACCGGTCGCGATGAGCCGTCGCCCTACCTGTTCGCGCAATCTCCATACGCGATAGTCCCGCATCCTCGCAGCCGATCATCGGCAATTCGAGATGTGCAGGAAATCTGCAACGACCTGGGTGCTAAAGCCCTCTTCATGGACCCTGATGAGCACGACAGTTTTGCGGCCGCCGTCGAGGGGGTGCCGGCATTCATCGCCGCCGCGGCCCTCAACGCCGCGGCCGAATCGCCGTCGTGGCACGAAATCAGCAAGTTCGTCGGAAAAGACTTCGTATCGATCAGCCAGCCGATGGCGAATGACCCGGCATGGGTCAACGGCATGGCATCTACAAACCGCGATATGCTGATCCACTGGATCGACCAGATCAACTACAAACTGGCAGACATCAAACGAACGCTACAGAACGAAGATGAAGTAGGCGACCCGGAAGGTCCGATGGCAGATATGCTCGTCAACGCCTGGGAGAACCGTCTGCGACTCGATCTGGGCATCCAACCGTCTCCACCTACGAAGTTGCCACCGCAGGAAAAACTGCCCAGCAGCGGCGAGGCTACGGCTTCGATGCTGATGGGTGGCTTCATCATGCGCGCATTCCGCGGCTCACGCGATAAAGACGACCCGACTAAGTACGACCGACGCAAGCTGTAATCAGTTCCAGTTGACACTAGACTAGGCACGAGGCAAGCCGGACATATGGAATTAACGATTAGCGGACCTCGCCGTTTGGCGGGTGAAATTGTAGCACCGGGCGACAAATCCGTCTCGCATCGCGCCGTGATGCTCAACTCCATCGGTGAAGGCAACGCGGTAGTGACCAACTTCTCTCCCGGAGATGACTGCTCCTCGACAATGCGCATCATGATGGCGCTTGGAGTAGAGATCCGACGAACATCAGCCGGTGAAGATGCCGGCGATACATTGGTCGTCAAAGGTGCTGGCATCAACGGACTGCGAAAAGCTGACAAAGTATTGGATGCCGGCAATAGCGGAACTACGATGCGGCTGATGTCTGGCATTCTGGCCGGACGTGACTTCAAAGCCACTATGACGGGCGACAATTCGTTGCGCTCCCGCCCGATGGGACGCATCATCAAACCGCTCTCAATGATGGGCGCGGTCATTACCGGACGTGAAAACAACACGCTCGCCCCGCTGGAATTCAATGGCGGCACTCTCACCGGCATCGACTACGACCTGCCCGTCGCAAGTGCACAACTCAAGTCGGCCATCCTACTGGCCGGACTGCGCGCCAAAGGACAGACGAAAATCAGTCAACCGGAGGCATCCCGAGATCATACCGAACGCATGTTGACGGCGATGGGTGCCGACCTGACGGTAGATGGACTGGACGTTACCGTCAAGGAATCGGAGATTAACTGCGTCGATGCTGAAGTGCCGGGCGACATCTCCAGCGCGGCCTTCTGGATCGTCGCCGGACTGATACATCCTAATTCTGAAATAGTCGTCAAAAATGTGGGCATCAATCCGACGCGCGCCGGTGTTATCACCGCGTTGTGCGACATGGGCGGCAACATCGAGCTGGTTAACACCCGTGAAGTGGCTGGTGAACCGGTGGCCGATATCGTTGCAAGCAGCAGCAACCTGCGCGGTACCGAGCTGGCGGGTAGCATCATGCCGCTGTTGATGGATGAAGTGCCCATCATCGCCGTCGCCGGTGCGATGGCGGAACATGAAACCGTCATCAGCGACGCGGCCGAGTTGCGTATCAAGGAGACCGACCGCATCAGCGCCACTGTCGACTGGCTGGTTGCCGCCGGAGTGGAAGCCGAAGCGCGCGATGACGGCATGGCGATATCAGGCTCAGGACGCATCACCGGCGGGACTTACCAGAGCCAGGATGATCATCGGATAGCGATGGCATTGGGTATCGCCGCGATGGTTTCTAATGAACCGATAACTGTGGTTGACGCCGAATGCGCCAGTATCTCATACCCCGAATTCTGGGACGAGCTACAGTCGCTAGGTGGCATCATTGACTGATATCGACGAATCAAACATCTCCCAACGACCTAACCCACTAGTAGTCGTCATCTCAGGCCCCTCTGGAGTGGGCAAAGATGTCCTCATCGAGGGGATGTCCAATCGCGGACTGAACTACCACTTCACCGTCACTGCAACGACTCGCAAGCCGCGCCCTGCAGAGCGCGACGGCGTCAACCACCACTTTCTGTCCGAAGCGGATTTCCGAGCGCTGATCGAAAACGATGAGCTGTTGGAGTGGGCGAGGGTATACGGCAACTACTACGGCGTTCCCAAGCAGCAGGTACGCGACGCGCTAGCACTTGGCAAGCACGTAATCATCCGGGTAGATGTGCAGGGAGCGTTGCGAATCCGAGAGATTGCGCCCGAAGTTCTGATGCTATTTGTAAACGCTCCCAACTTGGATGTCCTGCGAGCCCGACTGCAGCGGCGCGGTGTAAACAGCGATGAAGATATCACAACGCGTTTGGCGGCGGCATCTGAAGAGATTGAAAAGTCATCCCAGTTCGACTTCCAGATCATCAATCGAGAGCGACGGCTTGAAGAGACCATCGACGAGGTCATAAAGATAATCGTTCAAGAGTCCCACCGCATTCCACCTCGCATCGTCGATATTTAGCCCTTAATCTCTGGTAACACCGACATGAAGATAGTCATCGCACCGCAAGAGTTCAAAGAGAGCCTTAGCGGCATCGAGATCGCCCAGGCCATGAAAGAGGGTGTCTTGCGCGTCTGGCACGATGCAGACACGCATTTGATACCCGTTGCGGACGGCGGCGACGGCACTTTGCAATCGCTGGTGGATGCATCAAACGGCGTGCTGATGACATCCACACTAGACGACCCTTTGGGACGTCCTATAGATGCTGTGTGGGGCGCGCTAGGCGATGGGCATACCGCCGTCATAGAGATGGCGAGAGCGTCTGGTCTGGCGTTGCTAGACTCGACCGAACGCGATCCTCTCATCGCCTCTACCTCCGGCGTAGGTCAGTTGATTTCACACGCGCTCGATGCTGGATATCGCCGCCTCATCATCGGCATCGGTGGCAGCGCGACCAATGACGGCGGGGCCGGAATGGCACAAGTGCTAGGAGCCAAGCTGCTCGATGCTGACGGCAATCCGCTCCCGCCCGGCGGCGGTGCCCTCAGCACTCTTGACAGGATTGATGCATCCGATATTGACCCGCGCTTAAACGCAACTGAGATCGAGGTGGCGTGTGATGTGACCAATCCGCTATGCGGCTCTACCGGTGCATCCGCCATATTCGGACCTCAGAAAGGAGCTGACGCCGAAATGGTGGCACATCTGGATAGTGCGCTGAATCGTTTCGGCATGGTGCTCAAACGTGACCTTGCCAAAGACGTTATGGAAACGCCTGGCGCCGGCGCGGCCGGCGGACTAGGCGCCGGGCTCATGGCATTTACAAACGCCCGACTTCGCCCGGGTGCCGACATCGTCATCGACGCGCTCGACGTGGAAGCACGGCTCGAAGGCGCCTCTCTAGTCATCGTCGGTGAAGGTCAGACCGATCGCTCTACCATCTTCAACAAGGCGCCAGTAGCCGTCGCGCAGCGCGCAAAGGCGCTGGGTATTCCCGTGATCGCCATTTCAGGCAGTCTTGGAAGCGGTTATGAGCAGGTTCACGACTTTGGCATCGATGCCGCGTTCAGCATCCTGGACGGTTGCAAAACGCTGGAAACTGCGATGTCTGAAACTGCAGAGTTGGTAGCTAATGCTACGGAGCAGGCTTGTCGGGCTTTGAGTGTAAGTCTTAAAACTTAAGCCAAGTAGCGTCGCTCATACCATCCGTCAACCGACCAGTATGATGTGGGTTTCGACGGGGCCGTGTATGCCCTGCACTATCGTCGCCTCGATATCGCCAGTGCGTGACGGACCCGATATCAGGTTCATAGCCGCATGACGGTCGCCGCTCTGAATATCGACCTGCTCCAACAGGAAAAGCTCATCCAAAGTGGGCAATACCTGACCGCTTCGCATCACCGCGATATGCACCGGGGGAGCCAACGAAGTTAGTCTTGACACGCCCTTTTTGGGATGAATGACTAGAGTGCCCGTCTCGGCGATGACGTAATCCCCGCCGGTTATGCCGACGTCGGTTTGATATACCTCACGTCGGTGAACAGACCGCATCTCGTCCCGTTCTGCACTGTCCATGTCATCATTCAGCGTCATATTGCTGAGCAATAGCCCTGAACGCGCCAAAGCTGAATCGATTCTAGCTTCATCGAGGACTTCATGTCCCGATCGCAACGCACTCTCCGCTCCGATGTCTCTGCATATCTCTACGATGAGGTCGCCAACATCTTCGATAGTCTCGGCGCGATGCACATTCCAACCACCAGTTGCCAGGGACTCAGCAGCGGCAGACAGCAGTTCAGTGTCTCTATCCTGCGCATCGATGCGCGCAGCATCAGCGGCAACGGCCGCTTCCGCCATGTCAGCATATTGGCCGGGTGAGGGCGCAATCTGCGAAGGACGCCGCGCTCTGCCAAGCGATGCGCTCACATTGGATAGGAAATCTTCTCGATCCATGGACGCGTTACAACTCCCGCCGCTTATCTGGAAGACAGGTAACGAATCACCCGCGGGGTGCGAACCAAGGTGGCGACTACCTCAATCACACCCAAGGCGAGTATCAACACTTGCAACCATGTCGGACTTGTGACTAGAAAAAGACCGACCAATAATGTAATGATTGCCAACACTATTCCAATGAAGTATCGGAACAGATTCGGCTTGTCTGCTGACGCTGCAGGTGGTTCGAAGTTCAACTTGCTATCCTCTTGATGGATTTCATTTGGGCTGGATTTCATTTGGGCTGGATTTCATTTGCCTTGATCAAGCTTACGCGCATTCCGGGCCCGCTCTGCGAACATCTTGCCAAATGTTCTGTCCGCAGGTGCTGGGAAATCACGACTGGCGGTCCAGCCGGATATTGGCGGTGGCACCTTCTTAATCCAGCCGTCGCGCTTCATCGGCACGGTGGCAAGACGTCCCAGTGTGGAGCCGGCATCGAATCGCTTCCGGCTCATCATGCCCTGCTGCCACGCCTTCCACACCAGACGCTCTCCCACTCCCGATGCTCTATCCTCACGCTCTGGATAACCCTGTGCCGTCTTGGCGCGCAGTTCCAACAGCATGCGTGGAATGTTTATCTTTACCGGACACGCCTCGTGACATGCACCGCATAGCGACGAAGCTACTGGCAGTTTCGCACCGTCTTTCAAACCGGTCAGGACTGGTGAAACGATGGAGCCGATAGGTCCGGGGTAGACCCAGCCATAGGAGTGGCCGCCCACTTTGCGATAGACCGGGCATGAGTTCATACAGGCGCCGCAGCGGATGCAGTTCAGCGACTCGCGCAATGCCTCGTCACGGAGCAGGCGGTCGCGGCCATTGTTCATGATGATGAGATGAAACTCTTCCGGACCGTCTTCCTCGTCGCTGGCGCGCGGGCCATTTACCATCGTCACGTATGCAGATATGCGCTGACCGGTAGCCGATCTGATGAGTATCCGTAGCATGGTGCTTAGATCGGAGACGGATGGGACCAGTTTCTCCATGCCCATCGCGGCGATGTGGACTTTCGGCATCGATGTCGCCATCCGGCCGTTGCCCTCGTTGGTTACAAGCATGATTGAACCGGTTTCGGCAACCGCGAAGTTGGCGCCGGTTATCGACATGTCGGCGCGTTGAAACACTTCCCGCAACATCTCGCGTGCTTGACGTGTCAGATCTTCCGCCGTCTCTCTGCGCGCACTATTCGACTCCGTTGCCAATAGGTCGGCTACTTGATCTTTAGTCTTGTGAATCGCCGGCGCGATGATGTGATATGGCGCTTCGCCTGCCAGTTGAATGATGTATTCGCCAAGATCGGTTTCTACTACCTCGATACCGTCAGCTTCCAGCACCTCGTTAAGTCCCATCTCCTCCGACACCATCGACTTGCTCTTTATCACGGTGCCGGCATTATGCCTCTCGGCGACTGAACGGACATATGCATTCGCCTCCGCGCCGTCGCGTGCGAAGAAAACATTTCCGCCGTGCTTTTCGACATTGCTGGCGAGCATGTCGAGGTAGTAGTCGAGATTGGCGATGGTGTGGTCCTTGATCGCCTTGCCCAGGGTGCGTTGCGCCTCCCAGTTGTCGGTATCGCCGGCGGCAGATAGACGGGCGTGATGGAAGCCGTTGTATACGACCTCGTGAGCCTGCTGAAGCTGCACATCGGCTATCGCTCTCGAGGCCGATCGTGCAAACTCTTTGGTCCTCAACTTCACGACGTCGCAGTCCTTGAGATGTCGGAGTTAGCATCCAGCACTTCCGCGATATGCACTACCTGAACGTCTGCACCGCGTCTACGCAACCCGCCCTGCATATGCAGGATGCAACCGGTATCACCAGAAATCAGATGTGACGCTCCAGCGGCTACAACGTTGTCCAGCTTCTCTTCGAGCATCGCGGATGAAATCTCAGACATCTTGACGGAAAATGCCCCGCCAAAACCGCAACACACATCATCTCGGTGCAATGATTTGAGGTCCAAACCGTCTACGTTGCTGAGCAATGTAGCCGGTTGAGTATCGACGTGCAGCTCACGCAAAAGGTGGCAGCAACGGTGATACGTCGCATCGAGGTCAACACTCACATCAAGGTCGTCAATCCCGAGCACGTCTACGATAAACTCCGTGAATTCGTAGATCCGCTCTGACAGGGCCTGGGCGCGAGCAAGGTCCTCTGGATGTTCGCGGAAGAGGTCCTTGTAGAAGTTTCGCACCATCGCAACGCACGATCCGGAAGGGCATACGATCGGGCCGTCTGTCGCCTCAAAGATATCGAGAAAGCGGGCCGCTACTGGATATGCGTCGTTGCGAAAACCGCTGTTGAACGCTGGTTGACCGCAACATGTCTGGTCGGGCGGAAAGTGGACTTCAATGCCGCGCGCTTCCAAGATGTTCACTACGCTCATGCCTACATTCGGGGCGAACTGATCGACGAGACAGGTAACGAAGAGATTCACTTTCGCCGGCCAGCCGTTGGATGATGTCGTGCCCGAAGCCATAACACATTCAGCATAATATGCGCCATCAGATATAGGGAGTGAATACCTTGCCATAGATGCGCGCATCTATCCACATGCCGAATTCCTGCTGGCACTTGTCCAAACCAGTGCCATGGCGATGCAATTCCCAATGATTCACACTGCTAAACTGGAAATCGTTAGTACCATTCGACAATCGCAAGCGGCGCGACGCCTGCAATGTCGAACGGATTTAAGAGTGGCGAGGCATTGAAATTGAACAACGGTCGGCAAGACGTAACGATTGTTGGAGCCGGACTGATCGGTTTATCGACTGCGATGCAGCTTTTGCAGCGGAAACCGGACCTGAAGCTGACAGTCATCGAAAAGGCGGATAAGCCGGCTACCCAGCAGTCGGGAAACAACAGCGGCGTCATCCACTCTGGCATCTACTACAAACCGGGCTCTTTCAAAGCGAAATTCTGCGTCGAAGGCCGAGCAAGCATGACGCAATTCTGCCGCGACAACGAAATCCCAGTATGGGAATGCGGCAAACTGATTGTCGCTACCAACCCCGCCGAAGAAGCGCGCCTTGATGACTTGTTTGAGCGCGGCACCAACAACGCGGTTGAGGGACTCAGACTCGTCGACAAGGACGAGATGAAGGAGATCGAACCGTTCGTAGAAGGCACCAAGGCGCTCTACGCACCCAAAACCGGCATCGTGGACTATCGCAAAGTTGCGGATGTTTACAGCGAAAGGGTGCAATCTCTCGGCGGCACCATCAACTTCAACTCCGAGGTTAAGAGCATCAGCAGTCGCAATGAAAGCGGTGCTGCGGACGGGGCGAACTACACTCTCGAAACGACTTCTGGAGATATCGACACCAAGTATCTGATCAACTGTGCCGGACTACACTCTGACCTTATCGCGGCGATGAGCGGCGTAAATCCCGGACTGCGTATCGTGCCCTTCCGCGGCGAATACTACACTTTAGCGAAGTCCAGCGAGCACATGGTCAAGGGGCTTATCTACCCGGTGCCAGACCCTGCATTTCCGTTCCTGGGCGTTCACCTGACGCAGACGATGAAGGGATGGGTAGAAGCCGGACCAAACGCCGTTCTGGCGCTCAAACGTGAGGGATATCGCAAGCGCGACTTCTCATTTGCCGACTTCGGGCGTACCGTTGCATTCCCCGGCTTCTGGAAGATGTCGCTTCAAAGCTGGAAAGTCGGACTATGGGAGATGAATCGCTCGTTGCGCAAAGGCGTCTTCCTCAAGAGCCTCCAGAAACTGATGCCGTCGCTGGACAAAGCAGATCTGGCACCCGGCGGCTCCGGAGTGCGAGCCCAGGCGGTACACAGCTCTGGCGCGTTGCTGGATGACTTCCGCATCGACGAGAGCGAGACCGCGGTACACGTGCTTAACGCGCCATCGCCAGGCGCGACGTCATCGCTCGTAATCGGCAATTACATCGCCGACAAGGCGGAGGCGAACTTCACGCTGTAACGCATGCCATCGCTCATATAGCGACGACGCGACAGTCCGCTAGCTGCCCAGCATCAGCAGCTCGGCCGTTTCCAACGAGTTCTTGATTCGCATCAGGAACTGAACCGCCTGCGCGCCTTCGACCACTCGATGGTCGTACGTCACCGCGAGATACATGACTGGTCGAGTTACGATCTCACCATCTACCACTACCGGCCGCTCTACGATGTTGTGCATACCGAGAATACCGACCTGCGGTGGATTCAGTATCGGCGTAGATAGCATCGAACCGAACACACCGCCGTTGGTAATGGTGAAAGTGCCACCAACCAAGTCTTCCAATGCGAATGAACCGGTGCGCGCCTTTTCGGCGAAACCACGTATTTCGCCTTCAATGTCGGCAAACGACTTCTGATCTGCGTTGCGGATAACCGGCACTACTAAGCCGTTCTCACTCGCTACGGCGATGCCTATGTCGTAGTACTCCTTGTAGATCAACTCAACGTCGTCAAGTTCAGAGTTCAGCACTGGGAACGCTTTGAGACCGTTCAAAACGGCTTTGACGAAAAATGACATGAAGCCAAGTCTGACGCCATAGTTCTCGGCAAAGTTTTCACCGAATTCACGTCGAATGCGAATCACCTCGCTCATGTCGACCTCGTTGTAGGTCGTTGTCATGACCGTCTCGGCTTGCACTTCTGACATGCGTCTTGCGATAGTGATGCGAAGCCGCGACAGACGCTCGCGTCGAACCGGCTTATCATCTTCCAACTGCTTCAAAGTCGACAGTTGATCAGCCACCACCGGCTGTGCTTCCGGCTGTTCCTCGCTCACCGGCTCGGGAGCCGCTTCCGTTTCCTCGTCATCCTCTTCCTCGTCGTCGTCTGCTACTTCATCAGCAGGAGCGCTCTCAACTTCGGGTTCGGCTTCTGATACTGGTGCTTCTTCTTCTACCGGTTCAGGTTCAATATCGGCTTCAGGCTCATCTTCGGCCTCGGACGCTTCTTCCGCTACCGGTTCAGTTGACTCCTCAACTTCCACCTCGGGTTCAACTTCAGTCTCGGCATCGGGCGCATCCTCTACCGCTTCCACTAATTCCTCAACTTCAGCCTCGGGTTCAACCTCTGCTTCGGGCTCATCATCGACAACTTCAGTCGATGCATCAACTTCCGCTTCAGACTCATCCTCGGACTCTGGCTCATCTTCCACCGCTCCCGTCAAATCCTCAACCTCTGCTTCGGGCTCGTCCTCGGTCTCTGACTCCTCTTCTACATCTTCTGCCAATGCCTCTACTTCCAGATCAGGCTCAGGCTCGCCCTCTGGCTCTTCTTCCTCTTCCGACAATGCCTCAACTTCCGCGTCTGGTTCATCCTCGGCTTCCGGCTCATCTTCCACTACTTCCACCAATGCCTCAGCTTCCGTCTCGGTCTCAACCTCGTCCTCTTGTTGCGGCTCTGGTTCTTCGACTTCTTCCTCTACCGTTTCGACAGGTTCGGGTTCGCTCACCATCTCTACAAATGGTCCGAACTCAATCTCGACATATTCGTCGTCGTCATCATCGTCCTCTTCATCTTCTGAAAGGACTTCTATTTCGTCGCTTGCGGCTGGCCCTTCCTCGGACGATGGCGCTACCTCTACTACAACTACGTCGTCTGAAGCGTCCGATACTGCTGCATCGGTCGGTCCTTCGTCAATTTGCAGTTCAACTTCATCTTCAGCCGACTGTTCTTCTGCGTCGGCAGATTGAAATTCGCACAACGCCTCTCCCGGTCTGACGACATCATCTACATCCTTTAGCAATGTGCCGATGACGCCGTCGCGAGACGCGTTTATCTCCTGCACCGCCTTGTCGGTGTGCAGTTCCACGATGGCTTGTCCGACTTGCACCGTATCGCCGGTGCTTACGAACCACTTGCCAATCGATGCTTCAAAGACCGATTCGCCGAAATCTGGTGCTACTATCTCTTGCAATTCTCTATCCGTCCTAACCGTTACGGTATGAAGCTGCCAAGACAGTGCAACTCCAACTTGTGACGCGCTTAATCATCTGTGTCCAATTTGAGTGCAATTCGAATCAAGCGATCCTGCTGCCTGCGGTGCAACCAGTTTGAACCGGATGCCGGGCTGGGACTGCGGGGACGGCCGATGTAGCGAACCGTCGATTTCGCAATCGATGCTATCGGGCTGCGCACAAAGTCCCACGCGCCGCGATTACGCGGCTCCTCCTGCAACCACACAACATCTTCGTAATCCGAGAAGGTCTTGAAAGCATCCGAGATGAGCTCATCCGGGAAGGGATACAGCTCTTCGATCACGATCAGCCCGATATCTTTCACTTCCCCAATCTTTGGATGGGTAGCAAGATCAACGAAAACCTTGCCGGTGCATAGCACCACACGTTGCACCTTGTTGGGCGCAGACTTTGAGAGGGAGAACTTGCGTATCGGGCGGAAGCTGCTCTCAGACAGATCGGAAAGCGACGAGGCTGCCAGCGGATGCCGCAACAAGCTCTTCGGCGTCATCACTACCAGAGGCCGGATGCGCTCCGGTTCGCCTGACAACGCCGACTGAGTGCGTAGCAGATGAAAGTACTGTGCCGACGTCGTTGGATAGGCGATACGCATATTGCCCGCAGATGCCAAGTCAAGGAAACGCTCTAAGTGAGCATGTGAGTGGTTGGGTCCTTGCCCCTCATACCCGTGCGGAAGCAGCAATACTAGATTGGATCGCTGTCCCCACTTTTCGCGTGCCGACACGATCATCTCGTCGATGATGCCCTGAGCATTATTGGCGAAGTCGCCGAATTGCGCTTCCCACATCACCAGGCTCTCATCTGAAAATACGCTGTAGCCGTGTTCAAATCCGATTGGCCCGGCTTCGGAAAGAGGACTGTTGAACGCGGAGAAAGATGCGCCCTCAACGTTAGACAACGGATAGTGCTTTTCACCTGTCTCAACATCCCAGACGGCCGCGTGTCTTTGGCTGAAGGTGCCGCGAATGCTGTCCTGACCAGTCAGGCGGACGCTGATGCCGTCTTGGATGACCGATCCGAGCGCCAATGCCTCGGCATGCGCCCAGTCGATCGTACCCTTATCGTTGCTGAGTGCTTCGAGCCGTCGCTCAAATACCCGTTGCACTGTCGGATGTGGGTTTAGCGTCTCCGGCAATGTGCTGATCTGCCGGTTGAGGGCTACCAACCGCTCTTTGTCTACCGATGTATCGGGATACTCTTCACCACGCATCGGTTCTGGTGTTAAACCCAAGTTGGCCGGTTCTTCGCGCTTCGATCCTGAACCGGCAGATTCAACGTTCGTGAACGCGCTGTTCAATGCTTCGGCAGTAGACGATACATACTTGTCTACTTCATCTTGCGAGACGATCTCCTGCGTCAACAGATGTGTCGCCCACTGGGATCGAAGTGTCGGACGCCCTGCAATCTCTTGATACATTCCCGGCTGGGTGAAAGCCGGTTCGTCGTTCTCGTTATGCCCATGCCGACGATAGCCGATGAGGTCGATGACGAAGTCTTTACGGAACTTGAGGCGATATGCGACGGCCATCTTTGCGACCTGCGCGCACGCCTCTAAATCCTCCGCGTTGACATGCACAACCGGCACTTCGTAGCCGCGTGCAATGTCGGAGGAGTATTGACCTGAATAGCTCTCGTACGGCTCCGTCGTGAATCCCAGTTGATTGTTGGCAATTACATGTATCGCACCGCCGACTGAGTAACCCTCGAGGTTTAGGAGATTCAAGGTCTCAGCCACAATTCCCTGTCCCGCAAACGAGGCATCGCCGTGTATGAGCAAAGCCATCGCTTCGAGATGCGGGTCTGCGTCGCCTGAGGCCGAGTCCTGCAGAGACCGCACGGCGCCTAAAACAACCGGGTTCACCATCTCCAAGTGGCTCGGATTGGGCAGCAATCGGAGATGAACATCCGTATTGCCATCCTGGTCTACATCAACGTCGGCACGGGATCCGAGGTGATACTTCACATCGGTCATCCAACCGGCAGCCTCCATCGCCGCCAAATGGGCGAAGTGTCCTTCCAGAAAACCGGTCAGCAACGACTCGTAAGGCTGTTCAAGAATGTGGGCAAGAACGTTCAAACGGCCGCGATGTGCCATCCCGATAACGATTTGATTCAAGTTAAAGGCGGATTGCAAGATAATCTGATCGATCAGCGGTACCAGCGCATCCAGTCCTTCCAGGCTGTACCAACGACGTCCGGGGAAGGTGGTGTGCAGGTAATTCTCAAAACCCTCTACCTTTGAGAGCAGTTCAAGTTGATACCGCTTCTGCGAGTCGGACATGAACTGCATGGCCGACTGATTCTCGACCTGATACTGAAGCCAGCGCCGCTCTTCGACGCTATGGATATGCCCGAATTCATAGCCGATAGTGCCACAATAGGACATCTTCAATTCGTCGATAGCCTGCCCAATTGTGGGCATTGCTAACCAAGGACGAACTTCGTCGTTCACTTCCGTCAGCAGGGAGCATGACGCATCTAACGTCTCGGGTAGAACCCCGTAGTTTTCAGGTGCCAGATGATCATCGGTGCGCGGCATCCCACCCAATGGGTCGACAATTGCCGCATGATGTCCATCTTCCCTTATCGTGCTAATCAACCGCTCTACCCGCACCACCTGATCGACCGATATCCCATCCGCATCGTCATCTGAAATCGACTCGTCTAGATCAACTACAGGATCGCTGGGAATCTCGTCGTCATGAACTTCTGCGGGTGCATCATCCTCAAGGGATTCGTCTGATGCTTCATCCACCTCAGGCTCGACATCCGCATCGGGTTCGGCTACGACCTCATCAATGATTGGCTCCTCAGCAAGCACTTCATCGTCAACAGCAGAAGCGACGTCTTCCACATCCTCAATCTCATCACTGGCCGCTTCATCCTGCCCACCCACTTCCGATACCACCTCATCAATGATCGGATCCTCAGTGGGCTCTTCATCAACATCAATACTGACGGCTTTTACATCCTCAATCTCATCAGCAACAGAAACTTCCGATGCCGTTTCATCCTTCCCATTTACTTCCGAAGCCGATTGATCAGTGATCGGATCCTCAGCAGGATCTTCATCATCAACTTCAGAAGCGACAGCTTCTACATCCTCAATCTCATCAGCAACAGAAACTTCCGACGCCGCTTCATCCTGCCCATCCACTTCCGAAACCACCTCATCAGTGATCGGGTCAGCAGCAGGCTCTTCATCATCAACAGCAGAAGCGACGGCTTCTACATACTCAATCTCATCATCAACAGCAACTTCCGACGCCGCTTCATCCTGCCCATTTACTTCCGAAGCCGATTGATCAGCGGACTTCTCTTTGACCGCTTGCTTGGCATACTGCGTATCGTCGTAGCCGAGATTGAACAACACGTCTTCAAGGTCGTCTGCGGCAAGCGGTACCGCTTCGCCGTGCAAGATGCTGGCTACGTAGCCCGCGTTGAGACCACCGAAGATCTTGGACAATTCGTCCGATGTGTAGTTGCTGGATGTACTTTGCGAGCCGTCTATCATGCCTGCCTGTCAGTATGACGGTCTTAGGTAAGGGCCGATTTGCGTTGCTGAACAATCCCCATCAATTGATTGTGTCAGTTTCGCCCGATAAATCTCTATATCCAGCAATGAACAACGATGTGTTTTTTTGACAGCGGATGATACTGAATCGCTCACTCATATCCCGCATCAACTCATCCGCCCCGGCGATTGCCACATATCGGCATTAGCACCCAGAGCATCTTTGAGTTCGTTAGTGGCGGCAGATAGCGCTCGCGCAACGTCTTCGGTCAGGTCGTAGTCAAAGGTCGGGGTGTTAAGCGCAACCTCGTCTGCGTTTCGGGCACCTACCAATAGGCTGGCAACGCCCTGCTGAGCGAGGACCCAAGCTAGAGATATCTTGGCGGGGTGTTCCCCCGCCTCTTCAGCTATCGCTAGGACCGACGCGATGGCATCAAATGTCTCACGTTCGCAACCGTCTTCGCCATGTACCGCCAACTCCCGATCTTTGTTGAAGTGTCGAGAGCGAGACAGACCCGGCGGCACATCATCGGCCGAGGCGTATCGTCCGGTCAACATCCCTTGCGCCAATGGGCTGTAGCAGATAATCCCGATGTCGTTGGCGACGCATGCCGGCTGGATCGCGAACTCAAGTGCACGCCACAGCAGGTTGAATGGCAATTGGTTCGTGACTATGTTGCCGCTCTGCAGGATGTCGTTGAGGTCTATTGGCCCGAAGTTGCAGACACCGATAGTGCGGATTTTGCCGCTCTCTTGAAGTTTGAGCAGTTCTGACATCGTCTCGGAAATCTCAACACTATGATTCGGCCAATGGACTTGGTAAAGGTCGATATAGTCCGTCTGCAAGCGTTCCAGGCTGCCCTCGCAACGTCGGGCTATGTCGTCGGCGCCGTGGCTCGCATTGCTGAACTTGGTTGCGATTACCGCCTGCTCGCGTCGGCCTTTCAACGCGCGACCGAGCACCTCTTCCGAATTGGAGTCGTCGGAATATCCCTCTGCGGTATCAAAGAAGTTCACTCCAGCATCCAATGCGGCATGAACGGCGGCTATCGAATCGTCGTCGTCTTGCGGACCCCAGACGCTGCCTCCGGCGAATGGCCAACATCCGAGTGCCATCTTCGACACCTTGATATCTGTATTTCCCAAGTTGGCGTATCGCATAGTTATTTCCCGGTTCCTGCTGTATTGCGGTTCGATGAATAGATCGTGAGTTGTGAGTTGACGACGTTCTTATCTGTCTATCTGGCGGGAGTGCAAGGGAGTCGAACCCTCCGCGCACATCGAAGGACGCACGCCAGCGGATTTGAAGTCCGTGAAGCCCACCGGGACCCATCCACTCCCACAATCGGTACAGTATCGATGTTAAAGCGAACTGAAGCTGAATTAGCGGCTAAAACGTGTCGCTACAGAAAAGGGCGGCCTTACGACCGCCCTTAAAACCACATTTGAGGTCAGCAACGCTGGATCAGGCAGCCATCTGCAATACACCCTGAAGCTTGTCGTTCAGGATGCTTTCAGGTACCGCACCGACGACCTGTTCGACCGGGCTGCCATTGTTGAAGATGAGCAGCGTGGGAATGCTGCGCACGCCGTACTGCCCGGAAAGCAGCGGGTTCTGGTCAACGTCTACCTTGACGAACTTGACGACGCCGTCGTAGTCATTAGCCAGTTTCTCAACCACCGGCGCTACCATCTTGCAGGGGCCGCACCATTCTGCCCAGAAGTCCACAAGCACCGGAATGTCGGAAGATAGGACTTCAGATTGAAAATCGGCATCATTTACATCTATTGGATGTGCCATTGCATGAGCTCCGTTTCACGATTGTTCTGATGCTTGCCGCCACCACGCGCTCCAGCGAGTATCGAACGGCTGCACATTTAAGATTCTATCACTCACCGCGACTTCTCTCGCCCTGAGATCTCGTCTCTGGGGAGACAAGAAACGGCTTCCTATTTACACCGCTCCGGCGACCGTCATAGCCGCGTCTGCCGTTTTGACGATGCGAACGGTTGCCGATCGTAGAACCAAAGTTGGCACGGTCGGCGACGGGTCCGGATGCTCGCACTCTTCAATGTAACTCGCCAGTTCTGCGAACAGGGTTGTCGTTCTAACGACTCCCGGCATGTCATCCACCAACTGGGCGATACCTTCCGCCAGGTGCGCGCCATCATAGCCATATACAGCGACGCTATCGCCGTCAGACACTCCAAGCGCATCCGCATCATCGCGGTGCACCTCGACGATCTCGACGCGATCGATGACGTTCAGATAGTTGCGCTGGCTCAGCGTCGTCTCACGATCGGGCTGATGCAACACGCGTCCCGGTGCGAAGTACAAGCCATTCCTCGATACCGGTTCAAAATCAGGATTGGCAATTTCGAAGCGGTCTACATAATCCGAACCAGGCTGCGATTTGGCGATGATGCCACCGTCTGCCAAAGCGTCGTGGCTTAAACCGCGATATTCCGGCACCACATCGCAGATAACGTCAAATATGTCACTCGATGAGGCGTATTCAAATCCCGAAACGCCCATAGCGTCCGCGATGCCGCTGAATACTTCCCAACCAGTGAGTTCATCGCGCCTGGAACTGCTGCTCTGCCGCACCAGCTGAACTCTCGATTCCAGGTTCGTAACGGTAGATGTCTGCTCCGTGAACGGTGCCGCTGGGAAAACGATGTTCGCCTTTGCAGTGATTTCGTTGTCAAAGACTGACGAAACGATAAGAGTCTCCAGACTTCCCAAAGCGTGTGCGACATCACCCAGTTGGTGAGCATCAGGGTTAATACCGTCGGCCATCACGATTGCGGCTTTGATCTTGCCACTCCGCATATCGTCGAAAATATCTGATACTTCCCGAGCAGGATTTTCAGGGAACTCGATATCCCATACTTCAGCGAGACGAGCTGCCAATTGTTCGTCGGCATCGATGGGCGCGCAACCGATATGACGGGAACCGAGGGTGTTGGCGCCGAGAAGCAGCGGGTATATGCCCTGCCCTTCGCCGTCCGAAGTGCCATTCAGCAGGCGCAGGTTCATCACCGCGTCTACCAAAGCGTCTCGGGTGCCATCCGGGATGGCATCACCACCCAGCAATACCGCCATATTTGGGTCGGACGCTAACGCAGAAGCGGCGCGTTCAAAGCTTTCGATGGGCACTCCGCAGTAGTTCGCGATGCGACCGAGATCGTAGTCCCAGAGGGACGCTGTGAACTGTTCGCCGTTGGCAACATGCTCATCAACGAAATCGCCATCGTTCAGGGTCGCGTCAAATACGGCGCGTGCAATTCCCATAACGACCATGTGTGAAGTGCCTACCTTCGGGCGTAGCCAGACGTCCGCATAGCGCGTAAGTTCCGTTTCGCGCTGATCGATCACCACCACCTTGGCGCCCTCTTTGGCCGCCTTCTTTACCGGCACTGCTAAGACGTTCTGCTCTTCAGTCGGGTTGCCGGCTACTACGAGCACCGACTTTGCGTTTTCGATATCCCAGATCGAGCGTTGCGTATGTCCGATGTTCCATCGTGCATCAATCCGGTCGAGCAGATCGCCAATAAAATTGTGCGCGGTGTCGACGTTGTTGGTTTTGAGTGCGGCTCTGGCGAATTGCTGGGCGACAAAGTTGTCTTCGTTGCTGCCGCGCGGCGACGCGATGACGGCAACCTCATCCGGCGAGTAGTCTGCCAGTGCGCTAGCCGCGGCTGCAAATGCATCGTCCAGGGTCGCATTCGTCAGGATGCCGTCTTTCCTGAAATAGGCGCGCTTCAGACGAGAGCGGTGATTCGGGTAGTCATACGCGAACTTGCCCTTGAAACAGGCCTGGCCAAGATTGGGAGCACCGTTCACATCGCCTCTAAAGCGGATGACCTTGTCGAAGCGATTCACTTCGGCAATCATCTGACAACCGACCGCGCAGTTGGTGCAGGTAGTGGTGACTTGGCGGGCGGCCTTTTCCCACTTGTATTCCCGCTCAACGAGCGCGCCGGTGGGACATACGTCGATACAGGCGCCGCAGAACTCACAGCCAGATTCCATCAGTGAACTGCCGTGAGACGTGCCGACTAGAGAGACACCGGAGCGAGATACGAGCGTCAAAGCGGTATCGCCGCGCACCTCGTCGCACACCCGAACACATCGCGCACACACGATACAGAGGTTGTAGTCGCGGTCGTAAAGCGGGTCATCAGCATGGATGGGCAGATCGCGGCGGTTGTAGTTGAGCGGCGTTCTCAAATCCAGTTCGACCGACCGAACCGTGTCTTTCAACTCGCATCGCTCATTTTTCGGGCAGATGGTGCAACGGTCGGTAACATCGATATGCCGTTGGCACACGTCTTGAGGTCCGCACAGTTCAATCCGATGACAGGTCAAACAGCCGTGCGGATGCTCCGACATTAGCAACTCGATGATGCCGCGTCGAAGTTCGTTGACCGAATCGTTTTTCGTCTCGACGACCATGTCTGGCATCGGCGAGGCCGTGCAGGATGCCAAAGTCATCTTTCGCCCATTGGCCTCGGTATCGACGACGCAGGTGCGACATGCGCCGTAGGGCTTCATGTTAGGGAAGTAACAGAGATACGGGATGTAGATGCCGGCTTCGAGTGCCGCTTGGAGTATCGTCTGTCCCGGCTCAGCCTCTATCTGCTGTCCGTCAATCGTGAACTTGATTTGGTCCGGCATATCTACTTCCGCAACGAGTTTATTGAGTCCGACCGCTTCACGGGCGCGTACGGCTGGGCAGGATCATCGAGCCGTCACCGAAAGGACCCGATTTTTCCAACTCGCCGTTGAAGCGCTTCTCGAACTCTTCTCCGAAATAGGTAATTGCTGATGAAATCGGGTTGTAACCGAGCTGGCCATGCCCACAGAGCGAGCCTATCTTCATGTTGTTGCCGACCGTCTCTATGAGTTTCATGTCGCCCGGTTGAGGTTCGTTCTTGCACAATCGGTCCAAGATATCCAACATGTGAGTGTTGCCCAATCGGCACGGGAAGCACTTTCCGCAAGATTCAAACTGATTGAATGCAACCAGATTGCGTATCAAATCGACCACGTCGGTGCTCTCGTCGCCAACGATGATGCCGCCGGAGCCCAGGATGGCGCCAGCCTCCGCCATCGCATCGAAGTCAATCTCCGTGTCGAAAGCCGCCTCACCCATCACACCACCGAGCGGGCCGCCAGTCTGCAAAAGCTTGATGCGCTCTGATCCATCCGCTACTCCCCCGCCGATATTGTCCAGCACCTCCCGAATCGTCATGCCCATCGCCACCTCATACATCCCGGGACGCTTGATATGTCCGGTAAGACATACCAATGCAGTGCCTGAAGACGTCTCAGTTCCAATCTGCTTGAACGCGTCGCCACCATCATTAACGATGCTGGGTACGTATGAGATCGTCTTGACGTTATTTATGTTGGTCGGCTTCTGGAACAGTCCGGCTTGGGCTGGGAATGGGGGCTTGTATCTTGGCGTTGAGCGTTTGCCCTCGATAGCCTCCATCATTGCCGTCTCTTCGCCAGCAACGTAGGAGTCACCAGTGAGTGAAACCTCCATCTCAAACGAGAAGTCGGAACCGAGTATGTTTTCTCCTAGAAGTCCGCTCTTATAGGCCTGATCAATCGCGTTTCTAGTCGCATCGATAGGGATGTCATGCCCCTGTCGGATGAAGACGACGCCGTTAGTGGAGTTCGTGGCGTATCCGTTGAGTATCAATCCCTCGATGAGAATATGCGGGTCGCTCTCCAAAATCCCCTTGTCGTTGAATGCACCAGGGTCGCCCTCTTCGCAGTTGCACAACACGTATTTGACTGGCGCTTTGCTTGGTGCGAGGAAAGACCACTTCAATCCCGTTGGAAATGCGGCGCCGCCGCGACCGCGCAACCCGGAAGTCTTCACTTCCTCAAGCACCTCATCGGGCGTCATGGAGTTGACCGCTTTGTTGAGCGCCGAGTAGCCGCCGTTCGCGATGTATTGCAGAATGTCGTGCGGGTCGATGTTGCCAAAATTGGCAGTCAGCACCTTTGTCTGATGTGCGTTTTCCGGCAGGTCATTCCACTTCGGCAGGTCCGATTCGGCTTTTTTCGAGATCGGTGCAAATGCGAATGCCGATTCATGCATCGGCGCGTCGCTTACATGGTGTGCCACGATGTCAGGCACCATGTCGGGGGTGACCAGAGCGTAGAATGTTCGCGCCACGCGTGGCACCCATACATCGACGATCGGTTCGAGATACATCAATCCATGTGCGCCAACCCGCGAATGATTGATCTGTCCCGCACCGTCCGGGCCATAGGCTTTGAGCGCCTCGAATACAGCATCGGCACCCGCGGCCTGGCCGGATGCGCCGTAGCCCACACGCACCCAGGGTTTTGGGCCTTCCGTAAGCGCGCTCCACTGCCAGCGTGCCCGCGCACGCAGGTCTGCATACGTCGTCTGGCCGCCGTTTGTGACGATACCCGACTCTACCGATGCGTCAATGCGCGACACCATTGTCAAGCTCCCTCTGAAGAGATGAAATATACTCGCGTGCCGCGGCCGGACTAGTGCGTCCGGTCAGCACATGATCACGTGCAATTACGGGTGCCTGAGCACACGCGCCGAGGCAGGTGCTGTAACGCAACGTTATCTTGCCGTCCGCACTCGTCTCCTCGGCGTCGACTCCGAGTGTGTCTTGAACCGCTTCCAGCACTCGTTGCGCGCCCATCAAGTGGCACGTCGGCCCCCAACATACATCTACAGTCGCCTTGCCGGGTGGCGTGAAGCGGAAGTTCGTGTAGAAAGACGCCACGCTCCAGACATCGTTGATCGTGGAGTTGCAGAATATCGCCGTCTCTTCGATGGCTTCATCCGGGATATAGTGCAATTCGTCTTGAATCGCGAGCAGCGAAGACAAGACAGTGACGCTCGGTGCACGTTCCTTGCCGGCGACTTGAGACTCTAGTGCGAGACGTATACGTTCTCGCAATTTCGGGCGACTTTGTTGCTGTATCGTCGTCAATATTGCTCCAGCATCATCTAATAACAGGTTCCGGCAGTCCAACCGCATCAGCGCGGATCTATCACCTTATTAGATGGAATCGTAACAGAGCATCCAACATTCGCGCACGCGTCGAAGCGCGGCTCACTCACTTGCCGGATCCTTCTACTTCAGCTGCGGCCATGTCCCGCGACGTGTCACGACGCATCGTGGGCATCATCACGACCTGCTCAACGATCGTCCGCTGCGGCATGGCGGCACACAGGAATACCGCTTGGGCGATGTCTTCTGCCTGCATCATTGTCGCACGATCATCAGAGTCGGGCGGTCGAGGACGATTCTCAAGTATCGGAGTATCAACCTCGCCTGGCATTATCGCGCAGGCCCTGACGCCGTACTTTGCGAGCTCCGTGTTCATGCCTCGGATCATATTCAACGAGGCCGCTTTGGCCGCGCTATAAGGCGCGCCACCCATCAATCCCGGAGTGAGTGCCGCTAAAGAGGAGACGGTGATAACCGTACCTTCGCCGCGATCGATCATGTTGGACAAGACCGACTGCGTCAGCCGGTAGACGCCCTCGACGTTGACCTTGAATACTGAATCCCACTCTTCAGGTCCGACAAAACGCATGGACCTGACGCGACTGCTATGTCCGGCATTGTTGACCAGGATATCGACTTTGCCGAAGCGCTCTATTGACCACTCGCCAAGTCGGGCGGCATCGTCTCCATCTTCAAGGTCTGTAGAGCGCACTGCAACTTCTGCCCCGCGCTCTCTAGCCAGTTCTGCAACTTCGTCTAAGGGTGCTTGCCGTCGGCCGGCCAAGACCATTGAAGAGCCGGCATCGGCGAACATGAGCGCCGCCGCGCGACCGATACCGGTGCCAGCACCGGTGATTATCGATACCTTTCCGTCTAGAACGCCCATCTATCTAACTCCCAATAGGTCATATCCGACTTAATCATCTAAACACGGATATAGGTTAACTCAGAGATAGAAAATAACTGTAAGGTGAAGCCAATCAATTCGAACGCCATTCTGTCCATCCGCGTTTGGCGTCCGACATCATCATCTCCGCAACCTCTCTACCCATTCGGATCGAGTAGTTCGTGCCGCGGTCTTCGGGATATATCTGGGTAGTGTTGGCAAGATAGATGCGCTCAAAGGGCGTCCGATGTGCTGGCTTCAGCGCGCCATACTCGGTGCCGATGATCGGTTGCGCCGCGCTCACCGCGTTGTAATGCACATCCGTGACCCACGAAGGATTGAAGTTGCGATTGAACTTTGGCAGGTGCTGCAGATACAGGGCGGTCAGGTCATCGGGGGGGAGATTGAACAGTTCGTCGCGGCGATGCAGATAGTTGGTCAGGTAGACGACGTGGCGACCGCTGTACCACTCTTTGGGGAGCATGTTGGTATGCTCGATGATGCCTAGGAATGGCACATCGTCGGATGCGATGTTCATCCAGTAGTAATCGGTCAGCGGATGCTCCATCTCCAGAATCACGACGACCGCGGCCAGATACTGCACTCCCGCAAGACGTTGCAGGTAGCCAGCGGGGATGTCATCCATCAGGTCTGGCATGGTAAAGGACGGCACAGTGGAGAGCACGCTGTCGTAGGTTTCGGATCGAACATCGCCATCCGCGTGGCTCTCGATTGTTACTGCTCCCGATTCGTCTTTGGGAGTGATTTTGGTGACGGGATTCTCGATGCGAATTTCACCGCCCATAGACCTGATTTTGGCAGCTAACGTGTCGAATACCACGTCGAAACTGCCGGTCGGGTATCCGAGCACCTCTTTAGCCAGCAATCCCTGTCGAGATTTGAACCGGGTCTGTATCTTCGACCAGAACCAAGTCATTCCAACCTCTCGGTAGAAACGTCCGAACTTGCCGCGCAGAAGCGGGTTCCACAGGACATCGTACGCTTCACCGCCAAGTTTGTCGCTCAACCACTGGTCGGCGGTATACGGCTCCAGCGCTTCCCAATCCTTTATACGCTGAACTCGTAGCGCGAACAAACCCATACGTATCCGTTCAATCAGCGGGATCGCGCCGAAACGCAGAAGATCCGTCGCTGTGGTGGTTTTATACAGTCCACCATCGACGTAAGTGCCGACGTTTGAGGGATACCACTCCATGGCGTCTCCGATGCACAACTCACCCATGAGATCGAGTATCGCAGTGTCGTTGGTGAAGAGATGGTGGTAGCCGCGCTCGAGCGGATAGCCGCCGACGGGGATGGTTGAAGCCTGACCGCCGATGAATGGCGCCGACTCGTAAACCACTACGCTGTGCCCTGCTCCGGCGAGGTCATATGCTGCGGCAAGCCCGGCCGCGCCGGCTCCGACTATTCCGATCCTCATCCCTAATTCCCTACCTGTTTTTCAGTAACTTCCGAACTTCCATCAGCGTTATCCGCGGCTTCTCTTCGAGCCGCTCTGGCACCGCGTGCAAGTTGCGCCATCGACGTTCTATCGGCAACTAAAATCAACGCGCCAGCGATTGTAACCGGCGCCCACAAAACAACGTGCACCGTCAGCGCATAAGCCGCCGCAATGTCGCCATCAACACCAAGGGTAGTTAATGCCGTTGCCCCTAACAACTCAAACGGTCCGAGACTGCCCGCGGTTGATGGCAGAATGCCGGCCAGATTGGCGGCCGCGCCAAATGCTACGATCGCCGCCGCGAATTCGATCTGAGTGCCGAATGCCGGACGAATGTCGAAACCAAGCGCAATCGTGTAGTACATCGCAATCTCGGCTATCCATACCGGAAGCGAGAGCAGTATCACCTTTAAGAGGCCGCGCCAGGTGGGTATGACGATCAGGCCTTCGATGAGATTCATCGTCAGATCGATGATCTTGGTGCGGAGAGTGTCTGACAACATCCCCAGCATCCGCTCCATGATGCCGCGAATCTTTTCCGGTGAGACGACCAAGATGAATGCAACGGCTGAGAATACGCCCACAAATGGCAACAATGCGCCAATCGTCAGGACGGGAACTCCACCAGGTACGCTCTCGGCGACGCCGGTGATGGTGTCTTGAAATCCAATCGCGCCAATCACCGCCGCGACGGCGACCAGAAACAGCAACGCGATAACATCGGCGGCACGCTCCAGGGCGACGGTGCCGAATCCCGCCAAGGTGCTGATGCCCTCTCGCAGGGTCAGGTAGTAAGCACGCATCAGTTCCCCGATGCGGAGCGGTATGAGATTGTTGGCCATGTAACCAACCACTACAACCGGGAAAAGCGGTCGTGCGTATTCTCCGTTGTTTATCGGTTTCAGCAGGTATCGCCATCGCCCAGTTCGGAACCAGAGCGCCAAGGTGTAGAAGCCCAGCGATGGAATCGCATAGAGGTAGTTCGCCGAGGCGAGGACGTCGATAACCTCATCAAAATCATCGACGATAGCGATGAAGAAAATGGCAAGAAACGCGATGCTTGCCACCAGTCCTAACCAGAATGCACGGCTCTTGATCACGACGCGTTTGACATGGCAGAGTTCGTCTGACTAACTGAACCGGTAAGCCTCATCGAAGCGGCGCCGAAGGTGTGTCGTCTCGGAAGTAGACGTATGAATCGATATAGCCGAGATCAACCGGCAACTCGCGATGGAACCAGAAGTCGGCTATCGGACGCAGGAGTTTGCGATCGGTCAGACCGTTGAAGACATCGCCCGGCGTCTTGTTTTTGTAGATCTCCGGGAACCACCAGCGATGAATCATGTGGCGCGGTTCGCCGAACTCTGGAGGCATCGAGTCTTTGACGTTGTTGTGATTCCTCGAATTGACTACCGCTATAGTGCGTGAAGTTCCAACTTCAGCACCCTGCGATTCGAGGCTGATGTATCCCACATTGTCGAAGTCCCTCAGATACCAGGTCCATGGCCATGCGAAGCCGTCTCGAGTATCGATGGCAACACTGAACGGGCTCTTGTTCCATGCCAAATCCCTCGCCGTCTCGATCTCCTTGGCGGTTTGATGCAGGTCGGGAGATGTCTGCGTATAAATCAGCATCTCTTTAGCCACATCGCCATGGGTGTAGACCGCGACGGTGCTTGCCCGGAAAGTAAACACGAACATCAGCGCGACCAGGGCCACTCCAAATACGCTCAATATCTGCCGGAAGCCTTGCGACATGCTGCCCTGAACCAGCAACAGCAACGAGATGCCGCAGAATGCTACGAGTCCCCAGAGCTCAAGGAATTGGTTCAGATCCCGACTCTGCGTAATGTCGAAGTCGGTGTAGAACTCGAAAAAGAGGAGACGCCAGAGGGCGGTCAGGAACAGCGGCACCAGGGCGAATGCGAGCCAACCCCTTCGATGCCACACCGCCTGCCAATCGATCCATTGCAACAACGTTCCCAATCCCTTGCCAGCCACAAATATGAACGGCAACGTCAACTGTGCCAGCAACCAGGGCATCTTCTCACCTGCTATCGACAAGGCGATGAAGGTGGCGAACGACCAGAAGAGCAGGAACTGCATGAAGCGCGGCGCGTTGAGCGTGAGCGGCACCAGCAGTATCGTCACGATGCCCAACGCCAGGAAGGGCACGATCAATAGCGGACCTGGCGGGTCTGACTGCTGGTAGTAGAGCATGTACATCATCGTCGTCGAGATGGCGAAAGATATGATGCTGATGACGATGAGTCCGATCGAACGCCATCCAGTGCGGATCGAGTAGTAGAGCGTCACTGCCAATGCGGTGAGCATGGGTAGGAACTCGTAAACCGAGCCCAGGATGAAGTAGTAGTACCAGGGCTGATCGCCGCGCCGCACATCATGCTGTCCGATCCAGTAGCCTACCGATTGCCATACGCCGGTAAGCAGGCCCGGGTAGTTGCTCCCGAAATTCGTCATGATGACGGCGTATATGCCCCAGAAGATGGCCAGCGGCACCCAGAAGCGCTTCCAGTTCCAGAGCGCGCCAATGCCTACTCCAACGCCGAATACGATCAGCGTCAACACTCCGGCGACTATTCTTGCGGTAGTGCCATCCGGCGCGCCAGTCGGCACTCCGGGAGTCCCCTCATGTGCCGCCAGCGTCAAACCGATTAAGTCCTGGAACAGTCCGACACTCACCGCGTAGAAAGGCGCCGAAAGACCGATTAGCAGGACTACCACATGACCATAAGGTCCGATCTCGCTCAGTTTCATATGTCCGAGCAACACTGATCGGATTTCGTAGCGTGCCACCCATGCGAAGTACGCGGCGAATATGACGACGAAGATGTAGATCGACTCTTTCGTCGCCATTGCCAATGAGAGCGCGGCGGCGGCGATGTAGAGCCAGCGCATTCGCTGCTCCTCGGTGTAGCGCCAAAGCGCGACTACGAGTATGGCGATGAATACTGCCATCAGAATGTCGTTGCGAGCGAATCGAGAGAAGTAAAAGAGCGCGGGAGAGAATGTGAGCATTACCGACGTTAGAAGCGCGCCCAAATCTCCCAGTTGCCGCCGCATCAGAATCGGGACGAGTATCAATGCGGATCCGAACAGCACCATCCCCAACCGCATCGTGAATTCCGAATCGCCGAAAAGCAGGAATATCCCGGCGATCAGCTCGAACAGGAACATCCCATGCGTCAGTGGTGAGTGAGCATAGTCATCCCCGATCGAGATCTTGTAGGCAAAATAGCCGTGCAGACTCTCGTCATGGTGGACGGCCTGGTCGCCTAATCGAACCAATCGCATTCCGAGTCCGACGAGGAACAGGGCGGCGTATAAGGCGTACTGCACCCGAGGCGAAAATGAAAACTCGGTTGCGGCCTCAGCTACGGCCTCGGCTTTGCGCGTCGTTGCGGCGCGTGCTCTCGTCACCCAGCCGCCATCAACCCAGCGCGCACGCGTAGACGACCCTGATTTCCGGTCGTCCGGTCCGGTATTTGCCGCGTCCAAGCCTAGTCTCCCAGGGCGAATATGATTACTTTGTCGTTTTCGAACACGCGGCCACCGATCAGGTCGAACTTCGAATCGTCTAATTCAGTATATTTGTCGCGTTCATTAGGGCTCAATACCAAGTAGTCGGCATCGTAGAGTTCAAGCGATCTGCGAACCTCTTCAACATCGCTACTGTTATAGATGCGATCAAGATGCTTATCGCGTTCTGCCCATGCTTCGTCACTTCCGCGCCACTGCCCCTGATGTCCCGTCCAACCGAGAATCGCCGGACGTCCGGTAAATCCCGAAAAGCGACCGTAATGGCTGTAACTCCCACCCGAAGCCTCGACTATCACATCATCGTTGCTCACGTTTTCGCGTAACCACGCCATCGCTTCTGGAATCTCCGGACCCTGCCGCTCTAGAAACGCCAGCCCGTCCAATGTGAACTGGGTATCCGACTCGGCCGCCTTGCTCGGCGGCGCGGCGGCGGGATAGTAGAGCGAGCCGGTAATCAGGACTGCGGCAACGATGCCGGCGCCAATGCTGAAGTAGCGCGCACGTCCAGAGAACTGCGGATGTTTACGCATCCAGTAGAAGACGGCGTAACCGCCTGCTACGGCGAAGAATATCCACACTTGGTAGTAAAACTTGAAGACGGTGTTGTGTCGTCCGCCAAACAGGTCGTGCATCCGCATCAGTTCGGCAACATAGAGCAACAGCAGCGACACGGTAAGCAGTATCAATGCCGCCTGCACACCATCATCCGCGCCGCGCACTGCCCTGCGATACGTCGTCACGAACAACACAATGAATGCGATGCCGATCAGTCCCGAGAGCGGCAGACGCGCAACAATCTCCATCGGATCAGCATCATCGTTGAATGAAAGATGTGTAATTGCCCACAACCCGTAGAGTCCGATGACCAGAGCGAGAGAGATGAGCCAAGGAATAGGGCCGGCAATGCTGGCAGGTAGTAAACGCGTCGCGGAAAGCCGGGTCCTCGTTAGCCATTCACTGGCGAGCACCGGCGCCGAAACCGAGACCGCGAAGACGATACCCACTGCGAGCAGTCCGCCCCAGACGGTGAAGAAGTGAATCGGACGCGTGGCAAGCTTCGTCGGTACCAGCGGTGGATACTGTATCTGGCTCTCCATCGTCCAGAAGTAGTAGTTGGAAAAGAAGATTGCACCGGCGGCTCCCAGCAGCAGATACGGCGGCACTGCGGCTTTGATGGCGGCTAGATGGCTACGACCGTTCTCGGCATATGACTTGGAGTAGACGACGGCCCCAAACGCGAGCAGTATCCACCCGAGATCCCACGTGTTGATGAAGCCCGACGCCCCGATTGTCAGCACTAGAAGCAACGCCGTAACCGGATAATGTCTCAACCATCGCAGTCCCCATCTCTTGGGCGAGAAAAGCACGTTAGCGATGAGTGATATCCCCAGCAGGACGAATGGAATGGAGAGAAGATGCGGATGCAGGTCCCCCAGCATGATGCTGAAGAATGGGAACTCCTGGATGGTGAAATCCAACTGTGTTCCATCGGGCAAAATGCGGTTGATTATGCGTGACGATGCGAACCACCACCACCAGCCTTCCGGCCGCCATCCGGTACCGGGATCAGTCAGATCAACGCCCTTTATGCCCAGCCATTGATAGAAACCCTCCGTTCCAACTCCCGCTAAAGTCATCAACTCCCAAATGCCATTCAAGTTCGATATCAGCAGCAGAAGCACCACTGCAGCCAACCCAGCGAGGACCATCTTCGAGATATCGGAGCCGTCACGCCGCGTCAGGTTGCCGACCAGCGAGAATATGGCCGCGGCCGAAAGTGCGCCAATGGTAGCGATGGCCAAGCTGAAGGCGATGCTGGCAGGGACTGACGCCATCTGCGCGATACCGCCAAACATCCAATAGCCGAAGTAGTAGTACGCAATCGGAAAACCGCTCAACCACAGGTCAGTCGGTGGTGCGTGCTGCGCCGCCATCACGGCGTTCAGCATCATCAGATCCATCGGCTTCTCGGTATGCGTAACATCCGGATCCGATGCTTTCAGCACTACGAAAAGGCCGAAGAAGAGTATGAACAGCGCCTCAGTAATCAGGAGCTGCAACCATCGACGACGCAAGAAACTCCAGAATTGCGACCGGTCTCGCAAGAGCAACCATCCCCAACCGCATACGGCGATGATGATGGCTACTGCCCACCAAGACCATCCAACATTTGGCAATAGCCGCAACAGGCTCAGCAACCATATCAGCGCGCCGAACAGCAACATCCCGATCGGCCGCACCAGACCGAAACCGCGGTCGATCAGACTGGGAAGTGCGTAGTACGCGAATGGGATGGCTGCGAGGCCGATGAAGTAGAGCGTCAACAGCCAGAAAATCACATCGTTCATCGACTTAAAGCAGGGCTGAATTCAGTCGGAGGGATATCTGCATCAGCGTTTCAGACATTAACTTTGGGGCATTAACATCTCGGCAAATTGACGTCCCTCAAAGGGCGCAATGTCATCTAATCCCTCACCCGTGCCGATATACCTCACCGGCAAGCCCATCTCCCCTCGAATCGCCAGCATGACGCCACCCTTGGCGGTGCTGTCCAACTTGGTCAATACTACACCATCGCAACCGACCGCTTCGGTAAAGACCTTGGCCTGAGTAACTCCATTCTGTCCAGTATTGCCGTCGATTACCAGCAACACGCGAGGGGTGAAGTCTTGGGCATGACGATCCAGAATTCGCCGTATCTTCTTAAGCTCTTCCATCAGATTGCGGGAGGTGTGCAGACGCCCAGCAGTGTCGATGATGACGAAGTCGGAGCCTCTCGATTTCGCGGCCGCCAATGCATCGTAGACGACTGCGCCGGGGTCTGCGCCGGGAGTCGAGGATATGAACATCGTGTCAGTTCGTTGCGCCCAGATTTCCAATTGGGAAATCGCACCGGCGCGGAAAGTGTCGGCCGCGGCGATTAGCGGCACTCTGCCGTCCTCCTTGGCGGCATGTGCCAACTTCCCAATGCTGGTAGTCTTGCCAGAGCCGTTTACGCCCACAATCATCAGCGCAACCGGACCGTCATCGGACCAAAATGATGCTGCATCGGCATCGGTCAAGATGTCGGCGACTACTTCACGCACAATCTCGTAGACGACTGCCGGCTCATTCGCGCCACGCTTGCGAGCCTCGCTACGCACCTTCTCAACCAGTTCCATCGACGTTGCTACGCCGACGTCGGAGACGATGAGCGACTCCTCAAGCTCGTCCCAGAATTCCGGGTCGATAGTAGAGCGTCCGAATACAGAGCCAACGACTCGACGCCAGGAGCGTCCGGCCGTTTTGGACGCGTCAGACGTCTTTTTGGATCTTCCAAAGAGGCGGAGCATTTGAAATGGGCGTCCAGTCTAGTCCGGCCGGCGATAGATCAGACGTCGTTTCGGCTCGTTGCTCGACCGACGCATCACCATCACGCTTAACCATGCACGAACGCGTCTCATTCCATCAGACACGGCACTGCCGTTCTCTTGATGTTCGTAGGGAACTGTGTCCTTTTGCGGGGCGCGCGACGACGCGCGTCGCCCAACCGCCTCACGCTTCGACCTTTCAGGCATCTGCGAGCTGAACTGGTCCTTGGCCTGCGCGGCTGCGCTCTTCTGCGCGCGTGCCTTGCTGGTGCCGTATCCAGTCGCAACAACCCGACCATCCACGCTGACTTGCGCTTTGTAGGTGTACTGATGGTTGGCATCGACGTTGATGAGATGCGTGCCGTAGCGCGGTGTTGGTAATCCGGCCGCTTGCACCATCTCCTGAAACGCCGATTTGGGATCCTTTTCAACACCGTTGCGTACGACTCGTGCGATCTCGTCGCCAAGCTGATCGAAGACGAACCTCGAGGCGGCCGTGTAGCCCTGATCTACGTGTATCGCACCGACTATCGCCTCAAACGAGTCCTCAAGTATCGAGTCTCGGATCGTCGGATTGAACGTAGTTTCACCCTTGCCTAGCAAGATATGGTCCGAAAGGTCGAGTCGCTGGGCTACGCGTGCCAGTGAATCGCGGCATACGATGCTGGAACGTCCCATTGAGAGTTCGCCCTCATTGGCGCCGGATGACTTCTCGAACAGCGCGCGCCCGACGGTGTAGTTAAGCACCGCATCGCCAAGATACTCCAGACGATCGTAGGACCGGACCTGGCTATTCGCATTGGCCACGTTCCATTCGTTGACGAACGACTCGTGCATCAATGCCTGCTTGAGCAGGTCGCGATTGTTGAATTCAACGCCGAGCTTGGCTTCAAGCTCGGCGATTTCGTTTTCCGTTTTGAGCAGTATCTCCGACAACTAGACCTCAACGCCCTGTGGCCACGGTGGTTGCGGACGCTTGAGTTCTCCGAAATATGGTCGGTTTCGCGCCATCATCACGAGATTTTCGAATGCTGCTAATGAGTCGCCTTCTGGCGGTGTGAACGTCTTCAGGAACGCGGCTGAACCATCTTCAAAGATGAACGTAGGCGTTCCGAAAATGCCCTGCGCAATCGCCTCTTCGTGATCCCGTCCAATCTCATCGAGTCGGTCTGGCGAATCGAGGTCTGCCTCGAATTTCGCCATATCGAGCCCGGCACGCTTTGCCGCGTCGACTATCGCTGAACGGTCTCGAATGTCGCCGCGCTCTACAAACTTGAAGTGCTGCAACTCGAGCATGTAGCGGTCATGCGCATCATAGCCCTGCATTCGGGCCGCAATGCCGCCCCGCAGTGACCATAGCCCACGACTTGCGTAGTCGGAACCCTGCTCCCAGGCCTTCCACTCCGGACCTTGAGTAGAGTTAACCTGCTCTAAAGCAAAACTGCGGTAGTTAAGATCTAGGTCGTCGCCCATTTCCTGCTTCACCCGGGATAACCAGATCCCAGCCTGACGCACCCAGGGTCAGGTGTAGTCAATAAAGACATCGATCTTGATCGGGAGGTCGTTAATCATATTTTTGCCGACCTTTCTTGAATTGAGGCTTGACGTTCAAAGCACCATATCGTCTTTGAACGCGGTGGTTTGTCCACCTGAATCAATCAGATTTTATCAGTGAACCGATAAGCGCAAGGTAGAACCAAAGCGGCGACTTGGATGCATTATCTAGTTTCAGATGTCTATACGTAGAAGAGAAATCAAAACGCGCCGCGCCGTGCACCTGGACCTGAAACATCGTCTTGCTGACGAAACCTTTGAGTGCCTGAAGGCGATTGCGTTGGTTGCCGACGGAACTTCAACTGAGGCGTATCTCGTCGGCAGCATGGTTCGGGAGCTTGCACATGGGTACAGCACGATAAGCACATCGCCCGATATCGTCGTTATCGGCGACGCGTCCGAATTTGCCGATGCATTGGCGAGCGCGATACCTGATTGCTCAATAATCTCCACTTCTCAATTTCACACGCTCAAAGTGTCAATGCATGACCGCATCGTAGATATCGCAACCGCGAGAAGCGATACATATGAAACTTCCGGCGCACTGCCCCACATAAGCCTGGTCGACGACATTGAAACGGATCTCGCCAGGCGCGACTTCACACTGAACGCGATGGCATTCCGGCTCAATCCGCAGATGCGGGGGACGCTGATCGATCCTTTTGACGGACTTTCGGACGCTCAAGTCGGGATTGTGCGGGTGTTGCGGGAAAATTCCTTTTGGGAAGATCCTTTGCGGATGTTGCGCGGAGCTAGATTGGCGGCGCGATACGGATATCGATTTGCTCCTGAGACGGCTGATGAGATTCGGAAGTCTGGTGAATTGCTGACGCAGATGCTGGTTACTTCGCCGCAGCGAGTATCGAATGAGTGGCGGCTATGGTTCAACGACCAAGAGAAGCTGGATGCCATCGTCGCGTCAGCCCGACATCTTGGACTGCTTGCGGCTCTGGGGCTTGATGATGACGTGGATGCTGAACGCATCGCATGGGCAGGTGCTGGTCCGTTGGAACGCTTCGCCGCGTTCGCCTACATATCTTCACCCGCTTCAGTCGCGGCGTTCGCAAACCATCTCGTGATGCCCTCAGAGTGGCGCACCGTCGCTAGTGACGTAGAAACGGTTCGGGATGTAGCCGAACGATGCCGACGCTACGCAATTTCGAACTCGTCGCTATACCGTGCGCTCATCGATGTCCACGACGAGGCGATACAGGGTGCTATCGTCGCCGAACCTGAGCCAACCGTTATCAATCGTCTAGCCCAGTTCCGCGATCAGCTGAAAGGTATCAGGCCGGCTCTGAGTGGTAGTGCCCTCATTGAGTTGGGTGTCCCTGTTGGGCCGGAGGTGGGACGATTGCTGGAGGAGTTGCGGGATATGCGAATCGAGGGTACCGTCGCCAGCGCAGAGGATGAAAGGCAGCACGTGATAAGTCGGTTGAGAACGTGCTTTGAGTAGCCGAAAAGCGGATTCGTGTCAGCGGCGGTTTATCTCGTCCCTAAACATGTAGAGTTGCGCCCATGCGGCATACTCCCGGAAGCGGTCGCGCGCCCAGCTGCCGACATCCTCGTATTTGGTCTTCTCGTCCAGACCGTAGAGCCGCGTCGCCGCTCTTCGCACGTGCACATCGACTGGAAATGCCTCGCCCTTGTCCAGCGAATACGCCAGAACGCAATCCGCTACCTTTGGCCCGACGCCGTAAAACTGCAATAGCACGTCATACGCTTCTCGGTATGGAACGTTCCTGAGATCATCAAGTGAAACGCCTTTAGCAACCGCCCCTGCCGTAAGAGCGATATGCTTAGCGCGGTAGCCTAATCCGACTGATCTCAGATGCTCCTCTCCCGCTTCGGCAACGACCTTAGGAGACGGAAACTCAAACGCCCAATCTTCATCTCCAACCCGACGCCCCAGCCTTGCTACAGCTGCAACCATCTGCTTGATGCGAGGGATATTCGAGTTCTGTGAGCATATGAACGATGCCAGACATTCCCATGGATCCTGCCGCATCACGCGTATGAGTGGCAATTGGGAAATGATTTTGCCGAAGCCTGGCTCATCAAATAGTGCTGAACGCAGATGTTCCACATCGACATTCGCCGATAGATAATCTTCAACTATCGCCTGCAATCGCTCTGAAGCGATGTCGCCTGATGCCCATACCCCATCGCTGTCGCATCCGATAGTGACGATCTGATCGCCTAAAACGCCCCGATACGACGCTTCACCTGCTCGATGCCATAGGAACGCCTGGCCACCATCCAGTGTCTGATGGATATCGAATGGCTCGACATCGAGCGCGACGCGGATCGATCGAGCTGTTGCGGCCGGGTCCACAATCATGCCGTCATCAAACCGGCTGGTTCATCTACCAGCGCGCAACGTAGTCCGACAGTGTCCGCAACGTCACGCGTCGCACCGTCCCACGCGGTATCGACCTCTGGAATCTGCGTCCGTATGCTCTCGATATGATGCGGCGATCGAGAACGATGAAGACGCCACGGTCGTTTTTCGAGCGGATGAGGCGGCCGAAGCCTTGCCGGAACTTCGTCACCGCTTCGGGCACCATATATTCGCCGAAGGAGTCTCGCAAATCTTCTGAGCGCGCCTGGTGTATCGGGTTGCTCGGAACCGGAAATGGCAATCTCGTCATTACGAGCGAGTTGATAGACGCGTCCTGAAGATCGATACCCTCCCAGAGACTCATCGAGCCGAGGGCAACCGCGTCGTCAGCATCGTTCAAAAGCTGTATCACCCGTGCCGGCGGGCCATCGCGGCCCTGCCCATACACTTTGGTATCCGAGCCTCTGAATCGAGTGAATAGTGCCTCGCGGGTATTGTTCAGCGCCGAGTTGGCGGTAAAGAGTGCCAGCGTACGACCCTTGGTTGCCAGCGCGATATCGTGGATCGCCTGCGTCACGGCCTCGTTGTAGCCGGGCGTGTTTGGCATCGGGATATCTTCCGGCACCAGTATCAGAGCCGCATTCTTGAAGTCGAACGGGGCCGAGATCTGCATCGTATCGTCCGCGTCGAACCCAAGAAGCGACTGAACTCGTTCAAATTCGCCATCGTCGCTAACCGTCGCACCGGTCAGAATATAGGAACGATCATGTCCGAATAGACCATGACGGAGTCTCTCAGACACGTCGAGGGGTGCGCCCTCAAGCAACAGGTCGATGTTGCGACGCTGGTTCACGGAAGCCCAATATACGTATCCCTCGTCAGGGTCCTCGATAAGTTTGACCAGGCATTGCGCGGCTTCAGCCAGGCGTTCATACAAGGCGTTGATGTTGATGACAGAGCCATCGGGTTTAGATTCGCCCTCAACCTGATCCAGCAGAGTCTTCAGACCGCTCACGACTTTGAATAGCGGCGGACGAAGCATTACCCAATTGCTGTCAATGCTTTGTTTCCACTCTCTGGTGTTTCGCGTCCTGCCGAGGATCCGCATCTCACGACTGCGCTGGCGCTGCATATGCCGGTTCGTGATATCCCGCAAACCGTCGAACATCCGACTCGTGTGCAACGTCGCTCGATCTGCGGCTTCTACGATATCGTTCTGCAACTGGGAAATCGATGACAGGATTTCATCGTCTCCAGCGCGCGCCGTTGCCAGACGAACCAGCCGTTGCAACGTCGAATCATTTCGCGTCACAACTCCCAGATCATTCATGAACTGTGTCTCATGGATCTGGAAACCAAGCTGTCTAGTAGCCACATCTCGCAGGTGATGGGCTTCATCGATGACGACCACGTTGTGAACAGGCAGGATGTTGTTGTCGGCTTCCATATCGCTAATCAGAAGCGAGTGGTTAACGATCAGGATGTCGGCCTGAATCGCATCCGAACGAGCCTTGAGCATGAAGCAAGGCGGGCCGCTGCAAGGGAAGCCACCGCCGGTCGTAGTCGGCGGGCATCCATCTGCAGAAAGGCGACCGAAGGCGGCACCATCATGCCCTAGCGAAAGCTCAGACCGATCCCCCGTTTGCGTCTCCGGCAACCAGTTCAGACATTGAGATAGCACACGCGCATCCGATTGACCGTGCCCAGTCTGCGTAATTGCCTCGCGCCAACGCTGCATGCAGATGTAGTTCGATCGGCCCTTCAGTTGCACCGCTTCCAGTGCCACTCCTGTTTCCTGACGCACAATTTCACGAACCGCAGCGAAGTCCTTGTTCAGCAACTGATCCTGGAGATTCAGCGTATTGGTAGAGATGATTGCGCGGCCTTTGTTGCCCGCGACCATCAATGCCGCCGGCAGTAGATATGCGAGTGATTTGCCGATACCGGTGCCGGCTTCAACTATCAGCTTCTGATTAGCGGCTATCGCACGCGCAACCGCGACCGACATGTCCCGCTGCCCTTCCCGCACTTCAAAGGCTGGCAACGTCGCCTGCACCGCGCCGCCAGGCAGGAACGCCATCTCGGTCTGGACTACGTGCTCGGTAGATACCTCTGCATCCTCGTCATCGCTAACTTCAAGCGATGTGTTGAAACGCGGCGGCAGCACCAGACGACTTCGGATCGTATCCTCATCGATGCCCAGACGTCCTACCCGCACATCCACACCATCACCCGCTTCTGCCATGTTCGCTGCCAGTTCGCTGAGGCTCCAGCGTGATCTCGGCGCTAAAGACCCGATAAGTCTCAATGCAACCGTCGGCATCTGCTCAAAGCGACTTAGCAGGATGAGAAATAGATCGCGCGTCGCGAGTGCATCCGAGAGTGCTCGATGCGGATTGTCATGTACCAAATCAAACCGCTCTGCCAGACGCCCCAGGCCGAACTCCGGACCTTGAGGCAATGCGACTCTGGCCATCTGCTCCGTGTCGTAATTGACCTTTTCAATCTGTATCCCATGTGAACGCAGGAAGTCGGCATCAAACTGGACGTTGTGCCCGACCAGTCGCGCATCGCCGATAAAGTCCTTGAGGGCACCTCGGATCGATGCCCAGTTTGGTGCGCCATCAACTTCTTGCTGCGTAATGCCGGTCAGCGATGCGATGAATTCCGGCAACGTCTTCCGCGGGTTCACTAACGAGTGAAACGTCTCGATCTCCTCATCACCGCGAAACTTTACCGCGCCGACGTCGATGATGGAATCGTATTGAGGATTCAAACCGGTCGTCTCGACATCAAACGCGATCAGCGTCTCGTTGCGAGGTGAAACTGAATTAAGGGTTTGAGTTGATTGAGATTTCATCGGAAATAGATCGGTTTATGCCGCGGCTAATTCAAAGCCGAGTTCACAGCGCAGCATCCACACATCATGTGAGCCCACGCATCAGTATCCGGCTTCGGAAAGTATCAACTCGATGTTCTCGGCATCGGGCGTAAGTTCGCCGCGATCTACTCTGCGCATCGCATTGACGATGGATGCCGTCACCGGTGTTTCCACACCAGCCTTGATGCCCATTCGCAAAACATGTCCGTTCATGAAATCGATCTCAGAAGGACGACCATTTTGAACATCCTGCCCCATCGATGGATGCCAATCACCAGTGCCGGCACCAGCCGACGCGGCCAACATGTTGTCGAGTTCTTCGAACATCTCGCCATCAGTTGATGCTGCATCCCAATTCTGGGGTGAAGAGCCGCCGAAATTAACTACATCCAAACCGAGAGCCAACCCGACTTTAGCCGATTCAGATGCCAGCCGGATCTGCAGTTCCCGTCCTCTCGGCATCGATGCGATCGTTGCAGTGCCGCACATGGTAGCGCCGACAACTGGGTTGCCCATGCTGTTCTGACACAGCTTCGCCCAGCGCTCGCCGCGCAGGTTGGTTGTCGTCTTGCCGCCGTCAATCGGATCCAGAATCTCGACCAGTTCTTCAGTGCGCGCCGAAGCCGAGCCGTCATATTCTCCGGCCCGAAATACGATATGTCCGATATCGCGCCGCCGTTGCGTGCCGGCGCGTTGCGACAGACCCGGGGCGCCGACGCGCACTGCAATCGAGGACATGATCAATCCGATGCAACGATCCGGTCCAACCGCTTCCGCCATATCGTCATCAGGCATGCAGTTTTGGGAAGAGACGAAGTATCCGTCATCAGATACATACCGCAGTGCGAAGCGTGCCGCCCATGGCGTGTCATATGCCTTGACGGCGATGAAAGTAATGTCGAAAGTGGGCTCTAAAGCCAATTCTTGGGACTGATGCAGATGAAAGGCGCGCGGATGAGCGAGGAATGAATCGTGCGGACCTTCAACGCGCAGTCCGCGCGAGTTGATGGTATCGACCTGTTGCGCCCATGAATCGGCGAAAACCACATCATGCCCAGTGTGCGACAACCAGCCGCCGATGTAGCTGCCGACCGCGCCTGCGCCGACAATCAATATTCGTTTGCTGGACTTGTCAGTGCTCAATCTCACTTCCTTAAGTTGCATCAATCCGCACTTCATCAATTAACGATAGCCCGAATCCTAGTAGAATCGCTAACGGCAAACCAAAATCGCCGACAAACTGCACCCTAAACAACGGAGCGAAGCTATGACTACAGTAAACGTAGGGGACCAAGCCCCTGATTTCAGCCTGAGATCGACCGATGAAGATACGGTTTCGCTCAGCGACCAACGCGGGTCAAACGTCGTCCTGGCGTTCTTCCCCGCCGCATTCACCGGCGTATGCCAGACCGAAATGTGCACATTCAGAGACTCGCTGGCAAGTTTCAACGACCTGAACAGCAAAGTCTTCGGTATCTCCGTCGACCCGCCATTTTCCCAAGCTGAATTCGCGAAACAGAACGCTTTGACCTTCCCGCTGCTGAGCGATATCGGCGGTAATACCGTTTCGGCGTATGGCGTTGAACTTCAGAACATCGCCGGCATCGAGGGATACAACGCCGCGCAACGTTCAGTATTCGTTATCGACGGCGATGGCGTCGTTCGATGGACATGGGTGTCAGACTCGCCGCTCAACGAGCCGGACTACGATGCTGTGAAAGACGCGGTCGCGGCCATTTAGCGCCCGGCATCAGTCAACATCCGGCGTCGTATTGCCTTTGAAGCCGGCCGTCACGCCGCCGTCTATAAGCAACTCGGCACCCGTGATGTAAGACGCCTCGCTCGAGGCGAGAAAACATATCCCGTTCGCGATCTCTTCCGGCTCACCCCACCGGCCAAGGGGAACCCGGTCCGCGCGCCAATGACGCTCGTCATCATCGGCGTAGATGTGCTTCGTGAACGGGGTATTGACCCATCCCGGCAAGACGGAATTGGTGCGGATGCCGAACTTGGCCAGCTGAATCGCCGATGCACGTGTGAAGTGGAGCATCCCCGCTCGCGACATGGCGTACGCAGAGCCATACTCGCCAGCATATCGTCCTGCCATCGACGACAGGTTCACGATCGCGCCGCCGCCGACCTCGCGCATCGGCGGGATAACAGCGCGCGTACCCAGCAGTATGCCTTTGCTGCTGATCTCCATCACCCGTTCCCAAACGGCAACATCTACCTCGTAAAGCGTTCCTCTATCCTGGATGCCGGCAAGATTCACCAGAATGTCGAGCCGACCGAAAGTCTCTTGCGTCATGGCTACAACGTCAGACCAGTTCGCTTCGACCGTCACATCGAGATGGGCATAGGCAGCTTGGTGTCCTTGCGCGCGCATCTGCTCCGCGGCTGCGTTTCCCAAATCATCCTGAATGTCAGTAATGACGACACTGCCGCCCTCTTCCAGCATCTTCCAAGCGGTGCATCCGCCAAATCCCATCTGATCTCCCTTGAGCGATGCCGCGGAACCTGTCAGCAGCGCAACCTTGCCTTCAAACCGGCCTCTATTCGTCATGTCAATTGGCTCACAGACTTCATCGGATGTATTCACACCCGATTCTGCAGTGCTATCACCGCGTTAGGCAACAAAATCCCGTAGATTCCTAACGCCAGCGCCAGCTCGAACAAACCGTGCAGCAGCCGGTCGCGCAGGAAGAACAGCATCGGCACCCCAAATATGGCGATCACGATTATCACCATGATCAGATACTCGCTGCTTGGCACGATACCGAAATTGGCGCTTTCGGGAAGCAACGCATCGGCGATGAGCGCTCCACTGATGCCGGCAATAATCGAGAGTGTCACCGTTCCCAAAGCCGCGAACGTCACGACTGTAGCGGCGCGCTCCTCCTCAATGCGTTGCTGCAACATCCGAGGCGGTCGAAACGTGAAAATCAGCGCGGCATGCGCCGATGCCACCAGTCCTACCAGCGTGCCGCACAGCATCCCGGCCAATATGTCAAGCACCGGCGTCAAACGCTACACCCCTATCGTGTGTCAGTTCGGGTCATCGATCGCGGGTGCCAGAACAACCACGAACGCCTTGCAACCGTATCGATGCTCCATCAGCAATGCCTGAGCTGTAGCCGTTTCTTTGCTCATAGCAACTGCAAACATCGAAGGACCAGCCCCAGTCAGCGTAATGTCTGAAGCCCCCATCTGCTGGAAGCCATCGTGGGCACGCTTCCAGTCTGTAAACGAGAACGGCGCGATTTGCTGGAAAACGTTAAACATGAATGCCGGGTGACAATCCTTGCCTTCGCGCATCCGAGCCGCCAGCTTGCGACTCAAACTGCCAGTAGTGTGTGCCACACTGTTCAGCATTCCGAACATCCGACCCGTCTTAGTGCTACCCGAGGCATCATCGTCCATCGACTTGATATCGGGCGTTACGAGAACTATCCGTTCGATATCCGGCATCGGCAACGCTTCTACATACTCGCCTCGTCCACTAACGATCGCCGTGCCACCGCGTACCAGAAACGGCACGTCCGAGCCGATGGCGGCACTTATATCGACCAGCTCCTGCATCGTCATGCCCAGGTCCCACAAGCGGTTCAATCCGCGCAATGTCGCCGCCGCATCGGACGACCCGCCACCTAATCCGGCCGATACCGGGATCCGCTTGTGCAACTCAATCCGAGCACCACGTTCAACCCCTGAGGCATCTTGCAACACCTTTGCCGCACGCGCCACAAGATTATCCGCGTCTGGAATCGTCGCATCTGAACACTCCACTACCAACTCATCGTCCTCATGGAAATGAAGAGTGTCGTGGAGGTCAACCGTCTGGATCACCGATACCAGCTCGTGATAGCCATCAAGACGTTTGCGGATGACCTCCAGGGTCAGATTTATCTTCGCGTAGGCGTGTTCAACTATCATTGGCAACTCACGAAGTCTGCTCGGATGATTCTCGCGTCGTGTTGCGCCACTCGTGAAGCAGTGCGGTCCACTCCTCGATGCTGAGGGTGGCAGGACGTCGCTCACTGTTTATCTGTGCCCGCGCCGTCATCTGCTTAACCTCACTTGTAGACATTCCGAGTCCGTTAGCCAATGAATTGTGCAACTGTTTGCGTCTGCCGACAAACGCCGAACGCGCAAGCCGGAAGAAGTCGTCTATGTCTTCACGCTTAACCAGCGGTTCCGCTAACGGTGAAAGTTCAATCACAGTAGAGTGCACTTTCGGCGGCGGTTTGAAAGCACCTGGTGGCACGCTGAACAGCGACCTCGGTTTAGCGTAGATCTGCACTGCTAACGTCAGTAGGCTGATTTTTCCCGGTTGAGCACACATATCCCGCGCCACTTCCCGCTGTAGCATCACTATCAGCTTCTCCGGAGGGCGATGATGCTCAAGGAAACGTCTCACAATCGGCGTGCCCGCATAGTACGGCAGATTTGCCACCAGTTTGTAGCCATTGCCATTCCGCAGTTCAGGCTGTGCCTCTAAATCGACATCGCGCGCATCGGCGCTGATGACTCGCACATTCGGATTTGCGCCAAACCGGGCATCCATTCGATCTGCATATCGGTCGTCGACTTCGATGAGTATCACCTTGCCGCCGCACGAAGTTGTCGTGTCGACGATGTAGTCAGTCAAAGCGCCATCGCCGGGACCGATCTCAACTACGACATCCCGTTGAGCAATCCCGGCCGCGTTTACGATTCGTCGCGCAACCGATCGATCGCGCAGGAAGTGTTGCCCTAGTCGTCGGCGCGGCATCTATCCATCGATTGGTCGCAACAAGAATTCAATGAGGTAAATGCGGCCGTGCACCTCAAAATCGGCGACAAGTCCGAACGTAACAATCTCCCCGGCTCGAATCAGATCACCTCGCGTCACCCAAAGTTGACCGCTTACCGCTGCTTCCTTCCGGACCTGACGGGGTTCACGGGACTCTGCCGCGCAAGAACCCAACTCTCAACACCGCGAGACAACTGCCAGTGGTTCGAACTATGAAACCTCAATGAGGAATCCAGCCCTGCTGAGCGGATTGCAGGTTCAGGGCACCGCTAGCTCCCCGCTTGGCACGACCGCTTCTTTGAATCGTAAACCACAATCGCATTTCTTACGTATCACTTTAGAGACGACTCCGCATTCTTGTTTAGACTCGGAAAAAATGACGATGCAAAATCAAGAAAAAGACATCACCAAAGCCGTAATCCCAGTCGCCGGACTAGGCACGCGTTTCCTGCCAGTCACCAGAAGCGTGCCTAAATCCCTGTTGCCGATACTCGCCAAGCCACTGATCCAGTACGCAGTAGAGGATGCAGTCGAAGCGGGCATCACCGACATCGCGATCGTTGAAGACAGCCGAAGCGTGGCTTCCTATTTCGACCCGATGCCAGACTTGGAGGCTACCCTTCGAGAAGGCGGGCGTGAAGAATTGGCCAACTTAATGCTCGATATCTCGGGACGCGCTCAGATATCGACCATCAAACAGTTGCAGCCGTTAGGACTCGGACACGCTATACTGCTGGCCGAGAATTTCATCGGCGATGAACCCTTCATCGTCATACTGCCTGACGAAATCCTTTGGGGAGACCATTCTTCAACGGCACAAGTGCTCGATGTGCGGGATCGGTACGGCGGCTTTGTAATCGCAATCACCGAAACTCCCTGGGAAGATGTGCATACCAAAGGCATAGTTTCAGGTCCCACTGTGGAGCGTAACGTCATCAAGATCGATCAGATGGTTGAGAAACCGCGACTTGAGGATGCGCCCAGCAAATTAGCCATCATCGGACGCTACGCATTGGAGCCCAAGATCTTCGATTACTTGAGACGCAAACGGCGCGGCGCCGGGGGCGAGATCCAATTGACGGACGCCATTATTGAGTGCATGGACGAATATCCGACGTACGGAGTGATCATCGATGCGTATCGCTACGACGCGGGTGTGCCAGAGGGGATGTTTGCGGCTACGCTTCATCAGGCCGCACAAGATCCCCAGATGCGCCAGATGATAATCGACGTTGCGGCACGACTTGAGGCCGATGAGTTTTGACTAGCCCGCGACGCTCAGTTGCGTAACTGCAACACCGCCATAAATGCTTCTTGCGGCACTTCTACTGCGCCGACCATCTTGGCACGACGTCGCTTGCCCATCTTCTGACGTTCCAGCAACTTCCGCTTCCGCGTCACGTCGCCACCGTAGCACTTCGCCAGCACGTTCTTACGTAATGCGCTGATGTTGGTGCGCGCCACGATCTTGCCGCCTACCGATGCCTGTATCGGCACTTGGAACATCTGACGCGGTATCAGCTCTTTCAGCTTCGATGCCAACTTACGACCTGTTATTGCGGCCTCGGATGAGTGAACGATGCTGCTCAGAGCATCGACGACTTCATGATTGACCAAGATGTCGAGCTTCACCATGTTGGCGTGGCGATAGCCCGCGTGCTGGTAATCCATCGAAGCATAGCCCTGCGTAGCCGATTTGAGCAGATCGTGAAACTCTACCAATATCGCCGATAGGGGCGCCTCGTACTCCAACATCACGCGAGCATTGCGCCCGTATTCATCGCCCAAGTTTGTCGATTCGCCGTTGCCAGATCCGGCAGACTGCGCCTGAAGATACTCCATGCGCTTGAACAAGCCGCGCTTGCCCGTAACCAGTTCCATCACATTGCCGTAGTACGCAACCGGAACGATTATCGAGAGGTCTACCCACGGCTCCAATATCTCCGCGATATCCTGCTTCTCTGGCAAGCGCGACGGATTGTCGACGTAGATCACCTCCCCATCATTGAGCAAGACCTCGAACTCTACGCTTGGCGCGGTAGTTATCAACTCAAGCTCATACTCCCGTTCCAAGCGCTCCTGCACCACTTCCATATGCAACATTCCCAGGAATCCGCAGCGAAATCCGAAGCCAAGTGCGGCAGACGACTCGAGCTCAAACGTCAATGCAGCGTCATTCAACTTCAGCTTGCCGAGAGCCTCTCGAAGCTCAACGTAATCGTTGCTGTCGGACGGGTATAGCCCCGTAAAGACCATCGGTTTCTGCTCTTGATACTTGATGCGCGCCTCTGATGCACGATCGTTCGCCAAAGTCATGGTGTCGCCGACCATCACATCGCCAACCACCTTGATGCCTGTCGCTACGTATCCAACCTCGCCGACGGTCAAGCCGTCCGGCGCGCGGATAGCCGTGGGTGAGAAGTATCCCGTCTCCAGCACGCCGCCATTCGCACCTGAATCTATGAACGTCGCCCGGTCGCGCGGCTTGATCGTTCCATCCAACACCCGCACATACGCCACAACGCCCTTGAAAGAGTCGTACTTGCTATCGAATACCAGGGCTTGCAACGGCTTATCCACATCGCCCTCTGGTGGCGGCGTCAGCGATACGATGCGCTCCAGAAGCTCTGCTACACCATCACCAGTCTTGCCCGATACGAACAAGATCTCGTCCTCGTCAAACCCAAACGTGTCCACTATCTCGGCCGCTACCCGCTCCGGCTCCGCGTTCGGCATATCGATCTTGTTAATCGCCGGTATCACGACCAGATCGTTCTCAATCGCCAGATAGACATTGGCGACCGTCTGCGCTTGGATGCCTTGCGACGCATCGATCAGCAAGATAGCCGCCTCGCACGCGGCCAGGCTTCGAGACACCTCGTAGGAAAAGTCGACGTGTCCCGGCGTATCGATAAGGTTCAGTTGGTATACGTTCCCATCCGTCGATGGAAACCGCAACCGTACCGCCTGCGCCTTGATGGTGATGCCCCGCTCCCGCTCCAAGTCCATCGTGTCGAGATGCTGCTCCAACAACTCCCGCTCCGAAACGGCACCCGTCAACTCGATCATGCGATCTGCCAAAGTCGATTTACCATGATCGACATGCGCGATGATGCAGAAGTTCCGTATGAGATTTCCTTCGGGCACTATTCAATCTTATCGAAGCCAGCGACGCCTACCATGTGGCACGGCGCAAGGTTAAAATCATTGCATACGGAGCAAGAGCGAAATCATGACCGCCACATCCGAGAGCCAAGAAACGTCAGACCAACCCCTGCATCAACCCAACATAGTCCTCGATGTCCGCAACTTCGGCCCCATCGCCGAAGCCAAAGACATCGAGTTCCGCCCCATGACCGTCTTCGTTGGCCCAGCAACACGGGCAAGACGTATTTGGCGATGTTGTATCACGCATTGATGCAGACGGCAAAAGTAAAATCAATTCCTCTACAAAACGACAGTGAAGAATACAAGAAACTTTGCAGTGAAGTAGTAAAAATACATAATGGTATGTGGAAAAAAGATAAAGATCAACCTATATCTCATCAAGAATCAGAAAATATATCAGATGATTTTGAACCGCAATCACATGATCCTAGATATATTTATGAACCCACTTATGCTCAAGAATATGAAGAATTTTCGAGGGACACTGAAGAACAGGAATCTCTATTAGCACCTATGAGATACATATTAAGTTATTCCGACCTCTCTAATAGTTCAAGAAGCTATTTAGATCATGTAATTACGAGTTGGTTAGAAGGATATTCAAGGCGAACTATTCATAAAGTAAAAGATGTATTCTCGGTAAGTGAATTCAACTCACTTCAAAGAATAAAATCACAAGATGGAGAAATAATGAGTATAGATATAAAATATCCTCTTGCAAGTGGTTTATTAGAAACGTTAATCGAATCTCTTCCAAATTACAAAATAACTAATGCATTAAGCCAAAGATTTGCAAATACATTTTCAATACATATGGACCCAATGATGATTAATACTCTTGCTAATCACCAAGGATTAAACAATATTATCTCCGATATCATAAGGGATGGAATTCATGTCGGTATAAATGAAGCGTTGCCTGATTTTAGAGATTCTTTGTATTTTCCTGCTGCTAGAACCGGGATAATTACAAGTCATCGGATTTTAGCAGCAAATATAATCAGTAACATATCCCGGTTTGGAATTGAAGAGCCGGGGATATTAACCTTTAACCAAATTGCCAGAGATTTTCTTTCTCGTTTAGTAACGATAGGTGATATCCCTCCCAGTCGAAGGATGAATAACAGTGCTGGCGAGCGTATCGCGCAGATAATTAAAACTTCAGTGTTGGACGGTGAAGTTGTTGTATCAACACCACAACTTGGGTTGCCTAACTTCAGTTATCGACACGACGATACCGAGACACCTGTAGATAGATCGTCATCTATGGTGACCGAACTAGCACCAATTGTGATGTTCCTACGATATCACGTCAGAATGGGGGATATTGTAATCATTGATGAACCAGAGGCACATTTGCATCCAGCTGCGCAACAGCAGATGGCGGCAGCATTGGTACTGATGGTTCGGTTCGGTATTCGAGTATTGATAACGACGCATAGTCACTACATGGTTGAACAGCTGAGCAACTTTGTTAATGCGTCAAAACTGCACGAAGATACTCGCAGAAAAGTGCTGGACATGAAAGGTGGTCTTGGCGAAGAAGATATCTACCTAGAAGAAAGTGAGACAGCAATATATAGCTTCATCCCATCTACTGAACATGGAGGATCAATTGTCAATGAAGTTCAATTAGGCGAAGATTATGAGTATTCACCAGAAGATCATACATTGGCAACAGTCAATCAGTTTAATCGTTTGCAGGCAGTTCTAGAAGCACGTGAACAGCTTGAAGCTGGTGAACAGAAAGATTTCTAAATGATTTGGATTAATGAATTGAAATCTAGATTCAACAACACTACAATCATTCAAAACGACAAAAAATTCATTCAAGATAGATGTCCGATCCACCTTCAATCGATGCCAGAACCATCGGTGATCATCGATGTAGATAAATTGATCAAACGAGAAGTAATGATTGACCGGATTATCAATGGAAAGCCCATTTGTGATGTTCTGGCATTCTGTAAATCAGATGATCATCAAGTTGCCATTCTGATTGAGGCAAAGACCAGTAAACATCACTCCAGCGAAAGGATACGTGAAGCGATCAATCAACTCAGCTGGTCAATGCAACACCTAGATCTCGCAGTGCAGATGTGCTCTATATTACCTCTTAATTGCGCACGGTACCCTGTCGTGACATTCACAAAAATAAACGACGCTGTTTTGCGGATCCCTACTGTCAAAAGAGCATTTCAAGAGTTTCGACGTTATCATGGCAGAAGAATCTTCTATGTCCGCGCAGGGCAAGACATCTGGCAAAACATCCAAAATCGACAGACCTAACACTCCATGCCCAACCCCAAATCCTCCCCAATCTCCCTTTACATCCTAGGCGCCGGGACGCCTACTCCTACGCCGACGCGGTTCGGATCGGCTTATGTGGCCGATGTGGATGGGGAGAAGATCATGTTTGATTGCGGGCCGGCGGCTACGCATAAGCTGGTGCAGTCGGGGCTGTGGCCGACGGAGATTGATAATCTCTTCTTCACGCATCATCACTTCGACCATGACATCGACTATCCGTGCTTTCTGCTGTGTCGATGGGATCAGAGCATCGGCAAGGAGAACACCTTGAATGTTTACGGGCCGACGCTTACGGAACGTATCACCCATGGCGTGCTGGATAAGGAGGAGGGCGTATTCGCGCATGACTGGATAGCGAGGGTCGAACATCCGCTAAGTCAGCGTGTGCATCAGAATCGCGGCGGTACGTTGCCGCGCCGACCTCCGGTTGTTAATGCACGCGACATCAGTCCGGGAACCATCAAGACATCTGATAAGTGGGAAGTTACTGCGGCTCCGGCCGAACATGTGCAACCATATCTCGACTCGCTTGCCTATCGTCTCGATACGAAATCGGGAAAATCAATCGTCTTCACTGGCGACACGCAGCCGTGCGACTCGGTCGTCGATCTAGCCAAGGATGCCGACGTGATGCTCTGCATGTGTTGGGACGACCAGGAGGTCATGGACGCCGATGGCGAGGCTTTCGGACAATGCGGCACGACCGGTGCTGGACGCATGGCAGAAGCGGCTGGCGTCAAGAAGCTTGTGCTCGTGCACATGGGCCCGCACATTTCCGGGCACGGGCCGCTCGAAAAAGGCATCGGCGATATCCGTGAGGTCTACAGCGGACAGGTCGTCTACGGTGAAGAGTTGATGAAGCTGGACGTCTGAGCCGGATTGATACGCTTAACCTTCACCAAGTTCGCGCTTCATCTGCGCTAGTCCCATCGGTCCGAGTCGAAGCGCGTTGTTGTGCCACTGCTTCAGATCGAACTTTGCTCCCAGTTTTTCGCGCGACTTCTGACGCGCCTCCAGCCATACTCGCTCGCCGACTTTGTACGAAATCGCCTGTCCTGGAATACCGAGGTAACGATCGATCTCGCTCGCAACGAAGTCAGGCGGGAAGTACACCCGATCCCGCATAAATTCGAGCGCCAGGTCAGCATTCCACGTCTCGCCAGGATGGTAACCCGAGTCTTCAGGAATGCCCTTTTCGAGATGCATTCCGATGTCTACGATGACGCGCACCGAGCGCAATCCCTGAGCGTCGAGCATCCCCATGTAGTAGTCGGGATTGGACAGATAGCCAAGATCGTTCATCAACCGTTCGGCATAGAGCGCCCATCCCTCCGAATAACCAGAAGTCCCAGCTATCAGTCGCTGGTAGCGCGAGAGCTGATCCGAAAGCGTCATATTGGTCGCAATCTGGAAGTGATGCCCAGGCACTCCCTCGTGATAGGCGATAGAGACCTCTCTCCACAGCGGGAATGACGTCTTGCCGCCAGTGGGATACCAGGTGCGGCCCGGCCTCGAAAAGTCTTCTGACGGGCCGGTGTAGTACATCGCAAGCTGTCCACCTGGTGGTGCGATCAAGGCTTCGATCTGCTTCACTCGCTCATCGATATCGAAGTGGACGCCATCCATCTCATCAATCGTGGCATCCTGCAGGTCTTGCATCCATTGCCGGAATTCATCCACGCCATCAATTGCCCGATCGGGATCGGTGTTCAAAAGCTCTACCGCTTCATTGATGGAAGCGCCGGGGCTGATCTGCTCCGCCGCTTTCTGCATCTCGGAGCGCACCCAGCGCAGTTGATCCCAGCCCCACTCATACGTTTCGTCAAGGTCGAGATCAATGCCGTTGAAAGACCGGGAAGTCAACGCGTAGAGCTCTCGGCCTACGGCATCACGCTCGCGAGCGGCTGGGAGATATACATCGCTGAGATAGTTGGCCAAGCCTTGGTATGCCACGTTCGCCGATGTTGCCGCTGCGGACAGCCGCTGAGCCAAGGCTGCATCGACGGCATCGGACGCTTCACCCGAAGTCGCCATGGCATCAAAGAACGGATCATGCTCACCTTTGCCAAGCCATGCGTCGATCTGCCGGATGCAACCCTGCACCTGTCGCTTGGCGGCGGTGATGTTCTTGTCGATACCCGCGTCCAGCGTGGCTTTGTAGCTCTCGATTGAACCCTCGATATTCTCCATCCGCGATGCGATGTTCTCCCAATCCTCAGTTGAGTTTCGAGGCATCAGATCGAAGATCTCGCGCCACGACTGCACTGGCGAGTGGATGATGTTCAGTTCGGCATAGTGCAGACCGTATTCATGCCTGTCGATTGCGGCTGACATCTCATCCTGAACTGTTTCACTGCATCGCCGCTCCTGAACCGTCTCTGGCGTCTCGGATTGAATCCGCGTCAGAACGTCCCTGACCGCCGCATCTGCGCGATCGGCCGCTTCTGGCGAGTAATCCGGCATGAGATGGTCGTAGCCGGGCACTCCCAGATACGTCGCAACGATGGGATGCATCTCTGCAAGCGTGTCTACGAACCCATCAGCAATTTCGAAAATCTTCGACATGTCTTTCACCTATCTATGCGTTGTCGATCAACTGGTACAAGAACCCGCCCAATCTGAACTCCCCATCTTTAAAGGTAATTGTTTCACCGGCACCGCGATTGCCGATGACCTTGAAAGTGTCTTCCGAGATGCGTTGCGCCGAGGCAGGTCCATGAAGCATATAGGGCCAGTTTTCGTGGTTGCCAAAATGCAGTTCATCGTCGGATACCGATGTGATTCGCGTCCAGAAACCGGGCTCGGAGAAGTAGACACCATCGAATTCGCTCGCCGTCGATCCATCACCGACTTCTGGGATTTCTCCTTCGCCTGCAACAGGTATCGGCGGCATCTCATCAAAATCGAGTATGACGGCGTCAAGCATCGTTGTTGCTAAAGCTGCCGACACGGAGTTGGGCCAGAGGTTGGTGAGGACGATGGCACCTGTCTGGAACGGCGCATGGAACAGCGTGCTGGTGCCAAAGCCGTGAATGCCGCCACCATGCCCGTGGTAGACCATCTCGCCCGATCGCATCGCGCGCCAGCCGATACACTGCGCGCTAGTCCAATTGTCATCGATGTAAGCCGGATGCAGATGCTCACGTCGACTTCTGCTATTGAACAGCATCGGACCGCTCTTTGAATCGGTCCGCATGACGTGTGCCAGCCACTTTGTCAGATCGGACACATTCGTCATCAACTGACCTGCAGACGCTAACCCGCGCAGGTCGCTGTATGAAGCTACTCGAATCGCACTCTCAAACGGTGCTGGCTGGCTGTAACCTGCAACGCGATTTGCATCTGATATCGCGGCGTTATCGAACGTCGTCTCATCCATCTCCAGCGGATTGAAAATCTCCGTTTCGACAAAGCGCTCGTATGGAAGTCCTGAAAGTCTGCTGATAACTTCACCCAAGAAGCCATACGCCATGTTGGAGTATTTCCAAGCGCTGTCGGGTGGAATCACAAGCTGAACCTGATCTATCTCGTCCAGCATTGTGCTCATCTCAGGAAACGACGCTGCTTCCCAATCCGTCGCCGGATGCTCGGTAGTCAGTCCCGAGTAGTGCGTCGTCAGACGTCTCAGCGTCACGTCCTCAAGATCGCCCGCGATGCCGGCCGCAGAAGTGAACTCCGGCAGATGCAACAGCAATGGATCGTCCAGCGACAGCATCGACGCCTCTTGCAACATCATCAACGACGCCGCAGTAAATGTCTTCGTGTTGGAAGCTACCCTGAAGATGCTGTGCTCATCCAGACGTCTGCCGGACCCAAGTTCCACCTCGCCGAAACCCTCGAAGTATGCCAAGTCCGAACCGCACACAATGCCCACTGCGATTCCAGGGATGTTGTGGGTCAGACGCACTTCCTCGATGTAGTCAGACCACATTCGGAGCTTTTCGTTGGTTTCTGGTTGTGACATATCGTCAATATCCGGGCTAATTGGAGAGTTTTCGCTTTCTGCAGAGTAATATCACCAACATTGAATGTTAATTTCCCTTGTGCAGGTGACCGTGCAATGAAGATAGTTGAAGCGAAAATCGATGTCATACGTTTCGAGGTGCCAAGGCTGAACATCAACGACGCCCGTGGTGGCATGGGAGGCGAGTTGACAGCCGGGGTGCTGCGTCTAGTCACCGATGCTGGCATCGAAGGAAACGCACACATCGGCGATCGCGGTGGCGGCGGTGCGGCAACCATCGAAGCATTCACACGTTCATTTGCTGGGCGACTTCAAGGTCTCGACATCTCCGATCGCGAATGGCTGTGGCATCAGTTACCAAGCTTCGCCGAAGAGAGAGCATCAATCCACGCGCTCTGGTCGCATGTCGATGTTGCGATGTGGGACGCCGCGGGCAAGGCCGCTGGGATGCCGGTTCACGAGATGCTGGGCACTGCCAGACGAACGGCGGAGGTATACGCGACGTATCCGCCTCGCAACTCCACTATCAAAGGCTATGTAGCCGAAGCGGCTGAATTGCAGGCGCAGGGCTTCACCGCCTACAAGATACACCCAGGAGCAATGCCGGCTGACGAAGTCGTGCAGATGGTCACTGCAGTCCGACGTGAAGCCGGCGACGAGATGCGATTGATGCTGGATCCCAACAACGGATATAACCTGCAAGATGCGCTGAAGATCGGACATGCGCTCGATGACAATATCTTCTTCTGGTTCGAAGACCCGGTGCCGTGGGAAGATGCAGATGCCGTCCGCACTCTCTCGCAATCTTTGAAGACCCCAGTATGCATGAGCGACTCGCCTCAGTTTCTACTTCACGAGGCGGCCGAATCACTGCAACGAGGCTGGCCGCCCCTGATACGCGGCACGGCGCGTAAGATCGGCATTACCGGACTTAAGAAGCAGTGCGGCATGGCGGAGGGATTCAAGCAGAACTGTGAGATCGGCACAGCTGGCAATTCATTGATGAACGCCGGCAATGTGCACGTCATAATGTCCATTCTCAACTGCGACTTCTACGAATACTGGATGCCTCTGGAAGCACAACAGTTCGGACTGAATGACGAGATACTCGTCAACTCTGATGGCGTCTTGACCGCGCCCGAAGGTCCGGGTCTGGGATACGAGCTTGATGAAGATTTCATCGCCAGCCATTTCGTCACAACCATCACGATTTAAACTCGCGCAAAACCCGCATCTCAACGATAATTGCATTCCAAGCATGGAAGCGATCCGCAGCGTGCAGGATGGGACAATCCATCTGCATGATGCCGAATCTCTAATCTCAAAAGGTTGAACGCCAATGACGGACTACAGCAGTAGCGACAAGATTCTGGAAAGTCTGGGAGTAGTGCCGATACTGAATGCCGGCGGCCCGGTCACTCGATTTTCAGGCACGCGCCCGCGTCCTGAGGTGATGCAGGCGATGGCGGCGATGGCCGAGCCGTTTGTCGAATTGCCGGAGATGCTTCTGGCAGCCGGCGAGCGTATCGCCGAACTTATCGGAGTGCCAGCAGCCACTATCACGAGCGGTGCATCCGGCGGACTGACCGTTCAGACTGCTGCCGCAATGGCGAAAGATGACCCCGAACTCATCTTCAAACTCCCCATCGCCGATGGGATACCGAATGAGCTGATAATCCAGCGAAACCATCGCTTCGGTTACGACCATCTCTACCTCACTCCCGGCGCGCGCTTCGTTGAAGTGGGAAATTCATCAGGATGCACTGCTGAAGAGGTGGAAGCCGCAATCAGCGATAAGACGGCAGCCATCATCCATCTCGAATCACCCTACTCTGGCGATAACGTCCTGCCAATCCAGACACTGGTAGATATCGCGCATAGCAACGGCTTGCCGCTGATGTGCGACGCCGCATCGCGACTGCCTCCGCGCGCGAACCTCACCAAGTTCGTAGAGGCTGGTGCGGACCTAGTGTCATTCTCCGGCGGCAAGGGGATCCGAGGGCCGCAAGCGACCGGACTGTTGCTGGGAAACGAAGAGTGGGTGGAATACGCCCGATTGAATAACGCTCCCAACGCGACCGTAGCGCGGGCGCAGAAAGTCTCTAAAGAGACGATCGCCGGCATCCTTGCCGCGGTCGAGATCTTCGTCAATGAAGACGAGGAAGCCGAGAATCGACGCTACACCAGACTGATGCAGTCGGTCGTCGACCAGATCGTAGAGATACCCGGCGTCGATGCTGAAGTAGTGCACGACTATAACCACTACATTCCGCACGCCGTCATCAAACTCAACGACAGTTGGCGCGGGCCGCCCAAGCGGGTCATCGGGGAGCGCATGCTGGAAGCCCCGAACCGCATCATGATACTCACCTTCCTAGAGGAGATTCCGGAGTTCTGGGTAGATCCGCTCAACCTGACAGATGAAGAGGTACAGATAGTCGCCGACAAACTGCGTCAAGTATTGATCGACGCATCAAACGAGGGCTAGAAACGCTTCACGACTCGCCAAGACACGACATCAGGTATCAGGAGGTGTTGCGATGACCGCTGCACTATCAGGCAAACACGCATTCATGCAGATGCTCCGCGCAGAAGGAGTTCGCTACATCTTCGGCAATCCGGGCACCAGCGAAGCGCCCTTTATCGGCATTTTGCACGAATATCCAGACCTCGAATATCTGATGGTGGTGCAGGAAGGCGTCGCGATCGGAATGGCGGAAGGCTATGCACGCGCCAGCGGCGAGGTGGGATTCGTCAGTCTGCACATCGACAATGGACTGGCTAATGGCTTCAGTCTCATGATCGACCAGAAGCGCACCGGCTCGCCGGTAGTTATCACGGCCGGCAATAAGGACATCCGTCATCTTGCCAACAATCGTAGCGACCTGGCCGATATGGCGGCACCCTTTGCGAAGTGGAGCGCCGAGATATCTCATCCCGAACAAGTGCCATCAGTTATGCGACGCGCCTTTCAGGAAGCGCGTACGCCTCCCACGGGACCCGTCTTCGTCGCGCTTTCAGGCAACTCGATGGACGATGTTGCTGATATCGCGATCGAGCCGTCCAGCGCGATCCATGGCGAGCCGCGTCCGGAGCCGGCAGCGGTAGAGGCAGCGGCAGACGCGCTGGCTAATGCTTCCAACCCGGTCCTTATCGTTGGCGACCGTGTGCATTCGAGCGGCGCACAAGAGGCGGCGGCTGAACTGGCCGAAACGATAGGCGCACGCGTCTACAGCCACGTTGCCGGACATATGCCATATCCCACCGACAACGCGCTGTGGTGCGGCGCGCTGTCGCTCAGGTCTGACGAAGGGTTGGCCGCGCTTACCGAGTCAGATGTCATTCTCGCCGTCGGATGCCCGGTATTTGAAGACTTCTTCTATCGCTCCGGCAACTTTGTCGGTGATGACGCAACTCTCATCCACATCGATTCCGACTCTAGTCAAATCGGCCGCAAGGAGCCGACCGACATCGGCATCTGGTCTTCACCGTTGCACGCAATGGCGGAGATCAAGCTCGAAACCGCAGAGCGAATGAGCCGTGACGCGGTCGAAGCGGCAAGTGAACGCGCTGCTCGCATCGGCGAGGAGAATCGAGCGCGCGATGCCGCATTCCAAGAGATGGCGGTAAGCAGTTGGGATCGAAGTCCGGTAACCCCTGCCGCTCTCGGCAAGGCATTGGGCAACGCCATACCGCAAGGCGCAAACGTGTTCAGTGATGCAATTTCGTCTACTGCATTCGTCCATTCGGGCATCGCACATCGAACCGACCTGAACGTTATGGGCGCCAGAGGCGGCGCGATCGGATGGGGTATCGGCGCCACGATGGGTATCAAGCTTGCAAATCCCGACGCGCCCACCATCGGAATCGTTGGCGACGGCAGCGCGATGATGACGGTTCAGGGGCTATGGACCGCCGTCAACTACGGCATCCCAGTCACCTACGTCATCTGCAACAACGCCTCGTATCGCATATTGAAAGTCAATATGAACGTGTATCACACCATCAACGAGATGGGACCGCCGGAGCAGTACAACGCGATGGACTTCACTACTCCGTTCGATTTCAAGGCGCAAGCGGAGGCGTACGGCGGAGTCGGCATCCGCGTGACTACTGCTGACGACATCAAGCCGGCTATCGATGCCGCGGTCGCATCCGGTAAAGCGGCCTGTGTTGACGTCATATTGGACGGTTCGGTTTGATGCGGTGCTGCAAAGGTCGCGCTAACTGATGCTGTCAGTATCTAAGTCCCATGAACTCGTCCGGACGTCGCTCAAGAATGCTGCTATATATGGGACCATAGCGGACGCTACCGATGATGAAGCACGCGCAGCTGACTATCGTCGCCTGCGCGACATCGAAATTGATCTTGCGAAACGATGGACCGAAGCGGCGTCGCAATCGGTTCCGCAACCGCGCGCGGGGTGCTATTCAATCTCGTTGGCTCTGCTCAAGCTAGCGAACAAAGTGCTTAGCCCTGAACGTCTGTCTGGATTCCTGAAACGCAGATATCGACACAATCTCAGCGCGCAAAGCGATGAATATCTGCGTCATGGCTTGCACGACGAAGCGATCGAAAGCATGGCTGTGCTTGACCGACTGTCGAACGAAGTCGACTCGACAGGTCAGCATATCGAACATGGCGCGGTAGCTACTCGCACCGGCGCGCTACGTGCTGCGGTCTTTGGCATCAACGACGGCCTGATCTCCAACACTTCGCTCGTCATCGGTATTGCGGCGGCCGGCGCGGAACCATCTGTAGTGCTGCTGGCAGGCGCTGCTGGATTGATATCCGGCGCATTATCTATGGCCGCGGGAGAGTATGTCTCTGTCATCTCACAGCGAGAATTCAACGAAAACCTCATCCGATGGGAACGAACCGAACTGCTGCTATGGCACGACGAAGAGGAGCAGGAATTAGTAGAGATACTGCGCTCTAAAGGGCTGGATGAAAACGAGGCTAGATCGGCGGCAGAGCGGATAATGAGCGACCCTGAAGCGGCGCTGGACACGCATGTCCGCGAAGAGCTCGGTATTGATCCAGAAGAACTTGGCGGATCTCCGATCTGGGCCGCGGGCAGCTCTTTCATCACATTTGCCGCCGGCGCTTTTATTCCGCTATTGCCGCATATGGCAGGATTGAGCGGCGACACGTCGATCATCGCAAGCCTGGGGATCTCCGGTATTTCACTGATAATCGTAGGCGGAGGACTCGGATGGCTATCGGGCAGCGGAGCGATATTCAGCGCTGCCAGAATGTTGCTCATAGGCGGCACGGCGGCCGCAATCACCTATGTGCTGGGAACTCTAGTCAGCCCCTACATCGGTTGATGAAGAGCCAAAAGCCCTGACTAAGGCTTGGAACCGGTTGTAATTGAGACGATTTATCAGTCTACGACCGAGAACATCACGCGTTGATTCTCTTCATCAACGACTACGTTGACGCGTTTTTCCACGATCTTGGAAGCCTTTTGAACTTGCAGCTTCACATTGGCGGGGTTTCGGTCCTCGGCGTATCTTATTGCCATTGCACTACCGGCGTCCATGTCGGAGATTGCATTGACTAGCGCAAGCAACTCCGGAGAGCGAGACAGCGCAGAGTATTGCTGATTTGCTTCCCAAACTTGTTGCACTTCCTTTAAAGATACGGTTTCGATTCTCATGATTACTCCTAAAAGCACGTGCGACTAATAATAGCGCATTTACCGCACATCAAGAGACTTGTGTAACGATCACAAATTGCGATTCGTCAACAATAGGTTATCAACCAAAAGTCTCACGTCAACAACCCGAGCGATTCGAGATGCGCTATCACTAGTCGCGCTCCTTCGCCCGTGAATGATGCATCTTTAATTATCACATCGGCATCTACATTATCATCTTCATCGTCGCCTAGGTGAGCACCAATGAATACACCGCCACCAGCGGTAGTGCGTCTCGCCGTCTCAATCGCGATGCCAGAAGGGTCTGACGATGCGGCGATTACTGCACCGCCGTTACGTGATGCTTCCCGCGCCACCAAGTTGATCGTATCTTCTGCGAGCGTCGCACCGTCAAGCACTGTAACCGGTCTTCCGCCATCCTCAAGCAGCATCTCTGCCAGAGCGTTGGCAAGATTTGATCTGTTGCTCTGCTGCTCGCCGGTGATGAGCACGTTGAAGCCGCGCGCATCCATCGCCGGGTACGATTTGCGGAGTTCAGTGATGACACTGGGAAATGAGAACCACTCGGGTATCTCTGCACCCGTCTCTAGGCGATCGCGCAACTCAGTACCGGAAAGATTCATGATGTTGGAATCGTCCGACAACTCTTCACGCGTCACGTAGCGGTCCGTCGCACCGTCGTATACAACTTCCTGGAAAGTAACGACGTCAATACCGAGTTCATCGCGGTATTGTTCCACCAAATACTGCGCGTCGTAAGGGCCGTAGAACGGGTTGCCGTCAGCATCATTGCCAGGTCCAGCATGGTCTCGTCCCACAATGAAGTGGGTGCAACCGTAATTTTTACGCACAATCGCGTGCCAAACCGCCTCACGCGGCCCGCCCATCCGCATGGCAAGTTGCAACAGGCTCAAGGTCGCCGAGTTTTCGGGATAGCCGTCCAACACCGCCTGGTAGCAGCGCACTCGCGTGTGATATTCAACATCGCCCGGCTTAGTCAGTCCAACTACCGGGTGTATCAGTAGATTGGCAGATACCTGATCCGCGGCCCGACGCGTCAATTCTGCATGGGCACGGTGCATCGGATTGCGAGTCTGGAATGCGACTATACGCTGCCAACCGCGACGCTGAAACTCCTGACGCAGCTGTGCCGGAGTGTGCCGCAAACCTTCATAGGTGTGATGCACCGATGAGCGAACACCCTCAAGTGAACCGCCAACATAGTATTCAGCAGTATCGTTCAGCAGAAAGTTGACACCGGGATGAAACTCGTCGGTCGTGCCAAATACTTTCTCGGCCTCTTCAGTCCGGTCCGGGATCCAGATGTCGCCAATATTGAGAACTGCGACCAGCACACCCTCTGGATGCATCAGCGCGAGACGTTGCCCAGTTGATAGCGATGTGGCTGCTTCGGCCGGAAGATCTAATACGATAGGCATCGGCCAGAGCGTCCCATCCGACAGGCGCATATCGTCGCGCACGCCCTCGTAATCGGCGCGGTTCATAAAACCGGTGAGTGGCGAAAAAGCGCCTGTCAGCAACTGCTCAATATCGCACAGTTGGCGCGGCGTAAGGACCCATTGAGGGAGATTTCCCGCCTCCGCGTCCAGTGCAATGCCGCGTTCCCGATCCGCCAGCAGGTCAACTAAAGTGCCCCCGTGCGGATCGATTAAAAGGTTTGCTTCAGATACGTCTGTGTTGTTCATCTGTCTTGACCGAAGTCTCTGCTTTCAGTATTTCTATGGGTGAGTAGTCTCAGTAAGTTTGGTTTTGATCAATTAATCGTCTTGACCGCGTTTCGCCCAATCGGCATTCTCAAACATATTGAGTCCCGGATCAGCGATTACGCCAGCATCGGTGTAACTTGGCGGTTGCGATTGAATGAATTCCTCGTTTAGCTCAACGCCCCAACCGGGTTTGTCTGGAACCGGGAAAAAGCCGTCAACTACTTCCGGATAGTTAGTTCCAGCACTCTTGACTTGGGGGTCTGCGAAGTCGTTGAAGTGCTCAAGTATCTTGACGTTTCGCAGGGTGAGGCAAAGATGCAATGCCGCCATGGTCGAGATGATCCCGCCGACGTTGTGAGGCGCGACCATTATCGAGTACGTCTCTGCGGTAGAAGCTATCTTCTTCACTTCCAGTATCCCGCCGCACTGAGTGATGTCGGGCTGAATAACATCCACCGTCTGCGCGCCCCATATCTCGCGGAACTCTGGCGCACCGTAAAGCCGTTCCCCCGTCGCTATCGGCAAGCCCGTGTGGCTTCTTACCGATTCAAGTGCGGGAACATCACCAGGACGAACCGGCTCTTCGATCCATCCGATGTTGTATCGCTCGATATGGCGTGCAATCTCGCGTGCCTGATGCGGCGCAAAACGACCGTGCATCTCAATCATGATCTGCGCACGAGTGCCCGCAACCGACGCCACCGCTTCGATAAGGTCTAGAGATTTGAAGAACTCGTCTCGCTCCAGCTCCAGGTCGCCGTTGCCAAAGGGATCGAACTTCATCGCACGATAGCCGCGATCGACAACCCGTTGTGCCGCCACGGCAAACTGCTCCGGCGAACGCTCTACCGTATACCAGCCATTCGCATAGGCTTGAACGCGGTCTACGACCTGTCCGCCCAGCAATCGGTATACCGGTTGATTGCAGGCCTTGCCAATGATGTCCCAGAAAGCCAGTTCCACGAGCGCCAGCCCGGTGTGAACCACCTCACCGGCCTTCCCGAAATCGAGAAGCGTCATGCGGCGATAGAGCGCCTCGACATCAAATGGATCGTGTCCGATAAAGTGGCGCTGCGCGTCCCGCAGAAACTCACAAACAGTATGAGTCTTGCCAAGGACGCGTGCTTCACCGATGCCGGTTATACCTTCATCGGTTTCGATAATGCAGTAGGTGAGATTGCGCCACGGCGTACCCAGCACTACCGTACGGAAACCTGTCGTTTTCATGGTCCGTCAGTTCTGCAACTTTGCGAATTGTCGACTCAATCGATTCTATAAAGCAGTGCAGATACTCACTCGTTTGCAGGCAGTACAATTTAACTACGAGCGCGGGAGTAACTCAGTGGTAGAGTGCCTGCCTTCCAAGCAGGGTGTCGCGGGTTCGAATCCCGTCTCCCGCTCCACTTCCCTTAACTGCACACCACCAACGTAGAACGAAGATTACGCGACGCATATCTCAGCGCCTCGGGAAGTCAACAGGTCAGTACCAACCTCAGCATACGCCGTTCGAACGTATCCCAATCCGATGTTGGACCCCGTTTCTGGATCAACAGCAACTGAAGTTACCCAACCTATATCACGCTCTCTGCTCAATTCACGCAGACGGTCGCCCACCCTAACCGCATCAGATTCAGAACCGATGTCGCGCTGCACAAAACCGACCAACCGGCGTTGTACCTTGTCATAGGTGTCAAGCCGCGCAATCACCTCCTGGCCTACGTAGCACCCCTTATCGAAATCGATGAGGTCCAGCAATCCCGCTTCCAAAGGGTTGACGTCGATCGTCAATTCAAAACCCGCCAACGGAGCCCGGTTCTTCACCCGTATGAAATCAAACAGTCCCGAATCAGCCGGCTGAAGTCCCGCACTCTCGAAGCGCGCCGATATCTCAACCGCCTGCTCAGCATCAGCCACCACTAACCAAGTCTCACAACCGGCCGCGTCAGTTCGCAATGCAAAGACACGGTTGTCTTCAAGCTCGTGTGAATACCTGAATGAGCCTGTCCCATGAGAGTCTGACTGCAGTTCCGGCAAATGCGACTCAATGCATTCTCCGGAGCGCGGACCGACCACGATAAAACGACTCGCCATATCGGTGAAATCCATCATCTCCGCATCCTCGATGATGGTGTACTTGTCGATCCACTCTTCCGCATCTGAAGGTTCGGGCGAATCAGAGACCAGTAACGCCTCGTCAGACATCAACTTAATCACCCACAAGGAGTCGATTACACGCCCCTTCTCGCTGGTCACGATAGTCCTGCGCGCTTCCTTATCATCAAGGTCCAAAAGTGAATTGGTCGTAAGTCGATGCAGAAGGTCCAGTGCATCAGCCCCGCGATGCCAGAAAAGCGCACCTGATGTCGGAACGAATATAGCCAGCCCATGTTCGATAAAGTGGGCGTACGCGCGCGCTAGCGCCGATTGAAATGTGGGCGGCGCGATATCTGCCATTGCGACTAAATCTAGACTGCGAATGAGTCGCCGCAACCGCAAGTGCGCTTCGCGTTCGGGTTGTGGAACTCAAAGCCGCGCCCGTTCAACCCATCTGAAAAGTCCAGCACCGTTCCTGCCAGGAACACAAAAGCGCGCTTCGGGATGTAGACCTCGATACCGTTATCGCTGATCACCTTGTCCGACGCATCCGGTTCATCCACGAGTTCCAGCACGTACTGCAAGCCCGAACATCCGCCGCCTTGAACCGCAATCTTGATGGCGCAATGCTCTCGCCCGGACTTGCGTGCGAACTCCATCGCCTTCATTGCCGCTTTTTCAGTTACGCGAACCGTGTTAATCGGGACGTGTGCAGTATGTTGAGCCGTCGTCATCGTGTCTCCGAGATCATCCTCTAGCGATGCAGTCAATCTATGGAACTAGCTGGCACACAGCATAGAATCAAGGAAGCCGTCAATCAACATCTTAATACACTACGCAATTGGTCAGGAATTCAATCAGTACAAAATTCGGGGATGGTGGAGAAACCTCTCTGCTCTATGGCGGACGCGTCTCAAAGTCGAACCTGCGAGTCGAGGCGAACGGCATCGGCGACGAAGCCGTCAGCGCATTGGGATTAGCACGAGCACTATGCGACTCCGACTATATCGGTGATGAACTGCTCGAAATCCAGCGATCGATGTTCATTGCCAATGCTGAGATAACTACCGACATTGAGCATCTCGACAAGCTACATCAGCATTTCCAGACCATCGGACAGGAACAAATCAACAGCTTGAATTCATTGCTGGACAAGCTAGAAAGCACGGTTGAACTGCCTCCGGCATTCATCATCCCCGGCGCATCGCCAGCATCAGCCGCGCTCGACCTCGCCAGATGCAAGGTCCGCAATTTCGAGCGCACTGCAGTAGAGTTGTACGAAAACGGCATGATACAGAACGACTCGCTTATCGTCTGGCTCAACCGACTATCTGACTGCATATTTATGATGGCGCGATACGTCGATCGTGACTTGCCACCTGAAATCGTCACGGGAACGAGGCGTGAGCGGTGAGCCGATTCCGTCTAGCCATCATCAACACTGGCGCTGCGAACATCCACAGCGTTGAAAAAGCGGTTCGAGGCGTGGGCGGCGACCCAGTCGTCACTACGTCCAGCGATGTGATTTCATCGGCACACGCCGCAATTCTGCCCGGCGTCGGCGCAAATGACGCGGTTATGAAGCAACTCAACAATCGAAGCCTGCCCGACACTATCCGCCAATTCGCCGCATCAGGGCGCCCACTTCTCTCGGTTTGTCTGGGAATGCAGATCCTGTTTGAACGCTCCGAAGAGGGAGACCTTCCCGGCTTAGGCATCTTGCGCGGCGATGTGGTGCGGTTTCCGGACCCGTTACGTGATGCACAAGGCAAACGCCTCAAGGTCCCGCACATGGGCTGGAACACCGTCAACTTCCGGGACGATGCGATCCCCAGACACCCCGTGTTTGACGGCATATCTCAAGACACCTACTTCTACTTCGTGCACTCCTACTACTGCGCCGCGGTCGATACGGCAGATATAGCCGCCACATCACCACACGGCATCGAGGTATGCGCTGCCGTGGTCAGAGGCAACGTTCTCGGCACGCAGTTCCACCCGGAGAAGAGTGGACGTGCCGGACTAGAAATCTATGCGCGCTTCCTTGAATTCGCGCAATCTATCTCATGATTGCTGGAACTGAGGCACTGATATGGAGGTGATTCCCGCAATCGATATTCGCGGCGGCCGATGCGCCCGTCTCTTCAAGGGCGACTACAACCGCGAAACGGTATTCGACGAGAACCCAGTCGATGCTGCTCTCCGCTGGGTAGATGCGGGCGCGGAGCGTCTGCACGTCATCGACCTCGACGCTGCGAAAGATGGCGCACGTGCTAACGCCAATGCGGTGCAACAGATCGTTGAAGCCGCTTCTGTACCGGTGCAGCTTGGTGGTGGAATTCGTACCGCATTAGACGCTCAAGCAGTATTGGATATGGGTGTCGATCGGGTGATTTTTGGCACCGCGGCAGTTGAGAACCCGGATGCTGTGCAGGAGAGTGTTGAACGCTCTGGCAGCGACCGCATCTGCGTCTCAGTCGATGCTGAAGATGGCATGGTTCGAACTCGCGGTTGGCTCGGAAAGACGGAACTGAAAGCATCAGAGCTGCTTCAAGAGCTGGCCAATTTGCGAAACGTCCGCAACTTCATCTACACCGATACTGCACGTGACGGTACGTTGTCCCACCCCAATTTTGACGCGGTGGCTAGACTTATACGCGGGATAGAATATCCAATTATGATTGCCGGCGGAATAGCCACCCTTGACGATATCGTGCGTTTACGTGAAGTCGGTGCCGCAGGGGCTATTACCGGCATGGCGATATATACCGGTTCACTTGACTTAGCCGAAGCGATTCGGACAGTGCAAGACTTGGATTCCTGTAGCGATTGAAAAGTAGACTATTCGCCGAAAGTGGCATCGGCGATTTAACGCGGGATAACTGAATTGACGACTAGACCGACTGCGAGCTGGCACACCTTCAAAGACGAAATCGATCCCCATGCAGTGATATCACTGCTACCGATTCATCGATCTCAGCACGTCGCAGTACTCGGCGGCAGCGTCGACGGTCTCACCATCCCAATCGCCAAGTACGTTTACGACGGCAACGTTATCGCAATGGACGGCGATCAGGCAGTTCTTGACGAGCTGAAACTAGAGGTTAATCGCGTTCACCTAACCAACGTAACAACACTGCTGGTGGACCCGGAGAATCTGAGCGAGACTGAAGTGGACACCGACGGCGTAGTAGTAGTCGATGCACTGCATAATACGACCCGGCCGGCCGGACTGTTCCGCGGCATCGCCTCCCTGCTGTCGCCCGGCGGCTGGTTGCTCATCGCCGACTGGTTCGCTACTGATGCGCGTGGAGACAATGGTCCGGCAAAATCTAAACGCGTCGATCCAGCACGCATTGAACGTTGGGCGGCCGATAAGGATATGACGCCGATTACGCGGCGAACGCTCGGAGTGCAACGTTACATCCATGTCTATCGCAAGCGACGTCCCGTTCCGCAGTAGTCAAAACATCCTCTCGATAACATGTTGACAAATCGCGTCATTCCATGCCTTGATGTTGACCAGGGGCGGGTCGTCAAAGGAGTCAGTTTCGTCAATATCAGAGACGCTGGCGATCCTGCAGAACTGGCTAATTTATACGATTCAGAGGGCGCGGACGAGCTCGTCTTCCTCGACATCACCGCTTCTTCAGATGCCCGCGAAACGATGGTAGATGTCGTCATGCGCGTCTCGGCCGAGGTCTTCATTCCGCTGACCGTCGGCGGCGGTATCAGATCACGCGACGACATGCGCAGCATGCTTGAAGCCGGCGCTGAAAAGGTCAGCGTCAACTCCGCAGCAGTCGCCAATCCACAACTCATCGAAGAGTGTGCAGCCGAGTTTGGATCGCAATGTGTCGTCCTCGCCATCGATGCGCGAAGACGCAGAGACACAACATCGTCTAACGGCGCACCGAGCTGGCAGGTATACACCCATGGCGGACGACGTCCGCTAGACATCGACGCCATTGAGTGGGCAAAACAAGGTGCGGAACTGGGAGCGGGAGAACTGCTCGTAACCAGCATGGATGCTGATGGACAGCTGACGGGATACGATATCGAACTTTTGGATGCCATCTCCAGCAAGGTATCGATACCGCTAATAGCGAGCGGCGGCGCCGGCAAGCCAAAGCACTTCTCGCAAGCCATCATCGAAGGCGGAGCCGACGCCGTCCTAGCCGCATCTCTATTCCACTACGGCACGTTGCGCATCGCAGAGGTGAAAGCCCACATGTCCGAAGCGGGTTTGCCAGTGCGCCCCGTAGATTGATCTAACTCCTGTATAGCGATATTTGGCATGGTTCTATTCGACGACAGAGGGTTGCTCACCGCCGTTGTGCAGAACGTCCACACTAAAGACGTTCTTATGGTTGCACACATGAATCGTGAGGCGTTAAAGCGCACCATCCTGGGTCCTCACGTCTGGTTCTACAGTCGGAGTCGCAAAGAGCTGTGGGAAAAGGGAGCTACATCTGGCGACTACCTGAACCTTGTCGACCTGAAGATTGACTGCGACGGCGATGCCCTGCTCGTATTCGTGGAGCCCGTCGGGGCCGCGTGCCACACCGGCGAACTCTCATGCTTCCACAAATTGCTGGATGACGATGCCGAATACAACTATCGCATCGGACCTGGGATTCTTCACATCCTCGAAGCGGTCATCCATCAACGTGCAACCGATATGCCCGAACGCTCATACACCGCGAAGTTGCTGGCCGCCGGACCTTCGCGCATCGCCCAGAAGGTCATCGAAGAGGCTGGCGAAACCGGCCTTGCCGCCGCAACCGGCGCCAACGATGAAGTGGCACCAGAAATGGCCGACCTCTTCTACAACTGCGTCACCCTGCTCGAATCGGTCGGAGTATCAATCGACGAAGTCTGGGCCGAACTCGCAAAGCGGAGGCGATAGACAGACACTTTCAGATTGCTAACACAATCGTTAGCTCCCTACTCCCTGTGAAAGAAGTACGCAGTCTCTGTTAATCCGTCACCAACATGACTACTGACCCAAGAATCAATGAAAGGGCGATCAACGCATTCATCGCCCGGGTCATGGAGAAACAGGCCCCGCCCGATTACACCGTTGATGTTGAGGTGCACGGGCAAGGGAGGCTTGACTCCACCGCGCCAGACATCGTGGTCAGGATGCCTTACGGTTTACGTGCCATCATCGAAACCGAATACGGCCAACCAGCCGTCAACGACGCCATCCAACGTCTCGGCTACGAATTCCACGACCATACCCGAGACATCAAGAACGTCATCGCATTAGGGATTCCCAACCGATTGGGAGCCTCATCCCTGAGATACGCAGATCGCGACGTTGAACTTGAGAGTGATACACCACACTTTCTCATGCAGATCGTCACGGGCCGAGCACCTGACGACCCTGAAATCGTCCTCACTCCCTCCAAACCAGTTTCAGTATCTCTGCGCGATGTAATCCAATACTGCTGGTTGGCCGCGATACCTGAAGTCTATGCGAACGATATGCTGGCCAAAGTCATCGCCGAACTTCGGACGGCGCGTAACGAATTGGCCAATCTACTGAAAGAGCAGAATGATCGCCTATGGGAAAACGGCTTGGGCTTCAAGTACGGCAATCCCAACAGTGAATCGCCGGCCGTGAGTGCAACGGGCAACATCGTCGGCACTCTGGTAAGCATGGTTGAACTGCATCGGAATCTCCAACAGTGGGAAAATTGTCTGATGTGTTGCCGATCGATGACCCCCATTTGTGGAATGCGGTATCAGGCGACGGGATACCAAGTCGAATCGCAGCGCAGTGGCGCGCAATCGAGGCCATCGATTACCGTCCTCTATCCACCATCGCTGCGGACATGCTTGAAGATGGTGAACTATCACCCTTTCTCGGCCGAACTCTCAGGGCGGTACACAAGACGATTGAGGATTACCTCGAAGTTGGTCTGAGCGCGACGACGAACGTATCCGCCGCCGTATGGCAGGAACTGACGCCAGATCGTGATGAGCGGGCGGTGAACTACACTCGTCCACATCGCGCCGAGTTCCTGGCAAACATGACCACTGCCCGTCTCAACGCACCGGCCCAAGCAAGGTATGCGGAGATCTGCGCTGGCACCGGCACGTTGGCACGTGCCACTGAGGATAACATTCGTTTTCGTCATTACGCCGAAACGGATGACAAGAGCAGCATCCACGCCGATCGGATGAAAAACCGTATCCAACTCACGGACATCAGTCAGCAATCCATCTCCGTGGCAAACGCTAACCTGACCTCGCTGGAACCCCAGACCGGCTTCGACGACAGCGCAATCTTCGCCATCACAACCAGCGGTGGAGCACTAGACTTCCTAGGACCAGACGGCGTATCAGACATGCAATCGAGGTTGATTGGGAGTTATGGCGAGAAAAGCAGCATGTTGGTGCTTGAGCCTGGCAACGTAGGCATTTGTTGCAATAACGATCCTTACTTCCGCTCTCGAGGTGGTGCCAGCAACCCCATCTCAAGCAAAGAGATGCAGCGATACAAGCGTCAAGCCGACCGACGCGTCAACGGTGTAGCCAACGGAAATGCCGGGCTGGCAACTTTCATGCACGTCATCGAACACGTGATGCTGGCAAAAGGCGCGCCGCACGGCAAAGTGCTACCCCTTACCGCGGCCCACGCAGAATCGTACACGGGATTTCGACGCAATATCGAGAACGACTACGGAGACGTCGTCGCCATCAGCACCGCGGCGGGAAGCGGTGAGTCGATGTCCGACGACACCGATAAACAGGAGATGCTTCTGGTCGGCACAAAGCGATCCGGGCCAAATGGTGCCGTTAACAAGGGCGACAAGACTGTGGTCTGTGTAAATCTAGAAACCGATTTTCACACGAAAGTCGAAGCCAAAATGTTTGCCGACGCGATCATCAAAGAGATATCCAAAGGTAAATCTTTCGGTGAGATCGTGGTCGGGGAACAAGTTAGTACCTATTACCGAATGGAAAATCTCGGCGACGGATGGCCATGGTACTGTCTTGGGATCAGTGGTGATTATGCAAACCTAACCAACTTCGCCAACATCGGTGTCGCATGGGATCCTGCAACCGCTGAAACCCAGGATTTCAGTTTGCCAATGACAACACTCGGCACTATAGCTTCTATCGGTCCGACACATGACCGAATTGGTTGTCCGCGTGATAGTAATTCGCCTAGAGGAGCATTCTGGATGGAAGCAGCCGAAACAACCAACAATCGGCTCAATCCCTCACTTTGGGCAGCAAACTGGATTTCGCAAAACCAAATATTATGTGAGCCTACGCATTTTGAGTCCCCCGTGGGGACGTGGAAGCAGCGAAAGAGATGCGTTCTCATGCCGGGCATTTCTTCATTTCCAGGAACCTGCGACAAAGCGCACAAGCGATAGCGGTAGCGTACACCGACGTGCCGTGTATTGGTGGGGTGTCTTGGACAACAATCCATGCGAAAAAAGATGTCTCGAGTGCAATCGCGTTGTTTCTCAACAGTACGTATGGCATGTTGATAAGAATCGGGTATGCCCAGTCCACTGATCCAGGACGCTCACTTATTCAGATCCGCGCGATACCCGGACACCCCATTCCCAACTTCGCTGAAGATTCTGATGCTGGCAAATTAGCCCGTTCGATAGCGTCCGACAACTTCGATGAACTTTTGCGCTTACCTCTAGATCGCATCAGCCTCAGCGCCTTAGACCCAAATCGCGCCAAGATCGATGAAGTAGTGACGAAGATGCTTGGTATCGATTGGAACCTCGAAATGGAAGACATGCTGGCAACTTGGCGACGTTTGATGTGCCAGCAACCAGCAGTTCACAACAACACCAAAGAAACCATAGAGAAACTCACCAACGCGGGTATTCTCATTAATTGAAGAGGGATACCGAAGTTCTGGTTAAATCGCTTCTAAAGACGCAACTCAGTCGACATCCGCATCTGCTATACCCCTACCCCGTCTTCCCCTCATCAACCTCAATTGCCTTCTGCATGGCGGAGACGGCTACTTCGATCATCTCATCATCGGGCTGGGCAGTAGTGAGTTTCTGGAGCCAGAGGTTGGGCTTTCCAATCATGTCGGCAAATAGGTTACCGCTGTGCAGGCCGGTGAACCTGATGAATTCGTAACTGAGTGCAGCGATGACCGGGATTAAGACGATGCGTGAGCCGATTAGCATCCATAGCGGCTCGCGCGGGAAGAGCATAAAGAGAAGTATCGATACTACGATGACGGTCAATAAGAACGAGGTGCCGCATCGCGGATGAGCCGGAGAGAAGCGTCGGATTACGTCCGGCTCTAACGGCAGACCATGTTCATGAGCGTGAATCGTCATGTGTTCAGCGCCGTGATAACCGTACATTCGTCGGATATCTTTCATAAATCCAATCGCCCAGATGTAGAGCAAGAAGATTACCAGCCTGACCAATCCCTCTACCACATTCGCCATAAAGTGCGATTGCACTTCAACCGGTCGGGATAGGAACAGCGGCAAGAGGAAGAAGAGCCCGATGCCGATGATGAAGGCGACGGCCATCATGAAGCCCATGAAGACACCGCCAATCTCAGCGTCCTCATCTTCGTCGGCATCCTTGATCTGCATATTCGTGCCGATTGAATAGGCACGCATCCCGATGATGAGTGTCTCTGCCAGCACGAGTATGCCGCGCACAAATGGGATGCGACGCAACCTGCCATTCGCCCAGCCAAGCAACGGTATCGTCTCTTGGTGTATCGATCCGTCAGCACGGCGCACGGCGACGGCGCAGACACTACGCCCCCGGATCATGACGCCTTCAATGATGGCTTGGCCACCATATAGAGAGGGAGCAGACGCTGACTGCTGAATATTGTTCGTGGATTCAGACATCCGCGGAGAGTCAGCTAAGCAAGCCGATTGCGGCGCAACTACGAACTACGGTAGCGCGAATTACTGATTCGTCGGCCGATTGATCGAATTGAAACGGTGGCATTCGGCCAACCAACTTGCACTGGGCGCAAATGCCTATTGGGGCATCGACATGCCGTAGCGGCGCATCAGACGCTCAACACGTCCCTCAGTGTCGACGATGCGCTGCTCACCGGTCCAGAACGGATGGCAGTTGCTGCAGATCTCGACTCGAATCTCTTTTTTGGTAGAGCCGGTGATCAAACCTTCAACGCCGCAAGCGCAGATGACTCTCGCTTCGGGGTAGTATGTCGGATGAATCTCGGTTTTCATAACGATTCGAACCTTTTGAGCAGTAGAGACAGATCAGAGCGCCAATTCATGCACATTTATGCGGCGCTTGTCGCGGGCCGCGAAATCGAAGTGGACCGTGCCGTCAACTTTGGCGTATAGGGTGTGGTCTCGCCCCATGCCGACATTCTCTCCGGCGTAGAAGCGGGTGCCCCGCTGACGCACTAGTATCGAACCGGCCGAGACGATTTCGCCGCCAAAGGCCTTCACACCCAAACGACGTCCTGCGCTGTCGCGCCCGTTTCTAGATGTTCCTGAACCCTTCTTGTGTGCCATGGTGATACCTCTTTACGCACCGGATGCGTCTTAGACTTCGATGTCGGTTATCTCTATCGACGAGATCGGCTGGCGATGTCCCCGCTTGATGCGGTATCGCGTCTTGTTCTTGTACTTGAATACCAGCTTCTTGCGGTCGCGTCCGTGGGATAGAACTTTGGCGACCACCTGCGCACCCTCAACATTCGGAGTGCCCACAACAACCTCGCCATCTACGCAGGTGAGCAACACATCATCAAGCGTGACGGTGTAGCCACTTGGGTAGGGCAACTTCTCAACATCCAGCAGATCACCGGGCCGGACACGGTACTGCTTGCCGCCGGTAGCAACTATGGCGTAATTCTCAGACATATCCTTTAAGCCGCGCGAAACCTGTCGTCGTAAGTCAACTCTACGATTCTACATTATCTCCCGTCTCACACTGACGCCTCAACAATGCAGAGTCACGTCGAAGCGAGCGAGGCGAAGTTGCTCCGGAAGTACAAGAGAGGCTCGCCCTCTGCAATCTTCAACCGCTCAACTTCGGCTATGAAAACCGTGTGGTCCCCCGATACGAACGATTCGACGACCCGGCAATCCATCGCTGACAAGCTGTCCCTAATCACCTTCGATGCACCCAGCGGCTCAGTCTCCGGCGGCGACAGCTGACGTCGCACTTCATTCGGAACCGTGAAGTATCTCGCTATTGATTGCTGCTCCAGGGATAATACGCTGATGCCGAATCGCTGATTCGCCACTATCAGCGGGTAAGTGTTGCGCTCATGCGCGACAATCACCATCGCTAAGGGCGGTTCCAGCGAGACGCTGGCAACACCGTTCGCGGTCATGCCGTGCACTGAAACACCGTCCGCCTCAAGCGTCGTGATAACCGTTACACCGGTCGCGAAGTTGGACCATGCACGGCGGAATCGGTCGGGTGTAACGGCTCGCATAGACATTGTGATTGGCAATCGGTTCAATGCGAGTTTACAGCGATTCGCAAAATCTTAATAACTGTATCGAGACGATCCGCTCCGAGTTCCCTCACTGACCTGCAATAATCGGAGTTTCACTCTTGCCATTCAAGCGGAGCAGGGACAACGTATCCAGAGAGTTCGGCGAAACCACGCCCGACATGCTCGCCTGACAAGCTATCTACAACGTCAATCCGTCCCTCCCAGTAGGCGGCAGCCTGGTTTGCGGTGGAGATTGCCGGCACTTCCTGATCAAGTATCGTTGCGGACAACAGCAGGTCCAAGCCTAAGCTATCGATGCTCAGCCGCCATTCTGATGGATATTCGCCTCCCGTGTGAGGGCTCAACCAGTGATTCAGCTCCTCCAGCTTTATGCCGTCTACATCAGATTCCAGTATCAACTGCTCCCCAGTCGTGTCGATCAAGGTTGCATCCACACTCAATATCTGCCCCTCAGCGCCTCGAACTTCGGAAGCCATCAGCGAACGACCATCATCCAGATGAAGCGCGAACCATTGCCATCCGGCAGGATGGCCAACCACGAAGAAGTCGCCCCACTGGTGATCGAACCACACCTCACCACTGACATCTATCTCCTCACCATCCAACTTCAGCACGCCTTCAGCAGACATTCGAGGATAGGAATAGTAGTAGGTCCAACCAAACGGCCAACTCATCCAACCGATGCCCTCGTGCAACATCACGGTGGTAGGCGGTTCCATGAACATCGTCAGCCCATTCTCGGAGTCCTCGTCCGAAGCATCGAGCAAATGAGCACCATCGCCATCAATCTGCAGGGTGAAGTCGTCCAGATCCAGATTGACGATATCTCCGTCAGACAACGTTTTGACCGTAGTCGCCTGCCCTACTCGCTCCGAATTCATATCGATATGTGTCAGGTTTCTGACGTCGGTTATCCCTGCCTGCCCAAACTCGAACTCCCGGTCGCCATCTTCCTCCTGCAACTGGAATATGACGAAGTGAAAAGAATACTCCGCACCGTCGTCCGACTCCAGATGTCCGTTGTAGTACCACCACTCGATGGGCGAATCGTGCGATGCATCGTCGGCAGGCAGATCGAGCACTTGCGGCGCGGGCGTCGGCTCTGCCGGGCTCGGCGTGGGGATATCGCGCGCTTCAACGCTGACGGCGCATCCAAGCGTAAAGACCGTGCCTAGAAGCACAACCCATAAGACGATGTTGCGAACTGTTGAGCTCAATCGATCCTGATCCTTGGCAGGACACGGTCTAAAGCAGACGGCATCCACCAGTTCCATTTGCCGAACAATCGCATCAATGCTGGCGCAATCAAGACACGCACAATCGTAACGTCGATGAAGATTGCCAGCGCTAACCCAAATCCTATCGACTTTACTGTTACCACGTCGGCGAGAACGAAACTGCCGCCGACCACGATCAAGATGGAGCCGGCACCCGTGATGATAGTTCCGCTGTGCTGCAGTCCCAGTTTCACACTCTCGCGGTTGCTTCTCGTCTCTCGATAAGCCTCTCTGATTCGCGACAGCAGGAAGATCTCGTAATCCATGCTCAATCCGAACAATGTGGCAAACAGCACTATCGGCAACGTCGCCTCGATGATGCCTTGTGACTCAAAACCGAGCAATCCACTCATGTTCCCCTGCTGAAACACCCAAACCAAGGCGCCAAAACTGGCTACGATACTCAAGATGTTCAGAATTACTGCCTTAAGTGGTATCAATATCGATCTGAAAAGGATCATCAGCGACACAAACGTCATCAGGATAACGGCGATGATGACGATGGGAAATCGACCGTACAAGGACCCGATCAAGTCGCTGGCGCTGGACGCGCTCCCATCAATGTGTATCGCATGCGCGTCCGGTAGTCGAAATGCTTTGATGGTGGCAACTAGCGCGCGCGCTTCCGGCGAGAATGGGTGTCCATCACTCTCGACGTAGAACAGAGCAACGCCATCCCGCACGCTATCGTTCAGCAGACGGACAGCCGTAACGTCGTAAATAGCCCCCGGATGGCGATACAGATCTGTATAGTCCTCGAGTCCCAACGTCGGCCGCAAGTTCACGATGCTAGTAACGCTCGTGACTTCCGGCAAGCCCTCCAACGCCTTGCCGAACGCGTATAGCGATGTCAAGTTGTCTTCCGAAAATGGATCGCCATCGAACGTATACGCCACGGTGAGCACGGTTGAAACCTCCCAGCCGAAGCGATCTTGCAATAGGTCATATCCTTGACGGGACGCGTAACTCGTCGGCAGGATGGTAGCGTCAGACGTGCCGGGACGGATGTCTTTGAATGGAATTGCCAACGCAATCAGCAACGCAACCGACGGGACCAGAAATAGAAATGGTCGTTGCATCACGCTATCTGCCAACTTGCTCCACATCATCCCGCTAAAGTTCCACGGCAACAGCTGAAATCGATTGATGCGCTCCCCCACGATGCCCAATATCGCCGGCATCAAGGTCTGTGCCGACAGCAACGCGATAGAGATAACAACGACGGCGCCGACGCCGATTGACGACAGAACTGTCAGATCGAACAGAAGCAGCGATGCGACACCGATGACGCTGGTAATTCCGGAGAACAATATCGCCAGGCCAGCGTGTGCGTGGGTCTCGGCGATGGCATCGGGAACCGATAATCCATTCGCCAGTTCCTCCTTGAAACGATTGACGTAGAAAAGCGAGTAGTCGATGCTCATGCCGATGCCGAGTAACGTAATGATGTTGAATGCCAGCACCGATATGTCGTACCACCCGGCCACGTAGTAGACAACGCCCAGACCGACCGCGACCGCTACTCCCCCAACTGCGGTGGGCATGACGGCTGCCAGTATCGTTCCGAACACTATCAGCAGAGCAATCGCGGCCAGCGGAAAAGCGACCAACTCACCCCGTCTAAGGTCTTCACCGCTCGCGATCACGACGTCGCGGTACAGCGGCGGCGCGCCAGTTACAACCACCTCCAGATCACCCTCATCCAGATTGCCCACTATCTCGTCGAGGACAACCAGCGACTCCTCGATGTCCAGATCGAGGTCTGCAATGACTAAAGCCAGCTCGCCATCATCTGACACAAAGCCGGGCTGATCCAGATATGAATTCACCCCGAGGACGTCAGGATGCACCTCGATCTGATCTACCAACGCTTCTGCCGCGTCAATGAACTCCGTCGAGAACGGCTCCCATTCCGGATGTCCGAGAATGAAGACGAGGGTTACGGCGTTGATGTCAAACCGCTCCTTGAGCAACTCGCGCGCCTTTGCAGATGGATAGTCCTCGTTGGTGAATCCGCCGGGCAAAAATCGCTCTTGCGCTCGTGGCGCAACGGGAAGCATCACAAGCAACAGCACCGCCCATAGGACGACTACCGCGTATCGATATCTGTAGATCCAGCGACCTGTTTGGGCAATCATGCAGTAAGTTCAGATCACCGGGTAGGTAAGTCAGCTAAATTACCGCTTCATCCGATGCGTTGATGCGAACAGCGCTCTACAGGTGCGATTGGCAACTCAGCGTTAACGCAGCGTAGCAGGCTGAGGCTACTCAGTCTTCTCCGCGATTGCGATGGCGGCCGCAGCATCTTTATCGTCAAGCGCGACTATCTTCACACCCTGAGCGGAACGTCCGGTTTCTCTAATTTCCACTAATGGTGTACGCACAATCTGACCGCGCGAAGTCAGTATCAACAACTTGCCAGTGTCATCTTTTCGCAACGCTTCGTTAATGGTCGTCGCATCCGCTACATCGCCCGTGTTGCGCGTGATGTTCAGCGTCTTGATGCCGATTCCTCCGCGACCTTGCACCCGATAGTGCCGGAATGGGGACAGCTTGCCTCGCCCCTTGGTGCCGATGATCAGGAGGTAGCCGTCGTTGTCCACTACATCCATGCGGACCACTTCATCGCCGTCGTTCAGTCGAATGCCGCGAATACCTCCTGCCTGCCGCGAACGCGGGGGCAGTTCATTGCTCTTGAACCGAATCGACAAGCCGCGCTTGGTGACGAGGATGAGATCGTCTTCATCGCGCACCATCGCTACCGAGATGAGTTCCTCTTTCGGCTTCAGCTTGTAACAGTTGAGCCCGGCCCGATTGATGTTGGCGAAGGCCTCCAAGGGCATTCTTTTGACGGCCCCCTGCCTCGTGCCAAGGGCTAGGAATGTATCGGGCGCTTTCATGTCTCTGACGACAATCATCTGTCGCACCGTTTCACCGGGTCCGATGTTGAAGCCAAGGTTATGCACCAGTGTGCCTCTCGATTGCCGCGACTGATCTGCCGGCAACTCGAAGACACGTGAGGAGTAGACGCGTCCGTAATCAGTGAAGAATAGCAACGTGTCGTGCGTATCAGCGACTTGCAGGAACGCGGTGATGTCGTCTCGGTTCGTCATTCGCTGACTGCTGACGCCCTTGCCGCCGCGCCGCTGTTTGCGGTACGTTTCGAGCTTGACGCGCTTTATGTAGCCGTCCTGTGTCAACGTGATGACAACGTCTTCATGCGGCTCAATATCCTCACGCCGGAACTCGCCCAGTTCCTCGTTGTGGATTACGGTACGACGTTCGCCGCCATACTTGCTCTTCAACTGCAGCGTCTCTTTTCGCACCTCAGCGAGAATCTTTGCTGGGTCTGCCAGCAGTGCCTCAAGTCGTTGCACCGTTTCGAGCAGTTCCTTGTACTCGTTTTCGAGCTTTTCCCGTTCCAACGCGGCAAGCCGTCGCAACTGCATGTCCAAGATGGCTTGCGCTTGAACCAGCGTGAAGTTGAACTCGGAAATCAGTCCGACACGCGCCGCTTCAACATCGGCCGAACCGCGAATTATCTCGATAACTCGGTCGAGATTGTCGATCGCGATGCGTAGCCCTTCTAAGACTTCCAGCCGCGCCTTGGCCTTCTTCAGATCGAACTCGGCCCTGCGGCGAACAACCTCTTCGCGGAACTCTACGTAGTGCTGTAGCACCTGTCGGAGATTCAGCACGCGGGGCGCGCCGCGCACCAGTCCGATCATGTTGACTGAGAATGATGAGCGCAACGCCGTGTGCTTGAAGAGATTGTTCATCACGATGGCCGGTGAAGCCGTTCGCCGCAACTCCAATACGATGCGCATACCGCGTTTATCCGACTCGTCCCGAACCTCGGAAACGCCCTCAACGCGGCGCGTCTTGATCATATCGGCGATGCGTTGGATAAGCGTCGATTTATTGACCTGGAAGGGTATCTCTGTAAAGACGATGCGCTTACGGTCTTGGCGCGGCACATCCTCAATCTCGCCCGTAGCCTGCACCACAATCCGGCCACGCCCGGTGGCATACGCGCTTCTGATGCCCTCGGCACCCCATATATGCGCGCCAGTCGGGAAGTCCGGTCCCTTGATATGCTGCATCAACTCGTCAACAGTGGTGTTCGGGTTCTTCACCAGCGTTACGATGGCGTCGCACACTTCACCCACATTGTGGGGCGGGATGTTGGTCGCCATGCCGACCGCGATTCCTGATGCGCCGTTGACCAGCAGATTGGGCAGGCGCGCCGGGAGAACTGACGGCTCTTGGAGCGACTGATCGAAGTTCTCCTGCCAATCGACCGTTTCACGATCGATATCGCCCAGCATGTATTCGGTGATTGGTGCCAGTTTCGACTCGGTGTAACGCATCGCGGCGGGAGGATCGCCGTCGACACTGCCGAAGTTGCCCTGACCGTCGACTAGGGGTTCGCGCATGGAAAACGGCTGCGCCATCCTGACCAGCGCATCGTAAACGGCAGAATCGCCGTGGGGATGGTACTTGCCCAGCACATCGCCGACCAGTCGCGCACACTTCTTGTACGACGAGCCGGGGCGCATGCCCTGATCGTGCATTGCGTAGAGGATCCGGCGCTGCACCGGTTTCAGTCCGTCTCTGACATCTGGAAGCGCACGAGAAACGATAACGCTCATGGCGTAATCGAGATACGAGGAGCGCATCTCCTCTTCGATGCCGATAGTTCGGATGTCGCCAGCGTCAGAACCGATTACCATGCCGAATTCACCTCACTGAGAGTAGCTTATGAGACGCATGAAACAGACTGAAAATCAAGCCTGCAATAGTGCGCGTAAATGCAAGATAAACTGACTTTCTATTGTACCGTCTGAGACGCGCCAACTGCGTCTGAAACGATGCCGTAACCGTCTCTAAAACGGCGATTTGTGCACATTTTCGGGACTATTTCCCGATTGCACGCTCCATAAACGCCATCGAGATGCCATCAAATCCGCGCGGCATCCGAGATGCGTTGAAGACATCCCATTGAACCCCGATGACCCAGTGATGCCCCGGCATCTCAAACGCCTCAATCGTCAGGTCATCCGCAATCGCCGACGCCATCAAACCGGGGGCAAGTCGGGACTGCGGAATGCCTTCTGAGTGGTTGCAATTGATACTCAACCAGCCGGAACCGCCGATGGTTGAGGATGTCTTGGCACCGGGCACTAGGAACATCGATGTTCGCAGGCGTCGATCCGCATCGGGATTTACGTGCGATGGCGTAGGACGTGGCAAATCACCGCTCAACGCGACGTTGAGACAGTGCATCCCTGACGCAGAAGCGAGGAGGGGAACTCCGGTATCTACAGCGTATGAGACGAGATCGGTCGCGCAGTGATCAAGCGCAGATCCATCAGGTGCATATATCAGCAATCCCGTCGCATCGTCGGGCAAGCGGTCTTCCGCACCGGTCATACGTGCCGTAGAAATCGATCTGGTTACGGCATCAAAACCGAGCTTTTCGATCGCGACCGGTTCGGACGAAAGAACTGCGATCCGTCCCATCAATTGACGCGCACCTGTCGGACTGTCTCAGCTAGAACGGGATGCCCCACAGGCCCAGCCATTCTGACAATGCGCCTTCCGTCTTCAATCCCGCGCTCCGAACAGCATTTCCCAACATCCGCTCCGTCTCACGATCGCGTTCACCCGGCTTATCTCCCGTCGGCACAAAGGGGTAGTAGGTGTTGCGATCAAACCTGAAGATGAGATAGGCGTTGACAAAACCGGAGCCATCCAAAGCGTGAGAGTTAATGGCGTGATTGGCAAAGTCAAACTCGAAAACCGCGGCCAACAGATTCTTCTCGCCATCATTCATTCTGATCGCATTGGCGACGGTGAAAGTGGAACTGAGCAGGTCTTCAAAAATGCCATCGTTCAGTATCGCCCAGCGCGTACCGTGCTCATCATCTTGGATTTCGTAACCGGTTTTAGTGGCACCCTCACCCGAGTAGAGAATCTCGTCCAGATGATCCGATAAGCTAGCCAGGAATGGATTGCCGTCGTCGTGCTGGTAGACGATGCCGGCGTAACGTCGAGGAGATAACGCTTCACCTTCGCGCCGGAACCCGTCGACCATGCGAGACACTGAAGACATCGATTCCCACAGGGAGTCGACACGGTTTTTACGTCCGAAGAACCAGCCCATCAGAACTGCGTCCCCTGCCACATCTCGGCTTCTAGTTGGCGCAATCGAGCAACCCTTTCTTCAATCGGAGGATGGGTGGAGAATGCATTTGCAGCGAAACCTTTGAGCGCCGGCACGATGAGAAACGCCTGTGCCGTCTGCAACTGCCGCAAATCCTTATCCGGAATATGGTCCGTGCCCGTCGATATCTTCTGCAAAGCGTCCGCGAGCGCACCCGGATCGCCAGAGATCTCAGAGCCAGTATGGTCGGCCCCGTATTCGCGATATCGGGTCAACGATAGAACTAGCAGTTTGCCAACAAAGTACACAATCAAAGTAATCATATATGCCAGCAGTATCGGCATCGAGCCGCCGCCAGCGTCGCGTCTTCCAAACAGCATATTGAAAAAGAATATCGTCATCAAGAAACTGGTGAGCGTCACAAGGAAATTGGATATCGCCAGAACCCGCATATCTCGATTGGCTATGTGCGCCAGTTCATGTCCGATAACCGCTCTCAACTCCCGGTAGTCCAGTCGTTGCAGGATCCCGGTCGTCACGGCAACCAATGCGTTTTCAGGATTGCGTCCGGTTGCGAATGCGTTCGGTACCGCCGATTCGATAATCGCCACCTTCGGCATTGGCATCCCGGCGCGATCTGCCAGTTCCTGAATCATCGCATGTAAGTTGGGCGCATCTTCAGCAGATACCTCTTTCGCGCCGGTGCCCATCATCACCAGTCGATCTGATATGAAGTACTGCACTATCGCGATGCCGAGGACGATGATGCCGACCAGCGCAATCGATACGCCCAATCGGATCATCACCAGTGCGAAGAGCCCATAGACCACGCCCAACAGCAACATGGTCATATACATCCGCCAAACCACGCCTGGGTCGCGTCTAAGTTTGGTTATGGGTCTCGGTTCTTGCATCTGGTTTCGCTGCCGCAACCAATCTGCGACGGCCGCGCATCGGTTCTTGCCAACTCAAGTTGGCGTATCTCGTTAAGATTCAGTCTATTGCACTATTGAAATACGTTGCATCAGTATTTTCAAGATGTTTTACTGGTGCAGGACGAGATCCATACAGCTATGACCTACCAAATGCCGGCAAATCTCAACGAATCCGAGCTCAAACAATGCGAAGACGCTGCCGTAGAGGCCGCAGCCAAAGCGGGAGCATACGTCTTGGAACGCATCACGTCTCCCATGGAGATCGAATCTAAGACCGGCCGACCTGGACGCGATCTCGTCACGGACGTAGACCGCAATTCGCAGATAATCATCGCCGACATCATCTCGCAACGATTTCCCGAACATCAATTCCTGGGCGAGGAAGACCAGACTGAGGAAGTAGACCCGGCAACAGACCTAGTCTGGGCCGTGGATCCGATAGATGGCACCGCTAATTACGTCAATGGCTCGATGATGCACGCCGTTTCGGTCGCACTTATGCACCGCGGCTCTCCCATCGTCGGTGCTGTCTGGACGCCTTGGCCAACCTCTTCTGACGGCGGCATCATCGTCCACGCGCGGCTCAATGGTGGTACTAAACGCAACGGTGAAGCGATGCAGGTCTTAACTCCAACCGATGAACTGGGACGTCCCGTATCCGGTCGCTTGTCGGTGTTGCCGGGCAATGCTCGCAGCGTGTTCAGGTTTGACAAGCGAATGCGCGGGCACGCCGGCGATGTGCGGATCACCGGCAGCGCATCTCACGAGATGTCAAACGTCGGCACCGGGCTATATCAGTACGCAATCGGCGGCACTGCGGCGGTGTGGGATTTTGCCGCTGCCGTCATCATCGTTCGAGAAGCCGGCGGTGAGGTGATGATCTTGCAACCGGACGGACAGTGGGGCGAGTTCAGAGGCTGGACACAACCTTATGCCAACGATGCCGACACCTTCAAACGATTGCGAGACTGGCGCGGCATAATGCTCGCGTCCCATCCGAAAACCATGCGCTTCATCGCCGAAAACGTGCGCTACCGCCGTCCCAGCCCGATCGGAAAGCTATGGCGTCGCCGACCTTGGCATGCCCGTCCGCGAGGCCATCGGGCTTAGCCGTTGAGCGTGCGCTCTCGAATCTTTTTATTGAGCCACCACTCGGCCGAATCGGCAAGCGCCATCCAACTGGCATTGATGATGTTGGTCGATGCACCCACCGTTGTCCAGATATTTCCCTCAGCTGCCGACTCGATAGAGACGCGCACCGACGCGCCAGTACCGAGCGTTTCATTCACTACGCGCACCTTGTAGTCCGTCAGATTCACACTATCAACATCCGGATAGTGATCCGATATCGCCTTGCGGAGACCGCGACTGAGCGCGTCTACCGGACCATTGCCCTCGGCCGCCTCGAGGTAAACATCTTCGCCAACTCGGATCTTGATGGTCGCTTCGGAAAGCACTGGATGCTCCACGCCGTCGTTGCGCCAACCGGTACCGAATGAGGCGCGACGACGATTCTCAACTATGACCATGAAGTCGACCAGTTCGAACGGCGGCTCGTAATTGGGTAGATTTCGCAGAATCAGTAACTCCAGCGAAGCGGTCGCATTTTCGTACGCGAAACCCAACGCCTCCTGCTGCTTGATGTGGGCAACTATCCGCTGCGCATCATCGCGCGTCAACTCATCGATCAAACCAAGTTCCCGTATCAACCGCATCACATTGCCGCGTCCGGCAAGCTCTGAGATCGTCACCCGGGTATCGTTGCCCACAATGTTCGGGTCGATATGCTGGTAAGCCGCGGCCGACTTTTCCGTCGCGGCGGCGTGCAGACCGCCTTTATGGGTGAATGCGCTGGTGCCTACATACGGCTGAAACGGAAAAAGACGTCGGTTCACGATCTCCGACACCTGCTTAGACAGCCGTGTCAGATGATGCAGTTTCTCATCCGGCACCGCATCAATGCCGATCTTCAGGTTCAAATTTCCGATGACGCTCACAAGGTTCGCATTCCCGGTGCGTTCACCATAGCCGTTGATGCAACCTTGAATCTGATGCACCCCGACTCGGAAGGCCTCCATCGCCGAGGCGACCGCGGTGTCGGTGTCATTGTGCGTATGGATGCCTAGCGTCGCATCTGACGGCAATGCCTCAATCACCGCTTCGACGATCTCGCCGACTTCATGGGGAAGCGTGCCGCCGTTGGTATCGCACAGCACCAATCGCTCCGCTCCCGCATCGAGGGCCGATCGCAGACATTGCTCAGCATAGTCAGGATTTTCCTTGTAGCCGTCAAAGAAGTGCTCGGCATCGTAGAACACCCTGCGTCCGTGCGCCTTGAGATATGACACCGAGTCGGCGATCATCGCCAAGTTCTCTTCTACACTCGTCTCTAGCACGACGCGAACCTGATACTCGGAAGCCTTGCCGACGATTGTGGTGATGGGTGCCTCGGAAGCCAGCAACGCCTGCATTGAGAGGTCATCTGCACATTCGGTATTTGCACGGCGCGTATTTCCAAAAGCGGCTATCGTTGCGCTGCTCAAAGGAATATCTTGGACGCGCTCAAAATACTCGTCGTCCTTTGGCGTCGCGCCAGCGTAACCGCCCTCGATGATGCCCACTCCGAATTCGTCCAGCAACATCGTAATCGCGAGCTTGTCTTCTACGGATAGTGATATACCCTCTTGCTGAGCACCGTCGCGCAGAGTCGTGTCGTAGATTTCGACAGTGCGTTTAGGGTTAACAGTCGTGCCGTCGGGAGTATGGTTTGCGGTTTCGGTCATCGTCAACAGTTGCCATTAAGCTTTCGTTCGGGCAAAATAAAACCCGTCTCGGGATTGGAACGGGCGACTGGAGCGGGGTTCAAATCACTGCGTTGCGCACGTCTCGGTTGATGGGACGAACCGGCCGGCCGATTCGCGGTACCACCCATCTTGCACAGATCAGGCAATGATCTACGCCACTCTTGATTTGCGAGATAACGGTTCGCAACCGTCTGGTTCTAGTCGCAACCGCGTTGATAGTTGAGGTTGCTTTCTTCCAGATGCTACGGAGCGATGTCAGGCGAACCACGCGCTGATGTGCCCAGCCCGGATTCAGTCCTGTCTCCGACTGGCGGCCGTTATTCCGCCACGCTTTCGATTCAATTTCAATCAAGAATCGTACATTAACGCTGATTGGCGCGCAAGATACGAACCATCGATTACATGCTTTAACGACATATGGTTACAATCTAAAGCGACACGAAGTTGCTACCGATACGACGGCACATGCTTCGAGGTCTAAGGAGATACCCGTTTTGGAGCGACCAATTCATCTTGGAATCGTCGATAGTCTGCAAGTGCTGACTTTCGGCGAGCCGGGACAACGCACGTTTAACCTGACCGCAGACAGCGAACGCGGCTCGGTCGTCGTGTGGTTGGAGAAAGAACAGCTCTACAACATCGCATTCTCACTTGGCACCGCGCTGGAAAGAATGGACCCCGACCAGCCGATCGTAGACCGCGCGCTGCCTGATATTCCGCCGGCTTCTGAGGGCGATGCCGATATCAAGGCCGCACGTATCGCGATGCAGTACGATTCAGGACGGAAAGTCTTTCTCTTCGTAGCCGCCGGCATCAACCTGGAACAGCTTGAAGCGGATGAGGAAGACCCGGACCCGTTCATCGTGCAATTCGGTTTCTCACATCAACAAGCCGTCTTCATCGCCGAACGCGGAATGGAGATCGTCGCTGCCGGACGTCCGATATGTCCTTACTGCAACATCGCCATCAATCGCGGCGAAGAGCACATGTGTCAGCGGCGCAACGGACACAGCCCTGAAGATGTAGAGTGATGCTGCAACCCGACTCGGTCGCCGGGTTGAGTCGGCAGGAGATTGAACAGAAGCTCAGCAAATGGCCAATCACCGGGATCGGACTGCATCCGGGCGGTTCTAACTACGTCTTCGTCGTACGGCTTGAGCAAGAGAGCGAAGAGATCTACGGCATCTACAAACCGGCGTCTGGCGAACGCCCTTTGCGAGATTTTCCCTACGGCACGCTCCACAATCGCGAGTGGTCAGCATATGTAGTTGCCAGCGCTCTCGGATGGCCGGCGGTACCGCCAACCGTCGTCCGCGACGGACCGCATGGCATCGGGAGTGTGCAGCTCTTTATCGATGCCGACTTCTCGAAGCACTACTTCAATATGCGTGACGACCGGCTCGACGATTACGAACCGGTAGCGATGTTCGATGTGCTGGTAAACAACGCCGACCGCAAAGGCGGCGCATGTCTGATTGATGCTGACGATTACATCTGGGCCGTAGACCATGGCCTAACCTTCAATCCCCTAGCCCGTCGCCGCACGGTCATGTTTGAATTCAACGGCACTCCCTACCCTGATGACCTGCTGACCGATGTGGACACTCTGCTCGGCAAGTTAGAAGAGCCGCAGTCTGAGTTGCGAAAGCACATCGCATCGGCGCTCGATGAATCGGAGATTGATGCTTTGCTTCGACGCGGTAAAGAGATGCTGGAAGATCGACACTTTCCAATCCTGGATCCAGACTGGAACGTTCCGTGGCCAATGATCTAAAGACCTTCAGACTGGAAGAAGCCCGCGCAATTGCCCTGTCTGCTCAAGGCTTTGGAGAACCGCGGCCAGAGCCCGGCGATGTGAATATTGAGCATTTTCGAGACGTAACTGAACGTCTCAATATCGTCCAGATTGATTCAGTGAACGTTCTCGTCCGCGCACAATATATGCCCTTCTTCTCACGGCTCGGTCCCTATCCGCTGGATCTGCTGCATCGCTTTGCGTACGAAGAGCGCAATCTATTTGAATACACGGTGCACCAAGCCTCGCTGGTGCCGATCGATCACTTTCCCATGATCCGGTATCGCATGACCGCATGGCGACCGTGGCAGGGTTGGGTCAAAATCATCGACGAGAACCCCGGAATGCTCGATTCCGTCGTCGGGGAAATCACCGAACGCGGCCCGTTGGAAGTTGCAGACATCGAAGAAAAGGGAAAACGTTACCACTATTGGAACTTCTCTGGTGCCAAGATAGTTTTGGAAACGCTGCTATCACAGGGCAAATTGGCAGTAGCCGACCGCGTGAAATCGGCTCGAAGATACGACCTTATCGACCGTGTCGTGCCAGATGAAATCGCTGCTGAACCCGCTTTAACCGATATCGAAGCGCATCGAAAGATGATGCGATTTGCCATCCGAGCGCTCGGTATCGGCACGGCCGCAGATTGTGCCGACTACTATCGCATCAAACGGGTAGACGCGACTAGGGCGATTGAGCATCTTGTAAGCACCGGCGAAGTTGAACGCGTCAAAGTGGATGGCGTGAAAACCGAGATGTTCGCACCGGCCGGATTGGAGGCGCCAGATCAACCGATAGATACCTGCGCCCTCGTATCACCCTTCGACCCGGTAGCGTGGTATCGAAATCGCATCGAGTGGCTGTTCGACTTCGAATACCGCATCGAAATATATACACCGGTAAAGAAACGCAAGTATGGCTACTATGTCCTTCCATTCCTGCTGGGCGATCGCTTCGCGGCGCGCGTCGACCTGAAAGCCGACCGACAGAAGAGTGTACTGAGAGTCCCTGGTGCCTTTCTGGAAGCGGGATGCGACGAAGAAGCGGTAGCCCATAATCTCGCGTCGGAACTGCGGTTGATGGCCGATTGGCTATCACTAGACCGCATCGTCATCGGCCGAAGGGGCAAGCTGACATCAGCATTGCGTCAAGCGATCAAAGCGCTCTGATCCGCGTCAAACCGTTCCCACAAAGCAACGTTCCTAACCTTATAATTCGCCATAACTCAAAGCGGAATCGCGCACTTCAGCGTTCCGCAGATATATAGAACCTGCGATCAGGACAACAGAGCGATGAGCACAACTACCTCTCAAATCACCGACGAACAGATAGCGGAGTACCGAGAAAACGGCTTTATCGGCGTCGAAAACGTCTTCTCGATGGAAGAAGTTGAAGAACTGCGACGCGTCACCGACGAGTTCGTTCAGCAATCGGCGCAACTCAGCGAGCACACTGATGTTTTCGACCTCGACTTCTCGGCCGGGCACAGTCCTGAAACTCCGAAGCTTCGCCGCATCAAAGAGCCACACTTGCGACACCCGGTGTACGAAGCGGCGATGCGCAAAGAAGGTTTGCTGGACATCATCGAGCAACTGCTCGGGCCAAACATAAAGCTGCACCACACCAAACTGAACATGAAGGCGCCAGGCGGCGGCGCTCAGGTGGAGTGGCACACCGACTGGGGATTCTATCCCGCGACCAACGACGACATCTTGGAGATCGGTCTCACCTTCGATGACATGGAGCTCGAAAACGGATGTCTGATGTGCATCCCCGGCTCCCACCAAGGGCCGGCGCTCAGTCATCATCAGGACGGCTACTTCCTGGGTGCAGTCGCTGAGGACGACTTCAACATGGAAGCGGCGGTGCCGATCCGCATCAAGGCCGGCGGTGTCTCGATTCACCATGTCCGCGCACTTCATGGTTCAGCACCAAACATCTCCGACCGTCCGCGCCGCCTGTTGCTTATGGGATATCAGGCCGCAGACGCCTGGCCGCTCAGCGGAGTATCCGACTGGGACGCGTGGACCGGCGACATGTTAAGAGGTGAAGCGACCAACATGCCGCGCCTCGAACCAGTCCCGGTAGTAATGCCGTTCCCCAAACATCCCACGCCATCGGGTTCCATATTCGAATTGCAGGAGCAACTCGAAAAGTCGCACTACGCTACTGAACTCGAAAGCATGCAGTCTCAACAACAGCAGTAGATTCAACAGCTACTCATCTCGAACTGCCCTCTCCGTCACGTGGTAGAGGGCAGTTCAATATAGGCATCGCCATCGGTGACGATGACTATTTCCGTCACGGTACCTTCGTCGGAGATGCGGAAGGCCCTCACTATCGGGCGCGTCTTTTCGACCAGCGAAATCAGAACGTAGTACGGCTCGGTCCACCACGATTCGACGGCGTTACGCACATCGGTTTGGGATGGATAGGCCTGCGTGTGGGTGTGGGAGTGATAGATCGCGACGATGCGTCGGCCGCGCGCTTCGGCTTCCGACTCGACACGCATCAAATCCAGCGGCGGCATCTCGTAGCGACGGACCGGTTGCGGGTGCACGTTTCGCAAGCGGCGACACTCCTCAGCCTCGCCATCGGCACCCAGCAGAACACCGCAGCACTCCTCTGGATCCGATTCCAGCGCATGTGAGATCATGTTCGCCAGAATCGTCTTCGGTATCCGAAATGACATATCCCCATTTCTCTCTTTACATCTACACTCGCGGCATTATCACGTTGTCAACACAGTTGCCACATCGGCTCTTCGCATAACCTTGCATTCAACTAGTGATTGATGTTGACACCCAAACAATCGTAAAGGCACACCTCAAATGAAAGTATCTAACGTCGAAACCTATCTCTGGGATCCCGGCGCCGGCAAGAACTTCCTCTTTGTCAAGATCGAGACCGATGCCGGCATCACCGGATGGGGCGAAGCATATACCCAAGCCGACCGCGACACGCAGGTCGAGGCACACGTCAAACAGATCGCCAGATATCTCGAAGGGCGCGATCCATTCCACATCCGACACTTCCTGCACGTAGTCCATGAAGACTTCGCGACGAAACGTGGCGGCATGGACCTGCACTGTGCCATGAGCGGTATCGAGATCGCCCTCTGGGACATTGTGGGCAAAGCACTAGGCCGTCCGATTTACGATCTGCTCGGCGGGCCGGTGCGTCCCCGATTGCGGCTCTATGCCAACGGCTGGTCTGGCGGTGCCAAAACGCCGGATGAGTATGGCGAAATGGCAGCGACTATCGTCGCCGAGCGCGGCTTCACCGCTTTGAAGTTCGATCCATTTCCCGGCCCTTGGACCGAGTACCCGCCGCGCGAAGCTCTTGAGGAAGCGGTCAGAATCGTTACCGCCGTGCGCGAAGCGGTAGGTCCGCGCGTAGAACTTCTCATCGAAGTGCACCGTCGCCTCGCACCCATGAACGCGATCCGCGTCGCCCGCGAGCTGGAGCCGCTCAGACCCTACTGGTTCGAAGAGCCCTGCCCGCCTGACAACATTCCGTCCATAAAAGAGGTCAAGGAGAACACGACGATACCGGTCGTGACTGGCGAGGCGCTCTACACTCGCAATGAATTCCGAGAGGTGTGCGAGACGCGGGCCGCTGACATCATCAATCCAGACATCTGCAACACGGGCGGCATCTGGGAACTGACGCAGATCGCGGCGATGGCAGCACCGTTCTACATCGGCGTATCACCTCATGGCTGGAACTCCACCAGCGTCGGATGCGCCGCCGCCATCCAGGCCTCCGCAGGAATGCCCAACTTCCTCATCTACGAATACATAGTAGGCGTCGAAGCAGAATCACGCGAAGTCACCATCAACTACCTCGAGCCGCACGACGGCTACATCGAACTGCCCACCGCACCTGGGCTTGGCATCGATGTAGATGAAGAGCAGCTGCGCGCAAAGCCAGCCGTGACACGCACCCGCGGCAGCATCCGCACAGTCGAAGACGAGCGCATGTGGCACTGAGGCTACAAAGCGAGGTGGCACATGATTGGCGTCGGAGCATCAATATGGCAGATGGACGCAATGACTACACAAGAAGAGGGTGATTCGATTAGCCATCATCCTTGCCGCCCAGTATCGCTGATCGCAGCAACCGAACCCGTTAGAACAGCAATCTCTTGTAACAAGAACGCCCCGCCAGTCCGTGGCGGGGCGCTCTGCAATTTGGCGACCTGATCGTCGAGACGTTACAGGTCGCGGTCGATTTCCTTAGAGGTACAACCCGTTCGATTTCGGTGCAACGCTCTTCGATTGCTTGCGAGGGTTCGGATAGTGCGGCATTCGCGCAACCGAGTCACCCAGCAACGTCGCGTGCTCCATCTCACGGTCACTCACCAGCTTCGTGTCGAAGCCATGAGACAGCCTCTGGAAAGCCTGGTTCAACGCCTGTTTCAATTCGTCTGCTCCTTTCGCAGATAGTCTAGTCCTGAGAAATCCCTTGATTCCTCATGACTCTCATTAAACTACTCCACGCGACAGAATGCGACGAATTCCACCATGATTTAGATCCGAATTTCGACGTTATAAGATGTAGTTTATAGCCTTATATCATTTGATTTCAAACATATTTCTTTCAAAATAGCAGTGATATCGTCGATATTCAGCTAAAATACAACGATATCTACTGAATTACGAATATCATAATTTAAAACGGATATTTCCGAACTCATTAGTGGAATATCCGAAATTGCAACGAAATACTTAATCAACATCCGACAGGATGCGTTGCACCGTCGATGCTCTACCTGCGATTTCGTCCCACTCGAAGAGCTGCGGAATCGTCTCTACGTTGCCCCAGGACTGCTGTTGATCATGGCGATGTTCGCTACCCGCATTGCCGGATACACCGAGTGGCACTATCCAACCGCCTGCTGACCAGCTGGAAGGATCGTGCAGATAGCGATTGACGGGGCCGGAGCCGGTTCGGAAGTTCCAGGATGGTCTAGAGCCGGTAGCGAAGGGCACATCGCCATCTCCGGCAGTGCCGATTGCTGGCGCATCCAGCACTGGAGCCGCGTCGGGGAATACCGACGACAGTGGATGTACCTGCTTGGTGATATGCACATCCGCCCAGGTGTGAGCGTCGACTGTGCCATACCTGGATTTCAGGTCCGCCGCGGCTGCCGCGACACAATCCAACAGAAACTCATCTACGCTTTCGCCTTCGGCCATGAACTCTTCACCTGCACTCTGCTCGATGGCGTTGAATAATGCCGGCTTGAGCTGCCGTCGGAGATGATCAACCGCATTCAGATCGGGGCTCGCCTCGAATGATGCAGAGTCGATGCCGTAGCAACATGCCATCAAACCAAGCGCTATCCGGTCGTTGCATGCGCTGTAGACTACCGCACCTACTGATTCGGCACTCAGGTTGCCATCCCAGTCCTTGAGTATCTGCAACGCCTTGCTGGCATCTTTGCAGTATGTCTCGGGCACATCAAGTCGCCGTATCCGAGTCAGCAGCTTCGCACCTGGCACCGTGCCGACATCGCCATGGAAATCGGACATATCTTCAACTCGCAAGCGATGCCCCTTCGACCGGGCGTTCTCGATATGCGATATGATGCGACGCGCACGATAGTCGGAACCAAACGTTCCCGACAGGAAGTAGGGGTAATCATCGCCTACAACGCGCTGATTGCACGTCACGGCCCAGCCAACTTCTGGATTTCTCGCTCGCGGCAGATCAGCATCAGGAATGAAGCCGCGCCATTCATGTTCACCAGTCCAGCCCTTAACAGGCCCCCAACCATTGACCTCGTCGCGGATCGGTATCAGACCCTTCAATGCGTAGCCGAAATTGCCGTGAACATCCGCATAGGGATAGTTGTTCACCCGGTCGGTCCACCCGCTCAGCGCCTGCTCAAACTCATCTGCGTTTCGGCACTTCATAGCGTCCAATGCCGCATCTACCCAAGGAGTCGCATGGTTCGAGCCCGGATCCGCCAATGCAATTCCCCAACCATCGTCTACACTGCCGGAGATGATGGGACCATGATGTGTTGTAACGGTCTCGATAGTCTCCGTTTCCCCGCCGCGGATGTGCAACTCTTCATCTCGCACCTCAGCTGGCAACCATGCACCTTTGAATAGATACTCCATCCCGTCTTCCGTGCGTCGCAGCTGCTCTACAAACAGGTCTTGCGTATCGACCCCGCCATGCGTCATGCCCCAGGCGACGTGGCGATTATGGGCAAAGTGCATCACTAACGGCATTCCCGGTATCGAGTGTCCCAATACATCGAACTCGTCAGTGCAGATGTGTACTTGGTAGTAGACATTCGGCACTTCCAAGCCGCGATGTGAATCGCCGCCTACCATCGGCAATCCAGATGCTGACAGTTCGCCAGATACTGCCCATCCGTTAGAGCCGCCGTCAATCTCGCGCAACGGAGCAGTGGCATTTACCGCGGCCCGCAACTCCTCAACCGCGTTCTGTGCCGGACCATCGTAGACGACGCCCGGCGGAACGGTGAGATACATGCCCTGCTGGTATCCCGGTGACAGCCTGGCCGCCTGCTCCGGCCCGATCTTTGCCGCCAGTTGCGCGCGCCACAGTTTCGATTGAAATCCACCCTCCGCGCTGTTCCGAACCTTGTAAACCACGATGCAGTGCCACGGCTCCCATGCCTCTGGAGATACGCCTAGTAGCTCATATTCATACGGTAGAGGGTCATCAGATCCGATAAATGCATTCACTCCCGCCGCGTAGGCCTCGAGAGCGGTGCGTGCGTCTCCGCTGCACAACTCGTAGTCCGCTTTGGAAACGGCTTCGAAGTGCCGTCTACGCATCAAAGCGTCTTCTGTAAGGGCCGACGCTCCCAAGTATTCTGATGCCCGTCCCAGACAGCGCAAACGGTCAAAGTCCATCTGCCAGAGCCTATCCTGCGCGGTGGCGTATCCCTGCGCGAAAAAGGCATCGTAAGCGTTGGCCGCCCGGATATGCGGGATGCTCCACTCGTCGCGATAGATGACCGCGCCAGATACGATGCGAGTCGACACCACATCGTCCGTCAGATTCGGCAGGTAGTCGTTCAGGTTCTTGTTGGACATCTCGATGCTCTATAGGTACGGGTAGATATCAATCCCAGAACCGATCTTGTCTGAGATCATGATGACGGCGCATCTGCTTGCGAATTGCTGCCTGATTTCAGCTAGCCGAGTATCTGTCCGGCGATGGCGTTGCCCATATCTGAGGTACCAATCGCCTCAAGTCGGTCAAGCGTCAAGTCTGGCGTCCGCAAACCGTCAGCCAGCACTGCCGCTACCGCACTATCGATAGCCGATGCCTCATCTTCAAGCGCAAATGAGTAGCGCAGCATCATCGCCGTCGACAGTATCGACGCGATCGGATTCGCAATGCCCTGTCCGGCGATGTCCGGTGCCGAGCCATGTATCGGCTCGTACAGGGCGCGTTTGCCGGCACGTCGAGGTCGTCGTCCGCTCGATGAGCTGGTTGGAATCGACGAGAGCGATGCTGAGGGCAACATACCCATCGATCCGCCGATAACGGCTGCTTCATCCGACAGAATGTCGCCAAAGGTATTCTCGGTAACGACCACGTCGAATTCGGCAGGATTGGTCACGAGCTGCATCGCGGCGTTATCCGCCAGCATGTGTATCAACTCAACATCGGGATACTCCATGCCGATCTCAGTCACTACCTCACGCCATAGCCGGCCTGTCTCGAGCACATTCATCTTGTCTAGTGAATGCAACCGCTTGCGACGTCCGCGGGCAATCTCAAAGCCGACACGGGCCACACGATCGATCTCGCGCTCGCGGTAGGTCAGAGTATCTACAGCTACTCGCCCGCGCGTGTTTGCCCAGCGCTTTTTTGGTCTGCCGAAGTAGAGACCGCTCGTGAGTTCTCGGACGATCACCATGTCGACGCCCTCAAGACGCTCCGGACGCAGCGGACTCGCATCGATCAGTTGCGGATATACCTTGACCGGCCTCAGATTGGCGAACAGGTCGAGGCCTTTACGTAGAGCCAGGATGCCGTCCTCAGGGCGCGTCTCCGCCAACGGGTCGTCCCACTTAGGACCGCCAACTGCGCCGAATAGCACGGCGTCGCAACCGTTGACGATATCCATAGTCTCTTCCGGCAACGGAGTGCCAAAGTCATCTATGGCGCGTCCGCCGCAGGCACCCATCACAAACGAGAATTTGTGATTGAATCTACGCTCTACCGCATCCAGTATCTTGATCGATTCTGCAGTGACTTCTGGTCCGACGCCATCGCCGCCAAGCACTGCAATCCTGATGTCCATGGTTCTGATTTTCCCAAAATATACTCGATGCGCAACCACATCAAGTCGTGGATCCGCATCGATAGATGTGCGATCTGAAATTAGCTATGCGTTGATGCTACCACCTGGCTGGACGTGCATTTTCGAAATCTGCGATCGCGTCATCGAACTGCAACGTGATATCGATATCATCCAACCCATTCAGCAGCGAATTGCGCCGGAAGGCATCGAACTCAAACGATGCTTTGAAGCCACGATCGTCAGTCACGGTCTGCGCCTCGAGGTCTACCGTAACTTCGTAGCCGACGCCCCTGAGCGCGTTAGCCATGATGTAGTCCACCTCATCCTGATCGAGGACGATGGGTGTCATGCCGTTCTGCATGCAATTGTTGCGGAATATATCGGCAAAACTGGGCGCGATGATGGCTCTGAAACCCATCTCGTTCAAGGCCCACGGCGCATGCTCGCGTGAAGAGCCGGAGCCGAAGTTGCGGCCAGCAACCAGTATCGATGCGCCCTGATATCTCGCCTCGTTCAAGATGAAGTCCGGGTTAGGCACCCCATCTTCCAGGTAGCGCCAGTCGAAAAAGGCGAACTCGCCGAATCCAGTGCGTTCGATACGTTTCAAAAACTGTTTGGGGATGATCTGGTCGGTGTCTACGTTGACGCGATTCAGAGGTGCAACTCGGCCGGTCAATTTGGTGAATTTCTCCACTTACCACTCCTTTACATACGCTGGAATCTAATTCTCAGCGATGTCGTCGGGATTTCTTCTTCTCTTCGTTTCTACGCTGTTTTTCCTCTTGCTTCTTCAAAGCTTCAGCCAGCGGATCGATTGGTGGCGGTGGCGTCACGGTGATTAACCCCACCTTTGAAAAACGCATCTCCTGCCATACGTGCAACTGCCTCAACATCAGCACCGCGGTCAGTCCAAGCGCGATGAGCAGAACATCCGACAATATTAGCAGGTTGTTGGCGCGGATAACGCCTGACATCATATCTGTGTCCACGAAGCGAGGCACTGTGATCGGGTTGAAGATCCAGGCCGCTATCCACAGCACCCACCACAGTCCTACGATTGGGCGCACCTTGCCCTCCTTCTTCCACGCCTCTGGCTCTTCAAGCGATACGTCCGGATCGCTGGCTTTGTACATCTCCATCTGCACCCGTCCGGGGCGATAGAGATTGAGGAACGGGATGAAGTGGTGCAACACCGCCCATTCGGGAGTGTGCTTCTGCCCTTCCGACTTCAAAGTCAGCATGTTACGGTTCGCACGATGCACTAATGACAGATATGGAAACGCCACGAAGATGATGCTGAAAATCACCAGCAACCAGATCAGACGAGAACGGTCTTGGCTGGCCTCGAAGTCTTCCGCATATTTGAATGCTGTATCGCATCCCGGATACTCCGATGCACCTGATGAGATTGAAGCGACTATCGCGTCTACGTCCGGACATTCCAGACCGACCCGTTCCGCGAAGTCCAGCAGTGCAAAAGAGCTCCAGACCGCGGTACAGACCAACACGGGCTCTGGGGTAGGTTGGAGCCCGGTGGTTACGGCGCGATCACTAGGGACATCTTCCGGCAGCGGTTCCGTGTAATCTTCCTGGTTCCAACAGATCGCGTCTTGCTCCTTGACAAAAGCATCAACTTCGATCATGCTCATTTCGCCGTTCGGACATTCATCCGTTGCCGAAGCGCCGCCTAGGTAGGCGCATTGATACTTTTCGCCGCCATATCGCTGTGCGTAGGTGCGAGACGATTCGATCTGTGCCGTCAACTCCGCGCTCGGCGGGACTGCGTGGATTCCCTGGTCGTTCCACTCCTCAAAACGGCGCGAGTTGCTGAAATCGGTGAACGCCAACCAGACCAGCGCCAGACACCACACTCCCATCGTGATAGAGACCCATTTCAGGTTTTGCTCATTGCTCTCGTAGGTGTACGGCTTGTAACGCTCTTCCCGTATCTCATCAAGCCGATGCCGTCCCGTCAGTCGAGAGAAAAAACCCGGTCTCGAGCCGTCTTCACGAATGACGCGTCGTCTGGGACGTGCGTATATGCCGGTCGAACGTTCTTCCTCGCCGTCCCTGTCATCATCTGCCGCGGCTTCGCTCGAGACGCGCACTTGTGGCTGGTCGTCATCAGCTGCCCGGTGACGCGGTCGGCGGTAGATGTTGCCCGACCGATCATCAGACGAATCTGACGACCCAGAGCTTTCGGGAGCGTTAGGGGATTCAGATTTTTCAGATCGATTTGTCATGGCGCAACCGCGTTAGAAACTCGCGGTTATTCCCAATCTCGAACGTCGACGAAGTGGCCTTCAATCGCCGCCGCGGCCGCCATTGCCGGGCTCACCAGATGCGTGCGCCCACCTTTGCCCTGACGCCCTTCAAAGTTGCGATTGGATGTTGAAGCGCAACGCTCGCCCGGACTCAAGATGTCGGGATTCATGCCGAGACACATTGAGCATCCTGACTCTCGCCATTCGAAACCGGCCGACTTGAATATCTCCGACAAACCCTGTTCTTCAGCCGCCCATTTCGTAAGCGTCGAGCCGGGCATGACTTGCGCGCGAACTCCATCCGCTACTCGCTTGCCCTCTACTATCTGCGCCGCAACACGCAGGTCTTCTAATCGGGCATTCGTGCAGGAACCGATGAAGACGCGGTCTAAGCGAATGTCCTGCATCGCAGTGCCAGGATTGAGGGCCATATATTCAAGCGCCTGCGAAGTCGACTGCTGATCTGCCGGATCTTCGAAATCGCTCGGATCGGGCACTGATGCAGTGACGCGCACCACCTGTCCCGGGTTGGTTCCCCAGCTGATGTAAGGTTCCAGCGACGCGCAGTCAACCTCTACTAGCGTATCGAAAGACGCACCCTCATCGGTTGTCAGCTCGCTCCACTCCGCGGCCGCCTTGTCGAAATCGTCATCTTTCGGGACGAATCGACGTCCGCGCATCCACTTGAAGGTGGTTTCATCCGGTGCGATCATGCCGGCACGCGCGCCACCCTCAATCGTCATGTTGCAGATCGTCATTCGACCTTCCATGTTGAGGGCGCGCACCGCTTCGCCGGTGTACTCGATGACGTGTCCGGTACCGCCGGCAGTCCCCATCTGTCCGATGGTCGCCAGTATCATGTCTTTTGCTGACACTCCGACCGGCAGGTCGCCATTGAAGCGAATCTCCATCGTCTTCGGTTTGTTCTGCCGCAACGTCTGAGTAGCCAGAACGTGCTCAACCTCTGAGGTGCCGATGCCGAATGCCAGTGCGCCAAACGCGCCATGCGTAGATGTATGCGAATCGCCACACACGATGGTCATGCCGGGCTGGGTGTATCCCTGCTCCGGGCCAATCACGTGCACGATGCCCTGTCCACTCGAATCAACGTCGTAGAGCGTCACTCCAAAGTCGGCACAGTTCTTGCGAAGCGTCTCTACCTGCTGACGGGCTATCGGGTCGCGAATGACTTCGGTCCGCGTCTCGTCAGTTGGGACGTTGTGATCGACAGTCGAGATCGTAAGGTCTGGGCGTCGCACCGGTCGGCCCGTCATCCGCAGTCCTTCAAACGCCTGCGGAGACGTCACCTCGTGCACGAGATGCAGGTCGATATACAAAATCGCCGGCTCTCCATCGGGCGTGGCGACTAGATGCGCGTCCCAGATCTTATCGAACATCGTTTTTGGCATATTCATAACCTGTATGTTAGATTTTCACTCTCAATTCAGCATCGCTTATCGCGCGTCAGACGGTTGCAGTGACGAGAGGCTCACCGTCCTGTTCACTGATCATCAGGGCGCGGTTGATGGCATTGATGTATGCCTTTGCGGATGCTACTACTATATCCGTGTCCGAACCACGTCCTGAGTAAGTAGAACCCTCATGGTCGATACGTATCGTAACCTCGCCCAATGCATCGATGCCTTCAGTTACCGAGTTGACTGAGAACTCAGTCAGCTCAACTTCAATATCGACGACTGAATCGATAGCCTTGCATACGGCATCGACCGGGCCAGTACCGCTCGCGGCAGCATTGCGGTTGCGATCGTCAGGTGTCGTAATCGCCACCTCGGCCGTGGGCGTTTCATAGTTGCCGCAAATCACGCGGATTCGTCCCAACCGATACTTGCGATTAGTGTCGGCGTAACGATGCTGCTCCCGCATCAACGCTTCCAGGTCGGCATCGTTGACCTCACGCTTGTTATCAGCAAGGTCTTTGAACGCCACGAATACGTTGCTCAGCTCATCATCTGAAAGCTGGTAACCCAGATCGCTCAAGCGCGAGCGCAGTCCGGCACGCCCGGACAGTTTTCCGAGCACCAATGCCTCGCCGCGCCAGCCTACATCTTCCGGACGCATGATCTCAAAGGTTGTGCGCTCCTTCAGATAACCATCCTGATGGATGCCTGAAGAGTGGCGGAACGCGTTCTGTCCCACGATCGCCTTGTTGTATTGCACGGGGAATCCGAAGATGCTGCTAATCATTCGGCTGGTCTTATTGATTTCGTTGATGTTCACGCCGGTATATACGCCGTAGTGATCAGGACGTGTCCGTACCGCCATAATCACCTCTTCCAGCGCGGCGTTGCCGGCACGCTCTCCGAGTCCGTTAATGCAACCCTCGATTTGACGCGCACCGTTTTCAACCGCGGCCAAGGAGTTAGCTACCGACATACCAAGGTCGTTGTGGCAGTGAACACTGACGACGGCCTTGTCGATGTTGGATACGTTATCGAATACGCCTTTGATGAGCTCGCCGAATTCCTGCGGGTTGGTGTAGCCGACAGTATCCGGGATGTTCACTGTCGTGGCACCCGCGTTGATCGTTGCCTCCAGCATCGCGTAGAGATACTCCGGAGTCGTTCGGGTAGCATCCATCGGCGAGAACTCGACGTCGTCAGAATAGTTCCGCGCCTTCGCAACCGCTTCTACCGCCATGTTCATGATCGTCTCGCGGTCCCGACGCATCTGATGCATCAGGTGCACATCTGATGACGAGATGAAGGTATGGATACGCGTTCGCTCCACACCTTCTAACGCGCGGGCGGCGGCTTCGATATCGCTTTCTATCGCACGCGCCAACGAGCAGATGACTGGACCTTCTACTTCGTTTGCGATGCGGCGCACGGCTTCGAAATCGCCTGGTGAACTGCCGGCGAAACCGGCTTCGATAACGTCAACGTTTAGATCCGCGAGCTGACTGGCGATACGTACTTTTTCGCCTACTGTCAGTCCCGCCCCGGCAGATTGCTCCCCATCACGCAGAGTCGTGTCGAAGATGATGACACGATCCCTTTCGTTTACTTCTGTTCTAGTCATTTTGTCGCCTCTTGGCTATTGAGCCAGATATTGGGCATTTTGAAATGGCAGGCTCTTACTAAACCTGCCGGTGTCGATCAGGTAGTCGACTCGAGCCAAGGCATCATGCTTCGCAGCTCTTTGCCAACCTTTTCCACAGGGTGTTCAAGGTTCTCTTGGCGCATCTGCTTGAAGCGGTGAAGTCCCTCGTCGTTCTCGGCAATCCACTCCCGCGCAAAGCGGCCAGACTGGATGTCGTCAAGCACTCGACGCATGTTGTCCTTCACCCGTTCGTCGATGATTTCAGGTCCGCGGCTGTAGTCGCCGTACTCTGCCGTCTCACTGACCGAGTAGCGCATATATTCGAGACCGCCCTGGTAGATCAGGTCAACGATGAGTTTCAGTTCGTGAAGCACTTCGAAGTATGCCGACTCGGGTTCATACCCGGCCTCGGTCAACACTTCGTATCCCATCTTGATGAGCTGCGTCACTCCGCCGCACAAGACGGCCTGTTCTCCGAAGAGATCGGTTTCCGTCTCCTCTTTGAACGTCGTCGTCAATATGCCGGCGCGTCCTCCTCCGACACCTTTGCCGTATGCCAGTGCATTCTCAAGCGCATTGCCGGAAGCGTCTTGATGTATCGCCACGAGACAGGGAACGCCAAGTCCGCGCTCATAGACGGCACGCACTCGGTGTCCGGGCGCTTTGGGAGCGATCATCACAACGTCGATGCCTTCCGGCGGCTTGATCTGCTCGTAGAAAATCGTGAATCCGTGAGCAAACAGCAACGTCTTGCCCTCAACCAATTGCGGTTCAACGTCTTCGCGATAGACACCGGCTTGCACCGTGTCCGGCAGACAGAACGAGATTAGATCGGCACGTTCGGCCGCTTCGGCATTATCAAACACTTCCAGACCGTCTGCTTCGGCCGTCTCACGACTCTTGCTGCCCTCGTATAGTCCGACTATGACGTTGAAGCCGCTATCCTTGAGATTGAGAGCGTGAGCATGTCCCTGAGAGCCGTAGCCGATAACGGCCACAGTCTTTTCACGTAGCGATGAATCGTCGATGTCGGCATCGTAGTAGAGTTTCGGCATATTACCTGTTTGTCCTCCCCGCGGGGTATTGATGTTGAGAGTTTCGGCACCAGGCGTTTTCGGCTAAACGCTGCCAGAAACGCCTGGTGTTGGTTGGTATTCGTGAGCGAGGCCGTTGACCCAGTTTCTGCTGGCTTGGAACTCGCCATCCTCTTCGCCCTCGAAAAGAGTACCGCGGAGGACCGCTACGCGGCCGGTCCGCATGACCTCCTTGATGCCGAAGGGTTCTAGTAGTGTAATCAGTGAATCTATCTTTTCGCGCCCGCCTGTCAGCTCGAGCGTCAGACTGCCAACGCCGATGTCGATGATGTTGGCACGATAGACGCGGCTCAACTCCAGCAGCTCCACTCGCGTCTCGTTCGTTGTCGCGACCTTGATGAGGGCGAGTTCACGCCAGATGTGATTCTTGTCGGTAATATCCCGCGCCTCGATTACATTGACCAGGCGATCAAACTGCTCCGTGCAGTGATCAACGACGCTGGGCGGGCCTTCCAACACGAACGTCAAGCGTGATAGTCCGGGTCTTTCAGAGCGTCCTACGGCGAGGCTGGCGATGTTGAGTCCACGGCGGCGGCAGAGGCTTGCGATCCTTGCCAAGACGCCGGGACGGTCTTCTACCAGCGCGGTAACTGTTCGAGCTTCGAACCTTGATTGGGTTGTCATTGCAAAACCCTCGTATCCTCCATCAGGTCTTTAACACTTCCGCCAGCCGGAATCATCGGATATACGTGGTCCACCTTCTCGATCACGAAGTCTACGATGACCGGGCCAGGATGAGCGTTCGCTTCTTCTATGGCGGCTTCAACATCATCGGGAGAGGTTACACGCATGCCCTTCATACCGAACGCTTCAGCCAGCTTTACAAAGTCTGGATTGGCAGTGTACGCATCGGCTTGGGTATCGCCGGCGTAGAACAGCTCCTGCCACTGGGTAATCATGCCCAAGTGGTTGTTGTTCAGAATTGCATATTTGACTGGCAAGCGATTCTCAACCGCGGTAGCAAGCTCCATCATCGTCATCTGAAATCCACCGTCGCCGCAGACCGACCATACGAGGGCCTCGGGAAATGCCATTTGCGCGCCAATCGCCGACGGCACCTCGTAGCCCATCGTTCCCAGACCGCCTGAGCAGAGCCAGGTATTGGGCTCGGTGAACTTGTAGTGCTGCGCCGCCCACATCTGATGCTGTCCGACGCCGGTGCAGATAATTGCCTTGCCTTTCGTGACGTTCGACAGTCCGCGCACTACCTGTTGGCCTTGCAGAGTGCCCGTTTCTGGGATGTGCAACGATGGATGATCGGCCTTCAGCTGCTCAACATGGCGGATCCAATCAGGATGCGTAGCACAGTCGACCTTTGGGATCATCTGTCGCAACACGTCTTTCAGGTTGCCGATAACGGCCGCATCAACTTGCACTGTCTTATCGATCTCCGCCGGATCGATATCGATGTGTATCTTCTTCGAGTTGACTGCAAATTGGCTGACGTCGCCCACAATGCGGTCGTCAAATCGGCTGCCAGCGCCGATTATGAGGTCGGAATCGTCAAGCGCCAAGCTGGCATAAGCTTCACCATGCATTCCCGGAAAACCGACGTGCAGAGGGTGGTCTTCAGGGAAGCCGGAGATGCCCAGAAGCGTGGTGACGACCGGTATCTGCGCCTTCTCAGCAAGTTCTTTCAACTCGTCAAAAGCGCGTGAGATGATGATGCCGTGCCCGGCAAGAAAGACGGGACGTTCCGCCTTGTTGATGAGGTCTGCAGCCGCGTCGATCTGATGTTCCGGCGCTGTGGTCGGAACGTTGTATCCCAGCAGATTGATCTTATGGTCGCGCTCAAAGTTGTATTCGCCCAGTTCCTGCATCACGTCTTTGGGAACATCGATCAAGACTGGACCCGGTCGGCCGGTGCGCGCGATATGAAATGCTTCATGGATCGTAGGACCGACATCGGCCACCCGCGTTACGAGGTAGTTGTGCTTGGTAACTGGCAGGCTGGCACCGGTGATATCTGTCTCTTGGAAGGCATCGGTGCCGATGGCAGCACGTCCCACCTGTCCGGTGATAGCGACGATCGGTACCGAATCCATCATGGCGGTAGCCAGACCGGTAATGAGGTTGGTAGCACCGGGTCCGGAAGTGGCTAATGCGACGCCGACCTTGCCGGATGCGCGAGCATATCCATCGGCCGCGTGTGCCGCGCCCTGCTCGTGGCGCACCAGAACGTGGCGGATTTGCGGATACCGGCTCAAAACTCCGTAGAGCGGAAGAATCGCGCCTCCGGGCAATCCGAATACGATGTCTACACCTTCATTCAGCAAGGCTTCGCAGATTATGTCACCGCCGGTTAATATCGTCTTTCCCATGGCTGTCGATTCTTGTCTCTTTCAGCGTTTAAGCGCTGCTCAAACGGATTGCGGGGTAGCGAGACCCTCAAATAAAAAGTCTCGTCCTAGTTCACTAAGGACGAGACTTGACCCGCGGTACCACCTCAATTGGCTGAGTGTCGGCAGATGCCGAGCATGCTCAACCCGCTTATTTAAGGCCTTTAACGCGGCCAACACGCGCAATCCTATTAGCAGACGAACCGGTTACGGTTGCCTGAGCTTCAGATCACGAGCTCCCGGGCGAGTTCCCACGGACGATGCGTATCCTTTTCAGCACACGGATACTCTCTCAAGCTACCAGAGCCGTGGTACTACTCCCTTTCGTAGCATTAGCATTCGCTTGTGAGCCCAATTATGCCACACCTTACGGATTTCGCAAAACACAACAAGTGCCTACTCGACGCAAGATGAACATTCGAAACATCACCCGCAAAGACATATCTGACCTGCTTCACGTCCTCCGAGTGGCCGGAGCTCACGGCCATCGTGAGTGGCAAACTGATGATGAGACGGGGTTACTGACCGCAGTATCCAACGGGCGCCTAGACCCGGATCTTGGACGATGGGCCATCGCGTACCAAAGCGGTTCGCCAATCGGCTATGCACTGGTTGAGCCTGAATTGAACATCGGACGAGTGCTTATCGGTCTCGCAACGATGCCGGGTAATGATGATGCGCTTGCACATCTTCTCGAAAACGGGATTGAACGCGCCAAGACACTCGCCAATGGTAACGACTTTGAGATTCATGTTGCCGTACGAGATACGGAGCCTCAAGCAGTACGCGACGCCCTGCTACATAGCAACTTCCACATCTTCCGTACTGCCTTCAAGATGCGTGTCAACTCCGTCGATGTTGCCCTGCGCTACACTGCATTGCCAACCGGATTGACGATGCGGGACGCTGATCTCTCCAACTCAAACGAAGTTGCCCAGGTCACCAAACTGCACAACGACAGTTTCATCGGCAGTTGGGGATTCTCGCCGAACACGGTGGAGGAGATTAGCGGGCGCGCCGCGGCCGATGCCGATCGCATCGGCTTCGCACCCATCATCGTCGTTGAGAGAGATGCCGACGGCGAGTTGATCGCTTACATCTGGATAACGATATCCGATGGAGATGGACGAGTCGAGATGGTTGGAGTAACGCCCGAAATGCGTGGCACCGGCCTGGGATGGGCGACATTCAATGTGGGAGCAACTGCTCTGCTCGAAAATGGCGCTAACACACTCAGCTTGGACGTAGACTCCCTGAACCCGCCGGCGCGTAGGATTTACGAGGCGGCCGGATATAGAACCTACTCGGAAGTGGACTATTACGGATTGAGCATCGCGTCTGGCTAGGCTCTTGAACCCAACTCCCGGTCCAGGTTAAACGCGGCCGAAATCATGGCCAGATGCGTAAACGCTTGCGGGAAGTTACCTAGATGCTCACCCTTCGGACCAATCTCCTCTGAATACAGACCGAGGTGATTCGCATAACCGAGCATATGCTCAAACATCATGCGCGCCTCTTCCAGTCGCGCCGGATCGGAACGACCGGCACGGGTCAACGCTTCCACTAACCAGAACGTGCACATGTTGAATGTGCCTTCCTCACCCTCCAGACCGTCTGAAGTTTCGTTCAGGTTGTATCGGTACACCAAGTTCGAGTAGACCAGCCCGCCTTTCGCTGGCGACTGTTGGATGGCATCTAGAGTCTTCAGCATCCGAGGATCGGATGGCGACATGAAGAAGACCATCGGCATGATGAGATTCGAGGCGTCTAACGCATCGCGTCCGTACGCCTGCGTAAAGGCCTGAACATTGTCGCTCCATCCCTGCTCGATGATCTGCTCGTAGATCTCGTCTCGCACCTTGACCCATCGATCGGAATCGCTTGGGAAGGAACGCTTCTCGGCCAGGCGGATAGCGCGATCGAGAGCGACCCAACACATCAACTTTGAATAGACGAAGTGGGCTCTGCCGCCGCGCACTTCCCAGATGCCCTCGTCAGCGCGATGCCAGTTGTCGCACACCCAGTTGGCGATGTTGCGCAGATAAGTCCAGAAGTCGTATGAGATCGGCATCTGATACTTATTCGACAGGTATACGGCATCCATCAACTCCCCGTAGATGTCGAGCTGCAACTGGTCAGATGCGCCGTTGCCAATCCGAACCGGTTTGGAGTCCATGTATCCCGACAGGTGGTCCAGCGTATGCTCTTCCAAGTCGTGACTTCCGTCGATGCCGTACATGATTTTGAGCGGCGCATCGTCCTCGCTCTCGGCGCATCGGTCCTGCAACCAATCCATGAACTTCCCGGCCTCCTCAGTCAGGCCGATGCGAAGCAAGCCGTAGACGCTGAATGCCGCGTCTCGGATCCAGGTGTAACGGTAGTCCCAGTTTCTAAGACCGCCCAAGTCTTCGGGCAGGCTGGTTGTAGGTGCCGCGACGAACGCGCCGGTCGGTTCGTAGGTTAGAAGCTTCAACACCAGCGCCGATCGGTGCACCATCTCGCGCCATCGTCCGGTGTAGGTGCACTTGTTGATCCAACGACGCCAGTAGTCGACAGTCGCTACGAAGAGACGCTCGATCCTGTCGGCATCAAAATAGTCGCGATGCTCGTCCGGCGCCACCGCATCGATAACCACGTACTCGGTACGTCCTTCAGTGACGGTGAAATCGGCCTTGACACTGTCGCCGTCAACTCGAGACGGTATAGTGCTCCAATAGTCGAGCGACTGTGCCGGCGAATCGAAGCGCGCGCTGTGCCCATCAATAGCCACGCTGTGGGCGTCCATGCCGTAGTTGAATCGAGGCGAGCAATCGAGATGGATGTGCATATCGCCCCGAATACCCGTTATCCGTCGGATCAAAACATGATCAGCATCGGCATCTGCGCCAGTGCGAATCGGCATGAAATCGACGATCTGAGTCACGCCTTCATCGGACGTGAAGTGAGTTACCAGCACGTTCGTTTCCGGCAAGTAGTACTGCGTCGAACGAACATGCAGTTCATCCGGGCGGATGGCGAAGTGGCCGCCCTTTTCATCATCCAATATCGAACCGAATATCGACGGTGAATCGAAGTGGGGCGCGCAAAACCAATCGATAGTGCCGTCAACGCCAACTAAGGCCGCGGTGTAAAGATCACCAATAATCCCGTGGTCTTCAATACGCAGATACATCGTGTCACTCCTATCCCGAGCGGTCACTGTAGCAATATAGACGTAAATTATGCACTCATCAGGGCTTCAGTGCTGGCTCGCCAAGCCGCGATAAACATCAAGCAGATTCGACACGGCAACATCCCAGGAAAGCGCGGTCGCGCGTTGACGGGCCGCGGCGGACATGCGATCTCTCAGCGCGTTGTCAGTCAAAATCTCGATTATCTTCTGGGCATACAGTTCCGGGGCGCGTTCTTGAAGCAGAAAACCGGTCTGACGATCTAAAACTATCGAACGCAATCCATCGACATCTGCGGCTACTGCTGGCGTTCCGCACGCTGCGGCTTCCAGAACTGCGAGACCAAACGTTTCGTGGAATGATGGCGCGACGATGCAGTCCGCTTCGGAATATACCGCCGGAAGTTCCGATTGCGCCAGCACGCCCGGCATCTTTATATTTGTGCTCAAGCGCAACTCGTGAATGCGGGAAAGCACGCGGCGAAACTCATCCTCAGTCCCGCCTCCAACTACCTGCAACTCAGCATCTACACACTCAGAAATAACGATCGAAAACACCTCGATCAGCAGATCAATCCCCTTGAGCGCATCCAAGCGTCCGACATACAGAATACGACGTTTCTCTCGGCGGTTCCGCACCTCGCGAGAGTGCTTAAAGATTTCGGTATCCACACCGGGCGGCACTATCGCTACCCTATCCACATCTATTCCCAACTCCGATTGAATGAAATCCCCCTCGCCAGCAGTCCATACCACAATCAGATCAGCATCCTGAGCGACTCGTCTTTCAGAGGTGAAACGTATCGGCGGCTCTTCTTCATCTGGTTTGACGTGTCGCTTAATGCTGGCAAGGGTGTGGAAGCTCGTCACATGCGGCACTTGCCAGGCATGGGCGAGATCGGCACCGACTATGCCTGACAGCCAGTAGTGCGACGCGATCAGATCAAACTTCAGCGCGTGCGCTTTCGCATGGTCAGATACCGATTGGGCAAACTCTGGCAATATCTCCGGCAACATATCCTTTGCCAGACATTGTGTACCGGCGCGAACGTGTATCAGTTCGTAATCTCTCGCTACCTGCTGCCCGCGTTCATAGTCAGGATGCCATCGAGAGTAGACATGCACTGAATTGCCGCGGCGCGCTAGTCGCTGTGATGTTTCATCAACGTAGACGTTCATGCCACCGGCATCGGTGCCACCGGGTTGGATGCAGGGACAGCCGTGGACGCTGATCACCGCGATACGCATCCTGCTTCCTCACGCACGCAGATAGAGTTCACGCCGTCCCACATTCGACCGATGATGGGACATGTGACTAGCCGTTGGCACGTTTATCGAGCCGGACGGTGAAGATGTGGCGGTCAACGGCGCCGAGGTGATACTTGTAACGCTCATCGCCGCGCATAAAGTCGTAAACCTTGATGCCTTCGTCAATCGATGCAAGGATGTTGATGGCATGGTTCAGCAGTCCCACCGCAAGCCAGGAACGCTCCGGGAGATAGCCACTGTTGTAGAGATACTTGGTAGTGCCAACCTTGAACGCCAGCGAGGCCGCCACGATCTCGTCGTTCAACTTCAGGAAGTAGAGCCGTGTGACGTCTTTTTCGGCCAGCGTTACGGCTGCATCGCGGAAGAATGCTTCACGTTCCGCAGTCATAAACTTCATCTTGTCGATTGAGCTGCCGCGATGGAGTTCAATGAATTTGCCCATCCCGCTTTCCACCTCTCCAGGCGACTTCAACTCGACCTGTTCAATCTCACCAGCGTTATGGAGGCGACGCAGTTTGCGGCGCAGTTCGTGTCGATGCTTTTTCCTCAAAGACGCGAAGTACTCATCAACCGATGAGGGCAAGCTGACGCGTGGCGCAACGCCTTCATCCCAGACGTGGAGATCCCATCCAATCTCGCCAGCCACTTCTTTTACCGCGTGGATGGTGTGCGAGTCTTCCGGCAACGACTCGAGCACTAGCGCGGTTATCTCCGGGTCATCGTAAAGCGACTGCAGCAGATCGCGGACATCGCCATTTTGCAAATCTTCGTCGTGTTTGAAACCGAGATAGTCGACGAGATCGGTGCCGCCAAGGAAGGTGCATACGCCTTCATCATTGTTCGAATCTAATCTGAGCGGTGCGATTAAAGCCGTCGATCCGTCCGGCCGCGCCAATGACCTCAACATTAGTTTCGAGGTGCCGCCGAAATGCTCCCACCAGATGCGATTCCACTCTAAAGAGTCGAATGCCGAACTGAACGGCATCGCTTCATACATGCGTTGCCAATCGGCTGCCAAATCATCGAACGACGGCGTCAGTATTGCCGACTTTGCCACATCAGTCATAGATCAGGCTCTGCCCCTATCATTTGATATCAGCGCTGCTACCTGGTCAGCATCTGCCTCGACATACTCAAGTTTTACCAGAGCATGATTCTCAACCGTCGTCGGGTCCTTCAATCCCATCCCGGTGAGGATGCAGACGACGTTGAGGCCATTAAGGTCCTCGCCGGCCGCGGCAAGTTTCAACACTCCGGCTACGGAGGCCGCGGATGCCGGTTCACAGAATATGCCTTCTTCGCGCGCCAAGCGGATGTATGCCTCGATGATCTCAGCATCCGTCACGGCATCGATATTGCCGTCCGATTCGTCACGCGCAGCAACGGCGCGGTCCCAGCTTGCAGGATTGCCGATGCGGATGGCGCTCGCTATCGTCTGGGGGTCCTCTATCGGCTCGCCTCGCACGATCGGGGCGGCATTCGCGGCTTGGAAACCCATCATGCGCGGCAACTTCGATATGCGCTCATGGATGCGATACTCGTTGAAACCCTTCCAATACGCAGTGATGTTGCCCGCGTTACCCACCGGGATGCAGACCATATCTGGCGAATCGCCAATCGCGTCCGAGACTTCGAATGACGCCGTCTTCTGCCCTTCCAGACGATAAGGGTTCAGCGAGTTCACGAGCTCTATCGACAACTCAGTGGAAAGGTCACGCACCATCTTCAACGCATCGTCGAAGTTGCCATCCACGGCCATGATGCGCGCGCCGTAAGCCATCGCCTGCGCCAATTTACCCAACGCGATTTCCCCCGATGGCACTACGACAAACGCCTGCAAGTTGTAACGTGCAGCATATGCCGCCGCAGAAGCGCTCGTGTTGCCAGTCGATGCACAGATAACTCGACGACGTCCGGCCTCCAATGCCTTGGCGATGGCCATCACCATGCCACGATCCTTAAACGAACCGGTCGGATTGCTACCCTCCAATTTGAAGTAGAGGTTTTCACAACCGATCGAGGGGCCGATGTTGCTCGACTTCACCAGTGGAGTGCTACCCTCGCCCATGGTGATCATCGGAGTTTCAGGGTTTACCGGGAGAAACTCCGCATAACGCTCGATAACGCCGATAGTACCGTTCAACTGATGCCTCGCTGAGGGGATGTTGCATGCTGTGCGGGGTTCATATCAGTTAATCAGTCCGTTCGTAGGCTTGGTATATAGATTGGGCCGGAATTCCAAATCGGCTTTCGAGCTGTATCTCAACCATATTGTCGCAAATATCCACAGACTCTAACCATCCGGATCCAGTCCAAACATGCCAGACATCGCGACTGTATGTTGAAAGGGTACTTTCAAATGCTTAAACGCGTCGCACCCCTATTATGAATGCGATATCGGCGAAATCTACAAACCACAGGCTGTGGTTCAAGCCGATCTAAACCGCGTCGTAATCTTCGACTCGTATCAGGTTCTCAAGCGACTCGACAACGTCCAGATGCCTCAATCTGCCGGCCGCTTCCTGCATATTGGCTTCTCGGGACGGATGCGTCATGATGACCAGATCGGCCAGGCCGAGCTCATCGTATGAGTCGAACTGCAACACCGATGCAATGCTGATCTGAGCATCGCCGAATACGCCAGCGATCTTGGCCAGCACTCCCGAACGATCCTGCACCGACAGTCGGACGTAGTAGCGAACATGCAGGTCCGACATGTCGACTACATCGATGTCGGTTGCTCCTGCCGTCCGCTTATCGACGCTGCCCACTGGCGACCCTCCGCCAGCCAGCATTCCCTTCGCAATTCGCAACACATCGCCCATCACGGCGCTCGCGGTCGGACCCGCGCCAGCGCCCCGTCCCTGCAACCAGAGCGGGCCTAACAGGTCGCCATTCAGTTCAACCGCGTTGAGCACACCGTTCACTTTAGCCATCGGAACATCCAATGGCACCAGCGCCGGATGGACGCGGCATCGCACCCCATCGGAGCCGGCGCGCGCGATGGCGAGCAGTTTGATTGTGAAACCGAGCGCGCTCGCATACCGCAGATCTTTCGCACCGATAGCGCGTATCCCTTCGCGGTAAATCGCGTCAGGGGGAGTAGAGACGCCAAAAGCGAGGCGTGCCAGTATCGACAGTTTATACACGGCATCATACGCATCAACATCAGCCGTCGGGTCGGCCTCGGCATAACCAAGCGCCTGGGCTTGCGTCAGCGCGTCATCAAACGACATCCCCGCTTCCTCCATCGAGGAAAGCACATAGTTGGTAGTGCCGTTGATGATGGCGCGGATGCTCTCGATTCGGTTGACGCTGAGGCTGTCCTGGAGCACTGCCAGGACCGGGATGCCGCCGCCTACACTCGCTTCATAAGAGAGGCTGACGTCATTATCGGAAGCCAAACCTGTCAACTCGTCGCCATGCTTGGCGAGAGTCTCTTTGTTCGCCGTCACGACGTGCTTGCCAGCGTTAAGCGCGGCCGCGATGTAGGATCGCGCCGGCTCCTCGCCACCCATGACCTCGACGACGATGTCGATGTCATCATCGCCCAATATCTGCTCGGGGTCGCCAGTGATGAGTTCCGACGGGACGCCGTCGCGCGCCTTGTGAACATCGCGAACCAGGATCCCGCGCAGGTTTATCTGCACATCCGATTCGGGTTCAAGGAGCACCTTCGCCACTTGTGAGCCGACCACTCCCGCGCCCAACAGACCTAAACCGGGCACACCCGACATGTCTTGACTACCCACTCTTAGATCGTCCGCTGTATATCGTCATCTGCCCAGCGCGATATCGAGGTCTTGCAACGATGCAAATTGCGACTCTGGCGTGGCCGTGGGAACGATGGCGTTGAGACGCACCTGGTTGTTTACCCACTCGTACATTTCACTGTCGATTGACACTGCAGTATCGAAATCTTCGCGGTGCTCATTCAGAAACCGGTCTACCGCGAGGTCTGACAGGATTTCAAAGTGCTCATCTGAAACCTGACGCGCATCGACGTAATCGGAAACGATGTGTGCCGTCCACTGCTGTGTCGACTCGTCGTAGCGACCGCCACTCAGGGTGTTCAACTCTAAGACGCGCTGCCCTTCCGTACCGTCTTCGTTGATCTGTCGCCCAAACATGATTCCGTCTAAGTCGGTACGAACGCCTTGCGGCATCCAGCCGATATAGCCGCCGTTGCGCTGAACATTGGGGTCTTCAGACAGTTCCAACACCACCGCGCTGGCATCGCGTCCCGAAGCCAAGTCGCGCTCAATTCGGTTAATTGTGCCCTGACTGACGTCATGCAGAACGATCTGGTAAACCTCGGCGTGAGGTTGAACTCGTGAGATATTGCTGGCAACTTCAGACCGCAGACGGTCCTTGAACATGCCTTTGCGGATGAAGTCTCGATAAACCTCTTCTTCAAGACCGACGCGGTTAAGGAACTGCTTCTTCGCTTCATCAACGTTTGAGCGATATTCACGATCGGATGACTCACTCTGGTTATCGGCGACAAATCCCAACAAAGACTCGATTTGAGCGTCCACTTCATGTTGCTCAACCGTGATGCCGTAACGCGGCGCCAGCAGATAAGCAACCTCGTTCATCTGCAACGTCTGCATCGCTTCGAACGCGGAGGTGCCCAATTCAAACGGGATGCCCAAATCCTCGCTCAGCCGTTGGAAAAATCGGATGTAGTTGACGACATCCCCACGGGTGTAGACGCGGTCTTCCACTCGCACTGCCATCTCAGTCGGAGGCTGAATGTACTGCCGATAGAAGCCGTATGCCGGGATCATCATCACCAGCAAGACGAAGATCAAAGCGCCGATGACGAAGTTGCGGTTGCGCAACGCGGACGTCTTCCGCCGGCGCATCATCTCGAAGCGGGAGATGCCGCGACGATTCGTGATGCTACGCTGACCGGCACGGTAGCCGTCCAGGGGGGCATTCGAAAATGTGCTCCGCTGCTCCTCGTTCTCCATCGTTACGAACTTATCAGTTCAGAATCTATCTTGAGACGTCTGATTTAGTTGCCTGATTTAACGGTCTGTTTTTGGGGGTGTCGAAATTCGGTGTCTGTCATTCTACGCGGTTCTGTGTATCCATATGGATTACAAAGAGGCGCAGATGTAAGAGTCTTAAGCCGATTGCTCGGAATTGGATTCGGAAGCCGGAGCGGCACCATTCGCCGGCGCTGGCTCGGCAGTCTCTGCTCCTGTCTCCGCGGCAGGTGCTTCCGATTGAGTTGCCGTACTCTGATCGGTTGCGGATGCCTGCTGCTGCTCGCCATTCGCCGCTTCTTCAGCTTCAGCGTTGCGAGATGCCGGCGTGTTGGTCTGCACTCCGCCGGTGACGTAGGTGTGATTCGGGGCCATCGGGATTAGCGCCAGATGTTGCGCCCGCTTAATCGCCCTTGCCAGACGGCGCTGATTCTTCGCCGTCACGCCAATACGTCGTCCTGAAAGCAACTTGCCACGTTCGTTCACGAAGCGTCGCATCAATTGAACGTCTTTGTAGTCGATCTCCTCGGCCTTGAGGACATTGCGGCCACGTCGCCGTCGGCCAAAGTTGCCAGCGTTTCGGCGCCCGCCCGGACGCGCGCCCTGTGACTGACGCGCTCCTGGTTGGCGCGCGCCTGATGGTTGTCGTACTCTCGGGCTTGTTGTCATTGTTGCTCCGTGTGTGTTCCCTTAATCAAACCACGTATTTATCAAGATCGTGTGAAGAACCGGCCGATCTCTAGTCTTACCAAGGAAGATCTTCTAGGTTCTCATCTCCTCCGTCAGACCCATAGTCAAACCCGCCCTCGCTCGGGCCAGGATCAGACGTCGGTGGGGTGTATCCGCCACCGTACTGCTGTCCACCGCCGGATTGCGGTTGTTGACCGCCAGCTTGCGGTTGCTGACCTGCAGACTGCGGCTGTTGACCGCCGGACTGACCAGGATATGAGCCGTATGGATCATCTCCCTGCTCATCGCGTTGCGACAAATTAATGACCCTGAATGCGTTGACGTCTAAACTGGTCCGCGTAATACCGGCATTGTTGGTGAACTCCCGGGTCGATAGTCGTCCTTCAACGAAGACGCGGTTGCCGCGCTGAATGCTGTTTGCGATCCTCTCGGCTTGCTGACCCCAAATGGATACGTTGAACCACTCGGTCTGTTCCTGCCACTCTCCGTTGACCTGATAATTCCGGTTAACGGCCATGCTGAAGCCGGCGACCGCGCGCCCATTTTGGGTATATCGCAACTCCGCGTCGCGTCCGACGTTTCCGATGAGGAGGATTAGATTAAGACTCATAGCACGCTACCAGGCGAGGTTCTCTAGATCGTCAGCAGCATCGCTATCCGGGGAATCCGAGTATGATGCGGCTGGCGCGGTGTATCCTGCACGATTGCTGTTGTTTGCTTGGTACCCGTTTTCGTACCTGTCACGCTGATGATAGCCGTTTCCAGCGTCTTCATCATCAGAATCGCGCGGCGACAGTATCAGCACTCGGTTGGCGTTCACATCCAGACTGGTGCGACTCTCGCCACTGCTGTTCGTGTACTCGCGGGTCGAAAGCCGTCCATCGACAAAGACGCGTCGGCCGCGTCGGACCAGATTTGCAACTGTTTCGGCCTGTCGGTCCCAAGCAGACACGTTGAACCACTCCGTTTCCTCGCGCATTTCACCGCGGGATTGATATCTGCGGTTTACGGCCAAACTGAAGTTGGAAACCGCAGTTCCGTTTGGAGTGTAACTCAATTCAGCGTCTCGACCTGCATTGCCGATAAGGAGTATTTGATTCAATGACATGAGCATTCACCTTCTACTACTGCTGTTCTATCTTTAGGGTATCTTATTTCGATGCCCTTACAGCAGGTTGTGGCAAACTGCTCACTTCCTCACAATTAGGTGGCGAATAATCTGACGGTCGGCATTGCAAGCGCGATCCAACGCCTGGGCCTGTGTAGCGTCCAACTTGAGTTGCGCCTCGATGTAGTAGCCTTCGGTGTGCTTTTCGATGGGGTAAGCCAAGTTGCGCTTGCCCCAGGGGTTGACCTCACCAAATTCGCCATTCAGGGAATCGACTAACGCACGGATCCGTTCAACCGAAGCGTCGCCCTCCTTAGCTTCGGCTCCGCCGCCTAGAATCCAGACGATTTCGTAATCTCTCAATTGCAACCCGCTTGATGAACTGTGACCGCGTAACAATAATCCGCAATTAGTGCGGATTCCGATGATTCCCGATTATACATTCAGCACGGCCGAAAACCGCCCGTCACAGAACGCACGATCGACAGGCGCGCCTACCAATCTACACCCGGCACGCCGAACTGCGAGGCAAAATCTTTGACTCGAGATGCCAAAGCACCGTGCTGTTGCGAACCGTCCTCCACCCGCAGCGATTCAACAATCAACTCCGCTACCGTCTCCACGTCTTGAGTCTTCATCCCGCGCGACGTGACGGCGGGGACACCGACGCGAACGCCGCTGGTAACGGCTGGGGGATTGGGATCGAATGGCACCATGTTCTTGTTGGCTACGATGCCGACACTTCGCATCTTCACTTCCGCTTCGGCACCAGTTACGTTGAGACCGCGCAGATCCACCAGCATCAAGTGATTGTCAGTACCGCCGGACACGATCCTCATGCCGGAAGCTTCCAATGCGGCCGCCAATGCTGCTGCATTGCTCAGGATATCGCTGCAGTAGGTCTTGAAATCATCTGACAGTGCCTCTTGGAATGCCACTGCCTTGGCGGTGATTGTGTGCCCCATAGGACCGCCCTGCATTCGGGGAAACACTGCCGAGTCGTACTTCCGCGCCCAATCTTTCGAGGTCAACGCCATTGCACCGCGCGGACCGCGCAAAGTCTTATGGGTCGTGGTCGTTACGATATCGGCGTGCGGCACTGGCGATGGATGGGCGCCGCCGGCAACCAGACCGGCGATATGTGCCATGTCCGCCAGGTGAAGTGCGCCAATGCTGTCCGCGATCTGTCCGAACCGCTCAAAGTCGACCGTTCGTGAGTATGCGGAGTATCCCGAGACGATGATCTTGGGCATCAGCTCATTCGCCATCCGCTCAACCGCATCGAAATCGATCATCTCGGTCGACTCATCCAGACCGTAGTGCACGAAGTCGTAGATGCGTCCGGAAAAGTTCACCGGCGAACCGTGAGTCAGATGTCCGCCCTGATCCAGCGACATGCCCATCACGCGATCGCCCGGCTGCAAGGCCGCGAAGTACGCTGCCATGTTGGCCTGGGAACCGCTGTGCGGCTGCACATTTACGTGTGTAGCACCCTCAAAGAGCTGCTTTGCCCGTTCAATCGCGAGGCTTTCGGCCGCGTCTACATTTTCAGTCCCGGCGTAGTAGCGTCTTCCCGGGTAACCCTCCGCATACTTGTTGGTAAGTACCGATCCGGTAGCTTCCAGCACGGCTCGACTGGCGTAGTTCTCGGAGGCGATAAGCACGATTTCCTCGCGTAGTCTGCGCTCTTCAGCAGCGACGATGCGGGCGATTTCGGGGTCTCTCTGTTGCAGGTTCAAGGTCTGGTCCTAATTAGATGGATAGCGGGGTGGCAACTGCATCTATAAGCAGCCTGTGTCTCTCTCGATGAGTCTATTTCGTGTGAGATAAACCTGTGGATAGCGTAGACGTGGATATTATGGATATTGAGCGGCAGTGCCACGCAACGAGTAGGGCATCCGCATAGAAAGGTCGCCATGGAGCAATTCGACGAGATACCTGAACGCGCGATGGTGGTATGCGCGCATCCAGACGATGCCGAGATCGGCGCGGGCGGAACCACCGCGCTATGGGCCGAAAACGGCTGTGAAATCTCATACGTTGTATGCACCACCGGCAGTAGCGGCAGCAACGATGAAGAGATGACTTCAGACCGCATCGTCGATATCCGACGGAAAGAGCAGGAAGAAGCGGCATCCGTCATCGGCGTCACCAACCTGGTCATGCTCCCATATCCTGATGGCCACCTCGAAGCCAATCGCGAATTCCTGGGTGAAATTGTCAAGACGATCCGGGCACATCGCCCCGATGTGATCTTTACTCACGACCCGTTCCGCTTCAACGGCTTCAATCATCGCGACCATCGCAACACCGGCATCACGGTGCAAGATGCCGTCTATCCCTACGCCCGCGACCATCTCCACTTCCCTGAGCAGGTCGCTAAAGGTCTAGAGCCGCACAAGGTGAGGGATGTCTTTTTCTGGCATTCCGATAACCCGAACGTCGTCATCGACATTACTACATCGATCGACAGACGGATCGATGCGTTAAGCCGACACCGCAGTCAAGTGCCAGGACTTTCGTCGCGCTCAGGCTCGGATCGGGGAATCCGCAACCGTGCACGTGCCGTTGCAGAGGGTATGCCGTTCGAATACGGCGAAGCCTTTAGGCGTATCTCGACCCGACGCTGATTCGGGTCATGCCAGTCCGAGACCGCGTAGAAATCGAATAATCATCTCTGGCACCGGCTTTATCAGCTCGAATAGCAGCACAGAGAAGAGCGCGGCCAAGATTCCGATCAACGCACCGCCAATGACGTCGGTCGGATAGAACGTGCCGACGTACACCCTCGAAATTGAGTAGACGGTCGCGCCTGCCATGAGCGCCATCCCGATGCGTCGGTTCGCCAGCCATACCGCCATCGCAACGGCAAATACCACCGCCATCGGATTGGCGGGAAATGACGGATCGGTAGAACGATAGAAGATCAACTGCAACGCGTCGCCTAAATCGTCAAATGGTCTCGGACGGTCCCAATTCTTGTTGATGATGTCAACGACAAGATTCGCGAAACCAATTCCGGCGGCTCCGATCATCACTGCCCGTTGGTAGCGCTGACGTTCATCTACATCCCGTCCGACAAACCACAACGCAAACATAGTCGCCGAGAAGAATAACGGCACCAGGTAGTCGGAAGCCAAGATCCGCACAACGTGATCGAACGCCGCGGACTGCCCAACGAAGCCGTTGAGCCACAGCACTAACTCTCTGTCAAACGGGTTAATCGCGTAAAGTCCTCTCGATAAGCCGCGACACACTCCAACGATGGGTATCGCGCATTAAAGATGTCGCATCATCTCGGCCGTTGCGTCTCAAGTTATTCAATGAATCGACGACAGTGGTTTTAATGCCGCCGTTCTGCAACCGGTCCAAACCATCTGCATATCGACCAGATACTTCGGGCTCGTCTGTAGCGGTTGGGACACCCTCTCCCATCGTCGATCCGAAGAGATGCATGTTCAGCGCGCCAATCGCCGCAACACAGGTAAAAGCCAGTACCGCCGACAGGAAAAAGTAGACGGCGTAGGCGGTGCCTGCCATGCCGCCATGAATGTCGTTGATGTTGCGTGCCGCCGACAATTCACTCCAGCTGGAAGTGCCCCAAGCACGCCCCTCAGAGGTTCCATCAAACACTGTTCCAGCGGCCCAAGGGCCATCGATCCAGAGCGGTGCGAGGACGTAAAACGCAACGCCAGCGACGATGAGCAACACGCCCAAGCCGCGCGTCGCGGTACGATGCGGAACTAACCATAGACCGCGCATTCCGCTGATCGACACCGCTATCTGCAATGCGCCTAGACTTACTAGGAACGCAAGCACAAAGTAGTGGCGGACCGTAACCGCGGCCGCAGCTTCGATCTGATCGTTCATGCGCTTTAGGAGACGTCAGGCGAGACTTCACCCGCTAGCCGCCGCCAGGTGTCACCCCCGTACACCAATCCATATAGTCAGGATTTTTACCCGTTATGCAGTCAAAGTAGATGTCTTGTAGCTGCTGCGTCAGCGGACCGGTAACGCCATCACCAACGTCACGATTGTCTATCTTGCCCACCGGCGTCAGATGCGCGGCGGTGCCCGTCAAAAACACCTCATCGGCGAGATACAGTTCGCTACGGTGGATGCGACGCTGAACCACTTCCATCCCCAGCTCCTGCTTAGCCAACGTCATGACGGAATCGCGCGTGATTCCCAGCAACGCATTTGCCGTCTCGTTAGGCGTATAGATCTGCCCATCCTTAACCATGAACAAGTTTTCGCCACTGCCCTCAGACACTGAGCCGTCGTGATTCAAGAGAATCGCCTCATCGAAGCCAGCCATGATGGCCTCGGTCTTCGCCAGAATGCTGGTGGTGTAGAGACCGGTTATCTTCACGCCCGTCGGCATCATCGAGTCGTCCGGGCGGCGCCATGAAGAAGTTTGACAGTGGATCGCGCCGTCAGCATCGATATAGGCGCCAAACGGCAGAATCATCAACGTAAAGTCGCTCTCAAGCTGGTGAAGCCTTAAGTTTGCCACTGCCTCCTGCGACTTGTAGGCAAGCGGACGGATGTATACGTCCTCAGCGAAACCGTTGCGCTCCAGCAGATCGACCGTGATCTTGCAAAGCTCGTCAACATCGTACGGCAAGAGCATCCGGAGAATGTTGCACCCCCGCAGGAGCCGTTCATAATGCTCTCGCAGACGGAAGATGTAGACCTTGCCGTGCTCCTCGTTCCAGTTGCCACGGATTCCCTCAAAAGTTGCCGTTCCGTAGTGGAGCGCGTGGGTCTGTATCCCTACTCGCGCATCCTCCAACGGGACCTGTCGCCCTTTGAAGAAAGCCCAAGTTGTTGACGCCATCGCACTATCTCCTATATAAAACCAGCAACGAGCACCCCGTCGCCCGATGCAATTATATTAAGTGTCGCTTACAGAGCAGACGTTTCGTGACGATGTGATCGACACGCTAACCTCGCTTTTGGCGAATAGATGGTCAGTTTTTGCCATCCGCACTCGATGGCTTCCAATCGATTGCTATGCTGATAACTGTTGCCTGACATCATCAGTCTCCCAAACCACCCGCTATGCCCATCGACGAACCACAGCTTAACGGGCGCATCGCTACCCTGCTCGGACGCTGGACAACAACTGGTCTGTGCAAGGAGAGGTTGTCGGCGCGTTTCTGGGCGATGCGCAGAGCAAACCGGATGTGGTGATTACGCACGAAGTGTCGCGGGCGGTTCTGATTGAGAACGAATATCTGCCGGCGACTACCTTGACCAATGAAGCGATTGGACGTCTCGGAAGGGTTCTCGATCCCGATAAGACGGCATCATCGTCCGCCGTTAACGCCGTCATCGCGCTGAGGTCGCCGCACCGCCTCAACCAGTGCCACGATGCGGACGAGGTTGATGACCTCATCAGATCCGGTATCGAATTCGAATATGCGCTCTTCACTGGCGATAGTCCCGATAATCCTGGACGTTTCCCAAGGTCGGGCTTCATTCCCGGCAATCTCCGCGATTTAGCAGCCTTCATCTGCTATGCCGCAACACCCGAGGGGACGATTGAGGAAGCGATCCGCATCCTGGAGAGTGGCATCGCCGCTACTGCATACACAGTGCTTAACGCGGCCCGGAACAATGAAGTGACACGCCCGGCGGTAGAACGTGAACTGAAGCAGGAGTTCGACGAGCAGTCGGCGCGCATGGCAGCAACCATCATGATCAACGCCTTCATGTTCCATATGACGCTCGCAGGAAGTCATGGTCTAGCGGAATTTGACGACCTCAAAATAGATGGAATAACCAATCCGGCATGGGTTCTCGATGAGTGGTACAGAATTCTTAAAGTCAACTACTGGTCGATCTTCAAAATCGCCCGGGCGATACTGGCGTCAATTGAACCGATCGCCTATCGCGTACATGCAACCCAGCAGATGGTCGATACGGCCGAAAAGCTGAACATGCTGGGAGTTTCGCAATCCCACGACCTCGCCGGCACCGTATTTCAGCGACTCATCGCCGACCGCAAGTTCCTCGCCACTTTCTACACCCGCCCCGAGTCGGCGACGCTGTTAGCCCACTTGGCGATACCGGACGATGGACACTGGGATAGCCGTAACCGAGTGAAAGACTTCAAGGTTGCTGACTATGCATGCGGCACCGGCACGCTGATACATGCCGCATATCGACGCCTCAATCAACTGCATCGATACGCTGGCGGAAAACCGTCATCGCTACACGCGCACATGCTCCGCAAATCATTGACCGCATGCGATGTCTTACCCTCCGCAGTCCATCTCACTGCCTCAATGCTGGCATCATCTCACCCCAAAGAACTGTATGAGGGTACGAGAACGATCGTCACTCAATACGGGGATACACCCGGAGGAGGTGTCTCGATCGGATCGCTCGACCTGCTTGCCTCCAACGGCGTTGTGGAGCCGCTCATTCCCATGCACAGTGGCACTGCCGTAGCCGGATCGGGTGAAGATGCCGCCGAAGACACGGTCGATATGCCGCCCTATTCGCAAGACGTTGTCATCATGAATCCCCCGTTTACGCGTGCCGGCTCGGATTGGGAGGGCGATGACCGCGAATCTGATGCCGTCAAACCGTTCCGAGGACTGGGAAACAGCTTCGACACCCAGAAGCGGATGAGCGCACTCAAGAGAAAGCTGGCCCAGGACACCTGCTCACACGGCTATGCCGGACTCGCCTCCTACTTCATGGCGCTGGCAGACCGGATGGTCAGTGATGAGGGCACTATCGCCGTCGTTCTGCCGCTGACTTCACTGCAAGGCGACAGTTGGCAGAAGAGGAGAGACATGCTGGCGACGAGTTACAGCGACGTCATCGTCGTGACTATCGCATCACAACGACCGGCAGATCAGTCATTTTCTGCCGACACCAATATGGCAGAAACCTTGGTGATTGCCCGCAAGACACCCAAGTAGCCATCTCGACGTGCCATGTTCGTTTCACTCGACCGTCGTCCGAGAATTGATGCCGAAGGTGCCGAATTTGCTCAGGCAATTATGAAGCTCCGTCGAAACGAAACTTTGGCCAGAATGGAAAGTGAACCCATCAGTGGAATAGACGTGCGGTTGGGAAATGAAAAGATTGGGCAGGCTATAGATATCCCTCTAGTCGAAAATCGACCATGGTCGGCCGCGGCCGTAAGCGATTTCTCGCTCATATACACAGCATTCCAACTCGCTGAGGGGAACCTCGTACTGCCCGGAATGTCAAGCCGCTCAACGCTTACTCTGCCGATGTCCACAATCGATCGCATTGGCAAAGTCGGAATGTTTGATCGCAACATTGCCGGTGGACCGGCCGCTCCCTTCACACTTTCCAGAGACATAACCGGTGTGCCAACATACCCGATGTTGTGGAATCACGATGCGAATCGAGAAACCAACCTGGTGGTCAAGCCCGACAGTGAAGGCCGGGTGAAGCCGCGGATGCTGGATCGAGCCAGCGACGTCTGGGATACTAGAAGCTTCGCACATCATAACCGAGACTTCAGCTTCACATCACACGCTCTCAGCGTAGCCATCACCGATCCGGCAATTCTCGGCGGACGCGCCTGGCCCAACATCAGCTTAGGCGACCGCAAAAAAGACATCGCCTACAGTCTGTGGGGCAACTCCACCCTCGGACTGCTGCTCTACTGGAGCCACGCAAGCCGACAGCAATCCGGACGCGGCATCATGCCCATCACAATGTTCCGCCGAATGCCCACGCTCAACATCCAAGCCCTATCAGACACCCAACTAGAAACCGCCCAAACCATCTTCACCGAGATGCAAGAGCGCACTTTCCTGCCAGCAAACGAGGCATGGCGCGACGAAAGCCGAAAGGAACTCGATCGTCGCGTTCTCGTAGAGATGCTGGGATTGCCATAGGCGGTGTTGGAGCCGTTGGATTTACTACGAAGGAAGTGGTGTTTAGAGCCCAGCGTGCATGGCGGGAGAGGGAGCGTACCGGTGGGGTAATCGGATGATGGTAGCATGCAAGTGTAAGGGACGACGTGCCGGAGGATGGAAGTGAATACAGGTAACAGCAGTACTAGCGGTAGCGGGATAGCAAGGGATCAAGGTGTGCGTAAATTGAGTCGCAATGCGGCGTGATAGCGCAGACGGAAACGATGATTTAATTTCTTATTGATGTGCTATATCATTGTCACGGTCGGCGCGTCTGATCTATCGTAAACACGAAAGGAGAACATATGGCATCTAACCAAGCTGGCGAAAGTGTCAAGCTTCGATTGAAAATCGCCAATGCGGAGATAGATTACGAAGGAAATGAGACGTTTCTCAAAGACCACGTATTTAAGGTGTTCGAAAATGCACTGAACCATAGAAACGAGAGCCTGGAAGTTGAGGAACCTACCTCCGACGATCTCTCGGAATCGGTGAATCAGCACCTAGCCGTCAACTCGATCGCATCGATTTTGAATGTCGATACTGGACCCGATTTGATTATTGCAGCAGCTGCACATCTCGTTTTCGTACAAGGCAAAGCAAGCTTCACAAGAAGCGACTTGCGCAACGAGATCAAGAACGCAACTAGCTTTTTCAAGGCCAGTTACCTGATCAACCTGTCGAGTTACTTAGGAAATTTGATTAAATCTGGGCAACTGCACGAAATCGGCCACGATAAGTATGCGATGCCAGAAGGAAAACAAAACGCACTAAAGGCACAACTTGACGAGCATCGATGAACTGAAAATTTGGTTGCATCTTGATCTGTCGCGAACCGACAAACTGCTACTTATACTTTCATCTTTTGACGGTCCATGCCAAGTGTGGGACATCAAAAAGAAAGGGATAGAAGCAGGGTTTCGTATTCATAGCAACTGGAATATTTCCAGTTTGCTCAGCACGTCAAAAGGACTTGCCATAAGAATCGAAACTGGCTGGGAGATCACTGAAATCGGTTTAAAGCACCTTGAAGACCTCCGCTTCTGCAACGATCGTTCTCAGGCACTTCAAGTGGCGTTCAACCTCCGAGACGAACTGCCCAACATCACGGACCCCGACACACGTGTCTTCGCTGAAGAAGCCATCAAATGTCATGAGGCAGGACTATATCGTGCAACGATCGTGATGTCCTGGATGGCTGCGGTGGGTGTGCTACACAATCATGTCCACTCATATCACCTCAAAGAGTTTAACGCTGAATCAAGACGCGTCAATCAGCGTTGGAAAAACGCCAAAACACCCGATGACCTGGGCAAAATGAAGGAAGAGGACTTTTTAGACCGGTTGGTGGGGTTATCCTTGATTGGCACAAATGTCAAAACCGAATTGAAAGCCTGCCTTGATCGACGTAACAGTTGTGGACACCCTACGTCCCTGAGTATCGGTGTTAGCACATCGGCGTATCACTTAGAAATCCTGCTACTGAATGTCTTCAAAAGGTTTGCGTAACTGCCTTTGGTAGAAAGACAAACGAACCCCGTACGCGTCTCCAGTCATGAATCTTGACGAAATATACGAACTCGTTTCTAAGGGCGAATCGGAACGTTCCGAGTTCAAAAAGACTACAAGTGCTCTAGTACCAGCCACTGAAACCATCTGTGCGATGCTGAACCATCGCGGCGGACATGTCATATTTGGTGTCACAAATGATGGAAAGATTGTCGGTCAGAACGTATCTGGCAAAACCATTGAGAAAATCAGTCAGAATATCCGACAAATCGAACCGACTGCCTATCCATCCATCTGTAAAACGCAGGTAGACGGCGACAAAGAAGCGATCGTGGTTGAAGTAGAACCCGGGGCTATGAAACCCTATCGTTACAAAGGAATCCCGTACCACAGGCTCGGCAACACAACGTCAAGAATGTCTGAAAATCAGGCAAATCATCTCCTGTTTGAACGGATGCATGGCGAACAGCGTTGGGAAAACCAACCTGCTGTTGGATGGTCCGTTGAAAACCTGGATTCGGTTGAGATCCTGCGCACCGCTGAAGAATCGATCGAAACTGGACGTATCGTTGACCCTGGGACACGCGCCCCTTCAGATTTGTTGCGAGGTATGGGACTGATAAAGGATGATCAACTACTGCGAGCAGCAGTGGCACTCTTCGGAGACATCAAACACATCCAACCCGATATGCCTCAATGCCTGCTTCGCATCGCTAGATTCAGTGGTGCCGAGCAAAACGAGTTCATTGACAATCGCCAGATCCACGGCAATGCGTTCGTGATACTTGAACAAGCCGAAGCCTTCATCCGACAAAACACGCCGATCGCAAGTCGGCTGCTTCCTCACCGTTCCAACGAGTCGACGAGCCGTTGTACCCGTTGCTAGCGCTACGCGAAGCACTGGCAAACGCGATTTGCCATCGCGACTATGCGGATAGAAGCGGCTCTGTAGCAGTTGCCATTTTCAACGACCGGTTAGAAATCACCTCTACACGTCCGCTACATTTCGGCCTCAAACCAGAGGATTTGTTCCAGCCACATGATTCAAGACCTTGGAATCCCCTCATAGCAGACGTTTTTTACAAGCGCGGCATCATCGAGCGATGGGGAAGTGGAACAACCCGAATGGCAGAACTGACTGAACAAGCAGGCTTGCCGAAGCCAGAAATAGAAGATAACGCTGGTTCGGTAACCGTGCGGTTCCGACCTGCTAGATACATTCCACCTCAACGCATATCCTTAGATATTACGCCAAGGCAACATATCATTCTCGTCTTATTATCCCAAGCAAACGACGGATTAGCACGACGTGAAATAGTCCATCAACTCGCTGATCTTGGAACCGAACGTCAGATACTTGAAGATTTGGCTACGCTTAAGTCTCTGGGATTAGCAAAAGTTGAGGGTAGGGGCGCAGCAGCACGATGGCATATGCGAAATGAGTAAGAATGTCTAATATCTAGCTAATATCTGGCTAATATTTGAGATTTTGATTTCAAAGACTTAGTAAATTCTAAAGATAAAAACACATGCGTTTATACCTTTTTCAGTGGTTTTGCTCAGATTTTTGAGTTTTTTTTGCGACTTTACGTATGCCGTTATCAAACCAATCAGTGCCCAAAGCATCATTATGCAATATGCCTTTCTTCCAATGAATGGCTAATAATGGCTAATTTTCGCTCATAACTTTGCATGTGCAGTGCAACGAATTTCAGCCTCTCAACCGTCTGGACCCTTGCCATAACCTATCCCCGCGTATCCGTGAAAACGCTACTCTCCTCTTCACCCCTCCCCCACCGTATGTCCTGCAATCCAATCAAAGTTGATATCCTCCCCTAGCCCCGGACCTGTCGGCATGGGGATCATGCCATCCGATCCCATAGGGTCGATTATGGAATTGAGGTATTCGGGAGTGGCGTCGTAGTCTACGAAGGGGTGGAGCAAGCCGCGTTCGTACCAGCGTCCGTTGAAGAAGGCACCCATCACTGCTAGGTTGCCGGGTCCGCCGCCGTGGATCTCACAGTCCATGTTGAACGATTCTGCTAGGTGGCAGATCTTCATCGACGGGCCGATACCGCCTACATCGGCGACGCCGGTTCGCAAGATGTCGCAGGCACCGTGAATAGCCCACTCGGCGCGTGAGTGGAACTTGCCTTCTACGAATTCGGGGCCGAGGATGGGAATGTCGAGGTTGTCTGCAAGCCACTTGTAGGAAGACATCGAGTGCTCGTCCATGCACTCTTCATACCAGTAGTAGTCAAGAGCTTGGATACCTCGACCCAACTCATAAGCCTCGGTTCGGCTGTACCAGTGGTTGGCGTCGAGCATGAGTGGCACGTCCGGTCCTACCGCTTCACGCACTGCGGCACAGGCTTTGATGTCCATCTTAACAGATGGCGCCCAGGATACTGGCGGCATCCAGGTGTGAAGCTTGATGGCGGTGTAGCCGCGTTTGATCAACCACTCGGCGAAACGACCATAGTCTTCGGGTGTAGCGAGTCCGTTCTTCATCTCATCGCCGCACATCGTAGAGCCGTATGCCGGCACTTTATCTCGCATTCCCCCCAGGAGCTTCCATACCGGCATATCGAGTTTCCGTCCGAACCAGTCCCAGAGCGCCAGTTCGGCGATACTGAGACTGCGATCGTTGAACGCCCCACCACTGCCCCGTTGCCATCGTGCCATCGCCTGCCAGAGACGCTCACGGTCGAACGCGTCTTGTCCGATCAGCACCTTGCGGATGAAGTTGTCTACTATCGCCGGACGCAGAGCATCGGGAGAGCCGAAGCTGTAGCCGCTAGTGCCATCCTCAGTCGTTATCGTGAGAAGCGAAGTGCGCGCCTCGTGCGGATCGCCAGGGTGCGCATGTCCATCAGTGTCTTGCACCGTGTGCGATGTGTAGGTGAAGGTGGTTACCTTGATCTCTTCAATCTTCATGCTTCAACTTCCTGTCTACCAGAGCCGCAATCGTTCAGTATGCTGCTTCTTTGTTGAGTTGATGGTTTAGATGCTTTGTTCAGTCTGAAAGTGCCTTGCGAGCGGTTTCTCGTAACTCGTAGAGGCGGTTGAGCGCTTCGATAGGACTGAGGTTATCAGCATCTATGTCTGCCACTCGTCGCAGAAATGATTCTCCGTCGCCATTATTGAAGAAGCCTAGCTGCCTTTGGTCGTCCAATGTCGAAGCCGCCCCCGTTGTCAGCCCGATATGCTCGGTGTTGGCCTCCAACTGTGTCAGCAGTTCGCGGGCGCGATCGACTACTGGAGAGGGCATCCCGGCAAGCATCGCAACATGCACGCCGTAGGAGCGGTCGGCGCTGCCCGGCAGGATGCGGTAGAGAAAGGATATGTTGTCTCCCTCCTCGGCTACTGCGACCCGCAGATTCTGGGCGCGTGGCAACGTGTCGCCAAGCTCCGTCATCTCATGGTAGTGGGTAGCAAAAAGCGTCTTGCATCCCAACGTTGGGCTGTTGTGGATAAACTCCGCTACGGACCGGGCGATTGCCAGCCCGTCGTAGGTGCTGGTGCCGCGTCCGATCTCATCCAGTATCGCCAAGGACCTGGGAGTCGCCTGGTGCAGTATGGAAGCGGTTTCTACCATCTCGACCATGAAGGTTGAGCGTCCACCTGCAATATCGTCAGATATGCCAATGCGGGTAAAGATGCGGTCGACGACTCCGATGCGGGCGTTTTTCGCGGGCACAAAACTGCCTATCTGCGCCAGAATTACCAGCAACGCCGCCTGACGTATGTAGGTCGATTTGCCCGACATGTTGGGACCGGTGATTATCAATATCTGGTTTCCCGAGTTCGACACACTCACATCGTTCGGTACGAATCGTCCATAGCCGAGAACCTCTTCAACTACTGGATGGCGGCCATCTTCGATTTGAAGCGTATCGCCTCGATCTAGGAACGGCATCACCCAATGGTTGTCGGCCGCGACACTCGCAAGCGACATGCAGACATCGATGTGTGCCATGGCATTTGCAGTTCGCATCACCGCCGCGCCCTGCTCTGCAACCTGTTGGCATACACGTCGATATATCGACTGCTCAAGGTCGATGATCTGCTCCGAAGTTCGCATGACATGGTTTTCGAGATACTTCAGTTCCGGAGTGATATACCGCTCACTGTTGACCAGCGTCTGCCGGCGCTGGTACTCGGGAGGCACATGTTTTACCTGACTGCGCGAAACCTCGATGTAGTAACCGAACACTCTGTTATGTCCCACCTTGAGGTTGCGAATACCAGTGTGTACCCGCGCCTTTTCCTCAATCTCAAGGATCCCGGTTCGTGCTTGAGACAACGACTGACGCAGCGCATCAAGGTCGTGGTCAAATCCGGCTCTGATGGCACCGCCATCGCTCGCCCGTAGCGGTGGGTCATCTACGATGGCGCGATTGATCAGCTCGCGGATCTCCGTGTGCAAACTTAAGCCGTCGAACAGCGGAGACACCGGTTTGCCGTCTTCGGGATCGGTAATCAACTCGATCAGACGCGGCATCTTTTCGAGCCCTCTTGAGAGCGACCTCATCTCACGCGGCGCGGCGCGACCTAGCGTTAGACGACTCACTAGACGCGGCATATCCGGAGTGTTGACGAACAAGCGGTCCAGACTGAGTCTCACCGTCGCATTTGAGTGCAACCGGTCGACTGCGAGCTGTCGAGTATTCAACTCTTCAAGATCGGTCAGCGGCGACGATAGCCAATTCCGCACCAGCCTGGCACCCATGGGCGTGTGCGTCATGTCTATTGATGACAGCAACGTGCGGCCACCCTCCTCGGTAGGTTTCAGCACTTCCAGGTCTCGCAACGCGCTGGATGGCATGTGCATATAGCGATCCGGCCGATGTCGGCGCAGCGTGGTGATCAGCGGCAGGCGTCCGATCTGCGTCTGCGCCAGGTAGTCGAGTGCCGATGCCGCCGCAATCGTCGCTAGAGGGCAACCGGACAATTCAAACGGCTCCAGAGTGTCTGTATCGAAATGCCGCTTAAGACCTTCGGCGGAGCTTTCAGCGTTTATCAGGGCATCATCCAATTGCCGCACTACGGTTGATGAAAGTGCTGACTTCCGGCCGGCTCCGTCGCCAATCGCGGTATCCAGCAACTCCTTTGCGACGCCGTTGACTAATATCTCGGCCGGCTCCAACCTCTCGATCTGTTCGATAACATCACTGGTTCGCAGCTCCATAGCTGCGAATTCACTCGTTGAAGCATCTAACCATGCCAGACCGGTAAGATTAGTGCCGACTACGCACACGGCGAGATAGTTATGTTTCGTCTCCTCTAAGAGCGAAGCATCGAGAATCGTCCCCGGAGTGACAACCTGGACGACTGCCCTCTCGACGATTCCTTCCGAATTCGGCTTGCTGCTGGTCTGTTCAGCGATGGCGACCTTGAGTCCGGCGCCGACCAGTTTGCCGAGATAGTTGTCAAGGGAGTGATGCGGTATCCCGGCTAAGGGCGCCTTGACACCACCGCCAACGTCGCGGGCCGTCAACGCTACATCTAGGAGTTTGGATAGCGTCCGCGCATCTTCGTCGAAACACTCGTAAAAGTCGCCCATGCGGAACAGCAGCAACGCATCGGCGTATTTCGATTTGAAGTGCAGGTACTGCCGTCTACCTGGCGACAATCGGCGACGTACAGGTTGTGAGCGGGGTCGACTTCCCTTGATCAGGGCATCTTGTTCGGTATCGGTTTTCATGGGCTATAGCAACCGATTTTATTTGCTTGAAACGTTCAAACAACGTAAAGATGGCAACCCGAACAAAGAAATCACCTCTTGGCGATTTCCGAAGAGGTGTTTTCGATTAAGCGGCAATCGGCATTGCGATTACTCCACCGGCTCCAAGTTCAAGAAGATGTGCAACCCAGTGCGATGCCAGAATCCTTCATGGATGTACTGGTTATCGTTGTGCGGCCACGATTCCTCTTTCCAGTATGTCGTATTCATCGGCAACGTGATGATCGTCGATGTCAACGGAATGTCTGGCAGCTCGGGGAGCCATATCTCCATCGCCTTGCGGTAGAGCGGGAGCACGCCAGGGCTGTCTTCTGGCAACGCGCTCATCTGCTGGACGTAGGAGTCGAACTCTTCGTTGCACCATCGGTAGAAGCCGGGATAGGCGATGAAGCCGATGTCGCCTTCGGTCACGAGCTCGCAACGGTAGCCCTTGAGCACCGGTTCCGGGTCGACCATTGAGCCGTGTCCCCAGATGAAGCCGTCGGCGTGTCCCTGGAAGATCTGGTCGATGAAGTCGGTCGGCGTCGAGAAACTAGCGTCGAATCCGTTCCGGCGCAGGTTCTGCGTCACCACCGGCGCCGCCGGCGTGGTCGACGGGTGTTGCGGGAAAGTCACGATGTGTATCTTCACGCGCTCGCCATCTTTGACCCACATGCCATCGCCGTCGCGAGTGTAGCCCTCGCCTTCCATCAGCGCGGCCGACTTTTCGGGGTTGTACTCGCTGGTGTCATACTCCTCAAGTAGGTCGGCTACTTCGTCGTGGTACTTCTGCATCGGCGCGTAGTACGGCCACGGCAGCTGTTGCACGATCTGACCGCCGCCGAAACCGAACTCGATCACTTCATCGCGGTTGATCGAATACGAGATTGCCCAGCGGACGTTCTTGTTGTCAAACGGCGGACGCTTGGTGTTCAGCCCAAGCCCGACCGGCCACCAGTCTTCATATCCGTACGGCGGCTCACCGTAGTAGTGCGTCGTCATGTTCGGGTTCTGCGCGACAACGGCCTTGTAGTTAGGCACGGTGAGCGAGAATGCCATGTCGATCTCATTGGTGATCAACAGCTGAGCCATTGTGATCTCATTCATTCCCGGCAGGAAGATGAGCCGCTCAACCTCGGGCAGGTCGTGGAAGCCAATCTCGGACGCCCACCAGTCGTCACGACGGTCCCAGATCTTCTTCTCCACATCGGTATGCACCAGGCGATACGGTCCGGTGACCACTGGCCAGCCTTTGGCCGGGTCATAATGCGTAAATGTTGCCGGGTCCTCTACATCCTCGTAGACGTGCTTCGGGATCCATGGGACGCCGATATCGGCACGGAATATGAGCAAGTCCCACACGTAGCGCGGCGCCGGCTCTTTGAAGTCGATGTGCACCGTCAGGTCGTCAATCGCATGCGCCTCTTTCGTCCATTGGGCGACCACACCATGTCGATCAGTCGTGTCGTGAGTGTTCGCCATGTTGAGAGTGAACGCAACATCGTGGGCGGTGAATGGCATTCCGTCGCTCCACGTTACGCCTTCGCGGATGTGCACCGTCACGCCGGTGTACCCCTCGTCATACTCGAAATCGGTCGCCATCCACGGGATGAGCTCACCAGTCAGCATGTTGAAGTAGAAGAGACCTTCACTTGCCGCTTGATAGAGTCCGCTGCGAGATAGACCGCCGGCGTGGGCATTGAAGTTCTCGATGTCGGTGAATGCACCGGGGTGCTCACCGCCAAGGCCGGCCATGATGAGGGTACGGTTTCTGGGCACGTCGCGATAGCCGAGAGGCACCGGTGTCGGAGTGACTTGCACTTCAACCTCTACCTCTTTCTCGACGACCTTCTCGACTTCCACCTCTTTCTCAACGACCTTTTCGACCTCGACAACCTTTTCGACTTCTACCTCTTTTTCGACGACGACGGTCTCTCGGACGATCTTCTCGACCTCAACGACTCTTTCGCCACCGCAGGCAAGCGCGAAAATGAGTGTCGCTAACACCGCAGACAGTAGCAGTGTCGGCGCTACGCGCCTTGTCTTGAGCATTTCATTACCTCCTAGTGGGTCTGGTTTAGCTCAGTTTGATAGCTGAAACACTGACGAAAAGTTATCACAATTTACCAAGTGACTCGCCAGTTTATTCAGTTTCATCACGAATATTGAAGTATCTTGCAATATCGACATCGGACACCTGTCCCGCGTCTTCGTGCAGAAAACACTTTGTGATGCGATGTCTATCCAAACCGTAGGTGCTGGGAACGGCCTCGATGCACTTGGAGACAGCATCTGGGCAGCGGTTCACAAATGGACACATCGACTGGGTGACGTCGATTCCGGCGAACTGCGGATCGTTTACGCTCCGCATATCCGCCCATCGCCGACTGGGGTCTGGCATCGGTATCGATTGCACGAGCAGACGCGTATAAGGATGTTGCGGATCGTTGATTACGTGCTCAACATCGCCAGCTTCTACGACGTGCCCGCGATACATGATCATGATGTTGTCTGCCACCTGATAAGCCGTCGTCAGGTCGTGCGTGATGTACATGATCGCAATCCCCAACTCGTGGTTGAGAGAGCGCAGAGTCTCTAGAATCGTAGCCCGCAGAGAGGCGTCGACCATCGATACCGGTTCATCGGCGATCAGCACCTGCGGCTTCAGCAACAGAGAACGCGCGACCATCACGCGCTGCCGCTGCCCGCCGCTCAGCTGGTGCGGATAGCGCCCCAGCGTCTCCGAAGGACGCAACCCTACTCCCGATATCGCTTCTTCAATTATGTGCCGCGCCTCGTCGCGGGATGATGCCAACCGATAGCGGGATATGGCGACGGTGAATATGTGGTCGACCTTGTAGAAGGGGTTGTACACCGAAAAGGGGTCCTGGAATATCGCCTGCACCTGCCTGCGATACTCTTTGCGCTCACGTCCCTTCATGCCGACAACATCTCGGCCCGAATAGAGAACTTGGCCCATGGTCGGACGTTGGAAGCCCAGAAGGATACGCCCGAGAGTGGTCTTGCCGCTGCCACTCTCGCCCGCAACCGCAGTGATGAGTGCCGGCTTCCCCGTCAGACTGAATGAAACGTCGTTGACGGCTACGTTATGCTCGCGGTTCCACAGCGGGCCAGACGTGAAGACCTGCGATACATTGCGCAGTTCCAACAGCGGAGGTGACACATCAGTCGATGCCGCATCAGCAGTCATTACCTCGGTTGAAGCCGTCATGCCGCCCTCTCCATCGTGTCCAGGTGGCACGAAACCATGTTTCTCTCCCCGATCAGTTGCGGCACTTCAACGCCGCACACATCCATCGCTTCGGGGCAACGCGGCATGAATGGGCAGCCGGGCGGGATTTGCAACAGCGATGGCGGAAGTCCCGGGATGCCCTGCAACCGTCGCTTGCCGGCCGTGTCGGGGAGGCTCGATATCAGCAGGCGGGTATACGGATGGCGCGGGTTGGCGAATATCTGCTCTACCGATGCCAACTCGACCAGTTTGCCGGCATACATCACCCCGATGCGGTCGGCGAACTGTGCCATCAGTCCCATATCGTGTCCGACGAGGATGACGGCCGCGCCAATCTCGCTCCTGACGTCATCCAGGGTCTCCATCACCTGTCGCTGCACCACTACATCCAGCGCGCTGGTCGGTTCATCGGCAAGTATCAGACGCGGTCGATGGCATATCGCCATCGCAATCGTCACGCGCTGCTTCATGCCGCCACTCAGCTCATGGGGATACAGATTCAGCACGTTTGAACTCAAACCTACCTGCGCCATGAGCGTTGTCAGACGGTCCTGCATCCGGTTTCGAGATTCGTTCACACCGTGATCGTGCAGTCCATCAATCATCTGGTCGCGGATCCTGCGGACCGGATTAAGCGCATTCATGGCCGCCTGGGGTACCATGGCGACGTCATTGCCTCGGACCGAGCGCATCTCCGGCTCTGAGAGCGAAGTCAGAACGCGCCCATCGAGTTTGATGACGCCGTCCGCAATCACGCCCGGCGGTTTGATCATCCGCATTATCGCCAACGCGGTAGTCGTTTTGCCGGAGCCCGACTCCCCTACCAATCCCAGCTTCTCGCCCTCCTGGATATCGAGGTCCACCCCGTCAACCGCGCGCACCGTGCCAGCGCGGATATTGAAGTAGACGCGCAGGTCGCGAATGGATAGCACCGGCTCTGTCATCACAGGCTCTGCCTCAATCGCGGATTCGCCCACTTGTCCAGTCCGGCCGCTATCAGATAGAGCGTCACGAATATCCACGCCAGCAGAATGATGGGCGGCACGTACCACCACCACCAGTTGCTCAGCAATGCGCCGTAGTAGATCGACCAGTAGACCGTCATGCCAAGCGTCGGTTCGCTCTGCGGCCCGAGTCCCAAGGCCTCGAGACCGACGGCCGCCAGTATCCCGCTTGCCATCGCACCGACGAAGCTGGCGGCCAGGAATGGGAGCAGGTTCGGCATCAACTCGCGGAATATGATCTCAAGATCGCCCATGCCGTTCAGGCGGGCTACTTCAACGTAGTTGCTTTCCCTCATGCTCAACACTTGCGAACGGATGACTCGCGTCGGCCACATCCAAGACAGTGAAGCGACGATGAAGCCCATCGCGTTGACCGAGAGCCCTGAGCCCTCCTTCAAGGTTGAAGCGACAACGACAAGCACCGCCAAACTGGGAATGGTGATAAAGACGTCCGAGATGATCCTGATGAATGCATCAACCGGACCGCGCATGTAGCCGGCGAGGAACCCCAGGATGATGCCGATGCCGAGTCCGAAGATGCCGGCATACAAGCCGATTCTGAGGGTGAGCGGTGCGCCGTGAATCATGAGCGGCAATATCTGACGCCCATTGAAGTCGGTACCGAGCCAATACTTCGCCTGCGGCTCGGCCAGCTGCGGCCCGGAAATGGGATCGGCATTCTTGGGATCCACCAACTGCCCACCGATAAGCCACAGAGCCAGCAGCATGATGAGCATGAACAACCCGGCCGCCAGCATCGGCTCGTGCAATAGGTAGTAGCCGATCTGGGATAGCCTGCCGAACGATCTACCCGAGTCGGCTTCAGCAGAGACTTGTGAGGCCGCGGAGGACTGCGACGTTTCAGCGCTTGGATCCTGCATTGTTGCTTACTCGTGCTCTCTCAAGCGTGAGGATCATGCTCCTCGACGCACTCGCGGATCGATAAGTGGATAGACCAAATCAAGTATCAGCGTCGCGCTCGCCACAAACAGTATGAGGACTAGGACAACTCCGTATATCACGAAGTAGTCAAAGCCGGCGATTGCGTCGAACAAGAGCGAACCCATCCCGGGATATCGGAAGATGTATTCAACCAATATGACGCCCGATACGATGAGGCTCATCGCCAAAGCCAGCGATGTCAACTGCGGCAACATCGCGTTTCGCATCCCGTACTGCGCGAAAATCCGTCCTGGCTTCAATCCCCGCATCTGCGCCAGCGTCACGTAGTCCTCACCCGCAGTAGTCACCATCATCCCGCGCATACCCAAGGCCCAGAAGCCTACTTGCGACAGCACGATCGACAGTGCCGGCAGTATCGAGTGGTAGATGATGTCCCAGATACGCTGCAACGTCCACCCGTCGTAGATCGTGCCCACTTTCGATGCACCTGCGATGGGCAACCAGCCTAGCGTAAACGCGAAGACCAGTATCAAGAAAAATGCCAGCATGAAGTACGGGATGGGCGAGAGCGTCAGAAAGAACGGCAGGATGCCCTTTAAGAAGCGTGGCGAACCGGGCCACGCCAAGAGCGCGCCGGCGATCGATCCAAACAGGAACGAAATCAAAATCGACACTCCAACCAACCCGAGCGTCCACGGCATCCGTTGCAGTATCAAATCGATTACCGTCGTGGGATGTCTGACGAGCGACACGTTGAGATCGCCGCGCAGCACACTGCTCAAGTAGCGGAAGTACTGGACGTATAGCGGCTGGTCGAGACCGTAATCACGTTCATAAGCCGCGACCACCTTCTCCATTCCGGTCGACAGATTGCCGGTCGCTGCCATCTGTATCATCTTCTCGCGCACCGGATTGCGGTCGCTCGCGATGCGTGGCAGGAAGAATATGACGGTTATTGCGAGCCATACCACGAGAATGAACATTCCGAGGCGCGCGCCAACGTATGTGATACTCATCTGGTTTAACTGGCCTTAATCTCTCGCCGCTTCGTTCGTGAATTCCGGCGATTAGCGAATCGCCACTTCATCGTTCCGATGCGGCGCGATTATAGCGCAGTTATGCGAATATCGTCGATTATTCGTAGCGAACTACTGCCGTATCTCCAGCGAGCCATCTAAAGTCGCTGAAATCACTTCCAATAGGCGCCTCAAAGACCATGTGTCCGCGTAGCTCTTCGCCCTGGTTAAGCGTGAAGCCGCCCCACATCAGTCGGAACTCCGGATCCAGATATCGGTCGTTCGTGGGTTCAATCTGATATGAACGCTCAATCACATTTATCGGTTTAAGCGCGATGCTGCCCTTGATACGCAGTTCAGCCGCATCGCGGTCTATCACCATTCGAACCGCTCCCGATGTCTGGTTCGTCAGGGTAGTCTCGATAATCACGATCTCGGTACCCTCACCAACCGGCGCGATCGACCATTGACTTACATCGCCCGAAGTCGAGGGCGCGTTGTAGATGACATACGGTTGCGGACGCGGCAGTTCGGCACGAATCCACAGGGTGCGACCGGCGACATACAGATCCGGTCCGGCAGTGAATGGATTGGCCCACAACAGCATCTGCACAACCGCCAGCGCGATGAGGGAAACTACCGTCAAGCCAATCAATACGACGGGCAAGTCCTGCTTCGGCACTCGTATCTGTCTTCTGGCCAGCACACTGCCTGACGAGTCGACGTCGATGTATTCGGCGCCGGATGAGCCCCTAAACGATGCGGATGGTGTGTAGTCGATATAGACGCGAGATATGCCGCCGCCCATCGGCTCGATGCCGTTTATCTCCCACTGAAGATCGGTATCCCGCAACTTGGGACCGTAGTCGTACTTGTTCTCCGCCGCGTAACGTAGCGCGGCCGACACTTCAGTAGGATACGCCGTCCGAGCATCATCGCCGGGGATGTAGTTCTCTCGCAACGCGACGTCGCTATCATCAGGCGAATCGCTATTGCCACTCGTTTCAGAACGCTCTGCACTTGCCATAGTCAGCAGTCTTTTCTTCTATCTATGCCAGATATGGATATTCATCAATATACAAACCAATTGTCCGATTCAGCAGTGAACAGCCGCAAAGCTTCCCTCTTGGCCGGCGCCGGCGCGTGCATCATCGCATCGAGGGCATCCCGCGCAGCTGCGCAACCACTTCAGACAACGCTTCGACCGTGTAATCCACTTCCGCAACGGTTGAATCTTTACCGAAAGAGAATCTCAGACTGCCAGACGCCATTTCATCGCTCATGCCCATTCCAACCAGCACATGCGACGGCTCTACCGATGCGGAGCTGCAAGCGCTCCCACTAGAGGCGCACACGCCCTTGAAATCAAGTCCCAGCAACATCGGCTCACCCTCAAGTCCGGGAACCGATAGATGCGCGATATGCGGCAAACTGTGGCGCGGATGATTATTGACCACAACGTCAGCGATACGCTCCGTGACTCCGGCAATGAAGTGGTCTCGCAGACTACGCGTACGTTCGCAAAACAGTTCGCGCTCATTTTCAGCAAGTGCCAGCGCGACGCCCATGCCGACGATGCCCGGCACGTTCTCAGTGCCCGACCTGCGCTGTCGCTCCTGCCCGCCGCCGGCGATGAGCGGATCCAACCTGATGCCGCGTCGCACATAGAGAACACCGACACCTTTGGGACCGTGAATCTTATGCGCTGACAACGAAAGCATATCGATATCCAACGCCTTAACGTCCAGCGGCAACTTTCCCGATGCCTGAACCGCGTCGGTGTGAATCACCATCGTCGTTCCCTGTGCCCTGCCATGTTCACGTACGAGCTGCGTAATCTCCGCGATGTCGTTAACCGCACCCACCTCGTTGTTGGCATACATAATGCTGACGATGGCATCGCGTTCAGATAGCGATGCCGCTACATCAGCCGGATTGACGACGCCGTAGCGATCTACAGGAATACTCTTGATGTGGTGTCCATCCCGTTCCAACTGCTCTGCAGTGTGGATTACCGCGTGATGTTCGATATCAGACACGATGATGTCGACGGGATGTTCAAAGGTAGATGCCGCGCCTTTCAGCGCCAGGTTGTCCGATTCGGTTCCGCCGCCGGTAAAGACGACCTCACTGGTACGGCAGTTGAGCGCGGCGGCTACCCGCGCCCTGGCCTCGTCGATCGCGTTGCGCGATTCGCCTGCAATTGCGTAAAGACTGGAGGGATTGCCGAACGCTTCACTGAAATACGGCAGCATCGCCTCAAGCACTTCCTCCCGCACCGGCGTCGTGGCGGCATGATCCAGATAGATGATCTGGGAGAGAGAGTCGATGTCTTGAAGCGCAGTCGCCACTTAGTAATTACCCTTTAGAATGCAGGACAGTTCGCCAGGCACCGTTCCTTGCAAATTGATTTTACCCAACATGGTCGCTATACCTGAAGTACTCTGTCGTCTACGAATTGTTAAACTTGATTGCTTGATTGACATCGAAACTCTAGCGTCTCAAGCGTTCGCAGGTGCACTTAGACTAAATGAAATGACCCTGAAACTGAGCGTCTGAGGCAGCGCGATACAAAATGATCAAACTTGAACACATGTCGAAGTACTACGGCCCCTATCCGGCGGTACTAGACGTTTCGTTTGAAGTGCTGAAGGGCGAGATCGTCGGCTTCCTCGGACCCAACGGCGCGGGCAAAACCACCACCATGCGGGTGCTGACCGGCTACACTCCCCCGACGCGCGGCGATGCGGTAGTAGCGGGATACAACGTCGTATCACACTCCCTCGACGCCCGACGGCACATCGGATACCTCCCCGAAACCGTTCCTCTCTACCTCGACATGACCGTTACTGACTACCTGTCATATATGGGTATGTTGCGCGGCATGAACAAAGCGTGGGTGAAAGAGCGCGTGCCCAAGGTCATCGACACCGTCAGGCTGGGCGACTATCGCGACGCTCTGGTCGGCAAGCTCTCCAAGGGATATCGCCAACGCACCGGCATCGCACAGGCAATCCTGCATGAGCCGGACGTCCTCATCATGGACGAGCCCACCATCGGAATCGACCCGATACAGGTAGTTGAGACGCGCGAACTGATCAGCGAACTGGGCGAAGACCACACCCTGCTGCTCAGTTCCCACATCCTGCCCGAAGTGAGCATGATCTGCCGACGCGTGTTGGTGATACACGACGGGCGAATCGTAGCCGACGACCGGCCGGACAATCTCTCCGAAAGACTGCAGCACTCGGAACGTATCGAGCTGACCGTTCGCGGTGCAAAGCCGCGAGAGATTATCGGCGAGATGAGAAATCTGCCCATGGTCGTCGATGCGCGGCGCGACAATCGCGCTGAAAGCGTCGCCAAATCCGAACGTGAAGGCACCACCTCGTTGATCGTCGATGCGCGTCCCAACGCCCAAGCTACCGAGACGATTGCCAATACCATCATCGGACGTGGTTGGGGCTTGATAAATCTCACTCCATTGCCCCTTACGCTTGAGGAGATCTTCTTGGAGCTGACAACCGAAGAGGATCTGGGCTGAACCGTGCGCTTCATCTGGCTTATCGCAATCAAGGAAGTTCGCACCTACTTCGCCTCACCGATGGCGTATGTAGTGTCGGCCGCATTCCTCGCCATCACCGGCTTCTTCTTCGTCGCATCCGTATCAGATGCCTTTTCGGAGGCTTCTATACGCGGTTTCCTGGCCGGGGCTGTGTTCTTCATGATCTTCATGTCGCCAGCCATCACGATGCGGTTGCTCGCTGAAGAGCAGAAGATCGGCACATTAGAGCTGTTGCTGACATCTCCGGTGCGCGAATACGAGATCGTAGTCGGCAAATTCCTCGCCGCATTCTTTACCGTGCTGGTGATGCTCGTTCTGTCGCTCTACTTCGTCATCATCCTCTTCGTATACGGCATCCCTGACATCGGGCCGTTGCTTACCGGATACCTGGGTCTCGTGCTCTATGCCGCGGCTACCCTCGCCATCGGGCTCTTTGCATCGGCTTTGAGCCCCAACCAGATCGTCGGACTGGTAGTCGGTTCCGGAATGCTCACCGGATTGACGATCATCGACTTCGTATCCGACCGGGTGCAGGGTATCGGGGCTGAAATCCTGGATGCGCTACAGCTCGGGGCCTCGTTCTCGGTCTTCGATCTGGATAGTTTCGGCGTCGCTGAGGGAGGTCATTTCGCCGACTTTGCACGCGGCATCCTATCGGTCGGCGATATCGTCTACTACCTGTCGATAACGGCCGTGTTTCTAATGCTCACCGTGCTCGCCTTGGAGACCCGACGTTGGCGCTGATACAGGACACTCACTCGGTATCGCTGATATCTCCGACACTTCTAACTTCATGACTACTGACAACAATCAACTGCCAGAAGTACCCGATAGCCGTCCGTCTATGGCGGAGCTCGGTGCTGACGAAACTCCGCTGCGAGAACGCTTGCTAGCAAGCGTCCGCTCTATCAGGCAGGCACTAGCACTCGCGGGAACGATCTTGCTCATCGTCGGCGCGCTGGTATGGATATTCCTGCGCGACCTGGAGAATTACGCCTACATCGTGATGGGCATCGGACTGATCGTGTTGCTGGTCGATGCCGCCATATCGTTCGATGCCGTCCGACATGCCATTCTCGGCCGGCGTGGAAGATACGGGCTCAACACCGCTATCGTCTTGATCACATTCGTAGCCATCGCCGGAGTCTTAAACTTCGTCGTCTACTGGGCATTAGAGCGTCCGAACCCGCCCGGATTTCTACGTGTCGACACCACCAGCACGAAGCAGTTCATCGTTTCCGATGCCACGCTGAACACGCTCAGCAATCTCCGCGAGCCGATACAGATAACTGCTTTCTTCAGGCGCAACACACCGCAACGACAGGCGGCATGGCGCGCGACTGAAGACCTGCTCAGCGAATTCAGACGTCGCTCTACTGAGCACCCGCTCACATTCCGACTCATCGACCCGGAACTGGAACCGAACGTCGCCACTGAATATGGCATCACCCAGTTCCCTTCTATCGCAATCGAAGCGATTGAGAGCCGACGAACCGAAGTGATACCGGGACTGAATCCCAACCTCGGCCCCAGCGTCTTCTCCGAGCAGGACATCATCACCGGTCTGCTGGTAGTAAACCAGTTGAAGCAGAAGACCATCGTCTTCATCAGTGGACATGCCGTGCGCGACGTTGCAGATCAGACACGCGGCAGCGATGGATTCGGTCTGGCTACCGACTCGCTGATTCGTGAAAACTACGCCCTGTCCAACGAGACCTTGCAGGAGCTGGGACAGCGCCTCGCGCTCAACGACCCGGAAGCGCTTCCCGCAGCCATCATCTTTGCTGGTCCCACTCAGGAGATGACGGAATCGGAAGAGGGAATACTGGTCGAATACGGCCGTCGGGGCGGCAAGATAATGATGATGCTGGAACCGGAAGCGACGCCGGATTCATTCAAAGGCTTCCTTTCAAGATACGGCGTCGGCGTCGGAACCGGCACCGTCGTAGACACCGCCAGCTATGTCGCACCCAATCCCTCATTCCTGCAGATCAAGAACACCAATGGTCAACTGCCGCAGCACGAAACGACCGAAGGGTTCGATGTCCTCTATTTTCCAGGCTCGACCTACTACCTCTACAGCATCGATCCGCAAACGATACCTCTAACGGATGAGGGCATCCCATACGTTCGGCAGGACATCGTGGCTATCAGCACGCTCAACAGTTGGTCCGAAACCGATGTTGAAGACATCAACTTCGATGTAAACGTCGATCAGTCGGGTCCCCTGCCGGTGGTAGTAGCCGTTGATGCAGTTGCCGAGATCGGCGGCAGTCCGAGACGGACCCAGGACGGTGCTCTCACCAGCACGCAGATGATCTTGATCGGAGATACCGATTTTGCCAGCAACGCCTACTTCGGGTCGGCTCGAAACGGCGACCTATTCGTCAACTCTGTAAACTACCTCGCCGACGACTACGAACTCATCACCTTGCGACCTAAACAGACGGCTTTCCGGGAACTGGTATTGACCGAGTCGGAGCGCAACTTTGTGCGCTGGAGCGGCTGGCTGTTGATGCCGATACTGGTTGCGCTAGCCGGCATCTGGGCTTGGTGGAGAAGACGCTGATATATGAGTCTGAGAGTCTCATTAATCCTCGTCATTGCCGCATGCTGGATCGCGATCGGCACTTCGATCGTCATCGCCCAGCTGGGGCAGGAAGAGCGCGCCGAACAGCCGCCATTCTTCTTCACGCTGTCGCCTGATGACTTGCGCAGCATCTCCATCTCCAGCGGTGAAAACTCAACGTCATGGCACTTCCGAGAGGATGACCGCAGATGGTTCTTCGACGAGCATAAAGATGTTCCGACGGCCCTTTATCGCTGGGGTGGTATCACGCAGCTGCTGGGCGGACCCAGGTCGCAGCGCGAGCTGAAGAAGAGCATCGACGATCCCACACTTTACGGTCTAGACGACCCCTTGCTGACTATCACAGTCGGTCTGCGGGATGGACGTGAACTCAAAGTGGAGATGGGCGACCTTACACCCGACGGGGGCGCACACTACGCACGCCAATCGGGCTACGAAGAGCTCTACACCGTTGACTACTCCTGGGGTAACGTGATGCTCCGCCTGGTCGAGGAACCGCCCTATCCAGAGTGGTTCTTCACCATGGACCCCGCTGAGGCTACTGAGGTGCTGCTGTTCGAGGGCAACGAGGTCACCTCCGGCTTCGGCATGGAAGAAGAAAGTGGCGAGTGGGTGATATGCGACCTGCCGGCCGGCGACCCGCCCTGCAAAGGCACAACCCCGATCGAGACGGAAGTAATACTCGACTACCTAACCCACTTCGGCGAGCCGGCAATCGACGGTGCCGAAGTCCTCAACCTCGCCGATCTCGATGCCTACGAACCATACGGCGTAGGCCGCGACGCCCCCTACATCCACATCCGCCGCGAAGTAGAAGTACGTGAACTGCTAACCGAGGTATACCGCACCTCAATGATCATCGGCGACGTAACCCCCGACGGCAACTACCGCTACGCCGTAGCCAACGAAACGCAAGACATCATCCGCGTTGACAAAGCCTGGGCGGACAAGATGTTGATGATGTTTGAGCTAAGCCAGCAATAGATGTTGAAAGATGACAGAGCCAATCTATGCGAGCGAGCCGGAACAGCGTCTCGATACGCTGTTGAGCACGGCGTCGCGTGGTGATGTCAGCGAAGCCGACATCAAGTCTGCAGTTCGCAATCTTGTTGAGTCGTTAGTAAACCCAGACGAAGTTCGACAAGAAGTGTCGGTGTTGGGCGGCAGCATTGACATCTTAGTCAGAAATACCATCATCGAAGTCAAAAGAAGTGCCGCGCATCTCGGAGTTGCGCCTGAGTATGTGCACGATGACCAACGTCGCAACTATGCCGCGACCCAACTGCAGGATTACGTCAATGCGCGGTACTCGAATGTGGTTCAGTCAGAGAGCACCTTCTACGGCTTCACGACCAATGGATCGATTTGGAATCAATGGTTTGTCCAGATCGGTGGCGATATGCCGAAGTTGGACAAGACTTTTGACTTAAGTCCCGCACAGATGTCGCCAGAATCGACAGAGTTGATCGGGACGTCGCCGACCGAACGCAAGCGCACCTTACTTGAGAACCTGAACCTCACCATCACTGGTCGCGCAAGTCCTCCGAATGATCTTGCCCAATTGCTTTCTTCATTCCCGGAAGAGGCTGCGGAATTGGCGAGAGAGAAGCTGAACGATCCTGAGTTCGAAACCAAGCGCTCGCTATGGGAAGACCTGATGCGCGGCGCGTTCATCGTTAAATCAGACGATGAAGATCTGAACCTTAAGCTTTTCGCTCAACACTCCGTTCTTGTTGAAATCGCTAGACGGGTGATTAAAAATCTCTCGACCCAACATCCGAGTATGGGAAGCGATGTTGAAGGAGGGTTTTCGTCGTGGCTGTATTCTCAAGACGACCCGAAAACCGATGACGGTAAGTCTGATCTATTGTGGCGGCTACATCGCGAAACCGATCGCTACAACTGGCGTCTATCACACATTGATGTTCTCAAAGACGTTTATCACGCCTTCATACCTTCTGAAATCAGACACGACTTTGGCCAATATTTCACCCCCGACTGGCTGACCGAGGGGTATGTGAGAAGGTGATGGATGATGAATGGTGTCGCCGCGCGGTCAGACTTGCCGCGGATCCCAACGCGGACTTGAGCGGAGTTGGAGTTTTGGATCCGGGCTGTGGCTCTGGCACATTTCTGAGGGCCGCAGTTAACCGACTCAAACTGTTCGCAACAGAAGTCAGCGACGACCTGGTTGAGCAGTCGAACATCATTTGCCGCCTTGTTCACGGCTTGGATATACACCCTGTAGCAGTTGAAATTGCAACCGCTACCTTGCTGTCCGCTCTGCCAGCGGTGCCCACTGACGGTACATCAGCCGTTAGGATTTACCTGGCCGATTCGCTGAGGTGGGTTTTGACCACAAATCAACGAATTATCGATCAGGGTGGATTGCTGATCGAAGTGCCAGATGATCAATCAGGCGATAAACGTTACCTGCAAATCCCGCCTGAAGCCGTGTCAGATGTGCGTTTCCCTGAACTGCTCAACGATTTAATGACCTATTCGGATGATGCGACCGTTATGAAGTCGCGGATCGCAAGTTATGGCTTTGAAGCGGGAGCGGCGTCAGAACTTAACGAGACGGCGAGCCTCTTGCGTCAATTGAGGGCTGAAAACCGTAACCACGTCTGGTTGTGGTACATCGAGAATGTGGCTCAAGCCCACCGCTTTCATATCCGCAAATTCGATCGACTGGTAGGTAATCCACCTTGGATAACGCGACGCGATCTCGATGCTTCGAGACAGGCTCTGCATCGTCAGGAAGCGACAAAACTAGGGCTATGGGTCGGCGGAGCTACCTATGCGACACATAACAACTACGCCGCGTTGTTCGCCGCGACATCAATTCGCGACTACATGGAGCGTCGAACACCTTGGTACGTCGGAATTGTCATGCCATGGTCGACACTGCGTTCCAAAGTTTGGGAAAATTTCCGCAGTGGCAAATGGTCAAAGAGCGAGAACGGCGTACGGCAGGATGAGTGGCAATCCGATATGTCGGAACTGGCATGGGACTTGAGATATGTATCAGAGCCGCCATTCAGGCAATCCGAATCATGTGTTCTTTTCGCCAAACGCGCCGGTTCGTCAGACTTTGAGTTTTCGCGGAGTTACGAGGAGTGGCGAGGCAAGGCCATTGAACACAGCGGTTCATGGGCGGAAATAAAACCACGTATTCAGCGCACTGTTAAGACATCAGCGTTGCAGGAGCAAAGCCCATATTTCGACTTGGCTCGCAACGGCGCAACCATCTTCCCTTACGGTTTGGTCAAAATCGATAACGACAGTCTCGAATCCGGTGGCACCGGGATCACCAGATTCACCACTGTCCCATCCAATCGAGCGCCGTGGCGTGGCATCAGCCTACAAGGACAAGTTGAGGACAGATACATCCGGCAGGTAGTGTTCTCTACTGATATCGCGCCGTTCAGATTGTTCAGCAAGTCTTATGCGGTACTTCCCGATCTAAAGATATTGCAGTCGGAAAGACCTGATGTTGAGATGGCGGGAGTGCAACATTTCGGAAGATATTGGAGTCGAATAGACCGGATCTGGCGTAAAAAAAACGGGCGCGCAACTCTCCCTCGCACTTAGTGAAGCGAATCGATCACCTCAGTAAGTTGGCAACTCTTGATGCTGTGCCAGCGCCTGTACGCGTCGTCTATCCATCCAGCGGCTCAAACTTCTTCGGAGTCAAAGTAGACGGTTCAATGGTGGTTGAACACAAGTGTTACTACATCAACCTCGAAACTGAAGACGAGGTAAATTACTTAATGTCCGTGCTATCGGCGCAGTGTCTACAGCGTGCATACGTCGATTCAAAGGTATCTTCATACGATTTCGACACCTATCCCCTACGCTCAATCCCGATCCCCAAGTTTGACCCGCAGGATCAACGGCATGCCGAGTTGTCTCGACTAGGAGCCAACGCAGAGCAAGTCGCCACATCGGTCCCCGTAGCTGGCGGCCAAGTCATGATGCGCAGAATAATCCGCGACGCCCTAACCGAAGACGGCGTTTCAGATGAAATCGACCGATATGTCCGCGAACTTCTGCCGGATTACGCGTCTAGTGAATAGGGTTGCGCGCCACTTAACTCGCGCCTTGCGCCGCGCCACTTACCCCTAAGTCGTCAACCGTTTATACAGCATTAGCAGGCGTTGGGGGAGCATGCTGACGTCGGGGAGGACTTCGTAGTTGAAGTCGTCCATCATGACTTTGAGGTAGTCGTGGCCTTGTTTGTCTACGGTTAGGCAGAAGGGGACGATGCCTTCGCGGCGGGCTTCCATCAGCGCCATGCGGGTGTCGTGCACGGCGTATTCTTTTTCAACGCCTTCACGACTGTAGCCGCGGTCTTGCGGACGGCCGTCGGAGATTAAGAAGAGGAAGCGGGAGCGGGAGTCTTGGTTCGCCAACTTGGCGGTGGCGTGACGGATGGACGGGCCCATGCGTGTCGCGTGCAACGGCGCGATGCGATCGATACGGCGCGGTATCTCATCGGTGAATTTCTCATCGAGATCCTTGATGACGTAGAACTCGACATTTTCACGGCCGTAACCAGAGAAGCCGTAGATGCCATAGTCGTCGCCCAGCGTCTCGAGCGCATTTATCAGCAGAACGACGCCCTCTTTTTCAACGTCCACGATCCGCTTGTATGACTTTCGCAAGCCTTCCGTGCGGCGCGAACGTAGCCACACCATATACTCAACCGGGTCGTCGGGTGCGCCCCAATCGTCGTTCGGACGCTTCGCTTCTTCAATCGCTTCGGCGGTTGATGCCGACATGTCGAGCAGGAACGCGACGGCGACGGAGCGCTCGGTCTTGTTACGGCGCCAGTAGATCTTCTCGTCCGGCGTCGCACCGGCACGCAGATCGATGACTGCCTCAAGCATCGGGTCGAAGTCCAGCTCTTCGCCATCCTCAAGACGCTTCTGCTTGCGATACATCTCTGGCATCACGAGCTCAAATTGCTTCTTGATCATGGTCAGCAGAGAGGCGCGTTCGATCAGGGTGTCACGATAGAAACCGGTGTCTCCACTGCTCATCTCTTTTTCATGCACCATGCACCAGCGAGGGCGATACTCATTGGCACGGAAGTCCCACTCGTCGTAGACGAACTGATCATTGCCCGTTGGCGTCAACGGACCGCCATCTTCATCGACGTGCTGTATCGGCCCAGACGACTGGCTCTGCGCCTGCGGGTCGCGTCGCTGCATCTCTTTGAGCAGGTTTTCCAGCATCTCCGCCAGTTCGGGCGACATTTCTTCGCCCTCCTGACCTTCTTGGATGTCGATCTCGGCAGAGTTTTTCATCATCTGCTCAAGTTGCTCTTGCGACAGGGGCGCCATATCGCCCATATCTTCATCTGCGAACTCTGCACCGTCCATCATTTGCGCTTGAGAGAGCAGTTGCGACAGCTCAGGCTTGAACTCGCCGCGATAGTCAACCTCTTGTGGCGATGAATAGTCTTGATCGTCGCCGAAGTCGGAATCGTCCGTCTCATCATCGCCCGCGCTGTCCTCATCGCCGGTGCCTTCTCCCGGCATCATCGACTCTACGAAGGCCTGGATTATGCCCTGCAGATCCTGCTCATCTTCACCATCCTGCTCCTCATCGTCTTCGTCATCATCATCGAGATTTTCAAATTCGTCTTCGTCCAGCTCTTCGTTCTTGACTTCGGTGAGCCATGCACAAGCACGAATGGTTGCTTCGGCCGCGTCTTCTACGAGTGCGTCCTCTCTCTGCATCAGGCGCACGAGGCGACGGAGCCGGCGTGTCACCTCAATGTGGCGCTTCGGAGCGATCAGGTTCGCGCTTTGTCCCAGGCTGATGCGGATCATGAACTCGACTAATGCCTCACGTGCGGGAAGTTCAGTCATGTCCGGACGTGAGTTCAAAGCATCGTCCTGCACGGACCTGAAGCTGACGGCGAGACCGCGGTAGGCATCCATGACCTTGGCATCGACGCGTGTGCTCTCGAAAATCGTGAAGACGTCGTTGCTCAGCTTGCGGTCCGGGAAGAGGTCGAAAAAGCGACTCATCGGTATCGCCGCATGCTCATCCTCACCTACATTTGCAGGCGCACCATTCTCGGAGACATCCGCCGCCAGCGGCTCCTTCTCGCCCACTTCATCCGTTACGACATCCAGCACGTCGGTGGTGCCGCCGGGCTGCGTCAACTCGGAACGCAAATCTGTGAACATCGTAGATGGGCGGTCGAAGCTGAACCGGAATGATCCGAACTCGATGTGCCCCGTCTGGTGCGTAGAGATGACTTTGTAGAACGCGAAGTTGCGCTCTTTGCTCGGGTGGCGATTGATGACTTTAGGCAGATAGATAGTAGTGCCTTCTGTCGTCGGCAACTCTCCTTGGAACCAGCCAATGTTCTTGTCTACAAGCTGCTGTGCGGTTTGGACTTCGATCTCCTGCCCTGCCAACATGCGACAGTACATGCGGATAACCTCACGCACACGGTCTAGCTCGACGCTCGATGAGAGCGCATCCAGCATCTCGTGGGAAAGCGTAGATTCGTTCTTGAAGTAAGACTCGGCCGCGGTCGTGTTCTCGCTGATGAGCTGCGTGCCGCGTCCGTGCCACTCCACCAGTTGAGGGAATGTGACGCGCTCCAAGACGTTCGGAGCAGTCGTAAAAAATGCTGAAGATGCTTCCGGTGCGCCGCTGGACGCGATGCGATGTGTCATGTCGATGAGCGGCTCGAGCCATTCATGACTGACTGAGCCGATGGCGCGTGCACCGTCGCGCATCATCTTTGCCGGGTCTACTCCCTCATGGCTAGCGATACGATTTAAGAGCACGATGAAGCTGGAACGCTGCTCACGCGGCATCTCGGCCAATGAGAGACTCGCCGCATCGAATAGCGGTTGAACATGACGCCATGAGTTGTGGGCGACGGTATTTGCCAGTCCGATAAAGGCGCCAGAGTCACGTCCCAACTTGGGAAATAGCAATATGCCTTTATCCAGCGCATCGCCCGCCATATCGTAAGAGCGGTGTGAAACCTCTTCCAGAAATTCGGCGAAGCGTCTCAATTCATCGAACGACAGCGTCTCGAGCAGTGATGGCGTCGCCTCGAACAGCTTGCACGCCAATGCCGATGATTTCCAGGTGCCGCGATAGAGCGTGCGGCAAGACTGTGCCCAGTCTCCGATGTAGCGCGGGCGCAAGCGTTCAATTGCTTGCGGGCTGGCACGGAAAAAGGCAACTGCCAGACTGGGCGACGCAGTGCACAACTGATCGCCGATCTTAACCCAACTGATGAACTGTCCCGAAGGCAGATGTCGCTGCACTTTCGGAGATGCGTTAAACAGCTCGGCTCCGGCTTCCCATGAGCGCACTGTCCGCTTCGATATCGTCAGCCCCAACTGTGCCCATGCATCGAGCTTGTCGTCTGCCAAGCGACCTTTCAACGCTTCTCGTGCACGGTCGAAATTGGACTGCACTGGCGATGGGAATTTACCCAGTTCCGTCCGCACGTTGATCATGATCTGTTCATTAGGCTGGGTCATTGGGCATCTGTTCGATGTCTATTTCCGACATCGTATTGTTTATGATTCGTGCCGTTGCGCCCCAGATGATCTTGCCTTCATGCTCGATGGCATCCCATCTGCGAGTAGCATCGTTGCGAATCAACGTTATCTGTCTCCGCGCTGAAACATCAACCAGTCGCTGAACCGGCACAAACGCAAAATCGTCTACTTCTTCACTCTGCGGTGTCAAGCGTGCATTTTCGCACAGCTCGCCGGCAAACGGCCACACGTTAAAGCCAGTTCCCGTCACAACCTTAGGAAGCGGCCCCCAAACATCGATTTGCGTGCGGGAAATCCCAAGCTCTTCGTAAGTCTCGCGCAGTGCAGTATCCAGCAGCGTATCGTCTTCCGGTTCGCTGACTCCGCCGGGGAATGCCCACTCGGTGCGATGATTACCGCGGTGCGCCGCGCGTCTTATCAGCAACACTGAGGCGGTGCCGGCGCGGTCGGCAAACAAAACCGAAACGGCCGCTCTCCTTCGGGGTGAACCGGGTTCCATTTCGCCCTCTGGCGGGTCCCTTTCACCGGGCAGAGCACGAACATCAGGGCGTCTTAATCTGCGTTTTGCATACGCCATGAACTCTGGTGCCGACGCGGTTCTCACGGGAATATCGAGGATACTACCTCATCGATGCTTCGCTGCACCTGCGGATCGTCAGTAATTCCCCACGTCACGGCGACTTGGCAGGCGCGACGGGCAGAGATGCCCTCGTTGATGAGCTTGGCGGCGTAGATGAGAACTCGGGTGCTCGCGCCCTCTTCAAGGCCGTGTTCACGCAAGTTGCGGATCTTGGCGCCGAGCGCTGCAAGCAGTCCTGCACTCTCATCATCGCAACCCGATTCGTGAGAGATAATCTGCGATTCATGCTCTTCATCCGGGAAATCGAACTCCAGAGCCACGAAACGCTGTCGAGTGCTGTGCTTAAGGTCTTTGACCGCGTTCTGGTAACCGGGGTTGTACGAAACTACCAGCAAGAAGCCATCGGCCGCATCGAGAACCGTGCCCAGCTTGTCGATGGTCAGAGTCCGGCGGTGGTCAGTAAGCGGGTGGATGATGACGGTAGTGTCCTTGCGTGCCTCTACGACTTCGTCCAGGTAGCAGATGCCGCCCGACTTCACGGCGCGCGTCAATGGGCCGTCCTGCCAACGCGTCCCATCTCTATCGAGCAGGTATCGACCGATGAGATCGGACGCGGTCAAGTCTTCATGGCATGCGACTGTTACGAGCGGCAACGATGCCGGCTCGCCATTTGCGCTCGCGTCCGGGGTTACAACCGGGCGTGCGACTTTCAAATCCTCTCCCAGACGCCATGACATGTGCTCTACGAAGCGCGTCTTGCCGGTTCCTGTCGGACCCTTCAACAGCACTGGCACACGCTGGTGATACGCGGCCTGGAATATCTCGACCTCGTCACCCAGCGGGAGATAGTACGGCTCTTCAGAGATTACGTACTCTTCGATGATCGTCTGTTTATACAACTGTTCGCTTGCCATTTGGCATCCAATCGGTCTTAACTTTTCGTCGTCAATCTCCACAACTCAGCGACCCGACACTCCAGGGCGTTCAGTCCGCCGTCGTTGCAGATAACTGCGTTGGCTCGTGCAATTCGGTCCTCAGGACTGAGTTGAGCATCCATACGTGCGCGTACGGCAACTTCACTCATACCTGTCTTTTCTATAATCCGCGCCAACCTATGATGATATGACGCTTCAACTGTCCATACACGGTCTGCAAGGTCTTCCCAGCCAGCTTCATACAGCACCGCCGCCTCGATGGCAGTGACATCGACATGCGCGGCGACGTTGCTTGACAAGGTCTTTTCGAGCATCTTTCTGATGCGATGCCACACGATCGCCTCCAGCAAACGACGCTTGCTGGCATCGGCAAACACTATAGCACCAACCTTCGCCCTATCGATCTCGCTGTCTGCTCCCACTATCTGGGTGCCGAACGCGTCAATCACCTCTGCGTAACCGGCCGTGCCCCGTGCGTATGCCGAGTGTCCCAGCAGGTCGGCATTGACGATGTTGGCGCCGAATCTTCCCAAGATATGTATCGTCTCAGATTTGCCAGCCCCGATACCCCCTGTAACAGCTATGGTGATCATCGACGATTAGCGCAGAGTGAATTGGACCCTAGATAGACGGTCCTTGATAAATAGAATATTTTACAACTCTCCGGTCTACGCATATCGAAACGAAACTCGTCAATAATGCGTTCTCAAACCGTTTGCTCAACTCCATAGTGACTTCTCTACAGCCTAAAACCGATGCTGATGTTCACTCATGCTTGAGGTCCCTGCCCAGCGTTGCGGCCGTGCTGGAAAATCCCCGCATAGCTGAACTAGCGATGCAACTCCGGTGGGACCTCGTAGTTGACGTGGTTCGCACCCGTATCGACAATGCCCGATCTGCAATCCTGAACGGCGCCACATCTACCGATGATGTCTCCATTGACGCAATCGTCCAGCAGGTAATCGAGCATGCCGAATCGTTCACTCTGTCGTCACCCATACACGTAATCAACGCTACTGGTGTAATCCTGCACACCAATCTGGGACGCGCCCCTATCAGTCAGGATGCCGCGCAGGCCGCTGAAGAGGCGGCTCTGGGATATTCTGACCTTGAGTACGACATCGAAACTGCGGGACGGGGCTCGCGACATGACCACATCTCGACCTTGTTGAGCGTGCTCACGGGCGCTGAAACCGGCATCGCGGTCAATAACAACGCCGCGGCGGCTCTGCTGACTCTCAGCGCGCTGGCCGGAGATGGCGGCGAAGTCATCGTTTCCCGCAGCGAAGCGGTTGAGATCGGCGGCGGATTTCGCGTGCCCGACGTCATGGCACAATCCGGCGCACGACTCGTCGATGTCGGCACTACAAACCGAACCTATGCACAGGATTACGAAGCGGCCATCGGACCGGATACCTCCGCAATCCTGAAAGTTCACCGCTCAAACTTCAGCATCTCAGGCTTTGTGCACGAAGACCCGCTATCCCAAATCGTCAAGGTGGCGAACCGGCACAACATCCCCGTCATCCACGACCTCGGCTCTGGAAGTCTTGTCGATACTGAAGTGTTCGGACTGACCCACGAACCGACGGTGCAAGAATCGGTTCAAGCGGGAGTGAACCTCACTCTGTTTTCGGGCGACAAGCTACTCGGAGGTCCACAAGCCGGGATCCTAGTCGGCAACTCGGAGCTGGTCCGACGCGTTTCCAAACATCCCCTCGCACGCGCAGTGCGGATCGACAAGATGACGCTGGCGGCGCTGAACTCTACGCTACGGTCGTACCTGCAAAACACGGCGACCCGCGACCTCCCAATTTGGCAGATGGTTTCGGCTTCTGTCGCGCAAGTTGATGAAATCGCCCGGGACTGGTCTCGGCACATCCCATCGGAAGTGGTTGACGGCAGAAGCGCCATTGGCGGCGGCAGCGCACCGGGACAGACTTTGCCCACGCGAAGCCTCATGGTATTCCCAGAACTATCAGCACAGATAGTCGCTGATAAGTTGCGAAGACACGATCCGCCGATCATCGCTCGAATCGAAAACGATCGCTGCTATATAGACCCTAGGACGGTACTGCCGGGTGAGCGACAGCATGTCCTATCGGCGCTGCTTCACATCTCACAAACTAATATGTTCGCTACCTGACACCTGCGCGGCGTCTTCACCGTAACTTGCGATGTTGCCGACATGACGCTCTTTGACGACCGAAGAAAGGCGATATTGAATCGCCAAGCACCACTGGCCACGAGAATGCGGCCACGGTCGCTCGACGAATTCGTGGGACAACATAAGTTGGTCGGACCCGGCCGCGTTGTGCGGACAATGATGGAGCGCGACCGGCTGCACTCGATGATCTTGTGGGGACCTCCCGGCAGCGGCAAAACTACTCTTGCACAACTCATCTCCGACATCACTGAGAGCCACTTCGTAGAGATGTCGGCCGTCACGTCGGGAGTGCGAGACATCCGCCAAGCAGCATCGGATGCACAGCACCTCATCGGTTCTACCGCCACGCGCACCATCTTGTTTGTAGACGAGATCCATCGCTTCTCGAAATCTCAACAGGATGCGTTGTTGCCGTACGTTGAGGACGGCACATTCATCCTGATCGGCGCCACTACCGAGAACCCATCTTTTGAAGTCAATGCACCTCTGCTCTCACGCACCCGCGTCTATACGGTAGATTCGCTCCCCGACGCCGACATCAACCGCATCATCGACTCGGCGCTCAACGACATCGAACGAGGTCTCGGCACGCTGAACCTATCGCTAGATGATGATGCCCGTTCATTCCTGCTACGCGCATCTAACGGCGATGCGAGATCGGCACTGAACGCTTTGGAAATCGCGGCCGAGTCGGCCGTACTTGAAAGTGGCGAGCCGAGCATCTCGGTAGAGCTCATCGAGCAGGCGCTGCAGAAACGGGCGCGCTACGACCGTCTTGGGGATGCCCACTACGACACGATTTCAGCCTTCATCAAGAGTGTGCGTGCATCCGATCCAGACGCGGCTATCTACTATCTCGCACGGATGATAGACGCTGGCGAAGACCCGTTATTCATCACCCGACGTCTGGTCATCCTAGCGGCAGAAGATATCGGACTTGCCAATCCCAACGGGCTCGCCGTCGCCGTGGCGGCACAACAAGCCGTCAGCTTCATCGGCATGCCAGAAGGCCGCATCCCACTCGCCGAAGCGACGATATTCCTCGCCTCCGCACCCAAGTCCAACTCGGCATACCTGGCCATCGACAAGGCACTCTCACTAGTGCAGGACACCCGCGATGAACCGATCCCCATGCACCTCCGCAACGCGCCCACGGCCCTGATGAAACGTCTCGGCTACAGCGCCGGCTACGAATACCCCCACGACGCGCCCGGCCACTTCAAACCCACCCAAAACCTCCCCGAAAAACTACAAGGCACCCAACTCTACCAACCCGGCCACCTAGGCGCCGAAAAGCAAATCGCCGACCGGCTGAACTACTGGTGGCGTGAGAGAGATGCTGGGAACAGCGGAGGGGATGGGGATTAGCCCGTGCGTACGTGCAATGTTTAGTGGATGCATATAATACGGCGCAGTTTGATGCGACAAACGCACCGCACGCCAGTCGCGTCGCACTGCAAACATGGACGATCCAATAGACAAGTGGACGAAAGAAGATTTCATAGAGCCTCAATCGCAAACGCCGGTTGAGGACGATCCGTGGGCATTAGATTCTAGATTGGACAAGTCTGTCAGCGGAGTATCGCACCACTCCCGCGACACTGAATCTGCGGGAGATGAATTTCGTTTCCCGCAAGAAGAACGGTTACGAGCCTCGAACGAGAACGGCTTTACCGACGAATTCAGAGACGCATTTCCCGAGCTTGATGATGACATTGACGTAGGCGACCGCGATGGCGCATTCGGATACAACGACACTCTCGCAGATGACGATGACTTAAATGTCAATGATTTTGACACTCCTGACCCGCTTTACGAATTCCAGGAAAAGCTTCACGAACCGTTACACGATACACGTGAATTATCGAGCGCTCTTAACCGGCGGCTTCTGGTCAATGAGTGGCTTGCCAAAATTGAAGGCTTAGGTCAGAACACGATGTCTATGGTTACTGAAACGTTGATGTCGTTTAATTCTCGGAAGTTCTATCTTTGGATGCAGTGGTTATCCCGCCAAGAATGGGACCAACAGACTTTGACAAAGTTCTTTCGTTACTGGTGCAAAGGAAAAGATTACCAACGGTTCAGTTGGCAGATTGTTTGGAACAAATCGAGTAAATGCTGGATATCTACCTATTCCGAAGGTGCTTGGACACTAGACCGTCGCCTGTTGCTAGTTCGACGCCGGATCGATTTTCCAATGAACTCAATGATCGACGAAGAGTGGCTTTGGGATTGGGAAACGATCAGTCCAACTGCCCTCGCCAGAAACCTTTTTAATAGCTTTGCCCAGTTCGCTTTATATCGCTCTCATTTGAATCCCCGAGAGAAGTGGAGGCTACGTACGGACTTAGAGATAGACCTGAGATCTGAACACGTTACCCCTGATGTGAACAACTATTGGCCTCCCATCAACCCGGTTTACTCTTCACTGGTAGGCCCCTACTCACTCGAGAGTTGGTTTGCACATCAAGATTGGTACCCGGTCGATGAATGGAGCGGTGGTTGAAATGGCAGTATCCTCAAGTTCCGGTCGGAAACCGGGGGTAGCTGGCACAAACCGGAATGCACCAATCATTCCTGTAAATGGGTGTTGGGTATCCAACGGGCGTGAACTTGGTATGGTCCAGGATCATCGTCTTGAGGGGAGGAACATCCGTCTTCTCGTTACATGGCCTACATCCGGGGTCACAAAATGGCATGGCATTGCAGAACTTAGAAGCGGCTTCAGGCCAAACCATGTCGTCAGAGATATCCCGAAGTCCAACACGCGCGTCTCATTAGGTGTCGGCACCGTTAGAGCTGAACGGCGAATCGCAGACCGGTATCAGATACTCGTCCAACTCCATGAAACCGGCGAAACCAGATGGTTGCCATATGAGAGGTTAATCCGAATAGCCGATGCAAGGCACAAGTTTGAACGCTTACAACTTGCTCAAGACAACCCCGCCGAGCGATTCCGCTTAAAAGCCCTCGCATACGCCCTCGACTCGTGGAACCAGGTCACCGGTGCCCTTGACCGCTTCGATGTAGATCCGTTGCCGCATCAGATCGATATTGTGCATCGGATCATGACGTCGGACCAGTCGAATTGGCTGATCGGCGATGATGTGGGACTGGGTAAGACGATTGAGGTTGGGCTTTTGCTCGCGGCGTTGAAGCGACGGCGGCAGGCACGGCGAGTGCTGGTGGTATGCCCGGCCGGTTTGGTGCGGCAGTGGCAGGACGAGATGGCGGACAAGTTCAACGAAGACTTCAAGATCTACGGCTACGACTTCAACATCAACCAACCGTCGCATTGGCACGGAAACGACAAGGTAATCGTCTCCATAGACCGCGCCAAGTCCAACTCTCACAAAGCTAGTTTCCGAGAATCGGGAGATTGGGATGTCGTCATCTTTGATGAGGCGCACCATCTCAGTCGGATAGAAAATCAGGCGATAACGCAACGCTACCAACTCGCTCAACAGTTGAGAGATCAGACCGACGCGTTCGTGTTCTTGTCCGGCACCCCTCATAGTGGCAAGCGTGAACACTTCGCCAACATTCTGCGGCTTTTACGTCCGGATCTGACTCCGCGGCTAGAAAAGATGTTTACCGATCCTTCAGTGGTCGCGGAAGTCATTCTGCGTAACCAGAAAAGCAAGGTGACTGACGCCAATGGACGCTTCATATTCCGCGGCCAAGACACGCGCATGATTGAAGTTCATCTTTCAAATCCCGCCCACGTATTCAGTGCCAAACTGCAAGACTACCTTCGCAATGGATATGCGGTTGCGGACACTAGAGGCGCCAAGGGACGGGCGATAGGGTTCGTCATGACTACCTATCGCAAACTGGCATCCTCCAGCATCGCGGCCATCGAACGTGCACTTAAACGCCGCAAAGGACGGTTGCAAGGCGACCTCGTTAATGCAGTATCCGGCAACTCAGATTTGAGAGAGGTGATGGATGCTGCTGAAGACGGCACAGATGGGCAGGACGACCTTGACAACGTAGCAGATAGCGCAGTCGATTCTGCCGCGCCTTTCTTTGAGAGCGAGCTCGAAGACATCGAAGCGTTGCTCGAAGCGGCACAGACAGTCAAATCTGATGACCGCAAAATCCGCACATTCCTGGACGAAGTCGTTAATCCGATAGTTGCACAAGGTGAAAAGCTGCTGATATTCACCGAGTATCGGGCGACCCAGGATTACATCGTTCAAGCCCTGGAAAAGCGATATCCTGACCTTGGCGTCGCTCAGATCAACGGGAGCATGGATCTGAACGAAAAGCTGGTCAACATCCAGCAATTCAATGAACGACGCCAATTCATGGTCACGACCGAAGCCGGCGGCGAAGGCATCAACCTGCACCAAAACTGCCACATTCTAGTCAACTACGACCTGCCTTGGAACCCCGGACGTCTAGTGCAGCGCGCCGGCCGACTCTATCGATACGGACAGTCCAAGCGTGTCGTCGTATTCAACCTGTTGTTAGATGACGGATTTGACAACCGGGCCTTGGGCATGATGCTGGATCGCGTGACAAACATCGCCCGAGACTTAGCCGATGTCAGCGAGGAGTTTAACGAAGGATTAGAAACCGAGATCCTCGGCGAACTACTTGAACGCGTCGACATCGCATCATTGCTAGCGCAAAATAGCCAGATGGTTCTAGAGTACAGCCAGCAGGAAATTAACGAAGCCATCTACCGTGCACAGAACGCACAAAAGCAACAGGAGACCCTGTTCTCCAGCATTGAGGGCTACGACCCGGCATCAACTGCCATATCGCAATCGTTCGGACCTCAGCATGTCATGGTGTTCTTAGAAGGCATCTTGCCCTATAAGGGTATCCAGATTAGAAATCGGCGCTACCGCGGTCAGGTGCTTGAGTTGGAATTGCCAAGTAATCTGCGCGGCTTTTACTCCGAGTTTGGGATGCGTTCAGTCGTCAGAGTTACTGCCTATCGCGATCGGGCGCGAAGCCTAATTGATGTAGTTCCGATGGACTTCAAGAGTCCGTTCTTCAAATCGCTTATCGACTGTGCGCGGTCGCCTGAGTTTCAAGGAGAGTACGCCAGCATCGTCGGACCAAAACGAGGGGCGTTGGCACTGTACAAACTGCGATGGCAGACCGATCAGGGGATGCCGACTGAGGAGCGATTGCAATCGGTATTTTTGCCAGCAGGCTCGCAACAACCGCAGATCGACCCTGATTTCTTTGGGGAGTTGCTCTCTAATCAGGCTACCGCTGGCACAATTCCAGAGCAGGTTGACCATAAGAAACGCCAAACGGCATTGAAACTGCTAGATGATCGAGCAGACGCCCAACTCGCGGAGCGTTGCACCGCCCTGCGTCATCCTAACGACGTTATCTTGCTGGCGGCGGCCGATCTGGTCTAACTAAACACCCCCTAATTCGCCGCTACCGCCGCCTCTAAGTGCTCGCGCATCGCCACTAGTGTAAAGTCGATGTCTTCGGATGAGATGCCATAGTGGGTGACCATGCGCATGACCGGATCGCCGGCGTTTACTAGGATGCCGCGTTCGCACAGGTTGGATGAGATGGTTGCGCCGCTGCCGGGTGGGATGTTGAAGTAGACGATGTTGGAGCGGACGCCTTCCGGATCGACGCTGATGCCTTCGATATCGGCGAGGCCTTGCGCCAGTCTTACAGCGTTGTCGTGATCCTCGGCTAAGCGGTCAATCATATTCTCAAGTGCGTAGATCCCTGCGGCGGCAATGACGCCTACTTGACGCATTCCGGCGCCCAGCATTTTGCGCCAGCGACGCGCCTGGTCGATGAACTCTTCACTGCCAACGACAATGCTACCGATCGGGCACGAGAGTCCTTTGGATAGGCAGAACGTCACAGAATCGGCCGGTGCTGACAGCTCGATGGGATCGACGCCGAGGCTGACCGCGGCATTGAACAGTCTAGCGCCGTCGATATGCACCGCCATGCCGCCCTCGCGAGCCGCATCGGCCATCGCCTGCGTCTGCTCCGCGGTCAACGGCTGTCCGCTCGATTGATTGTGCGTGTTCTCGATGCAGAGCAGTTTTGTCGGAGGCACATGATAGTCGGTCGGATTCGTCGCGGCACGAATCAGGTCGGGTTCTAGGAATCCGAAGCGATCGGTCTTTACCGGGTACAGGAACAGTCCGCCGAGGACGCTTGCGCCGCCCGCTTCATTCGTGAAGATGTGAGAGCGGTCGCCGACCAGCACTTCGTCTCCCCGGCCGCAGTGTGCCAGCATCGACACTAGGTTGCCCTGAGTGCCGGAGGTTACGAACAGGCCGGCCTCTTTCCCTAGCATCTCCGCCGCCTTATCTTCCAATGCGTTGACGGTCGGATCGTCCCGATATACGTCGTCGCCGACTTCAGCTTCTGCAATCATGCGACGCATCTCAGGCGACGGTGTGGTGACGGTATCGCTTCTCAGATCTACACGAACTTCCATGTCTTGGCGCTCCACGCTCTTCACGTAGCCGAGCGGATGCTCTCGGCAATAGTTTGATATCTTAATCCGCGCGAGCGTAACACGGCAGAAAATATACTCAGTTATGGATGTTTATACCAATCTCACAAACATCCGCATCTATACAGCCCTGCACTTGAAGTTGGGAAGTCCGCTAATCTAACGCTGAAACCATGATGAATCAACTTGCTTACAGAGCGTGGGATTTCTGGATAAGGAAGAGCTGGATACTCTGGATTTTAGCCGCCGGAGTGCTGATACTCGACCAGTCATCAAAGTCGATCGTAGCGGCGTCGCTTCACTACGGAGAGTCTTGGCCCTCAGAAGGTTTCTTCCGCATCACCCATGCTCGCAACACGGGCACGGCCTTCAGTCTTTTCCAGGGCTACAACAACATCCTCAGCTATATCGCCATATTCGCCGTCGTCGTGCTGCTCTGGGTCTACGCCACAACCGGAGCCAAATCGTCGCTGCTCCGCTTCGCACTCGGTCTGCAACTGGGTGGCGCACTGGGAAATCTTATCGATCGGCTTCAGCAAGGCTACGTAACCGACTTCGTAGATGTTGGACCTTGGCCCATCTTCAACGTTGCCGACTCGTCGATTTCCATCGGCATGGTGCTGATGATCTGGTTCTTCATCACTAGCAGCGAAGATGATTTATCCGGCAAGTCGAGCAAGCAAGAAGCTACTGTTGTCGAAGCCGAAGCGGTGGGCTGTCAGAGATGCGCCGATGCTCTCAGATACGGCACCTTGCACCGTCATCATTCAGATGTCCTCATACCTGGTCCTAGAGCTTGAACCCGATGCTGAACCGATCCGCATCGATCGCATGATCCGGCAACATACGGATCGATACACCCGCGCACAATGCCAGCGATTGATCAAAGCTGGATCGTTCACTCTTAACGGGAAGCTCGTAAGACTTCCGTCGACGATGGTTAAACCGGGCGACCGCGTCGAGGCGTTGATACCGGAACGCGAACCGACCGATGCCGCGCCAGTTGCACAAGATATCGAGCTCGATGTGGTCTATGAAGACGCCCAAATCGCAGTTGTAGATAAGCCGGCCGGTATCGCGGTGCACGCAGGTGCGGGACGGCAAGACGGCACTTTAGTCAACGCACTCTTGGCGCGATACCCGGAGATGTCGACTCTTGAGCCCAAGGAACGTCCGGGGATAGTGCATCGTCTCGATATGGATACTTCGGGACTGATGGTAGTTGCCCGCACTCCGTTCGCCGCTTCTCGGTTGATTGCAGACATCAAGGCGCGCCAGGTCGAGCGGCGATACATAGCATTGGTTCTCGGACAGCTGCCACGAGGCGCCGGTTTGATCGACCGTCCTATCGGCAGACATCCGACGCGGCGAACGCGCCAGAGCGTTATAGAAGGCGACAAACCGGCCCGAACGCGCTTCGCTTCTCGGGGAAACTACAAAGTGGGCGACAATTACGTCTCTTTGGTTGAACTCAAACTGGAGACGGGACGCACCCATCAGATCCGCGTTCACCTGCAAGCTATCGGTTACCCCATAATCGGCGACCCGACGTATGGCGTATCACTCCCCGCACTCCCGCTTGATCGCCAATTCCTGCATGCCTATCGCCTTGAGTTTGAGCATCCTGAAACTCGAAAACGACTGGCATTCGAGTCGAGTCTGCCCGGCGACCTCAGAAGGATTATGGCCCGCGTCGGACCTTCAAATACGGTCACTTACGGGCGTGTAATCGTCTAATCTGGAAATATGAGCACTACACATCCAGCACGCGTACGTTTTGCACCCAGTCCTACGGGAGTGATGCATATCGGCGGTCTGCGGACTGCGCTATACGATTGGTTTCTCGCACGCAAGACGGGTGGGCAATTCATACTGCGGATCGAAGATACCGACCGAAATCGCTACGACCCAACTGCAGAGTGGCACATCGAAGAATCGCTCAACTGGCTCGGACTTGAGTTTGACGAAGGACCGGGCGTTGGCGGGCCATATGCACCCTATACACAGTCGGAACGACTGTCGTTTTATGCCGACGCGGCCGCGAAACTGATCGAAGCCGGCGCGGCATACTACGACGACACGCAACCCGACGAACTGGCGGCACTGCGTCAGCGACAACAGGCCGCGGGACAAGCTCCCGGCTACGACAACCGGGGACGCTACCGTACCCTAGAGCAGATACAGGAATCGCGCGCGCAGGGACTCGACGTCGTCGTTCGCTTCAGAGTGCCGGATCATGGATCGATCGAAGTAGAGGACGCAGTGCGCGGGCGTCTGCAGTTTGACCTGTCGCTTCTCGCCGACTTTGTGATCCTGAAGTCGGACGGCTTTCCTACCTACCATCTGGCGCATGTAGTTGATGACTACGAAATGGGTATCACCCACGTAATTCGCGGTGAGGAGTGGATTCCCAGCCTGCCTCGCCACGTCTTAATACAAGAGGCATTGGGCATCCCCTCTCCTGAGTATGTGCACGTACCGCTCATCACGGCGCAGAATGGTGCGAAGCTGAGCAAGCGACATGGGGCGCAATCGGCACTCGAATATCGCGACGCTGGTTACGTGCCGGATGCCGTGCTCAACTACCTCGCCCTGCTCGGATGGTCGCCGGGCGATGACACTGAAGTGATGACCAGAGATGAGATTGCGTCGAGATTCGAAATCGGACGCATACTATCCCACCCGGCAAAGTTCAGTGCGCAAAAGCTGGAGTGGATGAATCAGCAACACATCATGTCGGCAGACACCGATGGACTGACCGATATGATGATGCCCTATCTCGAGCGTCCGCACAGCGAAGGTGGGTTGCCAGACGAGATCGCGCGCCCAATCGACCGCGCCGTCGTATTTGCCATAACGCCAGTGCTACGCGAACGCATCAAGGTTTTGCCGGATGTCGTTGACCTGATCGATTTTCTGTTCGTTGACGGGGTAAGCCCTCAACCTGAAGAGATGATCGGCAGGCGCATGGATGAGGAGATGGTAATCACCTCGCTCGAGGCATCTATCGACGCGTTGAGCACGGTTGAGCCTTTCACTACCGAGAAGATCGAAGCGGCTCTGCGCGGATTGACATCATCTACCGGTCTGAAGGCCGGACAGTTGTTTACTCCGATCCGCGTTGCAGTGACGGCGAAGCGCATTGCACCGCCATTGTTTGAGTCGATCGAGGTTCTAGGTCGGGAGAGAACACTGGCACGACTGGATCACGGATTAAAGCTGTTCAATAAGCATGTCGAAATTCGTAACAGTTAAGTTGCAGGTGTTACCATCGAATAGCATATTTCAAGCACTGTTGCAGGTTAGCAACTGAGGCCGTTCACAGGAGAGACAATTACCGTTGGTTGAGGTAAAGAACCGAGAAGGCGAGAGTTTTGAGGCTATGCTGCGCCGTTTCACGCGTAGCGTGCAGCACGAGGGCATCATTTCAGAAGCCCGTCGACGCAAGGCATTTGAACCGCCTAGCGTCACTCGCAAAAAGCAGATCGCGGCAAAAATCCGCAAGAGCCGCAAATCGACCGAGAAAAACCGCTGAAGCTTGGTCTAAATCTTTGACGCCTTGAAAAGGCAATTCTAGACATGAAGTTCGGCATCGTCGTATTCCCGGGCTCCTGGTCGGAACGCGACATGTTCTACGCGGTTGCCGACGTGCTCGGTCACGAAGCGGAGTACGTCTGGCACCGAGATACGAATCTCAACGGTTACGATGCCATACTGCTCCCGGGCGGCTTCTCCTATGGCGACCATCTGCGTTGCGGCGCGATCGCTGCTCACTCACCCGTCATGGACGCGATCAAACGCTATGCTGACGACGGCGGTTTCGTATTCGGCAGCTGCAACGGGTTTCAAATCCTCTGCGAAGCGGGACTGCTCCCCGGCGCACTCATCCGCAACAACCATCTCGAATTCCGATGCTCGCCCTGCACGTTGCGCATCGAGAATGCATCGACCGCCTTCACTTCTCTATACGGCGATAACCTGACAGTCTCGATGCCGATATCGCATGGTGAGGGCAACTATCAGGCCGATGAAGCTACTCTAGCTATGCTGGAAGCGGAAGAACGCGTCATCTTTCGCTACGTCGATTCGGAAAATCGTGCGACATCGGCAGCCAATCCGAACGGTTCGCTCAACAACATCGCCGGCATCACCAATGAGCATGGCAACGTCCTCGGCATGATGCCGCATCCCGAACGGGCCTGCGAACTGCTGCTAGGAAGTGTAGACGGCAACCCGCTCTGGCAGTCCATCGCCGCCGCGGTTGACGGGGCTAGTAAGTAAGTCTTATGCCACCCATCGCGCAGGAGATACTGGACGAGGTAGCACTTTCGCGCCGCGAATACGAAGCCATCGTAGACCGTTTAGAACGGGAGCCGAACGAACTTGAGATCGGACTTTTCGGCGCGCTGTGGAGCGAACATTGCGGGTACAAGCACACCAAGGCACTGCTACGCCAACTCCCTAATCAGTCCGCGCGTCTGCTGGTAGCCCCTGGTGCCGAAAATGCGGGTGTTGTCGACATTGGCGACGGTTACGCCGTGGCCTTCAAAATCGAATCGCACAACCATCCCTCCGCGGTGGAACCGTATGAGGGCGCCGCAACGGGCATTGGCGGTATCGTGCGCGACATTCTGGCAATGGGCGCGCGCCCAATCGCTTTGATGAACTCGTTACGTTTCGGTTGGCCCGACAATGACCGTCAGCGATATCTGCTGAACGGAGTAGTCTCCGGCATCTCTGGTTACGGCAACTGCATCGGCGTTCCCAATATCGGCGGCGAGATAGTTTTCGATACGTCCTACGCTGGCAATCCGCTGGTGAATGCCATGTGCATCGGCATTATCAAGCACGGCAAAGTGATGAGCGCACGCGCCGACGCGGCCGGTGACCTCTTGGTGCTGGTCGGCGCAAAGACCGGCCGGGATGGCATTCACGGCGCATCAGGACTGGCATCACGCACCTTTCAGGAACAAGCCGAGATGCGATCGGCAGTGCAGGTTGGGAATCCATTTCTCGAAAAAGTGCTTATCGAAGCCTGTCTCAAAGCTATTGAGTTACCCGGCGTAGTAGGGATGCAGGACTGCGGCGCGGCCGGAATCACAAGCGCAGCCATCGAAATGGCAGAGCGCAGCGGTCTCGGAATCAATATCGACATCGCAAAGGTTCCACGACGTGAAACCGAGATGTCACCATACGAAGTCATGCTGTCCGAATCGCAAGAACGAATGTTGATTGCGCTCAAACCGGGACATGAGAAGCCGCTGTTCGATCTGTTCGAGAAGTGGGATCTGGATGCCGCCATCATCGGCGAGTTTGAAGCGCAGGAACAGGTGACGGTATCCGTCGGGAACATCACGGCATCCTCTACCCCGGTTTCCACCCTCACCGACGCGCCAGAATATCGCTTCACTCCTCCCAAACCTGAATGGCTCGAAGAACTGCAAACCTACGATCTTTCAAACCTGCCCGAACTCGATATCAGCCCGACCGAGGCGCTGACCAGAGTGCTCGCCTCTCCGAATATCGCGTCGAAGCACACGATATGGCGGCAATATGACCACCAGGTGCAGAACAACACCGTCATCTCGCCCGGTGGTGATGCCGCACTCATCAGGATTCAGGGCACATCACGCGCGCTAGCCGCGTCAACCGACGGGAATGGGAGACTCGTCTATCTGGAACCTGAAGTCGGAGCCGCGATTGCCGTTGCAGAAGCTTGCCGAAATCTATCGTGTGTCGGCGCCGAACCAGTAGCTCTGACCGATGGACTCAACTTCGGTAATCCCGAAACTCCAGACATCCAGTACCAGCTGACAGGAGCACTCAGTGGAATATCGCAGGCCGCACGGGCCTTAAGCATCCCCGTGATAAGCGGCAACGCAAGTCTTTATAACGAATCGGCCGGCACCGCCGTGCAACCGACACCAATCACCGGCACTCTAGGAATCTTGGATGATGTGACCCTGCACGCCAGATCTGCATTCCAAGACGCGGGCGATGCAGTGGTTCTACTCGGCGCCGATACGCCGTGGGATCATCTCGACGGATTGGCTGGCAGCGAGGCACTGGAGACACTATATGGCCTCATCGTCGGCACGCCGCGCTTGGATTTGGAGCTTGAGGTACGACTGCAGCAGCTATGTCGCAACCTAATCAGACGCGGAATGGTCAAGTCGGCGCACGATATATCGAACGGCGGAATGGCAGTCGCCATCTCCGAGTCGGCAGTTCAGGGAAAGATCGGCGTAGAGATTACGACGCCGGCACCATCGGGGTGTATCGATCGTATCGCCGCCCTATTCGGCGAAAGTCAGTCACGCATCATACTCTCTGCATCTCCATCCAACGTCGAGGCAATAATCAACGCCGCCTCTGATGCCAATGTGCCAGCCTGCACCATCGGCAACGTAGGAGGCGATCGCATATCCATCGCCGATATGGTCGACCTGCCGCTTGCAGATGCTGAAGATGTCTGGCTCAACGCGTTTGAGCGAGCGACTACGGCCTGATGAAGTTGCATTTTCGGTATGAAGTTTGAGGGTTTGCTGGCGTAAAATTGGATTTATACCTCTCTACAGAGTTCGATTGCCCTCTTGAGTGAACTGAAAACACCCTCCTATCACGTCTGGACCGTTGGATGCCAGATGAATATGGCCGATTCCGAGCGGTTGGCAACCGGCATGTCTCGACTCGGGTTGAATCTGAACTCATCTCCTGAAGATGCCGATGTAGTAGTGCTCAATACCTGCGTCGTAAGGCAATCGGCCGAAGATACCGCTACCGGTATGCTCGGAAAACTGAAAAAAGTTAAGGACAGGAACCCCGATCGCACCATCGTAGTGATGGGTTGCATGGTGGGACCTTCCGATACCGACCTACGGCGACGCTTCCCGCAAGTCGACCTCTGGGCACGTCCGCAGGATTTCGATCCGATACTGCAATCGGTCGCTTTCAAGTACGGCATACCGGACGGTGACCTTGACGGCTGTCTAGCCAACCTCGTACCACACACGCCCAAGGTGGCGACCTTCGTACCGATCACACACGGCTGCGACAAGTTTTGCACCTTCTGCATCATCCCCTACCGACGCGGACGCGAGACGAGCCGCCCGCTGAATGAGTTGGTTGAGGAAGTCAAGATGCTGGTCCAACGCGGTGTCAAAGAGGTGACGCTACTCGGACAGAACGTCGACTCCTATGGGCATGACTTGGACGACCGTAAAGACTTGGCTGACCTGCTTGAGGCTACGCAAGAGGTAGATGGTATCGAGCGGATCCGATTCTTGACGTCCCATCCGAACGACATGTCGACGCGGATCATTCAATCCATTGCCGATCTGCCGAAGGTCTGTGAAACCGTCAACCTGCCTTTCCAAGCCGGCGACGATGTGGTGCTGGCGAACATGAGACGCGGCTATACCCGAGATCAGTACCTCGAAAAGGTGAATGAGATCCGAGACATTCTCGGCGATGACGTCTCGCTGACTACCGACGTCATCGTAGGTTTCCCGGGCGAGGATGAAGAGCAGTTTGAGAACACGATCGATATCGTTGAGCAGGTGCGTTTCGATAAGGTTCACTCGGCCATATATAGCGAGCGTCCTGGTACGGTAGCATCCCGAAAGTTTCCCGATACTGTATCCCAGCACGAGAAAAAACGGCGTCATCAACGCCTCGACGCTGTACAATGTGCGATTCAAACTGAGAAACACAAAGGTTTAGTAGGGACTCGTACCGACATCTTGCTGGAGGGACGCAAACGCGGCCGGATGTTCGGTAGAAATCGCAACGACAAGATCGTATACATCAACCCCGAGCCGTGCGCCAGTGCCGCAAACATCCAAGTCGGTGAAACGATCAACGTCGAAGTAACACAAGCGACTGCCTGGTCCCTTGTGGGTCAACCGCTCTGACTGCGGAGCTAATCACCAGGAGGCATCATGATCTCCATCAAAACAACTGAAAAGACCATCATCCCCATCACCGAGCTGGAGCAATCGGCGTTCTGCCAGACGGAAGGCAATCTACGCACCAAGACGCTCGAAGAAGAGTTTCAATCCGGTGTCCGATGGCAAAAGATACCGACCCGCTACCTCAAGATGTCGCCCGAACAGGTCGAAGCCGGGATCCACTACGCTCGCAAGGAGCTTGGCACCAAGGCCGTAGTGCTGGGGCATCACTATCAAAGAGACGACGTAATCCAATTTGCCGACTTCAGGGGCGATTCCTATCTGTTGTCGAAACAGGCCGCGGCAACCGAGAACGCCAAGTGGATCATATTCTGCGGCGTCCACTTCATGGCCGAGACTGCTGACCTGCTCTCAAGCGACGATCAGCACGTTGTCCTGCCCAACATGGCAGCCGGATGCTCCATGGCCGACATGGCCGCTTCGGACGATGTTGAGGATGCGTGGGACGACATGATGGACGTGTTCGGCACGGGACAGAACGGCTTGTCCGAGATCATCCCCATCACCTACATGAACTCCACCGCCGACATCAAAGCCCTCTGCGGACAGAATGGCGGTCTGGTATGCACATCATCTAATGCCGATGCTGCATACGACTGGGCCCTTGAACGCGGCAAGCGCATATTTTTCTTGCCTGATCAGCACCTCGGACGCAATATAGGTCTTGCAAAAGGCATTCCCGCAGAAGACATGGTGGTCTGGAATCCGTTCCGACCGATGGGCGGTTTGAGTGAATCCGACCTGCAGAATGCCAAGGTAGTCCTGTGGCAGGGGCACTGCTCCGTGCATACCCGCTTCACCGTCAAGCAGATCGAAGAGGCGCGACGCCAGGACCCTGACGTTAACGTCATCGTTCATCCCGAGTGTGTCCGCGAAGTCGTAGATGCTGCCGATTGCTACGGCTCTACCGAATTCATCCGAAAAACGGTTGAGAACGCGCCTTCCGGAACCTCCTGGGGCATCGGCACTGAGATCAACATGGTCAACCGCCTGCGCGACGAGAACCCTGACAAGCGAGTCTTCTGCCTCGACCCTGTAGTCTGCCCCTGTGCCACGATGTACCGCATCCACCCCGCTTACGTGCTCTGGGTGCTGGAAGGCATCATGGCCGGCGTCGGCATCAATGTGGTGCAAGTCGATCACGAGACTAAACAGCATGCATTAGTAGCCCTAAAGCGCATGCTGGAAGTCGGCGGCTAAACCGAACTCTGCATCGTCAAGTTCGTCGCACCTCAGATGCCTAACGCATCAAATCCCATCATTGAGCTTAATGGGCTGACCAAGCGTTACGGCGATGTAGTAGGCATAAAAGGCCTTTCGCTCCAGGTATTCGACGGCGAGATCTTCGCGCTCCTCGGCCCCAACGGCGCCGGGAAGACTACGACCATCCGCCTTATTCTCGACTTCATCCGCCCTACTTCCGGCAATATTTCTGTCTTCGGACTCTCGCCTCAGACTGACGGCGTTGCGATGCGCCAACGCGTCGGTTACCTGCCTGGCGACTTCGTGACTTACAACTACATGACGGGTGCCACGGTCACGGAGTATCTGACCAATCTGCGCGGCACAAAACCGGTCAAGCTCGATATGCTCTGCGAACGGTTCAAACTAGATCTTTCCCGCAAAATCGCCGACCTCTCCAAAGGCAATCGACAGAAGATCGGGCTCGTGCAAGCATTCATGAACGACCCGGACTTGCTGATTCTCGATGAACCGACATCGGGGTTGGACCCGCTTCTGCAGCACGAGTTCCAAGAGATGCTGCGTGAAGAAAAGGAGCAAGGCAAGACGGTATTCCTATCGTCACACGTCATGTCTGAAGTTGAGGCCACGTGCGACCGCGTCTGCATCATCCGCGAAGGCGAGCTGGTAACTACCGGCACGATTTCGGAGTTGACAGGACTAAGTCTCTGGACCGTCAAAATCGCTTTTTCAGAGCCGATAGATGCCACCGCATTCGATGGTCTAAACGGCGTAACAGTCAACGATCGATCCGAACGCTCATGCACGCTCTCGGTGAGTGGCGATGGCGCGATGGATGGCGTGATAAAGACCGCCAGCAAGTATGATGTCGTCACCTTTGAGAGTGAGCACGCATCCCTGGAAGACGCGTTCTTGCAGTACTACTCCGGCGACGACGACACCGGCTCTGCCATATAGACCATCCGATGTACGGCAACATTTTCCTAAAGACGCTGAGCGACATCAGATACGCGACATTGTTCGTAAGTATCGGACTCTTCGCGATAGGTCTGTACGTCTCGCTGCTCTATCCAGAGATAAGTGGCGGCTTCGCCGGGATGATCAGAAGACCTGCCCGAGTTTCTGAAAAGCATAGTAGGTGAAGCGGCCGAATTTGCCACACCCGAAGGATTCTTCAGCGCCCAGCCATTCGGCGTCGTGGGTCCCATCACTATGATCGCCTTTGGCATCAATCGCGGAATGTCCGCAATCGCCGGCGAAGAAGAGGGAAACACGCTCGATCAGCTGCTCGGCAATCCCATCAGTCGCAACTCCATAATGACCCAAAAAGCACTTGCGCTGATAGTTACCCTCATCCCGCCGGTGCTATTTCTAGGCACCGCGCTCATAATCGGCTCGCTCATCATGGACTTCACCTTCTCGACGAGCGGGATGCTTCAGATGCTGTTGAGTCTGCTGCTGCTCGGCTACGCGATGGGTTTACTATCGCTCGGCATCGGTGCTGCTACCGGTAGCAAAACTCTCGCCATCGCCATCCCCGCAGTCGTTGCCGCCGTTGGATACATCATCAACCTGCTCGCACCCCTCTCCGACACCCTTGCATTCACCCAATACATCTCCGTAGTCCACTACTACATCGGCGACCGTCCCTTCATCAACGGCATCACTCCTTGGCATGCACTCATACTCTTCACCATCGCCGCCCTCTCCTTCGCCATAGGACTATACCGCTTCAACACCCGCGACCTGCGCTAGTCAATGTAATCGACTGGGCTCGACCTCGCAATCACCGGACTGGACTAACCACATAAATGTGTAAGATGTCGACCGAATTCCTAGCCGTCGCCGGCGGCGGCAGTCTAATAGCCACCGCCGCCACCTTCGTCCGCGTCCACTGGGACATGCTCCGCGACCGCGAAGCATATGAGGCGGCGAAGAAGCGGCGGGAGCGGGGTGAGGAGGAGGCGGCAGATCAAGGCGAGTCGATTGAGGAGGATACAGCGGGGTAATTTCCCTCATCCGATCTCAGTTTTAGGGTTAATGAAGGTCTGTTCTTTAACCGTTCACAACCAATCGCCTATGAATTACGAGCGCGAGAATCAACTGCCGTAAATGCGAACCGCGTGGCAGGGATGCGGGAATCTAAACGGCTAAGGAGCGAAACCACCCGTTCATTCGGATGCCATGTTAAACGCTTGACGGACAATCGCTACGGCAGACTCGCTCTGCGTCTCATTCCACACTCTGATTTGGACCCCACACTCGTGGTGAATTACACCCACCAAGAACTTCCTCTTGCTGACATCCTCCGTAACACCATTAGGGTCACTGACTTCATCAAAGTCAACCGGCACCAGAACTCTGATGTGCCGCGGCATAGGCTGCACTTCAGCGCAAAATCTAGCTGAAGTGTCGTAGTAGCACAATGAGTTGCCTTCAACGACCTCGATCGACTCGCCCAGGTCACTAATCAATTTGCGGACCGCAACGAAGATATTTCGCACGCCGTCCCTTATATCCAAATCCTCGATACCGCGTTGCCTCGAGCGCTCACGTAGTTCCCTGACCTCTTCATTGATTACTAGATTCGGATCTGCACCATGATATGGCCAAATTTCAAGTGCCCGCGCTGCTAGCAACTCGCCCCTTTCCTTCATTTCAGCGGCGGTCCATCGAGACTGCTCACGGACGTATTTATTTAACCTGACCGCACTTTCTTCAAAGCCGTTTCGCACCGTTTTCTTTTCTTCAAACGATCTGTTGGAATATGTGCTGTTGTAGCCAGTTAAGGTAAGGTTGCCCAATCTATGCAACAAATTCTTGTGGACATCCTCCCAATCATCACCAAGCATTTTTTGCCATTCAGAATCATTTCCGATGCTTTGCGGCATGATGTGCTCGATCGAGTACTCTTCGGTTGGACTGGGCTCCTTCTGCCCTGCATTTTCGAGTTGCGTAAGAATGTGCCAACAGTTGCGTAGCTCGTAGAGATTACGCTCTTTCAGCGTCGACAAGAAATCTTCGTCGGCGGGGAATCTGTAGGTTTGTCTTGCCAGTGCAACCTGGAATGACTCAAAGGAGCCTTCGTCCTGAATTGAAGACGCGATGCGCGCGAATACAGACCAGTAGTCTCGAGTATTCAGTTTTAGCACACTTCTCCTGACGAGGAAGCTCCCGATCAGATTCAATGCCCGTGCTAACTCGTCATCATTGAGTTTGCCGTTGTCGTAGCATTCGTACAGACGCATCACCAAGATGGCATGGGCCACGCCTAATCGCCGCAACTGGCTCATTTCGGCGCGTAGTTCCTTGGATTCGATGCGATCTGGTCTTAAGAATCTGGTGTACCGACGCGCCGATTGAAGCATGTCTTCCAAGATTTCTTCAAGCGATGTATTCAGGTCATTGTTTTGCCAGAACTCTTTGAAGCGGGTGTAAATCCGATCGGCACGTATCTGGGTGGTAGAGTGCCGTCTCAACGCCATGAAGTCTCGCAGGAACGCGTCCGGATCGCTACCTGCTTCGAGGAAAAGCGACTCTATCTTGCTCCAGTAGTTCTCATACATCCTCGTCTGATCCGGCTCCGTTAGCCCCATCAGCAGGTAGTTCCGTATCAGATCGCTTTGCGTGAGGTCTACACCGGTGGAATTGAGACTCTCAAAGACAAGTTGAGGATTGTCAACGTTCGGCTCGAGCTTGACATCGACGATTTCAATGCGCCCCATGCCTTCGTAAATCTCACTAATACGATTTTCATCGGACTTAAATCGTTGTTTGAAATACTCGTACGCATAGAGGATCAACTCTGATCGATCCTCGACATCATCCAAGTTGCCACCGTCAATCAGCGCACGCAACGTCGCATTGTCGTGTCGCCTCAGAGCCAACTTGTACCCCCTTTCTCCTACCTCAAGAATATTCTTTAAGAAATACGCGTCGATTTGTTCCGGAGTCGGTTCCTTACCCTTCCAATCGTTCTCGCGGATGTAATCCCGTAGAGCAATCAAAAGCAGAGACAATGTGGTGAGTCTTTGTTGACCATCGATCACCAACCAACTGCTGAACGATGCTCCAGTATTCTCCGGTGCGTAAACAATTGAACCCATGAAATGTCCACCGCCATCTGAATCGGCGGCACGATTAACGTCATTCCACGTCTGTGCGCACTGCTCTGTGGTCCAACTGTAGTCTCGTTGAAAAACAGGGATCACAAACTGCTTCCTGCCGTCGATTAAAGCAGTAAATGGGTTATTGATTGCTTGCATGCCCTCTATCACTCCTTAAGCGACCCAAACCGAAGCTGACAAACCACCCACGTTCCCGCCCCGCAAAATGGCGGAGGGTGCGGGATTCGAACCCGCGAGGGAGCTCAACACCCCCAACCCGCTTAGCAGGCGGGCGCACTAGGCCTCTATGCGAACCCTCCGCGTCGTTGTGGACGATGATGTCCTAGTTATCACTAGGCACTAGTCCTATCGCTATTCTAACGGTTTATGGGCGTTTGGTTGAATGACTTACTTCACTAGCTTGCGGCGAAGCAGGTGGAGCGATAAGGGTAGCACTATCACCAGCATCAGCAACATCTTGAAGGCGTCGAGGATGAGCGATGGCTCGTAGGTGTTGGTGGAGAATGCACGTCCGAGGTTGACGGCGGGGCTGATGGGGATGAACTCGGATACGGTGGCGGCCCAGTCTGGCAACACTTCAAAGGGGTAGAAGATGCCACCGAACATGAACATCGGAGTGCCTACTACGGTGAATACCAGCGATACGAAGTAGACGTGCGGCGCAGTGGAGGAGAAGAGGAAGCCGACGGCGCCGAAAAGCACTCCGGTGACGATTACCGGGAAGACGATGAAGACGACGGTCCATTCGTCGATCCATCCGAAAGCAACGGCGGCGATGGTTATGGATACGGCGCTGATCAGCGAGCGCGTCGTTGCCCATGCAAGGTCGCCAATCAGAACCTCGGTGATGGAAAGCGGGGCCGTGAGCTGGGTGTCGTATAGCTGATTGTCCATGCGGTTGTATGCGCCCATCGCACACTCGATCATGGATACGAACATGGCGCTTGAGATGATGATGCCGGGTGCTACGAACTCGGCGTATGATACGTCAGAACCGGGCACGTGTTCGATGAGTCGGCTGACCCCGATGCCGACGCCGATAAGAAGTGCGGCGGGTTCAATGAACATGAATGCGAAGCCGTACTTCCAGAAGCGCACGAATGCGAACCAGTGCCGCAACCACAGCGCGGTGATGCTACGTAATCGAATGCCACCAACGACTGCAACCTCGTAGTTAGTGGCGGGCTCTATTGTCGCCGTCTTGTTCATTCGTCTCTAAGTGCCCTTCCCGTCAAGCGCAGGAACACATCCTCAAGATTGGCCGGTCGATGGGTAACCTGGATATCGTCATTTCCCTCTACCAGCGAAACGTCCGGCATCTCGCCCTGTGGCGCGGTGAGCATGATGCGATGTCCCACAACGCTGAAGTCCTGCCCTGCCTCCTGCAATGTCTCTCGCAGATTCTCTATCGCCTCACGCGGCGCTGAGGGGTGCACGCTGAGGATGGCGATTTGCGCACCGACGTTGTGCTCCACCACATCCGGCGGTGGCCCGATGTCCAGAATCTGTCCTTTATCCATGATGGCAACGCGGTCGCACAGTGTTTCAGCCTCGATCATGTAGTGGGTAGACATCAATATCGTCACACCGGCATCCTGCAGTTCGCCCAGCTGTTCCCAGACGCGGTTGCGACTCTGCGGGTCGAGCCCGGTTGTCGGTTCATCCATGATGAGCAGCTGCGGACTCGACATCATCGACCGGGCGATGGCGAGGCGGCGTTTCATCCCGCCGGACAGAGTGCGGGTATCGGACTTTATGCGCGACTCGAGGTTGAAGAAAGCCAGCACTTCGCGCGTTCGCCGCTTCGCCGCTTTATAGGGCAATCCCGCCAAGTAGCCGTGCAACTCCAAGTTCTTGCCTACGGTAAGAGTGTTGTCGAGACCGTCGTGCTGCGTCACGACGCCGATGATGTTGCGCACATCGCGGCCCGACTTGGCAACGTCCATGCCGGCAACCTTTATCGTGCCTGACGTGCTGGGCGATAGTCCGGCCAGCATCCGCATCGTGGTCGTCTTGCCAGCACCGTTCGGTCCCAACAGTCCAAAAGTTTCGCCGCGCCTGACCGTGAAGTCGATACCGTTGACGGCGCGCAGTTCGTCGTACATCTTCACCAGTTCGGTGACGTGTACTACCGGGTCGATTCCGTTCGAGTTTGATGACATTTGGGTGTGTTACGGGCTATGCGACGTCGCGCAGAGACGGTGATATCTGTGGGATGGGGCGTGATACCGAGAGCATCAAGCGATCACAACATTTACGCAACCGATATTTTCAATATAAATCGCCGACGCGCCGCAATCAATCTTGAGCATCTACTCTCATCTTGGTACCTTCATCCAGGCGTTTCACCGATCCAGACTTCTCCGCCCTCGAAATACTCTTTCTTCCAGATAGGCACAATCTGCTTCAATCGGTCGATAAAGTAGAGTGCCGCCTCAAATGCTGGCTGGCGATGCGCCGCGCTCACTGCCAGCACCATGCTCGTCTCACCGATGTCGACGCGACCGGTACGATGGCAGACGGCGACTTCTCCGATGTCCCACTTAGATTGTGCTTCATCAATGATCTGCGCCATCATCTCTTCAGCCATCGGTGAGTAGGCTTCATACTCCAGGTAGTGAACAACGCGGCCGTCGTTATGGTTGCGGGTGATGCCGTGAAAGACCACCACCGCGCCGTCGCGGTCGGAGCCGACGAGGATTTCCACGGTGCGCGGATCGATCTCATCAGGTGTCAACCAGATTTGTGCTTCCTTACCTGCGCCACCGCTGACGGGTGGGATTACCGCTATCTCATCGCCATCGGCAACCTCAGCGGAGCGGTCAACATATGCCCCGTTGCGCGCCAGCATCACATTGTCAGGCAGGCCTTTCTCGGCACCGCTCAGCCGCATCGCGCGGTCTATAGCGTCGCCAACGGTGGCGTTGGGCTTCACTTCTACCTGTACGCGGCCGGTTCCAGCGCGCTCTCGGGCACCGGCAAAAAATAGGATTGTTAACCTCAATGCGAATAACCCCGCTGCTCCATCTCGATGGCCAATCAATTCCAAGCGTAGCAAACGCGTATCGATAAGATATCTTCTACATACCAGCGCGGTTGTTTTGTGTGCGATTACGCTGTGCGATAGAATCGCACTTTAGCGTCTGCACTCAATCAGATCGGTGCAGCGAGCAGATACGCAATCTCAGCGTCGTTTGGAGATACATGGTTCGAATCAGACTTAAGAGAATCGGTGCGCGCGGTCGTCCGTACTATCGCATCGTAATTGCCGACCAGCGGTCGTCGGCTTCCGGCAGATACATTGACCAGGTCGGTTTTTACGACCCCTTCCCGGATCCGCCTCAGATCGATTTTGATGAAGAAAAGACCCTTGACTGGTTGCGAAAAGGTGCACAACCATCTGAACCGGTTGAGAGAATGCTGAAATCCAAGGGAATCCTCGATAAGGTCAAGGCAAATGCGTGAGGAAGAGCAACAGACCGATCAAACAACCGCCGACCAGCCTGAAGCGGTCGAGAGCGATATCCCTGAGGAAGAGTTGACCGAAGACGCGCCGGACGAAGCCGTCGATACTGTTGATGGCGAAGCCGAGATGCGCGAAATGATCGGATACATCGCTCGGGTGCTAGTCGACGATGGAGACGCAGTGCAGGTGCGATCCGAGTGGAGCGATGGTCGGCTCAACATCAACCTGAAAGTCGCCGATGCCGACAAAGGCAAGGTGATCGGACGACGCGGCAGGGTCGTCCATGCTATGCAGTCGTTGCTGCGAGTAGCGGCAACCAAATCCAATACGCGCGCCGGGATTGACATCGAGTAATACAATACCGCATCGTCACTGGCTCGGCTTCATCGGAAAGGAGGACTTAGATGTCAGGCCATTCTAAGTGGAGCACCATCAAGCACAAGAAGGGTGCCGCGGACGCTAAACGCGGTCAACTCTTCACGAAACTTTCACGCGAGATAACCGTCGCCGCACGTGAGGGATCGCCAGATCCTGACATGAACTTCCGGCTGAGGCTGGCAATGGATAACGCCAAGTCTCAGAACATGCCTAAGGACACCATCGAGCGCGCCGTCGCAAAAGGCGCGGGCAAGGGTGCCGACGGCAATGCTCTGGAAGAGCTGACCTACGAGGCGTATGGACCGGGCGGCACTGGCTTCATCATCCAGACGCTGACCGACAACCGTAATCGCGCCGCATCCGGCATCCGCTCGAAAATCACCCGGGGCGGAGGCAACCTGGCCGCTAACGGTGCCGTCTCGTGGAACTTCGAGCAGAAGGGCCTCGTGACGTTAGAAGTGAACGGCGCCGACCCGGAGGAGATCGCGCTTGAGGTCATGGACATCGGCGCGGAAGATGTCGATATCGAAGAAGACCTCGTCAGCGTAACCTTCCCATTCAACGAGTTTGCACGCGCAAAAGTCGAGCTCGAAGCACTCAGCAACGTCCGGGTAGAGAATGCCGAGTTGGCGATGGTGCCCAACAACACCATCAGCCTAGAGAGATCGCAAGCAGTGCAAGCTCTGCGTCTGCTTGACGAGCTGGAAGAGCTGGACGACGTTTCAAAGGTCTACACCAACGTCGACTTTGATGACGACGTGCTTGAAGAGTTTCTAGCCCAGCGCAATTGAGGTGTGGGCCGATGCCCTTGTGATGCCCTTATCGCGCCATTACGTCCGCCGCGTTGTATCCCTCGCGCTTGAAGAAGATGGCGCGTATAACGATGCAACTACCATCGCTACCGTCGGCAACTCATCCATCAGAGCCAACGCAGATCTGGTTGTCAAAGAAGACGGTGTAATCGCCGGCATTGAGGTTGCCGAGCAGGCGTTCTACACACTTGACGACTCGGCACGTTTTAAGGTGCATGTAAGCGACGGCTCTCGCGTCAAACCTGGCACCTCAATCGCTACCGTCACCGGGCGTGCCGCGGCGATATTGAGCGCTGAGCGCACGGCCCTTAACCTGCTACAACGCATGAGCGGCATTGCAACTCTGACGGCGCGTTACGTCGCCGCAGTCAGCAACTACCCCGCAACGATAGTCGATACGCGCAAGACGGTGCCGGGACTGCGGCTTCTGGATAAGCACTCTGTCCTTGCCGGCGGCGGTGGCAATCATCGTATGTCGCTCTCCGACTGCGTTCTCATCAAAGACAATCACATCGCCGCAATGCGGGCACAGGGAATGACGATCGGCGAGGTGGTGCGGCATGCCCGTCGCAACGCCCCGTTCTCTATCAAGATCGAGATTGAGGTCGAAAGCATCAGTGACGCGGTCGATGCGATGCAGAACGGTGCCGATATGGTGCTTCTCGACAACATGACACCACATGAGATGCGTCAGGTAGTGAACATCCGCTCAGGCGATGTTTTGCTGGAAGCATCCGGCGGCATCACGCTAAAAACGGTGCGTGAAGTCGCCGCCACGGGAGTAGACATCATCTCGGTCGGGGAATTGACGCATTCACCCAAGGTGCTCGATATATCGCTCGATTTCAGCGTTGACGGTTAACCGCTACCCGCGTCGCCGCGACCGATGGCGGTCTGCCGAATCGAGGATGAAGGTGGCCGGGCCTTCGTTGGTCAACTCGACGTTCATCATTGCGCCAAACACGCCCAGCTGCACATCAACGCCGGCCGCTTCAAATGCTGTAGCGACGGTATCGAATATGGGACTCGCAACATCGCCCGGCGCGGAGGCAGTAAAGCCGGGTCTGCGCCCTTTGCGAGTGTCGGCAAACAGCGTGAATTGGCTGATGAGCAACACCGCGCCGCCCACTTCTAGGAGTGAGCGATCGAAGCCGGAGGTTCCGTCAACCGCGCTGAATATCCGCAGGTTTACCGTCTTGTTGACGAGATAGTCTACATCCGCCTGCGTGTCGTCGTGCGTGACGCCGACAAGGATGACTAAGCCACGGTCTATCTGTCCGGTAGTTTGCCCCTCAACCGTTACACGAGCACCGGAAGAGCGTTGGATCACAAAACGCATATGATGTGCAGACTAGTCCGATGAACTGGAAGATGAAGACTTGCTTTCCGATTTCTTCTCGGAACTTGAGCCGGAACTTGACGATTCATCTTTCGGTTCAGACTTTGAGCGTGAAGCGGAACCGTTGCGGCCGTAATCGGTGGTGTAGAAACCAGACCCTTTGTACAGGACCATCGGAATCGAGAACTGGCGTTTGGCGGTGATACCGCAGTCATTGCAAATAGCTACCGGTTCGGCTGAAAAGCTCTGCATCTCCTCGAAGAGATGGCCATTTTCACACTTGTATTCGTAGATTGGCATTGGGAATTCGTACTCGAAGATGACAGCAAAGGTCATGCAGGCATCAGCGCATTAGCTTGGTACTCTGCCTATGCGACAGATTTCGTTATCTAATGGGATTTTATCAGTTGTCATCACTCAGTTGGGATGCCAGCGCATCGACATCGGTCACGGGAAGTCGGCAGGCATAGTTGATGCAAACATACGCCGTCGGCTTGCCATCGATCAACTTTCGGTCGGCGAATAGAGGGAATGACCGCGCCGCCTCAGCAACATCGTCCGGTTCAATTAGTGCGACAATGCGGTCCGGATTGTAAACGCGACGCGCCTCTGTCAGCAATGCCTCGGTTTGGGCATCATCACGGTTGCCGACGATGACGACCTGCTTGACTGGATTAGCGTAGAACTGCGTGGCCTGCAACCACCATGCAAACGCCGACGGTGCACGCTCCATCAGCTCGCGGCAAGAACGAAGATTGGCGACTGCAACCCGTTCCAAGTCAACGTTTCCGGTGAACTCCGCACATCGCAACAACGCCATCGATGCGGCCGCGCTACCACTCGGCTGGGCGTTGTCAAAGATGTCGCGCGGTCTGATGACAAGTGCTTCCTGATCCGAGCCGGTATCGTAGAAAACCGCTTCTGCCGGCTCCCAGAACAGTGAAATCATTGCATCGCACAGCCGCTCTGCCAGATCCAACCACTTAAGATCGAAGTTTGCCTCGTATAGATGCGTCAGCGCGTCGGCAAGATAGGCGTAGTCTTCCAGAAAAGCGAGGATTTTGGGTGCGGACGTTGAATCGGGCTTGCAACTGCGCATCAACCGTCCGTCATCACGCATCAATCGATCGCCGATAAACTCTGCGTTCTGCACGGCGATTTCGATCCAATCGTCGCGTCCCATTGCGGCGCCGGACTGTGCGAATGCCCGCATCGCCAGCGCGTTCCAGGACGTGATCGCCTTGTCGTCCGTCATGGGCGGCACCCGTTTAAGGCGTGCCGTGTAGAGCAGTCGTTTGGCCTCGGCGATCTTCGACGCCAGTTCCTCAACGCTCAGACCTAAACTGGTCGCAACCGATTCGTCGGGACGGTGCATATAGAGGATGTTCAATCCCTCAAAGTTGCCGAAGCGCGTTGCGTCCCAATACGCTGTAGCCACCGCTGCGAGCTCTGCTCCCAGCACTTCTTCCATCTCCATCGTATGCCAGACGAAGAACTTCCCCTCTTCGCCCTCCGAGTCGGCATCTGTAGCCGAATAGAAGGCCCCGCTTGAGCGATGCCGCATCTCTCGATCCAGGTAGTTGAGGGTCTCCTCCACTACCTGGGCAAACATCGGATCGCCGCTTCGCTGCCAGCCATGCAGATAGAGGCTAACCAGCTGCCCGTTGTCGTAGAGCATCTTCTCGAAGTGCGGCACCAACCAGACCGAGTCCACGGAGTACCGATGAAATCCACCGCCCACCTGGTCATAGATGCCGCCCCGCGCCATCTTGGTAAGCGTCAGTTCAACGAACTCCAGCGCCCGCGCATTGCCCTGCAATTGCGAGTGCGCGGTTAAGAACTCATACAGCATAGGTTGCGGGAACTTCGGTTGCATCCCGATACCGCCGTTCTGCCAATCAAACTCCGGTGCCACATGTCGGTAAGCCGAGTGAAACATCGACTCGATGAATGGCTCGATGCTCGAACGGGCTTGAGTCTGGGACGCGATGGCACTTACCACCTGCATCGCGTTCTGCATGACGTCGCTGCGTCGGTTGCGATAGGCATCTGCAACCGCGGTCAGCACTCTTGGAAACGACGGCATTCCACCACGATCTTCGTGCGGAAAGTAGGTGCCGCCATAGAACGGTGAGCCGTCGGGTGAAAGGAATACCGACATCGGCCAACCCCCGTGTCCAGTCATGGATTGGACTGCCGACATGTAGATGGAATCGACGTCTGGACGTTCCTCACGGTCTACCTTCACATTCACGAACAGTTCATTCATCAACGCCGCGATTTCAGCATTCTCGAACGACTCCCGCTCCATAACGTGGCACCAGTGACAGGACGAGTAGCCGACACTCAAAAAGATCGGGATGTCCCGCTCTCTAGCCCGTGCAAAGGCCTCATCGCCCCACGGATACCAATCAACTGGATTGTCTTTGTGCTGAAGCAGGTACGGCGATGTCTCTTGTGCTAGACGGTTAGGCACGTCGCTCCTTCTGGGATTTGTCGATCGAGAAACATCGCTGTGATGCGGCTAGACATTCGACAACTCGATCGTGCTCACTATCTGCTGCTCCACATCAAACCGGCGAATGGCGTGATTGTTGGTGTCGGCTACGTAGACAATCCCGTCTCGATAGGCGATGCCGGCCGGCTCATCAAAACTGGCTTTCAATGCCTCGCCATCAGCACGCCCCTGGGTGCCGTCGCCAGCGACGGTAGTCACTCGCAGGGTCGTCAGGTTCATATGCTTAATCTTGTGGTTGTAGGAATCGGCGATGTAGATGGCATTGGGCGCCGCGGTAACATCCTGCGGGTGCTGCAGAGCCGCATCCTTGCCAACCCCATCACGGTCGCCGAATGCAAATAGTCCGGTGCCAGTCAAGGTGATTACTCGCCCTTGGGGACCGAGCTTCGCCACACGGATTGCGCTCGTTTCCGAGTCGGCGAAAAAGAGGTTGTTCGCGTCTAGAGCCAAGCCGTAAGGCTGCGCCAGCAATGCCTCCATCCGCTCCCCATCAACTATGTTCTCAGCCCCGGTTCCGGCAAAGGGCGCAGTTGTGCTGGTGGCTAAATCCATCTGCCACAGTTGATGTTTGCCGGCCATGGCGACGTAGAGAATGCCGTCGCTCAACTCCAGGTCGTACGGCGAGTTTAATGGATGCGACAACGCTTCACCGCCGGCATGTCGAATGAGCGACTGCTCGCCAGTGCCGGCTATGATCGATACTGTCCGCGCTCCCAGATCGACGCGTTGAATAGTGTGGCATCCCGCATCGGCAACGTATAGCGTATCGCCATCCAGCACCATGCCTTGCGGATTATCAAATACCGGCGTATCGAAGTCGCGCTCACTGCCGAGAGGGTTCAATATCCCTAGCGGCACATCGAAAGAATCGAGTGCCAAGGGGCTCTCGCCATTGCCGATGATGTCTGCAACCTCACCACTTTCGTCTGCCACTAGGACGCGGTGGTGATTCGAGTCGGCGATGAAAAGCCGACCGTCATCCGCGGCCAGTATCTTGCCGGGGAATGACAGCGTGCCATGACTACGTGTCTCGGAGCCGTACTCGAATGGCACCGGCGAACGATCGAGAATGCTCTCACGGTCGAATTCATCTACCATCGCCGAAAGGATGCGGTCCATCGCTTCCAACTGGAACTCGCCTTCATGCTTACCGATGACCCGTCCTGACGGATCGATGAACATCAGAGTAGGCCAGGCACGTGCCGCAAAGGCTCCCATCAACTGCAGATCAACGTCGTTCACAACTGGGTGGTTGACGTTGTAGCGACTTACGGCCGCACGAACGTTTGCGGTCGCCCGTTCCGTATCGAACTTCGCGGAATGCACTCCGATAACGAACAGCGTGTCGGCGTATTTCTCTTCCATCTTCCGCAACTGCGGAAGTATATGCATGCAATTAATTCAACAGTAAGTCCAGAAGTCCATGATCACGATCTTGCCGCGCAGGTCGGCCAGTTTAACCGGCCGGGACGCGTTGATCCATTCAAGACCGTCTGGGAACTCAGGGGCTCTCACCTTGCCTCTAAAGGACGTTGTGGGGTTTTGCGACGCGGTCATGGGTAGAGCTCCATTCGGGGTAATCCTTTGAAAGACATAAAGCAATTGTCGCACGACATCGGTTGCGTTATACGCATAATTGACGTATGCGAGATTCCACAAGTAACAACGACAGCGGCGATTCGGAAAACTCCGATCGTCCTTCCATAGTGCCGCCCCATCAAGACGATCTGCGGACCGTCATGTTGGCGCGGAACCTACGACCGTCAGATGCTGGCGATACGGACGTATATTCGGCCGAGGCGAAGTCCGAGGACACGCCCGAGTGGTCCGATACCGCGTCAGACACGACCGATTACCGGGAGCCCTCCTGGCAAGGGCGAGAAGAAGCATCATCGTCTGAAGCTCCGTTTGAGCGCGATACCCGTGAAACTCAATATGAGAGCGAACCCGCATCTTACGACTACTACTCCGATACTGGTGTAGAAGGTGAGGAGGTCCATCCGCCCGCGCTCGCCAGACTGGGACCACCGGCTGGCTTCGGGCGGAGATTGGTAGCGTTCCTCATCGACAACACGATCGTGTTCATGGTGCTGGGCTTGCTGTTTCCGATCGTCTTAGGACGTCCCTATCTAGACTTCGATGGAATCACAGAAGATATCCAGATGGCAAGAACTCAAATTGCCGAGTTGCCGACGGCCACACCGGTATTGGGAAACGATGCAGATGAGGAAATACGGGCTGCTAGCTCAAGTGACGATGCCGAATCACTTGGAAGCCTGTTAGCCGGCTCCCTGCTCGCGATACTTATAGGCGCCATCTACAACGGCTTGCTAATCGGAATCTGGGGCACTACCTTAGGCAAACGAATCTTAAACGTCTACGTATTGGACCGAAACGGTCAGATCATCGGTGTGCCTCTCGGCATAGGCAGAGCTTTAGCAACGACGCTGTCGTCCATCATTCTCTACGTTGGCTATATGCTGGTTCTGTTCCGGCGAGATAACCGGGCGTTGCACGATTTGCTGGTCGGAACCTACCCCATAACGCTGACCTCGCAAGAACGGCTCAGAACGCAGGATCAAGACCCGGCCGAATAGACCTCTGATATCGGTCGCTTAATCACAACTGGAGGAGATGAATATGTCAGATAAGTTGAAAGTCTTAATCACCGGAGCGAGCGGATATATTGCCTCGCAGATGCTCAAAACATATCGTGAACGATACGACCTGACTCTGGTCGACGCAGTGAATACCGATCGTGACGGCAACCCCGTTGAGGGGGTTGAAATTGTCGATCTTATAGACGTCAACCGCACACAGTATGAACACTACTTTGCGGGGCAAGATGCGGTGATACATCTGGCATATCTGCGCTCCAGCCCCGGCGGTGTCTATGGAACTGCCGTCCCGCAAATCGACCGCTTCGCCGCGGAACTGCAGAATGTTCAGATGGCTAACAATGTCTATCGATGCGCGTATGATGCGGGAGTAAAACGCGTTGTAGTGGCAAGTTCGAATCACGCGGCAGATTGGTATGAACATTCGTTAATACACAACCGTAAAAAAGAGATGGTATTTCCTGAGGAACTGCCATTGTCCGACAACTTTTACGGCTGGGCGAAAGCGGCATATGAACTGCTGGCGCACCCCTACGCCTGCGGCGTGTTCGGGCGCAAACTCGAGATCGTGCAGGTGCGTATCGGCAACCCGCGTGAGACCGATGCTGCAGAACTGCTTTCTCATGCCGACGACCAGCATGGCGGCACCGGCAAGTCAACCTACAAGCGCGGTCTTGGAGCACACTTCAGCGAGCGGGACCTGCGGCAACTCTTCAGCCGGGCGATTGAGACTGAAGACATCGCCAATGAGCACGGCGTCCCTTGGCAGATCGTCTATGGCATCAGCGGCAACGCCCGGGCGTTCTGGTCGCTGGAAAGTGCGCGCCGCGTTCTGGGCTATGAACCGGAAGACGATTCAGAAATCAAATTCTCCGATGAGATTGCAAAGCACCTTACTGGCAACGACGGTGCCGGGCCTGGTAAAGTTGGCGATTGAGAGAGATCGGTGGGAAGGATCTGAATCGGACGCAACGCCGAGATCGCTTGGGTTGAGGAGGCTAAAACCCAATCTATTGCTAATCGTCGCTTTAGAACGCGTCTTAACCCTTCCCTACCGGTCTATTGTTAGCCCACAATTTTTGCCGAACGTGGGCTGCAACTATGTAAGAACTAGTGTTATCCACTAGTTCTAAACATTATTTTACAGCATAATGGGAGTTCGTGTATTTTCGTCGATCATCTCCCTCACCAACCAGCTTGGAGCACCATAAAATTCAGGCTCTATTTCATCCTCTCGTTCTACCGGAATGTCTATTATTTGCGAACCATTTTGTTCGCGCGAAAACGTTTCCACTAGTTTCGGCAAGCGATTCATCTTGCCCGCCAGAATACTCACTCGCAACCGATTCGCACGTGCTGAATTAGCGTTCGAAACGAACGATGTTGACAGTACCGCATCGGATGAAAGTTCTTCCTGAACGATCGTGATCACGGCATTCAGCGCCTTGATCGACATGTCCGGCGGACCGGCGACAACGACGCTTGCACAGTCGGCATCTGAAAGTTCAAGCCCATATGTAATTGGGTTATTCACCGCATGTTTCGCCGTCTTGCGATACTCACTCGCATTCTCGGTCGAGGAATATGATACAAATGTCATCCCGCCACACTTGACGGCATCCAAGATCTCAGGATTGGTATTCAGCCGGCCTGACGTCGTCTCCGCAGAAGCGGACAACACGTTCATCACGACCTTGGCCTTGGCGACCGATAGCTCTGACGCCAGATCCCCTGCAACCGCATTCTGCGGCAAGGCCCGGTTAGCATCGATCAGAGCGAGCGTGCAACCGCTCTCCTTGATGTGTGTCACCGTCGCTTCGGCCGTGCGATTGCGCGTCTGACCTTCGAATGCGAATGGAAGCGTCACGATGGCGATGACCGTCGCACTGGTATCCATCACGGTTCGCAATACGGATGGCAGTAGCTCCATCGTGGTTTTGCCGCCCAATCCTGCCATCACGAAGACGATTGAGGGCTTGCCCATCGCCGTCTTGAGGCGTAGCAGATCACTCGCATCGGCCATGGCATCGCCACGTCCGGCGTCGCCGTCATAATGGAAGATTGGATAGCCGATCGCCACGCGCCGGCCGAGAAGGACTGAACTCAAGTCATTTGAGTTGCGGTCCACCGCAATCACATCGTCTGGATTTCCCAGAAGCTTCGACATTTCAGTTGCTGATTTGGCACCAGCGCCGCCGACACCTATGATGACAAACTCTTTGCCGATGCTCTTGCTTTTGCCGCCTCTTATAATCGTCATGTGGCCCTCCCATGTCAGACGTTGCCTGCTCTCCGATAGCACTTTTGTTCGACTATCAGTGTAGCACACAGATTCTAGTAAAATGCAATAGCAAAACAGACTTTTCAGACAATTGTTGCAAATGAGGAATCTTGACCGAGAACAACGCAGAATATCCGAGCTACGACATCCCGCCGCCCAACTACGATGAGATACCCACGTCGCTCAAATCGGGCAGCGAGACGGCACTTACCTACAAACTGAAGTGGGCAGCGTGGCACTGGCTGTACGCCGCTGCCGGTTGCCGTGCCATCGGCATGGAAGTGAGGTTGGAAGGTCCCTTCGGAAGAGTTGTAGATCTCGTTGGCGTGGGGAAGAATAACCTCGTCTACATCATTGAAGTGAAGTCGTCGCGCGCTGATCTGAAGCGGGACGATAAGACGGCTGGCGACCGCAAACGCGCACAGGCGCAACTGGCTACATTGCAAGATGCGGCCAACTTAACGGCAACGGTCCTCAACGATGCTAGAAAGCACGCCGTCGAAAACACGCCCGACGGATCCGATTGGCGCGACGATGCAACCTACCGCGCCGCGCTACGCGATAACGAAGATGTCGAGAAACGTCTGGATGCTAGGACGCGCTCCCTAGAGACCTTATCCACCAAGTTTCACGACCCGGCGTTCCTAGCCTGTGCCGACTACCACTACCTCATGACGCCCAGGAATCTGCTCAGTCGCGCCGAACTGCCACCCTTCTGGGGACTGATTAACGAAGACTCAGAAGAGGTATATCCCGCCGTCCAGAAGCAGGTGCCTCGCAACACCATTCACGTTCTGCGAGCAATCGCCAAAGCGAACACTCGCGACATTATGAAGGCGTGCGGAATACCCACCCACTGACTTGGCACTATCAGGTGCTTCTGCCCTCTACGAAAGCATCTCGCCAAGACGGTCTATGGCCATTCGGAGGTTGTCCTGCGAGTTGGCAAACGAGATGCGGATGTAACCGTTGCCGTATTCGCCAAAGGCAGTGCCTGAAAGCAGTGCTACTCCCGCCTCGTCCATGGCGCGATCGGCGAATGTTCGGCTATCCAATCCGGTGCCGCTGATGTTCGGAAAGGCGTAGAACGCTCCACCTGGTGTTCTGCACGTCACACCGGGCAGATTGTTCATGCCGGAAACGATCAGATCGCGTCTCACTTGAAACTCATCCATCATCTCTGAAACGGAATCTTGAGGTCCCTGCAACGCCGCGATGCCTGCCATCTGCACCGCGACCGAAGTGCACGAAACGCTGTTGGTCATCAACTTTGTGACCGGGTCCATCATGAAGTCCGGGAAGACACCGTATCCGAGCCGCCATCCGGTCATCGCGTAGCTCTTGGAAAAACCATCCAAGATGATAGTCCGCTCAACCATCCCATCAAACTGCGTTATCGAAGTGTGCGAACCTTCGTAATACATGTCCTTGTAGATTTCGTCGGACATCACTACCAGATCGTTCTGTACGGCGATTTCTGCGATACGCTCCAGATCGGCGTCCGATATGACGCTGCCGCAGGGATTGTTCGGCGAGTTGACGATTAAGAGCTTGGTGCGATCTGTGACGAGCGATTCCAGTCGGTCCACATCGAGTGAAAAATCAAACCGCTCTTCAAGGGGTATCGGTACCGCAGTGCCTCCGGCGTAGTTGATCATCGATTCATATATCGGGAAGCCGGGATTGGGATAGATAACCTCGTCGCCCTCTTCAATGAGTGCGAGGATCGAGAAGAACATCACCGGCTTGCCGCCGGGAGTGACGATGATGCGATCGGCGCCAATCTCGTAGCCCTGACGCTCCGTCTGATGCGCCGCAACCGCTTCTCTGACCGGCATCTCACCCGGTGACGGACCGTAGTGGGTGTAGCCATTATCAAGAGCATCTTTAGCCGCATCGATGATGTGGCGCGGCGTGTCGAAATCTGGTTCACCGATCTCAAGATGAACGATATGCCTCCCTTGAGCCTCAAGCTCACGCGCCCGGGCTAAAGTCAGGAAAGCGGTCTCGGTCCCCAACCGGTCCTGTCTCGATGCTAGTTTCGGCATATCTCTAATCTCCCATCAGTGTGTCGTGTGCGATGCAACGCATCATAAAGGATAATCGAACGTCATGGATAATGATGATGCGGTGATGGACTACGTTCGCTGGGCTGCGCGTTACGACATCTTCTATGAAGCCGCGCCAGAGGGCGAGATGGAGTTCTATCTCAACGCCATCCATCAGCAACGCGGCCACATCCTCGAGCTGGGTGTAGGAACCGGCCGGATCGCAATCCCTGCCGCCGCGATGGGACATCGCATCACCGGCGTTGACATGTACCCCACAATGCTCGAACGTGCGCGCCTGAAGTCAAACGTTCGCCCCCTCGCCGGAAGCATCGACTTGATAGAAGCCGACATGACAAAGCTCGCGCTCGATAAGCGCGACTTCGATCTAGTCATCATTCCCGCCCACACCCTCGCGCTCGTAACGGATGAAGCACAACAGCGTGAGACTCTGAAACGATGTGCAATGCATATGGCACCGCATGGGACACTCATATTCAATCTCTTCTACCCCAGCGAAGACCTGCTGAACGGTGATTCCGATGAAGTATTTCTGCTGGGAGTGGTGGAGGACGAGGAGAGTGGTTTAAGGCATGTATTGACGGGCGTCAACAACTTCGATACTGCCCACCAGACAAATCGCTGCGTCCAGACGATCGAGACTTTAGACGCGGACGGCACATTGCTGGAGCGGGAGGAGCTTAATGTCGTCTTTCGATACCTGCATCACGAACAGGTGATGGAGATGCTCGAACAAGCCGGTCTACGCGCAGAGGAGGTTTACGGGGATTTCGACGGTTCATCTCTATCGGATGAGAGTGAGGAAATGATCTACGTATGCCGTTTGTCTTAACGCCCGTTCAGTTGTTCTGCGACGGGACCGGTGGGGGCTCTGCCGGTTCGATGCCTGGGGCCCGTTCCTCGATCAGTTCAAGCCACTGTTCAGCGCCCTCGATGATCGACGGCAGTTTCGGGTCCTGGGATAACGATACGGCCTCAAGCAGGTCCGATTTAGCTTCTGCGAAATCGCCGACGCGGGCTAACAGTATGCCGCGATCTAGGTAGTAAGATGCCCGCGCCGGCTGCAGTTCGATCGCTTGGCTCAGATCTATATATGCCGAACGTGCATCTAAGATAACGTCGCGATAGTATCTTCCGCGCCACCAGTAAACTCCACCATCTTCCGGGGCCAGACTTACCGCCGTGTCGTAATGCAATGAAGCTTCCAGATAGTCACCCTCCGCGGCGCGCACCCTTCCCATCACGAGATGTGCGTTTACCAACTCATCATCCAGTTCCAAACCTCGCCGCGCGTCGCGTTTCGCACCATCGAAATCACCCATCGATACCCGCACCAGTGCCCGCTGTCCGTACAGAGAGCCGACACTGGGACGTAAAGAGATGGCCCGGTCGTAATCGACCATTGCATCTTCAAGCTCTCCCTGCATCATCCGTGCCGCGCCACGTCCGGCCCAGGCACGGGCGAATATCGGCTCGATCTCAACGATGGTAGCGAAACGCCGCTCCGCATCTTTGTACTCCCCGCGGTCCATAGTTCGATGCGCGGCCGAATACATACTCACCGTCTCCCGCGTCGCCGGCGTCGGCGTCACGGTCGGCGTTACTGTGGCAGTGGAAGTCGGCGTCGCTTCCGGTATGGGCGTAGGAGTGTCAAAATGCGCCAAGACAATCTCTGGTGTCGCCGTCGGAGGCAAAGGCGTCGGCGTGGGTGTCGGCTCCGCCTGCTGACATGCTGCAAGCAGGGCGGCGGCGACCATCGAAATAAGCAACAGGCTAAAAAATGCTGTCGTGCTATAAAGTTTGCGAACCATTGTTGTATCTAGGATACGAAGTGAGCAGCGCGTCGGCATCTCATCTGCTGACCAGTCCCGATATCAACGCCTCGATTGCGAGACGGCGATCGAGACGCCCCGTCTTCATGCTTACGTCCACATCTAACAGGTGCAGATACATCGACTGCAAGCGTTGCGAACCGACTCTTGATGCCTGTTGACACGTCTTGTTGACGAGCCAACCGAGGTTCAGACGAAGACGCTGCCCGATTGTAGATTGCGGCACGCCGCGTTCGAGCATGTATGCGGCTAGAACCAAGTTTCTGACCTGTCGCGCCAACAGCGCCAATATGCCCTCTATCGACTCCCCGTTGGCGATCAGGTTCTGCACCCCGCCGAGGGCTTTGCTGTACTGTCCCTCGATTAAGGAATCGAGGACGCTGAAGATGCGGTCCTGACTGGCATCTGCAACCATCGCGTCGATATCCTGAGGACGCAGTTCACGCTTCTCAGCGTAGATCGCCAGTTTCTGGATCTCGCTGTCCATTCGTCTGACATCCTCGCCACCGATTGCGTTGAAGCGACTGAGCGCGGCATTTGATGCCCGCACGCCGTGGAAATCGAACCGTTCGCGGATCCAACGGATGCGTTCGTTGCGGACTGGCACATCGTAAGTCTCTACCTCGGCAAATGAAGTTAGAGTTTTCAACGCTTTTGATGTCAGTCTTAGATGTGCATTTTCGACGAATATCAGTTCGTTGGTTATCTGCATCGCTTCGTCAGCAATGCGGTCTCCAAACTTGCTCCAGTCAGGGCGCACTTTAGCGTTGCGCGTCTCCATCGGCGCCAGCATGCCTTTGACCACAATTGCCCGGCGCTCGGTCAGAAACGGCGCGATGCGTGCCGCGGCGAAGACTTCTGCCATCCGCGCGTTCGGGGCTTCAAACACTGTCATATTCGGCGCCAGCAGATCGTCCGGACCGATCGCGTCGAGATGCGCCTTCAGCGAATTCGCAATGCTGAACTCGTCGTTACCATGTATCAGTCTGATCATCTCGATTCCAGATTAAATGAAGACCGCATGATACGCGTTCACGTTTCCCATCCGAACCAATCCCAACCGCGCCTATGTAGTCGTTTCTATAATCGAATCTTGGCTATCTTTTTGCAGATTCTTCAACCATAGTATGTCCACCGCGATAATCGGTCTCGCCGCTTCGGGAAAAACGACGCTATTCAACGCACTCACCCGAGGATCGGTTGATAAGGGCACCTTCGGTGATCTCAAGTCGTTGAACGTCGGCATCGGCGCGAAACCGGATGCTCGACTGGACCATCTCAACACCATCTTCAAAAGCCGACGCAAAGTGCGCGCTGAGATGACGTTCTGGGATGTCCCCGTCGATTACACCACCGGCACGATGCTGACGCCAGAGATGGTCAACTCGCTGCAGAAATCGAAAGCATTGCTGGCGACAGTGCGGTACTTTGACGACCCTTCAATTCCCCATCCGGACGGCTCTGTCGATTGGTTGCGCGATCTTGAAAAGGTGTCGTTTGAGATCCTGTTCGCCGACATCGCATTGATTGATCGACGCATCGAACGCATCGAAACCGGCATGAAGGCAATTAAATCATCTGAACGCGGTCAGGCACAAGCCAATATGGCGGCGCTGAAAAGGATCCAATCCCGTCTTGAAGATGGTTTGCCGCTCCGATCGCAATCCTTTGACGAAGCTGAAACTAGGGCGTTGTCAGGATCCTTCATGCTCAGCGCGTTGCCTCTAGTAGTTGCCGTAAACATCTCTGAAGACTCGATTGGCACCACTTCCGATGAACTGCGATCCCACGCCGTAGCTAATCTGGGCGAAACTATTGTTGGCAGCAACGTTCAGATCGTTCCGATTTGCGGTGCGATCGAAGAAGAGTTGAGAAGTCTGGATGATAATGAAGCGGCCGAACTGCGCGCTGCTCTCGGCACCGATACCGACGATAGTGAAATACTTATGGATGCCTGCCTAGAATGTCTGAGCACCCGGACTTTCTACACCGCATCGGATCGTGAGGTCCGCGCCTGGCACTTCGCAGACGGTGCAACGGCGCCAGAGGCGGCGGGACTGGTTCACTCCGACATGGAGCGCGGCTTCATTCGCGCCGAGATCATCGCATACGATGACTTTATGCGGTGCGGTAGCATGGCCGAGGCACGCAAGCAGGGAGTTTTACGACAGGAAGGCAGAAACTATATCTTTGCCGATGGTGATCTGGCTAACTTCCTCTTCTCCGTATAATCCCACACTAGAACATCAAAACCCATATCCAGCATCAACGTGTTGAAGTCCGACCGCAACCACTAATCCCGAAACAATCGCTATGTCCCGCTCAATATACATCGTCCGTCTTGTCCAGCAGATCCCCGGCCTTGACGGCTACGACACTCTGCTCGCTAACTACTGGTCTGCCGTAAAGGCGCAACTGGAACGCCAAGCGATGTACGCGAGCGGCATCAATCGCCTCTTCATCGAAACGGTCATCGGACGCGGAGAAGATGCATCAGTGCAACTCCAACAGATAAACTCCCCCGCGCACTCTCTGGTGATGAACTTCGTCGCTCAAGGCGCAATTATCGAGGAGTTTGAAGACCGGGAACTGCTGGCAGAGCTTATCGACTGGGGACAATGCGCCTCGCAAAACCTCGCATCGACAAAAGTACGCAACATCGTCAGCAACGGGCAGATGGAAGCGGCTGGGGCGCGTGACGAACACTTGCGGAAGCGTCTGAACGATGTAATTCAAGACGACGAAAGCGCACTCGTGCTGGCCGTCTCCGGGCAGGTGCCGCTACCTGACCGGGTGGAACAGTTCATCGTGTCGCCACCGGAACTTGATCAATTAGAGCGGTGGCTACGCACTAAGATGGAAGAGGCCAGACGTGAGATGATGGCGAGAATGGAACGCGAAGCCGCTGGTCAGCAGTCATCATCTTCCGGCCTCTGGACGCCGCCGTAATCTCCTGAATCAGTCAAACCTCCACATCATGCAGGACACTTCCGCGTACTCGACATCGGCGGTTGAGTTGCTGACGCCAAAACGGGCGTTGAAACAACCCATCAGCGTCTACCTGCACATTCCGTTCTGTCTCTCAAAGTGCATCTATTGCGACTTCAACACTTACGAGGGCATCGAAACCTTGATGCCCAACTTCGTCCAGGCTTTGATCACAGAGACGAAACTATGGAGCTCCAGGCTCGGACATCCAAAGGTATCTACCATCTTCTTCGGCGGCGGCACACCATCCTATCTGCCGGCACATTCCATCGCTGAGATCCTTGACACGGTACGACTGGAAACTGATGTCTTATCCGATGCTGAAATTACATTGGAGGCTAACCCGTACGACGTAAATCTCGAAGAGGCAGAGGCTTGGACTGCAGCGGGATTTAATCGCATCAGCATCGGGGTGCAAGCATTCAACGACAAGATACTGAAATCGCTTTCTCGGCGACACGATGCTGATGCGGCGCAACGCGCAGTGGAGACGGCACGGGACGCCGGCTTCGAAAACATCAGCATCGACCTTATGTTCGGACTGCCGAACCAGACGATGGCGCATTGGGAGGAGACACTATCCCAAGCCATCGCACTGCAAACTGAGCATCTGTCGCTGTACGGACTGCAGATCGAACCTGGCACTCCCTTGCATCGCGACGTTCGGATTGGGGCCATCGTCAGACCTGATGATGACTTGGCGGCCGATCTGTACGAACTGGCGATGGACAGACTGGCTATTGCAGGATACGAGCACTACGAGATATCCAACTGGTGCAAGCCGGGCTATCGATCGCAGCACAACCTCGCTTACTGGCTCAACAAACCATATCTGGGACTCGGTCCGGGCGCGCATTCATCACTGTCAGGCACTCGATTCGCCAATATGAATTCCCCGCGCCGATACATAGATACCATCAAGTCAGCCGCTGATAATGGTGTCAGTCCCCTATCTGCTCGACCATCGTTAGGAGATTTCGCCGTCGACTTTACGGAAACGACATCACGCACGATGGAGATTTCGGAGACGTTGATGCTTGGCATGCGTCTCTCAGACGGCATCTCGATATCCCAATTCAATCAACAGTTCGATGCATCGCTCGACGATTACTTTGGCGACGAAATACGCGAACTCTCCGCATCCGGACTCGTTGAGCGTACAGATGACCGCGTTCGTCTGACGTGCAAAGGCCGACTGTTGGGAAACGAGGTATTCGAGCGTTTCATCATCATTGACGACTTAGATGCGAAAAATCAATGAACAACCAGCCGCAAGACTCAGACAACTCTCCTGTGGACTTCCCTCAATATCTTGGCGAAGCGACCGAGATTTAGGACGACATCGCCGAGTGGTGGGATGACACGATTGGTGATGGCAACGACGCTCAGAACTATCTGATCGAACCGACGCAAGAGCGCCTACTGGATATCAAGCGCGGTGACAGAGTTCTCGACATCGCGTGTGGCGCGGGCCGGTTCACTCGACGGATGGCAGATGCAGGCGCGCAGGTCGTCGCGATCGATCACTCCCGCAAATTCATCGAACGCGCACAGCGACGCGCAAAGGATTATGCCGACCGCATCCAGTTCCAGGTTGCCAACGCGGCCGACCGTGATGCTTTGAATGAGTTGCCTAACGCGCCGTACGATGCCGCAGTATGCACCATGGGCATCATGGATATGGCAGTAATCTCGCCACTTGCTGAGGCCTTACCAAAGCTACTCAAACCACACGGCAAGTTCGTATTCAGCCTCCTGCATCCCGTTTTCAACTCTGACAGAAGCCGCACATCCTTGGAGCGAGAGTTTACGGAACACGGCGTGATACAACAATACCGAGTTTCGGTGCCCAACTATCTGCGTTCTCGTGCCTATCTCGGCATTGGCGTTGTAGGACAACCACGACCGCATCGTTACTTCCATCGACCGGTCAACGAACTTTTGCGAGTGTTCCTTGAGCAGGGATTTACTCTCACAGCATATGAAGAGCCGCGATATCCTGCACATGCACGCAAAGACACGAAGTCGCCGCTGTCCACTTCATTCTTCCAGGAATTTCCACTGGTGCTGGTAGTTCGTCTCGAACTGGCCGGCTGAAACCGCGCATCGTCGCGGACACATTTCAAGGTGATGAATCGTCTTGAAGTTGTTGGATAATTCATACTTATTCACAACTTCTGGGAAATCAACATCTATTCATCGTGTTTGTAGCGGGCACAGCCGGTCACGTAGATCATGGCAAATCTACGCTGATCACAAAACTTACCGGCATCGATCCGGATCGATTGCGCGAGGAAAAGACGCGCGGAATGACGATTGAACTCGGTTTCGCATGGATGGAGTTGGATGATGGCAACGAAATAAGCATCGTAGACGTGCCTGGACACGAACGTTTCGTCAAAACCATGCTGATGGGCGCAGGTGGATTCGATCTAGCACTCCTCATCGTGGCCGGTGATGAAGGTCCGATGCCACAGACAAGGGAACATCTTGCAATCCTGGACTTGCTGGATGTAACTACCGGCATCGTCGTAATCACCAAATCCGATCTGGCAGATCCGGAGCTTGTCGAGTTAGTCGAAATCGAAGTGCTCGAAATGCTTGAAGGCACCAGTCTGGAGGGGGCTCCCACTATCGCCGTATCCGCCGAAAGTGGCGACGGTATAGAAGCGCTACGGGCAATGCTCACCGATACAGTGCACGGTCTCACTACACGTTCCAATGGCTCGCGTCCGCGCCTCTTCATCGACCGATCGTTCAGCGTCGCCGGCTTCGGCGCGGTAGCAACCGGCACCCTTGACGGCGGCGAGTTTAAGGTCGGCGACGAAGTTGCGATTCTGCCGTCTGGCAAGCAAGCCCGAATTCGCGGCTTGCAGAGCCATCGATCAGAGATCGACGTCGCACATCCCGGCACCAGAGTCGCCGTAAGCCTCAGCGGAGTATCCCGTACCGAGATCAATCGCGGCGATGCCTTAGTGAGACGCAGGCAGTTCAAAACTACAACTGCATTCGACGCTCACCTGCAATCGATCAGAGATGTAAGACGTCCGATAAAGCACAACCATCGCGTCACGCTATACGCTGGCACGTGGGAGGAACCAGCAGTCGTGAGACTGCTGAACAACGAAAGCTTGAACGCGGGACATGACGGCTGGGCGCAAATCAAAATGCAACATCCACGCCCCATCGTGCAAGGCGACCGATTTGTGATCCGAGACAGCAACGACACGCTTGGCGGCGGCATCGCACTGGTCACGGATGCACCGCGCCATCGCCGCTACGATTCTGCCGTTATCGAGCATCTGAGCGTCCTGACAGAGGGTAAGTCGCAAGATGTCGTGATGCATACCTTAGGACTGCTCGGCATCGCCACCATCATGCAACTAGCCGAAGCAGCCAACTTGCCACCTGATGAGGTGGAAGGCGATATCGATGAGTTGATCGACACGCAACGGGTGCTGAGACTGGGCGATGTCACATCTGCGTTCTTAGTGAGCGCTGAAAGATACCGATCCATGCATGAGAGTGCGGTTCAAGCATTGCATGAATATCACGTCCGATTCCCCTTGCGACACGGAATGCCCCGTCAGGAATTGCGCAACCGCATCGATGCGTCATCCGCTAGTTTCGATGCGCTCGTAGACCACTTTGCGACTGCCGGAGAGATAGCACAGACTGGCACCCTCATCCGACTCGCAAACCACGCCGTCAAGTTTTCAGAAGCTCAGGAACGCGAGGTACATCGATACCTGAGTGTGTTGCGCGAACATCGTTTCACACCGCCGGCTTGGAACAAGATCGACGCTGAGCTTCTAGGCGCGCTATCCGATCGCCGAGAAATCGTCAGCGCCGGGCCGGATGTAGTGTTCGCGGCTGAAGCGTTTGACGAGATGCAGACTGCTGTAGTTACATTCTGTGAGGCGCAGAACGAAATCTCCATCAACGATGTGCGGGAAATGCTGGGAACCAGCCGCAAATACTCTCTGGCGTTGCTTGAGCAGCTAGATCGTGACAACGTGACGATGCGCGTCGGCGACATGAGGAAATTGCGGTGACTTCCACCCCGGCACAACTCACACTGACGTTGCATAACGCACCGTTCAAAGTGTCGAATCTATCGTCGCTGTTCCGATCGTTGCAGGCCGCAGTGCGAGAGACGGCCGCCGCGGGCGAACCCATCGAGTCGATATTCTCGTCCCAGCAAGGGCCTTTCCTAGTAACCGATATGCACCTTGCAGAAGACGGTTCGTTGATGCTGTCGATGTGGTTCGCAGATCGTGAAAATCGGCCGCTCGAAGAGCGTTCTGATGAGACCTTCAGTCGCACTTTTGCAGAGTTGGAGCGTGCGATACTGCGAGTTCCTCAACAGACGTTCTGGGGTGCTCCAGCCTATGCTTACGAGCTGCATGCAGATGAATCGAGGATACTGCGCTTCATCTCCTTGCTGCGCGTATTCCGATCGGCGACGCTGGCGTACCGGGGACGCACTCTGACTTTGGAGGATGGACTGTTTTCGTCCGAGCGAACGTAGCGTCGGCTCAAGCCAGTCCCAAGTCAGCCACTTCATCCTCGTCAAATCCCAAGAAGTGCCCTACCTCGTGCCACACCGTCTTCGTGACCTCATCTGCAAGTTGAGCATAGGTAGCGACTGAATCTTCGAGCGGACGCTGATAGATCGTTATCTTGGAGGGCATCGATGCCATGTGAGAGCCGCCGTCTCGCAACGATACACCTTCCGATAGTCCGAAAAGACTTTCGCCGGGACGCAGACCCAGCTCTAGTCTCTTCGCTAGCGCAGGCTCTGGTTCAACAACGATGTCTACGTTCTCGATCTGTAGCCGTTCAAAGAACTCTGGCGGCAGTTTCTCGAGCGCGGCGAGGACGAGACCGTCAAACTCCTGCGGGCTGATTCGACAGGGCATCTGCTAGATCCGTCTCGTAATCAAGCGGCTCCGACTTCCTCTCGGATAGTCTTCAGCGTGTCTACATTCGGTTTGTCAGGACCTTTCTTGTCGTAACCGGGCACTTCCAGATAGAACGGCACGTCGGCGAATACCGGATGCGACAGGATATTCACGAAGCCGTCCCTGCCGATGAACCCCTCGCCGATGTTGTCGTGACGGTCGACCGCGGCACCAAGGTCTCGCATCGAATCGTTCGCGTGAACTGTACGTAGCATGTCCAACCCGATCTCGCGGTCAAACTCTTCCAGCGTAGCTTCCAGGCCATCCTTGCTGGCTATGTCGTATCCCGCCGCCCAGACATGTTGCGTATCGAAACATGCGGCGACACGCGGATTGTCTATCGCCTTGATAAGGCGTCCAAGCTCTTCAAACTTCGATCCGATATGATCCCCTGAACCGGCCGATGTTTCCAGCATGAGCAGAGAATCGCCAGGTGCGGCCTCGAGAACTTCATTGACACCCTCGACAAACTGGTCAAACACGGCTTCCAATCCGGCCCCTCGATGGCTGGCAGGGTGAAACACAAGCCCGAGCGCGTCAAGCCGTACCGTCTGCGTCAATTCTGCGGCTAACGACGTACGGCTCTTCTGCACCAGATCGGGATTTGGTGAACCCAAGGCGGTCAGATACTTCGCATGAACAATGGTGGGGCCCATTCCCGATTCAGCCATCTTTTCGTGATACGCCGACAACGGCTTGTCCTTGATGGCAGTAACGCGCCACATTCTTGGGGACGCGGCGAATATCTGAATACACTCCGCGCCGATAGCCTGAGCACGCCCGATAGCTTTATCCACACCACCTGAGGTACTTACATGTGCACCGATATGCATTAAAACACCGTCCCTTGAATTGGTAATGGCCGTCGGATAACTTTACGTCCCGACATCCAAAGTGTAACCCGTACCGTTAAACGGTAAGGCAAAGGTGAGTGCGTTTAGCCGCTGGTTCGACGTCGCAGGCGTGTAAGGCGGCGAGTGATGCTACGCAAAGCGCCCTCATCCCATGAGACGAGAACCTGTGCGGCTACGAAGATCGAAGAGTAAGTTCCGATGATGACGCCGAGAAGCAGGACAATCAAGAAGTCGCGCAGACTCTGACCGCCGAACAGCAACATCGCCATAATCACGGTTGCGGTCGTGATGCTGGTGCCCAAGGACCGGATTATCGACTCTCTGATTGACGAATTGACCGTCAATTGGAAATCACGCGAGGGAACCAAAAGCACGTTCTCCCGCACACGATCAAAGATCACGATTGTGTCATTCACTGAGTAACCGATTACGGTCAAGATTCCGACGATGAAGATCGCGTTCACTTGAGCGTTGATCACAGTGCCCAGCACGGCGAAGATGCCCAGCACTATGAGAACGTCGTGGATAAGCGCAATGACCGCGGCTACGGCGTAGCGATACGATCCTGGCACCGTTCGGAATGCGTACATGATGTAGAGCATCACGAAGACGGCGGCTACGGCTACGGCAGTGACGGCGTTGCGGACCGTGCCGGCGGCTACTGATGCACCTACCGTTACCGTCTCGAGAGTGATCGGCTCATCACCGGTCAACTGCGTCAACTCCGCGTCAACGATGTTTTTACCCTCATTACCCAGATCGTTCGTTCGGACAAAGTACTGTCCATCGCCAAGGTTCTGTACGATCGCCTCCAGGTGTCCGCTCGCTACAAGCGCGTCGTTGATCGCGTCCGTGCCCGGATCTTCTCCCGGAAAGTCGTAAGTCGTACTCGTACCTGAGACGAAGTCGATACCGAGATTGAGACCGGGTAGGAACAAGAGCACTGCCGATACGGCGATCAAGATCGCCGATACGGGCAGTGCTATCTTGCGGGATGCTACAAAGTCCATGCTGTATATCCGTACGGTCTAGGAACGTGCCCCCGGATCCGATACTGGTAGGAATAGATTCGAGGTTCTGCCGATAACGGTGCGTGCGATCAAGCGCAACATCAATCGGCTGGCAAAGAAGGCCGTGAACATGCTCAACAGAACCCCGATGCCTAGCGTCAAAGCGAAGCCCTGCATGATGCTCGTGCTGAAGCGGTCGCCAAACCAGAACAGCACTACCGCCGTGATGATGGTCGATATGTTTCCGTCTCGGATCGATGGCCAAGCACGTTCAAAACCGATGTTGAGAGCCGACAGCAAATCTCGCCCGGCCCTTAACTCTTCTTTGGTGCGCTCCGCGATTAGAACGTTGGCGTCAACCGCGAAACCGAGCGACAAGATGATGGCCGCGGTACCAGACAGGGTCATGGTTACCGGGACAAGCTTGAATATGGCAAGCAACATCAGGGTGTAGCCGGCTAGGGATAGGCTGGCGACGATGCCGGGCAACTTGTAGTAGGAGATCATGAATATCACCAGCAGGACAAGTCCAATTCCGCCGGCTACCAAGCTACGACGCAAAGAATCGGCACCGAGTATCGCATCAACACTACGCTCCTCGGACAGTTCCAACTCAGCCGGCAATGCACCAGAGCGAAGCTGAATCGCCAATGTACGCACCCGCTCAGTGGTGAAATCACCACCAGAGATAATCGCTCTGCCGTCCGCAATGCCTTGTCCGCCCGGGGTGTTGACCGTCGGCGCGACCAGTTCCACACCATCGAGATAAATCGCAAGAATGTCGCGGTTACGGGCAACGCGTCCCGTTACTTCAAAGAAAGCATCTCGACCGGACTCGTTGAAAACGATCGTCACTATCGGCTCCGGCGGAGTGCCCTCAATTGATGGGAAGGCATCGTCCAGATCATCTGCCGATATATTCGTCGCTTGCTCGGTGAAGTAGTGAGGAGAAGCACATCGCAACAACAGCCACTCGGTATCTGACAGACCGTCGGGCGGCCACTCTTCGCCTTCGTAGTCGGCCGGCGGCAACAGCGGCCCGCACTTGCGCTCGCGGAATTCCAGCTGTGCGGTAGAGCCGATGAGCGCCTTGGCTTCCTGAACACCACCGGCGACTGTCCACTGGCTGATGTTGCCGAATGTCCTCAACGATGCAAGGTTGCCAACGTCGACCATCAGGCGCGTCAGTTTCTCGATATCCGATTCGACGATATTGCCATCGTCATCAATCGAACGCTCTTTGAGATGCCCGTCGAATTCAACCTCGTAGTAGACGGCTTCAACCTGTCTGAAACCACCCGCATCGTCAGTCAGGAAAAGACCGGTGTCTTGGCCATCGCCAACTACAACATCGGTGAATCCGGCGTCCTCAAATGCGGCTTGCACATCTTCGATTGCGGGGCCGATCCGCTGAGGTTCGGGTAGTGCTTCAATGTCATCCGTAGGTTGCGGCATTACGTCATCTTCTGATGCCGCGGTATCTTCCGACTCTGCAGTCGCACTCGCATCTTCGCCAGTCGTATCCTCTGCCATCGCTTCAGGATCTGGCTCGATGATGTCGTACTCAAAAGTGGCTCTGATGGTCGTCGGATGCTTTGCCTGCAGGTCATCACGCCACGCCTGCGCTTCTGCACCATCGAAATCCTCAAACGTGATGATCATCGAACCATCTTCGTTAGTGAAGACCTCTACGCCCGCTTTGGCCTGGTCTACGCTGAAGAACTGTTCGATATCCTCCGCGGTCGTATCTCCGCCCTCAATCGTCACGTTAAGGGAAGATTCGCTTTGTCCGGGGAGCTGGATGAGAATGCGGTCCGGCGGGTTGCCAAGAACCTGAACGGTCGGTTCGCTCACACCGAAGGCGTTGACGCGGCGCTCGATGATGGTGCGAATTGCCTCTACGTCCTCGGCGGTTGGGGTGTCGCCTTCTGGCGGGACGATGTCGTAGACGAGGTGGGTGCCACCTTGCAAGTCGAGTCCGAGTTGCAGTCCGAGGAAGGAGTCTTCGTTGCCGCGGTCGAAATCGAAGTTTACGATGCTGAAGTTGATGCGCGGAATCGAGACCACGACGATGGCTACGATCACCAGCGCGGCAACAAAGATCAGACCTCTTAAATCGCGTAGCACGTGTATATCAACCGATGCAACGTGATCGATCAGGAGTACGCGCGTCTATCGTCAACGCGCGGTAGTCTTGCGGGTCGCTATCCGTCACCATCAATCTGAGTTCTAAGTTCGCACCGACAGTGTTATCGGTACGACAATCACAAAAACGACTTCGATCACAACTCACTGAAATCGAAGCCTCAAACACAAAAGTATAGCACCGCGTAGATTCATTCCCTGATACACCTTGAAGCAATTCACCAAGTAACCCTAATCAGTTCGATGGTCGTGATGATGATGCTCGCTTTCCACCTCGTACGAAAGTTCCGACATCGAGTGGTGCGGCGTGATCTCGCTCAGCTTAGCCTTGGCAACCAGCATCTCCGACTTTGACGCGGCACTGCCAGGGACGTCCGGGGCGCCATCGTGGTGATGCGCTTCGATGCTGTACGTGACGTCGTGCAGATGCGTTTCGTCAGGTGTCGGCTCTTCATTCGCATCGCGCAGACGTTCATGCTCTAGCAGATGATCCATGAACATGATCCCATTCAGATGGTCGATCTCATGCTCTAATGCTTGTGCCAGCAGTTCTTCTGCTGAAATGCGCCACTTCGAACCGTTCTCATCGAGCGCACGTGCCGTTACACTCACCGACCGTTTTACCAGACCTATATAACCGGGCAGCGACAGGCATCCTTCGTCCACCTCTCTCTCGCCAACGCGCTTGATGATTTCGGGATTCACAAGCCAGTACGGCTCTTCCTCGGGCAGATGCAATGCGATCACCCGCTTTAAGACGCCTACCTGGTTGGCCGCGAGTCCTACACCCTCAGCATCGAGCAGGGTCTCGACCATGTCGGCCGCGAGTTTCCTGACGTCGTCATCGATACGCCTGATGACGCGGGCCTTGCGTCGAAGTATCGGATCAGGATATTTTCGGATTTCTCGGATTGCCATAACGCTTCAAATCGAGATTCTAACCCTATGCGCCACAAACTAGTCACCGCGCAACTGCAATACGAAGATTGTTCACGCGCTTCCCATCAATTCATTTCGACGGGATCCACATCGACGATCCAGCCCGGGCCGAGTTGAACATGATCGAGTATCGAAGCCGGATTATCGCCTTTGATGAGTATCTGCCAACGGTATCTGCCGGCGCGCCGGGCGGGAAATGCAGGTGTCGGACCGGCGATGCTCACATCTGCAATCTCGTTCTTTTCGAGATAGTCGTTGAGGCGAGTGCGGACGCTTCGCGCCTCCAACTCGGCTTCGGTATTCTCATAGGCCGAGTACGCAATGCGGACGTAGTTAGTGAATGGCGGCAAGCAGTTGTCATACCGAGTGCCGATTTCCTGACTGTAAAAGCCCTCAAAATCCTGAGAAGCTGCCGCAACGATGGCGAAGTGATGCGGCTGAAATGTCTGGATGATAGTCACTCCCGGTGTATCGGCACGGCCGGCGCGGCCGGTAACTTGTGAAAGTATCTGGAAGCTGCGCTCAGAAGATCTGAAACTGGGAACTGCAAGTCCGATGTCGGCCGCGACGACACCGACCAGCGAGACTGATGGGATATCCAGTCCTTTCGCCACCATCTGCGTCCCGATCAGTATGTGGTTGCCCTCGCTCTGGAACTGGTCTAGCATCTTGGTGTGATCGGCCGCGTTGCGTGCCGTGTCGGAATCCCAGCGCAGTATCGGCGTTGTGGGGAAAAATCCTCGCACCGTCTCCTCAAGTCCCTCAGTGCCCGCGGCTCTACGTGACATGCCGGTTCCGCCGCATTCCCGACATTGCCGCGATGCGCCGACCGAATAGCTGCAGTAGTGGCACTGCAAGCGACTGCCCCGACCGCTCCGCGGATTGCGATGCAGCACGAGCGGGGTCTGACAGTACGGGCAGTTTCGAATGGTGCCGCAGGAGATGCACTGAACGAAGGATGCGCTACCACGTCGATTGATGAACAGGATCGATTTCTCTCCGCGCTCTACGTTCTCAAGTAAAGCCTGCAACAAAGGTCTGCTGAGCATTTCACGATGTCCAGCACGTATCTCGTCGCGCATATCGACGATCTGTGAACTGGTGTCGCGGTTTGTAGCATCAGATTGTGTACGCGTCAACTCATTGATGCGATGTTGCAGGCGTAGAAGCGATATGCCGTTGCGGTCGCACTGACTGCTCGCACGATTAAACGTGCCCAGATCTGGCGTGGCACTTCCAAGCACTAATACCGCGCCCGTCTTCTCGCACAGTTTCTCTGCCACATCCCGCGCGTGGTATCTTGGCGCAAGGTCGCTCTGCTTGAACGTCCACTCATGCTCTTCGTCGATAACCACTAATCCCAAGTCTTCCACCGGTGCAAAGATGCTGGAGCGGGAGCCAATGACGACTTTATAGCGTCCTGCGCTTATCTGATGCCACTGATCGAATCGCTGACCCATTGTGAGTCCCGAATGCTGGAGCGCAATCATGCCGGGAAATCGGCTCGCGAAGCGTTGCAACGTCTGCGGCGTCATGGCAATCTCGGGCACCATCACGATGGCGCGACGTCCGGCCGCGATGCACTGGGCAACCGCGCGCAGATACACCTCCGTCTTCCCGCTGCCGGTAACGCCATGCAATAGGAACTTTCTCGCAACTTCACCTTGTCGTTGACCGGTGCCTGTCGAGTGCGTTCCAAATGCATCAATAGCCGCAGATATGGCCTCTACCGCGTCCCGCTGCTCATCCATCAGATCATGCTCAATCGCATCTTGCACCGCATAGTCGGCAAGTGGGTCGCGCTCGACGCGGACTTGCTCGACGCTTACCGTGCTATCATCGAGTACTGCCTTGACCATATGAGCACCGAACTCTTTTGTAAGATCGGCACGCGGCAACGGAGTTGGTGAGTTTGCGACCCGCGTCAACAGTTCAGCGCGTTTCGTAGTACGTCGGCGACGATAATCCTCCATAGCATCTGCGAGGTTGATATCTGCAGATAGCTTGATATGCGACTTGTAGACCGGTTTGACGCGTGGCAGGTCCCAAATCGATTCTTCAACTGCTACGCCAGCGCGCACGAGGGCATCGAGATGACGCTCATTGCCCCTGCCAATCTTCCTCACCACCCGATCGCGCCGAACCCGTCCTTGAGGTGGCAACTCATCAAGCACCGCGCGCTGCTCCGCCGTAACTGAAACACCGCTCAACAAGTCGTCGATACGATCTGCAAGTTCACCGCGTGCTACCCATATGCGCAGTTGCTGATTAGAGCCGGGCGGGAGCATCAATGCACACGCTCTGAAGATGTCGGTGCGATAGTGGGCTGCTATCCACATCCCCGTCTTCAGCAGGTGTGGCGAGATAAACGGGCCACCCTCAACAACGCTGTCAATATCTCGGACGTTTGCAACATCGGTAGTCTCGGAAACCGACATTGCGATGCCTTGAATGGGACGATGGCCGAAAGGCACCCACAGCAGGTCACCAGGTTGGACCGATTGATGTGCAGGAACCGAGTAGGTATACGTGCGGAGCCGATCCTGATCGGAGAAGTCGATTGCTACTTCGACATACATTGAGGGCGAGTTGACCTACTCAGAAATTAATCTAACCGTGCTGACATAAACCTTATCGATATCGCGCCGCCGAATCGTCACAAGGGACACGTTATCCATAGCAGTGCCTGGTCGTCCGCAATCAACTTGCGCGGGCAAGCGATACCGGTCGTGGTCGAAGCCACATACCGATAAGAAACTGAGGTTGTCAGAGGGAAGCGCGAGGCGGAACTCAGCGGCGTTCCTTGATGCGGGCGTGCCGTCCCGTGAGACCGCGCAGGTAGTAGAGGCGGGAGCGGCGAACCTTGCCGCGACGGGTGACTTTCACCGATTCGAGCGAAGGGCTGTGATACGGCACGATGCGCTCTACGCCGATGCCGTAAGATACTCGACGCACCTTAAAGGTTGCGCCGGGATTGGGCACCTTGTCTTCGCGGTATCTACCGGCGATTACATTCCCCTGGAAGGCCTGCACACGCTCTCGGTCGCCCTCGCGAATGACCAGATTGACAGTCACAGTGTCGCCCGGTTGAAACTCATCGATCTGAGCCTTTGGTCGGGTTTTGAGCATCTCGGTAGGGTTCATGGCTCTACGATTCCTGCGGCAACATGGCTGTAAACGGTTCGATCAACTATGTGATTGAGTGGCAGACGGACGCTTAGGTGCGAATGCATCAAATCTGATCGCAATTGCTGAACCCTTAAGTATATTTCAGGTTCTCGGTATTTCAGGTATCAGGCGCGCTTCCCAATCATCCGGCGCCAGCATATAAACCTAATCGTCGGCCAGCTTTGCCAACTCCTCACCGCGTGCATAAGCAGACAATACCGCATCCATCGCGGCGTGGCGAAATCCACCCGATTCCAGTGCATATAACGCGGCCGCGGTAGTGCCGCCGGGAGAAGTGACCATGTTGCGAAGTTCGGCCGGATGCTTGCCCGTCTCCTTGGCCAGCGCGGCACTGCCGAGAACCATCTGGATCGCTAGGGATTTGGCATCTGCATTCGTCATTCCCAGTTGCACGGCAGCATCTATCAGCGACTCGATGAAGACGAAGACGTAAGCCGGGCCGCTCGCACTCAAAGCAGTAGCTACGTCTACCAGCTTCTCATCGGCAAAGTAGACCTGCTCGCCGAATGCTTCCAGCAACTGGGCGGCAAACTCCCGCATCTCGTCAGACACAGATGGAGAAGTGGTCCAGGCCGTCGCACCGAAACCGACTTGCGACGGCGTATTCGCCATGACCCGGATCACGCGGTCGCATCCTATCTGGTCTACGATCGTCTGCGTTTGCACTCCCGCCATGATGGACATGAAGGTGATGCTCTGCAGCTCCGACACGGTGTCGCGGATAGCGTCCGCAACCTCTGCTAGCTGCTGTGGCTTGACGGCAAGGATGGCGAGGTCCGATATCGATACGGCATGAACGTTGTCAGACGCGATCGCAACGTCGTACGTATCGGACAGGTATGATGCCCGCTCGGGTATCGGTTCGCTGACGATGATTTCAATGTTGACGCCGGCTTCAAGCACGCCGGAAATTATGGCTTCGGCCATGACGCCACCACCGATAAATGAAACCCTCAATCCGTAGCCTCGCAGTTGTCTGTCGCGTATGAAACCTGTATCGACGCCGATGCACGGCACTTTCAATGTGATGTCGATTATAAAGTTCGCGCCGTGCAAACAACCTCAGACGTCATCGCTCGGAAGTAGCGAGTGCGCTACATGTATCGGCCGGCAGCTGGTTCTGAAGTTCCGGCTAGTTCAGCGCTTTGGGCGAGGTCAGGAGACCATGCCTACCACTGTGACGATGGTAGCTGCGCTCAATACTGCAATCGCGGGGATGGCCGGAATAAAGACCGCTACCGCGGCGCGTCCGGTCGAGAACTGATTCGCTTCTCTTACTAGGATCACCCACAAAGCCAAGTACCAAATCCAACTGGCAAACGAGATTACAGAGGACGTTCCAATTCCAAGCGCAATCTCATCTACGTTGCCTAAGATCAACCTGGCGACAGCCGCAAAAATCGAAACTACAGCGATGAAACCCATCCCAGCGAATATCGCCGCGAACGACGGCTCACCTTTCAGGATGCGGCTCATCACCCAGAAAACTGCTGACGCTAGGACCATCAAGATGATGAAACCGATCGCTATAGTCGATACGGTTAGACCTAGTATCGCAAAGCTGAACTCAATATCGAGCGATGCAAAACTTTCGTCCACCCAATCGATGAACTCCTCGCCAAATGCCGCTCCGCGCGAAGTGCTGCTGATTATCGCGATCAATATGATCGCGATAACCGCTTGACCGACAGGGGGATTCTCCACGATGTCTCGGATCGTCGATTGGGGATTTACGATGATGCCCCCATACCCTCTTCAAGAATGAAGTAGCGGCGTTTTCCGATGATTGCATTGACATACCATGCCTCCCGGTTAGGTTATTTGCAATCTAACCTTACGCGATTCTGGTGAGGCGTGCAGAGATCAAGCATCAGGCGGCGCAATCGATCCCGCCGCCTGACGCGTTGCCAACTTTATTGTTGTCGGCGACTCCAGCTAGTTCAATGCTTCGGTGACGTTGGAAATCATTCCTACCGCGGCAACAATGGTGGTTGCACTCAATACTCCAATTGCGGGCAAGCCGGGAATAAGCACCGCTACGGTGGCGCGTGTGGTCGTGAACTTACTGGCTTCTCGGACCAGAATCACCCATAGAACCAAGTATCAAATCCGGCTCACGAGCGTGATCACAGAGGAAGTGCCAATCCCAAGTGCATTCTCATCTATGTTGCCCAATATCGTCCTGGAGATGCCCACCAAAAGTGAGATCACCGAGATGAATCCCACTCCAGCGAAGATCGCCGCGAACGACGGCTGACCTCCCAAGATGCGGCTCACCAGCCAGAAAAAGAACGATGCACCTAACACCAATATGATGAAGATGACTGCCACTGTCGACATGCTCAGGCCCAGCACTGCAAGGTTGAATTCAAGGTCCAGCGATGCGAAGCTCGAATCCACCCATTCGATGAACTCCTCGCCAAATGCCACTCCCCGCGAAGTACCGCTGACAATCGCAACGATGACGACCATGATCAATGCCAGACCGACGGGACGACGCTCTACGACATCCCGAAGCGTCGATTGGGGACTGGCATGACACCCCATGCGGTCTTAAAAACGTAACCACGGCGTTGTCTGAAGTCCGTGTCGCAGTTTCTTGTGTTGACATATCGTGCATCCCAGTTAGCTTATTTGCAAACTAACTTTACTAGATTTTGCTGAACCTGCCATTCTTACATCTAGATGCATCGCGCAGGTCGGAATGAATCATGGCGCTCGAGCGGTGGTCATCACCCCCAGTCCCAACAGGACAACTATGGGTAATAGGGGAATAAGGACGGCAACAGTAGCGCGTCTGGTTGAAAAGGCAGTGGCTTCTCGGACGAGAATCACCCAAAGAATTGAGTACCAGATCCACGTTGCGATCCAGACTAAAACGAAGCTTCGAATCCCAAATACGACCCCATCAACGCCGCCCAAGAGCTGGTTAGCGACAGACTCCATAATTGCTATCCAGGCGATGAAACCCATGCCAGCGAATATCGCCGCGAAAGATGGATTCCCTTATCAGAATGCGGCACATCACCCACAATATCGCTGAACCCAGAACAACCAATCCCGTGCCGCTGGCAACCTGTATGGATGTCGATAGTGCTATATTCCCAAAGTGGAACGCCCCATCCAACCAGAACGCCAATCCGCTCCAAGCACCCTCGATAAGCCCAACTGAGATCAGCGCGATCAGCGCTTGACCGACCGGGCGACGCTCTACGATATCTCGGAGCGTCGATTGGGGTCTTATGAAGATGCCCCATACGCTCTTCAAGAATGTAGTCGATACGTTTTCCGATGGTTGCATCACGGGTTGCTGGGTTCACCTAGCGGGACGCCCAGTTGGGAGATTGGCAATCCAACTTTACTGATTGAGCCCCGTTGTATGATTCATATTTCAACAAGCATTTGGTACGCGTTGCTGTCCACGATCTAACCTGACGACTGGGAAATCCGTGTCGTCGGGCTTTTTCGCTTGCTACCGCTACGCCGTCGCACTTCGGAATGTCACAGATAATCGTCGAAAATCTGGTCAAGCAATTTCGCATCTCGGAACGGGACCCCGGACTCTGGGGCGCAATTCGGGGCATCGCATACCGCCGTTTCCAGACCGTCCATGCGCTGGACGAAGTGAGCTTCTCCATCGAACCGGGCGAGATTGTAGGTTACATCGGACCCAACGGCGCTGGTAAATCTACCACCGTCAAGATCATGTGCGGGATTCTGGTACCCGACTCCGGACGATGCGAGATCCTCGGCCGTGTGCCATGGCGCAATCGAACCGAACATGTGCGTCGGCTAGGCGTTGTGTTTGGACAGCGAACTCAACTGTGGTGGGATTTGCCAGTAATCGAATCGTTCGGGCTGTTACGAGACATATACAAGGTGCCGCACGATGAATACATACGCAATCGAGATGAATTCATCGAGGTGATGGACATTGAAGACTGCCTCGATGTGCCGGTGCGCCAGCTGAGCCTGGGGCAACGAATGCGTTGCGACCTCGCCGCCGCGTTGCTCCACTCGCCATCCATACTCTTTCTCGATGAACCGACGATCGGAATGGATGCAGTATCGAAGATAACGTTCCGAGACTTCATGAAACGTTTCAATCGGGAACGCGGCACTACGGTCATCCTGACTACTCACGACATGGACGATATCGAAGTCATCTGCGATCGCGTGATGATCATCAACGATGGCAAGATAATCTCCGACGGTACTCTGGACGACCTGCGGCGAAGCGTCGGTATCGAGCGTCGTCTTGTCGTTGAGTTGGCCGACGATTCAATATCGCTGAATCGCTCCGATGCACACATTACCAGCCGTCAAGGCAACCGTGTACATATCCAATTCGACCCGGATCGCGTCTCTGCCGCCGAGTTGATTTCACAAGTCACTTCGCAAAATCACGTCACCGACCTCTTTGTAGAGAACCCGCCGATCGAAGAGACCATCGCCCGAATCTACAGGGATCAAGCACTCTGATTAGCTACTGGGCTATTTTGAGTGCGAAGTTTCGCAGCCTGCTGCAGTACCGCTCGGCCGCATTCGCCGGACTCGTCACCCAGATCTTCTGGGGACTCATCCGGGTGATGATCTTTCAGGCGTTCTATCGCTCTGGAAACTCCGAACAACCTATCAGCGGTTCGGACGTAGAGACATACATCTGGTTGGGACAGGCATTTCTGGCGATGCTGCCTTGGAACGTCGACGCCGATCTTAGGGCATTGATCCGAAGCGGCGGCATCAGCTATGAACTGGTACGCCCAGTCGACCTGTATGGTTACTGGTTCAGTCGGGCGCTGGCATGGCGCACGGCGCCGATGATGATGCGGGCGATACCATTGCTCATCTTCGCATCGCTCGTCATGGGCATGGCGCCTCCCGTTTCCTGGCAGGCCGGCGGCGCGTTCGCTTTATCCATGCTCGCAGCGATACTGCTGAGTTCGGCCATCACCACATTCCTAAACGTATCCATGCTGTGGACAATCTCCGGCGATGGCGTCATGCAGGTCATGTTCGGATTGGTCCTGGTCTTCTCCGGCATGATCGTCCCATTGCCGCTCTATCCCGACTGGTCGCAACCAATCATCGCCATACTGCCCTTCCGAGGATTGGTAGATACGCCCTACCGCCTATATCTAGGCCACATCCCGGCCTCGGAACTGGTTCCACATTTGGCACACCAGCTGATATGGATCGTCACCTTCGTACTGTCCGGGCGTTGGCTACTATCCCGAGCCATCCGCAAAGTCGTAGTGCAAGGCGGTTGAAGATGTGGGATTCCATCTATGTCTACCAGCGCTTCCTTGTGGTGTCGATGCGCGCGCAGATGCAGTATCGCGCTTCTTTCGCCATGCAACTCGGTGCCCGCTTCATCATCACCGTAGGCGAGTTTCTCGCCATCCTCGTGCTCTTCGACCGCTTCGGGTCACTCCTCACCTGGTCGGTATATGAAGTGGCATTTATCTACGGAATCGTCAATATCTCGTTCGCGCTTGCCGATGCGGCTACGACCGGTTTCGACAACTTTGGCGACATGATCAAAACGGGAGACTTCGATCGCATTCTCACTCGCCCCAGAAGTACCGCTCTCCAACTCGCCGGTCAAGAGTTGACGCTACGTCGCATCAGCCGCCTGCTACCTGGCATCGTGGTTTTCATCTGGGCATCGAGCTCTTTGCAGATCGATTGTACGTTGCTCAACAGCGTCCTGCTTCTAGCCTCCTTCGCGGGAGGCGTATCACTGTTCGCCGGGCTTATCGTTCTGCAGGCGACGCTTGCGTTCTGGACGACCGAGACGCTCGAGATCGTCAACGCCGTTACTTACGGCGGGGTTGAGACTACTCAATACCCGATCAATATCTACCGTCCGTGGTTCCGCAACTTCTTCACGTTCGGCATTCCGCTCGCGTGCGTCAGCTACTTCCCAGCGCTGGCGATTATGGACGTCTCGGATCCATTAGGCTCCCCGATCTGGTTTCAATTCGGCGCGCCGCTGATCGGGATAGCCTTTCTGATTGTCGCACTCCAAGTCTGGAGATTCGGCGTGCGGCACTACGTGTCAACCGGCAACTAGCGAAGACTGCTCAATCGCTTCTTCGCAATCTGCCACGACTGCTATATAGTGCCGCACACGCGGTTGTGTTGATCAGCTGAAGGCGAACAGGATGCTGCCGAGAACGACCAGGCCGGGCGCTGCGACTGCGATAAGGGCGCGGGCGTTGGTGAAGTCATTAGCCTCTCGGACCAGAACCATCGACAGGAATATCGTCCAGATCAACGCGATGGAACTGATGAAGACACCACCACTCACAAGCACCAGCTCATCTTCAAAGCTGTACGGAAGCCACCGAATGAGGTTCGACAAGATGAAGATGGCCGATATGAAGCCCACACCTGAGAAGATAGCGGCAAATGATGCCTTACCGCCCATCGCGCGAGCTATCAACCAGAAGAGGAACGCCATTATGGTTAACGTCAAGACTTAGCCGAGCGAGTTCAGGGACAAGAATGAGAACCTCAATACTCCACCGCTGACCTCCAGGTCTAACTGTCGGACGACAAAGTCAGTAATCTCATCGCCTACCGTCGTTATCCGCACTGTGTTGCTGAAAAGTGAGACGATGATGAGCAAGAGCAATGCCCACCAGACGGGACGTGTCTCAGCAATCCCACGCAAAGTGGGCACCGGACTTATGAAGATCCCACTATGTTTTTGATGAAGGCAACCACGGCGTTATCCGACGATTGCATCGAGGACTGTGATGTTGACATTTCTGCCTCCCTCTTTGGTTATTTCCAATCCAACTTTAACCTATTTGCTAGCGCTCTGTTACTGCTCAAGCAACAACTACTGTTCAAACAACAACGCGTGAAATTTACTTCATTCCCCGACGCGTCGCCAAGTCAACAGCAAGCTTGATCGCTTCCTTCATGCTCGTTGCCTGCGCAAGATTCTTACCCGCGATGTCGAATGCCGTGCCATGATCTACCGAGGTGCGGATGAACGGGATGCCGAGATTGACGGATACCGACTCTTCGAAGCCATGCACCTTGATCGGAATGTGTCCTTGATCGTGATACATCACAACAACCACGTCGTACATTCCATCGATGGCTTGGTTGAAGACGGAATCGGCGGGATGCGGACCGGTCGCATTGATGCCCTCAGATTGCGCCGCCGCAATCGCCGGCCATATCTCGACCGCTTCAGTGTCGCCGATCAGGCCGTTGTCGCTGGCGTGTGGATTGAGCGCGGCGACGGCTACGCGCGGCTTATCGAAGCCCCATCGCTTCATGTGATCGTCGGTAATTCGCACCGCCGTCAGCACGTTCTCTTTAGTGACGAACGCACAGGCGTCGGGAAGCGACTTATGGGTCGATAGATGCATGCAGCGCAGAATGCCGCTTACCAGCATCGTGTAGACCGTGGCACTACTCGTCAGACGCTTAAAGACTTCCTGATGTCCCAAGTCTGCAGCCCCCGACATCTGCCACGATTCCTTGTTGACAGGCGCCGTGACCATGCCGTCGATTTCGTTCGAGAGGCACATCTTGGCCGAAGCCTCAACCCACGAATGGGACGCCGCACCAGAGAGGACTGAATGCTTGCCCTGTGGGAAATCAACATCATTCCCATACTCTCCGATGCTGAGCACCGATATGGTGTCGTCGCTCTGATGCGTCTCCGACGGAGATTCAATCGCGGAGACCGCGAGATCTATCCCCGTCTCCTCCAAAGCCTGTTGCACCGCCCGCTCTGTGCCGACTACGAACATCCGCGCCAGGCTGTTGATTGTCGGGTCGGCCAATGCCTTGACGACGACTTCTGGCCCGATGCCGGACGGGTCGCCAAGCGTCAACGCCAACAATGGTTTGCTGTCACTCTTGCTCATATGCTCTGCTGACCAGCAATCGCCACCGCAGGCGAATAACCGTCAATATCTCAACATCGGCTCAAGCCGCAGGTGTAGCACTTCATGCAGCCCTCTTCATATGCCATCGAGGGCGCGCCGCACTCCGGACACGCCTCGGCCAAGGTTTGCCCTGACGTTAAACGCTGCTGATCGACATTGCTGTATTGCGGCATTCCCAGTTCGCTAGACCTCGGCGGCGACAGCAATGCCGTCTGTGCCGGGTCTGCGTTAATTGAAGCCACGCCCTGAGGTGGTGAAGCGGCATGCGCCAGCAATACTTTTGCAATCGCATCGGGAACGGACAATATCTGCTGTCCGCGATCCCAGACCGGATTGTCAACGATGTTGATCAACTGGTCGACAACGGCTGAAGGTGACACGCCCGATCTGAGCGCGAGCGAGATCATGCGCGACAACGCTTCCACCATGGCGCTGTCATTTCCGCCAGCCTTGCCATGGTTGGTGAAAACCTCGAATGGATGCCCATCAGAGGTGAAAGACAACGTCACGTAGATCTTGCCGCGTCCCGTCTTCACCTGAACCGTCTTCGATTCCAATACTGGCGGACGGTCCATTCGGTTGATATATGCCACATTACCTTTGCCGTTCGAAGCCGGTTCTAGTTCCGTATCTTCCGAATCCTCTTCGACTATGCCGCTCGTAAGCACTTCTTTATCCCGGCTACCCGCGCGATAGACCGTGATGCCTTTGCAACGCGTCTTCCAGGCCGTGAAGTAGGCGTCTTCAACGTCTTGATGCGTCGCTTGATTGGGAAAGTTGATCGTCTTGGATATACCGGCATCGACCGATTCTTGGAACGCCGCCTGCATCAAGACGTGATCGCGTGGCGAAATATCGGATGAGATGTGGAATAGACGCTTAACATCATCCGACACATCGTCGCGGTTTTGCACCGAGCCGCCGCCGGCCAAATCATCCAACAAGTCGTCGCTGAAGCTGCCTCGCTCACGGACTACACGTTCAAAGTTGCTGTCGGCATAGTTGAGCGTGGTGTCTCCGCCGAGAATGTTGTGTTTTCTGAATGCGAGTGAGAATATCGGCTCGATGCCGCTTGAGCATCCGGCAATCATCGAGATCGTGCCCGTCGGCGCAACCGTCAAACGACACGCATTCCGCATCCGTGAGTGCGACTGGCCATTTTCCATCCACGTCAGATAGGGGCCGCGCTCATCAGCTAACTCTTCCGACGTCTCATCAGAAATATCTTTGATGAAACGCATCACGTCGCGTCCGATCTTAACCGCATCTGACGAGTCGTACGGAACGCCCAACGAGACCAGCATGTCGGCAAAGCCCATCACGCCAAGCCCGATCTTACGAGTTCGGAGGTTCATCTCTCGGATCTCAGGTATCGGATACTCGTTGACATCGATGGTGTTGTCGAGGAAGTGCACGGCGAGCCGCACTGCATCTCCCAATCGATTCCAATCGATTCTGGGAAATGCATTATAGCTCTCAGTGCCAGAGTCGGCGTCTGAAAATAGATCTTCAAGTTCTGCCGGGTCGCGCTCGATGAGACCGCTCGCCAACTTGCCCACGACAAAGTTGGCTAGATTGATCGATCCCAAGTTGCACGATTCGTATGCCAGAAGCGGTTGCTCGCCGCAGGGGTTGGTCGCCGTTATCTCGCCGACGTGTTTAACCGGACTGTTGCGGTTGACTTCATCGAGGAATATCATCCCCGGCTCACCGTTGCGCCACGCGCCATGGATGATCTTGTCAAATAACTCGCGCGCATCACGTCTGCCGACTTCTACACGTTCGCTGGTCGGATCTGCCGGATCCGACCGGAAGTAGAGCGGGTAATCCGTACCGTTCTCAACCGCCTGCATAAACTCGTCCGATGCACCGACTGAGATGTTGAAGTTGTGGATCTCACCTTCGACCGATTTGCACTCGATGAACTCCAGGATGTCTGGATGATGCACATCCATGACCGCCATGTTGGCGCCGTCGCGTTTGCCGCCCTGCGTCACGAGACGGGATGTTGCTGATAGGTATCGCAACGCTTCCACCGGCCCGCAAGCGCGTCCATGCGTCGTCGATATCGACGCTCCTTTAGGTCGCAGATCGGAAAGTGGGAAACCGGTACCGCCGCCAAACTTTTGCACCATCGCCTGGTCGTGCGAAGCGCGCGTTATCCCTTCCATCGTGTCTTCAAGGGGAAGCACAAAACATGCCGACAGCGTCCCTTTCCCTGTTCCTGCATTCATCAGCGTCGGCGAGTTGGGCAGGAAATCGAGGCTTGCCATCAGCCGGTAGAACTGTTCGGCAACCGCGTCAATCTCTTCGGTCGTGGCTCCATGCAGCGCGTCGCCCTCGGCTACAGCGCGCGCGACACGCCTGAACATCTCCTGCGCGTCTTCGATGATCTCTCCACGATCATCTCGCAACAGATAGCGCATCTCCAAGATGACCTTGGCATTTTCAGGTATCTCGGCCGGCGTGAAGCCTCCCATACCTGAGATATCAGTTGATTCCGAAGCAGTCTCCAGCAGCATTGTGATTCAACTTTCCAAACTATTTAGGTAAAACTTCGGCGGCCTAGCGGCCCTCAGGATCAATTTTGACGCGCCGTCTGGCGTTCCCGATTGCTACCGGGGATGGTTAATAACGATGGCTGCAAATCTTCATCAGTCGCATCGTCCTCATCCAAGCCGACAGCTTCCTCCACGAACCGTTCCAGGCTGTCAAAATCTCTGAACACCGAAGCAAAGCGCAGATACGCTACGCTGTCCAACGTCTTGAGGCGTCGCAAGACCATCTCACCGATGACACCAGTTTCGATGTGCTCGCGACCTTCGCTGATCGCACCCTCATGGATGTCCTCAACGATCTGTTCAATGGCTCCTAACGGCAACGACCGCTTGGCGCATGCCAGTTCGATGCTGCGAGTGATTTTTTCTACCGAGAAGTTCTCCTGCTTGCCGCTACGTTTCTGAACTTTGAAACCAAGGTTCGACACCCGTTCATAGGTGGTGAAACGTCCCGTGCAGTGCAGGCAGACTCGACGTCGGCGTACCGACTCGTTGCTCTCTCTCGAATCGACTACCCTGCTCTCACTATGTCCGCATTCCGGGCAACGCATCACGGTTTGCGGTCGCATCCGTCGCCGGTGCAACCGTATTCTTTGTTAGGGGCCATTAAGGTGCAGTACACAATATCTTGTGCAAGCATAATCACACTATCAATATATCGCGTTATCTGCAACCTAAAAGCAGTAGGAAATAATTAATTTTCAAGCGACTTAGCACGCTTCTAGAGACGCATCGGAGCGTCGTGTGGTTACACAAATCGCGGCAATTTCAGCGTCGGAATGACGGCAATCTAGGGCTCATAACCGCAGATTGCTACGAATTATCGCTTTCAAAGACGTTCAAGAGATGTTCTCGATCTCTCTGAAACCACGCCGTCAGGCCCTGACATCATCCAAGCGGTGCATCAACACCGCAATGAGAACGCGAGTGCGCTAGTGTCAATCCTCTTCAGACTTGCCGAAACCGGTTGCGATGATGGTGAGTTTCAACTCGTTTTCCATGCGCAGATCTTGAGCCGTGCCGAAGAACATATCGGCTTCAGGATGGAGGTGTTCCTTAATCGTTTCCGTGATCTTACGCACCTCTGCCAGCATCAGGTCGGGACCGCTGGTGATGTTCAGCAACACTCCAGTTGCGCCGTCGATACCTAGCTCCAGCAACGGCGATCCGAGCGCTGAGGCGATCGCGGCATCGGTGCGGTCGATACCGTTGCCATGTCCTATCGCCATCCAAGCCGTTCCAGCGTCGCGCATGACTGTGCGCAGGTCGGCGAAGTCGAGGTTTATCTCGCCCGGCATCAGCACCAACTCGACTATCGACTGTATGCCTTGACGCAACACCTCGTCGGCCATGCGAAAGGCGGTTGCCACTGAAGTGTTGGGATTAGCGACCATCAGAAGTCGTTCGTTGGGAATCACAACTAGCGTATCCACTTCCTCTGCTAGCTGATCGAGTCCATCCAGCGCTTGTTGACCGCGCTGAAAGCCTTCAAAGGGAAACGGTTTTGTAACCACGCCGATCGTGAGACATCCGAGTTCTCGTTTCGCAATATTGGCGACTACCGGCGCGCCGCCAGTGCCAGTACCGCCACCCATTCCCGCCGCGACAAAGACCAGGTCTGCTCCGGTTAGTACTTCACGCACCTCTTCGCGACTGTCGATGAAACACTCCCGGCCGAGACGCGGGTCGCCACCTACGCCCAGACCGCCGGCGATGCGATCGCCGACGCGGAGTCTGATGGATGCCTCGGTATATGCCAGTGCTTGAGCGTCAGTGTTGGCAGCAATGTATTCGACACTCGGAATTCGCCGTCGATACATACGCGTGACGGCGTTTGAGCCGCCACCGCCGACGCCAACTACTTTGATGTTGACGGACGGATTTATCCGGGGTCTGAATGGACGTGAATGCGGTGTCGTCAATTTGACTCGATGCGCCTTGCGAGCCGCGACTGCCTGTCGGCATCACGACGATTGCGACCTCCGCGGCTAGAACCAACTCGTATGAATGAGTCTAACTCTATAGTCGCTTACACACCATTTTGAGAAATTGCACTTCCCAAACACAAACGGCTCAACCACGTAAAGCGATAAAGAACTATCGACCAAGCAGAGAGCGAAGCCGGGAGCCGACACCGCTTGATGAATCGTCGTCGTCAGACCGCGATTGCGTCTCCGCAGTAGAAGTGCGTACCGCCGTCAGCGGCTTACGCTCAACATGGTTGTCGTGCTCAATGCGGTCCAGAGCCCGTAAACCGACACATATCGCGCCGGACATTGAAGGGTCGCTGACGTCATCAGGAAGGCTCTTAACGCCGGACGGTTGGCGAAGCTCTACTCGTCCTCGGAGGCCCATATTGATCTTTGCGAAGTTTGCCAGACCATTCAACTTCGCACCGCCGCCAGTGAATACCACCGTCAAGTAGTCCGTTTCCGGCAATCCCCGGATCTGCGAGATGCGAGTCCGATACATCGTCATCGTTTCAGAAGCTCGGTCTCGGAGAAGGCTTGAGAGCGAAACGCGTGTCAGAGAGCGCTCAACGTCGATGACGCGTTCGGCACCAGTCAGATTACCGGGATCGATCTCGCTGTTCGTCATGCCGGCGTCGCTCATCAAGGTGCCGGCCGACAGCTTCACGGCTTCGGCATTTTCATAAGGCAATTCATACGCGAAAGCGATGTCGTTGGTAAAGTGAAATCCCCCAATCGGCAACGACGTGAACATGGCCGCCCGACCGTGGTGATAAATCGCTATTTCCGTATCGCAACCGCCGATGTCAAACAGCACAACGCCGGCGTCGCGCTCGTACGGGCTCAACAGATACTCAGCCTCAGCAACAAGAATGGAGCCGCCATTGATCGGCTCTACGTTGGCGCTGCTGACCGCATCGAGGACATTCCGATAGTGCTGCTGGTCCGAAACCACGATCAACGCCTGAACTTCCAGACTGTCCGGATGCATGCCCACGGGCGGCTTGCGGAACTCAGTCGTGCCGTCTATACGATACGTTGTCGGTGTAGCGTAAAGGAGATGATCGGTAGCATCGATACGCTCGTGCGCGGCTTGGCGCACGGCTTGGATGACGTCTTCCTGGGTGACGCCGGTTGCGAAATCGAAGCCGCTGACACGTCCCCATCCGAAATATGAATTAACATGTTTGCCGCCGATGCCTACATAAGCTTTTCTAAAGTTGAGAGAGCATTGCTTGGAGACTTCACTTACTGAAGAACGAACCGCTTCAATCGACTGATTGCGGTTCATCGGTTCGCCTTCACGGATCGAGTCGCTAGGCAAGACATCAACCGCGAGGATTTCAGGTTCGCCGTAGTTATCACGGCGGATAACTGCGCTGCAAACCTTACTGCTACCAACATCGATCGATAGTCGGATGTCCTCGTTATACATCTGGTCGATGCTCCTTCGATCTGTGAGTCTTATCTGTAGGATATTTTTTCAGATCCGTTGAGCCACACGTAATTTCGCGCTTCTACTGCGCGGATTCGCCTCTATTTCCGACGCCGACGGCACCAACGCGCCATTGAGCACCGGCTTCAACGTAGCCGTATGACCGCAACTGCATATCGGCGACCGCGGCTTCGTCGATGCACAGATACAGTCTGATGCAGCGTCCCGAATAAAGTTCTTGACTAGTCGGTCTTCCAATGAATGGTACGAAATCACTACCAGTCTTCCGCCTACGCCCAGCACACTTACCGCCTGTTCCAAGCCGGCTTCCAAAGCGGATAATTCGCCATTGACTGCTATTCTAAGTGCTTGGAACGTTTGCGTCGCGGAGTGAATCCCATTCCGACGGCGCGGTTTGACAGCGGTGATTATCTCGGCCAGCTGCAACGCATCTTTGACCGGACGATTCCTCACGATGGCAGAAGCGATCCGACGAGATGCACCCTCATCGCTGTAGCGATAGATCAGATTCGCCAAATCCCGTTCCGGATAGTTGTTCACGATTTCATCGGCATCTACTCTGCCACGGCTTGAGAAGCGCATGTCGAGCGGACCGGTTCTTTGAAATGAAAATCCGCGCAACTCACGATCCAGTTGAAGTGATGATAAGCCCAAGTCCATCAAAATACCGTGTACCGGTGCAAACCCGTAGCGCGTCGCAATCGCCTGCATCTCGACAAAGTTCTCTTTCGCGATCATTATCGACGAGCAGTATGCTTTGAGCCGTTTTGATGCTGACGCTACGGCTTCGGGATCGGCATCGAAACCGATCATCATTCCGCCCGGCGATGAGGCGCGGAGAATCGCCCGCGCATGTCCCCCTTCGCCCAGAGTGGCATCAATGTAGCGACCTCCGGGGATGACGTTCAGCGCATCGATAACCTCGGAAAGCATGACCGGTTCATGGAACTCCGGCCTGCTCGCTGGTGCTTTCCGGTTCATTTTCGGCGCGGCTGGAAGCCGGATTGCAATCAACTATCTATTTGTCGTCAAGTTCACGAATCCATACCAAACTGCTGACTTGCACAAACCATCGTTTGTCGAAAGAAGTCTGGCGCATCGAACTTTCTTCTATGTATGCAATTTCCCCGCAGTTACGCTTAGGTGCACACCTATCGGTATCAGATTCGGATTCTAGGATTCCGCAAACTGGCATTTCTATACGATGCATCGCGTTTTAGACGGCATTATCATCAAAACTGCATCGATCAGACACGCTTCCCCCGAACACTCCTCACTATCGACGCATGACGCACATCATCAAATATGCCGTCCTGACCAGCAGCGACTCGGGAGCGGCGGGGCAACGCACAGATATCGGCGGCGACGCCATCGTTGAAACCATGTCCAGCCGCGGACACATCAACGTGGTGCGCACCCTGGTTGCCGACGACATCGCCACGTTAACGGCTCAGCTGCGTAAGTGGTCCGAGCAACCTGAGATCGAGCTGATATTGACGACCGGGGGCACTGGTTTAAGCCCGCGCGATGTCATGCCGGAAGCGACGATGGGAGTCATCGACTATCAGGTACCCGGTATGGCAGAGGCGATGCGCCTTGAATCACTCAAGATAACACCGATGGCGATGTTGTCGCGCGCCGTCGCCGGAGTTGCCAATCGCACCCTCATCATCAACCTGCCGGGCAATCCCAAAGGGGCGGTTGAAACATTGCAAGTCTTACTAGACGTCCTGCCCCACGCAGTTGAGATTATGCGCGGCAGCCACACCGGCGAACATCCCATCGCGCGCAAACATCATTCGGCACATTCATGATTAAGCGGCAGTGTAAGTGAAGTTTCACGTAATAACTCTGTTTCCCGAAATGTTTGAGGGACCGCTAACCTCAAGCATCATCGGTCGGGCCGCAGATAACGGGTTGATCAAAATCGATTTTGTCAACCCTAGAGACTTCACTAAGGACCGGCATCGCAGCGTGGACGCTCCGCCCTACGGCGGCGGGCCCGGAATGGTAATGACGCCGCAACCTCTCTTCCACGCCGTCACGTCCGTCAACAAGCGCTACTCAGACAACAGCCGTCCGCACACCATGCTCATGTCGCCGCAAGGCGAGCCGGTCAACCATCAGATGGTGCAAGAACTATCGAGGTTGTCAGCATTAACGATCGTGTGCGGGCATTACGAGGGTGTAGATGAGCGCTTTGTGGAGGAGTGCATCGACCAGGAGGTCAGCGTCGGAGACCTGGTATTGACCGGCGGCGAGATACCGGCGATGGCCATTATCGACGCCGTGGCACGTCTGCTTCCCGGCGTGTTGGGCGACCCCGAATCTTCGCGTAGTGAAACCTTCTCCAACTCGAACAGCGGGATGCTGGAAGGCCCCGTCTACACGCGTCCCGTCAAGTTCCGAGGCCGCCGCGTGCCCGAAGTGTTGCTATCCGGCAACCGACACGAGATTGAACGCTTCCGCAAACGTAAAGCTGCGGAGCGCACATTAGCAAGACGCCCGGAACTGTTGCACGGATGGGGGCCAGAGCCGACTGACGATGATTGAGCGTCAGACGCTGAAAACACGCGAGATATCTATCCTCGCATCAGCATTGACCTCAATGATTTTGTCTCGCGACTTCGCTCCTGATACGATCCGAAGTCGCGATTTCGGCACTCTCAAACTCTTAGCCAACAGCTTTATGACGGACTCATTCGCCGCATTATTGACCGGTGCTGCCCTGACTTGCACTTCAAGACGCTCTAAAGCCGGGTTGTAGCCGATGATTTGATCGCGGGACGCGCGCGGTTTGACGCGAACCGATATGCGTTGTGAAGCAGTCATGTGCGCTCTGGCGACCTCATCGTGACCTCGCCGGCCGCGACGGCGCGTAAGGTTCCATCGCGTTCACGAATCAACAAACGTCCGAAATCGTCAACGTCTTCTGCTACCCCACGTATCGTCTTGCCAGATCCGCCCGGCGTCGCATCGGATACGCGCACCTCACCGCCTAGAGTGCTTAACTTGGATCGCCACTCCGGGATGATAGTCTCGCCGCGGTCTACGGCATCATACAACTCGTTAATGCACTCCAAAAGCACACTTAAGACTTCGGCGCGGTCGAAACGCTGCGGATGTCGGGCGACCTGAAACATACTCGTTGCTCGGTAGCCCGTCGATGCATCGTCTGCTCGCATCGAGTTGACGTTCAAACCGATGCCTAGAATGGCAGCAAACCAATCACCCACCGTTATGCTCTCGGCAATCATGCCTGAGATCTTGCGGCCGTCTACCAACACATCATTGGGCCATTTGATGCCGGATTCAGCACCCGTAAAGCGGTCTACAGTCAGAGCGCAAGCCAATGGTCCCAAAGCCGTGAACTGACCGGTTAGGGAAATGCGCGGACAGAGGATTATCGATGTCAGGATGTCCTTGCAGCGCTGTGAATCCCAGACACGCCCAAAACGTCCGCGTCCCTGCGACTGCTCATCGGCAACCACTACCGTGCCGTGCAATTGTCCCGCGTCAGAAGAACTATCAACAATTCGTCGGGCGACATCCATGGTTGACGAGGTTTTTCTCAGATGAACGATGCGCCTACCGATGCGCCCTTGGAAGCGTGAACTGAGAGCGGTCAAATCTGAACGGATGATGAAATCGTCTTTAAGTTTGTCGGGGAAAGCCATCACATAAGCGTTGTATCTTTGAAAGACAGGGCAACTGAAAACCTGTAGTTCGATTTAACCAGATTCCCCCGCTTTTTCCGCATGGAAATCCGTCAAGTTCGCGAAGAAGAGTTCCTTAAGTGGCGCATCGCCGTAAGGGCAAGTCTCGGTGACCATACGACCGCCGAAGACACGGCCTTCATGCGCGAGCATCGGGTTGAGATAGACCGTCTTCTAATCTGCATGGATGGCGACACTATCGCCGGATCTGGCGGCGCAGATTCGTTCGACATGACTCTGCCCGGCGGTGCTGAAGCGCCCTCCGCCGGCATCGCTTACATCACAACCGCGGCCACACATCGGCGGCGCGGCATTCAGCGCAGCATCATGACGCGCATCCATCATGACGCGCGGGAACGCGGCGACATCGCATCGATACTGTGGGCCAGCCAGAGCAATCTATACGGCCGATACGGCTACGGAAACGCCATCCCTGTTCATAACTGGAAGATCGACCTTAGATACGGCAGTTACGCAAAAGATATGTCCTGGCCAGGACAGTATGTCAAGGTGGAACGCGACGAGGCGATTCCTTTGATGACGGAAGTCTATGAACGGGCTCGAACGATACGTCCCGGGATGATTACCCGGACCCCAAAGCGATGGCTTTACGAGATACATCCGGTACATCGAAAGAACGAGTTCTTCATCATCTACCGCGAAAACGACGATGCGTTGGGTTACGCGCGCTACGAAATTGAACATGATCCCGATGACGAGTTCAAGGGAACTCTCACCGTCATCGAGGCCGTCGCCGCCACCGATGCCGCACATGCAGCCATCTGGCGATTCCTACTCGATCAAGAGTTGGTAAACATCCTCAAAGCCAAGGTTAGGCCGGTCGATGACCCGCTAGTTTGGCTGCTCTCCGACGCGCGCCGATTGCATCGAACTTTGACCGATGCCATCTGGCTCAAGCTGCTTGACATCCCGGCCATGCTGGAGCGACGCGCGTATGCAGTCGAAGACCGTCTCGTGTTGCAAGTCATCGATGCCGAAACTGATAAACCACATAATCTTGCGCTAGAAACAGGCAAGACCGGCGCGGTATGCCGCGCGACTGGCGAGAGCCCAGATCTGGTGATGCCTGAAGCGGAGTTGGCGGCTATCTACTTCGGCGCCGTGGAGTGTTCAATGCTGGCTGATATCGGACTCGTTGATGTCTCAGCACACGCGCCCGACGCGGCGTTACTTGCCGATTCCATGTTCCGCACCTCGCCCGTCGGTTGGAATACGTACCACTTCTAATCTGTCGGTGAACATAAACAACTAACTAATCTGACCTGAGACGCTTCAATTGAGCTCTAATAACAACCGTCTGACTGACATTGAGTTCAGACCACTGCGCGAACACGAACGTTTCGCCTACTACCGCAACCTTCATCGCGGCTTCAACTCGCACTTCACGATTCGCGAGGGCGATTTGGAGTATGACAAGAAGCACTACGGCATGATGTCACCCACGATGTGCGCGTTCGACGGCGATGAGATCGTCGGAACTTCCTCATGGGTACAGTTTGAACTGACAGTCCCCGGTACTCAGACTAACTTCATGGGCGTAACTGACGTGACGGTGGCATCGACGCACCGACGCCGCGGCATCATGCGCGAGATGATGCGCCGATTGCTATCCAATGGCCAGGCGTCAGGACAGCACATCGCCGGACTTTGGGCAAGTGAGAGCAACATCTACAACCGATTCGGCTATGGATTAGCCGGCGAGCAGCAAATCGCAAAGATCGAGACCCTAGACGCGCGCTTTAGAACGATGCCAAGTAATCGCGGATCAGTGCGATTCGCAGATGCTGCCAAGATGCGTCAAATAGCCCCTGAAGTGTGGGAACGGGCCCGGTTGAAAACTCCCGGCATGATGAAGATGCAGAACATCGAATGGGAGCGCACATTCGATCCGGCACGGCTTCAGAAGGTCTCCGGTCCCAAACACTTCTTCGTCGTCTACTCTGAGGGGGACGAACCGCTCGGATATGCAATCTACAAGATCAAAGAGGGCCGCAACGGTCTGGACTTAAACAACAAGCTTGAGGTGAACGAGTTGGTCGCCGCCACCGCGTCGGCCGAGGCGAACCTGTGGCGATATCTGCTCGACGTCGACCTCATAGATGTGCTCGTTCACGAGGGACATCCCAAGAAGTCGATGTTGCTTTGGTTGCTTGCCGACCCGCGCAAACTCTCGCTTCAACCTTACGACGCACTCTGGATACGCATCCTTGATCCCGTAAAGGCACTTTTGGCACGCTCCTATGCAAATCTTGGCGAGGTGGCAATCGAGGTTTTCGACGACTTCTGTGACGGCACCGAGGGAATCTACCTGCTGACGGTGGATAAAGAAGGATCGGCAACCTGCACGCGGACCGATCGACCGCCCGATGTTTCGATGCCGATTGCATCACTAGGTAGCATATACATGGGTGCTATGCTACTGTCAGATCTGGCGCGTGCCGATCGTGCAGTAGAGCACTCTGAAGGTGCAGTTGCAATGATTGATACCATGTTTCCCATCAGCGGAGCGCATTGCTTCTAACCGGATTTTTAGCCTATCGACATATCATGGCAGTCTTCACACCTGCTCATCTCGGGAAATGGGAAGCCCTCTACAAGCAGCTGCTTGAGGGAGAGAGTTTGCCGTTGACGCAAGATGGCGTGTGGATGCTGGGCAAAAAGACCGGCGTCATCGCCGTGCTACATGACGAGGAACCGATATACATCGAGGCGACTAAAGACATCGGCAAGACTCTGAACGACTATCTGAACGGCGTAGTAATTTGCGATTTCAGAGCCAAAGTCGCAGTGACGGAACTCGGTGCATCTCCCCGCACAGCACTTGAGAGGGCCAGAAAAGGACCGTTAGCAGAGCGCATCAACAAGTTGCTACCGAAATTCAGATATACCGTCATACCGGCCACCGACGCACAGTCCGAAAAACTGGCCGCGGCATTCACAATTGTGGCCGACCCGCGGCTTAACGGCCCTACTGCCCGTGCCAATGAGATCATCGACGCGCTTCCGCGTTGACAAGATACGAACACAACACTCTATCGCGAAATGAACATCGATTTCATCTCATATTTACCCCTGGCGCTGATGCTGGCCTTCTTCGCGTTCTGCGGATTTTTAATCTGGCGCGGCGAATACAAGATCGGCGCCTACATCGTGCAGGTATCTGCCGCCGCCTTCCTGTCCTCAATCGGCGGCATGGGGCTATACGTCATCAGCGTTGTGATGGTGACTACCTGGCTCTTCGCCGGCTACACGCTCACACTGGCGATAGGCACGGTCCTAACGCAAGCGATTGGCGCCACTGCCGGATTCGCCCTGGTCAAGAGATTCGGCACGTATGAAAACCGGGTGACTCTCAATGAGGTGCTCATATCTCTAGTGCTGGCGATCATCGGCGCCGCTGTCGGATTCGTCCTTTTGAAAGATGCCACCTTCGGCGCCGATTTCGTGACCAACGCCTCAAGCGTCGCAGGAGCATACTTCGGAGCAGTGTTGATGGCTAACATCCCGCTCATCGTGATGGGGCTCATCAGAGTGCTCCGCAATCACGAACCTTAGTCTTATTCGCACCGAATCTATCCCGTCAGAACTCTGCTTACGGGAGTAGAGTAATGAACCATCACATGCGGATGGATTATTCGATCTCAGAATCGGAGGAGCGAAGATGCGAATCACAAACATAGAAGTCATCAGCTTCAAGTCGCAGAGCAACAACGTCGGCACGAAGTGGGGTTACGGCGAGTGGCTGGATGAGCCGCAAGATACGACGCACTCGATAACGAAGATCTCGACTGACGAGGGCGTATGCGGATACAACACCGGCGGTATGGGCGGCTACTTTCGCGGCGCATTCCCATCCGAGGTCGAGGCGATGGTCAAGAATCTGCTAGTCGGCGAAGACCCGCTGAGCCGTGAGCATCTATGGAATCTCATGCGCGACAACAGCAACTTCCACGAATCGCTGATCGGAAACCTCGACTCCGCGCTGTGGGACCTTGCCGGACGCTACGCCAACATGACGGTGTCGCAACTGATGGGCAAAGCACGCGAAAAGGTGCGCGCGTATGCCAGTACATTCCCGAATATCGGCACTCCCGAGGATTACGCAGCATTCGCGCTCGAGTGCAAACAACAGGGATACACCGCCTTCAAAGTGCACGCATACATCTATTGGGATCCGATCCGCAATGCTCCGGCCCCGCGACGCCCCGCCTTCCCGAAACATGACATCGAGGTGTGCGAAGCCGTCCGCGACGCGGTCGGAGACGATATGACGCTGATGCTCGACCCGTGGGGCATCTACACGCTGGACGAGTCGATCTACGTCGGCAGAGAACTGCAAAGTCTCGGCTACTACTTCCTCGAGCATCCGATGCACGAGTTTCGAGTCGAGCCCTACCGACGGCTGTGCCGGGAGTTAGACATCGCTGTATGCGCGCCAGAACATGCTACCTGGATGCACTACTCCCGCGCTGAATGGGTGTTGCAGGGTGCATCCGACATCGGACGCATAGATGTCAACTTCGGCGGTCTAACAGCATGCAAAAAGGCCGTCGATGTATACGAATCCTTTGGCATCCCATGCGAAATGCATGGCGGATGGTTCCCGAACTCAGCCATTCTGGGCGCAACTACCGAAGAGACTTGCTTGTTCTACGAGCGCGGACTGTTGCGTCCTGGTTTCGACTACGATGCGACGCCGCCCTACCTGAACTCGCCATGCGACCCCATGGATAACGCTGGCAACGTGCTGTTGCCGCAGGGCGTCGGATTGGGCATGCACTTCAACTGGGACTATATAGACGACAACCGCGTCGCCTGATGCAAGCGACGCGGCTGCGTTGTATCTGATATAGATCGCTGGACTAACAGCGAAGGGAGCGGTGGATCTAGAACCGTCCCCGCTTCTCCAGCTGTGCCAGATGCCCACGTAGGAACGGCGGGATCTTCATGTTTTCCGGGTCGTCCAGCGCACGTTCGATCAATTCGTTGTCCAACCTCTGCTGCTCTTCCTCAGTCGGGAAGCCAGTGGCGATGACGATGACGCGAATGTTCTGACCCATGTCGGCCTGGCGTGCGGTACCTAGAATGATGTTTGACCGCTTCGTCATCTTGCTCTCGATAACGCTCGAGATGTCTTGGACGCTATACATCCTCATGCCGGGTCCACCGGTGATATTCACCAAGGCTCTTTGCGCGCCCGTTATGTCGACGTCCAGAAGCGGACTGTCAAGGGCTGCATTGACGGCCAGCATGGCACCGCCCGGATCGCTGTCAGATGCCTGACCTACACCCATCCATGCCGGACCGGCGTTCGTCATCACGGCTCGCACGTCGGCGAAGTCAAGGTTGACCTCACCCGGCTCGATGATGACGCGGGCGATGCCCTCGACGCCATCCTGTAGCACCTTGTCGGCCATTCGCCACGCTTCTTGAGTAGTAGTGTCCGGCGCCGCCGCATCCAACAGTCTGTCGTTGGGGATGCGGATGAGCGTGTCGACGTACTTCTGCAGTTCATCAACACCTTCGTGGGCTTTGAGCGTTCGGTGTGAACCCTCGAAACTGAAGGGCATTGTGCATACGCCGATGGTGAGCGCGCCGAGCTGTTTCGCGATCTGAGCAACAACGGGCGCACCGCCAGTGCCGGTGCCGCCGCCCATGCCTGCGGTTACAAATACGAGGTCTGCACCATCGAGGAGCTCCGCGATCTCTTCACGGTTCTCTTCGTGGCAGACTCGTCCCTGCGAAGGGTCTCCGCCGACGCCCATGCCGCGCGCCGTGGAGTCGCCAACCCGCAAAGCGGACGGCACGGTTGTCAACTCCAACGCTTGCGCGTCGGTGTTCATCACTATGTAGTCAACCGTGTCGATCGGGTCCGAGTACATCCGGTTGACGGCGTTCGATCCGCCTCCGCCGACTCCAACGACCTTAATATTGACTTTTCCGATGCCCAAGGGCGCGTTGCCCTGAGGTTTGTACTCAAATTCGTCGTGTATCTCACGCAACATATTTTCGTCCTTCACGATGCCAACGAAACCATGATCGTTCCGATAACTGCCATGTGGCGTAGCGATTGTCGCGGCAATGCCACCTGCCGCATCGACGCCCTATCGCGCGTAACGTCCCAGTGATTCATAAGGTATGCAATCAATCTAACGCGATGCAACATCACCGCGCGCAGTTAATCACCGCATTCGAATTTCCCAAGCGCCGAATCCGCACCCTCAAGGCAAGCAGAGCCCACACCTTAAAGTCAGATGCTGAAATCGCGCCGCGCCCGGTTTACGCCGAAAATTCAACAACCCTAAGATCGCGAATCCAACTTAAACTTGGAATCACTGTAATTCAAAAATACTGCATCGCAAGAACGCGAGCAAAACTGCATCCTACGGAAGGGGAAGTTGAACCATGAACGGCTATGAAGCTGTTGCCAAAATACTGAAGAAAGAAGGGTTTGAGTGGCTGGCTTGCTTTCCCTCAAATCCCATCATCGAAGCCGTAGCGAGAGAGGGCATTCGCCCCATCGTCTTCCGACAGGAGCGCGGTGGCATCATGGCCGCAGACGGTTACTCGCGTCTGATGGCATCCAAAGGCAAGTTCGGCGTCTTCGCATGTCAAGGCGGTCCAGGCGTGGAAAACGCATTTGGCGGTTTCGCACAAGCATGGGCAGACAGCGTGCCCGTCCTGTTCCTGCCCGACGGTCCTGGAAACTACAAGACCGGCGTCACGCCCAACTTCAGCGGCCCGCTCAACTTCCAGCACATCACCAAGTTCGCCGCTTCTGTAACTGACGCCGATGCCATCCCAGCACTTATGCGGCGCGCCACCGAAGCGCTGAAAAACGGACGTCCTGGTCCCGTCTTGCTCGAGATGCAACGCGACGTTATGGGCGAAGAGGTGCAAGACGTCGATGAATATCGCCCCACCTCAACTCATCGCTTCGCACCTTCAGCCAGCGACATCAAAGACGTTGCCGACAAGCTCTTAAACGCTCGCATGCCCGCCATCTGGGCCGGTCAGGGGGTGTTGCACGCCGGCGCTACCGATGAGTTGACAGAACTGGCCGAACTGACACAGATACCTGTAATGACGACGATGCCGGGCAAGAGCGCCATCGACGAACGACATCCATTAGCCCTCGGCGCCGCAAACCGCACGGCACCAAAACCGGTCTGGACCTGGCTCAAAGAATCGGATGTCCTATTCGCCATCGGCGCCAGCTTGACGGTGACGAACTACGGCATCGACCTGCCGTCAGGAAAGTTCCTGATCCACTGCACGAACAACCCGGCCGACATCTCCAAGGAGTACGACACTGATATGGGTCTCGTCGGAGACGCGGGCGAGACGCTACGTCTGCTGATTGACGAGATAAAGGGACGAATCGGCGAGCAAGGACGTCGAGACGACACGTCGGTACAGGAGTCGATTGCCCAGGTGCGCGCTGAGTGGGCTGCCGATTGGCACGGTCTGCTCAATTCCGACATGGTCCCGATCAACCCCTATCGCCTGCTCAAGGAGATCGGCGACGCGGTAGACCACGAAAATACGGTGATGACTCACGATGCGGGACACCCGCGCGACCAGATGATGCCGTTCTACATCGCCACTCGTCCGCATACCTATATCGGTTGGGGCAAGAGCACGCACCTCGGCTACGGCATCGGACTCATGATCGGCGCCAAGATGGCGATGCCCGAAAGGTTCTGCGTCAACTTCATGGGCGACGCTGCATTTGGAATGTCAGGACTGGACATCGAGACATCGGTTCGCTCTGGTAACCCGATAACCACGATCGTGCTCAACAACGGCACGATGGGCGGCTACAACAAGTCGCTACCGGTAGCGATGGAGAAGTATGACGCTGGCAACATGACGGGCGACTATGCCATGATCGCCGAAGGGATGGGCGCACGCGGCATCACCGTCAAGGATCCGACCGCGATCGGCGACGCGATCCGAGAAGCGCACCGTGAAAACTTCGAGAACGGCCGCTCCGCCCTCATCGACGTTCACACCCAACAAGAACTTCAGTTCTCCATCTACGATTAGCCCCGTCTTCCCCCTCTCCCGTCCACGCGGGAGAGGGAGGACAAGAACACATATCGGCAGCAGGACGCTGAACACGCCATTTTCAGCCGTCAACGAGTAGTGTCGACACGTAGCCAATGCAATTCGGTTGCACCAACCGACTAGCCTGGCGAATGTCTTGTGACATCCCGAATTCGTTTTCCAGCGATCATGTGAAATAATCACCGCATGGCGATATCAGATGACAACGAGCAGTGCCGGCAGATAGCCGATGATTTGCTGAACCGGCACAACCACCACGATCCGGAAGCAAACATCACATCATCGATACGCGACTTCCTCATCCAGACCCAGCTCGTCACAGCAAGCGAGATCGGCGAGGAATCCGCACCCGCTATAGGCTCGCAGAACTCGGTCGATCTAGCTACGCGCGACACATACATCCAGGTAAAGCGTCGGATCGGAAACCAAATCGAGCCACATGCTGAGAATGTGAAGCAGCTGGACGGCTATCTCCAACAAGCGATGGATGCGAACCGCGGCGTTCGCATGGGGATACTCACCGATGGCAAATACTGGGTATTACGCTGGCCCGGAGGAGGCGATGTCAACACCGCAGCACCGTACAGCTTCACGCTATCCAATCCTGACAGGTGGTACCTGCTCTAAGAATGGCTACGCGACAACGCACTGGGCACACTCGATCGCATCGAGCCGAATCTGGAAAATCTCCAAGAGCACTTCGGACCCGGACGTCCGCTATATGAGCGTGATATCGCCACCCTGCGGAAACTCTATCGGGAGTATGCAGACTCTGAAACAGTCGCCATAAAGCGCGCTCTATGGCAGGATCTGCTAAGGACCGCCCTGGGTGAAGTAGTCCAAGACGATGCGTTTGGCGACCTATTCGTGCGACATACTTACCTGACCATCGTTGTCGGCATCGTAGTCCAGGCGTCTTTCGGGCTTGATATCGCGCAGATCGCCGAAAACGACCCGGAGGAGTTGCCGAATGGCAGACAGTTTACGAATGCAACGGGTATATATGGGGTTATAGAAACCGACTTCTTTGCATGGCCAATCGAAGTAGGGGCTACACCATTTATTAGAACCGTCGCTCGTGCTGTAGCACGTTTTGACTGGTGTAAGCCGCCAACAGACATCGCCGCGACGCTCTACGAGACCGTCATCCCGCCGGATGAACGGCGCCAACTTGGCGAATACTACACGCCTCGTTGGTTAGCAAAAGCCATGATCGAGGAGGTCGTCACCGATCCACTGAACCAAAGAGTGTTAGATCCGGCCTGCGGTTCCGGTACCTTCATCGCCGAGTGCGTCGAGCACCTGATCACAGCGGCGGAGCGAGCTAAAGTCCCTGAAACGAAGGTTTTCGAAATGTTGCGCGATGCCGTTACTGGCATTGACATCCATCCTGTAGCGGCGCACTTGGCGCGGGCCGCGTGGGTTATTGCCGCACGACCGGCCATACAATCTAGTGCTCAGACTGCGGTAACCGTCCCGATATATCTCGGCGACTCGCTTCAGCTCAGGTTCGAGAGTCAAGATATGTTCGCCCACACTGTGACAGTCAGCGTTCGCGATGAGGAGGACACTGAACTGGTTTTTCCTCGTTGTCTCGTTAACCGTGCCGAAGACTTCGACCAGCTGATGATTGACATTGCCGAGTACATCGAAACCGGACAAGATCCGCAGTTGGCACTCCAAGATATTGTTGGGCTAAATCCCGGCGAACGGAAGATACTTTTCGATACCATCGACAAGCTCAAAATGCTGCACGCAAAAGGTCAAGACCACATCTGGGCATACTACACCAGGAATCTTGTTCGCCCACTCACTCTTTCTCTCAACAAGGTCGATGTAATCGTTGGCAACCCACCCTGGCTCAATTACAACCAGACGATTGATATCCTCCGGGAAGAGCTGGCACGCCAGTGCCGGGAAGTCTACGGAATCTGGTCCGGCGGCATATACGCAACGCATCAAGATGTGGCTTCCCTCTTTTTTACTAGAAGCACCGACCTGTACCTGCGAGACGGTGGCTTGATTGGCATGGTGATGCCTCACAGCGCCTTACAAGCCGGACAACATGCCAAATGGCGTACAGGGGAATGGAAATCTAACGGCGGAACCAGCATCGAAGCCGCTCGTTCATTGAACGTCGACTTCCAAGTGCATCGTGCTTGGGACTTGGAAAAGCTAAACCCCAATACGTTCTTTCCCAACGCTTCGTGCGTGGTGTTCGCGAAAAGAATCGGTCAGAGCAGTAAACCTAAACCGTTGGCAGGGGTCGTTAACCAATGGCGTGGCGATACTGGATCCGATGACGTGCTACGCGTACCTGTAGAGGTCGCCGATACCAGTACCGGTTTTTCATCGCCGTACGCTGATGTTACACGTAACGGGGCGACGCTATTTCCGCGTGTTTTGTTGTTCGTTGATGAAATCCCGAATCTAGCAACTCTGAGCCTACCCAACACGATTACTACTAGGCCGCGGCGCGGTGTTTACGATAAGGAGCCTTGGAAATCGTTGGATTTGTCTACTCTCTACCCCGACACTGTTGAGCAGGCCCACGTCTTCAATGTTCATCTGGGCGAGACCACAATACCCTACGCAACTCTCGCACCACTTAAAGCCGTATTGCCCGTCAGGATCGGGGCATCCGAGATAGATACCGACACTGACGGCGTTTATGGTGTTGCCCATCTTTCTCTGGGACGGCGAATGCGTCAGCGATGGCGCGTAATCAACCAATGCTGGGACGAGACCAAAAACCCCGGCTACAGACTCGACCTAATCTGTCAGATAGATTATCTTGGCAAGCTCACGTCCCAGCTTTCGTGGCAACACAATAAATCGGAGCGTCCGATCCGCGTTGTCTACACCGGCTCTGGGACTCCCACAGCTGCGATACTCGATGATGATCAAGCTATAGTCGATTACAAATTGTTCTGGGTAACCTGCCAGAGCGCGGAAGAAGCGCGCTACCTGCTGGCGGTCATCAACAGCGACACTCTTGCCGATGAGGTAAATCGTTACACTACTCCGAACTGGGCTGGTAAAACCCGCGACCTCCAAAAACACATCTGGCGACTCCCAATCCCCGAGTATGCCCATCGAATGAACTGCACAACGACATATCCCTTGCCGGGCGTGATGCCGAGGATGCTGTCGCAATTCAATTGGCAAGACTTCATGCCAGCCGTCCCAAAGTGACTTGGAGAATTGCTCGCCGCGAAATCCGCAATTGGTTGCGTAAATCCCCTGAAGGCAAGCAGGTTGAAGAGACGGTGCGACAGTTGCTCAGGGGTTGACCGCAACAAGAGAACTGTGAATCGCGTAATATCCAAAAACGCCCTGCACATCGTTCGGATGTGCAGGGCGTTTTAACCTCTAATCTCTCCTGTTGCTTGGATGCGGTATCAGAGAGGATTTGGGGCCGGTTAGCCTTCTTCTGCCAGTGCCGCGTTTACGCGTGCAGCGATATCTTCGGGAACGAATTCGCTCCAGATGTCACCGAAGTTCTGCAGGTAGTAGATGGCCGCTGTGTCCGGCGTCTCGTTGTTATCGTTCATCCATGCCTCAGTCGCGATGTGCGTCTGTGCCGTGAAGTCCCATCGACGGAAGAACTGCACCAGCTCGGGTGCGCGTTCGATCAGTGTTTCGTGCACTGCGATCTTGATCTCCGCAGTCGGGTAGGCGCATCCTTGATCATCAGCCCAGCACTCTTCGCTGTATGCCGGCTCTTCAAGGATGTAGAGGTCCAGCTCAGCAGACGGCTTGGTCGGTCCCCACATGTAACCGATCCAGGCGTCGCCGCGGGCGTATGAGCTCTCGAGGTCCGCGAAGAGGGCGGCACCAGAACCAGGGTTGACCAGTTCCACTGTGTCCTCAAGACCGTATGCGACTATTTTGTTGGCATTTACAACTTCGCATTGCCAACCGGGAATGCAGGTGACCAGTCGCGCCTTGCCGTTCGAATCCGGCGTGACGAACAGGTCCATGTGGTCCGGGATGTCGGCAACGGAAACTAGGTCCGGGTTGGCGTCTTTGATGTACTGAGGGATTACGAACCCTTGCCAGTTGTCCTCAAGGCTCTTGCCAACGTCAACTACGGTACCGGCTTCGAGTGCTTCATCCCATACTTCCTGCTGATTCGGAAGCCAGATCTCCATCGTCACGTCGGTGTCGTTGTTGATCAGACCTTGCCATAGCGAGATGGTGTCGCCGCTGATGGTGTCGGTAGGATAACCGTAGCCATGCTCAACGATGTACTTCGCGATCCGCGTCTGAATCTCAGCCGATGTCCAGTTAAGGTCTGAGAACACGATCAGGCTCTTCTCAACTTCAGCCGTCACCTCAACCTCGACCATCACCTCTTTCTCGACGACGACTTCTCTCTCGACGACGACGGTTTCGACAACGGTCTCGCCCTCGACCATCACTTCTTTCTCGACGACGACAGTTTGGACAACGGTCTCGCCCTGCACTATCACCTCTTTTTCAACGACGACAGTTTGAGGAACTGCGACCTCTACCTGTTTCTCGACAACAACGGTCTGCACGACCGTTTCGGTGCTACCGCAGGCGATCAGGGCAGCGCTCATCCCGGCTACCATCAGCACGAGAGCTAGCAGACTGGCGTTTCGGACGCCTTTTTTCGCATTTAAAAGCAATTAATTCACTCCTTCTGGTGTTGCGTTTTCAGCACCGACAGACTGGTGAGTTGACAAACACCCGCGCTAAAGAAGACAGATCCCAGCATTAGCCAGCACCCTTCCCCTCATCTGAGATACCCATCGCAACCTGCTGACGTTTTGCAAACGCCTGCGTGATGCGATCGATAATTATCGCAACGAATACGATCGCCAGTCCTGCTATAAAAGCGTTTCCAGCTTCGATCCTGCCCAGAGCACGGTTCACCTCTTCACCTAAACCACCCGCGCCAACCAATGATGCTATCACAACCATCGCGAGTGCCATCAGCGTCGTCTGGTTGATGCCGGCCATGATGGTCGGTATCGCCAACGGTATCTTCACGCGCAAGAGCAACTGCCATTTGGTAGCGCCGAATGAAGTCGCGGCTTCTATCGTCTCTTCAGGCACCTGTCTGATACCGAGATTGGTAAGTCGAACCGCAGGCGGCACCGCGTAAATCAACGTCGCGATAACGGCAGGCACATTGCCAAGACTGAAGAATGCTATCGCCGGCACCAGGTATACAAAGCTCGGCATCGTCTGCATTCCATCCAATATCGGACGCAGTATCGCATCCAAACGCTGGCTCTGAGATGCCCATACGCCAACTGGAACCGCAATCGCGATTGAAAGCGAAACCGTCACCACGATCAATGCGACCGTCTCCATCGCCGCGGCCCAGAGTCCGACACCTGCGATTAGCAACATCGCGATAGCCGAGAAAACACCGACGCTGACGCCGGCAAGACGCCAACCCAGGATGCCCACACCCACAATGAAGGCCGGCCACGGTATCCAGTTCATCAACTGTTCAAGCCAGACCAAGGCCCTTGTCACTACTTCCTTTATGCCATCGAAGATGAAACTCATCTCGACAGTCATCCAGTCAACAATGTTGTCAATGACTAGTCCGATATCCCGTCCATAGTTGACGGGAATTTCACGTCCGGCCTCCCATCCGACAACGACCAGCGTGATGGCCAGCGCAAGTGGAATCAGCGCCCAGCGCAACCAACCGGGAATGCGTAAGTGCCATCCCGCGTCGCCGGGCAATTCCATCGATTCTTTACCTTGATCTACTCCATTCATCGGTTATCACCCCAAACTAAGTTGCCGAATGGTTATCGACATTCGATTCCATCACATTTGCCAGATCTTCAAGTCCCACTTCGCCGACCAACATGCCGTCTTCGTCCAGGACCGGCACTGAGTGATCGGAACGCAGACCGCTTGGGACTAGCTCGTCCAGCACCGTATCGGTTCGGACCGCATCGTCAACCGTGAGCTGGACGTCGCTGATCTTGGATACGCCACGCCGGACTGCCGCATTGATGCGTTGCAGAAGCGCCGTGCCGACGTAACGACCCATATCGTCCACTACCAGGGTGTAACTCAAGTCGTCGTCAATCAGCTTCTCCAGAACTTCTGTCGCATTTCTGGAAGCATCGACTACGTGTGTCGCTTCGCTCATTACGGACGCGGCCGTCATCAGCGAATGCTGACGAACGTCGCGCGTGAATTCGCTGACGAATCTATCGACCGGATGCAGCACCACATCTGTAGGAGTGCCGGTCTGCACAATCGCACCATCGCGCATGATGGCGATTTGATCCCCAATCCGCGCCGCTTCACTCAAATCGTGAGTGATGAAGAGGATCGTCTTATGCATGTCCGCCTGAACCTTGATCAACTCATCCTGAAGGTCGCGGCGAATCACCGGGTCCAATGCGCTGAACGGTTCATCCATCAACATGACCGGTGCATCGAGCGCGAATGCCCTTGCCAAGCCGACACGCTGCTTCATGCCGCCGCTCAACTCATCCGGCATTCGACGCTCCCAGCCACTCAAACCGACCAGAGACAGTGCCGTCTCGGAACGATCCTCACGGGTAGAGCGGTCGACTCCTTTAAGTTCGAGTCCCCAGCCCACGTTGTCGATGACGCTGCGGTGAGGCATCAATCCGAAATGCTGAAAAACCATCGCCAACTTAGAGCGACGGATGCGCAACAGCCCGTCATCATCCAACTCTGTGACCTCTTCATCCCCAAGCCACACCTCGCCACGGTCGGGCTCGATCAATCGATTGATGCAACGGATAAGAGTCGATTTGCCGCACCCGGACAGTCCCATCACCACGTAGATCTCGCCCTCCACAGCATCGAACGAAACATCCGACAGGGCCAATACCGCACCAGTATCCGCTTGGATCTCATCCTTGCTGGCACCGTCCTGCGCCATCGCAATACCGGCCTCGATATCACCACCGAAAAGTTTGTACACGCCCCTTACTCTGACGTCTACCCCCGCCTCGCGCTCCAATTCCCGAGTCTGTTCTGCTATCAAACCACGAGCTCCTATCTCATACAAAATCCCGATGTGGCTGCCCGCAATGCCATATATTTCCAACTAACCTTACCGCATAACGCCAACATGTCAAAACCAAAGCGTGTCTAACACTCAAGACTCAAGCACTCAGGAGCGATGCTCATCGAGGCTGTCGAATCGTTGCAATTTGGGAAATTACTTTTGCTACCAATTGCGGATACGAGCAGGATTTAACGCACGGGTATCGAGATTAACGGATAACATGATGCATACCAATCACATCAATCAGTCTCCTCGACTCCTGACATCTCAATCTACAGAATCAGTAGTTGAGTAGAGATAGGAGGATTGAATCATGAAAGGAAGATTTTTAGTCCGCCTCGCAGCACTGACGGCGCTGGCTGCTGTATCCAGCATCGCAGTACTCGCTTGTGGCAGTGAGACAACGGTCGTGCAGACCGTAGTCGTGGAAAGGCAGGTGGAGGTACCGGTTCCTCAAACCGTCGTCGTCGAAAAAGAGGTGATGGTCGAAGGCGAGAGAGTCATCCAGACGGTTGTGGTAGAGAAGGAAGTCATCGTCGAGACCGAGAAGGTCGTTGAGGTTGAAAGACCGGTAGTTCAAACTGTCGTCGTCGAAAAAGAGGTTGAAGTAGAAGTACAGACGCCGTATCGCTCCGGCGGAGAAATCCGAGTCGCATCCGTATATGTGCCACCGCCTCTTTACCTTCCATCTGCACAGCCCTCACCGGAGTATTGGAAGCTCCACGTCTGGGGCGTGACCGAGACATTGCTGCGCACCGATCGCGACGCGCCACCGCCTGCATACGGCTCACCTGGACATTCAGGCATCGCGACCAGTTGGAGTGTAGACGGCGATACGATCACCTTCAACATCCGCGATGGCGTAACCTTCCGAGGGGTGGACATGGATTGGGGCCCACTGACGGCCGAAGACGTTGTGCACACCTTTACCGATGCCGGCAAAGAGGGAAGCCGCGCCGCGCGTGCGCCAACCTTCAGCGAGGCAAACGGAAGCGGAGTGTGGGACTGCGTCACTGTCAGCGACGATACATTCACCTGCAACCTCAACCCGATGCGCTTCAGCCCGGACTTCTTCTACAACATCAGCAACGAAAACGGACAGGTCGCCATCCACAGCAAACGCGTCTACGACGAGATGGGTGAAGCTGATGCGATCCTGACGCCGCACGGAACTGGTCCATGGCAGGTGGTTAAACATGTAGGCAATGATGAGCTTGTCGCCGATGCAGTGCTTGATCACTGGCGCGCAGCTCCTCTCGCCGACCGGCTTCGGGTAATCGAGATACGCGAACCATCCCAAGCCGCAGCCGCACTCGCAACGGGTGAAGTGCACTTTGCTCAGATACCAAGCTCGTTAGTGCTGAACACTGAAAACCGATCACGCGGACGACGAATACAGATCAATGCTGGACTTGGCGGACAGGCCATCTACTTCGGTGGAAACTTCTGGACTGACCAAGACCATCTGACTGATGAAGTGATTGAGACGCGGCCCGGCTTCAAACCGGATGATGACCATCCCTGGATCGGAACTGGCCCGGACGACGAAAACGCCAGCATGGTGCGACGCGCACTATCGATGGCGCTGAACCGCGACCTCATCAACTCGACCATCCTAGTCGGGCTCGGCAAACCCATCTACACCCATACCGGGTATGAGCAGGACTCGCCGTACTGGCAGGATCGCTGGTTCGTCGAATACGACCCTGAAGGCGCAAGGGCGATGCTGGCCGAAGCGGGCTATCCCGATGGATTCGAAATGGGCTTCTGGGTACCGTCCGACAGCCCGTTCGTAAACCCTGAAGTAGGGGTAGCAATTGCCGGACAATGGCGCGAAGTTGGCATCGATGTCCAGATCGAGAACACTGCATATTCGGCGCGACGTCCGACGCTGGTAGACCGGTCAATCGACATTCCCTGGCACTTCATAAACAGCGCTGAGAATGGACACTACGGCTCCAAGTACGGTCGATGGCGACACGGGGCCGGCTGGAACTCAGGCGGTGAACTGCCGTACGACACCATGAAGGACTGGGACACCAGGTACTTGGCATTGGACCGGAGTCAGCGCGACGAGATCGTGGCCTTGAACACCGAGATCGAGGATTACGTCAACAACATCGCGATCGAAATCCCAGTCGTCGAGCTGGTGAAGTGGTACGTTGTCGGCCCAGAAGTGTTGGACTGGAAGCCTTACCGGCACAACGAGAACGGTCCCAACTCGTTTGAAACGGTCCTGCTGGATCAGTAATCGCTCAAGCAGGGCCGCAAAATCGCTTGGCGGGGACATCGCAACGTGTCTTCGCCGAACGAGCGCATGATGTAGCAGAGACGTGCACACCTTGCACGGTGTTTCAGTGGCTCTGCTACATCATGCAAACTCCTGAAGATGAAAACTTTCCTTGCAAGGCGAATCGCTTACAGCATCCTCTTGCTGCTTGCAACCACGATATTCGTCTTCGTTATGTCCCGGCAAGCCGGCGACCCTCGGCACCTGTTCCTGAGCGAGCAAACGACGCATGAAGAGTGGGACGCGTGGGGCGTTGAGCTTGGCTTGGATAAACCGATCTATCAGCAATACATCATCTGGCTTGGCAACGCCATCGTCGGCGACTTTGGAGAGTCGATAAGGCATCGCAAGCCATCGCTTGAAGTAGTAGCAGACCGCATCCCCGCGACACTGGAGCTTGCGGCGGGAGCATTCCTCTTCTCGGTAATCACCGGCATCCCGCTAGGGGTGCTGTCCGCATTGAGGCGTGGGTCGCTGCTGGACTACATAGGGAGGAGCTTTGCGTTGGTTGGCCAGGCGGCGCCTGTATTCTGGTTGGGCATCGTCCTCGTCCTCATCTTCAGCGTAAACCTGAACTGGTTGCCGGTCGCACGCAGAGGAGGGTGGGAACACTACATTCTGCCTTCGGTAACTCTCGGCTGGCTATTCGCATCCAGTTTCTTGCGTCTGACGCGCTCGGCAATGCTGGAAGTGTTGGATTCCGAGTTCATCAAATTTGCCCGCGCAAAAGGAGTGAACGACCGACTGGTGATCTGGAAACACGCATTTCGCAACGCCCTGCTACCCTCGCTGACCTATGCCGGGTTGCTCTTAGCGGGACTGATCACCGGCGCGGTCATCACTGAGACTATCTTCTCCTGGCCCGGACTGGGCAGCCTGGCGGTGACGTCCGTATTGCAGCTCGACTTCCCCGTCCTCACCGCAATCGTTTTCGTCATCACTCTCGCGTACGTCGGGATGGCGTTGATAGTTGACCTTTTGTACGCGATTGCTGACCCGCGTATCAGGCTGGAGTGAGAAGATGAATGAGACCTCCAGCACGATTGCTCCTGTCGCGAGTAGCAACGATGTCTCCGATTCACGCCCGTCCTTAAGAAGTGTCGTCTGGCGTATCATCCGCACCTGGCCCATTGTGCCGATAGTCATCATCACGCTTCTGCTGACCGCGGCTTTATTTGCTGAGTTCTTAACTCCTTACGATCCGGAAAAGGACGATCTGATATCTCGCAACATTCCGCCGGTGTGGCAGGAGGGCGGCACTTCAGAACATCTGCTGGGCACCGATCCGTTGGGAAGAGACATCCTCGCTCGGATCATCTACGGCGCCCGGACATCTCTGCTCATCGCAACCATCGTCCTGTCTCTGGGCACAGTATTCGGATTGATAGTCGGACTTATCGCCGGCTACTTGGGCGGTACTGTTGACGAGGCGCTCATGCGTATCGTCGACTTCACATTCGCAGTGCCATTCATTCTGGTCGCTCTAGTCGCCGTAATCGTCTACGGCCAATCTTTCGCACTCGTCATCATTCTGCTCACGATATTCAGTTGGAACGGCGTAGCCCGTCAGGCCCGGGCCGAGACGCTGAGTCTCAAGACTCGGGACTATGTAGCCGCCGCTCTAGTCGCCGGTGCAAGCATCTGGCGCATCTTGTGGAAGCACCTCGCTCCCGGTCTCATAAACACCGTCATCGTTGTAACTACGCTACATCTCGGGGCTTTGATACTTACCGAAGCCAGTCTCTCCTATCTTGGTGTTGGCATCCCGCCACCCACTCCGGCATGGGGTGTGATGGTCGCCGAAGGCAAAAACTATATCTATACCGAATGGTGGGTATCGTTCTTCCCCGGCCTCGCCATCATGGTCACCGTCTTAGGTTTCAACTTCCTCGGCGACTGGTTCCGGGATCGATTCGACCCGCGGCTAAGACAGTTGGATTGATGCGACTGACGGCCGAGATGCGAGAGCAACCAATCAATCTGTCTATGCAACTGCTACCATTAACCCGCGTTCACTCTTGAGGGAGGAATTACAGAGATGAAAATCGCATGGATCGGTCTGGGACATATGGGCAAGCCGATGGCTAAGCACATGATGACCGCAGCTTCCGAATTCACGGTGCACGACTTGCGACAAGAAGCGGCTGCGGACCTGTTGGAAGACGGTGCAAGCTGGGCCGACACGCCGGCAGAGGCGGCGCGCGGTAAAGACCTGGTAGTCACCTGCCTGCCCATGCCGCCTCACGTTGATGCCGTAAGCTTCGGCGATGATGGAATCGCTGATGGCGTCGACGAAGGCACTATCGTCATCGACTGCACTTCCAACTCGCTCGATATGGTCAAATCGCTTCACGAACGTTATGCAGAACAGGGCATTGTCTTCCTGGACACCCCGGTAAGCGGCGGAGTCGTCGGTGCACTTGCCAAAGACCTGGCCGTATATGTGGGCGGCGACAAGGAAGCATACGAAGCCATCAAACCGACTCTCGATGCAATGGGCGACAAGGTGCAATACTGTGGCGGTATCGGCACCGGGACTATCTGCAAACTGAGCAACCAACTCTTTGGCGCGATTGTAGGGATGGCACGTTTCGAGGTGATAACCGCCGGTGTCAAAGCGGGATGCGATCTCGACGTTCTTGTCCAGGCGATACATGAAGGTACCGGCGGCAAGTATCGACCATTTGAAGGTTTCCAGCGACCCCCAGAAGACTACGAGGAAGACGAGCTGACATTCTATCTCGAGCTGGCGGCCAAAGACGTCCGCCTGGCTAACGAGATCGGCCGCGCCGCGAGAGTGCCGCAACCGCTAGCAAATCTCACCGAAGCTCGAATGATCGAAGGGCTCAATCGCGGCTGGGACAAGAAGCGCGCCGAGATCATCGCTGAGATACAGCAGCAGATATCAAACGTCGATCTCCGCGTTGACGGCTGAACCATCTCTACCCGATTAGTAAAATCACGTAGCAACTCTCCAGTTCATACAGGAATAGACACAATGCAGACCGCGGATCCGGCAATCAACATGGTTATGGACAACATCGGCATCATGGTCGGCTCTGAGGGCGGTTCGCTGGAACTGCTTGAACTGACCGATGACTACATGAAGGTGAAGTACATCGCGGGCACCAACGAGGATTGTCCAGAATGTGTCCCGATGACGGACGCCGTCTACCAGTTCATGCGGGCATCCCTGAACATCCATGCGCCGCGCATCGAGACGCTGGAAGTAATCGACTGAATCGCAACTGATAGAAGACAGATAGTTTCAGATCGACTATCTGACGAGGCGGACTATAAGCCGAGTTCTGTCCGGGAATGAGTGAGGTTTACGACTTTAATGTCTTCGTCCCTTCACTGCATTTCCGGTGCGACCATCCATCTCGAACCGCGGTCGCCCGCGGCCTCTAGCGGCCTACCCGGGAACTGGCACGGGCACTGGCCTTAACGTTCCCCTATTTGGCCTTGCACCGAGCGGGGTTTTCACTGCCGCCGACGTTACCGCCGACGCGGTGCGCTCTTACCGCACCGGTTCGCCCTTACCCATAATCGCAATGCTGCTAATGCAGCAGTCACTTGGGCGGTTCACTTTCTGTTGCACTTTCCATCGGGTCACCCCGCCCTGCGGTTAGCAGGCGCTCCTGCCCGTAGGTGCTCGGACTTTCCTCTATGAAAGCGACCAGTAGCCGCTATCACAGCGGTCGCACGTCCGCCTCGCATGGTTTCAGATTATCACTCGCCGCTATCGTCTCAGAACCGTTAGACGTGCTACATCGGTATACGCGGCAATACGTAGACATCATCTTTGGTGACGATCACGTCCTCAACCAGAGACGCGATTGCTGTATGCGCGGTCTGAACATCCTGAGAACCGATGGCATCTGCGATGAGGTCCTTGACCAGACGTGTGCGCGCCACCTTGCCGCGAACATTCGATCCGGCTGCTGCCTCGCACTCTTTGTCCGCTTCGATCTCCTGTCTGATCCGTTTCACCTCATCCAGGAAAGGCGCGAGAAGTTCGATGTCACCATGTCCAGTCGATATTTCCCGCGTCTCCTGCAAGAACGCCTTTTCTGCCATCTCCAACTGCTCTTCCAGAGAAAGCTTCATCTCAACCGGACGGATCTGATCTATCGTGTCCGACTGCCACTGCACAATCGCCGTCCGCACTTCGCCATCCAAATCATTTGCGCGCCACGTCGGGCAAATAGCTTCTTCGTCATTGCCGTTCTTTGATGTACGACGCTGCTGACACTCGTAAAACTCGTAGTACCGATAGGTCTTTGACGCGGTGCTACCGTCCCGTCTTCGCCAGGAGCGGCGACGTGTCAGTCCGGGCACGCCGTGCCCACACTTTCCGCAGGTCAGCAATCCACCAAGCAGAAACGGTTCTTCAGTCCGCGACTTTTGTCGCTTTCGCTGCTTCAGCATCAACTCGTCCTGCGCGCGTCGGAAGAGGGCGCGGCCGATTATCGGTTCATGGTTGCCAGCAACGAGGAAGCCGTAGCGGGTGTAGGTGCCCACGTAGACGCGGTTCTTGAGGATCAATGACACGGTGGCGGTAGACCAGGGCCGACCAGTTCGGGTGGGATAGTTCTCATTTGTCAGTCGTTGCGCGATCAGTCTCATCCCCATGCCCTTTTGCTGGACGCGACCACTCTCTTCTGGAGACTGCTCTTCATCAGCGCCGACGTACCACTTAAATATCTTCTTTACCACTTCCGCTTCTTCTGCCACCGGCTTCAAGGTACCATCCGCACCGCAGCGATATCCATACGGCGTCCGGCCCAACACTTTACCGCGCGATGCTTTTTCTCGGATTTTGGCACGCACTCGCTTCCGCAACCAATCCGGCTCGCCGCGCAGTCCTAGCATCTCCTCGCCATTCTGCAAAGGATCAGGTATATCCCGGTCGCTGCAGATCACGTCGGAGCCAGAGCGTCGGATCAGCAGAAGCCTTTCGATCAGCGTTTCAAGGTCTGATGCGAGGTGAGTTGAATCTGGAATAACAATGAGCGCCGGCTTGCCGTATGCACCCTCGATTAGCGACATCAACTCGGTGAACTGATGGTCGCCGAATTCGTACGCTGACCGTCGGTCCATCTCATCAATAGACACGTCTTCCAATGCCGGCTCGGATGAAAGCTCAACGTCATCCTCAGGGCGCCGAGTCAGCACCGTGACGAGTTGATGTCCGGCCGCGCGACAGTGCTCTACTACTTGCTGAACCGGATCAAGCGACTGCTCGTTGGACCAGTTTGCGACTTCGCCGAAATGATCCCAGGAACCCGCGACAGAGTCGAGTGTAAAGTCCCAATCTAGAGTCGAATCGCTGTCGTACGCGTCCGTATCTGCGGCGTCGGCATCTCGGCGCGCGACGTAACCTATCGCACGCATCTCAAATCAATCAGTGTTGAGCGTAATCAGATACTTGCCGCAGTGACACAATATCGGATCGGTAGCCTGCCTCAGTCGATTCAACTCACCCATCGATATGCGCTCAGAGCAACCACCACATACATCCCGCTGCACGAGAGTCACAGCCATGCCGCCATTGATTTTGAAGAGACGGGTGTACTCGCCTAAATGCTTTGCGGGAATATCGCCAGCCGTCTTGTTGCGATGCTTCAGCGCCTCGTTGTACTCCGTTGAGATGCGCGACTGTTCGTCGATGCCAATCCGCTTCTGCTCTTCCCAGTCCTCCTCCATCTCAGCCAGTTGCATCTGGAGGTCGGAGTAGTTTTTGCGCGCTTCATTCACCGCCGTGCGAAGCGGCCCCATGCGCTCGTCGATGGTGTCGATGCGGTTCAAATGCTCCTGAATCCGCGTTTCCAAACGGATGTAATCATTCGTGTTGCTCACTTCAAGAGCACCGCCATACAGCCTCTCCTCAACCTCAGCACGACTTTGATTTTCAGAAGCTCGTTCCAGCTCCAACCGCTTCATCGTCACTTCGGCTTGCATCTGAGAGCGTCGGGCCCGTTCGCACCTTTCCCGCAAATCCTTTAACTGCGTCGCCCTCTCCTGCAACTCTTTCGATATCCGAGTGTAAGACTGTCGTTGCAACAACAACCCTCGATCAATATCCTGCAACGCGAGTAGTGCTTCGAAGGTGTTCAAATTAAAGGCTCCCTACACGATTCCCAACGTATGAAATTGGGGTGCCAAAGTCTAACTTAATCATATCAAACCCGGTCAAGTCACATATCCGGCGCCCTTTGGCGGGTCTGACATGCTCTGTCATCCTCATATGTGGGCTGTGGATATGTTGGGTTTGATCGAAACTTGATGCATGACGTTATACAGTGTTTCGAGATGGACTAAAAGTTTTGGAGCCCTTGACCGCTGATGGAGCAACTGCCAGCATTTCTTAAAAACTGCCCTCGCACTCGTATCGTGTGCACGATTGGACCGGCGACTGGCGATGTCGCAAAAGTCCGCGCCCTCATCCGTGCCGGAATGTCAGTCGCAAGGTTGAACCTGTCGCATGGCAATGCCGAACAGCACTTCGCTTACGTCAATGCCGTCCGCGAAGCCGCGCAAGATACCGGCGTGCCCGTCGGCATCCTCGCCGACCTGCCAGGCCCGAAGTACCGCATCGGAACGATAGACCCAGACCTGGCCGTGGTCGAAGGCGGACGTGAGGGCATACGCTTTAACCGTAGGGATAAGTTCGTTCTCACCGCATCGCGGGTGCTTACCACTCCAGAACGCGGCACTGTATGGCCATCCGGCTTGCACCACGACATTCGGACACGCGCCAAGATATTGATTGATGAAGGCGCAGTTGAGCTACATGTCGATGAAGTGAGTGGCGAAGAGATCCGTTGCACGGTGCAACGCGGGGGATTGATACAGAGCGACAAGGCCGTAACGGCACCCGGCAATACTTCGACGCTGGACTACTTCACCGACGAAACCGTAGCCGCACTCGAGTTCGCCATCAAGGCCGACGTCGACTTCGTAGGACTGTCATACATCCGAAATCGTGCCGATCTGCAGGCGGTGAGGCAGCGACTGGCAGATGCCGGACGCCGGCCGATGCTGGTCGCCAAGATCGAAATTCGTGAAGCCGTAAACAACCTCAAAGGGATAATCGACGAGACCGACGCCATCATGGTCGCGCGCGGCGATCTGGGCGTCGAGATGCCGCTTCACTTGGTGCCGATGGTTCAGAAGCGAATGATCCGCATGGCCAACGAAAGCGGAAAACCGGTGATAACGGCGACTCAGATGCTGGAATCGATGCGTGACAATCCCTATCCGACACGTGCCGAATCGACCGATGTCTACAACGCCGTCAGGGATGGTACCGATGCCGTGATGCTCTCGGCGGAGACTTCCGTCGGCGACCATCCTGTAGCATCCGTGAAGTTCATGGCGCGGGTATCAAAGATCGCCGAGCGCTATCTCGACAACGACATGTTGCGCAACCGTCGCATGACGATCATCGAACGTGAGGGACGCCACGCTCAGATCAACTCAATCATCGCATTTGACGCCGCACGCACAGCCGATACGTTGCGATCTAAAGCCATCCTGACCTTCACCGAAACCGGCACTACCGCCGATCGGGTGGCCGCCTTCCGTCCGCGCACGCGCATCATTGCGCTATCGCCCAACCGCAAGACGCTTGCCAAGCTCTCGATGCGATGGGGTGTCACATCAATCCTGGCCTACCGATTGTCCGAACTTGACACGATGTTCTCATACGGCTCGCAGTTGTCGAAAAACCTCGGTTATGCAAAAGATGACGACACTATTGTCGTCGTCGCCGGGCTGCCAGTGGGATTGACTGGGACTACCAATCTGCTACGCGTCATAACGATCGGCAAAGACGACTGATCCCGATAAGTCGGCACCCTGCTCTATGAGGTTGCCGCGCTTGGCGTCTGGGTTGCCGCGCTCTCATCTAACGCCGCAACGGCATCAGTGAGCATCGCGCGAAGCGAATCCACCTGTGCCGTTGTAGTCGGGACGTTCCCGTAACAAGCCGCATTGAAGCGCGCCGTGATGTCATCGATTGGCGCGCCGTGCAGCACTTCTAACAAGCCCGCTCTGCGCTCGTCAGGAGTCTGGTGGGAATCGAACTCCATTCCCCGATCAAACGCCATCTCCAACGTCTCGAAATAGAGCAGGAAGACCTCCTTTATGCCCGGATCTTCTGGATACTTCCAGCGATGGCGACCTTGGCCGCGGCGAGTCATCCAATCCGGCAGCAGCCCCTTCAACAGGTCGAGATAAGAGACCTCTTCCACTTCGTCGCGGATCGTCTCCCGTTCCAATCCATCGTCGCGCGTCAAGCGTCTTACGATTCTGCGGTATGCCAGCGCCAGGATGATGAGCACGACAAAGAGCAATAAGAACGTCAGCGGCCACTGCAACGCATCAAGAACGGCTTCCACCCAAGCGTTGTCTGCCGCTTCAGCCGCCTCACGTTCTGGGAACTCCGGCCGTTCGCCCTGGGCCTGCTGCGGCTCCTCTTCAACCGGTTCGGCAGTGAAGAAACTTTGCAGAAACTCGATGATCTTGGCGATGATCCAACCGATACCGATGAGCGGCCATCGCAATACCCACAAGATACCGTCAACGGTCCAGCCCCAAACAATGTATATAGCGTTCAATCCCGCATAGCCGAAACGTCCGCCGAAGTAGCCGGCGATGAGGCCGAGTCCCAGGAATGCGGCTAACGATGCCACGATGACGCGCGCCCATCTGCCAGCGACGGGCGAGTCGCCGGGGAGACGTGCAAATGCCATCCCGCCAAGAGTCGCGATGAAGTATGGAATCAGCAGTTGGGCAAGTCCTAGCGGCGCATCTACGAACTCATCCACTATCAATCCGAGAGCCAGCACCACCAGTCCGCGTTTGAAGAGCCGCTTAAGATGATCCGGCGCATCCCGATCGTCGCGGATGATGCTCGAGGTGCGACGCCATATGACGACCGACACGACGAGCGATATCACGAGTGCCGCAACTGATTCACCGGTCAGGTCACGATTGAAGAGGTGATAGATCCAGCCAAGGTCGAGGTTGAAGCCCTCGTCATAGCGCGTGGTTGCAACTGCGACGTATATCGAGGCCAAACCAGCGGCGCCGTATATCAGCGCAACCGTGCCGATGCTGCCGCGCAGACCGCCAACTACCCATGAGCTCAGCATCCCGACAAGGTAGACAAAGAGCACCATGCCCCAATGCAACGGCGTAAAGGGCAACCCCAATCCAGCACCGATAACGGCAGCGATGGTATAGAGAATTACGCTCTCCGCGACCGCGATCGATATGAAGAGTATCTGGTTGCGCCAATCAGACATGATCGTACTCACGAGACGGCATGTTGGCACGCGCATTGATCTCGATCTGATCATTCACTACCGACATGAGCAGGTCTTCGATCTCCTCGTCGATCTTGAACAGCTCCCGCGCATCGACAACGCGCACTCCAGTGACGCGCGGCGGATCCTCACGCCCTACCCATACGATCAGCGTTCGATGTCCCTGCCGCTGCGCCTGATGCAGATACGCCACCAGAGGCTCCGTCAGAAAACCAGTTACCAGAACGAGGGTAGCACCCGAGGTTATCGCCTGAGGGCCGCGATCTCTCACCTGCGATTCGAGTGGTGTAAAGGAGAGCGGCTGCACAAATGCAAGCGCTTCTAGGATGGCGCGCAGATGATGGGAGCCATCACCCGGCGGTACTACCGTCATCACCCCGCGGGTGGGACGCACTCCGTTCGAGACCAGTCCCACGCGATAGCCGAGCTCGGAGCAACGCACCGCGATCGAGGCGGCGCCTGTAACTGCCGATTCCAGCACATCATACTTATAGCCGTGCCAAGCGTAGTCCACCGTCCGCGACTCAAGCATCACGACAACATCGTTGCTGACGCTCTGGTCGTACGTCCTGACGATCAATTCATCCTGTTTTGCGCTCAACTTCCAGTCGATACGCTTCAAAGGATCGCCCGGCCGATAGTCTCTTACGCTGCGCGGACGTGAGGGATCGTCCAGCAGAGTGTTGCGGCTCAAGATGTCGCCCATCGGTTTAGCCGGGACCAAATCCCAACCATCCAGCGGCACTATGTGGGGATATACCGTCACCCCATGTCCCGCGCGCGAGTCGCGCCGCACGGTTCCGAACAATCCGAATAGATCGCCGCTGCGAAGCTCGGTCGGACCTATCGAGTAGTGCCCGCGATGATGTGCGCGCACCTTATGACGGAAACGAACCCGCTCGTATCCGGCGAGGCTCGTAGTCTCTACAATCTCATTGCCGCCGGCGTAGGCGCGCCGCTTAATATTCTCATCGCTCAACGGAAGCAGTCCGGTCGGTAGGAACTCGATGACCTGAACCCACGGTATCGGCAACGGCTTGCGATTCTCCAAGGTCATCACCACCTCAACCTCGTCGCCTACGAATGCATGGGTATCGGATGGCGATGCATCGTATGTAACTTCCAGCAGCGAGAGCTTGGACCATAGAGTGCCGCCGGCTGAGATGACGAATGCGGTGGTGCCCAATGCGACTACCAGCATCGAGCCGGTTGCCGCGCCGACGCCGATGACGAGGATCATCAGCATCATGAACAGCTCGCCGATAACATCGGGCGCGCGCAGGTCGCGCGTTCGCCGCTCGCGGAAGGTTCTCAACATCGGGTTGAGCAAGGCATCAACCTCTTAATCGCACAACCGAAGTTGCGCCAGAACTAGTGAAGTTTCTGGAAATGGCAGCCCGACAATCGGGCAGGATGGCAAAACGTCGCCGCATCCGAAAACAATCTGTCAGTCAATCAGTGAAATCAGCATCAGCGTTCAATCGGCACCGGTATCTGCGAAACGACATCATCGATAACCTGCGATGCTTCGCGCCGTCGCATCTGCATACTCGACTCCAGCACCACGCGATGCGAAAGCACCGGCGCCGCCAAGGACTTGATGTCGTCCGGCATGGTGTAGTCGCGACCGTTTATCGCCGCCCTCGCCTGCGCCGAATGTTGCAGAGCAAGTGAAGCACGCGGGCTAGCGCCCAACCGGATCTGGGCATTGTTGCGAGTCGCCCTCACCACCGCGACGAGATACTGACGCACGTGGTCGGCAATTCGCACATGCTCCACGATGTCCCGTACTCGCTCAACGTCTTCAGCATCGGCACATACCTCAACTTCGATGGCCCGGTCGCCCGTCTGGAAGCGTTGTAGCATCTGCTCCTCCTCATCGTCCGACGGATAGCCGATCGAGAGTTTCAGCAGAAAGCGATCCAACTGCGCCTCCGGCAACATGAAGGTGCCCTCCATCTCGACCGGGTTCAGTGTCGCCAGCACCAGAAATGGAGAACTCAAAGCCATCGTCACGCCGTCGATAGATACCTGCTGCTCCTGCATCGCCTCCAGCAACGCCGACTGCGTCCGAGGAGTAGCCCGGTTTATCTCATCAGCCAGCAGTATCTGGGTGAATATAGGCCCCGCCTTGAACTCGAAATCGTGCGTGCCGGCGTTGTAGATGTTGACACCCAGAACGTCTGACGGCACCAAGTCGGGCGTGAACTGCACCCGTTTGAAGTCGAGTCCCAGCGATGCGGCGATAGTCTTAGCCAGCGTCGTCTTGCCCGTTCCCGGCACATCCTCCAGCAACACATGCCCACGTCCCAGCATGGCGATAATCGCCAGCTCGATCGCCTCATCCTTGCCGACGAAAACGCGTTGCACGTTCTCACGCACCTTGCGTGCAAACTCCTGCACAAACGCGGCATCAACAACGGCAGCAGCAGCGGCAGTCTCAGCCGACCCCTCGACCCGATTAGCAGTTTGAGTCAAAATGACCTCGATATCTCAAAACGACGAACGCCCATCCAGCACCACACCCCATCGCAAACTCTAATCTTAACCGCGCAGGCGGGGAGTCGATTGGGGGTGGGTTAGTTGCATATAACGTGTTCACTGGTCAAAATGAGCCGTCGCTATGGACGATAAAGCCTGAACGCAACCACAAGTTCCCATCTCCCGATGTAACCATTTTTCTCCTCTCCGAGCCCTCACCCCTAACCCCTCTCCCAATTGACATTGGGATAGGGGAACTTCTCGTGATGTTCATGGCTGAAGATGAACGACATTTCTTATCACGTGCACCAGCATACACGTCCCTCGCGACCATGAACGCCATGGTTGTTGCACATCATGAACATGTACGTTCACATTAACAATTAGCACGACCGCAAGTTCCCCTCTCCCGCATTCTTGCGGGTGAGGGGCTAGGGGTGAGGGCGACGGGGTGGACAAAGGGGTGGGGATTCCGCCAGAGTGAACGTCGTAGTCCTTGCTACCTGCTCTGATGTATCTAAGTCTATCGTTGTAGGGGCTAAGCCAAACTCACGCATGTGACAAACAGAAGCGTCGTCCCCATCGCAACTCTAATCTTAACCGCGCAGGCGGGGAGTCGATTGGGGGTGGGCGGTCTCAATCGGTGGACCAGATGGTGAAGTTCTCGAAACGGGTGGATGCGCCGGGGAGGCCGTCGGTCGAGAAATAGTTTGCGATTGCTGATACATCTCCAGCACTGGTCAAGCCGCTTAAATCAAGATTCGCTACATCTCTGTAATTGATGGATAAGGTGCCATAACGGCCTGCCATAGAAATGGAGACGATATTGTAACTACGTGCAAAAGTCGAGATACATGTTTTTCCTTCACCGACTAACTGATCTTGATCTCCAGTACCACGTCTGCGCAGGTAGTGATACCAGTGTCCGTCCGAATTAATCACCACTGCGTGGAAGACATTCCGAGAGGTGTTGCGGAACAAAAATCCATGGCTCCACCTACCATCTCGAACGGGATATGGGTTCCTAAATACTGCGTGGATAACGCCGTCTGCCAACCGGACGCCGGCTTTGTGCTCACCGACCCTATTCAATTGGTGAGAAATGGAACCATTCTCAGGCCCAAATATCGTCTGAAAGCTCGGCGTCGGCACCGCTGTAGGAGTAGCACCAGTAATTACACCTCGCTTGAGCGCGGGAAGTAGGTTGCTTAGTTCTTGGTAGTGGACGCCGAAGCCAATCCCCGCGGCTTCTCCTATATTCCAAGTGCTCATGCCCACGACTTGCCCCTCATGTTTAGCAACGGACCTCCGCTATTTCCTGGATTGAGTGCCGCGTCGGTCTGGACATATCTGACACCGCCGTATGTCCGGAACGCTGACACGATGCCGCGCGTGGTGGTAATGCTTTGGCCTAAATCGAGAGGATACCATATAGCGACGACTTCCTCTCCTTCTCGTACCCGCGCAGCAAATGGCAACGCTGTCAAGCCGGCAGCAGAAATCTTGAGCAATGCGATGTCACGCGGAATGTCGTATGCGATAACTCTTGCTGTCCGACGAGTTCCGTTGTCCAAAACCGCCGTCAAGTTCTCCTGTCCTCTGATGACGTGTACATTTGTGAGGATGTGACCGTTCTTGTCTACGATGAATCCTGATCCGGCTGAGCCGTAAATACCTACAATCTGCACAACTCCGCGGCGCGTTCTAGATACAACATCTGCAACGGAAATAACTCTGGGCGTGGCAGTTGGGCGCGGCGTCGAAGTCGGCGTACGAGTCGGGCGTGGCGTGGGTGTTGCAGTGGGACGTGGTGTGGATGTCGCCGTCGGAAGCGGCCTAGGTGTGCTAGTCGGGCGTGGTGTGGGTGTAGGAACAGGTGTCCGTGTGCTAGTCGGCGTTGGTGTTGGTGTTGCTCGAAGAAAGGCTACCGTGGCGGCGATATCGGCTTGAACCGTAGCCTCGTAATTCGGTGTCGCCGTCGGCAATGAGGCTTGAACGACAGCCTGCACCGTGGCGTCAATATCCGGCGTAGGCGTCGTAAGCGACGCACAGGCAGTTACAACTGCGATCAGGAATGACGCCGCCGTGAACAGCAACGTGAGCACGGCTCGTCGGTATTTCACTTTGCGGTTATTCACGTCGGAGTGATGATGAATCTACACGTTCTCTCAGCGGGGGCGTTCTGCACGCTCTACGCGATCCCAACTCAATCTGCGGACCAGATCGTAAAGTCTTCAAATCGGGTTGAACGTCCTACGACACAGTCACCGATGAAATACGCACCAACGGCTGAGACCCATCCCGATTCGTTCCTCCCACTTAGATCAAGTATGGAAATATATCTGTCGTTTATAAACAGCAAGCCATCGTCGCCCAGCGCGATGATGCGGATGTCGTTGTGGCCCCGCGCAGTGGTATCGATCGCATTTGTACGCCCATAATCCAACTCTTCTGTCGATTCGATCTCCCCTTCTAGCAAGTGGTGATGCCATATTCGGCTTTCTTCAACCAAGACGGCATGAAAGCCTCCGGGTTTGATGTTTCTGAACATGAACCCGCTACTCCAATGACCTTCTGATGCGTCATACGGGTTGAAAAAGCGCGCTTCAATGATGCCGTCTTTAATCACTACATCGGTGTTATGTACGTCAATCAAACCATCATCTAGAACATGTCTGATGGTGTCATCGCGTGGGCCATATTCACGGGTTAGTCCGCGGACCGTGAAGTCTTCGAAGCGCGTTGTTCTCCCTGCGATCCCATCGTCTCCGAAATATCCGCCAACTGCGAACACGTCGCCGCTACTCGTCAATCCGCTTAGATCTATAGTTGTCACGAACACGCCGTTGATGAACAGCCAACCATGGTTACCTAGCGCGATGATCCGGATATGATTCCTGCCGTTTGCAACAGTGTTGATTTCGCCCGAATGTTCACTGTTTACTATCTGATCGTTTTCATCTTCGCCCTTTAGCCGTAAATGGTGATACCAATTTCCACTTGAGTGAACTCCCACACTGTGGAAACCACTATCGCTATCTCTGAAAATGAACCCGCTACTCCAGTTGCCTTCTGAGGCTCCGTACGGATTCCTAAACGTTGCTTCTATGATCCCGTCACCAAGCTCTACACCGGCATGATACAAATCAATCTGCCCGTCTTCCGGCGTCAGCATGATCGACCCATCCTGCGGTCCGAATAGATATCCCGCCGCTGGCGTTGCTCGCGGTCGCGGCGTTGCCATCGCGCCCGGTGTTGCACTAGGCGTAAATGTCGGCGTGGACGTGAAAGTCGGGGTTGCGGTGGGTGTCGGGGTTGGTGTCGGAGTGAACGTGGGCGTCCTTGTTGGCTCTGGTGTCGGCACTGCGGTCGCTGTTGGCCTGCGGGTGAAAACCGCGGTTGGGAGCGGCACCAGCGTTGCAGTAGCCGTCGGGGTAGGCGTAGCAGTCGCAGTCGGCGTGGGTGATGGCGTCGCAGTTACCCGTATCCGACGCACCGGGATGGGAGTTTCGGTAGGGGTAGGCGTAGGTAGCGGCGTTGGGGTAACCGTCGGCGTAGCCGTTGGTCTTGGTGTCGCCGTTGGTTTTGGTGTAGCCGTTACACGTATCCGCACCACGGGTATCGGCGTTGCAGTAGGCGTGAATGTCGGTCGCGGCGGCGCCGTCCCGCGCGGCAATGCTTCTTTCAGTGCCACCTGCACCGCTGCATCGATATCGATAGTAGGCGTAGCCGGCGATCGCGTGCAATCCAATAACAGCAGAGCAAGCGCAACTATCAGATATCGCTTACTGCTTTTTATCGGGCTCTCCCCGACAACTTATCCGGGCGGACGTGCCATGCATCCTCCCGCCCTACTGCCCGTTATCAGACGCTTTGTTCGGTGTTGGGACGCTCCGCATTTGCCGGACGCTGGTTTCGATGTCTTGCATTTCGGGGAGTTGCTTGGTGGATTGGACGCCGAGGTCGGTGAAGCGCCGGGCTTGGGTGAGAACTCGGGATTCGAGGGAGCCAACGCCGCCGTTGTAGGCCTTGACCGTCTGCTGCAACTCGTTGCCAACTTTGGCGTAGTGTGAGGCAAATACCTCGAGCCGGTCGTGCAGTTCTCGGCCCAGTGCTCCGATCTCTTGCGATTCATCCGCCAGTTTGCGTTGCTGCCAAACCATTGCCACTGTCTTGAGCAGCGCGACTAGCGTGGAGTGGGTCGTGATGACAACGTTCTTCTGGAGCGCGCTATCGATGAGGTTCGGGCGGCGCTCTGCGGCTGAGGGCAAGGCGAAGTCTGGCACTACCATCACGACGTAATCGACCGAGTTGGGGAACTTGCTCCAATACTCTTTACTCGCCAAAGAGTCGGCATGGTCTTGCATATGCCGAGCATGACGTCCTAGATGCCTCGATCTTTCGTCATCATCAGTCGCGTTTGAAGCGTCGATGATCGCCACTAGCGACACCTTGGAGTCGAGAACGATATCTCGCTCGTGCGGCATGTGGACGATGAAGTCCGGTCGCCCACCCTCGGAGTCTCTAGGTTGCTCTTTGTAATGGATACCGTCTTTCAGCCCTGCGAGTTCCAGCACCCGCTCGACTCCGATTTCGCCCCATTGACCGCGTGCCTGCGGCTTGGTCAGCGCGTTGGACAGTCCGCGCGCCTCTTTTGCCAGCGTCTCGATCTGCTGCTTGAATGCGCCGGAGGTGTTTACCCACTCCCGGTCGAGTCGCTCTACCTTGTCGGACAGCGGTTTCAGCGTCTCGGTCGCACGTTCCAGGAACTGTTTCTGCTGGTTCCCAAGCGTGCTGGCTGACATCGTCTTGAAGCGGTCGCCAAACAGTTTTTCCAGATCGCCACGCTCCTCGAGTCGCTTTTCGGCTCCCTCAAGCTGTGTGTCTCGATTCGACAGCTTGGCGCTTAGTTCTGCAACTTGCTCTGTCAAGTCATCGTTGCGCGCGCTTAGCGTCGCATTCTTTTTCGTCTCGGATGCCAACGATGCTTTGACCGATTTAAGTTCCGTCTCGATGCTGGAATGGGCACCCGTGAGTTTTCTCACTTGCGATGTCAGGTCGCTGTTTTGCTCGCTTAGCGTCGCATTCTCTTTCGTCCCGGATTCCAACGATGCTTTGGCCGACTTAAGTTCCGCTTCGATGCTGGAATGGGCACCCGTGAGTTTTCTCACTTGCGATGTCAGGTCGTTGTTCTGCTCGCTTAGCGTCGCATTCTCTTTCGTCTCGGATGCCAACGATGCTTTGGTCGACTTAAGTTCCGCTTCGATGCTGGAATGTTGACTCGTGAGTTTTCTCACTTGTGAAGTCAGGTCGCTGTGAGCGTCCTGCAGTTCTGCCCTCTGCTTGCTCTCTTGCTCCAGCGACTTTGATGCGTCTTCGAACTTTGCCGTTACGCCTGATAAATCGCTGCTGAGTTTCTGATTCGTAGCCTGCAACTCGTCGCGGCGGGCCGTGACCTGCTTCAACTCGTCTGCTGTCTTGTCATTGAGCGCTCGGGTGTTTGCAAGGTTGGATTCCGATGTGGCTTTGGCGATCTCCAGCTGCTGCGCGTTATCTTCCGCAAGCCTTAACTGTTCACGTGCATCGTCACGCTCCGCTCGTGCTTGGTCCCGTTCCGACTCGGCTGCGGCGACCTTTTCTTCGGCGAGACGCACCACTTCGGCGTTGTCGCCATCGCCCTCTGATTGTCTGCCGCCCCTTATCAGGACTCCCATGATTATGAGGCCGCCAACGATTGACGCGCCGACTAGTGCGGCGGCGGCGAGTATTGCTGCATCCATCTCTTAACTGGTGTCCGTGCTATCCGTGTTGGTTGCAAATCAAAACAAATCGGTATCAATTCCCGATTTAGTTTACGATGCTACTAGACAGATTCGAAACTCTAACTACCTGATACCTGCGAGGCACAGAAACATGATTGTCGATGTCCATACCCATTTGCCGAGTCATCCCGATACGGTGCCGGATGACGAGATGATGACCGAGTCGACGATGCGGTCTGGTGAGACGGTGCAGTTGACTAACAGCATCGACGACTATGTGCGCGACATGTCGCCGGTCGATAGGACCTTCATCTTCGGCATCGCACCGCGACCGTGGCGACCTGACGAGCACGTGTTGCGGACTGGCGGATGGGATCCGTCGTTGAACCATAACGACATCGCATCGCTCACCGCCAAGCAGTTTCCCGACCTGGCGATACCGTTCATGTCGCTGCATCCGTTAGACCCCAATTGGGAGGATGAATACGACCGGTGCGTCGGCGACCTGGGATGCAAGGGCATCAAACTGGGGCCGAACTATCAGGACTTTGATCCCGTATCGCCCGAAGCGTTTCGGCTCTTTGCCCGGCTTGAGCACGACGGGATACCGATCATCTTCCATCAGGGCACTTCGCCGATGACTGAGGCGCCGATGACTTATGCCCATCCGTTGCGGACCGAGAAGGTGGCGTTTGCATTCCCACGCTTGAAGATGATACTGGCACATCTCGCGCATCCCTGGCAGGTCGATTGCCTATCGGTAGTCCGCAAGCATCCCAACGTTTGGGCCGACGTATCGGCACAGTTCTACCGTCCATGGTCCTTCTGGGAGGGAATGAGAAAGTTCCACGAGTGGGGTGCGACGCAGAAGATACTCTTCGCTTCTGACTGGCCCGTCACGAAGCCGCAGGACAACATCGATAGTCTGCGCGGTCTCAACAAGTTTGCCAAAGACCACCATCTGCCCGGCATCCCGGAAGATGAGATTGAGGGCATCATCCATCGTGACGCTCTCGATATCCTGGGCGTAGACTGAGTTAACCCGATACATATCGGCAGTTGATTGGATTACCATTATTAGTAGATCGAAACCGACATTGTGCGGTTTTGAGCCGAGGTGGCGAAACGGTAGACGCGCTACGTTCAGGGCGTAGTGTCCGCAAGGACGTGTGGGTTCGACTCCCACCCTCGGCACCAGCCGATTTGCACTTTAACGTTAGCATCGCCGACGTGGTGATAACCTGAAGGTGCACCCCGCGCGCTTGTAGCTCAGCGGATAGAGCGCAGCCCTGCGAAGGCTGAGGTCGTGGGTTCAAATCCCGCCAAGCGCGCCACTTAATGGCACATCGTCTGCCCATTCAGAGCAGCGATATATAATCTGACACATCAGTCAGTCAGACTGTGGGCGGTTAGCTCAGTTGGCTAGAGCGCGTCGTTGACATCGACGAGGTCGGAGGTTCGAATCCTCCATCGCCCACCACTTCTCCACGGGGCGGTGCCCCGGCTAGTTCTCCAGCGTAAACGTAAAGCTTCCGCTCGCCTCTCCATCGCTATTGCTCGCGGTAATCTCGATGGTGAGTTCTTGCGATGAGGCGTGGCCGCCGGTCAGCGTCAGGACGGTGCCATCCCAGGTGCCGGTTACTTTGTTGCGGGCGATCTGGTTTAGCGGGGCGGTTCTCACTTGCCCGGTGCGCTGGTGCGTCGTCGTTACCTGCACGTCATACGACAGGTTGGCGCCACTGAAGTGATCGGACATGTCGATGTCGATAGTGTCATCGTCGGACATCGTCAGGTCATCGAACTCGTTCGTCAGCGTTGGGAGTTGCGGTGCCGGCTCCGGCGTCGGAGTCACCGTTGGCTCAGGCGTTGCCGTAGCCGTTGGTTCTGGTATTGGCGTTGCCGTCGGCTCAGGTGCCGGCGTTGCCGTTGGCTCAGGTGTAGGTGTTGCCGTCGGGGTCGGTTCCGGCGTGGGTGTCGGGGTCGCGTCAGACCCATCGGTCAGCGTGAGGGTGAACTCGTCGTTGGCGAAATAGCGGCTGTCACTGGTTCTTTTGGCCGTAATCCGGATCTCCAAGTCTTTGGGGATCCGCAGAGCCTGCGGTTAGCGTCAGCACCTTTCCGCTCCACACGCCCGTCACCTTGTCCTGGGCAGTTTGGTTCAGCCAGACGCTCCAATCCAAGCCGAGCTCTTCATCAAAGTGGCTTACCCGAACCTTGTAGAAGTGATCCTCCGTACCAACGAAGTAATCCGTCATGTCCAGGGCATACGTGTCGCCGTCGGACATAGACAGGTCTGAGAACTCCTGTGCCAGCGTCGGACCGGGACTGACGCGGGCGATGACGGCTGCGCAGTGAGAGTCGTTTTTGTAGTAGTTCCTCTGGTCCAAGGTTGGTAGCGTCGCATTTTCGGGAAGCTTGGCTGCGTTGCTCATCCAATCCGATGAGAACACGTCAAAGAGGTCTTCCAGCCAGCCATCCTTATGCTTAATCGCTTCCTCTACCAAGCTGGTCTTTTTCCCGCCTACCGTGATGTCCTTGCATGTATAGGGGACAAGCGAGTCCGATGTTGAACCGGAGCGCCTTGTCAGGGTGATCGCTCTGCGCTTGAGCACGTCGGTCAGCAGTGTACCTGCCTTCTCCTGATTGTCGTGGGCGAATATCGCCTCAGTCACGGTCTGCCCAGCATCGTTCGCCGCGCTCATGCGCGCGTCGTGTGCCTGGCCTAGGACGTGGTTCACTATGTGCCGGTCGATATTGTCAAGTTGCTTCGCCACGTAATGCGCCGGCGTGTTGCCGTCGCTGTCGCCTTTAGCCAAGGCCGCGGTTTCATAGCTGTAGTCCGTCACATTGTTCAGCAGAGTCTCAACCAGCTGCCAGTCGTTAAGGGACACCGCTTTGTGCAACACCGGCCACTGCGGAGTCGCGGGTGCTGATGCCGGGTTATTTGGGCACGCTCACTCCGGACACTTCGTCATCGGCAATCGTCACTTTGGAAATGTCGATGCCTGACAGCGTCAGTTGTTTGATGATTTCCAGCCGGGTCGTGACCAGCCCTTTCTGCATCTCAGTCGGCTCGGATGCCGCGTCGTAGCCGGCCTTCGCGGCGATGTACTGCTTCATCGCCCGCTCCAGGATTTCCCCATCGTCTCGGGTAGTATCGACTCCGTCGTCGATCAGCTCGATTACCTTGCGGACGTTATCTTGGTCGACGGCCTGCTGGAGTTTGGTGTAGGATTCCTGGCTCGTGTCCAGTTCGGTTGCGCCGCCTCGCCGGTAGTTCAACTCCATCTCGTTGGCGTCGGCAAAAGCCGCGCGCATGTCGTCCCGGGCGTACCAGAGAAAGCCGCCCCACGCGCTCGACGGACTGCCGTGGGCAAGAACCCCGACGATTTCCCAACGGTTGTCTCGGTCTCCGCTCCGGCGCATTACGGGCGTGCCAGACATGCTGGGCCAAAAGCCGGTCCCAGTGAGATTGAGGGTCGGCGCGGTGTAGTGGACCCCGTTCCAGTAAAGCCCTGGCCTATTCATGGCGATAGTTATGGGACTGGTGCTGTGCCGGAAGCCGTTATGCCATGGCGCAAATATGCGCTCGCCAACCAGATCGGTCGGCGGCGTAGTTGTGTCCAGCTGCATGAAGCTCAAAGATGCAACATCTCTGTCTGCCAGCCGTTGCGAAGACGATGCCTTGAGGAAGGTGAAATCGGACGCAAGGTTGCTTTGCACCCGGGTGCGGCTGCTGTAATCGAAACGGTACGGATAGGACGCGGTATTCTGGTAAGGATTAGTGGTGGCCTCGTCCAGATGTGCCTTGCTGCCCAGGGACTTCCCGCGCACTTGCTCCGAGATGGCACTCATGAGCCCGATGCTGCCGCTCTGGGCGTCATCGGCACAGTGAGATGCAGTCAGGAGCAGGTAGGGATGTGCTGCCGTATACGTGCATAGAGACTCGCTGCGGAAGGTCCGGCGCATCCCGTCGGAGATGGGATAGGGCAGTTTGTTCGTCATTTTGTAGCTGCCCGGCACATCCCTGTATACCTGCGCGTATTTGTCGGCAGTGTATTCGTCCGGACCTGAGAAGGGACCGGCCAGCACCGGGACGCCCATCGATATGTGGACTGTATTCGACCAATTCCCGTTACCGTCGGCAGTGATAGGTCGCACACGGAAGGAGTAGCTGGTGTGGTTGGGCAGACCGTCGATGACTACGACGTTTTATTGCCGACGCTGGCCACGTCCTGCTCGGTGACGGTATCCCAATCTCGGTCTTTGGTGCCCACATCGACCTCATAGTCGGTGGCGTCGTCAGCGGCGGACCAGTTGAGGGTGACCTGATTGTCGTCTAAGCTGGCGGTCAGCGAACCCGGTTCGCCAGGCACGGGAGTAGGCGTAGAGGTAGATGTAGGTGTGGCAGTAGCCGTAGCAGTCGGGTTGCCATCGCCGTTAGCATCGATGGTCAGCTCCGCAACGTACAGCGTCGCCCCCGCTTCGTTCTGCACCGTAATCGAATAGTCGCCATCTTCAAATGCGGTGCCTTTCCATCCTTTCTGCCACGAGCCGTCGCTTCGAGTGCCGTTCTTTCCGATTTGCAAGTCGTCAAGAGCAACTCTGACGTAGCCTGGCGGATCGATCACCCCTTTGAAGCGCGGCTGGTTGTTGGCGATGGTCATGCCATCGGTGAAATCTACAAACCCCGAACCGTAGTCCACATGCGAGACATCGGTAGCACCCTGTGCCTGAACCTGGAAGAGGATAGCCGTAACTGCCCCGATAGCCGCCAGAGCAAACACCGCCAGGATGGCTAAGAGAGGTAGGGTGTTTTGCGCAACTCTAGAAACATCACGAAAAATCCTCATGAAAAATCGTTTATACGAGTATCAACCACTTCCCGACACCGGGCGATCTATTCTACCCAAGTGTAATACATAGCGGGATGTTAGATTAAGAGGAGAGGGGCGTTTACTCTCGCCTCGCGGGCGACGGGGTGGCCATGGGGCGGAGGCACGATCAACAACAACGCCGTTCATATCAACAATGAACGTATGAAGAAGTTCCCCTCTCCCGCAGTAATGCGGGAGAGGGGCTAGGGGTGAGGGCCCGAAAGACGCCGCTAGTTATCCAGCGTGAAGGTAAAGCTTACGCTGGCGTTGCCGTCGGCGTTGCTTGCGGTTACTTCTATCGTCAGCTGCTGTGATGAGGCGTGTCCTGCAGTTAGCGTCAGCACTGAGCCGTTCAAGCTGCCAGTCACCTTGTTGCGGGCAATCGTGTTCAGGGCGCCGGTGCGTACCTTTCCGGTGCGCTGGTGTGTTGTCGTCACCTGCACGTCGTACGTCAGGTTGTCGCCGCTGAAGTGAGCGGACATGTCGATGTCTTCGGTCTCTTGGTGTGACTTCGTCAGGTCGTCGAACTCATTCGTCAGCGTGGGCCCTTGCGGCTCTGGCGTTGCCGTCGGTTCCGGCTCCGGTGTGGCCGTCGGCTGTGGCACCGGTGTGGCCGTCGGCTGTGGCACCGGTGTTGCCGTTGGTTGTGGCACCGGTGTTGCCGTCGGCTGAGGCTCTGGCGTTGCCGTCGGTTCCGGCTCTGGTGTTGCCGTCGGCTGAGGTTCTGAGCCATCAGTTAGCGACAAGGTGAAGTCGCCGGTTGCGGTGGCATTGCCCACTCCGCTAGCGGTGATGCTGATCGTCAGGTCTTGCGGCGATGCCGTGCCGCCAGTCAGCGTCAGGACACTGCCGCTCCACACGCCAGTCACCTTGTTGCGAGCGATGCTGTTCAGCGCGCCAGTCTTCTGCTTGCCGGTACGTTGGTTCGTCGTCGTCACCTTCGCCGAGTAGCTGAGGTCGTCGCCGCTGAAGTGATCGGTCATGTCGAGCACCACCGTCGTTCCGTTGGAGACGCTGGCATCATCGAAGGCGTTGTCCAACGACGGCGATCCGGGAGCCGTGGTAGGCGTCGGCGTGGGCGGGAGCCGTGGGCGTCGAATTGACGGTTTGCGACCACTGGCCCGGCCCGGCGGCGTTCCTCGCACGCACGCGGAAGCTGTACTCCGCGCCGTTGATCAGACCGCTGACGGTGGTCGAGGTCCCGTTAATTCCGGTGACCAGATTCCACTCATAGCCCTCAACGGTGACCTCAACGTCGTAAGTAACGGCGTTGCTGCCGGCTGCCCCCACTTGACTGGCGCCAAACGACGGATTCGTCCAGCTCAGCGCCACCTGTGTGTTGCCCGGCGGGCAAGGAGTGTCCGGCCACCAGGCGCAAGGTTGTGTTCCGGGGACGGAATACGACATGGGGGACCAGCCGCTCGCAACTCCGTCATGCACCGCCCGCACCCGGAACTTGTAGCTCCTGCCGTTCGTCAGCCCGGTGACGAGCACATAGGAGGCCGTCAAGCCGGTCACCGCCGGCTGAGAGTTCCAGGGGTCCTCCCAGAGCGAGTAGTCGAGATCATACGTGATATCGCATCCGCTCGCGAAGCCGGACGCCCAGTTAAGCCCCATCTGGGAGTTGTAGCGTTCCAGGATTTGCTGCCGCGGGGGACAAGCTCCGTTCCATTAGGCATTCCCAATGTGCCCGACACGTCGGGCAAGACCACAACATTGCCATTGGCGAGCGTGAATCTCACATGGACGTTGTAGGGTTTGCAGTTATGTAGGCCGGTAAGCATGATGCTGTCGCCGGTAATCGGAACATCTTTGTGACTTCCGAACGCCGATGCCCGGACCTGTTTCAGGGTGTAGGGCAAGTCATCAGGCAACGCGACCGTCAACTGCCTGTCACCCGGTGTGATGACCAGATCCGAGGGATCCGGCGCCGGCTCTACCTCCTCGAGGCGCACAGAGACCGAATCACCATCCTCGAGCGTCAGGCCGTCCTTTGACCGACAGACATCGCCTCCGCCGGCCACACCCCAGCCGCCGTGATAGGCCCCAGTCCCGACGGCCAGTCTCACCTTCGCCATGTCCGTAACCCCGGCCTGGGGAACGCTGCGGAAACAGATGTCGTCACCAAAGGTCAGCAGTTCGGAGATCGTGTAGTCGGTTCCGTCCAGGGTGAACGTGTTGTCACCCAGCTCGCCGAACTGCCGGGTGCCGTGCCGCGAGTAGCCGGCGAGGCCCCCTGCACTCCCACAGTCATCGTGGTCTCGAGCAGCTCGACCCCCGGCTCCACCATCGGCAGGGTGACCGTCTGCGCCAGCCAGGCGCCGTTGCCGGTGGTGTTCTCGGCCCGGACCCGGACGTCGTAGGTATTGCCGTTGGTCAGACCAGCGATCGCGCGCTCCGTACCCGTCGTATGGGGGACGTCCGTCCAGGACGTATTTCCCGTCTCGCGGTACTCGACGTCGTAGTCGGTGACCGCGCTGCCGCGGTCGTTCCCGGGCCGCACCCAGTTCGCCCGGATAGTCGTGATGCCTGGGGACAGGGTCAACTGCCGCGGCGCGGTTGGCGCCTGCGACTCGCCCGGCCTTGCCTCGATCACCTCCGACCATCTGCCGAGGCCGCTGTCATTACTCGCCCGGACCCGCACCTCGCGCGTCGTGGCGTTGGGCAACCCGTCAATGCTGTGCGACGTCGGCACATTGGGAACCCACCACGAGGGCGGATACGGCTGTTCCGGGTTGGGGGGATTGGGGGGATCGGGGAGATCGGAGAGATTATCGGGATTGATAGTGATGGTCGTCCAGTCCGAGCTCCCCTTTACACGATGCTGTAGACGGTACGTATTGATGTGGTCGCCGTTGTCCGCCGGCTTCGTCCACTGCGCGTCAATCTTCCGCTGCGCGTCGACAGCGACAGCACCGGCGGGTCCGGCGTTCCATCGTAGGATGGCGGCGTTGCCATCACCATGTTCGACCAGGCGCCATCGCCGGCCGCGTTCACGGCGCGCACTTGGAACTCGTAGAGCGCGTGGCTGATCAGCACCGTGGAGATCGTGTGGCTCGTCGCCGTGGCCGAAAGGCTGCGCTCGGTCCAGAACTCGGTCTCCCATCGGCGATGCCGCAGCCAGTAACCCGTGATCGCGCTGCCGTTGTCGGCAGGCACGCTCCACGACGCGACGAGGTCCGAGTCGTCCGTCGTCATCACCAAGGAAGGCGCGTCCGGCGCCGTCGCGTCCACCGGCGCCGCCGACTTCACCTGCGACCAGGCGCTGGTTCCCACACTGTTGGTCGCGCTGACCCGGACGTCGTAACTTGTGCCGTTGGTCAGCCCGGTTATGTTCCGGGACAGGCCCGTGCCGGTGTTGCTGTGGGCCGTTCAGCTGGAGGCGGTGGACAGCTTGTGCTGCACGGTATAGCTCGTAATGCTGGCGCCGTTGTCGATGGGGTATTCCCAGGCGGCCGTAATCTGCTCGTCGCTCACCGTCAGGGTGACCCAGGGCTTTTCCGGCAACCCGGCGGACGTCCTCGCCGACGCCGCTACCGACCAGGCGCCCGTGTTTGCCGAGTTGGTGGCGCGCACCCGGACGTAGTACTTGGTGTTGTGTTGCAACCCGGAGATGGTGGCGCTGGCGGTCGCGCCCGAGTGGGCCGCGTTGCTCCAGTTCCGACTCCACGACGCGCGGTACTGAACGTCGTAGTCCGTGATGGTGTTGCCGTTGGCATCGGCCGTCCACGTGGCCGTAACCTGCTGGCTGCCACCCGTCAGGGTGACGGACGGCTGGCCGGGGGTGCCGGCCTCGGGCGTCACCGACTGCGGGGCCGTCTCGCCGATCGCCCCGGCTCTCGTTTTTATCGCGACCACGCGGGCCACATACGTGGTCCCGTTGGTCAGGCCGGTGACATCAGCCTTGCAGTAGTCATTGGCGCACATGGTCGCTATTTGCGCGGCCTCGAGGAGCACCGTGTTGTCCTGCACGAACCGGTAGTAGGGGTCGCCGTCAACGGTGGTGTCCGCCACTCCCCACTTGATGACGTAGCGGGACGTGTAGGGAAATTCGCGCCACTGGACAATGGCCTTGCCATCGCCCGGTCCGACGCTGAACATCGTCACACTGCCCGGATTCGTAGTTGTCTGGTTCGCTGAGCCAATCACGTAGGAGGTGTCGTCGGCGCCGTACACCCCGCAGAGCCGGAACCGGTATTCCCGATTCGGCGACAGCCCGACCGCCGCGTACTGCGTGAAGTCGTCCTTGCTCAGGGTTCCGGACGCGGGGAAGCGGTGGACCCGCTCGCCCCACTGGTTCTCGCCCGAGTAGGCGCAGGTGGACATCGCGATCCCCGGATACGCCCATTGCAGCGAGAAGCCGGTGGCCTCGTTGTTTTCTCCCGGGGCCTCCACGTCGGCATTCCATTCGCCGCCAATAACCGTGCCCTGCACGGTCAGCGTGAAGTCCGCGCCGTAGACATCCGCCTGCACCGCCGGACCACCCACTAGCGTCATGGTCAAAGCCGTCAGCGCCGACAGAGCGATTATCGCCAGCGACACCCTAGCAACAGGCGCGCGTAAGCTTTTGAGAAGACCGTTAGAGCGTACGTTTTGACCAGTCATTACCGATTGCCTTCCTTCAAATAAATCTACCGAATGAGAAATAGATCATACACATGAAACCGTTCCAGCGAAGCTCATGACGGGCTTATGGGCAGTTTATTGGTCTTATAGGGAGAGGGGATGTAGGCTTCGCGCAACGAGTGGGACAAAGGGGTGGCGGTATCCACGATCAATAACAATGAAGTTCAAAGTACGAATGATCATCACGAGAAGTTCCCCTCTCCCGCAGTGATGCGGGAGAGGGGCTAGGGGTGAGGGCCCGAGGGAAGATGCGTAACTTGGTTCCCGTTGTTCTACAATGAATACGCAAGGATGGTTGAGTTTCAGGTTGTTGGTTAGAAGGCTAAAGACATTGCTTGGGATCGAGGGCGACCGGTTTTGGCGCGGCACCCTCACTATGATGGCGCGGGGTCGTTAGTCTTTCTGCAGGTCCCGCGCCTACTCCCCTATCGATTGGCGGCGGGGTATTTTTGGCTGGCACCTATCATCATGGTTGTCGTGCCTCCATACGTTCGTTAGTTACTTCGCGTGCACTCGACTTTCGCCGCCCGGAACTTATCAACACGTCCAGGTAATGAACATGGCAACTGAAATTAGCAAACAGCAACAAGACGAATCAAACGGCAATCCATCTGGGAGCCGGCGAAGACGCAGGTTCCGCGATATGTCGCCGGAGGAGCAGGCGGAGTATCGCGATGCGTTGCGTCACTCGGCGGCGCACATTCTCGCCGAAGCAGTGCTTGACCTCTTTCCAGAAGCGAAGTTGACGATCGGACCGCCGATCCGAGACGGCTTCTACTACGACTTCGATGTGGAACGTCCTTTCACCCCGGAAGACTTGGAGGCGATCGAGGAGAAGATGCGCGCCTCCATACGTGCCAATACGCCGTTCGTCGAACGGGAAGTTTCGCGGGAAGATGCGAGGCAGCTGATGGGCGACAATCCATACAAGCTCGAGATCATTGACGGCATTCCTGAAGGTGAGCGGGTAACCTTTACCAGCCATTCAGATGGGCATTTCGAAGACCTCTGTCGCGGTGGGCACGTCGATACGACGGGGCGTATCGCGGCGTTCAAGCTACTTTCGACGGCCGGTGCGTACTGGCGCGGTAGCGAGGCCAATCCGATGCTTCAGCGCATCTATGGCACGGCTTGGGAGGCGCGCGACAAGATGCGCGTCTACCTCAAGCAGCGCGAACAGGCGCAACTGCGAGACCATCGCCGACTGGGCGCGCAGATGGGGCTCTTCTTCTTCGACCAGACCGCGCCCGCCAACCCGTTCTTCCGCCCGAAAGGCACATTCGTATACAACTCCCTCGTTGAGTATGTGCGCGGTCTCTATCTGCGATACGGCTACGAGGAGGTGATAACACCGCAACTCTTCAAGACGGATCTGTTCAAGACTTCAGGGCACTACGACAACTACCTCGAAAACATGTACATGCTGTCGATCGACGAGCAGGAGTATGGCATCAAGCCCATGAACTGCCCGTCTCACGCCGTGCTCTACTCCAAGGATCTGCACTCGTATCGCGATTTGCCGGTGCGTTACGCCGACTTTGGACGTCTGCATCGATACGAGCTGTCGGGAGTGACCCAGGGATTGACGCGTGTGCGCTCATTTTCGCAGGACGATGCGCACATATTCTGCCGTGAAGACCAGATCGCGGATGAGGTGAATGGCTTCATCGACATGCTCAACGAGAGCTATCAAGTCTTCGGTTTCGATTCGACACGTTTCGTTCTCTCTCTGCGGCCGGAGAAGCGGGTGGGCACAGTTGAACAGTGGGATCGGGCCGAAGGTGCACTAGAGGCCGTGTTGTCTGAGCGCGGCGGCGAGTTCGAGACAGCGCCGGGCGAAGGGGCATTTTACGGGCCCAAGATCGACATGTTCGTACCCGATGCGCTCGGACGTGAGTGGCAACTGGGCACGGTGCAGGTCGACTTCAATCAGCCGGAGCGTTTCGACCTTGAGTATGTCAACTCCGCCGGTGAGCGTGAGCGTCCGGTGATGATTCACCGTGCAATGCTCGGATCGCTGGAGCGCTTCATCGGCGTGCTCCTAGAGCATCTGGGCGGCAACCTGCCCTTATGGTTAGCACCGACGCAGGCGATGATGATACCAATCGCCGACCGGCATAACGATTACGCTCATGCCGTTGCCGCACGAATGCAACGCGCCGGCTTAAGAGTCGACGTGAACTCGGCCAGTGAACGAATGAACGCCAAGATACGCAACGCGCAGTTGATGAAGGTCAACTACATGCTCGTAGTCGGCGATCGCGAGATTGAAGCCGATGCCGCATCGCTCCGAACCCGTTCAGGGCAAAATAAGGGCGCAATGGCGATCAACGAAATCATCGCCGTCCTGACCGATGAGGTCGAAACGCGTGCTATCTGAACGATATTCAGAATGTCGCAATTCCTCAAGACGTATCGACATGCTTGAGGAAATTGAATTTGCGACAATGAATCATGCTCTAAAATAGTTTGCAAGGAAGCGAACAAAATCACCGCTTGAGGTGCTTACTTTCAGGGACCGGACAGCAAGTGCTGCTTCCCTGATGTAACGCTGATAAGCATCGGACACGATATTCATGGCCAGAGATACTGACATCAAGCTCCATCGCGGTTTAAGGGAGATCTATTTCGACCGGACTGAAACCACCTACATCGATGGTAGCAACGGAGTGCTTGAATATCGCGGCTACAACATCCACGACCTGGCGGCGAAGTCAAACTTCGAAGAGACTTCCTACCTGTTGCTGTATGGCGAGCTGCCCAATCAGTCGCAACTGGATGCATTCAACGAGCAGCTGAGCAGTTCCCGAACTCTGCCGAACGAAATCTATCCGATAATCCACGCCGTCAAAGACTCCCATCCGATGGATGTGTTGCGAACCGCCGTCTCAGCGCTCTCCACTTTCGATCCGGATGCAGGCGCGGCTTACGACGATGTTGCTGCCACGTTCCGCAAAGGCATTCGGCTGACGGCGCAGGTGCCGACCATCATCGCGGCGCACTACAACATCCGGCGCGGCAATGATCCGGTAGTCCCCAATCCGGAGCTGAATCAGGCTGCCAACTTCCTCTATATGTTGGATGGTGAAGTTCCCTCAGACGATGCGGCTCAGCTGATGGATACGGACTTGGTGCTTCATGCCGATCACGGTTCAAATGCCAGCGCATTCACCGCCCGCGTAGTCGCCGGCACAAAGGCCGACGCTTACAGTGCGATTACGGCCGCCATCGGCGCGTTAGCCGGACCATCTCACGGTGGCGCGGCTGAGAACGTCATGCAGATGGCACGCGAAATCGGCGCACCGGAAAACGCCGCCCAGTACGTGCGGGACCTCTTGCGCTCGCGCACTCCGGTGATGGGTTTCGGACATCGTGTCTACAAGTCGGAAGACCCGAGGGCGCAACACCTGCGTGATGGAGTGAGGCGATTGAGCGAGGAGAAGGGACAACCGGAGTGGTACAGTATCCTCGTAGCCGTGCAGGATGCGATGGCGCCATACGCCCGCCGCGGCGTCCACGTCAATGTCGACTTCTTCGCCGGCGTCATCTACTACCTGAACGGCATTCCGCAAGACCTGTTTGTGCCCATATTCGCCATCGGCAGAGTGCCCGGATGGATCATACAAGTCGTTGAACAGTATCAGCGAAACATCCTCATCCGACCGTTACTCAAGTACGTCGGCGGGCGTGAACAAGAGTACGTGCCCATCGCGGAACGCGATTAAGACTGATACCCCGCCATCTTGGCGCACCAAGACCTCTTGCAGGTCCGGCCAGAAGACACAGCACCTGCTCACGCGCACATCGAAGCGCTGATTCGGGCCGACGGGCCAATCACCTTTGCCCGCTTTAAAGAGTTGGCTCTATACGGCGAGCATGGATACTACTCAGCGGTACATACGCCGGGACGCGACTATGCCACCTCGCCTCAGATGCATCCCGCATTCGGCGCACTACTCGCGTCCTACCTCTATCAGGCCTGGCACGCGCTGGGCGAATCGACGACATTCGAGGTGGTGGAACTGGGTGCTGGAGACGGCACTTTGGCAGCCGATATCGTCACCGCTATCAACCCGTCACAAGTTGAGCCCAACGCGGCATCAAACGCGGCATCAGAGACAAAGTGTCGCATCGAAACATTTAGTCAGGCATTGCGCTACCATGCGTTCGATGTAATGCCGCGCAGTTCCGAGGGCGCGATAGTAGAAGTCCAACACGTCCGCGAACTGAAAAAGATGGGTGAAATCGTCGGTTGCATCATGAGCAACGAACTGCTGGATGCATTTCCGACGCATCGGTTCGCGATCCGTGATGGACGAGTGCTCGAACTGTTTGTGGATATCAACGACCGTGGGCAGTTCGAATATATCGACGCCGAACCGTCGCATCCGGCCATATCAGAGCGGTTAGAGCGCGTCCTGCCGGCCTTGCCGGAGGGCTATACCGGCGAGGTAAATCTAATGGTTGCGGATTGGGCATCCGCCGTATCTAGGATGCTCAAACGCGGTTACGTACTGACGATCGACTACGGCCACCGTCGTCGGGCACTTTATCACCCGGCGCGCACTGAAGGCTCTCTGCGCTGCTACCAAGACCATGTGCTGGGGCAGAACCCGTTCCGATCGGTCGGTCTTCAGGACATCACTGCACACGTAGATTTCGATCTGGTGCATGAAGAATTGAGCCGCCTCGGTTTCGTAGAAGCCGCGCCACTGAGCTCACAGCGTGATTTCCTGTTCAACCTCGGCATCGACGAATATATCCGCCAGGTCCGGCAAGCATTGATACGTGGCCGACGGGCGACTTCCGAGCTGCGCCAATTAAATGCACTGATCGATCCGCGTGGATTAGGCAGTTTCAAAGTCGCACAGCATCGTTTGAACGCGCCGCAACTCGACGTTGCAGTTGATGCTTCTTCCCCGCTCTTCAGGATGCCCGAACTTCATCCTGACCCTGCTGCCAACCGTGCCGAGTGATATGCCATACGATTAACCTGTAAGCAAGACCCACAGATTTAGAGCATTTGAGATGAGCAAAAGAACGCCGCTATACGACACTCACGTTGCCAATGGAGCCCGCATCGTGCCATTCGGAGGATGGGATATGCCCGTCCAGTATCCCAATGGCATCATTCACGAGGTTCAACAAGTCCGCACCAACGTCGGCATCTTCGACGTCTCGCATATGGCGAGATTCGAGTTCAAAGGCAACGATGCCGGCAGTTTTCTCGACACCGTGTTGAGCGTGCGCGCCTCGCGTCTCGAGCATGGACAGGCGCGGTATCACATGATCTGCAACGAACAGGGCGGCATCATCGACGATGCGATTGTGTACAAGCTTGAGGATGATCGCTATCTGCTAATCGTAAACGCGGGTAACGCCGACACTGACCGCGAGTGGCTGCTGTCGCAACTGGATGCGTTCTCTCAATCGGGAGATGCCGATGTGTCGTATACCGATCTCAGCGCAGAGATTGCGATGGTAGCCGTTCAGGGACCCAACGCAGTTGCGACGATGGACCGATTGACGGATGGCGAGGCGGGCCGTATCGGCCGCTTCACTGCCGGCGAGGCGACACTTGACGGCGAGCGGATACTGGCCGCTCGCACCGGCTACACGGGTGAGGACGGCTTCGAGATAATGTTCGACAGTTCCCATGCTCACGACATCTGGACTCTGCTAGTCGATTCGGGCGCGGCCGAGTGTGGTCTCGGCGCACGCGACGTGCTACGTCTCGAAGCCGGTTTGATGTTGCATGGCTCCGACATGACGGTAGAGAACAATCCCTATGAAGCCGGACTGCGATGGACGGTGCGACCGAACCGCTCGGAGTATATTGTCGGCGCGGTGCTACGTGCGATTCGCGACGCGGGCACGCCCCGGAAGATCGCGGGATTTGTGATGCGTAGCCGCGGCATCGCAAGACATGGGCACACGATACACGTCGATGGTGATGAAGTCGGTGTCGTCACATCGGGAACGCACTCCCCCACCCTCGGCGCGGCGATCGCGATGGGATACATAGATACGTCCCACGCCACGCTCGGTAATCAGGTCCAGATCAACGTGCGCGGCCGAATCGTAGACGCTGAAGTGACGCAACTGCCCTTCTACCGACCATCTTCGCAGTAAGCGATCTAACCGACTTCAGTTGTTTCGGATTCTGATAAAGTTGAATCCGTTGTATAAGAACGCACTTTGGGAGGCGATTCGAGTTGTATCCAAATGATTTGAAATACTCCTCTGAGCATGAATGGGCACGCTCTGATGACAGCAATGTCGTTGAGATCGGCATAACCCACTACGCTCAGGACACTCTTGGCGACGTCGTGTTCGTCGAGTTGCCAGAAGTCGGCTCGCAAGTCGGCCAGTTCGACAAGTTCGGGGAAATCGAATCGGTCAAGGCCGTAAGCGATCTCTTCTCGCCCGTGAGCGGCACCGTCACTGAGGTAAACGATGCGCTAGAGCAGGCGCCAGAGCTGGTCAATTCCGACCCTTACGGCGACGGTTGGATCATGAAGGTCGAGTTAGCCGATTCGTCAGAATTGGAATCTTTGATGGACGCCGAAACATACGAAGCCACGCTGGAGTAGCAATGTCGTCAAACAACGGTGGCGCACCTCACCCATTTATCCCGAACACCACTTCGGAGTATGACGAAATGTTGGCGACTATCGGAGTCGCCGATTTCGAAGTGCTCATCGAAGATATCCCCGAAGAACATCGGATATCTGCGCTCGACCTGCCCGATGGCGCGTCGGAGCTCGAAGTGGCATCTCGGATGCAGGCATTGGCGGCGCTCAATGCCGATGCGGCTTCATGCCCGTCATTCCTCGGTGCCGGCGCTTATCGCCACTTCATTCCATCTACAGTCGGCTCGATACTGCAACGCGGCGAATTCGTAACGTCATACACTCCTTACCAGCCGGAAGCGGCGCAAGGCGTATTGCAGAGCGGTTTCGAGTTTCAATCGGCAGTCGCGCAGATCTTCGACATGGACGTCGCAAATGCAGGCATGTACGACGGCCCTACGGCCTTCGCCGAAGCGGGTTTGATGGCGGCAAGAGTCAGTCGTCGCAACCGCATCATGATCCTCGATAGCGCCGACCCTCGTCTCTTCGCTGTCGCCGATGCCTATACGAGACATCAGCAGGTCGTGACCGAGCCCATCAGCGTCGAGCGTGTCCTGGCTGGCGACATCCCGGAAGATGCGGCATGTATCGCCTTTCAGTCACCCAACTTCCTCGGAGTCTTTGAGGATGGTCAGGCGATAAGCGATGCGGCGCACGCGGCCGGCGCGCTATCGGTGATGCATACCTACCCGATAGCACTCGGGATGTTCAAACCGCCTGGCGCCTTAGACGTTGACATCGCGACGGCCGAGGGACAGCCGCTCGGAGTGCCGCTCACCTTTGGCGGCGCATACGTCGGACTCTTCACTGCCAAGCAGCGATTCATCCGACAGCTGCCCGGCCGCATCATCGGCCGAACGACGGATACGCTGGGACGCACTGGCTACACCCTCACGCTCCAAACTCGTGAGCAACACATCCGCCGGGAGCGTGCCACGTCCAACATCTGCACCAGCACGCAACTTATCGGACTGATGGTATCGGTCTACTGCGCCACAATGGGGCCGGCCGGTCTACGTGAAGTTGCTGAACTGTCCTACCACAAAGCGCACTACCTGGCTGACGCCATCAATTGCCTACCCGGTTGGCAACTCGCGAACGATGGCAAGACCTTCTTCAACGAGTTCCCGGTCGTCAGCCCGGTCCCACCGAGTGAAGTCAATCATCGGTTGGCAGAGCAGCAGATCATCGGCGGACTCGACATTTCGGATGTCGTGCCAAATGGAATGCTCTTCTGCGTTACAGAGATGAACACCCGTCAAGACATCGATCTACTGGTCGATGCCCTATCGCAAATGTCTAATGGAGCGGTCGCATGAGTAACACTGTCTCACCTAACAGCAGCGTAGCCGATATGCCGGACCGCCGGCTGTTGATGGACCGATCGGTTGGCGGTCGCCGCGCAATCACATTGCCCGCAGCCGATGTGCCTTTGGCAGAGATGCCAGATGCAGAGCTGGCGCGTGAAGATGGCCATCTGAAATTGCCGGAAATGTCTCAGCTGGAAGTGATTCGATACTTCACCATGCTGAGTCGATTGAACTTATCTATCGATACCAACTTCTATCCTCTCGGCTCCTGCACGATGAAGTACAACCCGAAGGTCAACGATGCGATGGCGTCATTGAGCGGATTTGCGAATATCCATCCCCTGCAGGACGACGACTCGGTGCAAGGCGCGCTTGAGGTCATGTATGAGCTGCAGGAATGGCTGGGAGAAGCGACGGGACTGCCGGGAGTGGGATTGGCACCATTGGCCGGTGCTCAGGGCGAGTATGCAGGATTGCTCATCGCACGTGCCGCACTTGAAGCACGCGGGGAGTCGCATCGAAACGTTGCCTTGATACCCGACTCGGCGCATGGCACTAATCCCGCATCCGCCGCGATGGCGGGGCTCGATGTCGTGACCGTCAAGAGCGATGAGTTCGACAACGTCGACGTTGACGACCTGCGCGAGAAGGCCGACGGCAACACGTGCGTCTTTATGCTCACGCTTCCCAGCACGGTCGGACTGTTTGAACCGAACATCGTTGAGATAGTCAAGATAATCCACGACGCCGGCGGGTTGTGCTATGCTGACGGCGCAAACCTTAACGCACTGCTTGGGTTGGTCAAACTGGGCGATCTCGGTATCGACATATGCCACTCGAACCTGCACAAGACCTTCTCAACGCCGCACGGCGGTGGTGGTCCTGGCGCCGGGCCGGTGATGGTGTCGAAAGAACTTGCTTCATTCCTGCCCGAACCGGTCGTAACCCGCACCGATGAGGGTGATGGCAACACCTACCACTTGGGTCGTCCGGAGCACAGCATCGGCAAGATAAACGGCTTCCACGGATCGTTCTCAATCTTGGTGCGTGCCTACACCTACATGCAATCTCTGGGCGGCGACGGACTGCGCGCCGTGGCCGAGAACGCCGTAGTCAATGCCAACTATCTGCAGGCGCGCCTCAGAGACCGTTACGATCTAGCCGTCGACCGCTACTGCATGCATGAAACAGTCTTGAGTGGCAAGCGGCAGGCCGATCGCGGCGTGCCAGCGCTGAACATCGCAAAGCGCCTCCTCGACTACGGCATCCACGCACCTACGATGTACTTCCCACTGATTGTGCCGGAAGCATTGATGGTCGAACCTACCGAGACGGAACCGAAAGAGACGCTGGACCGCTTTGTCGATGTGATGCTGGCGATCGATGACGAGATCGACAGTGACCCGGAGACGGTGCTTCACGCGCCGCACTCGCTACCCAACACGCGTCTCGATGAAGCAACTGCCGCGCGACGCCCAGTGCTGCGCTGGCAACCATAGCCATACACCGCCGGCATCGGTGGTATATTTGCCTCACTGCCGAGTATGGAAAACATCGGAAATATAGACGGACGATAGAAGTCGACCATTCAACGCACTACCGCGTCTCCTGAACAAAGACGCAAAGGGAGGACAGCATGTACGTAGGCACTCAAGTCGGAGCCAGAGACGACGATGATCTCAGGCAATGGGCACAACTGGGAGTTGTCAATATCTGCAACGACCCGCGCGAGGGCAACGCGCACAGCTGGACGCGTGATGATCTAGCGCAGTGGCGCGAACACGTCAACTCGTTCGGCATCGAGTTGGACATGATACAGCTGCCCCTCTCTTCCACACCCATCGAGGTGGCGGAAGCACCAAGCATCATGCTGGGCATCGATCCCGACCGCGACCGCGAGATTGAGTTTATACAGAAGTTGATCGAGAACTGCGCCGCAGTGGGCATCCCGGCGGTGAAGTACAACATGAACCTCATCGGCATCCCCCGCTCAGAGCGCGAAGCGGGACGCGGCAACTCAAGCAACTCTACATTCCGATACGAAAAGGTCAAGCACGAGGATCAACCCGGCATCGCAGGCGAAGTCTCAGAAGATGAGTTCTGGGAGCGCATTGACTACTTCCTGGGGAACGTCGTTCCGGTTGCTGAATCGAACAAAGTGCGGATGGCTTGCCACCCACATGATCCGTACACGCCACCCGGATATCGTGGCGTGACGCGCGTTCTGGGCACTCCGGACGGGCTGAAGAAGTTTGTCGATCTGCACGAGAGCCCGTACCACGGCCTCAACTTCTGCCAAGGCACAGTGTGTGAAATGCTGGACGATCCAGGCGAGGAGATTTTCGACATCATCCGCTACTTCGGCAACCGCGAGAAGATTTTCAACGTCCACTTCCGCAACATCCGCGGACACAAGCTCGACTTCATGGAGGTGTTCCCCGACGAGGGTAGCATCGACATGTTTGAATGCATCAAGGTCTATCAGGAAGTCGGCTACAAGTACATGATGATGCCCGATCACGTGCCGCAGATCGCCGGTCGCGACCCGCAAGGCACGGCATTCAGCTTCGCGTACGGCTACATCACCGCATTGCTACAAGCCATCGGCGAGCCGCGCAAGCAACCGTGGGTCACCAAAGGACCGTAGTAATCAGCACAAACCGGGTTTGCACATCAGTTGCTTGACGACATCATCAGAGCGCGATGAGGTTAGAGCAGGGCGGGTGATATGACATCGATATCTGGCGACTACTTTCTGGCGATACTGGTATTTTTTGCCACGCTCATCATCGCCGGTGTGGTGCAGGTCGTCCTTAAGGTCGTCAAGCGAGGCATCCGCAATCGCACCGATGTAGCCGAGACGGACCCGAAGTATCACGTTCTCAACGCGATCGACGGTCCGGCCGTCTTGATACTGCTCATCGGCGGCTTCACTGCAAGTGCATGGCTGGCGGTGGCTCACTGGCAGACAGGGCAAGACATTCAAGCCGATCTGCCGGGGATTACCTGGCGTGTCGGACTCTCTGCGGTTGTGGGCGTAAGCGCATATCTCGGCTCCCGCATATCGAGATTGTTGCTCGACTGGTATCTCGAATATGTTGCCTCGAAGACGTCTACGCAACTCGACGACCAGTTGATACCGTCATTCAAGCGGATGATGCCGATACTACTCTACTCTCTCGCCGCTCTGTGGGTGCTCTCGATATTCGATATCGCCATCTCGCCCCTGTTGGCGACGCTGGGCATCGGCGGCATCGCCATCGCACTCGCCGCCCAGCCGACGCTGTCGAACTACTTTGCTGGCACCTACGTCATATCTGAAGGCGAGATCGAACCGGGCGACTTCATCGAGATCGAAGGCGGGCCGTCCGGCTTCGTGGAAGATATCTCATGGCGCAGCACAAAGCTACGATCGCGCTTCAACAACCTCATCATCATCCCCAACTCGATGATGTCGGAGAACATGATCACCAACTACTCCCGTCCGGCCCTGGCGATGAACGTCATCGCATCCGGCGGCGTCAGCTACTCGGCCGACCTGCAGCAAGTGGAAGACATCCTGATGGACATCGCCACCCAGCTAGTAGTCGAATCAGAATTTGCCGTAACCGAAACCGAACCCCGCGCCGGCTTCAGCGCATTCGGCGACTCCAACATCGACTTCTGGGTCTTCCTCCAAGCCACCGACCGCGCCGGCTCCTTCACCCTCAAAACCCAGCTAATCAAAGAAATCCACAGCCGCTTCAACGAAGCCGGCATCGTAATCAACTACCCCATCAGGCATCTAGTAGTAGACGAAAAACCAGCCGACGATGATGGTGATGATGAGGACGATGACGCAACCACGCCAGAGCAGATAGTTCAGCTATTGCGCGACGCCTAAAGCTGAGTGCCATAGTTGTTGCCAACGTCATCATCGTTGCACAGAATCGACAACGCCTTTCATCGTAAGCAAACAACGCATGGAGAAGTTCCCCTCTCCCGCATTCTTGCGGGAGAGGGGTTAGGGGTGAGGGCCGCGAGGGGCGGATAAGGGGCGTGGGGAAACGTATAGAGAGTGAACATCAACATCGCAGTCACCCGGCATGGACACCGCCCCATGGCCACCCTGCGCCCTCACCTCTGACCCCTCTCCCGATTTACATCGGGAGAGCGGAACTTGTGGTCATGTTTCATTCGTACAGTGAGCATCATTGTTGTTGCTCCCCCTGCCACACAGCGAACGCCATCGTTGTTGCCAACGTCATCATCCAACGTCATCATCGTTGCACAGAATCGACAAAGTCTTTCATCGTAAGCAGACAACGTATGGAGAAGTTCCCCTCTCCCGATGTAAAGCGGGAGAGGGGAACTTGTGGGCGTGTGCATTCGTACAGTGAGCATCATTGTTGTTGCCCCCCTGCCACATAGTGATTGAGTAAACATCATGATTCTGATGTACCTACCACTATCGCGAAAATAATGATCAAAATTGTAAATACAAATAATCCAATAAAGAACCACATGATCATGCCACATCCCAGGTTTGCAGCAGTATTCGAGAAACTTTCAGTACGGTCCTCAAAACTCTTGTCCGGACGATTGTTAGCCATGATAGATGCCTCCATTTATCTCATTGAGTCCCAAATTGCACCGCACTCTTGCCGTCCTAGCAAACCACGCTCGAACAGCCTTTCTTGAGCACGCATGTAGTCGTTGTCGGAAATCCTGCCCACCGCGTACTTGCCTCGACCATTCACTATCAGAAACTGCTCGATACAGCGTTCACGGATCCCGCTACCCCTACCGCTAATCTGATTTGGTGCATTTCCAGGATTGCTATAGGTTGGCTGCCTGGTAGGTATTGATCTTGAATTTGAATAGGCGCGTGCAGTCATATATGCTACGCCAGTGGCACGCACCGATTCTGGGGCTACTTTTCGTGTATCTTGATCTTCGTCACCCAGAATTCCACAGGCTAGAATAGCGATGACAAGTGATGCTACTACTATCAGTAAAGTGCTTTTCCGCATATCATATTACTTTTCAAGTGTGGTTATCACCTGCAAAATGCTTTTCAACAAACGCAGGACTGCTCAATTTAGGTGTTCTTGGCAAACGTTGAACCATTCGAGATAGCCCAGCGTTGCGAGGTCATCGAGTTCAGCAGTAACTTGCTTTGCTCTCTGACATTGCCGGTTAAGGTCGTCGGTTTCGCTTGGATAGACGGGATGTCCGTTATCTACCCGCTTCCGCCACGCGAGCCAGTTAGCCTGTATCCGACGCAAAATCGATTCAAGCTCATTCCGCTTGATATTATCTTGCTTCTCCCAATATCTATATAGATAGTTTGTAAGCTATAGAAACTCAAGTTATAAACGCGAATAGACCACTTCGTTCGTTTGCTGGCTTTGCCGTCACAATTTGCCCCTGCACAACGCACATAGACTTCAGGTTTTGCAGTATCACCATGTATCTTAGGGGTAGTGAAGCCGTGGCGACCGGGACCCAGTTCAATTCTTACGCCGCTATTCGCGTCGTAAAGCATCACATCGATACCCTCCGATATTTCGATGCAGTAAGTGTCGTTTCTGGTCTTGTAGAACGAGAGCGAGGATACTTTAGGCAAAGGTCCCGTCGTTGAACTTATATGCCCGTCTCCAATCTGATATTCAGGCGTGAGGATTGAACCTTTACTCGTCTGCAAGTAATAGACATAGCTTTCTCCGATACCGCTGTGATTGATCCGTGAATTTCCAGATCCTAGCTTTCTGGCTGACTCGCATATTGCCTTCAACCCTTCATATGATGCCCTTATTGCGGCACCATAGTCGTACTTGACATCGGGGTGACCCCATGACTGAGGTACATCAGGCACGGGAGTGGGTGTCGGATATGGCGTGGATGTTGCTACCGGAGTTGGCGTCGGAGTGGGTGTCGGGGTAAGAGTGGGTGTCGGCGTTGGTGTGTTGGTCGGAGTGGGCGTGATCGTAGGGGTGGGCGTCGGAGTCGGAGTCGGAGTATTGCTTGGAGTCGGTGTGATAGTCGGAGTCGGAGATGGGCCAGGCGTGTTCGTGGCGGTGGGTGGCACCTGAACCGTCTCACCTTCATCAGGCAAGAAAGTTGAGATCGTCGCGGGCGCGATCCCGAAGTTGATATTCACTGTGTCTCTCAACCCAAATGTCGCTACGCCCACAACCAGTCCGTCTTCATTCAGCATCGGGCCGCCGCTGTTGCCGGGATTGATAGCCGCATCCGTTTGAACCAGCCAAATGCCCTCAGAGGAACTGAAGTCGTGTGAAGAGATGATGCCAACAGACACGCTCAGGCTGTCAGTTACGCCGCTACGGTCCGGAAAGCCGAATGCTACGATATCGGCACCGACCACCACATCCTCACGGTCGGCGATCTGAAGGCTCCTATAGTTGGAATAGCAACATATCGAGACTATCGCCAGATCGTAACCCGAGTTTCTGGCAATGAGCCGTCCCTGCTCGGAGGGCTTGCCGTCGTCAAATGAAACTTCGATGAAGTCTGGATTATGTCCTGTCACGTGCTGATTGGTAAGGATGTACGCGGTTTCCCCTCGAACGTCGTATATCCACCCGGTGCCGCCGCCTCGGTTGGTCTTTATCCTAGCGACGCTGGGCTTTGCCAATTTCGTCAATTCAGCCGCCAGCCCTGCAGCATATCGATCAACATCATTATTTCCAGACGAAACAGGAGCAGGGCTAGGAGTAGGCAGAACAGGAATAGGAGTGTATGCCTGCACCGTGCTTATATATTCGGCGTTTGCAGTCGCTACATATGCCGTCTGCGTCTCCACGAGCGACCGATCATCCAAGCCACATCCCACTAGTGCGGCGGCAATAACTCCAGCGATGACGATGATTGCGACGAGGCTTGTATTCATATTGTGGTGCGTCTTCCGTTACAGGCTTGCTGTTTGATGTCTAGATATTGGTCAATGAACTCACACAATCTAGGCATCCGCCACATCGTAGACACTCATCTGAAATCCGCCAAATTTTCTCGTGCGCGTGTGTACGCGCGTGCGCGAGGCGTTACAGTGGCGTTCTCTGCAGATGGAATATGCTCCCTCACGCGCACGTGCGCACGAGTCGATTAGGAGATTGCTGCTATGGCGTGTTACTCTGCGGCTATGTTGCCGTTGGAGAGTTGGAAGAACACCGCCGTCATTGACGCGAGACGTCGAGGAGTGATGGGAGAGACTGCGGCATGGCGGCGGCAGTTCTCCGGCTCTGTGTGGCAGCATCAGGGGCCCCCTCGCAACCGTATGGATGGATACCTACCACAGTTCCTGTCACGTAAGGGCAGAGGGGGCGCGAACGCACCCGATCCATGCAGAGCATAAAAGCCCTTACACGAACTTGGAACTGTGGTAATTCACAGCGTATATCATGTTTTCATGCTTCGGGGAAGTTTCTCAGCTTTCACACTTCATTCAGCCGCTAGCCTACCGACATGCTGGACCGCCTTACAACGATCGGGAACGAATACTACGTCGCGACGACGATCTTCGCCGTCACGGTCATCCTCGCGCTCATCGTGCAGATCGTCCTGAAGCTAGTGAAGCGCTGGATCGGCAGTCGGAGCGAGACGCCGGAAGCGGATCCCAAATATCTGATACTGGAAGCGATCGATGGCCCAGCGGTGCTACTACTGTTCATCGCCGTCGGCACTCTGATGGCATCGGTGGCATTGGTGCGGTGGCAGACGGCGCAGGATCTTGAGGCCGATCTGCAGGCCGACCTGTCGCTGGCGGCTCAGCGCATCGGCATCGTAGCATTCGTATTCACCGCCGCGTTTCTCACGTCGCGGATTTCACGTCTGCTGCTCAACTGGTACATGTCGGTCGTCGCGCCCCGCACTCCCACGCAACTCGACAAACTGCTCATCCCCTCGCTCGAGCGCGTCATTACGATACTGCTCTACGCATTGGCAGTGCTCTGGTGCCTTTCCGTTTACGAGATATCGATAAGTCCGCTGCTCGCAACGCTTGGTGTGGTGGGTATCGCAATCGCGCTCGCCATCCAACCGACCTTGTCGAACTACTTTGCCGGGACTACTCTGACCTCAGAGGGCGAGCTTCACGTCGGGGATTACGTCGAAATTGAAGAGGGTCCGTCAGGCGTAGTAGAGGACATCTCGTGGCGCAGCACGAAGCTACGCACTACCTCTAACGACCTCGTCATCGTGCCCAACGCCATAATGTCGGAAAACATCGTCACCAAACTGGCGAAGCCGGCAGATGCCGAAAAGGGCGAAGCAGAGTCCTGTCAAGTCCGCTTCGAGTACTCGCCCAGTCGCAGAGCTTCACGTGCGCGCAGTGACCCGCTACGACGCCAACTGCGCTCACGTCGATAACAGGACGCTATTCAGCCCCGCTTAACTTTGAAGCAACCACTCAACGAGCGGCCCAACTTCACGTTGACGGAGTGCGACGTTAACGTCGAGCCGTTCAAAGTACTGCTCCAACGTCAACTCGCCCGTCGGCACGCTGTGGGTCTCGAAGAAGTCCTTGACATCGGTTGCCAATTCGGGTTTTGAGAGGGATCGAATGCCGCCGACCATTCTGACGACGCTGTTGTCGGGATAGGTTGTGAGCATCTCATCCCAGTTTGTCTTGACGAAATCCCATGCCAGCGGGCCGTGATGACGATTGGTGATGCATGCCCCTACCAGATATGGCGCGTCCTGGGAGCGAACATCGCCGTTGAGGCACATATCGAGCGTAGTCTGCATCTCGCCCGCGCCCGGGAATGATGCCAGCAATGCCATATAGCGTCGCTCTTCCTGCGGCGTCGCACCATTCTTGAAGCGGGCAACGAAGGTCTCGTAATCGTTTGCTGATCCGACTACAGCAACCGCGTTTGCGGCCGCTGAGGAGAGGTTCGGTTCAACCGTTTCACCGGCGAGATAGCGGTCATGCAGAGCCCGCAATTGTGCCAAAGCATCCGCGTCGCGTGCCGTCACTGCCAGCGCGCGCGCCAACACCCCGCGCAGTTCGAGGTCACGCGGCGCATCGTCCGCGCGCGGCTCCCAACCGATCCTGGAGATGCCGGAGTTGTATAGCGAAGCGAGACGTGAGCGAAGCCGAGCCCTGGCGCCATCATCTTCTACGATTCGCTCTAAACTGGCAAGGTTCGCCGTCAGCAACGTCCAGACATCGAGGTCGTCCTCATCGGCGTATCCCGCAGCCAACTGCAGATAGTCGATGGCAGACGATTTACCCGCCAGCAACGCCGACCATTGATCGTCAGCGAGGCTATATCTCTCGATCGGCTCCATCGCACCCATCGCGTCGCGTAACGAGTTCAGCAGATTGGGCGCGTAGCTGACACGATAGAAGCCGTTGCTACCGGCATTGGCATTCACCCAGACGGCATCCTGCAGATCGGGCAGCTCAACATCGGCTTCGGTGAAGAGAGTCTTTTGCTCCCTTACTTCACCATCGCTGGTCGCATACTTGATGCCCATGGGGATGGGCCATATCGTCTCATCGGCATCGTCTGGCGACTTGTAGAAGAAGCGACTCTGCGTCAGTATCGTCTTGTTGCAGCCATCACACTGCTTGACATTCACGATTGGGTATCCGCGCTGATAGATCCAGGCGTCCATCGTGCTTCGCACCGGCTCGCCCGTCACCTCTTCCAGCGCATCCCACAGGTCCGAAGTCTCGGTGTTGTCATATTCATGCTTCTTGAGATAGTGGCGGACACCATCCCGGAAACGCTCCGGACCGAGGTGTTGCTCCAGCATCCGCAAGACGGAACCACCCTTTTCGTACGTCAGCAGATCGAACATTCCGTCAGCGTCGGCCGGGGAGTTCACTTCATACTCGATAGGACGCGTCTTTTGCAGTGAATCGACATCGAAAGCGGCCGAGCGTTCGAGGCTGAACTGGTCCCAGCGTCGCCAATCGGGGTTGAATGCATCGGTGCATAAAGCCGCCATGAAGGTGGCAAATGCTTCGTTGAGCCAGATCCCGTTCCACCAGCGCATCGTCACCAGATCGCCGAACCACATATGCGCCAACTCATGCGCGATCACATCGGCAATGCGGAGCAACTCCGGCTGAGTGGCACGTTCAGTGTCGACCAGCAGAATCACCTCGCGGAACGTTACACAGCCCAAGTTCTCCATGGCGCCAAAAGCGAAGTCGGGCACGGCTACCAGGTCAAGCTTCTCGCCCGGATAGGGAATGTCGTAATACTCGTTAAAGTATCGCAACGCAAAAGCACCCGACTCGAGGGCATACGACGTCAGATGTCCCTTGCCGATCGGGTGGATGATGCGTAGCGGCACGCCATCAACATCTACTGCCTCGGATGCCTCAAAAGGTCCGACGATGAATGCCACCAGATAGGTAGACATCGGGATGGTAGTGCCGAAACTGACGGTACGCATCGAGCCATCTTCGGAGGTCTCGTCCGCAATGATCGGTCCGTTTGAAGCGACGAACAGGTCGGCCGGCATCGTCAGCTTGACATCGAAAGTGGCCTTCATTTCCGGCTCGTCGAAACATGGGAAGGCACGGCGCGCGTCCGTGCTCTCAAACTGCGTCGTGGCTATCTTCCGCTCTACGCCGTTTTCGTCATCAAACGTCGAGATGTATAAGCCGGCCAGTTTGCGGTTCAGGATGCCGCTGAACACTATCGACAGTTCATATTCGCCCGGCGATGCCTCGCCATCCAGCTGCAGCGTTACCCGCTCCAGCTCCTCGTCGTACGTAAATCCATCCACCGCGTATTCGGCACCATCCGCCGCAACCAGGCGTGCACTCTCAACCTCAATCTCCTTTGCATTGAGCAGTATCTGTGAGGTCGCCTCGCTTATCTCTAACGAGATCACCACTTCACCATCGAACGTCTCCGAGTCGAGGTCTGGAGTGAGTTGGATTCCGTAGGCGCGCGGCACCACCGAAGTCGGTAGCCGATACGGGTCGATTGCTGGGGTCGTCTCAGAGATTGGCATGTGGATATCCGAATTCGCGAAGTTATGTCAGCGTCACCGCGTAATCGGCGACGCTATATCTAAATCTAACAACACCTAATAGGTGGTGCGATCAGATAGTTTCCAGCGTGTCCTCGGCCGCGCGCGCTTCAATCTCACCGAACTTGGCAGACGCACGTTCGCGCAGTTCGGCAAACTCGTCTTGGACGCCGCGCAGCAGGATGCCCACGTCGCTCGAGTGGAGCACAAACCGGGCGCCCAGCTCAATCGCCGTCGTGGATGCGGACATCGTCTGCTGATGCACCATCGTCGGCACACCGTGACGCTCGCCAGTCTCGATGATGTCCTTGAGCACGTCCAGGTACTTCGGGTTCTCTACCTCGTCCGGTATCCCCAGCGATGTTGTGAGATCGTTCGGGCCGACGAAGATGCCATCTATCTCGGCACTCTCAAGCAACTCGTCGAGACGGTTGTATGCCGGCTCCGATTCGACGCCCATGATGAAGATGTGGTCTTTATGACGTCCGTGCAGATACTCCCGCGTCTTCTCGCTCGGAAGCTCTCCGGTGAGACATGCCCGCTCGAAGTACTCGCCCTTGAGGGGGTGAAGTCGCACTTTGTTGGCACAGGCCCGCACCTCTTCAATCGTCTCGCAGTATGGCACCAAGACGCCGTCCGCACCGGCATCGAGAGCGATCGCGACGTTGGTATCGTCCGTATTAGGAGTCCGCACGATACAGGTGATTCCGGCGCTCTGCACGCTGGTTACGAGTTCCGAGACCCTTTGGCGGTCACGTGAAGCATGCTCCCAGTCGATGATGATGTAGTCGAGCGTAGAGCCGGCATACATGCGCGCCCATCGCAATCCCTCGATTGCGAAGATCATGAAACCGAATACCGGCTTGCCAGCCTTCAATGTCGCCTTAAGTTCTGATGGTTGCATCTCTCTACTCCAAATCAAGGACTACTTCACGGCCGGTGCGTGCCGACTCTTCGGTCGCTTCCAACACTTTGAGCACGTTCAAACCATGAACCTGCGGAATGGGGGTGTCATCATCACCGCGTTGCAAAGATTCGATGAACTCGGTGAACTCGTCCAAGAGACTGTCGCGTTGCGGCACGCCCTCTTTGCGCCAAGTGCCGTTTCCAGTGTCGGCGATGAACAATGCCGGATCCTCACCACCGCCATAGGGCAGACGGAAGCGCGCCATTCCATTGGTGAAGAACCAATCGCCGCCGTATTCTGTGGCACCGCGTTCCCAGGCGATGCGGCTCACCGTCGCAACGATGCCGCTCTTCCAACGGATGAAGTACATCCCGGTATCGTCGCACTTGATTTCAGGATGCTCTGAGCTGGGATAAGTGAACTGCCCCTGCTGCGCCGAAACTGTGGCAACATCGTAACCGATTATCCAGAGCAGGCGATCGATCTGATGCGTCCCATCCATCTGCCCCATGCCGCCGCCAAGGTCGCGATCCAGCATCCAAGGCGGACGGTTGTAAGGACCGTATGGCTTGTGCCACACATCGTAAGTCATGAGGACAGAGCCGAGGTCCCCGCTATCGACGACATCTTTCATGGCGCGCACTGCCGGATAGTAACGTTGCGTGTGTGCCGTCATCAGTTTGACGCCATTCTCACGTGCCGCATCTAGCATCTCTTCCGACTGCGACGCCCACACCGCCGTCGGCTTCTCCATGTAGACGTGCTTGCCCGCCGCAACCGCATCCAGCGCAGCCTGGTAGTGCAACCAGTGCGGCAAGGTGCCGATGACGACATCGACATCATCGCGTTCCAGCGCGGCCTTGTAGTCGTCTACAAAGTCGACCTCCGGGTGTCGATCGCGCGATGCCGCCGCCGCGTCCGGTCTCGACTCGGCAACGACCTTGATGTCCGCGCCGGGCGTGTTCTTGACGACATCGATGTAACTGCCGCCGATCCTGCCAGTGCCGAGTACCGCAACTCCATAAGCCATAGTGAATTTTTCCTGCTTTCCGAATCTTCTTTCTATTCAAACCAGCCATTGCCAGCGCGCAATCATGATACCACCTACCTGACTTTGAATCGTTGCATCATTCGATCAGTCTGTCAAAGGGGCAGATTGGGGATGGGCTAGTACCAACGCGCCTTATCGACGACATTGATCAACTCCTCGCCTCTAGCGAACCGGCGCGCATTCTCAAGGATAATCTGGAAGCGTCGCTCTGGAATATCGCCGGCATCTCTGACCGCGATATGCGGCGTCATCAGCACATTGGGCAATCTCCACAACTTGTGCTCCGGCGGCAACGGCTCGATTTCATACACATCCAGTCCGCACCCGGCGATTATTCCGTCCTCGATAGCATCGGCAAGATCATCGATCCGGCAAACCATCCCGCGCCCAACGTTGATGAAGTAAGCCGTCGGTTTCATCATCGCAAATCGGGCCGCGTTGAACATGCCCTCCGTCTCTGGGGTGTGCGGCACTGTCGATATCACGAAATCGGCATGAGGCAACCAGCGATCGAGCTCCTCCGGCGGGTAGACCTCTGCACTGCCCATATCGCGCTCGACGCGCGTCTCGATGCCGATCACGCGCATACCGAAAGCCGCGCAGAGCCGGGCCGTCTCGGCACCGATACCTCCGACACCATTGATCAGAGCCGTCGCATCGCCCAAGTTCACATACTCCGACTTGCGCGCTTGCTTATCCCACTCTCCGGCGCGTTGAGCGTCGACATACCAGGGCAAGCCGCGGGACAATGCCAGCACAAACATCATGATGTGGTGACTGATGTGATCGAAGTAGATGCCGCGTGGATTCGATATCACACACGGATGCTCAATCAGCGCATCGTAGTAATACCCATAGAACGGCCCCGCATCCGGATTCTGCAACCACCGCAACCGATCTGCACTCGGCAACATCTCCGGCGACACCCACCCAAAAGCCGAGTCCGCATCAACAATCTCCCGCGCCGCCTCACCATCATCCACCGGCGAGACAACCTCATATTCCGGCATCGAATCGGCAAGCCGCATAGCAAACCACCGCGTCAACTCATCCTGCGGCGGCATAAAGACAAACTTGATCGGAGAACTAGGCATGATAGACATGATGATATCTGTAATTGAGCGGTTTGGAAGGGGTAAACCCAGGTACGATAATCTACACCCCATTACAAGCAACTGCATGCCAAAATCCACATCTCAATGACCACATCGTCCTGCGACACTGCATAGATCGCTTCGGACCTCCTGGCCCAGCATGGGCCGAAGTCCGGGCATTCAAGTTCAACTGCGGCGATGTCGCCACATACAACTTGAGTGTGTCTGCCGTTGCACGTGCACAAGCAACGCCTTGCATCGTAAGTAGAAAGCGCAACTACAAATTCCCCTCTCCCGATGTAAGGCGGGAGAGGGGTCAGGGGTGAGGGCAACGGGGCGGCCATGGGGCGCGGGAAAGGACAGCCAGAATCCTCTCCCCTGCTAAAAGCCGCGGCTACCGCCTACCTACCTCAGATCGCAGTCTACGCCTACTTCGGCGCAGTGGCTTTCGAACCAGTCGATTACTTCGGTGTGATAGGGGATGCCGGTTTTGGCGCGTTTTTCTTCGGCTTCGGCTTCGAGCAGGCCGGGGTAGACTACGCGGTCGTGGTCTTTGCCAGGGGGATGTTCTGCGACTGACTTCAGCAGTTCATCCATATCGTCAAGGAACTTCTCGCGGTCGGTGAATGCTTCGATGTCGTAGGCGACGAAGAAGTGTCCGCCCTGATGGGGATTCAACGGGCCGGGACCGAGGCCTGTCAGCTCGTTGCACATTATCTCGTTCATCAAGCCGAGTCCGAAGCCTTTGTGGGAGCCGTTCTCACGCGTGCCGCCGATGGGCAACATGCCGTATTTGCCACGCGATTCAGGGCCCGGTGCAGCCGACTCCTCCAGCATCGGTTCGTAGTTGTCATCGGTTATCCATCCCGGCAACACGCTAGCACCGGTGCGACGTAGCAACCAGATCTTGTTGGCGGCTACTTGGGTAGTGGCGATGTCCAGCATGAAGGGCGGCATTGTGCGTGCTGGTGCACCGTACGCGATGGGATTGGTGCCAAGGAATGGACGCGATCCCCAAGTCGGTATCGTGATGCCCGCGCCGCCTGCCGTCATCGTATGTCCGATCATGCCCGCTTTTACCGCCTGCAGAACGTAGTGGCTGCATCCGGCGAGGTGGCCAGTGTTGTAGACCGTCACTACTCCGACGCCGTGCTCCTGCGCCTTATCGATAGCCATCTGCATCGCCGTCGGACCGATGTGGATGCCGATGGCACCGTTCGCATCGATATTTGCCGTCGTGCTCGTCTCACGTACCACTCGCCACGCCGTCTGGGGATTGAGCGCGCCCGACGCGTATTGCCGTACATATCCCCGCAAGCCGTTCGACACACCGTGCGATTCATTCCCACGCAGATCGTTCCCTAGCAGCACATCGGTCGAGTCCTGCGCCCCCTGATCGTCCATTCCGATCTTGAGGAAGATGTCTTTCGTGACGCGATGCATCTTTTCCGGCATCACATAGACGCGGTCGGCTTCTGGAACCTTGAATCTCTCAAGCATTTCGTATTCCTCTGGTTTAGGCGCAACCTGATGCTACGCGGTTCGGTGTAGTAGTTTATGCCATGCAACATGCCGATGTGGATAGCCGTCAGACATACTCGGAGCAGTTCTGCCAAGTTGCATCCCCGCGCGCGTCGGATTGACATTAAAATCGCAAGTTGCATCGGCCGGATGTTCCGCGTTCGTTGCACCAGCAATTTCGTATGAAAGGCGATACCTGATATGGAGATCCGACCTAATCGCATCAAAGACAAACTGGCCGCGGGCGAGATAGCTACGATCGTCGGTGGCATGACGCACCCCGACGATATCGACGCTTTCGGGCCCATCGCGACGGCATACGGCTTCGACGGCATCTGGCTCGAGGGCGAGCACGGCTGGGTCGACGCCTCTGAACTGGGCAACCTGACCCGTGCCTGCGACATATGGGGATTGACCTCCGTATGCCGCGTTAACGACAACAATCAGGGGCTCATCTATCGCACACTGGATCGGGGTGCACAGGGCATCGTGGTGCCGCACGTGAACAACGCGGCCGAAGCGCAGAACGTAGTAGACGGCGGCAAGTTCCCGCCCATCGGCAAGCGCGGCAGCTACACCAGCCGACAGGGACTCGGCGTCGCAAACTTCATGGACGTCGCCGACGACCACTCGCTGCTCATCATCCTGCTCGAAGACATCATCGCCTACGACAACCTCGACGAGATACTGGAAGTCGACCATATCGACGTCTTCTTCGTGGCGCCGGGCGACTTAGCCGCTTCGATGGGACACAAAGGCAACGTCGACCATCCCGACGTGCGCGAAACGATGGATGACGCCTATCGTCGCATCGTGGCATCCGGACGCACTGCCGGCTCCATCTGCGGCAAGCCGAACGCCGAGCGCTTCCTCGACTTAGGCGTGCAGCTGCTCTTCACGAACACTCCGGAGTGGATCAACGAAGGCGCGGCCAGCTTCATGGACATCGTCAACAACCACTCCGGTTGATACGGGCACCGATCGACGCGTGGTGAGCATCAGCACGGCGAAACGCCCCATGTGCTTAATGTAGCGTTAGAGTATGCAAGCATCCATCTACGGGCGCCTACAACTCCGCACTCTAGCCTGGCCGCAATCATCGTTGCGTCAGGGATTGTGGCATCTTTGGCGATGGTCGGATGCCGTGGCGGCGGCGCTAATCCCGGCGACGACGATCTGGTCATACCGTTCGTCGAACCTACCTTGTCGGAACGCACCTGCCTCAACGATGTCTACCCACCCGATGCGCCTCCATTCTCGGAAGTGTCAGAAGGCGACTACCGCCCGGGCGCCGACGGCGTCGACTACGTCATCCTGCAGGAAGGCGACGGGCCGAACCCGGGTGTCGATTGGCGGATATCGGCGAACTACACCGGTTGGCTCGAAGACGGCTGCGTCTTCAGCACCACCTACGGCAGCGAGCGTGAAGCACGCTTCTTTCTCGCCTACGTGATACCCGGCTGGCGGCAATCGCTGTTGGACATGAAGGTCGGAGAGCGACGCCGCATCCGCATCCCGCCAGATCAGGGCTACGGTGAAGCCGGCTCCCCGCCACGCATCCCGGCCAACGCCACGCTAATCTTCGACATCGAGATGTACGACGCCATCACCGGCGAGGACGCCTTCGCCACTGCGACGGCCGTGACCGAAGCTGCCCGCGCCACCATAACCGCCGTAGCCGAAGAAGTAGAAGCCACCTTCACCGCCATCGCCGAAGAAAGCACCGCCACCGCCGAAGCATCCCCATCCGAGGACGCCGAATCTGACGACGACCAGTAACCCAACTTCACCTCACGCCACGTCGCCGCCCATCAACATCCCCTGGGCAACGCCTCATCTACCTCATTCTCTTCCGCTTTTTGCCCCCTGCGTTATAGGATTAACACTTGAAGGACACCACACCGGGGCTGTAGCTCAGTTGGGAGAGCGCATCGTTCGCAATGATGAGGTCGGGGGTTCGAATCCCCCCAGCTCCACCAGGTAGCCCCGATTCCAAGCAACACCTACGCCATAGCCCATCCCTCCGAGAGCAACGCGTTGATGAGCAATAGTTCACCATTGCGTTCTCGTTTAAACCAGCCATCGCTCTATCTTCGGTTTTGCGGTGGATTCTTCCCACTATGTCGACGTCGGTAGTCCGCTTTCCTAGTTGCTTCCCATTTCCTGGCAGATTCTCTAGACATTCGAAAAGTCTCGACTCGCATGGAACCGGGTTTACCATCCGATTTGTGTTCAGCAGATCGCCTTCTAGGATCGTTCGTAATCCCCACATATTCGATGCGATTGTGATCACTTCGTAACGTGTACCCTCGTACGTTTTTAGGGATCCGTCTTGACGATCTAGCATTTCTTTTCCCGGGCATAATTGCCTCCTAATCTATTCTTGTTTCAAACTGCTTCCGCACCTCGCCAGTCCCGACGAACTGGGAGAGTAGGCGGTAGTTCTCTAGTTCGTGGCGTATGCGGCCGGCGACGATTGCGGGATGGACTTGCGCGTTCACTGCCATCTGCAATACGGACGTCGGTCGGGGGCTATTCAAGATGACACCGTCATTCCAGATAGCAACGGGTATCAGAGAGTCCTGGGCCAGATCGTCCGCTTCCTCCTCTTTGGTGTCGACACTGTTGGTGGTAACGTTGCGCAACGTGTGATCGTCGATAAAGCCCACCTTCTCATCACTGTCTTTGTACATATGGCGCGCGACATGGCTAAGCTCGTGTAGCAACGTAAACCAGAAGTTGTCTATCCGGTCGTAGCGCAAGGTAAGACCGATCACCGGGCGTCCGTCTGAACCTTGCAGTGCCGCACCATCAAGGTGAGTCTTTGGCAAGTGCTTAACATACTCTAGTCCGATCCCATACTTAGCCAGGAAATCCCTCGCGCGTATCGGGCCGTCTTCAAACACACTGAACTGTGCCACTTCACGGAGCAGCTGATCGTTGATTGTGCCGTGTTGGTACTCTACGCTCGTCTGCATTTCGTTAGCCTGTGCCAATACCTGCCAGCACCAAGCGCGAAGCGCGAAGTCGTCGGTTTTGGCGTTGATACGTCGACTATCGTTCTTGCGGTACATCGGCGCAGTAGCAAACTTTCGACCGCCCTCTGGACCGCCGGCTAGCTCCATCAGATGCGTGACCAGTTCTTCGGCCTTGTCTTTCAGGTGTGGCACCTTGGGTATCCAACCTGCGTTCACCATCGCCCTTAACGGGAATCTGGAAAACTCGATGTCAGATAACTCGTCCGACAGCACAAGTCCCGGCTCCTGCAAGAGCACGTCGGCAGGAATTCCGAGATGCTTGTGGAGCGCCCGCGCCATCGACATCGTGATATCGCGCTTGCCAGAAAGCACTTCTGACACTTTCGAGCGGCTGCCGATGAAAGGGATAAGGTCGCGTTGAGTGAGATTCTGCTGATCCATCCGGAACTTGATCGCCTCAATAGGATCGGGCAGCCCGATGGGATCGTGCTTCTCCTCATAGCGTTCTACCAAAGCGAACAGGGCATCGAGCTCAGCACCCTCTGGGGTGTCAGGTGCCGCGTCAAAGATCTTCTCAATCCGCTTCAGCGCGGCATCAAGGTCTTCATCTGAGCGAATTGGTCTTATCGTATTCATAGTCCCACCGTTGTGACGTCGATATCGTTGTAGTCATCACGAGTGCCCAACCACTTGATGTAAACCGTTCTCCGTTCGTAGTTGATCCATACGACCAATCGATACCGGTTGCGAGTCATTTTGAACATCACGCGGTTATCCGCCACGATGCTCGCCTTGGGGTAACGCGCCCTGACATCTGTGGGAGTAGCCCAGTCCGCGCTCCTCGCCTCTCGGCACCAGGCACGTAAAGTCTGCTCGGATCGTGGATTCTTCTTCCAAAACTCCCTGATCGTTCTTTCCGATATGATTCGCACGTGTGAATTCGACTCATTGATATAGCTATTATACTTGAAACTATGATGTTCCCATTTTATACTCAAGTAAGAGATGATTTATCGGAACTCATCCTAGATATTCTCCCGTTGCCCAACGGCGAGAATTAACTTTGATAATCGACCAGGATGAACGTAGCACATAGGAAACGCTAAACCATGAACGAACGCATTTACATCTTCCTGGACGAATCAGGAAATCTGGATTTCAGCCCTAAGGGAACGCGTTGGTTCGTCTTGACCGTCGTAAGTATGAGACGCCCATTCCGGATGAGCGGCGCGTTAGATAGCGTAAGGGCGATTCGATTGCAAGAGATGCTTGATGGCAAGGATCCGGGGGTTCACAATGCCAAAAGGCGCAACAAAAAGAGACGCCCTCCCACAGGAGGACGTCGGCCCAGAGATGCTATCTCTGGGGGAATAACCTTAGTGTTTCATATGAACTTAAGCTTTGTCAAGCGTTTTACGCCGGGCGACGATCCGATTCTGTGCTTGGCAGGAACCACTACATGAATGGGCATTCACAACGGGTGATGGTCTACGTAGATGGGTTCAATCTGTACCACGGACTTCGGGATAAGGGCTGGCAACGCTACTACTGGCTTGATCTTCGCCTTCTGTCCGAGAACCTGCTACGCTCCGAGCAAACGTTAGCATCTGTGAGATATTTCACTGCAAGGATCATTCCCGTGAAAACTGATCCGGATAAGGCACGGCGACAAACAATGTATTTGGAGGCTCTCGATACTCTACCGGATCTACACATCCATTACGGGCGCTACCGCCCACGTACCAGACGCTGCCGAAGAGAAAATGACCGATGTCAACATCGCGGTAGAGATGCTCAGCGACGCTCAGGACAACGCATTCGATACTGCCATCATCGTGTCAGTAGACGGCGACTTGGTTGGTCCAGTAAATGCAGTTCGCAAACGCTACCCAGAGAAACGGATCGTCGTCGCCTTCCCGCCAAAACGGCACTCAGCCGGTCTTCGCAAAGCGGCGACGGCATCATTCACCATCGGCCGTGACACGTTCAGAGGCAGTCAGTTGCCGCACCAGGTGACCAAGTCAGACGGCTATATCCTGACGAGGCCATCAAGTTGGAACTAAGAGGATCGATTGAGCCCTCTGTTGCGTATCGATGCTGCTTCAAAGCAGGTCCGTCCTTCCTACCCGATATCGACAATCCAGTACGCTAGACCAGAGATACGATGAACTACTTTAGTGAAAGAGAACGCGGAGCCCCGGCTCGAGAGTCCGAAGAAATACCTCACAATGCTTGGAGAGGTATTCTCGCCAAGATTCAGACTTGCATCAATAATGGCTCTTTCGGAGAGAACTACCCAGCCATCGGCCCCGATGGCACGTATGTCTGCGGGACGGACGAGTATAGTTTCGAGGGTGCTATGCTCGCCGAAATTCCAGGCTTAGCAAAGCAGGGATCAATTCCGAACATCATATACCACCCGAACGATCAGCCTTCAACATTGGATATCTTGGACTTGATCGAATTCTGCTGGCAGAATGTTGGCCAACCGAGAATAACAGGCTATCACGGATTCCGCAGTCATTCACACCTCGTGTTCGATAAAGATAGAACAATCAAAAGAGAGAACTTTCGGAATAGTATAGAGACGATTTTCCGACGCAACGGAATTGCCTACCTGCTCAACGAAGATGGTCACATCGAGAGGATTGTGCCTACGGAGTTTCAAGGTATATCGGTCAAGTCGGACTTTGACACTGGAGATGAGGAACTCAATCGTCTTTTGACTGTCGCGCAACGCAAGTTTCTCGATCTCTGTCATGATACGCGTTCGGAGGCGCTAGACGCCCTCTGGGATGCGTGGGAGCGACTTAAGACCTTCGGTGATGGGGCTAACAAGAAGGTTCAAATTAAGAAATTACTCGATGCTACTGCTGGGAACGACTTTCCTAAGTTCAGAGAAGCCCTCGAGTGGGAAGCAAAGGAACTTACTCGCATCGGCAACCAGCTAGGTATTCGTCACTCGGAGACGGATCAAGAAAGGCTATCAAACGGTAAGCACATCGATTATCTGTACTATCGGCTCTTCAGTCTCATCTGGTTGATCCTGCAACACAATAGCCAATCCAAGTCGAACGCGAACGAAGATATATCTTTGAACGATTTGCCTTGGTAAACCCTTAATGGTATCCAAGGTTGACAACCACGGATATCCGCCCCAAAACACACAAAACGACCTCCCCGACTACTCCGCTTACGGAGAGAGCCCCTTGGGCTCTTGTCATCGGGGAGGAACCTTTTCGTTTATGAGCCCTATTGTAACGACTTCCAACGAAAAGCCCCAGGTGCAAGGGCGCCATGAAGAGTACGAAGTTCACTGCAACAATGAACACCATCAGAAGTTCCCCTCTCCCGCAGTAAAGCGGGAGAAGGGTTAAGGGTGAGGCCAGGCCGGGACGAGGGGCGCACCGTCAAGAGACAAAGACGTTCACTTTCGCAGAATCTCCCTCATCTAGAATCCTCTCCCCCGAGGAAAGGCGTAAAAAGTGCCACCCCGTCACCCTCTCCTCACACCTGCGGGATAGGGGAATCTGCAGCTGACGGATAGAGTAGTGATGATAGGAAAGAACGAACGCATCCTCCTCTCGCATCGTCATTTGGGAGAGGGGTGAGGTCTCAATCATTGAAAAACCGAGTGTGGATTACTGACATTGCACGGATCGCTCGGACGCCGGTGGTGGCGGCGGGGTTGCTGATTCTGGCTACTCTGATTTACGCTACCGTCCCGTCGATCAACAAATTTGCGCACGGCTCGGAGACTCCATTCTTGCTGACCGGGCTGATGCGGGTAGCGTTCCTGGGCGGCGTGCTGATACTCGTGGCAGTGCTTTACCCATCGGTGCTGTCGCGCAAAGGCATCCGAGTCATGGTGCGAGTTTTCCGCTCGGACTGGAAGTTACTGGGGCTCGCCATGCTGACCACTTGGGATGTGGCGCTCTTCACTCTGGCATATCGATTTGTCGACATATCGGTGCCAACGGCGATGACGGCAATGGCGCCCGCCGCAAACGTCGTGATACTGGCGCTGCTCAACAGCAACTGGATAAACCGACGTCAAGCGCTCGGTCTAATCGTCTCCGCCATCGGCGTGCTACTCGTGATGTGGGCCGGCGGCTCTACCATCGAAACCGGCTCCGACTGGGTGCGCTTCGGCATCGGCGTAGCGTTCGGCATCGGCATGATCGTGTGCGGCGGACTCGTAGTATCGGCGCTACGACTGGGCGAAGTGCTGGCGATAGAGTGGTATTGGGAAGAGCTGGGCAGCAACGCCGGAATGGTGTGGTGCGGATCGATGCTGACGCTGGCGCTGGCACAAGGCATCACGGCGCCCCTCTTCATCGTCGCCGGCGCACCATCAGGACTGCCACAGTGGGACCGACTGCTCCTGATGCTTCTCCTCGGCATAACGGTGCTACTCGGCACCTCGCTGTGGACGCTTGCCAACGGCTCCGGACTGCGCCCGGCCGTAAACGCCCTCGGCTACCTCCAACCCGGCTTCGCCCTCATCATCCTCGCCATCCTCGGCCTAGCCGGCGGCGTAAACTGGCTCCTCCTCACCCTCGGACTAACCGTAATAATAGCCGCCAACATCACCATGCAACTATGGGGCGGGGAGGATTGGTGATGGGGGAGCACGCCTCCCGCAATGTGTAAACTTGACGTACGCAAGGCGGCGAAGGCGCTGCCGGCAGAAGAGATGATAGCGACCACGACTTAAGCGATGTCCAACAGGACACTTACGACATGCTCCGCCACGTCGGCGCGCGCTTTGTAATCGAACCTCCCGAATGATCGCCTCCTACAACCCGAAGATTTACCACATCGTTCATATCGATCGGCTGGCTTCCATCGTCTCGGACGGCCACTTATGGTGCGATGCCGAAATGGTTAAACGCGATGCTTCCGGGACATCTATAGGCATACCAGAGATCAAAGAGCGGCGGCTTAATCACTCTTTGACCAGCCATCCCGAACTGCTGCGCGTGGGAGATTGTGTGCCTTTCTACTTCTGTCCCCGATCCGTCATGCTGTACGTGATTCACATGGGAGAGCATCCGAAGCTGTTCTATCGAGGCGGTCAGGGACCGATTGTTCACCTTCAGGCTGACCTTCACACTGTTGTCCAGAGAGAAGACCGACATCATCGTCGCTGGGCATTCACAACCTCAAACGCCGGTTCAGGCTACTTCGAGGACTACGCCAATCTTTCCCAGCTTGAACGCATCGATTGGGATGCAGTTCGGGCAACTCAATGGCGATCAAAACGCGATGCCAAAAAGGCTGAGTTCCTGTTCGAGATGAATTTTTCCTGGGATCTGATAGGCCGTATCGGTGTTCACTCGTCCGAAATCCGCGATAAGGTAACACACATCATTCGGTCAGCTAACCATAAGCCCTCAGTTGTGGTCGTGCCAGGTTGGTACTATTGGTAGGAGCCGTGCCGTTTTTATAGAGCCATGCCGTGATCAAGGTTGAAACAGGAGACATCTTCGCAATCCAAGGGGATGTTGAAGCAATGGTCAACACCGTCAACTGTGTTGGCGTAATAGGACGCGGACTGGCACGCCAGTTCAAGGAGCGATTTCCTGATAACTTCAGCGCCTACGCTGACGCCTGCGAACGCAAAGAGGTGCGACCGGGACGTATGTTCGTCTTCCAGACCGGCACGATGATGAATCCGCGTTTGATCATCAACTTCCCTACTAAGGATCATTGGCGCGGCAAGAGCCGTATCGAGTTCATCGACGAGGGACTGGTAGCGTTGGCAGAAGAGATCGAACAGCGCAACATTCGCTCCATCGCCATCCCACCTCTAGGAACTGACTTGGGTGGTCTCGATTGGGAACTTGTGCGCGAACTGACCGAAGCCGCACTTGCTGACCTTGAAGACGTTGAGATTGTGCTGCTAGACCCGAATAGTAAGCCCTCACAAACGTCGCCCAACGCAGTTTCCACACCGCCAAAGATGACTCGAGTGGGGCGGTTGTGATCAGCTTGATTAACCGCTACCTAGATGGACACCTCGACCCTTTCATCACGCTGTTGGAAGTACAGAAGTTGATGTACTTCGCAGAAAAGGCCGGGGAACCTCTGAACCTGCAATTCAAGAAGAGCCACTACGGCCCATACTCGCCAAAAATCAGGCGCGTTCTACAGCCGCTGATTGGGCACTACCTATCGGGGTACATTGACGGCGACAAACCGAACGCGCAAATCGAGTTGGTGCCAGGTGCGATTGAAAAAGCCCAGTCAAACATTCAAAAACATCCAGACCGCCAACATCATTTTGAGCGTGTATCGCAGTTGGTTCACGGCTTCGAGTCTTCATTCGACCTTGAGCTGCTTGCAACTGTCTGCTGGGTTGCCGACGAATACCCGTGCGCAACTGACGAGGAGATAATCCAATCAGTCCATGGATGGGATCCAAGAAAACAACGCTTCTCCCCTTGCCAAATACGCCAGGCTTTGATTCGGCTCCGAGAGCAAGACTGGCTAAGCCGTTCGCAATACTAGCCTGATCCCATCGATTCACTGAATCGGAAGAATAACCCCGCCTCAACATGAAGGTCCCCGCCAATCCCAAGATCTACCACATCACCCACATTGACAACTTGGAATCCATCATCGCGGATGGCTACCTATTGTCTGATACAGAGATGCGGGGGCAACGCAAGCCACTCAGTATAGAAGTCGGTAATCAGCGCATCAAAGAGCGGCGAAAGACATTACGGCTGAAAAGCCACCCTGAGTTGAAAGTTGCAGATTGCGTACCCTTCTACTTTGGTCCTAGATCAGTAATGCTTCATGCAATCCATAGTAAGACCGATTCACCGTATCGTGGCGGACAAGAAGATATCATACATCTCGAGGCAGACTTTCTCAAAGTGACTGCGGTTGCAAATGGCAATAGTATCCCTTGGGCATTTACAATATCGAATGCAGGAGCATATGTATTCCGTGATTTTCATAATCTTCAAAATTTAGATGAGATTAAATGGGAAGCTGTAGCTGCTGATCTAAATAGTAAATATGATGATCAGACAAAGCATTACAAGCAGGCTGAATTTTTGGTAAAATCAAAGTTTCCGTGGCGCCTGGTTAATTGGATTGGTGTATATTCTCGATCAGTCGCAAATAAAGTGAATCAAATCATTCAATCAACTAATCAACGTCCATCCGTTGAAATTCGGCCCGATTGGTACCATCACGATCGCCATCATGATAGTGTGATCTTATACCAGTCCAATTCTTATCAAGATTCTCCCGGATACCAATATGATACGATCCATATCGATCTGAAAACTAATGATATCTTCGAAGAGGATGTTGAGGCGATAGTTAATCCTGTGAACTGTGTTGACGTAACGGGACGCGGTCTTGCTCGTCTGTTTAAGGATCAGTTCCCGGCTAACTTCGATGCATATGTTGCAGCTTGTGAACGTAAGGAAGTACGTCTTGGAAGAATGTTCGTATTTCCGACCGATAAGATGACGAATCCTCGCTGGGCCATCAATTTCCCTACTAAGCAACACTTGCGCAGTAAAGCTCGAATAGAGGATATCAAGGTGGGGCTTGATGCATTGGTAGATGAGATTAAGCGTCATAGAATAACGTCTATCGCCATCCCGCCTATCGGCACCGATTTAGACGGCATAGCTTGGGATGATGGTATTGGAGTATTGCGAGAAAACTTGGGCATGTACAAGACGTTCAAATTGTAGTATTGAAGCCGAGTAGCCAACCGTCAAATACATGGTCGCCAATGCCTCTAAAAGGAGCGGCGTTGATCAGTGTCATTCATCGTTACTTGGAGAGACATCCAAACTCAGAAATCACACTTCTTGATGTACATAATCTTATGTACTTGTTGGACAGGGCTCTTGCATCTCTACATCTGAACATAATATTCTGGGAGGAGCTACATGGGCCCTACTCACCTCAAATCAGAGGAATCTTGCAACCACTTATGGGATATTATTTATCTGGATACGTTGACGGGGAGAATTTGGACGTGCCAGTCGAGCTGATCCCAGGAGCTGATGAAGAGGCTCGTGCTAAATTTCAACTCGCATCCTTGCGTTTGGACGCATCTTGGCGTTTGCACCGAATATCAGAGCTTATAGATATATGTGAAACATCACTGGAATTGGAGCTGTTAGCAAAAATATGCTGGGTTGTCAGTAACAATCAATTTGCAGGCGATGATGTGATCATTCAATCAGTCCTCACCTGGCACCCCAATCAACAGTTGTTCACGCCCGACCAGATTCGCAGAGCGTTGCAAACCCTCAGAGAGAAAAATCGATTGTAAACTTTCCTTTCCATCGATAACGATCCAACATCAACCCCCAAATCCCATGCCCTCCCCAAAAAAGACCATCTACCTCGCCAACCCTTACGGCTTTGTCGAGCAGCAGCGGACTTTGCTTTTGCCGATGTTTGTGGAGGCTCTGGAGGCGTTGGGGTTGGAGGTTTGGGAGCCTTTTGAGCGTAATAATCAGGAGTCGCAGGATGATGGATGGGCTTATCGGGTTGGACAGGCGGATTTGCAGGATGTTCGGGATGCGGACGGCTTTTTCGGCATCCTGAATGGCACGCCGCCAGATGAGGGCGTGATGGTAGAACTCGGAGCCGCGATCGTGCTGGGCAAACCGACGTTCCTGTTCAGAGACGACTTTCGACGTGTCACTGAATGCGAGCAGTATCCGTTGAACCTGATGATCTTCACCGGACTGCCGCAAACCGGCTGGCAAGACAGCTACTACACCGACTTCAGCGAGATAACCTCTCCCAACAAAGCACTAGCACGCTGGGCGCGATCATAGGGTCTCTCCGTCTGCCATAAGTTTCCCTCTCCCGCAGTAAAGCAGGAGAGGGATTAGGGGTGAGGGCCCGAGGTGCGTCTCTCCCTACCAAACCGCCGAATCCCCATCCCTACGCGGGTCGGAGGCGGCTGACATGGTGCCAGATTCCTGATGTACCTGAATGGCGCCTTCGCTGCCGGCGCCGGCGAAGGGGGCGATGGCGTTTACTTCGTGTCCACGGGCACGCAGACTTTCGACTACGCCGTCGTCGACGCGATCTTCGATGTCAAGATGATTCGCTTCAGTGTGTGGGTAGGTCGATGACGTGCGTCCTTGGTAGTGAGTCCAGCGAGGGCCTTCTATCGCCTCGGCAACTGTCAAGCCCTGATCGAAGACGCCGGAGACGACTTGGAAGTTGGTCTGCACTTGAGTGTCAGCTCCGGGAGTGCCGCACACCAACTCCAGCTTGCCGCCGTCTTCCACCGGGCCACTGGTCACCATGACCGGGTTCATCGTGTGCCGGACGCGCTGTCCCGGACGCAGATAGTCGATGTGGTCCGGGTCGAGATGCCAGTAGGTCATGCGATTGTTGAGCAAGACACCAGTGTTGCCCGCGATGAGACACGAGCCATATCCGGTCTGGATGCTCTGCAACTCGCCCACCGCGTTGCCCCAGCGGTCGACGACACAGAAGTGGGTGGTGTCGGATCCAGCAGCACCAGCCGCGGCTAAGGTGTCGTGCGGAACGCGGCTACCGTCGGGCTTATGTATCATCCCGTTGCGGCGATACTTCTTGGAGCTGTCTGGCGCACGGTCCATGTATGCCCATGGATCACCTTCGCGTGCTTCATCTTCCGATAACGACCGCTCGAAATCTATCAGTGCTGCACGTTCGGCCGCATACTCCTTGTCGAGCATCCCCTCTATCGGCACATCCACAAAATCCGGATCGGCCATGTATGCTTCGCGGTCGGTGAACGCCAGCTTCTTGCACTCCGTCATCACATGCACCGCTTCAGCCGTGAGATAACCTAGCCCTACCGCGTCGAAATGCTCGAACAGGTTGAGCTCTTGCAGAAGCACGTGGCCCGATGAATTGGGCGGGGCTTCATATACGGTGCGCCCACGATACGTCGTCGATATGGGTTCTTGCCACTTGACGCGATGGTTCTTCAAATCTTCGTATCGCAACAACCCGCCGCACTCCTCGCTGAAGCGCCCGATCTCGCGGGCGATGTCGCCCTCATAGAATGCATCCCGCCCCTGCTCTGCTATCGTGCGGTAGGTTTTCGCCAGATTCAGATTGCGTCGCAGTTCGCCCGGCTTCAGCCATTCCCCATCCGGCGCGAACACTTCGCCAGATGTCGGGGCATCACGCAGCAACGGATACTGCATCGTATAAGCGGCCTGCTGATGCGATACCGGCACGCCGTCTTCGCACAGTTCCAGCGCCGGCTCTATGCAGACACTCAACGGTAAGATGCCATGCCGTTCATGAGTGGATAACAGCGCATCGGGAATACCCGGTACCGAAGTTCCCAATATTCCCGTCAAAGGTATACCATTTTCGTAACGCGCTGGTGTCGCCATTGCAGGCGCTGCGCCAGTGCCGTTAGCGACTTCAATGGAATTCTTAGTGCTCATGTATGTCATGACAAAGCCGTCGCCACCGATGCTGGAGCCGGCCGGCTCGGCTACTCCAAGGGCGAATGCGACGGAGATGGCGGCGTCTACCGCGTTGCCGCCGCGATGGAGCGTGCGGATGCCGGCCTGCGCGGCGAGCGTGTGGTTGGCAACTACGGCTCCCTTGGAACCCATCCTTGCCGGTCGAAATGATTGTCCATTGATGCCGTGTGGTGATTGGTAACGCATAGCAGTCTTGCCTTTGGGCACGTGATTGAAACTTGTGAGGTGAAGTAAGTTTATCCCCTAACAACCGGAACTGTTGCAATTCCCACTACGTGTGATAACGTACCTCACAAGATAGATGCAGGAAAAGATGCTTCAAGGGATGCATCACTAGTCGTATATGCCTGAATTAAGCAATTTGCGAGGAACCTATGATGAACCGAACAATGAGTCGCTCCCCCGAGAGGACGACGCCGTATGAACCTTACGTTGATGACGTCAAACGTCTATGGCTGATTGACGGCGCATACCTCTTCAGCACCCAGTCGTCGGTATCACCAGGCTACACCTTCGACTACCTGCTCTTGCGGCGCAAGCTGGAGGAGTTGGTCGGCCCCTTCTGGCGTGCCTACTACCTGAACGCCCTGCAACCCGAAACCGATCGCAATGACGGCATGCAACGCTTCCACTCGTGGTTGCAGTCCGCGCCGCCGACCGGTCCCAAAATCATCACGAAGCTATACAGCCTGAGAGATTCGGACGCCAGCCATGCCTACTGTCGGGAGTGCGGTACGACCGTTACGCTCGATTGTCCTAATTCAGGGTATGACCCTGATCCGCATACTCTGACGCGGCGATCGCAGAAAGGCGTCGATGTCGGTATCGCATCACTGGCACTGATACAGATCGATTCTTACGACACGTTGACGCTCTCCTCTGGCGACTCGGACTTGCTGGACGCGGTTAAGTACGTCAGCGATGCCGGCAAAGAAGTCGAACTGGCCGTCTTCCGTTCCGGCGTTGCCACGGAGCTACAATCATGGGCCGATCGGATATATTGGATAGACGATTTCGCCAATGAAGTCGCAAGATAGCCCTATGAAACGGTTTTGGATTCAGACGCAATGGCAATACTCGCTAAAGGTGAAAAGGCTCCCGATTTCGAGCTGACGGCCCACACTTCGCAACGCATCAAGCTGTCCGAAGTGTTGGCATCCGGGCGGCGCGTCGTACTGACATTTCATCCGGCATCTTTCACCGGCGGTTGAACGAACCAGCTCGGGGTCCTGGGAAGGATCCGAGAACGCGCCGATGAAGCCGGCGCAGAACTGCTGGAAGTAAGTTGCGACTCAGTGCCGGTGCAACTGGCATGGGTGACGGCAAACTATGAACTGCACGAGGTGCCCAAAGCGCCGCTCGTCCTCTCCGACTTCTGGCCGCACGGCGCAGTCAGCCGAAAATACGGCGTCTTCAGCGAAGAGCGCGGAATGTCGATACGGTCGCTATTCGTGATCGACACTGACCGCACTATCATCCACTCTGAAGAGTCGACCCAGCGTGGCGTCCTGCCCGACATCGACGGTGCAATCGATATGATCGCCGCTTTAGAGTGACACCAAAGTCTTGACAGGTTCGCTGATCTGATCAAAGATCGGTGAATGTTGCAAGACGACTTGTCAAACTACACGCTCTATTCAGACGTCTCGAACGACGTGTCTGAATATCGCTGGCGGCTCTTTCACGCGCAAGCGCTCGACATTCTTGCGAAGCTGCCGGACAACATCGTCGACTGCATCTGGACCGATCCGCCCTATCTGCTCTCCAACGGTGGCATTACGTGTCATGCCGGAAGGATGGTCAGCGTAGACAAGGGCGACTGGGACAAGAGCCGAGGTTGGGAGCAAGACCTTGAGTTCACTGAAGAGTGGATGCGCGAGTGCCACCGCGTCCTGAAACCGACGGGCACAATCTGGGTCAGCGGCACGCTTCACTTCCACCCTATCGCCGGCATGGCACTCATCAAGAGCGGCTTTCGTCTGCTAAACGACATCATCTGGGAGAAACCGAATCCACCGCCCAATCTCGGTTGTCGAACTTTCACTCACTCTACCGAACTCATCTACTGGGCCGCCAAAGCCAAGAAAGGCGACCGCCCGAACTACGTCTTCAACTACAACGATATGAAAGCCGAAAACGGCGGCAAGCAGATGAAGACGGTTTGGCAATACACCGCGCCAGGGCGCGGTGAGAAAAGTTCGGCAAGCATCCCACACAAAAACCAGTGAAATTGATAGAGCGTTGCCTACGTGCCGCAACTGCCCCTGGCGATCTCGTTCTCGACCCCTTTACCGGCGTCGCCAGCACTGGTGTACCGGCGCAGAACCTGGGCCGAAAGTTCATCGGCATCGAAGTCGAGAAAGAATTCGTCGATATCGGCAAAAGGCGCCTTAAAAACTTGCCCCCTATTGGCGACGAAAATCGTCATGTGGAGACTTCTACTTCCGCTTCCATGCTACTGGACGAGGACGAAGGGTAAGAGATGTCTCCGCGGAACACAAAGACCGGACATGTCATGGAGCAGATGGTATTGCCGGCACTGGATATGGGCGGTTATCAAGTCACGCGCCAGAAACATATCGGCACGCGATTCGGTGTCTCAAGACACAATATCGATACTTTCGCCATAGACAGTGCCGGACGGCCCTATCTCATCTCTCTCAAGTGGCAACAGGTATCAGGGACTGCGGAACAGAAAATACCCTTTGAAGTCATCTCTTTAGCGGACGCGATGATCCGCAATGAAGAGTTCTTCAAGGCTTACCTCGTCCTCGGCGGCAACGGTTGGCGCTTCAAAGAGTTCTACCTCTCTGGCAGACTCCGGGAGTTTTTGGTTAACGCCGATCTTGTGCAAATTGTGTCCCTCGAGCGATTTGTCGAGCTGGCAAATCAAGGAAATCTGTGATGCCAGAAGCCGATCTGCCAGATTGTCCCACGCACGCCGGGCGAGAAAACTCTTATGCGCGAAGCAACATGGACGGGCTTATGCGCGGACTTCTCAAAAACCAGTCAGGGGACGGCCGTCACAAGTGCCCATATTGTGCATACCAAGCCGGGATTAAACGCGGCTATGCTGAGGCATTAAGCAAGCTAGCGGACAAAATTAAACAGATGCAACAGGAGTGAAGTCGATGCATGAACTGGCAAGTTGACAACTAGTCTTCCCCGAGCGCTTCCTGTTCCATCCTCCTGATGAATGCTCTCCCGCCGTCTGACAACCGATACCTACCCGACCCGATGCTTTGCCGAATGAAGTAGGTCCCTTCGCGCCCGCCCTTTGGGATGTCATTGTTCAGAACCCGCCTAAGGCTGTTGTCCAAAGTATCCATCTTGTACGAGACGTTCCAGTGACGCGCCAACCTCTCAACCTCTTCATAGATCAGATTGAGACGTACGAAGTCATCACCGTCATCGCGCAACTCGCCCCTTGCCGCCGGTTCAGGTTCTAGATTCTGCAAGGCCTTGACCACAAACTCGAGTTGATTGCGCGGACGCCAATCGACCGGAGGTTCAACCGGTGTAGGACAAACCAGCTCTTCAAGTTCTCGATATAGCTCCCTTAAATCGTCCGGCAACTCGGTTTGAAGCGGACCACTTTGAGCATGGTAGTACAGCTCGCGATACTTCTCGACGAACAGCTGGTTCGGCTCAACCAAGTCTTGGTGTGCGAAGATGCTGTCAAAGATGTCGATGCACTTAGCAATCGGCGATTCGTCCTTCTCACCTGTCAACACGCTATTGACCTCGACATTGTCAAAGAGCCCGCCCTGCGTCAGATTTGAAGAGCCCACAACCGCGGTGTATCTCTGATAATCGGTCGTCCAGTAGTAGAGCTTGGGATGGAAACGATGACTCTGCGTCAAGTCCCAACCGAGATGAACGCGATACGACATCCGGACGTACCGTTGATTCAACGCAACGAGCCTGCTGATCGCTAGCGGATCCTAGATGCGAAAGTCAGCACTGTGCACCACCCTCACCGATCCTTCCGCTTCCAGAATGCGTTGCATTCCCGGCAATACATGATTGAGACCGCCAGAATTGAGGAACGCCGAAGCCGCGCAGAACTCATCCGCTCTATCGATCTCCGCTCGCATGAGATCGCCCAGAGGTTGATTCGAGTTTGCTAAAACTTCCAGTTGCATAGCCTAGCCAACCTGATGATCCTCACATCATAGCAGTGTTGGCGACACTGCGGCACGAGTATGAAACTCCGGATCGCGGATAACATTAAAGCATCAGATTTGCGCGACCACCAGAGTTGGGAGGGCAGGCACGGTGCAGCAGAGCAGACTCACTTTCACCATCATCAAACCGGGCGATGAAACTCCCGGCGCAACGTTAACCGACATCGCCGCCGTACTGGAAGGAGTGCAAAGCGCGATGGGAATCCTCATCCGACATCAGCTGGGCTTGCCGATCGGACGTCAATATCGCATCCCCGACGACGTACGAGACCTGACTGGCTTGCGTCTTGTAGACATGCAACCAGGCTCGGCGACACTGGCGATTGAGCCAGACATATCGGAAGCACAATCGACTCCTGACGAACGTCAGGCCAAGGCTTTCGCCTCATTGCTCGCATGGGACGGAACCGCGAATACAGACTTGCCAAGCGTTGTGACCGAGACCCTGCATGAAATACCTGACCGACTCAGTGACGGCACCCAACTTTGGATGGGACACGACGGCGCACCCAGGCGCTTCGAGATTGCACGGAATTCTACCGTGGACAGCGAACCCGGCGAAGATGTAGATGCACTGCTCGAGGGCTGGCTGAAAGAGGTCAACTTGGAAAACCGGACTGCACAGCTGTACCGCTATGGCGACGGATATACCTCTCTGAAGTTTGACAAGGCGCTCGATGACCGGATGCACGAAATGGCGAGGCAGTACGTCAAAATCAGAGGCGTCGGACGATTCAACGCGGCTGGGGATTGGACCACGGTTAGAGTCGACGAAGTCGAAGAGACACGTTCAATGTTTGAACCGCAACCACTCGACGAGATCCGGAACAACCCGAACCCCAAGAGATTCGATCCTGACAAGATGGTCACCGCCAGCGAACCATTCGATGTCGAGGAGTTCAACCGCTTTATTCGAGAGAGCCGTGATGTCGGTAAGCACGACGCCAGCGGTCTGGAGTGGTTAGATTGATCGCACCGGATCTGCATGGAATAGTGCTGGATACAAATGTTGTGTCATGCCTGTTCGGCGGCCATGAATGTGCTGGTTTCTATCAAGAAATCTTGAGCAAAACTACAACCTACATCTCATTTCAGACATTTGCGGAGTTGCAGTTCAGGGCGGTACATAGGAATTGGGGAAATCGCAAGCAGATGGAACTTGATCAACATCTGGCGCAATACGACATGATTTGGGCATCGTCTGATTTGATCACTGCTTATGCCAAACTTTGGGCCGAACAACGACAGAGCGGACGGGATATAGAGTCAGCAGACGCTTGGATTGGGGCCACTGCAATTATGTTGGGCTATCCTTTAGCAACTCACGATAAAGGATTTGACACTATCCCAAACTTGGAAGTAATCCGCGCACCAATGCACGAAGCTGTCTAACATGACACCTGAACCGATAACCTAAACCTATCCAACCACCCAAGACATCTATGCCATCCACCCATCCCAACCACACCCCGATCGATTTCTCCGATCCGGCGCCACGATTGAGCCGGGCGGATATTGCGCGACGGGCGGCGCGGATGTTGCCGGATGGCGCAGTGGTGAACCTCGGCATCGGGATCCCCTCGCTCTGTGCCGACTTTGTGCCGGATGGGGTGCATCTGAGATATCAGGCCGAGAACGGCGTGCTGGGTTATGGCGAGCTGCTTCCACCGGAGGAAGGCGACCCCGACCTGATCGACGCGAGCGGACAGTTCACCAAGATGACGTCAGGGATGGCATTTTTCGATTCGGCCGAATCTTTCGCCATGATCCGCGGCGGTCATATCGATGCCACCGTTCTCGGCGCGTTGCAGGTGTCAGAGCGCGGAGACCTGGCGAACTGGATGTTGCCATCTCGCGGCATCGGTAGCATCGGTGGCGGCATGGACCTGGCCGCCAACACTAAACGCGTCATTGTCGCCATGGAGCACACCACAAAGCGCAACGAACCGAAGATTGTCAAAGTGTGCGATTACCCATTGACCGCACAGAGATGCGTCACCGAGATAGTTACCGACATCGCAGTAATATCGGTCAGCGATGATGGACTTACCCTCACCGAACGCGCCCCGGGATGGAGCTTTGACGATGTTCAGGCTCTGACAGCGGCAACATTGCACGATGGTTGCGACCTTGATCATTAAGCACCGAGTGAACCCATATGAAGATAACTGACATCCGCACCGTAGTAGTTGGTAATCCATGGAAGAACTGGATCTACGTCGTTGTAGATACTGACGAGGGCATTCGCGGAATCGGCGAAGCGACGGGTGGATTGAGCACTCAACCGACAGTCGCCGCCGTTGAGGAAGTTAAGCACCTCGTTATCGGGCACGACCCGCGCGACCTGCACGCAGTTTGGAATGAACTGTATCTTGCTGGCTTCTTGAACATCAATCGTGAGATGTCCGGCATCGAGATGGCGTGCTGGGACATCCTCGGCCGATCGTTAGGTGTACCCGTGCATCGACTCCTGGGCGGCAAGGTGCGGGAAGATATCAGGGTCTACGCCAATGGGTGGTACTCCGGCCCACGGACACCGGAGGGTTTTGCAGAGCGCGCCTCGCAAGTAGTCGAACGTGGCTACACGGCCATCAAATTCGACCCGTTCGGCACGGCTTATCTGAGCATGAGCAGAGCGGAAACGCGAGAGACACAGGCACTGATCGGAGCGGTTCGCGATGCGGTGGGCGACGATGTGGAGATCATGATCGAAGCGCACGACCGTTTCAGCGTCGGCGCCGCCATCGAGATCGGAAATTGGCTCGCCGAATACGACATCACATGGTTCGAGACGCCAGTGCTGTCCAACGATGTGGACGCGCTTATCGAAGTCGCAAAACGGGTGCCTGTGCGCGTCATCGCGGGCGAACGGATGCATGAGCTTCACGACTTTGCCCGATTTCTCAATGCCGACGTTACCGACATCATCAATCCCGAACCGCTCGGAGTCGGCGGCGTCTGGCGCACCTTGCAGATCGCAGGTATGGCACGTGCCCATCACGCGCAGTTGGCACCCCACAATGCCGAAAGCCCGCTCAAGACGATGATCGCGTTGCACATCGACGCGGTTACACCGAACATCTACATTCAGGAATGCTTCGACGACTTCCTTGAGCCATGGGTATCCGACGTGCTACACGGCTTCGAACGCGTCCAAGACGGCAAACTTCGCATTCCCGACACTCCCGGTTTCGGAGTCGAGTTGGACGAAACTGAAGCCGCCAAGCATCCATATGGCAAATCCAACTTCCTCCGAATGTTCAAACCCGGCTGGGAACGGCGCGACGTGGCGGAAGGCGGTTAACAGAAGTCGCTAACCGTTAAATCCGCTCCAGCAACACGATGCGATTCGTGTTGGTGCCACGTCGATTGTTGGAGATGCCCCAGGTGTTGGACGTCTTGGTGAACTCCTGCTGGTGCACTATCACTCCGCAAAGTTCAAAGGGCAACCCGCGCACGGCCTCGGCAACATACCGCTCCAGCAGCACCCGCCCCTTTCTGACCTCTCCCACTTCAAACGCGACAAATCCGCCAGACTTAACTATCCGCGCAAACTCGACGAACGACTCCCGCACAAACTCCTGCCACAATTTCGGCGTGCGATGAATCGAGATGGGGACCGTGCTGGGATCGATGCCCGCGAACCAGCATCGCAACCAGTTGTCAGACTGATAATGCACAACATCCAAGAACGGCGGCGAGGTGATTATCAAGTCCACGCTGTCGGTATCTATATATGCCGTGTCGCTTGCCGGCGCACAGCCGAGAAGCGAGGGCCCGTCCGGCATCTCCGTTTCCCGCGCGAGCAGGCTGCCCGACTTGCGGAGTATGATGGCACGCACATCTCGATATGGCGGCACCTGCTGGCGTTTTGCGTTTATCTTGCGCTGGTTCTGAACACTGGTCGCCTGATTTGGCGGAAGCGTATATACCGAGAAGAAGCCCGGCGAGTGTCCGGTCAGACGATTTATCGCAACCATCCGGATCCAATCGTCAACACGATCAAGCTCACCCTCGCTTGCACGCTCCAGCAACCATGCTCGTAGCGCGAGTATCTGCGACAGCGTTTCAGGATGATAGAAGACCAGCAGATCATCACCCAACTCGTACGTGCCGCCCAAATCGATTTCGTCTAATCGGTCACGGACTTCCTCGAGCGTAGGCGGCGCAAGGCGCGGACGTGTCAGCATCACCGATAGCGGATTGACATCATTTCCGTATGGCACACGCCCCATCAGCGCAGCTTGAAGCGGCGTCGTGCCACGCCCCATGAACGGGTCGTACACGACATCGCCAGGCCGAGTGAGCGCATTGATTAAGAACTCGGGAAGTTGCGGCTTGAAGCAGGCACGATAGCTTATCTCGTGAAGCCGATTGCCCTGACGTTGCCAAGACGTCCAATAGTCGTTCACGTAGTACGTCAATCCGCCCTGCTCATAGACCTGCGTTTGCTGACCTACGCGATCGAACTCAACTATCCAATCGAGGAATTGGGCGGCCCCAGCAGATGGAATTGCTGACGGTTTGGTTTTCATACAGGAAGTAATTGACGGCAAATATCGGACTGGAGTTCTTTCCGTCCGTTGCTATGGGCAAAGTTTAGAATAGTTACGATTAATTTCCGTCAAATCCAATCTCTCGGGTAACCACATTGAAGATAGCTGTATGTGCGAAACAGGTGCCGGATACCGATATCCCGCCCTCGCAATTCAAGGTAGATGAAGCTTCGTTGCGTGTCATTCCGCCAACGGGAGTGCCGCCCATCGTCAACGGGTTCGACATGAACGCCATCGAAGCCGCGCTAAGGTTGCGAGACAACGGCGCCGACGTCGAAATCACCGTCTTCTCAGTCGGCACCGGCTTTGCACTCGACGTTATGAAGAAGACCCTCGCTATCGGTGCTGATCGGCTGGTATTGGTAGACGATGAAGCGACACAATCGCTGGACGCGCTGGGAACTGCGAAGGTGTTGGCAGCCGCAATCGCACGCGACGGCGGCGCCGACCTAGTGCTGGCCGGACGCCAAGCATCGGATTGGGACCAGGCGCACGTGCCCATAATGCTCAGCGAATTGATGAACGCGCCGCTCGTAAATCTCGTTCGGGCATTAGCGTTAGGGCAAGACGGCAACACGTTCGAAGTGGAACGTGTCGCTGAAGGTGGATTTCAGCGCATCCAGTGTCCGAGACCAGCGGTCATGACCGTCACCAACGAACTTGGCGAGGCGAGGTATGCCAACTTGCGAGGCATCATGGCCGCGACCCGCAAGCGACCGGAAACGATGACCTTGGCGGACCTCGGGCTGGAAGATCTGGCGCAGAATGCATCGCTCGAGATGACTAGACTATTCGTGCCCGTCTCCGACTCCAGCGTCGAGATTATCCAGGGTGAAGACGATGCCGCTTCAGGACGGATGCTGGCATTGCGATTGCGGGAGGCAAAACTGATATGAGCACCAACCTACTGATCATCAGCGAAGTTTCATCAGAAGGTCTGCACCCTACCGGCCGACAGCTGATCAATGCCGCGAAGCAGATTACCGATAATCCATCCGACATCACCCTCTGCCTGCCAGTCGATGCCACGTTCAACGAAGCGACGCTCGACGGCATCGGCGTTGGCTCTGCACTCTTGCTGGAGCATCCCGATGCTGTAGAGGATACGACCGGCGGCGTCTACGCCTTAACTACCGCTCTTGCAGCCGCCGCGGTCGCTCAAACATCTCCCGACATTGTGCTGTTGGCAAAGACCGATGGCGGTGCCGTCGTCGCGGCACGTCTCGCCGCGCGGCTAGGCGCTGGATTAGCCGCCGACTGCATCGACCTGACACTCAATCCATCGTCCGGACGTGTCGCCGTCACGCGCCCGGTCCATGGCGGCAATGCGATGGCGGTATACGAATTCGCCGCCGACGGACTGCAGATAGTTTCGATGCGTCCCGGCGCATTTGAAGCGGCCGAAAGCGTCGCCGCGTCGCCAACCATTGAACGTATCGATATGTCAAATGTTGACCTGTCCAGCACCGTCCCAGTTCTCGTAGAGACGGTGCGGGAAGAGAGCGAAGGCGTACCGCTTGAAAGTGCCGACATCGTAGTATCTGGGGGACGCGGACTTGGCGGGCCGGCGCCGTTCGACCAGCTGCGTGAACTTTGCGGACTGCTCGACGCGTCCCTCGGCGCCTCCCGTGCCGCATGCGACGCCGGATGGATAGACCACTCTCACCAGGTCGGTTTGACTGGCAAGAGCATCAGCCCCACAACCTACATCACCGTCGGCATCTCAGGCGCAAGTCAGCACATGGCAGGGTGCTCCTCCGCACGTAACATCGTGGCCATCGACAAGGATGCGGAAGCGAACATATTCTCACACGCACGCTACGGCGTGGTCGGCGACTGGGCTAAAGTACTGCCCGCATTTACCGCTACTGTTGCCGATCTCGATTGAGACGATAATGTTCAGACATACGCTCCACACTCAAGGAATCATCGCATGAGCACCAACGCCGACCGTCCTAACATCATCTTCCTATTTCCAGATCAGTTCCGGGCTGACTTCGCCGGATGCTATGGTGCAGACTGGCTGAACACGCCCAACATCGACGCGATGGCACGTGCCGGTATTCGCTACGCCAACGGCTTCTCACAGTCGCCAGTCTGCGTCCCGGCACGCACCGCGCTGCTGACCGGCGCCAATGCCATCCGAAACGGCGTTACGAACAATACCCAGAACTTGCGCGCCGATTGGCGAGAAGCGGGCTTACAGACGTGGCCGGAGATTCTGAACGAAGCCGGCTACTACACTGCCGGCATCGGCAAGATGCACTTCTATCCATGGAACGAGCAGCGCGGCTTCCAATACCGCGTCGTCTGCGAAGATAAGCGCTGGCTACACGTTCGTGACGACTACTACCACTACCTGAAGCGTCACGGTCTGCGTAAATTGCACGGCAACGAGATGGACGGATATCACCAAAACAAAGGCGCGATAATCCACGACATTCCATGGGAGCATTCATGGGACCGATTCGTCGGCGCGGAAGCGGTGAAATTCATCGAACGCTTCGGCAACGAGGGACCGTTCGCCATGATGGTCGGATTCCCCGGCCCGCACTGCCCTTACGATCCTAACGAGCAGTTCCTCGATGGCATCGACGAATCGAAACTGCCAACGCCCGCGCCTGAAGTGCCGGGACAGCATCCGAACCTGCGCGATACGAACGTGAGCGGCAATAAGCGCGACTGGAACGGCGTCGACTATACCGAGTTCCCAGACGCAACCAAGATGACGATACGCAAGCACTACTCAGGTCTCGTGCAACAGATCGACTATGAAGTCGGCGCAATCGTCAACGCCTTAGAAGAGCAAGGCCTGTTGGACAACACCTACGTCGTGCTGGCATCCGATCATGGCGACTATCTCGGCGACCATAACCTCATCGGCAAGGCTTCATTCTTCGAAGCCGCCATCCGCATCCCGTTCCTGGCGATGGGACCAGACGTGCCGGGCGGTCAGGTAGTAGACGATCTGGTTGAGCTGCGCGACGTGACGGCGACGATGCTGAAGTGGGCCGGGGTCGACGAGTTGCCGGCTTGGTACGACGCGGTGCCGCTACCGGGAGATGGAATGCCGGGTGAACGTGGTCGAGAACGCATATTCGGAATGCTGACCGACGGTTGGATGAACTACGACGGTAGATTCAAGCTGCATCGATACCGCTCCGGCGAGGCGATGCTGTTCGACATCGAAAACGACCCGCAAGAACAGGTCGATCTGCTCGACGATCCGCAATGCGCAGATATCAGACATCGCCTTGAAGCGGAACTCTTCACGGAAGTGATGACTTCGATAGAGGCGGCATCGCAGGACCGCTTGGCGCAGTATGGCGACATGTCGCAAGACCCTGCTTTCGGCAAAGAGAGCTGGAACCGCGTATATCCACATCCGCCAGTGATGTGAGAGATCCGTACCCGCATTGCTGTCGTATTTAATGACAGCATCATCGTTGGATTGATGCCGTGCAATGTGTACCTATAGCGATTAACATACCCGCATGACCAAGTCAGACATATCAGAATCGCTGCGAACTGAACGTGCGCGCTACGTCGCATCCAACTCCGGTTCGAACGCTAAGCATGAGCAGGCGAAGCGGTATCTGCCAGGCGGCGACACGCGCAACTCGATCTATTGGGCCCCCTTCCCGATCTACATTTCGCGCGCCGAAGGGTCGCGTATAACCGACGTTGACGGCAATGAACGGGTCGATTTCATCAACAACATGACGACGCTCATTCTGGGGCATCGCCATCCTGCAGTTATCGACGCGTTGCGAGAGCAGCTTGAGAGCGGCATCTCATTTCCCGCGCCTACACCACTGGTCGTTGAGTGGGGAGAGTTGATGTGCGAGCGGGTACCTTCGCTGGACAAGATTCGATTCGTCAACTCTGGCACTGAGGCAACGCTGAACGCCATCCGCGCGGCACGCGCCTTTTCCGGCAAGAACCTGCTCGCTAAATGTGAAGGCGCATATCACGGCAATCACGACGCGGTCCAGATCAGCGTGACACCCGACGTCGCTATGGCCGGCGATGCTGAAGCACCGACGCCACTTTTGACCACCCGCGGAATGTCGCCAAAATCGACCGATGAAATCGTCATCATGCCCTATAACGATCTGCAAGTTGCGGCGCGCATCATCCGCGCAAACGCAGACGATCTGGCAGCCGTCATCGTCGAACCGATAAACGGTCAGTGCGGCATGGTGCCGGCCGACCCTGACTTCCTAGAGGGCATTCGACGGTTGACAGCCGAACTGGGAATCCTGCTCATCTTTGACGAGGTTATCGCCTTCCGTGCATCACGCGGCGGCGCGCAGGAATACTACGGCGTCACCCCCGATCTGACCTGTTTCGGCAAGGTGATCGGCGGCGGACTGCCGGTCGGCGCTTTCGGCGGACGAGACGACATCATGTCGCTATGGGACCCTAGCACCCCCGACGGACCTCAGGTGGCGCACGCCGGCACCTTCAACGGCAATCCGATGACTGCCGCCGCGGGCGTTGCTACCCTCAAACATCTCACTCACGATGTCTACGAAGACCTTGAGCAGAAGGGCGACTACCTGCGAGAACGGTTACGTCAGGTCATATCCGACCTGGAGGCCCCGATGGGCATCACCGGCGCCGCATCGCTCTTCGCCATCCAGTGCACTGCCGAAACCGTGCGCGACTATCGTTCCTATGCAACGAACGATCGCGATATGCTGGATATGGTTTTCATGGGCATGTTGAACGAAGGCTATCTATTGTCCAACCGCTGTGCCGGAAACGTATCGTCCGCTCATACCTATGCTGAGCTGGACGACTTCGCAAACGCGTTCGAGCGGGTGCTGGAACGGGCATGGAGGTGATAAAGCTTAATCGTCAGCCTTTTTGGCGTAAACTAGGATACTAAGATACGCGGAAAATCTGGTATATTTACAGTATCCAGACTCCCCAACGGCACTCAAAAATGGATGCTGGAAAATTAGGTGGAGAAGGGGTAGCAGACGTTAATGCGTGGCACAAATTCCAAGAGTAAACACTGAAAATGGTACAAGTTCCAACTGCTTACCAACCCGGCTACGAGGCAGCGCTCAAGATAGATCGAGAGCTGACTGAAACGTACGCTAAAAATATCTATATCGCCGACCCGCTGGCCGATGCCGCGGTGGCGTCAATGGCGCATCTCAGACCTGATGAGGTTCACGAACTTCTCAACGGGTGTATGAATGGCGACCCTGATACGCTCAAATCCGCTCCCCAAGAGGTGAAGATCTTTTTCGAGAGTATCAGCGAACATCCGCCCTGGTACGACCAAGATGTGGTCAGCCTTGGAGGCCGTGCATTCTTCCAGAACGCCGACATGATCATCATCTCGTTCTGCGCGAGTGCCATCATCAAGGGCTTTACCACCTTGATCGCAAAATCGTTCGTCACTACAGGTCGAGTGACAGACTATGCGATTCGCCGATTAAGGCAGAACATCTTGCAGTTGGTCGAAGTCTGCATTCCCAGCGGGCTTGAACCGCACGGCGACGGCTGGAAACTGACTACCCGCATCCGATTGGTGCACGCCCAAGTGCGGAGCCACCTGTATGATCCCGTGGCAGATTGGGACTTCGAAGGCGACGGGCCTCCGCTTCACGCCGCACACATGGCCATCGGTGCCGCATTCTTCTCGTATGACGTGGTGAAAGGCGCAAGTCGATTGGGCATGAAAATGACCCAAGATGAGAAGGAAGCATACATCCACATCTGGCGTTATGTCGGACTGTTGCTAGGCGTTCCCGAAGACATCCTCTTCAAAAACTGGGCCGAAGCCGGCAAACTGGTCGAGGTAGCGCCGGTCATTGAACCAACGCCTGAGATCGACTCCATCATCATCGCGAACGCATTGCTCAATGCTGCACCGCTGGCAGCAGGCATCAGCGACCCGGAGGAAATCGAGTGGATAAGACACAAGGTCTACCAAGCATCCAGGTCCTTCATCGGCGATGAAGTTGCAGATGCGCTTCACTTCCCGAAATACTCTACCTTTGGAGTATTGGGTTACCTGAAGTGGCGGCGACGATACGACAACTTAATGCTTCGCATCAACTCCAGAACCCGCCGGTCAGAGAACTTCGCATCGCTTCTCGCCGCATCCCTGCTCGACGACGAGGCCATCAGCTACCGCTTGCCAGACAACGTCTTCTCCTCCCATTCGAGCCAATGGTAAAGAGCAGGGCTTTGAAAGCTTAACATGTGCGACGAATCGCACGGTCAACACCATCACGGCGATCATGAGCCGCGCCGCCTTCGCGACCGCTTTACCATCAGCCTGACCAATCTGCGCGGCACCGGACTTCCATGGCAAGAAGTCCTATCCCTAGTCATCGCCAACAACTGGCGCAAAATGAGAACCGGCAGCATCTGCTGCGGCAACCCCGGCCAACCCGGCTGTTGAGACCGCTAACCCCGCGCCGGCGTGCCCGGCGCAAGAGATGCGAAGCGAGCGCCCATGGGGTGGCGGTATCCGCGTCGTCAACAATGAACGTTCATTCTCACAGAGACGTTTCCCCGCCCTTTTATCCACCCCATGCGCCCTCACCCCTGACCCCTCTCCCGCAGTAATGCGGGAGAGGGGCTAGCGGTGAGGGCCCGACGGGGACAAAGGGGCGCCGCCCCCACACCATCAGTTATCCAGCGTAAAGACAAAGCTCCCGCTAGCTTCCCCATCCCCATTGCTAGCAGTGACTTCAATCGTCAGCTCCTGCGATACGGCATGTCCGGCCGTAAGAGTCAGCACACTCCCATTCCACGCACCAGACACTTTGTTGCGCGCAATCTCATTCAGCGCGCCCGTCTTCACTTGCCCCGTCCGCTAATTCGTAGTAGTCACCATGACTTCGTAGGACAGACCCTCACCGCTGAAGTGAGCCGTCATGTCGATGTCTACAGTTTCGTCGTCCGACATCGTCAGATCATCGAACTCATTCGTCAGCGCAGGTCCCTGCGGCTCAGGCGTTGGAGTCGCCGTTGGTTCTGGCGTCGGCGTTGCGGTAGGCTCGGGCGTCGGTGTAGCGGTAGGCTCCGGTGTTGGCGTTGCTGTAGGTTCTGGTGTTGCGGTAGGCTCGGGCGTCGGCTCCGGAGTAGGCGTTGCCGTTGGCTCGGGCGTAGGTGTTGGCAATGGCGCTGGGGCTGGATCTGGTCCCGGCGCGGGTGTCTCTTCTACCAGTGAAAGCGTGAACGAATCGCTGGCACTGACGCCGTCCGTTCCTGTAGCCGTAATCGTGATTGTCAGGTCTTGGGAGCTGGCGCTGCCGCCGCTGAGTATCAGCTACCGTCACATCGTCGTTCCATCCGCCCCTCACCTTGTTGCGGGCTATCTCGTTCAAGGCGCCTGTGCGCTCTTTACCAGTCCTCAGGTTCTTAGTCGTGATCTCCACCATGTAAACCAAGTCATCGCCGCTGAAGTACTGCGTCATGTCAAGGGCGACCGTCGAGCCGTTGGCGATGGCGGCATCGTTGAACAACCCGATGAGCGTCGGTGGGTCAGCTGCCGACTGGTCAGGCGAAGCAGCAGGCTGTTCATTCGCGGGCGGGTTGTCGGCTTCAGACTGGCTGAAAGCTTGAGCCTGGCCGCCGGCCTGAGCCGGAGTGTTGCCGGTCACAGCCAAGGACCAGCTGCTCTCGCCGACGGAGTTCTGCGCACGCACCTGCACTGCGTACATCGCGCCGCTGTTCAATCCGGTGATCTCCCGCGTCGTTGCAGTGTCAAGCGTTGTGCCGTCACTCGTGTCGTTGGCGTCGGCGGCGTGGTCGGTCCAGTCGCCGTTCGGCAGGGCCCGGTAGCGCACGTCGTAGTCGCTGATCGCGGTGCCGTGGTCGGCGGGCACGTCCCAGCTCACAGTGAGCTGGGCGTTGCCGGAGGCAACCGACTCGATCACCGGGCTGTCGGGCACGGCGCGTGTTGTCGCGGACGCGACCTCGGACCATTCCCCGGCGCCGACCGGGTTCACGGCGCGCACACGCGCCTCGTAGGTGGCGCCGCTAGTATCCAACGACGAGATCACCGTGCAGCGCCCGAGGTTGGCGCCGCAGGCTGGCGCTGCGCCCATGGAGATCACCCGATCATGCGAGGCGGAACTCCAGGATTCGTCCCCCTTCTGCCGGTACTGCACGTCGTAGCTGCTGACTGAAGCCCCGTTGACCGCCGGCCGCTCCCACTGCACCACCACCTGCGCGCCCTGCCCGATGGCGCCCATGCCGATGGTGCCGGGTGGGCCGAGCGTGGTGGCCGTCGTCACATCGGACCACGGTCCCAGCCAGTAAGTTGCGTCCGACGAGTCATTTGTGCTGTTGCGACCCCTCGCCCGAAACTCGTACGTGGTGCTGTTGTCCAGGCCGGAGACCGTCACATGATTGTGCCCAGTCCGAGACGCTGCGTTTTTCCACGACGTCTCTCCGGACTTTCGGTACTGCATGTCGTACACAGTTTCTAGAGTATGGATGGTATCGGGAAAGCCTTGGAAGTGCCAGAAGCTCTGGAACGTCCATCGTACCTTGAGCTTGCCGCGCTCGTTGATGCGGAACCAAATGTCGGGCTTGTCGTACTGCGGAGTCGGCGCCCTCACGTCAGTCCATGGTCCCTCCGCGCCTCCCTAGCAGTGGGCGGAGTCGTAGGTGACGGGGCGCACTCGGATGTCGTACCACGTGCCGTCGGGCAGGCCGGTGATCCACACCTCTCCCTGCGTCTGGTCGTAGATGCTGACGGGTTGGTCTCTCCAGTCAGTAATCGAGCCGCACTTGTACTGCACCTCATAGGTGACACAAAACCGAGGGGAGTTGCGATTAAGCCATCGCACCTCGATTTTTCCGCGATTTACGTGTCGGGAGTAGGGAATCAGGTCGGTGTCTAACCCGGATGACTTCTCCTCGGCTTTGGTCCGCACGACGAGCTTTTGCAGCGCGGCCCGGGTCTCTCCGGTCTTGACGTCGGACCACTCGCCGGCGACATCGTCGATGTTCAGAGCGCGCACCCCAAGCTCGTACTCCGTGCCGTCGTCCAGTCCGGTTAGCGTCGTCACCCACAGTGCGCCCTTCTGTTCGATCGCGTCACTCGAGTCGGTCCACGACGTCGTCGAGCCACCCTTGTATTGCACCTCAAAATGGGAGAGCGCGTCGGCGTTCGACGGTCTGATCCAGCTCATGAGGATCTTCCCGTGGTGCGAATGAATATCGTAATCGACCTCCAAGGTGGGCTTGCCCGGCACCGGCGGCGGATCCCCCGGTATGGTCACCGACTTTACGGCGGACCACGGGCCATCTCCAGCCGAGTTTGTGGCCCGCACCCGCGCCTCATAAGTGTAGCTGGGGCTCAGACCGGTGATATCCGTCCAGTGCGTCTTGCCGCTCGGAGTCGAGTTGTAGTCGGGCCAGTGGGTCCACGACGCAATGGAGCCGCCCTTGTACTCCAGCCGGTAGCCGGTGATGGCCGCGCCGCCGTCGTTCTCCGGCCGAAGCCAAACCGCCGATATCTTCGAGGGGGACACCACGCCCTGACCCTCGTCGTACAAGTCAAGGAACAGAGTGGGCGCCGACGGCACCGACTGCGCCTGCGTCGCCTCACCAAGATTCGACAGTCCTAGCAAGGCAACCAGGGCAAAAATCGCCAGTGCCGCCGCGGCTAATCCTACGTTTGTACTACGATTTAGGGGGATTTATCGGAGGCTTGATAAGCAGTCATGCGGAAACGTTTCATGTTAAACCTCCAAATCAATCGCTTGATGGCAGATGTAGCAAGTTGCAGACATTATACACGTTAAGCTGCCCATCGCCCTCAAAGGAGAAGGAAAGGCAAAATGCAACGCCGCAGTCTTTAACCGGCTGCACCGCGCCATGGCCGCCCCATGTGCCCTCACCCCTGACCCCTCTCCCGCATTACATCGGGAGAGGGGCTAGGGGTGAGGGCCAAGGGGTGCCCATGGGGCGCGGGCGCGCGGCTATGTAAAGATGTAAAATCCTTTATATGGGATGGGCGGTTAGCTCAGAGGCCCAGAGCGCTTGCCTTACAAGCAAGAAGTCGGAGGTTCGAATCCTCCACCGCCCACCATCGCCTAATGGTGTCCCTTCACCTAGAATCCTCTCCCCGAGGGGAGAGGCGTGAAATTACTCATCCTCCTCCAACTCCCTAATCCGCCGCCGCGTCGCCTCCAGCTGTTGCCGCGTCAAGCGATATCGGCGGTTTTTGCGGTCTTCGCGGGAGAACCAGCGCAGGAAGAGGGTTGTCAGTGTCGTCAGGTAGACGATGTTGCCGGGGATCCACATTAGCAGGCCGCCGATGCGCTGGTCTTCGGCAGGCGTCAGCGTGAAGTGGTGCGGGGTGTCGATATAGGGCGTGTAGATCACAGTGTTGGAGAGGGTGATGATGGCAGCCAGCACTGCAGTGGGGGTTACTACCAGCACGAGGTAGATGATGCGCTGCGGGTCCGTCAGCTGCGACCGGATGGGCGGCGGGCCGGTGATGGGCCACCAGAACAGTATCGCCGTCGTGAACATCGAGACATGCATGCCAAAGTGCACACAGTCGTTCCGCACCGCCAGCGCGTACATCTCTGGAATGTGCCAGCCCCAGAGGGTCAGCACAAACGCGACCAGTGCGAACCGCGGCGCCGTCAGCTTCGCCGTGATGCGTCGCAACCAGCCATCTTCCGCCAGCGAGGGAGCGATTCCGATGCGCACCGTTTCCGGCATTGCCCATAGATATGCCGACATCGGCGAGGCGGCAAGCAGCAGTACCGACGCCACCATTGCGATCAGAATGTGCTGCGTCATGTGGGCGAAGAACATGTCGCCCGAAAAGTACTCCGGCGGCCCCGCAACGGCGAAGAATAGCACCGCGTAACCGCCAATTGCGAATATCACCTTGCGCGTCGGTATCGCCTGCCAGCCCGAGCGAATCTGCAGGCGCAACATTCCAATCAGATACACCGTCGCCAGAAAAACTACGATGATGGACTGCGAGCCGACCAGAGACCAGGCACTGAAGAAATCGCCGATCGAGTTGGCAACTTCGGGAGACGGGTTCATAGGCGTCGAACCTTTACCCTCCGTTGACGGAAGTCGATGTGCTGCGGCCCCATACAAAGAGACCGAGACGTGCTATTGCTGTACTTGATGACCGTATTGAAGAAGGATCAGCAACGCGACGAATATGCCGATGCCGATTACCATGCACGACCCGAATATCCAGGTGTAATACTTGCGGTCGAACTTCAGGTGCATGTAGAAGCCTACGACCAGCACGAACTTGCCGAGCGAAAGCAACAGCATCAGCGGGATGAGCAACGGCCCCAGCTGCGTGATGTTGAATGCCCAGACCTCGACCAGCGTGATGACGCTCAAGACGACTCCTACAACCACATAAAACGCCGGCGTGCCGTGGTGCAGATTGGAACCGGTAATGACGTCGTAGATCTTCTTGATCGGAATGATGCCGTCGCCGAAGGGACCTTCCATCTTGGGGTTCGGATCCTGCCACTGCGTGCGCGGCAGATCCCACCAGCCTTTGCCGTCGTGATATAGAAGTTTGTTCCAGAGATTCGACATATCAGGTCTATCCGAGCATTACTCAGTCGCTTCTCAGTGATGCACCCACGGAACGCCGCCGGGCGGTACCCCGTCGCGGGCCGAGATGAGGTAAATCACAGTGAAGATAACGATCCAGACGATGTCCACAAAGTGCCAATAGAGCCCTGCCAGCTCAAGGTCGATAGCGTTGTCAGAGCGCAGAGAGCCCTTCATGCTGCCGTAACCAAGGAATATCAGCCAGAACACGCCAATCGTAACGTGCGCACCGTGCAGACCGGTAAGAATGAAGAACGTCGTTCCGAACAGGTTAGTGCGCGGCGTTAATCCTTCTTGTGCGAATACCGTGAACTCAAATACTTGGAAACCCATGAATATCGCGCCGAGCACGACGACGGTGAAGATCCAGAACGTGCCCATATTCCGGCGTCCCTGCTGCACGTACGACAGCGCCAGCACCATCGCCAGCGAACTCATCAGCAGCACGAACGTCGATACCGACGTAATCGGGATATCGAGAATATCGGACGGATACGGTCCGACCAGGCTACGATTGCGGTAGACGAGATAGGTGGCGATAAACGATCCGAAGAACATAACGTCGGATCCGAGGAACGACCACATGAGCAGCTTCTTGTTGCTCAATCCCGTCGAAGTGTTGATTACTTCGCCGTATTCGCTCTTAATCTCGTATGTCGCAGATGCGGATGCCAATTCAGTCAGCTTTCCGTTTCAGGTAATAGTCCAGTATCACTACGCCTCAGCCTAGTGCGACGCGCCTTCCGGTGCCGGATCGTTAACCGGCTCCATCGACCAACCGAGAAGTCCCCATAGCAGGATGACTACGCCGATAGCGATGACCGGAATGATCGTCATAAGTCCAATCATCGCGACGGTTATTCCAGCCGCCAAGATAAAGGGATAGTACGACATATCGGGAAGATGAATATCGTGTCCATTGTCGTCGTCGTCATGCTCCGATTCGGCGTGCGCCTCCGCATGATGACTGTCGGATCCATAATCGTCGTCGTCATCGAACTGAGCGCCTGAAGGTGCCGTCAACTTACCGTCATGCTCATCGTGATAGTACTCAGCGATAAGCTCCGGGTGCTTGCGGAACCAGAAATCGTCACGATGCTCAACGGTCGGAATCTTCTCGAAGTTGTAGTGCGGCGGCGGCGATGAGATTGACCACTCCAAAGTTCGACCATCCCACGGGTCGTCACCTGCCGGTACGCGCTTGCGGGCGCTGTAAAAGACGTTGATGATGAACAGCAACACGCCAAACGCCATCAGGAAGCCGCCGGCCGAGGCATACATGTTGGTGTTCTCCCAACCCATGTTCTCGGCGTAGGTAAAGACGCGGCGCGGCATCCCGTCAAGTCCGAGCCAATGTTGCGGCGCAAACTGCAGGTTGAAGCCGATGAGCATGATCAACCAGTTCGCAACTCCCAGCTTCTCGCTCAAAAGGTAACCAGTAGCCTTCGGCCACCAGAAGTAGATGCCGCCAAAAATAGCCATAATCGCCCCGCCGAACAGCACGTAGTGGAAGTGTGCCACGACAAAGTACGTGTCCTGCTGCTGCGCGTCAGACGGCACGGCCGCGTGCATCACGCCCGACAGTCCGCCGATAGTGAACATTGCGATGAACGATATTGCGAACAGCATCGCCGTCGAGAAGCGGATCGAGCCGCCCCACATCGTGCCGATCCAGTTAAATATCTTGATGCCAGTAGGAATCGCAATCGCCATCGTCGAAATCGCAAACGCCGAGTTGGCAGCCGGACCCAGTCCGACCGTAAACATGTGGTGGCTCCAGACGAACCAGCCCATGAAGCCGATAGCCACTCCCGCGAATACCAGGAACGAGTAGCCGAACAGCGGCTTGCGGGAGAATACCGGCAGTATCTCCGATACGATGCCCATGGCCGGCAGTATCAGGATGTACACCTCAGGGTGTCCGAACAGCCAGAATACGTGCTGCCACAACACCGGGTCGCCACCGGCGGCAGTGTCGTAGAAGTGCGTGCCGTAGAGCCGGTCGACCTGCAGCTGGATCAGCGCAACCGTCAGTATCGGCAGCGCCAAGACGATAAGCACGGAGGTTACGAACGTCATCCAGGTGAATACCGGCATCTTCGTCAGCGACATGCCCGGTGCCCGCATGTTCAGGATCGTGACGATGAAGTTCAGCCCGGCTGCGATAGACGCGACACCCAGGATGTTCAATCCGATAACCCAGTAAGTCATGCCGTCAGTGGGGTTGAACGCGACTGACGAGTTAGGCGCGTATCCGAACCATCCGCCATTGGGCGCATCGCCTACCAGCCACGAAAAGTTGAGCAACAAGCTTCCAAGGAGGAAAATCCAGTAGCTTAAGGCGTTCAGGCGCGGGAAAGCGACGTCGCGTGCGCCAATCTGCAACGGCACTAGCCAGTTGAAGAACGCCGCTGATAGAGGCATCACGACCAGGAAGACCATCGTCGTCCCGTGCATCGTGAAGAGCTGGTTGAAGAGCTCCGGATCGATCAGCGTGTTGTCGGCCTGCGAAAGCTGCAACCGCATCAGCAACGCCTCGATGCCGCCGACCAGGAACCAGAAGAACGACGTTACGGCGTATAGAGTGCCGATGCGCTTGTGGTCAACCGTCGCAATCCAACTCCATATCCCGCGGTCGCTCTTTGGGCGAGGAAAGATGCGCGGGAACTTGAGTGAGATCGGCTCGCCGCTTATTCCTGGATGTGTAGTGTGCATTGTGTGAGGTCGCTTAACTGGGCTTGCTGGATGGATGGCTCAGACTGCGATTATGTTTCAGTGTATCTGACTTGTGAATCTATGCTTCTGCGCGCTTCCCTATTCGAGCGTTGAGATGTATGCAATCAAATCTTCCACCTGATCAGGCGGCAGTTTCGGCACCACCATCGCATTGGTGAAGCCCTCAACGAGATAGGCGCCCGGATCGTTGATCGACTCGCGCATGTAATCTTCCGCCGACAGACTGGTGCGAGTGCCAGCACGTTCCGCGATCCCAACCAGACTCGGACCGACAAGGACGGTGTCAGAATCGATGGTGTGGCAAGCATTGCAACCGATCGAGACGAACAACTGCTCGCCCCGCTCTTCCGGGGTGCCGCCAGTTATGTTCGAAGGCACAATCTGCTCAATATCGCCCGGAGTTAGCGACAGCAGGTAATCGGCGATGTTATCTACCTCTTCCGACGTCAGACTGATGGTCCGGTCGGCATTGTCCTGATACACCGCCGCATGATCCTGCATCGAGGAGCCGATCTTGATGGATGCCGGGTCGGTTATCCACTTGACCAAGTTTTCACGTGAATTCTCTTTGATGCCAGATGCCAATGTGATCCGATCGCCGTAATGCGTCAGGTTCGGCGCGGATACGATGCGTGAGTTTTCGATATCGTCCAGCCAAGTTGCCCAACGCGCATCCTGCTGCTGAATCTCAAGCGCATAGGCATCCTTGCGCCACGAGTCGTTGGTGTGACAAGTCTTGCAGTTCGTTGCGAACAGCAACTCGCCCGCCGCTTCCGGACTGCCCGGCTCAGTCGCCACCGGCGGCGTCCGCATTCCGGCGACCCAATTCTGGAAATCTTCCTCAGTATGTGCGATCACCCGGAAACGCATGTGGGCATGTGCGATGCCGCAAAACTCGGCACACTGCCCTTCGTAGATACCCGGCTCATCGGCAATGAACCACAGCAGGTTGTCGTTCAGCGGCACCATGTCAACTTTACCGGCCAGCTTGGGCACCCAGAAACTGTGGATTACGTCTTGAGATGCCAACAACACATTGACCGGTCGCCCGATCGGCACGTGCATCTCATTTGCCGTGACAACTTCCTGATTTGTATATCGGAACTCAAACCACCAGCGATGTCCGATAGCTTCAACGTCGAGCACCTCACCCATGTCGCTCGGTGCGCCGCGCTGCTGCTCCCAGATGCCGATGATCGTGGGAACCGCAATCACGGCAATCACGATTGACGGAATGACGGTCCACGTGATCTCCAGCTTGGTATTGCCGTGAACCTGCTTCGGTATCGTGTCGTCGCGCCGGCGGTATCGGATCGCGGCGTAGATGATGACACCTTCAACAACGATGAATACGGCAACGGCGATCCAGAAGATGAGGTTGAACAGGTCCGCCTGATCGCGGGCTACCGGTCCGCCGCCGCCAAAAGTCGATTGGGGATGTTCCGGCGAACACGCGGCCACGAACAGAGCAAGCGCGATAGCAAGCCCTGAAAGAGCAACCGCTTTGAATTTGGAGGGAGTCAGCCAGGAATGCATCTAGATGCGGTCTTGTCCTATCGGTTTGACAGTCTTTATGCTGCTCAATGTGGCTCTTATCGCCAGCCGTGGCACGGCGTTCCCTCTGTAAGAATTGATATCGCTCAATTGCGCTCTCGAAATTAGAATATCACTCCGTACTGCAAGACGTAAAGTTAACAACTCTCAATCCAATCGTCAATTCAATTTCATGCTTAAGTGCGGCAATTTTCTTCCCGACATTCCGATTAGTGTAAAGACATGTCTAGCACATCGCAAAGTTGCATCCTGATTGCAACGCAGAATCCGGGCAAAATCCGTGAATTCAAGCGGATGCTGCAGAGCCTAGATGCAAACCTGCTGGGACTTGACGATTTCGAACCGGTAGCCGCACCAATCGAAAACGGCGAAACATTCCGCGAAAACGCCATCATCAAGGCACAGTACTACTCACAGCATTTTGGGAAAATCGCTATTGCCGATGATTCAGGGCTTGAAGTCGATGCGCTGAACGGCGCACCCGGAGTCCACTCCGCAAGATACGGCGGAGAGGGACTGTCCGACGCGCAACGCACTGACCTGCTCCTCGAGAACCTGCGTCAAGTGCCGACGACAAAGCGCACCGCACGATTCAAATGCGTAGTCGTCGTCTGCGGCCCCAACATGCCGGAGCAAGACCTGATCGCAGAAGGCGTTGTGGAAGGACACATCACTTTCGCGCCGCGCGGTAACAACGGCTTCGGCTACGATCCCGTATTCGTGCCCATCGGCGACAAGCGAAGCACGGCCGAGATGAATGCGGCGGAAAAGGATGCATTGAGCCATCGCGGACGCGCCATCACCGCCATCATGCCCTCGCTGGCGTTTACTGCAAGACGTTAAAAGGTATAATCTCAATCAATTGGGATACCGTATCGGCGCAATTCCCCAAACATCAATCAAACTCATCAATCCCAAACCATCGAACGCCGGCATTCGCAGATATAGACGTGACGACTCTGACGACAAACAAGCAGATCGAAGACACGCTCGGACGCGGCGTGCGCGACCTGCGCATCTCCGTCACAGACCGATGCAACTTCCGCTGCCCCTACTGTATGCCGGCCGAGATCTTCGGCGAACGCTACGAGTTCCTGAAGCGGGACCAGATACTGTCGTTCGAAGAGATAGTCCGTCTAACGCGCATCTTCACCGAATTCGGCGTCCGCAAAGTCCGCATCACCGGCGGCGAACCACTCGTAAGAGCCGATGTAACGACTCTCATCTCCCAACTGGCATCCATTGATGGGATATCCGATCTGGCGATGACCACCAACGGCTTCCTGCTGCCGCGTTACGCCTCGGACCTGAAAGACGCCGGATTAGATCGACTTACGGTAAGCCTCGACGCACTTGATGAGGATGTCTTCATGCAGATGAGCGGACGACCATACGGCCCCGAACGCGTTCTCGAAGGCATCGATGCCGCCCGAAGCGTCGGATTCGCGCCGCTCAAGATCAACGTCGTCGTCCAACGCGGCATCAACGAGCACACCATCATCGACACCGCCGCACACTTCCGCGGAACTGGCGACATCGTCCGTTTCATCGAATTCATGGATGTCGGAAATCTCAACGACTGGAATCTCTCACAAGTCGTGTCCGGACACGAGATAATCGAGACGATAAGTTCCCAATATCCGCTGGAGCCGGTAGACCCGAACTATCGCGGCGAGGTGGCATCTCGATATCGCTATCGCGATGGCCAGGGTGAAATCGGGGTGATAACCTCAGTGAGTCAGCCCTTCTGCGGCGATTGCACTCGTGCGCGGTTGACGACTGAGGGGCGACTGGTGACCTGTCTCTTTGCCGCTGGCGGCACCGACCTTAAGGATCCCATGCGCGCCGGCGCGGACGATGATGAACTGCGGGATATCATCTCGCGATTGTGGAGCAACCGCCGCGACCGATATTCCGAACTGCGGTCCGGCAACACCGATTTGACCGCCGCACGGGCCGGACGAGAAAAGATCGAGATGTTCCGACTTGGCGGATGACATGAAAACAAATCGCTTTACGATGCATGTATTACGATGTGTAAAGCGAAGGCAGGCATAATCCTAGCCAGCACGAAACTCACATATAGACCGCCACTCAAAGCAGCGATGACAACAAAATTACGAGTGAAACCAACTGTTCGAATCAACTGCGGTGTAGACCTGCAGATGCACCGCGGCTTCGGCGCATACAGCGCTATGGTAAAGGCCGATGACCGACAACTCGACCCCATCGCCGGACTGTTGGAAGACGATGCGACCTTCATCCGCTGCTGCCTCATGGCCGCAGTAGTCGGATTCGACGCTTTTAAGGAAACCGGACAGACCGTCGAAGTCATTACCCCCTCCAGCTGGGTAGCAGAAACTTTCGGCAATGCCGGACAATTAGCGGAGTTGCGCTCTAACAAGTGGGTGCAAGACGATGGCAACAGCATTGTTCACAGCGATCTCTTTGAGAGGCTGGCGAAGCATATCGACCGTCAAGCCAGCGTCGAGTGGCGATTGGCAACTGAAGTCGGTCGTGCCGCACGGCAACGCCGGCATGAAGACGACGACATCGATGAGCCGAAGTCAGCGCGCGATTGCCGCATCCGATATGCCGCTACCACCCTCGGCAACTCCGGCATCGGCGCGTACCACATCGAAATCGAAATGCCAAGACGCGTCGAGACGGTAACCGCCAAGTTCCAGGCGACAAACTATTCGCGTGCCAATTTGACCGCCTGCATCGACGCGCTGGACGAGGCGCGCAAGATGTTGCGACGTGATGGTCTGCAGATAGTCATCGAGACGCCCGATCGAATGACTGCCGACGCGGTCAATCGCGGATGGCTCGATACATGGAGCCGCAACAAGTGGATGCGACGCGAAGGCGACCCGGTGCACAACAGCGACCTCTGGCGATCCATTCTCCGACAGATGCAAAGGCACGAAGTGGAAGTGGTATCGATAATCGATTCGCCGCTCGCCGATGAGTTGATTGAGAAGGCCAAACGCGCCGCCCAGAGCCGCATGAGCAACGCCGAAGATCCAACATCGCGGTACCTCGAAGATGAAGACGTAAAAGAGGGACGCCTGATACGTATCTTCACCAAAGGCATTGCCGACTCAGACTCCGGACCCGGCGGCTGGGGTGCCATTATGGAAGTCAAAGGCAAAAAAGGCATCCGCTCTGCTGGATACCGGCAAACAACCAACAACCGCATGGAGTTGATGAGCGTCGCCGAATCACTCGATTTTCTCGTCGGACTTCTCACCGCCAAAAAGATAGCTCCCGACACCAGGGTCGTCGTGACATCCAATTCGGAAAACCTTGTAAGCGCAATGACGCGTGGCTGGGCCAAGCGATGGCGCAAGAACCACTGGATCAAGCAGGACGGCACAAAAGCCGAAAACATCGACCTGTTCAAACGCATTCTACGCGCTTCCGACCGGCTTAAAAAAGTGCAGTTCAGATCCGCACGCGGGGCTGGTAACCAACAACAGCTAGGCAGTGATGAGTGGGCGATGTGCGACCGCATCGCAAAAGAAGCGGCGCAGCAATCAGACGATAAACTACTGGAAGACGAAGGATACGTAGAGAGTCTCGCAGTTGCCGCACCGTAACGATACAACCAGCAACGCGCACCAAGAACCCAACGTAAAATCACAACCATGATCGAAATGCTGAAATCCGATGTCTTTATCTACTCCGACGGCGGAGCTATCGAAAATCCCGGTCCGGGCGCCTTTGGCATCATCGTCGAAGCCGTCGGAAATCGATGGGAACTCGCACAGGGATACCGCTATACGACGAACAATCGTATGGAACTGCTGGGCGTCATCGCCGGACTTGAAAGCACCATTAACATCGCTAGCGATCACCATACCGAGGTAGTTACCGATTCGCGATACGTGGTTGACGGCATCACAAAAGGGTGGGCCGTAAGATGGCGCAGCAACGATTGGCGACGCAATAAACGCGGCGACCCAGCATTGAACTCCGACCTATGGGCCCGATTGCTCGATCTAGTCGAAGGACGCGACGTTGGCTTCAGCTGGGTCCGAGGACATTCCGGGCATCCCCAGAACGAGCGGTGCGATGCCATGGTGCGCGAGACTACTGCTCTGCCCCAAGACGATCTCGATATCGATTATGGATACGGCCCCCAGCAGAAAGACCCGCAACCGGAAGTCATACCTTTCGAACTGCTGAATATGTCGCCTACCTCGATCCTGTACGACGAGGGTAAAGGGCCGGAACTCTCACATCTCGACGAGTCGGGCGAAGCGCAAATGGTCGACGTGGGCGAGAAGGAGCTGACTGAGCGAGAAGCCACTGCCGGTTGCAATGTACTCATGTCCGAAGAGACCTTGGCGCTGGTCCGCGCTGGCAACATCGACAAGGGCGACGTCATATCGACCGCCAGATTAGCCGGCATCACCGGTGGGAAACGCACCTCCGAACTGATCCCGATGTGCCACAACATCCCGATATCACAGATCGATGTCAACATCACGGCATTGAAGAAAGAAACCGGACTGAGAGTCGAAGCGACCGCAAAAGCGACCTGGCGAACCGGCGTCGAAATGGAAGCCATGACCGCCGTATCCATCGCCGCCATTACCATCTACGACATGTGCAAATCGGCCGAACGCGGCATCCGCATCTCCGAACTCAAACTCCTCCACAAAAGGGGCGGCAAAAGCGGCGAATACATCGCTAAGTAACGGGCGCACTAACTTCTTGCTATGCCCGCAAACAAAACCCATCCTTCGCCTCTCACTGGCGAGGCAAATTCAAACCCTCAGGGCGCCGCAGCACACCTCGCTACAAGGCACTCACACGCAAGTATCTGAAATGATCCCGCGGGCAATGATGTGCGTATAGACATAGCACGCAATTCTTGACCGCTTGCAGTCGCAAAGATACCATTATGAATAACGACGCACGAGTGTTGTCGAGAACACCGTCATAAACGGGGCGATGTAGCTCAGCTGGTTAGAGCGAGCGCTTCATAAGCGCTAGGTCACAAGTTCAAGTCTTGTCATCGCCACCACCACCGCACTCAACCGCGACGATACTCAAAACCAACTGCGTCAGTCAAAGCACCCTAGACGCATCCTCACCGGGCGGTTAGCTCAGCTGGTTAGAGCGCATGCTTCACACGCATGAGGTCGGAGGTTCGAGTCCTCCATCGCCCACCATTCACCGGTCCTCCTCCCCATGATCGCCTCTTCTGCGGGGAGGTTTGAAATCTGCCCTTACGACGTAAACAACAACGCCATTCACCTTCAGCTATAAAACATGTGGAGAAGTTCCCCTCTCCCAATGTCAATTGGGAGAGGGGCTAGGGGTGAGGGCAAGGAGGAAGTGCGGCGGGACCTGTGCCAGACGAGAGTGAATATCTACGCCCCATCCATTCCTCGCGCCAAAAAAAACATTCACTTTTGATACACTATATTCAACTAAAATACGACAATATAGTGTATATCGTCATAATTAACATGACTTTCTACGAATTCAAGATGTTTATCCCCCCTCTTATACGATTTTTCGTCATAAGCAATATTTACTACTTATGTGAGGTATTGCCTGCTATAGAGTGCCACTGGCGGCAAGATGATGGTGTAGAGACGACTGATTTCTATCCCTTCGCGGCGGCAGCTCAGCAATCTTGAGCTGTTAGGCGCGGCGTCCGCAATCGCGATCATCGTCGGATTGGGGCTGGTCTTTTTGCTCGCCAGCAACATCCAATCCCTGTCAGCGCCGGTAAACGACGATGACCGCAAGTTCACTAAACTCTCCATCTTCGAAAATCGCAACTGCGCGATAACCGAAGACGACAATATCCGCTGCTTCGGAGACACTTCACGCTCTCCCATCCGTGTCAGCGGATACAAGGATGTCGCTTCCAGCTTTCAATTCACCTGCGGACTGTGCACTAATAGCACCATCAAATGCTGGGAAAACCACAGCACGCGAGATCTGGTGATCCCAACCGGAGACAATGGGGCGGCGTTGACCTTCTCAAAATTGGCGGGCGACGGAAACAGTTTCATATGCGGACTGCTCGACAATCAAAACAGCCAGACTGAAGGAATCGCAAAGTGCTGGGGATTCCCAACCAGCGTCACGGCCGCGCACTTCACCGATCTGATCGGTCCTGACAGTGCCGACTACACATCGACCGCCTTCGCTGATGTCTACGCGGGCAATCAAGGCAGCTGCGGATTGATAAAAGTCGGCACCGACGCCGGTAAATTCCGATGCTGGGGAACCACTACCTTCGAAGATCGCGTCGGAAAACTCACGGTACATTGGGACGACGACGATAAGAACACGATATTGGCAAGCAAGTTCATCGATATCGCACTCTCCAGCAATCGCGCCTGCGGCATCTTGGACGACGGCGACGATGCCGGCACCATCAGGTGCTGGGGACAGGGAGAGGACGACCACATCATCGCCAACATTCCCAGCGGACAGTTCCGGGCCGTCAGCGGCGGACTCGCACACATGTGCGCACTCAAATCAGACAAGAAAATCGTCTGCTGGGGCACCCCTGGAGACGCTACAGACCGCGGTCAGCAAACAGTGCCTACAGATTTGCAAAACGCAACCTTCTCATATCTATTCTCATCCAACGATTTGACCTGCGGCATCCTCGATGGACAGAACAATCAGACCGAGGGCGCAATGAGATGCTGGGGCGAAGAGTCCGATACCCATCATCCAATTCAGCACAAGTCAGGCGCCACCGTCGCCTACGAAGACCGAGACCCACTGCCCAATCTCGCCACCGAAGTCGATGCCATGGACGGCGGAAGATATACTACCTGCGCGAAAACGATCAACGATGACGACACCAACGATGTGAGGTGCTGGGGAAACGGTACCGTTTATCTCTATCCCAAGATAGCCAACATCAAAACATTCTCCGCCGGCACTAACAACACCTGCGCCGTGCTAAGCGACGGAAAAGTGAAGTGCTGGGGCTCCAACACTTATGGAGCAGCGACCGGCGACGGTAGCAATAACGGTAAAGCGGCCGACTTAGCAAATCTCACATTTTCATCCACCGCTTCCGGGTACCTGCATAACTGCGGAATACAGGACGCACAGAACGATCAGACCGAAGGCACATTGTCTTGCTGGGGATGGAACACCCACACTCAAAGCACACTGCCCACCGAGTTGGAGAATGCCACCTTCTCAGCCGTCGCCCCCGGCGGTTACCACACCTGCGCAATCCTGGACGGGCAGAACACTCAGACCGAAGGAAAGCTATATTGCTGGGGAAACATTCCCACAAGCGCAAACCACGGACAAGGAACCGTGCCAACAGAGCTGGTGAACGTCACCTTCTCAACCGTCAGAACCGACGTTTTCGTCACTTGCGCCATCCAAGACGGACAGAACGATCAGACCGAAGGAAAGCTGCGCTGCTGGGGATGGGACAATGTGAAGCAGAGCACCGTGCCCGCGCATCTCGCCGATGTGCCATTCATCGACGTGCAGACCTCTTACTATCACGTCTGCGGCATCACCGACAGCACCCGGATGCCAGGCCGCATGCACTGCTGGGGAGAACCGACTGCCGCCAACAACTTTGGGCAGGTCGATATCCCGAGCGGATATCAATACAGCAACTTCAAGAGCGTCGCAATATCCCGCTACCACAACTGCGGCATCGACGCCAACGGCAAACCGATATGCTGGGGCGCCGACGGCGATCTGAGCACCGACGGAACGCAGATCTACAAAGATTCCACCATCTACAACTCCGGTCAGACCGACCCGGGCGTCACGGTCCCCGCCGCACCGCCTCGCAATGCCGCAATTACCAACACCGGAATCGTGAGCTGGGATTGGTCCCAAATCCTCGTCTATGACCAGAAATATGCCGTGCGATGGGCATTCGGAGACTCACCACCGCAAGAGTCCGACCTCACCGAAACTCCCGACGATGAACGTCATGAACTGGTCGCCGAAGCTACCGGATGCAACAGCGAAGATAAGTGCCAGTTCGAGATCCCAAACTTCGACTTCACGAAACACTACCTGGTGCAGATACAGTCCGTCGAAGGCTCTGAACAGACATGGATCGAAACTCGATTCGACGCCGTTGAAGACTACAGCATCAGCGATTTGAGTGTTAGCAACGCCGGATTGGCAACCTGGACCATCACCGGCGGAAGCGATGGAAACATCCCCGACGTGCCCGGTTTCACATGGGAACACTTCACCCTGAAGTTCACCGTCGGACAGCTGGAACATCCGCAACCTCCGGACGATTACGACGAGATGATAGACATCAGCGACAAGAGCGCACGTTCCTATCAGTTAGACACTTCGGGACCGTTCGATCCCGAACAGTCGGCAGTCTTCCAAATCGTCGCCGATTTGACATGCACCCCGCCCTGCGACGACACGGAATGGGACCGCTCAACCCAGACCACATACCAAGCGCCCACACCAACCGCCACCGCGACACCAACAAATACGCCAGCCGCCACAGCTACTCTCACACCAACAAATACACCAACGCCGACTCATACAGCCACTCCAACGCCAACCGCTACTGAGAACCCACAGCTACTGCGACAGAAGAACCTACCGCTACTGCGACAACAGAGCCTACCGCTACCTCGACGCCGACCGTCACGCCAACTCCGACGCCTCAAGTCACGCCGACACCTACACGCACGCCTACCATCACCCCAACACCAACAATCACGCCGACACCGACCGCGACTATCACTCCCTCGCCGACACCGACACCGGCACCAACCCCGATACCGACTGTGGCCCCGACTGCGACGCCGATACCGGCGCCGACCGCAACGGCAACTCCGACGCCGACGTTCACACCGTCTCCCACTGCAACGCCTACCGCAACGCCGACACCATCTCCTACCGCGACCGCAACATCAACCCCCACGCCTACCGCAACGGCCACAGCAACTCAAACACCGACTAATACACCAATTCCTACGCCAACGCCCACACAAACACCGACAGCAACGCCGACCGCCACTAACACTCCCTAGCCAACAGCAACCGCGACAGCAACACCCGAACCAACCGCAACACCTATACCTACAGCCACACCAACCAATACCCCAATCCCAACTCCCACGCCGACACCTACACCCACGTCTACCCCTACCGCAACTCCGACACCCGAACCAACCCGAACACCAACTCCCCTACCCACTCCGACCGACACCCCAACACCCCCAGCTCCAACCCCCACTCCCACATCAACAGCAACACCCACACCACCCGAAGTCCAAGATCCCGAAGACAACCCCCTCTCCGTATTCTCAATAACCTTCTGGTGGTCCCTGCTCCTACTACTACTCCTAGTCGCCCTACTCATCTACCTCTACATCAGGAGGTACTACAAGCGACGGATGTAAGGGGCGCAACAAAGAGCAACCATGGGCATGCGTAGCGCGGTAAAGACCACGACGTTCACATTCACTCTCCACACGTTTCCCCGCCCCTTTATCCCCGTGCACCCTCACCCCTGACCCCTCTCCCGCAAGAATGCGGGAGAGGGGAACTTGTGGGCATGTCATTCGTACAGTGGACGTACTTGTTCATCAGATGCAACGATGATGATGTTCATGCTGCGATAAACGACGTTGATGATGCCGCCATCGGCCTTGCCGATGCAGGTACAACAACGAAGTTCACAGTACAAATGAACGCAACGAGAAGTTCCCCTTTCCCGCAAGAATGCGGGAGAGGGGAACTTGTGGGCATGATGATTCGTATAGTGGACGTACTTGCTCATCAGGTGCAACGATGATCTTCATGCCGCGATGAACGACGTAGTTGTTGATGCCGCCACTGGCCTTGCCGATGCAGGCACAACAACAATAACGTTCACAGTACGAATGAACGCAACGAGAAGTTCCCCTCTTCCGCATTCTTGCGGGAGATGGGAACTTATGGGCATGATGATTCGTACAGTGGACGTACTTGCTCATCAGGTGCAACGATTATGATGTTCATGCTGCGATGAACGACGTAGTTGTTGATGATGACGCCAATGGCGTTGCCGATGCAGGAACAATAACGTTACAGTACGAATTGAACGTAAAGAGAAGTTCCCCTCTCCCGATGTAAATCGGGAGAGGGGCTAGGGGTGAGGGACCGAGGGGCGGCGATGGGGAAGGGGCGCGCCCTTACCGCCGGATCATATCGAATTGCTCGTAGTTGCCGCCTAGGACGTGAGTCGGGTCGATGCCCATCCAGCCGTCTAGTAACGTGCCGTACAAGCCGCGGAAGTCGTTGTTGTAGGCCATGTCGCCTTCGACTTGGTCGCGGGGTTCGAGGGAGGGATATTCGCCGTAAAGGCCGCCTTTTACATCTGCACCCATCACGAATGCGACGCCGCCAGAGCCGTGATCAGTGCCAGAGCCGTTGTCGTCGATGCGACGGCCAAACTCGCTGAAGACCATCACGATCGCATCATGCTCACGTCCATGCTCTTTAAGGTCGGCGAAGAAGTCGCCTATCGCCGTCGAAAGCTCGCCCAGTAGCTTGGCATGGTTGATCAGCTCGCCAGCGTGAGTGTCGTAACTGCCATGCTGCGTGTAGAAAATCCGCGTGCCAACATCGGCAAACATCACCTGTGCGATGTCCCGCAAGCTCTGGCCGATCTCACTGGCACCATACTCGATGCCGGACGCGTATCGCGCCGGCGCGGAGCGCAGGATGTCAGCACCTAGATAGGCGCTCATCCCAGTATCGCCAATCGCCTCCATGATGGCGTCACGTCCCTCAGCCGGGCCATACATGCGGGTGAAGATGTCGAGCGCAAGATCACGCGTCGCCGTATCCTCGATGTCCGGCATCAGGCCATACGTCTCCAGATTGCCGACCGATGCGACCGGCACGCCCTTGCAGTGGAGCGCACGTGGCAGTCCGCGCCCGAAGTTGACGCCGGTCACGACGTTCTTGTGGTCCGGGTCAAGCTCTCGGATCGCCCGTCCGAGCCAGCCGTCAGGTGCAACCTCTACCGGCTCTGCCGTGTGCCAGATATCCATCGAGCGGAAGTGGGAGCGATTCGGCTTCGGATAGCCGATGCCGTTCACGATCGCCACCTTGCCCTCGTCCCAGAGGCTCTTGACGGGTCCCAGACTGGGGTGAAGTCCGAGCGCACCATTCAGGTCGATAACCTCGTCCTCCTCGAGCCGGATCGCCCTTCGAGAATCTTGATAGATGCCGTTGGTGTACGGCACTACCGTGTTCATCGCATCGTTTCCACCGCTCAACTGGATCACTACCAGTGATGGCTCACGTTGGGTCAACATTGCTATTCCTCCTGATGCGTCGCGCGTATACCTACTATTGGGCGACTACATCGAATACCTGAATTCGGTGGCGAACCGTGTCCACCGCGTAGAGAACTTCGTCAATCAGCTTAATCGACGACGGACCCCAGAAATACTTCTCTATGTGCGACGACTCTTCGTGCGCATCGCGTTCAAACAGATCGGGCGAGAGGTCCAACTCGGCCCTCGCTCTCGCATTGGCTTCCTCTACATTCGTGTCGAGGAATGCCTGCGCCCACTTCGATATCGTGGCCTGCCCCCGATTCGACTGCACATACTCGCCGTCGGGATCTAAGACTTGGATGCGGTGGTTGCCCCAATCGGCTACGTATATGTAGCCATCCTCATCTTCACACGCGCTGGACGGGCGATTGAGCTGTCCCGCACCTTCGCCCGGACTGCCGTATGCGGCGACGAACTCACCATCGGGCGTAACGCGTTGAATGCGGTTATTGCCCCAGTCGGCTACCAGCAAATTGCCGTCGCTTCCCATCGAGATGCCCCAGGGCATGTTGAACTGTCCCGGACCTGAACCTTCGCTCCCGAACGTGCTGACGAAATCGCCGCTCGGAGTGAAGCGCTGGATGCGATGGTTGCGATGGTCTACCACCAGCACCATGCCGTCCGCATCGACCAGCACACCGTTCGGTCCGTCGAGACGTCCCTCATCCGAACCGTGAGTGCCCCACTTCGCAATGAAGTCGCCAGCGGTAGACATCACCGTTACGCGAGTGTGATAGTCGTCAGTGATATACAGCCGATTGCCGTCGTCGATGGCGATCGAGTTGGGCCAGATGAATTGACCGTTGCCATCCCCGAACTCGCCGAAGATGCCGAAGTAGTCTTCATCCAGATTCATCACCGTGATGCGCACGCCGCGCTTGTCGCCATCGGAGGAGCGGTTCAGCACATACAGCCGTCCGTCGCTATCGCCCACGATATCTACCGGATAGTAGAAGCCGCGGCCGAACATCGCCGTAACTCCGATCGTGCGGTTATACGTGATGCGTTGCTGTCTGCTTACTGTCGTTTCAGTTAAAGTCATGATTGCGACTCTCGTGGTTACGAGCGTTGAAACTCTGGTGCTGCTGCTGCCAGTTTAAGTGCATACGCCGCTCTTTGGCGCGCATCCTGACCGCCATTCGCACCCGTCATCTCGTCGTTGCGCTCTACAAACTCGATCAGCGATTCCCGCGTCTTGTCGGCGACACGCGACATCGACAGTTGCTCAAGCGCGCGATCGACCAGATCGGCCGCATCGGCGCCGTCGTCGTCGGCCAGCACGTTGTCGACCATCGCCTGGACGCCCGGACTGTCGAGGTTGCTGAGGCGTTCCGATGCAAAGTTGATACGTTCTACCAGTGCGCCGGAGTCGATCCACTCGGTGCCCCAGTGCCAGCCCTCTACTGACGGCGGATTCATCAGGTGCTGTCCCATGAAGACCGTCTGCTGGTGCGTCGGTATCATCTCTTCTCGCGGACGTGAGAACTCGCCCGTCAGCTTCAGCACGCCTGCCATAAGCTCGACCGGGCTCTTGACGCGTTCGTACCAAACGTCTTCCGACTTGAAGAAGTCCGACTTGAAGAGTGCCTCAAGCATCGCCTTGATGTCGTATCCACTCTCGAAGTAGACCTCTGCCAGCGCTTCTATCGCTTCGGGGTCGCGTGGCGGCTTGTAGGGCCACTCCGGCACCGGCGGCTCGTCGGCTACGAAGAAGCTGTACATGTGGCGGGCGATGAAGCGTGCCGTCGCTGGCTGCTCGCAGATGATGTCGATTATGTCCTCACCATTGAAGTTGCCACGACGTCCCAGGAACTCCTTCTCACCGTCGTCATGATCCTCCGGGTTGTACTCGAAGTGGAACGAAAGACGTCCGTAGGGCCAGATCGAATCGCGCATCGACTTGAGCGTCATATACTCGGTATTCCCGATCGTCCAGCCGGTGAATGCCCGTGACGCCTCTTTGATGTCGTCCTCGGAGTAGTTGCCCACGCCCATTGAGAACAGTTCGAGCAGTTCACGCCCGTAGTTCTCATTGATGGCGCCGAAGTGGTTTTCGCAATTGTCGAGCCACACGATCATCGCCGGGTCGCGCGACAGTTCGAGCAGCAACGTCTTGAAACTGCCCATGCCGTGCCGTGAGAACATCCGAATCTGGTCGTGCAGCACCTTGCCATTCGCCAGTTTCGAGTAGCCGGTAGCGAAGATGCCGTGCCAGAAGAGCGCCGTCTTCTCTCGCAACGGCGCATCGGTGGAAATCATGCGATACATCCAGTGCGAACCGACCAGATTGCCCATCATGCCCATATGGTCCGGGTGATAGCGCCGGATCAAGTCCAGCGACATCGCACTCGGATTATCGGCATCCAGCAACCGCTCCACGGTCGCATCATATCCAGCTGTAGCCAACGCCACCAACTCCTCCCGCGTAGCCCCAAAGCCCGCACGCCGCATCAAATGCCCCATCAACTGGAGGTCTTGACTCGTCATAGTCGTAGTAGTCATGTCCTGCTCTACCTGTCTGTCTGTATCTGTCGTTCTGTCTCACGTGTGCGCACGTACCCGCGCACGCCATCTTAAATCGATCGATAAGTAAACGCAACTCAGTTGCAACGGATTATAGCAAGTTGCAAGCGAGTGCACGGGTGATTTTGGGGGTGGTTTTAGGGCGGAAGCTGCAGCCAAACCTCACCATCGATCACCGCCTCATCGCCCGACCGCTTGCCGCGCCTGCCGCCGAGTTGCTTGAGGAAGAATGGGACATCGGCAGCGAGGCACTGATCGCGTAGTTGACGTGCCCAATCCAGCTTCATATCTCTCGCCCTCACGCCGCTCTCTCCTCCGGTTATGACCCGCTGCAGATCCCCCGCTTTGAGCCACTTACTCAAATCAACTTTCTCGAGCAGTGGCTCTGCGGAGACGAAGCGAACCGCTGCCGGAATACGTGCCAGCACGGTGATGCGCGGTGCGTACTTCTGACTCTCGACCGACGTGCCGATCCAGATTCGCTCTGGCCACTCACCGTCATATCGATCTCGATTCTGCTCCCACCATCCGACCGCACGTCCGGGACGTTTGGTCAGCACCTGAAACACGTGCCCACGTCTTTCCGACGTTTCACGCATCACATCAAACATTCGTGTTACAAACTCGAATGGCACGTCGTGATGAAAAACATCCGACATGCTGTTGACAAATACTCGCCTCGGCTTTGCCTACCGCATAGGCGCATCCAACCGCTCCACCATCAACTGTATCTCCTCTGGTCCACCTTCATACCCACGCACTCCCATCCCCTTCAACCTGGGATAAAGCGCAAACATATAGCAGTTATCACACCGCGGCGACACCCGCGTGCATCCCGTAACCGAGTTCCACGTCTCATCAGTCCATTCAATCGTCGAGGGCATGTCGTAGTGCTTTCCTGCTCATCAGTACATATGTTGCTATATGGGTGGTGGTTTGTCAAGTTGGGCTGGCACAGTTCTGTAACCCACAATCCTGAAGTAAATCCGATGTTGGTGTAAAGTTGATTCAGTAGTTTTCTATTATTCGGCTTAAGCAGCCTGGTCCGTCGGCGATCATCGAAAGACCCAACACAGACGCTCTCTCGAAGCGCGATCGACATCCTGCGCGATGCGTCCGTAATCTCGGTACAGCGCGAACACATAGAAGCTATCGCAACCCGCGACACCCGTGTGCATCCCGTAACCGGGTTCCACGTCCCATCAGTCCATTCAATCGTCGAGGGCTTATTGGGAGTGCAGGAAATCGAAATATATGCAAAATAATAAGGGTTTTCAATTTCACTAGGTGCTAAGCACGGAGGTTACGAGTCATCGCCGAGAGCCTGCAATCCGATACGGCACGTTCCTATTTGGTTAAGCGCGCCGCGGAAACCTGGAAGGACGATCTAATCGATCCTTCAGGGCGCAATCCGCTTCGCAACTATCGCGACCTACGGTCTTCCACCCTTGACCTTACACCGGGGCGCATCGAGCACCTAAATCTCCCGACTCTGGATCGATTGCTTGAAGGCCGGGGATACGCCTTAGCAACTTATTCCCAGTGAGAAGTCGCTCCGACGACGAAATTACTGCCCAGCAAGCGGCTTTAAACGATGCCAAAAGGCGATTGAAAAATATTCGTAAAATAACGACAACCAACCGCGAAGAAAAAGGGGTAGACACACTCTTCGTCGCCATCGGGCTGGCAACTTGGAAATCGGAGACTGGCACAGATCCCAATGCGCCAGTATTGCTGATTCCTCTAGAGGCGGAAGCCACCGGAGTTGCAGATCAGGATTTCGTTCTTAAACTAGCGGGTGATATTCAACTAAATCCGCTGCTCACACACATTTTAAGCACTGAATTTGGAGTTGAGACTGAAGAGGTGCAGGTCGATCTATTCGATCGTCGGCTTGAGAGTTGGGACGAATTAGCTAGCCTACTCTTCCAGATTGAGGCGACATGGGACAAGGTACTCGGATTCTCGGTTAGCCGTCGGATGGTGGTGCGCAACTTCTTCTATCACACTATGCCGTTGGTAGAAGATCTGCAACAGAACATCGACGCTTACGTTCAAAATGAATTCGTTGCAGGTGTGGTCGGAGACGAACAAGCGCGCGCAAATCTCAAGTTGCACATCGAGGACCCAAAACCTGGTCAACCCGATATCGATGCTCCTGAAAACGAATTCTTGGTTTTAGACGCAGATTCAACTCAGCATCGCGCGATTAACCGTGTCTTGGCTGGACAGTCGCTCGTAATCCAAGGACCTCCTGGGACCGGTAAGTCGCAATCAATTGCGAACTTGATTACAGTGCTTATCGCCAACGGCAAGCGTATATTGTTCGTTGCTGAGAAACGCGCGGCCATAGAAGCCGTCACCAAGCGACTCGATCAGGTAGGGCTTGACGGGCTGGTGATGGATATGCACGGTGGGATCAAGTCGCGTCGCGATTTTGCCATGAGCTTAGGCGAGGCATTAGAGAAGATCAGCAAGACTCCCAAGGAAAATTACTCAGATATTCATCGCCGTCTCGCGTCAGTCGAGATGCGCTGTTGGCAAATAAAGATTCGATACATGAAATTCGCCAACCGTGGGAAATGAGCGTTTTTGAGATATATCAACGGCTTATCGATATTCCAAAAGAGGCGCGAACAGGCCACCTCTGTCTCGAGTTGCTTCACGCAACATCAACAAGAACAGTTTTTCCACGCGCGCTGACCATATAGAGCAGTGGCTACAACTCCGAGGACATGAACTGGAAGATAACCACCCAGAATGGTTCAAAAGCAAAACCGTAACACAGGACGACACTACTCAGGCAGGGGAACACTCAGACAACCTTTTTAGATCAACATTCCCGGATACGCGTAACAAGTTATTTAAGGCACTCGATAACGCAAAAATAGAACGAGTTGAAACGTTGCCGTCATGGAATGAAGCGGCACGTTATCTTGTATTAGCCGAAGATGTACGTAATGCTATCAGCGAGCCAAACCGACTTCACGAACATGAGTTTAGTCAGTTTGCAAATAATGTTAACGAATGGTCGAAATCGGCGGCAATGAACTCAAATCCAAGCATCCTGAATGGCATAGAAGCAAGACCGAGAACCAGAGCGAAACGCTAGAAGCATTTGACTTTACACTCGACCTCTGGCAAATAATGTTGCCAACTACACGGAAAAAACTATTCTGGTCGATAGATCGCGCCGGCATCAAACGTAGCGAGAAAATTAATGATTAGACGAAAGCAACCCGTTTTTTCATGCTAACAGAAGAAGTACGTAAAACTATTAAAGAAGCATGCAAAATTGGGAAAGCACAATCCCTGAACTCTGAGAATTTCAGTCAGATGACTCAACAGTTGGACAAATGGATTGAGCTGGAGGCAACGAACTCCAATCCAAGCATCCTGAATGGCATAGGAGCAAGACAGAGACATATGATCAGACTATGTGCGCTCATACTATGGCAGTTGATATATACAACGACGCCCTACCTGAAGCGCGTGACAACTTATTTGATGCGCTTGATAGAGCAGGTATTAACCGAGTCTATACTGTTCCGGAATGGAAAAGAGTATCACAATATATTTCAATCGCTAACGGTCCGTTATGGAATAGAGTGATAAAACAACTCTTTTCAAAAGAATATAAGGCATTGAAACTAGAATTTGGCGTATCAAATCCAATAGGCATGAACAATCAATAGTACAAAATGTGGAAAGAACCGTATCAGAAGTCGTAAATATGGTTTCAAAACTAGCGCGCTTAACAGGTATTAACGAATTGGAAGAGATGTCAGATCAAAAACTAGAATCTACTCTCAAACGGATGATTGCTGGATACTCAGCAGCAAAGAACCTTCAGCGCATCCGTGAATTGGATGTTGAATTTGAAAAGTTTGGATCTAATCAATTCAGCAGATCGATATGGAACACTTTAAAACCACAATTGATATCCAAAGAATACCGAATATTACGAAAGGAATTAAGCGCGCCAGATGCAGTTCCCTTGAAACAATTTGTAGCAGAAGAAAATCAAAGCTCTGTAAGTAGTTAGTCGATCGTATCGTCGAACTCGCGACGATGACCGGCATTGACGAGTTAAATACAATGTCGTATTCTGACTTGTCAGTGATTCTGAAGCGAATGGCTTCTGCTCACGATATTGTTATAAATTTGCATCGGATCAGAGAACTAGAAATTAGAATCAACAGTTATGCCAACATGCATCTAGCAGACTCTGATCTGAATCAGATTAAAATTCAACTAACAAGGGCTGAATACCGAAGTCTAAAGGATAAATTACGTGCTCCAGGATCAGCGCCATTGAGCAAATGTGATGCAGAGGACATACAAAAATCGGTAATTGAATTAATCGATGAGGTTTCGAATCTGGCGGCGATGACCGGGATAGACGAACTGAATGGTATGCGATACCAAGAATTGGGCGAAACGCTTGAACGTATGGCATCAGGATCAGGACGAATGACTGCAATGTCACTACAACAAATCCGTAGTATAGAGTCAAAATTCAGAACAGCGAAAATCGATCGTAAAGTCAAAGAAATTGCTCACGAGGTCCCTGTTGAATTAGTACCACAGGCACTTGAAAACGCGTGGTTGTCACGCATCCTTGATGACATCGAATTTAACGACCAGCGACTATCAACGTTTAAGCCAGAGCGGATCTCATCTTACAACAAACAATTTATCAAGTCGGATCGTGCTCACCGCGAGACTACTGCCCAACGCGTCCGTCGTTTGGCCTCCCAATCGGCAAATGAGGTGATGAATGAACATCCTGATCAAGCAGCTCTCATAAGATATGAGGCTCGCAAGAAACGCCGCCATATGGCTCCGCGTCAGATTTTAGACCGTTCTCCCGATGTTCTCACTGCGATTCGCCCATGCTGGACGATGTCACCCATCCTCGCTGTTCAGATGGTATCCGCAGATCAGCAACTATTCGATGTCGTGATATTCGACGAAGCTTCTCAGATACCGCCTTCTGAAGCTATCGGTGCACTTGCTCGCGCTCCACAGGTAGTCATCGCAGGTGATAGCCGTCAGCTCCCACCAACAAATTTCTTCGGGACAACCCGCGACGACGAACTAGAAGATGACGTTGAGGAGACGGAATTGTTGGATGATTTGGAATCCCTGCTAGATGTGGGCGATCTCCTGCTGTCCAATCAGATGCTTGGATGGCATTACCGTAGCCGTGACGACCGGCTAATTGCATTCTCAAATGCGCGCATCTACCGAGGCGCAATGACGACCTTTCCCTGGCCGATGCTTAAGACGCCGATATCATCACATCAGGTACCATATCGCCCTATCCTAGGCACCAGAAGTCGTAATTCGAACCCCGATGAAGTGGAAACGGTCGTCGAACTTGTATTCCAACACGCCCGCACCAACCCAAGTGAGACTTTAGGGGTTATCGCTTTCGGGTCTCATCATGCCAACAATATTGAAGCAGCGATAGCTAGACGCATCGATCGCGAGAACGATCGCAACCTTGAAACGTTCTTCTCGGAACAGAACGAAGAGCGGTTCTTTATCAAGAACATTGAGACCGTGCAGGGCGACGAGCGTGACGCCATTATCCTGAGTGTCGGCTACTACAAAGATGCGAATGGCAAGTTGCTGTATCGCTTCGGCCCGCTGAATCAAGACGGTGGAGAGCGACGTCTTAACGTCGCAGTCACCCGGGCACGTTCACGCATGACGCTGGTGTCATCCTTTAGCCACAACGATATGGACCCCAATCGATCTTCCGCGAAAGGTGTAGAACTGCTTAGGCAATACCTTGAATATGCTGCGTCGGGTGGAGAAACGTTGGGGACTGATGTGGACGATGTGCCACTCAATCCCTTTGAACTCGCCGTGATGCAGGGGCTAGAGAGACGCGGGATACCGGTTACGCCACAATACGGGGTTGCGGTCTATCGTATCGACTTTGCCTGTGCTCATCCCGAGCAACTTGGGCGAATGGTGTTGGCGATTGAAGCCGATGGTGCGAGTTACCACTCGACTCCAACAGCCCGCGACCGCGATCGACTTCGACAAGAAGTTCTGGAAAGCAAGGGATGGCAGTTCCATCGGATTTGGTCAACAGCATGGTTTCGAGACAGTGAAAATGAACTCTATAAGGCTCAGAATGCATGGCTACGCGCCATCAAGACTGCAGATCGGGAAGAAACGAGGAAGAAGCAACTCAAACCTCTACCCAAGAAACCACAACCTGCACCAACCCCTAAACGGGATCCCCGGCCAGACGTGCCGCCTAGAGGTACATCCAGCTACAACAGCATCGACGATTACAGTAGGGATCAACTGGTTGCGCTCGTTCGCTGGATTGAATCAGACACACTCTTGCGCCCCGACGATGACATCGTCAATGAGATCGTGAAAGAACTGGGTTTCAAGCGACGAGGGAACCGCATAGATACCGTCATCCGAGACGCGTTGCAACACCATCGAACCATTGCTAAAAAACAACAACAGACGAAGGAGCGCAAAAAAGCAAAGAAAAAAGGACGATCGGGTCCGCGTCCAGACGTTCCATGGGTAGGTCAACCCGGTTACAGCAACATCAAATCATTCAATCAGACTGAATTATCCATACTTGCAGAGTGGATTGAATCAGATAGTCGACGCCGCAGTATTGATGAGGTAAGTCGGTTAATGATGGTGGAACTTGGATTCGAACGGCGCGGAACCGCCATCGATGCCGCCCTTAGGGACGCAATCCGAAAAGCTCGGGCATCCTCCAAGACACAACCTCAGCGTAGACGGCGAACCACAACTGCTAGCAACAGGAATCGTTAATCCCTACCTCCCCATCCCCCGATCCCGCGCCTCGTAGCTGCTCTCCCCGCGGTCGTAGGGGTGTTTGGCTAGGGCTTCTTCGTTGATGTCTATGCCCCAGCCGGGTTTGGTGTTGTCGGGGAGGAGTAGGCGGCCGTTTTGCAGGTTTAGCGGTTCGGTGATGATTTCGTCTCGCCAGGGCACGTCGGGGTCGATGAATTCCATGTTCAGAAAGTTGGGGAGCGTAACGGCTAGGTGCGCGTTGATTATTGATGCTAGTGGGCTGTTGCAGTTGTGGAGGGTGACTGGCAGATAGCGCGCTTCGGCGATGGCGGCTATCTTCTTGGCCTGTGAAATGCCGCCGCACCACTGCACATCGACCATTACGACATCGACGGCGTCGGTATCGATCACTTCGGCAAATTCGGTGACGGCGTGCAGCCGTTCGCTCATCGCTATCGGTATTGAGATTTGGGACCGCAGTTGCTTGAGCGCTGAGAGATTGTAGGGATGCACTGGCTCTTCGTACCACAGCAGGTCGAACGGTTCCAGCGCTTTGCCCAGCCGCAATGCCGAGACTGCGTTCAAGCCATGGGCGTCAAAAGCGATCTCCACGTCGTCGCCCACTTCCTGACGGATGAAGTCGATCTTGCGTGCGGTGGCCAGGATGTCTCGGCGCTCCATGTGCATGTTGGGCCAGAAATCTGACATTCTGCCCGCGCTGCCCTCTGTGATGCTGTAGCGATTCGCTTGAAACGTCTTTACTGCGCTGAAGCCGCGCGCGACTACATCTTGAGCCCGCTCTTTGATGGCGCCGAAATCGTCGGCCGCCACGGCGCCTTGCTCTACATCCATGCGTATGATCTGGCTACCGCCTCCGATGTGCGTATATAAGCGAACGGAGTCCCAAACCTTGCCGCCCAGCAGTTCATATTCCGGTCTGCCCGTCGCCTTACCCATGATGTACCAACATGCCGTTTCAATGGCCGTAATCGCGCAGCTGAAGATTGATCCCCAGACGTATTGGGTCGATTTGAAGAGTGTTGAGTAGAGATTTTCAACATCAAAGGGATTCTTGCCGACTACATGCGGCTCGAGCCAGCGAATCGCTTCGGCTATCACCGGCCCTGCATGTCGAGTGCCCTCGCCGTAGCCGACGATGCCGGCGTCGGTTTCGACCTTGGCAAAGACCCAGCTGGCACAGATATTTCCCTGTCCCAACATTGGCGTAAACTTGGTGATCTTCATTTGAACACTCTCCGGTAACCCGCGCGCCCAATTTCCGCCCGTCCCGCCACCTAACGCGGTGCAAATACTGTTGATGCATCGTCTTAATCGTGTATTATCCGTGTAGTGATTTGATGCAGAGATAGCGACCAGACCAGACAAGTCGAGTGAAACGTGCGTTGCGGGCTTGGCTTGTTGCTGGGAGAGGTTACTTACGGCTACCCAAAACCAGAATCCGGAGTATGAATTGGGCGAAACTCCGCCGATTGGCAAGACCGTCGGCTTGGGGTTGCAGTTCAGTCTCATCGCGTCCGCAGCTTTGCTGGTGACGCCTGTCATCGTCGTCACTCAAGCGGCCGCCGAGAGCGGCAATCGGTACGACTTGGCATCGTATCTCAACTGGATGGTCTTCGCTTCGATGATCGTGGTTGGGATTTCGACGCTGATACAGGTGCGACGCATCGGACCGTTCGGCGGCGGCGGATTCCTGCCGATGTTCACCGCCGCATTCGCAATCCCGTTTGCAATCACGGCGCTGGTAGACGGCGGCCCGTCAACCCTCACTGCCCTCGTCATCGTCACCGCCATCGTGCAGCTGGCAGTGTCGAGATGGCTATTCATCCTGCGACGCATCGTCACGCCGACCGTGGGTGGAATCGTGATGATGATACTTTCCGTCACGCTGGCGTCGGTAGTTTTCGGCATCTTGGACCGGGCGACTGAGGAGGATCCTACTAATCCCACAATCACGACGCTGGTCACGGTCACGATCGTGGCGGCGTTGGCGTTGCGCGGCTCGGCGCTGATGCGGCTCTGGGGACCGCTAGTCGGCATCGTCGGCGGGTGCATCACCGCGGCGATGCTGGGCATCTACGACTATCAACGCATCATCGATGCGCCTTGGATCGGCTTCCCATCGGTGCCATCAGAGCTGCTCCAGGTGCCAGACATCGGCATTGAATTCTGGACGTTGCTGCCCGGCTTCCTATTTCTTGGCGTCATCATCGCGATTCAGACGAACGGTGCGGCGATTGCGGTACAGGGGGCGTCGTATCGCGAGGCTCTTGCTGTCGATTTCAGGGGCGTGCAGGGTGCGCTGGCGGGCACTAGCGTCTCCAATTTCCTTGCTGGTATCGCCGGCACGGTGCCCAACATCGTCAATCCGGGAAGCGCGGCATTCACGCAGGTCACCGGCGTAGCATCCAAAAGCATCGGTTACGCCGTCGGCATCATCCTGATCGTGCTGGCATTCATACCCAAGGCGTCCGGACTGCTCAGCAGCATCCCTGGCCCGGTCGTTACGGGATACCTGCTCCTCGTAGTCGGCACCCTCTTCGTTGACGGTGCCAGAACGATCATCCAATCGGAAGAGAATCGTCAAAAGGTGCTGGTGGCTGGCATCTGCTTCTGGATCGGCGCGGCATTTCAGTTCGACCTGTTCAACCTGCCCGACCTCGGTCCGGTGTGGGCGGCCATCTTCAGCAGCGGCATCACGACCGGCGGCTTTGCGGCGATACTGATGATCTTGTATCTGGAGTGGACAAGCCCGCGCCGCATGCGCTTCCAATCGAAGCTGCACATCGACTCGTTGCCGGAGCTGAACGACTTCATGGTCAAGTTCGCCGATAGCCGAGGCTGGGATGATGCGATGAAGGCGAAGTTGACCGCGGTTGCGGAAGAGACTTTATTGACTTTAGCGCCGCTCGATCTGAGTTTAGACCTGGTAGAAGAAGAGGAGCCCGATCCGGCCAACGACCGGCGGTTAAGTGTCGTCGCCGCCAACGATGGAAATGTGGCGACACTGGAATTCATCGGCGGCATCGAAGAGGGCGGCACAAACATCGAAGACCGCGTTCACCAACTGCAGCAGCACGAGGCTGAAACGGTCGTTGAGCATGAACTGTCGTTGGCGCTGCTCCGCAGCTACGCCTCATCAGTGCAACATCGGCAATACGCCACTACCGACGTCATCACCGTCCGCGTCGAACCGTCAGAAGCCGCGTAGAGCAACTAGCTCCGCTCTGCAACAATCGCATCCGGCCAGTTTCAGGCGATACTGAAACTATCAGACTCGAATCGCCTTTAGAATCGAGTCATATCTAAGCCATATCCAGCAGGTCGCAACACGTCATCCATCGGAGAGATTAACTATGTGGAACACTTGGCTACTGACCGGACTGGCCGCGCTCCTTTCCATGATTGGAATGCAATCGGGCGCCCCAACCGCTGACCTCGATGGATGGTCAGCACCAGTCGGACGCGATCAGGCCACCATCAACCTAGTGTCGGATGCAATCACGCACTACGACATTCAAGGTCGGCAGGCAACAATCGACTACTACAACACCCCAGAATCGGCTGACGGTGAAGCGTACGTCTTCATATTCGATGAGGACGACAAGCTGATCGCACACATCAACCAGAGTCTGCTCGGAGAAGACATCAAGGGCGACCTCGGCGTCGACTCTACCGGTTATGACTTCGGAGATTCGATAGCTGCAGCCACCGAAGCGGGACATTGGGTCGATTACGTATACCTCAACCCCGCAACCGGCAATGAGGAGTACAAACACTCTTTCGTGATTCGGCACGACGGTCTGATATTCGGCTCCGGCTGGTACCAGGTGTTGCCGTCAACTGAGACTAAACTGGCCGGCGCAAGCCGCGACACGGCCACTCTCGCATTCGTGCAAGAAGCCCTCGACCGCTACGACCGCGATGGGCGTGAGGCAACCGTCGAATATTACAGCTCACCCGAATCGGTCGTGGGCGAAGACTACATCTTCATCTTCGACGAAGACGACATCCTCATCGGACACTACAACTCGGACCTGATCGGCGAAGACCTCAAGGGCGATTTGGGCGTCGACTCGACCGGCTACCGCTTCGGCGACGACATGGCGCGCGCGGACGAAAACGGGCACTGGGTAGATTACGTCTGGCTCAACCCCGACACCGGAATGCAGGAGTCGAAGCACTCGTTCGTGATTCGGCACGACGGCTTGATATTCGGCTCCGGCTGGTACGAGGTGCTGCCCGCCAGAGACGATGCGGTGTCGATGCTTGACCGCGACGACTTCACCATCCATATGGTGATGCAGGCAATCGAGAAATACGACACGGATGGTCGGGAAGCGACTCTGGAGTACTACAGTTCGCCAGAGAGTGCCGTCGGCGAGTGGTACGTCTTCATCTATGACGAGGACGGTATCAACATCGCGCATATCAACCACGACATCCATGGCCGCGACCTGCACGGTCCGCTCGGCACCGACTCGGCGGGATATCGCGTGGGAGATGCGGTGCTCGCCGCCACTGAGGAAGGGCACTGGGTCGACTACCTCTTCCACAACCCAGTTACAGGCAACGAAGAGTACAAGCACTCCTACGTCATCCGACACGACGGTCTAATCTTCGGCTCCGGCTGGTATCAGATACTGCCTTCAAGCGACGATGACACATCACTCCTTGACCGCGACGACTTCACCATCCATATGGTGATGCAGGCAATCGAGAAATATAAGAACGAAGGTCTCAACGCGACGATCGAGTACTACAGCTCTGATGAGAGCCGGATCGGACAGTGGTACGTGTTCATGCGCGACGAGGACAACGTCAGCATCGCACACCCCAACCCGGCCGTTCTGGGCACTCAGCGCACGGACGCGGTTGACCTCACCGGATTCCCCTACGGCCGGTCGATAGCCGCGGCCACCGAAGAGGGACACTGGGTAGACTACGTATTCCTGAACCTTGCTACTGGCAAGCACGAGTACAAGCACTCATTCGTCATCCGCCACGACGGCTACATCTTCGGCTCCGGATGGTACGAACAGGTGCCACAGTTGGCAGACCCGATCGTCGACCGCGATGAGTTCACGATCGACATCGTGATGAAGGCTATCGAGAAGTACGACACGGACGGTCGAGAAGCGACGCTTGAGTACTACAGTTCGCCAGAGTCTGCAGTCGGTGAGTGGTACGTCTTCATCTATGACGAGGACGGCATCAACATCGCCCACATCAACCCCGACATCCATGGTCGTGACCTGCACGGTCCGCTCGGCACCGACTCGGCTGGATATCGGGTGGGAGATGCAGTGCTCGCCGCCACTGAAGAAGGACACTGGGTAGACTACCTCTTCCACAACCCGGTTACGGGCAACGAAGAGTACAAGCACTCCTACGTCATCCGCCACGACGGTCTGATCTTCGGCTCTGGCTGGTATCAGATCCTGCCGTCGGAAGATGAGGGACGCCTCGCCGGTGCAAGCCGCGATTCCACCACGCTCACTCTCGTCGAACAGGCGCTGGACCGTTACGATGCTGAGGGGCTAGAAGCGACCCTCGCCTACTACAACTCTCCTGATTCGGTAGTTGGCGAGTCTTACGTCTTAATCTTCGATGCGGAAGATAAGCTCATCGCTCACATCAACCCGGACCTGATCGGAGAAGACATCAAGGGAGACTTGGGCGTCGACTCTACCGGTTACCGTTTCGGAGAATCAATCGCCAATGCTACCGAAGATGGTCATTGGGTCGACTACGTCTATCTGAACCCGGCAACCGGCAATGAGGAGTACAAGCACTCCTTCGTCATCCGCCACGACGGTCTGATCTTCGGCTCTGGCTGGTATCAGATCCTGCCGTCAGCGATGATGCAGTGATCGACCGCGAGGTCGAACCGACAAAGAAAAACCGCCGTCGCATGTTGTTCCATGCGACGGCGGTTTTGATTCTGACTGCACCGCTATATATCAGCTCGCGGCTTTCGCAAGCCCGATCTCAACTTCGATGCCGCCGAAGCGGTGGCGATCGGTTGCGATGCACTCCTGTTGCCCGTCGTTAAAGGAAACGGCCAGAGTTTCCTGCGCGATGTAGTCGGCATGGTCGTCGATAGCATCCGACAACTCACTGCTGTCAGGCGCATTGATCGTGAGCTCGATACGGTCTGAGATCTCGAGGCCTGACGATTTACGCATGTTCTGCACGATGTGGACGATGTCACGCACGTAGCCCTCAGCTTGCAGTTGCGGGGTGATCTCGGTCGATATGCCGACGGTATACTGCCCGTCCGACTCGACGGCGTAGCCCTCGGCCGCGATGTTGTCCACCAGGATCTCGTCCGGCGCCAGATCAAAATCGCCAAGCTGCACATTCTCTCCCAGTCGAACCGATTGCGCCACCGCCGCGGCATCGGCATCTCCCAGCAACGAACGCACGTCATTGACGCGTCGCCCATACTTCGGTCCCAGCATCGGCAGATTCGGACGCAGACGATACGCCATCAGACGGTCCGATTCTGACGTGTCACGCACCTCGCGGACATTCAACTCGTCCGTAAGCTGGTTTGCAATCAGCGGCAATGCCGCGCGCTCCTGCGGTGAGTTGAGCTCGACGATCAGGGCCCCGAGAGGTTGCCGTACTTTGATCCCGGCCGCAGAACGTGCCGATCTCCCCAGCGAAGCAAGACGCATCGCCAGATTCATCTGCACTCCCAACTCCGCGTCGATAACACTCTCATCAGCAGTCGGCCAATCCGCCAAGTGCACCGAGTACGGAGCACCGGGTACGCGGCGACTTACGAGATTGGTGTACATCTCTTCCGAAATGAACGGCATAAAGGGAGCCAGCAGTCGACTCAATTGCGTTAGACAGGTGTAGAGAGTGTTGTATGCATCCTGCTTATCGTTGTCGTCGTCCGACTTCCAGAAGCGGCGGCGGGAGCGGCGAACGTACCAATTGGAAAGTCGCTCTACATACGTTTCGATAGCCTCCGATGCCCGCTCGATACGCCAATTCTCCAAGTCATCGGTTACCGCGCGGATGAGCGCGTTCAGCTCCGATATCGCCCAGCGGTCGAGCTCTCCGAGACGTGTCTCACGACCGTTTACATCCGACCCGTTAGCACGGGCAGTCGGCGGTGTCCAACCATCGAGGCGAGCGTAGGTCGTGAAAAAGTAGTAGATGTTCCACAGTGGCAATACGAAACGCCGACGCGCCGCATCGCCGACGCTGTAACCGAAGTTCAGATTGTTCTGCGGAATGTGCCGCGAAAATACCCAGCGCATCACATCCGCGCCCATCTGGTCGGCCGCTTCCTCGAACGGTATCGAGTTGCCTTTCGACTTGTGCATCTCCTCACCGTATTCATCACGCATCAAGCCGTATGAGAATACCGCCCTTGTCGGCGCCACGCCCTCCAGCGCGGCCGCCATGCAGATGAGCGAGTAGAACCAGTTGCGGAACTGCCCGGGGAACGATTCCGAGATCCAGTCGGCCGGGAACCAATCTCGCCAATAGTCGGGATCATCGTTGTAACGTAGCGTCGAGAAGCTGACGATGCCCGCATCCAGCCAGGCGTTGCCAACATCCGCGATACGCTCAGTTCTGGCATCGCACTTCGAGCAGCAGATCTTGATGGCGTCGATCCAAGGGCGATGCGGTGAGTGTCCTTCATACTCACTCCAGCCTTCCATCGCACGTTCACGCAGTTCGTCGCGTGAGCCGATGACGTCAACGTTCTGGCATTCACCACATTCATAGATGGGCAACGCAAGGCCGTAGTAGCGCTTCTTGGAGATCATCCAGTCGTGCATGTTGCGCAACCAGTCGAGCTCGCGCGCCTCGCCAAACGACGGCACCCAGCGGATCGTGCGAGTCGCATCCATCATCGTGTGCCGCAACTCATCCATCGAGATGAACCACTCATCTACAAGTCTGAATACCAGTTCCGAACTGCAACGCCAGCACACCGGATATCGGTGCGTGTAATCCTCGAGTTTGTAGTAGACGCCGCTCGCCTTGAGCATATCGAAGATGATGGGATTAACCTCGTCGACCGACTTCCCGCTCAGCGCGCCGTATCCCTCTACATAGACTCCGGCATCATCGAGCGGTGCAATGATGGGCAGACCGTTCTCCTGTCCGAGCTGGAAGTCTTCCGAACCGGCGCCGGGTGCGATATGCACAATGCCGGTACCTTCAGCATCGCCAACCTCATCCCACTCGACGACGCGGTGTTGATCGCGTGCATCCGCCTGCGCCTCGAGATCATCGAACGGACCGCGGTATCGCCATCCCACAAGGTGCGTGCCCTGCACTCGCTCCAGCACTTCATGGCTCCCGTCAAGAACGTGCAACCGGTTGGCGCTGAGCCAGAGGACATGCGACGTGCCACCGGAAGTAGTATTTCTGACGCTGACGTATTCATGGTCCGGATTGACTGCCGCCGCCACGTTGGCCGCTAAAGTCCATGGCGTCGTCGTCCATACCAGAAGCGACTCGCCAGGGCGATCTAGCAGCGGCAGTCGGACGAAGAAGCCGGGATGCACAATCTCGGCGTAGCCCTCAGTAGCGATCTCGTGTTGAGACATGCCAGTGCCGCAGCGCGGACACCATGGCATGACGTCTTTGCCCTTGTATAGCCATCCCCGTTCGTGGCAACGCTTCAGGAAAGCCCAGATCGTGTAGTTGTTTTCGTCCGATTTGGTGTGATACGAGTCGTCCCATTGCATGAAGTAGCCGAGACGTTTCGACTGCTCGGTGATGATATCTGCGAAGTGGTCTACACGCGCCTTGCACTCCTCAACGAAGGTGCCGACGCCGTACTGCTCGATCTCCTGCTTCGACTTGAAGCCCTTCTCTTTCTCTACCTCGACCTCTATCCAGAGCCCCTGCCCGTCGTATCCGTTCTGGAAGCGCTGCCGATAGCCCTGCATGTTCCGAAAGCGCAAGAACAGGTCCTTGTAGGTGCGCCCCCAAGCGTGGTGCACGCCCATCGGATTGTTGGCTGTTATCGGACCGTCGATGAAGGAGTAGTTCTTTTCCGCGTCGTTGTTGCGCGTAAGATAGCGATCGATCAGCGTAAGCCCTTGATCGTCCGGCTTGTTCCACTCTGCAAGCCATCGATTTTCGGTCTCAACAAAGTCGATCTCAGCTTCCGGTTTGACCGCGTCAAAACCGGTCGCTTCAGGCGTTTCTGTAGAATCACTCGTCTGCGTCATACTGTCAGGTTGATAATTGTCGCTCTTGATTAGTAAAAGTTTAAGTTAATCTCTACCCCTAACCACTCAACCACTTACACACGGGATAGATAATTCACCCACAACCAAAGGCATTCACATGGCACGACACACTCACATCTCAATCGAATCGGATCATTGCTACCTGAACGGTCAGATCACCTATCAAGGACGTCGGTTCAAAGATTGGGATGTTGAGGGTCTGCTGATGAACAGCCGCATGACAAACGCCGTCTTCGATGATGAAAATCCAGCAACGCGACACCTCTGGAGATACCCAGACACGGGCGAGTGGGACACAGACCGCAACACCGACGAGTTCATCGCCCAGCTGCCCGCCTATCGCCAGCATGGACTCTTGGCGGTAACCGTGAATCTGCAGGGTGGCAGTCCCACGGGCTACTACCGCGAAGACCAATTCCGCGCCCAGCAGTCCGAGATGGGCGTAACTGCGGACGACGATGTGGTCTGGGCCGGCTTGCCGAGTGCGGCGTCGCAGCCGTGGCACAACTCCGCATTCAATCCCGACGGATCGTTGAAGCCGCAATTTCAAGCGCGCACCGAGCGCATCCTGAACGCCTGCGACCATCTCGGCATGGTAGTTATTCTCGGCTGTTTCTACTTCGGACAGGACGAACGTCTCAATGACGAGGCGGCCGTCTGCCAAGCCGTCGATAAAACCACAAACTGGATACTCGAAGCGGGATACGGAAACGTCCTGCTCGAGATCAACAACGAGTCGAACATCCCGCGCTACGAGCACGAGATACTGCAACCCCACCGCGTCGCCGAACTGATAGAGCGCGCGCAGTCGCACGAACTGGATGGCCGACGTCTGCTGGTCAGCACGTCCTATGGCGGACGACGGGTACCCGACGACGACGTGGTGGCCGTATCGGATTACATCATGTTGCACGGCAACGGCGTGACCGACCCGGCCGGCATCGTAAAAATGGTCGACCAGACCCGCGCACTCCCCAGTTACACGCCCAAGCCCATCATCTTCACCGAGGACGACCATTTCGATTTCGATAAGCCGCAGAACAACTTCCTCTCGGCGTTATCGTCTTACGCCTCCTGGGGCTACTTCGACCCTGGCGATGGCGCCGGCGGCGTATGTGTCTTCGGCGACTACCGCGACGGCTACCAGAACATCCCCGTCAACTGGTCGCTCAACACCCCACGCAAGCAAGGCTTCTTCAACCTCCTCGCCGAAATCACCGGCTCAAGCTAGAGCGACAGTACGTAGCCCCATTACCCCTCGCTGAATATCTCGTCTCCGCGTTGCAGCCGGACCGCGATGTTGTAGGTCTGGTTTACAGCGCGCGGCGTGGGGTAGTGCGCAGCGAGGAATCTTGCCATTGCCACCAAACAGTGGCGCCCTGACGCGGTGCCTCTGCGCTCCTCAAACTGCTTGATGGCGGCATCCACTATCTGGAAGTGGTGGAAGCCCGAATCTTCGCGCAACATCGCACTTGCCAGCGCCGAGACTATCGCATCCGGCTCATCGGCATTCGCAACATACTGCGTAACGAGACGTGCCGACTCCTCTACCTGCTGTTGCGAGTTCATCGCGGCAAGCAGCTGCACGGGCGCATCACCAACATCTGACTGCTCGGACGGCTCCGGAATGCGCTGTGACGGCATGTTCAGGAAGCGGTCGAGGTAGATGCTCATCGCCGTGTCGAACGCGGCACGTAGCAGTGGTAACGACGGTGCCCGCTTCAATCCCTGATGCAATGCATTCGCCGCCGTCAAAGTGTTGTGAACCGTGTCCCAGTCACCAAACTCATTCGACGTGTGGAAACGTGCCATCCGCAAGAACGCCGCATACGCCACTGCACTGCCCACCTGCTCCGCCGTCGCACCTTGCTCTATCGCATCCTTAATCGCCTCGATAGTCGCTACCGGATCGTCTTCCAGTATCACATCCGCCAAGGCGGCTTCATCGTCCCAACTGCCCCGCGCATCTGCACCTGCATCCCAAAGCGTCGGCAACTCATCCCGTGCCGCCTGCACCAGCGATACCAGGTCGATCGGGTTGCGCCACGAATTCAACTCTTCGCTACGCCGCGCCGTCGCAATCCCCTGCACCAGACTGGTAAGCACCTGCCCGGCGTGCTCCCAACCGATGTGGTCGAGCAGCTCAAACGCCTTGTTGCAGAAATCGACCGCATGACCAGCGTCGATGTAGATGCGATCCGTCGCACCGGCAAACACCATGTCGGCAATATCACGCTGCGACAGACCGAGATCGATAGCCGTCCGCAACGTGCGCTCTGCACCATCCGTGTCTCGCACCTCGATGAAGCTCCGGAACCAGCCCTTAAAGACTTCCGGACGCGTCTCACCCGTCGGCAGTGGCTCGACCAGGAATCGCGGCGGCTCACCAGCACACTCTGCCGCCACCTGCCGAATGCCCTGATACAGCGCCCGCGGACGATCATCAGCATCCAGCTTGTCCAAGAAATTCGCCGTGCACGTCATCATGCTCATCGCCGGACCCCAGCCATCGTCCGAGTAAGTCGTGCCGAACTGCGCACCGATAGTCAGCGGCGTCCGATAGTCGGCACGCGACGCACTCAAGCCGAGCACCGACTTGGCGATAACCAGTCGAATATTGTCCTCCATCCCCTCCTCCAACCGCTTCGACCATCGCGCCACCGGATCCTGCTCCGGCGGATTCGGGTCCAACCACACCTGCCCATCGACCACCGACACCGGGAACGACCGCACATCATCCGCAAAAGGATCAAACGTCCCTCCACTCGCCAAATCAAACCGAGCATGATGCCAATGACAAGTCAAAATCCCATCCTTAACCGTCCCCCGATCCAAAGGAAACCCCATATGCGGACACCGATTATCCACCGCCGCAAACCCATCCCCCTTAGCAAAGACGGCGATAGTATGCCCGCCACCAGTGACGACGGTGCAGCCACGGGCGCGGATGGTGGCGGCGGGGCCGGCTAAAAGATGTCCGTTATTGAGTTCGCTCATGGTGCCCTCCCTAGAAAAATACTCGTAACCCCAAATACACTCCTACTGCGTGCTTACATCGTACACTGTCAACGCTTAATCATTCAGAACGCCGTTGCGTCAGCAACTGCAAGGGACACATGCCGGAATCAGCAACCAAGACCAAGCACGAGCGGGTACGGAAATTGCTGTTAGATAACCGTGCCGCGCAACCCGACGGTTTCTGGGGACCTATGTCCAACCGTCGCGGCGCGCAACCGAGCCGACAGTGCGCCAACGAATTCTTGCTGGCTTGCGTCATCAACATGATGATGCAAGCCGAGAGTGCGTGGAAAAATGCCGCAATCTTCGCGAAAACATTCCCCAGCAACCCTGATGAACTGTGGCTAGAGATAAGCAACGTCCCCGAAAGCACATGGAAATCCAATGAGTACCGTCGAAAGAGTGCCTACACCGCTTCCCGTACACCCACAACAACGTGTGGGACGTAGCCCTCGGCATCATGACACGATACGACGGAGACGCCCGAAACATCTGGCGCGATCAAACTCCCAATGAGGTCGTTAAACGTCTCAAGCAGATCAAGCTAGGCACCCAACGCGCCTGGATGACCGCCGGCGCACTTGTAGACACCAATCAGATCAAAGGCGAGGGAAACATCAAGGCCGACACCCACACTCGAAAAGTCCTAGGCCGCGTATTCTAAGGCAAGACGACCATATCCGAATCCCACGCCCAGCAAATCGCCAACCAAGTGCTCCCTGGCAACTCCTGGCAACTGGACTTTCCGCTCTATACCCTAGGTAAGGATGTTTGCAAGACGCGTAAGCCGCGGTGTGGCAGGTGTTATTTGATGCGGGAATGCAAGTTTGCTACTAGCAGGCAAACAGGCACGTCGTAACCATTCGGCGCAATCCTGGGCTATCCCGCTTCATCCTCCGCATTCGGCTGCCAGTCGGCAGGGTCTAGTTCCCTTAAACGCTCTCCAAACCCGTCGTAGAATTGGCGAAGCATATTCGCTATCCAGTCGGTTTGAGCGTCCCAGGTTTCATCGTCCAACGGGTTCCACGACGTCTTGTTGCACGATATGACTTGTGTTCTGCCGGATACAGGTGGCTTCCAATTCAACTCAGAACCTAAACCAGCTTCAATCTGTTTTTGCCGAGCCTGCAACAGACGGAAATACTCGTATCCATTCGGTGCATTGAGCAGCAAAGTGACTTGAAGCTGTCTTTTGCGCGGACTTACAGACGCCCGAAGATAATATTCGGAGCTACCCATACTGAAAAATGCCCAAGTCCGAGGTTTAGGGGTTTGAGATCTTAGTGGATGCTTATGTTCTGCTCACTTGGCGCCCAACCTGGGGGTTTTGCTACAACGTTGAATTTTGGCGCATTCGCGGATTCCCCGATCTTCCAGAGTTCGATTTCGACCGCGAAGCAACTGATCCGCCCGTCCGTCCACTCGTTCAACTGATCAATCACGGTTCGATGCTCGTCTCTGAATTTGGGAGCAATCCAGACGATTGTGGTAGCACTCAATCCAGCAGCGTAGGTTAGCGCCTTGCCTAGGTGGTCGTGATCCGAATGCGTCAGCTGATTCTCAATCACTACTCTAGACTCATCGTCTTCCGAGTCCTTGCAGACGATATCAGCCTTATATCGCCCCACCTGCATCTCCGTGCTCTCCAATGTGAGAGTCAAACCTAGCTCGTTTGCCAACAGCGCTAGATTTTCTTCTTCGGCAAGCCAGGGTGTGAATTGTCTCGTCTCATCCTTCCATTACTCAGTCAACGCCACCGGTTGCAATCTGCCAAGTTTCAGTATCATGTTCTCTTCCTAAGGCCTGCTTGAAAGGCAGGATTCGCATATCATCTTCGAGCTATAGGGCAATGTGTCGACAGGTTACATGTTGGGCTGTGCTGATCATCCTAAATTAGCAGGGCGAGGTAGAAATCAAATCGAGTTAAAGATATCACTCACTGATGGTACGGAAGTAGGATCGCGGCCCCTTCGTCAATTGAGAATTGAGCTTCCTACCGGTCAGTCTTGCAACGTAGTCTCGCTTAGCACGGTCAAATTCAAACTCACGTCCGACAAAAATTTTATCATTTTCAACGAGTATATGTTCATTCTGGTAAAGATAATCACATCCAAATTTGCACAAAGGCATAACTATATATGGGTCAAGTCGTTCATTATCAGTACATATGGATCAGGCTTTTTGTGAGTGGTGATCAAAGAATCAATAGCGTATTTTGTATCACAGAATGCACAATAAGTCCGACTTACACCTTTAAACAACCACATTCTTAATATTCCTTGTTCCTGACGCAGTTTAGTAATAATATCTAGATCAGTTTCTTCTAAGTCTAAAAGATTATTATGACAATGTTCATATCGAGCTTGATTACTGGATTGGTCATACGGATTTTTTGTAAAACTGCCGACTAAGGAATATATGTAGTTTCCACGTCCTTTGCTTTTATCAACGTGTACTAAATTAGATTGTGTTATGGATTTTTGGATTGAACCCCTTACATAGGCAAATGAATCCAAATAATCCTTTATTGGGGCAAAATCAGTGTTATTATTTTCTTTTAGAAAATCAACTGTATCACGTTTAATCTGAGAAAGTTTTGTAGGTTTAGGGTTATATTTGATTATATCCGTCGCATTTATAAGATAATTAGCATTTGATAAATATTGTCTTAAAACATCTAATGGAGGATATCGATAATTCAAGCCTACGCTAGCGATTTTACCAGTGGTGCAGCAAACGCGTTATGAATTGTTTCTGTTAACTCATCAATATGACAGCTCTCAATTATTGAAAATATTTCATTAAGAAAATGCTTAATTCGATTTCTCGACGATTCTTCTATTGTGAACCATATATTTTCTGATTCCTCTAGGAACCAAAAAGTTGTAGTATCAAGTAGTAATTGTTTAATTGATATATCATTCGGGATCGGAAATCGTTTTGACAATTCAATAAGGTCTTGCAAATTAGCAATCCCATTATTATTGGATAGTTTTTGGGCTTCCTTCTGTATATGTTTAATTGATTGTATTGATGATGTGATGATATCAGTAGGATATGGTTTTACTACTTTAGAAACTGGTTTAAGATTTTTTGTGTATATATTATAGGGGTGTTGAAATTTAAGTTCATTCAGTAAAAGAAAAAATCCATTGAAATCAATTTCATCTTCGATCATTTGAGAGGTTTTCATCTCATCAATCAATTCGTAGCATTTCCAGTAACCTCTATTTTGCATCAATCCAAGAACTCGCTCTAATGTAGGTATATCTTCTGGTTTGACTATATCAATGAAATGTTTCTTTAGTATCTGCCTTACTCTTTCGCGAGTGTCAAAGTCGTCGATGAGTTGACTGATTTCTTCCAGAGTCAAATGCCGACCAGCCCCAATACCGTATCTATATTTGACGATCTCAAAAGTGCGTAATGGATTACTTTGATATGGAATTGTTTTAGTGAGAAATCTATGGATTTCAGATTCAATAGTCATCAGTTAATCTCCACACAGTTCTAGTAGGCATATATGCTCCCGGTGTTTACTCTGCGAGTGCTGGGACTAAACATTGTCAGACTATTAACGAACATCGGTTTGCCGATGCAACCACCGGCAAACCGATCGCCCCCCTACACCGAATACCCCACCGACCCATCCGTCCGCATCGGGACGATGTTGAGGTCGCGGGTTTCGTAGGTGGTTTGGGCTACTTTGAGCAGGTCTTCGTCTATTGTTATGCCGATGCCGGGGGCTTCGGGGAGGTTCATGTAGCCGCCTTCGCGGGTGTGGGCGTTTATGAATACGGCGTTGGCGGGGTGCTCGTCGCGGAGGGAGTACTCTTGGGTGACGAAGTTGGGTATCGACGCGTCTACTTGGATTGCGGCGGCCGTGGTTATCGGGCCGAGGAAGTTGTGCGTGGCGAGTGCCGAGTGGTATGACTCGGCGAGGGCGGCGATTTTTTTGACGTGTGTGATGCCGCCGCCGAGACCCATGTCCGGGCGCACGTATTGAGGTCCGCCGTCCTGTAGCATGTCACGGAACTCCCAGATGTTGTGGATGCGCTCACCGTTCGCCACCGGTATCGTCGTGCGCTGCGCAATGCCGCCCTGCAGTATCATGCTGTCGATCTGTATCGGGTCTTCGTAGAACATCGGACGGAACTGCGTCAGCTCTTGTGCCAGCGCGATGGCATTCATCGGCGTCAGCTTGCGATGTATCTCCAAGATGATGTCTACATCCTTGCCGGCGCCCTCACGCATCGCGGCTACGTTCTCCACCGTGTCGGCTATCATTCGCTCCAGCGTCATGCTCTGGAAGCCGTCCGGCAACGGATCGGTCTTGATAGCCGTCCATCCCTCTTCCGCCGATGCCTTTGCCGCTTCATATAGCCCCTGCGCCTGCTGCCCCCGGTCGTGCGGGAACGGCAGCTCCGTCGTCTGTCGCGGACCCATCAGCAGGTGCAGTCGAATCTTGTCGCGTGTCCGGCCGCCCAGCAGATCCCAGACCGGGGCCTGCAGTCGCTTACCCTTGATGTCCCAGAGTGCGATGTCGATGGCGCTGATGGCACCAGAGAGCGCTGAGCCGCGGAACGGTCCCATGCGATACATGTACTGCCAGTGATGCTCGATGCGGGACGGGTCTTTGCCGAACAGGTAATCAGCACACTTTTTAGCGATGGCGTCGGCCGCTTCCATGTAGGCCCAACAGGACGACTGTCCGACTCCGTAAGTGCCGTCGTCGGTCCAGATGCGGACGATGTGATGTCCGCCGGGCGAGCCGTCGGCACCGCCGATCAGCATCGATTCGACTTTTTCGATCTTCATTTCATTCACCGCTGGTGACTCATGTGTTAATCAAGACTGGCGCGAATGTTAGCACGTCTGCCACGCGAGATGTGGCAGACGCGGCGATGTTGGTATCATTTCGAGTATCAGCAATCAGCAACGTCGGGAGACGATCAGAGATGCAGGACTACCAATTCACCCCCGCGGTTGGCAGCGGCAACGATATCATTCAGAATACGCCCTTGAAGATAGCATCAGTCGGCGACCGGCTTCTTGGGTCGCTTATAGACTTCGCCATCAGCGTCTTCATCTCAATTGCACTCAGCTTTGTGCACCCCGCATTGAGCACGATAGGTGGAATCGCGTGGTGGATCGCTCTGGCAGTGATGACTGCCATGACTGGACAGACGCCAGGCAAGAGGGTGATGAATACCAAGGTGGTCAAAGTTGACACGCCCGACCCTTCCGCCGGGATTGGATTTGGCGGCGCGATACTGCGTGAGATAATCGGCAAGTTCCTCTCCGCCATCATCATCCTGCTAGGATTTCTGTGGATCATCTTCGACAGCAAGCAACAGGGCTGGCATGACAAGATAGCATCCACCGTCGTCATCAAACTCGAAAAGCAAAACTGAAGATAGGACCTTTACCGATGCAGCAGTATCAATTCGAACCATCCGACTCAAATTACATGGGCGTCGAGGAAGATGCGCCATTGAAGATCGCCTCCGTCGGCGACCGGTTGCTCGGGTGGCTGGTTGACGTGGCGATTACCGTCGTGGTCTTTATCATCGTCCTGTTACTGACAGGAATACTCGGGGGCATCATTAATGAAACCTTGGGCACAGTCGTCATGCTGCTAGGGTTGGCTGCCTGGGTTATATTCTTGTGGGCGATGGTTGCCAAGACCGGCCAAACGCCCGGCAAGAAGGTGATGAACACCAAGGTCGTCAAAGCTGACGCGCCCGATCTTTCCGGCGGAATCGGATTTGGTAGCGTGATCCTGCGTGAGATAATCGGCAAGTTCCTCTCATCCTTCTTCTTCATGCTCGGCTATCTGTGGATCATCTTCGACGGCAAAAATCAGGGCTTCCACGACAAGATAGCGTCCACCGTCGTCATCAAGCTCGAACAGCAAAACTGAACTCCGGACGCGTCGCTGACGCGTTAGATGCGACACCGATGCAGCATCACCAGTATGTAGCCTTCCTGCGCGCGATGAATACCGGACGACGCAGGATCAAGAACGACGCGCTCTGTCAAGTCTTCGAAGACATGGGCTTCACCGACGTATCGGCGTACCAAGCGAGCGGCAACGTCATCTTTAAATCGAACGAGACGGATGCTATACACATCGAGTCATCGATCGAAAGCGGACTCAAAAAATCGCTCGGCTACGAAGTGCCGACGTTTCTGCGAACTGCCCGCGAAGTGCAAGATATCGCCGCCCATGAACCCTTCAAGAACACGCCCACCAGTCCCACCGGCAAGATGCAGGTCGTGTTCTTCAAAACACCCCAAAATCATTCCACCCGCCAAGCCATACTCGCCCACTCAACCGACGACGACCGTCTCGAATTCACCGACCGTCAACTCTACTGGCTACCCAAAGCCAGCATCTCCACCTCCAACCTAGACCTCAAATCCATCGAACGCACTCTAGGATCCATGACCATCCGCACCAAAGCGACCATCGAACGGATAGCGGCGAAGTTGTTGGGGTGAGCAGTCGCTCCTTAAACCAAACTGGGGAGATTTCGGCCTTACCTCTTCGAACTTCGGTTTCGTGAGCTGTGACGTATCATCAGGAAACGTAAGGAACACGCGTTGTCCACGACAGTTGAAGAGCCACAGCATGCAATCGAACCGCTTCGCAGGTATTTACGATGTGCCTGAGGTTGCGCGGTATCTGAAGGCCAGCATAAACGGCGATGCGTTATATCAAGTCACGTCGTCCAAACTGATCCGATGGATCCGTCAGGGAGTTGTATCGCCCGAACTCAAGGATGTACCCGGCCACGACTTGACAATCGAATTCGAAGACGTGGTTTCATTGCGGATAGTGCTGGCTTTGAGAAACGCCGGCGTCGGTTGGCCAGAGATCAAGAAAACAGAGACGTGGCTTCGAGAACGGACGGGAGCAAGACGACCTTTCGCGACAGAATATCTGTGGACCGGACAACGACAGATATTTATTGACTGGACGCAGCAACTGATATCTGGAAGTCGCGCTGGTCAGATGGCATTCGAAATTCTGAAAGACTACTTAGTGCCGGTGCACGGTCTAGCATTCAGAGAAGAGACTCCTCGCATGGCAAAATCCTGGGAAGTGCGGAACGGCATCCTGCTCGAACCACAAATCCAGTTTGGCGCGCCATGCATTAAGGGAACGCGTATACCGGCCCGCACCTTAGCCGGCATGGTTGCAGCTGGTGATTCGGTGCAATGGGTAGCCGATGCATTCGGCATTTCGTCTGACGAGGTGAAAGCGGCCTGTGACTGGGAAGCTAGGCTCCAATCTGCCTGAACCACTCTTTTTGCTCGACGAGTCGCTCGCACCGCCAGTCGCAAGTGCGTTGAGCCTAGTTGGCTACCGGTTCCACGACGTGCGCGAAACGATCGCTAAACAAGGCGTAAAAGACCCCGAGATAATCGCGTGGTGTCAAGAACACGAAGCCGTATGGGTCCATGCCGACGACTTAAGCAAGTCTTCACACAAACTCATCGAGCTGTGAAAACCCTTGCAGAACGCCAATCAATCCTCATCATCTCCGAACGACCCGAACCAGTCGGTGCGCTGGGCTTCGGGGGCGTCTACGTCGATGTGGTACTCTTCAAGCGCTTCGGGTATCGGCTCGACGCCAAGTCCTGGCCTGCCGTTGGGATGGATGTGCCCGTCTCGCACGTCGAACATGGGGCTGATCAGCTTCTCAAACATCGGGAACCAGTGATGCACGCACTCCTCACGATAGAGGTTCGGCATCGTCATGCAGGTCTGGAAACTGGCGGCGATGGCGATTGGACCGAGCGCGTCGTGAGGACTGATCCGGATGTATGCCACTTCTGCCATGGCGGCGATGCGTCGAATCTCGCTGATGCCGCCGCACCACGCAATGTCCGGCATGATGTAGTCGACTAGCCGGTCGTTGATTATCTGCCAGTAGTCCCAGCGCGTGAAGTGGCGCTCACCGACGCAGAGCGGCACGTTGACATTCTCGCGCACATGCTTGAGCGCGTTGTGATTCTCAACGTGTATCGGCTCTTCCAGCCAAACCAGATTGATGTGCTCAAGCGCACGGCACGCATCGATAGCTGATGCGACGTCAAAGCGTCCGTGCGCATCGACCATCAGCTCGTAGTCATCGCCAACCGCTTCACGCAGCCCTTCCATCCAACGCACGGCGTCGCGGATAGCCGACGGGTCCAACCGCTCAACCATCGAGGCACCGCGGAATCGTCCATACTCGCGTCGACTCGGAAATGGGTCGGTCTTTATCGCTTCAAACCCGGCCGCTTTAGTCTGCCGCGCATCCTCCATCGTCCCTTCCAGGTGCTCCTCAAATGTCGAGCCCTGTGAAGTGTCGCTGACGTGCGTATACAGCGGCACCGACTCACGCACCGGACCGCCCAGCAGGTCGTAAATGGGACGATCCAACACCTTGCCTTTGATATCCCAAAGTGCGATGTCGATAGCGCTGATGAGATGTGACACGAAGCCGCGTCCGTTCAGGTCGGAGTAGAGGTGAAATAGTCGCTGCCAGATCTCCTCGATATGCGAGGCATCCACACCGATGACGAAGCGCTTAGCCGCCTCGATGCCGCGCACCAACTCAGGATTTGACAGGTAGTCGGTGCACTCACCCCAACCGGTGACTCCCTCATCCGTTTCAACGCTTACCAGAACCCAGGGCATCGTTTCCGGCATCTTGACGACATGTGTCTTTACATCGGTGATCTTCATAATCCGCAATCCTCCATGACTGGATACCTAGCGTGAATAAGGCTAGTTTATCGCTTTGTGACACCCCTGCAATGTTTTGCCATCCTGACGTGGTAACATGCGCGGCATGACCAGAAATACACGCAGACAGATATACATCGCATGCGGCATAGCCGCAACTGCCCTGCTCATCTACGTGGCTATGATGACCGCATGGGGCGATCTCGGCGTCCCCGATGCCTTAAGCGCCACGCAAGCAGTCGTGACTATCGCTGTCATCGTTGCCGGCGCGATACTCGCCTACTACCGGCTGGAGATCTTCAGAGAGCTGCACCCGCATCTCACCATCACTCAGGAAGTCTCATCCCGGAAAATCAGCGATGGCTACATCCACATCGCCGTCCGCGCGATCCTGTCAAATCGTTCAAAGGTCGCGATCGAGATAACTGGAGGCGAATTTTGGATACAACATATAGCTCCTTTTACAGATCCGGACGTGGAGAACATCTACGGTCGATTTGGGGACATATCAGACGAGAGCATCCCTGACGTGAGCCCACCAATCCCATTCCCGTCCATTGATATGTATGAACTTGAGTGTACACCTGGGGCATTCATAATTGAACCTGGTCAAATCGATTCTGAAACCTACGAATTCATCATCAGCAATGAGTACCAGACCGTGTCCTTGACAGCGTTCTTTGAAGACTCAACGAGCAGATCCAATTCTGAGGGACCTCAAGGCTGGACAGCGACATCGGTTTATGACTTAAACTGATTGAAGGAGATCAATCATGTTTTGGCGTAAGAAAGATAAGCGTAAGCCACGCCTTCCAGGCCGAAAGCAACCGGCGATTCCGCCGCTGACTCGACGTGCTGATGGCAAACCACCTAGGCCGCTTTCGTTAAGTGAATACGATAAGCTGCTTCGAAGAAACCATGATCCGCGCCATCGGCGCTGAGTACCAATCCAATCAATTGATCTGACGCAGGCGCGGGTCTAGATAGTCGCGTAGCCAATCGCCGATGAAGTTGAAGGCGAAGACGGTCAGGAATATCGCCGCGCCGGGCATTACGGGGACCCACCACTTGGTGCTGATGAACTCTCTGCCATCTGCTACCATGCTGCCCCATGCTGGTTGCGGTGCTGGGATGCCTACGCCAAGGTACGACAGAACCGATTCCGTCAGTATCAGCGATCCGATCTGAAGCGTCGCTATAACCACGATCGTGTTTACGACTCCCGGCAGAATGTGGCGGAAGGCGATGCGAAACACGGAAGCGGACGCGACGCGCGAACTCGCCACATACTCCATGTTCTTGAGTTGGAGCGTCAGCCCTCGCGTCTGCCGCGCAAATATGGGCCATGAAAAGATGGTCAGCAGTATCAACACGAGCTGCAGACTGGAGCCGAACACGACGGCTGCGACGAGAGCGATGAGCAGGAACGGCGTGGCATACACAAGGTCGACGATGCGCATCGCAATTTCGTCCCACACTCCGCCAGCCATGCCCGATGCGATGCCGATCGCGCTTCCCAGCACGCTACCGCAGATGATGACGATGAAGGCTACTGACAACGATATTCTCGAGCCGTGGATGATGCGGCTGAGCAGATCCCGACCTATCTTGTCAGCACCCAGGATGTAGTCCCATGAGCCGCCATCCATCCATACCGGAGGCGCGGCTAGATAATCCAGCTCGCTCTCCAGCGGATGATTCGGAGCAATAAGGGGCGCAAAGATGGCCATTATCGCAAGCCCAACCGCGATTATCGTCGGCAATACCGGATAGCGCCGTATCCACCGATACAACGTGCCTAGAACCGGCACTCGCGGACGCGAACGCTCTACAGGCACTTCCGACAACTGCGTATCTTGTCCGGGCTGAATCATCTAGTAGATGCGGATCCGTGGGTCGATGTAGGCATATAGCAGATCGGCAATGAGGCTGGAGACTAGGAACATTCCGGCGAATATGACTGTAATACCGGTAACCAGCGGGAAGTCGTTGTTCTTCGTCGCATCGACCGCGAGACGCCCCAATCCGGGCCACGCAAACACGGTTTCGACTACGACCGTGCCAGTCAGGAAACTCGCCAACAGGACGGCTGCAACGGTGAGCGGTGCAACGAGAGCGTTCTTGAGCGCATGCTTCAGGATGACCTTGCTAGTAGATACTCCCTTAGCGCGAGCAAGCTTGATGTACTCGCTGTCTAGCACCTCCAACAGTGAAGAGCGCGTCAACCTCGTCAATGCGGCCGACCCCAGCCATGCCAGCGTCGTTGCGGGCAGTACAAAGTTCGTCCAGTCTCCGCGTCGAGATGTCGGCAACCAGTCGAGATACACGGCAAAGACGTAGATCATCACCAACGCCAGCCAGAAGGGTGGCGCGGCTTGTCCGACCAGAGCGAATGAGCGGACGCCGATATCGACCAGTGTCCCGCGTGTAATGGCCGAGATGGTTCCCAGAGTCACTCCAAGAAGCACTGCCAGCAGATAGGAGATGCCCGACAACTGCAATGTCGCCGGGACTTTGGACAGTATCACGCTCAGCGAATTGCGCTTGTGCCACAGTGATTGCCCGAAGTCGCCCTGGACCGCATTGCCAGCCCATACCAGGTACTGAACCACCATCGGCTTGTCGAGTCCAAGCTCTCGCCCGCGCGCGTCCCACACCTCTTGCGACCACCTGGTGCCGGGCGTCATGTAAAGGAGACGCGGATCACCAGTGAGTCTCGACAGGCCAAAGACGATCATCGAGATTCCCACCATCACGGCGATCATGTAAAAGGCACGTCGTATTAAGAATCTGGCCACGCGCTCCTCGTTATTCTCCTGTCAATGTGAGAAGGATCTAGCAGGTGCACCGTCTGCCACGCTCGCACCTAGTCAGCGGTACTGTGCTGAGTTTATGGCATTCAAGTCGTTCACGCGATTTCAAAGCGCACGTCAACGACCAGCCTCCTCTCCCGTCAATATCGGGAGAGGAGGCGTTAAAGTTCGTTGCACTAAGACTGTTGCTCACTCGGAGTCCGAGAGAACTATCGACTCCGGTCGGTTAGGCAACACGTCCTGGGAGTTGTAAGGATCCCATGCGGAAACCGTTGATGCAACTGCAAACAGGTTTGCGCTGTGCTGGAACATCGGCAGGAACAGCATCTGGTGCGACAGATAGTCCTGGACTTCGATGTTGTTTGCTATGCGCTGGTCCAACGACCGCTCCGTCGCGTTCGAAAGTCCGATGTCACAGTATTCTTGCTCCATCGTGAAGCCGACGATGTGACCGGCAGCGGCGCAGATGTACCTTGCCGAGGTCGCGCCCGGTATCCAGTTGATGCCATGCGTAAACGGCACATTGATCGTCTTGTCTACCGTCTGCGGACGTCGTGCCGGATACTCAGTCCGGTCGATCGTCACGTCGATGCCGAGGTCGCTACGCCACATCTCAGCTACTGCTTCTGCAGCGGCGATTGTGCCTGGCGAGAAGGTGCTTGGCACCCAGATCTCCATATCGAAGCCATCGGGCACTCCCGCTTCGGCCATGTACTGCTTCGCCATCCCAACGTCATACGGGATGGTCCACTCAGACTTGTGGCTCGGATCGTCCGGAAGGATGTTCTGCCACGCATAGATGACACGTCCCAGACCGTCAAGCACGTTTTCGATAATCGATTCGCGGTCAACTGCCATCGCCATTGCCCAGCGAACTTTACGGGCGTTTTCCATCGATGTAGCATCGGAAGGATCGCCTATCCAGGGGAAGCCGTTCGCGATGCCCTCATCCCAACCGGGACGGGGCATTACACCGCCTTCACAGTCGGAACAGGCGGTAGACCAGTAGTTGCCGGCCATCTGGAAGCCTTGTGGACGGGCGATTCCGATCTCCTGCACGGAGCCGCCGATCTCCTGCACTACCTGGTTGATGACCTGTGGGCTCAGTTCGCCGATGTCGATCTCACCAGCACGTAGCGCAGCTTCACGTGATGCGGCCTCCGGCATGTGCACTAGCTTGACAGTGCCCACTGACGCCTCGATGCCGGTCCAGTGGTCTCGCACCGATTCCAGCACTACTTGATCATCTGCGACCCATTCAGCAACCTTGTATTTGCCAGTGCCCACCGCGGTAGTTCCAAAGCCATCTTCTCCCAGCTCGTCGAAAGCCATCTTGCTGACGATTACGATGCCGTTAAAGCCCGCGTTACCCTGCAACCAGGCCCATGTCGGGTCGAAACCGCCCGGCTCAATGTTTTGACGAACCGTCAAGTCATCGATCACATCGAAACCGACCTTCATTTCAGGTCCGATCTCCTCTGCACCGTTGTTGACGGAATCGGGCGCGAAGGCCGAGTTGTATGTCCAAGCCACATCCTCAGCTGTCAGGTCGCCCCAATCACCGCCATTGTCATGCCAAGGGATGTCTTCACGGAGCGTGAACGTGATGCTGTTGAAGTCAGAGGCGACTTCCCAGGACGCGGCGAGTCCCAGATCGCTCGGTGAATAGGCAGTGTGGTCCTGAGGCGGGGGATTCGGCGGTGCAACGTGCGGCGCGCGCACTATCGTCTCGTAGATCGATAGGTCTTTTCCAATTCCACCCGTTGCCCGAATATCACGTCTCGGTTCCTGAATCAGCGGCGGCACCTCGCCAACCGCAATCGTCACCGTGCCTTCTGATGCCGGACCTGAATCGTCGGTACATGCCACCGCGGCGAATGCCGCGATTGGAATCAGAAGGGTACTTGCTAAGAGCGCTATAAGCGTTCCTGGTTTTTGACGAAACATGTTTTGCACGACATCACTCCTTTCGTCACGCGTCGGCTTCGTTGCGTTGCAGATTATCGAAGCGGCTATAGACTGTCAAGTGCAATACGGAATATTCAACGCTTTTTATTCCGATTTTCGAACCGAAATGAACCGCCTTTAGCGGATTTAGTGTATCGAAACGCGATGATCCGCAGACCAGATTCGGCGGACGATTGCATCCTGAAAACGCTTCATTCCAATGGGCTAAAATGCGTAAAGGCTCGAATACCGGTTACGGCGTTAACCTCGTTACCGTAAGTCAGGGACTCAGCAATGGATTTCGAATTTGCAATATCAGGCACTCAATGGATCGCGATAGCCATCGGCGCGGTTCTCTACATGGTCCTTTCGATGATCTGGTACATGCCTCGCATCTTCGGCACGATGTGGATGGAAGACGAGGGATTGACGCAGGATGATCTGAACGAGAACGAATCACCTGTCATCTACGTCATCACCTTCTTTCTGGCACTCATTTCAAACATCTCGATCGCGCTCATATTGAGCAACATCGGCGGCGGCATTTTGACCGGGCTAGTGCTGGGGCTGTTTCTCGGTCTGGGCATTGCCGCCATGGCGATCGCGCCGCACTACATGTTTGCCAAGAAGCATCGCCTCGCCGTGCTGCAAGGTGCACATGCCGCAGTGCTCATAACCGTTTCTGGCGTTATCATTGGCGCTTTGACATAAGTTGACGCCCTGCGCGGCATAGCTAGAGAAAGAATCATAGATGCTCACATTCGCTCCTCAAGGTATCGAACAATACGTAGTTAACCACACAACGCCGCCCGACAGCGTCTTCGATGACATCGCCGTAGACGTGCAGTCTACCGGCGCGGCCGGGATGATGTCCGGACGCACCGTCGGATACTTCCTGAACACGCTGGTGACGGTCAGCCGCGCCAAACGGGTGCTAGAGGTCGGCACCTTCGTCGGATACAGCGCATTGATGATGGCATCCGCGTTGCCCGAAGATGGCGAATTAATCACCTGTGACGTCAGCGAGGAGTTCACCAGCATTGCGCGTAAACACTGGGCGAGACATCCCGCCGGCAGCAAGATCGACCTGCGATTGGCGCCGGCTACCGAGACCTTGAAGACACTTTCACCCCCGTTCGACGTCGTCTTTATCGATGCCGACAAGGAGAACTATCCCAACTACTACGAAGCCGCCCTCAACTTGCTCTCTCCACGTGGCGTTATCGTGATTGACAACGTGCTGTGGGGCGGACGGGTGCTGGGTCCGGATGACCCTGACGACGAGCCAGAATCAGGGTCTACCAAAGCGATAAAGTCGCTCAACGACATCGTGCAGAACGATGCCCGCGTGATAAACGTTATGCTGACGGTGCGTGACGGGATGATGCTAATCCGCAGAAGCGACGCCCATTTGAGTTAATGAAGTCTTGATCTGACCACCAGCGTTCTGCTCCAGCGCTTCTAGCAACGCCGGCACGGCTTCGGACGCCGTGAGCCGAACCACCACATCGCAGATTGAGGTCAGCTTGGTCGGATTCGGGTTGATCTCGATCAGCGCAGCATCGGGTAACAAATTCTCCATCTCATCGTCCTGGTTGCCCTTTGTGCGGTGTCTGGCAATCCAAAGCAGTCCCGACGCCGGCCTCACGGTCGCCGACGTCCCAATTGCGACGACGCAATCTGCGCGGTCGATCTCCGCTCTCGCCGCGGCCAAGACCTCTTTAACAATAGGTTCCCCGAACATGACGGCGTCAAATTTCACCGGTCCGCCACACTCGTCGCATGGATCGGGTATGAAGAGTGGAACGAAATCGTTGAGATCGGTACGCTTCGAGCAACTGATGCAACGCAGACGGGAACGATTGCCGTGGATCTCGATCAATGCATCGCCCATCCCGGCCTTCAAATCCAATCCATCGATGTTCTGCGTGATTACCGACTTGATGTAGCCGCGCTTCACAAGCTCCACAAGCGCGTAATGCCCAACATGCGGCTCAGCACGTCGCAACGCCTCCCGCAATTCCAAGATGTGCTCATCAATCCGCTCATTGACCTGGCGATTCCAGTATCCCTGCGGATCCGCCACAAACTTCCGATACCCATCCATGGACGGGGTTCCGTACTTTGTCCACAGTCCGTCTGTGCCCCGAAACGGCGGGATGCCGCTCTCAACCGATATCCCGGCACCCGTCATCGCAACGACGTATTCGGAGTTGGCGATGATGTCGGCCGCTTGCTGCAGGTTGTCGTAGATCGATGAACTCAACGCGAAATGAAGACGATTGCTCACCGCTTAATGATATTCAGCGGCGCATTGCCGTCGCGTCTGATCACATCATCTTGGATGGGAAGACGATAACTTTGGCGCCGCGCACCGCGGTCACGGTTACCGGCGCGCCATCCTCAAGTACTGCTGCATAGGAACGGTTGCGGACTTGGAACATATCGCCTGACGGCAAGCGGACACTGAAATCGGTAAACTCGCCGTGGAACTCGCGCGACGCGATTCGTGCCACACAGCGACATTCGATACTGCACGGAGTGAACGGTTGCAGCGTCCATTCGTCTTCCTCCGCACCAATAGTGTCGTGCCGGCGAAGACGCAGTTCAGATGCGCGCAACAATGCCGCAACCTCCTCGCCCTCTTTGAACTGGTATCCATTCGCGGCGGCCGCGGGAAATTCACCCGCTTCCGTAAAGACGCGCCCACCCCTGTACGTGCCGGGCAGGAACGATGAACTGCCAATCACCCGCGCGACTTGGGGAGATACGGGGCGAGCATAAACCTCTTCTGCGGTCCCTATCTGCGCCGCACGTCCTGCGTGCATCACCGCGACGCGATCCGCAGTCAAAAACGCCGTCTCGCGATCATGCGTGACGAGTATCGCAGTCTTGCCCGTGTCCTGGATGATCGATCTTACTTGGCGCCGCAGCTGCACGACGCGGCTGGCGTCGAGATTGCTGAACGGTTCATCGAGCAATACGGCGACCGATTCCGGCGCGACGGCTCTTGCCAAGGCTACTCGCTGTTGCTCACCTCCCGACAACTCATGCACCCCTCGGTCGGCGTAATTACCGATACCACAGATATCGAGAATCTCACGCGCCCGGCGAGTCTTCTCCGACTCCACCGCGCCGCGAATGCCGAACTTTACGTTCTCCTCTACCGTCAGATGTGGAAATAGCGCGTACGACTGAAAGACCAGCCCTAACGCGCGCTTGTGCGGTGGGACGTGAAAGAAAGGCGATGCTACTAGACGTCCGCCCAGACGCACGTAGCCACTCGTCACGCGCTCAAACCCGGCGATAACCCGGAGCGCAGTCGTCTTGCCGACTCCGCTCGGACCGAGCAGGCACATTATCTCACCATCGTTTACCTGCAGTTCAAACCCATCCAGCACCGGCGGATCATCAGGATGGTACTTCGTGTCGACCTGCTGGAGATGTATCGCGCCGACAACATCGGAGCCGCGCGCGCCATCCTGCACCATCTCCGGTTGCATTTTTCTTGCTCTGCGAAACAGTTTCATGTGCAACTAATGCTATTACGGCACTATCGTACAGTTCAGTCCGGGCTCGGATATTCACGCAATACCAGCCACGCCGTCGGCACCCCGGCGGCCGCAATCAGTATCAGCGAAGATGCCGCAGTCTCGGTAAAGAAGGCCTCCGATGATGCCGCCCAGATAGAAGTCGCCAAGGTATCGAAACCGGTCGGACCGAGTATCAACGTTGCTGGCAACTCTTTCATTGTGAGCAGAAACACGAGCGCGGCCCCGGCGAAGACGCTGGGCATCAGTATCGGAAGCGTCACGCGCAAGAAGGTTTGCAGCTGTGTCTTGCCCAGCGACTGTGCCGCTTCCTCAAGTCGTGGATTTATCTGCAACAACCCAGAGCGGAGCGAGCCATAAGCGACCGGCAGGAACAGCACGGCATAAGCGAATATCAGCAGCGGCAACGTCTGATACGCGAACCGCGCGAAGTTGATGGCGAAGAATACTAGCGACAGCGCCACTACTACACCCGGCAATCCGAAGCCGATATATACCGCCTTGCCAAACATCTCGCTCATCCGATTGCGATAGCGCACCGTTACGAGCGCGACCGGCAATGCCAGCACTACGATTGCGACTGCGGCCAAAGCCGAGGCCTGCAGTGAATTCCACAACGGCAACAGCACCTCGGCACCATCCAAACCCCTCATCAGTCCCCGGTACAGCCATCTCGTCAGAACCAAGATGGGTATCACCACGCCGACAAGTATCGGCGCGAAGGCGAATAGCAACGCTGGGATCTTCCACCAGCCAAGTCGGAACACGCGTTGGGAGCGGGCAACGCCACCAGTCGCGTCATCATAACGCCGACGTCCCCGAATGAACGATTCGCCGGCCAGCAACACCACCGCAAACACTGCCAGCAACATCGACATCGCCGCGCCGCCAGTGCGGTCGATCGACGTCTGGTAGTTGGTCATGATCGAAACCGTGAGCGTATTGTGCCGCATCAGCGCAACCGCGCCGTAGTCGCTGAGGGTGTACAACGCCGCGAGCACCGCGCCGGTGCCGATCGCGGGCATCAGCAACGGCAACGTTATATAGCGAAAGCTCTGCAACGCGGTGTAACCCATGCTTCGAGACGCTTCAACAAGCTCTGGATTCAGTCCCGCCATGGCCGCGCGCACGGTTAGATAGACGTACGGATAAGACATCAGCACCAACACCAGCGCCGCACCTGGAAGTCCATAAATAGACGGCAGACGCTCCACCCCTAACGGCTCCAACATATCCTGGAGCGTCCCCTTCGGTCCCAACGCTTCGATAAGCGTTGTCGCCATCACGAAGCTGGGTACGACCAGCGGCAAGGCCAGTATCACCGATAGGACACGGCGAAAGGGGATGTCGGTTCTAATCGTCAACCAGGCGAGCGGGACGGCGATTAACAATGACAAGACCGTTACCACAGCAATTGCAGTAACGGTCTGCCATATGGTCTTGATAGAGTGGGTACGGGTTAAGAAATCCCAAGTTGTATCACCGCCCTCAAAGCCGCGAATAAAGAGGTATATTACAGGTAGTAGCGCGGCTACTACTACCGTACCGGCTGCAACTGCGACCCACACTGGGGCCCCGCCTCTGCTTTGCTCAGCGTAACGGCGGGACCTCAGCGTTTCATGATCGGCAACTTCCGCATTAGAGCGGGTCACGGAAGCAGTCCAACCTCCTGAAGTAGTTGTTGGGTTCCCGACAGGTCATCGAGGAGACCCAGATCGATGTCGAAGCGCTCGCTTATGTCACCCAGATCGGGCAAGTGTTCCGACTGTTTGACGGCGGGGTTGAATGGGTATTCATGCGTCTTTGTCGCAAAGTACTGTTGCGCAGTCACCCCCAGCAGAAACTTGAGCAGTCTTTCAGCTTCCGGCAACGCATCGGTCGAAGCAAGGATGCCAACACCCGCCGCCATCACGAGCGAGCCGGCGTCATTCGCAGGCGTGTAGTAGTTGCGCGCCGCAAACGATTCACCCTCTTCAGCCAGGAAACGGTGCAGGTAGTAGTGGTTCACAAATCCCACATCTAGCTCGCCAGCACCCGCCGCCGCAACCGTGGGAGTGTTCTTCGCATAGAACGTGGGCTCGTTGGCCATGATGCGTTCCAGCCACTCGCGAGTCTTATCTTCACCCCAATCCAAGCGCATCGCCGTAACCATGACATGGAAAGATGCGTTGGTAGGTGGTAGACCGATGCGTCCCTTCCACTTCGGGTCCGTGAAATCCTCGATCGACTCTGGCAACTCATCTTCCGAAATGTTTTCAGTGCTGTAAACAATGACGCGTGCCCGCCCTGAGGTTCCGATCCACTTCCTGTCAGGGTCGCTGGCCCAGGCGGGAGAAAGATCGTAGATGTCATCGGGCAGTTCCATAAACAGCGGCTTCACGGCACCTAGTCCACCAGGATCCTGGGCGAAGAACACATCCGCGGGCGACCTGTCGCCCTCCTCCAACAAAGTGGCTGCCATCTCACCCGTGCTGGCGTAGCGAACTTCGATCGGGATGCCGGTGAGGATTTCGAACTCCTTCAATATCGGATCCACCAGCGATGAGCTACGACCCGAGTAGACCGTCAATGTGTTTGGCTCTCCTGTCGGATTCTCAACTTCAACGACTACGGGCGTTGAAGCTTCTTGGGTACCGCACGAAACCATGAGTGCGCCCAACGTTAGGGCGACGATGCTCAAGACGATCACATCGATTTTGGTGCGGGGCAACCTGTAGCGGGCGGGCTGTCCCTCTGGATTCAGGGCCTTATTGCGATGACGCATTTTCTTTCGAACCTTTCTTGGTGTCTCATCGAAATATCTGGTTTTCGGCCCGCTCTCCGATACCAGCATTAAATTATTACTCAATAAGTAAGCAATTGCAACTTCCACACGCGGAAATCTGAAAGTCTTCGTACCGCAGGCGCGGAAACATACGTCGCATCGGCACACCTCAATTTATTAGCGTAGAAAGTCGATGCCGCACTTCATTTCGCACTCTCATACGCTGTTCTGAACATGTCAACACCCAACGATCAAGAACCATCCGGCCTGCGCGTATCCGGCTATCGGTCCCGCGTCAGAAGCTCACTAACCATCATCGTGATACTAGCTGTCGTGGTCGGCGGCATCATACTGGCCACTATCTGGGCCAACAGCCGAGATCCGGAAGTCGGAGTCCAACCAACTCCAAGGGCTACCGCCACGCTGGAACCATCACCTACCATCCGTCCCACTGATACCGCTACGCCAGAGCCTGAAGAAGTGCAGGTGCCCCCGACTAATACGCCTGAAGCAGTGCCGACTGCTACTCCTACCGCCGCGAGCGAACCGACTGAAGAGGCTGCCGAAACTCCCGCGCCGGTCGAAGCGACGCCGGAGGAAGTCATGGCCGAGGCGACGCATTCACCAATACCGATGCCGGAAGCGGAGACTCCCACTCCGGAACCAACCGCTACAACAAGCCCTGCGCCAACTGAAGTGCCGACACCAACGGCTACAAGCACACCGCGCCCGGAACCGACATCTACACCACAACCCACGCCTACACCATTGCCCACAGAGCCACCTACGCCTACTGCGACGCCAACGCCTGAGATTCCCTCAGAATTGGAGATACGCGCCCGCGGAGTGCTGATCGAACAGGGAATCAACCAGGAAGGCATCGGCATCCTGAGTGTTGAAGAGCAGTCTTGGCTGGATCTGAGATTGGGATGCGGCACCGGCATTGAAGGCGACAACCCGGCAGTACCGGTCAACGGCTGGATACTCGTGCTGGGCAATGACGATACACGCTACACACTCCACGTCGCTTCAATAGAGAACGTCGCGACCGGCGTCTTCGCACAGGACCTTGTATTCGACTGCACTGACGTTGAGGAGCAACATTCGGCAATCAATCTCGTGCGCGAACTGCAACTGCACGAAGCGCGGAGAATCGTCCTATACCGCGGCTCTGCAGGCGCAGAACAACCCGTTGAAGATATCCAAGACCCGGACCAGATCCAAACGATACTCGACGCCATCAACACCAACATACCAACCGGTAACAACGAGACGTGCCAGACGGCGTTCCGACTCGATTTCTACGTGCTGGGCGGCATACAGTCGGTACACTTCTTCTGCCGAGATGATTGGTACCGCGCCAGCGGCGATCAGGATATCTGGGGCGGAACGCAGGGCTCAATACCGCCGGCCCTGCTGGAAGCAGTATCGCCATACTTCTCCAACCAACCCATCCCGCAACTGCCCACATTCACACCTGACGAATGATGTTGAGATACTTTCAACCTCTCTTGCAGCGTCTGACCTTGCCGTTGTAAGCCGTTGGACATCTTGTCGTGTCGCATCGTTCACAACCTCTCAAAACGGGAAAACTTCCCGGACCGTTGCTGCAGAGTCTCCTCGACGGACTCCCGAAAGTGGAGACGGATGCAAGATTGCTCGTTGGGCCTGGAGTTGGCGAAGATGCGGCGCACATCCTGTTCGGCGAAAACACGTTGCTCGCAAAGACGGATCCCATAACGTTTGCAACCGACCGAATCGGTTGGTATGCGATAAACGTAAATGCCAACGACATCGCCGTCGCTGGGGGCACTCCAAAGTGGTTCTTGGCGACACTGATGATGCCGCCCGGATCGGTCGAGAGCGAGGTTCGGGCGATATTCTCTCAACTTGGGGAAGCAGCGTCAGATATCGGCGTCCAACTCGCCGGCGGTCATACCGAAATCACGCATGCCGTTACACAACCCGTAGTATGCGGCTTTATGATCGGAGAGGCGCCTACAAGCCGCACCGTATCGGCATCCGGCGCCAATGCTGGCGATCTTGTCATACTCACCAAAGGCATCGCCATCGAAGGCACGGCGATATTGGCGAACGAGTGCCGGGAGCAGCTGATTGAAGCCGGTCTCGATGCCGCGGTAATCGATGCCGCGTCGCAGATGTTGACTCAACCGGGCATCTCAGTCCTCAACGACGCCAAAGCGGCCACCGCAACCGGCGCCGTATCCGCCATGCACGACCCGACTGAGGGCGGACTGGCCACCGCGCTCCAAGAGCTGGCCTTCGCATCCGATGTCGATATCGTCGTCGATGTATCTAAAGTCCACGTTTTTCCCGAATGCGAAGCAATATGCAGCGCACTAGGCATCGATCCTTGGGGGCTCATATCCTCCGGCGCATTACTAGCAACCGTCGAACCGAACACCCAAGATGATGTCATCCAATCGCTCATTTCGGCCGGCATCGACGCGCAGATCATCGGGTATGCAACCGCTAAGAAGACAACCGATGACGACGCGAACGTCTACGTCGCTGACCAATCAGATGGTAAACCTAGACCCATCACACATTTCGAGCGCGACGAGTTAGCCCGATACTTCGATCAAACTGCTCAGTAGCGGCTTCGACACCGTGAATTCGCGCCCAAAGACGCGTCGGAAGCGCGCCCCATGCCGGCCCGGCTCCCAGGCCTCAAGCTCTGGCGCGCTCACTTCAAAGCGATCATCAACCAACTGCATCTCGATCTTCGAGTAGCGAACCTCGCCGAGTCGTCTCTCCATCTCGTCAGCAAGACGCAACAGGATGGATGCGCGTCGGATCGACACCCGATCGCTCTTCTTCAACTCCGGTCGATACCGCTCAAGTGAGAATGAACTGCTTCCGCTGAAGCGCATCGTGGCCGACATCAGTCCAGTATCGCGATGCGAGAAGCCTCCGATTTCGCCCTGCTCCAAGATGTCCGCGGCGTGATGATAGCGCTCGTAGTAGCCGATGCTACGACCGGTATCGACTACGCGCGCGGCGTGAACTATCAGCCGCGACATCTCAACATCTATATAGTCGCTCAGCAGTTCGGACATCTGCGATGCGATGGCGGCACGGCGATTGGCACGTAAACGGTCCCACGTATCGAACCGAGCACCCAGAGCGTAGATCGAGCGACTTCTAACCTCCTCGATCGACGGCAACTCATCAATGACGCTCGACATCGCCAGACCTTCGCGGATGCCACGTCCCGACACGAGTATCGGACGTTTACCAAAGAACTTTGCAATCTCTCCCGCTACGATTGCGCCACCCAGGATGCTGTCTGACCTTTCGGGGTTGAGACCGGGCATATACGTCAGGTTTGTAGTGTCGAGCCCTTGCAGACCGTTGATTATCCGCCGCATCGACTTGTAGCGCATCATCGAGCCGTGCAAACGTCCAAAGGCGTAAGTGCGGGTTGCACGATGGATCTTGGTGAGGTTGCGAATCGTTCCCCCGGCCCCCAGCAGCTGACCGCTCTCGCCCAGCACCGGCATACCCGAGGCCTTGAGTTGGCTTCGGACATGACGCCGCAGCGCATCTACCTCTTCCCAGCTCGGTTGCGGCAAGGACAGAAACTCGTTGCTGACGCGCAACGCACCCAGATCAAGCGTATATACATCCGTCAAGGAGCGGGACTCAAAGAATGAAAACTCTACACTGCCGCCTCCGATGTCGATAAGCACACCGTCCTGTGCCGGCAACAGAAAGACGGCGCCGAGGAAACCATACTCCGCCTCACGCTGTCCGGAGATTATTTCAAGCTCAATGCCCGTCTCGGCGCGGATCTTCTCAATCATCTCCAGCCCATTCGCCGCATCGCGCATCGCCGAGGTAGCGACTGCACGGATCGTCTCGACATTCGCCGCCCTCGCCACAACCGCAAAATCGGCAATCAGTCTCGACAGATCCGATACCGCTGAGGGAAGCAGTTGCCCATCCTCCGACTTGCGGCTCGCCAAGCGCAACAGCGCCTTAACCTCCGATACCACGCGCAGGTCGTAATCGGACGTCAACTGCAGAACCTCCATGCGCGTCGAGTTTGAACCGACATCTATGACGGCGACGAGATGTAAGTCTTGCGACTCTCGGGAGATAGACGTTGACGACTCCCCGCGTGGGGAGACTTGAAAGATTCTTGAGAGTGTTTCTACCGCCAAGTATGGGGCTTCCTGAATGGGTGTATGCCGAATCGATTTAAAATTACTCTCAGTTGTTCGTCCACAAGCCCCTGTAGCTCAGAGGATAGAGCATCGGTTTCCTAAACCGTGTGTCACAGGTTCGAGTCCTGTCAGGGGCGCCAGATGCTCTCGCATCGCAACCAACGACGTCAATCAGCACGTTTCACCTCATCACTCACATCCGTTGTCGCCGCGGCCGCACGATTTCTCGCCGCATTGCGCCGCACCGTCATCACTAGGAACACTAATCCGCCAACCGCAACCACACTTAACCACGATATCGAACGGTCAAGCAAGGCGAGCGTAAAGGCGTCAGTGTGATTCAAACCGGTTAAGAGCAACAGCGTCACCAGCGCCGTCTCTACGAAACCCAAGCCGCCAGGCACCGGTATCGTCGTCATGATGGCATTTGCCAGGGCCGCGAACATCGCGATGCTCATCGCCATATCCAGCCCCATCGCCTGCGCCACAAAGTAGAAACGCGCCACTTCCATCAACCATCCAAGAATACCAAGCGTTATCTGCGTCGGGATTCGTCCACCGCGAAAACTGTTCAGCGTGCCGTCGCGGAAATTGCGGTATTGATCCCGGAAGCGTTCCGGCACTAACCGCGTCAGTCGCTCATCGGCGGCATTCATCGCCGCCAGCACGATGAATAGCACCAACACCAGCACGGCGGCGATAGCCACAACAATGACTGCCGCATCGACGATCCGGCCCGACGCCGCGAAGCCGTCTACAAGCAATACCCAGATGGCCGACACGACCACTAGTATGAGCACTACCGCCATATCCTGCACCCGCTCCGCAAAGACGGTACCCAGCGCGGTCGAAGTCTGGCTTGAAGTCCGGTCCGACAGCGCCCAGCCGCGATACGCATCGCCGATGCGGAAGAACATCACCGAGTTGATGAACCAGCCCGACAGTATCAGCCCTGACATAGTCAGCGTAGACGGTGCTGACGATGAATCTTTCCGCGCTCCATTCTCCGCGCTTCGTTCCGCCGCGCTGTAGATGATGCGCCAGCGCCAGCCGCGGAACCAGAAGCTCACGTAGTACAGCAAAACTCCCAGCGCGAAGAGCCACCAGTTGATGCCGATCAGATGCGCCGTGAACTCGTTCCACTCAAAGTCGAGAACGCGCCACAACAAAAAGCCGATGACAGCCAATCCAAACGCAATGCTCAGCAAGGTAGGGAGCGAAAATACTCGCCTTACTACCTCACCGATTCCGAGCCCGCTGCTCTGGTCCTGCGTCTCGGAACTGTTGCTGAACCACTTCTTCAACGCGGCACCGATCCAGAGGGCTGGGCAGCACTCAATGGCCGCTTGCTTGGGATGCCTGTATGGCGCGGATATCGCATCGGCGTAGTGCCTATCTTCATCCAGTAGACGATGCAATCCATGGGCGAACTGCCGGGATATGCAACCGGTTGGATGTACGCCGGCGCCGCGCCCAGCGTATCCGCGGCAAATACAGCGGCATCCGCTTCGGCTTGCACCGCTTCGAGATTCGGACCTTTCGGAAATACTGCCACGCCGCCAAGTTTGAGAAACGGCAATCCATATTCGGCCAGGACGGATAAGCGCGCAACCCCGCGCGCCGTCGCCAGGTCGTAACTCTCACGATGCGATGTCAGATGCGCCGCATGCTCAGCACGCGCATTCAATACTGTAACGCCATCGAGCGAGAGTGTCTCGACAACATGCTCCAGGAAATCGCACTTCTTCCGACTCGACTCCAAGAGGGTTACTTCAATACCCGGTATCAGCAGTTTCAGCGGAAGTCCTGGAATGCCGGCGCCGGTGCCGATGTCGATGATGCGGCGACTGTCAAACCATTCCACCGTTGAAACGCTGCCGCCAGCCGGCACTGCGATCCGCAATGAGCGCACAAACAACTCCTCAACTATGGCATCGGGGTGCTTAACTCCGGTCAAATTCATCCGCCCGCCCCAATCGATGATCAAGTCGCGATAAGTTCGGAAACGCTCTAACTGAACCGCATCAACCGCTGTGCCAATTGCATCTGCGGCCTCTATCAGCGACCTCACATCCGACTCCCGTCGTGAGTATCAGAACAGCCCAAGCATTTCAGCGCGTAGCCGATACCAAAATAGGCGTTGGCCAAATTGACGCTGAAACTTTTATTTGCGTTGACTGGGACTGCGATTTTCATGCCGTGCCTGTGCAACTTAACATGATAACCAGCAGCAAGCACAACTATCGAAAGTTGACATCACATGAATTTACTCATTACTGGCATCAGCGGACTCATCGGAAACGTGTTGCGAACCCAGCTGGGCGCAACTGGACGCTACACAATTTCAGGCATCGACGCGCGCAATGTTGATGATGAATCGCTGGAAAACTTCACTCTAGCCGACTGCTTCGACTACGATGCCATGTCAACCGCCTTTGAGGGGCAGGACGCCGTCGTGCATCTGGCCGCCAATGCCCCGGTGCAGACGCCTTGGGCCGATGTCCTCCGCAACAATATCGCATCGACGCATAACGTCTACGAGGCGGCACGACAGCACGGCGTGAAGCGCATCGTATTCGCCAGCTCAAACCATGCTGTCGGCAACTTCGAACTCGATGAACCGTACCGCAGCATCGGTTTAGGCGACTACTCGCTGATCGACAACGACCCGGCAAACATCAAACAGGTCGACCATCAGGTGCCGATACGTCCCGACAGCGATTACGGAGTAAGCAAGGTCTTCGGTGAGGCTACAGGTCGTTACTACAACGAACACTTCGGCTTGGAGGTTGCCTGTCTACGCATCGGCAGCGTGGTACCGGAGAATCGCCCGACCAACATTCGTGCATACGCCACCTGGCTCTCGCATCGCGACCTTGCACACCTCGTCGACCGCTGCTTGACGGTAGACCTCAGCTTCGAGATCTTCTACGGCGTCTCTGACAATCGCTGGCGTTTCTGGGACATCGACCACGCCCGTAAAACCATCGGCTACAATCCGCAAGACCGCGCGGAGGATCATCAATTGGCTAGTTGATCTGGCCAGCAGATAAGACAATCGTCTTATCGATACCGATCAAACGAAAACAAAGAGAAGCAACCGCAACGTATCGAAACGCTACGCGATGTTATCCTTAAACGGTTGTGATTGTTGCAGTGTAGCGGCAGACCCCGCCCCGTTGGTGCAGCGGCCTAGCACGTCGGCCTTTCAAGCCGGAGATCACGGGTTCGAATCCCGTACGGGGTACCATTCTCCTCAACCCGTCGTCACTCTTCGTTCGTCTCTGATACCTCCGTCTCGGGTGGATGCTTGATGGCGGTATATATCAACCACAGCGGCACCACGGCGATGGCGATGCCGAATACGACGACAAACGTCCACGGACCCCATCCCAGCAGACTGTCGAGCAAATCGCGTATCCAACCTGCCAAGGTCGGGTCCACACCTTCAGAATGGTGTGTATGCACCGACAGCGCCGATGAAACTTCATCAACTTTCACGTTCATCTAATCCGTGCGTCTGCTATTAGCGTTATGACGCCCCACGTCGCATAACTGCTATGTCGCCGTTGCGGTCTGGACGGGCGCGTATCTCACCGAATACTTCTTCTCGCGAATCGTCAGAATCACTATTCCCGCGACCAACAGAAATACCGCGCCAACCGCGAACGCCGGATCGTAGGTATTAAAGCGGTCGAAGGTGAGACCAAAGAGCAACACTGCCGCGCCGCCGCCCATCTGATGCGAGAAGTTGATGAGACCGCCCAAGGTGCCAACATTGCGGACGCCGTAAACGTCCGCCGTCAATCCCGTAGTCAGCGGCACCGTAGCCAACCATGATGCGCCGCCAATGAATGCAAATGCCCACATCGCAGTCGCTCCCGGCAACACGATGAGGGATACGAATGCTACGCCTCTAACCAGGTAGACCGCCGCCAGCAGATAGTGACGTTGCAAGTAGTCCGAAAGCAGTCCGATCAGCACTACACCGCCGGCATTGATGCCCATCAGAATCCCGAACGCCCACGCCGCGTCAGATTGTGATATGTCCTCGCTTATCGCCCAGCGAACAAAGTGGGTCGAGATGCTGGCAGTTGTGACGCCGCAGACAAAGTAGCCGATCGAGAGCTGCCACATCGGCCAGGATTTGAACGCCTCCGTCCAACGGTCAGAACCCAGCGGACCACCATTCATCAGCGCATTCGCACGCGCCTGTTGTGCCGCTGAACCGGAACTGTCGGTAGCACGCACCTCACCATCGGGCAGGAGTCCCATATCGTCCGGTTTGTTGCGTAGCACTAGCCACGAAACGGGGAGTCCCAATGCCAACACGATGATGCCTGAAACGACCCATGCTGTCTGCCAACTCGTAGCGAGCATGAGCTGGGTAAGAAAGGGAATCATCACTAATCCGCCCAGCGAGCCTCCGGCCGCAACGACGCTCATCGCAACGCCGCGCTTGCGTTGGAACCAGCGTGTTATCACCGCGCCCGAGGTGCCCGGCGATACCCCACCGGCAAAGAACGATACAACCACTCCGAACAGTACTGCCAGCATCAAAACGCTGTTGATCATCGCCAGTAGCAGATAGACGATTCCCATCACAAACATGCTGATGACGACAACGACGCGACCACCGAAACGATCGACTATCTTGCCCAGTATCGGTTGTGAAAATCCGTTGACGATCCATCCAATCGCGGCCGCAACCGATATCTCACCCGTCGTAACGCCCCACTCACGCTCCCAGTTTTCGACGAATACGCCAAAGCCGTTGCGCGTGCCCAGAACTATGAACATCCCGAAAAACATCGCACCGACAACGTTCCAGCCGTAGAAGGGCCGCCCTTTGCCAGCACGGTTCCCACCACGTTTCAACATCGGGAGTTTGTTGGATGGAAGACGCATAAAAGGGTGAAAAATCGGACTTGGGCAGATTACGCAAGTTTAACCGCTAATAACCCGTCTAGTCCCCTACGGACTTGCCGCGATTCAGAAGTATCCGACTAGCCGAAGCGTGAAAAAGATAGCACCGACGCGCCCAGCAAACTAACATCGTCGCCAAGGTCAGTTATCGATACCGGGATGCCACGCGTCTCGTAGCGCGGCAATGCATATAGCTTCGTTGCCGCAATCACCTCATCCCAACGATTGCCCAGACTGTGCACCACGCCGCCGCCAACAATGACGCCGTTCGGATCAAACACTGCCAGCAAACTCGCCAATCCGCGACCGACGTTCTCGATAACCTGCCGAATCACTCCTTCAGCAACCGGATCTCCGGCTTCAGCGGCCGCAAAAACGATCCGCGCATCAATCGCCTCAATATCGCCACCCGCCATCTCAATCAGCAACGTCGCTCTATCTCTTTCAGCAGCCGCGGCCTGCCTACCCATACGTCCGATATTGGGACCTGATGCATTCCCCTCAAAACAGCCATGACAACCAACGCCGCAACTCAAGGCGCCCGCGTCGCTCCGTACCGTGATATGTCCAACCTCTCCGGCCTGTCCCGTGGAACCGGTAACCATCTCACCATTGGCGATGATGCCGCCGCCGATGCCAGTGCTCAGCGTCACGTAGACCAGCGATTGAGCGCCCTTGAATGGCCCGAACTTCGTCTCGGCAAGCGCGGCAAGCGTCGCATCGTGACCGATTGCAACGGGCAAACCAGTCAGACGCTCAAGCGTCGGCTTCATCGTCTTGCCGTGCCAACCGGTCAGATTGGGAGGATGATCGTAAGTGCCCGATGCCGGATTTATCGGACCTGCCGTCGATGCTGCCAAACCGACGACGGCATCGGCTTCGCGCGTCACCTGATGAACCATCTCGGCGATTCGAGCCGCAACCGCATCGATGCCACGCTCCGGCAAAGTAGCATCACGTTCATCCGCCACTATCTGACCATCACGTGTAACCAGCGCGGCGCGGATCTGGGTACCCCCGATATCGACCGCGGCCGTCAGATTCGAGTTGCTATCGGAAGAAATCACGAACCGAATTGTACTTGCAGAATTAGAATCGCCCCAGAACAATCATTCAGGAACCGCGACGATTAGCAAGATTTGTCATGAAACCGATCATCAATTGGATAAAGCAACATAAGGCCGCCACGGCCGCAGTCGTTGCCGTTGTCGCCATACCGTTGGCCGCATTGGCTTGGTGGCTGGGCTCGCCCCTCTTCATCGACCAAACGGTAGATGAAGACTTCCCGGCGCTCGAAAATGCCATCATCCCAGAGGGCATGGAGATGCGGGAAGCACAGAGCACCATGGAAGCGGTGATGGACGACGAGAACGAAGTTATGGAAGAGATGATGGAAGCCATGGGCGCGATGCTGGCACCTGAAGCCGTCAAATTCGGAATGTTCCGAGATGGCGACAGCTTCCACCGCGGCAGCGGCATGGCCACCATCTGGAACCTCGGCACTGATGGCTTCGTCCTGCGTTTCGAAGACTTCAACGTCATCAATGGCCCCGACTTGCGGGTGCTGCTGACCACTCATCCCGACCCGATGTCCCGGGGCGATGTGCACGCCGACGATGTCGAGTACATCGAGCTGGGCAAGCTGAAAGGCAATATCGGCAACCAGAACTACCCGATACCGGACGACATCGACGTCTTTGAGCATCACAGCGTCGTCATCTACTGCAAGCCGTTCCAGGTCGTCTTCGCCGTTGCACCGTTATCGTTTAGCTGAGCAGAACCTGAATTGAGAGAAAGTGTTATGAGCAATCGATCCGCAGAGGTAATCGTAGTCGGACTTGGCGCCCATGGAAGCGCCGCCGCGTGGCAATTGAGCAAGCGCAACGTATCCGTCATCGGCTTCGACGCATTCAAACCGCCGCACACCCTCGGCTCCAGCCACGGCGACACTCGCATCATCCGCGAGGTCTACGCCGAGCATCCTGACTATGTTCCGATCATGCTGCGCGGATACGAGATCTGGCGAGAGCTGGAGCAAGCCTGTCGTGACGATGGCGATGCGACGGAACTGATGCGCATCACGGGCGGCATCAGCATCGGACGGCCCGAAAGCAACAGCATTCGCGGAGTGAAACGAGCGGCTGCGGAATACAACCTCGAACTTGAGATCCTGGAGCCAGCGGAGATTCGACGGCGATGGCCGCAGTTTCAACCGCGCGAGAACATGATCGGCGGATTCGACTCGCGTGCTGGAGTGCTCTTCCCCGAAAGATGTGTCAGCGCCCACCTGACGCAGGCCGAAAAACAGGGCGCAGCTCTGCACTACAACGAACCGGTGCGACGCTGGCATCCCGACGGCGATGGGGTGCGCGTCTACACCGACAACGGCGAGTACACCGCAGATCAGATAGTCTTCTCAGCCGGCGCCTGGAACCCCGCATTCCTTTCCAAACTTAAGCTGCCGTTGCGACTGGAGCGACAAGTGCTCTTCTGGTTCGAGCCGGCAAGCAGTCCGGAACTGTTCGGTCCCGACAACAGCCCTAACCACTCTTGGGAGTATTCACCCGGCAAAGGGCTTTACTGCCAACCCGACTTCGGTGGCGGAGTGAAAACCGCGTTCCATCACGGCGGTGAGATGTTCGACGTGCCCGATAACCTAGACCGCACCGTGCGTGAAGAGGACGAGAGGAATCTCCGCAACGCGATATCGGATATCATCCCGCAACTCAACGGCCGGATAGTGAGATCTGCAGTCTGCCTCTACACCGATACTCCCGACTACCACTTCCTGCTGGATTGGCATCCCGGACATCGCAACGTGATTATCTGCAGCCCATGTTCCGGACATGGCTTCAAGTTCTCCGCCGCAATCGGCGAAATCGTCGCCGATATGGCGACCAATGGAGAGACTGGCTACGCGACAAAACTGTTCGACATCGAACGGTTGCTCTCTGACGAATCGCAATCCAAATGCCCTGAAGACTAACCTAGAATCAATTGAGTGCAGATACTGCATTTTGCTCAAGACGACAATCAGTCACAACCATCAGTAAAACGGGACGATCTTACGAAGGAGACGAAATTGAAATCGGAGACGCGAACGATTGGATACACCCTCTTATCGGTACTGTTTGCATTGCCGTTGATACTGGTCGCGTGCGGCGGTGAAGAAGTCGTTGAAGAAGTCCAGGAGAGCGTTGAATGGGGCTACTCTGGAGCCGGCGCACCTGAAAACTGGGCATCGATCTCGCCCGATAATGCGCGCTGCGCCGAGGGAACGCAACAGTCTCCCATCAACATCACCGGATATGAGTTGGGCAACTCTCCCCCGATATCTTTCTCGTACCGAAAAGAAGCCGAAAGAATCTCCTACACCGGCAATGCAGTGTCGGTAAACTATCCCACCGGCAACCGACTGGGCTTCGGTGAGCGCACCTACCAGCTGGAGACGGTAACGCCCCACACTCCGAGCGAACACCAAATCGACGGTCAGTCGTATCCGCTCGAGGTGCAACTGCTGCACAGCCAAACTTTCGGCGACGTCGCTGTCGTCTCGATACTCTTCGACATCGGCGAGGCGAATCCAATCGTCCAGGAAATCATCGACAACGCGCCCGCAGAAATAGGAAGCGTAGAAGTCACTGGAATGCTCAACGCGCGCGACTTGATGACGCGCGATCTTGGATACTACTCATACAAAGGCTCGATAACGACACCGCCCTGCGCAGAGCCGGTCGACTGGTTCGTGATGCTCGAAATCGGTACCGTTTCGCAGGCGCAGATCGACGCTCTCAAAGGAATGACCGGCGACAACAATCGACCGATCCAGCCGCTTGGCGAACGTGCAATTGCAACCTCCGGCTCTCGCACCGGGCCGTGATGACCAAATCCAAAGCTTCCGCACGCGTCGTCGTCATCGGCGGCGGAATCATCGGATGCGCGACGGCATACTACTTGACGCGCGCGGGCATCTCCGATGTCATCGTGCTCGAACGCGAGGGCGTCGCATCTGGTGCTAGCGGCTATTCCGCCGGACTACTGACGCCATATTCAGGTTCGAACGATCCGGGACTGCTGGCGCTTTCGGCCGAAGCCCTCGCACTGCATTCTCAACTCGCTGAAGAGTTGCCCGATATCACCGGCATCGACCATGGCTATGACCTGAAGCCATACATGCGCTGTGCGTTTGCCGAGCCTGGATATCTGGAAGCACAACAATTCATGCAGGACCGCATCGCCGACGGCTTAGAAGCCGAGTGGCTCAGCGGTGACGAAGCACGCGAACTATGCGATTGGCTCCGCCCCGAAATCATCGGTGCCTGCGTCAGCTCGATTGAACCAACACTCGATTCAGAACTTCTGACACGATCCGTCCTGAAGGCCGCCCAGACGCAAGGTGCAACGCTGGTTGATAGCGAGGCGATGTCGATCTCAACATCGCGAGGTGAATCTAATACCCAAGGTGTACGCCTCAGCGACAACTCTTCGATTGATGCCGATGCGATTGTGATCGCCATGGGTCCATGGAGCGGCCTGGCTGGCGAGTGGCTCGGATACGAGATACCAGTCGTGCCACAGAAGGGCGAACTGCTCTACATGCATCTGCCAGCAGATGAGACTGACGATATCCCGCAAGACAAACCGCCAGTCGCGATGCACAACGTGGACGATGGTGGCACGATAGTTCCCCGGCGCGTCTCTAGAACCATCCTAGGCGCCACTAAGCAAGATAAGGACTTCGACCGCGAGCCATCTCAATACGCCCGCGATTTCATCATCCCGCGCGTGCAGCGCCTAACCGACCGTATCAGCGAAGCTTCCGTCACCCATCACACCGCCTGCCTACGCCCCATGCCCGCGGACGGAAAACCATACGTCGGCAAAGCACCCGGCTGGAACAACATCTACATCGCCAGTGGACATTGGTCCGAAGGCGTCCACTACGGACCGCTGACCGGCAAAATCATCAGCGACCTCATAACTACCGGCGAGACGGATATCGACTTCGCTTCCATCTCTGCCGATCGACTGGTGGACGGCAGCTAGAAGCCCCTATTTAGTGACGCTGGGATAACCGCGTCCCACGCCCCATCAAACCTCTACCACTTTGTTCACCAGCGTACCGATCTGGTCTATCGAGATCTTGACTACGTCGCCCGCTTGCAGGGTGAACTCAGGGGGCGGGATGGTGCCGGTGCCGGTGCAGACTGTTGTGCCATTCGGGACTCGGTTGTGGCGCTGCAGCCAGTCAGATAGGTAGTTGCAGTCGCGCTTCATCGATGACGTGTTTGCGGCACCGTTAAATGCAACCTCACCATCCCGTTCGATCACGAGTCCCACTTCCAGCGACTGCGGATCGCCAACGACATCCGGAGTTGCGATGCTGGGGCCGATCGCGCAGGAACGATCGTAAACCTTTGCTTGCGGCAGATAGAGCGGGTTGGCACCCTCTATTGATCGGCTACTCATGTCGTTGCCGATGGTGTAGCCAACTATCTCGCCGGCATAAAGCACAAACGCCAGCTCTGGCTCCGGAACATCCCACTCGGAATCGGCACGAATGCCCACCGTATCGCCGGGCGATACCAGCCGGTCGGCAGTCGATTTGAAGAACGCTTCTGGACGATCGGCGTTGTAGACCTGGGCATACACATCCGGCGAGCCGCTTTCCGCCTGACGCTCTCGCATACTGTCCATATAGGTAACGCCGAAGGCCCACACTTCGGGCGCAAAGATGGGCGGCAGTATGCGCGCACCAACATCGCCCGAAAGTAGTTGATCGACCTTCAGCTGCAACGCATCGCCGTTCGCTAGGATGCTCCGGGCAACGTCGTCGATACCCACGCCGCCAAGGTATGCCGCCTTGAAGAGTGAGAGGGTCGAATCCGCTTCCGCCGTAATCGCAGTCAAATCCGAGATCACGCCATCGGAAGCCTCTACTCCTACGTGTACCTCGTCATCACTCAGAAACTGGTAGTAACGCATATCGGTCGCCTTTCTATCCCCGAACGCTCGGGTCATTCCCAGACAACGCTCTCATATCAGATGTTGTCTAGATGTTGTCTCTACGAAATTCACTTTATAGCAATGAGAATAAAATCTCTTACAGGACTCTCTTCGTATCTTGATTCAGTGGCCTATTCATCCACGCGCATCGAAACGTTTCACCCGCTTAAGAAAGGCTCAATTGCAACCAGCAATCATATCCTCTCGCATCATCTCAAACGCGCTCATGCTGACGCTCATCGCGCTTGCGGCATCAATGCTGCTGAACGCGCACGAATCGGTTAGGGCGCAAAAACCCATCGCCGTCGAATCGGAAGCGTTGGACTACACCGTGCATCTCGGCGACAAGATCATGGTCACCGTCTCTATCGTCATCGAAGACGATATCCAGGAAGCACGCTTCTGGTTGCAACCGCACGGCAAAAATACCATCCCTTCGTATCACTACAGCGACTTTGAGCAGACGGATCGAGTCGATGCCACAACCGAGTTCGGAGTGCGAACGCCGTCATACTTCCCGCCTGGCACGCGCTTTGACGGACGCTTTGAATTCGTAGCCAGCGATGGCACCGTCTACAGCACTGACACGTACGTCATCGACTATCTCGACAGGCAACGGGATTGGCAGCGCGTTGCTGACGACCGTCTCGAGATCGTCTACTACGGTCTGAACCGTCGATCTATCGAAGGACTGCACTCTGCCTCGGTGGCGCGGCTTCCGGAGATCATCGAATCGCTCAGATTGGACGATGCTCCACAGTTGAGGGCCGTCGTCTTTCCGAACCTCCGTGACCTCACCACGTACGGCCCAATGTTCAGTCAAGCGGCTACCGACGGAATGTATTTTGGCGGATACGCATACGACGAGTATCGGCTCCTGCTCATGTCGTCGCCATCGCTCGAGGTGATGGTGCACGAATTGACGCACCTGCTATTCGGACTGAAGCTCGATTCACCCTATGCATACCACGCGCCGGCTTGGCTGAATGAAGGCCACTCCAGCTTCTGGGAGACGGGCAGTCGAGCAAAGTCCATTCGGCAGTTCCGTTCGATAGTTCGCTCCGATAGGGTCACCGAGTTCTCAAAGATGAACGCCGTTCCGGGGATCCGCAACGAGATCAGCAACTTCTACACCCAGTCCAACGACTTCGTCGGATACCTCATCGAGGAGTACGGACGCGACTCGATAGGTAAGATGCTGGAGCAGCTTAACGAGGGCAAAAACATCGACGAGGCGATGCGTGTAGTTTTCGGTGGCTCGCTCGTAGAAGTTGAGAACCGATGGCGTGCCGAATGGGACCTGCCGCCTCTGTCAGAGGCACCTGTGCTGGTCAACGTAGAAGAAGCGTTGCCGCCCACAATCCCCGGACTGCCCACAATCGAAACCGGCACCCTCGAAATGCTAGACAGTGAACCCGACGAAACAGTCGCGGTAGCAGTCGAGACACCAACGGCAGCAACACCGCAACCTGCGCAGGAGGCACCTGTGCTGGTCAACGTAGAAGAAGCGTTGCCGCCCACAATCCCCGGACTGCCCGCAGTCGAAACCGGCACCCTCGAAATGCTAGACAGTGAACCTGACGAAACGGTCGCGGTAGCAGCTGAGGCACCAACGGTTGCAGCACCGCAGCCTACGCCTAAGCCCCATCCAACGACGGTGTCAGGGTACCCATCGGCACCATACCCTCCGACGCCGGTTCCCCTGCCTACACCGGATCGCGGGCTATATTTCGTCGGCGGACCAGACGGTGAGGGCCCGACCATCAGACCCAGCGCCGTAATCATCTTCTTCGTGTTGCTCCTAGGATTTGGTGCCCTGCTATTCCGCAGAATGCGCGTTTGACGCGCGAATTAGCAGTAACATCAAGCCTTGATGTCCAACTCGAACTCTGCCACCTCATTCATCTATTCGTACGAGCAGTCTCAACACGTGCTGAGCCCGACGCACCCGATGCGACCGATCCGGCTTATGCATATGCATGAACTGATGCAAAGCGTCGGACTTATCGATACCGATAACGTAGTAGCCGAAACGCCGCGTCTGGCGACTGAAAGTGAGATCTCGCTCTTTCACGACGCGGAGTATGTCGAGGTAGTGAAGGCGATAGACGCCGGCGCGATAGTGCCGGGAATGTGGCAGTTCGGATTTGGTCCTGGCGACAATCCACCCCGTTCAGGAATGTATCGCCACGCCGCGCTGGCCGCTGGCGGTGCATTGCAGGCGACCGAGCACGTGTTGGCTGGACGGTCAAAAAATGCCTTTGTGCCAGCCGGGGGAATGCATCACCATGCCATGAGCGATCGCGCCTCTGGATTCGGCATCTTCAACGATGCCGTCATCGCCATTAAGCATCTCATTCAACAGGACTTGCGCGTATTCTACGTCGATATCGACGTGCACCATGGCGACGGGGTGCAGGCAGGACTCTACGATACTGACCGCGCGATGACGGTTTCGATACATGAATCGGGTCAGTGGTTATTCCCGGGAACTGGCGGTCCGGGCGAGACGGGCGTCGGCGATGGCAACGGCTACAGCGTTAACATCCCTCTTGCGCCCTATACGGATGATGCGCTCTGGCACACCGCATTCGACGCCGTGATACCCATCCTCGCCAAGGCGTTTGATCCCGACCTGCTCTTCACCCAGCTCGGAATCGATACTCATCGCAACGACCCGTTGGCGCATCTGTCATTGACGACGCAAGGGCATAACCTCGCCGTCCGCAAGTTCGCCCGCCTCGCCGAGGAGATAGGTTGTCCATGGATCGCGGTAGGCGGTGGCGGCTACGACATGTCGGCCGTCGCCAGAGCATGGACGATGGACCTGGCAACAATGGCAAACTTCAACTTGCCCGAAGAAATCCCAGAGGCGTTCGAATCGTTCCCCGGACAGTCAACCTTCCATGACGAAGCGGAATATTGCATCGATGCCGACGTGAGGGCCGATATCGTGGCTCACAACGATGCTGCCGTCAACGAAGTCCGCAAGCGCATCTTCCCAAGATTTGGGTTGTAGAAGCCAATCGTTCCCGAACTCAGTGAACCCAAGTCCGGGAACGGAAGCGTTTTTGAAGCATTAGACTTCGCGGAATCGCCCTTCGACAGTATCGTCGCCCGGCGGTTGCTTACCACCGCCAGAACCCGGTCCTGGAGGGGCGTCAGTAGGCGGTCGCGGGCCTGAAGGTGCATCAGGGCCAGGAGATGCGCCAGGGCCAGGTGGCGGAGGTGATCCAGCGTCAGAATACATATGCTGTCCGGCCTGCATCAAGGACTGCTGCAAAGCATCGTTGGCCGCCTTCAGACGGGCCGCATCGGCATTCTGATCTGCCAACGCGCTGCGGACCGCCGCCGTCTTGGATTGAATGTCGGACTTCACATTTTCGGGCAACTTGTCGCCGTGATCCTGGATGAGTTTCTCGGCCTGATAAGCCGCCGCCTCGGCACGGTTGCGCTCATCTGCAGCTTCGCGACGCGCACGATCGGTTTCAGCATTTTCCGCCGCCTCACGCACCTTCTCTTGGATGTCGCTATCCGACATGCCAGACCGGCCGGTAACGGTGATATGCTGCTCGCGCTGCGTCGCTTTGTCGGTTGCTTTGACCGTAAGCGTGCCATTAGCGTCGATATCGAAAGAGACTTCAATCTGCGGCACCCCGCGCGGCGCGGGCGCGATACCGTCTAGCGAAAAGCGGCCAACTGACGTGTTGTCTGCCGCCATCGGACGCTCGCCTTGCAGGATGTGAATCTCAACCGATGACTGTCCGTCAGCCGCGGTCGTGAAGCTATCAGATTTCGACGTCGGTATCGTCGTATTGCGCGGAATCAGCTCCGTCCTGACACCGCCGAGAGTCTCGATGCCCCAGGTCAACGGCGTCACGTCAAGTAGCAGGATGCCGGTAACATCGCCCTGCAACACTCCAGCCTGGAGCGCGGCTCCGAGGGCTACGACTTCATCAGGGTTGATGGAGCGGTTAGGCTCCTTGCCGAACACTTCGCGCACTCGACTGACAACTGACGGCATCCGGGTCATTCCGCCGGCAAGTATCACCTCATCGATATCTTCAGGCGAGACACCAGCATCGCGCATCGCGACTTGACACGGACCGACTGTCTTTTCGACCAACTCTGAGGTCAAGGCCTCCAGCGTCGCCCGCGTGAGCGTCTGAACCAGATGCTTCGGACCGCTCGCATCCGCTGAGATGAATGGCAGGTTGATCTCGGCCGTGGTTACTGAAGAGAGCTCCTTCTTGGCATCTTCGGCCGCCTGGCGAAGTCGCTGTGCAGCTGATGGATCGTTGCCCGGATCCATGAACTCTTTCTTCTTGAACTCTTCAACCAGATGCTCGACGATGACCGTGTCAAAGTCGTCGCCGCCCAAGTGAGTATCGCCATTCGTGCTCTTCACCTCAAAGACGCCGTCGCCAACGTGCAAGATGGTGATGTCGAATGTGCCACCGCCCAGGTCGTAAACCGCGATGGTGCGGTCTGTCGTGTCGCCTTCCGCGCTCTTGTCCAAGCCGTAAGCGAGCGCTGCCGCAGTCGGTTCGTTGACGATACGAAGCACTTGGAGCCCTGCAATAGTGCCGGCCGCCTGGGTTGCCTCACGTTGCGCGTCATTGAAATATGCCGGGACGGTGATGACCGCTTCAGTAACCGGCTCACCCAGTTTTTCTTCGGCGTCCTGCTTCAAGCGCGCCAATAAGATCGACGAGATTTCTGCCGGCGGACGCAGCCGGCCGTCGAACTCAATTCCTAAATCGCCGTTGTCAAGCCGGCCGAGCCCGAACGGCATTCGACTCTGGTCCTCGCCGACCAGATCGTCGTCATATCGGCGACCGATGAAGCGTTTCGCCGAATAGACGGTGTGTTGCGGATTAGTCACGGCCTGCCGACGCGCCGTCGTGCCGATAAGACGCTCACCAGTTCGTGTATTCATCGCAACTACCGACGGAGTAACACGTTGTCCTTCTGAGTTCTCGATGATCTCAGGTTCACCGGCACTCATGTAAGCCATCGCTGAGTTCGTGGTGCCGAGGTCGATGCCAATAGCCCTTGCCATAGTTAATCTTCTTGCCTTTCTCTATTTCATTTCCACTCGCCAGATATCTCCAGCCAGCGAATCTCTCTTAGCAGTTGATTTGTTTCTCTAATTAAAGTCGTGCAACCCGGTTATGTCGCACGTCCGACCAGTACCTTCGCTACTCTAACCACTTTTGACGTCTCGATATGCTCATATCCCGCTTCGACGACCTGCACCACCTTGTCGACGTTCTCTTCCGATGCGGGCATTGTCGCCAATGCTTCATGTCGGGTGGGGTCCATCACCTCGCCTAGCGACTCGAATCGTCGATAGCCAGCATCGGCTATACCCTTGTCGATCTTGTCCGCCATCGACTTGAATCCCTTGAGCCACTGAGGATCGATCTGTTGCTGTTCCGCCATCTCAATCGCCGTTGCAAACTCATCTGCAACGGTCATAAAGCGTTCAGCAATGCCGATACGCGCATCTTCAGCAGCCTGTGCGGCCCGGCCTGCGGTGAGACGCTTGTCACGTTGAGCATCAGAATGCGCGCGCAACAGTTCTGATTGAAGTCGATTCAATTGTGTAGTAGCTTCGTCGATTTCTTTACGTAATTCGTCATTTTGCACTTCATATTGTGCACATTTAGTTTCAGATGCTTCGAATTGCGAACGCATTTCGTCGCGCTCTTTAACCAGACGCCGGGCTGTCTTCAATGAAACTGCACGACCCAATCGGGGTCCGATCGGACGTCGCACTCGTCGCTTCCAGGCGTTATTTATGTTTCGTCCGCTGGAGCGCATCAATCGACTCCTAGATAGTGAAGTATCGCTTTTATCTCGTCTGCCACTGCTTTAGCAGAAGCGGACCCGGCCAGGTCTTCGCTTCCCTCAAGCACTTCCAGCATCCCGCGCATCTGCTGCACCAACTCCAGGACCAATCGAACTCCGTTCAAGTTCAGTCCCAGATCTTCCGACAATCGGCGCACTATCTGGAGACGTTCCAGGTCTTCATCGGAATAGAGACGCCTGGAACCTTGCGTCCGAGATGGCATCACTAACCCCTCGCGGTCGTATTTACGCAAGGTTTGAGGGTGCATATCGGACAGTTTAGCCGCGATGCTGATAATGTAGAGCGCATCGGCACGCCCGGTGATGCGGAGGCGTACACTGCGTCGATTGCGCTCCTGCATCGCCTCTTCGGCCTGCCGCGTCATTTCACGCTGCGCGGCCTTCGCAGCAATCTTATTGACCAGACGGACGAATGCGTCCGTTTCCGGAATCGCACCTAGATCCGTCGGGCGTTTTTCTTCGTATCTCTGTGTCAAGCTGGCTCCTAAGAAAGCGCAATAACCATGAACACCGAAAACATCCGATCTACTCAGTTTGATTTATATTATATTTGATGGTAATCTAAATTGATACACAGCGTATCAATATTGACGAAATTCACCACCCAAGCAGGATTTTACAGGACATGCGATGAAGATTTTACGAAATCACACCATTTCTGCTTGACATACCCCTATCCAATGAGTTAAAAAGTTTGCAATCAGCATTTTACGACCGTTAATCCGGCGTCCTGCAGTTGGCGGGAACGAGATAAACGAAACTACCAAACGACGATAAGAGTCAAAGAAACGGGAGAACCCATACAACAAGATGACGACAATTTACGAAAAGCGTTGCCCACATTGCCAAGGCGATATCGTGTTCGCGATCAGACTCGAAGGACCGAGCCTTAAGTGTCTGCAGTGTACGAGGCATATCAGCCGACTTCAGGCACGCGAACTGCTGACCGAGATGGTACGAACAGCGGCCTGACCCGCGGGGTTACAGATAACGGAACCGAACGATGCAAAGTTCCCAAATGAAGCCCCGACCAGAAAATCGGGGCTTCTTTCTTAAGTAACCCGATCACAAATCTAGCCAACCAATCTACCGCAATTCCAAGAATGGAGATAAGAGATATGGAACAGACTGCAATCTTCCCCCGCCGCTGCCCCACCTGCCAGGGCGACGTTCAGTTCGGTCGCGGACTGGACGGTGTGATGCTGAAGTGCATCCAGTGCACTCGCATCATCACCCCGACGCAGGCACGTGAAATCTTGATCGACATGCAGCGTGAACGCGCATCAGCCGTCAAGATAGCGGCTTAAATCAAAACTCGCGCCGTACGTCTCAGACGCGCGGCACGAAACAGAAAAACGGCTCGGTTGACGATCTGCCAACCCAGCCGTTTCCTTTTTCCGGCACCTGAACAGGAGACAATCTCTGCGACCGTCTCACTTACATCGCGTCGAAAGACCAGACATCCGTCTCCACACTCGTAACCTCGGCCTCTGGCGCCGCATGCTCGATGAAAGCCAGCACTTTTTCCAGCTGCTGATCAAGCGTTCGCAAGTTGCCACTCACAACCGTAATGCCGATAGTCGTCGATTGCCACGTGTTGTTCGGGAACACCTCCGCAGCAGAGACCGAGTGTCGATTCCGCAACTGTGAAATCACCGAGTGCACTACCCGACGCTTGTCCTTGAGCGAGAAGGATGCATGGATGTACAGCTCTACCTTGGCCGCCCCTATATGCATCTAAACACCCCCGTACAGTGCCGATAAAATCACCCGGACATCAAAACGCCAGATAGGGCTCGCTCTCCACCGTCACATAGTCGCAGGCCGGGAACTGACTCAAGGCGTCAATATCTATCTCAGTACCCCATCCAGGGCCTTCGGGCACCGTAGCATGTCCGTCCTCTATCGGTATCATGTTCGTAAGCACCGCTTCGTAAGCGCCGAGAAAACTGACGAATATCTCCTGAATGAAGGCGTTTGGAATCGCCAGATCAAGATGCAGGCTGGCCACGGTCGATATCGGCCCGTTCGAGTTGTGAGGCGCGACTGAAACGTAGTATGTCTCGGCGGCCGATGCGATCTTGCGCAACTCTGTTATCCCACCGGCATGGCAGATATCGGGTTGAATAATGCTCGCAGCATGCGACTCGAGCAACGGACGGAAATCCCATCGCCCATAAAGCTGCTCTCCCGTCGAAATGGGAATATTTACGCTCTGCTTCAAGGCCGCCAGCGCATCGATGTTGTCCCAGAGAATCGGCTCCTCAAGCCAGGCGACGTTGTACTCCTCAATCGCCGCCGCGGCACGTTGCACGCTCCACATATCCAATCTACCGCGCACGTCCACTGCCACTTCAACCGAATCCCCTACTGCTTCCCGCACTGCCCGCACTAATTCGGCGCCCTCTTGCAGAGTTTCCGGTGACGTGACCTGCGGACCCTTAAAGGGATAGAATTTCATTGCTCGCCAGCCCTCATCGACCAGCTCGGCAGAGCGGCGTCGATAGTCGTCAACCGTCAGCGGGCCCGTGCCTATGCCACTATCCTCCGTCGGGTCGAACCATCCGTTCGCGTATGCCCGGATCCGATCTCTCACCTTGCCGCCTAGCAGTTCGTATACCGGAATGCCGAGAGCTTTGGCCTTCAAATCGTTCAAAGCCAGGTCGATGCCGCTGATGGCAGACATCGTCACTGCGCCGCCCGTCCACGTCACTCGTCGATGCAAAGAAGTCCAAATATGTTCGATCTGAAACGGGTCTTTGCCAATCAGGTACTTCGCAAAATCCCGGATCTCAGCCTCAACACCCATGTCCTTGTACTGAGTGCTGGCCTCGCCCCATCCATAATCGCCCGTGTCCGTGCCGATCCGTACAAACATCCAGTTCGTGCCCGCCGTCTTGTGAACCGGCGTCCGCATCCTAAAGACATCTACATCTGTAATCTTCATCGAAGTCTCCACTCTGGCTTTCTCTATCGGATCCTGATAATTTCCCTCACCCCATCATCGCACCGCAAGCAACATATGATAATTTCGTAACGTTTTCATTTCAGCACCAGCACCAAGCTAGGGAAAGATCGTTGCGCTGCCAGCGGCTTGAACAGGTAATTACTTCAATAACGGGATAAATTATTCTCAAAAATAGCGGAATGGACAAAAACATAGAGGTGCGGGGATGTTGGCAATTCACGACCGCCCTTTGCTAAAACAGGAGTTTGAGGCGTGGAACCACGGCCCGGTTGTCCCGATTTTGTACCATGCGCTGAAAAGAAATGTCTGGCGACCTATTTTCGAACCCATTTCGGATGCCCCATCCGAACCGTTTGATTCCGAAGAAGCCGACATCAGATCTGTCGCCGGCGGTAGCGGACTAACATACACCTTGAGCATCAATGACACCTTGCGTAGCCTGACCAGCGACGCGCTCTCACAAACTGAGCGTTGGAAGCGTATCGCAGTAGCAGTTTCTCTAGTCTTGATCGGTGGCGGGATGTTGAGTTGGGGGTTGGTGACGGTCTCTTCGCAGAACGATCCTGATGCGAGGGCGAATATCGTTATCTTGCCAGATGTGACCTGTGACACCTTTGAGGATTGGAATGCGGCTAACGAGTACTTCATAAATTACGACGAGGCATCCGGTCAGACACATGCACTAGATTCGAACGGCAACGGCATCCCATGTGAGGGGATGATCCCTCGTGATACTCCGTTGCACGAGATTTACGATGTGGTATGCGACGATTTCCAGCATCGTGACGCGGCGCGTCACTTCGCTAAGATGTACGACAACACTGGCGAAAACCTTTACGGTATAGATCGCGATCTGGACGGCAGGCCCTGCGAAACTCTACCGCGCCTGCGCGATCGCACGGCGGTGCTCAATCGATTGAACCGCTTGTGGAATGCTGATGAGGGAACGGGTTCCGACGCCAATTGCGGCGACTTCAGCACGTGGAGCGAAGCAAACGATTTCTTTATCGAAGCCGGCGGACCGCGTCTAGACCCGCATCGTCTCGATGGCGACAACAATGGCGTCCCGTGCGAAACCTTGCCGGGCGCACCATAGTTGCGGGAATGATCGGGACTGCCCCGACCAACCTATCAGCGATTCCGCGGTCCTCGACGGCGTGCAAACCGCAACCGGATTTGAGCGCGTCGCAACGACGCAAGCGCACGTTCAATGTCGAGTTCTGAGCCATGGGTATCGATACGCTCTTGTGCGCGCCGTACCGCCTCTTCGGCCCTAGCTTCGTCGATCTCGTCTTCGCGCTCCGCCGCATCGGCCAGGATCGTGACGTTATCGGCTAACACTTCCATGAAGCCGCCGGTCAGCACAATCGCCTGCTCATTGCCATCGGCACCGAAGCGCATCTCACCTGGCACCAATGCCGTCATCAACGCCGCGTGCGATGGCAGAATCGTCAACTCACCATCTGCGCCAGGGGCGGTGACGTAGTCGACACTGCCCGAAAACGTCTCGCGTTCAGCAGTAACTATGTTGAGGCTCATGCGGGCCATGACTTGCGATCTCGTCTCCTGAGTGGAATTCCCTGAAAATCGTTATCTCTAGGCTGCTATCTGCTCTTGCATCGCACGTCCTTTGGCGACCGCATCGTCGATGGTGCCCACCATGTAGAACGCCTGCTCCGGCAGATCGTCGTGCTTGCCTTCCAGAATCTCCAGGAAACCTTTAACGGCATCTTCGCGGCTTACGTATACGCCGGGCAGGCCGGTGAAGACCTCTCCCACGAAGAACGGCTGCGTCAGGAAGCGCTGGATCTTGCGGGCACGTGCGACTGTCAACTGATCTTCATCCGACAGCTCTTCGATACCCAGAATCGCGATTACGTCCTGCAGGTCCTTGTATCGCTGCAACACCCGCTTCACTCCGAAAGCGGCATCGTAGTGGTCCTGTCCAACCACGGCCGGCTCCAGAATTCTGGAGTTTGAAGCCAATGGGTCTACGGCCGGGAAGAGCGCCTGCGCGGCCAGCGCACGATCGAGAGACACGTTCGCATCCAAGTGACCGAACGTCGTCACGATACCGGGGTCGGTGTAGTCGTCTGCCGGGACATATACCGCCTGAAATGATGTGATCGAACCGGCCTGTGTCGAGGTGATGCGTTCCATCAGGTCGCCCAGCTCGGTCGACAGCGTGGGCTGGTATCCCACTGCGGAGGGCATTCTACCCAGCAGCGCTGAAACTTCCATGCCAGCCAGGATGTAGCGATACACGTTGTCGATGAACAACAGCACGTCCTGACCACGCTCGTCACGGAAGTACTCCGCCATGGTCAGACCGGTCAATGCGATCCGTGCCCGAGTGCCCGGCGGTTCATTCATCTGCCCGAAGACCAGGGCGGTCGAACCGATAACTCCCGATTCATTCATCTCGTGCCAAAGGTCGTTGCCTTCGCGTGAGCGCTCGCCAACACCCGCAAAGACCGATACTCCAGAGTGCTCCTGCGCGATGTTGCGAATCAATTCCGTGATGATGACGGTCTTGCCAACGCCGGCACCGCCATACGCTCCCACCTTGCCACCGCGCGGGAATGGCGTAATCAGATCCAACACTTTGATGCCGGTTTCAAGGATCTCGGTAGTTCCGGACTGCTCGGCGAATGAAGGCGCCTCGCGGTGAATAGGCAACCGTTCAGCGTCGGCCGGCACTTGGTCGCCGCCGTCGATGGCATCGCCAAGAACGTTGAAGATGCGTCCCAGCGAGTTCTCGCCTACGGGCACCGCGACGGGAAGTCCGGTGTCTATACACTCGACGCCGCGTGCCAGCCCATCGGTAGTTCCCAATGCAAGACATCGCGCCCAGTTGTTCCCTACGTGCTGCTCCACCTCGAGAACCAGGCGTTCGCCGTCTACTTCCAGTTCCAAGCCGTTGTAGATCTCCGGCAGGTCGTCAGGTGGAAACTCAACGTCCACAACCGTGCCGATTACTTGGACAACCTTGCCTTTGCTACCTTGTGCCATTTGCGTCAGGCTCCTATTTTCTGGTGCCGCACCGTCGTTTCGGTGAAGCCGATTTACTCAATTCAGATTCTTGACTAAGTCAGTTAGTTATATGTCCGATAGAACTCGGTCGAATTATCCCTCTACACCGGCGACTCCGCCGACGATGTCCAGCAGCTCTCCCGTAATCGCCTCTTGCCTCGCCTTGTTCAGGTCCAGCGTCAATTCATCGATCAACTCATTGGCGTTATCGGTCGCGTTCTGCATGGCGATCATGCGCGCTGAGTGTTCGCTCGCCTGCGCCTCCAGAATCGCATGATAAACCTGCGTCTCTACGTAACGGGGCGCTAAGTTTGACAGCACTTCGTTAGGTGATGGTTCATATATGTAATCGAGATACAGCGTCGGGCCATCGTCCGCATCGGAAGCATCCGTCTCTATCGGCAACAGTTGAAGATTAACCGGCCGCTGAACCGACGTGTTCACAAAATCGGCGTAGATAACGTTCACGCGGTCAACCTCGCCGGAGCGATAGCGATCGATCGCGAATGACGAGATATCCAAGGTGTCGGCAAGCGTGGGGCGATCTCCGACTGAGAAGCTGGCGACCAGCGACTGCCCGGTGCGGGCTACGAAGCGCTCGCCTTTGCGACCGACGCTGACCGTTTCAATCGGGATATCTGATGAGGTGAATTCTTGCGCGGCTACGCGCAGGATGTTGCCGACTAGCGCACCGGCCAATCCACGGTCTGGAGTGATCAGGATGAGCAGTGCGCGCTCCGCCGGACGTCGCTGCAGGAGCGGGTCCAGGGCTTCGTCGTCTTCTGTCAATCGCGCGGCCAGGTGCGACAGCACTTCCCGCATCCGATCCGAGTAGGGGCGTCCGTTACGCACCATCTCTTGTGCGCGCTGCATCCGAGATGCAGCTATCAACTGCATCGCACTCGTGATCTTCGCAGTGTTGCTGACCGACCTGATGCGGTCGCGTATGTCCTTCAGGCTCGGCATGTTCGCGCCATCAGTTTCCTAATCAAGCCGTTACCGCTAAATCTGCGGTCTGCTTGAATGCTGCAACGGCATCCATCAACTGGCCTGCCGATTCATCGCTCAAATTACCCGATTCACTGATCTCAGACAGCAGTTCCGGCAGGTTCGCCGCCATGTAGTCGTACCACTGCTGCTCGAAGACACGCACCCGATCAACCGGCACGTCGTCCAGAGCACCCTCATTAGCGACGTGGAACAATGCGACCATGTTCTCGTAAGAAACGGGTGAGTTCTCATCCTGTTTGAGCAGCTCGCGGAACCTTTCGCCACGTGCCAGCTGCCTGCGCGTCACCGGGTCGAGGTCCTCCGCGCCGAACTGTGCAAATGTCGCCAGCGCGTCGAACTGTGCCATCTCGGTCTTCAAGCTGCCCGCTACCGACTTCATGCCGCCGCGTTGGGCAGAAGAACCTACACGCGTCACCGAGATGCCCGAGTTGACCGCAGGGCGGATGCCGGCGTTGAAGAGGTCGGGCTCCAGGAACAACTGACCGTCAGTAATTGAAATCACGTTGGTGGGGATGTACGCCGAGACGTCTCCCGCCAAAGTCTCGATGATCGGCAAAGCCGTTATCGAGCCCCCGCCGTACTCCGGCGCCATGCGCGCCGCACGCTCCAGCAGTCGGGAGTGGAGATAGAAGACATCGCCGGGGTACGCTTCACGTCCGGGTGGACGGCGTAGCAGCAGCGACATCTGGCGATATGCCCACGCATGCTTCGACAGGTCGTCATAGACGATGAGGACGTCGCGTCCTTTCGACATAAAGTACTCGGCCATCGCACAACCGGCATAGGGCGCAAGGAACTGTGTCGGTGCCGGGTCAGATGCATTGGCTGCCACCACTATCGTGTTGTCAAGCGCACCCTGATCGGCAAGTCGCTGCACCGTTCCGGCTACTTTCGATGCCTTTTGACCGATGGCGACATAGACGCCTATCATGTCGGAATCTCGCTGGTTGATTATGGCGTCTACACAGAGCGAAGTCTTGCCCGTGGAGCGGTCGCCAATCACCAGCTCGCGCTGTCCGCGTCCTACTGGGACCATGGCGTCAACCACCTTCAGTCCGAACTGAACTGGCTGGTTGACTGGTTGGCGGGAAATGACGCCCGGGGCAATCTTCTCAACTGGAAGCGTATCGCTGGTGCTTGGTGCCGGCTGACCATCCAAGGCCCGGCCCAACGGGTCTACAACTCGGCCCAGCAGCGAGTCGCCGACGGGCACTTCCAAGATGCGTCCTGTAGAGCGCACCTCGTCGCCTTCTCGGATACGCAGATAGTTACCCAGTATCACGGCACCCACTGATTCCTCTTCAAGGTTGAGTGCGAGACCCAGGATGTCGTTCGGGAACTGCAGAATTTCGTTCAGTCGAACACCCGATAGTCCGTGGATGCGTGCGATACCGTCGCCCGCTTCAACTACGGTGCCAACATCGACCATCGTGAGTTCACCGCCAAACTCTTCGATTTGGCGCTTTATCACTGAAGCGATGTCTTGTCCTGCGGTAGTCATCGATTTACCTTTCCTTTGCGTAGGCGCCCGATAGCGTAGATGTCATCATGATTAGATCGTCCGCCGATCTCTTGTCGATTTAAGTGCGATCATGCCGATATTGGACGCTGTGAAAGTGATTCCTGCATTGAGCGCAATCGAGAGCAAGTGCTGCCGTCAAATAAGCGGTCGCCAACACGTGCCACAACTCCGCCGATGATGGCCGGATCGACGTGCTCTACAACTTCGATGCGTTCGAAACCGGTCAAATACTTGAGGCTGTTTATGATCCGCGCGCGTCGGGCTTCATCCAAAGCAATAGCAGTCGTTATCTGCGCTCTGCCAATGCCGAGATGTTCGTCCATCAGATCGCGGAAGGTGTCGCACACTTCGCCGATGCGTTCAATGTCGCCATTCGCCGTCAGTAGCGATACGAGGTTGCGAACCAGCACATCGACGTCGTTCAGAAGCGTTGCGATACCGTCCAGTTTGACTCGTTCGGGCACTGACGGCGCGGCCATGAAGGCCTGCACATCGGGCTCCGAAAATACCTGTCCGGCTTTTGCCAGGTCGCGCTCCCACACGTCCAGCGCATCGCGTTCTACGGCGATTGCGAAGGCCGCTTGTGCGTATCTTCTTGCTGAAGTAGATGCCATCTGATTTGATTAGTGGACAATTATCCGATTGCGACGTTCAAGTAGTTGCGCTCAGTTGCGGCGACTGTCGAGCCCTTCGTGCAATACGCGGTCGATGAGGTCTCGATGCGATGCTTCGTCGAGCGATTGTTCAACGATTCGCTCGGCGGCGAGAATTGCGATGCCGGCGAATTCGCGTCGAACCTCTTCAACTGCCGCTTCGCGCTCATGTCGAATCTCGGTGCGTGCACGTTCGAGCATTTCATCAACTTGCGCGCGCGTTCGCGCCTCTTCCTGATCCTTGAGTCGGGCCGCGGCTTCGCGGGCTTCTGCGATGAGTGCCTGACCTTCGCGGCGCGCGTTGGCCAACTCCTGTTCCACGCGTTCGGCCGACGATGCGGCTTCAGCACGGGCCTGATCGGCCACCGCCAAACTCTCGCTTATGCGTTCTGCGCGCTGATCAAGCATACGGGTAATCGGCCCGTACAGGAACATTCGCAGGAAGACCGCAATTACCGTGAACCCAATAAAAAAGGTCAGCAGTCGGGGCAGGTCTATTCCCAGTGCGTCCATGAGAATCTCCGAATCGTTTTACATCGCATTGTTCGATACCATTGCATTGCCCGCATCAGTAGGCAAAAGTCGCGGCTACGCTATCCGTGCGTTGCGACCTGGTGCCTGCCGACGCGGCGACAAGATGCAATTAGACGAACAGCGTGATGATCGCCACGACCAAGGCGTAGATGGCGATGGCTTCGGTGAATGCGATGGCAAGAATCATGTTCTGACGAATCGCATCTGCAGCTTCCGGGTTGCGTCCCAGCGCTTCCATCGCCTTACCTGCCAGCATCCCGATGCCGAGTCCTGGCCCCAAGGCTCCCGCACCGATTGCAAGACCGGCTCCGATTGGCGTCCATTCACCCATTGTTTTAGACCTCCTGGTCTTAATTATTGGCTACCATGACACGCGGCCTAGTTGACCGGGTCAAAGATACATGGTCAGCGAACGACACGCGGCTGAATTGCCGCAGAGACGCGCGCGCTATCCCAAACTTACTAATGCCCTCGAAGGGGCTAATGACGGCTGCAAGCAGATCTTCTCGCACCAAAATCAATGCCCGGCCTCCCCAGCTTCTTGATGGTCTCCCTCCGGATGATGGTGCGGCATGATGGCAAACGCACCGAACATCAGAGTCAAGACCGAGAAGATTATCGCCTGAATGAAGCCTACGAACAGCTCAAGACCGATAAAGGGAATCATGCCGATCAGAGGGAACAAGAAACCCATCGCGATGAGAAGTATCTCCCCCGCGAACATGTTGCCGAACAATCGGAACGTGAAACTGATTACCTTGATGAATTCACCCACCAACTCAAGCACGCCGACGAATAGGTCGATGGGATTCCGCTTGAAGGGGTTGCCGACAAACTTATCCCAGTAGCCGCCTATTCCGAGCGTCTTGAGTCCCCAGAATTGGACGCTGGCCATCGCAAATATCGCAATCGCCAATGTCATGTTCAAGTCGGTGCTGGAACCGCGGAGATACGGCACTAGCAGACCGACTCGCTTGTTGGCGAGCGATGCGTACTCGCCCGGATTTTCGTTGAAGAATTCGTTGTCCGGAGCCTCAGACGGTGCCACGCTCGCGTCGATGCGATGGGCAATCTTGATCGTGTCTTCTTCGGTCAGATGCGCCAGATCTTCAATATCGTACGCAACGATGTCGATCAGAGACAGCTTGTAATCCTCGCCCCTTCCAAGTGGCAAGATGCTCACCCCGCCGCGGTCAAACACGACGAAGCGATTCTCGCCATACGTCTCGAAGGTCTTGCTCAGAATCTTCCGCAGCTTCTCGTCAGCAGCATGCTCCTCGATGAAGTGTCCCAAACCCTCGCCATATTTCCCGACGTCGTGATGAACGCCTTCCAGCAACTCCTCAGCGTGCTCCTGCTCGAGCTTCGCCTCGAATTTGTGCAGGAACCACTCCGTAGTCGTCTCTACTCGCCCGATGGTGCCGACTACCGGCAACACGCCGAGCCAGTTGGAGAATAGCACCACCAGGAATATCGCCGTGGCTACCGGGATGAAGATGCGGCCCTTTTTGCCGGATGTAGATTCGGCAAGACCGATGAAGAACTCGTACAGAATCTCCATCATCGATTGCCAGCGACCTGGCACTTCCGACAGCTTGCGGGTAGCTAGGAACGTGAGATGCACCAACACCAGCAAGGCCAACCCGAACATCACGACGGTGTTGACGAGTTTGTAACTGCCGATATGCCCTACCAATTCGGAAGGGATTTGAATGAGTGGAACTGCGCCGCCGAGGAATCCGCCCCCGAACGCTGCGCCCAGTGCGCCGCCCAAGATAGAGGCGGCGCCGATCGCAAGCAGCAGAACCGCGATTGCAATACCTTTAGGAGACGAGAGCATTCTCTCTCCCATGTTCTTGGTTCGGTTCTATTGCCATCTTTCTTTAAATTATCAAAAGCAGGCGGTGCATCTCGCCTAATCCTTGCGACTTCCCAAGTTCGCCAGCATCCGCACCATTCCAACCAGCGCGACGGCGATCCCCAGCAAAACTCCAATAACCAACATTATCGGCGCGCTGCCAAGCCGTCCGTCCAACCACCAACCAGCCAAAGCCCCGCCAGCGATGCTAACGCCAACGAACCAGCCGATCATGGTCAACCGCGCTAAAGTCGGGATGATACCAGCCATACCCTTCTTAGGAGTCTGCTCATCAGGCATCAATCACCCACCTTCTCTCAAATCAATTATAAGCACCAAATCGCGTTTCGCAGCAGAGAACTTTCTTACATCTAAGACAAGAGCCAAGAATGCTGATACCTGAACAACCATGAAGTTCCCTGCGAACACGGACACGACGAGAAGTTCCTCTCTCCCGCATTCTTGCCTCTTTTCTCTCTCCCTCGAGGGAGAGGATGCAGGTGAGTGAGGAGTAACAATGGCGAGGGCTCGCGAGGCGGTCATCGGGGCGTCCATGCGCCCGTGAAAATGCCCAAAAATCGACTTGATTTTTCTGAGGTCGTGGGGGGGGTAGAATTGCATTAAATTGCGTTCATTCTTGCTGTCGCGTTCGAAGGAAACTATGTTTGATCGAAATTCATCCACCAGCAATGTTTTAAGAAGTGTGAGGGTCGGCGCGGTCGCCTTGGCGCTTCTTGCGGTGAGCGCACTGATGACTCTTGCCGAACCGGTCTCAACGCAGTCTAATCCGACGGCTACTCCTACGCCAGCGCCATCCTGGCCGGGTCGGCCGGTTATAACCGTGTCGTCAGGCAACGCGCAGATCACGGCGACATGGAACGAGCCGGACAACAACGGGTCCGCTATCACCGACTACGATGTGCAGTACCGAAAATTTGGCGGTGCTGAATCGAATTGGACCGACTGGCCGCACGATGGCACGGCACTCACGGCCACGATCACCGGACTGGAAAACCACACCGAGGACCATTACGCGGCTTACTACGTCCGGGTGCGCGCCACCAACTCGGAAGGCAGCAGCGAGTGGTCAAGCGAACATGAATATCGAAATAGTTCGCATCCGACAGCACCGCCCAAGGCGCCCTGGCCGCCTTCAGTGACCCTGACGCCGGGCGATGAGAAGATCACCGTGACGTGGGAAAAACCGAGGAACTATGGAGCGCCAATCACCGATTACGACGTGCGGTACAAAGAGTCGACGGCGAGCCATTGGGAAGACTGGCCGCACACCGGCACGGCGCGCAGAACCACGATCACGGGGTTGACCGACGGCACCGTCTACCACATACTGGTCCGGGCCACGAACTCCGCAGGCAGCAGCGGGGCGTACGCGTCTTCTGCTATGCCGGGTACGCTCGGGGCACCGGTTGTGACCTTGGAACCGGGCAATCAGGAAATCACGGCGACATGGCCCGAACCGGTGAACGATGGAGTCCAGCCAGTCACGGACTACGAGGTGCGGTACCAGAAGCGGCCAGAAGAAGGCGGCTACGGTCCTTGGATCGATTGGCCGCACACCGGCACGGCACGCACCGCCACGATCACCGGACTGGAAAATGGCCAGAACTACTATGTCCAGGTGCGCGCCAAGAACTCCGTCGGAAACAGCGACTGGTCCTTCGTAAAGTCGTTTTGGCCGGGTCTTCCGGACAAACCGGTTCTGAACGTTGAGCCGGGTGATGGACAGGTCAAGGTGACATGGAATGAGCCGCCGGGCAATGGCAACCCAATCATCGACTACTTAGTGTTGTGCAAACCCGACGACCAGGTTAGCCTTCACTTCTGCGGCGATTTCACAGGACGCACTGCCACGATCACTGACCTGATCAATGACGAGACCTATTGGTTCCAAGTGATTGCCATGAACTCTCTCGGCCAGAGAAAATCAGACCTTGTGTCAGCGAGGCCGAAGTCTGCGCCGCCGTCGCTGATTGCTCCGTTCGATGACGCCAGCATCTACCACGAGGCGACGTTGGAACTCGACATGGCAGACCATTTCGGCGGCAGTAACCTCACCTACGCGGTAAACGTGACGACCACGAACCAGCGTAACGGCAATACGAAGACGGGCCCGCTCAACGACATTGCCCGCAACAAGGTGACGGGTGAGTGGAGCGGCACGGTCCTGACACTGACCGGCGGCACCGCATCGCCACAGGACGTGACGCTTGAGGTCATCGCAACCGGCGTGAACAACGCCACTGCAACCGACAGCTTCACCCTCTCCCTAACATCCGCGCCACCACCAGGGGCAACGCCCGAACCGACACCGGAACCAACCGTTACACCAACTCCAGAACCGACGGCTACACCGGAACCGATTTCTGCGCCGCCGTCGCTGATTGCTCCGTTCGATGACGCCAGCATCTACCACGAGGCGACGTTGGAACTCGACATGGCAGACCACTTCAGCGGCAGTAACCTCACCTACGCGGTAAACGTGACGACCACGAACCAGCGTAACGGCAATACGAAGACGGGCCCGCTCAATGAGATTGCCCGCAACAAGGTGACGGGTGAGTGGAGCGGTACTGTCCTGACACTGACCGGCGGCACCACATCGCCACAGGACGTGACGCTTGAGGTCATCGCAACCGGCGTGAACAACGCCACTGCAACCGACAGCTTCACCCTCTCCCTAACGTCCGCGCCACCACCAGGATCAACACCAACGCCCGAACCAACACCGACACCGGAACCAACCGTTACGCCAACTCCAGAGCCGACGGCAACATCTACGCCCGATCCGGTGCCGACACCAGAGCCCACAGCGTCTCCGACGCCGGAACCGCAGACACCTGCGCTGACGAATGAGTTCGACGATCTGACGATTGCAAACGAAGTCACCGCAGACATCGACATGTCCGACCACTTCAGCGGCAACAACCTCACCTACGACGTGCAAGTAACCACCACCAACCAGCGCACCGGCCAACCAAAAACCGGTCCGCTAAATGAGATTGCGCGTAACATGTTGACAGATACGTGGGATGGGAGTGTTCTGACGCTGACCGCTGGACATGCTGCATCGCAGGAGCTGACGATCGAGATTACGGCGAGCAATGGGGATGGTGAGGCGAGCGGGAGTTTTACGTTTACCCTGGATAACTGATGGCGTGGGGGCGCCGCCCCTTTGTCCCCTCGCGGGCCCTCACCCCTAGCCCCTCTCCCGCATTACTGCGGGAGAGGGGTACCTGTCTATGCGGTTATGGTTTAAGGGGACGTGCATTGTTGTTCGACGTACATCGGCGACGGCGTGCTTCGCAGGATGAACATCATCGCCATTGATCATTATGAACAAGTACGTTCACTTCAACCATGATCACGATGAGAAGTTCCCCTCTCCCGCAGTGATACGGGAGAGGGGCTAGGGGTGAGGGCCCGCGGGGCGGCCATGGAGTGGTGCAGCCGGTTAAAGACTGCGACGTTGCATTTTGCCTTTCCCTCTCCTTTAGAGCGACGGAGTGGATAAGCGTGTATAATGTCTTGCACTCGCCGTATCTGCCATCAAGCGATTGATTTGGAGGTTTGACATGAAACGTTTACGCATTACTGCTTATCAAGCCTCCGATAAATCCCCCCCCTCTAAATCGTAGTACAAATGTAGGATTAGCCGCGGCGGCACTGGCGATTGTTGCCCTGGTTGCCTTGGTAGCACTGGCGAATCTTGGTGAGGCGACGCAGGCGCAGTCGGTGCCGGGCAAGCCCACCTTGTCCCTCACAGTGTCTGGCCAGGCTGGGAAAATGTTCGCAAGCTGGTATGCGCCCTGGACCGACGGATCTACGATTACCGGCTACCAGTTGCAGTACAAGGTCAACTCCGATTCGGACTGGAGCGACTGGCCCAGCAGCAACTTCAACACAACGCCTGGCGGCTTCTGGTCCACGGAGATCACCGGCCTAAACCCCGGCGCAACCTACGAAGGGCGGCTGCGAGCACAGCACTACGCCGGTTACGGCCCGTGGTCCGACGTTGCTTCTCTGACCCTGCCAGGGGTGGCGCCGCCCGGCAAGCCCGTCGTGACCGTCAGTGCTCAGGTCCACTGGAACCACTGCAAGATCGGGATGTATTGGACCAGACCCAGTAGCGGTAGCCCGATCACCGGTTGGGACGTGCAGTACAAGGGCGGCTCAACGACGTCGTGGACCGACTCGACCGCCCCTATCTCAGAGATCGGCGAACAGCCCGTGACCACGATCACCGGTCTGGAAAACGGCACCACATATGAGTTGCGGGTCCGCGCCACGACCGACTACAACGTCGGCGAGTGGTCCGACGTCAAGACCGGGACAACCCGGGCGCCGCTGAAGAAGCTCATCAAGCGGGACAAGGACAAGGAGGAGGCGGACGGCCTGAAGACCGACCTGTTTTTCAGAACCAAATACGATGAGCAAGGAGAGATCCTGGTGCAATGGATCAACCGCAACGATCCTCGGATTTGTGTCACCTTTGGCGTGCAGTACCGGAAGAAGGGCGAGACGGCCTGGCAAGACCAAACCGTCAATCATCTGGACTTTTGGGGCAATATCGCGGTGCCGCCAGAGGTGGCGATCACCGGACTGGACGACGGCACGGAATACGAGATCCGGGTGCGCCCTGTCACCTACGACCACAGCCCCTGCGTGGCGGGCGCCGAGGGGGAGTGGTCTGATGAAGAAACGGTGCCGACGCCGCAGTTGCACAAGCCCGTTGTAACCCTCAGTCGTGATGGCGGCCGCGGGAAGATAACGGCAATTTGGACGAGACAGAGCAACTGGAGCTTCTACAGCACTGACAACCTAATCGCCGACACTCGGCTAGACCTAGAGTACCGGAAGGAAGGGGATACGCCGTGGAAAAAGGCCACGAGCAATCAACAGCTAGAAACTTCTTACACGGTCTCCGGCCTGGACGACGACACCACGTATGAGTTTCGGGCGAGAAGAAGCGCGGGACCTAGTTGGGATGTCTACTACGGACCGTGGTCGGATGTGGCGACGCTGACAACGCTGGGCGCGCCGCCGGCTCCCGACCTGATGGTCAGGGGACGGCACAGACAGATCGTCGCGGCGTTTTCCTCGCTAGTGGAGTACCGGCCGTTGCTCGGCCACGACGTGCAGTACCGCAAGGCTGGGCAGGCGACATGGAGCGACGCAAACCACAGCGGCACAGGCCTCATCGCGAAGATCTCGGGCCTGCAGGACTCCACCACCTATGAGGTGCGGGTGCGCTCTCGCAACGCCGTGGGATGGGGTGCGTGGTCTGCGGTGAAGTCGGCGACCACCTACGGCCCGCCCGGCAAGCCCGATGCGACCGTCATGGGTGCGGGCGCACAGATCGCGGTGTCGTGGGACCGGCCCGCTGTCAACGGCGCCGGCATCACCCGCTATGAAGTGCAGTACCGGCAGCAAGGCTCCGGGTCCTGGAGTTCGACGACGCACAATCGCATGGTCGCGGTGAACTCGGCAACGCTCTGCGGCGCCAACCTCGGGCGTTGCATGATCATCAGGTCTTTGAACACCAACGGCACGACCTATGAGGCGCGGGTGCGCGCCGTGAACTCGTTCGGCAACGGAGCGTGGTCCGAGGTCGGGTCCGCGACGACGCGAGGCGTGCCGGACGGTCCGGTGATCGCGTCGGTGGGCTCTGGCGCCACCACGCTCACCGTGACGTGGAAGGAACCCGCCGACCACGGCAATGCGGTCACCGACTACGACGTGCGCTACCGGTTGCTGCCGAACGGCGCCTGGGTCAACCAAAGCGACAGGTTTTACGCGGTGCAAGTGCGGGCTCAAAACTCCGTCGGCGAGAGCCCCTGGTCGTTGGCGGTAATCGCCCAATGTGAGAACGCAGAGCCCGACCCACCAATGGGTCAGGCGGCTGCTCAATCGGCCGACCCACCACCTGCTGATCCGCCGCCATCCGAACCACCGACGCTGATCGGGTTGTTCAACGATGCCTGCATCGCCAACGGCTCGACAGTCGCCCTCGACATGTCACAATACTTTAGCGGCGACGACTTGGTTTACACGGTGGAGGTAACCACCACCAACCTGAGGACTGGTCAAGAGCGTACCGGCGCCTTGAACGAGATCGCCCGCAACAAAGTCTGGGGCGGATGGAACGACGACGTGACGGTGCTGATGCTCAGCGGCGGCAGCGCCAGCTCCCAAGACCTGACAATCACGATCACCGCTGTGGGAACGGACGGCGCGAGTGCCAGCGACTCGTTCACACTCTCGCTGGTAGAAGAGACACCCGCGCCGGGCCCCGCTCCAGCCCCGTTGCCGACACCTACTCCGACGCCAACACCGGAGCCGACCGCAACGCCGACGCCGGAACCGACGGCTACACCAACACCAGAGCCGACCGCAACACCAACTCCGGAACCGACGGCAACGCCAGCACCGGAGCCAACTGCAACTCCGACGCCCGAGCCGACAGCTACGCCAACTCCCGAGCCGCAAGGACCTGTACTTACAGATGAGTTCGATGATCTGACGATGTCGAACGACGAAACTGTAGACATCGACATGTCCGATCACTTCAGCGGCGAGGGTCTGACCTACGAGGTCATGGTGACTACTACGCACCAGCGGACGGGGCAGGTGCGGACGGGCGCGCTGAATGAGATTGCGCGTAACAAGGTGAGAGGTACGTGGGATGGGAGTGTTCTGACGCTTACGGCAGGTCATGCCGTATCGCAGGAGCTGACGATTGAAGTCACTGCTAGCAATGGGGATGGTGAGGCGAGCGGCGAGTTTACGTTTACGCTGGATAACTAGTGGTGGCCCGCGGGGCGGCTATGGGGCGGTTGCCGGCCAAGAGAGTATGACATTACATTTTGCCTTTCTCTCTCGCTTGAGTGCAATGGGCAGGTTGCGTGTATAATGTCTGCACTCGCCGTATCTGCCATCAAGCGATTGATTTGGATCTATAACATGAAACGTTTCCGCATATTACCTTGTCTGCCTGGCACCTAGGGGCGGCGCACTAAGTATGCGCTCTTCCTGCTGACCCTCCTGGCCCTGGCCGCGGGTCTGTCGCCCGGCAGCGGCGCGGCGCTGGCGCAGGCGAATACGCCGCCCCCTACAGTCACGTCCGCGACGGGCAATGACGACGACGTTGTATTGGCACTGAACAATTCCGACGTCCCGGGCAATGTCATCTACTTTCATTTCATCCGCAGAACTGATGGCAGCCCTATCGAGACCGAACAAACTAACGCCCCGGTGTCGTCGTACACTTTTTATAATCTCGCCGGGGGACGCGATACCTCTTCAAGGTAAGGAGTTGCACCGCATTCATCACTGACCACGTTTGCGGCGACTTTTCACCCGAGACGCAGGGCTCGCCGGTATCTTCGGCTCCCACCAACGCCTCGGCTACGAGCGTGACGGACCATACTCTGACCCTGAGTTGGAAGAAGCCCTCCGACCATCCCCACGCGCAGTGGGAGGTGGGTTTCAGCGCGGATACCTAGGCCAACTCCCCGTCCACCATCGTGGGCCGGACGTCGGAAGCCTCGATGAATCTGACCGACCTGTTGCGGGGCACGGAGTACAAGCTGTTCGTGCGCACCGGCGTCTGGCACACCGACGGCGTCACGCTGTTGGCCGGCTCGGGCAGCGGCTACGCCACCACCACGGGAAACACGGCCGTACAGCCCGGAGCGCCCGGAACCCCGGTGCTGACGGCGGGCGACGAGGACGTCCGAGTGTCGTGGGCGGCGCCGACGGATGACGGCGGCGACGCGGTGACGGAATACCGCCTGGGGTATCGCCCTACTGGAGGGTCTTGGAAAGCAGTCGCCCACAAGGATGCGTCTAATACAACTCATACCATCTCGCAGTTGGACAACGGCACGGAGTACGAGTTCCGGGTTCGCGCGCGGAACCGCGTCAGGGCCGGCAACGGCTGGGGCGGCTGGTCGGGCACGGCGACGGCGACACCGTCTCCAGACGAAGTGACGCTGCTCGACACCATGATGACGGTGGGATGGGGCACTGACAGTGACTTCCGTCCCGAGAACACGGGTGTCGGTGGGAACTTCGGCTCGCTCGACTATGCGACGTTCAACTATGGGGGGCCCAACTACACCCTCACGTGGCTGACGGTTTCAGAGCTTGTCACTAGTTTCATCGGCGGAGATCGCAGACAACCCGTGACTTTCACGAAAGTCAGAGTCGAGACATCGCCCAGAATGCTGTTGTACCATTTCAATGCGCTGGATGTGACAATCGATGGCAAGCCTCTGGATCAATACTGGCGCCGGCACCGCTTCAGCGCTTCCAGAATTCAAGATGTTCCAGAGGAGGGTCTGAGCCTCAGCGTCGGCGACAGGGTCAGCGTGAAGATCTCGGTGCGGCCGCTGCGGGCTCCGGAGAACCTGACCGCCACGCGGCATCAAAACGGGGTGGAGCTCGCCTGGGACAACCCGAACGACGATCGCATCAGCTACTACGAATATCGCCAGAAAGCGGCCGGCGGCAGCGGCTGGAGCCAGTGGCGCAGGATTGGCGACGGGGACACCACCAGCCATGTGCGAAGAGTGCCCCTCGGCAGGCAGTATTCCTTCCAGGTCCGCGCCTACCAGTGGGTGCGGGATACTTCAGGGAGGGATATTGTGCCCGTCCTTCGTCGGGCGGGTTGGGCTTCCCCCATAGTTCGGGGGCGGGAGGCACGGAAGTCCTGGACAGCATCCACGGCCTGACCTTCACGAACGACATCACGAGACACGGGCACAGCATCGACTTCAGTTGGGACGAGCCCGATGCTCCGGATTATGCGCCCATCTTACGCTACAAGGTCCGCTATCTCAAGACCTATTCGAACACCTGGTGCGAGCAGACCATCGCCGCCACAGAGGTCAGCGGCAAGATGCAGGGCACGCTCACCGGTCTGGAAGAGTCCGGGGGCTACACGGTGCGCATGTATGCCGAGAACGAGCACGGTCGCAGCCCCAGCGGCGATCAGCGATTTTACTGGTCTGGCCCGATCACGGATGGAACCAATCCCGCTCCGCGTTGCGGTGATGTCGGTGGCAATATCCGGCCGGGATCGGTCAACGCCGAGGGCGGCAACGGCCAAGTGCGGGTCGGATGGCAGACACCGGACGACGGCGCGGATGGCCAGTGGGGCGCCGCGGGTATGTCCGCCCAAGGTGCCACGGTCAAATCCACCGCTGCCAGGGGGCTGCAAGGGGCCAGCACCTCCAATACACCCCCAACCTCCGGCCCGACCTACGAATACGAAGTAGCCTGGACCCAGGTCGGCTGGCACTGGATCGACGGCGGCAGCCAACAGGTTTCTACCACGGAAGCGACTGTCAGTGGGTTGGAGAACGACCAGCCCTACGCCTTCCGGGTGCGCGCCCGACAGGACAGTGATACCGCCCTCTGGAGCGACTGGTCGGATCCCGCCAACGCCACGCCGACTCAGGTCACCGAAGCGCCGACTGCGACCTCCGCCACGGCTGGCGACGGCCTGCTGACGGTGAACTGGACGGCGCCGGAGCAGACTGGCGCAAGCGACATCACCAGCTACGAGCTCGATGCGGTGGTCAAGGGTACGGAGTGGAATGCCGAGCCCCTGGTGAGCAGTCTCGACGGGAGCGCCGCCACGGTCACGATCACGGGACTTACCAATGATTCGGAATACGCCGTGCGCGGGCGGGCGGTCACGCGGGCGGGCGGTCAGTTATGCTGGCAAGGGAGCTTGGTCCGAAACGGTCCATGCGACGCCGGTCGATGCGCCCCCGGCTACACCGGAGCCGACGCCGGAACCCACGCCAACGCCCGCGCCGCCGTCGCTGATCAACGCCTTCGAAGACGCCAGCATCTCTGACGGGACGACGCTGTCAATCGACATGTCCGACCATTTCAGCGGCGACGATTTGACCTACCCGGTGGAAGTGACGACTACCAACCAGCGCACCGGGCAACAGAAGACCGGCGCGCTGAACAGCGTCGCCCGCAACAAGGTCACCGGCGAATGGAGCGGAAGTGTCCTGACCCTCACCGGCGGCAACGCAACGCCGCAGGACATGACGCTCACCATCACCGCGACGGGAGTGGACGACGCCACCGCCAGCGACGACTTCACCCTATCGCTGACATCTGAACCAGTTCCCACTCCAGAACCAACAGCAACACCAACACCAGAACCGACGGCAACGCCTACTCCTGAGCCGCAAGGACCTGTACTTACAGATGAGTTCGATGATCTGACGATGTCGGACGACGAAACTGTAGACATCGACATGACGGCTCACTTCAGCGGCGAGGGTCTGACCTACGAGGTCATGGTGACGACAACGCACCAGCGGACCGGGCAGGAGCGGACGGGCGCGCTAAATGAGATTGCGCGTAACAAGGTGACAGGTACGTGGGATGGGAGTGTTCTGACGCTTACGGCAGGTCATGCCTCATCGCAGGAGCTGACGATCGAGATTACCGCGAGCAATGGGGATGGGGAAGCTAGCGGGAGCTTTACTTTTACGCTGGATAACTGATGGCGTGAGGGCGCCGCCCCATGGCCGCGGCGCGGCCATGGGGCTGGGGAAACGTCGTAGCAACTCTCACCTCCCGACGCAACAACAAATTCCCGTAGCGATCGACCGCCGCTTCGTAACCGGGATGAATCACGGTGGTTGAATCTACTTCCTCTACTATCGCTGGGCCTATGATCCGGCTTTCGGGAGACAGCGCATAGCGATCGTAGATTGAGCAGTCTATCCATCCGTTTGATTCGGCGAAATATGCTGGGCGAGTCGTCTTGACGGCGTGTGATGCATCTCTCGACCCTTCGATAGTTCGGACTGGGGGCTTGGGGATCCGTCCGACGGCGGTTAGGCGTAGCGCAACCAGTTCGACCGGTTCGTTCGGTCCCATGAAGCCATATTCACGTTCATGTTCAGCATGAAATCGTGCCAGAACATCTGACAATCTACCGCTATCAAGCCCACTACTATCAGACTCCGGAGACGGTAGCGGAATTGTCAATTCGTAACTTTGCCCGACATATCTCATATCGGCCTGGTAGATGAAGTCCTGATCTGCTGCTGCCACTCCCTGACGGTGCAGCGCCGCTTCGCCTTCTAACCTCATCTGCTGAAACTGCGACGCGGCGATCCGAGGATCCAGTCGGTCAAAGCGCTCTACCCAAGTGATTGAGTAATCGTGCTTGATATCCGTATTCAGCAGTCCCATAGCCGACATCGTTCCGGGGCTCATGGGCACTAACACGGTCGGGATCTCAAGTTCTGCCGCCAATCGATTGGCATGAACCGGGCCGGCGCCGCCGAATGCCACGAGGATGAAATCTCGCGGGTCGTAACCTCTCTGGACCGATACGCGCCTCAACGCGCCTTCCATCGCGCTGTTGGCTATCTCGATGATGCCGAGCGCAACCTCTTCAATCTCCATTCCGAGCGGGTCGGCGCATCTACTCTTGATGGCAAGCCGCGCCGCGGCCGCGTCAAGTTCTATCTCGCCACCCAGAAAGTAATCTGGTGAAATCCGGCCTAGAACCAGATTTGCGTCCGTGATTGTCGGTTCAGCACCACCCTGTCCGTAGCACACCGGACCGGGATTTGCGCTGGCGCTTCTAGGACCCACGCGCAGAATGCCGCCAGAATCGATCCAAGCTATCGATCCACCACCGGCTCCAATCTCAACCAGATCTATAACCGGTGTCCGGATCGGATACCCAGAACCACGCGCGCCGCGTTCTGCCGAAGCCGCCGTTCCGCCGACTTCATACTCTTTCGTCACACGAGGATTGCCGTTCTCGATCAGCCCCGTCTTGGCGGTAGTGCCTCCCATGTCAAACGATATGACGTTCTCATATCCAAGGTTCACTCCCAGTTGACTAGCCGCGATAACGCCTGCCGCCGGACCCGATTCAACCATGAATACCGGACGCTCTATAGCCGCTTCAAATGTCAGCACCCCGCCGTTGCTCTGCATCACCAGCAATTCGCCCGAGATACCAGCCTTCGCAGTGCGATCCTGAATCCGTTCAAGATAGCGGGAAACGACGGGCCGAATAGAGGCATTTATGACCGTCGTGCTGGCGCGAAAGTACTCCCTGAACTCAGGAGCGACGTCCGATGAAAGCGAATACCGCACGGTCGGAAGCATCTCATCAAGGATTTCGCCTATCCGCTGCTCGTGCACCGGGTTGACGTAGGAGTGCAACAAGCAGACCGCTACCGTTTCAACCGCTTCTGCACGTAGACGTTCCGCCACCTGTCGCATTGCATTCTCATCTAAACCGACTAGCACTTCGCCTTGGAAGTCGAGACGTTCTGGCACTCCGAAGCAGAGGTAGCGCGGCACTAATGGCGGTGTCTTCTCAAACTGCAAGTCATACAGAACCGGACGTATCCCCGTCTGTATCTCCAGCAGATCTCTGAACCCTTCAGTAGTGATGAACGCCGTCTTTGACAGGTCGCCCTCAATAATGGCGTTGGTCGCGACTGTTGTGCCATGCACGATGTACTTCACCGCTTCCGGTTCAACCGCTTCTGTATCGACCGATTCGGGAGCGAGCATTCTATGAACCACTCGCAGAAAACCGTCCGATGGATCCGCAGGAGTAGATGGCACCTTGCCGGTTCGAATCTCTCCTGTCGACTCGTTCAGCAGGATCGCGTCGGTGAACGTTCCTCCGACATCGACGCCTAGACGATACTGATGCGTCACGGTTCAGAATCTCGAACTTCTGCCGGATCTCGTCTGAGCCGCGCCGTCGCCGCGCAATCGACTCTCCAGTTTTGCGTATCGATCGCTACCTTATAGATTCGCCGTGCACGCTCTGGATTGACCCTTCCATCTCGCACATCTCTCAACACTGCTTCTGGATCGCGCTCATCAGGCGGGCCGTAACCACCGCCGCCGCAGGTGCGATAACTCACCACATCGTTTTCTTCCAGTTGAACCGTCACTTTAGATCCCAAATCCCTCGCCTCGCGATTGGGATTCAAAATGTATGACGCTTTTTCACCTTCATATCCGCCGAAAAGACCATGCGGACCTTCACGCTCGCGGTCCGCTAATATCGTGAAAGAAGCGGCATGGTCCGGGAACTGGTAATCCCGCCGGAGCCCCAAGCCGCCTCGAAAACGCCCGGCGCCCTCAGAGTCATCCACCAGCTCGTAACGGATGATACGCACTGGATAGTGCAACTCCGTCTCTTCGATCGGCGCATTGGCAGTATTCTTGCCATGGGGCTGCACCGCATCCGGACCGTCGCTCGTGGCACGTCCGCCATAGCCGCCGGCAATCGTCTCAAGGAAGCAGTAAGTCTCGCCTCGATAAGGGTCATATCCACCAAATCCCGAATGACAGATCATGCCTTCGGTACCGGCCGGCACATCATCCGGTATCGCTTCTGACAGAGCCTTGAATATCACCTCTGTCAGACGCAGCTGCGTCTCCCAACCGCCAACCACTGGATACGGTTCAGTGCAGTTGACTACCGTTCCTTCGGGCGCCAACATCTGCACATTGCGATAGAAACCAGCATTAACCGGGACGTCCGAGTCGATCAGGCACTTCAGCACGAATGCAACACCAGAGTGGGTCTGGGCATACGTAGAGTTCACCGGCGCCCGGCGCTGACGGTCCGTCCCCGTAAAGTCGAACCGCAAACCATCATCATCGATAGTCACCTCGACCTTCAATCGCACGGGGGCATCGCTGTAGCCGTCGCTATCCATGCAACCTTCGCCTCGGTATGTGCCATGTGGCAGCTTTGCCAACTCTGATTTGGTGCGTCTATTCGTGTAATCGATCAACTCGTCTATGTAACGATTCACCTGCTCCAGTCCCATTCGATCCAGCAACGCCGTCAGCCTGCGTATGCCGGTGTTGTTGGCGGCGATTTGCGCCCGGAAATCTCCAGCAGTTTCTCGCTTGGCTCTAACTTGCGCCAGAACCAGATCGAACACATCACGATTTATCTCTCCCTTGCGAACGAACTTCACCGGCGGAATAATGATCCCTTCCTGATGGATCTCGCTAAACGCTCCGATGCTGGCCGGCGCGCCTCCACCAACATCTACATGATGCGCAAGACTGGCAACGTAACCAACGACCGCATCTCGGTAGTAAACCGGCGATATGAGAGTGATGTCGTTGAGATGCACCCCGCCCTCATATGGCAGGTTTACCAGAATGGCATCGCCCTCATCCAGGTTCTCGACACCGTAAGCGCGCAACGCCCTCGGAATAGTCTCCACCAAAGAGCCGAGATGATTCGGCTGGCTGAACGACTGCGCGACAGTGCGCATCTTCAAATCAAAGATGGCACACGAAAAGTCGTGTCGCGTCTTGATATTGGTTGAAAAAGCGCTCCGCCGCAACGCCGAAGCCATCTCCTCCGTAGCCTCCACAAGAGCATTACGGATAACTTCAAATCTAATCGGATCGACCAGCATCGCAACATCAGATTACAACAAGGAAGCACGGCGCATGGGGTGAGGGACCGTGAGAGTGAACTTCATGGTTGTCGCTACTTTTTGTGCACTTCACCGCCCGCCAACCTCTTTCTATAAATCCAAAGCCCCATCTCCTGCGTATCTAGTTTCACATCAGGAGGCAAAGCCATGAAACAGTCAAGTAAAACACTCTCTTTGATTAGCAACCGATTAACAGTCGCGGCCGTGTTTGCCGGCGGTTGCTATGGTCATGTGCTACCTGGTGCTCAGCAGCTATACGCCGGCTCAGGCCGCGGTGTCTAGCAGCGCCGGCGAACAAGCAGTTTCCCTCGAGTGGAGCGACGGTGAGGAGATCAGTCTGACGCTGACTGGCAGCAATTATAAGGATGTCAGCCACGGCGACGACACTACCTATGCGTTCCATCAGGATGGGAATGACAAGACTATCAACTTCAGTCGCCCCGGCTTCGGCGATATCAGCGTCAGTTACTGGTATGGCTCCAGCCCCAATCGCTACTACACCGTATATGTGGCACCTGATCCAGCCGACGTCGCATCCAAAGCCGACCGGCTGCCGGTCCAGATGGAGTGGAGCGACGGCAAGACGATCGACATCACCCTGATTACTCAGGACGATGAGGGCTACCCGTCCTACGATGCCGATAGCGTCGAGCACGGCAACGAAACCAAGGTGGTCTACAACACTGCCTATGACGACAGCATCGAATACGAGATCATCTACTACCGGGATGATTTCGGCATCAAACTGCTACACGCCTGGCAAGACGACGCCGAGGGAGTCTACTACCAGGTGCAGGATCTGCCCACGAAGCACGAGTTCACCTTCGACTGGGGCGACGGGACCGATGTCTCAATATCGCCTTACATCGACACCGGCTCGTTCTTCGGCATGTACACCGTGCTATATACCGACCTGGATCGCGGAACTGATGTTGAGTTCACCGACGAGGTCATCCAGCGTGAGAACGCGCGGAAGTTCACCTTCAGCCGCCCCGGCTATGGCGACATCTACATCTACTGCGACTCCAGCATGACTTCGGGCATCGTGTGCGACAGCTACCGCAACCCAGAGCCGACCGAGCCGGAAACGGTCTCGCCGCCCATGAGCCACGACGTTGAGAGTGAGTGGAGCGACGAGCAAGAGTTCTCCGTAACCGTCGGCGCCGACACCAACGGCGATCTGACTTACGTCTCCAGCAACATCACCAAAGGCTCTGACACTGAGGTCATCGAGCCATCCTCACGTTCCGACCATGTGCCCAACTCCAAATACGTCAGCTTCAAGCGCCCCAGCTTCGGCTACCAGGCCGTCCAGTGGTGGCACGACAGCGACAAGGGTGTCTACTACCAGGTCAACGAACGTCCCTACAGCAAGGAGATTGAGGTTGAGTGGGCCGACGAGGAAACGACCTCTCTGACCATCAACTACGATCCCAGCACCGGCAAGCTCGGTTACGACGCAGACAGCATCCCCGATGCGATCGACGGCCACTTCGGCTGGAGCGGAAAGAACGACGGCCGGATGTACCTGCACCGCAGCGGAGAGGGACAGATCTATCTGCGCTGGTGGTGGGACCCTGCCTTCGGACTGCGCCACAACGTAGTCTTGGAGAGGCCGGCAGTGACGGCACCAAGCACACCGGAACCTGAAATCTTCGAGCAAGCCGTCTCCCTCGAGTGGAGCGACGGTGAGGAGATCAGCCTCACGCTGACGAGGGAAACCTCGAGCAACCCGGGCTACAAGGACATCAGCCACGGCGCTGACACCACCTACAAGGTCTACACCGTATGGGATGGCTACACTAAAGCGATCAACTTCAGCCGCCCCGGTTTCGGCGACATCAGTCTCTACTTCTGGAATCACCGCTTCACCACTCCCTATCACTGGTATGAGATGAATCCGGACCCGCCAGATGTGGCAGAACCGCAACACGACCGGATGGACATCGCGTTCGAGTGGGATGACGGCGAAGAGATCAGCCTGACTCTGGTCAAAGGCGATAAAGGCTACCCGACCTACGACACGGACAGCGTCGAGCACGGCGATGACACCACTATCGGCACGATACTGGGCATCCCCAACCACTTCATCTACAACCAACTCCGGTTCTACCGCGATGGCAATGACATCAAAGAACTGAAGTGGTGGTAAGACGCGCAAGAGGGTCTCTACTACTCAGTGGATGACAAAGCCATCTCCGAGACGGTCGAAATGGAGTGGAGCGACGGTGAGGAAGTTCCCCTGATCGCAAGCATGGGTGGATTCCCGCACTGGGTGAATTACGACGAAGACGACGTTAGCTACGGCGATGACGTGACTTTCACCGCGTTGCCTCACAACGGTCGATCGGCTCGTGTCTTCACCTTCAGCCGGGACGGATACGGAGACATCATGGCGCGATGCTGGTCGAGACCCATTGACGGCATCAGCTGCAAAGAGTACCGAAATCCAGACCCGCCGGATAACAGCGATAAGCCCATGAGCCACGACGTTACTGGTCAGTGGAGCGACGGCCAAGAGTTCTCAGTGACCATCGGCGCCGATGCAAACGGCAACCTCACTTACAACTCCAGCAGCCTGACTCCCGGCGACGGCACGACTGCTGTTTTGCATGACTACCCTCCGTACAACCATCTGCCAAACTCCCGATACATCGGTTTCAACCGCCCCGGCTACGGCTACCAGGCCGTCCAGTGGTGGTACGACGCTGACGAAGGTGTTTACTACGAAGTGAACGACCGTCCTTACAGCAAGGACATCTCCTGGGAGTGGAACGACGGCGAAACCGCTTCCGTGACCGTCAACTACGTCGATGGCCGATACGGCTACGACCGGAACAGTGTGAGCGGAACGGCAAACGGACATCTCGGTTGGGATGATCCAGACCGTGGCGAGATCTTCCTGCACCGCTCGGGCTACGGCTACGCGCACATCGAGTGGTGGTGGGACCCCGCATTCGGTATCCTGCACGACGGCAAGGAGATCGCAGCGATATCGCCAGGTTCGGACCAGACATCAGGAGTGGAGAAAGACCGCGCCGCGCTGGAAGCGATCTACGACGCGACTTCTGACACCGTCGGCGGATGGGCCGTAAAAACCAACTGGAACAGCGACAAGCCGCTGAACGAGTGGCACGGCGTTACCACCAACGATGCCGGACGCGTTACTGAGCTGAACCTGTACTACAACGCCCTGGCCGGCGCCCTGCCCGCAGAGATCGGCGACTTGGATGAGTTGCAGGTCCTCGATCTGAGCACTGACGATGACAACCATCAGTTGGCGCCCAACCAATTGACCTCGATCCCGGCAGAGATCGGAAACCTGGTCAGCTTGGAAACGATGGACCTGAGCGAGAACAACGTGCTTGACGGTTCCATCCCGGCCGAGATCGGCAACCTGATCGGATTGAAGACGCTGAACTCGAGGCACAACGATCTGAACGGCAGCATCCCTGAGGAACTGAACGCGCTGACGAGCCTTGAGAGCTTGGACATCTGCCACAACGACATCAACACGTACTACGTGCCGGAAGCGTTCAGCAGTGTCGACGGCGCCTGCATCTACACGCAGGACTCGCCGCCATCGGGACCGGAACCAACTCCGGAGCCGACGCCAGAACCTATCTCTGTGCCGACGATGACGCCGACACCCGAGCCTACTCCCGAACCGACGCCAACTCCGATACCGGACTCTGGATCGGTCGAGAAAGACCGGGCCGCGCTGATGGCATTGCACGACTCGACGAATGGCGACACCAAGTGGTGGAAGAGTTGCGCCAACGGACAGTGCTTCCAGGGCTGGGACGACACGACCCCGCTGAGCGACTGGACTGGCATCACGACCAATGACGACGGTCGCGTGATACAGATCCACCTCGGCAATCTCGGACTGGAAGGTTCGATACCCTCTGAAATCGGCGACTTGACCCAGCTCAAGAGACTCGGTATCTGGTCGAACCAGTACCAGACCCACGGCAAGGTCAACAAGATGTCGGGTGAGATCCCCGCCGAGATCGGCAACCTGTCGAATCTCTACCACCTGACCATCACCGGCAACGAGACCGGAGACGGCAGCGGACTCACCGGAAGCATCCCGGCCGAAATTGGCAACCTGTCCAATCTCCAAGAGATGTACTTGGGCTTCAACAAGCTGGATGGTGAAATCCCGGCCGAGATGGGCAACCTCTCCAAGCTGGAGTCACTGTCGCTGAGCGGCAACCAGTTGAGCGGTGAGATCCCAGCCGAACTGGGCAACCTGCGCCTCCATGCGATCAGCCTGCACCACAACCAACTGAGCGGTGAGCTACCGCCCGAACTAGTCAACATCTTCTACGACTACATGGATGGCATCTGGCTCTACAACAACCAGTTGACCGGCACAATCCCGCAGGAATACAGCGCTTGGAACCACCCCAACATCGGTCGGCTGGACCTCTGCGGCAACTACCTGGACGTCAGCGATGCACCGTCATTCGACAAAATCGGCGATGACCCGTGGGATGCCTGCATAGAAAATCAGAACCAGCCGCCTAGCGACGACGATCCGACACCGGAGCCGACGCCTGAGGGACCGGAACTGATCGACGACTTCGATGACATCAGCGTCTCCAACGGAACCAGCGTGGACATCGACATGGTCGACCACTTCAGCGGCAACGACCTGACGTACGAAGTGCAGGTAACCACCACGAACCAGCGCACTGGCAAGGTGAAGACGGGCGCACTGAACGCGATCGCTCGCAACAAGGTGACTGGTCAGTGGGACGGCAGCGTGTTGACACTCACCGGCGGAACTGCATCACCGCAGACTCTGACGATTGAGATCACCACCAGCGGATCCTTCAGCGTGTCGCTAGTAGAGCCCTCACCCGAGCCGCCGACACCACCGGCTCCTGAGCCAACCCCAGAGCCGACACCGGTACCGCCGACACCCGAGCCTACGCCAGTACCTCCGACGTCTGAGCCGACACCAGTGCCTCCGACGACAGAGCCCACGCCAGTGCCTCCGACGACAGAGCCCACACCGGTACCTCCGACGACAGAGCCTACACCTGAGCCTCCGGCACCGGAGCCGACGCCGAACCCGGCACCTGAATTGGTAGACGCCTTCGATGACATCAGCATCTCCGACGACGAGAACATCGACATCGACATGTCCGACCACTTCAGCGGCGAAGGCCTGACGTACGAAGTGCAGGCAACCACCACGAACCGGCGAACCGGCAACCAAAAGACCGGCGCGCTCAACGAAATCGCCCGCAACAAGATCAGCGGCGAATGGAACGGCAACGTCCTCACCCTCACCGGCGGATACGCCGTCTCGCAAGACATCGAAATCGAAATCACCGCCAGCAACCCCGACGGGGCGGCCATGGGGGTGAGGGCGCATGGAAAATGAACGTCTTTATTGTTGCTCCTTGTTGTCCCTCTGCCTAGTAAACTGCTTTCATATCAAACACCACCTGAGGGACATTCCATGAAATACGACTTCATCGTTATCGGTGCTGGCTCGGCGGGGGCGATTGTGGCTAGCCGGCTTAGCGAAGATGCAAATGTGTCGGTGCTGCTTATCGAGGCGGGACCGGATTATCCTACGGTGGAAGACCTGCCGATGGAGATAAAGCTGGGGTATGGGTTTGACCGCAATATCTGGGCGCGGGCTTTTGGCAAGGACAGCAAGCATAACTGGAACTTCACGGCTAAATCGAACGATCTCAATCCCGAGATGCTGGTGCCGCGCGGGAAATTAGTCGGCGGATCTAGCTCCGTGAATGCGCAGATATTCCTACGCGGGATGCCGGAAGATTACGACGACTGGGCTTCATGGGGCAATGATGAATGGTCGTTCCAGAAACTGATGCCTTACTTCCGACGCATCGAGACTGATACCGATTTTGCCGACGACTTTCACGGCACGGACGGCCCGATCGTGTGCCGGCGCTGGAAACGGGATGAGTGGAACGACGACCAGTCGGCATTCGTCGATGCCTGCATGGCGCTGGGCTACCCATACTATGAAGACGCCAACAATCCAGACACTACCGGCGTCGGCCCGCCGCCGTTCAACAATCCCGGCGGCGTTCGCTGGAGCACCAATATCGGATACCTCTCACAGTCGAGACATCGACTCAATCTCACCATTCGATCCGATTGCCACGTGCATCGCCTGCTGTTCCGCGACAACCAAGCCATCGGCGCCGTCGTCGAATCGGGAGGCGAACTGTTCGATGTCTATGGCGAACAGATCGTCCTCTCTGCCGGCGCACTCTGCTCACCGCAGATACTGATGCTCTCCGGCATCGGGCCAGCCGACCACATCAACGAGATGGGCATCCCGCTGAAACTCGACTCGCCCGGCGTCGGACAGAACCTGCGCGATCATCCGCAAATCTCTACTACCTGGCGCACTAAACCCGATTTCCGACAAGACCCGCTGGCCGCAAAGATACAGGTCAATCTGAAATTCACATGCCAAGACTCGAAGTGGCGCAACGACATGTTCATACATCCTCTGTCATGCGCCACCCAGGAAGGCGTCTATCTGATATCGAATGCTCAACCGATCGGCATCTCGATGATCTCCGCGCTCTATCTCGCCGAGTCGGCCGGCGAAGTGAAACTACAATCGACCAATCCCCACGTCCAGCCCTATCTCGACTACAACCTGCTTGACACCGAGTTCGACAAGGCGCGCATGAGGGAAGCGGTGCGGCTCTGCGTCAAGATCGGAGAGCAGTCAGCATACGCCGACATCATCGACGAACTGGTCGCGCCGACACCTGCAGAGTTGGAATCTGACGACCTGCTCACAGAGTTCATCATGCGCGGAGTCGGCACCAGCCACCACGCTTCCGGCACTTGCAAGATGGGCCCGGACAGCGACGATATGGCCGTGCTGGATCAGTTCGGCAATGTCAAAGGCATCGAGAACCTCAAGGTAGCCGACGCATCAAACATGCCGGACTGCATTCGTGCGAACACGAACGTGACGTCGATGATCATCGGCGAGCGGATAGCCGACTTCATCCTCGAAGGGAAGTAGGTGCAGGGGCGCGCTACTTGCTCGCATCTTCACCGCCCTGGTCCATGCTCAGCGTCTCCATGAACTCGGAGAATGCGCTGAGACGCTTGCGCTGCTCGGGCGTGACGGGTGATGCCGCCTCTTCGCTCTGACGTCCACGCTTGCCGCCCTCTTCCGACTCTTCCGCCGGTTGCAGGTCACGGTTGACTCGCTCCAGCACTTCCTCATCGATGTAGATGGGAACGCGGGCTCTGACTGCCAGCGCGATCGAATCGGATGGACGCGCATCGAGAGTTATCATCTCATCATCGATATCGATGTTGATGTCGGCAAAGAAAGTCGATTTCTGCAGACCGCGCACGTATACGGAGCGGATCTTGCCGCCCAGTTCATCGATGGCGTTGATGAGCAGATCGTGCGTCATCGGTCGCGGCGGTGGCGGGTCTTGCGAAGGTGCAACGATCGCCGCGGCCTCATTCCAACCGATCATGATGGGACAGATGCGCTGGTCTTCAGGGTCTTTAGCGCGCAGGATGAGGCATCTTTCAGGCGAGCCGTCACGTCCTACTCTGATTTGGTGAATTTCCACCTCAATCATGACGGCAATCTCCCTTCGCTACGTAAATGTTGACTGGCTTCTGACGCCTTGCGTACTCACACTCAAGATTAACCCTAAATGCAAATAATCACGTCTTAACCTTACTATGAATCTACTGCCGAAATAACGGTTACCGCGTCGGCTCTGACGCGTCATTCTCGGCCGATGCGGGGATTCTAGATTTAGTGCGCCGCTGCACCAGCGGACGTTCCAGCATCACGCGCCGTCCGCAACCTTGGCACAACAAGCCGATATCGGCACCGACGCGATAGATCTTCCACGTGCTCGAGCCGCAAGGATGCGGTTTACGCAACGTGACTAAATCCCCGACTGCAAATGGGATTACTACGCGATCTCTACGATCAGACGACGGCAAACCTCTTACGCCCTCCCGATCGCGATCTCGGCGCGCAACTTTACGACCGCCTCTCGAGCGGCCAGCGCGTAGTCTGCTGTCGATGCAGATGCGTATGCATATATGATGCCGCGTGACGAATTGATTAGTATGTTGCCCCCGCCGATTCGGGCCGTTTCTGCCGCATCGCCACCCTGGGCACCTACACCGGGTATCAGGAACGGCACCTCAGGAAACTCAGTGCGCATCGACGCCAGCTCTTCAGGGTAAGTAGCGCCCACGACTAGACCGATGTTGCCGGCGTTGGATAACACCAGCGAGTGTCGTGCCAGACGCATAAAGACCTTCTCGCCACTCGTGGCATCGACGATATCCTGGATCTCGGGAGAGCTGGGATTTGAGGTGCGGCACACCACAAAGACACCTTTGCCCTCATACTCCAGAAACGGTTTGATGGAATCCGATCCCTGATAGCCGTTGACGGTGCACGCGTCGAAGCCCCAATATCCGAACATCGCTTCGGCGTACTTTGCCGCCGTGGTATCCGTGTCGCCCCGTTTGGCATCACCGATAATGAAGGCGTCCGGCGCGGTGTCGCGGATATGCCTGATGGTTTTCTCTAGTGCGCGCAACCCCGATATTCCCATCGCTTCATAAAATGCGAATTGAGGCTTATACGCCGCGACAAGATCATGGGTAGCATCAACAATTAGACGATTGAACTCGAATACATCATCAACCGGCAGCTTTGCAGGATCGGGGTCCAATCCAACACAGACGCAACTGCCAGATTTTGAACGCGCCGCGTCCAGCTTTGCAACCATCGAAACAGACGAACTTTGATGCATCACATCACACCGTAAATTTGAAATCGACACCATCACAAATTATCTATCACTTCAGCAGCACTCGTTCCGATCCGCGGCGGTCAGAACGTTTAGAACCGACTCAACAGGACCTCGAGTGGCTCTTCACGGCCTTGTTCGATACCTATGGGCCGCGCAATTGGTGGCCGACGGTGCACGGCGGCGCGTTTGAACTCGTCATCGGCGCCATACTGGTGCAGAACATCGCATGGTCTAACACCGAGCGGGCACTTATGAACCTGCGTCAAGCCGATATCTGGTCGTTTCAAGCAATTGCCGATATCCCAGATGAAGAGATGCACATCCTCATCCGACCGTCGGGATACTACAAGGCCAAGACGCGGAAGCTGAAAGAGTTAGCACACTTCATCCTGACCGAGTACGATGGCGACCTTGATCGTCTATTCGCCTTGCCGATTGACGAGATGCGTGAACAGCTGCTATCGGTATGGGGCATCGGCGACGAGACGGCAGACGACATCATCCTTTACGGCGCCAAGAAGCCGTCTTTCGTCATCGATTCCTACACTCGCCGACTGCTGGAGCGCATGGGATGGAAGATCAACGGAAAGAGCTATGCTGCATATAAGCAGCTCTTCCATCAGCATCTACCACCTAACGCAGAGCTCTTCAACGAGTATCACGCTCTTATCGACTACCACGTCGCCCGCATCTGCAAAAAGAAGCCGCGATGCGACCGTTGCGCATTGGCCGATCAGTGCCCGGTCGGACTCGGCATCAAGACGCCGTAAGCATGATACTGCTGGTCTTGAATACTACGTAGACCTCAGTGCCAGCAGCTATATTGAGCATCTCGACCGCTTCGGGAGTCAGTTCGACTACAAACTCAACGCCGGCATCGACAAAGGCAAAGGCGGCATAATCGCCGCGCGAAACGTCTCGAACCACGCCGCGCAGAATGTTCCGGGCACTGATACGCTCCGGGCGATCGCGCGCCAGGATGATGTCTGATGCGCTGATCGAAACCGTAACCGTCTCTCCGGCGCCATACCCGCCCGACTGCGCCACAATCTCAACATCGCCGATATGGATGGCTCCCGAAGCCGTGACATCGCCAACGTAGAGATTATCGATGGCATCAGCACCCAAGCGCGTCGTGGAGACTACATCGGCAACGAGATCGACGACTGGGCCGTATGACTTCACCCGTCCCTGTTCCAGCACCGCGGCCGTGGGCGCAAGCGCCATCACATCGGATAGCGAATGCGATACGTAGATCATCGGTATCCGATACTTCTCATGCACCTGCTTGAGGTACGTAACCACTTCGTTTCGCAAGCGCACATCCAACGATGCGACCGGTTCATCCAGCAGAAGCAACCGCGGTGATGCTGCCACTCCGCGCGCCAATGCCACGCGCTGCTTCTCACCGCCGGAAAGCTCCGACGGATAGCGATCCATCAACTTATCGATCCGCAAGAACTCGCACAGGTCTGGGGGATGGATAGCCCGTTGCTCGCGCGGTGTCAATTGATAGCCATACGCAATGTTTTGCCCCGCCGTCAGATGCGGAAACAACATGCCATCCTGGAAGACCATCACCGTGCGTCGCTTCTGCGGCGGACAGCTGATTCCATCGTCCGATGAGAACAGCATCTCGTCATTCAATCTCACATGCCCCGCATCGGGATTTATCAATCCCGCAAGACAGGCCAGCAGAGTAGACTTGCCCGCGCCGGACGGTCCAAATACGGCCGTGATGCCATCGCTGAACTGCCCCGACACGTCAAGCATGAAGTCGGCACGTTCCAGCTTCAACTCGAAATCGAGGTATGTATCACCCTGTTGAGTCATGCGGCTAGGCGACAATGCTAACGCTTCTTTTGCTTGGAAACTAGACGGTTATGTATCGCCAGCGCGACACCGCCAATCGCGATTGAGACCGCGGCCAGTGTCCATGCTCCCGAGAAATCGCCGGCCGAGATCCGCGAAAAGATGGCGCTGGGCAACCCCTGGGTGCTGCCCGGGATGTTGCCAGCAAACACTATCGTGGCGCCGAACTCGGCAAACGACCTGACAAATCCGAGCAGCAGCCCGGCGGCAAGCCCGCGCCGGGCCAGCGGCAAGGTGATAGTCCATGCCGCCTGGATGCGGCTCGCTCCCAGGTTGCACGCCGCCAAGACCATCCTCGGATCTACCTCCGCCAAACCGGCGATAAATGCACGCACTACGAGAGGGAAAGAGACAACTGCTGACGCGATCGACATTGCAACCCAGGTGAACGCCAAACCATCCGTCAGCGAACCGAGCGGGCCGGTAGCCCCGAAAAACCATAGCAGCACAAAACCGACCGCGACCGGCGGCAATGCCAAGGGCATCGATACGAGCAGGTCGACCATAAACGCGACCGTGCCGCTGCTTCGCACCAGATAGGCGGCTACCAGCAATGCCGGTATCGAAAGTCCCAGCGTCGCAACCAGCGCCGCCTGAAGCGAAAGCAGTGTTATGTCGATCAACTGCACTTCAACCCGCGACACCTGACGAGTGCCACTTAACGTATGAATCCATGTCTCTCGAAAATATCAGATGCCCGATCGGAAGTGAGGAACGCAAAGAAGCGCTCTACCCCGTTACCGTCGTCAATGATGGGCAATGCATAGTAGCGTGGCACCGTCGCAGCTGAAGCACTCTCGATAGTGAAGATTATCTCCACCGCATCGGTCGATGTCGCGTCGGTCTCGTAAACAAAGGCATACTCGACATTGCCCGAAAGCGTGGCCGCCAGCGCGGCCCGCACATCCAATGTCGGCACTATCTGATCCTGCATCTGCTCCCAGACGCCCTGCTCCTCCAGCGCGGCCTTGACGTACTCGCCCGCCGGGGCAGTTGCCGGATCGGGAAGCGCAATCCTGCCAATGCTGACTAAATCACGCAACGAGGGAGGTGAAACATCGGAACTCTCGGATCGGACTGCCACTACGCGATTGGATAGTATCTCAACTGCATCGTTGCTCCGTGCCTTGCCGGCATCGACTAGCGTTTCGACTGGAGTGCGGCCCGCAACGATCACGCCGTTAGCAGGTGCGCCGGCAACGATCTGGTTCGCAATGAGATTCGAGCCGGCAAAACTGAACCGAACGGCATGTGCCGTCTCAGCTTCATACGCAGTCGCCACTTCTGCCATCACGTCTACCAGCGATGCCGCCGCGAAGACCAGCGGCGGATCGTCGTCACTCGAACATGCCGGCAATGATGCGACAAAGATTATCGTCACAAGGAGGGCAACGATTGGTTGAATACTTTTCAACTAAGCGATTTCCCTGCTAAAATGACGTTCAGATAACTATCGGCCAAATTGGCCATAATGTCCCCAGAATCCCGTCGAGGTTCTAATGCCGAAGCCATCGACCGCACATAACTCGGATGAATACTCATTTACCGAGTTTTCAAGCCAACCGTTCTATCGCAAAGTCAACTCGTATCTAGTCGATGTCTCTGGCATCGTAAACCATCGCAAAATTATCGATCTCGGTTGCGGTACCGGCGGTATAACGAAACTGATTCTAGACCGCCTCACTGGCACTAAAGATACCGTTATATATGCAGTTGACCACTCCGCGGGGGCACTGCGCGCCGCAGTTGACGACCTCGGCGGACGCAAAGAAGCGATCGTGCGCTTCGTGCACTCCGAAGTGCAACAACTCACTTCATCCGTCAATGAACAGGTAGACGCCGTAATCTACTGCAACTCGATACACTACGTCCCCGACAAGCTCGAACTGCTGCAACAGATCCGAGACCGCTTGTGTCCCGGCGGAATGCTAGCATTCAACACTTCATTCTTCGACGGCTCGCATCCACCCGAATCGCACGACTTCTACCGTCGCTGGATGATGCGTTCGTTGCGCACCCTGCGACGCGATACCGGTCTGCGTCCCGACAAGAACGCCGACAAGACTGGCGCGCGTCAGCAACTCACGCCCGAACAGTACACCAATTTGCTGGAAGAGGCCGGATTTGAAAACGTCGTCGCCGAAAACGTCACGGTGCAAGTGCCCGAATCGGGTTTCCATCACATCAGTGGATTCAGCGACTGGATCGAAGGCGTAATGCCTGGCGTTCCCCTCGGCGAAGGACGCGACGCACTCCAGAAATCGCTCAAACAAGTCTTCAAAGAGATGGAACTGGAATCGGTCCCGCGCATCTGGCTCACCGTAACCGCCACCCGCGGCAAGTAGCCGCAACCCATCCGGGCCATTGAGGCATTACTAGACGCGTCTCATCCCGCAATCCTCAGCGCCTCCATGATCCGATTGTTGCCGCCATGCACACTCGGCTCTCGGCAGCAAAGCTCGCGTATCTGCGCCACCGCGCGTCGCGCGTCATCACTATCAATACCTAGCATCTCCAGCACCGCCCAATCGATCTCGTGCCGATTCGTATCCCGCCACGCATAAGCCGCCGGCTCCAGTTCCAATCCCGCAAGCCGCTCAAAATGCTCCTCCGCCATCAATCGCGCCCACTCGCCAGCATCTGAATCCTCGGCGAAATTGGGGATGGGATGCCGTCCAAAACCTTTGATCTTTATCAACGCACGACCGGCTTGTGTCTGTTGAGCATATCCAGTCCTGGAGAGCAACCCCAAAGCGCTGTTGAGCCAAAGCACAGCCGCTTTTAGCAGAACATCATCCTCGGACAGCAATGCCGCCCAGGCATTACCTCCCATCGCGGCGTCAGGCACGAACGCGGCAGCCAAACTCTGAGAGGTCATACGGAAGTTTTTTGAGATAAAACCACGGCTTCTGGATTTCAACTGCACCTTTTGTAATGAATTAGGTTCTCCTAATACCTCACCCTCATGCGTCGGCCGAACCACCAGTCGTTTCTGCGTCTTCGCATTTGCTGCCCATAAAGACGGGAACATCGCCACATCCTGAACCGGTAGCGGATCGAATGCAAACGCACCTATCGATTCATTGCCTCTGATGTGCCCGATTAGGTGATGTGTCGGCCCTATCGTAAACAAATCGCCAAGAACAGTCATTTTTAGCTGCGATTTAAAGGCCCGCTGTGTCATCTCGTGACGTACTTCGCCATCGAGCACCCGAGCGGAAGCACTTGCCAGATATCGGTTCTTTACACCGACCGCAAACCACGGATATTCGAATGTCGGAACTCGCTGTCGAACCCAGAAGCCTATTTCGTTGCCTGCAAGACGCAAAACACCTGTATCACTGTCCATAGCTCCTGCGCGTTCAATTTCATGTGCAATCGCCTGTGAGTCGGATATCGAAGCCGGGTATCTCATCAAATTCACGCAAAATACCCCACCTCCTCGTTGATGACGAATTTCGTCGTTTTTGACTGCAAATAAGGAGCATTTCGTTAATTGCAGTATCTGACGACATCATCGAACTCTCTTGAGTGGTAAACGTGATAGCGGTGACCGATTCGTAGTTCGTTACGAAGTGCTTGCGGAAGCCAGCCCAGTTCTCAGCGTGCGCGGCCGTAAGAGGCAGGACCGTCGCAAACGTTCCCTCTGTCTTCACCTTCAGATCTGCCAATGCCGAGAAGTCGGCACCCATACCTGCCTGCCCGTCCGTGATCACATCTCCGCGCCGCCTCAGAAGACTGCGTAAAGTTTGCAGTCGAGACGCGCTTCGTCTACGTTCAGGTTCCGAGATGCCGGCAACATCAAAGATCTTCCGGCCGCCGCGAGCGCGTGTGTAGGGCGGGTTCTGTATCACTAACGAGTAGGAGCCTTTCGGGGCGTCGATCTGGCTGCCGATGTCATCGCTTGCCGACTGTTCGACCGTCTCGCCGAAGATATCCGACACCTGCTCGCTATCCAGCAGTTCAAGCGCGCCCGTCCGGCCGCCACGTACCGGCAACGCGCCGATGTTGGCCTTGGTGTAGCTCTGCATTATCTCCATCGCCGAGAGCCCCGCCGCCGTCATATGCACTGCTAACGGATTGATGTCTGTGCCCGTGATGCCCGATTCCATGAACCGCTTATGCAAACCGGCAACATCGTCACCACCGGCCGCCTCGTAGTTCTTGCGTATCCGGCGATACGCCGCCCTCAGCAACGTGCCGGTACCACATGCAAAGTCGGCAAAGTGGATGTTCGATACCTCGCCGTAGTCCTTCCAATTCGTGACTGGAATCCTGTCAACCGCGATATGCGCTAACAGCTCCGCGACCGGTGGCAAGGTGTAGTTGGCAGCCGTTTCCTTGCGGTCTTCCAGCAACTTCGGAAAGAGCTCGCCGGCAAAATCCACATGGTCGCCAAGTCCCTTTGCTGTAACCTGCTCGGCCAGACGGGAGAGATTATCCAGCGTGTCAGCACCAGCTCCAGACGGCAAGGATGGCACTAACGCTTCAAGTGCCGGACCGAATATCGACTGATAGTTGTAATCGAGTATCGACTTCCAAGCATCCCTGACGCTTGATACCGTCAACACATCGGTCGCGCTCTCCGCGCGAATTTCAGCAATCGATTTGAGCCCCCGATCCCGTAGCTCCGGGATGGTAGCCAATAGATCGTGCAATCTCAACGTAGACATCCAGATACAGCACGCCAATCGCAATCCCTGTGTAATCTTGGCTTGCCCAATAGAGCGCGCAATCTCTTGCGCTACCTCTAAGGGAATCTCATCACGCAGAGCATCGGCATACGCGATCAGCTCTTTCGCTACCAAGTCTGCAAACGTCTCAACCACATGAAAGGGCGTCGCTGCAGACTCACATAAATCTGCCAGATCATCGACATTGCCAGTCAGAAAGTTCTGCCGCGGCCACCGTTCAATCTCACCCGCCGCACCCTGTTGCAACACCGCAAACTCCAGCGCAAAACCGGGGTCTACGCCACGGCGCGAGCGTTCCAGCATATCGAACGCTTCCTGAGACGTCGTCCAGCCACGCACCAGACTCGGTGCGCGCAACGAGATCGCTGAGTAGATGCGCTTGCCAAACGTCGTCCGTTTTCCTAACCTGCTCCGCGCATCCGGGTCCGGATCCGAGTCGATCTCTACCTCGATGATGATCGGATTGCCATGTTGCTGCTGGACTAATATATCCGGTCTTAACGATGAGCTTTCCAGCAAAACATTGTTGCGCTCACTCGTCACCACGCCCTCATTAGCTCGCCAATAGTGCCGTCGCTGCCGCAACGCCGCCGCCAGAGAATCGTTGAACGAATGCTCCGAGAACGAACCGCCCATAAACGAAGTCTGAGAATGCATGGGCTGATGATACAGCAGCCTGCATCAAGGCTCAAATCACGACGTATTGGCGGCTTTAAAAATATCTCTCACTCGGTAATCCCCAGCGCCTTCATGATCCGCTTGTTGTCGCCATGCACACTCGGCTCTCGGCACCAAAGCTCGCGTATCTGCCCCACCGCGCGTCGTGCCTCATCACTATCAATACCTAGCATCTCCAGCACAACCCAATCGATCTCGTGCCGATTCGCATCCCGCCACGCATAAGCCGCTGGCTCCAACTCCAACGTCGCCAGCTGCTCAAAATGCTCCCCCGCCACCAACCTCGAACGCTCGCCAGCATCTGAATCCTCGGCGAAATTGGGGATGGGAAAAGCGCGTGTAGCCTCGATGGCCATGCGTGCCCTGCCGAGTTGCGCGGTTGAGGCGTAGGCAAATCTGAGCACCAGACCGAGAGTAGAGTTCATCCACAGAGCGAGGGCGTCTAGGATCCTATGGTCATCGTGTATCAACGCTACCCACGTCGCGATCCCGAGACATAGTTCCCGAGTGCGTGCCACGCCTAACGATTGCGATGTGAAGCGGAAGTCTTGCGAGATAAAGATATCGCTGCGAGTTTCCAATACCCGATTCAGTTCTACGTTTCTACCCGCAATCGGAATCCCCTGATGGGTCGGTGCGACAACCATGTGCTGCTTTGCCGACGCGCCGGCGGACCAAAGCGATGGATAGAGCGGAACATCGCGAGGTGCAATCGGATCCATGACGAAGGCTCCGCGATTGGTGCTCCCACCTTGAACGTGGCCAATCGTGCCGTGTGTAGGCCCCGTCTCCACAACGGCGTCGAGCCTTGACATGGGGAGACTGAAATCGAGGTCTACTCCCGCGGGACGATGATACAGGTTGCCGGCGAACAGGCTGCACACAATCCCTGCAAGGTGTCGATCACGCATCCCAACTGTGACCCATGAGAACCCCTCACCAGAGACCGCAACCGGAACCAGTCACCAATCTGTCTTCCCGCAAATCGCACATCGCCAGCATTGCCTGGCGATTGTTCGATCTGCTCAATCTGTCGCACCATCTCATTGGCATCGTTTATCGATATCGGATGACGGTGCAGGTTGACGCACAGCAACGAAGCGCGGCGTTGTGGGTCGGCAGCAGCAGCAGCTTTAGTACCGATAAGCAACATCTCGCTCATATCGGTATCGGCCGACATCATCGAACGCGAGTCGCTAGTGAATGCGATCGCAATCATATCGCTGTAATGCACTTCGAGATACGACCGGAAATCGGCCCATGATTTGGAGTGCGCTGCAGTCTGCGGCAATACCGTTGCGAATACACCGCCGCGACGCAGTTTGATATCTGCCAGAGCAGAGAAATCGGCACCCATCCCTGCCCGACCATGGGTCATCGTGACACCGCGTCGCCTGACCCGCCGGCGAAGGCCCGTCAAGCGTTTCACCGCCATCGCTCTCTCTTCCTCAGTGATGCCAGCAACGTCAAATACTTTGCGGCCCTGATTGACAGCAACCGGACTCGTATATGGCGGATTTTGAATCACCAGGTCAAAACTGCCATCCGTCGCCCCGAGCGTCGCACCTCCGTTCGTGGCAACGTCGGACTGACCGACCGCATCGGCGCCGGTCTCAGAGACTAGGAACTCCAAAGATCCGGTGCTGTCGGCGCGGATAGGTATCGAGCCGATATTCGCTTCTCGATCCGATTGACCGATCTCAAATGAGGACATCGTTGCCGCTGTCATGTGAGAAGCGAGCGCATTGATATCGAAGCCCGTCACGCCCTGCTCCATCATCGACTTATGAAGCGTCCATAGATCGTCGCCGCCTGACGCTTCGTACCGATTGCGGATGCGCTGATATGCCGCTCTGAGCAACGTGCCAGTGCCACATGCAAAATCGGCAATCCGCAACTTCGCCACATCTTCAGTTGACGACCAGTCGCTGACCGTCATCCGGTTTACCGCCACTCCCGCCAGCAAGGCAGCAGTCGCAGGCAACGTGTAATGTGCCGCCGTCTCTTCCCGGTCATCCAAGAGCTTCGGAAATAGCTCGCCAGCAAAATCGACGCTGCTACCGAGACGCAACGAGATAACCTGCTCCGCCTCACGCATCAGCCCATCAATTGTTTCGGCGCCATTCAGAGTCGGCAACCCGTCGTTCAGCGCCGCTAAAGCTGGCACGAATATCGATTTGTAGTTGATATCCAGGATCTTGCGCCACTCATCTTGCAACTCGGACAAGGTGATGATGTCATCTGAAGCACTGCGCAACTCGTGCAGATTCCTGACTCCCAGCTCCCGCATCTCTGGAATACTCGCGACGGCGTCATGCAGTCTCAGCGAGGTCATCCAGATGCAACACGCCAGTCGAAATGCTTGTCCCACGCTCTCCTGACCTAGCGCATCAGCCAACTGTTGCGCCACGTCATCAGATGTGCTCTCGCGCAATCCCTGGGCATATCCCCTGATGTGCTCAGCAATCGACTGCGCATGCTTTTCCACCACTATCGGCGGTGCCGTTGCACCATCGCACAAATCTGCCAGATAACGCACGTTGCCGATAACGGCAGACTGCTCCGGCCAGCGATATACGTCTTGATCGGATACTTAACGGTCTGTAGCCGGCAACACATCGGCTGACAACACGACCATCTGAAGTTCAATGCCATCCGGCTCTGACAATCGCCTTTCCAGTTCGCTATCGGACCACCCCTGCACTTCAGTCGGGATGCCGACTGCGATTGCGGAACGAATCGGCAACATGTTCGATGCCAGACGTCGTCCTAAGCGTCCCGCCGCGTCGGAGACGGCCGGCTGTCCGTACTCACACTCGATGGCGATTGGATAGTTGCCCGCCGAGTCGATTAAGATATCCGGCCGTTGCCTCTTCCCATCGACAAGGACATGTGAACGCTCCACCCGGATCGCCGAGTCTGCATCGCGCCACTCCGCCCGGTACTGACGCAACGCCGTACCGAGAGCGACGTTGAACGTCCCTTCATTCAAACGCCCCTGCTCATCACGCAGGAGATACTTATCAGGCTGTAAAGAATCACCCATTCTCATCATTATCCATCATCTAGCTCAAAGTCGTGTCTAAGGACGAGAAGCATACGTTGATGATATCGCGGATCAAATCACGACGAATCTATCGCGCGAAAAAGCATCCCAATCCGGGACAAAAAGCAGGACACTGTCCACGTCATTGTCCATGAAAATATTGCTCTAAAAGGCGCAAATCAAACTGAAAAATCAGAATTTGGCAAGCCGCCTATGATGGACAATGTCAATGACGATATCCACCAAAATCAGAGGCTGATCCAATGCCCCGCTGGGATGTGCGTTTCGATTTAAGAGTCAACTCATCCGCACCCGAATTCATCGAAGCGCTAGTATCGATCAAAGCGATATCGATGATGATCCGAGATATCCCAGTGCCGCCTGCTGTCCAAGAGCGGTTGCATTCGCTCAACATCCTGCGTGCAGTTAAGGGTACCACTGGGATCGAGGGTATAGAACTTACGGCTGATGAAGTCGAAAGCGTTATCCGCGCGGAACGTGGCGAGACTGTGTTGTCTGCAAACCGTCGGCGCGAAGAGCGGGAAGTGAAAAACGCTCACGACTTGATGCGGTTCGTTGAGAGCATCCTGAAAGACGACCCTCGGCGCCCGTTGTCTGAAGGTCTGATCTGTCAATTCAACCGCATCCTGACCGAAGGCGTAGGGTATCCGGACCATGTGCCGGGCAGGTATCGAGAGCGGAACGTTACTGCCGGAGATTATCTGGCACCGGATTACACCGACATCGCGCGGCTGATGCGCGAATTCATCGAATGGATCAATCGCAGCCTACAGTACGGATTTGATCCGATCGTGCAAGCGATAGTCGCTCACTTTCTCCTCGTCAGCATTCATCCATTCGCTGATGGCAACGGGCGAACTTCTAGAGCCGTCGAATCGTTCCTGCTCTATCGCGCCGGCATAAACGTTCGCGGCTTCTACTCCCTCGCCAACTTCTACTACCAGAATCGTGCCGACTACATTGCACATCTGGACCATGCCCGGTTCCAAACTTCTCCCGATGTAACGCCGCTCGTGATGTTCGCCCTAAACGGCATGGTTGCCGAACTAGAGGAACTTCGAGAAGAGTTGGTGACAAACATCCAATTTATCTTCTTTAGGGATTTCGCCCGCGCGCGGTTTTGGGAGGAAGGCAGATTGGGTACCGCAACGGGGGTGCGGCAATACCTGTTGCTGCTTGAGATTGGAGAGGATGCCGGTTCCATGTCTGATATCAGGAACCGAAGACACTCATCAGCATGGCTTTACGATGATTTGGGACCGAGGACTATTTCTCGTGACCTCAACGTGCTCAGGTCGATGGGACTCGTACTCATCCAAGACGGCATGGTCAAAGCCAACACCGAAATCATGGATACATTCACCGCGAGCAACGCCCCAAATCTGTCATGAGTAGCCTTAAGTACACCACCCCACGACATCCTCCCTCCAAGCATCTACCCATTCACATATTCAGTCAACGTCATAACGTTGTATGCGCTGTCGCCGCCGTTTGCAGTGCGCGGGGCGTATACCGCCTCTACTGAGCAGCGGGCTGTGTCGATGGATGTAAAGCATGGGATGCGACGCTCTACTGCGGCGCGGCGGATGTAGAAGCCGTCTTGCTCAGCGGCACGTCCGCCGGTGGGGACGTTTATGACGGCCTGCACCCTGCCGTCGTTGACGACCGTTACTACGTTAGTGTCGCCACCCGAGAGTATCTTGTCGATCTCGGTCACTTCGTAGCCCAGACTCCTGATGAAGCGGGCCGTGCCGGACGTGGCGTATAGCTGATGTCCATTGTCGCCGAGCATCCTGATGAGGCGCGTGGCGTCGGGTTTTGCCGAATCGGCAATGCTCAAAAGAACAGAGTCGCCGGGATTGATCGAGTGCGACGATGCGATTAGCGCTTTGGTAACGGCTGGCACATACGACCGATCGATGCCCATAACCTCGCCCGTGGACTTCATCTCTGGTCCCAAAAAGGTATCGACGCTGGTGAGTTTTGACATCGAGAATACGGGTGCTTTGACGGCCACCAGGTCTCGCCGCGGCATCAATCCAGTGCCCCACTTCATCTCGCGCAGTCGCTTGCCCAGCATCACCCGGGTTGCGATGCTGATCATCGGAATGCCCGTAACTTTGGAGATGAACGGTATCGTGCGCGACGAGCGCGGGTTGACCTCGATAACGTAGGTGTTGCTCTTCGGAACATCTACCTGACTGCTGCCCGGGTCTTCTGCACGGCTACGGTAAGTGCCGCCGCCCGTGATGACGTATTGGATGTTCATCAAACCGCGCACGTTGAACATACGTCCGATGCGACGGGTGTACTCCACGATCGTCTCTACCTCGTCGCCAGTCAGCCAGATGGCCGGGTAGACGGCGAACGAATCGCCCGAATGCACGCCGGCACGCTCAATATGCTGCATAATGCCTGGTATCAGCACATCCTCACCATCGCATACCGCGTCGACTTCCACCTCGATGCCTTGAAAATAGCGGTCAACCAGTATTGTCTGACCCGGCACGGAGCGCAAGGCACGATCGAAGTATCGATCCAACTCGGTGGGATTATCGACAATCTCCATCGCCCGTCCGCCAAGCACATAGCTCGGACGCACCAGCACGGGATAGCCTAGGTTCTCGGCCAGAGCGAGCGCAGTATCGGTATTCGATGCCGTGCCGCCCGGAGGCAGGGGCAGGCCATTAGATACTGCCATCCGCTCAAAACGTCCGCGATCGGTAGCATTGTCTATCGCTTCCGGATCCGAACCCAATATGAGACGCTGCAGTCCCGCCGCATTCAGCGACTGCGAGAGGTTGATGGCCGTCTGACCGCCAAATTGCACAACGATGTTCAGCGGCTCGGTATCGTCTACCTTCGTCGCGCCCTGTCCCATCTCGTTGTCGATGATGTCGCGCACGCTCTCCTCGTCAAGAGGTTCAAAATAGAGCCGATCGGATGTGTCAAAATCGGTCGATACTGTCTCCGGGTTCGAGTTGATCATCACGGCACGAACCGACTCGTCCTGCAACGCCCATGCGGCGTGAACTGAGCAGTAGTCGAACTCGATGCCCTGCCCGATGCGGATCGGACCGGAGCCGATTACGACGGCCGAATCGGCTCCTATAGGTGCCGCTTCGTTCTCTTCCTCATAGGTGCTGTAGAAGTACGGAGTAGACGCTTCAAACTCGCCCGCGCAGGTATCCACCATCTTGTATACCGGCACGATGCCCAGATCGCGACGCCGCTCTCTCACCCGCTCGGCAAGTCCGATACCGGTGAACTCGGCAATGTCTTCATCACTCAGCCCTACCCGCTTAGCGTCGCGCAACAGATTCCCATCCAGACCGTCCGAATCGCGTAGACGCCGCTCCATGTCTACAATCCGCGCCAGCGCACGCGTGAACCACAGGTCGATGCCGGTCGTAAGCGTCAACTCCTCGGGAGTTGAGCCGGTCCGAAGCTTGAATGCCAATTTCCAAAGCCGCAGGTCATCGCCCGACAGGTCGATATCGGATAGTCCATCATAACGCCATTCAGGGTCTTCCCATCGCAGAGAGCGCTTACCGTCTTCGAGCGACCTTACGGCCTTCATCAGCGCCGCCTCGAAGCTGCGGTCGATAGCCATCACCTCGCCCGTAGCCTTCATCTGCGTTCCGAGACTGCGGTCGCCACTCGCAAACTTATCGAACGGCCAGCGGGGGATCTTCGCCACACAGTAGTCCAGCGCCGGCTCAAACGCCGCCCGCGTCTTCCCCGTCACTACATTGCTGATTTCATCCAGGTGCAGACCCAATGCCACCTTTGCCGCGACCCTGGCGATAGGGTAGCCGGTCGCTTTGCTTGCCAGCGCCGAAGAACGTGAAACGCGGGGATTGACCTCGATAACGCAGTACATCGGGCCATCATCGTCGTAGCGCGAACCTTGCCCGAGTTCCTCGCCCACCTCTTTGCCGGGGCGATATGCGAACTGCACGTTGCAACCGCCCTGTATCTCCAACTCGTCGATGATGTGCAACGCCGCCGTCCGCAGACGCTGGTAGTCCTTGTCCGTCAGCGTCTGGCTGGGGGCTACCACTATCGAGTCGCCAGTGTGCACCCCCATCGGATCGAAGTTTTCCATGTTGCAGACGGTGATGACGTTGCCCGCGCGGTCGCGCATCACCTCATACTCGATCTCTTTCCATCCGAGCAACGACTTCTCAATCAAGACCTGTCCGACCAACGACGCGGCCAAACCTGCTTCCACGATCGTCGCCAACTCTTCGGCATCGTTCGCAACGCCGCCGCCGGTACCGCCTAAGGTGTAGGCCGGACGAATCACTACCGGGTAGCCGATCTCTTCGGCCGCTTCCTTTGCCTCTTTGATAGTCGTGACTGCGATGCCGTACGATACCGGTTCGCCGATGCTCTCCATGAAGGTTTGGAACAGCTCCCGATCTTCCGCCTTGCGGATGCTCTCCGTCGAGGTGCCCATCACAACCACATCCTCCAACGCTCCCGCCTCTGCCAACTCAACCGTGAGGTTCAACCCGGTCTGACCGCCCAGCGTACCGAGGATGCCGTCCGGACGCTCGCGTTCGATGATGCGCCTCACTACCGGCACGGTGAGCGGTTCGATGTAGACATGATCGGCAACATCCTCGTCCGTCATGATGGTCGCTGGATTAGAGTTGACCAGCACCACCTCAACGCCCTCTTCTCGCAGCGATTTACATGCTTGAGTGCCGGCATAGTCAAACTCGGCCGCCTGACCGATAACGATCGGTCCGGAACCGATGACCAGGACTTTGCGTAGATTTTCGTTCTTCGGCATAAGATATCGCAACGTTGCGAAACGCTGAATCAGCGTCGCATACTCCTTGCATGTTTGCTAACTAAAGCGATGAATTCATCGAAAATAGCCTCACTGTCATGCGGGCCAGGCGATGCTTCGGAATGGAACTGTATCGTCATAACGCGGTGCGGCTCATCAACCAGCCCCTCTACCGTCCCGTCGTTAAGATTGATGTGTGTAACTCGGACCCCAGGGCGATTTGCCAGATGCTCCGGGTCGACTGCATATCCATGGTTGTGCGCCGTCACGTAGACTCGCCCGGTCCTAACATCCTGAACCGGCTGGTTGCCTCCACGATGTCCGAAAAGCAACATAAAGGTATCGGCGCCAAGTGCGCGTGCGACCAGTTGATGCCCGAGACAGATGCCCAGCGTCGGGATCGCATTCGAGCCGTCGCCATCCAGATCTGAGAGTGCGCGTATCGTCTGCACCGGACCGTCCAGCATTGCCGGGTCGCCCGGTCCAGGAGAGAGCACGATGCCGTCGGGAGCGAAATTGCGAATTGTGTCTGCGCTCACATCGCAAGGGAAGACCTTTACCTCGCATCCGCGCGCCTTCATGCTACGCAGTATGTTCCACTTCACACCTAAGTCCAGAACCGCAATCCGCAGTGCCTGATCGAAATCTGGCGTATCGACATCGTTGCGTTGTGAGCGGATGATCAACTCATTTGTCGGACGCTGACCGTCGTAGCCGTCGCCGCGCCACTCAAACTCCTCTTCCGTCGCTACCTCCTCAACCCAGTCGTGATCGCCGTACCACTGCGTGGCATTCAATGCCGCGGTTGCAATCTCCGGATCATCGCCTGATACGATTGCGCCCATCATCACCCCGGCCGACCGGATGCGGCGCGTTATCGCCCGCGTGTCTACACCGGATACGCCGGCGACACCGTTAACCTCAAGATACTCGTGCACCGTCATCTCAGAGAGGGGGTGCGACGGCGCATCGCAATCATCCCGCACCACGAAGCCCTTGACCTGTATCTGCTTCGATTCGGCATCTTTGAGATTTATCCCGTAGTTGCCGATAAGCGGATAGGTCGGAACCAGTATCTGACCGCCGTAGGAGGGATCAGTCAGCATCTCCTCGTAACCGGTCATCGAGGTGTTGAAGACTACGAGACCGACCGATTCGGTAGCTGCGCCAAGTCTGCGGCCTCGGAATACCGAACCCTCGCTCAAAGCAAGCAGTGCCGGGCCACGCGTTTCGCTAGACAATAATCTCTTCCTCCTCGCGGGCATCCCAGATTTTGGTGCCACCAACAAAAGTGGCAATCGCACGCCCCGACGCGGTTAGACCTAACAGCGGAGTATTGCGGCTCTTCGAACCGAGAGTAGATGTATCCACTCGCCAAGCATGTCCTGGATCGATGATCGTCACATCTGCCCTGGAACCGGGCTTAAGGTTGCCGATCGTCTGGTCACCCAATATCGAAGCGGGGGCGCTAGTTAGTCGCTCAATCGCCAGCTTCAGTTCGATGCCCGCCATATCCATCAGCATCGGCATGGCCGTTTCCAGACCGATGATGCCGTTGGCGGCCTCAGTAAAGGTGCAAACCTTGTCCGTATCGGCGTGCGGCGCATGGTCCGTGCCAATCACATCGATCGTGCCGTCTGCCAGCCCCTCGAGCAGTGCCGCCCGATCGACCTCAGCGCGCAACGGAGGCGCCATCTTGGAGTTGGTGTCATAGGCACCGGTAGAGAGTACCTTTGGAGTTGCGCCGTGCTCGCCGAATACCCATGTTTCAGTCAAAGCCAGATGATGCGGCGTCGCTTCGGCCGTGATGGGCAGCCCGTCGGACTTAGCCGCGCGAATAACCTCTACCGCCTCGGCAGTGGAAACGTGTGGAACGTGCAGCCGGCCACCGGTGATGCGTGCCAACTCGATGTCGCGCGCAATCATCATCGTCTCGGCCGAGTTTGGCAGTCCATGCAATCCCAATCTGGTAGCCACCGTACCCTCGTTCATGTCCCAGTCTGGGACCAACGCGCGATCTTCGGCATGATTGATGATTGGCAAACCGATATCGGTTGAATATGCCAATGCCTGACGCATGAGATGGCTTGACGACACCGGGTCGCCGTCATCCGAAAATCCAATCACTCCCGCATCTGCCAGCTCGTTCATCGGCGCCAGCAGTTTTCCCTGACGGCCTCTAGTTATCGCGCCAATCGGAAGCACCCGCACTTTTGCTTCAGCCGCGCACCGCTCTATCAGCGATTGCACTACGGAAGCGTTGTCCTGGGCAGGATAGGTGTTCGGCATCGCGCATATCGTCGTGAAGCCGCCGCGGACAGCCGCATCCGAAACCGTCGCCGGGTCCTCTTTCCACTCTTGTCCCGGAGTTCTCAGGTGAGTGTGCAGATCGATAAATCCCGGGCATACGACTTTACCCGTCGCATCGAATATCTCCCAATCATCGCCAAGAGACGAGATGCCGCCCAACTCAATCGCCGAGATAACACCATCGACCATTAGGACATCGCCCAGCATGTCGAGTTGTTGGGACGGGTCGATCACGCGTCCGCCGCGGATCAATATCGAAGTGGAACGCGGCATCACGCGCGCGCCTCCCGGTGCTTAACGATCCACTCCAACACTGCCATCCGCATAGCAACGCCGTTCTCGACCTGATATTCGACAAGACTTAAGGGACCATGAGCAACCGCGGACGATATCTCAACCCCCTCATTCATCGGTCCCGGATGCATCAACGGCGCACCCGGTGATGCCATCGACAGCCGTCGCTCGTCAATGCCCCACACTCTCGAGTACTCATTCAAGTCTGGCAACAGACCAGATGTTTGACGCTCCAACTGCAACCGCAAACACATCACCGCATCAGCTTTACGCAGCGCATCATCTATATTCCGATAAACCGTGACCTCAGCATCTCCACCGTCGAGAGAGTTGATGCCGGGCGACCAATCATGAGGCAAGAGCGTCGGCGGTCCGGCAATTGCGACCTCAACGCCCAGCTTGCAAAAGGTGATGATGTTCGAGCGCGCCACGCGCGAGTGCAGAATATCGCCGATGATGGCCAGCTTCCGCCCTTTGAGCTCTCCGAGCGCTTCATGCAACGTCATCACATCCAGCAATGCCTGAGTCGGATGCGCGTGGGTGCCATCGCCGGCATTGATGACCGCGGCATTTACGTGCCGCGCAATAAAGTGCGGCGCACCAGAGTGGGGATGGCGCACCACCAATACATCCACTCCCATCGCATCTAGCGTCAAAGCCGTATTCAACACCGATTCGCCCTTTTTGGCGCTGCTCGTAGATGCCGCAATGTTGACGACATCGGCACCAAGAATCTTCCCCGCGTGCTCGAATGAGACGCGCGTTCGAGTGCTGTTCTCAAAGAACAATGTGTAGATCGAGCACCCTCGCAGCAAGTCCGATTTGAACGATCCGGGCACCCGCATCTTGCGCATCTCGATTGCCCGATCGGTCAGTTCCTGGATCTCGTCGCGGCTCAAGGAATCGGTATCCAGCAGATGCTTGGCACCCGTCTCCGCCGGCAATGCAGACGGTTCGGAACTTTGCAAGACTGTAGATATCACGCAGATACCGTCTTCTCGTCAGCCGCCGCGGCATCGAAACGCGATATCGCCACCTTGTCGATGCCGTCTACCTCTTCCAGCCACACATACACTCGCTCCGCGCGCGAGGTCGGCACATTTCGTCCCACGAAGTCTGGGTTGATGGGCAACTCGCGATGTCCGCGATTGATGAGAACTGCCAGATGAACATACGAGGGACGCGCAACATACATCAGAGCATCCATAGCCGCGCGCGTAGTGCGTCCGGTATAGAAAACATCATCAACGATAACGACCCGCAATCCACTGACATCGACATCCGACATGCTGTCCGGGCGGGTGATTGCATGGTTCCAATTGCCAGCGATTCGATGAGTATCATCGCGGAAAGGCGATGGGTCCAGCTCCATCACTTGAGGACGTACCGACTCGAATCGCTCTATGAAGTCGGCAATTCTGACTGCGATGGGTATGCCACGAGTAGGGATGCCGGCAACTACCAGGTCATGCGGGCCATGATTGCGCTCGATAATCTCGTGCGCCATCCTTGCAAGCGCGCGCCGCATCTCAGTGCCTGTCATCAAGATGCGCTCTAATCTTTGGCGACTGCTGTTCATCGAGTTGGATCAGTGATTTCGATTGCTTCTATCAGGATTGCGGGGCCTGAAACTAAAAATCCCTCATCGTTGACCGACGAGGGATGTGCGCGCGTTGCTTCATTAAGCCGCGTCTCACCGAGACGCGGGGCGTAACGACCGCTGGATTAGATACACACCTTGTCAGACACACGGGATTGACTTAAAGGTATCGAGTTGTTAGATGCTGGAAAAGGGTGGCAGTCCTCTCCGTTCAGGGAGCTCGAAATACAGGTTCTGAATTCGATGCTATCACGCGAATCGAGCTGGGCTGAAGACATCGTATCTGGATCTGCCCTTTTGCTCGCCAGTAGCGATATTCGCCGCCAAGCGGCCTATCGCCGGACCAAGTTCAATCCCCAGACGACCGCCGCCAGTCCCTACGATCAGTCCCGATGCTCCGGAGATTTCGCCAACGACTGGCAATCCGTCAGGAGCAACCGGCCGCAGACATGCCGTCTGCCGAGATACCGGCATCTTAGCCAGGAACGGCAGGACACGCTCTACGGAGCGCTTGATTTCGGCACGCGCGCGCGCCGACGGTTCCTCATCAAATCCCACCCGATGTTCCGTCGTGCCGGCATACAGCAACCCATCGGGCTTCGATGAGGCGTAGTCGGTATTCCACCATAGCGATATCGGCATCGGCGGCTCATCGCCAATGTCATAACGCAGTATCTCGCCCTTGAGCGGCGACACGGGCAAGTTCAAATGCGAGGTAGTCTCCCCTCGCTCTAGCAACGTGCCGCACCAAGGTCCAGCAGCAAGCAAGACGGTGGCGCTGGACAACGTGCCTTGCGTAGTTGTAACTCCCGCAACGGCGTTATTTACAACGTTGATCTCCTGCACCTCGGCATTGATCATCTCGGCGCCGTACTTCTCGGAAGCGGCTTGCCACAGCGCCGCAGTGACACCGCCGGGCGACACCTCTGTAGAGCCTCCGAGATACAGCCCGCCGATAACGTCAGGCGAGATGCGCGCTTCGATGTGGCTCAACTCGCCATACGCCAGCCATCTGACGTCCTGGCGATCAGATGGCCACTCATTCCGCCGGAATGCCGAGACCCCAGACGGCTTGAGCATCGCCGCATCGGCTTCGTCCAAAGCCAGAACCAAGCCCGCCTTGTCTTTGAAGTGATATCTCTGTCCCGTCTCTTCCGGAAGCACCGCGGCTAATTCATGGTGCAGATCGATCGATTCGGCGCGGAACCATTCAATGGCTGAACTGCCTGACGGCGGTTGGAAGCGCGTGTGCAAAGAGCCGAAAGCGAAGCCAGAAGCGTGGCTGGCAACGGTATCTTTCTCTATCAGCGCAACTTTATGCCCTTGAGATGCTAGGTAGTATGCGGCGGCACATCCACTGATTCCGCCGCCGACAACGATTGCGTCGTAACTCATTGCTCAAAATCTCAACGTCAAGGACTGCTCTCAAATCTAACGCGAACGCATCGTCGCATACACTTCGTCAGTCTGCCTCCGACGACGGCGTGCAACCCCCGAATTCTGCGCCGCAATCGCAACCTGCTGCGCAACGTTGCGAGCCACATTTCTATCGAACACGCTCGGGATGATGAAGTCCGGGTCGAGATGCGACGCTGGGATTACATCTGCGATCGCCTGGGCCGCCGCGATCTTCATCTCCTCGTTGATGTCGTATGCCCGAACATCCAACACGCCCCTGAACAAGCCGGGGAAACAGAGCGAGTTGTTGATCTGGTTCGGGTAGTCGGTTCGACCGGTAGCCATGATCTTTACATTATCGGGGATATTTTCAGGCCAGATCTCCGGATTGGGATTCGATAGTGCAAATACGATGGCATCGTCCGACATACTCGCAACCTGCTCTGCAGACAGCAGATCGGGACCGGCCAATCCGAGCACGAAATCAGCGCCTTTGATGCACTCAGTCAAATCGCCAGTAACGTTGTGCGGATTCGTGTTATCCGCAAACCACTGCTTCATCACATTCGACCCGTAGTCGCGGTCGCGGGACAGCGCGCCTTGTCGATCAAACCCGATGATGTCTTTGACGCCATACGACAGCAGTATCTTGGTGCATGCAGTACCTGACGCGCCCGCGCCCAGAACGATAGTCTTCACATCTTCCGGCTTCTTATCCACCAGTTTGAGCGAGTTAATCAGTCCGGCGAGCACAACGACTGCGGTGCCATGCTGATCGTCGTGGAAGATCGGAATGTCGAGCCGCTCCTTCAGCTGCTCCTCAATCTGAAAGCAGCGCGGCGCGCTGATGTCTTCGAGGTTGATGCCGCCAAAACCGGGCGCAAGGGCCGTGACAATCGATACGATCTCATACGGATCGTTCGTGTCGAGGCAGATGGGCCAAGCATCGACGCGTCCGAACTCCTTGAAGAGCAACGCCTTGCCCTCCATCACGGGCAGAGCGGCCGCGGCGCCAATATCACCCAGTCCCAGAACTGCAGAGCCGTCCGTCACGACCGCGACTGTATGCCCCTTACCCGTCAAAGCCCACACCGCGTCCGGGTCTTCGTGAATCGCCATGCAGACGCGCCCCACGCCGGGGGTGTAGGCCTTCGACATATCGTCGCGAGTTCCCAAGGGCACGGTAGAGCGCATCTCGATCTTCCCGCCGACATGCATCAAAAACGTGGCATCAGAAACACTGTTCACCGATACTTCGTCAATCGCGCCAATCGCTTCTACTACCTGTTGGGAGTGGCCTTCACCCGAGGTGTTGATGGTGAAGTCGCGGATCATGGTGCCCCCGAATGACGACACGACATCGATAGCCGCGGCATCACCGCCACACCGGCCGATTGCGGATGTTATCAATCCCAACATCCCGGGCCGATTGGGATATTCGGCACGAACGGTGATACTGTAGGCAACTCCAGGATTTGGACCTGACATTTCAGACTCCCAAACTAATCGCTGCAGGGCGATGATTCAGCGCGATTTGACGCGCACTCAAGATAATGCATTTCCGAAATCGTGAAATCATGGTATCACCAGCAATACCATATCTTCGGAAAAATGATGACTCTCTACGTTGTTGTAACCTTTTTCACGCAACCAATTCATATCTGAAGCAACACCAAGAGAACGAAATTGACTACCAGACGAACGATACGTGGCCGCTTCACGACCTGCAAGATTACCCGCCGGGAAGATCTGACGCATGACCTCTGGAAGATTTGGCTGAAACCGGCTCAGCCTTTCACTTTCAAACCCGGACAGTACTGCACCATCGGCGCCGAAGGCATCGAGAGACCATACTCAATTGTCTCATCTCCCGATGAAGCCGAGATCGAACTCTTCATCGAACTGGTGCCGCTGCCAGACGGCAACCTGACACCAGTGCTATTCGACCTCTCGGTCGGCACCGAGCTTACCTTACGCCCGCGCCCCAAAGGGATATTCGTCTTCAAGCCGGAGTTCAGAAACCACGTAATGGTAGGAACCGTCACCGGCGTCGCGCCATACGTATCCATCCTGCGCAAGTTCCTCAACGATCCGGAGTGGAATGCCGACGGTCCGATCAACCGCGATGAGTATCGCTTCTTCGTTCTCGAAGGCGCCAGCTACCTGGATGAGTTTGGTTACGACGACGAGTTGTCGGAGATTGCGAACAACCACAACAATATCGAATTCTTCGGCTCCGTAAGCCGTCCTGACGAGGCGCGCAACGACGCCTGGAACGGTCCGGCCGGCCGCATCAACACCCTGGTCGAACAGTTCGTCAAGGAGCGTCAGCTAGACCCGTCGGAAACGGTTATCTACGCCTGCGGGCATCCGGGCATGATTGAGGATGTGAAAGAGCGTTACGCCGATACTGGTTATCACGTTGAAGAGGAACGTTTCTGGAAAGATGACGAATAGCGACATGGTTTCATCAAGATGGTTGTACCATCGAAGGTTGCAATCCAATCTATGAATAGACCTAGAAGAAGATATCGCGCGACGAATACTTACGCCGACTTCGAGAGGAGAGACAGTATGGCAGAAAAGATCGGTTTCATCGGGCTCGGAATCATGGGCAAACCCATGGCTAAAAACCTGATTAACGCGGGATACGATGTAACCGTATTCGATATTTTTCCGGACCCAGTGAGCGAACTGGAAGCGGCCGGTGCTACCGGCGCCTCATCCGGCGCGGAAGTCGCCAGCACAACCGACGTCATCATCACCATGGTGCAAGACGGGCCACAATCGAAGCAGGCCATCCTCGGTGAAGGCGGCGTCATCGATGGCGCATCAGAAGGCGACCTCGTCATCGACATGTCCTCAATCGCGCCGGGAGTATCCCAGGAACTCGGAGCCGGACTTGCCGCCAAAAACGTCAACTTCCTCGATGCGCCAGTATCCGGCGGTGAGCCGTTCGCAATCTCCGGCGACCTCGCCATCATGGTCGGGGGCGATGCGGGAGACTTTGAACGCGCAAAGCCGCTATTCGACGTGCTCGGAAAATCGTCCGTCCTATGCGGCGCTCACGGCGCCGGAAATGTCACCAAGCTGGCAAACCAGATCGTCGTCGGCGCCAACATCCACGGCCTCGCCGAAGCACTGGTACTGGCAACCGCGGCCGGCGTAAACCCTCAGACCGTCTTCGAAGCGATACAGGGCGGACTGGCCGGTTCTAACGTGATGAACGCTAAAGCTCCGATGATGATCGAACGCAACTTCGAGCCGGGCTTCCGCATCGAACTCCATTACAAAGACATCAACAACGCCATGGAGACGGCAAGGGCGCTCAACGTGCCGTTGCAGGTAACCGCGAACCTGCAACAAGTCTTGACCTCCCTAGTAGTGAGCGGCGATGGACGGAACGATCACTCCGGCATCCTGCGCTACGTCGAGCAGCTGGCGGGAGTTGAAGTCAAAGAACTGTAGTTCAACTCTCGACTACTAATTGAAATCCTGAGTGCTGGTCGGCTCGGACTGCTGACCAGCCCGACATCGGCCAGCGCTCAGCGACGCCGCTCGTCATCGTCCCATCCGCGCGAGAGGTCTTCCAAAAACTCCTCTACCTCCGGCAACAACGACACTTCATTTTCGCGCGGCTCCGCCTCTTCAGCATCGTACTCAAGCTCCAGCCTCGCTACCAGCTGCGCCAGTCGAGGATTGCTAGAGTCTGAGATTTCAACCTGAGAGTATTGAGATTCGCCCATCCTGATTTCGGGCATCTGCTCCATCGGTACTCGTTATATTTCTGACAGCACCGACAGTATCCGGGACGCACCGACATAGTCGTTGTCGAGTTTCAGGTAAAGCGGCAGGTGCACAATCATCGAAAGCGTTTCCAAACCGAGCTGCGTTCGCGCCAACTCGGTCAATTGAGACACCATCGAAGTGGGACCTTCATATCGGCTCGTCCCCAGACGCACCCCGGCCGTGAAGTGCGACGGCGGCGTCCAACCACGCGCCGAACCCGTCACCTTGAGCGGGCGCGTGTGCGGTACCGAATCGTACATCGATCCAACCAGCACGTATCGCTCAACGTTAAACGCCTGCAAGAGCTCGATGACGGAATCGTTGAAGTCTTCCGCCCATGCGTGAGGCTCAAGCAGTTTAAGTATCAGCAGATCCTGACCGCCAGGAACGCGTGCCGCGACGACCTCGGTATTCGGGATCCGGAACGTTCGCTCACCGCGCCTCAAGCGGATACGCGGACGATATCGAGTATGATCGTAGAACTTGCTGGGGCGCGCCAGACTCCCGATCTTCTTCGCGCCAAAAACGCGGGAAAAGCGATTGACCACGATACGACCTACGTTCCCTACGTTCACCCAGGGACGTAGCGTCACGATGCAGTGCGGGGATTCCAATACCCCCGGATCAACATCAATATGGAAGTCGCCTATTTTCAACGGTTCGTCTCGGCATCGTAACTTTGAAACGCCACCCACCAACTCGCGGCATCAGATAACCATTCAGCTACGCCACACTGTCCAGCAGTAACTACAGGATAATCTAACCTCGTAAAGTGTGCTCTGTATCATTGCCATATACACGAGCGCAGTGTGGCAACACCTTTCACGGTGTTGCTGAAACTATATATCTGCTCCATAAGCCACAGAGGCAACTGAGAGGTGATCTGCTGATATGTCCTTCAAAATGGTCTTTCTACCCCCGAATTCCCAGCATAGTCGCGACTTCGTTGCGAGATTGCAGGACTCCGTCCCGGACGTCAATCTGGTAACACCCAACGACGAGGACGAGGCGGTTGCGGAGCTTGCTGATGCCGATGCGGCCTTCGGAACTATGAACGCCCGGCTGTTAGCCGCGTCGCCCAATCTGCGATGGCTGCAGGCGCCGGCAGCTGCACCGCCAGCAGGATACTACTTCGACGAACTGATCGAACACCCGGTTCAGGTGACGAACTTCCGAGAGATCTACAACGACCACATATCAGTTCACATCGTCGCGATGATGCTCTCTTTCGTGAAGCATCTGAACCTCTACCGCGATAAGCAACGCGACCGCAACTGGCACAAACTCCTGGGTGAGCAGTACAACAACATATTCCTGCCAGACGCTACCGTGCTGATCGTGGGTGTAGGCGGCATCGGCACGGAGACGACACGCTTGTGCAAGGCGTTGGGCACGACGGTAGTCGGAGTAGATGCCCGTTGGGAAGCGGAAGGCGCGCGCGAATACGTCGATGAAATGCGCGAACCGGCCGAGCTCGACGAAGTATTGCCAAACGCCGATTTTATCGTGCTGACTATACCCCACACACCACAGACCGAAGGTCTCTTCGATACCAGCAAGTTTGCGCTGATGAAGAACACCGCAATCTTCATCAACATCGGACGCGGCATGACGACGAAGCTGGACGATCTTAACGACGCGTTGCGAAGCGGAGAGATCGGCGGCGCGGGATTGGATGTATACGAGATTGAGCCGCTACCAGCCGACCACCCGCTCTGGGATGCGCCGAACACGATATTGACGCCGCACATCGCGGCCGACGAGGGGCGTTACCTTGGCGAGCGTCGATACGAGGTTGTTGCCGACAACATGCGGCGATTCGCCGCCGGCGAGCCACTGCGAAATCTCGTCGATAAAGAAAACTGGTTCTGAACGAACCCCGTCTCACGCAACCACCATCAAAACTGGAGAAATATCCGATGATCGACAGCCGTTTAACTCCCGACACCATCGACTTCATGGAAAAGGGCGCGACGCTGAACCTCCCCGCAACCGGAGAGTGTTCCGCGGAAGAACTACGCGCCGGGGTCGAGAAGCGCGGCCGATTGATGAAACCGGCCATCGAGCCGGTCCGGAAAGTGCTGCGACGCAAGTTCGCCGGACCGGGCGGCGATATCCCGCTTCGCATATACATCCCTGAAGGTGCCGAACCGCCCTATCCGGTAGTGATGGTATTCCACGGCGGTGGATGGACTATCAGAGGCTACGAACTGGAAGGTCCGACCTCTCGAGGCTTGGCCAACCGCGTCGGCGCCGTCGCCATATCGGTGCAATATCGATTGGCGCCCGAGACCCGCTTTCCCGGTTCGGCTGATGACTGCTACGCGGCGACTGAGTGGGCGATAGAGAACGCGGGCGAGTTCGATTGCGATGTATCGAAATTGGCCGTTGCCGGAACCTCGGCCGGCGGAAACTTATCAGCGGCAGTTTCACAGATGGCGCGCGACCGCAACGGACCCGAAATCTCCCACCAAGTGCTCTTCTGCCCCGTGATCGACCATAACTTTACCCGCCCCTCGTATGACGAATTTGCCGAGGGATACGGTCTTACCAAGCGCGGCATGGAATGGTTCTGGGACAACTATCTTGGTCCCGATGGCGACGGCACGCATCCATACGCCTCCCCGTTGCAGGCGGAGTCTCTCGAAGGCTTGCCCGATGCGACCGTAATCGTTGCCGAGTGCGACGTTTTGAGAGATGAAGCGGAAGAGTACGCCGCGGCATTGAAGCAAGCCGGCGTCGATACGCGCCTGACACGTTACGAAGGCGTGCTGCACGGTTTCAACACTTCGACCGGTTACATCCACGCCGCTGAATCGGCGCTTGACGAAGCGGCCGATCGGATAAAGAAGTCATTCGCGAAATAGGTTTTCACGTCGACTGAAAATCTCGATATCCTCGCTTGAACCACGATTTGCAGATTTAAACGCATATACAGCATCAAAACGTCAATCCCCATTTCTATAAGATTGCCGATTGAAGCACCCTATAAGCGCCAACCAAATTGCATGCCAAGGTATCGAAGCGAGGAAGCAAATGGAAATTACCGCATACTCAGTCAAAGAAAAGACCACTGTGCCGGTTCAGAACCCTGAAATCGTCACCATGAAAAACGGCCGAAAAGCCGTGCAAGGTGTATCACCGGCTGGAAACAAGGTCTTCCGAATCGTCTCGAACGATGACGCTGAGGCACTGGCAAAGCAACTCGCTTAAGGCCGGACTTTCCGCCGAAAAGAAAGCCGCACGTTTCGGGATTAGGTCGATAATTCCGACTCAGAGTTGAATCTATGGCGGTTTTCTATATAATTTAGCGTGCCGGTGGGACGGACCTACGACCCGCCGTGGCGGTGGCAAACGTGCCACGAGCCGGATACAAAACGAAAGGAGGGACGTCTAGGTAATGGCATATAGCTATAGGAGAGGTGTCTCGATCTAGGCGAGATCCCCCTAATCATCCCGACGCGAAGCATCAGCGACGCGTTTAGGACTTGAACTTCGGGGTGTCTCAAATCCAAGATTCGAGACACCTCCCTACGGGTGGCATCACTCGGATAGGCACAAAGCCTGTCCCAGTGGTGCCACCCGTTTTTTGTTGCTAGATATTTACCCGCCGTCTACGTACTGTCGCACTTTCCACTGATAGCCTTTACGGATGCGCGTGCCGCTTTAAACACGCAGAGAGATTTTCATGTGCCCAATGATGTTCGGCTTTGGCCGACAGCGCCGAAATATGATCGAAGCCGAACTGCAACGCTTCGCTCAAGAGATGCCGCCACTGGGCATGACGCGGCTAATTCTTATTGGTGATCTGGTATCGGGTAATCCCACAAAACCGGACACCATCCTGGAGCTGGTGGTCGTGCAGGAAACGGACGAGCCGTTTCATCGCCGTTCCGACTTCTGGGCTACCCATCTGCGACCGAGAGTCGGCGCTACCTTTCACGTCTACACTGAGCAGGAGTTCGTCGAACTTGAAGATACCGACCCGTTGCTGATGCGCGCCCAGCAATATGGCGACACAATCTACTGATCTGCTGACCCGATGTGGCAAAGATCGCTTTCATCTTTGATTTCGAGGACCTACAACCGCGATGACCGACTACTCCACCCTTAACCGCATTCCTCGCGCCTGGCTGCTGCAGGGTAAACATGACCTTGAAGCTGCGGCCGCCAATTCAGAAGCCCGCCGACACGCGCTGGCATGCTTCCTCTGCCACCAGGCCGCAGAGAAGGCCGTTGCTGCGTTTCTATACAATCACGGCGCGGAACAGGTATGGGGACATGCCCTCGCCGACTTGTGCGAGGATGCAATGGTATTCGACCCCTCATTCGAGTTCCTGAAATCGATAGCAGTGCTGCTTGATAAACACTACCTCGGCGCCAGATATCCGCAATCCCTACCCGGAGGCGCACCGTACGACGCGTACGAGGCACTCGATGCGGAACGTGCGCTGGAGATTGCGGGCGACGTCTTGGAGGGCGTCGAGAGCCGGCTGGGACTGCGCTGACAGTCCCAGCCGAATGAATTGCTTTACTGCGCGTCAGATAGTCGCGCTATACCGTGTAGAGCGTCGGCGCACTTGGAACTGGCGCGATCTGCTCCTCAGTCAGCTCGTAAGCCTCTTTGCGGTATACCTGGATCCGATGACAGCCGAAGTCGGAGATGTACATCAGGTCGCCACGCTTGGGGTCGCTATGGAACCGCACCACGGTCGGGCCGCGTAGACGCCTTGTAATCTCCAGCTCTGCCGATTCACGATTCCGCAAAACCGTCGTGTTCGACAGAATGTATATCCGGCCGCTCTTCGAAAGCACCGCATCGCCGATGAAACGATCTACGTAGCGACCGTTGAGGTCGAATTGCTGGATGCGGTGGTTGCCCCGATCTGCAACGTAGACATCGCCATGTCGGTCGACCGTCACCCCAGCCGGGCGATTGAACTCACCTAATCCGTCGCCGCTCGAACCAACCGTCCAGATGTGATTGCCCTCCGAATCGAACTTCTGGAACCGGTCGTTCCGCCAATCCGTGACGTAGATAGCACTGTCAAACGCGTCGACGCCGATACCCCACGGGTAGTTGAACTGCCCGTCATCGGTGCCGAACTCGCCAAATCCACTGATGTATTCACCCGACGCGGTGAACTTCTGCACTCGGTGGTTCTGAGTATCAACAACGAGCATGTTGCAGTCGTTGTCCCAGCAGATGCCGGACGGGCGGTCCAGCTGTCCCGGCGCATCTCCATGCGTACCCCAGGTGTCCAGCAGTTCACCATCCGAAGGTCGCCAGACCCTAATGGTATGGTTGCCCTCGTCCGATACGTAGACATTTTCGTCCGCATCGCGAATCATCTGCACCGGCCAGACAAAGCCCGATCCGAAGATGTCCAGGTCGTCGTCGTCCCAATTTATGCGGCGGATCTGCCCGCCTTGGCCGTCGGTGCGATTGAGGACGTAGAGGCGGTCTTCATCGCCGATGACTACATCCATCGGATACGTCGTCACACGCCGCATTCCGAGCGTCGTGTAGAACGGGAAGCCGGCGCGCAACAGTGCATGCGGCCTGCCATTCGCCCCGTTTGTAGAGCCATTGCCGTTACTGCTCACTTGATAAACCTCCGAGCTTCATATGCCGCTGCTTGCTAACTCAAACCAAGGTCTTTTCGTAAGGATTGAGCTGCTCGAAACTGCCGCCCACGATCGGAACCGGGTCGAGACCTAGCCACTGCTCAAGTATCGTGCCGTAGATGCCGCGGAAATCGAACGTGTGCCGCAGATCCTCGTCGTTCAACCAACTCGGGCGGTCGAGAGGCGGGTACTCCGAGTAGAGGCCACCCTTGACGTTCTCACCGATCAGGAATGCGCCACCGCCGGAGCCGTGATCTGTTCCGGAGCCGTTGTCCTTGATGCGACGTCCGAACTCGGTGAAGACCAGTATCGTCACCTCATCGGCAGCATCGTGATCTCTCAAGTCCTGCATGAAGTCGCGTATCGCTTCCGTCAGCTCAGTCAGCAGCTTGGCATGGGTCGGCACCTCTTGCGCGTGATGGTCGTAACCCATGTGGTTGGTGTAGAAGATGCGAGTGCCGAGTCCTGCGGTATGGACGCGCACCACATCGCGCAGAGACTGCGCGATCGGGTTGTTGGCATATTCCACATTGGACTTGTACATCTGCGGTGCCACGGCCAGCATGTCTGCGCCCTTGAGCACGTCACGTCCGGTCTGACCAAGATAGTCCATCACCAGACCCGATCCGACGGCGGGGGTGTACATCCGCTTGAAGATTTCCAGGTTCTCGTCACGCTCTTCAACGACTTCGATGCTTGACATCAGTCCGTAGTTGTCGAGGTCGCCAATCGAAGTTGCGGTAACGTTCGGCGCCGCCAAGGCGCGGGGCAGGCCGCGTCCGAAGCTGACCGCCGTGACCGGGTTGCTGCCGTCGGGGTCAATCTCCCGGATAACCTTTGCCAGCCAGCCCTCAGTCGCAATCGTGTTCGGCTCGCAGGTGTGCCAGATATCCATCGCCCGGAAGTGAGAACGACTCGAGTTCTCGTAGCCGATGCCCTGAATAATCGCCACCTTGCCTTCTTCGTACAGATCCTTAAGTGCCGCCGCGCACGGGTGGAACGCAAGATCGCCATTTATCGGCAGAACCTTATCTTCAGGGATGCCGACCAAGGGGCGCACATCGTAGTAGATGCCATCCGTGTACGGAATCACCGTATTCATAAAGTCGTTACCGCCGGAGAGTTGGATCACCACCAACACGGGGTCTTTGTGCTTCCCGTTTGCTCCGTTTCCGTTAATTGCCATTTCAGTCACTCCAATTGACTTAGGGCTTCAGACTCATGTGAGTCGCATCTACATCATTACTCAAACTGGAACTCGCGCGTCGAAACGGCGAGCGTGATCATCCTCAAGATTCGAGCCGTGCTCTCCTCTTCATGCTGTTCGGTATCAAACATCAAGTCACCATCCACGCCCGCATGGGCGATAAGCGTCTCACGCGTATCGTCATCAACCTTTAGACGGCAGAGATGCTCCAGAACCGTGTCGACCACCCTCTCGGCAGTGCGTGGCGCCTCCATCATGCGCAATTCATCGATGATGGCGCGCACTCCCGGTTTTGAGGCGTCGTCAAGCACTCCGATGGCGTAGTTAACACGCTCCGTCAACGTCCCGCCGTCGATCCACTCCTTGCCAGTATGCCAGCCCTCTACCGAAGGCGGGTCCATCAGCTTCTGACCCATCGCTACCAGGGTGCCCTCAAAAGACTCCAAGCCGACGTCCGGATAGCGGTAGTCGCCAGATATCTTGACCACGTTTGCCACGAACTCTGTTGGCGACTTGACGCGTGCCATGCGCGCTTCCTTGAAGAAGTCGGACTTCAGCATCACGCTCACGACGTGGCGAATATCAGCATCCGATTCCATCCACGCATCGACCATCGTCTGGATCGCTTCGGGGTCCTGCGGCGGCTGGATGCTCCAAGCGGGAACCTGCGGCTCATCGGCCACAAAGAAAGTGTAGAGATGACGCGCAATGAACTGTGCCGTCGCTTCCTGACGCGCGATGATGTCGATGATGTCTTCACCATTGAAGTTGCCGCGATGTCCCAGAAACTCCTTCTCACCCGCGTCATGGTCTTCTTCGCGGTATACGAACTCCGCCTCGAAATGCCCAAACGGATACAGCGGCAACGGCTGCGTGAAGGTCCAGCCGGTAAAGGCCCGGGCCGCATTCTTGATATCGTCTTCCGTGTAGTTGCCGATACCCATCGAGAACAGCTCTAAGATCTCACGACCGTAGTTCTCGTTGATGGAGTAGCCATGATTCTCGTTGTTGTCGAGCCAGAAGATCATCGCCGGATCTTTCGACAACTCCGTCAGTATCGTTCGGAAGTTCCCCAAACCGTTGTCGCGGAGCATCTGCATGTGATTCACCATGCTCGGCGTATGCTCGCTCTTCGTCCAACCAGTGGCTAGAATGCCGTGCCAGAACAAGGTCATCTTTTCCTGCAACGGACGCTCGGTGTTGATCATGCGATACATCCACCGTCCATTCCATACCGCGCCGTTGTCCTTGTTCGCCGCCAAATGCGGATAGAAACGCCCCAGAAGATCATCTTCAACTTCCGGAAAACGTTCTGGGTTGACCAGGTCGTCCACTATTTCGTCGTACGACTTGCGGGCGTATCGCTCTATTTCAGCTTTGCTAGCGCCGAATCCCGCCCGCCGCAACAAGTGTGCAACCAGATCCAAGTCTGTCTTGGTTTGTGCAATTACCATCCTTTATCCCTCTTGGATTTCCAATCACAGATGCTTTGTGTGCACTTTATCAGCGAATCTTAACGAACGTGCTATCGGCAACGCAATTATCCCTACGAATTCCTACACGCTATATGACGTGAATCGCGGCGATATTTCGGAAGATTCGAGCCCGATCTGCTACGTAGCACTCTGATTCACGTAGATCGTCTTGGTCTCAGTGAAGAATTCGATTGCCGCTTTGCCTTGCTCCCGTGAGCCGCTGCTCGATGACTTCATACCGCCGAACGGCACCTGCGGCTCGACGCCTGCAGTTTCACCATTAACCTTCACAATCCCGGCCTCGATGCGGTCGGCAAACGACATGGCGGCATTCAGGTTGCGAGTGAAGATACCCGCGCTCAATCCGTAACGCACATCGTTCGCGATATCGATAGCATCATCGATGTCCGCCGCCGGAATGATGCCCAGAACCGGTCCGAAGATCTCTTCACAAGCCACGAAATCGTTGGGCGATACCTTGCTCAACACGGTCGGGTTGACATACGTGCCGGCGTCGTAGCCGCTGCCGGACGGAACGCCGCCGCCAGTCAAGACATTGCCGCCTTCAGAAACACCACGCTCCACGGAGGAAATGATGTTCTGCCGCGACGCTTCATCGATGACCGGTACGACTACCGACTCGTCCTCTGTGCCGGGACCGATAGCCAGCGCCTCCGTCTTCTCAACCACAAGATCGGTAAAGTCCTCGATAACGTTTCCGATTACCATGGCCCGGGAAGTGGCTGTGCACTTCTGCCCCGAGTACTTCATCGCACCATCAACCGTGACCTGTGCCGCCTGCTCAAGATCGGCATCCGGCATCACGATCACGGGGTTTTTACCACCCATCTCAATCTGGAACTTCACTCCGCGCGGCGCCGCCGAGGCCGCAATGCCCATACCGATCGCCGTGGAACCGGTGAACGATACGGCCGAGACGCCGTTAGAAGATGTGAGCGAATCGCCAATCGCACCACCAGAACCGGTTACAAGGTTGAACACCCCGGCCGGCAAACCGACTGCGGCCCACATCTCGGCTATCAACACCCCAAGATACGGAGTAGCCGATGCCGGCTTGAGCACTATCGTGTTGCCATACACTAACGCTGGCGCCATCTTCCAGATGGGAATCGCCAACGGGAAGTTCCACGGCGTGATGAGCGACACTACGCCGATGGGCACCCGTCGCGTGTAGAGAAGTATGTTGGGGTCTACCGATGGCACAACATCGCCGACCGGGTTGGAGCCCTCGACGCCGAAGTACTGCAGCAGCGCGACCGCTCTGCCGACCTCGCCGCGCGCTTCCACTATCGCCTTGCCGCACTCGCGAGTTATCGCTTGGGCATATCGCTCCGCGTTCTGGTTCAGATAGTCAGCCGCCGCCAGCAGGTAGCCGCCACGGGCCAGCGCCGATGTCGCAGCCCAGCCTCGGCCAGCCACAGCTGCCGATCCGACAGCCGCTTCCACATCGGCGGCATTGGACGCCTGAAACTCACCGATAACATCGTTCAAGTCGGCCGGGTTGCTACTTTGAGAAACCGCACCTGTCGATGCTTCAACCCAATTGCCATTGACGTAATTCCGGTATGTTGTAGTTCCTAACATCTATTCGATGCTCCCATTCTTCGCTTCATTGCGGATTTGTCGCAATTCAGACTTATCTATGCTTCGGTCTCAATTCAGATAGGTGCACACGTCATATACGGGCATGCGCTCGGCTTCCGGTATCGATATCGGGAAGCCGATAAAGAATGCACCGACCACGGCCCAGTCTTCACCCGCGCCGACCGCTTTATGGATCTCCTCGTTCTTGCAGACGCGTCCGGTGGACCATCCCGCCGCCAATCCAATCGCATGTGCCATCAGCAGCATGTTCTGCGCGGCACAGCAGGTCGCGGCGTAATTCTCCTCCGTAATCTCGTCATTAGACCCAGGCACCGAGTAGATGAGAATCAACACTGGCGTATCCAAAACCTCATCTCTCGCCGCCGCGGAACTCTTGGCCCGACGCTCCGGATTGGGATTTTTCACATATTCCCACGTCCACTCGTATACGAGGTCGGCGACCCGCTTTCGCATCTCGCCATCTTTCTCGAGCACCTTGAAGCGCCAAGGCTCGGTATGCCGATGATTCGGCGCCCACGTCGCCGCCTCTACAATCTGGTCCAGCATCGCACGCGGCACTGGTTCATCCGTGAAATCACGGATGCTGCGGCGCGAGCGTACAATGCGTAAAATCGCTTCCGCGTCGCCGCTGCGGATAGAATCTCGTTGTGCTATGACTATGCTCCTTTAATTCATTCCCAGTCTGGCCATTCCTGACCCGTCATGCAACCCGCTCGCTTATCAAGGGATTCTATGCCAATAAAGCACCATAATTGCCCGAATCATCACAGTGCCAGTCCAATAACAATATGAGCCGATACAGCAGAGCCCGAAAGGTGCATGCCCACACTGTAGAGGGTCGCCGCGCCGTTTTGGAAGCGTTGCGGGCCGGACAGAACATCGAACGGTTGCTGATCGCTCAGGGCGTCGAAGTCGGACCGCAGATACGCGAGATATTCGCACTCGCCAAAGATGCCGACATCACCATCGAACATGTCGCGCGTCGCGCGCTGGAACGGCAATCGCGCACCAAAAAGAGCCAGGGCGTCATCGCCGTCCTGCCTGATACCAGATACGTCTCGATTGAAGACCTCATATTCGCCGCTGACCGGCAATCTCAAGCACCGTTGATAGCCGTGCTCGACGGCGTAGTAGATCCGCACAACCTCGGCGCCATCGCCCGTACCATGGATGCGGCCGGCGGGCATGGCATCATCATCCCCGAGTGCCGCGCCGCCGGCATCAGTCCCGGCGCCATCAGAGCCTCCGCCGGCGCCCTCATGCACCTGCCAGTAGCACGCGTCCGCAGCATTCCCCGCACCATCGAATACCTAAACGCCCTCGGCCTCCAAACTCTCGGACTAGCCGCCCAAGCACACTCCCGCTACACCGAAGCCGACCTTACGAATCCCACAGCACTGATAGTCGGCTCCGAAGAACGCGGCATCTCAAAACAATCCTTAGAACACTGCTCCAGCACCATCTCGATACCCATGCAAGGCAAATTAGCATCCTTGAACGCCTCCGTAAGCGCCGCGGTAGTGCTCTACGAGGCGGTTAAGCAGCGGGCGGGTATGTAGTTGTCGGTGGTTTGATGCCAAAGGAGCAACAGGTGAGCAACACGTCAGTTAGAACATTCACGGTCCGGACGCTATTGTTCGCGACCGCCGTGCTGAGTTTCACGATCGCATGTTCGCAACCTGAACCTACGCCAACGGCGACGCCTCTGCCGACAGAAACGGCCACTCCTACGATGGCGCCGGTTGTTGCTGTCGCTCCTACCGATACACCAGTGCCGGCTACGGTAACACCAACTTCCACGCCCGAACCAGCAACCCCAACCGCGACTCCGGTACCGCCAACGGCTACAGCAACACCGACACCAGTACCTCCTACACCAACGGCGACTTCTACACCGGTACCACCGACGCCGACACCATTGCCGCCAACGCCCATTCCTCCTACGCCAACTGCTACCGCTACTCCGATACCACCGACACCCACGCCGACGGCTACGCCCTTACCGCCTACGGCGACTCCCACATCTACCCCAATCCCGCCGACGCCAACTGCTACTCCGGTACCGCCCACACCAACACCGGTACCTATGGCCGCTGATCTCGCGCTCGAAGTTCATGAATACTACCTCGTGTCCGGCAGAATTGTTGGATTTGACCTGGACCTGTCTAACGACGGCAACATCACCGCCACGGAAATCGACATCAGCGCTCAGTGGTTTGACGATATGGACATGCTCGTCGACGAGGTCGTATTTGAGGACTACACGCCCAATCTGCCGCCTGACACAATCGATGAATTAACTCTGGAGATACCAGTGCCGGCAGGCGCTTACACCTTCACATTCAACGCATCGACCGACACGGTTGAGGAGGAGGCTGACAATAACAGTGAGAGTGTTTACGTGGAAGTGGAATACGTCGATCTGGATGTGGAGGTATGGAGTGTCGCAAGCCTGGGGTGGGACGAGAGCGGAAATGCCTATATGTGGTTCGAGATTGACGTCGAAAACCAAGGCGTCGATGACAGCGAGACATTTGTAGTTGGTCTTGAGTGCGTTGATGACACCATCCCCGATTGCATCGATGAGATAGAGATTGACCCCCTAGAAGTCGATACCGCAGTCACGGCCGATCTATTCGCTTGGCTACCGGTCGGCGAACATGAGTTGACGCTTTTTGCAGGCGAAAATGACGATGGTTTCCGATGGGGCGACTTCAACGTCGTACAAGATACATTCGTCGTGCCGCCACCGCCGGAGCAGGTGTGGACCGTTATCGACATCGGCGAGCCTGAAGTTGTGAGCTACTGGAGTGACGGCTCTGCAAACGTCGATTTCGAACTTTATTTAGCCCATAACAGCAGTAGCGAAATCACACCCGTCTCCTTCATGTGCAACATGAACGGCACGGTCGTAGACGACTGCGGCACTATCCATGTAGGCACAGCACCAGAAGCAGATGAATACCCGACGATTACAAGCCAGACGGCAAGATTGCCAGCTGGCGAGACCATCATGATATTCAATGATGGCACAGATACTGCAATCTCATCCACCGTTACGGTGCCGGAGGGCATCATCGGCGTTAAACGCGACGCGTGGGAATGTTACCGCGATACGTCGTATGTCGGGACTGATAAACAAGATGACTCAGGTATCGGTTGCGGCGGATGGACACAGGAACATATTGTCAAATGGCCACCAGGCGAGCCGATCACCGTATGGATCACGGGTGAAGACAGCTACATCGATGTTGTTGATGAGATGTTGGAATATCTTCAGCCCCTGTTGAATTTGGAATACGAACACGTGCTGAACCGGTCTGATGCTCAACTCGTCATACACACCGGCTGGCCCAAAGAAGATGCCGAAGTTACGGGCGTGGCGGAGTGTGTCGACGCCGCCGGGTGTGCTCTAACAAACTACAACATTGACGGTGAAATAACTGATGCCTTGATCGCTATCTGGATTAGCGAACTTGACGACGATAAGCGCAACATCAGTGAGATCCGAGCCACTACTCTTCATGAGTTGATGCATGCGTTAACTGATATCGCGCACCGACACCACGATCGCACCAGCGCAGTGAGTTACGACGCTATCAGTTACGACACGGTTTACGGTATGGATGCCGATCTGCTCCGTATCTGGGGCGACCCGTTGGTTCGATACGGCATGACATTTGATGAGGTTGAAGAACTCATCATCTTCGAGGATGAACTAAACGACCCGCCAGATGATACAGAGTTGACGCCGAGAGATGTACTGCGTGATGCCCACGCAGCACTTATGGACGCGGAAACGGCCGAATTCGAGGTCAGCGGCGGTTGGCCGCAATGCGGCGGCGAATTCACTTCGGCGCACTACGGCTTTGCAAATCCGCCGTCAGGCTATCCATCATGGGAACAATTCCCAGCTTGGGAAGACTTCCACTATGGGAGCGCGGGTTACACCCGAATTGCACACCCTAAAGACCAAAATTTGGATGAGTACTGGATTTGGAACGGTAGTGGGTGGCGACAGACGGATAGATCAGATGTATTCGAAACCATTCCTTTCTGGGGCACCCGTTCAAGTCCATTCCACATGCTTGAATACATCAACATCTGGGCCGACGATTCCGATTTCACAGCAGCCTCGAGCAATCAAGACTACTGGCGAATCAGTATCTCGATTGATGGTCCTAACCAACCGTGGAGCCGAAGTACTGACCTTGACATCCACATAGATATCGACCCTGAGACCTTACTCATCATGGGCTACAAGATGGATTGGCAGTTTGACCCCACTGACGGTGGCTGCGACCGCTACATCATTAGGGCGCGTGATGCGCGTTACGGCTTTGAGTTCACATTCCCGGATGCGATTAGAGAGAGATCGGCGCTGCTCAATTAGAAACTACTAATCACCGCAGCAGTTGACGGCTCATCGGCATTTCACCAACATCTAACATCGCCCGCGGCGGCTATGGGGATGGGACCGCGTCCCTAATTCTCGCAGTCGGGATGACCGTCTTCCCAGCGGCCAAAGGGGATGTCGTGTTGGCCGCCCTGGTTGATCTTGGACATGCGTTGGCGGCATTCCATCCACATCTCGCGCCACCTTACCGGATCTCGCAGTTCAGATTCGGGGTTGGAGCGGCTACGGGCTACGAAGTCGGGGAATGCGATGCGTCCGGAGTGCGCGCCAGTGTTGTGATACCTCAGGTCGAACGACCAGCGCATGTTGTCGCTCAGGTTGGCGAGCGAGCCGTGCACGGTGCGCTTGTGCATGAAGATGACGTCGCCACGCTCCGTGGGCAGCGGCATCGCATTCTGGAACTCGAACAGCTTCTCCGGTATCTGCCGTCCCTGCACCATCGTCGTGTTGTACGCGTAGTTGTCGCAGTGTGTCAACAAATCGCCGCGGTGCGTTCCCGGCACTACATTCAAGGGTCCCGCCTCAACCGGCGTGTCGGTCAACGAAAACCAGACCGTGACCATGTTAGTCTCGTCAGCTTCAGGCACGACGACTCCGTGGTCCTGGTGCCAGAGCGTCGCGCCGATAATCGGCTGTCCGTTCTGATCTTTGGGCAGGTGCTTTTCCGGCGGCTTGATGCGAACATGTTGCACCGGGTTTGAAGAGATTTCAGGCCCGATAAGCTGCTCAAGCACGTCCAACAGATTCTCGTTGACAAATGCGTTAAAGACAGCCGGACCGAACCAACAGGGCGTGTCCTCCTTGACGTCTTGGAACGGCAACGAGAAGTCAAAATACTGCGCGTGTTGACGCCCCGTCTCCTGATATATCTTCAGGATACGCGCATCAAACGGCAATCCTTTGTACTCCGATTCGATCTCGCCAGCCTCATAAAGGTCGCTCGCCAAGTCGTTGAGAACTCCCTGATACTCCTCGATGATCGGATCGAGAACCTTCTCGGGGTCCAGCACGCCTTTGACCTTTACGAATCCCTGCTCTTGAAATTCGCTGACGACGGATTTCGTCGCAACAGCCATGTCAATCCTCCATATATGGATTCATCCTTAACTTTGGCGCCATTTTACACCAATTCACCAACATTAACCACACTTCAGCAGGCGATTTAAAGGGAGCTCATGATTGGTCAGAGGATGATCTGCACTGCGAGGATGAACACGATAAGAAGTTCCCCCTCATCTAGAATCCTCTCCCCCAGGGGAGAGGCGTAAAAGATACCCCTAAAACTCCACCCGAATACAAGCCACCTCGTGCCGCTGCTGCAATGATCCAGTGCTTCGCATTTGCGGAACCACTTCCGCGCAGTCATCAATCGCGATCGGACATCTAGTCCGGAACACACATCCGGATGGCGGGTTTGCGGGACTCGGGATGTCGCCGGTTAATACGATGCGCTCTCGTTTGCGCTCGGCGATGGGGTCTGGCAGGGGCGCGGCGGATAGCAGGGCTTGAGTGTAAGGATGCAGCGGGTTCTCGTAGATACCGTCGCCATCCGCAATTTCCACTATCTTGCCCAGATACATGACCGCAGTCCGATGTGCCGTGTGGCGCACTACCGATAGATCGTGCGCCACGAAGACATAAGCCAGATCGTGCTCATCCTGCAGGTCTTCAAGCAGGTTGATGACCTGTGCCTGAATCGAAACATCGAGTGCGGATACCGGTTCATCGAGCAACACCAACTTCGGATTGGCAGCAAGCGCACGCGCAATCGCAATCCGCTGTCGCTGTCCGCCGGAGAATTGATGCGGATACCGACTGGCAACGGCTGGATGCAGTCCTACCATCTGAAACAGCTCTGCCACTCGCGCCAGATACTCGCTCTTCGACTGATATACGCGATGTGCCCGAAGCGGCTCGCCCACAATGTTGCCCGCGCGCAACCGCGGGTTGAGTGAGCCGTACGGGTCTTGAAACACCATGCTCATGTCGCGCCGTGCATGACGCAACGCATCGGAAGCAGCGCCTACAAGCTCTTCGCCCTGAAAGACGACGCTACCCGAAGTGGGCCGCTCCAGCTGTATCACCGCCCGTGCCAAGGTCGTCTTGCCAGATCCGCTCTCGCCCACAATCCCCAGCGTCTCGCCCGGATTGACATCGAACGACACGCCGTTGACGGCGCGGATATGCCCAATCGTGCGTTGAATGATGAACCCACGCGTAATCGGGAAGTGCACATTCAGGTCCCGCACTGACAGCAATGGCACTGCGCTGAGGTTGACTGCCGCCAACTCCCCGATCGATGCTAATGCGGCAACCGCATCCACCGGCGCCGTCGCAACCGCGGCGTTAACAGATGTCTTTGATGGTGTCGTTCGCATACCAGTCAGTGCCAATCCCAGCGTCAGTGCATATGCACCGAAATCGTGGATCCACTACTGCAAGATGCTAAACCGAATCCCGCCAGACGCAAACCACGCGCATCAAGAGAGCAGGTGCATCACAGCGAGGTATCCAACGATGCGGTCGCCGCTCGCAGGATCATAGAAACGGCATCCGTCTAATTCATTCAACCGCGGAGGATCTCGAACATAACCATGACTAAGGTCATCATAGCGACGATGCCCAACGAGAAGTGCAACATTCGCAGTGTCATTCGGGTTTCTAGCTCCTTAGACTCAAGTCGCATCTTCGCTATATCATCTTTGGTCGCCACGTTTGCCAAGTCCGATTTCGTCGCCATATCGGCGATATCGTCCTTCGTGGCCATCTCGGCTCTGATCGCATTGAAGGCGATATCGGTCTTCTCAGCTAACTCGGCAAGATCGGACTTAGTCGCCATGTCAGCGATATCAGACTTCACAACCATGTCGGCGATATCAGACTTGGTTGCCAAGTCCGACTTGGTCGCCACGTTGTAAGTTAACGCTTCGCCGACCATCGAGACGACGGCACTAGCCGCATTGCTCCTCAAGCCCGGCATCTTCCAGGTCCTTGACCGCTCTGTAGGTATCGAACACCATAGTTGTCATGATTTTATAGCCTTACACTTCGAAGTTGCTAGATTGCCACTCGGAGTTTATCGGACAATCCCGTCAGCTCAAATTAAAGTGGCAAAAAATCGCTAGACACCGATCCAGACGGGGTTCGCGGTCTCTCTGAAGCGATGGCCAACCATAGCTCCATACCTGCATCATCGATAGGCATTTCGGACTGCACTTGCGAGGGTTCGGAGGTATTCCAGCCGCGAGCCCCCAACATCGGCTAAATCAATTGCAATCTAGTTAGGGACTCGTTCGCCACATAGGATGTGCGATGCTACTCAATCCTCTCCCGCAACCCCAATATCGTCTTTACCGTCTCCTCCAGCTGACCCATGGTGCCATCATTTCCGGTTTCAATGCGTGCTGATGTCAACGCCAATTCTCGGATCGACATCAAGCCGTTCAGGGCAGGCACAGCGAACGCGAATATCAACCAAGAACCGGCACTGCAGTGGCCGCTATCGCTATTTGCACTGGAATCTGACTCTGTCGAGTGAAACACCAAAGCGATCCAAAAGCATTCGAGTATTCCTCAAGTGGATTTTAGATGAGAAAGTGGTCTCCATTACCAAGCCAGCATTGAATGCTGCTTCGGAATTAAATCGATTACCACTTTTGTGAATCGGAGTCGATGAAATCAGATACCACTTGCTTCGATTCCCCGCTTCTATCGGACAATCTCTCTTGCGTAAGTGTCCGTTATCTACCAGCCAGTTTGCCACCTCTACTGCGAGTTGTCGCCAAGTAGTTACACTGAACTGCTGACCATCGATCCATATCGCGGTTAGGGCTTTTCCCGTTGGATTGAAGCCCGTATCCTCGATACTCGTCCACCCATCGGGAGGCAGTCTGTCATCACCCTTGACAGGCTTTGTTCTCCGACCCTTGCCAGCATCGGCCTGGACCATCACATCCCGCCACAATCGCAACAGTTCAATGGCGGAATCTAACGAGGCCTGCTTAGTGATATGTATATCGAGTACCGTCTTGCCATTCTCGCGCATCCGCCAGTGGTCGCCGTTGGTGAAGATCGCAAATCGCACGCCAGGGACGCTATTTATGTAGTCGCCCAGCTGTTCAGCAACTTCGCTGCCCCAGGTTTGCCCAAGCCGCTTAGCCTCAATCAGCGCGACTGGCACGTTGCCATGAAGAAGTGCATAGTCCGCTTTCCCTCCTCTTTCGGTTGAGTACTCAGATCGGACCATTTCCACTTTGGCAACATCCCATCCTAGGGACGATAGGATGGGGTCTATCAAACTCGTTCTAGTTTGAGGCTCGGAGTTGACGAAATGGTCTCTGCCCTTCTCGATTTCAGTCTTCACTGATTTAACCGCACTCCCTACCTCTTTTGCCTTAACGATCGTCTTTTCCAGTTCAGATATATCCATCATTCACTCCTCTCGATTCTTCGCGATATTATCTCACCCCACACGTTCCCGCTCCCAGCATGCCGCCACATGGCTCAGGGCCACCTCTTCCAGCATCGGGTCGTCGGTGCGGCAACGGTCTGTGACGTAGTCGCAGCGGGGGTGGAAGGCGCAGCCGGTGGGGAGGCGGGTTGGATCGGGGACGTCGCCGGGGATTTGTGTCAGCTTGCCAGTCTCACGGGTGATGTTGATACGCGGGACTGAACCTAGCAGGCCGACAGTGTAGGGATGGCGAGGACGGGCGTAGAGATTTTCAGATGGGCCAGCCTCGCGGATCTTGCCGGCATACATGACGCAGACGCGATCGGCGTAGCGCGCGACGACACCGAGATTGTGTGTGATCATGAGCAACGCCGTGCCAAAACGCTCTGTCAGGTCTTTCATCAACTCCAATATCTGCGCTTGAATCGTCACGTCCAGCGCCGTCGTCGCCTCGTCCGCGATGAGCAGTCTGGGATTGCAGCTCAATGCGATGGCGATCATGATGCGTTGACGCTGCCCGCCGCTCAGCATGTGGGGATAGTCGCGCATGCGGATTTCAGGGTCCGGGATGCCAACCATGTCCAGCAACTCGGCAGACCGCGCCGATGCCTGGCGGCGCGTCATGCCAAGATGCTCCTGCAACGGCTCTACTATCTGTCGCTCTATCGACAGCACCGGATTGAGCGAGGTTAACGGCTCTTGGAATATGATGCCGATCTTGGCGCCGCGCACATGCCGCATCTCGCGTCGCCCTACTCTCAGAAGGTCAACGCCCTCAAACAGCACTTCGCCAGCAACAATGCGTCCCGGCGGATCCGGCACCAGCTGAACGATGGAGAGTGCGGCAACGCTCTTGCCGCAACCCGATTCGCCAACCAATCCCACCGTCTCGCCCTCGTCGATGTGCATGTCCACACCGTCGACGGCCCTGACGACTCCATAATCGGTATGGAACTCGGTCTCTAGACCTCTAACTTCAAGCAAACTTCGGGAAGATGATGTGACTGTCATGGATATCGTGGGGCTCGGTTTAAGTTCAGATAAGCGTATTTTAACGACGCCCCATTTCCGAACCGTTCACGACATCAGCAAACGGCGTGCATCGTGAAAATCGAGTCGGAATATATCCTTGAAAACAGGAACGTTCCCAGGTCGTCTAATGGTAGGACAGAGGACTTTGAATCCTCTAATCCAGGTTCGAATCCTGGCCTGGGAGCCACTTCAATCCATCCCGCATCATCTCACCTTATTGGATTGTGCCGTACCGACTTGACCGGCTATCCGCTGATAAAGCCGAAACGCGTTCCTGTAGATGTCCCAAAACGAAAAATCCCTCACCTGCACCCCGTCCCTTAGGGAAGGATGCAGGCGAGGGTTAGGCGTCAGTCAGGGACTGAGGAATATGTTGGTGCTCAGTTGCTACCGGCTATTCTCTCCATCTCCTTCTCTTCGTCGTAGATGGATGCTCGCAATGCCTCATCGGTCGCCAAGCTCCATGGCGTCTCGACTACCCAGTGGTCCGGCTCCTTAAGCACCAATGGCGGACGCTCGTTTGCGTACTGGTGCTCTTGGTCCACCTCGATTGGGGTACGAGACATGAAGACGTCGCCCGGCGGTGGGTCGATCGGAGATACTACCTCACCCGGCAGGATAATCTCATCACGCACGATGTCCGGGTGTGATGGCAATGCGGCCGAGATGAGCGCATTCGTGTAGAGGTGAAGCGGGTTGTTGAATATCGCCTCAGTGTCGCCCATCTCCTGCACAACGCCGAGATACATAACTGCCATCTCGTGGCACATGTACCGCACGGTAGCCAAGTTGTGCGCCACCAGCAGATACGCCAATCCGTGCTCGTTCTGCAGGTCGACCAGCAGGTTCATGATCTGGGCACGAATCGATACGTCAAGCGCGGACACCGGCTCGTCCAAGCAGATCAGCTTCGGGTTCAGCGCGAGTGCACGCGCGATACCGATGCGTTGCCGCTGACCGCCGGAGAATTCGTGCGGATACAGGTTCATCTGATACGGGTTCAAACCAACCTCTACGAGCAGGTCGGACACTCGCTCGCGGATCTGCTGCCGCGTCATCGTAGTTGCAATCTCGAGCGGCTCGCCGACGATGGCTTGCACTCTCATGCGCGGGTTAAGCGAAGACCATGGGTCCTGGAAGACAGCCTGCACGGAGCGGCGGAACTCGCGGCGACCGGGACGCGACATCTTGGCGACATCCTCGCCTTCCCAGAATATGTGACCCTCAGTCGGCTCTTCCAAACCCAGGATCACCTTCAGCGTAGTCGTCTTGCCGCAACCCGATTCACCCACCAGGCCGAAGGTTCTGCTCTCGCGAACATCGAAACTTACATCGTCGATCGCCTTCAAGTAGGTGCGTCGTCCGATGCCGAGGAAGCGTCCGCCGACATCAAACCATTTTCTAAGCCGTCGAACCTGAAGTATCGAATCGGGGGGATTGGTAGCCCCTGGAAGCACTTTCAGCTCCTCCGGGATGCCTACGTTCTCTCGCTCTTGTGTAGCCGTTGCCATCTATGTGTTACCTCTGAAAACCGAATCGTTCTTTCATTCGCTGGAACCGGATCATCCGTACGATACCAGATGCCGGTACTTGTCAAAGTCGGCGACAGATGCACGTGAAAGTTGCACCCAGTGCCCAGGAGATACCTCAACCAGGTCCGGACGGACATTGGCGTCTTCCTCTTTGTACTCCAAAGGAGAACGCGGGGCGAATGCGTCGCCTTCCGGAAGGTTGTAGAGCAGGGGTGGCTGACCCTCAATCTGAGGCAATCTACCCGTCTTCTCTTCCAACTTTGGCACCGAGTTGATCAAGGCTTTGGTGTACTCGTGCAACGGCTCGTTGAAGATGGTTCGCACATCGGCCGATTCCACAATCCTGCCGGCATACATCACTGCTACTCGGTCGCACATCTTCGCGACGATACCGAAGTCGTGGGTGATGAAGATGATGCCCACGCCGGCTTCACGCTGGATCTGGCGCAGAAGCCTCAGATACGCCGCCTGAATCGTAACGTCAAGCGAGGTCGTAGGCTCGTCCGCGATGATGACGTCCGGGCTGGTCGAGATGCCGATAGCACCAACTACGCGCTGGCGCATGCCGCCCGACAACTGGTGCGGATAGTCTTTCGCTCGTGTCTCCGGAGCCGGGATGCGCACCTTGCGAAGTGCATCGACAATCGAGTCCCAGAGGTCCTTGCCGCGCAGCTTCTGGTGAATTCGGATCGCTTCTCCAACCTGGTTCTCAACCGTGAATACCGGGTTGAGCGCCGTCATCGGGTCTTGCAGAATCATCGAGACTTCACCGCCGCGCACCTGCGTCATCTCACGCTCGGAGAGGTCTAGAAGGTTGCGACCGTTCAGTATCACCTCGCCGCCAACGATGTGACCGGGCGGTGAAGGCACCAAGCGCATAATCGAGAGTGCGGTAACGGACTTGCCGGAACCCGACTCACCGACAACACCAAGCGTCTCGCCGCGGCGAACGCTGTAGTTGACGCCGTCTACAGCCTTTACTGTGCCCCAGCGCGTCGCAAAGTGGGTCTGCAAGTCTCTGACATCCAACACGACTTCGGAAGTCGCAGCAGAAGGTCCGAAACCATCGCTGTCAACTCCCGCCGCGTCTTCAAGAATGTGCTCTCGCTCTTGCATCTCGGCTGTTGTCATGTCTGCCATATCGATCTCTCTCCCTAATCTTTTCGGTGCAACGCCGCTCTTTACATACGAAACGCGGCGTCTAAATGCTCCTCAGGGTTCAGTTTGGTTCAACTCTCGATGAAACGTTAATTACGGATATGCTTCAATTCAATCTTATCGCTACGCAAGCAATCACACGCGGATAGAAATTCGCGTCGCGTGTGTATGCACGATATCAGAAAATGACGCTGAGTGCAAAACGTCACTTGATTTTTTTACTCCAAAGCTTGATGCAACAAGATTTCATGCTATCCCAAGTTCGCGGCTGAGCGTAGTCAACGACCGATCGACGGCATCGACGATGTGGTCAACCTCGTCTTTGTCGACAACCAATGGCGGGCAGAGCGCAATTACGTCGCCAGCGCGGAACGATACGACGCCATTATCAAACAGCAATCCCGGCAAACGCTTTGCGAGTCCGGCACTGACCGGAAACGGCGTCTTGCTCTCGCGATCCTGCACCAGCTCAACCGCGGCCAACAATCCCAGACCGCCGCGCACGTCGCCGACGATTTTGTGGTCGCGCAGATGCTGAAGCTCGTCATACAGATAATCGCCCATCTGCCGGCTATTGCCAGTCAAATCTTCCTGCTCAAAGATATCCAGATTAGCCAGCGCCGCAGCCGCACTTACCGGATGACCGCCAAAAGTCACCAGATGCCGGAACGTCTCGTCAGGTCCCCCCAGAAATGCGTCCGCAATCTTGCGCGTCGCGATCGTTGCACCCAAAGGCGAGTAGCCACTCGTCAAAGCCTTGGCAACCGTCGTGATGTCCGGCGTAACATCCCAGTTCATGGGCGCAAAATACTCACCAGTGCGCCCGAAACCCGTAATCACTTCATCCGCAATCAAAACCACGTCGTTCGTATCGGCGATCTCGCGTAAACGCTGCCAATACTCGGCCGGCGGGATGTGGATGCCTGCAGCTGCAGATATCGGCTCGGCTATCATCGCCGCAACCGTCTCCGGACCGTTGTGTTTAATCGCTACTTCAAACTCGTTCGCACATCGCACTGCCACATCGATCGGGTCACCATCGAATGGCAAGCGGTATGAATCCCAGTTGGTGACGTGGACCGCGCCCGGCATCTCGGGGCCGCACGGGTCGGCCGCGGGGCTACGTCCGAGACTGACCGCCATCGCCGTGGCGCCGTGATAGGAGTAGCGACGCGAAATCACCTTGTAAGCGCCAGCCTTGCCGGTAATCGCCTGGTACTTCTTCGCCATCTTCACCGCCGTCTCTACCGCCTCGGAGCCGCCGGAGAGAAAGAAGGTGCGGGCATTCTTGTCGTGATAGAGCGATGCGACACGTCCGGCCAATTCGATCTGGGATGGCGTAGCCGAGTTGGCGGGCGGCGTCTCGATGCCGGTCAACTGCTCATACATCGCATCGGCGATCGCAACCCGACCGTATCCGGCCGCCTTGTACCAAAGTCCTCCCATTGCATCGAGCAGACGATTGCCTTCGATGTCTTCTACCCAAGCCCCCTCGCCACGAACGAAGATTTGTAGGTTGCCCCGCCAATCCTCAATCTGTTGCGCATGCATGAATAGGTGATCGCCGGCGATGCTTTGCAACTCCTCAATGCGCTCTCCACTGATCGTTGTCGTTGCTTCTGTCATCGTTGCCATCGACGCGCTCCTCCCAGTTCGGCGTTTGCGTCAAACTTTTTCGCAGACTTGTTACATTCTAAACCGCAAACACCCAAATGACATTACTGACATCGACGTTCCGACCCAGGAAGCAGTATAATGACGCGAGCAATGTCTTATCTTTCCAGGCGGTCGCGAACCGCCGAGTGTTCTTGTATCAGCCCCTAGCAGGGGTTAGATGCAGTGCAACTTCCGAGTCCTGAAACGCGCCGCGCGACAGTTGACACGGTACACCCCTGTGAATCGCAACGCAGGGGTCTTTTTTTGCCTCGAAAATCTAACCAACGAACCAACCAAGCATCTCCGACGGAGCATCTGAATAATTGACAACCAGCACTGCCACCACAACCGTTGAGCATCTCGACGTCGAAACCGTAGAACCGCCAGTCCTTGATCGGTTCTCAGACGACGAGTTGGCGGACATCAATGAACGGCTCGAGGGTGCAGACCCGTCGGTCATACTCCGCTGGGTAGATGAAACCTTTGGCGACCGCGCCATACAGATGTCGTCATTCGGCATCGAAGGCATGGCCATCTGGGACATGTACTGGAAGGTCAACCCGAAAGCCCGTCTCGCCACGCTCGACACGATGCGTCTATTCGAAGAGTCTTACGACCTGATGGACCGCATCGCAGGTCGTTACGGCACGGAGATTGAGGTGCACTACCCGGATATCCGCGAAGTGGGACGCATGATTCGGCAACACGGCATGAACCTCTTCTACAAGGGCGTCAACAACCGAAAGCTGTGCTGCGGCATCCGTAAAGTCAATCCCCTGAACAAAGCCCTGAACGAAGCCGACGCCTGGATAACCGGTCTCCGACGCGACCAGGGCATGAAGCGCTCCGAAATCGCAATCGTCGAAAAAGACTTCGCCCACGACGCATACAAAATCAACCCCATCGCCAACTGGAACCCCGAACAGATCCGGGAATACGTCCTAGAGCACAAAGTCCCGTACAACATCCTGCACGACAAAGGCTTCCCCAGCATCGGCTGCGCCCCCTGCACCCGCGCCGTAAAACCCGGCGACGACGAACGCTCCGGCCGCTGGTGGTGGGAATCCGACCCCGACGCCAAAGAATGCGGCATCCATGTTGTAGGGCCGGCGGCTTAGCAGACTAGACCGAGAAGTCCATGAAGTATGTTTCGTCGTCGATCTTGTAGACGGTCACGTCATCACGCCCATAATCGTCGAAATGCGATCGGCGCACATATTCGCCGCTGGGCAACCCAAGTCTCGATCTGATGTACTCACCGATGATTGCGTTGGACTCTGTGGTCTGGATTGCTTTATCGCCGTCTTGTGCTACAACACAAAGCATCGGCAGTCCGTCATCAGTCAAAATCGTGAACTGCACCGCTCGTGGAGTGAAGAAGCCCGACTGAGCCGTTTCAGAAGAGACGCGAAGGTAAGCCTGATCCGGATCGCGGCCGGTCCTTTGGCCCCAATTTATCCCGGCAGTTTCAGGCGTTTCACCCGTACTTTCCACAATGAACGACAACTTGACGTTTTCCAATTCGTTCTCAGCATTGACATCGTGCCGGTATAACGTCACTGACGTTTCTACATCATCGTTTTCACACTGAAGAGCCCGTGCGCGGCTTTCATCAAACAACACCAGCGAATCTTTGGGGTCGCAACGCGTCATCGCTTCGATCTGCTGTCCCACAAGGGCCGTCTGCGTGTAGTTAGCACTGCCTATAAAGGCATCGATGGGTTCGCCCTCTTTGAACCAGATATACACCTTTGCGTGGACTGGCGGAGGATCAACCAGATAGTGACACGAAAACCTTCCCTCGTAGCTACCCGTCGACATTTCCACAAAAGATTGGTGCTGGGTCAAAGGGATACCATCTCGCCCGGACATGCCGTACACAACCTCAACTGAGAGATCGGGTAAACACCTATTTGAATCCGATGCCAGCTCATCGGCTTTGATGAAGTGCCGTTTCGCCATGGCCGCGGTCGCGTACCCCGTCAACACTTTCAGCTGGTTAGCAGCTTGCTCGTACGGTTCAACCAGTATGCGGCGGAGCAAATCGTCAACGATCATATCGATATATTCTTTGAGATAGCTTTCGCAACCGCTTCGAAAACAGGCACGACTCCTACCGGAGGCACTGCCATTCCGATCTGCTTGCGAACACTTTCTTTTGATCCCTGGAACACAAAGCTATCTGGAAACGATTGCAACCTTGCGCGCTCTCGGTTAGTTAGAGCCCTGTTTTCATCCCAGTGATACACATGCGCCCACCTCCTCCGCTACCGGTGATAGTGTACGCGGGTTCATCATGTACCAGACGACGGTATATCTGGCTGATCATCGCCCCGCTACGCATGTTGAGTTTGAGTTCTGCTGGCAGGTCCGCAGTGAAGGCGTTTTGCCCTGGTTTGATATGCCGCAAGCGCTCGACAACCCGGGGATTCTGTGCCGTGCGTTCGTTGTTCGCTACATCCTCTGGTAAATCACTAATTGCTTCAGCGACGGTGACCGGCGTTTCGCAAGTGGGTTCAGGATGTTCAAATTTGATCTGTAAGTCCTTTCGGAAGCCGACGATAATCACGCGGTGACGCCGCTGAGGCACACCGTACTCCTCAAATTTGTAAAGGTGCGGAAAGACATCAAATCCGACCTTCCTCAATTCGGACATGATCATCTGAAAATCGGCACTCTTGTTTACAGATTTCAAACCCGAGACATTCTCAGCAACAAAGAATTTGGGCTTGAAGTGTCGGAGAGCGTTTACTCCGTATCGGTAAAGCCCGCCAAAACGTCCGCGTATGCCCCGTTGCTCTCCTACAACGCTGAAATCATTGCAAGGAAATCCAAATAGCAACCCATCAATCGGCGAGAGACAGCTGAACTCTAAGTCCTCTACATCCTTTTGAATCACCTTATCGGCACGGATATCGATGTTCAGTCGAAAAGTCGAACACGCATCTCGGCTGTTATCAGTCGCCCAAACATGCCTAAACCTCAAATCCGAATAGGTTGCCATGCTCGCGCCAAGCGCCATCCCACCGGCCCCAGCGAACAACTCACCCACATCCAAATAAGTTCTAACCTGCGCATCATCACTACCAGATTTGAGAACGTACGTCCGCGATCCAGTAGCCGCGCCAAAAGGCATCTGAACATCTTTAAGCTCTGTAGTCAAGGTCGCCCCTAGCTCTGTGCGTTTCATCTATGTTACATGAAACTGCATTGAATTAGCATATTAGTTTCAATTATCAATGTCAAAAAATTAGAACCCTAGCACCTCACACGGCACCTTAACTCTATAAACCAAAAACGGGCGCCGGAATGCTCACATCATTCGTCCGGCGCCCGTCTTTCTTTATTGAACGGTTTTAGACGTCTGACCCTCAAACTGTCCCGTTGCTGTTGGCGAATTCGATTACTTGGCGGCGAGCATCGTCGTCGGGCATCTGCACGGGTGGCGACTTCATGAAGTATGCTGATGCCGGCTCTACGGCACCGGCGACGCCGCGATCCATGGCTATCTTGGCGGAACGAATCGCATCAATCGCAACACCAGCCGAGTTCGGGCTGTCTTCTACCTCCAGCTTCAACTCGACGTTGAGCGGAACGTCGCCCCAGGAGGTGCCCTCTAGACGGATGTAGGCCCACTTGCGGTCTTCAAGCCACGGGACGTGATCGCTAGGACCGATGTGCACGTTGTCAGTCGGTAACTCTTTCTCGAGTTGCGACTGCACCGACTGGGTCTTCGAGACCTTCTTGGTCACTAACCGTGCGCGCTCCAGCATGTTGTAGAAGTCGGTGTTGCCGCCGAAGTTGAGCTGATAGGTGCGGTCCAGACGCACGCCGCGATCCTCAAACAGTCGCGCCAACACTCGATGGATGATCGTGGCGCCGACCTGGGACTTGATGTCGTCGCCGACGACTGGCAGACCTTTATCCTCAAAGCGCTTCTGCCAATAGGGCTGGTTGGCGATGAAGACGGGGATGCAGTTTACAAACGCGCAACCGGCCGCCAGAACCTGCTCTACGTACCACTTTGTGGCCTGTTCCGAACCAACCGGCAGGTAGTTGATTACGACGTCTACCTCGCGTTCCCGCAAGATGCCCACAATGTCGGCCGTTGAACCGGGCGCCTTGGCAACGACGTCCGATAGATACTCGCCGATGCCGTCGTGCGTCATGCCACGATCGACCTTGACGCCAGATGGCGGGACTTCATGGAACTTCAGCGCGTTGTTCGTCTTGGCGAAGATGGCTTCGTTGATGTCGACTCCCACCTTCTCTTTGTCAACGTCAAACGCGGCCACGATGTTCACGTCGCCGATGGTGTATCCGCCGAGGACATTGTGCATGACGCCCGGCACGGGAGTAGAGTTTTCATCTACCTCGCCATATTTGTAGATGCCTTGCACTAATGATGCGGCGCAGTTGCCAACGCCGATTACTGCCACATTGATCCGACCCACAGGGGTTCTCCTTTCACGCGGTTTCATGGAAACTAGAGGCTGTTCGATATCCGATGGAGGAGTGGCGCTGACAGCATCGCCGGCGGGCGCAGCGGACGTCGCTGGTGACGATGCTGGCACTTCGGCGCGGCGCAATGGCTGATTGGTGCCCGGCGCAAGCGCGGCTTCCAGTGCATCCTCAGAAACAATCCACGTCTTTCCGAGCCGAGTCCCCGGTATCAGTCCTTCGTGAAGCCACCTGTAGACCGTTTTTCTGCTGACATCAAGTCGTTCTGCGACTTCGCGCACTTTCAGATTAGCCATATCTACCGCTCCTCAATGCATTCGCACTGCAAGTTGATGCAATCGCGTACTTTTCAGCATTGCCGACAGTTCCATCAGTTCCCTTTAATTCCATCTTGTTCTACTATTTTCTATTAAATACCATCAAAGTGCAAATCGAAACATCAAGACGCGACGATGAGTTGGAAGAAACATATCCCTCTGAATTCGCGCGCCCATTCGTCGCGACAATTCGGCTGAAACGACCTTTCTGTTGTCCACTATCACTTCCCAGAATTTGATGCGCTTGTTATGATGATTAGAGCATCGTGTGCATCCGCGCCGTCTGCTTCTCAGGCACTCTATATCTCGTCAAATAGATGATGCGAATCGCGCAAATATCTCCATATGACTTCTCTTACCATGGCGGCGTAGTCGCGCACATGGCAAGCCTCAGCAGGGAACTCTCCATGCGCGGGCATGAAGTCACCATCTTCGCACCGGCATCCCGACAGCAGACCGCGCCCGACATCGGCGGTCTGGAACTGGTGAGACTCGGCAGCACAATCCCATTCGCCGGCGGAGGATCAGTGTCGCGCATCTCGATGAGCTTCAAGGGCGTACGGCAGATGCATCAAATCCTAAAGTCGGAATACTTCGACGTCGTCCATGTGCATGAACCGCTGATGCCGTTCCTCGGCGCTACTGCCAGCTGGGTATCGCCATATCCCACGGTCGGCACTTTTCACGCCTACAACGAGAACATCCATCCGGGGTATCTGGGTTTCAAGCCGATATTCAGCATGATTGCCGAACGACTGGATGGGCGCATCGCAGTATCAAACGCGGCGCGCGCCTACGCCGCGAAGTACTTCCCTTACGACTACACCATCATCCCCAACGGGATCGACGTTTCGAGATTCGAGCAACCTAAGCAGAAGCCGAGCGAATTCCGCTCCGACGCCATCAACATGGTCTTCGTCGGACGTGTCGGCGAGAAGCGCAAAGGTCTGCGCTTCCTGCTCGGGGCCTACAGCACGTTGAAGTGGCGCTACTCCAATCTGCGACTCATCGTGGTTGGCGCGGGCGTTCCGGATCGCGATTCGTGGCGCATGATGGGCGAGCGCGGCATCGACGACGTCATCTTTGCCGGCCCAGTAACTGACGATGAACTGCCGGCCTACTACCAACATGCCGACATCTTCTGCGCGCCCAACACCGGACAGGAGAGCTTCGGACTGGTTCTTGTCGAAGCGATGGCTTCAGGTGCGCCAATCATCGCAAGTCGCATCCTCGGATTCGAGGGGGTGGCAGAGCATGAGCAAGACGCTCTGCTCGTCGACGTCGGAGATGAATATGCGATCGCCGATGCCGCACGACGTCTGATCGAAGAGCCGCGTTTGCGTCAGCAACTGGTGCGAAACGGACACGAAAAGGCGCAACACTTCGGATGGAAGCGAGTCGCTAACGACGTCGTCGACTACTATCACGAGGTGATCGCGAAGGCGCCGGTGGCAGTGATGTCCCAGCAACGGCACTCTGGCAGTGGTTGATTCAGAGAGCGGACTGCAAAGACTCCGCAAGTCGGGACGCGCCGCCATTGCCCGCTGGTTCGAAGAACCGGTCTCGGCGGCTCTTGTCGCTATCGGACTGAGCGCGAATGGCGCAACTATAGTCGGTTTCCTGCTCGCGGTGGTAGTAGCCGGATTTGCCGCTTTCGGACACTTCCTCATCGCCGGACTGTTGAGCATCCCGGCCGCGCTCTTCGACATGATCGACGGTGCTATCGCACGTCGCACCGGCAAGGTTTCCGACAAGGGTGCGCTTCTCGATTCCACTTTCGACCGCATGTCCGAAGCCGCATTGCTGCTGGGGCTTTTGATCTACTACTCGGCCGCCGATTCGTTCCAACGCGAAGGCATCATCCTCGTCTTCATCGCATTCGTCGGCTCTATCATGGTGAGCTACATCAGAGCCCGGGCCGAAGGGCTGGGCTACAAGGGCACATCCGGCTTCCTGACGCGTCCGGAACGCGTAGTCATAATGACCGTCACGCTGATCATCGGTCAACCGATATGGGGACTGTGGATACTTGCAATCGGCACTCCGCTCAGTGCCTTCTATCGCTTCTGGTCCGAGTGGCGCAACGCCAAGTAACAGACAGACATTAACCAATAGATGCGTCCGAAGGCTATCATCATTACCTAGCACTCGATACGCACCCTATTTGAATCGCAATTTACGATTCAAATAGGCATCCCTCCCGTCACCGCGCATTGAGCCATTGCAGATGTTCAGCAAACCAATAGTTAAGCGAGCAATCGCCGTTGTGGCACTTATCGCCGCCTTCGCGGTCGTTGCCAGCCGCCCAGTTGAAGACGCGGCAACGGCTCAAAACGCACCAGTTCGGTTCATGGACGGCGGATTGGAGAGCAACTTTCCAGAAAGCATCCGCTTCTACACCACCTTCGAGAGCGATACCGAGATATCCGACGTGAGGGTGCGCTTCAGCACCGGACCGATCACTACCGGTCAGTACGACTACCTCGATCTTGACGAAACTTCTGGCTCGTTGATTGAGGGAGAACTGGTTTGGAATGTCAACACCTCGACGCGCTACATTCCGCCCGGCACTACCGTCGACTTTCTCTTTGAAGCGATCGACGAAGATGGCAACGAATACGCATCCGAGTCGTACCGCCAGATCATGCTGGATGCCAGATACGAGTGGGATGTCGTGAAACGTGGCCCGATCCACGTCTACTATCACGGTCCGGTTCAGGTACGTGCTGAACGTTTAGCGGATGCGGCGATGGAATCGATGCTGCTGATGCAGCCGATAACGGGCAGTGAGATCGAGACGCCGATAACCGTCACGCTCTACAACAACAACGCCGAAATGATTGGTGCCGTGAGTGCCCGCAGTGCAACCATAAGCCGCGAACTCATAACCGAAGGGCAGGCATTCTATGACCACAGCGTTGTGCTGGTGCTTTCGGGAAGCCGGGATATCGGCACACTGACGCATGAGCTGACCCATATCCTGGTCGGCCGAGCCGCCGGCGGCAGCAACGCCTTAGTGCCGCTCTGGTTCAATGAAGGCCTCGCCGAATACGGCAACCTCGATAAAGGACTTTCATACGTCTACTACCTCGATTGGGCCGTCGACACCAATCGTCTGATACCGTTCACCCGTCTGCAAACCTTCCCTGGCGAACCCAACATGGTCATCGTTTCATACGGTCAAAGCCGCAGCTTCATCAATTATCTGATCGAGAATTACGGCGGCGACAAGATAGCAGAGACATTGGCGTCGATCGCGGAAGGGCGAAGTGGCGACATCGCCATCCGCAACGTATACGGCAAGACGGTTCAACAGCTCGAAAACGAGTGGCGCGCAACAATCGGCGCCGATCCATACGTGCCGCTTACTCCCACCCCTACACCTGAAGTCGAGGCGACCGAGACGAGTGAATACAAGCTACTAACCCTGACGCCGGTCGAAGGCGGCATCACCGTCGGCGATACTGCCGATGAACCGACACCAGAGCCGTCACCCACCCCGAGCCCAACGCCTACAACGGTACCGACTGAGGAGCCGGAAGTGGAAGTGGTCGTAAGGGCGACGGCGACGGAGGAACCAGAGATGCCGCCACCGTCAGCCGAAGAAGAGGATCAAGAGCCGACAGAGAGCGGCGGCTCCGGCCTCTGCAACTCCAACGGCAACGGTCCGCTCGAGGCTTCAACACTGCTCATCGGCGCCCTGCTCGCAAGCCTTTTCTTGGCGCCCCGCATCATCCGTCGTTACGGACGATAGAGCACCGTCTACGACGACGCGGGTATCAGCAAGTGGGGTAAACCTTACCAGCCGAGAGCTGAGCCGTCTTTACGTGGCTCCGTGCCAGCACATAGCACGCCAGTATCGGCATCGCGTGATACGACCTGTCCGCCGCCAAATCCAACGCGCTCGTAACTGCGCTGCACCGCGATATCGTGTCCGCGCGCGCGCAGATCATCGACAACTGAAGCATCCAGGTCTTCCTCGACTTTGACAGACCTGTCGCCCAGCACGTCGATGCTAAAACGCAAGGCATCTAACGCCTTCTGCGAATCCATGCCGAAGTCGACCATGTTGGAAACTACCTGCAGATGTCCCTGCGGCTGCTGGAAACCACCCATAACGCCGAACGACAACCACATCTCATCGTCACGCGTCGCCATCGCCGGGATTATCGTCTGATACGGACGCTTCCGACCTTCAAGATAGTTGGGATGGTTCGAGTCGAACGAGTAAAGCGAGCCGCGGTTCTGCAACGCGATCCCAGTGCCGGGCACTACAAGTCCTGATCCAAAACCGGCAAAGAGACTGTTGATGAGAGAGCAGGCATTGCCGTCGCCATCTACCGCCGTGCAGTAGATCGTATCGCCGCCGCCCATCGGGTCGCCATACGACACATTCGGGTGGGCACGTGCCGAGTCGATGCTCGCCCGGCGTCTATCGCCATACTCTTTCGAGAGCAGCGGCCCAATCGGCACTTCCGCAACTCGTGGGTCGGCAACGTACTGCAATGCATCCTCATATCCGAGACGCATCGATTCGATCAGGTGATGATACGCATCTGCAGATTGAGAACCCATGTCGGCGATATCGAATCCCTCGGCGATGTTCAACGCCATCAGTGCCGCAATCCCCTGTCCGTTAGGCGGGCACTCCCACACTTCGACGCCGCGATAGTTCGTATGTATCGCCTCATCCCAATCTGAATGATGCGACGTCAAGTCATCTTCCGTCAACCAGCCGCCCTCTTGCTGCACATACGCCGCGATCTTCTTGCCGATATCACCCTTGTAGTAAGCCTCGCTGCCGCCTTCCGCGATCGTCTGCAACGAGCCGCCAAGCTCCGGGAGAGATACTACCTCGCCACACTTCGGGGCGCGGCCGTTGACTGGCAGCATCTCGACTCCCGATCGGCGATGGCGCAACTTCGTCTCGCATCCCTGCCAGCCGCGCGCGATAACCTCCGATACGGGATAGCCGTTCATCGCGTACTCTATCGCCGGTTTGAGCACTTCTGAGAGCGACATTCGGCCGTAATTTGCCAACGCCGTCTCCCAGCCGTGAACCGTGCCGGGTACGCTCACTGAGAAGGCGCAACCATCCAACTCGTTGGGTATCGAATCGTATCCCGCCTTGATAACGTCAGCTGGGTTCGCCGCGGCACCAGAGCGGCCGCTTCCATTGAGCGCGACGACACGACATTCGCGCTTATCCCAGATAAGTGCAAACATGTCCCCGCCGATGCCCGTGGACCCCGGCTCAACGACATTCAAAGCCGCCGCCATCGCCACCGCCGCATCAACCGCGTTTCCGCCGTCAAGCAGAATCCGCAATCCCGCCTGGGCCGCTAACGGCTGACTGGTCGCCACGGCGCCGTTACGCGCCATGACCGCAGAACGTCGAGACTGAAAGTAGGTATTTGAATATGGATCGATCTTTGACACGTGAGTTCCCGCTACTGGATTGACTCGATATACACGCGTTTCATGTTAGCAACATAACGCCGTCCTCGCGTGTCAGGACACCCATAATCGAACGCAACTGCGTTCACGTTCTAGTTGTCGATAAATCGCAGACGGCTATCGAACGGCGTCCAGATTGCCCGGCTCTTCGCCGCGCCGATTGGCCAGTGTGCGAACCATCAGATCGTGCTTCGTATCGTGTCCAAGGTGGAAACGTTGCAACTCGTCGACCATCTCGCCAAAGAACGATATGCCACTGCCGTCCGTCGTGCTGGCGATATGCGGTGTCAGAAACACGTTCCACAACTCACGTATCGGCGAATCGACCGGCACCGGTTCCGGGTCAAACACGTCCAGGCAGGCATAGATATCGTCTTTGCGCAACCGATCGATCAGAGCATCAGATTGCACAACCTGACCGCGTGAAACGTTGACGAATACAGCGCCAGGACGGATCCAGGACAGCTCTTCAGCCCCTAGCATCCCTTCCGTAGCCGGCGTATGCGGAACGAGGCATACAACGACGTCCGGCATACTCATAACGTTCTTCAGCGACGTCATCGTGAAGTTGAGCGCCGATGCCAACTCGCGCGGCAGATAACGGTCATGTAACAGAATCTCGACTCGGAACGGCACCAGCAACTCGATAAGGCGACGGGCGATGTTGCCACCGCCGATAAGTCCAACCGTACGTCCGGTCAGGTCGCCCATCATCTGGAAATCAGGCTCGTGAGCGCGCTGGTAGCCAGTGCCCCACTCCTGATCGGTGATCATGCGACGGTAGTGCGCGCCTACCTTCTTCAGACCCATCATCATCATCGCCAGCGCCCACTCGGATACTGGCAAGCTCGAGGCGTGAGTGGTGTCCACGGCCTTGACGCCGCGCTCAGCACACGCCGCAACATCGACACGCTGTGCGAAACGATCGCCTTCAAGTTCACCGACGAAGCGCAGTCCCGGCGCCGCATCGAGTATCTCGCCCGTCACCCGTGGCGAACCGTGGCAGACAACCATTGCATCCACTCCGGCCGCAAACTCGACGAACTCGGAGATTACTTCGGGAGACGAAACTGGCGGCGAATACCAGTCAGACATCTCGTCGAACTCCCGCCATTCAAACGTGGCAAACTCCTTGAGACGTTCAATCTCGCCACTCTTCACTCCGCGTTCCATATAGGGGGCGTTGCACGCCAGACCGACTTTGAGTTTCTGATTCATTTGGGTATCTCCGCTTCATTCAGCGGGCGCGTGGATTGAGAATATCGTTCAACGCGTCGCCAAGTATGTTCCAGCAGAATATCATCAGCCAAACTACCACAATCGGCGACAGCAGCTGTTCCGGATGGCTCCGCAACGTTTCCACCGCCGCGCTGCCAGTGCGGGCCGTCACATCTCCGATCATCACGCCCAGACTGGGACGTGGCGGCTGGACGCCGATGCCGAAGAAACTGGCCACCACCTCGCCAAGTGCAACTGCGCCCATGCCGAAACTGACGCTCACGATGAGCGGAGTAATAACGTTCGGCAGAATATGACGCAACAGTATCGTCGGCGTCCCGACACCCATTGAACGCGCCGCATCGACGTATGGCGCATCGCGTATCGCTAGAGTCTGACCGCGTATGAGACGCATCGATCCGAACCATGAGAGCGGCAAAAAGGCGATGCCCAACACGATGTAGTCGATGGCGCCGGAGGATATGACGCCGCTTATGAAGGTGTTGTCTTCGATCCAATAGCCAAACTCTTTGATCTTCGGACGCACCGTCGCGGCGATGATAAGCACCAACAAAAACTCCGGATATACGGCTACTACCTCACCAGTGCGAGTGATGATGACATCGGCGATGCCGCGCATATATCCGGCCGCCATGCCCAATGCCAAACCCAGGAACACGCTCGCCGTCAGGATCGTGATGACGGTCAAAATCACCGTTGTCTGAATGCCCCATACAACTCTCGAGAAGATGTCGCGCCCCAAGCGGTCGGTTCCCAACCAGTTTTCACTGTCCGGCGCCGCCGCCGGTTTCGCCAGATTCGTCTCCGTATAGTCGTGAGTAGCCACGATCGGGGCGAAGATACCGATGGTGTAGAGAATGATCAGAATCGTCGCAGCAGCAACGGCAAGCTTACGCTTCTTGAGCTGATTCCATGCATTCCGAAACAGCCCGTCCGGCGCATCAATCTCAATCAGATTCTCCGAGTCTGGTTTCGCCGACTCGATGCGTTCCCGTTGCGTCATCTCATACTCGCAGTCTGATCCGCGGATCGATCACGGTGTACAAGATGTCAACAACAAGATTGGCCAACACCAGCATCATCGCGCCGAGAAGCGTCAATGCCATGAGAATGGGATAGTCGCGTTGGAACACGGCCTCTAATGCGAGGCGCGATACGCCCGGAATGCCGTATATCAGTTCAACTATCAGCGATCCGCCAAACATCCCGGCCAGCGAGAAGCCGAGTATCGTCAATATCGGTATCAGTGCGTTACGGGCGATGTGGCGACGGTTTACCGTCATATGCCCCATACCCTTGCCATGCGCAGTACGCACATACTCCTGCCCCAGCACATCCAGCGTCGATGCGCGCATGTAACGCATGAAGACGAACGCGCCCGGCAATCCGATCGTAAACGCCGGCAGCACCGCCTGTCTCGAGAACATGCCGGACCAACCTGAAGCAGGTATCCAATCCAACCAGACGGCGAATACCAGTATCAGAAATGGTGCCGTGAAGAATACCGGCAGCGCATAGACAAGCAACATGAAGGTCGTAAGTGTCGGATCCTTCCACGTGCCCTGACGCATCGCAGCCCAGAAACCCAGCGGCAGTCCGATGGCAAGCGTCACGACGTACGACACGATGTTAAGCTCCAGAGATACGCGCAGCTTGGGCGCCAGCAGTTCAATGACGTCTCGGCCACGGTATCGATAGCTCTCGCCAAAATCGCCTCTTAGAGCATCGGCGATGTAGTTGAGGTAGCGAAAGATAAATGGCTGATCGAGACCGAGCCGTTCGCGGATGCGTGCGATAGCCTCCGGGTCCGCACGTTGCCCGGCGATGAGCTCCACCGGGTCGCCCGGCGCGATCGAACCCAGCCAGAAGATGAAGAGTCCGGCTAAAAACAGCAGAACCGGCGCCCAGGCCAAACGTCGTGAGATATAGATCAGCATCGCGCTAAAATGCTACTATCCGACGCGATATCTCACAAGTTGAACATCAGACAGTTGATGTGAATCAGAGAATTGCCCGAAACTAGAAATCGATCTCCGGCTCGATCCACACTTCGCGCAGAGCATAGCCACCAAATGCCGGCAAGCGGAAGTCCTTAACCTGCGGCTTAACCAGTATCTTGCCCTCGGTTCCCCACCACATCGGCACCCAGACGGCATCGTTGACGATTATCTGCTCGGCCTGCTGATAGAGCGAAATGCGGCGCGCAGGGTCCGGCTCCGTCGTCGCTTCATCAAGTAGCGCATCTACCTCAGCATTCGAGTATTTAGATGAATTAATCGTGCTATCACTTCGGAACAATACATCGATAAAGGTGTGCGGGTCTGGATAATCGGGAGACCAGGCGAGCGAGAAGGCCTGCAGACGATGGTTATCAAGTTCTTGCAGGAATGTCGCCCACTCAAGCTCCTGAAACTCGATCGTCACTTCCAGTGTACGCGCCCACATGTCGGCTACCGCCTGCAGCGCAATCGGCGGCGACCCACCAGTGCCAGATACCGTCAGGACGATGCGCGGGCGCGCCTCAGGATCGGCGTATGCCGACATATTCAACTCTTCAACCGCCTTATCCGGGTCGAATTGCAACCCTTCAAGATCGGCATTAAACCCCACAAATCCCGGAGGCGTTGGGCCATATGCCGGTTTGACACGGTTGCCGAGAACAACATCAGCGATCAGTTCCTTGTTTATAGCGTGGTTCAGCGCCCGCCTGAAGTGCACGTCGTCAAACGGCGGCTCATCGACATTGAAACCGATGTAACTGGTCCTGAATGACGCCGGAACATCAACGACCTCTTTCGATATCTCTTCCATCGGATCGGTAATACGTTCAAAAGCGGCTTGCGGAATACCGCTAACGTCGATCTCGTCGTTCTCATACATCGCCATCGGCGAGCCGCCAACCAGGTTGAAGTGCACCTCATCCAGATGCGCCTGCTCGCCCCAATAGTTCTCGTTGCGCGCCAAAACCATACTCACGCCAATCTCATACGACTGCAACACAAAGGGGCCCGTGCCTACCGGATCATCAGTCCAATTTTCACCCTCCGATTCGATGTATTCGCGGCTGACGACAAAGGTGATGGGATAGGCCAGCTTGGCGATGAAGTAGGGCTTAGGAGCATCGATTGTGACTTCCAAGGTGCGGTCATCAACCACCACGATGCCGGCCGCCTCATTCGCGTTGCCTTCGATCATCTCGGGGATGCCAACTATATCGCCCAAGAATTCCTTCACGATAGGCGAACCAGTTTTGGGTGATGCGGCGCGTTCCCACGACCACTTAACGTCGAACGCCGTAAGCGGGCTGCCATCGCTGAACACAAGGTCGTCGCGTAGCACAAAGCGGTATACAGTGCCGTCCGAACTGATGGCGTAGCTCTCGGCAAGGTCCAGCACAATCGGTTGATTCGGGTCATCCGTCACCCGAAACAGTCCGCCGAACAGCTCAATCACGATCTCGTAGGAGTCGCCGTCCGTTACGAGCGCCGGATCCAATGTTGGCGGATCGACGCCCAGCATACGCAACACACCGCCACGGCGAGAATCGCCCCGCCGCGCTTCGGTTTCCTGCTGCGGCTCGGCTTCCGTCATCGCCGCTACCGTCGGAGTAGCCGTCGGTGCAACTACAGCTGTCGCGGTAGCAGTCGCCGCCACCGTCGCCAGCGCACTCGACGTCGAGGTCGGTGTAGCCGTCGGCGCGGCAACCGTCACAGTCGGCGGCACCGCAGTCGGCGACGGCACGGGCGATGGTGCAACGGTCGGCTCTTCCGAACTCGTACACGCAAGCCCAAGCATCAATAACGCCGGCAATACTCCGACGATCAGCAACTGTCTCACAAATACTCTGGGATGGTTCATCTGCACTTACTTGTGGCTAATACCGGTGCCGTCCTAACCGTCTATATATACGTGCTGGTAGATAGGCACGGAGAGCGGCGGGAACTGCAGACCGCCGATGCGCTGCTTCACCAGCACTTTGCCCTCTACGCCCCACCAGAGCGGCAACCACGCCGCATCTTCAACGATTATCCTCTCCGCCTCCTGATAGAGCTTGATGCGCTCCACCGGGTCGGCCTCCACATTTGCCTTTTCCAGCAATTCATCAACTTCCGCATTGGAGTAGTTGGTGTTGTTGATGGAACTGCCAGTCCGGAACAAGACATCGACGAAGGTGTGCGGGTCCGGGTAGTCGGCCTGCCAGGCCAGCGAGAATGCTTGCAGACGATTGCGGTGCAGGTCCTGCAGGAACGTCGCCCACTCAACCTGCTGTATCTCTACATCAACGTCCAAATTGCGCTTCCACATATCGGCGATAACCTCAGTCGTCAGACTCGGCGATCCGCCAGTGCCAGGCAACGTGATGACGATGCGCGGACGTGTCGATGGATCGGCATACTGCGACATGGCCAACTCTTCCTTAGCCCGATCCACGTCAAAGTTGAGCCCTTCAAGGTCCGGGTTGAAGCCGACGAAGCCGGGCGGTATCACACCCGTCGCGGGGCGCACCAAGTCGGAGAAGACGGCGTTGGCAACAAGCTGCTTATCAACGGCAAAGTTGAGTGCACGTCGGAAATGCACATCGTCAAATGGCGGCTCATCAACGTTGAAGCCGACGTAACTGGTTCGGAACGATGGTGGAACTTCGACCACGTCTTTCGATATCTCCTCATTGGGATCCGTCACCCGTTCCAGATCGGTAAGCGAGATGCCGGTGATATCGATCTCGTCGTTCTCATACATCGCCATCGCTGAGCCGCCAGCCAACAGCAGCTGAACCTCATCCAGATAGGCCGCATCGCCCCAGTATTCGGGGTTCTTCGACAAAACCATCCGCTCACCGATGCTGTAGCTCTTGAGCACGAACGGCCCAGTCCCTACCGGCTCATCCGTCCAGTTGTCGCCGCCAGATACCACGTTGTCAGCTTTAAGCACGAACGCTATCGGATAGGTCAGCTTGGCGATGAAATACGGCTTCGGCGCATCGATAGTCACCTGTATCGTCTGGTCGTCAATCACCTCGATACCATCAGCAGTCGTCGCTTCACCCTCGATAATCGCCGGCATACCAAGAATGTCGCCCAGGAATTCATCCACAATTGGCGACTCAGTCTCGGGCAGTGCGGCGCGCTCCCACGACCACTTGACATCCGTAGCCGTCAATGGTGAGCCGTCGCTGAACTTCAGATCGTCACGCAACACGAAGCGATACGTCTTGCCGTCGTTGCTCACCGTGTAGCTCTTCGCCAGGTCCATCGCAATGGGGTCTTCCGATTCGCCAGTTAACTTCACCAGACCGCCGAACAGTTCGATAACGATGCCGTACGAAGTGCCGTCCGTCACCAAGGCCGGGTCCAGTGTCGGCGGGTCGGACCATAAACGACGGAATACGCCGCCGGTCGGTACGCTGTCGTCGGTGCGCTCCGGCGTCTGCAACAGCTCCGGCGCTACTTGGGCCTGACCCGCTGGCGTCGGACGTTCCGCACGCTCTGGCGGCGCTTCCGACACTGGCGTCGGCGTCATCGTAGCCGTCGGCTCTGGCGCCGGCATCGGCGTCGCAGTCGGTTCCTCCGGACTCGAACAAGCCAGTACAAAGAGCGATACCGCTCCCATCAACAGCAACAACAACGTGCTCGCAGAACGTATCTTGATCATCTATCTATCGTCTCCAGTGTCTCTCTTGCTTTCCAACTCTATACAGAGCGCTTAATCAGGTAATAGTTGCTATATGTAGATACGACGTCTATACGCCGCGCGGATTGCATCAAAACTGAGATATCATCCCCCAATCGTCGAACGCAGATAGGCCTTGAGAAAACCATCCAGGTCACCCTCAAGCACGCCGCGCGCATCGGATACTTCGTGATCCGTACGGTGATCCTTAACCATCTGATACGGATGCAGGACGTAGCTTCTCACCTGTCGCCCGAACTCGGCCGATACATGGTCGCCTTTCAACCGGGCCTGCTCTTCGGCACGTCGTTGATTCTCCAAGTCTGTCAGACGCGCATGAAGTATCTTCATCGCTACCTGCCGATTCTGCGCCTGCGAACGCTCATTCTGAACCGATACCACTATCCCAGACGGCTCGTGCGTCAAACGCACTGCGGTGGAGTTCTTCTGCACGCTCTGACCGCCATGCCCACTCGCTCGAAATGCCTCCATACGCACTTCAGAGGGATCAATCTCGACATCATCGGCATCGTCCGGCTCTGGATATACCTCCACCAGTGCAAAACTGGTATGACGGCGATGCCCCGAGTCGAATGGCGACAATCTCACCAAGCGATGCACGCCGCGCTCGGACTTGAGATAGCCATACGCATGATTGCCCGCGATGCGCACCGCGGCCGACTTAAGTCCCGCCTCTTCGCCCGGCGTAAAGTCTAGAACCTCCGAATCGTAGCCACCATCCTCGCTCCATCGAATGTACATCCGAAGCAGCATCTCCGACCAGTCTTGAGCGTCTACTCCGCCCGCGCCCTGCTTCACGGACACAATCGCCGGACGGGCATCATGCTCACCATTCAATTGCAACAGAAACTCACGCTCCTGCAACTCAGTCCGCAGTTTCGCAGCATCAATCGCCAGAACTTCCAGCATCGACGCATCCGCTTCCATGCTTGCCAACTCGATGAGTTCGATCAACTCATCAACGCTTCGTTGCATGCCTTCCCACGTCTCCACATTGCCTTTAAGCGCTGTCAGAGACTGCATATGGGACTGTGCCTGCTTATGATTCGACCAGAAGCCAGGAGCGGCTGCCTGACGCTCTAAATCGGCAATCTTAACCCGCTTCTCTGCCAGGTCAAAGATGCCCCACAATCTGCACGATACGCTCCCGCAACTCGCGCGCATCCGCCTGCAACTGAATATCCATAACTGAAAACAAGTATACGAATATCTCGCCCTTACCCCTCTATTTCGCCCTCACCCCTGACCCCTCAACAAAAAGAAAATCCCCTCTCCCATCGCCAAGATGGGAGAGGGGTTAGATATCAGCCTTATCGCTGCCTTACGGTGCGATATCCGTGCCGTTGGTGTAGAAGACCCAGATGCCGGTGCCGATTTCGAGGCCTTCGTCGGATCGCAACAGTTCCCAAGTGTTGTCTACGTGGCTCCACGTGTACGCACGGGTGTATTTGCCGAGATACTCGCCGGCTGTGATCGGCTCGTTCTGGTCGTTCTGCAACGTCGAACCAGCGTCGTTCTGCGTCTGATCGCCGTCTACGTCTACAACACCAACGAAGTTCCAGCCCTCGTCAGTCGGGATGTCCGCCGGGCTCGGCTGACCGTCTGTTGAGCGGTCGCCCTTACCTGAAAGCGGTACCGGCTGGCGCACGAAACCAGTCGCGTGCACCCAGTAGCCGTAGCGAGCTTCAACATCGTTCAACGTCGCATACATATCGCTCGTCGTCCAAACACCGTCAACACGCGTCGCCATGCGCCACGGGCTCACCGGGTCGGTTACGTCCCAACTAATCACCTGGTCTACCTCAGCCTCGGTAAAGACGGCGTGCAGTGCACGGTCTACCGGGTTTGCAGGTAGCGAGACGGCGTTCCAACCAGCAAGCAGGTCGAGAACGAACGGCTGGCGTGGCTGCACGCTGAATGAGTAGCTGTGCTCATCAGAGTTGTTCGCAGCGTCGTTAGCTTCAACGTAGACGTCGTAGCTGCCGATTGCCAGCGGCTCTGGCCACCACACAAACTCATTGCCATCAAGCGCCTGCAGATCGGACGTGAAGTCTACGCCGTCAACGGTGAACTTGCTCACGTCGACCGTAGTGCCTTCGTCGCCGAAGTCAAGCAATACGAACGGGCGCTCTTCGAAAACTACTTCGCTAGGTGCAGGTACCAATTCGCTTCCGCTGCCATCTTCCCAGGCCGCCATCAGGTCGCGGTCAAGCACGAAGCTGGCAGTCGAGGACGACCAGTTGCGCATGTCTACGCCGCCGCTCTTGAACGAGTTGCGGTCGCGTCCCCAGACGACTACGGACAGGTTGCCGTCCGACAGGTTCGATTCGCCGGAGAGGTTGGACCATACGTATTCCCAGTTTTCACCACTGCGGCTCAATGCCGATGTAACCGGGATCACAAACTCGCTGCCACCACACATCGGAGCCGCGGATGTGACATTGCCATCATCATCCGTCATCTTCTTCGGCACCATCGGGGTTGACGACCTGTTGCCAGAGAGCTCACCCGCAAGATCGCCAAACTCCTTGTCTCCATCGTCGCCCCAAGCCAGGCCAGAACAGACAACTGAGAACTCTGGCGCACCAGCAATCTCTTCATCTGCAGAGATGTGGATCGTCATGCGGTTCTTGGTCAATTCACTCGAACTCTCGCCCGCGGTCTCGGCGTTCAGTCCAGTACCGTTGCTCAGCGTGATCGTGAAGGTCGGCAGGATGCCGTCGTTAAGGTCGAAACCGTCTCGCACCTCGACGAATGCGTCGTTGGTGATGCGACGCCATGTCGCCTCGTTGCCGGCAAGGTCAACGACCGCCTCACCCTCGGCTACCCGAATCTTGGGTGTAGCGTCAGGATCGAGCGTCTCTTCAAGCATGATGTAGACCGCGCTACCGTCAACATCAACGTCCATAATCGTGGCGTTTGTGCCATCGTCAAGTTGCACTGCGAACGTCTCAACACCGATCGAGTCGGCAGCTACGTCGTTGTCGAACATAACCTTCAAGCCAGAGTTGCTGGCCATCACGTCGCCGTTCTCATCCGTGAAGAAACCAGTCGCCGACTCCGCAGGCTTGAAGTAAGGCCGCACATCGTCGAGACGGTAGACGTGTCGTGAGTAGACACCGAGAACGTTGTAATTCGACTCGTTGCGGCCGCCGTTCCGGCTTTTCGCCGTGCCATAGTCGTGGATGAAGGTTGGACCTGAAGGGTCGCTGTCGGAGAAGCCGAAGTTACCGGCTACGTCCAGCACAACACCCTGGTAGTCGATCGTGTTGTTGTAGCGGTCGTTGTAGTAACCACCGAAATCGTCGGGCAGGAAGTCGATGCGTACAACATCGTCGAACTCGCCCGTCAAGTCGCCGTCTTCGAAGTCCTCAGCCGCCGCGATCTTGTAGTCGTCAGCATTGTCGCCGTCGCCTGGGTTAGCGGAGCTAGGCGTACCGTCGCGGTCGCTGGTGTCGATGTAGACGTCGCTACTCGGAATGACTCCGAAGGTTTCCATCACTCGGAAGCCGTCGTACTCGCCGCGCAATGCGACTGTGCCATTAGGACCATCTACCGGCACAACATAGCCGTGTGCGGTGTTGGTATCGTCGTTAACACCCAGATCCCAGATCGGATCGTCGTCAGCGCCGTCGTTGTTGTTATCGACGTAGACCCCGAACGATCCTTCACGCAGACCCATGTCGTCCGCAAAGGTACCGTAGATGTCTGGCGAATCGTCCTTGCTAACCGTACCGTTAGCAGGCGATGCAATCGAAATGCTCGGCGGAACCGTGTCGATGCCGATACTCATCGTCTTCGTGTCATCAACCGAGTTCTTGTAAGTGATCGTAACCGGTCCACTCTCAACACCAAGGACGGCGGCACCATCCATTGTGCCATCAGTGGCATGCTCAATCGCCATGCCCCAGTCGTTTGGTGCAGCATCTGCAGGAGCAAACTCATTCGGGTCGTATTTCCTCGGGTCGTATTCCCTGCCGTCGCCATTCGCATCGGTCAACATCAGGTAACCTTCGAAACGACCGGTGAAGAAGCCAGTCTCTTTCAATACGAGGTTGCGTGTAGGAACATCGCCGTCAGAACCGGCGTTAAGAACGATGTCAACATCGTTCCCGTCAATCACGTCCTTCGGGCTGGTCTGGTAGTAGATGTACTCAACTTCGAAACACTGGCCTTCAGGAACCGAAGCGATGACCCGCATCCACGGCGCCAGAGCCTCGCCTTCTCCAGTGCTCAAGTCCTCGTCCAACTCGATGCCTCCGCCGTCTGAGCTCTCGTTGATATTGCCAAAAGAAGCGGTGCCGGTGTCACAATCGGAAGCACCAGACACGCCGCGCTTCCCGTACCAATAGACCTTGCCATCGCCTCGCGGAGCCATCGGATGATCGTTTGCATCTCCGCCATCCAGTCTGAACTCATACGCACCAGAGTTGAGGATCATTCGGTCAGCAACAAAACTCGAACCTGCAGTCAGAGTTACGTCTGAAATATCGCCTTGGATTATGGCCAAGTCTCCATCCGAGATTGAAGTGGTTCCGACACCGAACAACCTGTGTACTCGTGTGTCTCGCCCTTTGTCCTCGATGCTGACCATGATGTGATCTGCATACTTCAGGATGCCACGCGGTGTGTAGCCTGACGTCTTCGGGTCAAGTGCGTAGGTGGCATACACCATTTCCGACTCGGTTATCGCTGTCCGTCCGGCTACGCTGTATGCGCCGCCATCGCCGTCTTTACAGTCGCCGACGCTGAACACCGAGTCGTCCGTGGTATAGCAAGTGCCGACATTCAGCACGTCGATCGTCCCAGTTGCCGCATCGACACCGTCGCCACTATCTCCTACCCGAAACACCAACACCGCTACAAACAGCATCAACACGGCCAGAGCCGTCAAGATTCTCAATGAAAGCTGCACAGCTGCAGTCCTCCTGTATCCATACTCTCTACCGGTTCGATACCCGACACATATAGCATCGATAAAGGCATATTCACATGCCTAACTTCATCGACGCCTGAAGCGGTCTTGCCCGGATCTTCCATAGCATTCTCAAAGACGCGCAACAAAACACGCAGGCTATGCGCACGCCCTGAAATCTATATGATACCGAATATATGCCACCGCGCGCGACATGTCAATCCATTTTCTAACAGAGTTAATGCAACATCCTGACATTACACCCAAACCGCAACCGCAACCCAAAGCATATAGCGGGCCACATGGCCATGCCGGGGCGGCGGCCCTTTGTCCCCCTATTGCCCTCACCCCTAGCCCCTCTCCCGCATCACTGCGGGAGAGGGGAACTTATCCATGCGGTTCATTCGTACAGGGAACGTACTTGTTCATGATCCTCAATGGCGATGATGTTCATGTTGCGAGATACGATGCTGCTGACACCGGATCAACAACAATGACCCTCACTCTAATCATGAACATCACGAGAAGTTCCCCTCTCCCGCAGTGATGCGGGAGAGGGGCTAGGGGTGAGGGCCTGGTGAGGTGCGGGGCGCGGGAACGACAACGTCGTTCATTCTCAACACGTTTCATCGCCACCAACCAAAAACGCCCCCACGCTAACGTGGGGGCGTTTAGCCCTCTCTCTCATCCTCTGGGATGGGAGAGGGGCTAGAAATGCGCTCTGTGCGTCTTTACGGGGCTATTCCGCTACCGTAGTAGACCCAGATGCCGTCGCCGATCATCAGGTCGGAGTCGCCGTCTAGGACCTGGAAGCGGCTGCGCACTGGATCCCAGGTGTAGGCTCGCACGTAGCTGCCCAGGTATTCTCTGGCACTGATGTTAGCGCCGTTCTCAAGCGCCTCACCAAAGTGATCCTGCGTCTGGTCGCCTTCCTGGTCGATTACACCAACGAAGTTCCAACCGGGCGATGTCGGGATCTGGATCAGATCCGCAGGAACTACGTCCGCAGCTTCACGGTTGATCTTGCCCACTAGTGCCACTGGCTGGGTCGTAAAGCCATGCGTGTGCACCCAGTAGCCATACTTGGCGCTGATCTTCGTCAGCGTCGCAAAGTCGCTGTGCGTGTCCCATTCACCGTCTACCTTCGAGGCGATGCTCCACGGCTTCTCAGGATCAGAACCATCCCATGAAGCAACCATGTCGATTACCGGGTCGGTGAAGACCGATTCAATCATCGGGTCTACCGGGTTGGCCGGTACCGATACGGCGTTCCAACCAGCGATCAACTTGATGTTGAACGTCTTGCGTGCCGCAACCTTGAAGCTGTATGCATCGGACGAGCTGTTGCCCGCAGCATCCATCGCCTTAACCGAGACGGAGTGCGAACCGAGCGACAGGCTCTCCGGCCAGTACAGGAAGCGGTGCGAACCAAGCACGGATGCTTCTTGCTCCGCACTGTCAACTTGCAACGTGTCGATCGAAACCGTCGATGCATCATCGTAGTTCAGCAGAACGAAGGGGCGAACCTCAGTCGTTGTCGAGCCGTCAGCAGGGGTCGCATCAAGCGTCGGTGCGGTCGTGTCGTACTTGAATGCCGCAGTTGTAACGCCCCAGTTGTAGGTCGAGTCGCCGCTCAAGTTGTTGAACGTCTTGCGGTCGCGTGCATACGCGACAACCGTCAGATTACCATCCGGCAATGCCTTGGCATCGTCGAAGTTGCGCCACTGGTACTCCCACTGCAAGCCCGGACGTGAGAACGACTGCACTTGTTGCGGAGAGATCATCGTGTCATCGCTGCCGCACATGAACTCTGACGGTGAATTGCCAAAGTCAGGAGTGAACTTGTCCAGCGGGCCACTGCGTGCACCGGTGAAGTCCGATAGAACGCTGTCGTCGCCCCAGGCGATGTTCGAGCACACAACCGTTATCGACGGTGTGGTCTGAATCTCTTCGTCCGCATCAACCATGATCGTGATGGCGTCCTTGGTCAAACCGCTCGGACCTTCTGAGCCTTCGCCCATGCCAGAGCCGCCGCTGAGCGTAATCGTCAACTTCGGCGCAATACCGTCTTTAGCGTCGAACGGGCTCCAGTTGCCGCTCGTCGTGCGGTTGAATGCCGGGTCGATAATCGCCTTGCCAGGTGCTACTGCAACCTTCGGAGTAGCGTCAGATGCCAACTCTTCCGCAAGCATCAGGTAGACTTCCGCACCCGCCACAGTCACGTCCGTAATGGTTGCCATCGAGTCGTCGTCAAGCATGATCTCGAAGGTGTCGGTTGCGACGGAATCGGGATCAATTGCGGCGTCGAACGACACCAGGATGCCGGAGCGGTTAACTACCGGGTTGCCACTGCTGTCTTCGCCGTAGAAACCGGTAACGGTCTGGTCTTCCTGCGCTGCCGGCGGCTTCTCGTCGAGCGAGAATATGTGCCGTGAATACCAACCAAGACCGTTGTAGCGGCCAGTGTTGCGGCCTTCATCCACCGTCCTGTTGTAGTTGTTGATCAGACGCGGACCAGCATCGTTGCTGTCGGACAGTCCGATGTTACCCGCAACGTCCGAAACCAATGCCTGGAAGTCGATCTGGTTGTTGTATTCCGAAACTTCATTCCCGGAGTCGTCCAAGATACGTATGCGCTCTGAGTCGTTGAACGTGCCGGAAGATGCGCCATCGTCATAAGCATCGCCTTCAACGACGCCGTTCCGTCCAAGGTCGCCGTCTCGACCGGCAAGATCGAACGCAATCTCATGTCCGATTACACCGAATTGACTCTTGGTCATGTAGCCCATGTATTCGTTAACGGCCTTGTATTTGCTGGTAGCACCCGGATTTGCAACATAACCCGAATCGTCGGCCATATCGTCAACGGTCAGATCCAGTGCCGGAGTTCCACTGACGCCGTTCTCTTCCATGTCGTTTGTTTCATCAACGTAAAGTCGGAATGAGTCTTCACGCAGACCCGAATCGGTGTCGGAGAATGAACCGGAGAAGTTAGGCGTAGTGTCGCGGCCCTTTGACTTGTGAACCGGAGTGTCGATCTGGACTGACGGCGGAACCGTGTCGATCGAGATGCTCATAGTGCGCATCTGACCATCAGTGTCGCGGTAGTTGATGACAACCGGGCCGCTCTCGACGCCAAGCACTGCCGCACCGTCCATTCCGTCATCATCTGTGCCTCTGGTGCCTCTGCCAGTTGCCACGCCCCAGTTTGTGCCGCCGCCGTTGCCGTTGGCATCCGTCAGCATCAGGTAGCCTTCGTAGACACCCGTGAAGCGTCCAGTCTCTTTCAACCACAGGTTTTGCGAGCGAGCTATACCGTCCGACTGGGCGTTAACCACTAGTGCCACATCGTCGGCGGTCGAATTTGCTGTCGCGCCACCCTCATCGTTGGTGTACTGCGGCCTCTCCATCGCTGTAGGATTACCGTTAGTTTCGGTGTAATCACCAGACTTCAGTCCACCTGCCAGAACCTCTATTTCGCTGGTGTTGTAGACGATGTATTGCAGGTCGATGTTTCGGTCGTGCACCTGCACATTCAGCCAGGGCGCAACGTTAGCTATGTCACCTTCGCCCGTGTCTTCGTCAGGCCTCAAATGTGATCTGCCAAGTTCCCTGAATGCGCCGTCTGTGCCTGCGGTTCCGTAGAACTTGATGACAGCGCCACCATCGACGTCAGCGTGCATCGGGCGATACGACTCGTCGTCGTCGGACTTCGATATCCGCAACTCCAGCAGACCGGCCCCGTGTTCCATCACATTGTCAAAGCCGGTGTCCTCGCCAGTGCCTGTCCAGTACATGCTGCCAACTATCGTGCCGCCGCCGGAACCATCCATCATGATCTGACCAGGCATGCTGCCGGTCTCGTAGTTGCCGATTGCCCTAAGCTGATCTGCGGTGAGTGTGTTCGATCCAGCGCTACCAACCTTCAGCACTACTGGCGTGCGTCGGTCGCGGCCGCTGTCTTTGATGCTGACCTTTATCATGTCGGAATTTCTGAGAATGCCACGTGGAGCATCACCAGCCGTCTTTGGGTCATACGAATACGTAGCAACGACGGTGCTTGTCTCTGCGATGCCCTGACCAAGGACGTCGTAACTATTGTTGCCGTCGCCGTCTTTACAGTCGCCGACGCTGAACACCGAGTCGTCCGTGGTATAGCAAGTGCCGACATTCAGCACGTCGATCGTCCCAGTTGCCGCATCGACACCGTCGCCACTATCTCCTACCCGAAACACCAACACCGCTACAAACAGCATCAACACGGCCAGAGCCGTCAAGATTCTCAATGAAAGCTGCACAGCTGCAGTCCTCCTGTATCCATACTCTCTACCGGTTCGATACCCGACACATATAGCATCGATAAAGGCATATTCACATGCCTAACTTCATCGACGCCTGAAGCGGTCTTGCCCGGATCTTCCATAGCATTCTCAAAGACGCGCAACAAAACACGCAGGCTATGCGCACGCCCTGAAATCTATATGATACCGAATATATGCCACCGCGCGCGACATGTCAATCCATTTTCTAACAGAGTTAATGCAACATCCTGACATCACAACCACAACTTACACCCAAACCGCAACCCGAAAGCGCAACCGCAACTCAAAGCATACAGCAGCCATGCCGGGGCACTGCCCCTTTGTCCCCCGATCGCCCTCACCCCTAGCCCTCTCCAGCATCACTGCGGGAGAGGGGAACTTATCCATACGTTTCATTCGTATGGTGAACATGCATGGTCGTTGATCCGGTATCAGCAGCATCGTATCTCGCAACATGAACATCATCGCCATTGCACATCATGAACAAGTACGTTCCCTGTACGAATGAACCGCATGGATAAGTTCCCCTCTCCCGCAGTGATGCGGGAGAGGGGCTAGGGGTGAGGGCCCGGTGAGGTGCGGGGCGCGGGATCGCCAACAACAGCATCCCTCATCGAAAGCAGAAACACCGCGTACAAAAAAAATACCCCTCTCCCATCGTCTGATGGACGGGAGAGGGGTAGGGTTTTTGGCTCTTGCGCTTGCTTTTTATGGTGCTAGCGCGGACTTGCCGAAGTAGACCCAGACGCCGTCGCCGATGGTCATCGATTCGCCGCTTTCTAGCTTCTGGTAGCCGTGTGCTATCGGATCCCACGTGTAGGCGCGGACGTAGTTGGGCATGTAGGTGCCGGCACTTACTACGTTGCCTTCGCTGTCCTTCAGCTCCTGACCCCAGTTGCCTTCGGTCTGGTCGCCGTCTTGGTCGACTACGCCGACGAAGTTCCAACCGGATACGGTCGCTATCGACCTTGCAGACGGGTAGCCGGCGCTCGCACGGTCGATCGGACCTTCAAGCACTACTGCTTGCTTCACAAACGCCGAGGCGTGCACCCAGTAGCCGTAGCGGGCTTCTAGGTTAGTCAACGGCGCAAAGTCGTCGCTCGTCGTCCATACACCGTCGATACGGGATGCGATGCTCCACGGACCAGTGTCGCTGGTCGGATCCCAACCAACTACACGATCTACCGCCGATTCCGTGAAGACGCTGTCAAGTGCGCCATCCACCGGGTCGGCCGGGAACGATACTGCGTTCCAACCCGCAATGATGTCGAGAACGAACGGATCGCGTGCCGTCACATTGAACGAGAACTTCGTCCCGCCGTCGGTGATGTTGTTGCCCGCCGCATCCTGGGCACCAAATGCAACCGAGTGGCTACCGTAACCAAGGTCTTCCGGCCAGTACAGGTAGCGGTTCACACCCGTGGTGTCGATCGAACCAAGTACCGACTCGCCATTTACGTCAAGAGTAGTCAGCTCAACCGATGTCGATTCACCAGCAAAGTCGAGCAGTATGAACGGGCGCGACTCGGATATTGACGATTCGCTCGGCTGCACTTCACCGCCCCTTGGCGTCAACGGGCTGTAGAGCGTCGTGTCAAGCGAGAACGTTGCACTTGCAGAGCCCCAGTTGTCACGCTCACCGTCAGGTCCCTGGTAGGTCGATTCGTCGCTACCCCAGACGACTACTACGAGTTTGCCGTCTTTCAACTGCGCGCTCTCGGCAGACGGGTTGCGCCATGAGTAGACCCAGTTGTTGCCAGGACGTGAAAGCGAGGATGCTTCCATTGGCGTGTACTGCTCATTCTTGCCGCAGTTCATCCAAACGTTGTCCGGAGCCTCGTTGCCAGTATCGGCATCGACACCCGTGCGGTTGGTGATGTACTGGCTCAGGCCATACACAACGTCTGCGCCATGCTCGTCCGTCACATGCGAAAGATCAACATTCGATTTGCGCTGATGGAAGCCGATATTCGAGCAGACTATCGATACCTTCGGAACGCCGCGGATCGCCTCATCAGATTCAACTGCGATTTCCATCGCGTCATTGGTCAGCTTCGACGGGCCTTCGTTGCCGGTGCCCGAACCAGAACCACCGCTCAATGTCAGCGTGAAGGTCGGCAGTATACCGTCATTCAGCTTGAACGACGTAACTTTTTCGCTGTCGTCAGGATCGAGGATGTGCTCTTCGCTTCGCAACACGTTTGCGGCCATGTCTTCAATTTCACGTCCGTCGGTGATGTTCACCGTCGGGCGCTCTGCCGGACCAATCTCACGGTCCGTCATCAGGAAGACATACTTACCGTCAACCGTGACTTCGGTGACACCGATCGGGTCGCCGATTTCGTCTGAAACCGTGAACGTGCCAGTGTCGATCGTCGCGCCGTCAACATCGTTGTCGAACACGATCATCAATGCTGAGCGCTCGCGCAACAGGTTGTCGCTAGAGTCCATGCCGTAGTAACCGGTTGCCGAGTTCGCCGACATTATGTACGGGTCCAACTCGTCCAGCCAGACATGGTGGCGTGAGAATACGCCAAGAACGTTGTGCGTGTCGACGCCAGCGGCATCGTTGCCCAGATCGCGGATGAAGCGCGGACTATCTAGGTTGCTATCCGTAAAACCGACGTTGCCGGCCAGGTCGCGCACCAGTCCTTGGAACTCAATCTTGTGGTTGAAGACGTCAACATTGGGATCGAACTCATCGAAGTCGAGCTCGATCTCGTCGTCAAACTCACCGTCAGATGCGCCATTTGCGAAGTTGTCAGCTTCAACCGACTTGAACTTCATGTGATCTGCATCGCTCGCCGCTTCCCACAGGTCGCCAGAGACGACGCCATACAGCATCTCCGCGTCGTAACCGGTGTAGTCCAGACGCCTCTCGACCTTGGCGCCGCCGCCCGGTCCCATAACGGAAGCGGAATTGAGACCGTCATTGTCAAAGACGTACTCTGTATCAGAGCCTCGCGGGTCGTTATCGACGTAGAGCTGGAACGAGTCGCGTGCCAGTCCAGCATCAGAGTCGTAGAAGGTACCGGCGAAGGTCGGCTTCTCGTCGTCGCTGCTGCTGCTGTTCACCGGGCTGTCGACGATGATGGTCGGAGCCTCAATGTCGATCTGAATGTCTCGGCTCTGCATTTTGCCGCCAGAGTCGCGGTAAGTAATAGTTACTGGACCATCGCCAACACCAAGAACGGCTGCACCGTCCATCCCGGAGTCCATGGCGTCCATGGTCGCTCGACCCCAGTTGGTGCGCTCGCCGGCAGTGTTTTCACCGTCGCCATCCGCATCGGTCAATCGCAGGTAACCCTGGTAAACGCCCGAGAAGCGGTGCGTCTCCTCAAGGACGAGATGCTGACTAGTCGTGTTGCCGTCAGAGGATGCCTGTGAGTACAACGCCGTGTCATTGCCCATCTCGCTCGAAGTGTAGAGAACGTTACTCTTCAGCGTCATATCATCTGAAGACACATCTGAATACATCTGTCCGCCAGTCAGCGTCTCTACTTCGCTGGTCTGGTAGTAAATAACCTCGATGTCAACCTCTTGTCCAGCAGGGACGGTAGCTCGAATGACGATTGCGGGCGGAACGTCGGGCTCACCAGAAACGACGTCTTCGTCAAGCGTTACGTTGGCACTGAGTTCCTTGAAGGCACTATCACCGACCATTCCGAAAAACTTCACAACACCGCGATCTGCTTGCGATGCTAGAGGCTTATAGGGATTTGTGGCGTCGCCGCCATTGTCAAACACAATCGTGTAGGTGCCAGAACGGTCAAGCGAGATGCCAGTCTCACCAGGAGCAGCAGTTACAAGTCCGGCGGTAGGCATCTCTACAGGAAGCATGCTCAGATCATCCCCGACCGAGTCCTGAACTTCCGTCAATTCAACACCCATCAAAGGACTTCCACCGTAAGTGGAGCCATCCGCGCCGATCAGCACGTGGTCTCTGCGGTCTCTGCCTTCGTCTTTGATGCTGACCTTTACGAGGTCGCCGTTAGTGATGATGGCCCTTGGCGCTTCGGATGCTGACTTTGGGTCGTGGGCGTAAGTGGCGTAAAGTTCATCCACTTCGACTGCTGATCCAAGAGTTCCGGCTTCGAAGAACGCCATCGTGTTGGTGCAGTTTCCAATTCCCAGTAAATCCGAGTTTGTGGTAGTGCAGGCGCCGACGTTCAAGGCATCGATCATTCCGGTAGCTGCACTGACGTCCTCGTCCGCATTGTTGCCCATGCCGGTGATGACGGCAAAGGTGAACGCGAGCACGGCCAGTGCTGTCAAGATTCTCGCTGAAAGCTGCACGCTTCAGTCCTCCTGCTTACTTTCCCGGCACGATCGTGTGGAGTCCCCGCCGTTGTCCTTGGCGTATCGCCACTCACACGCATATACATATGTATAAGCGCGATCATGATGAACGCTAAGCGGTCTCCGCAACGCCCTCTGTCCGGATCTGTGCGATGTTTGCATAATACTTGCAAGCGCGCAAACGCGTAAAGCGCGTTGCTCGCCATGAAAAGTATATGATATCCAATTCTCTCTGCGCGCGTAAACCCCTACAAACAAAGAAAGTATGCAAATATCTTAATGCTTACCGATTAAGCCACCCCAAGCACTTCAAACCGTCCCAACGCGCAACCAGATGCACAGCAGCAGCAACGCCCACTCCCATCACGTTGCCACCGCCCCGTCGCGCAGGCGCGCGTCGTGACTTGTGACACGTTAACTTGCCGGTTGGCGTTTTATGGGCTATATTGCTTTGGGTTATGCGAACGGTGAAATCTACCGTTACCTCAAAGCAACTCGCGCGCGATTTGCGGAAGACACAGACCGATGCGGAGCGGCTGCTATGGGCCTCGTTGCGGGATCGGCAATTGCAGGGCATAAAGTTCCGACGCCAAGTCCCGCTAGGTACGTACGTAGTCGACTTCCTGAGCAAGAAGCATGACCTAGTTGTCGAGCTCGACGGCAGTCAGCATCAGACATCCGGGCGGATCGTTGTGCACGACGACGCCCGCACCCGCTGGCTCACATCGAAAGGCTACCAAGTAACCAGCTTCTGGAACCATGAGATATTCGAAGACCTCGACGCCGTGCTAACAGCAATTCTGCTCGCCGCGGGAGAGATCGAAGGGTGATATCGGCAGCGACGTTCACGTTTCCACCGCCCCATATCCGCCCCATCGCCCTCCGCTACTCTTCCTGGTCGTCGCCATTCATACGTAATCCGCCAGGTCGGCCAGCTCCTGCGGACGTCTTCAGGCATGCCCTCTCGGATGTCCTGAACCGCCCCATATCCACCCCATCGCCCTCACCCCTAGCCCCTCTCCCGCTTGACATCGGGAAAGGGGAACTTGTAGTTGCGATCATAACTTCGATGAACGACGCAGTTGTTCACACTGCTATCGTCGATGCTGCCAACGCGCGAACATCAACAAGTACGTTCCCCGTACACATGAACGTATGGAGAGGGGCTAGGGGTGAGGGCGACAGGGCGGACATGGGGCGGCGCCGCGCCTCCGCTACTCTTCCTGATCGTCACTGGATTTGAGTAATCGGCGTATGGATGCGATCAACGGGACGCTCGCCGGTGCGGCTGCAAATACGAAAATCAGACCCCCAATTACGGGTTGCCCCAGATATATGGCGATTAAGCCGGCTACGATTACCAACGCCGCGATGAATGTGTTGAGTATCGGGACCGCCGGACTAGCCAAACGATGGAATCGCTAGATTTGCGTTCACTTTCAGTGCGCTGGCGTATCTGGTCTATTACAACGTCGATGTATTTTTCGGCCGTCCCCGGCGCTAACTCTTCATATTTACGTAACTCATCCGCAGGAGGCAGTGGACCCTGGTAACTTTCACTATAGTAGGCTACCCCTCTCACTTCCCCCTCTCCGGGCGGGACAGAAGTTAGAGGTCCCTGCTGAGACGAATCGTCGCCGTTCATACGTAATCCGCCGGGTCGGCCAGGTCCTTGCGAACGTCTTCAGGCATGCCCTCTCGGATGATCGCCAGCGCTTTCCACATGTCCATGCCGACCGTTTCCACGTCTAGTTCAATTGCACGCCTAACGTGCTCTTCCGGGCTCAGTCCGCTGTCGAAAGCATCTCGGAGCTCTTGCTCCGTCCAAGATCCCATGCTCATGCTGAGCCATGCCGCTTCCATCGGCGTTGAATTCATCAACTCATCGACGATCGGATAGAGGGATCGCGTCCTAGGGCGAATGCTATCGGACGTCTTTTTTTGACTTCTTAGATTTAGATTTGCGACGACTGCTTGTAAACCACACGATCCAGCTCCTCTTTCGGTAGCCCCTCAATCGCGGAAGACCTCATTCCGCGCACAACTCAGCTGTAAGACTGTGAGTGTATGATACTATCATACTCCCACAATCCTATATAGCGACTTAATCGCTCCGGCGTTTACACCCTGTCTTCAAGGTAGGAACGCGGGTGAGTGAGGGCGACGCAGTGCCGCCCACCGCGTACACAAAAAATCCCCTCTCCCGCTGTAATGCAGGAGAGGGGATTTTGATTTTGGCGTTTCGCTTCCCTTACGGCGCGATGCCTGTTCCTTCGGGGTAGTAGACCCAGACGCCTTGACCGATTGTCATGGTCATGCTGGAGCGCACTACGTCGAAGCGGCTGAAAGTGGGATCCCAGGTGTATGCGCGCACGTAGCTGTTGCCGAGATACTCGCCAGCCGTGATCGGCGTGTTGGAACTGTCTTTCAGCGTCGTGCCGAAGTAGTCCTCTGTCTGGTCACCGTCTTGGTCAACCACACCTACGAAGTTCCAGCCGGGCTCGGTCGGTACCGATATCAGCGTCGGCTTGCCAGCGGTGTCGCGGGCGCCGCGACCCATCAGCAATACCGGTTGCTGCACGAAGTTGTCAGACTTCACCCAGTAGCCGTAGCTCGCAGTGATCTCGTTCAGCGTGGCATACTGGTCGTTCGACTCCCACATGCCGTCGCGTCGCACTGCGATGCGCCAGCCGCCGGTGTCCCAACCAATCACGGTCGAGATGGCCGGATCGGTGAATACCGCACCGATTGCAGTGTCGACCGGGTCGGCCGGTACCGATACGGCGTTCCAACCAGCCAGCAGGTTGATAACGAAGTCGTTCTGCTTGCTGACCTTGAACTCGATGCTGAAGGAACCAGAGTTGCCCGCCGCATCTGAAGCGTCTACTTCAAGTTCGTAGTCGCCAAGATCCATGCTCATCGGCCAGTAGACGAAACGGTTCATCTCCGTCTCTTCAAACTCGCCCGCAATCTCCATGCCGTTCAACTCTACCGAGTCGAGCGTTACTGCCGAACTCTCGTCCGAGAAGTTCATGAAGATGAACGGTCGTGCTTCCTTGACCTCCGAGCCGTTGGTCGGCTGCAGTTGCGTGTCGTCAGCGAGATCCGGCAACTTCAACGCAGTGTCAAGGGTGAATACTGCCGAGGCCGCACCCCAGTTGTGCAGTGTGCCACCAGAACCTGTGTAATTCGAGCGGTCACGTGCATATGCGACTACCGTCACCTTGCCGTCGGGCAGATCATCGTTGCTGGTCTTGCTCCACACGTATTCCCAGTTGTTGCCGGGACGGGACAGTGCCGAAACTTGCCGCAACGTGAAGGCTGCGTCGCCACACATGTATTCAGTAGCACCGTTGGCACTTACGTCGCCGGAGGTGTGTGCAGCACGGTCGGCAATATGGTCGTCGACATCTTTATTGTCGCCATACGCAAGGCTATTGCATACCACGTCGATGCGTGGCGCACTCTGCAGGTTCTCATCCGAATCGATGTCAATCGTGATGTTGTCCTTGGTCAGAGCATCACCGCCGGAACCGTCGCTCAACGATACCGTCAACACCGGTGAGATGCCGTCGCTAACCTCGAAGCTGGACATTTCGTTGCTGCCAGTCTCGTTGCCGGCCATGTCTTCGACCGCCATGCCGCTCGCGATGCTCACCTCGGGAGTGGCATCCGATGACAGCTCAGCGCCAAGCTTCAGGAAGACATACTTGCCATCGACATTCACATCGACAACTTCTGCCATCGAACCGCCGTCAAGCTCGACATCAAACGTGTCGTTCCCAATTGATGCCGCGTCGATTGCGCCATCAAACACGATCTGGATACCAGAACGGTCTGCAACACCCTTGCCGCTGGACATTCCGAAGTAGCCAGTAACCGACTGCGATGTCTCAACAACCGGGTCTTTGTTGTCCAGATGGATGACGTGCGCAGAGTAGTAACCGAGAACGTTTGGCACATTGGGGTCATCAGAACCGAGGTCGTTGATGAAGCGCGGGTTAGCAACGTCGGAGTCGGAGAAACCGATGTTGCCAGCCTGGTCAAGCACAAACGCTTGGAAGTCGACCATGAACTCCTTGTCGCGAGTTACCGCGTCGGGACTGTTCGCGCTTGCATTTGCTCGCAGATCGAGACGTATCGAGTCGTCGAACTCGCCGGTGTTGTCACCATCATCGTACTCATCTGCAAGAAGGTGGCAGGTTACCTGTTCGCCGCACGATGTACTTCCAAGCCCGCCATACAGGGTAACTGGACCCACAATGCCGAATGGCTCATCAGCAGTATAACCGGTGTATTCGCCGGAGTACGTCACGCCAGCAACAGGACCTTCGACGTCGTCGGCATCGATACCTTTAATGGCATCATTTATAGGACCATTACCCTCATCGGCCACATTGTCAATTACCAGCCGGAACGAGTCTTGCGTCAGTCCCGATCCCAAGTCTTCAATGGTGCCATGGAAGTCGGGCGTGTGGTCGTCGCCAGTCGAATTGTGCACCGGCGCATCGATGTTGATTGAGGGCGGAGTGTGGTCAATCTCAATCCGCAATCGACGGGTCGAACCATCAGAGTCGACATATTCGATCGTAACCGGACCGCTGTCAACACCGAGGACGGCGGCGCCCATATCATCACTACCAGTAGCGTCACCTGTTACACGACCCCAGTCGGCAGCGCTGGTGCCGTCACCTCTGCCATCGCCATTAGCGTCGGTTAGCCGCAGGTAACCCTCATAGACGCCAGTGAAACGTCCGGTCTCCATCAGGTAAAGGTTCTGCGACGAAATATCGCCGTCGGACTTCGCCATAACGACCAACATGTCCTCTTTGTCCGCGAATTGGACTTGCGTTGGAGCCGGATCATCACTCATAGATGCTCCACCAACCAGATTTTCTATGCTGCTGGTCTCGTACTTGATGGCGTAGATGTTGATCTGCATATCGGTTGGGACACTAGCGTTTACCGAAAGCCAAGGTGAGATGCTAGTACTACCGTCACCCCTGCCGCCGGATGAACCGTCTTCGTCAACCCCGATAAGGCTACTCAAGTCATCAAGTTCGCCAGAACATTCGGCTGCGGCTGCGGCTTCACAACCGTAGAACTTGATGTCCCCGTTGATGTCCATCGGGGATACACCGGTTCCCGCGAAGGTCAGCGTTGCGTTTCCGGACGTTTTAATGATCGCATCTTCGCCGTCAACCTCAAGCATGATCCCACCGTCTTCATAGATGGGAGCCATGCCGCCTGGGTAGGTTACTGTTCCATCTACACCCTTACCCCGAATCCACACATCGGTCCGCTTATCGCGACCGGGGTCCGAGATCTGGATCTTGAGCAGGTCGGAGCCTTCCAGGATTGCTCTCGGCTCGTCGGACGCTGTCTTCGGGTCATGTGCGTAGGTCGCATACAGCGTTGAGACTTGGATTTTCTTGTCTCGCACTTCCCAGTCGTCGCCATCCAAAGACTCACAGTCTCCGGAGAAGGCGTCGGTGCTGGTTGTCAGACACGTTCCCATGTTAAGAGCGTGGATGGTGCCGGTTGCCGCGTCGGCATTTGGCGCGCCTGAACCTGCTGACTGCATCACCAATAGTGCGCCTACCAGCGTAAAGAGTGCCAGGGCACCCAGCATCTTCGATTTCATACTTATTCTCTCTCTCATGCGGATCTCACTCACTCGTGGGTCACCGTATACATCGATTTGAACGCCCATCTGCACCGTCCCTTGTGAAGACAGACACGCAAATGTACGCTTCCATATAGATATAGACGCGCCAATCGGCGTTCATGTTCCCGAATATACGAACAAGAATTAAATCGATTCAATGCACAACCGCGCATTTACCAATCGATTTACGGGAAACGGACGCCCCAAGCAGGCAAGATGCAGGGCGAAGCCACGGCCCATGACCGCCCCGGCTGCCCGCGCAACCCTAAGGCGTGATCCCCGTCCCTTCTGCGTAGTAAACCCATATCCCCGTGCCGATCGTCATCGTATCCGTAGGACTGAGCGCCTCGAAGCGGGCTAGGGTGGAGTTCCAGGTGTAGGCGCGGATGTAGTCGCCTAGGTAGGCAGTGGCGGTTACGGTGTTGGATTCGTTGTCGAGCAGCGTTACGCCGAAGTGGTCTTGTATCTGGTCACCGTCGATGTCTACTACGCCGACGAAGTTCCAGCCGGGCTTCGTGTCGATGGCGATCAGAGCAGGCGCATTGGCAGAGCGATAGTCGACGCCTTGCAACTTCACGCCTTGGCGCACGAAATCGGTTGTCCTGACCCAGTAGCCGTAGCGGGACTGAATCCGGTTCAACGGCGCAAATTGGTCGTGAGATGTCCAGACGCCGTCGCGACGCACTGCCAGGCTCCAGCCTTCGGTGTCCCAGCCAATCACCGATTCGATTGCCGGATCGCGGAAGACTTCCTCGATGCGACTGTCAATCGGCGTTGACGGGAACGATATGGCGTTCCAACCAGTAGCAAGGTCCAACACAAAGTCGCCCCGCTCGGTAGATTCAAACCGGAAGCGGAAGTCCACCGCGTTGCCGGCTGCATCGGTCGCCGTCACTTCGACCTTGTGCTCTCCTCGTGCCATGCTCAAGGGCCAGTAGACGAAGCGGTTGACATCGGGATTGGAGAAATCTTCCACTACTTCTTCGCCATCCAGCAACACCGAATCGAGCGTTACGGTCGCGCGGTCGTCAAATTCGATCAGCACGAACGGGCGCGCCTCGTCAATCTTCGATTCCTCTTTAGGGAAGACATCGCCGCCGCGCGGTTCCAACGGCGACTCGAACGTCGTGTCGAGGGTGAAGCCGGCCGAAGTAGACGACCAGCTATAGACCACTCTTCCATCCATGAAGTAGCGCGAGCGGTCGCGGGCAAAAGCTACTACTCGCAGCTTGCCGTCGCTCAAACGACTGTTGCGACTGCCGAGATTGCGCCACTCATACTCCCAGTTCTCGCCCGGACGCGAAAGACTCGCAATCTCGCTGAACAAGAACCGATCGGGAACATCGTCATCGTCCAAGTCTTCGCCGCACGTGTAGGTCGTGCCGCTCGGCTCGCCCGGTCGATCCAGGAAGTAGCCGCTGCGGTTGTTGATGAAGTCGTCGATGTCGCGCTGAACTATATTCGTGCCAACCGTCTCTTCCCACGTCAGGTTCTCACATACCACAACGATGCGCGGAGTGCCCTGCAACGGCTCATCCGATGAGATGTGAATCGTCATGTTGCCATTGGTGAGCTGGTCAGGACCTTCAGCATCGGTACCAGTGCCGGTGCCGCCGCTGAGCGATACTTCCAATTTCGGCGAGATACCGTCGTTCGGCTCGAGCGTGCCCAGACGGTTGCCAGAAGCGGCATTGCCCGCCAGATCTTCGATCGTTTCACCGCTCGCAAGACTGACGCGCGGCGTCGCATCCGAAGCTAACTCTTCCGACAACTTCAGGAACACGGTCTCCACGTCTACCAGCACCTCGACAACCTCGGCTTCTGTGCCGTCGTTCAATATGACCTCAAAGGTGTCGAGTGACACTGATCGCGGCTCAATCGCACCGTCAAATACCAGCATCAACGAACTGCGGTCTGGTATCGGCATTCCATCCGAGTCGCGCCCGAAGTATCCAGTTGCCGATTGCGAGTTGTTGATGTAGGGCTCTTCATCGTCGTATCCGATGACGTGTGCCGAGAAGTAACCCAGCACATTCGGCACGACACGATTTCGGGGATTTTCAGTTCCCAAGTCGCTTATAAAGGCCGGCTGGTTCGGTTTCGAATCTGAAAATCCGATATTGCCAGCAATATCCATCACATACGCTTGGAAGTCGACGCCGTACGACGAGGGATAGTCAGTCGGGCGATCTAGACGCACCGAATCATCGAACTCGCCCTTTTGATCACCATCGCGGTAGCGATCTGCGCGGAGGTGGCAGATCTCCTGGTCGCGATTGCGGCAATTCTCTTCGCCCAGGTCATACAGCCGACCGGGGTCAACAACCCCGAACGAGTCGTCGCCACCCGTGCTGTAGCCGATATATTCGAGACGCCGCGTGACGCTTCCCATCGGGCCCGTGCCGCGCACCCGGCGCGCATCCGGCGCGATGCCATCCAATGCGTAGTCCAAACTCTCCGGGTCGTTGTTCACAACCAGTCGGAACGAGTCTTGCGCCAGTCCCGAATCGTAGTCTTCAAAAGTGCCGTAGAACTCCGGCGAGTGGTCATCGCTCGCAGTGCGGTCGAGCGGGAACTCGATATCGATGCGTGGTGGCTGGAAATCGACCAGAATCTGCAAAGTGCGCTGACTGCCGCCAGAGTCGCGGTAATCGATCCTCACCGGACCGTTTGCGACGCCGATGACGGCCGCATTAGATTTCTGCCCGCCAGAAGCGTCTCGAACCTGCGCGCCCCAGTCGGTGCTCACCGGATCATCGTCATCGTATCGCCCATCGCCATTCGCATCCGTAAGCCGCACATAGCCTTCATATCGGCCCGAGAAGCGGCTCGTCTCCTCGAGGTGCAGATTGACCCAGTCGGTATCGCCGTCCGATCGCGCCCGCAAAAGCAGGTCATCGTTACGGCTCATCTCCCTGCTGGTGTACTCAACATCGAAGTCGGTGCTACGGGTCAGCGCCGGACTGCTATCGCACATCCAATCACCACCGCTTTCGCGGACTGGGGAAACGCCGGGAGCACCGCAGTAGTGATAACTATAACTGCCCGCCATCGACTCTTTGCTGCTCGTCTCGTAGTACAGCGCATATATCAGCACGCTCTGTCCGCTCGGCACCCCGGCGTTGACATTGAACCAAGGCGCGATCGAGGGATTGGACAGAAGCGAGATGCTGTCTTCATCTACATCTAGGTCGTGGCGAGTAAGTTCCCTTAATCGGTTGTCCCCGCCAGTCGAAGCTGAACATGCCGACGCGGCAGTTACGCAACCGTAAAATCGCACATTGCCCGTGGTATCCATCGGTTCATAGTTGCCATCGGTGTTCTGCACCAGCAACGTCCAGGAGCCGGAGTTGGGAATAATCGCGACGTCATCATCGGCATCACGCACCCTCAATATGTGCGGGCTCTGAAAAAGCAGGTCCTCATCCGAATCGAGCAGTCCATCACTCCTCAGCATGTTGAGGATATTGAGCCGGTGGCTGTTACCTACAGCATGCCCCTCGCCCTTTATCAGCACTCCCGAACGGCGGTCGCGTCCCGGGTCGTAGATGCTGATCTTCAGAAGGTCTGAATTTTCCGTAATCGCGCGCGGCGCATCCCATGACGACTTCGGGTCGTGAGCATAAGTCGCGTAAAGTGTCGAAACACTCTCCACCTCATCCCGAATATGCCAATCATCCGAATCCTCAAACAGCAAACAGCGCTCATCCTCAAACACCGTCGCGCTCGTAGCCAAACAAGTCCCCACATTCAACGCATCGATGACGCCAGTAGCGGCATGAACACGCTGGCTATCGCTGACCACTAACGCGAAGAACATCGCCAGGATGCTCAGCGCTATGTACGTAGAACTTCTTTTAGTTAACATCGCTACTTCTCAGTAATACTCCGCAAGAAAGATGCGTTGTCGCGGGAGCGCGACAGCCGCTCGATTATGCGCTCTGTCGCTTCGGTCGGGTTGCCATTGGAGGATTGGTGTTGCAACAGTGCCAGCATGCGGCGCAACAGCCAGACTTGGCGCAACGTTTCGGGACTTTGCAGCAACTCTTCATGTCGGGTGCCACTACGGTCCATCGCTACTGCCGGCCAGATGCGGCGCTCGGCCATCCTGCGGTCGAGATGCAGTTCCATGTTGCCAGTGCCCTTGAACTCCTCATAGATAAGGTCGTCCAAGCGGCTGCCAGTCTCGATCAATGCCGTCGCAACAATGGTCAGGCTTCCGCCCTCTTCACAGTTGCGTGCCGCGCCGAAAAACTGCTTCGGGGGATAAAGCGCCAAGGGATCCATACCGCCTGAAAGCGTCTTGCCGCTGCTGGGCAACTTCACATTGAAGGCGCGCGCCAGACGCGTCAGGCTGTCCAGCACCAGAAGCACATCCTCACCCGATTCGACCAGCCGCTTGGCACGGTCCAGTGCCCGATCGGAAGTTTCGCATTGATGCTCTACCTGCTCGTCAAAGGTGGATGAGTAGACTTCGCCCTTGATTGAGCGGCGCATGTCGGTGACCTCTTCCGGACGCTCGCCGATGAGTGCCACTACGATGTGCACTGCCGGGTAGTTCTCGGCTACTGCGTGGGCGATGTCTTTAAGTACCACCGTCTTGCCAGCCTTGGGCGGCGCGACGATCATCGCGCGCTGTCCCTTGCCGATCGGCGCGATGATGTCGATGATGCGGGTATTCATCCGCTTCGCAGTCGTCTCGAGCATGAACTGACGATCCGGGTATACCGAAGTGAGGTGCTCGAAACGCGGACGACGGCGGGCGAAATCTACATCACGGCCATTGACCAGCTCTGGCCAGAGCAATGGATTGTTGCCACGCCCGCGAGTGCGCTCTCCTTGCGAACGCACCGGACCCGCCACGAAGTCTCCCTGACGCAGACCGTTCTTTCGGATCAAGCCATTGGGAACATATATATCTTCATCACTGCCGCTACCGCCCGGCGGTCGCAAGAAACCGTAGCCCTTGTCATGTACATCGAGGATGCCCGCGCCGATAGTTACTTCGGACGCCTGGGGCCAACGCAACAGGACTTCAAGCGCAAGGTCGGTGCGACATGGCGGAATGTCTTTAATGCCCAGACGTCTCGCGTCGGCCATCAGTTCAGCAGTGGTTTTAGCACCCAGATTGCCCAGCGCGTCTGGGCTTAATCGAGTCTGCTGTTGATTGCTTGGTCGAGAAACTGCGACTTGGCGTCGCTGCCCGTTCTCTTCAAGCGCAACCGAAACATCTGTGGGCGTACTTGTCATGAAGAAGCACCTTCGCGTTGAGGGTTAGCGAAATTACGAAATGAGTTATCGCTGCTTTTGCGATCAGTTTCCGCATGAAGCGACAGCCAACACCATTGATCTCGTCTCGCTGGTTTGATCCACTACATCACAACCGACGGCTGTACACATACCTGCGCAAAAAGTATATAACCTTGCGATTACGAGTCAAATCTTATGCCATAGAACGATTTTCGTCCCGACAAATGTGAGCAGATAATCCCGATTCGGCATCAATTCTCGCCCTACTGCGACTTACCATCACGCTTCTTCGCATTTGGGAAAAGCGGTTCCTGCGTTCCTTCAGTGCGATACTCACGTGCTCGCCTCACAAACAGGTCGAACAGCGGATGCGGACGCTCCGGACGAGAGCGAAATTCAGGATGAAACTGACTGCCCAGCATAAAGGGATGGTCTGCCAACTCGGCAATCTCTACCAATGCCAGCTGCGGATTGTGCCCGCTGCTCAACATCCCCAACGCTTCCAACCGATCCCGATACGCATTGTTGTACTCATACCGATGGCGATGTCGCTCCTTAACCAGCAACGTGCCATCACCGCACATCTCACCACCGGCATCCCGAGCATACGCTTCATAAGCCAGCGTGCCCGGCGTCAATACGCATTCATACGCGCCAAGCCGCATCGTGCCGCCAACTTCCGTAATCCCCACCTGCTCCTCCATCAATGCGATGACCGGCTCCGGAGTCGCGGGATCGAACTCGGTCGATTCCGCCTCCTCGATACCGGCAACGTGGCGTGCGAACTCCAAAATCATCATCTGCAAACCCAGACACAGGCCCAGATACGGCACGGAGTGCTCACGTGCGTACTGAGCAGTAGTGATCATTCCCTCAGTGCCGCGCTTGTCAAAACCGCCCGGCACGATGATGCCCTGCGCCGACGCGAGATAATGCTCCGCGCCGTTCTGCTCGATCAGCTCCGACGGCGTCCAGCCAATGTTGATGCGTATCCGCTGGTTAAGTTCCACATGCCGCAACGCCTCCACTACCGATAGATAAGAGTCGTGCAGACTGGTGTACTTGCCTACTATCGATATCTCGACTGGTTCAACATCTTCACCCGCTTCGTCGGTATGTGCTCCGTTGGCTGACGATTCCGCTTCTTCAGCCAGTGCCATCCAGGCCGGATGCACTCTCGGTTTGCGTCGCTCAAATCCGAGCCGTTCCATGATGACTTCCGCCAGCCCCTGCTCCTCAAACCAGGCTGGCACGGCGTAAACATTGCCAAGCGTCGGCAGATAGATGATGGCATCGCGTGGCACACCGCAATGCAAGCTCAGCTTGTCCTTGAGGCTCGCCGTCTCCTCATCCGATTCCGTAGCGTCGTTGAGACGACACAGTATCGCGTCCGGCTGAATACCCAGTCCGCGCAACGCGCGAATGCTGTGCTGCGTCGGTTTCGTCTTCAACTCATTCGTCGGTTTCAGACGCGGCACAAACGTCAAGTGAATAGAAAACGAGTTTTGCGGGCCTTCCCGGTCGCGCATCCACCGAACCGCTTCGATGAAAGCCGCCGCCTCCATGTCGCCAACCGTGCCGCCAACCTCGACGATCACGACATCGGCATCTTCCTGCGCACCCAGCGTCGTGATGCGGTCTGCAACCGCGTTGACGAGATGCGGCACCACCTGCACCGTCTGCCCCAGAAACTCCGAGCCGAGACGCTCCTTATCCAGAAGCTCCTTATTTATCTGTCCCGCCGTAACATTCGAAAGAATCGTGAAGTCCTGATCCAAAAAACGCTCATAGTGCCCCAGGTCCAGATCCGTCTCACTGCCATCCGCCGTCACAAACACCTCGCCATGCTCTAAAGGCGACATGGTGCCAGGATCGACATTGAGGTACGGGTCCAACTTGAGAATCGTGACCTTGAGTCCGCGATTCTTCAACATCCGCCCAATAGAAGCGCAGGCAATGCCCTTGCCTAGAGAGCTTGTAACGCCGCCCGTTACGAAGATGTATCGACGACGTTTACTCAACGTGATACACGCGCCACGCGCGATTTGCTGATGGATAGCACATAAAAAGTTTAAGTCAAATCCAAATTAGAATCGCAGGTTGCAGAGCCTATCTAAACGATTAAACATTCCATGAGTTCCGAAATCCTATCTACCGATGACGTTCGGCACATCGCACGCCTGGCTGCGATGCGGATCGACGAAGACGAAGTGCAGACGATGCGCCGTCAACTCTCCGACATCCTCTCCCACTTCCAGATGCTCGTAGAACTCGACACTGAGGGCGTGCCAGCAACCGGACATACGACCGATGCCCATACGGTGATGCGTGAAGACCGGGAAATGCCGGCTCTAGAGCGCAGTGAAACGCTCGCTAACGCACCTAACATTGATGGCGAATTTGTTCGCGTCCGACCAGTGCTCGAGTGATTAATAAGTATCCGATGCCCCGCTCAGCCACGAATATCAATTCCCACTTGCCAAGATGACCGACAAGACAGATAACGCATTTGCATCGGCACGCACGCTGCGTGAGATGTTTGAACGCCGCGAGACCAGCGTGCAAGAGACGGCACTTAACCATCTCGAACGCATTGCAGAGGTCGATAAGCACACTAACGCATATCTGACCGTTCTGGATGAAGCTGCCATCATCGCGCAGGCGGCGCAAGCCGAACGGCAGCTACAGGATGGAACGGCATCGGCGATGACCGGCATCCCGTTCCTCATCAAGGACAACATCTCAACTGCCGGCGTCCGCACCACTGCCGGTTCGAAAATACTCGATGGCTACGTCCCGCCTTACGACGCGACTGTAGTCTCAAGGCTCAAATCCGTCGGTGCCATCATTCTCGGCAAAGGCAACTTGGACGAGTTTGCGATGGGTTCGTCCAACGAAAACTCCGCCTTCTCTCCCGTCGCCAACCCATGGGGACAAAACCGCGTGCCTGGCGGATCGAGCGGTGGTGCCGCCGCCGCCGTCTCGGCCGCTGAAGCCGTCATCGCTCTCGGTTCCGATACCGGCGGAAGCATTCGACAACCAGCATCACTCTGCGGAGTTGTCGGTTTCAAACCAACCTATGGCACCGTCAGCAGATACGGACTGATCGCGTTCGGCTCATCACTCGACCAGATCGGACCCATAGCCCGCACCGTCGCCGATTGTGCCGACACCGTCAACACCATCTCCGGACGCGACCCATTCGATTCAACATCCCTCGACTTTGACTTCGACTTTGCGGAATACCTGGGACGCGACATCAAAGGGATGCGTCTCGGTCTGCCGCGCGAGTACTTGGTCGACGGCATCGAGCCGGGAGTACGCGCCGCATTTGAGAAGTCGCTAAGCGTACTCGAAGGATTGGGAGCAAAGATCCACGAGACGAGTCTGCCATTGACCGACTACGCGCTGGCCGTCTACTACATCATCGCACCATCCGAGGCCTCCGCCAATCTGTCCCGATTCGACGGCGTAAAGTACGGCATGTCAATCGATGACGAACCGAACGCACGCGAATCTATCGAAGCCACAAGAGGCAAAGGTTTCGGACCAGAAGTGAAGCGGCGCATACTCATCGGGACGTACGCGCTGTCAGCCGGATACTACGATGCCTACTACAAGAAGGCGCAACAAGTCAGAACGCTAATCCGACGCGAATTCCAGGACGCGTTCCAGCAGTTCGACGCCATCGTTACACCCACATCGCCAACCGTCGCCTTTGAAATCGGAGAGAAAACGCAAGACCCGTTCCAGATGTATCTCAGCGACGTCTGCACCATACCGGTCAACATCGCCGGACTACCCGGCATATCCGTCCCGTGCGGATTATCCGAAGGTCTACCCGTCGGATTGCAGATAATCGCTCCCCAGATGGGAGACCGGATCGCATTGCAGATAGCCCATGCCTATGAACAATCGGCAAATTGGAACCTTACCCCACCGCAAGCATGACGCACCGATTGAAAATCACCAAAACTCTAACCTCTAAACTGGCATTTGCGTTTCTGCTGATAGGAATCGCCATCGTCTTCGCGTGTTCATCAGCTGATGAAACCCCAGATGCGGAAACCTCAGATACCGCCTCCGAAACCTCGCAAGTCAGCTCCGAAGCACCCCTATGTGAGGACCTTATTCCGACGCCGGAGGACCGACCACCCGGTCCTCCGCCCGGGATGCCTTACATATTCGAAGGCACTGCATACGTCGATGGTGAGCCGGCGCCCGAAGGCGAGATGCTGTACGTCAAACTGGCCGCATCTCGATCTCGCCACGTCAGGATCTTGCCCAATGGCGAGTATCGCAACATCATCCACGGACCCGTTCACGATTTCGATGCCGGTGTCCCTTTCGTCTTCTGTCTAGGAGACCCGGATGGCAAGGCCGTCAGATCGATAGAAATCGTTGAATATGAAGACATGGGAACCTTCAACCAGATTCAAATGGATATCAACTTCCCCATCGCACCGAGCAAACTTGGAAGCCAGTGATGTTGCTCGAACTTGACGGCGTCAGCCCGCATGTCGACCCGAGGGCATTCGTCAGCGAACACGCGATACTGATCGGCGACGTTCGAGTAGGTCCGCGCTCGAGCGTATGGCCCGGTGCCGTTATCCGCGCCGACAGCGGGACGATATCGATCGGTAGCGGCTCGAACGTTCAGGACAACTCCGTCATCCATGCTGACAGCGACGCATCAATAGGTGACAACGTAACGATCGGACACGGCGTCATCTGCCACGGCAAGAGCGTTGGCGACGGCTCCCTGCTGGGCAACGGCTCCGTGCTAAACGACGGCGTAATAGTCGGAAAAGGATGCCTAGTCGCCGCCGGTTCGGTAATCCCTGAGAACTCCGTCTTCGAAGACGATCAACTCATCAGAGGCGTGCCCGGAAAAGCCATCGGCAAAGTACGCAACCGACATCGCGAACTGCTGAAGTACGCAGCTGAAGCGTACGTCGAACGCGTCAACCGATACAAGCGCTCCGCTACCGACGCTAACCCGCTCTAAAGCGGCATCATCGCGAACGCGCAGCCGAACTCGCTACATCCGCTCCGGCGCGTTCATGCCCATGATCTTGAGCGTGCGCGCCAGCACGATACGCGCCGCGTCCACCAACAGCAGACGCGCCTTAGTCAACTCCGCATCGGCCGGTTCACTGGATATCACCCGGCAAGCCTCGTAGAAACGCTGCAAAGCGCGCGCCACTTCATACGTATAGTGCGGCATGTGATGCGGCTCCAGCATCTCCGCAGAACGCGCAATAACGTCTGGAAGCTCATTCAATCGCCGCAGCAACGCCAGCTCCTGCTCCGCAACCAGCAGCGAAACATCGCCATCTTCAAAATCGATGCCGCGCTCAGCAGCCGCACGAAGCACTGCACAGAGTCGCGCGTGCGCGTACTGTACATAAAAGACGGGATTCTCTGACGTCTCGCGCTTAGCCAGCTCCAGGTCAAACTCCATATGCGTCCCCGGCGCGCGCTCCAAAAACATGTAGTGACATGGATCCGCACCCACCGCGTCGATCAGATCGTCTGCCGCGATGAAGTTGTCTTGGCGCTTGCTGAAGCGAACCGTCTCGTCGCCCTCTTTGAAGTTCACAATCTGATTGATGATGATGGTCAAGCGATTGGGATCAACGCCCAAGGACTCTACAACCGACTTCATCCGTGCGACGTGTCCATGATGATCTGCGCCCCACACGTTGATGACGCGGTCGAAGCCGCGCTTAGCGAACTTGTTGTAGTGATACGCGATGTCCGTGCCGAAGTACGACGGACCGCGATCCATGCTGCGGATTATCACGCTGTCGCTTTCCAGTCCCATCTTCGATCCCAGGAACCACAACGCCCCCTCACGCTCCGCGATGTAGCCGCGGTCGCGCAACAGATCCAGCGACTGCTCAAAATCGCCGTCATCAATCAGCGACTGCTCGCTGAACCACTCGTCATACTCAATGCCCATCCGTCCAAGCGTGGTTCGGATATTGTCCAGCGTCCGTTCCAACGCCTGACCCTTCAGCTTGTTCACTCCCTCTTCTTGAGGCATTTCAGACACTGAGGTTCCGAATTCAGCAAAGAAGTCGGCGCCAAGGTTCTGCACATACTCGCCGGGATAAGAATCAGCGCCAAGCTCGGCATCAACTCCAGCCGCCTGCAGGTAGCGGATGTATACCGACTCAAAAAGAATCCGCATCTGGTTGCCAGCATCGTTAACGTAGTACTCGCGCTGAACGTCGTAACCAGCGGCGTCCAGGATGTTCGCCAGACCATTGCCAATAACGGCGCCGCGCACGTGTCCGATGTGCAACGGGCCCGTCGGATTGACACTTACAAACTCGACTTGGATGCTCTGCCCTTCTCCCAGCGTGAGACGCGCGAAATCATCGCCATCCGCACGGATAGCGAGAACCTGCGAGCGCAACCAATCGGCATCCAGCTTGAAGTTGATGAAGCCCGGTCCGGCGATGCTGACATCACCCACCATCTCGGACGACTCGATATGTTCAACGATGACGGCGGCAATGTTGCGCGGCGGCATGCCCATGCTGGACGCGAGTGCTAACGCGATGCTGGTGCTGTAGTCGCCATGCTCGGCAATCTTCGGACGTTCCACTGACGGCGCAACGTCTCCTATTTCCGGCAACTTGCCAGCCGCAATAGCCGACCTTAGAGCCGAAACAACTATTTCTACTATCTGTTCTTGAGGATGCAACATATCCGATCTGATCCCTGACAGCACATCAGCGCTTCCGAATGTTCATTTTTCCTACCAACACACCATCTCGTATATATAAGGATAAGAAACCTTACATTCTCAACTAACGCTTCACTGCGAGATACAGGCTATGCAAACACCAAATCGAGACCCGCGCGCCAAAGCCATCGAAAACGCCGGACAAAGAGTCGGAATACCAGTCTCACCCGAGCACGCCGATCTGGCAGCTACATGGGGCGATTCGGTCTACAACTCATTCGATGTTGTGCGATCTTTGAACTACCAGATGCACGAACCGTCAAACGTATTCAATCCCGTCGTTATCGAACCGAACAGCGACGATGAAAAAGAGGTGCAATGATGAGCGAACAACACGACACCGACCTGGCGTTCAGTTCCATATACGAACTGGCACCTCAGATCAAAGACGGTTCAATCTCACCCGTCACGCTCACCGAGATTGCATTAGAGCGCACTGCCGAGCTGAACTCGCATCTCAACGCCTTCCTCGATGTGTGGCAAGAAGAAGCGCTTGCGGCCGCTTCTGAAGCCGAGCAGCAAATCGCCAACGGCAACTATCTCGGTCCGATGCATGGCATACCGATTGGGCTCAAAGACCTGATCGACGTCGCTGGCAAACCAACCACTGGCGGCTCTAAAGTATTGCAATCGAACATCGCCAAAAGAGACGCCACCGTCACCGAACGCCTCAACCGCGCCGGCGCCATCTCGATCGGCAAGACCAACCTGGTTGAATTCGCATTCGGCGCCGCGGGAGTAAACCCATACACCGGCGACGGTCGCAATCCCTGGGATACCGCCCGCATCACCGGCGGCTCCAGCAGCGGGTCCGGCGCCGCAGTAGGGGCTGGATTGGTATACGGCGCGCTCGGCTCCGATACCGGCGGCAGCATCCGAATGCCAGCTTCGCTGTGCGGAATCGCCGGACTCAAACCGACATACGGAAGAGTGCCACGCACCGGCGTGCTCGACCTCTGCTGGAGCTGCGACCATGTCGGTCCTATGACCCGCAGAACCGTTGACAGCGCATACATGCTCAACGCAATCGCCGGGCACGACCCGCTCGACATCGCATCTGCCAAAGAGCCGGCAACCGACTTCGCCGCGGATATCGACAAGGGAGTTGGCGGACTCCGCATCGGCATCCCCGAGCACTACTTCTTCGATGCCGATATCGTCCATCCCGAAGTAGATGCCGCCGTCAGAACAGCCATCGAACTGTTGGAGCGGAATGGTGCTGAACTGATATCGATACCGATGGACTGGGTATCAAACGGACGCTCGATAAACGTCATCATCACGCTCGCCGAGGCGATGGCAGTGCACGAGCAGATGCTGGCCGAGCACGCCGATGACTACACGCCAACCGTCAGAAGTCGCATCCAATCCGCCCTCGCAATGCCCGCCGTCGACTACGTCCGCGCGCAACGAGCCCGGCAGATGTTCAACGTCTCAATGGCCGAAGCCGCCAAAAACGTCGATGTACTAGCCACGCCCACGGTCCCAGTACTCACGCACACCATCGCCGAATGCACCCCTCCGCCCAATGAAGCGATAGCCGAGAAGGGCGCTGAAATACCGCTCTTCACATCCATCTTCGATGTAACCGGAGAACCGTCGCTATCAGTGCTATGCGGCTTCGATTCAGCAGATATGCCGATCGGACTGATGATAACCGGCAAAGCGTTTGATGAGAAGACAGTCATCCGCGTCGGGCACGCATACGAGGAGTTGACCGACTGGCACCGCCGCAAACCGCCCATTAAATCGCGCACGGCTTGAAGAAGATGAAGTGCAGGTGATTATGCAAGTTGAAAAAGATTCATCACCCCAACAACCGCGGAAAAGATACGACCGCTACGTCGACCGCCCCTCGATGCGCAAAGAGCGCGGCTTCGCATGCATCGCATTGGATAGACCAACCGACCCTTGGAACGTCGGACACACCTTAAGGTCCGCCTTCTGCTTCGACGCGCGGTTGGTGATACTAGGCGGCGACACTTCAGGTATACGACTGCCGAAAATCTCAACCGATCCCTCGCGCAGCTTCCGACACGTGCCGGTCATCAGATCACAAAACCTTTTAGAGAACGTCCCTGAAGGAGCATCGATAGTCGGCATCGAGCTCTGCGAGGATGCCGAGCCGCTGATGGAGTTCAAGCACCCGGAACGTGCCTTCTACGTCTTCGGCCCTGAAAACGGCTCCATATCGAGCGAGATACTTGGGCGTTGCGACCACAAACTGATGATACCCACGATGTCGTCTCTGAACCTCGGGATGACCGTCAACATCGTGCTGTACGACCGTCTGGCGAAGTCTTGGCCCAAACTCAAGAACCGGTTCGCGTTCTTTGAAGACGCGTCGCGCGGAGCCGGCAGCTGAAGACAGGCAATCCTGGTGATGCGCCCGAATAACGCGCGCCGTTCGCGCTTCAGGCAACCGTACTACGGGTGGTACATGCTCGCCGGCGCATCGGTGATGAATGCCTTCGGCGGCACCATCGTATGGCAAGGATTCGCCGTATTCTTCATCCCCGTCGCGCAATCCCTCGGCATCCAGTATTGGCAAACCTCGCTCGCATTCGCACTCGCCAGAGCCGAGAACGGCGTGCTGGGACCCATCACCGGATGGGCGCTGGACCGCTTCGGATACATTCCGCTCATCCTCTCCGGCACCATCATCACCGGAATCGGATACATCATCCTGTCGCGCATGGACACCTATCTCGGCTTCATGATCGTCTATCTCTGCGTGATATCCATCGGTTCATCCACCTCTTTCATGCAAGCCACAACCGCCGCCCTGAACACCTGGTTCATCCGCTATCGCGGACTCGTAATGTCGATAAACAGTGCCGCATTCCGCCTCGGCGGGGCCATCATGATACCCCTGCTATCGGTCATGGTCCTCAACCTCAGCTGGCAAACAACATCCTGGATCATCGGCATCGCCCTGATCGTACTCATCGCACCGCTGGCGCTGCTATTCCGAAGATCGCCCGAAAGCATGGGGCTCAAACCAGACTGCGGCGTCTCCCTGTCTCACATGCGGCGGCGCAGACGTCAGGCGTCTAACAATGCAAACTCGGCGGCAGAAAGCGATGACCTGCGGGAAACTCAAGCCGACGCCTCAAATACGGACCAAAGCAGCGACTTGACCACCCGACAGGCACTCCGGACACCCTCTTTCTGGATCCTGGTCGCCGCAACCACGATGCGGATGACAGTGCACGGCACCATATTTCTGCACTTCATCCCGATACTGGTCTGGCGCGGCGAAACACAGCAGACGGCCGCGAACCTCGTCGGTCTGCTCTCGCTATGCGCCGTGCCGCTGATACTCATCACCGGCTACTTCAGCGACCGCGTAGGACGTCCCTTGATGCTCACCTTTCTCTACAGCGCCTCCGCCATCAGTCTGTTGCTCATCGCGCGCGTCGAAGGCACCTGGCCACTCTTCTTCGCGATGCTGCTGTTCACCGGTTCTGAAGCCGGCAGTTCACTCAACTGGGCCATCATCGGCGACCTGTTCGGGCGCATGCGCTACGCCACCATCCGCGGCATGATGGCACCCATCTACAATCTCGCCCTAATCATCGCCCCCGTCGCCGCCGGCTACACCTACGACCAACTCAAAACCTACTACCCCGTCCTCATAGCCGGCACCATCCTAATGCTCATAGCCGCCCTAGTCTTCCTATCCCTCCAACCGGCCGTCAAGAGGCGCAGGGGCGGGGGTTAGGACGACTCTTTGCAAACAGAATTGTCAGACCTACTTCTACCTATATACTCGATTTGAACCGTCAAACAGTTGACGCACAAAATGCAAACCCAAACAACACAGATCGCTCCCAAAACCCGATTGCAGAATCGGCAAACTCGGTCCGCAAGATCGCCGTTGCGCTATCCCGGTGGAAAGTCGAGGGCCGTTTCCACGATCATGGAATTGATACCCATCGGAACCGAAAGGATGTGGTCACCCTTCCTGGGCGGCGGCTCGGTCCAATTGGCGTGCGCAGGGAGCGGTATACGAGTATTCGGATCAGATCTCTTTGAGCCGCTGGTTAATTTCTGGAATCGATTGCTTGAGAAAAAACATGAATTGGCAGACGCAGCTGAACAGTATCTGCCTATAGCCAAACCGCGCTTCTACGAGTTGCAACGTTCATTCATGGAGATTACTGACCCCTTGGAAAGAGCGGCCGTGTTTTTCGTGTTGAATCGAGCATCATTCTCCGGCGCTACCTTGGCCGGCGGCATGTCGCCCGGCCATCCGCGCTTCACCGCCAGCTCGATCCAGCGATTGCGCGACTTCCATACCGATAATTTCGAGGTTGCACATTGCGATTATCGCGAAGCCATCGCATTAGCCCCCGACGAGTTGATGTATCTCGACCCGCCATACATGATCGGCAGCAAGCTCTACGGCTACAAGGGCGACATGCACACTGATTTTGACCACGCGGAGTTGGCACGCATCCTGCAAAGCAAATCAAACTGGATCCTCTCTTACAACGATTGCCCGGAAGTCAGAGAACTGTACGAGGGCTACGACATACGGACACCGAGCTGGGTGTATGGCATGGCGAACGACAAACGCTCTCGCGAAGTGTTGATCGTCAACCTCAATTGAAGTTCGGAGCGTGATGTGCCTAGCCAGACGGCCTCTGGAAAAGGCTTTGAGTACGCATTGGCCGATGAGATTTCGGCCGCTTTCAACGTCAAAATAGTCGGCGATGCACAATTCGCCGCTGCAAATGCTTATAACTCACTGTCCCATAGTGAGCAGCACGAACGACGGAGTGCGGCAAGGGCCGCGCTGAACTTCCTGTCCCGACGTGAAACGAGACTCGAAGTCAGCAGTCTCGCGATGGTGAAAATGCAACCCGACAGCGTTGCCCGAAAAGGTGACGTCCGGGACCTCGTGGCAATCACGCATGACAACGCAGAGATCGGCATCTCAGCAAAGAATCGCAACACCGCGATACGCAACTCCAGGCTCTCACACCGAATCGACTTCGGTCACGAATGGTTCGGCCGCCCCTGTTCCCCAAACTACCGCGCCGCGATAAAGCCCGTTTTCGATTCACTCGAGCCCTTAGCACGCGACAAAGCTTACTGGAGAGATTTGCCCAACAAGGCTGATGACGTCTATCTGCCCCTCATGCATGCCTTCATCGATGAAACCATCAGGATTTTCGATGTTCAGCCCGGGCAACGTGCCAGACGCATGATGCGCTACATGCTGGGCACCCACGACTACTACAAAGTCTTCAAACAGAACGGCGACGTATCGGTGCAATCATTCAATCTCGACAACACCCTCAAGTGGGGCAAACGACTACCGATGCCGACTCCCTTGGTTGATATACGCATGAAAGCAAACAGCAAGAACACAGCATTGATGTGCCTCGATGCCGGCTGGCAACTCTCGTTCCGTATCCACAACGCCCAAAGCATCATCGAACGCTTTCTCAAATTCGACATCCAAATCATCGGCCACCCCCCACAACTCAATCAACACTTCATCGAATATCGGAAGCCATAGGCACCTCGCGCCTAACCACACATCTTGACGCGGCTTTTCGGTAGCCTTCACTAAATCCTTGTCGCCAAACGAAGCGATATGGCAGTTAAACTGGGCGCCACATACCGGCTGCAAACCGATGCGTATATGGATGTCGCCCCGCATCAAGGAGCTGATGAGCAAGTTGCAGCCCGCAACGCTTGTCGATCTCTTCGGTTCGGCGCGGAGGCAGAATGCAATAGGGACAGCCATCGTTGCAGGCACAGTTTTCAGCCAACTTCACCCCTTCAGCCAGTACGTCCTGCCAGCGCTCAAAAATCTTTTTGACGATGCCAATACCACCCGGGTATGCCTCGATCACATACACCGTATCGTTCTTACCCTCACACAGCGTATACGTGTCGTGTTCATCTGATGGAATAACGAAACGTGCACCAACTCGTAGGGTATGCTCCAATCCCCGCAGGGCAGGAAAATGGACGCGAACAATCGTATCGGGTACACATCTGAAAGGGTCAACAGCCCTATCCCACACCATCCCCACAAAAACCTGGTCGGGGCAACAGGATTTGAACCTGTGACCTCTTGACCCCCAGTCAAGTGCGCTACCAGACTGCGCCATGCCCCGACGCTGTAGGGAAAAGTCTAACAAAGCATCTTGCATCATCGAGGCACGTATCGATGCACTGCCGCTCTACAACTTAGAATCGACTAGATATGTCTGAGCAACAGAATTTCAGGGCGCCGCGCGGGGTGGCGGATATCTTGCCAGATGCGCAGACGCTGTGGCAGGTGGTTCGCTCTACCGCGAGCGAGACGGCGCGGCAGTTCGGGTATCGACAGATCGATACGCCGGTTTTTGAGCATACCGGTCTCTTCCGACGGGGCGTTGGAGACGAGACGGATATCGTGCAGAAGGAGATGTATTCCTTTGACGACTTGGGCGGTGAGACGCTCACGTTGCGTCCGGAAGGAACCGCGCCAGTTTGCCGCGCTTACATCGAACATGGAATGCACAACCTGCCGCAACCGGTGCGCCTCTTCTATCTGGCGCCCATGTTTCGCTACGACCGACCGCAAGCGGGGCGCTATCGACAGCATCATCAGTTCGGATGCGAAGCGATCGGAGACCCGTCGCCAGTTATCGACGCCGAGATTATCGAGATCGGACTGCGATACATCACCGCGCTCGGACTGTCGGGCGTATCGGTCCGGATAAACTCCATCGGAGACCCTGAATCGCGGGTTGGATATGCCGATGACCTGCGCAACTACTTCGCCAAATATGCGAGCGACCTGCCTAAAGTAGACCGCGACCGTTTAGAACGCGCACCGCTGCGGCTGCTCGATTCCAAGGAACCGGCTACGCAGAAGCTGAGTGATGACGCCCCTAAATCACTCGATTATCTGAACTCTGAAGCCCAGGAACATTGGGAAAACCTGCTTGATCTGCTCGATGGCCTCAAGGCGGCGTATCCCGAATTCAACTATCACATCGATCACACGCTGGTGCGCGGACTCGACTACTACAATCGCACCGTATTCGAGTTTGAACCGACCAATGAGGGCAGTCAAACTTCGCTGTTCGGCGGCGGTAGATATGATCCCTTAATCGGGATACTGGGCGGCAACGCGACTCCCGGCGTAGGCTTCGGGTCCGGCATCGAGCGCATAATCCTTGAGATCCAGCGACAGGAATCGGTACGGGTAACCGATCCGCTCCTGAACATCGTTATGATCCACGTAGGCGATGAAGCGACCCGACGCGCTTCCGGTCTGGCCGCCCAGTTGCGGCTCCTCGGTCTCTCCATAATCATGGCGCCGGCCGGCAAATCGATGCGCGCGCAGATGCGTTACGCAAACCGCGCCAATGCCGACTATGCCATCATCATCGGTCGTCGGGAACTGGAGCAGTCGGTCGCCGCCGTTAAGCCACTGCAAGTGGACGGCGCTCAGAGCGTTGTCGATTTAAACGCCGAGCCGATCGCACAAACTATCTTGACTACGAAGTGATGGCTATCTCAAACACCACCGTTGAAGATCGCATTCGTGCCAATCTTGACGCGGCCGCGCAACGCCAGACCGAACTCGAAACCGAGATGTCCGACCCGGCGATTGTGACCGATCGCCAGAAGATGCAGCGGCTGGGACGTGAATACTCCCGCGTCTCAACTTTGGTCAAGCTGCGCGACGAGTTCGATTCGGTAAAGAACGAGATTGCCGATGCCGAGTTGATACTCGGCGAAGAGTCGGACGCGGATATGCGCGAGATGGCGGAAGAGGTGTTGAGTGAGCAACGACAGCGCTCGCAGGAGTTGATTGAGGAGATACAGATCGCACTCATCCCGCGGGATGAAACCGATGATGCCGACGCCGTGCTCGAGATCCGTGCCGGCACCGGCGGCGACGAAGCCGGACTGTTCACATCCGAGCTGTATCGCATGTACCAGCGTTTCGCCGAGAACAACGGATGGCGCACCTCCGTCATGTCGCTCAACAACACCGGCATCGGCGGCATCAAAGAGATAGTCTTCGAAATCGAGGGTGAGGGCGCATTTCCGAAGCTTAAGCACGAAAGCGGCACCCATCGAGTGCAACGCGTCCCGCAGACCGAGTCGCAAGGACGCATCCACACCTCGGCGGCAACCGTCGCCGTGCTGCCCAAGGCCGATGAGGTCGATATCGAAATCGACGAGAAAGACCTGAAGATAGACATCTTCCACGCCGGCGGGCACGGCGGACAGAACGTAAACAAGGTCGCCACCGCAGTCCGCATCACCCACGAACCGAGTGGAATTGTCGCCCAATGTCAGAACGAACGATCGCAGCTGCAAAATCGACTTCAGGCGATGGCTATACTGCGAACTCGGCTTTGGGATATGGAATTGCGGCGACGAGCGGCAGAAGAAGCGGCTAATCGCAAGGCACAAGTCGGTTCTGGAGATCGATCTGAGAAGATACGCACCTATAACTTTCCACAGTCACGGGTTACCGATCACCGCATCAACCTGACAAGTCACAACCTTGCAAAGATCCTGAGTGGCGATATCGACGAGTTCGTAGATGCGCTGATGCAACTTGAGCAGGCGCAGAAAATCAGTGCCGCGGCGGCGTAACGACGCAAACGTCGTGCCATCAACTTTCGAGGCGATACGCGACATCGCATCACGTTTGCGACAGGTCGGGATTCCAGCCGATGAAGCAGCGATCGAGGCGCGCATCATCGTGCAACACGCAACCGGACTCTCAACCGAGCAGCTCATCTCCCGTTACTCCGAGCCGCTTGATGATGGGATTTCACAACTCCTGGAGCCGCTGGTAGCGCGTCGTAAGGCACGCGAACCTCTTGCCTACATCATCGGTGAGACCGAGTTCTACGGACGAACATTCCGCACTGATCGACGCGCGCTGATACCCCGACCAGAGACCGAATTATTGGTCGACCTCTGTCTGCAATTTGCGCAACATCATCATCTCGACAACGCGAAAATCTGCGATATCGGCACCGGAAGCGGAGCAATCGCGGTTACTCTCGCCCTTGAACTGCCCAACGCGCGCATCACCGCGACGGATGTAAGCGACGATTCGCTTGCCCTCGCCAAGATAAATGCCAAGCGATATGATGTAGCGTCCGATACGCTCCGCTTTGCGCTGGACGACATCCAACAGAGCAGACTGAATGAGCAGTTCAACATCGTCGTATCCAATCCTCCCTACATCTGCAGCGACGCGCTCAATACGCTACAACGCGAGGTACGAGATTGGGAGCCGCGTTCGGCCCTTGACGGCGGGGCTGATGGTATGGACATATTGCATCCACTGTTGCGCCGACTTCCCGCTCTGCTCCATTCAGACACGCCCAGCGCGGCATTCATCGAGATGGACCCACCAGTAGTTGAAGCCTGTCTCAGCACGGCGCGCGACGCCCTGCCCAAAGCACATATCGAGGTGCACAACGACTTTGCAGGACTCGAGCGCGTTCTATGCATAATCAGCATCTAAAGGCACGGTGCATTTAGAATGCCTACGAAAACATCCTATTCATGTCGAATCGATCACATCACCAATCGAAGCGGGGTAAGAAGTGACTAACGCACACACATTGAGCAACCTGCTGCAACCATCATCAGGATCCGACCTTGCAGTAGTTGCGCCGGGCATCGGAGAGTGGTCATACAACACCCTCGATGAGGAGATTTCACACCTGGCCGACATCCTCTCAGCCAATGGCGTCAAACCGGGCATGCCGGTCTCGATAGTGCTGATAAACAGCTACGAATTCGTGGCAACGTTTCTCGCCGTCGCACGTGCCGGTGCCATCGCAGCGCCGCTCAACCCGGCATACACCACCGATGAGTTCGCCTTCTACATGGAAGATACTGGTATCCAGATAGCCATCGTGCCGAACGGCGACCATCCAGCACGCTCCGCCGCCGCGAGCCTCGGCATAAAGACGATCGACGCATGTCTGAACGTAACCAACAGCCAACTAAATGTATCGTTCTCGCACGCCGGGCGTGAATTGACATCGAAGCGTGATGCGGACGCGCCCAGCGATGATGATGTGGCTCTGTTCTTGCATACGTCAGGCACCACGAGCCGACCCAAGGGCGTGCCACTGCGACACGTCAATCTGATGCGGTCGGTAGACAACATCAAGCAGACATATGGATTGACGCCGGACGACACCTCGCTGATCGTGATGCCACTTTTCCATGTGCACGGGCTCATCGGCGCCTGCCTGTCGACGCTCAACTCCGGCGGCACTGTCGTCGTTCCGCCCCGATTCTCGGCGAGCGCATTCTGGGAACAGCAGGCATCGACCGCATCAACTTGGTACTCGGCCGTTCCTACCATCCACCAGATTCTGTTGACACGTGCTGATGACGACAAAGCTCCGCACGAGTCGTTCCGCTTCATCCGCTCATGCTCAGCAGCATTGGCTCCAACCGTATTCGACGCTTTGGAGGACCGCTTCGGCGCACCAGTGCTGGAAGCATACGGCATGACCGAGGCCGCGCACCAGATGTCCAGCAGTCCGCTGCCGCCAGGCGATCGAATACCGGGCACCGTCGGACAGGCGACAGGCGTTGAGATCGCCATCATGCCTGACGAAACTACCGGCGCCCTCGCATCTGTAGGTGAACGGGGTGAAGTAGTCATAAAAGGCCTAAACGTCATGTGGGGCTATCACAACAACGACGAGGCGAACCGCGACTCATTCGTCGATGGCTGGTTCAGAACTGGCGATCAGGGAATGTTTGACGATAACGGTTACTTGACTTTGACCGGACGGCTTAAGGAGTTGATAAACCGCGGCGGCGAGAAGATATCGCCACTTGAAGTAGACGCGGCGTTGCTGGAACATCCGGCAGTCGCCGAAGCGGTATGCTTCGCGGCACCGGACGAAAAATATGGCGAATGCGTGCAAGCCGCAGTAGTCCTGAGCAACGACTGCGAACAGTCAGACATCCAGGACTTCTGCCGCGAACGCCTAGCCGAGTTCAAGGTGCCGGATGTGATCTACTTTGCGGACGAACTGCCGCGCACCGCGACCGGCAAGATTCAGCGTCGCCACGTCGCCACTGCATTTATCGCCGACAGCTGAAAAGCCGCAACCAGCATCCCTCAACTGACTAGAGCACTGAGGAAGATGCTGGCAAGTCCGAGATACATGATGATGCCTAAGATGTCGGTCGCGGTCGTCACGATTACTGCTGACGCCGTGGCCGGATCAACGCGGATGAGCCGCAGGAATGAAGGCACCAGAACCCCGCTTGCAGACGCCACTATGAGATTAAGCCCGAGCGAACACGTCACCAGCAACGTCAAGGCCAAGTTGCCTTTCCACAGGTAGACGAAAATGCCCAGTATCCCGCCGACGGCAAGCCCCTGCACCAGCGATAAAACGAACTCATACAGCAACAACTGCCACACGTTCGATAAGGAGCGCTCACCAAGCGCCATAGAGCGGACGATTATCGTGACGGTTTGAGTTCCGGTAATACCGGCCTGTCCCATAACTATCGGCAAAAACGCGGCTAGCAACGTCATCGCATCCAGCGTCGGTTGGAACAAACTGAGCATGTACCCCGCCGCCATCACCGTAAACAGATTCAACACCAACCAGGGCAAGCGATTCTTTACCGATTCACGAATGTTCAGTCCCGAAGTTATGCCCCCGCCCATGCCGAACATGCGGAACATGTCCTCAGTCGCTTCCTGCTCGGCCACTTCTACCAAACTTTTGGACGTGATGACGCCCTGCAATTGGCGACGCTCGTTCGTGACGGGCAGACTGGGCAGTCGGTAACGCTGCATCAGCCGTACTGCGCTCTCCTGGTCTTCCGTCGCCGAGACCGCGATAACATCGCGGTTCATAATCTCGCTTATCGTCGCATTCGGGGGCGCAAACACCAGCTCCGACAACTCCATCCGCCCTACCAACGTATCGTGAGCATCCACCGCGAACAACTCGCGCAGCATCTCAGAGTCCAGCTCCAACTGCCGAAGCACTCGGATGGCGTGGCGCACGGTCCAATACTCACGCAACTTGCCAAAAGTGGGCGACATCAAGCCGCCGGCATCGTCATCGTCGTGAAGCAGTAGATCACTGATAACGTGCAGACTGCGCATCCGCACAAGCGTATTCGCCGCTTCATCCCACGCAATGCGGTGCAGCAGGTCCGTAGCTACTTCCGGCGACGTCTCATCTAATACCGAAGGTCGCCGTACTTCCGTTATCGCTTCAAATACGCGCGCGCCCCGATCAACGTCCAGATAGTCGAGAACATCCGCAATGCTCTCGTTAGACATGCGCTCCAAAAGCTGCTTGAGATGATCGTTAGAAAGTTCCGCCACGACTGCGGCCAGGTCAGCAGGCCGCAACGGTGCCAGACGTCTTAAGGCAACCGATACTCCTCCCACTTCCAACAGATCGCTGACTTCAGATAGGACATCGCCCAGTTCTTGAGGCTGTGGGATTGTAGATGCCACTATCTGTGATTCCGACCTGGCAAAGGCTAGACCGAGGCTAGTTGCGTGATAGACCGCCGTTACTCAAACGCGCACAATAACGGTGAAGCGTGTTAAGCGCGCGACACTTTTTGAATCGTATCTACCCCGCGCATCGCTATACAACAACTGATAAACCATCAACGGCGATATGATGGATTGATAGCCACGATTTAATTCGCATACCGCAGAACCTAAGGAGGATATGAATCTATGTTGCTCGGAGTTGCCGGTTTCGTTCGGGGCGATTGGATAAACACCCGCGCCGAAGACTTGCAGAAGGTCGCCGATAACGACTTCAGCTCTGCACTATTGACCATCTCAGATACGACGCAGTTTAATGCGGCAGACATCGAGAACATCAAGGCGCTCTACAGCCGATTCGGACTTATGATGCCGATGACGCGAGGCGCTTATGGCGGCGGTCTGTGCAGCGATGATGAGCAACAGCGCAAGTGGACGGTGCAGTTCCTAGAGCAGACCATCCGACTATCAGCGCAGATGACGTGCCCTACCACCTACTTCCGTCCTGGCAGTCTCAACCCCAACGGGGCCTGGCTTCCGCATGCCGAAAATCGCTCTGAAGCGACGTTTGACCGCCTAGTATCCAGCGCAAAACAGGCCTGTGCAGTCGCCGACTCGGAAGGGATAAAACTCGTCGTTGAAGCCGGAGTAGTCTGTCCCCTGTACACGCCGCAGCGAGTCCGCGACTTCTTCGACGCGGTGGATATGCCGGCGTTGGGTTTCAATATGGACCCCGTCAATCTCGTCGGATCTCTGGATATCGCCTACGATACGACATCGCTTATCAATGAATGCATCAACCTCATGCGCAACGAGATAGTCGGTTGCGATGCCAAGGACTTCACGATTGTCGATGCGTTGCTGCCCCACTTCGAAGAAGAAGTCATCGGCGCGCCGAACGCACTGCTCGACAACGTCACTCTGCTGTCGCGTTTGAATGAAGTCGCACCCGACATCACCGTGACGGTTGAACACTATCCGGACGAAAAGATACCTGCGGCGGCGGCCGGAATCCGCCGGGCAGCAGAGACGGCAGGAGTTGTTTGGGACTAACTCCGACGCGATAGAATCGTAACTATTAACTGAGGTGAGGAGAGAGCCATGCCCGTAGACCTTTCAAATAAGCGTTGCATCGTTACCGGAGGCGCAACCGGAATCGGAAGGGCATCTGCCATACGCATTTCAGAACTCGGCGCTCAAGTCGCCATCTTCGATAACAACGAAAACGGGAACAACACTTCCAGGGAGATAAACGATAACGGCGGCAATTCGCGGTTCTGGAGTGTCGATGTTCGAGACGAAGCGAACGTATCCGGCACTGTAAGTGCCGCCAAAGCCTGGCTCGGCGATATCGACGTGCTCCTCCACTTTGCCGGCGTGCTGCAGGGCGCATCCGTGAATCTCGAAGACTTCCCCGAAAAGACGTGGGACACGGTGCTGGACATCAACCTGCGCGGCACCTATCTTATGGCGAAGCACGTTGTGATCGAGATGCTGAAAAAGCCGGGACCAAATCGTGGCGTCATCGTTCTTGCCGCTTCCGGCGCCGGCGTCAAGGGCGGCTCATCGTCATACGCTTATGGCGCCAGCAAGGGCGGTGTGCACGGCTTCACTATGGTCATGCAGCAATACCTCGAAACGCAGGGCATCCGCGTCAACGACATCGCACCCGGCTCCGTCGACACGCCTTTGAAGGTCGCACAGCTCCGATCATCCGGCGAAATCCTCAATCAACCGACCGACCAAGTTGAAGATGCCGTCACTAACCTCACGAATCCAAGCGATGTCGCTGAGATAGTGGCCTTTATGGCCAGCGATGAAGCACGTGTGCTACGCGGCATCGTCTTCACCGCCTAATTCGTAAGTCCGACCTCAAACCTTCAGACTCCTACGAACTCAATGTCGGCACCGCAGTCAACACGCGAGGCAGTTTACGCGTTTGCACCAGGCAACATCTCAGGCCTCTTCAAAATCATCGCTAACGATGACCCGGCGAAAATGCACTCCCTCGGATGGGGATTCACCGTCAGCGACGGGGTGACGGTCGAAATCCGATCTGCCGACTCAACATCCAACGACATAGTTTTCAACGGCGCGGCCATCGACTTCCCTACCGTGACCAGCGCGCTACGGCGAATATCAGACGCGCCCCTATCGGTAACTATCGAGTCGCATCTCCCACTAAGTAGCGGTTTCGGACTGAGCGGCGCCGCCACGTTCGCATCCCTGATAGCCGCCAATCAACTCTTAAACCTAGGCAAAACTCGGAAAGAGCTGGCCATGATCGCCCACGTCGCCGAGGTGGAGAACCTGACCGGTCTGGGCGATGTCTGCTCGCAGTACAACGGCGGTTGCCTAGTCAAAACCCGGGCGGGACATCCACTGTTGGCAACTACCATCGAGATGCCGAGCATCCCGGTCTACTGGCGCTACTTCGGCAAAATCCGAACCAGCGAAATCCTGTCCGACGAGGGGCGACACAAGCGCATCAATAATGCCGCAGACCAGGTGCTCGCATCCATCGAGCAAGCGATCAACGATGATGATGCCGCAATTTCGTTCGACCAACTCATCGAATTGGCACTTGGATTTGCGCGGTCAAGCGGGCTGTTGATGGACGACCGCGTAAAGGACGCCATCGCACAAGCGGAAGCAGGTGGCGGTGTCGCTACGATGATCATGCTCGGCAACGCCGTTTTCAGCACTGCCCCATTCCCGGGAAGCACCAAGACGATGCTCTCAAATGATGCAGCGCACCTGATCGAACGCTAATCCCCAGCCTTCATAACTCGCATCAACTGTTCGTGGACCCGCGGCCAACCGACTACAACCATCGACAACTCGTCGTCGCGCGACCAATCGATAGCATTGCCCTCTCCATCGGTAACGCGCGCGCCGAGCAAAGTGGCCGCCAGGCATCCCGCCGCAACATGCATCGGTTCAATCCGATAAAACACCACGCCCGGCATTCGCCCGGTGCATACCAGCATCAGCGGATACGCAGCCGATGAAAAGCCGTTCACCTGACCGACGCTAGTAACCCAGTGCAAACCACCACTTTCCAAGAGTGTGTGCCACTGGTCCTGACCGTCTATCTCTAGTCCGATAACCGCTTCGCCCAACTCGCGTTCGGGATCTGCAGGCAACAACGTCTCGCCATTAATCTCCACGCCAGATGCGAGGCTTGCGGATATAACCACCCCGCTCGGCGGTGTCGCGAGCACTGAGACCGCCAACTCTCCGTCTCGACGCATGGCAATGTTGATGCCCCAATGATCCATCCCACTGCTGAAAGGAACTGTGCCGCATAGCGGATCTATCAACCATTCGATCTTTTCATCAGCATCTGCACTAGCGCGGCCCAAGTCTGCGCTGCTTTCCTCTGAGATGATTACGCCGCCGCGTCCTGATCTTGCCAACGCGTCAGCGATTGCACGGTCCGACTCGATATCGGCTTCAGTAACCAGCGCGCCTGGCGATTTTTCCCAGCGACGCAGTCCGGCCGCGCCGGCCTTGAAGCGTGCCATTAGCTTCTCGCTGGCGGCTGTTGCCGCCGCGAGCGCGGCGGCTTTATATTGACTTTCCATGTTCAATTTCACGTTATCGCTTCCCGCTTCTTCATCAACTTCATGGTAGCCGTCACTATCTAGATCATCACCCAGTTAGCGCAACACGGTTTAAAACAACCTATTGTGGTAAAATACTGAACCAATAGCCCGCACTTTCACCAGCCCCATCGGGAGGATTTCCGGCAATGTTTGCGACTATCAAACATACATTCGAACTGATGAAAATGAGTTGGAATGTCCTCATGAAGGACCGGGAGCTCCTGCTCTTCCCGGTAATGTCCGCGATCGGACTGCTCTTGCTGGGATTTGCCGGTCTCATGTCTGGCATCGCGGAAAGCGGCAACCTGGTCGCCTTCTTCGGGATGATACTCATCGCCTACTTCATCACGATATTCTTCAACGCCGCACTCGTATCTGCAGCACTCGAAAGATTGCGCGGAGGCGACCCGAATGTGATGTCCGGCTTGGCACACGCTTCAAAGCACATCCACCACATATTTCTGTGGGCCGTCATCGCCGCAATCGTCGGCACCCTGTTCCGCATCCTCAGATCGCAGACCGACAACTTCTTCGTGCGCCTCATCCTCAGCATGATCGAAGGCGCATGGGAATTCATGACCTTCTTCGTAATTCCGGTAATCGTCTCTGAAAACCAAGGCCCGATCTCAGGTATCAGACGCTCTGCCAGCATCGTACGAGATACTTGGGGACGCCAGATATCGGCATCGTTCGGCTTCCTCATCATCTACATCATCGCCGTGATAGCCGCGATCATCCCCGCACTGTTGCTATTCCTGCTATTCCCCTTGGTCGGAATAGTCGTTGGCGTCCTGTTGGTAGGTCTTGCACTTTCAGTCGTCCAGACCTTGGAAGGCATCTTCAAGGCGGCTCTGTACGACTACGCAGTCGGCGCCCAGCCAGAAGGCTTCGACCTCAGGACCCTGCAAACCGCATACCGATACAACCCTCAGGCCGCTTAAAACTTTCTTGAAAACTACCTTGTATGGTCAACAGTCCATAACAAGGCCTACTGTTGAAGACCATACCGCTATGCAACCGCGAGTTGACCATACTCGTGTTTAACCGCGCCGATTGAGTGACCCAGAAGGTTCTCCATGAACCAACTTCACATGCCCACCTCCAAACTCGCACTGCCTCTCATCGTCCTGATCGGCATCGCGACCGCGGCCATCGCGCTCACCGCCTCCGCGCATGAAGGGCGAAACGTTGGCGATTACAACCTCGTCGTCGGCTTCTTGCAGGAACCGGCGTATGAGGGACATCTCAACGGCGTATCTCTGGTCGTTACCGATACATCGCACGACGAAATGGCACCCGGTGATGAAATGGCAATGGAAGATGAAGCGGAAGAAGCTGACACCCACGACGATCACTCTCACGACAACCATTCCCATGACGATCATTCTCACGATGACCATGACCACGCTGCAGAGGACTCTGACTCGCACAGCAGTGAAGTCGATGTGATGACGCACGGCGCACTGTTCATCTCGCCCGGACTCGGTCGCGACGAAGCTTTCGAGTTCGAGATCACTGAAGACTTCAAAGGCATGGATATCCCATATCACATCCATCCTGGAGATTTGGAGGGAACCATATCGGTATCCGATGAACATTCCCACCACGCCGCGGAAACGGTAATTACCGTGCACCTAGATGAGTTGCATCCAACCGTCGCAAACGCCAATGTCGGCGATACCATCGTCTGGGCAAACCAAGCTTTTCACAACACCGTCATAATGAGCGGACCGCTCTCCTCGATGACGACCGGGATGGCAGAAGCAATGTCCGCCACAATGTCCGAAGCTGATGCAACCCACTCAAGCAACCGCGTCTCTGGTCTGGCATCGAGTCTGCAGGTAGAAGTTACACACGTCTCGACCTCTGTCAGCAAAGTCATGGACCTCACTGAACTGATCTATGACCCTGGGCACTACGTAGCCGAGTTCGTGCCCACCGCGCCGGGAGATTACCGCTTCCGATTCTTCGGCTCTATCGAGGGCACTGACATCGATGAGACTTTCGACTCGGGTCCAGGCACGTTCGACACTGTAATCGCATCCGACGCGATCCAGTTCCCGGTAGTGCTGGAGAGCAATCGCGAACTGCAGAACGCGGCTCAAGGCGCATTGCAAGCGGCGCAGGAGTTGGAAGGCGATCTGGAAGCGGCTTCTTCGGCAAATACTACTAGTATGGTTGTAGGTATAGTCGGCATCGTTTTCGGCGCGTTCGCTACTGGATTGAGCCTCTTCGCCATACAACGTGCCCGAAAACGCGACGAGTAATAAGCGTCGAACGCCATTGCGCTACACACCGCTAACCTTTCAACCATTGTCCTGGCAGGAATCCTGAAATGCAGTTCATCCTGTTGCACGGCGCGGTCGGACTGTGGGACGAAATCGGCACCATCGTTGGCATCGTCTCTTTCGTCGTATTGACCGGCTTCCTGGCCTGGTCTAACGGCAATAAGCGTCGCCAAGCGCAACGTGAGAAGCGACGACGCAGACGCGTGCAGAACACCGAGTAAACGAACGCGGCGTACGCGTTATGGCACTCTCACTCAGATCGCTGATCCCGCACGTAGTCGCAATTGCGGCCTTAATCGCACTCAGCGCCGCGACTCTGCTTCTCTCTCCCCAAACCGTCTCAGCGCACGCTAATCAGTCCGATTCATCACCCCAACCATCCGAAGAGCTTGAAACTGCCCCCGACCGCGTAATCGTCTGGTTCACAGAGCCGATCGAAGCCAACTTTAGTTCCATCGCCGTGCTTAACGCTGATGGCACGGACGTTACCGATGGCGACACCCAGTTCGATGCGTCAGAACCGACTGCGATGTGGGTGCCGCTCGCACCGCTCGAGAACGGCACGTACACGGTTGTCTGGCAAAACATCTCATCAGTAGACGGCCACAAAGTGAGAGGGTCATTCCTCTTCGCCGTCGGAGAGCCTCTAGGCGCAACCGCGCCGCCTGACTTCCAGGATCAACCGCTGCTCACCTCGCCGGCCGACCCAATCGTGCGCTGGCTCATCTACATCAGCATCGCCATATTCGCCGGCGGACTCTTCTTCGAACTTGCAATCACCAACCGGCTGGCACGGAGCGACGAAAGCCCCGAGATGCTGAAATTCGCCCAGTTAATCAGCGCACGTTTTGTGGGACTCGCAATGGTCGCAATCGTGATACTGATAGTCGCCCAGTTGATGCAGATCTTTACGCAGGCATCAATCATCTTCGACGTTTCATGGTTTGGCGTACGGGCATCGCAACTGATCGATATCGTGGTGCAGACCGAGTGGGGACGTTTCTGGTCGTGGCGACTGACGATTGCCATCCTCGCCGCGCTATCGCTACTCATCGCATATCGCACCCGGCAGATAGCCGCCATGGATGCTACTGAGGAAGAGATCGAAGACTTACCGCTCACGACCGAGAGCCCATTCGGCATCGCCGCCGTTGCGCTGGGCGGACTCTATCTGCTACTCATCGCGCTCACCAGCCATAATGCCGCTACTCCATCCGATATCCGATGGATAGCAATCGCAACCGACATCATCCACATCATCATCGCCGTGATATGGGTCGGCGGAATCGCATATCTCACTTTAGCCGCAATCTCAGCTATCCGAAGTGACGCCGATGCATCCCGGAACGCATTGCTCAAACTAGCAACCGGTTTCGGCCCTATCGCCATCTTCGTATCGACGGTGCTAGTCGCGTCTGGGATAGTCTCCTCGCTGATGCAGGTCACGATACCGGATGCGCTCGCAACGCCATACGGCGCGGTGCTAGGCACCAAAGTACTGTTGCTCGCGTTGCTGATAGGTCTGGCAGTCTGCAACAATCGGCGAGTTGCCCGAAGTTCGCTCTCCGATGGGCAAGATACCCGAAAACTCACCCGCAGCATTGGCGCCGAGCTAGCCGTCGCCTTTGCCGTCCTGCTGGCAACTGCAGGTCTCGCAAGTCTCGAACCGGCACGACAGTATGCGGAGCGTCACGGCATCGGCGTCGAAGACTTCATCACCCACCACGCCACGATTGACGGCGTAGACATCGATGTCAAACTCGATCCCGGAAGCACTGGAGTGAACACCCTGACTGTAGACGCCATCGACTCAGACGGTGAGCCATTTAGGAATGCTGACGAGGTGCGCGCACGCATCAAATACCTTGACGATGAGTTCGGAGAGATATTTGTGCCGTTGACCAATACTGCCGACGGCAGTTGGATGCTGGAAAACGTGACGATAGGCATCGGCGGCGCTTATCAGCTGGACGTTACCGTGGTTCGCTCCGATGCGTTCGACTCGCAACTCTCGTTCCGTTTCGACTCGAGATCGTCAGGCTTCGGTTCCGATGCCATCCGCCCCAGCGCCGAGACGGCCATGTTGGCATTGGGCATCCTTATCGCCGTGGCCGGCGCGGCGCTATTCGTTGTTCAGCAGTTCGGTCGTCGAATAAGAGACATCAAACCGGGCACAGTGCAATGGCTGGGCGTTCTGATCTTATGCATCGGATTGGGCGTGCTGGCAAACGTTTACACCCTCGGCTTCGGTTTGGCACAACAGGGTCCGGCTAACCCCTTCCCGTTGACCCAAGAATCGGTCGAGATAGGACGTCAGGTCTATGCTGATACGTGCGCGACATGTCATGGCGATACCGGACGCGGCGACGGTCCGACCGGGGTAGCATTGAACCCCCGTCCGGCCGACCTCGCCATCCACGTGCCGTTGCATACTGACAACGAACTGTATGGCTTCATCGCCGACGGTATCGAGGGAACGGTGATGGTGCCTCAACTGGGAACGCTGACGAGCGATGAGATTTGGCACCTCGTCAACTACATCCGCACCATCTCGGAGTGATCGACGCTCTGTTAAGCCGCTTCTTCAGCCGCGCCGCTCGTCAGAAGCGCATCGATATCGTCTTCACTGAAACCCGATTCGGACAGCACTTCTCGGGTGTGCTGCCCTAGCAGCGGCGCGGGGCTGTGTATCCGGCCGGGCGAGGCATACAGCTTGGCAGCCAAGCCGATATTGCGGGTTTGCCCAACCGTGGGATGCTCAAGCATCACATCCATCTGACGCGCCTGCACCTGTGAATCGGCCCAGACCTGCTCCATGTTGTAGATCGGACCGGCTGGCACGCCAGCGTTTTCAAGCACTTCGCACCATTCAGCCGTCGTACGCTGCGCGAACGTCTCTTCAAGGTCCGCTTCCAGCGATGCTCGATTCAGCAGACGGCCGGCATTATCGGCATATCGAGCATCCTCCAGCAGGTCCTCACGTCCGATAGAACGGCACATGCGCTGCCAGTTGGATTGATTCGGAGCCCCAATAGTGATGTGCCCATCGGCCGTCTGTAAGGCCTGATACGGCGCCGAAAGTCGGTGCGCCGAGCCGATCGGAGGCGGGATATCGCCCGTTGCGAAGTAAGTGGCCGACTCCCATACCGTATAGGCTAGAGCGGCTTCCATTATGCTGACTTCAAGATACTGTCCCTCGCCCGACTTCAACCGGTGAATGTAAGCCGACAATATGCCGTACGCCGAGTATAACCCCGCATTCAGGTCCGCCATCGGAACGCCCACTTTGACCGGCGGTGAGCCGGGGATGCCGGTAAAGCTCATCACCCCGCTCATACCCTGCGCGATCAAGTCGAAACCGGCACGTTCCGCATATGGTCCGGTACGTCCGAAACCGGAAATTGAGCAGTAGATAATCTTCGGATTCAACTCTTTAACGACTTCATAACCCAAACCCAGCCGTTCCATCACCCCGGCGCGATAGTTCTCAATCACCACATCCGCTTCGGCCAGCAACCGACGCATCGCGGCGACGCCGTCGGCACTCTTGAAATTGAGCACCACACTCCGCTTATTGCGGTTCATCGCCAGAAACGCGGCCGATTCGCCCTTCAGAAACGGCGGACCCATGCGTCGTGTATCGTCGCCTCCGCCAGGCTTCTCAATCTTCACAATGTCCGCGCCCATATCGGAGAGAAGCATCGAACAGTAAGGACCCGCCAATATCTGGGAGCAGTCCAGCACCTTGATTCCCTCAAGCGGCGCGGGCAAATGGTTTGGATCGGGCAGTTGCATAGTGAGTTGAACCCCTGATTTTAGAGCGACGCGAGATGAATTAGACGATCCGAAGGTGGGACGACTTTATGCGCCAGACATCTGATAGATCTTGCCTTCGGTCTTGATGGCCGGGGCGTATACCATGCGCGCGTTGTGCATCTGACGCAGCTTCTCAGCGCCCACGTAGCCCATGCAGACCTGCAACGCGCCAACCAGGTTCATCGTGCCGTCAGATGTTGATGACGGCCCGAAGAGCAGGTCGTTCAATCCGTACTTGACGCCCAGGTCTATCCGCGTCCCCCTTGGCAGTGAATCGTGCCACGTCGCCATTCCCCAGTGCATCCCTTTAGCCGGCGCCTCTTTAGTCTTGGCGAAAGGACTGCCAATCATGACCGCATCGGCACCGCAAGCGAACGATTTACATACATCGCCGCCAGTGCGAATACCGCCATCAGTGACGATCGAAACGTAGCGTCCCGTATCTTTGAAGTAGTCTTCGCGCGCCGCCACACACTCCATAGTTGCCGATACCTGCGGCACGCCGATGCCGAGCACCTCGCGGCTTGTACATGCCGAACCGGGACCGACGCCTACCAGAATGCCGTGCACTCCCTCTTCCATCAACTCTTTAGTCACCGAGTAGCTGACCGTGTTGCCGACAACAACTGGCACTCCGATGTCGTGCACCAGGTCTGAGAGCCGCAATCCGACCGGACTGTTGACGGAACGATGGCGCTTCGTTATCACCGTGCCTTGCACCACCACCATATCCACTCCCGCATCAGCGGCGATCGGCGCATGTCGCTTCGCCGATTGTGGAACGAACGATGCCGCCGCTTTTCCACCACCCTCTTTGATGGCTACCACACGCTCACCGATAAGGTTTGGATCGATCGGATTGGAGTAGATCTTCTGCAACAGCTCCGTCGCATCATCCTTCGATACCGCCGCAATATCTTCGTAGATCGCATCGGTATCCTCATACCGAGTGTGAAGACCGTCCATATTCATCACTGCCAGCCCGCCGGCATCGGACATCTTGATGGCAAAACTGGTGTCAACCACGCTGTCCATCGCGGACGCAAGAAACGGGATGTCGATCGAAAATCCATCGAAACCAGTCGAGACATCCGTCATATCAGGATTTACCGTCTCATCACCGGGAACGATTGCGACGTCATCATACCCATATCCAGGCGGGAGCGTTGGCGTTAACTTGGATAGATCCATACTCTTCAAGGGCTCCTAAGGTGAGATCTGATCTCGCAATTTCCAGCGATCCAAACTGGTGCCAGACACGATCCACACGTCTTGACCAGGCGTCAGTGTAAAACGACGTGTGCTAAACACAGTATGACCGAAGCAACACAAAGCAGATGCGATACTGAGATTGTGATAATTATCGCAGAAAGTGACGATTGTGGCAATTCTCACATCCAACGCAAAGATCGCAATTTTAGGCGCCGGCCGGTTAGGTTCCTCGCTTGCAATCGCCTTTGATCGCGCCGACCGAAACGTCGTTGCGCTCTCAACGCGCAGAGCAGAGCATCGCGATTGGCTCCACAACCAACTGCCTGAGGCTCTAATTACGGATGACTTTCGCAACGCGGCCGCAAATGCTGATGTCGCATTCATCACCGTAAGCGATAGATACATCTGCGAAATAGCCGATGCCTGCAACTGGCATCCAGAGCAGGCCGTCGTGCACTGCTCCGGGGTATCGGGCTTGGAACTGCTCGAGGCCGCGACCCAGGCCGGAGCGCGAGCGGGCGCGATGCATCCTCTGCAGACCTTCCCATCGTTCGATTCGGCACCCCTGCTTCACGGCATCACATTCGCCATCGAAAGCGCAGATGAAGCACTCGCCCAGTGGCTCAATGAATGTGTGCAGAACTTTGATGGATTCCCAATCACCATCTCGGGAAAGACCCAACGCGTAGCATACCATGCATCTGCGGTCTTATCCTGCGGCCTGCTGGCCGGGCTCGTCGGAGTCGCCGCTGAGATGTGGGAGCAATTCGGCATCGATCGCGACACGGCCGTTAAACGCATCGCACCGATGGTCGCATCTACTGCCGCGGCGGTGCAGGAGCACGGCATCCCAGACGCGCTGACGGGACCTTACACCAGAGGCGACCTCGAAACGGTACGCAAGCATCTAACGGCGACATTCGACATATCTACCGATACCTCACGCGCATACGCCGCGCTGGCCCTTGCACAGCTGCACCTCGCGCAAGCGCAGGGACATGTCGATGAGCAGACAATGGCGAAAATCAGGAACACCCTAATCGAGCACTTGGAGACAATTTGACCACTTACGACACGTCCTTCACGATCCGACAGGTGCGCACCTTTCATCTCGCCTTCCCCGATACTCCGAGCTACTGGGAGCAGTATCGAAGCAACGATGACGCTACCGCCGCAAACGTCGTTGAGCGATACGAATTCAAACCCGGCTGGCAGACAGTCTACGCAACCATGGTCGAGACGCCGCTGGTGCGCGTAACGCTTGCCGATGGCAACGTTGGATGGGGCGAATCCAACACTCCCATCGCACCCGAAATCGTCTGCGTGATGCTTGACGCCGCAATCTCCAAGATGGTCGTCGGCAAAGAATTTGAGAGCCCCGCAGCCCTCTGGCAGTTCGTATACGACTCGCAACGCGGCCGAGGCATCAACTCCGGCTACTGGATGGACGCTCTAGCCGCCCTCGACATCGCCATCTGGGACGCCATCGGCACGGGCAACGATGTCCCCGTAGCCGCGCTGCTGGATGCCAATTTCCGAGCCGAAATACCGGTATACCTCTCCGGACTTCGGCGCGCGACCCAAGAGGAACGCATCGCGCAAGCCAACGCAGTCGCGGATGAGGGAATCCGCGGCGTAAAAATATTCCAAAACGGCGACATCGATGAGGCTCTGCAAGAACTTGACGCGCTCCAGACCGGAGCGGCGAGCATCGAACAGTGGATGGTGGATACCTTGTGGATGTGCGAGTTTGACGATGCCGTTACTGCTAAGCGAGAGTTCGGAAAACGCGGATTGCGATTCTTCGAGTGTCCGTTGCAACCGGAAGACTTGGATGGACATCGTAGGTTGCACCAGGCATCGGGTTCACCGATCGCGTTGGGGGAGCATATCCGCACTCGATATCAGATCCTCGACTGGTTGCAACCGCGCCCGACATTTGATGTGTATCAACCGGATATCGGCCGAACCGGCATCAGCGACTTCATGCGACAACGAGACCTCGCATACCGCTGCGACGTGCCCGTGACGCCGCACATGGGCAATGGTGTCTCCGTCTTTCAAGCCGCAACGCTGCAATGTGCCGCCGTATCGTCCCGCGATTTCCTGCAAGAGTTCCAAGGCGGACTCTCAACGCTTTTGAGTGACGCCTCCGATACCGGCTGGCAACTGTCGGACGGTTCATTCAAACTGCCCGACCGCCCCGGTCTTGGCGTGAGCATCGACGAACGCGGCATCGAGCCATACGTTGTTGCTAGATGACGGAGCGAGACGATAGGAACGAAGCATTAAAGCCGATTTTGCCTGAAGAGTGAATCGCTCGCCAACATTTCCGCGCCGTAAATGTTGCATCCTGATTACAGCGACAGCTACGTTTTTTGGGCCTCTCTAACCTAACCGGGTCATACCCATCAAAACCCCTTTCGCAGACTGATGGAGACGGAGCGCATCGCGGCGCGGCAAATCGGCCCGGTCAGACGTAGACACGACTTCTTCAACACGCTGTTTCAACGCGGCTTTGCGCAGCTCATCGCGTCTGAAGCATTGGTAGATATCGGCGTGCTGGCGCGCGTTGCGGCACAGTCATGGGTCGCATATGACCTGACTGGATCCAATCTAAGCGTAGGCGTGGTAGCCGGCATCCGCGCCGTGCCATCTCTGATTGTGCCGATATTTGCCGGCGCCATCGCTGACCGTTTCAATCGACGGATGCTCGTAGCTGTCGCCCGTCTTTTACTCGCGCTCATCGCCATAATCCAGGGCATCCTCATCGGCACCGGCATCATGCATCCGTGGCATCAACTGACGCTCGCGCTCGCATCCGGGATTGCATTCTCGGCGGCCGCACCTGCATTCTGGGCCTTTCTCACCGACATGGTAGAGCCGCGCCTCATGCCACGCGCCAATGCGATGGTCACCTTTGCCCACAACGCTGGCGAGATGATCGGACCCGCCATCGTCGGCATCATCATCGCCACGGTCGGACCGGAATGGCCCTTCGGATTTGTCGCCATCCTATACATCGTAGGTGCCTTCCTGATACTGAAAGTGCCCTACGAGCCCAAGCCGTCGACGCAAGCGGTGGCGCGTCTCTTATCTCACCAGCATCAAGATCGGACTCCGTCATGCGTGGCAGACGCCACCGATACCGTGGTTATTCGTGATGGTAGCCGCGACCAACATCTTCGGCGTCGCCATCTTCCCGTTGATGCCCGAATATGCCATTGACGTCTTCGATGCCGGGGGATTCGGATTTGGTCTGATGTCGGCTGTCTTTGGCGCCGGAATGGCTACCGGTAGCGCCGTGCTCGCAATTCGAGGACTACCCGATAAGACGGCATGGATATTGATCATCTCAAGTTTTATCTGGGACTTTGGAATGATCACATTCGCCTTCTCCCACTCGCTGCCACTCACGCTCGGCGTTCTCTTCATCATGGGCGTCGTCGGGATGTTCTGGGTCAACGCCATTCTCATCCTGTTCCAGCGCGCCGCTCCTGACCATCTGCGCGGGCGCATCATGAGCCTCTACAGCGTCTCTATGGGACTGTTCCCAATCGGTTGGGCGTATGGCGGCATGTTGTCAGAATTGATCGGAAACGAATGGGCAATCATCGTCAGCGCGCTCGGCGGCACGCCAATCGTGATCGCCGCATACATAATGTCACCCGCATTGCGACGTTCCTGATACGATTTTCTGCACTGACAACCGACAAGCAACCGCCCTAATGTCCAACGCCTAATGTCCAACGATCATTCCGCTCCGGCATAGATCGGCTCCACAACCATGAAGATAACCAAAGTAACGCCTCTGATGCTCGACCGATATCTGCTCGTGCAGATCGATACTGATGCTGGGATATCAGGCATCGGCGAATCGGGCGCGTGGGGTTTCCTCGAAGCTTCCGAAGCCGCCATCGAGAAGTTCGGTCGCTACCTCGTCGGCGAGGACCCGCTCCGCATCGAGCATCACTGGCAATACATGTATCGCTTCTCACACTTTCGCGGCTCGGCAGTGATGGGCGCATTGAGCGCGATCGATATCGCGCTGTGGGACATCATGGGCAAGCATTTCGACGCGCCAGTGTATCAACTCCTCGGCGGAAAAGTGCGCGATCGGGCGCGTGTCTACTACCACGTCTTCGGCGACACGACCGATAAGCTCATCGCGGGCATCGCCGAAGCCAAAGCGATGGGCTTCACCGCCGTGGGACACTTGACGCCGTTTCTGGACGAAGAGCGGGATGTTCCATACTTCAAAACCCACGCCGAGAAGATCCGAGACGCCATCGAAACGGTCCGCAAATACCGCGAAACCGTCGGCGACTCGGTCGATCTCTGCATCGAGATACATCGCCGGCTGACACCCACAGAAGCGGTGCAACTCGGACTCGGCATCGAAGAGTTTCATCCCTACTTCTACGAGGACCCGATAACGCCCGACAACTTCGATGAGATGGCTTACGTTGCCGACAAGATAAACATTCCCATCGCAACTGGCGAACGCTACACATCGCTTTGGGAGTTTGAAATGGCACTCTCAAGATGTGCCGTGCAGTACATACGCCCTGACGTCTGTCTGGTCGGCGGGATATCGGGTGCCCGGAAGATCGCGGCACTAGCCGAGGCGCGCCACGCCGGAGTGGTGCCACACAATCCGCTCTCGCCAGTCAGCACCGCCGCATGTCTCCAGATCGCAGCGACCGCCCCGAACTTCGCACTGCAGGAGTATCCCATCGGAGAAGACGTTCCACCCAAGTCCGACATGGTAGACGCCTCGCCGGTGCACGACGGAAATGGATACCTCATCATCTCGGATCGTCCCGGCATCGGATTGGAGCTGAAGCCCGACGCCGTCGAGAAGTGCCCGCCAGTAGCCCGTGAAGTAGAGACGCGGCTTCACTTCGACGGGTCGGTTATCGACCAATAGGCAGATTATCGATAGGTGGATTATCGACTAAAGGGGTAAAGATTAACCAAGGGTTTGCCAAATGTATACGTAGATAACCTCGATGTTTGGTATATTTGCATCACGGAGCAACTTCGCAGTTTGCCCGTAGATTGGTTTACCCGCAAGAGAGGAACATAAAATAGCACGGAACTACCGCATCAACCACCGGATCCGAGCACCTGAAGTTCTGTTGGTGCGAAATTCGAGCAATGGTGCTGCTTCATCCAAAGTGATGACGCGAAACGAAGCTTTGAGCTTCGCTCAAGACATGGGGCTTGACCTAGTTGAGGTCGGCCCAGATCAGAACCCGCCCGTAGTTCGATTGATGGACTACGGCAAGTTCAAATTCGATCAATCAAAGAAGGCCAAGGAGGCGCGGAAAGCGTCAAGGGCTACTAGCCAACTCAAAAAAGTAAGGCTCACGGCAAAGATCGCGGACAACGACATTGCGCAGAAGACCAAGCGGGTGCTTGAGTTTCTGCAGGACGGTGCAAAAGTCCAAGTCTTCGTGCGCTTCCGCGGACGTGAACGCGCACATCCGGAACTGGCCATGGATGTCCTGCGCCGCGTTGCGATGGGCGTAACTGAACATGCGCGCTTGGAGCAGAAGCCGGTGATGGAAGGACGCACCTTGAGCATGTTGCTGGCGCCAAAGACCGGCGCAACCGTAAATAAACCGGCACCTCCCAAGGGCAACGCATCCGGCCGACGGCGCAACCGCAACTCACGTCAAGCTTCCGCCGAAAAAAGCGCATCTCGTGAGCAAAGAACGCCCCAACCCGTCTCATAGCCCGGTCTTATAACCGACTGATGGGGCGGCGCCAATCGAATCATTGGCGTAGCATCTTGACGTTTTAGGAGTGCAACTCGCAACCGCGCGTGTTGCATAATTGAATCATGCCAAAACTAAAAACCCATAAAGGCGCTAAGAAACGCTTCCACATATCCGGCACCGGCAAAGTCTTGCGAACCAAGGGGCCGAAGAGCCACTTCAGACGTCGCAAATCAAATCGTATGAAGCGATTGCTGGGCGGAAAAGTCGGCGTCGACTCTAAAGTTATGTCCAAGTGGGTAAAACAATCCCTCGTAGGTTCAACCCGATAGATCCAGAGGCAGAGGTACAAAGTGCCCAGAGTCAAAGCAGGAACCACCCGCAGACGTCGCCACAAGGCCATTGTCGACGCGGCCAAAGGACATCGCGGATCCCGTAATCGGCGGTATCGGCTGGCTAAAGAGTCGATGTTGCACGCGCTCGACTACGCGACGCGGCATCGAAAACTGAAGAAGCGACAGAGCCGCGCGCTGGCAATCACCCGCATAAATGCCGCCGCACGCGACCACGGCATCTCATACTCGAACCTTATCCACGGATTGAACCAGGCCCGCGTCACGATCGACCGCAAGTCGCTCGCCGAACTGGCCATTCGCCAGCCGGCAGCATTCACAAAGGTCGTAGAAACCGCCAAAGCGGCGCTCTGAATCGACGGTCCCCAGCCAGCTAACCGGTTAAATTACGCCACGAGATGCCGGTTGAGGAAGGCCGACACGCGGTTGACATATCCCGTCGGATCAGTGCGGAACGACTGCGCATGTCCCGCATCTTCATTGATCCAGTAACCGTCGCAATCGCCCGAATCGATATCCGTCTGACTCAACCCCCGCGCCCGGGCTAGACGTTGCGCATGCACCATCGGTATCAAGTCGTCTTTCCCACCGTGGATGATGAACACCGGCGTATCGAACTCCGAGATGTTCTTCTCTGGCGACACCTCTCCCAAGCGATAGCCGAACAGCATCTGCAACATCAAGTCCAGACCCGGACGCATCAGCTCGGCGCCCGCTGATTTGAGTCCAACGCGCCGCTCCAGTATCGGCCAGAAATCGCTGTAAGCGCTGTCGGCAATCACGGCCCCGGCAACGCCAGGGTTGGCGCACGCCAGCGTAGACGCGACCGCGCCAAGTGAAAATCCGAGCACCGCGATGCGCGACCGGTCAGCACCCTGCGCCACCAGATAGTCCAAGGCGCCAAGAACATCCAGCCGCTCGTTCCAGCCGCCCGAGAAGGCGCCCTCATCCGACTCCCCGCAACCTCTCAAGTCAAACATCAGGATGCCGTAACCCAAATCCCACATCGATTTCGCCAGCCACATCGCGCCCACCTGCGGATCGGAGCGATTCGCCCCGTCGCCGTGCACAATCACCAACCAGTGATAGTCGCGCATAGTGAACTCTTCATCGCGCTCCATGGGCGGCACCATCCAGCCCTTGAGCTGATGCACCGGGTCGCCGATCGCATCCCGACGGCTCGCGAAGGAGATGTCGCGGTACGTCAGCCCAACTGACGACAGGTCGTCCTGCGCGCGCGTCCGGCGTCCGCGACGCGATATCGACAGCGCCAGAGCGGCCGACATGCCAAGATATGCCGAACCTAATGCGCCGGAGAATACGAGTGCTCGCTTCAGCCAGACCATCTTCTATCCTTTACCGTCCATCTGCATCCGCGCTTAGACCGTTGCCGCGTCAAACATCAGCGTTACAAACAAGAGAAACAGATAGAGCAGCGAATATTTGTAAAGTCTAGCCACCGCGCGGCGTTCGCGGCTTCGCCACATCCACCATGCCAGCACCAGAAATATAACGCCCAGCACCAGCGATGAGATCAGATAGATGATGCCTAGTTTCGACGTTGCGAAGTAGAACATCGTCGTGAGCGGAATCAGAAGCACGGTGTAGAGCAGTATCTGCAGCCGCGTAGCCCTCTCACCGGCTACGACCGGCATCATCGGCACTCCGGCGCGGGCGTAGTCTTCCTTGATCAGCAACGACAGCGCCCAGAAGTGCGGCGGCGTCCAGAAGAAGACGATGGCAAACAGATACCACGCCTCGAGGCTCAGCACTCCCAGAACCGCGGCATATCCGACCAACGGCGGAATGGCCCCGGCCGCGCCGCCGATAACGATGTTCTGCGTCGTAGAGCGTTTGAGCAACGCCGTGTAGAGAACCACGTAGAGGGCCGATCCGGCCAATGCCAGCGAGGCGGCAAGGATGTTCGTGGTGAAGTAGAACACGGCGAACGATGCCGCATTCAGCGCAATGCCGAAGACGAGGGCATTGAGTGGAGATATTCTGCCCCCGGCGACCGGGCGATGGTCGGTGCGGTGCATCTCGCGGTCGATATCTTCCTCGTACCACATGTTGAGCGCGCTCGCGCCGCCCGATGCCAGCGCGCCACCCACCAGAACCGCGGCCAGGTATTGCCACGGCGGAACACCGCGCGCGGCGAGAAAGGCACCGCCCAGCGCGGTAAAGAGCAACAGCGACATCACGCGCGGCTTCGTCAGGGCGACGTAGTCCCCGATCAGTCGCATAAATGCCGACATCCGACGCCGTCCTTCAACTGCAACTGCCGTCATGCCATCGCCTTCACCGTCGGCTCTGCCGCATCGTCATCGTCAGGCACCGCCGCGGCAATACTGCTGCGGGCAACCGGCAACAGCGTCAGCAATGTCAACAGACACATCGATACCCACTGCAGCGATGCGAATGTGAGATGCGAAACCCGCGCCCACTGCGCGAAACCGGTCCAGGGATTGGCCGCGCCAAGCAGAATCTGGATCACGATGATGGCAGACAGCGCGATGCCGAGGGACTTAAGCATCCGCGACGCAGTGCCGGAATCGCCCTTCACTTTCATCGCCATATGGGCCGCTCCCATCGCCGGGATGACCGATAGCAATGCCAGCACGCGGTGGGTGACGTGAATCCATACCAGTTCATACTGGGGAATTATCGCGCCACCGCAAAGCGGCCAGGAGGGACATACCGCGCCTGCTCCGCGCCAGACGGCGTAAGAACCCGACAGCAACGCGAGCAATGTCATCGCCGAGCCGACCAGAGCCATCAACACTAATCCGCGCTTCACCACCGCATCGCCATCGACAGAACGAATATATACGGAAGCGACGAGCGCATGCGCGATCAATAGCAACACACTCTCCGCCAGCATCAGATGCAACGTGCGCAATGCCGGATCGAGCTCGCTCAATACGACCCATCCGCCGATGCCGCCGGTGATAGATACGGCGACCAGTCCCGCCGTCGCCGACGTCACGACCGAAGTCTCGGAACGATGTTTCATCCAGACTCGCAATACGGCGGCGATGATGATGAGGCCGACGCCGACGCCAATCGTTCGATGGGTGTACTCCATCAGGGCGTGATATTCGAGCGGCGGAATCCAATTTCCGAAGCAGGTGGGCCAGTCCGGGCATCCGTCGCCCGAACCAGTGACGCGCACCGCGCCGCCCATAGTGATCTGAATCAGCGCACCGACAAGCGCCGCGACAAGCAATACCAAAAGCACGCGGTCCTGCCAGATCATGCGACCTTCATTCGTGCTGCTCATGTTGCCTATTATCGAATATGCAACGAAGCCGATGTGATTTAAGAACGTCGATGCGTCCTAAGATTTTTCGTCGCGCGGCAACGCGGCAGCATCAGGCCGATTGAAGCGGCTTGACCGCGATGAGCACCGCCGAAACTACGATCCGCTGATCGTATATGCGAACCGGCCAACACGTGACGAGCGTTATCTGCGCATTCGACGAATCGGTGATGGAGAGCTCGCTGCGATGCAACTGGCGCGTTCCAGTGACGCGATACATATACTCCGCTTCCGAAGTCGTGATGAAAACATCGACCGGGTCGTTCTGTATCATCTGCGCGATCTCGGGCAAACGCCGGAAAATATTGCCTTCGTTGTTGGTTGTGCTCTCGAGGTGCCCAAAGTACCAGCCATTCGCCATCTCGCCCGGATTGGCCGTCGTCGGGATGTGTCCAACCACCTTGTTGGGCGTGCTCCACGAGCGCGCATCGCCAAGTTCCAGAATCTCCAGCTCCGAAACGGTCGCATCAAGTGCAATTGTCGGGATCCGGATCCGCTGTCCGAGCTGATCGCCATTGCCGCCGTTGGTGAAATCGGAAGCGTCGACCGGGATGAAACCCTCTGGAATCGTAGGCCCGCCGAACGGCATGTTGCCAGCCCAGTGCGGAGCTGACCAGTAGCGCGGATTCATGCTCCCGCCGGGATAGATCGAGGCAAAGGTCGCAACCAGCTTCGATGAAGATATTTCGACCGGTTCGGAAGTCTCGAAATCTACGACCAGACGCGAAGATTCGGGAGCCAGCGATGCGGAGCCAGCGCGCGCATCATCAACGGATCCCGGCACCTCTTTAGGACCGGAGCCGGAAGAAACCTTCGTCACTGGCGGTGCGTCATGCCGCGTCGATGCCGAGACGCCCAGCAGTACCGAGGCGATATTTATCGGCTGCTGCTCAAGAGCGCTGCTCGCCTCCTTGAGCGTCGTATCCTCTGCAAGCTCCGACGGCGGCTCTGCAGATACTTCGGACGACCCGTCCTCAGCAGCTGCTTCCGCAGAAGACGTTTCACCTGAAGCTGCGTAGTAACGATCCGGCAACGGCAGGTCTTGACCGAGCAATTCGAGCGGTCGATCTGGTGCCGCCGCGTCGACGTTGAACAGTTCGGCATCCGAGCCGGACTGCATGTACCCGTAGAGGTAGTATCCCGAGAACGCGATTAGTAGAACGCCCACGATTGCGAGCGCGATGCCGAAACGCCTCGTAAATCTCGAGGTTCGATTCATGTTGTAGCCGCCGCCGGCGCAACTGAGGTTACCGCCCGCGCGGACCCTCGTAAATCGGTTCGTTAACGTGTACATCTCCATTGCGAATTTTTATGTTGTAATCGCAAGTGGGGCTTGTGCACACCCATGCTTTGTAGTGTACCGGTGCACCTTGCCCGCCAAAATCTGACAGGGGAACCAAGACACCCTGATCGTCGCATGCCAGACAATCTGGCCAAGGACTTATCGCTTCCAACGTCCTAACCTCCGCCGACGCTGCTTCTTCTGCTCATCATCACCCGGCGCAAAGGTTTTACCTTACCCTGTCGCTCAGGCCCCGCAGCTGCTCAGTACTTGAGCACTACGATGCGGTTTGTAATATGCCGCAAGTTTACCATCTCTACAAGACGCCTTGCAATACTTCAAATCGACATCGCAAATCCGCCCCGCCAGAAAACCGTAAACTGCCAAAAGCAATCGAGGCACCGGGTATTTATCTTTGAATACGCTTGAATCAGCCCTGCGGTTTTATCCATTTGGGAAAATATCAGCAAATTTTCTCGAACCGACGCAAAACCGCGCAATCGACCCCTATCAAGAGAGACCGAGACGAATATAGATGGTGATACTAGGCATCGAAACCTCTTGCGACGAAACGGCCATCGGCATCGTGGACGGTGATGGCCGACTGCTCGCCAACATCGTCGCCAGCCAAGCCGATATTCACGCCCGATACGGCGGCATCGTGCCCGAAGTAGCATCCCGGCAACACATCCGCGACATCTCCCCCGTCGCCGAAACCGCGCTCGATGATGCAAGCATCACTTGGAACGATATCGACGCCATCGCCGTGACGCACGGACCGGGACTGGCCGGCTCTCTGATGGTGGGCGTCAACTTCGCAAAAGGCGTCGTAGCAACCACCGGGAAACCTCTGGTCGGAGTCAACCACCTGGTCGGACACGTAATGGCCGCATTCATCAGACTGCCAAAATCGGAGGAGACCGGGACTTCCGAAACGGAGACGCACGCGCCGCTGGATGCCGTGCTGACCAACCTGGACGACGCGCCCATCATGTGTCTCATCGTCTCCGGGGGACATACCGAGCTCGTCATCGCAAGAAGCGCTGAACACTCACTCGATTTCCAGCTTATCGGCGAAACCCGCGACGATGCGGCTGGCGAGGCGTTCGATAAGGCCGCGCGCGCCATCGGTCTGCCCTATCCTGGCGGGCCGGCGATCCAGAATGCAGCCGAAAACGCCGTCGCAGCTGATGTCGAACCGTTGCCGAGAGCCTGGCTGCGCGGCACCATGGAGTTCTCCTTCAGCGGCCTCAAGACGGCCGTGTTGAACCGCGCCCGCCGCGAAGGCATCTACCCGCGCAACGATGCCGACCCAGAGCCGGATCCGCAAACTGTAGCCAACATTGCCAGAGCGTTTCAGGACTCCGTCATCGACGTCTTGGTGACGAAGACTATCCAGGCGGCTGAGAGATACGAATGCGCCGCCATCGCCCTCGTAGGAGGGGTGGCTGCCAATCGTCCGTTGCGAGAAACGATGCGCGACACCTCGCCGATACCGGTAGTGACGCCCCCGATATCGCTATGCACCGACAACGGGGCCATGATCGCCCGCGCCGGAGTGGACCGCTTCATCGGCGGACTGCGCGACGGTTACGACCTAGACGTCACGCCGTCGCTCCGGATTGGCTGATATCGCGCCGGGCAGACTGGCGTCAGATTTGAGGATGCGAGATCGCCTCAAGGATGCGCGCCGCCACGCGATCGGCGCCTTCCGAGTGCGCTTGAGGGAATGTAATCCGAAGCTCGTTGCCCGATCGGCTGCGTACAACCACATCAACATCGGGCGGGCGGAAGAAGAAGTCGGCCAGCAGCGCGATTCCCACAAATAGAACGACGGCGGCGAGGATCAGCCGGAGATTGCCCACACCGTCAAGAGCCTGCCACATGCCGATCGAGGCCCCGATGCCGACGATGCCCCATAAGAGCGAACGTCGATTTTGAGGTGCACGCACGATCGAGACCGAATCGACATTGTTCAGCTCCACCGAAGCGAACAGTGTCTTAGCATCCGGTGCCCCACGCAGGAAGACGCGCCGATCCGTGACGACCACTTCCGATCCGGTATCGCCATGCGTAAAGGTCGAATACTGCTGCACCTCGTCCGGCAACAGCTTCGCAACGCTCTTGTAACTCCCCGAAGCCGCGTCATCGCTCTCTTCGCCATCATCCTCCGGTGCCGATGCTGCAGCTTCTGATTCCTCCTCTTCGACCTCCGTTTCGCTTATCTCAAGCGCCGCGACCGTTCCGGTTGCATCAGCAACATCGTCCGCATCATCTTCGGCTTCGGTTTCAATGTCATCAGACAAATCATCGCCAAGTTCAACATCCTCAGGCTCTACGTCCTCAGGCTCTACGTCTTCGGGCTCTACGTCTTCGGGCGCGTCATCATCTGCCTCATCATCGTCCCTGGCGACAGCGAGATGCGGTGGTAACTCCGAGCAGGTGCAGAAACGCCGAGAGAGCGGCAACGGCTCATCCTCTGCAACCAGCGGCGCGGCAGTATCGGGCTGAGGAACTGCTTCATCGTCATCTGCATCATCATCCGAAGCGACAGCGAGATGCGGCGGATACTCCGAGCAGGTGCAGAAACGCCGAGAGAGCGGCATCGGATCATCATCTGCAACCGGCGGCGCGGCAGTATCGAGCTGAGGAACTGCTTCATCGTCATCTGCATCATCATCCGAAGCGACAACGAGATGCGGCGGATACTCCGAGCAGGTGCAGAAACGCCGAGAGAGCGGCATCGGATCATCATCTGCATCCGGCGGCGCGGCAGGTTCAGGAAGCGACGCTTCATCAACCTCGCTCTTACACTCATCCGCAGTAGTTGCAAGATGCGGCGGATGTTCCGAGCAGGTGCAGAAGCGCCTGGTGCGCGTCTCATCGATCACGCTGACAACACCTTGCATTCAAGATTCAGCTGACGTGATGCACGCGGACGCAGAAGCATCGTCTTGTAAACATGCATGGCACTTTGCTGACGGCGGGCGCCGAGGATCTTGGAGATCAAAACTCCCCGTTCATTCAATACCCGCATCGCCTCTCGCAATACCGAGTTCGACGGCAGCGAGGGATGGTCTCGATAGCGGTCCAGCACGGTGCGATAGAGGGCCGCATCCTTGCCCACCTCAGCCCATGCGGCGGCAGTAGGCAACACGGCATTGACGACGATCTCCCCGGCGCGTCCGCGCCCTAGAATCCGGCCATCGATCACAAACGCATCGCGCAGCTGCGAACCGCGGCGCGCGGCGCCTAACAATTTCAACGCGTGGCGCAACGGACCGCCATGCCGCCACCACTCGGCAACTAGACGCGCAACGGCCGCCATGCGCGCCCGCGGACGGTTCGACGGCCGGGTTGCGACCGTCTCCCAATTCGGAACCTCTCCCGCCAACGCCGGAGCAGCGGCAAAATCCGGTCTCTCCCCGAAGCACGCCGCCCAAAGCAGCAATGCCTCGGCGCGCGCAACATCTTCGGTAAAACCATGCCAACGACTTGCATCGGCACCCGCCTTCGCGGCGAAACGGATCAGATAGGGCCAGGGCAGGCGACGCGCCAGATGCCGAAACTGCTCGCCATTGCGGGGATAGCCAAGAGCCTCAAAGATCGCCATCTGCATCGCCAGGTCCGGCCCGTAACGCTCCACATCGAACCGCCGGCTCTTAATCTTCAAAGCCAATCTATCGTCGCCAGCAAGCTCCAGCATCCTCTTAGCATCGACATCATCCATCCGCTGACGCGCCGCTTCCAAATCTTTCTCCGAATTTCTCGACGCGCTTGAAATTCAGCAGGAATCCGATATCTACCTCGGGCAATACCATCCCCCAAGAGTTAATCGCGGAGTTGGGCGCGGAATTCATCGCTTCATCGGGAGTATCTGACTGGGATGGGGATGGAGATTGCGACGGCGCGCCGACGGCGTGAAAGACGACATTGCAGTAGCGCGCATCGCGATCGTGCTGATGCGCGTACCAGTCCATGGCGCGGGAGTGAATCTCAACATCGCCGGCCACTTCAGCGCCATCTTCAGTCTCCAGCACGGCATCTCGGAAGTCCGGACCCACCGAGCCGCCTGGCATTCCCGAATAAAGTATCCGATAGCCACGACCGTCCGACGCGTAGACGCGGACGCGGCTGCCGTCCGCGCGCAACCACGCATCGTGCAGATCAAACTCTGGTACACAGTATCCCACTCTTCGGAAAGTTTATCGCACCAGAATCGCTATCTTCGAACGCTGTCACTCATCACCAACAGGTAGTATCGTTGCAGATGCCACCCGCCGTTGAATGACCAGCGTCAAATCAATAATTGTCGTCAGATGATTATTTTGATTTTCTCGGAGATGAGATGCCTGCAGTAACCAGTATCCAATTTCACCAATTTTCCGCCAAGCACCATAACGCCGACCGCAACTGGCTCGTGGTGCAGCTCAATACCGACCAACCGGGACTGTACGGTCTGGGCGATGCGAGCCCGATGGAGGCCGATGAGGCCATAAAACTGCTCGCCACCCACCTCGTAGAGCGCTGGGTCGCCGGGCGAGACCCGCTCGATTCCGAGGCTATCTGGACCGATATGTATCACAACTCGCCCGGAAAACGCGGACGGCTGGCGATGACGGCCATCAGCGGCATCGACATCGCGCTCTGGGACCTTAAGGGCAAAATACTGGGACGGCCGGTGTACCAGCTCCTAGGCGGCTCGCAACGCGACCGCATAAGAGTGTATGCGAACGGCTGGTACGCCAATCCCGGCTCGCCAGAGCAGAATGCCGATGAGTCGAAAGTCGTCGTCGACATGGGATACACGGCGATGAAGTTCGATCCCTTCGCGCAGACCAACTACTACAAGATCTCCGAAGCGGAAGCCGCGATCGCCGAGGCCCGCGTCGCGGCCGTGCGCGAAGCCGTAGGCGAGAACGTCGACATCCTCGTCGAGGCCCACGCCAAGTTCGATGTCATGAACGCCATAAAACTGGGGCAAAGACTCGAAAAATACCATCCCCTCTTCTACGAAGAGCCGGTCTCCGAAGAGCGCATCTGCGAACTGCTCGAAGTGCGTAAGAAGGTAAACATCCCGATCGCCACCGGGGAGCGGCTGTACACCAAGTTCCCGTTTGCTGAGATCGTAGAGGCGCACGCCGCGGATGTGTTGCAACCCGACATCGCCAATGCCGGCGGAATCACCGAGTTGAAGAAGATCGCCATCAATGCTGAAGCGAAGCACATCACGATGGCCCCGCACAACGTCTGCTCGCCCATCGGCGCCATCGCCGAGATGCACCTCGACGCATCGATCGTGAACTTCGAGATCCAGGAGTACCACGCCGAGTTCTACTCCGATCACTACTTCACCGTATGCCGAGGCTTGCCGCGCCAGCAGGACGGATACGTGACGCTCAGCGATGCGCCCGGGCTGGGCATCGAACTCGACCTTGACGAGATCGCCGCGCATCCGCCGTTCCGACGTCCCACCGCCCGTGGCGGCACCAATCGACGCATCTGAAGATCGCAACCTGCAACCGACATCGATGCATCCGCCATTAACACTTTCTTATCAATCCTGTCTTATGGTGGATATCGATGCTGGGGAAAGATGTTGCTAAAATGCAATCAAACATCCAAACCTCTCGGAGAATGTACCGATGATTGAGAACACCATCCTGAAGGCCAATCGCGAAGGGCGCTACGCCCTCGTCTTCGCGCTTCCATTTCCATCATCCCAGCTGATCGAGTTTGCGGCCCACGTCGGTTTCGACGCCGTCTCGATCGACGGAGAGCACGGCGCCTACTCGGTCGAGGCCGTCGACGAAATCTGCCGCCTCTCCAACGCGCTGGGGATGTCGGTAACGGCCCGGGTGCCTGACATTGCGGCCTATTGGGTCAACCTCTATCTCGACCGCGGCATTCAGGGCGTGACCGGTCCGCACGTCGAGACGCGCGCCGAGGCACAGGCCCTGGCCGATGCATGCCTCTTCCCCGAAGCGGGCTGGCGCTCCTGGGGCGGCGGACGCGGCACCGAGTTCAACGACCCGGAGAAGCTGGCCGAATACGGCGGGCAACGCGCCTTCATGAAGTGGACCAACGAAAACATGATCGTGATGGCCCAGATCGAGTCGAAGAAGGCGCACGACAATCTGGACGAGATCCTTTCCGTGCCCGGCCTGACGGGCGTCGCCGGCGGTCCGAACGACTTTGCCGCCAGCATGGGCCTCGCCGGACAGCCGGAACATCCCGACCGCGTCGCCGCTACTGCCGACATCGAGAAGCGGGCCGTCGCCGCCGGAAAATCGATCGGAGCCACAACCTTCGGGCTGGGCATCCGCGAACTGATGCTCGGACAAGCCCGCGAGTTCTGCCAGGAGCACGCCAATCGACCATTCTCCGCCTGACCCAAACGTTGCGATAGAATCGGAGTACGCGCCCGCACGCGTACGCACCCACAACAGAGCGCACGTAAGACCATAGATTGCCGCGCATAGAGAACCGAATATCACACGAATGCGTAGTTGTTGAGTGACGACATCGATGTATTGATTCGGCGTGATTTAGAATCCAAAACGTGAGAATTAGAAATTCCCTCATCTACATCCTGATCGCGGTTGCCGCGATCGCGCTGATACTGTTGCTCTTCCAACAGGGCGACAGTTCTCAGTCGATACCCTTCAACCGCGTCATCGAGATGGCCCGCGACAATACCGGTCCAGCGCTCGAAATCGAGGTCAACGGCGATACCGTAACGGTCAATCCCGAAGGTCCGCAGACGTTCACCTCCCGCAAAGAGACGTCTACCAGCGTCTTCGAAGCCCTGTCAGACGCCGGCGCGGACCTCAACAGCTACCGACTGGAAATCCAGGGGCGCAGCGGATTGGCGACGCTACTGCAGGCGCTGGTCGGATTCCTGCCGCTCATCCTCTTTGCCGGACTGCTCTTCTTCATGTTGCGACAGGCGCAAGCCGGTAACAGTCAGACCATGAACTTCGGCCGCACTCGCGCCCGCATGTTCGTCGGCGCAAAAGCCACCGTCACGTTCTTCGACGTTGCCGGCGCGCCGGAAGCTAAGGAAGAGCTGGAAGAGATCGTAGAGTTCCTGAAATTCCCCGAGCGCTTCCAAGCCCTCGGCGCCCGCATCCCGCGCGGCGTCCTGCTCGTCGGACCACCCGGCACTGGCAAGACGTTGCTGGCACGCGCCGTGGCCGGCGAGGCCGGAGTGCCATTCTTCTCCATCTCCGGTTCCGAGTTCGTAGAGATGTTCGTTGGCGTCGGCGCCTCGCGAGTGCGAGACCTGTTCCATCAAGCTAAGCGGCATGCGCCCTGCATCATCTTCGTCGACGAAATCGACGCGGTAGGCCGCCACCGCGGCGCTGGCCTCGGCGGTGGGCATGACGAGCGCGAGCAGACGCTGAATCAGATCCTCGTCGAGATGGACGGCTTCGACACCAACTCCTCCGTCATCGTCATCGCCGCTACCAACCGTCCCGACATCCTCGACCCGGCGCTGCTCCGTCCCGGACGTTTCGACCGGCGCGTCACGCTCGACAGTCCGGATATTCGCGGACGCACTGCCATTCTCGACGTGCACGCTAAGGGCAAGCCGTTCGACAAAGGCATCGAGATGCAGACGGTTGCGAAGCAGACGCCCGGCTTCTCCGGCGCGGACCTGGCAAACCTCATCAATGAAGCCGCGTTGCTCGCCGCCCGCAAGAACAAGAAGTCGATCGGGCTCGACGAACTGCTCGAATCTATCGACCGGGTTTCGATCGGTCCCGCCCGCAAGAGCAAGGTCATCACCGAAGACGAGCGACGTCTGACGGCGTACCACGAAGCGGGACACGCCGTGGTGCCGTACTTCATGCCCGAAGGCGACCGCATCGGCAAGATCTCCATCATCGCCCGCGGCCACGCCGGCGGTTTCACCCGCTGGGAGCAGGAAGACAAGTCGTATCTCACAAAGCCGTATCTGCTTTCACGCATCGCCGGCGCAATGGGCGGACGCGCGGCCGAAGAGATCAAACTTGGCAAGATCACGACCGGCGCATCGAACGACTTTGAGCAAGCGACCCGCATCGCCCGCGAGATGATCATGCGCTACGGCATGAGCGACGAACTGACATATCGCTCCTTCGGCAAGCGCCAGGAAGCGATATTCCTCGGACGTGAAATCTCCGAAGAGCGCGACTACAGCCTCAAGACCGAGATGATCATCGACCGCGAGATCGATCGGCTGCTGCGCGAAGGCGTCGAGACGGCCAAGCAGATCCTCGTCGATCATGACAATGAACTGGAAGCGGTATCGAAATTCCTGTTGGAAAACGAGACTATCGATGCCGATCAATTCGAAGCCATCATGTCGGGAGTCCATCCGCAAGAGGAGAGCGTTAGCCAAGCCTCCGATTCAGGTAGCGACGGACCCGGCACTACGGTAGAGGATGCCGAGACGTTCGGACGGGCGAAAGGCGCCTCGGCCGCAGACCCATCACCAGCGGGATAAGCGCAGCGCGATGACGATGCCGTTTCCACGAGAGCGTGATTTAGCATATAATCCCACATTGCAGACGGCGACTTCAGCGCGGAACCGAGCCGACGGTTCCGTTCAAGCAATACCTCAGAAGCGAATTGGCGATCGAAGCATCACAACTGCGTAACGGGGCCATCTTGGTCCTGCAACCCAAAGGACGCATCGAAGCAAACGACGCTGGCGCTTTCGTACAGCCGATTACTGAGCATATCGAGAACGGTGAGCGCAACATCATCATCGACATGGCGGAAGTGGAAGCGATCGACACCGCCGGCGTTCACTCGCTACTGTCGATAGCCGCCCAGATCGTCATCCGACAGGGCAAGCTGGTGCTCTGCGGAATCGACAACAACATGCTCACTTTCTTAAAGCTGACGTCGTTCGACCAGGTGGTCGAGATCGCCGACACCTACGAAGACGCGCTTAAAGGCTTCCGCTAGGAAATCACTTCAAGCCACGAAACCGAACTCAACGACCGGGAACAGCGGACACAACACGCGTATGGCAATCGAATATCAAGGCGACCTATGGTCCATCGGCAGATGGGTATCGGGTTTCTACAACAACGCCTACCTCATCACCTGCGCCACGACCAACAAGAGCATCATCATCGATACGCCCGATAAACCGAATGAGATGATGGCGGCCGCGGAAGAGACTGATGTGCAGGCGATTCTGATAACCCACAACCACTGGGACCATATCGAAGGTTTCGACGTCGTGACCGACCGCTTCAAAGTGCCGGTCGGAATCGGCGCGGCCGATGCTCACGAAATCGCCGACCGCGTCGGATATCGCGCACCCATCGATATCTCTCAGGACAAAATCCTGCAGGTCGGAGAAGTTTCGATACGATGCATCGAGACGCCGGGACACACTCCGGGATCGACCTCATTCATGTTGCCGGGCGACAACCCGGGCGCCGCGCCTCACGTCTTCACCGGCGATACCCTCTTCCCCGGAGGACCGGGCAGAACCACCGATCCGGAAGCTTTTAATCAGATCGTAGAAAGCATCACAACCCGTCTCCACATCTTGCCCACAGATACGGTCGTGATGCCGGGGCATGGCGACTTCACCACGATTGCAGAATCTGCCGAAGAGTACGCAGTCTTCGCCTCCAAGCCACGCGAGGCCGGGCTATTCGGCGATGTCACCTGGAAATGACATCAAACCGCCCATACATCCCGCAGTAGCGTTTGCCGAAAAATCAAGAGTACGTCTCCTCGTTCTGGCAGGTGCCGCGCTCTTAACCTGGGCCTGCCTCAGCATCTGGCTCGCATATTTTGCCCGAGGCCATAGCTACGGCTTAGACCTCTTCTGGCCGCGCCGCCTCGATGAGATACTGCTCTGGACCGCCGCTTTAGCCACGATCCCAATCGCCCGCTATTTCACCCGATCCTGGCCCTGGTACCTGATACTCTTCCTCGCGGTCGGAAGCATCTTCGTTGTTATCGGCGGCCTACCCGAGCTGTTCGAAGATAAGGGGCGGCTGCATCCTTTATCATCCAGCGACAGTTTCGCCATTGCTCCTTTAGGATTGTTCGCCGTATCGCTCACCTACGCCGCATCAGAGTCGACTCCGCTGGTAGACCAGTTGCGGCTGCGAATGCCTCAAGGACGCCGCTTATGGGGCTTCCTGATTCTGCCCGTCGTTTGGTTCGGGTTTAACTTTCTATGGCAATTTACGCCCTTCAACCCCATTGAGCATCCACACGCTCCGAACCCGATTTACGACGTATACATATATCTGGGCGAAAGCATCTTCCTGACTCTCTTCTACGTCGCCGTGCTGGTGCCGATTGGCGAGGAGATACTGTTTCGCGGTTTGATCGGACCGTATCTCAGAGATGCCCTGAACATCGGGTGGAGCGTCGCAATATCTTCCGCAATCTTCTCCGTGCTGCACATAAACCCTACCTACTTCTCGATGAACCAGGTGATATACGTTTTCTTCCTCGGCGTAATCCTCGCCGTGACGATGTTTGCGACGCGGTCGATCTGGCCTGGAATCGTGATGCACGCCGTCAATAACGGCTTCGCCACCCTAGGAGATCTAGGACTGTAGCGCCGGCAACGGATAACATTAGTTGTTTGTAGCGTGTGAAATCTCAAACCCAATGCACAACCCGATACAATCCGCATTCCAACGTGCCGCCAACGAGCAACGCACCGCAATCGTACCGTTCGTCACGATCGGCCATCCCCAGCTGGATAGCACCCCGTCCGTCGTGGAAGCGCTTTCAGAAGGCGGCGCCGACGTGATCGAACTGGGCCTTCCCTTCAGCGATCCTCTGGCTGATGGTCCGGTCATCCAGCAATCCAGTTTCCGTGCCCTGCAGAATGGCACCACGCCAGAGATGTGCTTTGAAAACGCCGCGGCGATCCGCAGGCGGGGCGTAGATACTCCCCTCGTCTATATGGGTTACTACAACCCGATGTATCAGATCGGGCTCGAAGAGTTCTGCCTCCGAACGCGCGATGCCGGAGTAAATGGCATCATCGCCGCCGATCTTCCAGCCGCGGAAGCAGAGCCGTTGCTGAACGCCTGCAACAAGGCCGACATCTCGCTCATACCGCTGCTGGCGCTGACATCTACGAACGACACCATCGCCAGCGCATGTGCGCAAGCATCAGGATTCGTATACTGCACTTCGATACTGGGAGTCACCGGCGCGCGCGCCAAAGTGTCCGAACGGGCCGAAACGCTCGTTGAACGGGTACGGTCGCATACCGAACTGCCCGTTGCTGTCGGCTTCGGCATCTCAAACGCCGAACACGTCCGCGCCGTCGGCACCTATGCCGACGGGGCTGTCATTGGAAGCGCACTCATCACCCAACTGCAGGAGGGTGCAGCTGGTGATGCCCCGCAAGCCGCCGCACGCTTCATGCAATCCCTTCGCGAGTGATACCCTCATCATCATTGTCATCATCTCATCAATCAGAACAGAGTAAGAAATCATGACCCAGGTTCGCGGCATTCGAGGCGCAACTACAGTTTCGGAAAACTCACAAGAAGCCATCATGGACGCTACCGAGGAGCTTCTGAATGAGATGGTCGCGGCGAACTCGATTCAGTCCGAAGACATCGGAGCGGTATTCTTCACCCTGACCGTCGATCTTGATGCCGAGTTCCCCGCGGTAGCCGCACGCGAACGGCTCAATTGGCGGCTGGTGCCGCTGATAAACGCCATTGAAGTCGATCGTCCCGGGGCGATGCAAAAGTGCATTCGAGTAATGCTCTTGCTTAACACTTCGCAATCCCAAGAGGATATCCGACACATATACTTGAGAGAAGCAGTCGTATTGAGAGCCGATATCACCGATGCCCAGTAGACGCGAAAAAACGGCCATTGCAGAAGCACATCTTCCGGGTGCTTCTGACCGCGACGGACTGCTCCGCTCATCGTCCGTGTCGTTTACGTTTACCTTTGCTTTTGAGTACGCCCGCTGGTCCTATACGTGCCGGCGCCGCGCATAGATGCAACGGCACCCTGCCCGCGCGACGTCGTTACACCCGCGATATGGTCACCCGCGCGGAGCAGACTGTATCGCTACCGAAGTGCACCTAACCTCCGCGCACTTGAAAACTGAAACAGCAACGCAGATACACCAAAAGCAGAGCTGAAAAAAAGACATTACTGGAGAAATGATGTCCTCTCACATTAGAAATCTGAACGTCGCATCGATCAGCGCGCTCAGCCCGCCTTCCGAATACCTGGCCGAAATACCGATCTCGAAAGAGGTGGAAGACCTGGTAGTTCGGGCCCGGCAGGAAGTCACCAACATCATCGCCGGCGATGATGACCGATTGCTCGTAATCGCCGGTCCCTGCTCGATCCATGACGAAGCGGTCGGACTCGAATACGCCAATCGACTGGTGAAACTAGCCGATGAAGTCTCAGACACGATACTGGTCGTGATGCGCGTCTACTTCGAGAAGCCACGCACTACGCTGGGATGGAAAGGCTTGATCAACGATCCCAATCTGGACGGCACGTGCAATATTGCCGAAGGGTTGAGCCGCGCCCGCCAGTTCCTGATGGATGTCAATGAGATCGGAATGCCGTGCACCACTGAGTTTCTGGATCCATTCACTCCGCAGTACATATCAGACCTGGTGTGCTGGGGCGCTATCGGCGCGCGGACGGCCGAGAGCCAGACGCATCGCCAGCTCGCAAGCGGGTTGTCGATGCCGATCGGTTTCAAGAACGGCACCGGCGGCAGCATTCAACTAGCCGTCGACGGCGTCATCGCCGCCAGCGCGCCGCACGCCTTCTTAGGCATCGACGATACCGGCGCCGCCGCCGTGGTCCAGACCTCCGGCAACGACGCCTGCCATATCGTTCTCCGAGGCGGCTCCGACGGCCCGAACTACGACGCCGAGCACGTCGCCCAAGCGCAACAGGCCCTCACTGACAGTGGTTTGAAGCCCAACGTGGTGGTTGACTGCTCGCACGCCAACTGCGGCAAAGACCACACCAGGCAGCCCATCGGTTTCCGAGACGTGGTCGGACAGCGTGTAGACGGCAATCGCGGCATCGTGGGATTGATGCTCGAGAGTCACCTCAACGCTGGCAACCAGTCGTTGAACGGCGACCGTTCGACTCTGAAGTACGGCGTCTCGATCACCGATCCCTGTATCGATTGGGCGACTACCGAAGAGTTGCTGCGTGAAGCGGCCGAGATGCTTGCCCGAACTACCGCAGGCGTCGCATAAATAGTTAACCGTAGCCATTGATGGCGTGTCGATATGGGGTTGCAGCAACAGATCGAACCCATCGCCGATTCGATTGACAGTTCGTGTATCGCCGTCGGTACCTTCGACGGCGTACACGTCGGACATCGTTCGCTGCTCAATCATCTGAACGCGCTGGTTGCAGAAGCAGACATCAAAAGCCTGGTGCTCAGCTTCCGGCAATCGCCGCGCTCAATCATCGACCCATCCATCAAAACTCCCCTGCTCTGCAGCCCTGAAACCCGCGCTGAACTTATCCGCGCGCGCGGCGTCGACTACGTACAACTGATCGACTTCGACGACGAGATACGCACGATGACCGCAGAGCAGTTCCTAGCGACCCTGCAGGAAAGCGTCGGTATGCAACATATCGTGCTGGGCAAACAGGCGCGGATCGGACACGACCAGGTCGATGCCGATGGCATCGCAGAAATCGGAAGACGCCGAGGCTTCAAAGTGCACACCGCAGCACCGCTGAGCCGTCATGGTGAAACAGTGTCCAGCTCCGTGATAAGAACGGCGCTGGAACGTGGAGACGTCAAACGCGCGGCTGAGATGCTGGGGCGACTCTACGAACGCGGCGGCGAGGTGAAGCACGGCAAGGAGAGAGCGAGAGAGATGGGAGTGCCGACGGCCAATATGGAGTGGTCGCGCAACCTCATAATGCCCGCCAAAGGCATCTATGCAACCTGGGCAAAACTGCCCGACGGACGCGTCCTGCCCTCTGGCACCTACATCGGCGACAACCCCACATTCGGAGACGGAGACAACGCCTTCGAAGTGCACATCGACAACTTCAATGAAGACCTGTACGGACAGAGAGTGAGCGTTGAATTCATCGAGTTCATACGCCCCGACATCGCATTCCCATCGCCCGCAGAACTGAACGAAGCGATCCAGCAAGACGTCGAAAAGATTGCCGACATCTTTGCCAACCTGTCGCCCACAACGTAATCGTCAAATCAATACTCCTGACTGAACGCACAATGAGCAACAACGACTTCACCAACGTAGCCGATGAACTGAATTGGCGCGGCGCGCTTGCCACTGCAACGCCGGGCGCCAGGGAGTTGATGGCAACCAACAAAATCACCTGCTACAACGGCTTCGATCCCACCTCGGACACGCTACACGTCGGCAACCTGCTGCCTTTGATGTGTCTGGCACGAATGCAGAGATACGGGCATACGCCGATCGCGATACTGGGCGGCGGCACCGGCATGATTGGCGACCCGAGCGGACGCGCCGACGAGCGAAGTCTGCTATCCATCGCGCAGATCGACGAAAATGCCGCACAGATACGCGTCCAGCTGGAGCAGTTCCTAGACTTTGACACCAAGACGAACCCCGCGAAGCTGATAAACAACGCCGATTGGTTGCGCCCAGCAAATCTCATCGAGTTCCTGCGCGACATCGGCAAACACTTCCCCGTAAACTCGATGATCCGAAGAGAATCGGTGCGCTCCCGAATGGAGCGCGGCGGTGGCATCTCTTACACCGAGTTCTCATACGCGCTGTTGCAGGCATACGACTTTCTGATGCTCTACGAACGCGAAGCTTGCACCTTCCAGTCTGGCGGAACCGACCAATGGGGCAACATCCTCGACGGCGTAGACCTTATACGTCGCAAGCATGGCGCAGATGAGAAGGGATTGCCGCTCGCACATGGCATCGTATTCCCGCTCATCACCGACTCCAAGGGCGACAAGCTCGGAAAATCTATCGGCGGCGCACCCGCGCTCGACGCAGAAAAATTCTCGCCCTACAAGCTGTACCAATTCTTCTTCAATACCGACGATGACGACGTGATCCGCTACATCAAACTCTTCACCTGGCTCACGCCGCGCGAGGTCGAGACGCTGGAACAAGCGGTTATAGAAGAGCCGCATCGACGCGCAGCGCAGCGTTCATTGGCCGAGCAGGTCACATCCATAGTGCATGGCGAATCGGGACTGCAACAGGCCGTGCGCGTCACCCGAGCGTTCTTCAAAGGCGAGTTCAACATCCTGTCAGCATCCGAATTGAATGACGTCTTCGAGGGATCGGCATCGACCGAAATCACTCACTCCGACATCGCGGCGCGAGCAACCACCTTTGAGCAGCTGGCAGTATCGACTACGCTCGTATCTTCGCTGAGCGAAGCGCGGCGCAACGTGCGACAGGGCGGGATGTATCTCAATTCCGAACGCGTGCAGGATCCAAGCCGACCGATATCGCCTGAAGACCTCTTGCCGGGCAAGTTGCTGGTCGTTCGACGCGGACGGCGTGAACATCGACTCGTGCGCGTCGTTTGATGGGCTGCAATCTAAAATTGAATCTATCGACATCCCCAGAACCGAAGCTACATCGCTGACATAGAACCATGACGCACCACTCGCAACCAAATCTGCGCATCCCCGGACCCGTTCCGCTACCTGAAGAGGTACTGAAGATAGCCGCGCGGCAGATGATCAATCATCGCGGCCCTGAATATGCCGAGATGCTGGAGCGCATGACGCAAAACCTGCGAACCATGCTCATGACTAAAAACGATGTCTACTTCATCACATCTTCCGGCACTGGCGCGATGGAAGCCGCAGTCGTAAACACCATCTCACCCGGCGACAAGGTGCTAGCCATCATCGTCGGATGGTTCGGAATCCGCTTCGCCGAAATCGCCGAAGCGGTCGGCGCGGAAGTCACGAAACTCGAGTTCCCACTCGGAACCGCCGCGGACATCGACGCCGTCCGAGAAGCATTGCGCGCCGAACCCGACTACAAGGCCGTGATTCTCACTCACAACGAGTCGTCAAGCGGCGTGTCGAATCCGCTCGAGGAGATATGCAATACCGTTCACCAGGAGTCAGACGCGCTCATCCTGGTCGACGGCGTATCCAGCGCAGGCGGAATGCCGATCGCAGTCGATGCCTGGGGCATCGATGTCCTAGCTACCGCATCGCAGAAGTCCTGGGTATCGCCACCCGGCATCGCAATGGTCTCGTTCAGTCAAAAAGCCTGGCAAGCGTACGAAACGGCCACGACGCCGCGCTACTACCTCGACATGCAACAGTACGAGGACTACCTGCAACTAGGGCAACCGCCATTCACCCCCTGCGAGACGGCCATGTTCACCCTCGACGTCGCCCTGCAGTCAATGGTCGAAGAGGGCGTAGAAAACGTCTTTGCCCGCCATCACGCAGTAGCCGAACATACCCGTAAAGGCGCCGAAAAGCTGGGACTCGAAATCCTGCCCGAACGACGCTTCGCATCCGATACGCTGACAGCCATCAAACTGCCAGAAGATATCGACGGCAAAGAGTTCGTGGCACGCGTATTAGATGAGCACAACGTCGTCCTTGGCGGCGGACAGGGTGAGCTCACGGGCAAAATATTCCGCATCGGACATATGGGATGGGTAGAAATTGCCGACATCGACGATGCTTTGGCAGCCGCTGAATCAACGCTCAATGCAATGAGCAGCTGAAACTGACCCGCGGGGAAGCATCCCCATGCACTTCTACGCGTTTACCTCTCGCAACACAATCGCCGGAATCGCAATCACTGCGATTCTGTCGATGCTCGTACTCGCGGCCTGTCAGTCTGAAACACCGACGCCGACCCGAGTCATGGTCGCGCCAACGGCAACACCAACTGCCACCCGCGTCCCCGAGCCGACCGCGACGCCAATCCCAGTCCCGCAAGTGATCGCAAACACACCCGTACCGCCTACTGACACGCCACAACCAACCGCAACAAACACACCAATACCACCTACCGATACGCCAGAGCCAACCGCAACAAACACACCAATACCGCCAACTGACACGCCACAACCAACCGCGACAAACACGCCAATCCCGCCTACCGATACGCCAGAGCCAACCGCGACAAACACGCCAGTTCCGCCAACCGATACTCCAGAACCGACACCCACAGACTCTCCAACTCCAAGCACTGCTACGCCGGTTGCGGCAACTCCAACTGCAGACTCTACTGAGGCGACGCCAAATCCCACCGCGACGGCGGCACCCACGGTTACGCCAACACCGACAGCAACGGCGACACCTACCCCAACACCAACCAGCACGCCGACGCCAACACCCACTCCGACACCGATACCGACCAGTACGCCCACGCCTACGTCCACCCCGACCAGTACCCCTACGCCGACGCCAACCCCAACTGCGACGGCAACCGCGACGGCAACTCCCACGCCTAAACCAGTAGCAACCGGTCCGGACGCACCCGAGTTTTCACTCCCCTCAGTAACTACCGAAGGCACCTACTCTCTGGCGCAGTTTAGAGACGAACAACCGGTAGTGATCGTCTTCTACCGGGCATTCTGGTGACCTTACTGCCGGCGGCAACTAGTTGAGTTGCAAGAACACTACGACGAGATCAAGGGGCTTGGCGCTGAAGTTCTCGCCATCAGCACGGATAACTTGGCCGGCGCAGAGCAACTCGCGCCACAAGTCGGCATCAAATTCCCGGTGCTCTATACCTCCGGCAATGACTCGGTGCCAAAGGCATACGATGTCTTTGATCTGCATGGCGACGGGTTAGCGTCAGCATCGGTATTCATCGTCAATACCGATGGCAAGATAGTCTATGAGAACATCGGCACCAGATACAGTCACCAAGTCGCTGGCGAAGTCATAATCGCCAACCTGCCATGAACAACAAAAGCATCCCCCTCAAAACCCTCTGCTTCATAACCGTCGCCTCGCTGGCGTGCCTGCTGGCATTGCTGGTGGGATGTGAATACACATCAAATCAAGACGTAGAGCAAGCGACCACTTCTGACGAGTCGGTTGCAAATCTCGATAAAGCACCAGAGTTTACGCTACCATCCGCCAACACCGGCACCGAAATCTCGCTCTCGCAGTTCCGAGACGATAAACCGGTCGTCCTCGTCTTTTACCGCGCATACTGGTGATCGGCTTGCACTAGGCAACTAGGTGAGTTGCAAAGGCATTACGAAGCGATTACGGACGCCGGCGCGGAGGTGTTGGCCATCAGCACCGACGATCTGCGGGGCGCCGAGTCTGCAATCTCTCGGTCCGACGTTAAGTTCCCGATCTTATACACCGCTAAAAGCAACGACGTGCCTCAGGAATATAACGTTTTTAACCTGCACGGCGATGGATTGGCATCAGCATCGGTATTTCTGATTGACACAAACGGCAATATCGCATGGAAAAGCATCGGCAAATCCCCCTATCACCAAGTTTCCGGACGTGAGGTGCTTGACACACTGTCGGAACTGAAAAGCTAGCAGAGGCGGCCAGATTGACCAGCAACAGCGTGCAATATCCATTCTTGAAGATGCGGATATCGTTTATCGCACTTATGCTCGCACTGATGGCAAGCGTAGTTGTCGCCAGCTGCGGTAGCGAGCCATCCACGGAAAACGATTCCGTCGCGCCAGACTTCACATTGCCGGCCGTGAACCGCACTGAGAACATCACGCTATCCGACTTCCGCAACGAACAGAACGTCATCCTAGTCTTCTATCGCGGCTTCTTCTGAGGGATATGTCTTGGGCAATTGGTCGAGTTGCAGCAATACTACGCACGCCTCCAGCAGCAAGGCGCAGAGGTGCTGGCGCTAAGCATGGACGACTTCCAGGGCGCAGCTACAATGACAGCGAATTCCGGCGCCACATTCCCAGTGCTCTACACCAACCGAAGCGAAAACATCCCGGAAGAATACGGGGTCTACGATCTGCATGACGACGGCGTCGCCGCACCCGCAGTATTCATCATCGACAAGCGCGGTAATATCGCCTACATAAACGTCGGAGACACTATCGCCGATCGCCCTGATGTTGCAACTCTCTTATCGGAGCTGGATAAGATCGAGGGATGAAGTCGCGCGCCAGATGCCGGGGATGCTAGATGCTGCCTTGCAACGATTGGATGACGGCTCCGGCAGGCGGTTTAGGGTAAAAGTTGGTAGCCTTAGGCGGCAACCGGTCGCCACGCGTCACGATATCGACAAATTCAGCTATCGGAATCGAGCGCATCACTATGCCCAGTTGAGCATCACCCGAATCTACCCGCGCCGCAACATTCTCCACTTCGTAATCGAAATCTACCACCTCATCGATACGTTCCGCATCAAAAACCACGTCGAGAACGTCGCGGTGCAGACGACGATAGTCTGAATGCTCCTGCGCGCGCTCACCATACCGGGCACTTTCCCCACTAGACCGCATCCTCGCCAGATGAAATCCACCATCCAGACCGTAGATGCCAAAAACAAACTCACCATCATCACGTCTGCCAACGGCCTTCAGCATCTCTGACGGTCGCAACTCGCGCGGTGCTTCACCCACCTCTGGCACCGGGTGAACTTCGCATAGCTCGAATATCCGCTTAATCAGTCGTTCCCGCTCCGGCTGAGTCGCGTGTCGGATAACTCGGTGGTAGCCGCGGGTGATTAAACCCGGCTCATCGATCGAGACGATATGCATCATCCGAAAGTTGATGGCTTCGTCCGAGGCAATCTCGCGCTTTGTTCTCACCGCGCTTCGGTAACGCATAGCCGCCTCGTAACGATGATGTCCATCGGCAATGAAGATGGCGGAATTGTGCATCAACCCGCGCAACACTTCCAGCGTTCCTGGGTCTTTCAGCTGCCACAAACGCAACGTATAGCCGCCCGTCATCGTCGCCGTCTCTATAGGCGGTCTTCCTGCAACGGCACGTATTATGCCGCCGACCGAGTGTCGGATATCGTCCTGAAAAACTACCAGCAATGGACTCAACGCCGAACGCGTCGCGCGCATCATCCGCACTCGATCCTCGACCCACGGACCGCGCGTCTGCTCATGCGGAAAGATGATGCCCCGGTCATACTCCTCGAGCCTGACCGCGGAGATGAAGCCGCGCCGGGTCTGCACTTCACCGCCATACTCGAACGATTCCTCCGTGATGTATACGGATGGATCATCGTCGCGCATCAAGACGCCGTCAGCCTCCCAGCGCGCCTGCGTTTCGGCAACGTATCCATAGCGATCTGCACCATCGCGCGGCGCCAGTTCGAGCCTTACGATGTTGTGTTCCGAGCGCGCACGCAACTCGCGTTCAACCGGCGCCGTAATCGCATCGAACGGCGGCGATAGATAGTCGCCTAGATCGCGCCCGTGCGATGCGGCGGTAAAACGAATGCCACGAAATGGTCGTATCTCTGCCATCTTCTACCCGATGCTAATTCGTCCGATATCCTCACGTGTCGCACCAACGACCGGTGGCACACTTCGCAAGTATAAACAGGACTGCCACAACCGCTCGCAGATCGCGTCGAAACGTGCGATATGTCAGAGAACGGAAGATTACGGAAATCTGCGATTGCTAGAATCTGGGCAACGATCCATGTCAATTTTCACTGCCTGCTGTGAACGCCAATCAAACCTCACCTACTCAAGCCCAGTCTCGCGTCGCAGAACTGCGCGACGTGCTCAATCGCGCCAACTACGAGTACTACGTGCTGAGCCAGCCCTCGATGAGCGATGACCAGTACGATGCTCTGTTCAAAGAGCTGCTGGACATTGAAGCCGAGAACCCGGAACTGAAAACTGGAGATTCACCCACCCTGCGCGTCGGCGCGGCGCCATCGCAGCAGTTCGAACCGGTGCAGCATCCAGTGCCGATGCTGAGTCTCAGCAACGTAACCGATCAAACGACTTTTGAAGCGTGGCACCGACGCGCCATTGACTATCTTGAAGTCGATGCTGCCGATATCACTTTAGAGCTCAAAATCGACGGTCTCGCCGTCGCAATCACCTATACCGACGGCATTCTCACCAGAGCGGCGACGCGCGGCGACGGCATCCAGGGCGAAAACATCACCGACAACATTCGCACCATCCGCTCCGTGCCGCTCGTGCTCAAAGGCAACGACGTGCCCGGCACGATCGAGTTGCGAGGCGAAGTCTTCTACCCGATCTCCGCGTTTGACCGTCTCAACCAGGAGCGCGAGGCGGCCGGCTTGCCGCAATATATAAACCCACGCAACTCGGCTTCCGGTTCGCTCCGACAACTCGACTCGTCGGAAACTGCAAAGCGGCCGCTCGATATGTTTTTCTATTCGATCGGCTATCACGAGGACGGTGAAATCCCCAACTCGCAGTTCGATTGTCTGCAGGCGATGAAACGATGGGGTTGCAAAATCAACGATTGGACGCGCCGAGCACCAGACTCCAAAACGGCGATGTCATCGATACAGGAAGTGTCCGACATCCGCGCCAGCCTCGATTTCGGCATCGACGGAGTAGTAATCAAGATTGACGACCTGAAGTTGCAGAGCCGACTCGGTTACGTCGGTCGCGACCCAAGATGGGCTACCGCGTACAAGTTCCCCGCTGAGCAGGCCGTGACTCAACTGCTGGAAATTCGCACTCACGTCGGCAGGACGGGCGCGATAAACCCCTACGCGGTCCTTGAACCGATAATGGTCGGCGGCGTGAACGTGTCACGGGCCACTCTCCACAACGAAGAAGACATCAATCGTAAAGACATCCGCCCCGGCGACCGGGTAATCGTGCAACGTGCCGGCGATGTCATCCCGCAGATTGTAGTCCCCGCTTCCGACAATGTGCGCCCAGACGATTCCGAACCGTACCGCATCGACCCTGAATGTCCCGCTTGCGACGAACCGCTAGTGCGCTCTGATGATAAGGCCGATATCCGATGCGTCAACTCAGCATGTCCGGCACAGTTCGAGCGACTGCTCGAGCATTTCGCATCGCGCTCAGCGATGGATATCGAAGGATTTGGTGAAAAACTGGCCAAGGAGCTGGCACGCCAAAACCTCGTTTCCAACATCACCGAGATCTACACGTTGCGCGATCGAATGAACGACCTCCTCGCCATGGAGCGGATGGGTGAGAAACGCGCCCAAAATCTCGTCAACGCCATCGAACGTTCCAAGTCGCAACCGCTCCCGAGACTCATCTTCGGACTCGGCATTGCAGGGGTCGGTGGAGAAATTGCAGAGACGCTGTCGAACGAGTTCAGGTCGCTACAAAATCTCATCAACGCCGAGGAGGATCAACTCACCGCTATCGAAGGCATAGGACCCATTCTCGCCAAGTCGATACGGGAATGGACGCAGAACGAAGCCAACGTCCGCCTCGCCCAGACGCTGGAGCAACTAGGCGTAAAAACGGTAGACGATTCACCAGCACCCGCGGCCGACCATCCCATCAAGGGGCTGACGTTCGTTATCACCGGCAAGCTAGATTCCTTCTCCCGTCCCGAAGCGGCGAATGCGGTAAAAGCCTTTGGCGCCAAGGCGACCGGTTCAGTTTCCAAAAATACCGACTATCTGGTGGCAGGAGAAAATGCCGGATCAAAACTCGAAAGAGCCGTCCGTCTGAACGTGCCTGTATTGAACGAAGAGCAGTTCAAAGATCTCTTGGAAGGCATCATGCCAGATACATCCGATGCTTCGGAAACGTCAACACTGCTTTAGCGTTGAGCTTATCGTCCTGTTACTCACTCGGCGGCATCGACGCGACATCAGTTCGTACCATATAGTTCATGCCTCTCGACGCGTATCCGTTTGAACGTTTGAGCCGCATGTTCGGCACCCGTACTGCCCGTACCTCCAACCGCAAGTCAGACCGACCCGCAAATCCGTGGATAGTCCTGGCCATCGGAAATCCGGGGAAACAATATGCACGCTCCCGCCACAACGTAGGATGGTGGGCCGCGGACGCGCTTCGCCGTGAGACCGACTCGAAACTCCGCGACGAAGGACCGTCACGCATTGCGCACGTCAAAATCCGTCAGCAGGCAACCATCATCGCCTACCCGAAAACTTACGTCAATCGCTCTGGCGTCGCGGCCCGAGCGACCATCCAGCACTACAAGACCGAGACGGAGCGTTTAATCGTATTGACGGATGACATTCACTTGGCGCCCGGTCGGATCCGAGTACGGCGCGGCGGCGGTGCCGGAGGACACAACGGCCTCAAGTCGATAATCGATACGTTGCAAGACCAGTCGTTCCCGCGCATTCGCATCGGCATCGGTAAACCGTCCGGCGGCGATACACAGATCGATCACGTGCTGGGCGAGCCGTCTGACGAAGACCTAGCCGCCATCGAAGACGCGGTCGATCGCGCCGCCCATGCCGTCAAGAGCATCATCACAAACGGCGTAGAAATCGCGATGAACGAATTCAACGCGTCATAGCCAGGTTGCTTCAGGCGGCAGACGGGATCCTATCGGTGCCCATGCGCTCCCACAGCACTTCGGGTAGCAAGACGCTACCGTCGGGTTGCAAACCACCCTCAAGCACGGCGATGAATGTGCGCGGCATTCCCAGCGCCGAGCCATTCAGCGTGTGCGGGAAGCGTGTGCCACTGCCGCGCTCAGGACGATAACGTGTATTGTTGCGGCGGGACTGGAAGTCGGTGCAGGTCGAAAGTGAGCTGATCTCCAACCACTCCTGCGCGCCAGGCGACCATACTTCGATGTCGTACGTCATTGCCGATTGAAAGGCGATGTCGCCAGCGCAGAGCTTCAGCAATCGAGTGGTGAAACCCAAGCGACGGCAAAGCTCAAGCGATATCTCGATCATCTCATCCAAAGCCGCCTCAGAGCCGTCAGGTTCAACAAAGCGGAACATCTCGACCTTCTCGAACTGTTTGACGCGCTTCATGCCGCGCACATCACGTCCCGCGGCCGCGTGCTCCTTGCGGAAGCATGGCGTGTGCGCGCAGTACTTCAGCGGCAGTTCCTGATCGATGATGCTGTTCTGATAGATGCCGTTCAGCGACACCTCAGAGGTCGGAATCATCCACAAGCCGGCATCATCGTCTCGATAGAGATCATCCGCGAACTTCGGCAGATTGCCGGAACCTACCAATGTCTCCGGTCGCACCAGATACGGCGGGTTCGTCTCTTCGTAGCTGAATTCGTCGACCAGCGTGTCAATCAGCCATCCCACGATTGCGCGATGGAGTCGGGCGCCTTGTCCTCGCAACATGTAAAAGCGGCTACCCGATATATTGGCCGCGCCCTTCATGTCGATGATGCCCAGGTTCTCTCCGATGTCCCAGTGCGGTGTTGCCCAGCTATCTGCTGCCGGCGGTGAAGCATCGCGCACGATAACGTTGCTGCTCTCATCCAAACCATCCGGCACTTGCGATAGCGGTATATTGGGCAGTTCCAGCATCAAATCGCGCAGTTCCGTCGCAACATTCCGCGCCTCATCTTCCAGTTCTGAGATGCGGTCTCCAGTTGCGCGCATCTGCAGAATCTCGGCATCTGTAGGACGACGCTTTTCACGTCCGATACGCGACGATACCCCGTTGCGCAGTTGACGCGCCGAATCGGTCTGCTGTATCAGCGCGCGGCGATGCACGTCCAACTCTAATATCTTGTCGATCGGCGCATCCGTCTCGCCACGCTTGGCAAGACCGGCGCGTACCGTCTCGGTGTCATTGACTATTCTTCGGAGATCCAACATCTCGGTGCGTTCCTCGCAGACTCATTCCGACCATCTGTTTGGTGATGACGACTTATGTGAAGCGTTGCTCTAGGGCGGTTTAGTTTCAAGATCTGAGTTGTGGGAAGAGGGTGACTTCCCGGATCGAACTTTCACCCGTAATCAGCATCGTCAGGCGGTCGATGCCGATGCCCAAACCACCGGTTGGCGGCATCCCATGTTCAACTGCCAGCAAGAACGACTCATCCAATCTATCAGCCTCAACATCGCCAAACTCTACTCGTTGCCGCTCCTGCTGCTCGAACCGCTCGCGCTGGTCTATCGGATCGTTCAACTCCGTGAATGCATTTGCCAACTCACGCCCTAATACAAACGCCTCAAACCGTTCCACTACATCGTCGCTGCCGGGCTTCTTCTTGGCGAGCGGAGACATCGCCAACGGGTAGTCGACGAGGAATGCCGGCGCAATCAAGGTCGGTTCAACCGCCGCAGATATCACCTTGTCAAGCAACTGCTGCCACGTAGAGTTGGGCTCCACATGCATCCCGCATTCCTGCATCGCAGCCGCGAGACTATCGCGGGTCGAGCATTCCCTGAAGTCAATCCCCGCGGCGTCAATTATCGTCTGTCTGAGATCAAGGCGCGGCCACGGCGGGGCGAGGTCAATCATCTGCCCATCGCTATCCGGCACCGGCACTTCCGTATTGCCCAGTATCTCCTGTGCTACGTACGCAACCAGCTCTTCCGTCATCCTCATCACATCGTTGTAATCAGCATATGCCTCGTAGCTCTCCATCGTGGTGAACTCTGGATTGTGATCTGCATCGATGCCCTCGTTGCGGAAGATCTTGCCGACCTCATACACCTTGTCCATCCCACCCACGATCAGCTGCTTCAGATACAGCTCGGTGGCGATGCGGAGAAAGAGATCACGTCCCAACGCGTTGTGATGCGTCTCAAACGGCTCCGCAAATCCGCCGGCCGCGATCGACACCAGTATCGGCGTCTCGACCTCCAGAAATCCGCGTGCACCCATGAAACGACGCACAGCCGAAACTACCTGCGAGCGCGTGATTGCGTTCCGCATCGCCCGTTCATTCGACAACAGGTCGAGATAACGTTGCCGGACGCGCGTCTCTGCATCCTGCAGACCATGCCACTTCTCCGGAAGCGGTCGCATCGACTTTGAGACTATCGCTAATGTGTGTGCTTCAACCGACACCTCTCCGCGCCGGGTGCGTATCACCGGGCCTGACGCCGAGATGAAGTCGCCAATGTCGAGAAGCGAAAGCAACTCGAAGTCGTTGTCCAGCACATCGGCACGCGCGAGTATCTGCATCTGCCCGCTGCCGTCGCGGATGTCGATGAACGACATCCGGCCCATACCGCGGCGCGCCATCACTCTGCCGGCAACGTGGACCGTCTCCGTGCCAGCATGGCTCGCGTCTTGCTCAGCATCACCAGCCGCCGCTTCCCACCGTTCAAACATATCTGTCGCATCGGTAATCGCATGCGTCCGCTTCACGCGCGCAGGAAACGGGTCGATATTCTGCTCTCTAAGCAGATCGACCTTGCGTAGACGCTCTAGTTCGAGCCGCGAGTATCTTGCTGTGTTATCCGTATCTTCGCTCAAATCCAACTCACCACCTACAGAAAAGCGCGGGTGTCTATTGAATCAATCTTACTGATACTGCGCTGTAACTAAACCGCGCTCAAGAAACGACTCAAATCGCATTGTGCAAGGTTGAAACGTCTATATCCCAATTTCGCATAATCGTAATCACTGCCTTTGGGAGTCCGTAGAAGCCATCCATATAAGCGGCGCGCCAGCGAAACCGCAGATGCTAGCTGTTATCGACGCAAAACATACGTCTATGTACCGACGGAAGACGCGACATTCGCTTCGACCTACATCGTCGAGAACCCGCTCCGCGATCATCTCGATGCTGGGTCCAGACGGTGCACGCGGAGTAACCGCTATCGACCTCTACGCCGGCACCGGAGCCGTTGGCATCGACCTGCTGATGCGAGGCGCTGAACACGTCGATTTTGTGGAGATCGACCGTTCGCGTGCCGCCAAGATCAGCACTGAAATTGCCCGAAGAGGATTAGATGCCAGAGGTTCGGTATATCGAACCGATGCCATCGCAATCCTGCCACGACTGGCGGGCAATCGATACGATATCGTCTTTGCCGATCCGCCCTATGAACTCGACCCTTGGGAAGAAGTTTTTGCCGGACTGCGTCAACACGATCTGTTGGAACCGGGTGCATGGATAATCGCCGAGCACGCCTCGCGCAACGAACTTCCAGGCAACATATACGGCGCCGACGCGATCAACCGAAAGCGATACGGCGATACCGGCATCACAATCTACTCTTTCAACGATTCCGAATAATCAACTATGAGCGACATTTCAGCTTTGTACCCGGGAACGTTCGACCCGGTAACTAACGGGCATACTGACGTGGTGAGACGCGCCGCAGCGCTGTTCGATTCACTTATCGTTGCCGTTTACGATGGCCCCCATAAAGAAGTCACTTTCAACGTTCACGAGAGGGTGGAAATGTTTCGCGAAGCGATCGTAGATACCCCCAATGTTGAAGTGATGTCCTTCCGCGGGCTCACCGTAGATTTTGCCCGTCAAACCGGTGCAAAAGCGATTGTACGAGGACTTAGAATCACCAGTGATTTCGAATACGAAGGTGCGATGGCACTTATGAATCGACATCTTGAAGGCGACATCGAAACCGTTTGTCTATTCTCATCCATCGAGAACCAGTACGTCAGCTCCTCACGAGTTAAGGAGATAGCCACCCTCGGTGGCAGCATATCAAGACTCGTGCCTCCCAACGTGTTGGAGCCGACAATCGCAAGACTTGAAGCAATTTCGCAGTAAAGCAAAGCCCCTAACCATCTCAACCTTACTTAGCAACCCCCAAACAGTGCGGCGGACTGACAAGTCCAAATGCACAAGGAGAAAGAAATGACGATTGAAACCCGTCTGAGTTACAACTCGGAAAGCAGTGAGTTTGTATCTGTCCAACCAGTGATCTACGAGTTGCTTTCTCGCATCGCCACCGCGGTCGAAGACAACCGGGTGCGGGCCACCGGACGTAGCGTTGTTCGGACCGATGAAACGCTCGGACTCATCGAAGAGCTGAAGCGCGAACTGCCAAAAGTCACGTCGCTTTCAGACCAGATAGTGACGAAGCGCGACCAGATGCTGACCGATGCCGAAGAGTTCATGGAAACCTCGCGCGAAAGTGCGATGCGGGAAGCATCGAGCATCCGCCAGCGGGCCGAAGAGGAGCGCGACATCATCCTCGCCCAAGCCCGCAAGAAGGCGATGGAGACGATCGACCAGACATCGGTAGTGACGGCATCGAAAGAGGAAGCGAAGCGCATCCTCAAAGAAGCCGAGGAAGAGTCGGAAAAGTTGATGATCCGCGCCAAGCGGGAAGCCAACACCATCCTCGACGGCGCACAGCAACGTTCGGACCGACAAACCGACGAGACCGATCAGTACTCGTTGCGGATGTTGATGAAGCTCGAAGAGCGTCTGTCCCACACCATAATGCAGGTTCGACAGGGCATCGACACCGTGAACGACAGCATGGAAGAGCGCAAGAAGGATCGCACTCTAGCCGCGCAGCAGATGAGGGCCGGCGGCTTCAACCGCCAGAACTAGCCGGTTACCGACGCGACGGCGACCGAGTATCGAGCCGGTCGCAAAACCTCAAACAAACATCCCCTCTCCAGAGCCGGGAGAGGGGATGTTTCGATTCCGCCGAATCGCAAGCAATTGCACCGTTGCCTTAATCCGGCTCCGCACCTTCTGAGAGTATCGAGAGATATTCGTCATAGGCGTAGAGACGGTTGCGCCGACCGCCAGTTATTTCCCTCGCGATGCCTAAATCGACCAAGACGTTAAGCGCCAAACTGATCGTGGACCTTGCGAGATCCGTCGCGCGCGCCACTTCTGAAGCCGAGACTATTGCCCTCTCTGTAAGCGTCTTGTAGACATTCAAATTGGATCCTGTGCTTCTGCCCAGCGCCTCGATTTTGGCACGGTCTTTCTCGAAGAGAGCCGACAAGCGTCGCGCCGTGTCTACTGCCGAGTTAGCTGCAACCGTCACCGCCTCGAAATAGAACTGCAGCCATGCCTCCCAATCTCCCGTCCTGCGAACATGCGTCAACAGCTCGTAATACCGCTGCCGGTGGCGTTTGAAGTAGAGGCTCAGGGAGAGGACCGGGTATCTCAACATCCCGTGCTGAATCAGCGTCAATATGATGAGCATCCGGCCCGCGCGGCCATTTCCGTCGGGAAACGGGTGTATCGTCTCGAATTGAACATGCGCGATGCCTGCGCGCGCCAAGGTCGGCAACCCGTCATCTTTAGAGTGCAGAAACCGCTCTAAGTCGCCCATATATTCGTTGACGTACATATGCGGCGGCGGCACATGCTCAGCATCACGCGGGTCAACGGCACCTAACCATACCTGGCTGTGTCTGAATTCGCCCGGCAACTTATCACTGCCTCTACCCGTAGCCAGCAGATGCACGTGCATCTCGCGGATGAGACGGTTGCACAGCGGCAACTCATCCATCCGCCGCAAGCCGTAATCAAACGCTTGGATATAGTTAGCCACTTCAACCACATCATATATCGGCACGCCCCGTGCGCCTTGCACTTCGTAGCGCAGAAAATCGGACAGCGACGACTGTGTACCTTCTATCTGAGAAGAGATAACAGCCTCCTTTCGCAGTAGAAAGTAGACCATCAGATCGCGATCTGGAAATACCTCCGCGACCCCGTCCAGTCGTCCCAACGCACTGGTAGCCGACTCCATAGCCTGCATCAGTGGCCCTTCAAAGTTAATCGGAGGTGATGGCGGCAACCTCGGCGGTAGATATGCACGGACACGCACACCACCGGCAACCGCCTCTTCGAATTTGCCCGTGTCTTCGCGTCGCATCTGTTCGGAACCTGTCCTTATCGGTGAATGCTAGATGCAACCCCGGTTCTTATTTCGATTTTAACCCTAAAATCATCATAAGGAACGCGATATCACCTCTTATGTCGATATCTCGGCATAGCGAACGATGCTGGTGGCCTTATTTTGATTTTGGGTGCAAATTCAAAATAAGCACCTATCAACGTTGCATAGCCGCGCCTATGGTGTTAACTTGCGATGCAGGCAACTCGCACTACTCTTCTTGCACTTCATCAGCAACACGTCATGATCTCGACACTCGCGCCAGACTACACTCTCATCACCGCAGACCGGGTCATCGACGCCAAGGGTGGCGCGCCTATCGAGCAGGGCGCGGTGTTGACGCGTGGCTCACAGATCGTAGCGGTGGGACCGGCACATGAGGTGCGGGCTCCGGATGGGGCGGCGGTGGAGCAGCACGACTATCCTGGCGGTACGATACTGCCTGGCATGGTGGATTGCCATACACATAACAACGGGTTCGGAGATGGGCGCGCAGGTGAAGACCTGGCCACTTTAGCGGACGAGATTCTGACGGTTCAAGCGGCGAGAAACGCGCGGGCAAGTCTGTTCTCGGGCGTGACTACAGTCCGCGAAAACGGTCCTAAGAACGTGACGATGTTCCGCTTGCGAGATGCTGTCAATGCCGGCTTGGCGTTGGGACCGCGCATGATGCTCTGTGGCCGCCCGGTTTCCATCATTGGCGGGCATATGGGTTACTTCGGCGGTGAGGTCACCGGCGAGAACCAAAGCCGAGCCTTGACGAGACAGCTGATAAAGGAAGGTGCTGACTACATCAAGATAACCGCTACTGGCGGCAGCACTCCAACGTCGTTCCCGCTACGTCCATCCTTCAACGTCGGCGAGTTGCGAGCAATCACCGATGAAGCGCATAAATTCGGGAAGCTTACCGCAACGCACAGCACCTCTACGCAGGGCGTCATCAACTCGCTCGACGCATCCGTGGATATGATCATCCACTGCGTCTTCAAAGAGCCGGACGATCGCGACGACTTCCGTGCAGATGTCGTTGAACGCATCGGCGAGCAGGAGGCTTACGTCAATCCGACACTGCACGTCGGACGGGCCAGAGTCTGGTCGCTGATGCAGAAGGCGCGTGAATTCGGGCTGTCCGACCAGGAACATGCCGCGCTGGAAGAAGCTAAGCAGAGCATGGACGTTCGGCTAGATCACAACCGACGGATGATCGAGATGGGTATCAAGGTCATCACTGGATCCGACTCTTCATGGGGCGACTATCAACTCGGAAATACGGTATACGAAACGGAGTTGCTAGTACACGCCGGCTACACCGCGATGCAGGGTGTGATGTCGGTCACGAGTTGGGCCGCGGAGGCGCTTGGCGTAGACCATATAGTCGGAACACTCGAGCCGGGCAAAGAGGCCGACATTCTCGTAGTTGACGGCAATCCGGCGGTAGACGTAAACGATCTCTGGCGCGTTGCCGATGTGTTCTTCAAGGGCGAAAGGCTAGAGCGCGGCTCTAAAGAATCGCTGGCGGCAGTGCGACAGATGCCGGAAGAGGTTTAACCGGGTTATAGCCTGAACGGACGGAGTTCTACTATGAGCGCAGACAGTACGAAATTCACCATCCTCAAAGCGTCCCGACTGGTTGACGGCAACGGCGGTCCGGTTGCTGAGCAGGCCGCCATCTTGCTGGAAGGCGACACGATCCGACAGGTCGGCACCAAAGAAACTGTGGCCGCACCTGACAGCGCATCGTATCGTGAAATCGACTACGGCGACGCGACTATCTTGCCCGGTCTCGTCGATTGCCACGTTCACCTTATCGGCATTGGCGACGGCCGTGCCGGCGACGATCTGGTGACGCTGCCCGATGAAGTGTTGACGGTGCAGGCGGCGCAGAACGTTCGCAAGCATCTCTACTCCGGCGTTACCACCGTCCGAGATTGTGGCGCCAAGAACCGCACTACCTTTCTGTTGCGCGACGCGGTAGAGATGGGGATAGTGCCATCACCCCGTCTTCTATTGGCCGGGCGACCGATTGCCATCATCGGGGGGCACTTAAGCTACTTCGGCATCCAAGCCACCGGCCCTACGGAGTGTCGAGCTGCGGTGAGGCAGTTGATAAAAGAAGGTGCCGACTTCATCAAGGTAACTGCGACCGGCGGCAGCACTCGCACCAGCCATCCGCTCGTGCCATCGTTCAATGTCGATGAGTTCTCTGCTATCACTGACGAATCGCACAAGTTCGGCAAACATGTTTGCGCGCACTGCACCTCTTCCGGCGGCATGGAAAATGCCATCGAAGCCGGCGTCGATACCATCATCCACGGCGTTCATAAAGCCCATGACGGTTCAGACCGGTACCGTCCTGATATCGCCGACAAGATTGCCGCGCAGGGTATATTCGTAAACCCGACACTCGGGCAGTCGGTTTCTCGCATCCGGCAACTGGAAGAAAACCCTGGTCTGGCGAGTGATGCGGAAGATGTGGATACGATGCGTCGCGTTTCGGAAGGTCGCATGGATCATGTAGCCCGGATGCGAGATGCAGGAGTGGTGTTGGTTGCCGGTTCCGACTCGGCATGGTCGCACTACCCGATGGGAGATTTCCAGACCGAGATCGAGTCACACGTCATGGCCGGGATGACCAACATGGAAGCGATCGTGTCTGCCACCCGCGACTCGGCGGCATCATGTCACGTCGACACTATCGTCGGAACGCTGGAACCGGGCAAACAGGCCGACATCCTAGTAGTGGATGGCGACCCTACGCGCGACATCTCCGATCTGCGGAAAGTGTCTGACGTGTTCCTTGCCGGCTCCAAAGTAGACCGGATGAACCTGATTTAACTGTCAGATAAACAGGTATTCTCAAGAAACCATGCCTCTCGACCCACCCCCTGCTACCGTTCATGCTGACTTTTCGCAGATGAGCCCCAAAGAGTTGCGCTTAGCGCAAGAAGAGATTTGGGACTGGATAAGTGAGGCTGAATCGGCACCGTTCGATGACGCTCCCGATGACGACGTTGTTGATATGGCAAGAGATGCGCTCAACGAAATCATCGCCGAGCGCCGCGCGTTGCACGGCGACGAGCCGGCACCCCGCGGCGGGTGATATCAGCCTCGGATGTTGGGCTTAACTAACAGATGTCAACCAGCCACGATTTAAGCCGCTTGCCGATTCGGCTCGACTCGCCGGAACATTGCCAGCACTGCCGACACCACCAACAGTACGGAGCCTAGCGTCACTAACTGTAACTCGCTGTTGTAGAACACTATCGTGATCGTCAACAAGATGCCCGACACTATCGTCAGTTCCGCCATCCCCTGACGGTTACGCTACGTACCGATTCGGCCCAGTCCGTGCCGTCGGTGCGCGAACGCATGGGGGCGTTTAAGAGGATTTCGATGTTGGTGAAGCCGGAGCGCTCCATTCGGTCGAGATATCTGGACAGTAGATCGGCGCCGCCCACACAAGTCACCCACTCTGCGGCTGATGCCCTCACGTCGTCCGGCAACTCATCAGTAACCACCATGTCTGACACTACGAAACGTCCGCCAGGCTTGAGAATGCGGTAGATCTCATCGAAGACCCGATCTTTATCGGTAGAGAGGGCTATGACGCAGTTTGAAATCACCAGGTCTACCGTTTCGTCCTGTTGAGGTATCGCTTCGATCTTGCCCAGCTTGAAGACCACGTTCTGGGCATTGAGCTTGACGGCGTTGCTGCGCGCCAGATCGATCATCGCATGGGTCATGTCGATGCCGATGACATATCCGTCATCTCCGACCTTCTCAGCCGCCAAGAAGCAGTCGATACCGCCGCCACTGCCCAAGTCGAGCACCGTCTCGCCCGACTTGGCATCTGACAGTCCAATCGGATTCCCGCAACCGGCTGATGCGGCGGCGGCTTCTGGCGTCAACGTCTCCAACTCGTCCTGCGAGTAGATTGCACTGCTGACCGTAAAACAGTCGCCCTCGTCGCCGCAGCACTGATCTATGGGGTCAGTTGAACAGCAGGAAGTGGCGGCCGTCCCGCGGGCGGCGACCTGTGTATATCGCTCCCGTACCGCCTGCTCTACAGAGCCGGCGTCGAAAGTGTCTGCATCATGAAGCTGGGTAAGTTCTCGCAATCTAAAGTCTCCTGGCACTCTGCCGTCTCGGAATAGACGGTACGAATTGGAATTGCCTCTGAATCAATTGTACCAAGATGGCGTAAGTGCGTTAGCATTCACTAACTACTGCGTTGAAGTCAACGCGCAATCAACTCGAAGGAGACCTTGACAATGGGTAACAATGCCCCGCTTAAAGAACGCATCCGACGCGGCGACATCGTGATCGGTGTATCGGCAGCGATGACGGCTACAAAGTCGGAGCTGGAAGACATCCTCAGCAAAGACGACTACGGCTTCGTCTCTACTGACAGCCAACACAGCCCCTTCTCGGAGCACCAGTTAGTCGAGTTTTGCAACACTGCAGATGAAGTGGGCATCCCGGTTCACTTCCGCATCAAACACACCAACTTCGCCTTTCTCGTAGGAAATTACGCCGACCTGGGTCCGGCAATGATCGAGATTCCATTGGTGGAAGAGCCCGCAACCGTGCGGGATGCGTTGCAATGGTTCTACTTCCCGCCCCAAGCGCGTCGCAGCTTCGTCGGTGGCAACAGCTGGGGATTTGCCGGGCAAGGACGGCGTGGATACGCCGAGTGGTGGAACAACAACGGGATGCTGATGCTCCAGATCGAGACGTTGCGCGCCATCGAAAACATCCATACCTTCGCAGCGCCAGGCGTAGATATGTTCTCGTGGGGACCTTCCGACCTCGAGTTTGACCGCGAGATGCACCCGCATCATCCGTTCCAAACTGACGACGACTGCATCTTGCACGTCATGAAGCAGCTCGAATCGCAAGATACCAGGATGTGCTATCGCTCCTACGAGCCGGACCTGCGCAACAAGTATCTGGACATGGGCGTAACGGTGCTCATGGAGCGCGCCAAGTAGCGCCAACAACTGCGTCAAAACCAGCTGCGCCAAAACTAGTTGCGTTAAATCAGTCGGTTAGCGCATCACCATCGGCGCAGAATCGCGTTTGCGATGCGCATTGCGACAACCGTCGCGATCCGCATCGCAATCGTGAAGACGATCGTTCTTATCAGCAGGGCGATCATTGCTTGCTACGTTTTACTCAGCTATCGGCGGGCCGCCGCCGGTGACGTGGGCGTGGAGGTGGAATATCACTTGCCCGGCGCCGCGTCCCTGATTTAAGCGTACACGATAGCCTGAAGTTGTGATTCCGGTCTGCTTGGCCACCTCGCCGCAACCTGTCAGGATACGCCCCAGCATATCGACATGCGACTCGTCGCTCTCGTGCAGACGGTCGAAGTGCGTTTTGGGCACGACAAGAACATGCACCGGCGCCGTCGGGTTGATGTCGTCAAACGCCAGCACATGGTCGTCTTCGTAAACCTTTGTGCAGGGGATATTCCCCGCGACGATACTGCAGAACAGACAGTCAGACACCGCGACTCCTATTGAGGTGCTTCATCCGATAATCACAACAACTAGCCACAGTTGAAGTTTACAGAGTTTGAGCCAGCTTTTCGAGATGCGAGTCGGTATCGCCAAAGTCGGCACGCCACGATACTATGCGGCGAGTGTATAGATGCAGATCGTGCTCCCAGGTAAAGCCGATCGCGCCATGAGATTGATGCGCTTTCCATACGATGTCGTGCATCAGCGTGTTGGCAGTCCACTTCGCTTGTGACACCATCCGCGCCGTCGATGCGCCATCAGCATCAACGCTCAATCCCCAGGCCGCGCGGTCGGCTAGATGCTTGGCCGACTTAACCTTTATCGCCATGTCGGTCATGTAGTGCTGTATCACCTGAAACGCGCCGATAGGACGCCCGAATTGGCGACGGTCCTTGACGTATTCGATGGTGCGATCGGTAACTGCGCTGCCGGCGCCCACCATCTGCGATGCACGGGCCGCGGCGCCATAGAGCATCATCGATTCAACTACTGCGTCGCCCTGTCCAGCTTCGCCTAGCAGCGATGCCGACGGCACTACAACCTCGTTCAACTCGATGTCGCACCCAGGAGAGCCGGAAGCCATCTTGTTTCGGTCGATATTGACGGTGCCTTGGGCTGATTTAATGGGCACTGCGAAGACGGTAACGCCGGCATTGGTTTCGGCTGGCATCAACACTAGATCTGCGGAATTGCCGAAAGGCACGAACCGGGCCGTGCCGCTCAGCACCCATCCGCTTGACACTTCCGAGGCGCGCATACCAACTGCGTCCGGGTCGCCAGATCCATCAGAACCGACGAGCGCAGGAACGGCTACCGTCTCGCCAGTGGCGATGCCGGGCAACCACTCCTGACGTTGAGCATCAGTGCCGAAACGGTCGATTGCAGATGCTGACACCACTGCCGATTCCACCAAAGGACCGGGACCCAGTGCCGCGCCCCATTCACTCAGCAGAACTGCCATATCGGACATATTCATGCCGGAGCCGCCGTAACGCTCCGGAACGATCAGTCCCAACCATCCCAATTCGCCCAGTTCAGCCCAGAAATCGTTCGTATATCCGCTTTCGCTCATGGCCATCTCGCGCACAAAGCTGGATGGCGAGCGATCTGACAGGTAGTCAGATGCGCTGCTACGGATAAGTTCCTGAGTCTCGTTAAGTCCGAAGTCCATCGATCTCTTCTATCTGATGTTGTGCCCGCAGTGCGACTACTTACGACTCATCGGATATCAACGACGCGGCAGTTCAAGCCCGCGGTAGGCGATGATGTTCTTTTGAATCTCGTTGGTGCCGGCAAGTATCGGTCCTGATGTCTGGTACATCCGCATCTTGAAGATGCGCCCGGCAAGGTCTTCATGCTCATCCGGGTCGTCTATGAGCCCTGGCATTCCGAGCAGTTCAACCCCAAAATCAAGGACTGCTACATTAGCCTCGGTAGCGGCGATCTTGCACATGCTCGCTTCGGTAGATGGGGGATGTCCGAGCGACTGCAACCATGCTACCTCGTAGGTAATGTAACGCGCCATCTCGATCTCGGCTTCCAATTCAGCCAATCGCCGCCGCACCTTCGGATCGTCAATCATCAAAGAGCCGTCGAAGCGTCTAGTCGTTGCGGCATAGTCGCGGATCTCTTCCCATGATCTTTGCGCCCATGAGACGTAGTCGATGTTGCCCCGCTCGAAGTTGAGGAGGTTCATGGCCACATTCCAGCCGTCGTTCAGCTCGCCGACGAGATTCTCGATCGGCACATGCACATCGTCAAACATGACCTGGTTGAAGCTGTGAGCACCGGCGATGTTGATTATGGGATTGACCTGTACTCCCGGCGACTTCATATCGACGAGGAGGAAGCTGATGCCGGCATGACGTTGCGCTTCGCGATCGGTTCTGACCAGCATAAACATCATGTCGGCGCGATGCGCCAGCGAAGTCCATATCTTTGAGCCGTTAATGACGAATTCATCGCCCCGCAGTTCGGCATAAGTCTGCAACGACGCCAGGTCCGATCCGGTATTCGGCTCCGAGTAGCCCTGGCACCACTGAATGCCGCCCTGTGCAATATCTGGCAGATACTTGAGCTTCTGCTCCTCACTGCCGAAATGCATCAAAGTCGGCCCCAGCATCCGCGTGCCGAAACGGTCGTTGCCGGGAGCCCTGCGATACGACATTTCTTCGGCGAAGATAAGACTGATCATGGGCGAGGCTTCCTGACCGCCATACTCTTTCGGCCAGGTCATCGTCAACCAACCGCGCTCCGCTAAGGCGCGTCGCATCCGGCAATACAGTTCCCAACCCTCATCACTTGCCTCATCGTTCGGACCGATCCAACCATCAGGCAATTCGCGGTCGAGAAACTCTCTCAGTTCCGCTTGGAAAGCCAGTTCTTCGTCGTTAAATTTGAACCACATAGGATGTTCAGTTTCTGGTTGCCTTGACCGTTGCTCTTACATGCCGAAAAGCGCATCCGGCTCTGGGGCCTGACAAAGTTACAGAAACCTTAGCCAAACCGTTGCACAAACGGCGACCGGTTTACGCTTTGAGAAGTTTTGCTAGTCGGCGGTGACGGCCAAGGAGGTTATCGTCTTGACGATGCCATCGATCTTGTGCATATCGGAGCTGACGATGCCGCCGATCTCTACCAGATTGTCCGCTTCTACGACGGCGATGACATCGAACGGGCCGGTCACCATGTCAACGACCTTCATTTGCTCGATATTGCGCAGGCGCTCCGCCACGTTAGCAGTGCTGCCCACTGAGGTCTCAATCAAGATGTATGCTCGGGTCTTCATATCTTTGGAATCGCTCCTATCTCAATCAGTGAATTAAACCATATGCTAATGCGACGCAACGTAAAAGCACGACGCGGAAAGCTGTAAAAGTTAGAAACTCAACACTTTCTCGAACTCCGTCTCATCGTCGACGGGTCCGACAACCGACATTGCCAACTTTTCAGAGTTGATGACGCTTTCGGCAATGGACTTTACATCATCAAGCTGCACCGCATCGAGCGCGTCGATCCGCGACTCAAGCGTTTCGATGCTACCCCGCAACAACTCCTGACCGGCCAGGTCGTTAGCCACGGCACGGCTCTCCTCCATTCCCAGTATCAGCCGTCCTTTTGCCAACTCACGCGCATCGTGCAGTTCATCTGCCGTCACGCCCTCGCGGATCTTCACCAGTTCCTCAACTATGACACTCAGAGCCTCGCCTGCTCGCTGAGGCTCAACTCCGGTATGGATATCCAATACTCCGCAATCTGACAAAGTCTGCATCGAGCTGCCGATACCGTAAGCCAGTCCGCGTTTTTCGCGCACTTCCTCAAAGAGTCGACTGCTCATGCTGCCGCCCAACACGATGGTCATGATGCGCAACGCGGTGCGACGCGGGTCATCCATGGCAACCCCTTTGAAAGCCATCGCCAAGTGGAGCTGCTCCAGATCGCGGGAACCGATCATCACGCTCGGGCCGGTCAGGTTGTCGTCATGCGGATACATGCGACGCGGCTCACGATCCGGCAAGTCGCCAAGTAGCGACTCAAGCTGGTCGACCACCTCGTCATGCTCAACGTTGCCAGCAACTGCGACCACGATATTGCGTCCTACGTACTGCTGTTGGTGATAGTCGAGCATCATCGTGCGCGGTATCGCTTCTACCGTCTCTATCGAACCCGCGATATCGCGTCCGAGCGGTTGATCTGGCCACAAAGCGGTATCGACCATCATGCCCGCGAGTGCGCCTGGCGAATCGTGTGATGCGCGTATCTCTTCTACAACTACGTGCTTCTCCTGCGCGATGTCGTCTTCCCGGAACAAGGGAGATTTGACGATATCGGCCAGCACTTCCACGCCCCGCCGATAGTGCGGCAACGCCATTCGACACCAGTAACCGGTGCATTCACGATCGGTAAAGGCGTTGATGCTGCCGCCAACACTCTCCACAGCACCGCTGATATCGCGCGGTCGCGGCCGGCTCGGAGTCCCCTTGAACAGCATATGCTCAAACAGATGCGACACTCCCGCCTCCTCATCCGTCTCATATCGACTGCCCGCGCCCACAAAGAAAACCACACTAACCGCCTTGGTATGCGTCATCTGGCTGGACAATACCCGGACCCCATTCGAGAGTACCGAGCGCTGATGTGGAGAAGACGAGTTAAGGCTAGGGGAGTAATCGCTCGGGGCTGATGACATAGGTTTTAACGATGCAGGTCTAGTAACGCACAAATTTCAAGGGTAGCACTGGGGGACGCTGACTAATGCATCTCCTCCCACTTCACGGCATTTTCAACTTGGCCTGGATTCAGTTCGTACCAGTCTGCAATTGTTGGCACAGTCTCCCCTGCTTCGTGCAATCCCCAAATGATGTATGTTGCGATACCTGTACCCTCCATGCAAGGAGCCCCACTACGGATTTTAGGGTCAATAACAACTCCCTCACTAGGGGTCCAATTAGCCGCATCACCTTCTTGATCAAACTTCATAGCCACAACTGCTACGATTTTCGTAGCGCGCAGTTTCGTGAATGACAGTTGCCCGTGCCTCGATGCCGTAACCAGCAGACTATCAACCTCTGCGTAGATCTCTCTGGGAGTATCCGAATCATCAACCCACAACGCTCTATTCACAAACGGTTTGGCAGTCAGCAACGCTTCTTGCAGGTATGTGTGAGCATCGACTATCTTCTCGATGCGGATGCCGTAGCTGCGCAGAATCGCAACTAGCCGCAGAGTGATCAAGTCCGGAAAGCGGACAAACCGGTGCCGTCCTAACATGGGATCCGTCTGAACCTCGGCCAATCCCCGTGCGGACCAACCGGCTAACTGTTGCGATGACATAGAAAGCTTGTCGCCGTGAACCCCGTAATCGGTCGCACGCAATAACCGCGAGACGTCTTTCAGGTAGTAGATGCCGCGCAACTCTGGATGACGATATTTAGGACTTTCAGACGCAGGTCTCTGAAGCAGGGTAGTCATCTAGCATCACAACGCGGTCGGGGGCAACTATACCGAATTGTATCCCCTTACACCCGCGGCAAATCGGCATCGTCGCCGGTTGCGGATTGCCAGATGCGGATGCGTGCTGCCATATCGCGGATGCGGTCCTGATGCTGCGGATCATCGTACAGATTGTGCATCTCGTGAGGGTCGGTGTTCAGGTCGTAAAGCTCGCACTGATCGGCGGGACAGAGGTTCAACTTCCAGCGATCGGGCGTGATTACCGTCCGCCAGTGCATCGATGCCATGCGATTGATTTCAGGCGTGCCGAGATTGCGGTCGCCCATGCCGTTCCACTGCACAAAGACGTCGTTATCGTTCAGATCGTGGTCGCCATTCATCACCGAAACCAGACTTTTGCCCTGCATCTGCCATCCCGCTCCTGCCGAAGCGGCATCATTCGGAGCAAATCCGTCGCCCAGCCGAGATTGAGAGTTCGCCTCTGATGATGTGGTCCCGCTCAGTTCAAGTAGCGTCGGTACCAGATCAACCAGCGATACCGAGCCGCGGATGCGGTTTGCCTCCCCATCGCGGTCCGGCTGTGAGCCTGGCACTCTGATGAGGAGCGGCACGCGCGATGCCTCTTCGTACATTGAGCGCTTCTCCAGCATTCCGTGATCGCCCGCCATCTCGCCATGTTCGCTTGTGAAGACGATGATCGTGTTGTCGATCTGCCCGCTCTCATGCAGCGCTTCGAGCATCTTTCCGACTTGACGGTCGACGAGTGTTACGTTGGCAAAATACTGTGCCCGCAACCGCCGCCAACCATCTTCAGCAGTCAAGTCGTGATAGTCGTCGATGCCCAACGGGTTGAGGTTGCCAGCCATGTAGTATTCGGCACGCAGACGGTTCAGCAGCGAACTATCGTCCGGACGCTTCAGGAATGCGGGGCCCACGGTGACTTCATCGGGCTCGTAGAGATCATTCAATGGGCCGGTGTATGGCGGATGCGGCTCGAAGAACGAGACGTAGAGCATGAACGGCATATCTTTGCTCTCTGAATCGGGATGATTCCGAATGAAGTCAGCCGCACAGTCACCTAGAAACGATGCCTGCGTCTGCTCTTCCGTCAAGCCCGCCGTCGCAAACCAGTTTTCGTACGACTTGTTGACACCAGGCGGCTCGATGCCATGCTTGCGAAGATGGTCGTTGTAGTCGGCCTCTACATTCCGATACTCTCGCTTCGTCGCACGCACCCGATGTAAGTCTTCCACGCTGACCCAGCGGTCGAAACCGTGCTGCCGGATCATATCGTCGCCGAGATGCCACTTGCCGAAGTACGCGTTGTAGTAGTCCTCGCTGATACGCTCAGCGATCGTAGGGCAGTCTGCAGGCAATGGGATGTTGTTGCGATGCAGTCCGACCGCATGCGGATAGAGACCGGTCATGATCGAAGCCCGGCTGGGAGTGCAGACCGGCTGCGTGACGTACGCATTCTCGAAGACATGCGAACGCGCGGCGATGTGGTTCAAGTTCGGCGTCTCGATCCAGTCGTTCCCATAACACGCCAGCGAGTCTTGACGTTGCTGGTCGGTGAGAATGAATAAGATGTTCGGGCGATTGGAACTATTCGGCATGGTGGACATTTGGCGATAGGTGTTGTTGCTACGATTCGATTGACGTAGCATTCAGGTTACTACTAACTGCGCCGATGCCCAATTTCTGCAACGCCCAGCAACATCCAATTCATCCCCCGATTCACGCCCAATCCCCTGCTATGCCGGAAGACACCCCACAATCCGAACCGATCGATGTCAACGCCCTGCGCCGTCGGCCTAGAAACCGACAACGCGAAGAGCGACCTTGGGGCTCGTATGAGGTATTAACTCGCGGCCCCGGCTTCCAAGTCAAGCGACTGAGCGTCAAGCCCGACAGCCGCTTGTCGTATCAATGGCATCGTCACCGTTCCGAGACCTGGACTGTCGCGCGCGGCATCGCCCATGTAACCATCAACGGCAAAGAGCAGACGCTCGGTCCATCCCAATCCATCCACGTCCCTCGCACGCACAAACACCGCATCGCCAATCCTTCCTCCATCGAACCCCTAGAAATCATAGAAGTCCAAACCGGCGACTACCTCGGCGAGGATGACATTGTGCGGGAGGAGGACGATTTTGGGCGGGTTTGAGGGGACGAATGCTTACAGATTTCAGTTGACTACGGTAACCCAACTCTCGTCGTAGCCGATTGAATCCAGAAATCTATCGATCCACGCACCTGAGGGTAGATCCGGCGTGCGGAGTGATATTTTGAGTGCATCAGGTGGCACACGGTCGATTATTGTGAATTGCGACCCATGTGGTTGCCAAGTAAAGGCTTTATCTCCCGTCAAGCGATCGAAGCCTTCCAAGTTATGGTTGCGGTTCCATGACCACTCAAAACGATCAATATCAAACTGTGAAGTGTCTTTTTCGTAGATCACCAATGTTTTCAGCATCGGTCCTTTAATTAGCACTACAGTACGCACATAGTGGTATCGAGTTCGGACTTCAGCGACGCGTTCATTCCAGATTCCCAACACTAATTCGCCCAGTTTCATAGCGTCTTCGGGACGGTTGCCATATGAGTAGTCTGGGCTGTTTCTCCCCGAAACCAGTCTGAGCGTCTTGGTGCTGAACGGTTTATTGTTCTGCACTGACTTGGCGCCCCAAGCAGTATTCAACAAGCTGATGTCATCCAATCCGAGATTTGAAGGTTGCCATTCGGCGTCGATTGCGACACTAAAGATCCGCTCCCAGTCTTCACCGGCAATTCTTGCGGACGGGCGCGTGGCAACCAGGTAAACGATCTGTCTACCGATACGCTGGGCAAAACCATCGGGAAAGCGATTAAGCGGATATGGTGGCGGGAGTGGGTTGCGTTGCCTGATGCGCGGACGTGTCAATTTCGATCGCTCCTTGCGCCCTCTCAATCTCTCTCAATACCGCTTCGACAACCGGCACCGCTACGGCATTACCCGTCTGCTTGCGGATTTGCATGTCCGAAACGACTATCTCGTAAGAATCTGGAAATCCCTGCAGGCGCAACATCTCCCGTGGTGTCAGACGACGGATACCGTCTACCAGCAGGTAGTTGTAACTCGCATTCGCTCGCAGGGCACATGAATAGGGATATGATGAGACGTTTCCGCCTTTGTTCTCGTGCCAGATGCTGGGCGATACGGATGTTTTGTGGCGAGAAAAACGCTTCTCTCGGATTCGATCCGAGACATAGAACTTAGCGTCAACCGCCGGTTCCAAAACACGGTTCAGCGACATCATTTCTAACGTCGACAACTCGTCCCATCGGAACTGTGCATCAACTCGATTGGCAATGATGAAAACGCGTTCTCTTTTCTGGGGCAACCCGAAATCTAAGGCGTTTAGGACTGACCAGTTAACCGAGTAACCAAAAGACTCTAGCGAATCGATGATGGTTCTCAGGGTGTTCCCCCGGTCGTTTGAAATCAGCTGCTTCACGTTCTCTAACACGACCCAGCGTGGCCGTTTGGTTCGTACCACGCGCGCGATCTCAAAGTAAAGCGTCCCCCTTGTATCGCGCATACCGTCCATCTTCCCGATGATGCTGAAGGGCTGACATGGGAACCCGGCCAATAAAACCTCATGATCGGGGATAGCTTGGGCGTCGATGGCACGGATATCACCTGCCGGAACATCGCCAAAGTTAGCGACGTAAGTGCGTCGGCACTCCGCGTCGATCTCGCTCGAAAAGACACACTCCCAATCCAACGTCTCGGCGGCCAACCTGAAACCTCCGATCCCGGCAAAGAGGTCGACGAATCTCATGGAGCGCCTCTCAGTGAGCATCTATGACACTTTCTCTCGATCGAATAGGTTGCGTTAAACTGATACATATGTTACATGATTATTCGCGCCATGCACCCATACAAGAGTAAAATTCCATGCATGTCTTCCCCCGGCACAACGCGCATCCCCGCTGCCCCTCCCGCGTCCGACGCTGCAACGCGCCGCACGATGAAGTCGAATCGACGGGCTGACACTAAGCCGGAAGTCGCGATGCGGAGCATGTTGCACCGGGCCGGGTTGCGCTTCCGGAAGGATCGCTACATCAAGTTTGAACGTCGAGGCGTAAAGGCCGATGTCGTATTCCCCTCGGCGCGCGTCGTGCTCTTCGTCGACGGGTGCTTCTGGCATCGATGCCCCGAACATGCCACGATGCCGACACGCAACTACGACTATTGGCATGCCAAATTCAGACGCAACATGGAACGCGACCGCGCCAACAACGAACAGCTGCAAGCACTCGGCTGGCGAGTAGTCCGCATCTGGGAGCACGAAGTCAAAGACCCCGAGCTGTCCGCTCATGCCGTAGCACGCATCGTCGCCCTAGTGCGCGGAAATCAACCGCAAAAGCAGAGCGCGTCTGGGGATACGGCAATTTAGGATTTGCTAACAGCTGGATCAGATACGGCGGATGCCTCTCACACCACTATCAATCAGACCATCTATGCCCTCCAACCTCACCGAATCCCAAACTCTCTCCATTCTCGAAGGCGCCTATTCGGGCGCGGTTTATGATGCTATGCGGGAGTTGGGGCTGGAGGATGGGATTTTGCCGAACGATATCCGGCCGATTGACCCGGATGTGGCTGTTGTGGGCAAGGTTTGGACTTGTAGCGGGGGCATGGTTGAGGGGGTTACGCAGGACGAGTCGCTGCTGTCGTGGACGGGGATGCTGAGTGCGGCGCCTGCGGGTTCGGTCGTTGTGTGTCAACCGAACGACTCTACGATTGCTCACATGGGCGAGTTGTCGGCCGAGACTTTGAAGTTCCGGGGTATCAAGGGCTACGTGGTGGATGGCGGCAATCGCGACACCGACTTCATACTCAAGCTGGGGTTCCCTGTCTTTTGCCGCTACCTGACGCCGTCCGACATCGTTGAGCGTTGGCAAGTGCAGACGATGGGCGAGCCGATAGAGATCGGCAATATTGCGATCCATACCGGCGATTTCATTCTGGGCGATCGCGACGGCGTCGTAGTCATTCCGTCTGCAGCTGCGGCGGCGGTAGCCGAACGTGTCGACGAAGTGATGAATACTGAAAATGAGTTGCGTAACATGATCTTGGGCGGGATGGATCCGCAACAGGCATATCTGAAGTATCGGCGGTTCTAGGGATGGCAAAAACACCGACTGAGCAACGGACCATGTTTGTCGAGAATCTGCGCGCGCCAGGATGGATGTTCGCATTTCTCGGTCTCATGCTCGGCGCGGTCGCCGGCGGTCTGACCGCGGTCGGCATTCGCAACCTGACTGGTGAGCCGCTCATATCAGGACCCGAGGCGCTCATCTTCTACGTCACATTTGCTATCGGCATCATCGGCATCGTCTATGTGATGCTCAACTCGACCTTGATGGAGACGAGATTCAACGACGATGGTGTTTCCGTCACGCTGGGGGTGCTGGGAACTCAACGCAGTTTCGCATGGGACACGGTCATCGCGGTCCGATCTACGTCTCACAACATTGCGCGCCACGGCGGCCGTGGCAATCCGTTTGTGCCGTCAGCGCGCCGCTCATGGATGATGTATGGCACCTCCAAAGGCATCGAGATGGAGATTGCAGGGACAGACGGCACTGGCTACTTCTTCATATCGAGCGCAAACCCTGATGAACTGGCCAACTCGATAGAGGGCCGGATTGCCACTCGTGCTGGCGATTAGCTGCCCAGCGCGTAAAATCTAGCTCAGCTAGAAGTTGCTACGTCGCTGAATCTCTAAATCTGTGTCCTCGCAAAGCCAAGGATCAAGATACGAACCGTTGTTGAACGGAGCTTTGGCGCGCATATTGCAAACATACGACATCGATGCCGTGGCGGAGACTTCGCAAGAGGGTTCGGCAAAGCAGATAGACATCGCGGTGCAACTCGACAGTTTGGTGATTGCCCTTGAAGGAGAGCGCGGCAACCAGAACGGCGCAATAAGAGACGCGCAGAAACGGCTAGACGAGGCGCGAGACGACAGGTAATCGTGAACAAGTCGGTCGCGATCAACTATCCGTACAACCTTGTCGATACGAATTTCGATGTCTCTACGCGCTTCGAGTGGGCCGTCTTGCCGAGCACTCGATTCACCTCTGGAACTGCCGATGATTTAGTGGCCACACTGCGCCGCATTCCTGAGGAGTACGGCGATCCAGAGAACTTGGCGGAAGACCTGAACACGACGCTTGACCGCGCCGTCGCGATGCTGGGTGAAACGCAGAAAAACGAACTTGCAAAAGCGCTGAACCTCGCAACTTCACAAGTGGTGAACGGTAGACGCCGCGATTGTACGAACGCGGCTGCCAAACGAGGATTATTGGTCATCGCCGCGGCGTCCATGTTCGATGCCCGTCTCGATCAATATCTTCCCCATCTGAAGCCTGATGTCGATGCTGATGGTCGTCAATCTGACCCTGACAATTGGCCGCCCAATACGTTGCAGCGATGCATCAACTCGGGAGACGTCATTGAGAATCTGGCCGACGCGTGGGATTTGATCGTCTTGCTGGACTACAGACCCATCTTTGAGGTGGCGCGAGTGGCACTGTTGGAAGTATTCCAAGATGAGCGGTGGAAGAACGCCGTCCACTCAGTCGCCCGTGCCGCGATGCGAATACAGCGCGATGCGGCGGGGACACGACACGATCTGTTAGGGCGGATATTCCATCGGCTTCTCGACTCGGCAAGATATGACGGCAGCTACTACACGTCTACTTCCGCCGCCGTCATGCTGGCTGGTTTAGCTATTCGAGACGATGCCATCCCGGAACCTGCCACTGACTTCAGGATCATCGATCCCGCTTGCGGCACCGGGACGCTTTTGATGGTAGCTTCCGAACGACTGCGTGATCTACGTGCACTGTCTTCGGCTGAGTCGGCCAAATTGATCGAAGACGTCATATGGGGACTGGATGTAAACACGACGGCATGTCACATGGCCGCCACGACGCTGGGGTTACTGTCGCCGTCAACGCTGTTCCACCGAATGAACATTCACATGATGCCACTGGGCGTAAACGTGGGTAATGGCAATCCGGCAGTCGGTTCGCTCGAGTTGTTGGACAACGGCAAGCCTTACCGAACCGTTGAATGGTCGGTAGGTTTGCAGCGAAGGCTTGAAAATCGGATGGACCGAGGCAACCCAAGTCGACAGCGCACCTTCATTGGTAGAGGTGCACCCGAATTCGTTCGACGTGGTGATCATGAATCCGCCTTTCACACGGGATTCGCTCCGACACGACCAATTTTCTCCGAAAGAAGAAAGCCTGCTCAAAGACCGCGAAAAAGTGCTGATGCAGGGAAGGGCCGGACATGGCTCTTCCTCGGGGACGATGTTCATGGACTTGGGTGAGCATTTGACCAAGTTGGATGACGGTGCAGTATTCGCGACGGTATTTCCATTGGCAGGCTCAGCGGCGCCTTCGGCACAGAAGGTGCGTGAACTGCTAGCAGACTGGTTTCACATCGAATACGTGATCTGGTCGCACGACCCGCAACGCCCTTGGTTTTCGGAAAACACGTCGATATCGGAGATGCTGATAGTAGCGCGACGCCATCCGGCCGATCCTGAAGAACGTCCACCTACCCGGTTTGTCTGTCTCCGCCGCAATTCATACGCGGCCACTGACGCGGTCGGGACGGTTTTGGCAATCCGTGACGAACAGTTGGATCCCAGTGTCGGGTCCGTTTCCGAGTGGCCAGCCGCAAGGATGCTCAAGGGCGAGTGGCGTCCTCTCGGCTTCAACTCACCGCGATTGGTTGCCGACTATGAACGCATGGCAACAGGTCAGCAGTTCGCAAAACTTGGCGAAATCGCAACTTTCGGTCCTGACGGGCGTGGGATCAGAGACGCTTTTACTCAGCACGATGTCCCCGATGCCACTGGCAGACGCGCACTATGGCGAAACAATCCCACGACAGATCAGCAGTTCGCAAAGCTTGGCGAAATCGCAACGCTTGGACCTGCCGGACAGGGATTCAGAGACACTTTTACTCACACGATGTCCCCGATGCCACTGGCAGACGCGCATTGTGGCGAAACAATCCCACCGATTCGAAACGCTCCATGAAACTAGAAACGGATACATATATCCACGCCAAATCGGGCAAAGAAGAGCACGGACAGAGACTTTGGGAACAACGTGGCCGATTGTTGCTTTGTGTTCAACCGAGGCTAAATACAGCTCGTATAACAGCCGCGCGGGTGCCTGAACCTACGGTTGGTTCAGCCTGGGTGCCATGTCACCCGCCGCATGACGTGGTGGATATCGAGAAGTGGGAGAAAGCCATGGCGGTCTGGTTCAACTCGACATTGGGTGTGGTTAGTGTTATCGGAACTGCAAGCCCAAGAGTGCTCGCACGTCCCGCATTGAGCATGGATGCAATGCGTCGACTGCCAGTACCCAGGTTCTCAGCAGATCAGATCGAGCACCTGGCTTCCGTCTTCGATTTCCATGCCGATGCGGAGCTTCTCACTTTGGCGGACTTGAACCGGGATTCGGTACGCTTGGTTCTGGATGATGCGGTGTGCGATGCCCTGGGGATGTCAAAGGATGAACTGGCGATTACACGGCAAGAGCTGATGCGTGAGCCGTCGGTGCTGGGATAGCAGATAATTCGGCAGTGCGATTGCCTGCTCGCGACACGCGCTCAGAGTGCGTATAATCCACTTACCGAAACTGTTTCCTGAACGGCACTGGATACTTTTTCATCTCGAGCGCGAACCCTGATGAACTGGTCAACTCGATAGAGGGCCGGATTGCCACTCGTGCTGGCGATTAGCCGCCCAGCGCGTAAAATGGAGTTAATCAAGACTGCCCATACTTCTCCTTCAGATGTCATCTCAAAGCCAAGGATCAAAATACGAACCGTTGTTGAACGGGGCTTTAGCACAGCTATTGCAAAAACAGGGCATCAACGCGGTAGCAGAAAATTCGCAAGAGGGCTCTTCAAAACAGATAGACATCTCGGTGCGACTGGACAGCCTGATGATCGCGCTTGAAGCAGAACGAGGAAACCAAAAAGGCGCGATTAGAGACGCGCAAAAACGTCTCGACGAAGGCACGGGATGATCAGGTAATCGTCAACAAGGCGGTCGCGATCAACTATCCGTACCACCTTGTTGATTCGAATTTCGACGCTTCTACGCGTTTCAAATGGGCGGTTCTACCGAGCACTCAATTCTCTACGGGAACTGCCGAAGATTTAGTTGCCACGCTACGTCGCATCCCCGAAGAGTACGGCGATCCAGATAACTTGGCAGAGGACCTGAATACGGCTCTCGATCGCGCCGTCGCGATGCTGAGCGAAACGCAGAAAAACGAGCTTGCGAAAGCACTCAATCTCGCAACTTCACAAGTAGTAAACGGCAGACGCCGCGACCGAACGAACGCGGCGGCTAAGCGAGGATTGTTGGTGATCGCGGCCGCGTCCATGTTCCATGCCCGTCTTGACCGACATCTCCCTCATATGAAGCCTGATGTTGATGAACGAAACGGTCAACTAGTCACTGAAAGATGGCCGCCCAACACGCTTCAGCGATGCATCAATTCGGGTGATGTCATCGAGAACCTATCTGATGCATGGAATCTGATAGTCGCCTTGGATTACAGACCAATATTTGAGGTGGCACGCGTGGCGCTACTCGACGTATTCCAAGATGAGCAGTGGAAGAACGCTGTTCACTCAGTAGCCCGAGCCGCGATGAGAATACAGCGCGATGCAGCTGGTACACGCCATGATGTGTTGGGACGCATATTCCATCGACTACTCGACTCCGCAAAATATGACGGCAGCTACTACACGTCTACCTCCGCGGCCGTCATGCTGGCAGGTTTGGCAATTCGAGACGACGCCATCCCGGAACAAATGACTGACTTCAGGATCATCGATCCCGCTTGCGGCACCGGGACGTTGCTTATGGCGGCTTCGGAACGAATGCGCGATCTACGCACGCCGTCTTCGTCTGAGTCAGCCGAGTTTATCGAAGACGTCATCTGGGGACTGGATGTAAACACGACCGCGTGTCACATGGCAGCTACAACGTTAGGGCTACTGTCGCCGTCAACGCTGTTCCACCGAATTAACATTCACATGATGCCGCTGGGCGTAAACGTGGGTAACGGCAATCCTGCCGTCGGTTCGCTTGAGTTGTTGGACAACGGCAAGCCCTACCGAACCGTTGAATGGTCCGTAGGTTTGCAGCGAAGGCTTGAAATCGGATGGACTGAGGCAACTCAGGTCGACAGCGAGCCTTCGGTGGTAGAAGTGCACCCCAATTCGTTCGACGTGGTGATCATGAACCCGCCGTTTACCCGAGATTCGCTCCGCCACGACCAATTTTCTCCCAAAGAAGAAAGCCTGCTCAAAAACCGCGAAAAGGTCCTGATGCAGGGAAGGGCCGGACATGGCTCTTCATCGGGGACGATGTTCATGGACTTGGGTGAGCATTTGACCAAGTTGGATGACGGTGCGGTATTCGCGACGGTATTTCCACTGGCTGGAGCGGCAGGCCCCTCGGCTCAAAAGGTTCGTCAACTGCTGGCAGATTGGTTCCACATCGAATACGTGATCTGGTCGCACGACCCGCAACGCCCCTGGTTTTCGGAAAACACGTCGATACCGGAGATGTTGATCGTAGCGCGGCGCCATCCAGCCGATCCTGAAGAACGCCCCCAACGCACTTCGTATGCTTAAGCAGCAACTCCTATGCCCCCACGGACGCGATTGGTAACGTATTGGGAATAAGTCGAGGAGATCTTGACCCGTCAATCGGTTCAATTTCAGAATGGCCAGTCTCAAAGATGCTCAGGGGTGAATGGCGTCCAGTAGGGTTCTATTCTCTCCGATTAGTGGCCGATTATGAACGCATGTCCTCCGATGAGCAGTTTGTGAAGCTTGGCAAAATAGCAACCTTAGGACCGGCAGGACGGAGAATCCAAGATGCTTTTACCAAAAGCGATATCTCTGACGCTACTGGCAGGCGAGCGATATGGCAAAACAATCCCACAGAGTCTAAACAGTCTATGAAAGTTGAAACCGATGTATATGTCCACGCAAAAAGAGGACGGGAGGATTACGGCGACAAACTTTGGCAACAGCGAAGTCGGTTACTACTTTGTATTCAACCGCGATTGAATACCGCTCGCGTCACGGCCGCGTGGGTGTCTGAACCTACAGTCGGGGCAGCGTGGGTGCCATGTCGACCCCTGGACGATATAGATGTCAGAAAGTGGGAAAAAGCTTTTGCTGTGTGGTTCAACTCAACGTTGGGTATAGTCAGCATCATTGGAACCGCCAGCCCAAAAGTGTTCGCACGTCCTATAGTGAGTCTGGATGCAATGCGTCGACTGCCAGTACCCAGGTTCTCACCGGATCAGATCGAGCACCTGGCTTCTGTCTTCGATTTCCATGCCGATGCGGAGCTTCTCACTTTGGCGGACTTGAACCGGGATTCGGTACGCTTGGCTCTGGATGATGCCGTCTGTAACGTCCTGGGTATGTCAAAGGATGAACTGGCGATTACACGGCAAGAGCTGATGCGTGAGCCGTCGGTGCTGGGATAGCAGATAACGCGCCGGTGCGATTGCCCGCTCGCGACACGCGTGTTCAGAGCGCGTATAATCCACTTACCGAACTGTTTCCTGAATGGCACGAGCGCGTATGACTACCTCAACTTTAGCTGCAATCATCTATGAGCAGGGCCAGCCTGCAGTCGTCTAGACTCTGGAACTGGATGAACCCGGACCTGGGGAAGTGATGGTCCGCATCGGTGGCACTGGTGTGTGCCACAGCGACCACAACCTCTATTCTGGTTATCGCTATACCGATGCATTGCCCGCCATCATGGGACACGAAGGCGCGGGCACGGTTGTGCAGGTCGGGCCCGATGTGCACGGGCTGGAGCCTGGCGATAAGGTCGTCTTTGCCATCAGACCGATGTGCGGACCCTGTAAATACTGCTCAACGGCACGATGGAATCTGTGCCAACCAATCACTTCGCATATACCTACCGCCCAGTTCCGCAAGAACGGCACTCACTACTACGCTGGGCTTGCAACGTTTGCTGAGCATACCGTCGTATGGGAGAATAACGTCGTCAAGGTAGACCCTGAAGTTCCGCTCGAAAAGGCCGCGTTGGTGGGATGCGCGGTCATTACCGGCGTCGGCGCGGTTGTCAATCGCGCCAAAGTAGAGACTGGGGCAACGGTCGCGGTATGGGGATGCGGCGGTGTTGGGCTTAACGTTATCCAAGGCGCACACCTATCTGTAGCATCCCGCATCATCGCCATCGACACTAATCCATCCAAGTTCCAATACGCTGTCAAGATAGGTGCTACCGATACTGTAGACGCGTCGCAAAACGATGCCGTCGAAGCGGTGCGCGATCTCACCGACGTAGGTGTCGACTACGCGTTTGAGGTTATCGGTCAGCCGGGCACTCTGCGGCAGGCGCTGGAAGCCACGTGCGACGGCGGTACTGCGGTTCTGGTCGGTGCCGCGCCGGACGACGGCGAGGTGATGATACCGATGCGGCATCTCTTCCTAGACCGTGCACTCATCGGATGCAGCGCGGGAACGGGACGCCCGCGTCACGACTTCCAGTGGCTCATCGCCCTCTATCAGCAGGGACGTCTCAATCTAGACGATCTGGTAACCCGCACGCGTCCGCTCACTGAGGTCAACGATGCATTCCGAGACATGGAAGCGGGAGCAGTGGCACGCACTGTATTGGTACCCTGAAGCAACGCAGTTTATCTACATACGGGGTTCTATGGGGCGGTATTTAATTCCCATAGATCAGGGTGCTCCAATACAGCTGTCTATGATGGCGAGCAACAGTGCAAGCGACATCACGGTTCCTAAGCATCCCAGACATTGACTGAACGACCATCCACCGCCGCGTTGCTGAACCATGCCTTCCAGTTCTGACAATATATTGGATTTATTAATCTCCCAGTGATGTTCCAGATTAAAGGCGATAATATCGTCCTGTATCTCCTGCATCCGATACATCAACGGGCTTCTGTCTACACTTCCGCCGGTGTAGATGAGACACTCTAAGTCGTACTCTATCCGTCGAAGCGGATCGCCTAATACCTGCCATACCTGGTCTACAACATTGATGTTGTATCCTTCCAGCCGCAACGCGGCTTCGCGCGCGCTGCGATAGCGCAGCTCCAGGTCGGCGTCCGATTCGGCATAGGCGGCATTCAGTATCTCGTAATACTGAAACGGCGGCCCGCCCGTAGACCACTGGTTAGCCGGCGTCGGAATGGTGTAGTAGAGCGCATGCTCAAGCTGTCCGATGTAGCGACGTTTTGCAATCTCGTAATCGTAGTGCGAGATTACCTGTGCAAACTGCTGCGTCAGCTGGCCCGAGTGATCCTGCACCCGCAAATGGATCTCACGAAAGTAGCCGCGAACGTCATCCATTACCACTCGCTCTTTGAAAGTCCGATACCTCTCACGAGCCTGCCACTCCTCTTCCCACTGCTCATCCAGGTTGTAAGCCGAGGCTTGCTGGGTCGAATCTCCTGCTAGGAACAGCGTCCGGGCGAGATCGAACTCCTCCCTGCTCTGCGGGTCTCGCAACACCTCCCAGGCGTTGTTGACCATCGCCATGTTCTTGGAAGCATCAGGGTCGTTGACGTTGCGATCCGGATGCACCATCATCGCCATCCGTCGATATGCCGCGCGCACCTCATCCGCAGATGCATCCGGCGATACATCCAGCACCTTGTAATGGTCAACGAATTCGTCGCTGTTCAAGGGATTACTCGAATGCCTGTGCTATAGAAGTCCGAGGTGTCAATATCACACCCTTTCATTAGGATTTGAACATCCTATAAAGTTACACGCGACTACAACTACACCAATCGATTTGTAATCGTCTAACGGTAACGGGTTTACTATATACCACGTTCCGCGAATTTTTGCTTCTAGCCAATAATTAGAAGCACGTGTGCACCTTCCAGAAGTAGATGCACGGAAACATTTATGCAGATATACTTTATAGTGGGTAGCCAAGTCTGGTGCTGTCCATTTTATTTCAATATACTCTTTGTCTTGTGAAAAGTCTGCGATTACATAATCTGGTGTTTCAGGACGTCCAAAATTAACAGCAGTCAGTACCCCTATATAAAGTAATATCCCGACTATTACTATGCCCAATCCAATTGAAAATAATATTCGTTTCTGAGTACTGTTATTTTCTACTTCATCGTAGTTCGGACCTTGTCCCGTACTTTTGTCTTTACTTTGCTCTCCATTGGGTCGTGTATCTTCACTGAAACTTTCACTTCGGGTTTGACTTGTAGCATCATCGGTTCTTTCTTCTCTGCTCCGTCCTGCATCATGATCGGAACTGTCCCGATTGCTTTGATCCGTGCCTTCATCAGTGGTTTGCTCTCTGCTTCTCCCTGAGCCTTGAGTCTCGCTTTTTCGTCCTCTTGGCTCGGCACCCTCATCAGTTTTTTCTCCCTTACTTCGACTCGCGTCTTCACCAGCGCTTTGCTTTCTGCTCCGTCCTGCATCATGATCGGAACTGTCCTGATTGCTTTGACCTGTGGTTTGCTCCCTGCTTCGCCCTGAGCCTTGAGTCTCGCTTTCTCCTCCTCTTGGCTCTGCAGCCGCATCAGTTCTTTCTCCCTCACTTCGACTCGCGTCTTCACCAGCGCTTTGCTTTCTGCTCCGTCCTGCATCATGATCGGAACTGTCCCGATTGCTTTGACCTGTGGTTTGCTCCCTGCTTCGCCCCGAGCCTTGAGCGCCGCTTCTTCTTGGCTCTGCATCCCCATCCGTTCTTTCACTCTCACTTTGACCCGCGTTTCGCCCAGCCCGCCGATCTCTGTTACGACCGGTGCCTTGATCCGACCCTCGGCCAGTGCCTCTGTTATCGTTTGAATGTGCCGATTGTTGAGATGTTTCTTCTTCCGTCTCTCGCTGGGCTTCTTGCTGTTGGTTACTATCACCCGTATCCGAAGCTCGTTGCTGGTAGTTCTCTTGAGAGTATTCCGGGTTTGATGCGTAGAACAGAGCGCGGATGGCATCGAATATTTCTCTGCGTTGCGGCTGGCTTATCACCTCCCATGCTTCGTTGACCAGCGCCATGTATTGGGTAGCATTTGGATCACTAACATTGCTATCCGGATGCACTCGTCGCGCCATCCGACGATAGGCCGCGCGGATCTCGTCAACTGAGACATCAGGCGCAACATCCAGCACCTTGTAGTAGTCAACAAAACCGTCGCTGTTCACGGATCAACTCAGCTTTTCGCAACCGCTATAAAGTGCCGTGTATGCCGCGGTGAGCACCGCTCTGTTACCCGCCCGGCGCCTTGACCTCGCTTTGGAAACCGATGCGGATGTGGGAGTTGTCGCAGTAGGGTTTCTTGAGGGATGTGCCGCATCGACATAGGCGCACTCGGCCGTGTTGCCTGAATTCGCCGCCTTTGGCGTCGCGCAACTCAAAGTCGCCGCGCACTTCCAGCGCGTCGTTGTTCCAGACGTGGATACGTGTTGGTTCACTCATCGTTTCAGGCCCTCGATGCGTCTTTGAAACCGACCATGTTGTGCGTTCCATCGCAGAAGGGCTTCTCCGCAGATTGCCCGCAACGGCAAAGATAGGCATCGCTGTCGACGGGAAATTCGTTGCCATCGGCGTCAACTACCACGAAGTTGCCACTCACCCAATACGGTCCGTTGTCTGATGTCGTTACGGTTGTGTCTGCCATCGCTCGGTTAATCTCCCAATATGTGCGTTGCTCGATATTCGATACATCCTCTATCGGATTGTAGCGCGTATCATTCCTATACGATACGATAATCGCACTTAACCGCTCAAGCGTTGCGATGTGCGCGTTTAGCGAAAGAAGAGTAGAAACGGCGGCAACTCAATGAAGATTACAGAGATCAAGACTTTCCTGATGTCCGGCGGTGGCAGTCGAAACTGGTGCTTCGTCAAGGTTTACACCGATGCCGGCATCTACGGCGTCGGAGAAGGCTCCGGATGGCCGCGCGTCGTCCAGACCGCAGTTGAAGACTTGGCAACCATCTTGATTGGCGACGATCCGATAGATATTGAGCGGTTGCACCAGAAGATGATCGTGGCGATGATGGGACACGGCATGACGGGCACTCCCGGTTCCGGCGCCATCAATGCAATCGACATGGCACTGTGGGACATCAAGGGAAAGGTGCTTGACACTCCCGTATGGAATCTGCTCGGCGGACGCGTTCGGAAGCGCATCCGCACATATGCTCATGCCCACTCGGCAGGCCGCGCCCTCGACTTGCGAGATCGCGGTATCACCGGCGTTAAGACGGGCGGCGTGTATCGCACGGTTGACATCGTCGATTCGATACGCCGCGCGGTGGGCGATGAGATGGACATCATGGTCGACGCCCATGGTCCGCCGTGGTTCACGACGAAAGACGCCATCATCGTCGGCAAAGCGTTAGAGCCGTACAACCTGCTCTTCTACGAAGATCCGGTACCGCCGGAGAATACCGAGGCGTTGCGACGGGTGCAGGAAAATGTCGATATTCCAATCGCCGCGGGCGAGCGTCATTCCCACATCTGGGGCGTGCGCGAGATCATCGAGGACGAGATTGTGGATGTGGTGCAACCCGACTCGGGACGCATCGGCGGGATTACGCAGCTCAAGAAGATTGCCGCACTTGCCGAGGCGCACTACATCAACGTCGCACCACACTCCGGCTCGTTGGGGCCAGTGGCTGAGTACGCCGCGATACACATCCTCGCTTCGATACCGAACGCATTGATACTGGAACGGCTCGAAGACGACGTGCCGCAACGCTACGAAGTGATACTGCCGCATCTGCCCACGGTAGACGGCTACATCACGGTGCCGGAAGAACCCGGACTGGGGGTGGATTTCGACGAAGATGTTGTGGCTGCCAATCCGTCAGACCCCAATGTCGCATGCGGTCCCGACCCGGAAAACGGGCACTACGAGCCTGGCACTTACGATGAACGCGTCTACTATCAGCAACGCTATCGCCGTCAGCAAGAGTTGAGACGTCCTCGGTAAGGGCAGTCCATAAGTGCGTATCCGCAAAGTGATTAGCCGGCGACGCGTATCTTCGTTTACGGTTATGGTTGATTAGATGCGCGAACGGGCGTAGAACAGGTTGCATCAGAGCAAATTCCGATTTTTGGAGCGAGACCTCATGACACTCAAAGTTGTGGTTACAAGCGAAATCTTTGTCGATGTGAAGAGCATCATCGAATCGGCGGGTGATATCGAAGTTGAAATCTTCGATGAGTTCGACGACACGGATAAGTACATCGACGCGATGCGGGATGCCGACGGTGCACTCATCGCCACCTGGCCGCTCACCGACCGAAACGTGCTTGAGGCCTGCTCCAAGCTCAAAGTAGTCAGCCGCATGGGGGTCGGAGTCGACTCGATAGACCTGGATGCTGCGACCGAGCTGGGCGTGCTGGCTTGCAACGTCCCCGGCGTCAACACCGTTGAGGTGGCAGATCATGCGATGGCTATGATGCTTGCGATTCTGCGCCGAATACCCGAAACTGTCGCCGCTACTCGCGACGGCAAGTGGGCGGAAGACCTGGCATTGATGCGCGAGTTTCAGGAGACGGTAGACCGTGTCGGCGGCAAGACGGTAGGGATACTTGGCTTCGGCAACATTGGGCGCGCATTCGCACAGCGCGTGGCCGGCTTCGGTCCGAGACGCATCATCGCACATGACCCATATGGTTACCAGTCGTCTGCAGACTTGTACGGCGTAGAGCTGGTATCGCTTGATGAACTGCTTTCGCAATCAGACATCATCTCGGTTCATTCACCGCATACCGCGGCTACCGATCACATCATCAATGCTGAGAATCTGGCAAAGATGAAGCCGACGGCGATACTGCTGAACTGTGCGCGCGGCAAGATTGTCGATCAAGTCGCACTGCACGCAGCGCTGCGTGATGGGCAGATAGCATTTGCCGGCATCGACGTTACTGAGGTCGAACCGATAGCGTCTGAAGACCCGATACTTTCGCTACCGAACATCTACGTTACCCCGCACCTCGCTGGCTACTCTCCCACCTTCTTGGAAGAGTGCGGGCAGAAGCAGGCCGAAAACGTCAGTTTTGCGTTGACCGGGCGCGCACCGCATGGTCTTGCAAACCCTGATGTCATCAAGACCATTGCGGTGCAACGCGCCGGCGATGGTGGCCGATGGGCCGGCATTCCCGACTTCTCAACCGGGTTGCCGTTTTAAGTCCTGCTGCTCAGCGGCTGTAACCGCTATAGCCGACTTCACGCTCCGGGCGGATGCCTTCGATCATCGACTTCAATACCGTCGCAAAGTCGTTGTAATCGTCGGTGCCGCGTATCGGCGACTCGATGCTGTCTAGCATGTGATCGAGCGTCATCAGGTTGCGCCTAATCGAGTGCCGGTCTTCGTAAGTCGGATCGTTCAAGCCGCTGAAGCGGTCCGATGCCAGTGCAACGATGGAGCCGAAGTGCAAGCCGGCGTCGGAGTGTGCCGGTGTTGGAACGATCGGCTGGTGCTGGCTATTCGCTTTGCCCGTGTTCGGCGTAACCCATCGAACTTCGACCTTGCCCAACGGTCCATCAACAGACCAGATAGAGGGGCGGTCGACCAGTTCGAGTTCGTAGAACACGGTGGTGGCCGTGCCCGACGGTATCTCGGCAAAGCGTTTATGGGCGTATGCGAAGTCCTCATTGGCCGTCACTCGGTTCTCGTAACCGATGATGCGCCACCTGCTCACTAGCTCTTCATTCCACGTTATCTGCGCTCTGGTCTGGTCCGCGAAGGGCACAGACAGGGCGAGCCAGTTATCAGGGCTGAACAGAGAGCGCGCCTCTTCCGGACTGCTCAGGTAGCGATACCATCCATTGCCGTGCTGCGATAGCTGCTCCAACAGGTAGTCGTTGTAGTTGCTGATGCCAACGCCGATAGTGATGAGGCGTAGCAGGTTTTCAGCATCGCCATCAGATGTCGTCTCAAGGATTGCGAATGGATCGGTAGCATCTACGTTCGCCACACCGTCGGACATCAGGATGACGTAGTTCAGCGCTTCCGGCTGTCTGTAGCGCATCCGATCTGCCAGTTGGACGCCGAGGTTGAGTCCGGCTTGAACGTTCGTGCTTCCGTGCGGCGCCAAACTGCTGATGGAACGTCCGACTGCGCGGTCGTACGGTGATGCATCAGAAACGGTGTATCGATCAATCACATGGTCGGTGAAATGAACTATCGAGATGCGGTCGCCCTCTCCCAGACTCTGATGGATTGACTTTGCTGCGGCACGCGCAATCGCCACTCGGTTGCCATCTGCCATCGAGCCGGAAGCATCCAGCACGAGGGTGACGTTGATGGGCAGGTCCTGATCTATCTCCGGCGCTTGGAACGCGACGCGCGCGATGTGCAGATTTTCATCGAGCGGATGGGCAACCATGTCGGTCAGGATGTTGAACGATAGATCGTCCTTAGGCGCATCGTACGCGTAGTTGAAGGCATTTACCCACTCTTCGGCGCGGACCGAATCGGGATTCAGTTCATATCCCGAACGCGTCCAGTTGAGGGCCAGTTGAAACGACGTTCGATCGGTGTCGAGGCTGAAGGTCGATTGGTTTTCTACTGAGGTCGATACCAAGCTGTTGCGCGGATAGTCGCGGAACGTTGTATCGCCCGGATCGCGTCGCGGTGGATGTATCGGCGCAATGCCGCGTTTTCCAGAGCCGCCTCCACCATGCCCTTCCGGCATCGATTGAGGTACCGATGCCAACGCCGGTACATGGTCAGTTGCGACCTCAACCTCGCGTACAACTTCCGCTTCTACCACGACTTCTTTCTGTATCTCCTGACTAGCTGCCGCTGGCGTAGCGGTAGGAGGTTCGGGAATGATACTAGGCAACACTGGCGCGACGGTTGGCGGCACCGGCTTGGTAGTCGGCGGTATTGGCGTAGCAGTAGGTAGCGCGGGTGTGGAAGTGGGTGGTAGCGGCATGGCGGTGAACGGTACAAGTGTGGCAGTAGGCGGCAGCGGCGTGGCAGTATGTGGAGGTGGTGCGACGGTAGGCGGTACTGGCGTAGCAACGATAGGCGCTGCGGTAGCGGTAGACGTCGGCACATCGGGCTGAACCGTCTGCGTAGCCGTTGCCGTCGGCTCTGGCTGCACGGTCGGCGTCTTAACCACTTGAACCGTGTTGACTACTACAACCACTGGTTCGGGCGGCACTGCGGTTGCTGTCGGCCGCGGCGTTGCAGTTGCTTCCGGTTTGACCGTAGGAGCCGGCATCGTTGCGGTGGCAGGGACCGACGTCGGGTCTGCAATGATTACAGTCGCCGTCGGCATCACCGGCTCTTCATTGACACATGCCGCGATTGAAGCGGCGAGCCCTAACGACAGCAGCATCGCAACCATCACAATCATCGGCTTGGCACTGAAACGATCTTTGAATCTTGCTATCTGGTGCATCATGTCCTGGTCTCCTCTCGAATGCTTTTTCGGATACATATAGAAGACGTATGACAGTGCCAATTCGTTCCCGATAGATCGGGTTAATTACCGATTCGAGACTTGGAAAACACAACAAATTAAAAGAGCTCGGGGCTACGTTCAGCCCCGAGCTCTCATCGGTGTTGGTATCTTTCAGACGCTTCAGTTAGCGGCTTCCTCTGCATTATGATCAGCATCTGTCACCTGAGGTGCCTGCTTGCGTCGCCATCCACGCCTGCGGTAGAGCCTAATCAAGACGTAGACGACAGCGGCGATCAGGATCCATATCGGCAAGGTGACGCCGAACCAGATCAGCGCCGTGCCGATGAACGTGAATGATTGGATCAGCACGTTCAGACCGTCCGTAAAGGTTTCTGCCGGGTCGAAATTGGACGATTCCACTGTGGGTCCCGGATAGACGTAGACATACACCTGGTAAGTCTCACGCACTTCACCAACATCGCTGTCGCCCCAGATCTCGAACTGCACTTCATACGGAGCCGGACGGAAGCGGTCGAAGGTGTGTGTCGTCTCAAATCCAGTATCGCCATACGGCACCGTGCCGGTCACGACTGGCGAGCCGTCGCGGAAATCCCATTGATACTGCAGATCGCGGACTCTCTCATGGTGGTTAAACGTGACCGTAAAGGTAATCGGCTGCTTCTCCTCTACATCATTGCCATCGGGAGAGATGTAGACATCCAATCGGGGCAGTTCTGAGACGTGCGCCCAAAATCGGTCTTCACCCTCAGCGATGCCATTGTCAGAGAAGGCTCTGACCTTCACCTCTACCACATACGGCGAATAGTCTTCGTCGCGGTATGTGTGTAGCACCGGAACGCTCAACAGCCCCTCTTCGTCGGGGGTTAGAAGCGCGGAGTGCACCGTGCGGTTTCCACTGCCGTCGCCGAAGTTCCAAGTGATTTCGTAATTCTCGAAATCTTCTGACGGGTAGAAGCGAGCGGTGTACTGCTTTGCGATATCCAGTCCGACAAAGACATCTTCGCCGGCGTCTACACGCAACGGTATCGGGGCCTGGTTCACGCTGACCGACAACCTGGAGAATGCGGCCGACTCGCTGATGAAACTCATGCGGCCGTCGATGCGCTCCAGATCGGATTGCCAGTTGGTGATTTCACGCTGAACGGCGAGCAGCTCTTCTACGCTGTCGTATCTCTCGTTGCGCAACAATGCCGTCAACGCCTCAATCGTTTCCTCAATCGTCTTCCGGCGCGCATCGAGGTCTATGTACTCCTCCGTGAAATCGGTGCTGTCAGATTGCACCGACTGGACCTTGCTCGCCATTGCGGAGATGTACTCGATCACTTCGTCAAGCGTCTCGGCGGGCACTCGCACGGTGATGTAGTGATAGTTTTCACTGCTGGAGATGCTGCTCACTATCCATCCGCCGCGCGACTGTGCCTGGTTGCCGATGGCGTCTACCAATGCCATGGGGTCGTCAGCCTCGACGGCCATATCGGCGTTTCGGACGATGATGCGCGTCTGCGGTTGGAACGATATGCCGACGCTTTCACCCGTCGACGCCGCTTCCATCGCTTCCGCCTCTTCGACAAACTCGGCCTCGACCATCACCTCGGTCGCCGGACCTTCAACGGTGACGGTGCTTATAACTTCGTACTTGCCGTCATCCGAAGAAGCATCAAACTCCATCATCGCCTCGCCCTGCACTTCTACGGCTTTCTCGATCAATACGGGCTTACCGGGAATGCCGGGCATGCCCGGATCGCCTGGAGCCCCCGGCATTCCGGGCGGATCGATTATGGCGTATTCGTCACTGCCTCCTTCACAGCCAGCGATGAGTAAAGAGGCGAATGCCACTAAGATCAACGCTGCTACATACTTGCGCCAGTGCGCCAAAGATGTGGATCTAAGTTCTGCGGCTTTCATCGGAATTCTCCCCTTGCGCGAATTCTAGTTGTTTATAAGACGTTCAAACCGCATCGAATGTTCCATCAATCGCCAAAGATTGAAGAGCACTTTTAAGATTCAATTTATCCTTCCAACTGGAATCGTACGGCTTGAAAACGATTTCTATAGCGACATGACATTGGCCTTAGAGGAGCAAAATCGATGGCGAATAGCAACGGCAAAAAGAAGGTTCTCATCACCGGCGGCGCGGGATTGATCGGAAGCGTTTTGATCGACCGGCTGGGCGACCGTTACGCTTTCTCTTCGTTAGACCTAAAGGAAGCCGATGGTGTGCCGTCGCACGTGGCATCGCTGGACGACCTTGACGCCATGCAACCGGCATTTGCGGACATCGATACCGTCGTGCATCTCGCCGCCGACAGAGCCGCCTACGCCGAGTGGGATTCAGTCCTGCCGAACAACCTCGTCGGCACTTACAACGTCTTTGAAGCGAGTCGGCGTGAAGGCGTTAAACGCGTCATATTCGCATCGTCGAACCATGCGACGGGCGGATTTTATCTCGATGAGCCGTGGAGCCTGGTCGGCAGCGGACAATTCGACCAGTTGGAAGCCGGCGCATATCCGCTGGTGAACGAAGAGATGATGATACGTCCGGACGGTTTCTACGGTGTATCGAAAGCGTTTGGCGAGGCTATCGGCAGTTACTACAACGACTACCATGACGTCTCGTCCATCCACCTGCGTATCGGATGGGTCATCTCAACCGATGATCCGTCATTCTCTCCCTTCGCACTGTCCCTGTGGCTGAGCCATCGCGACGTTTCCCAGATAGTGCGGCTTTCGATCGATGCTCCGGACGAGTTGCGCTACGGCATCTACTACGCCACCTCCGACAACATGTGGAAGATATTCGATATAAGCCGGGCGCGTGCCGAACTCGGCTATGAACCGGAAGATGGTTCTGGCGGCGACTTTACCGAGGGTCCGCCACCGGTGCGAGATCGATAGACAGGCTGAGGTTGCCTATACCTCAACCGCCCTCCTTGTCCTGCGTCTCCTCGCCGTAGGCTACGATCTGCCTTTCCAGACGGCGCAGACTGCTCTGCGTCTCGCGCAACTCGATCAACAGTTCTTCACGCGACAGTGGCGCCTGCAGCTGCTTCAACGCTTCCTCTTGCGCGCGGTCGAGATTGTTGAGGACTACGGCGATGAAGAGGTTGACGACCACAAAGGTGCCGCCGATTACGAAGCTTACGAAGTAGATCCAGGAGAGGGGGTGCATCTCCATCGCCTTGGCGTTTACATCGATCCATCCCTCTAAGGTGATAATTTCGAACAGGGTCAATATCGAAAGTCCGAGATTGCCCCAATTCTCCGGATCATGTTCGTGGAACAGCTGATGTCCGATGATGGCGTAGATGTAGACCATGATGCTCATCAGCATCAGGATGTGCCCCACATTGGGTATCGATCTGACGAGCGCCGCAACGATCAGCCTCAGGTCCTTGATGGTCGATATCAGCCTCAAGACCCGCAACAGCCGTCCCAGTCGTGCAACCATCGCAAACCCGCCCGTGGCCGGGATGAGCGCGACAAGGATGATCGTGAAGTCGAATATGTTCCAGCCGTCCTTGAAGTAATGATGCGGCTTTGGCGACAGTGCGAGCATCTTCAATTCGGCTTCGATGATGAATAGGGCGAGGATGACGTACTGCGCCAGCGTGAACCAGTCGCCATAATCTTCCGTGAGTTCTGGGACTGTCGCCAGTCCGAGAAGCGCGCCGCTGATAAGTATCAGCAGGATGATGAAGTATTCAAATATCGGTTTGTGGACAACCGTGTCGGCAAATCTCTGAATTGCCTGCATCTCTCGTCGACCCCTTATCGAATCGGAACCTGCACTCTGCCATTCGTGACTATATTGACTTGACTAGCGCACCGGCATCTCCGAGACCGGTGCACTCTCCTATTGTCCTTCATGTCGCGATATACGCCTTATTACTAGATTAAGACTAACTTTTCGCATCTGCTGCGGAGCGAACGAAACCGCGGGGAATTATGTGCCCATGTCCGCGCATCTGGAACGTGCCCTCTGCATTTAAGCCGGGGAACTGCCAACTGCCGCGCGGGCCAGGCGGCCAGGGGCTGATGCCGGCGCGCGTTCCCCACTCGGCGTAGAGCTGCGACAGCTCAGCGACTCGGTCCTTGTCGCCATCCGCAAGGTTGTTAAGTTCCGTACGATCCTGTTCCAGGTTGTACAGTTCCCACGCCTTGCCGTGCTCCCGCACCAGCTTCCAATCTCCGACGCGCAAGGCCTGGTTGCCCTCATGCTCCCACGCCAATGGACGCTGTTTCGACCAGTTATAATCGCCTTCCAGCACCGCTCTGAAGCTCTCACCCTCATGCGGCGTAATCTCATACCCGCGAAACTCTGACGGGTAAGCCCCGCCGCCAAGATCGATGCAGAGCGCGTTCAGGTCCATCAGCTGGATCGGCGTGTGCGAAATGTGGCCGCTAAGTCCATTATCCTCCGATATCTCGGCTGGCCAGTTGATGATGAGCGGCGTCGCGATACCGCCCTCGTGCGTCCAACGCTTGAAGCGTTTGAATGGCGTATTGCTAACGTTCGCCCACTGCGTGTCGTAGCTCATATACGTGTCGTCGCCGCCCGGCGCGATGTCGGGCGAGTTGCCGACGCGGACTTGACGTCCATCACGGGTCAACGGAACCACTCTCGATTCGTCCATGTTGTCGCGGTCTTCGCACAGGAACTCGGCACATCCACCGTTGTCTGAGAGGAAGATTACGACGGTATCGCGTTCGATGCCGTTGGACTTCAACGCGTCGCAGATCTGCCCGATGCCTTGATCCATGCGCTCCACCTGGGCGGCATAGACCGCCATTCGCATCCCCTCCCACTCTTTGTGCGCCGCATCTTCCCAGGCCGCAACCGTCTCGTCGCGCGGTGCGATCTCCCACTTTTCGTCAAGCACTCCCATCGCCTTGAGTCGTTCATGCCGCGCCGTCCGCGTGGTGTCCCAGCCATCGTCATACTTGCCGCGATAGTGCGCGATATTCTCCTCAAGTGCCTGCAGCGGCCAGTGGGGCGAGGTGTATGCGACGTGCAGGAAGAAGGGACGGTCATCATTCTGCATCTCATCGACCATCCGCACCGCATGGTCGGTGATCATGTCGGTCAGGTAATCAGTGCCAGACGCCTCGACTGCGGTGCGGTCGATAAAGAAACGAGTGTGGTTGAAGTATCCATTGCCGCCTTCGAACCAGAACATCTGCTCAAAGCCGCGCTGTAGCTGCGGATGCCCTTCAGCTTCTTCCCGCTCCGGATCGGAGCCGCAGTGCCACTTACCCGAAATGCCGGTGCGGTAACCGGCGTCACGCAGCACCTCGGCGATCGTCACGCAGCGGTTGTTGAGGTAGCCCTGATACGACGGCTCACCCTCGATGTTGTTGCCCATGTGCCCGACGCCGGTCTGATGCGGGTTAAGCCCCGTCAGCAACGAGGCTCTGGAGGGACAGCATCGCGCCGTGTTGTACATCTGCGAGAAGCGCATCCCCTCGGTTGCGAGACGATCCAGATTGGGCGTCGAAATCTCGCCTCCGTAACTGCCGAGATCGGAATACCCCATATCATCGGCAAGGATGAGAATGATGTTCGGACGGTTAACCGCGTTATCTGTAGACATGTTCGTTTCGGCTCGGTTCTCAATTGTGCGAAGTAAGTAAGTCAGCATCAATCAGCATACCTTAACCGCGCCAATGACGAAACATCAGTTCTGTGGTATCAATATCTGCAACGGAGTTACAGGAGACGATAACGATGATGATGAGAATCGGTACCCGCATCAGCCCGGATTGGCTGGAGCGACATGAAGACCTGCGTTTTCTGGCGCAGATCGGCGTCGACGCGGTGGATATCACGATGGACATGGTGCCCGGATACCTAGAGACGGGCGGCGCGGCCAATCGAGACGGCATGAAGATGGTAGTCGAGAAGCTGGGAGAAGCCGGCCTGGTGATAGAGCGCGCCAACTGCCTGTCAGGGCAGTTTCACGATGTATACCTCGGCGGTCCCAACGCAGAGCAGGAGACGCGCAACGCCTGCATCAATGCTGAGCTATGCGCCGAGTTCGACATCCCAGTGCTCGGCGTCCAGCCATACGTCTACGGGCTCAGCAACCCGAATCTGCCACCGCTAGTCAGCTACGTCGAGGGGCGCGGCGGCTATAAACATGCCAAGTTCGACCTCGCCGATGCGTTGGCGGCCCCGCGGGCAGCCGATGCACCGGATGAAGAGGATCTGTGGGAACGTCACATCAAGCACTACACCGCTATCTGCGAAGTGGCAGAACCGGGCGGTGTCAAGGTGGCGACCCATGGCAACGATCCGCCGGTACCGATGTTGCATGGCTATCCGCAGATAATCAACAGCTTCGAATCTTTCGACCGTCTCTTCAGCGAAGTGCCATCGCCCGCCAATGGCATCACCTTCTGCGTCGGCACCCGCTACGAGTCGGGACAGAACATCTTTGAAGGCATCAAGCACTTCGGCGAGCAGAATCGATTGTTCCACGTCCACTTCCGCAACGTGCGTGGCACCATCCCGGAAAACCAAGGCTACGAAGAGGTGATACCCGACAGCGGCGACCTGAACATGTACGAAGTCGCCAAAGCCCTCTACGACATCAACTACGAAGGTTGCATCGACTACGACCACATCATGCGCCTAACCACCGACGGTCCCGCCGGCCGCGAATACATCGCCTACTGCGTAGGCCACATGCGCGGCATCCTGCAATCGCTGGAGGCGGTAGAGGGGAGGAAGTAGGGGCGCAACAACGGCTAGCAACTTTGCATCAAGGTGTATAGATATGATCTCATCGTACCACTGACCACCGACACGTAGTCCTCCGCGAATATATCACCATCCTGTCGGAGACATACTCGCATCCGACAATCACAGGCGCAATTCGGATCAGAAAGTAGTTAATCCTCGACGCTCGTGATATATACCGACTTGAACTCATCTCAGTTCATTGCTCACATATTTGTATTAACTTTAGAAGGAGCCACGGATTCCGCTATCCCGACATTGAATCCAAGCTTATTCACGTCTGCTATAAAACGATATTTTCCTTGTGATTGGCATTGGAGATACCTCTAATCACACCGTCGTCCACGACGATATCAGGTATTCTAGGCAGATGCGTGGTATCCTATGGGCACTGGATGAACTGAGAGACGGCATCGCTCTGATAAGGGTGCATGCTTATACAGCAAGTAGATCAGTGTGATAACTTGATTGCACGATGGACATCGGAAGATACAAGCGAATCGTGTGCCTAGCCAACTCGCGCATGGGTGGTGGCCGTTGCATTGCTGGTAAGGAATACACGTCAAGCGGGAAGGCTGGTAGTTGGATACGTCCTGTAAGCCGCCGTCAAGGTAGGGGTCTCCTTGAATTTGAAAGCAAATATCAGAATAACACAGACCCGCGGCCTCTAGATATCATCGATGTGCCCGTTTCACGCGCCCTTCCAATTAACCACCAGTGTGAAAACTGGCTAATAGATAGTTCCAGATCATGGAAACGCGTCGGCACTGTTTCGTGGCACGATCTAGCACGATTTGTTGACCCTGAAGGCAACCTCTGGGGGTACGGATATAGCTCATATGCTGGAATCAATGACCGAGTCCCCTGGGATATAGCCCGCAATATGAATGAATCATTGCGACTTATCAGTATCCCTGAGATGACATTGTTGGCTTCGACCGGTCTCAAAGGTAAGCGAAACTTACGAGGCAAGTTCGTATACGGCCAGACTCAATACGTGCTTAGAGTGACTGATCCCGTGTACGAACGCTCGTATAAGAGCCAACCACTTGGCGAATACCCGATAGGGAAATGTTACGTCACCGTAAGTCTGGCTATTGAATAAAAGGGTTACGCCTACAAGCTGATCGCTGGGATAATAGTGCCATTCGCCACTGACAAAAGGGCGACATCTCACGCGCCATGGACAACAAAACGCGGACACACGATACTGACGATCGGTCACGGCAACCACTCGACGTCTAAGTTTATGGATTTATTAGGGGGCACACAAAGTCGAATATGTAGTAGATGTTAGGCAGGATTCGTCGGTTGCCTCGTCGCAGTATTTCAGACAGCGTTTCCTCCCGTCAACGCTGGCCAATCGAGGCATCCATTACGAATTCATGGGTAGTGAACTTGGTCATGGACCAAAACACCCTTCCTGTTACGATGCGGACACGAATGTATCTTACGCGCAGATAATGAGAACCGAAAAGTTTACTCGCGGTATCGAGATGCTAGTCCGCAATGCCGGCAAGCACCGAATCGCACTCATGTGTTGCGCGGGCGACCCTCTAAACTGCCACCGTGCCAGCCTGGTTGCCAGAGTCCTTGTTACGCATGGAGTTGATGTTAGACATATCCTTGAAGATGGAAGAGTTGAAAGCCATGACGTTTCAGTCCGCAGGCTCCTAGAAGCGCACCAACTGCCAGGCTACAGGGAACGGTTTGGCTCAGCCTGGGACGATGTCATTCGAGAAGCCAAAGCGAGTAAGTGAAGCACCTAGATTGAACGCTACAATCATAGAGCTATGACAAGCGCAACCCTATACCCGATCTTCACCATCGGGCATTCGAACCATCCGGCGGACGCGTTCCTCGCTTTCCTCACAAAACACGGCATCGATGATGTGGTGGATGTTCGTACGTCGCCTTTTAGTCGCTACATCCCGCATGTCAATCGCGGTGCTATCGAGGCGACGCTGGATGATGCGGGGATTGGATACGTCTTTCTGGGCGATGATCTTGGTGGGCGGCCGGATGAATTGGATTGTTACGACGATGACGGACGGGTCTTGTACGACAAGATGGCCGGTACTCAGACGTTTGAGGACGGCATCAAACGCGTTATGCGCATGGCCGACGAGCGTCGGATCGTGCTGATGTGCTCTGAGAGAGAGCCGCTTGAATGTCATCGCGGGCTTCTGATATCTCAGGCGCTGATGACGCGCGGCGTGGAGGTGCAGCACATCATGGCGGACGGCAGGGTGAAGAGCCATGATGCAACCGTGTCCGAACTGCTACCTGCGAACGGCAACTTCTTCATCGACAGGGATACACAGATCGCGGAAGCGTTGGCAAGGCAGTCGATGAAGTTCGGCTACCAAAACGACGCCTTCCGGCGGTAGGACACTGTTGAGTCGGGTCTACACCATCGGTTTCACTAAGACATCTGCATCCAACTTTTTCGAGCGGCTGACAGCATCCGGCGCGAAACGCGTGGTCGATGTGAGACTGCACAACGTGTCGCAGTTGGCCGGCTTCGCCAAGCGAGACGATCTGGCATACTTCCTGCAGAAAATCTGCGGCATGGACTACATCCACATGCCGGAACTGGCGCCCACCAAAGAGATGCTGGACGCCTACCGCAAAGAGCATCGCGATTGGGACGTGTACGAACGGCAGTTCATGGCACTCATGCAGGAACGGCAAATAGAGCAGATGGCAGGCATCAAGAACCTAATCGCCAACTCATGCCTGCTCTGCAGCGAGCACGAACCCGACAACTGCCACCGCCGCTTGGTAGCCGAATATCTGAACGGACACTGGGGTGATGTTGAAGTCATGCATCTGTAGACTGTTCTGAGCGCGTGATATTCGGCCGTCCCTGCGCGCAGCGCAGGAGCGCGTCAGATTCTGCCACATTGAGCGACGCTTCGCATAGCCAAAGCATGGATTTTGGTAGTGACACCAGAATCCAACAACGTTAGCGAACAGTTGTATCATCTTGATAACCAGCCGATCTGATTCGACCGAAGCACCGACATATAGAGACTGCGATGACCGTCTTTACGCAACCCGACCTACTGCGATCGCCAGTGAGCGAACGCGTATCTCACAGCAACCGAAGCGTCGTAGAGTGCGAGGACAATCTCGATTTCATGGCGAAACTGGGCGACGGCGAGATGAAACTGGTTGTTACCTCGCCTCCCTACAACATCGGCAAAGACTACGAGTCCAAAACTTCTCTCAACAACTACCTCGCTTCCCAAGAACGCGTAATCCGAGAATGCGTCCGCGTTCTGCATGATCAGGGATCGATCTGCTGGCAGGTAGGAAACTACGTTGACAACGGCGAGATCATACCCCTGGATACCGTCCTCTACACGCTGTTTCGAGATCATGGCTTGAAACTTCGCAATCGCATCGTCTGGCATTTCGGGCACGGGCTGCACTGCACAAAGCGACTATCCGGGCGATACGAGACGATCAACTGGTGGACTAAAAGCGACGACTACACGTGGAATCTCGATCCCATCCGAGTCCCATCAAAGTATCCGGGCAAACGCCACTTCAAGGGGCCAAACATCGGCAAGCTGTCGGGAAACCCCAAAGGCAAAAACCCGAGCGACGTATGGGAGTTCCCGAACGTTAAGAGCAACCACCCCGAGAAGACGATACACCCTTGCCAATTCCCGGTCGAACTAGTAGAACGCCTCGTCCTTTCGATGACCAATGAGGGAGACAAGGTACTCGACCCCTACATGGGAGTAGGCTCCACAATCATCGCCGCCCTAATGCACCAACGCGCCGCCTACGGATGCGACATCATCCCCGAATACGTCGATATTGCACTACAACGAGTCGCCCAGCTCCACAACGGCACGCTCCGCACCCCGCAATGGGCAAGCCGATCTACGACCCCGCGAAGCCGAATGGGGGCATTGATGCAGATCAAGGCGTGTTACACACATCTAAACGGCGAAGAGTATCTGCTTGTGCATCGGAAGCAACTGTGGGAGGAAGTCCAGACCGTCATATCAGAAGTTGATGCCGATGCGTGCCGGACGAAAATATCCCGTGAAAAGGCAACACTGGGCAAAAAGCTGTTTTCTCCCACCGACATGAATCGCGCTTTCCGTGAGGGGTTACGTCGGTTGGGATGGGTCGAGCGCCGCCAGACATTTTGGGTAACCTCCGATGAGAAGGTGTTACAGCAAACCTATGCCCTTTCTGAGAAAGAACAGAGACGGATTATCACCGAGTCCGGTTTGGAACCAATCATGTCATACAACCAAACCGACTTCGTTAAAGATCGTGTGGCCATTGAAATCCAATTCGGCAAATACGCGTTCGTAGCCCACGACCTGTTCGTCAAACACCTCAGTTTCTACGTCTCAGATGTCATTGACGTTGGGATTGAGATACTCCCCATGAAAGAGTTAGAACGCGAGATGTCTTCCGGAGTCCCGTACTACGAACGCGATCTCTCGAACGTGCTTCGTCAAGGACGAGGCGTGCCATCAGTCCCACTCGTCCTAATCGGCGTAGCGCCCTGAGCATCACACTCAATCATCAACGCTTTTGGCGTAACCCGGCAAGAGTTCGCGAATGCAACGGTCGATTTCGCCGGATACGCCGTCATCTTTCAATGCCCCGCGGATCATCGCGCGCATCTTTATTTGCCCTCCGACGTGAGGAACCGATGCCGCTACTTTCTCGGCCTCTAATCCAAGCCGAGCCAACTCGGCATGTAAGGGGTCATTGGCATCGTACTTGGGTATCGGGACTGAACGGAGAGGGTAGGTGTGGAAATCGCGATCTGATTTACGGCTTACCTCAAAGGCGGTTTTCAAGGAAGTTGCACTGAAGCAGGCGCAGAGGAACATCGCTTCAGCATCGCTATTAACGCCGATACGGTAACAACCACTATCGACGACGCAATCAAATCTGACTGCAACACCAAAAAACCATGCCCCGCTTTTTGGGTACACGACTGTTATTGGGGACTGAGACTTGAACTGGGATGAAAGCTTTCGGGTATGATTAACCGCTTTCAACAACGTTTCTGGGCTTGACGATTTGCGCTTCGCACGCCAAATGGTATCGGCGTGTGCCCAATACGTATCGAACATGGGATATTTGGCAATTTCAGCACCCGGATCATCGCTTGAGAAGGTAGACGCAGTTGGGAGAATCGCATACGTTTTCCCAAACACTCTGTGCGGGCCAATGTCACGAGATGACACGACCCGCGTCAGGCATTCATTCTCCACCGTGCCCTGCATACTAACGCCCTGCCAATCACCCTTGCTCGATACACGCGTACTGAACCGCGTCTTTCCGGCCCCTCCGGTGCTGATGCTGGACGTATCAGCAACTACCAATCCGATCGGATTAAGCATCGCTCCCCGTCTTGCAACATCCCGGTAATAACTCGGCTCCTGTGCAAGTGCTGTTAGTGGTTTGCGTTGTACAAGTTCGCTTACTTCGCGCCAAGACATATTATTTTGGACAATTTCCGCGCTCCACATTTCGACTTTAGGACTCAGTTGACGGGGCTCGCCATCGGGTCTGCGGCCAAATATCACGCATGATTCAGACTGCGGGAACGGTCGCTCAATAACGCCCTTCATGTCCCAGGGCGCTTCTGTGAGATCGGCACCGAAAGGGTCGATGCCCCAGTTCTTTTCGACTCGATCCCAGCAACCAGCCCTGAATCTTTCCCATGAACCAGACCTTAGCGCGGAGTGTGGCAACACCATACCGATCTTCCAGCTTCGAGATCTTTCCAAGTACATACCGGCACAGCCGGCGACAAAAAGCGTTGCCAAATCGTTGTTCGGTGCTTGCTTCCCGCCGACCCAAACCGAAGTCGCACGGGCATGTGCCTCGTGTTGCTTTTGTCGGTCGTTGCGCAGATCGGCTCTAGTGATCCAAGGCGGATTAGCTACCATCCGGTCTACTTTCGATTTAGACAGTTTCTTCGGTTGTGCCAGATTTCTGATGTACCACTCCCATATATGATCTCGACCTTGTGATTTGAGACGGTCAATTACCTTGGCGGTCTCAATCAAGACTTCCAAGTCAGACTTGGATACACCTATATCTCTGAGTCGAATCCGAAGCGCATCCAAGCGATCTGACACCTTCACGATGTCTGACACGATCTGGTCGAATTTATCTGAACTCAAACAGTTGTCGGGGATCACTATCCAGTAATTGTTGCCATACGAGTCTTCTGGCACCTCAATCAGGAGGCCTTCACTCGACCAGAGCCGCATGTCGGTCGCGTCTTGCCACTGTAACGAATCGCCCAAAAAGACTTGCAGATTCGATGTTCCGTAAGTCGGGCGATCGGGTAGCGCCGCGAGGACGGTAGCACGTGCTAGTTCTACTGCGACGGGGTGAACATCGATCCCGTGCACCAGTTTGCATAGCACGTTGGACTGTTCAACTTGATCCTTAATCCGCTCAGATACGAACGGTTTCAGTCGGTTGATCGCCGCGCGCAAAAACGTGCCGGAGCCACAACCAGGGTCAAGCACTCCAATCCCTTTTAGGTCATCATCAACACTGGAAGCGCGACGCACCGCATTGCGACACCATGCGTCGTCAAGTACACGTTCACAAATCGCCTCCGCGAGCCAGTCGGGGGTGTAATACTCTCCAAAGTCGTGGCGTACCTCACGTGGAATGAAGGTGTGATAGACGCGTTTAAGGAGATCAATGTTGGAGAGACGCCAGTCGTAGCGGCTTACCTCGCGATGCAGTCTAGAGATTAGGGGCTCAGCACTGCGACTTTCGTCTGTGTGCCCCCTCCCCCCTTTCAGATTTTTCCAACCAATCAAAAAAGGACGCGTCCTGATCAATCAGGTTGTCAGATTGGGTTAGATTGCGAACCACTTGGCGTGCAATGGCAACCAAGACGGAATGCTGAGCAAAGAGTCTTAGATTTAACTCTTCATCATCGGCTTTAGCGATGAATGCGCCGCGCATGAGGTCTTCCCATAGTGCGCGTTTCGTTTGGAACTCCGGGTCGTCAACTCGTTGTCGGGCTAGAGCCTCGGCTTCATCCGGGAAGGTGGAAAGCAACTGTGCCAAATCATCCGGCGGAGGAACGCGGCCGCTTATAGTTCGGCTTAAGTCGTCTAGAAATTCGCGTTTGCGGTGAGTCGCCGATATTCCTAAAAGCTCCGTCGACTCTGAAGCTAGTGCTATGGAACGTAAATCAAAAGTCCGCTTAAGATTCGGTGAGTCGCCGCCGATTTGAACCGATCATTGATACCAGATCTGCCCATTGGTGGTGAAACCGTCGTAGGTACTCTCTGAACTACCAACCTTGGAATATCGCGCGTTGATGTAATCCTGAAGTTGCGTCGCGGCATAGTGACGGCGTTGGCTACCTTTCACGTACTCAGGCGCGATTCCGAGTTGGTCTGCACTCTTTTTAACCTCTACTATCGTGTTCCTGACCAAAACGTCAATGCTTCCGCCCGGCACAGATACTTCCTGTCTGACCTCGTCCTTGTCCTTGTCCACCAAAGACTCGATAAGATTGCGGACTGCCGTCTTGATGTCGGCTTCGCTTACATCGCCACGTTGCGAAGTATGCAACAGCGAATCCAAACGACGTTCTGGTTCACTCGCGTAGATCGGTTCGTTCATCTATCGTGCTTTCTGAGTTGCTCCAAGTGGGAGATTAATGAGTGGGAATCTCACCCAAAAAACGCCGGAAACCATTCGCGCATTAAGTTCAGCCCGAATCCCGGCGCGTCGCTGGGTTTGAGTTTTCCTTCGTAGGGGGCTATGGTGCCGGGGAGGCGGTCTTTTTCGTGGAGGGGGACGCCGGCTTCGGTCATTACGGGGCCGCTGCATTCGATCATGGGTACTGCGGTTAGGCCGTAGCAGGCGTGTTGTCCGTAGGCGGTGCCGCCGCTGCCGTGCGGTATCACCGAGAGACCGGCTGATTCGGCAACATGGCAGATCTTGATGAGCGGGGTCAATCCGCCGCACCAGATGATGTCGGGTTGCAGGATGTCTACCAGTCCCTCTTTTGCCGCGTGGAAGAAGGGGTAGATGCCGTACCAGTGCTCACCGGTAGCCATGGTTTGCCACGGCACTCGTGCGCGCAGTCGCTCATACTCGTCCAGCGTATCCGGCAGGAAGGCATCTTCGAGCCACTTGAGGTTGTATGGTCGCAGGCGTTCGGCGGTTCGCACTGCCGTCTCGACATCCAATCCCATCCAGAAGTCGAGCATCAATTCGGCGTCCGGACCTACCAATTCACGCGCCTCGGCAATCTCTTCTTCCAGTCGGTTTATGCCCTCGATGCCGTCCGGCGGGCCGTAGGGGCTGAAGCGTTTGAAGTTCTGGAAGCCCAGCTCTTTCTGCCACGCGGTATCGTTGCCGGTGGAGTAGAGCGGTTTGAGGTTGTCGGTGCTGCCGCCCAGCAGGCTGTAGACGGGTTTTTCCAGCAGGTTGCCCTTTGCGTCCCAGCATGCCAGATCGACGGCGGCTATCGCATATGCCACTAAAGCGTTGGTGCCGAAGCCGGAGCAGACGCGGATCATCAGGTCGTAGAGTGTCTCGGTGGACATCACGTCGCGGCCTTCGATGGCGGGTGCGAGATAGTCTTCGATGATGGAAGCGGTAGTTCGGCCGTGGTCGGTGAATCCGAAGCCCCAGGTACCGTCTTCCAGCGTGACGACGCAACCGACATCACGATCTCCGCCAGGTATTCGACGGCTGAAACTGAAGTCCGGGTCTTTGGTATACCGCCGCAACGGCGTCGCCTGGGCGTTGAGATCGCCCCGGGACGGACCGACGCGCGGCACTGTCATCGGTTTGAGACGCGGGTAATCTACTTTGGTGGCTTCTACTGAGACTATCTTCATGAGGAGTAACCTTTCGTCATATCCTACACGGTGCTAGATGGGCAATATGCCGGTATTGGGCACTCGCCGCAGAGCGGTCGGCGCGCCTTGCAGATCTGACGTCCGTGAGTTATCAGTTGCATGTGCAGTTGGAAGCGCAACTCGGGTTGCACTATCGACTCCATGATGGAGTGGGCGGCATCTGCGGTGGTCTTGGCGTCGATGAATCCGAGCCGTTTTGAGACGCGATGGATGTGCGTATCGACTGGAAATGCTGGCATTCCCAAGGCAAAAGACATCACGACCGCCGCGGTCTTGGGTCCGACCCCGGGCAGGGCCATCAACCAGGCACGCGCTTCATCCAACTCGTATTCACGCAGAAAGTCGATCTCCAACTCGCCGTGCCGATCGAGAATCGCGGTCAGGATATCTTTGATGCGCTTCGACTTCTGGTTTGACATTCCGCCGTGATAGATGGCGTTGGCGATGCTCTGCTGATCGGCGACCATCACCTCTTCCCATGACGGTATCGTTTCACGCAACTGATCGAAGGCCCGTTCGGCATTGAGGTCGGACGTGTGCTGCGTCAATACGGTAAATATCAGTTCATCGAGTGCATTGTAGCGCGGCGTCTGCTGAAACTCGCCATAGACCGCGGATAGTTGCTGCACTGTCTCTGCCGGCGATATAGTGCGCTTCTGCATCGGTCGGCAATACTGATCGGCTTTCGGTTGCACCCGCTAGGCGATGGTGGAGCGATGGGCGAGGCGGAAGACCAATTCAAACCTCACTCTCGCATGTCAGAGCTATCTCGAGTTGACGCTGTTTGCGATTGCAGCGAGTGAATCTCTGTAAATGGAAGTCGGCGCGCGCTCCAGATGTGCCAGAGCTTTGTCGATGAACTCGGCCGCGGTCGCTTCGGCACGCTCTACCCCGCCATTGCGGCGAATCATATCCATCAGATCGTTGAGCATCATCTCACGCTCACTCTCGGTAGAGTTGAAGAACTCTTCGATGGCGGCTGCGCACTGGGCATCTTCATAGGAATATATCGCTGGCAACGTCAACTTGCCGCTCAAGATGTCCTGGTTGGCAGGTTTGCCGAGCTCATCAGTAGTCGACTCGTAGTCAAGCACATCGTCTCGCACCTGATAGGCCATGCCGAGATTGTAGCCGAACTCGCGTAGTGCCGTTATCGACGCTTCATCCGCGCCGCCCAGCACCGCGCCGCTTTCTGATGATGTCGAGAAGAGCGATGCGGTCTTGTCGTAGATGCGAATGAGGTAGTCGTCGAGCGGCACCGGCAGTGTCCAGGTAGTGACCATCTCGTGCAACTCGCCGCGGGACAGTTCCGCAATCGTCTCGGCAAAGCGGCTTATGAGCCTCACCGATGCGGTGGCGCAGACGAATTGTGCCGAGGTGGCAAATACGTAGTCGCCCAGCAGAACTGCAAAGTTGTTGCCCCAGAGGAAGCCGGCCGTGGCCTTGCCACGCCGCACATCGGCATCGTCAACCGTGTCGTCGTGTATCAGCGAAGCGAGGTGCAACAGTTCGACCGCGACGGCCATGCTGATGACCTTTTCGTCGGGCGTCGCACCCCAGAGGCGGGATGAGAGCAACGTGATGGCCGGACGTAGCTTCTTGCCGGGCGTCGAGAAGACGTGTGCCAACCGCTCGTCAATCGTGTCGATCGCTTCGAACCCGGCCGGGCACCTCTCCATCTCCGCGATGTTCTGCTGGGTGATGACTTCGACGACCCGATCAAGGTCTTGGGTGATGGGCGCGAATACGTACTGATTGGATGCGGTTTGAAGTGTTGTCACAGTGTGCGCTTCGTGTCGGATTGCACCGAACGCCTCATGCGAGCGATGACGTTATGAATCGTCATCTGCAGTCGCTTGCTGAACGAGCAGACGCTCCTTCTCTTCTTCTACGATCTCAGAGTCCAGTTTTCGGAACAGCGGTCGGGGTCGAGGCAGGGGCGCACCCGGTTCGACGATGCGTCTTCGCCAACCGTCGGTCGCGGTTTCTCCATCAAACCCTAGCAAATTATGCATCTTATCGCTCGAAAATGGGATAAAGGGATAGAAAACCGTCCGCAATGTAGAGATTACGTTCAACGCTGTCCACAACGTCTTGGCCGCCTTGTCGCGGTCGCGCTTCACCGTCTGCCACGGCTCTTCAGAGTCGAGGTAGCGATTGCCGATTCTTGCCAACTCCATCGCCTGATATAGCGCCCGTCTGAAGTTGCGGTTCTCAATCGAATCTGCCACCTCATCCAAGGTATGGTCGCAAGCATCCAGCACCTCTTGGTCTGTCGCGGCGAGTTCGCCCGGATCGGGAACCATACCGTCAAAGTTGCGCGTCGTAATCGTCAGCGTGCGGTGGATGAAGTTGCCGAGCGTTGCGATCAGAACGTTATTGTTCGCGGCGAGAAAACCTTCCCAAGTGAAGTCGGAATCGGAAGTCTCGGGCATTATCGACGCAAGGTAGTATCGCAGCGGATCTACTTCGTATCGTTGCAGGTAGTCGGGCAACCAGACGGCCCAGTTGCGGCTGCTGGAAAATGCCTGTCCTTCAAGATTCAAATACTCATTCGCCACGACATCGGTCGGCAGGCTCAGATCGCCGTAACCCATCAGCATCGCCGGCCACAACACGGTGTGGAACGGGATGTTGTCCTTGCCTTGGAAGTAGTACGACTCGGCCTCTGGGTTTTGCCAGAAATCTTTCCAATCTTCAGAGTTGCCATTTTCTGCGGCCCAGGCCTTGGTTGCTGAGAGATATCCGATGACGGCTTCGAACCAGACATATATGCGTTTCTTTTCGTAGCCTTCAAACGGCACCGGCACGCCCCACTCGATGTCACGCGTCATCGCCCGGTCGTGCAGACCTTCGGCCAGAAAACCGAACGTCTGATTGCGCACGTTGGCACGCCAGTCGTCCTTGGTCTCTACCCAGTGCTCGAGCTGCTCTTGGAAAGCGCTCAGCCGGATCATCAGGTGAGTCGTCTCCTTGAATACCGGGGTGCTACCATCGCGGATGCTGCGGATATCGATCAGGTCGACCGCATCGAGCGTCCGTCCGCAGTCGTCGCACTGGTCGCCGCGCGCACTGTCGTAACCGCATACCGGACACGTGCCCTCTACAAATCGGTCCGACAGGAAGCGTTGTTCCGTCTCCGAGAATGGCATCAGCTGCTTATCTTCGTAGATGTAACCCTTGCTATCGAGCGTCAGCAGCACGTCCTGTGCCACGTCTTCATGCATCTGCGTGTGAGTATGCGTATAGAGGTCGTAGGTGAAGCCCATCTGCTTCATGCAGTCGGACCAGATTTCGTGATACCGAAATGCGATGTCTTCCGGTCGCACACCCTCGTCAACGGCCCGAAGCGCGGTGGGAGTGCCGTGCATATCGCTTCCTGAGACCATGGCGACGCGATTACCGACCATGCGGTGATAGCGCGCGAAGATATCGGCCGGCACATTCATCCCGGCGATGTGGCCAAGGTGGGGTTCACTGTTGACGTAAGGCCAGGCTACGCAGACGAGGATGTTTCGGGGCAAGTTAAGAAACCCTGTTCAGTGCCGCAATAGAGCAAAAGGTGGTTTTTGAGATTAGGTGAAGCAACTGGGTGCTTAACTTGGATTCTACTAGCGCGGCGCGTTTCCATTCGCGGTTATTCGCGGCTAACAACGCCGTGTATCGCCTGATAGACCTCACGTCGCGGCAATCCCGTACGTTCGGCAACCGCTTGCGCAAGGTCACGTTTCGACATGTCCTGATCACCCATCTCCTCGGCAACTGCCGATATCTCCCGTTGCAGTGCGCGCCGCGACATCGCTTTTGTACCGCCTCTCGCTCTATCCAGCGGTGCCACTACGATGACGAATTCGCCACGTGGAGATGCGAAGTGGTCAATCGCTTCTGCTACGGTGCCGCGCCATATCTCCTCGTGCAACTTTGTGATCTCGCGGCCGACGACTATGGTGCGGGTGCCGAATGCGGTTGCCATATCTGCGAGCGCGCTACGGAGGCGATGTGGCGTCTCGAAGAAAACTCCCGTCAGCGGTGATGCCGCGATCTCGGATAGCATCGCGCGTCTTTTGCCTTCATGGGCTGGCAGGAAGCCGTAGGACGTGAATTGATCGGCGTAGAAGCCGCTGACTGAGAGGGCGGCGATGATGGAGGACGGGCCTGGTATGGGTGTTACATCGTGTCCGCGCTCTACGGCCGCAACCACTATCTCCTGACCGGGATCGTTTATTCCGGGTGTGCCGGCATCTGAAACGATGGCTACGTCGCCCTTATCGAGATGGTTGAGAATGCGCGGCAGGTCTCTCGGCTTCGAGCGGCGGTGATAAGCGAACAATTTCGCATCGGAGCCGATCGTGTCCAGCAGTCGGCGGGTGATGCGGGTATCTTCGGCGACAACGACGCGGACTTGACGGAGCACTTCGACTGCGCGGATGGTGCGGTCGCTGAGGTTACCGATCGGCGTTGCAACGACGAAGAGCGTTGACAACGTTGCTCACTCCTCGCTACCGGAGCGCGCGCTCTTTGCAATCAGTGCATCAATCGCCGATTCATGTTGCTCATCAGCATGGTACGAGGAGCGGACGAGCGGGCCGGAAGCGACGTGCTTGAAGCCCATCTCCATTCCGATGCGTGCAAACTCGCCAAACTCGGACGGATGATAGAAGCGGATCAGAGGATGATGACGTTCGGACGGTCTCAGATACTGTCCGATGGTCAGCAGGTCGCAATCTACCGCTCTCAAATCCTGCATCGTCTGATAGATCTCGTCTTTTGTTTCGCCCAGTCCGACCATCATGCCCGATTTTGTCGGCATCCTGGGGTTGATCTCTTTCACGCGGCGTATCAACTCGAGCGAAAGGTCGTAATCACCCTTGGGGCGAACTTTTTTGAAGATTCGGCGCGGGGCCTCGATGTTGTGATTCAACACTTCTGGCGCGGCATCAACTACTCTTTTCAATGCGGGGCGGTCGCCGGCAAAATCGGGTATCAACACCTCTACTTTGCACGCTGGCGAGAGGCGATGGATCTGATTGATCGTCATCGCAAATATCGTCGAACCATAGTCGGGCAGATCGTCGCGGTCTACCGATGTGACGACGGTGTATTTCAGGTCCATAGCCATCACCGTCTGGGCGAGTCGGAATGGTTCGGCCCAATCGACGTTCACTTCGCCCGGCCAGCCGGTCTTGACGTTGCAGTATGAGCAGGCACGAGTGCAAGTATCGCCCAGTATCATGAACGTGGCGGTGCGTCGCTCCCAGCAGTCGCCGATGTTGGGACATGCGGCCTCTTCACAAACCGTGTGCAACGCCGAGCCGCGAAAACGCTTTTTCAGATCGGTGTAGTTCTGACCGCCAGGCGCGCGCACCTTGAACCATTCTGGCAAGCGACGCTTCGCACGCCGCGTTGCACCGTTTATTGATGCTTTGGCAGTTCCGTTGGTAGACCCATTGGTAGACGCCGTGATCGGTTCTGGAAGTGTCTGAGTCAAATCGTCTGCTGAATCTCTATTCGCTTCTTAGCATCGCACGCGGCAAGGGCACTCGAGCATGTCTTAACAACTCGTTAGTTTCAGGGTATCAAACTGCACAGATATATATTGTTGATGAGGCTCCCATAGCGATTAAAATCAATGAAGATGCAACGGACGCGGGTATGAACGCGGGTCTGTTTGGGGGAGCCGCATTCACTTACTGACGGATGGCTAAACGAAAGCACCGTAACCGATATCGCGGACCGGATCTGACCGCTCATCTCGATCTTGAGATGGGCGACACGGTGGTGTTGGACGCCGGGCAATTCAATGAGCGCGGGCAATGCGTCGCCACTCTGCAGGGCGCGCCGGTAACGGTTACCGACGCGATTCCGGGCGAAAGAGTATCGGCGCGCATCGTGAAGATCTATCGCGACCGCGTCGCGGCCCGCGCCGAAAAGGTTGAGACGCCTTCGGAGCATCGGGTAGAACCGAAGTGCCGCTACTTCGGCAAGTGCTCCGGTTGTCAATGGCAACACATCGATTACGGCCATCAACTCAAGATCAAGCGCGATGTGGTCGTGCAGGCGCTATCGCAATACGACACGCTACGCGCGGTTGAAGTGGCAGAGACGATGCCGTCGCTGCAACGCTTCGGCTATCGCAACCACGCCCGCTTCACGGTCGGACGCGGCGATGAGGACGGAGTCGCTGGATACGTCAATGCCGATAGCAGACGTTTCGTGCGCATCGACGAATGCATCATCATGGACGATGCGATCAACTCGGCGCTGACCCGTCTGCAGTCGCGTCTCAACCGGATGACGCAGTTTTCGATCCGGGTCGGAAGCAACACCGGCGACATGATAATCCAGCCGCTCCTGCCAGCCGAGATTCAAGACGTTCCATCCGGACGTCAAGAGTATGTAGAGGAGCTGCGCGGTGCCAACTTCCGCGTCGCGGCATCTTCATTCTTCCAAGTCAACACGGCACAGCTGTCGGACGTGGTGGATGCGATGACTGAGATGCTGGAGCTTGATGGTAGCGATACGCTGGTAGATCTTTATTGCGGTGTAGGGACATTTGCGCGTCTGCTGGCGCCGTATGTGCAGTCCGTCATCGGCATCGAAGAGTCGGCATCAGCAATCGCTAATGCGCGTCTCAACTGCTCCGATGTCAATAACGTTCGCTTCATCGAGGCCAAGGCGGAACTAGCGGCGGTGGAGCTTGCAGAGTCGGGGCTCGATATCGACATTGCGGTGATCGATCCGCCCCGCATCGGCTGCGTGCCGGCGACGCTGGAAGCACTGTGCACACTGTCGCCGCGACGGATAATGATGGTATCGTGCAACCCTGTAACTATGGCACGCGACCTCGATGTGCTGTGTCAAAACCGATTTAGACTGATATCAGTTCGCCCCGTCGACATGTTCCCTCAGACGCGACACGTAGAATCTCTCGCCCTATTGGAACGTTAGTTAGGAACGTTAATCAGGAACGCTTTTGGCCGCGCCGCCATGTCGCTTCACACTGCAAATCAGCCTTTGGGCTACTCGAATGATGCGCCGGGCAACGAGTTCCGCTTCATCTTGGCATCCGGTTCAAAGCGTCGCCACGACATAATGACGCTTGCAGGATTGATTTTTGTCGTACAAGATGGCATCGGTTCGGCATCAGAAAAGGTAGCAGATAGCGCTTCGGACCCGCGTGAGCTGACGAGTGTAAACGCGGAGTTGAAGCTGGATGCGGCACTGGATGCCTGTCAAAATCATCTCCCCTGGAACATCGCCATCATCGCCGCGGACACTCTGGTGTCGCTCGATTCCAAGCCGCTCGGCAAGCCGGCCAATGCCGATGCAGCCGTGACGATGCTACGCGATCTGCGCGGCCGACAGCATGAGGTCCTAACCTCAGTCGCTATGACTTACCCGCCATATCGCCAGCGCGGAGAGCGCATGATCCGAACCGTAACCTCCGGCGTCGTAACGCGATCTTACGATGAGGGTGAGATCGAACGCTATGTATCAAGCGGCATCCCGTACGACCGTGCCGGCGCGTACGGGATTCAAGATTCAGCGTTCCATCCCGTAGATTCGGTCATCGGTTGCTATCTCAACATCGTCGGGCTTCCACTCTGCGCGGTGCGATCGATGCTACCGCCCGGAATGTGCACCTTCACCAACGCGCACATCTACGCTACCTGCGCGGCACACGAGCAGCGGACTGATCAATGAACTTCTTCGGCATTGGCGGACTTGAACTGGTCGTCGTCTTCCTAATCGCTCTGCTGGTCGTGGGGCCTACACGCTTGGTTCAGGGCGCACGCACGGCGCGGAAGTATATGACTGAGTTGCGGCGTCAGCGTGAAGAACTTACGCAGATGGTGGAGGAAGCGGTCGATATGGAGGGCATCCGAGAGCAACTGGACCAGGAAGGGCTCATGGATGAGGTGCGCGATCTTTCGTCAGAACTCAATGAGTTCCGGCAGGACGCGCACTCTGTGACTGGCGACGTTGCCGACCTGAAGGGACTGGCGCGGTCGGTGGTGCGGCCGGAGGGTTATTCAAGAGCATCGACTCAGACCGCATCTTCGGCGACACCGGATAACGCGGCCGCCGATAAAGAACCATCTGATGACGCCGTACCGGCGAGTTCAAATAAGAGCGAGGGGACGATGTCGTGAAAGATCAACCGACGCAGTTGATGTCCCACTTCGATGAACTGAAGAAGCGGCTGTACATCTCCGTGGCCGCGATCTTGATTGCCACGATCCTGGCCTTCGCGTTCTATCGTCCGATACAGGATTTCGTGCAACGTCCTGCGATCGACGCGCTGGAACGCGTGCGTCCTGATGATCCGGCGCGGCTGGTGCAGCTCGACATCACCGAGGGATGGACCGTGACGGCGAAAGTCTCGGTTCTCGTCGGATTTGCCGCCGCGTTTCCGGTCGTGCTCTATCAGGTGATACGCTTCGTATCGCCCGGTCTGAAGCGCAACGAGCGTCGCACACTGCTGCTGTTGCTACCGGGCGGCACGTTGCTATTTATCGCCGGTGCGGCCTTCGCGTACTACCTGGTGATACCCCCGGCAATTCACTTCCTGTTGCAGTTCGGCGGCGAGATCGCACTGGTAACGCCGCGCCTGTCGTCCTACGTATCGCTCGTCACGACTCTCGTGATCTGGATGGGACTTATATTCGAGATCCCGATTGCGATGTTCCTGCTTGCGAAACTGGGCGTGTTGCGACCGCAAGCGCTCTCCAAACAGCGGCGATGGGTGATACTCTTCGCCTTCGTGCTGGCCGCCATCGCGACACCGACGATAGACCCGGTGACGCAGACGCTGGTAGCAGCTCCCGTTATCGTTCTATTCGAACTTGGCTTGCTGCTGTCGAGACTGGCGATCCGCAATCGAACGCCTGCAGAAGTGCCGGATACCAGCATCGCCGATGCGAGCGGCTAGCTAGTCGGTCTTCTTCTCGGAGGCCTTGACGGTTTTGGCTTCTGCCTTATCAGCGTCGTCGGCAGTTTCGGCGGTGTTCTTATTTCCGATGGAACCGCGGAACTCTTTGATCGCCGTGCCGATGCCGCGTCCCACCTCCGGCAATCTGCCAGCGCCGAAGATGATCAGCACCACGACGACGATCAGAAATATCTCAAGTGGGCCTATGCCTCTACCAAACATGTCGAGTTGGGACCTTGCCCTTATGTCAGTTCCTCAGTCGGAACTGTACAGGATGGTGGCTAAATCAGATGCACAAACATCAACCTGATTGTAACCGACGCGATAAAACACCTGCGCATCTGCGGTGCATAACGTCGAACATTGTTGGAACTGAGCGATACGCCCGGTCATCAGCGGACGTATCGCTTCATCTCAATATCGTCGGACGACGCCGACAACTTTGCCCTCGATCTTGACGTCCTTGGAGTCCTCAATCATCGGTTCGTAGTTGCGGTTCTCAGGTTGCAGTCGCACCGTCGGACCGTTCGGGTAGTAGCGTTTGACGGTGTGCTCTTCGCGACTGGCGATGTGCGCGATGACCATGTCGCCGCGTCTCGGCTTCAAGCCTCGGTCAACGATGATGATGTCGTCTTCGATGATGCCGGCGTCGATCATCGAGTCGCCGGTGACTTCCAGCGCGAACGGGTTGCGCGCATCTCCGGTCAACCATTCAGGAAACTCGATGGTGTCGAATTCGCTCACCTGGTCCCACTCGACTGCTTCGGGCATGATGGCCGTCGAGCCGGCGGAGACGGTGCCGACGATGGGGATGCCGCCCACCGCGTTCAGGGAGCGGGCGTTGCTGCTGCCGGTTAACAACCCCTGCTCAATCATCGGCTTCACATGGTAGTTCACGTTCGATGGGGAGCTGATTCCAATGGCATCTGCGATCTCGCGCAGATTGGGGCCGTAGTGGTGTTCGCGGCGGTATTCTTGTATGAACTCCCAAATGTGGCGCCTCAACTCTCGGGTCTTGGCTCTGGGTTTTGGCATGGTGTGGTGCTTACCTCTCGTTGCATTTAGTTTGGATTAAAACAGTTGTAGTATATCGTACATTTGTAATTTTATGTCAACCAATGTCAATAATTTCCCAAATTCCGTTTCCGGCAGAAAAAGACCGCGTCGTATCCCGTCCTCGGTTCAGATTTGACAATGATGATGATGATGCGCCTGCATGATGCCTACTTGGGGTTGTGCTTTGGTATTGCATTAGAATCGGGAACAATCGATTTCTTGACGATAGTACCGGTTCGCGCCGACTCGGAGAAGCGTAGATGGTAACCACGCCCGACACTACACCAGATACCGCATCACAAGATCCCGCCGATGGCACCGACGAAGCCATCGGGGATCGAAGAGGTCGATACGACCATCTCGAAATCGAGCCGCGCATCAGAAGTCTTTGGGACGAAAACGAAACCTATCGCTGGGATCTCGATGACGACAGTCGACCGAAGTGGTTCGTTCAGTCGATGTTCCCCTATCCGTCTGGCGACCTGCACATCGGGCACTGGTTCGCGTTCGGCGGCGGCGACGCGGCGGCCCGCTTCAAGCGCATGGAGGGCTACAACGTCCTGCACCCTCAGGGCTTCGACGCCTTTGGACTGCCCGCCGAGAATGCCGCCATCCAGGACAATGTTCATCCCCAAGTGTGGACCTACCAGAACATCGCAAACATGCGGCGACAGTTCGAGCTGATGGGAAACTCTTACGATTGGTCACGCGAGATCGTCACGTGCGACCCGGAATACTACAAGTGGAATCAATACTTCTTCCTCAAGTTCCTCGAAAACGGCCTGGCGTATCGCTCTGACGGCAGCGTCAACTGGTGTCCTGCAGACCAGACGACGCTGGCGAACGAGCAGGTTAAAGATGGCAAGTGCGAGCGTTGCGACGCCATCGTAGTGAAACGCAAACTGCCGCAGTGGTACTTCGCCATCACAAAGTACGCCGATGAGTTGCTCGACACGTCCGAGATCGACTGGCCGGACAAAGTCATCGTGAGCCAGGAGAACTGGATCGGACGCTCTGAGGGCGTGACGATCCGCTTCGATATCTCTGAATACGGTCTGGAGGAGACATCCATCCCGACCTTCACCACGCGTATCGACACTATCTTCGGCGTGACTTTCGTCGTCCTCTCACCGGAACATCCGCTGGTTGCACCGTTGACGCAGCCGGAAGCGCGAGACGCGGTGGAAGCATACGTTGAGGCGGCGAGTCGCGAGACTGATATTGAGCGCACCTCGGCCGCGCGCCCGAAGACGGGCGTTCAGACCGGCGCATACTGCATCAATCCATTGAATGGCGAGCGCGTACCGATTCTCGTCGGCGACTATGTGCTGGCTACTTACGGCACCGGCGCCGTCATGGGCGTGCCGGCGCACGATGTGCGAGACTTCGAGTTCGCCAAGAAGTATGACCTGCCGATACGCGTCGTGGTGGCGCCTGAAGGCTGGGACGGCGCGGACTTGGAGGCGGCATATATCGCGCCCGGCGTTCAGGTGAACTCCGGCGAATTCGACGGTCTGCCGAGTGCGCAGGGTAAAGAGGCGATTGCCGACAAGATCGAAGCGAACGCCTGGGGCGAACGCGTAGTCACGTATCATCTGCGCGACTGGTTGATCTCGCGCCAACGCTACTGGGGCACCCCGATACCGATAATCTACTGCGATCATTGTGGCGCCGTCCCGGTGCCATATGAAGACCTGCCCGTCGAACTGCCCTCAGATGCCGAGTTCCAACCGTCCGGACGCTCTCCTCTGATTGAGCACGAGGGCTTTTTGAACGCGCCATGTCCCGATTGCGGCGCGCCGGGCAAACGTGAAACCGACACGATGGACACCTTCATGGACTCGTCGTGGTATCACATGCGCTACCTGAGCCCGGAGGAGCATACGCATCCATTCGACCCGGAAGCGGCTGCGCAGTGGGCGCCGGTAGACCAGTACACCGGCGGCATGGAACATGCGGTGATGCATCTGCTCTACGCGCGCTTCTTCAATCGAGCGCTGCGCGACATGGGCTACGTGAACTTCTCCGAGCCGTACGTGCACCTCTTCAGCCATGGCGTCATGACGACGGACCTGGGGCGAATTTCAAAACGTTCCAATCCCCTGGCGCCCGATCCTTTGGTGAAAAAATACGGCGCGGACACGTTGCGTTGCTATCTGATGTTCCTCGGTCCGTGGGACAAAGGCGGTGCATGGACCGAATCGGGCATCAACGGCATCCGACGGTGGTTGCACCGAGTCTGGGACGTCTGCACGCGCGACGCGGACGAGTTGTCTGGCGGCGACGATGCGGCGGCGCGGGCATTGGATGTAGCATCGCACACTACCACCAAGCGCGTCATCGAAGATATGCGCGCCTACAAATACAACACCGCCATCGCATCGTTGATGAGTTACGTTAATCACCTGAACGACGCGTGGGACAACGGCGGCATCTCGCCTGAGATGTGGCGCGGCAGTGTGAAGCGGCTGCTGTTGCACCTGGCCCCCTTGGCGCCGCATATCGCCGAAGAGCTCTGGCTCCACAACGGGCACGACTTCTCGGTGCATGAACAGCTGCTGCCAGAATGGGATGAGACTCGGCTGACCGTCGATACCGTCCGGATTGTGGTGCAGATAAACGGACGCGTACGAGACACGATCGTCGTTCCGGCCGATGCCAGCGAAGCCGACATCACCGATGCCGCGCTGGCGTCGCCCGGTGCCACCCGACACGTCGGCGATAAAGAGATTCACCGAACCGTCTATGTGCCCGGACGTCTAGTGAACGTGGTTGTCGGCTGACCCGGCTTCAGATGGCTCGCGATTAGCGTTGCACTCGAAACGCGGCTGGGCTGTAGATTCAGTTGTTTGAGTGCCCGTTGCCGTTGCGGCGACTATTCGGATCGTCGCTGTGGTATACGCCGCGCTCTTCGCCCTGATAGGTGTGCACCGCGACATCGATACCATCGACGCTTACCAATTGCGTCATCTCGTGAAAGAAGAGGTTTACGATCTCGCGCAGGTCTTCTTCGGAAACACTCGACACTACCACGAGCGTCGCGTGCACCATCCCGGGCGGATAGTGCACATCCAAACGTCCCACATCGCGGTCTTCCGTGTCGATTACGAAGAACGACTCTGAATGGGGTGTGCGGACCTCTCTTTGAAGCGTGTAGTTCGTCATCTGCTGGCGATGTCCTTTCGACGGCGCGGCGGTAGCTCCGTCAATCTTTCCAGTTCTGAAATGACATGCTGATTCATCGCCTCAAGTGCGGATGTGGCCGTCACCGGTCACGACCCATTTGTAAGACATGATCTCGCGTATTCCCATCGGTCCGCGCGCGTGCAGTTTATTCGTCGATATCGCCACTTCAGCGCCCAGTCCGAATTCACCGCCGTCATTGAAGCGTGTCGATGCATTAGCGAACACTGCTGACGCGTCTACTTCGTTCAAGAACCGCTCAATCACTTCAGCGTCATCAGCGATGACCGCTTCGGAGTGTCCCGAACCGTAGTGTTGGATGTGCTCCAACGCCTCGTCCATGCTACCAACTACTCGTACCGACAGTATCTTCGCCAGGAATTCGGTGCCGAAGTCATCATCGACGGCACGCATCACCTTCAGTTCGGCACGCTTAGGTCCGAGCAGCGCCCAAGCCCGGTCGTCGGCACGAAGCTCCACGCCCGCATCGGCAAACATACCGGAGAGTCCGTGCAACACGTCGCGGGCGACGGCTTCATGCACCAGCAAGGTATCGAGCGCATTGCATACCGTATGCCGTTGCGCCTTGGCATTGAATACGACATTGGTCGCTTTATCGACATCGGCGGAGCTATCGACGTAGGTATGACATACGCCGATGCCGCCCGTAACGGCGGGCATTCGAGCATTTTCGGCTACCATGTGCACCAGTTCAGCGCTGCCGCGCGGTATCAGCAGGTCGATGCAATCTTCCATCGCCAGCATCTCGCCAACCAGCGCGCGGTCGGTAGATTCCACAAATTGAACCGCATTCTCTGGCAACCCGGCACCGGCAACTGTTTCTCTGACCAGGGACGCGAGCGCGGAGTTGGTGCGTATCGCCTCTTTACCGCCGCGCAAAATCACCGCGTTGCCAGCCTTCAGGCACAATGCCGCGATGTCGATAGTTACATTGGGACGACTCTCGTAGATGACGCCGATGACACCTAAGGGGACGCGGACTCTCTGCACCAGCAACCCATTCGCCACGGTGCGCTCCTCAAGTATCTCGCCTACCGGATCATCCAGATCCGCGATGTTCAGCACCGCGTCGGACATGTCGGCGATACGGTCATCGTTCAACTCCATGCGCTCGGCTACATGCTCATCCATCCCATCGGCACGCGCCGCGTCAAGGTCGGCTTCATTAGCCGCAAGCACGCGGTCCTGATGTTCCTGCAATGATGCGGCGATGGCGCGCAGAGCATCGTCGCGCTGGGCCGCGCCGCCACGTGCCAGCTCCGTCGCCGCGCTACGTGCCGCGACGCCAAGTTCACGCATATTAACTTCTGTTGCAAGCATGCTTACTCATCCTTATCGTCTACTGTCTGCGGTTTCATCGTCTGCGGTTGGGTTCAGATCGATTCGCTCTGAATGCCGAGGGTCATATTGTTCCGGTGCACGATTTCTCGTCCGAAGTAGTTCTCCAATATCCTGGCCAGTTCATCCGATCTTTTGCCCATTGCCAATCTCGTGTCGGACGCCGAATAGTTGCTCACTCCCCAAGCGATGTTTTCGCCCTCGGGCGTCCTGATGCCAATGATATCCCCGCGACTGAAGTCACCATCTACATCGGTGACGCCTACTGGCAACAAGCTGTAGCCGCGCTCCGTCAAGGCCCGAACCGCGCCGCGGTCGATAGTCACTGATCCTTTGGCTTCGGTCCCGCCGGTCAGCAACCATCGCTTGCGACTTTCTGCGGGCGGCTCCAGCGGGTGGAAGCGCGTACCGATTTTCTCACCCGAAAGCAGCCGTTCGATAATGCGCTCTACGTGTCCATCGGCGATGATCATCTCAACGCCTGATCGCATGGCGACCTCGGCCGCTTCCAGTTTGCTGCGCATGCCGCCGCTACCGCGATTGTCGACCGGACCGCCCGCTATCATGCGTAGTTCGGCGTCGATCTCGTACACATCCGGTATCATCTCGGCATCCGGATCCTCATGCGGGTCTGCAGTGTGCAAGCCGTCCATCTCACCCAGCAGCACCAGCAGATCAACATCCAACGCATTCGCCAGCATCGCCGACAGACGATCGTTGTCGCCGTAGGTAACGCCTACTATCTCTTCAACCGCTACCACGTCGTTCTCATTGACGATTGGGACGATGCGCGCTTCAAGCAACATCTCCATGGTGCCGCGCACATTTAGGTAGCCCTCGCGCTGATTCAGGACGTTGCGGGAGAGCAAGGTCTGTGCGATTTCGATGTCGTATCGTCCGAAAAGACTTTTATAGAGGGCGATGAGGTCTACCTGCCCAATCGCCGCGGCCGCCTGGCGCGCGGTAACATTTCGACGCCTCAACCGGCCCCGGTCTTGAGGACGCAGTCCGATCAAGGTATCCATGCCAGCGCCGACGGCGCCCGATGAAACGATGATGACGTCCATCCCAGACTTGTGCGCTGGCGCGATCTGATCTACAAGATCGGATATCGTCTCGACATCAAGCGCGCCGGAATCGCGCGTGACGATGTTGGTGCCCAACTTGAAAACGGCACGCTTAATCGCGGGCGGCTTCAATTCTCTGCGGGTTGGGAGGCGCGCCATAGTGGTGATTATAGTGTCAGTGTCAGCAACCAAATGAGATGCGACCGGTTCAATAAGGCAGAACGCGTCGCTAAACCAGTCGTATTGAGTGCTGTTTACAACATAGATACATACATAAAACGTTAAAATCGAGATTCATCAACCACCCGCTGACCAGATGCGGGTATTTGCGCGCAACGACTATATGCCTATCAACTCCGACACATTCCTGACGTCGATTACCGACCGTCTCATCGGCACGTCGGAGTTTCAGGCGATAGATGACGTCCTGTCATCTCACCGGGGACGCGCATCCACCGTCTGCCCCGAGCCGGCCAACCCCATGCTGATCGCCGCCACATGGCGACGTCTCGGCGTGCCGATACTAGTCATCACACCCAATCCCGATTCGGCCCAGAGAATAGTCGATCAACTCCCCACATGGCTCGGACAACCGGATGTAGATGAAGACGGGTCGCCGGTGCACCACTTTGTAGAGACTGGTGATATTCCGTTCGAGCGATACGAACCGGATCTGGGAAGCGCACATCGACGCATCACTACCCTCGATGCGTTCAGGAACTATGCACAGCATGGCGCCGAGCCGCCGCTGGTCGTCGCTTCAGTCCACGCCGTCGCAGAGCGCACCATCGAAGCGCAGGTGTTCGACCATGTGGTGCGCGAGATACACGTCGGTGATCAACTCGACCTGGCCGAAACGATGCGCCATCTCACAAGTTCCGGATATGAACTGGAACCAACCGTCGACCGTCCAGGCTCTGTCTCGCGTCGTGGCGGCATCATCGACATCTTCCCGGTCGGAACGCTCACCCCGGTGCGGATAGAGCTTTTCGATGACGAAGTAGAGAGCATGAGACTGTTCGACATCGATACGCAGCGCTCTTTCGAAAACGTTGAAACGGTCCGTCTCATACCCGCGCGGGAAGAGTTGCCATCCTTTTTAGAGCCGATAGAGGTGAATGAAGCGATCGGCGCGCTGAACACTGACAATATCGATTTCACCCGGCTTTCGTCGCAACGCCTGACGGAAGAGCTGAACCTTATCGCCAACAGTGAGCTCGATAGCGACTTGGCATTCTACGCCGGCTTCTTCACGCGCGGCTCGCTATTTGACTACCTGCCGCCGGATACGGTCGTAGTCGCGTTGCGTCCACGCATGATTTCTGATGCTGCAACGGGCATCGATCGACGGCTTTCGGAAGTGCGACGCGTCAAGGAGCGGCGCGGTGAAATTCCCATGAACTTCCCGCTCCCACACATCGAGTGGCCCTACGTGGCACATGGCATCGAGAGCGCGGCGCGGCGTCTCGAGATCGATCCCTTCGGCATCGACGCGCGCGACCTAGGGAGCAAGTTTCCGCTGCCGCTGAGATCGCAACTGTCGTCATATCGGATCGATCCGACGGCTGAGGTGGAGACGTCAGAAGACGAGCCCTCGCTTGGCGCCCGGCTGGATGACCCGACGTTTGCCCTGCAACGCGCGATTGCTGACGGCGCACAACAGACCGTCGCAATCACCGGACACGCGGCGCGGCTCTACGAACTGGCTGTAGAGGCCAGTATTAATGCCAGATACGAGGTTGGCGGAACGGACCACGCGGCAACCGCGAGCAACGGTAAGCATAAGGACAGTTCGGTCGTCATTACGGAAGGCTTTGCCACCTCTGGCTTCGTGCTGGACCTTGGCGAGGGTGCAACAATACGCATTCTGACCGATGCTGAGATCTTCGGTATCCGTCGTCAGCGGCGGCGTTCAAATCGACGTGCCGTGCGTAAGGGGCCACAACTCGATCAGCTGCAGCCGGGCGTCTATGTGGTGCACGTAGATCACGGCATTGCGAAGTTTCTCGGCACTGAGACGAAGTCACCAGACGGGCGTGAGCATCTCATCCTGCAGTATGCCAAGGATGATCGGGTATACGTGCCGACGGAGCATATCGACCGCATTCAGATCTATCAGGGCGGCGGTGATACGGCGCCGCGTCTGTCGAGATTAGGCACTCAAGAGTGGCGCAGCGCGAGACGACGTGCAAAGCGGGCGACCGAGATCGTGGCTCAGGAACTGCTCAGCATCTACGCCGCGCGCATGTTGTCGGACGGGCTGCGCGCGGACCTCGATACCCCGTGGCAACAAGTGCTTGAAGCCAGCTTCCCCTTCGAAGAGACGCCGGACCAGATCACTGCGCTCGAAGCGATAAAGTCGGACATGGAAGCTGAGAAGACGATGGACCGCATCATCTGCGGAGATGTCGGATTCGGCAAGACTGAGATTGCGTTGCGAAGCGCCTTCAAGGCCGTGCAGAGCGGCCGACAGGTTGCGGTGTTAGTGCCGACCACCTTGTTGGCGCAGCAACACTTCGACACCTTCAAGCAGCGGCTGGCGCCCTTCCCCGTTTCTATCGACGTGATATCGCGCTTCCGATCCCGCGACGAGCAGAAAAGCATCCTAGAGCGACTCGTAGACGGTCGCATCGACATCATCATCGGCACCCATCGACTGATACAGCGCGACATCACCTTCAAAAATCTTGGCCTCGTAGTCATCGACGAGGAGCAGAAGTTCGGCGTGCAACACAAAGAGCACATGAAGAAACTGCGCGCCGCGGTAGACGTTCTAACTCTCTCTGCCACTCCGATACCTCGCACGCTATACATGTCGATAGCGGGCATTCGCGACATGAGCAATATGGAGACGGCACCGGAAGAGCGATTGCCAGTCCGAACCTTCGTATCGGAATCGAGTGACGACCTGATCCGTGAAGCGATACTGCGCGAGCTGGACCGCGGCGGTCAAGTCTTCTTCCTGCACAACCGAGTCAAGGGCATCGAACGCGTCGTGCGCCGACTGCGTGAACTCGTTCCAGAAGCATCTTTCACCGTCGGACATGGGCAGATGCCAGAAGGACAGCTGGAGCAGGTCATCACCGAATTCGACCGCGGAGAGTACGACGTTCTGGTCTGCACCACGATCATTGAAGCGGGTATCGACATGCCCAACGTCAACACCCTAATTGTTGACGATGCCGATCGCTTCGGACTCGCGCAACTGCATCACATTCGCGGACGCGTTGGACGCGGTGCCAAGCAAGGCTTCGCATATCTGATGGTGCAACCAAACAAGTCGCTTACCGAAGAGGCCGATGCCCGTCTGAACACCATCCTCGCCGCTACCGAGCTTGGCTCTGGCTTCAAGATCGCGATGCGAGACCTTGAGATCCGCGGCATGGGCAATGTGATTGGCGCGGAGCAGAGCGGACACGTGGCGGCGATCGGGCTGCATATGTATACGCAGTTGCTGGCGCAGTCGGTCGAGGAGCTGAAGCGTCGCGGTGGCCACTCCTCAAATGGGCGCAAGCAGAAGTCTCAAGCCGCAGATTCCATCGAACACGACGATAGCAGTTCACCAAATGGCAGTGCCAACGGCAAGCCGAATGGAACTCCTCGCATCGCCGACTATACGCAGTCCAATACCGATTGGCAACCTCCAAGCATGGTACGCGCCGAGATCAAACTCGGACTTGACGACAACGTACCAGCAGAGTACATCGAAGATCTCGCACAACGCCTATCTCTCCATCAACGGCTCTCATGGTCCGGCAGTGAAAAAGAGATCTCTGAACTGCGTACCGAACTGCGAGACCGATACGGTCCCATACCGGAAGAGGTAGAGGTACTGCTTGAGACGGCGCGTATTCGACTTCTTGCGGAACAGTCCGATGTCGTATCCCTGCGCGTCAACGGCGACCGTGCGCGCATCCTGCTCAACGCCCCGGTCGGCGGCGCCAAGTCGCAACTGCAACGTCTACTCGGCCCGCGCGCCAGAGTAGGCAATACACAGATCGTGTTCCAGATCGACGTTGGACTCGATATTGCGGAGTATGTCGCAGAGATAGCCGCGGTGCTGAAGACGATCAGCAACTTCAAACAACGCCTCATGGCACTGATCAACGCCTAAGTAGCCACGTAGCCAGCGTTCAGACTGGTGTAAAGTGAGGGTGCCGCTCTGGCAATTAATTACCGACGCGCGCAGATGATCCGGCCGGCAATTCAAGGAGCTTCACGGATGAACGTCATATGGATAACTGCTGACACCTTCAGAAGAGACCAATTGGGAGCGTACGGCAACAAGATCATTCACACGCCAGTCCTTGACGCTCTTGCGGCACGGGGCACCAGATTCGACAACCACTACGCCTGCGGCTTCCCCACCATGCCGACGCGCGCCGATCACCACACCGGACAGTGGACGATGTCGTACATGGGCTGGGAGCCGCTGCCCGACGACACCATCACGCTCTCCCAGATACTTGCCGATCAGGGCGTGCACACCGCCGCCGTAGTCGATACCCCGTTCTACACCCGCGGCGGCATGAACTACGATCGCGGCTTCCAGTCATACTTCACCGTGCTGGGGCAAGAAGGCTCTGGCAGCCGGGTGGCACGGATCGGCAATCACGAGTCGAGAGACGTGGTTGCGGACTGGCGAAAAGAGTCGGACCGCTGCGTAGCCCGCACGATGATACAGGCCGGCGACTGGCTCGAAAAACACTACAAAGAGCAGTTCTTCTTTTACATCGACACCTGGGACCCGCACGAACCGTGGGACCCGCCGGCTTACTACGCGGAGCTGTACGACTCGGACTACGACGGGCGCATCGTGCAACCGCCTTACGCCTACTGGCATGAGACGGAACATCTGACGGAACGCGACCTCGAGATTGCCTTCGCTTGGTATCGCGGCGAGATTACGATGGTCGATACTTGGATCGGCTACATCGTCCGCAAGCTGCAGAACATGGGCATCGAAGACGATACCGCCATCATCTTCACTACCGATCACGGCTTCTACTTCGGTGAACACGGCGGATTGCTGGGCAAGATGCACTTCGGACGGCGGGCTGACGGTAAGCGCTACTTCCATGGCGACCCCGACTCTATCTGGGACTTCTCACCGCTCTACGAAGAGCTGGTGCACATCCCGCTGCTGATATCCGTTCCCGGCGTCGCTCCCGGCTCTTACGACGGTTTCTCGGCCGCGCTGGATGTCATGCCGACCGTCCTCGACATCATGGGGCGTGAAATTCCAGCGCACGTGCAGGGTCAATCACTGCTACCCGGAATGCGAGACGCCAAGCACCCATCGGCACGTGAATTCGCAATTTCAACCATCCCATTCGCCAACCTCGACGACACGATACGCTCCGTCGACAACGTCGAACGCAGCATGTCAGCATCCCAAGTAACCACCATAACCAGCGACGGCTACTCCTTCCTCTACTCGATGGACGAAGGACGCTCCCAACTCTTCCACCTACCCACCGACCCCAGCCAGCAAAACAACATCATCAGCACCAACCTAGACACCGCCAAAGACCTTCATCAACTGCTCCTCAAATTCATGCGCGACACCAACGTGCCGCAGTATCTGATGGATACGCGGCGGGAGTTGAGGATGTGATTGATAACGCCGTGATCCTTGCGAACCGTAACGGATGCAACTGATGAATTCTCTGACTGCCAATCAACTTCTGGATAAACACAAAACGATCTGGACGCACACTAGCCGCTTCGACGACCCGGCCGCGTTGCGACTGCATCGGGCAATCAGCTGGTTGGGGCGTGCGGAGAGGGACTTCGATACCAGTTCGCCTAATGAGGGCGACCCTGATTCGGCGTTCTTGTTCCTGTGGATCGCCTTTAATGCCTGCTATGCGCGGGCGCAGAAGTACGGAAGCGATAGGGTTGCAGAGCGCAAAAAGCTGAATGCTTTTATGCGAGAGCTGGTCAAGTTTGACGTCAACCGATCGATCTACGATGCGATATGGCAACACTTCTCTGGCCCAATTCGCGTCCTGCTTCACAACCGATACGTCTACGAGCCGTTCTGTAGCCACTACAACGGCGCAACGGGCTTTGAGGACTGGGCACACAGATTTGAGAACAGCCGGCACTAAGTTAATCACTCAATGGCACGTCAAGACACCAGCGCAATCCTAGCCATCGTCTTCGATCGTCTCTATGTGCTACGTAACCAACTAGTGCACGGCGGGGCGACTTGGAACGGCAGCGTCAACCGCAACCAAGTTCGAGACGGCGCACGCATCCTGAGCTTCCTCATGCCCATCTTCATCGATCTGATGATGGACAACCACAACCGCATCGATTTGGGACCGGCGTACTACCCGCCGGTTGATTAAGTGCGCCTTGAACAGCATCGAGCTAAACCGCTTGACAGATAGAATCGGTGCTATACGGATCTTCGGAGTCGAATCCATGAGCGAGTTATTCCCACCAGAACCTGAAAATCTGCCAGAAATCCCATACATCCCCCTGCCGAACCCTGATATCGGTCCCCTGCCATTGGTCCGAATCGAGGATGGGACGGTACGATACGCCGGAACCAGGGTGCGATTAGACACCATCGTCACGGCCTACAAGATGGAAGGCAATAACCCGGAGAAGATACACGACCAGTTCGACCGCATCAGCATCGCTTTGATCGAGAAGACGATCGCTTACTACGAGTCGGAACGCGAAGCCATCGACAAGTACCTGGATGCTCAAGAACTGGACGGGAAGCTCTGGATGGAGTACACCATCAAACTGCAACAGACGCCGGAGTGCAAGGCCAAGGCCGCACGAGCGCGAGCGATGCTCAAACAGGCTGAGCGTGAACGGGCTAAATCCAAGCAACCGGCGTGATACGGATCTTCGCTGACGAAGACGGCTAATGTGAGAAATATGACGGCTGATGAAAATACAGGCGACGACCGTCAGACAGTCCGAAAACCTAATTACGCTGAATTGATAGAAACGGCATTGCGTGATGCCATAGATGCTTACGGCACCGATGATTTTGATGTGCACGCCGGTACCACAATGGGAGTAGCGATTGCTACAGTGCCTAAAGGTGCAGATTACCCGGACATGTTGGAGTGCGAAATACGGCGCGCAATTTATTCAGATGAGCCACTAAAGCACCTCGAAGCAATACTCTCTAAAGTGCGGGAAACCGGCAGTCGCGAGACCTCGCCTCAAGCTACTCCACATCCCCTGATAGCTATAGCACGTGCGGCAGAACACGCTCTACATATGCTAACGCGGCGCGAAAAACAGCGTTTCAGGATAATGGCCGGAGTATGTATAGGTCTGGTGAAAGTGTTTTCGGTACCCCAACATGTCAGAAAACGGATAATGGACGGACTTCAAAACACCGATGGTTACCAGTTTTTCGAATCTTTTGTAGCAGTATAACCGCTTCTCGCATAGTTTATGGTTATGATTTTCAGACCTACGAAGAATGGAACCGATTCTATAGTTTGATGAAAACGCGGCTTCGTCGTTGTGTCTTGAAACCAGGTTAACCGGATGACACATTCCCAGAGTTCCGTGCTTGGGAATACGGTTCGGGACGTCACCGGCTCGACTGGTTCTATCCGGATTAGTCGGTAGGCTAACAACGACGTGCTGACGCCGCTATTTCGGCGTTAGTTAGTTATACGCTTCATTCGACGCCTTAACTACACACCATGCATTCCCACTTAAGTCCCGAACTCGCCGCCAGCTGGACCGACCATGTCGATGGCATCCATTCGCTTGGCGAGGCGATACGTGCCAGCGGTTGGATGCCGACGGCGATACTGGGCATCGCCAGGGGCGGTCTGATACCGGCCGCGATGCTCGCATACATCCTCGATGTGCGACGCCTCCAATCGGTGCGGGTGCAACACTACGATTGCATCAAGATGCGACTCGAGTCGGGACCGCAGTTTGTCGACGCGCATGAACCGTTCTCGGCGTTCAGCGTCTACACCGAGCGTCTGCTGATAGTCGACGACATCGTCGACACTGGCGGCACTCTGAATCTGGTGCTCGATGCCGCACGTGACCATGCCGACGAGGTTAAAGTCGCCACGCTCTATGTGCGCTCAAATCAGATCGACGCTGCCGACTGGCATTGGCGAGTCGAGGACGAATGGGTCGCCTTTCCTTGGGCGCCCGATGACTGACCTAGCAGTTGGCATTAGAATCCACTGAACCACTAAATCACCAATCGACCTATAGATATAAGACGAGGAATCCCGTGAAGATAACCGACATTCGCCTGCGACACTTGACCGGACACATGCCCGTAGATGGGCCGTTCTTTGAAGACCGACTGCTCCAACCAACCGACATCTACGAGGAGTTTCGGACGCAAGACATGGAGCGCACGGGACGCGGTTCGCAAGTTGACAGTTCCACCTATCAGGTGGAGCAGACGTTTGTGCAGATCGATACTGATGAGGGTGTTAGCGGCATCTGCGCCGGGGGCTTTTCGGGCGCGTCGTGGCACGTATGGCAGCTGAAAGACCTGCTCATCGGGCGCGACCCGCTGGCGACGGAGTTCCTGTGGGACATCATGCATCGTACCTCGGTTCACGGGCGACATGGCGAGCCGATGATGGCGATATCAGCGCTCGACAACGCCCTGTGGGACCTCAAAGGCAAGTGGCTCGGACAACCGGTATACATGCTCATCGGTGGCCCCTGCCGAAAGTCGATGCCGGCATACGCATCGATGCTCGGACACAACGTCACGGACATGGGACTCGTCAAAGAGCGCGCCGCGGCCGTCAAGGAACGCGGCTTCACCGCCCAAAAGTGGTTCTTCCGACACGGCCCGATGTCGGGACACGAGGGACTGAAGAAGAACATCGAGATGGTAAAGACGCTACGGGAGAGGGTGGGCGACGAGGTAGACATCATGCTTGACTGCTGGCAATCGATGGATGTCAACTACGTCGTCAAACTGGCCGAAGCGATTGCCGAGTATCAGCCGCGATGGATCGAAGAAGTGGCAATGCCAGACCGCATCGATTCCTATCGCAAGATCCGTGAAAAGACGAACATCCCCATCTCTGGCGCGGAGCATGAATACACGCGTTGGGGCTTCAAGCGCTTCATGGATGCCGAGGCACTCGACATCATCCAGCCGGACCTCAACTGGGCCGGCGGACTGTCGGAAGTGCTCAAGATATCGGCAATGGCGACGGCGTACGACCTCATCACCATCGCGCACCAAGGCGTCACTCCCGTCGGCATGGCCTGGTCAGCATCCCAGTCGCCCATCCACACGCCTTACGTCGAGATGCTTCTCAAACACGCTGCGCTCGGTTACTTCTTCGACAAAAACAACGGCCCCATCCTCAACAACGGCCACCTGACCGTCTCCGACGCCCCCGGCTTCGGCTTCGAAATCGACGACGATAAGGTAGAGGCGGAGCGGGAGATAACCTTCTAGTCAATAACGACATGCTTAGCAACATGATCATCACTCTCGATTGGCGCGCCCCGCCGCACCTCCTCGGGTCCTCACCCCTCTCCCGCATTTTCGATTGAATTTCCGGCGGTTTATTGCTAAAATTGTTTGCTTGTGTCTGATAAATGCTTGAATGATGCATTTGAGGCAATGCAAAGCACGGAAATCGTAAAAGGAGGGTGTCGAGATGTCAGTTTTTATCGCCAATGTTCTGGCGATTAGAGAGAGCGGATGGACGACTCATCTGACAACTGCTTCTCTGATCGCCCTTACAGTGGCCTTTGCAACCTTCCTGCTGGAACGGGTTACGGCAGAAAAAGTATCCCACGCAACTCCTTTCTCACCCGATAGCAACCGTTTTTTTTATCGACGATGCGTCTGACATCACTACCGATTCCATGCTCTTATCTCTGGTAGCACCGGTTCCGCAACCGCTTCCACCTCCTGACCCTCACGTTACGGGTTCAACTCGCGATTCCGGGTTTGGCGGGGCGAATCAACCGCATCCTCAATCTACTTCAACGGCAACGGCGACAGCGACGGCTACTCCCGAGCCGGCCGACCTGAACGTTCTGCTTGACACGACGATGGCGGCGGGGCAATACCAGATCGATCCGTCAAACTATGTCGGCTTCACCCAAGGAGTAAACAGCCTCGATGATGTCGGTTCGTTGGGAGAACCTGAGTTTCACTATAAAAATGAGAAGTACAAAATCACCCAGCTAGTCGAGAATAAGGACGATGACATCATCCTGTTGCGGACTACGCCCGCGTTACCGATCGAGACGTTGAACAATATCGTCATAGAGATCGATTACAAAACGATTGCCGGCGGCTGGGACACTCAGATGTCTGATTCGCAACCGAGCACCACGTCCGACCGCGGCATCGATCTTGCCGAAACCGATACGGTCGATGTGAAGATCATGCTCTTAAGCCGCCCGTCCGGTTTCACCGTTGTCGAATCGGGCTACCGGGCCGTGATGCTCACCTGGGACGATAATTCCAACAGTCACACTCTCGGATGGCAGTTCCAAGATAAGATCGGCGACTTTAATTACAGCGAGTGGGGCACCATAGACGAACAGCGCATTGTGAAGTTCACGGACGATAACGACGTCGCCAAGGTCAGCACTGAGGTGCGCGGACTTCCGGGAAATATAAACGCTCCCATGACCTATCAATTCCGGGTCCGGGCTACGGGCAAGTCTGATGCCATCCCGTATTATGGTCCGCCCTCGCAACATGGTGTCTACAACGCGCCCGCGCTAGAAGTGCCCGCCGACCTTAAGGTGCATACTGTCGACTACGGGGCAATACTCGAGTGGGGTTACAGCTTCACCGTCAACACGTGGTTTTACGGCTTCACCGAAGTAGACAGCAACGGCAACTGTGCCGCATCTACTCCCGGCTGGTAGTACCGCGGCCATGATGTCACTCTCGGTCCAAAGACCCCCGGCGAGAACTTCGCACATACCATGACCATCTCGGACAACGACGACCTGACAATCGACACGGAGCACTGCTTTGCCGTGCGCGGTTACGATTCAGGTACTACCGGCCGTCCCTCAGAAGTCGTAAAGGGCCAGTACGGTCAGCCCCCGCCCGCGCCGATGTCATTTAACGTCATGCAGTACGACAACGATGGCATGCTCTCACCATCAGTGACGCTCAGTTGGGCAAGTCCACACACACTGGCGACCACATCACCAAGTATCAGTGGCGCTTCATCATCCCGTATCTCAACCGCTATCAACAGTGGCTCGACATCCCCGATAGCGGTAGCGGCGGTGCCAATGAAACTAGTTTCACGGTATCCAGACTGCCCGAAATGGCGGCTGAATTCGACGAAAACGGCCAATACACCAGCCGAGACGTAGTGGTTTGCGACAATCCACCCAGATACCCGGACGCGTGCGACCCGCTCTCGAACGGCCGGACATACACCTTCCAGGTGCGCGCCTACTCCACGACTCCCGGCACCTCTACGACGGCGATGCATACCGTGCTCAGGCCGTACAAACCGCATAACCTCAGGGGAGAAAGAGCGTTCGACATTCGGGATGGTTGGCGTCCCAAACTGCTCTACCACTGGAGCTCGCCGGACAGCGATTTGAGCGATGACGTATACACGCCAAACCAGTATCTCGACTACCAGACGAGATTCAAAAAGAGCGCGGACAGCAACTGGTCCGACTGGTCGGAGCCCGATCAGTCCAGCCTGCTCTTCCGGGAGCGGTTCTTCCCGAACACCGAATACGACTTCCAAGTGCGCGCCTGCTCGCCCTGGTACACCCCTTCGGAAGATACCTGTGGGCAAGCAGCTGAGAACTTGAACCTGATCTCACCGACCGGCAACGAGCGGCTGTGGTGGGGCGCGCCGCCGAGAACGCCGTATGCCTTACCGGCCGGCAACGGGCAGGTGCAGATGTCTTGGGAACCACCCAGCGCCGGCGGACAAAGCGCGTCTGCAGAGTCGGGACCGAGCCATGAAGTCGCTTGGACACAAGAAGGCACCGAGTGGAGTGCGGACAACAGCCAGACCGTTGTCGGAGCCACGCAGGCGACCATCAGCGGCTTGGACAATGGCATCAGCTACTCATTCCGGGTGCGCGCTTTGCAAGACGATGATGACCCGGGTTTCTGGAGCGATACGGTGCAGGCCACGCCGCAGGAACCGCTTCCGGCGATACCAATGCTGGACGCGGAGTTCGATGACGCCAGCATCTACCACGATTCGATGCTGTCAATCGACGTGGCCGACTACTTCAGCGGCGACGACCTCACCTATTGGGTACGGGTTACGACTACGCACCAAACCACCGGCAAGGTGAAGACGGGCGCGCTGAATGCGATCGCGCGCAACAAGGTGACTGGCACGCGGGACGGGACGGTTCTGACGCTGACGGGCGGCAGGGCAATCGCGCAGGATTTGACGCTGGAGATCACCGCCTCTGGCGTGGACGATGCCACTGTCAGCGACGACTTCACACTGTCTCTCACCTCGGCGCCAGATCCCACACCTGAACCGGTACCGCAAGGACCGTCGCTCACGAATGAGTTCGACGATGTAACAGTGTCGAATGGCAACACCGTCGTCCTCGACGTATCGGACTACTTCAGCGGCAGCGACGATCTGATGTATGACGTGCAGGTGACCAGTACCCACCAGCGCACCGGACAGATGAATACCGGCAACCTGAACGAAATAGCCCGCAACAAGGTGACCGGCACCTGGAACGGCACCACCCTCACCCTAACCGGTGGCCACGCCTCCTCGCAAGACCTCTCCATAGCCATCACCGCCAGCGACGGCCAAAACGAAGCCAGCGACGAATTCGTCCTGATGCTGATGAACTAAGCGGGGTAGGCCTGCCGCATGGGCACTCCGCGGGCCCTCACCCCTAGCCCCTCTCCCGCTTTACAGCGGGAGAGGGGAACTTCTGATGGTGTTCATGGTTGAAGTGAACTTCATTTTTGTTGTTCTTGCATCGGCATACATGCTCTTTGCAACATGATCATCGTCGCCATTGCACGTGCATCAGCAACGTAATTCATTCGCGCAGTGAACTTCATTGTTGTTGCACCTGCCGTCGTACACGCCTCACCCTCGGGGAGAGGATTCTAGGTGAGGGGGCTTCCGCGAGAGTGAACGTCTATATACATACGTTTCCCCGCCCTTTTGTCCCCCGTCGCCCTCACCACTGCCCCTCTCCCGCTTTACAGCGGGAGAGGGGAACTTGTGGTCTCGCGTTCTGCTGACGATGAAAAGGCGTTGCTTATCACGTTCAATCACTATGACGTTCATGGTTGCAGTGAACGTCAATGCCGATGCACGAACAACAACCATGATGTCCCCTGTGATCATGAACACAATGAGAAGTTCCCCTCTCCCGCTGTAAAGCGGGAGAGGGGCTAGGCGTGAGGGCGATAGGGCGGCCATAGGGCGAGAAAACACCACGAGAGTAAACGCCGTCGTCGTCAGCAGAAAGCCTGACCAGATGCAGGGGGAGTTTCGGACCTGCATCTACACGAGGCTTCAAGGAACGTCAATCAACCAATTCATTGATGTTTGATGGGTTACGTGGTAAAGTATCTACCAGATGTTACCGAGACCGGAGTAAGGGGAAGATAAACGTGGTAATAGACCCTCGAGGTGATATTGTACTTACAATAACAACTTGTTGGTTAATTGGGGTCATTTTTCTTTACGCTGTTATTCCGGCAATTTTCTTATGGGATAATCGTCCTTCTAGAATTAGACGTTTATATTTTACATCAACAACCGATAAGTCATTAAGTAATAAACGAATTATTCAGCGCTTGACACTCCTTACAGCCGTCAATATAGTGCTTGCAACTGTTTTGGTACTGTTTTTAAATATAGATGAAGCTGTCATCGATCTCTTCAAGGAGATTGCAAAGCAATTTGGATACGCTGGCCAGTTTCCAAAAGATATATATAGTTTTCCATTCGATATTGCAATATTCGCAGTAAATGGGTTCTTGCCACTCTCAACTATTTTGATGATGATGCTTTGGTATTCATTGAGGCGATGATATAGACAAGATATTTTTGTATTCGTCATTGTTGTGTGGTTGGCCCTTCGGATTGGTTTAGTATTTACTGATTTCTTGTATAACACTGGATTGATTATTCCTCCACCATTGCCCGGACCGGTCTTTGGCGAACGTACCGGAATATTCGTTACATGTATGTTATTTGGGTTTTCGGTTTTCTTCGTCAAACTAGCATTTCACAGAGCATCAATTATATCCAGATTGCTCGAATACACGGCATGCCTGAGCCCCCTCTTGGTTTTGATATGGGGCATGCTGGAACTCCATTTCGTGTGGGCACTATCGATTATGTAATTACAACTTTTGCGTTAGGATGGTTGCTGAGTACGCTCAATCGGCCGGAGATTGATCGGGCACATTATTCAAACGGCAAAATAGGTCGTGGGAAACACGAAGATACAAAGATAGTGCAAGTAACGCGCGAAGAAATGATGACACAGCGTTGGTCGGTCTTGACGACTATGTTGGGTCGAACAAATGGTACAGGCGATCGGCTTCGTTGTTGTAGCAATATCGCCTGCCATCGCGTTTAAGTGAGCATTTCACAACTTATTCGAATTGCACCTAGACGGCTCGATAGTCTCGTGGGCGATAATCTGGTCGGTTGCCATAAGCTTGGGGTTACTTACATTCGCGTTTGCATCTTTCTATGAGCAAGGCAAACGAGCAATACAACTTGGAACTGCAGCCTTTTTGTGCGCATTTGCGATCCTCATTTTCAACCGAGGCTCCGAATACAGTCACACGATGTACACTCACGGAAACTCCTTGGGGCTCGTGCTAACAATGCACATCCTAGTGCTAGGCCCATTGAATCTGATTTTGACCATAATTGGTCGCAAGCTTCCGTGGACAACACCATTCTGGCTGTTGGTTCTTTATCTACATCTTCGTACACGCCTTTTCAAGCAGTTCATACATCAATGACCTGTCGAAACTCGACATCTTCGCCTGGTTCAACCTATTCTTGATCGTATTCATCTTCCTCTTCGCGATACCGACCTACTTCTCTAGCGTACGGTCGCATTTAGGCACTCCATCGCCAGCAGAAAGCGCATATGCAAGTACCCCCCTCACAACCGCCTCAGCGCCAACTCCCAGACAGTCAAGGTTGCGGCTATGGCGGTTATGCCGGCGAAGGTGAAGGCTACTGGCGCGTCCCAGAGTTCCGCTAGGGTGCCCATTAGCAGGTCGCCGATGGCTTGGGCACGCCAGGTGAAGTTCATGAGACTCATTACCCGACCGCGAAAGGCGTCGGAGGTCACGGTCTGCACTACGGTTGTGCTCATGGTGCCTTTGACTACTCACAGTCCGCCAATGATGCCGGCGATGATGAGCGCGTAGAGGGTTCAAGGAACCTCAATCAACCAATTCGCTCCATTAAAAGCCAAATTGTTGATGTTTGATGGGTTACGTGGCAAGTATCTACCAGATGTTATCGCGATCGTTTTTCCTGGGAGGGAAATGATGAATTTCAGAACAATTTCATTTAACTGCCCAACGGAGTGTAAGATATCAAATTAGCACTCCATAATGATATCGTTTACGCGATTACAATCGCTTCGATGTGTAGTATTCTGGTACTGTACATCTTCTTTCCGGGAGTATTCTTGCTCTCCAACTATCGTTTCGGTGCTAGTCGTCTTTCACTAACATCATCAATCAACCGTGCTGTACATACCAAGCGCGGTTATCGCATATTGATATTCCTCACAATCGTCAATGCTGTCATTGTGTTGATACTGGCATTGCTCAGAAACTTACCTGACGTTGGCTTTGCTATCGTGGTGTATCTCACTCATCTTTTGTTGCCTATTACAACTGTGCTGATGGTCATTAGGTGGTACTCGACAAAACGATTGTATCAACGCAATATTCAGTGCTGGTATTGGTGGTGTGGATAATACTTCGATTTGCTCTTGTGATACCGCTCTTTATAGATCCCGAGCGAACCATCTCCGATTTTAAACCTGAAACCGGATCCGTGTTTGGAGGAATGATTGGACTGGTTACTGTTGCGTTCTATCCGGCTTATTCACATTCGGCCCGCATCGATCTTTAGAGGTGCGCGAACCGCATTCAGAGGCTTCGCCGTCGTTGCTTCGCTATGTCCGGTTCTGTTCCTAACTTGGGGTGCGATGAATACCGGTTATTGGATTGTGGCGATCGACTATGTGGTCACTGCGTTTATGCTCGGCTGGATGCTGAGTGCTCTACTCCGTCCGTCCAATGTGCGAATATTTGATGAGCTAGGCGTGAAATCTACTCAAGACGCTGGACAGGCGTCATTGTCTTCTGAGGCTGCCGCTTCACCGCGGTTATCTGCGTTGTTGCGCACCATCATTTTTATCGGAGTCGTCATCTTGCCGGCAATCGCCTTGAAGTGGGCACTTCACTACGTTTCGCGCTTCGGCTCAACGGCTCGATCGTAGCGTGGGCGATTATCTGGACGTTGCCGCTGGACTTCGGAGTGCTCATGTTCGCATCGCTTCCTTATACGAGCAGCGAGACCGTGCGATACAAATCGGTATCGTCACATTCTTGTGCGTATTTGCCATCATGATCTTCAATTTGACCTCGGAATTTGACTACCGATCGGGTGAGGGACACGCGAACCTTTACGGCATGCTGTTCACAATGCCCATCCTAGCCCTCGCAACCATCGCCCTCATCGCAACCGTAGTCATCTACAAGCACCGATGGACCTGGCCATTCTGGGCCTGCTGGCGTTCATCTACATTTTCGTGCATGCGCTCAACGCCAGTTCGTACGTCAAAGACGTATCGAAGCTCGACATCTTCGCCTGGTTCAACATGTCGGTGATCGTATTCATCTTTCTCTTCCCGATCCCCATCTACTTTTGGAGCACGCGGCAACAATTACACCTCTCACAACCGCCTCAGCGCCAACGCCCAGACAGCCAAGCTTGCGGTTATGGCGGTTATGCCGGCGATGATGAGCCGTAGAGGGTTCAAGGAACCTCAATCAACCAATTCGCTCCATTAAAAGCCAAACTGTTGATGTTTGATGGGTTACGTGGTAAAGTATCTACTAGATGCTATCGCGATCGTTTTCCTGGGAGGGAAATGATGAATTTTAGATTTATAATTCTTAATATTCAGATCTGAGATAATGTCGGTAATCCAAGATATTTGGATGGACGGCATCATCTTCAGTGTATTCTTTTCCCTTTGGTTTTCATATTTATTGTTCAGCTTGCTAAATTCCGAGATAACATGCTCGGGTCATACTTTACCCGCGTTATATCCACTAACGGTCTTTGCAGACGTGTCTTAATACTCAGCACTGGAATATATCTTACAGTTGCTTCAATATTGATACTGTTGCTTATATTCCATGAAAACATCGGTATAAGCAAATTCCAAATACTGTTCTCAGCCGTTTTGACAAATCTGTTGCTGGCAATAACGACTGTGTTATTGGCACTTTATTGGTACTCTACAAAGCGATTGCACGGGCGGGATGTTTCTATTTTCATCTTTACAGTATGGCTGGTATTTAGAATCGGTCTAGTCGTCGCACTGTTTCCGGATTTCAATTCGACCGACCCTGTGAAGTTTGACGATCGAGGGGATGGATCCATTTTCGGGATGTGGCCCGGATTGCTCATCTGCATCGCTTTGTGTGGCGGACTGGCCCTCATAGTCTTGTTGAGGTTCAGAATGTTGCGCTCCGAGTTGAAGGCACTTGCCATTGCCGCTTGCATGTGTCCGTTGCTGACTCTGATATGGATCACGATGGAGATGGGTTTTACGTTTATCGCGATCGACTACATGGTCACGGCATACTTGCTTGGATGGATATTGAGCAGCGTCAGATTTTTTGCGCCTACACAGTCCGTTGGTTCAGGTACCAAGTCGGCTTTGAGTATGCTGGGGTAGCCGGAGCCGGTCCTGATGCGGGGCAAAGGACGTGCGGCGCGACTGCTCGCAACCATCATGGCGTCATCACGGTTGTACATGTTGGTGCGCGTCGGTGGTTTCGTCGTAATCGCCATCGTGCCTGCAATTGCGGCTAAGTGGGCGTTTCATGAACTGACCGGATTGCGGCTCGACGGCGCAGTCGGTTCGTGGTTAACGATCTGGTGAGCTACTGCAGTCTTAGGGATGGTCGGGTATCTATGCACCTCGCTCTACGAACAACGGCATCGTGCAGAACAGTTGGGCATAACCGCCTTTGCGTGCACGTTTGCCATCATGACGTTCGCCTGGGGCACAGAGTACGACCCTGATGTTGGCGGCTACTTCAACCTCTATGCCATCCTCTTCTCGATGCCCATCCTAGCCCTCGCAACCATCGCCCTCATCGCAACCGTAGTAATCGACAAGCACCGATGGACCTGGCCATTCTGGGCCTGCTGGCTGTTCATCTACATCTTCAATCACTCACTCAACGCCAGTTCGTACGTCAAAGACGTATCGAAGCTCGATATCTTCGCCTGGTTCAACATGTCGGTGATCGTATTCATCTTTCTCTTCGCGATACCCGTCTACTTTATGGCGGGCGCGCGGGCCCCACTCACATCCCCGGGCCCTCGCCCCTAACCGCGCAACTTCAGCTTGACCACATCTGGGCCTCCCGCGGCTTCCATCGCAACATCACCACCCCACCGTAAACTGCCTCTGCCAATGGGGACCCAGCGACCATGCAAGGCTGGTGATGGAGGTGAGGGCGCATGGTGCGGACATTAAACGCGTGTCAATCGCACGGCAAATTCACGCACGTCTGGTTTGCATGTGAACGCACCGTCGATGACGATTGCCAGTGCCCATGCAACTGCACTTGCCGTCCATTCAGGTAGCTTTACTAAAACACCTAGACCAGAATCTGCGGGTTCAAGGGAGATGAGCGGTGTCTCAACCGACATTTTGATCGAGTGCTGTTCAGGCATGGGTACCACCGGTCCAAACTCGAACTTCCCGGTGTTTGTTCTTTGAAGACGTGCAACCAACTCGTCCTTGGTGTCATCACCAAGGAATTCCTGATCAAACGCGATCAGTGCTTCCGTCTTAGTCTTTCGTGTGGTATTGAACCAATTGAGCGCAGAAATAAGATCGCCATCACAAGATTTTGTCCCTGGCTGATGAAAACACGCTGTAACTTGGATACTGGACAGTTCCATGTCGCCAAAGCGGCTGAGTGCGTCATCAAAGCATTGGAGCAACGCGGGCAATACCATCGTTGGGTCGACTACGCGTTGCCAGTTTCCCGGTAACGCAGCCCAACCTGAGCGTTGCATCGACGAAGCCCCTCTATCTTGTATGGAAGCTGACTCTTATGGAAGCTGACTCTCCCCAACCGTAGGTCTGCGCCAACGACGTTATTGCCGGACCCACTACTTCTTCAGTCAGTCCCACCTGTACCCATCCAATCCGATCTTCAGCATTGGTACCGGTGGTCAACGCAGCCTCGTTCATGTCCCAGACCAACCTGCGGCGGTCGATCGACATCGTCGACCAACTCATCAACTCCGCCCGCGCTCGGAAAACACTGTATAGATCCTCCTCCGCATCTATGACCGCTGTGGGATCGGCACTCGGTAAAACTGCCCGAAGGCCTCGATGAAAAGCGTAGACGGCACGACACATGCTCCTAGTCAACACGCTAGAAACTACAGCGGCAAGACCGCTGTGAAGCGCATTCTATCTTATATCTATCGAACCATACCCCCGAGGTGGTTACCTGGTGGGCTGCAGAGAACATTTTCGATCTTGTAAACTTTGTCGGGCGGGGCAGGCACGTATGGAGAGTGAACATAAACATCGTTGTCTATCCCACCCCTCACAACCGCCTCAGCGCCAGCGTCCAAACGGCTAGGGTTGCGGCTATGGCGGTTATGCCGGCGAAGGTGAAGGCTACTGGCGCGCCCCAGAGTTCCGCTAGGGTGCCCATTAGCAGGCCGCCGATGGCTTGGGCACCCCAGGTGAAGTTCATGAGACTCATTACCCGGCCGCGAAAGGCGTCGGAGGTCACGGTCTGCACTACGGTTGTGCTCATGGTGCCTTTGATTACTGACAGTCCGCCGACGATGCCGGCGATGATGAGCGCGTAGGTGAAGATATCGGTAGCCGCAAAGGCGATGTAGCAGACGCCTACGGCGGTGCCGCCCAATGCTAGATATAGGGGCGGCTTGGCACGGGTGCCGATGAGCGTTATCGCGAAGGTGGCTATCAGACCGCCGATGCCGATGGCTAGAAGCAGGCGACCGTAGGTTGCAGTGTCGCCCTTGTATATCTCTTCGGTTACGACTGGCAAGAGGGTTTCGAGCGGGGTGGCGAGAAGTCCGATGAGAATGCCGTAGCCGATGAGGGCGGCTATCGCCGGTTGGCTCAAGACATACTTCACCCCTTCAACCATGTCCTGAACCCGCGCTCTGGCTTTCACAGTTATCGACTCAGAGTTGGAACCGCGAGGGACGACGCTCTGGGATGAGATGTCGTCCTCGCCTACGATCTCCTCACTTTCGGCGGTGTCTGCACGTGATGCTGCGCGGTGTCTTGAGGGATCCATGAGCATCAGCGTCAGAACCGTAAAGACGTAAGATGCGGAAACGATGAAGAACAGCCCTTCCATGCCGACGACCGTGACGATGGGGTGGAACAGTGATGGTCCCAATATGGCCGCGCCGCCAAAGACGAGTGAGTATAGCGAGATTGCGCTTGGCAGCTGCTCTTTCGGCACCAGCGATGCGACCATGGCGCCGCGCGTCGGGATATCGAACGCCAGCAACGCGCCGGTGAATGCTGATATGGCCAGTAGATGCCACACCTCAAGTATGTCCAGCGCGATGAGCACGGCGGTAAGCAGTCCGGCCACGGCGAATAACGCGCGGGTGAAGCGCAACAGTTTCAGTCGGTTGACGGCATCGGCGGCGACTCCGCCCCAGATGGAGAGGAACATCACGGGCGCGAGCGTGGCAGCAGTTACCGAGCCGAGCAGTATCTCCGACTCGGTGAGTGAGCGCATCAGCCATAAGCGGCCGTAGACGAGCGTCCACATGCCGATGTTTGAGAACGCGGCAGCGATCCAGAACAGTCGGTACTCGCGATACCCGAAGACGGCGAAGCCAGTGCGTTTCAGCAATCGACGATACCGGCTACACGGTCGATTTCGCTCTGGAACTGGCGCGATGCACCTGAAATCACATCGTCGATACGCACTGCTTGTTGCGTTTCGCCCGACTCCATGACGCCGTAGGCGAGTGCTAGTGCCGCCATACCCTCGATGCTACCGACTTCTGGCGCGTTGCCAGTATTGATGGCATTGGCAAAATCCATGTATTCGATGGCGATGATCTTGGCATCGATCGACCTGAAGCCCATCGAGTAGGAGTGCATGCGCCGCTTGCCGTCCCAGAGTGCAGATGTCACATCGTCCAACTCAAAATCTGGGACCAGCTCCAGCAACGCATCCGCTTCGATGGTTGCGTTGTTGCTCGTGACGATGCGCGGACCGGTTCCGCTCCGGCTCGGCGGGCGGTAGAGGGTGCCTTCACTTCCGGCGATGATGGCATCGCCCAGATGGTATCCGTGCGACGCATCGGTGATTATCATCTGTCCGATGGCGCCGGAAGCGAAGCGTATCGACGCCATTGCGGTATCTACCGCGTCCTGCTCGATGGCGGCGCCCACGGTCTCGCCGCCGGCTTCTCTGCGATGCATATACATCGCCGACAGTCCGGGCGCCTGCTCCGACATCGGCCGCATCACGCGCTGACTATCTTTAACGTCGGTCTCTGCATACACCCGCAAAGCTGGGCCCATCAGGTAGAGCAGCAGATCGGCGTTGTGCACGCCGGCATCGAGGACTACGCCTCCGGCCTGGTCTTTCCGCGCGCGCCACACGGTGCTGTGCATCACCCCGCCACCGGCACTACCGATGGAGAAGTCAAGCGCGAAGTACGGCTCTCCGATCGCACCGACGTCAATCAGTGCCTTTGCCAATCGATTCATGGGATCGCGTCGGAAGTTCTCAGCGATGGCGAGGGTGCGACCAGTCTGTTCCGCACACGCGGCCATTAAGCGACAGGCGGTAAGAGACAAACCCATCGGCTTTTCGACCATCACATGCAGACCGGCATCCATCGCTTCGATAGCCAGGACGTGATGCATCGGCGTGCTGGTGACGATGTCGACGGCATCGAGCGGCGCATCGGACGTTTCCATCGCTTCGTGCAGACTGCGGAATGGTTTTGGGGCTTCGGGCGTGGACTCGGCGATGGCATCGGCGACGGCTTGGGCCGATTCGATGTGCGGGTCGCATACGGCAACTACCTGAACGTCGTCGAAGTACTGTCGCAGTGCAATGTAACCCATGGCGTGGCGCATCCCCATGCCACCAGCACCGACTATAGCCATATTGAGTGTCATGGCTACAATGCTACGCTGAAGTCAGGTGATACACGCGCCTATGAACGCGATCGCGTCACATGCTGAAACGATGCTAACGCTGGCAGACGGAACAGTAGTACGCGGTGCGACCGCCGATCCGTCGCGACGTGACGGCCGCAGTACAGTCGGGGCAGCGAGACTCTGAATTGCGTGCGATACGCATTCGTTCGTCGTGCGCGTCAACTACGTACGGACTGCCATCCTCGCTGGGATGGGACGATATGAACTCGATGGCGTGATCTAACACGTCTACGATGCGACCGTGCAGATCGTGAAGTCTGGCAGCACTGATGCGGTTGCATCGACGCAACGGCGATATTCCGGCGCGATGCAACGATTCATCGGCGTAGATATTGCCGACGCCGGCGACCAGCGACTGGTCTAGCAAGGCCGGTTTGATGCGCGCGCGTTTGACGCGCACGCGTGTCGCAAACTCAGCGGGCGTCAGATCCCAGGGTTCTGGTCCGAGGCGGGGCATTGCTGAAATTGGATCATCAATCGCCCATAGCCGTGCCCAGCGACGCGAGTCGTTCAACTCAATACGACGCATGTCGTCCATATAGATTGCCGCCCTGCGGTATCGCACCGATGCCTCTTCCGCGCGCCGAACATGCAGTGAACCCGTCATGCCCATGTGCAACACGAGATAGTTCTGGTTGTCGTGAGCATCGAACAGCGGTGCCGTCAGATACTTGCCGCGCCGCCCTAGAGTGCCGATGCGTCGATTGGATACCGAGTTTGCGAACTCTTCAACATCGCCTGCTGGTGCGGCGACACTGTCGGCCCATCCAACTTCGACACGTTTGATACGTCGTCCCTCAATGCCGCTCTTGGTCAGATATCGACGGATAGATTCGATCTCCGGCAACTCGGGCATGGTTAGTTCTGTCTCGACTGGCTGTGCAAAAGACGGGAAGTACCGACTTACGGCGTCTGCTGTCCCTGTCCGCGGCGATTCGTGCCTCTGAAGCCGGCCGGCGCGTCGCCTCTGAGGAGCGATTCCGGGCCGGCGGTGATGTTCCGCGCTTGGGTTACGCCGTCCTCTTGCGGACCGATGGCTATGGCAATCATACCTTCTGAAAGGTCGGACAGCGTACCGTCAGATGTTGATGTGATGAGCGTATCTTCGTTGGCGGTAAGACGGAGAGTGCCTTGCGTGGTCTCTACATGCACCATGTCGTCTTCTATCGCGGCTATGCTGCCTCGAATGGCAGACACGTCAGTCGGACCGCCGTCGCCACCGCCAAAGCCGCCACCGCCGCCACCGCCGGGTCCGGCAAAGGCGCGTCCGATACCGAAGCCCCCGCCTTGGTCCTCTGGGATGATGGAGAGCGTGATGATGAGTATGGCACCACCTTCGCCTCTTCTGACGGTGCCGAACACCTCATCGCCCTCACTCAGATCAGAGACTTCGAGTTGGTTGACTATCGTAAAGGTCGTTTCGTTGCTGACTTGGACTTCGGTCGTCGTATCGCTGTCGTCGATGCTGGCGAAGGTAATGGTTGAGCCGTCGATGCTGGCAATGGTGCCGTTTGCTGGGGGTGCACCGGCCAGTCCTTGTCCACCGCCGGAGCCCTGTGGTATCTCGATTCCGGCTTCGGCGAGCGCTTCCTGCATCAGTTCCTGCAGGCGCTCCTGATCCGCTTGCGTGAGATTCCCGGACTGTGCCCGCTCTATCAACTCGGCGATTTCAGGATCGTTCTCTAACGCTTCCTGTATCGCTTGGAAGTTGCGACCGCCCGGTCCACCTGGTCCGCCGCCAAAACCCGCTCCACCGCGCCCGGCCGCCGGTCCCGATGCTTCTTCAGCATCGGCACTATCAGAAATGACTTCGGCTTCCGACGTGGTTTCGACAACGACAACCGCTTGTCTCTCAGTCGTCGATTCATCCGGTGCGCTAGAGATCGAAGTAGAACTATCGGAACCATCTGAATCATTCTGAAGGGCCTGGTTGCGCGCACTCGGAGTGGGCAGATCCGCTTCTGATGCCACCGCTATCGTATCGGTCTGATCCGCTTCGTTCGGCGCGAGGAATATGACGGTAGCGACGCTGATGCCGACGCCAAGTACGGCAACGACTATCAGTAGGAGGATGAAGGGGTTTTTCATATTGCAATCCTGTTTTGACTATCCTGTCTTGGGGCTGGTTCTCTACTCGTAGCGCAGGGCTTCGATGGGGTTGAGACGGGCTGCGCGAACGGCCGGGTAGATGCCGAAAAAGAGTCCGACTACGATGGAGACGATGAGCGCAAGTATCGGTATGTTGGTGGTGACGCGGGTCGACCATTCGGTGCCGATTAGGAAGCGGCCGTCTATCGCCAGCGCGAGCGCGACACCTACAATGACGCCGATTATGCCGCCGCCAAAGGTCAGAAGGGTCGCCTCCGTCACGAACTGGGCGATGATATCTCTGCGTTTCGCACCCATCGATTGCCGGATGCCGATCTCACGGGTGCGCTCAGTGACGGACACCAGCATGATGTTCATGATGCCGATGCCGCCGACGAGGAGCGAGATGCCAGCAACGGTGCCGAGGAATACGACCAAGGTCTGATTCGCCTCGTCAAACGTCTCTAAAATCTCCTGCTGATTTATCACCGTGAAGTCGTCCGCCTCGGTGATGCGATGACTCAAGCGAAGTACCGTCTCGATCTCCTCAATCGCCTGATCGACCAGCTCCACATCCCGCACCTGTATCGCTATCTGGTCGACGCTTATGCTTCCGGAAGTGGTGCGCTGTCCCGACAATCGGTAGTAAGCCGTCGTTATCGGTATCAGCGCCTGGTCGTCAAACGACCCAAAACCGCTCTGCGGCGCGAGCACTCCGACTACACGGAAACGCCGTCCATCGATACGCAACAGCGCGCTGGTCGGGTCCTGGTTGCCGAATAGGTTTTCAGACAGCGTCGCACCTAGCACCACCACTTCGGCGCGGCTGTCGATATGCGGTGCGCCAATAAAGGTACCGGTTCCCATGCTCAAGTTGCGGACCGATAGAAATTCGGGCGTCACGCCGCTGATGGGTGCCGATGAAGTGTTGTTGCCAGTCTGAAAGATGCCGAAGTTGCTGATCTGGGGAGCGACTGACTTGATAGAGGGGGTGTAGAGCGGGTTTCGCAACGCTTCAGCATCGTCAAGCGTAAGCAGCTCGCCATTGCCATTCGCGACTACGGTGAGCAGATTGCTACCCAGCCCCTGTATCAGCTCCGTGATGCGATCGGTTGAGCCACGTCCTATCGACATCAATGTAATGACGGAGCAGACGCCCAACACGATTCCGAGCAATGCGAGTGCGGCGCGCAGACGATTCGCGGTCAGTGAGTAGATCGATGTGCGGATGATATCTATTGGCGACATCGCATCAATTCAGAGTGTCCTCTACCACTCGTCCATCGCGCAGCGTTATCACTCGACCGGCCCGCGCCGCAATGTCGTACTCATGGGTGACGATTACGACCGTGATGCCCTTGTCGCGATTGAGGTCGGTTATCAGTTGCAGTATCTCTTGGGAATTCGTAGTGTCCAGATTGCCGGTCGGTTCATCGGCGAGCAGAATGGCAGGATCCTTGACGAGTGCGCGGGCGATGCCTACGCGTTGTTGCTGACCACCTGACAGTTCCGTCGGACGATGATCCATGCGGTCGGCCAGTCCGACCAGAGCTAGGGCCTGCTCTGCACGTTCGCGGCGGCGCGGCCACTTTCCGTACATCATCGGCAGCTCAACATTGCCCAACGCCGTTAGACGCGGCAACAGGTTGTGGGTCTGGAATACGAACCCGACCTTGCGGCTACGGATATCGGCGAGGCGGTCTGCGGACAGTTCGGCAATCGATTCGCCATCGAGATGATAGCTGCCGGTCGTGGGCACATCCAGACATCCAAGGATGTTCATCAGTGTCGACTTGCCAGAGCCGGACGCGCCCATTATCGCCACGAACTCACCAGCACCGATCTGCATCGAAACCTCGTCTAATGCGTGCACCTGTATCGTGCCCATGTCGTAGATCTTGCTGATGCCGTTAAAGAGGATTACCGGTTCAGCAACGTCGTTCGAAGACTTCATATCGGCATCATGCGCCGGACTGTTGACCGCTTGTGTCATCATCTACCGCCCGTAGGGCCGCCCGGGCCGCTGGCGAAGCGCACGGACGAACTGATCGCTCTGAAGCCGCTGAACTGGCTGGTGTCGGAACCGACAACCGTCATCAACAGCGTCTCGCCCTCCGAAACGCCGTCCTCTACAACGCTCCAGAAGTCGTCAGATATGCCGATGTTCACACTGCGCGGCTCTAAAGTGCCGTCGTCTTTGGAAATGAGTAGTATCGGATCGTTCACCGAGCCGAACAACGACTGTATCGGTACTAGGAGCGCGTCGGATTGCTCGCGGATGATGACTTCTGCAACGGCGCTCAAGCCTTCTGGCAGTAAGACATCGTCCGGCTGCTCGGTCTGAATTGTTACGGGATAGGTGACTACTCCCTGGGCGTTGTCGCCGAACGCGGCGATTGAACTGATGCGTCCCACCAACTGCTCGTCGCCAAGGGCTTCAAGCGAGATGCTCGCCGTATCGCCAACCTGCAGGAAGAGCACATCTATCTCATCAACAGTTCCCGACACTTCCACAATCGAAGAGTCGGCTATCTCCACTACCGTTGTCTGTGGATTGACCGATTGTCCGGACTCGACTGAAAGCAGGGAGATGACACCGTCGAACGGTGCGATTATCTGCACGCTATCGACCGCTAATATTGCATCTGAGTAAGCCTCGCGCGCCGTCGCCAATTCAGCCCGCCGCAATGCGACAGTAGCGGCATCTGGGTTCACTAGTGCATCCCAGTCATCTTCTGCAGATTGCAGGTTGACACGTGCCAATACGACCTCTTGCTCGGCCAATGCAATCGCTTCTGGATCGGGATCGATAAGGTTCTGAAGCGTCTCCTGCTTATCCGTCAGGTCCGACTCGGCAACGATGATCTGCTGATTCACGAGCCGCACCTCGTCCTGGTCCGGCGTGGCTATCTCACGGTGCAGCTCAACCTTATCGGCAAGGTCAGCTTCGGCCGTCTCGATGCGCTGCTCGACGAGTGTGATTGTGTCTTCTTCCACCGCGATTAAGTCGGCAAGTGCCTGTTCAGCATCTTGTACCGCTATCTCAGCCGTCTTCACGCGTGCCGATGCCAGCTCGACATCTACACTATCGGCGCCCTTCTGCAGATCTGCCAGATGTTGCACCGCATCATCTACCTTGTCATTTGCCACCGTAAGGTCCAGCCGTGCGACCGTCAGCTGCTGTTCGGCAACTTCAATGTTGTGATCTAGCTCTTCCTGCCGGGCCGCGGATGTGGACATGAATCTCTGCAGGGCATCCTGGGCGTTGAGAACGGACACCCGCGCAAGCTCTAGCTTTGCCATGAGGTCTGCCAGCACTTCATCATCGGCTGGCTCGGACAGCTCTGCAAGCTGCTCTTCCAAGTCTTCCACTCTGCTACGCGCGGCATTTACCGCGTTTTCAGAGTCGGCGATGCTCAACTCTTGGTTCAATGTCGCCTTTCGGTAGGCATCCGACTTCGTTTGCAGGTCGTCCCAGGCGTTTTCAAACTCGATATTGACACAGTCCGGGGTGATGCCGGTTCCCAGCTCGGTGCACTCGAAACGCAGTTCGCCCAAGAAAAACTCGGACCATACAGCAACCACTACTTCGTCCCAGGCAGTGTCAGGATCGTCAACCAGCAGATTCGCGTTCGTGTTGTATCGGTCCGTCAATAGACTGCCATCGCTGTTGGACGAAGTCATTATCTCTTTTAGAGATGCGCCTATCTTGGTGAATATCTCATCCGGCGACAGCTCTTCGTCGAAGATGTAGGGATCCATCCCCAGCCACTTCTGGAACACGTCCTGATAAACCGCGCGCGCATCTTCCCATGCCTGCTTGCGCGCTTCAACATCAGCGTTGATGTCGATGGCCGATCTTTCGGCATTTATCAGGGCTGCCGATACGTCCCATTCAGCGTCCTCTATCTGCTGCTTCAGATCGGCAACGGCATCCTGGTCGGCCGGTTCAGACGCGTCGCTATAGTTGTCCTCAGCCGTCTTCAGGGCCAACTGTGCCGCGGTTACATCGGACTCCAGCTTGACCTTCTCGGACGTGAAGTTGACATCATCTGCCAAAGCGATAGCATCCAGCACGGCCATCTCGGCATCAATCACCGCGGCCTCGGCAGTTTCCACGCCTAGACGTGCCTTGTCGATGTCTAGCTCGGCTTGATTGATGCCAACTATATCTACCGCTTCGAGCTCGCTCAGCGCGTCTTGAGCATCTGCCAAGTCTTTTGCTGACTGGGCGACCATCTGGTTGGCATTCGCCAAATCGGTATCGTCCTGCGTGGTCAACTCGCTCAGCTCATCCCACAATGCGCGCAGTTTATCTTCGGCTTCCGAGACGGCGAGCGCGGCGTTTTGAATGGCAAGATTGGATGGCGTCTCGAGATCGTCCAATTGTGCCCTCAGATCATCCAGCGTCTGGCGCGCCTGGACTATTGCCAGGTCAGCATTGGCAACTTCAAGGGGCGAGGGAGAGGTGAGGTTGTCGAGTTTATCCTCACTATCCTCAAGGCTCTGCCAGGCCTGCAATGCCTTCAATCTCGCCTCTTCGACTAGTTGATCGGCGGGATTTATTAACTCGTCCAATCTCTCCTGTGCATCCTGCAACGCCACATTTGCGTTTTGCAGGCTCTGCTCGGCCGCGACAATCGACTCGTTGTCGAGAGATACGAGGACATCACCTTCATTGACGAAGTCGCCCTCTTCGATGTTCACCGTGCTAACGGTGCCGGCCAGTCCGAACTTCAATCGCTCGCGGTTGGCGTATTCGAGGCTTCCGTTGACGGCTACCGAGTTGACAAGATCGCCGCGTCTGACGGTCAAAAGCTGTGTCTCGGCATCTTCAGATACGCCATACTCAGCCAGCACACCCTCAATCGGAGAGCCGCCTTCCAACTGATCGGTAATGTACGGATATAGATAGAACGCTCCGGTATAGCTGATGATCGGTATCGCGATCAGCACGACGGCGGCGATGAGCCACTGTTTTCCGGAGATCTGCTTAAATTGAGCGCCAATAGAATCATCGGTCGCGTCATTGGATTCTTCTGAGTTCACCAGGCTTTCGTTTCACCACTGCTTAAACATAGGACTGACTGTGATTCTAGACACACAACTTCGCGGAAATTGTGAAGAGCATCGACACACCGATTTAACGATGCAGTTGAACCTATAGGGTAACCTTGTTGACGAGGCAAACTTCTTGAGACTGAGAGGGCGCGATGCAAGAGATGAGACCCGCACGTGATTACGATATTCATTTCGGACACGGACTGCTGAAAGCCGATTCTGCAGGATGGGGCAAATATGTAGTCATAACTACTCCATCAGCATGGGAAGCGACGAAAGACGAATTGGATCATGAACCGGCCGGCGTCGGTTTCAACGAGTGGCTAGATCGAACGCATCTGATCGAAGTTTCAGACTCGTTGCCGGACGACATCGATCTGGTCGTAGGCATGGGTGCCGGGCGGGCGCTTGATCATGCCAAACTGGTCGCCCATCGCAAAGGCAAGCCGCTGGTTCAAGTGCCCACCGTAGTCTCGACCGGCGCCATAATTCACGGCTTCGTCGCCGATTGGGATGGACGGCAGATCATCGGACAGCTGGCAGTCGTCAACTGCGAATATGTGCTGGTCGATTACGATGTGGTGCTGCGCGCGCCGGAACGATTGAATACGGCCGGACTTGGCGATGTGCTGTGCGGCTATGCTGGCATCTCTGAGTGGCGCCGGAACGCAGAGCTGGGCAAGACCGACCCGGTAGATGACGCGGCCGTCGAAAAGGCTCTGACACTGTTTGATGAGATAGTCACCGGTTTTCCTCCGACGTTAGATGACGATGGCGAGCTGACGCCAGCATCCGTCGAGGTAATCATGAACGCCGTTCAGGCGCGGGACGACTCGGTAGTGCGAGATGAACGCGCGCCCGGCGCAGACCATGCGTACTGTTTCGCCATCGAGATTGCAAACGATAAGTACTGGATACATGGCGAGACCTGTGCTCTCGGTGCCGTCATCATCGCGTGGCGCACTCAGCAGAGCCCGGAGACGCTCACCGGATGGCTGGATCAGTGCAAGGTGAGGTGGCGAACGTCCGACCTGGAGATTTCACGCGCAGAGTTCGATAATTCCATCGTCGCCTGGCCCAAGTGGATGGGCGACGGAACGGACGGCAAATCGGCATCACCCTCTATCGTCGTGCAGGAACCGATGTCCGACGACGAGATCGACGCTTGTTGGGAGTGGCTGAACTCGAACTGATGGCTACCGTGCCCAAACTGTAAGATAGAACTCTACATGTGGGCACTCACAATCGCGGGAGGACGTGGCGAGCGTCTTCAACCTCTGACTGACAGCATCTGCAAGCCGATGGTACCGGTCAACGGCGTACCCCTGCTTCAGCATCAGGCACACTGGTTGACGGCTAACGGTGTCACCGACATCGTGTTCCTGACGGGCTATATGGCGGAGCAGGTAGAGGAGCACTTTGGCGACGGTTCGCAATTCGGTTTTCGAGCCCACTATTCGCCCGAAGATAAGCCGCTGGGCAGAGGCGGGGCGGTGAAACAAGGAATGCGGCTGGTGCCGGATGACGTCGCCGATGTGGTCGTCGTCAATGGCGATGTGCTGACCAATCAGTCGCTGACGCCCTTAGTGCAGTTGAGGCGGCAGTTCGATGCCGCGATAGCCATTACGCTGATACCGTACGTCAGCGAGTTCGGCGTGGTGAATATAGCCGATGACGACGTAGTCACGAGCTTCGCCGAGAAGACCAAGCTGCCGTTCTGGATAAACGGTGGCATCTACGTCTTCAAACGTGATATTGAGGCCGCGCTACCGGACCTTGGAGATCACGAGACGACTACGTTCCCGCAAGTCGTCAGCGAGGGGCAGATGCGCGCGTTGCGGTCAAATGCACACTGGATCTCGGTCGATAGCCACAAAGACCTGCATGAAGCCGAAGGCATGATGTCTGAGGGCATCTTGCCCTCTGCTGTATGACGCCTATTCGCTGAAGAGCCACAGCAGGTCGTGGCGCGCCATCATCCCGACGGGTTTGCCGTCCTGCACCACCGGCACGTGGTTCCGGCCCGTGGTCGACATGATCCTGATAACGTCTTCAACTGTCGAGTCGGGCGCGACACAGTGCGGCTCGCTGTCCATCACTTCTGACATTCGCTTGGCGCGAACCTTCTCGATGGCATCGTAATAGCCCGTCATAGTCTCGGCTCCGACATCGGCGCCCATCAATCGAGTTGCAGTGCCACGCATGAAAGGCACCAAGTCCTCTTGCGGCATGAAAGTCCGCTCAGTAACGATGCCGCACAGGCGACCTTCATTGTCCACTACTATCACCGCGCCGATGTTGCGCAGTATCATCACCTTCGCAGCATCTACAACCGTGTCGTCAAGATGCACCGTTATCGGCGGGCGGTGCATGTAGTGCTGCACGATGTGGGTATCAAGTCTCATAGCACTTTCACCGGATGTTACATGCGGCTCAAGCGGCGACGCGATCGCCATGCTGTTTCAGGTAGCGGGATACTTCCAAGGTGGCCATGCTGATGTTCTTGTGCGAGGTGTTGATCACCAGGTCGTATATGCCGGGATCTTCCGGATCTGCGCTGTGCACCTTGAAGAAGTAGTCGCGTTGCGCCGTCTCGCGATCGGCGATGACGCGCTCGGCGCTAGATATGTTGCTGAGACCTTCGCGCTCCATGATGCGGCTCACGCGGTCGTCCCAATCGGCAAAAACGCCTACTCTCGACACTTCCGCAATCTCCGCCAATTCAACGGCCCCGGCGCGATGCACAATCACAACGTTCCCATCTTTAGCCACTTGATGCAGGTCGTAAGCGCTGTCGAGCAGGTTGGAAGAGGATGGTCCATTCGTGTCCCACGTCAGAGGGCGGTGAATGTCGGCGGCGCCTTGTAGCAGTGGGTCATCGCCAGCCGCGCCAACTGCGAAGTATGATGCGGCACGTTCGATCCAGACCCACATTCGGTCGGAGAACTCGGCTTCGGGCACGGTGTCGGCTACATCTTCTGGGTAGCCGGGATAGCCGGGCAGTCGCGCACGGTCGAAATATCGCCATCCGAACATTCGGGCGATTCGCTTGCCGACATCAAAGGCTCCAGAGCCGATTTGACCGTCGATAGTGACCAGCGTCTTCTGCATTTCAAACAGCACTAGATATTTAGATGATCGATTTACGCTCTGCTACAAAACCCTACGCGCGCAAATATTATAACCAACCCGTCGCTTCTGCAAGTTTCTATGCAGAATTCGACGAATCTGAACGCATCAATCGACGGCGCTGAGTCCGCCGTCTACAGACAAAGAGACGCCGTTGAGATAGTCGTTTTCGATGAGGCTGATGACGGCTCGCTGCACCTCTTCCAGCGTGCCCATCCGTTGCGCCGGACCTAACGTTGCCAACGATGGCGACTGCTCGTTGCCCGATGCATCATCCGACAGCGGCAGTATGACGCCCAATCTCAGTTCATTCACTTGAATACGCGGCGCCATCGCGACGGCGAGCGATCTGGTCAAACCGCTGAGCGCGACGCGCGATACGCCGTATGGAATGCGCGAGCTGTATACTCGGCGCCGGTCGTTGATGTTCACTATCTTGCCCGTCACATCATGCGGCAGGTCTCGCTCCAGCATCTGCGCCAGGAGCAACGGCGCACGAACGTTGACTGCCATTACCCTATCGAAGTCGTCAGGGGTGATTTCGTTGAGGCGTGAGCGGGTGAATGCCGATGCATTGTTCACGACGATCTGCGGCACCGCGCCCATCTCTTTCACAACACCCTCCCACAGTCTGCGGCATTGCTCTGCCGATGCAAGATCGGCCTGAAAGACTGAGCTCTGCGCTCCCAGTTCGCGGACAGCATCGCGCGTCTCCAATGCTTCGCGCGCGCTGCGGTTGTAGTGCACGGCGACACTGCATCCCTGCGCGGCGAGTGCCAATGCCAGCGCGCGGCCGATGCGCTTGCCGGAACCGGTGACGATCGCAGTGGCACCTTCGATGTTCATTGGAGTTGCTATACGGCCATCGTCGGGCGCGGTTGAAAGACTAGATCGAAGTGTTGCGCAGGTGATCCATGAACTCGTCGCGGGTGGCGATATTGTTGCGCAACGATCCCATCACCGCGCTGGTGACCATCTGCGCGTCCTGCTTCCGCACGCCCCGCATGACAGTGCACATGTGCGTACCTTCCACAACCACGCCGACGCCCTTGGGCTTGATCAGATCGTCTAAAAACTCCGCTATCTGCTGCGTCATGCGCTCCTGCACCTGCAGACGACGCGCAAACATATCGACGATGCGCGGTATCTTCGATAGTCCAATCACCTGTTTATCGGGTATGTAGCCGACGTGCGCAGCACCGTAAAAGGGTAGCAGATGATGTTCGCAGAGACTGTAAAACTCTATCGACTTGACTACGACCATCTGATCGTATTCAACATCGAACAGGGCGCCGTTCAGAAGCTGCTCCGGGTCGATGGTGTATCCGCTGAGCAGCTCGTCGAACATCTCGGCGACCCGCATCGGTGTCCTTGCGGTGCCCTGCTCATCGACATTGTCAGGCCCGATCGCGGCTAGTATCGTGCTGACCGACTCGGCGATGCGAACCTTGGTGACTCGATCAAGAGTGGCGCCGGCATCGAACATCTCCGGCAGGTAGCCGTTGTCGGCATCGTCAGCGATGGGGTTATCTGAGGTCATGGATACTAAGGTCGCGGATGCATTTGGGACCGATTTGCGCGTCTGTCGATACAAACTATTATCGCCAACAATACGATTGAAACGCCGCATCTTTCGATAACCTACTACCCAGCGCTCAATCTAAAGAGGAGATACGTTGTGCGAATCACCGAAATCGAAACCTTCGTAGTCGACGCCGGCTGGCGTCCGTGGCAGTTTTGCGCCGTGCGAACCGATGAGGGAATCACCGGCTACGGCGAGATGTCGGACGGACGCAATCCGTACGGGATCATCGGCACGGTAGCCGACTTCGAGCCGATACTGCTGGGACAGGACCCGTTGGCAGTGGAAGCGCGCTACTGGGACATGTATCGCATGGCAAGACAGTCGCCCGGCGGCATCGCGGCTAAAGCGATAGCCGGCGTCGAACTGGCGCTCTGGGACATCAAAGGCAAAGCACTCGGACTGCCCGTGCACAGCCTCTTCGGCGGCCCGACGCGTACGCGGCAACAGGTCTACTGGTCGCACTGCGGCTCGTCGCGTTCCCGCAACCATGAGCTGATCGGCACACCACCCATGGACTCCTTCTCAGCCGTAACCGACTTGGGACAGGAGGTGAAAGAACGCGGCTTCCGGGCACTCAAGACCAACATCATCTTTTTCGATGACGACAACCTCGGCTACGGCTATGGCTTCGGCACCGGCGCGTCCGATCAGACCATTACGCCAGCGCTGCTGCGACACGTCGAAAAGTACATCGGCACCTTCAAAGAAGCGGTTGGACCCGACGTTGAGATCGCATTAGACCTTAACTTCAACGTCAAACCGCAGGCGGCCAAGCAGATATGCAAGGTTCTAGAGCAGTTCGACATGATGTGGGTCGAGATCGACATGTACGAAGTAGACGGTCTCAAAGAGGTGAAAGACAGCACCAGCTGCACCATCACATCGGGTGAAAACCTCTTTACGATCCGCGACTATCGCCCCTACTTCGCCGCCCGGGCAATGGACGTCGCCATGATCGACGTGCCCTGGCAAGGCTTCGCCCGCGGCCGCGACGTTGCGATGCTGGCTGAATCGCACGAGATAAACGTCGCACCTCACAACTACTACTCGCACCTCTCAACCATGCAGGCGATCAACCTCTGCGCCACCATCCCCAACGTCCGCATCTGCGAAATCGACATCGACGACGTCCCCTGGAAAGACGACCTAACCCACGGCCCCCTAACCTTCCACAACGGCGGCCTCCTAGACATCCCCACCGCACCCGGCTGGGGCGTAGAGCTAGATGAAGAAGTGGCGCGAGCGCATGCGTGGGAGCGGGGAAGGGGGCCGGGGTATCGGTGAGGGGTGGCTAGTGTATCGTCAATGGCGAATTGCTAGGGCAATCAATAACACCATCTGATAACCCAGATTTCTGCCTGCCGAGATCCGTATATAGACAGATCACCCATATACCATATATCGATGTTACAATGGTCGTAGACACTGCATATGGTAACTGGGCAGTTGCCCATGCAGGATCGTCACCCGATCTACAACTGAATGCCCTGGCACCACACGGAGTTTCTCCGCATGAATGTCACGCATACTCGAAAACAGATCATCCTTGACCACGGCTTTCTAAGTCAGGACGGAATGCGCAAGGAGTTGACGTCTGTTCTCGGACGGTTAGCAGAGGAATCAACCTACCTCGTGCACAACGCTTTTGTTGCCGGACAGAGTATGGACCTATCCCAGCTTCTGAAATGGCATCAAAAGCTACAGGATATCTTGCACGCTGAGACGCCACCAAACGACCCAAGGTTGTACGGTCCCGAACGTCTGTACGTTGCGGCCCTAGTTCTGAATGCATTAAGCACAGGTGCCGTGCGCGCTAGGCGTTATGATGCGTTAGGGCGGTTGTTTGACCTCAAGGTAGGCACGTGTGCCTCGGGTGTTATCCCCGTTGTACATATCTCGGAATACGCCCAACTACAGCTTGATGAAGTCTACTGGCCTACGCCCGGAGTCTACGAGTACGCTTACCAACACTTCCAAGAAGCGGTTCCAAGAGCAAGGGATTTTAACGGCCACTTTGATTCCGTCTACGGAGAAGCGGAAATATTGCAGGTTCTTTCCAACCATGCATTAGGCTACAGGAGTATAGAGGATGTGTTTATCGGGGGATACGCATCCGACGAACGGAAAACCAATCAGATTTCGCGCGGATCAGAGCCTCAATCGAGACGTTGGGCTTCGCTTCCCCATATGTGCGGAACTCGATTTTCGGCAACTCACCCACCGAATGCCGTCAGTTGTTGGACCGTTTGAAGGAGCATCTCCCCGATATCAGCTTCGAGTATCGTTTGAGGGGGTATTTATCTTTGGCGCAGTTAACTCAGAATTGAGCGAATTCCGACCACCAGTCAAGCTTCCAGGTTGACACAATCCAACTCGGTCTGAGCTCAGGGAGTTATCGCAGTGTCCCGGTATCGGTCAGGTGGATGGTTAACGCAGCACCGCCTTCACCTCAGCGACGCATCGATCCATATCGTCCCGCAATTCATGGACCCAGAATCGCTTGATCTCCCATCCCATCCCTATAAGCCGATGGTCACGCATGAGGTCTCTCATACTACGCGTTCCATCCCACTCTTGGTGATACATCTCACCATCAACCTCAACATTGAGTTTCTTAGCTTCGGTGATAAATGCGAAATCAAGGACATACGGACCCTCTCTGTACTGATGGATAGGATTCAGTCCGGCCGCAACCATGGCATCATAAAACGGGCGTTCCAAGTGACCCACCGACGGTCCGTCTTTAAAGCCGCCTGTTGCGCTTGAAGCAGATTCATCATGTAGAGACTGCTCATAGAATTCGGCGAACCCTTTCACGTGTGGAATATCTGATGCTCTACATGCAGCCAAGTTCCCCATGACTACGAGGATTGCTCGGGCGCGAGTGATAGCGACATTAAACAAATGTCCGTTGGTGCACAGGAACCAATCAGCACCTTGTGGCATCTGATCCGTAACACACGGAGAAAAGAACATCATTTCTTTTTCATCTCCCTGGAATCTATGTGCCGTGTCCGAGATGAACTCACAACGTCGCATTTCAGAATCATCGAGTCGTTTTCTTAATCCACTTTCAATGAGATTGGCCTGGGAACGGAAGGGCGTAACGACACCCATACTCCCATTGAATCCACGCTTCTTGATCACATCTGTAACACCTTTCACAACCGCCTCTGCCTACCTTGATTGATATTCCCGTTGAAGAATCGAGAACGCTCCACACGCCCTTTCACGTTGTACCAACGGATACCCGGTCTGACCCCGGCTGGAGTCTTCAAGTCATCGGTATTACTGAATATCAATAGTTGGTTACGATACCACTGCTGATTACTGAAATCGATTATGTCACGATGAGATCTGAAGTGTTCGCGCAAGGATCGGGGCGATTCTGCGTTACGGTATGCGATGTCAAATAAAGACTGTTGACTAAACAGGAAAGATTGATCCGAAGCCGTTTCAAATTTGTGTTTCTCCTGCAACATCTGATCTCGCCGAGAGGCTATCTTTGTAATATGACGCAACTGGTTCGGATCACCGATTATCACGGCGCGTTTCGCTCGGTATGGCAAGGGCAATACTGATGGTATATTGCACTGGCTCGCTTCATCAATTACTACTAGGTTAAACATCCCAGGGTGCAAAGGGATGTTTCCACGCGCCGAGAGATTCGTTACACACCATGCCGATAGCGTCGACATCACGATAGGAAATATCCTTTCCATCTCTCGCATCAGGTTTGCATATGCTCTTCCTCCAATTTGATCCCCCTGTATTCGCTCAAAGAGTGCACGAAAGTCAGCGATCGCTCGCCTTGTATCTAGATCAAACTGATCAGGCACTAGATCCATCGATGACTTCAACAAAGCGCTACCAGCATCCCAGACATGATTTTCTTTACTCCTGAGATCTTCCGCAAGATGGTTTACTTGCCCCATTCCAGCCAGTTTTTTCACGGCCTCATTGAATCGATGTGATTTGGTTTTAATAAAATGTTGTATTTGGCACTCTCTTCCAATTTCGGGTCGGCGATGGAATCATGTTCACGAATACGCTCGATGCGTTCATTATTCAGTATCGCTAATGGTGCATCATGCTTTGAGTTATGCGCATTTGAGAGTTCATCAATTTTACAGTGCAGATCTGAGATGAGTCTTTCGGATTTCAATTTCTCATTATCGAACGTATCATTTAACTGTTGGATTCCCTCGCTACAGGCATCTTGCGTTCCATAAGCAATATGAATAGGTCTCTCTTTTTCTGCGCCAATCGATTTTCAAATTGCATATTCTCGTAAGTAGCGTTGGCATCATCAACTCCAGTCTTAAGGCGATTAATCTCTAGGTTGAGGTCGTTGCTACGCTCCGCCACCCACTCCCATTCGGATAGCTAGCCAATGCATCGTCAAAGTATGCTATCCAGAAATGCAATTGATCTTTATTGACTCGGTCATACGGAGGATATCCCAGCTGATCATAAGAATGGGACCAAGACTCCGTCAAAGCATCAATCTGGCGGTAGATCAGGTTACGTCGTAGTATTTTTATAATTCGCGTCACCATCGAGTCATTGGTGTTGGATACAGTAATTGTTAGTTCTAGTACATTTAAAATCAGGGGTCTTAGAGCCTTGATATCTATATGTTTGTCTCGATCCCAGCGCTCCGCATCGAATACTTCAAGCAATCGATTTAATCGTCCTTTCAAAGACATTATTTCAGCATCACGTCTCCGGCGATAAAAATCTCGTTCTTGATACAGAGTGTCAAGCTCATTGTAAATGCGGTTTATTTCCGAACCAAACTCAGATCTCAATCCCACGACTGGTATATGATCACGACCATCACTTGATTCCAAGCTTTCTATAGCATCAGATAGTCATTGAAATTCAAAGTTAACAGCCTCGACATTACGATCCCGTACTCTCTCTGTCTGTTGTAGTTCGTATTCCAGTCCGTGGATTTCTTTCTTGATGCCGGCTATTTTATCCTTTAACTCATTTTCGTCTTTCACTCGCAATTCGTGTGCATCTGTGATTCTTTGATCGATGTCGTCCAGCACTTCCTGTTGGTCATCTTCAAGACGCTTCAAATCTTCCTTCAGAAGATCATTATGGTCTATTAATTTTATTATTTCTTTATCTAAGTCATTGACGTAATTTCGTTGGTTTCGTAATTCTTCAAGTGACTGCCAAATATTGTCTCGTGCATGTACTGAGCGTTCGACGTTATTAGTCACGTCATTAAATTTCAACCGATGATCATCACTTACATCAAATGAGAGGATATTCGACATAAATTCAACAATCTCTTGTCGTAGGTTTCGATCCCTGGAATACCTAACTGTCCTGAGTAACAGTGGCATGCCACTCAAACGATTCACGCGTTCTTCGACAACATCCACGGCCTTATGGTTGTAGCTGGCAAACAACACGCTCTGCTTGCGTAGCCATGCGTTGGCGATCAGAGTCGTCACAATCTGCGGTTTGTTGGTGCCTGGCGGACCGGTCACCACCGTCAGATCGTTGAAAAACGCAGATTCGACCGCCGAGCGTTGTTCCTTGTTTATTGGAACTACCTCAACGATGGATTGTTTAGTTTCTATATCACTATTTAAGGTGATGTCGGAGCCAGGAGATGCCCCAAAGAAGTGTTTCAAAGCCGTGTCATCTATTCGGTTACCCCATCGACTGAATAGAGTGCGCAACTCCCTCATCTTGAATTGAGGCGAGGTATGGATGAGTGGGAATATGGCTTGGATCTAGAGGCTCACAAATCGCTAGATCATCCAAGTTATTCAATTGCTGTACATACCAAGTAAGCCCCTCGTCTGGCAAGTCTGCATCCTTACCCAAGCCCAACCTTTCATACAGCTGCAAGTCTCTTCCTGTGTTGCTGCACCATACCAAGACGAAAACTCACGATTGTCATCTGGCCAATCATGAACCAACTTCGCCGATAAGCTGTCCCTAGATTGGTAATGGTCTACCGATTGAAGAAAGACCGGTGCAAATTCCATCCGTCTCGATCCGGTTCGTTTCGCCAATAGAGGATATCCATATGTAATCTCACCGGCATTTCGGAGACGTTGCAACTCAAGCCCGAGCTGCTGGAAGTCTTTGGTTAGGTCTATGTTAAGTTCGCGCTCATCGCTCAATCCCCACTCGAAGTCGAGCCCTAACGGAATGAACCTTCGGCCTTCATGATGCTGTCGAAGCAGGATTTCACGATCCGCATCATGAAAGATGCAGTCAAGATAGTAGGAAACTACCCTGGCAAATTGCTCATGGTCTACTTCATCGCGCGGCATCAGCTAGTTCTCCTATCTCCCCCTCCGTCAGCCCCGCCGCGCGTAGCACCTCCTCGTTGTGCTCGCCCAAGGCGGGTGATGCTTTTAGGGCGGGCATGCCGGCGGTGAAGTTTAGGACGGGGCCGGAGGTGCGGTAGCGGTGGCCGGTGTGGTGATCTACTTCGATGATGTAGTTGTTGGCGATGGCTTGCTCGTCCCATACGAGGTCTTCGCTGAAGCGGATGGGGCCGCAGGGGATGTCTTTGGCGTTCAGCTCTTCTACCCACTCGGCAGTCGTCTTGGAGTCGAAGATGCGCTCGAATGTATCTACCATGTCGTCGGCCAGCTTGTCGGCTTCGGGACTGCTGTATTCGAAATCAGGATCGGTTACGCGCGGGTCTTCGATGTTGAGGTGTTTCAGGAGGCGTGCGCGTGCCGCCCAGTCGAGGGTGCCGAGGCAGAGCCCGCCGTCTTTGGTGCGGTAGGCGCGGTAGTAGCAGCGGTATATCGACGGGCGCACTACCTGCTGGTAGTCCTGCTGCATCTCTGGGTAGGTCTTGCCCTCTGCAAGCAGTTGGGGATAGCGTTCCTGATACCAGGTCATCGATGGCGTGGGCATGTCGAGCATGTGGATGAGACGCATGCACTGCATCGCCAGCGCGTTCATCATCAGACTGGTTTCTACCTTCTGCCCCTTGCCGCTGTTACCGCGGCCGATGATACCGGCCATGATGCCCGCCGCGGCGCAGTAGCCAGAGGACAGGTCGATGTATGACGATGACCATACGACTTCCGGCTGTCCGTCTGGTGTTATCTTGCCTTCGGAAGTCACGGCGCCGGTGAAGCCCTGCATCACCAGATCGAAGCCCGGGGCGCCGCCGAGCGGACCCTTCATGCCGTAGGCGGTGATATCGACGTAGATGATGGCCGGGTTGATGGCGGATAGCGATTCATAGTCGATGCCCAGCGCCTTTGCCGTATCCGGGCGATTGTTAGAGATGACGCCGTCGGACATCTTGACGATCTTTGCCAGTGCCGCCTTGCCGCGTTCATCCTTGAGGTTCAGCGTGACGCTCTTGACGCCGCGGTTCAACGCCAGGAAGGTGCGGCTCTCGCCGGGTGTGAACGGTTGCGACGCCCGCCACGGATCGCCGTTGGGCGGTTCGACCTTTATCACCTCTGCGCCCATGTCGGCGAGGATCTGTCCGGCCCAGGGTCCAGCGACGAAGTTGCCGAACTCAATCACGCGGATGCCCTCTAGCGGGCCTTTTTGAATCGATTCGTTGGGAGATTGCTTTGCTGTCATGATGAAGTGGAATATATCACCATGCCAGCAGATAGGCACGCGTTACGGTGCCTGCCAGAGCATAAAGATGCCGATTTGCCCTGAGAACGAGGTGAATGCGCCAGCAGATTATGACTTATGGAAGCATGACTGATAAGATAAGTACGACTATGTTACGCAAGAATACTAAAAGACGCGCACGTACGCGCGCACGCGCGAGTGGGGCGTGCCGTCTTTACTGCGAGTTCGGGATGGATGACCAGCAGGGTGAGAGATGTCTGCAACGTGATGATGATCACCGCGTGAACTCGCCGTTTGGAGATGTATGACTACTGATACCACGATCAATGCGAGCGGCAACGGACACACCGGTTCGGCCGAATACAATGCCGATGACATCACCGTCATGGAGGGACTTGAAGCGGTCCGAAGACGTCCAGGGATGTATATCGGCACGACCGGTCCGGAGGGCGTGTTCCATCTTATCCGTGAGATCGTGGACAACAGCGTCGACGAAGCGATGGCCGGCTTCGCTACCACCGTCGATATCTGGATTCGTGCCGACGGATCAGTGTCGGTAACTGACGATGGGCGCGGCATTCCGGTAGACACCCACGACAAGACGGGCAAGTCTGCGCTTGAGACGGTGATGACGACATTGCACGCCGGCGGTAAGTTCGGCGGCAAGGGCTACCAGGTATCGGGCGGACTGCACGGCGTTGGCGCATCGGTAGTGAACGCTCTCTCGGAATGGACGGTAGTAAAGGTTCGACGTCGTGGATACGTCTACTCGCAACGCTACGAACGCGGCATCACGGTAACCGACATGTCGCGTCGACGCCAAACGTCCGAGGATCCGCCGGGCGACGGCAACGTCACGGTCTGGATGCCGGACCATGACATCTTCCCCTCTATCGAGTATGACTGGAACTCGATAACCGGTCGTCTGCGCGAGATGGCGTATCTGAACCAAGGCTTGGCGATCCGTCTTCGCAGCGATTGGCATGAAGAGACGCATTGGCCGCACAACGATATCACCTTCCGCTTTGACGGCGGAGTACGGAGCTTCGTACGCACCTTCAACCGGCGCCGCGGCGGGATCCACGACAGCGTCATCTACGCCAACGGCAACATCGACGACGTGACGGTTGAGGTGGCGTTCCAGTACAACCAGTCGTTCGTTGAAAACTGCTTGTCCTTTGCCAACGTGATACGAACGGGCGACGGCGGCACACACGTAACTGGTTTCCGGACTGCATTGACGCGCGTCATCAACGACTACGCCCGCAAGAACAACCTGCTGAGCACCAGCAAGGACAGCGTGGCAACACTATCGGGCGACGATGTGCGGGAAGGACTGATGTCGGTCATCAGCGTCAAGGTGAAAGATCCCCAGTTCGAAGGACAGACGAAAGGTCGGCTCGGAAACCCTGAGGTGTCCGGTGCCGTCGCACAGCTGGTAGGACGTTCGCTGACGGAGTTTCTGGAAGACCATCCTGACGAAGCGCGCATCATCATCGACAAGGCATCGACCGCGGCCCGAGCGCGCGAGGCGGCTAAGAAGGCGCGTGATCTCATCATCCGCAAGAATGCCATGGATGGCGGGTCGTTGCCCGGCAAGCTGGCCGACTGTTCCGAGAAAGACCCGTCTCGCTCCGAGCTCTACATTGTAGAGGGTGAATCGGCCGGTGGCTCTGCCAAGCAGGGGCGGGATCGTCAATTCCAAGCCATCCTGCCGCTCAAGGGCAAGATACTGAACGTCGAAAAGGCGCGCCCTGAGCGGATGTTCGCCCATGAGGAGATCGCGGCACTCATCACGGCTATCGGAGCTGGCATGGGTGAGGATTTTGACCCCCAGAAGCTACGCTACCACCGCGTCATCATCATGACCGATGCCGATATAGATGGCGCGCACATTCGCACATTGCTGTTGACGTTCTTCTTCCGCAACATGAAAGATCTCATCGATGGCGGTTTCCTATTCATCGCGCAGCCCCCGCTCTACAAAGCATCCAAGGGACGACGTAGCAACTGGCTGTATGCGGATGCGGAGCTGGATCGATGGATGGCGGCGCGGGCGTTTAACGACCTATCAGTTACATCAGATGATGAAGACGTCAACATCGAGATCGAGGGACAGCGTCTCGGCACGATCATGACACACTTGCGGGAATTCCGGGAAGCATTTGACATCATGCGGGCTCTAGGAGTGCCAGACGAGGTATTCTTCGAACTGCTAGACAATCCCGAATGGCAGAACATCTCTTTCGAGCGCGACGAAGCAACCGACACGGATTACGACGATGATTTTGAAGACCATGAGTCGTATCAAGTAGGCATGTTCAACGGTAGCGTAGACACTGACCACACATCGTTCACTCGTGAGGTCAATGAAGAACTGCCAGAGGAGCTTGTCGACAATACACCGATAACTTACGACGTCAAGGGCTACGACCTGACTGAACAGGTCTACAGCAATCCTGCGATGCGACGTGCCAGGCGTCTATACCCCAGAGTTGTCAACTTCGCATCTGCAGACGGCTTCCAACTGAAGCGTCGAGATGATGTGCTCCTTGAAGACCTGAAGTGGCACGATCTGCCGGAAGCGTTGGAACAGTACTCCGACACGAGCGGCATCAACATTCAGCGCTACAAGGGTCTAGGTGAAATGAACCCAGATCAGCTATGGGACACCACGATGAACCCCGAGAATCGTCTGATGCTACGTGTAACGGCGCGAGACGCTATGGGTGCTGACGACATCTTCCGCACTTTGATGGGAGAAGAGGTCGGGCCACGTCGAGATTTCATCCGGGCTAACGCGCTTGAAGTTAGGAATTTGGATGTTTAGGTACTGAGTTTTTAATTGAGAGATAATCCATATCCCTCAGTACCTATAAATCACAGTAACAAGGGCGTTGACAACGTCAACAGTCCTGCCAAGTTCGGAAAATCCAACTTGAGCAGGACTGTTTGGTTTAGCGATCTAGTGTCAACATCCTCGCGATGAGATGTCAACTCAGGCCCGCGTCTGCCTATCTAGCGGCTATTCAGGTTGCCTAGGCAGGTTGTTGACATCAAGTTGACATTGAAACTGCAGGATCTCGCGCGGTAGTTGACAATCTGTCAACGTTTCCGTGTTACTGACCCTGTGCTTGGGTGCTCGACGAAGCGCCATGACTATATGAGAACATCAATCCGACAAGGATGAGCCAGGCTATCAAGCCTGCGGCCAGGATGCCGTAGTACGTTATGTTGCCGATTATGTTTATATGACCCACTATGGGAGCCACGAACCACATCGTGATTAAGAGCGGCCCGCCAAATATCCCGAGGAGCATCGCGAGGAAGCCGGCGGTCGCAGCCTCGCTTTGTACCATCATCAACCGGAGAGGTAAGGCGATTCCCAGCAGAGCTACCCCGATAAGAGCGAACCCGATGTAGTCGAGGATCCCGATGTAGTCGAGCATTGAGTATTGCAAGTTCCACATGGATGTATTCGGTGCGATCAATATGTCAATAAATGCTGGATGATGTGTCAGCACGAAGATGCCGGAGACTATCATCGGAATGCCGCTCAATCCCATCGCCAGCGGCGCGAGGATCAGGGATTCGCCAGTCCGCTCTTGCATGAAATTCGCCGTTCGGCAGATGGCGATGATGAGTGATATGCCTAAGATGATCCTCGCGCTGCCGAACCAGAACGTCAAAAAGCCATCGTAGTGCCATCTATCGAAATAGACGAGCTCAAAGGTGAACAATCCGATTACGTCTGCACTTACCCACGCTACGATCTCAATGGCGATGATTGCGACGGCGGCGAGGAGGAACAGGGGACCGGGATTAGCGACTTCAATTTGGCTAGAGGTCGGTTGCCCGCTCGGCAACGTTGGTTGGTATGAAAACCTCGAGTCAGACACATCATTAACATATCACCCTTTGAGGCGATGCGCGTTTTTACCCATTTCGACCGCATCCGCGTCGTTATCGGGAGCGGTCAGGCGGATCTGCTACTTAATCGAACCATTCGCGCAAAGTCTCGCGATCGACCTCGAGACGGCCGTGCGGACTGGCGAATATATTGAAGAGCGGGATTGATCGCTCATTGAGGCTTTCGCCCCCGCCTTGGTTGCGGTCCAAGATGCAGAGCGCGATGTCAACCTTAGCGCCGACTTCCAAAACGGCGTCTAGGGCATCAATCAGGGATGCTCCGGTGTTGATCGTGTCATCCCACACCGCTGCCCGGTCGCCCGCCGTGATGTGCCCTTCCAGCATCTTAACCATGCCGTAGCTCTTAGCCTCAGAGCGCGCGAAGAAACCCTTGATATCGTAGCCATTGGCATGCGCTTGCATCGCGATGGCACCGATAATGGGCACCGCGGCGACGGCCGGCCCGCCAAAGCGGTGTATATCTCGCTTGGCAAGCACATGCAGGAAGATGGGTACGATGAGTGCCAAGCTCTCTCCATCGGTGGTCAAGAGACGTCCGTCGAAGTAGTAGTTTGTAGTGCCACCTGCAGATAGCTTGAACTCGCCGTATTGGAGCGCGCGGAGTTCCAGTGCTCGCGCCAGCAGTCGTTCGGCATTTTCTATGGCTTGATCGTAGCGCATCGATAGATTCCTCTTTCGATGATATAGGTGTGTACTGGGTCAGGTATACATTCTGCCGCGGCATCTGCCCTGCCGCTTGCGTATAGACCTCTGATTGAGGATGCGCTGATGGGCATCATAGGGCCGCGCAGGACGATGCTTTGGGGCGGCAGTTCGAGCGTCGGATCGAGAGATATGCCGGGGCGTTCGATGATCAGGAATGTGCATGCGTCAGCTAGGTCATCGTAACGATGCCAGCGATGCAGACTGTTCGCAGCGTCGATGCCAACCGCGAGCAGATACTCGGCATCCGAGCCGTAGACGCGTCTCATATCTCTCACCGTGTCGATGGAGTATGTCGGACCGGCGCGTACCGCGTCAATGTCTGACACCTCGATGCCGGGTTCTCCAGCAACTGCAAGCTGGACCATATGAAGTCGATCGTAAGTTGATGCTATTGGGGGGACGGTTCTCAAATACGGATCGCCGGCCGGTATCATTATCACCCTTTCAGCATTAACGGCCCCGCGGAGCCACTTGGCGATGGTGATGTGCCCGTTATGTACCGGGTCGAACGTGCCGCCGAAAAGGACTATATTGGGTGTTCCTACCATGCTCTTAGAAGTATCTGCTTCTGGCTTTATTGCCACTCGAACTCCCAATCGCCCACTTTGATAACGTCGCCGATCTGTGCGCCGGCGCGGCGTAGAGCATCTGTTACCTTCATGCGCTCAAGGCGTTCGTGGTACTGGACCAGAACGTCCCAATTGTCGAGATGGGAACCTTCGGCTAACCGGACCGCGCGCTTGTGGATGATGCGGAAGGAGTCGTACCCGGTGCGGATCACCATGCGTGAGTTCGATATCCGCGGCTCTATCACGGGCAGATTATCGTCGTCCAGTGGGTCGTAACCAGCGCGCTCGGAGTTGAGATATGGTTCAGTTTCTTGAGCCGATGCGCGGTTGCGGATGTCGGCCAGACGGTACGAGATGGTGGCGATGAGGTCGTCAATGCCGGCACGCGTTGCGGCGGAGATGAAGCGAAGCGGCGTATCTTCACCGATGGCATCCCTGACCTCAGCTTCGATCTCGTCTTGCAGGAAATCCACTTCCTCAATATCTACCTTGTTCACGACTACGATTTGAGGTGTTTGCGCTAAGTGAGGGTCGAACGTTTGCAGCTCGCGGTTTATGGCGCGTATCCGTCCGCCGGGATCGCCCTCGCTACCATCTACGAGATGCACTAGCAGTCGCGTCCGTTGCATATGCTTGAGGAACTCGTGCCCCAGTCCGACGCCCTCAGATGCGCCCTCGATAAGTCCGGGAATGTCTACTGCAACGAAGGCGTCGAAGCCGTGTTCGACGATGCCCAGCACCGGTTCTAGAGTGGTAAATGGGTAGTCGGCTATCTTGGGACGCGCCGAGCTGATGGCAGTTAGCAGGCTCGATTTGCCCGCGTTTGGCATTCCGACCAGTCCGACATCGGCCAGAATCTTGAGGTTCAGGCGTAGTTTTACTATCTCCCCCGCTTCTCCCGCTTCTGCCAAGAGCGGTTCTCGATTGATGGAAGATACGAAAGCCGCATTGCCCCGACCGCCCCGACCGCCTCTGACCGCTTCGAGGCGTTGCCCGTGTTGCACCAGATCTCCCAGGAACGTCTCCGTTTCCCCATCGCGTTCGTCGATGCGCCAGATCTCAGTTCCGACGGGGACGGTGACATCGACGTTTTCGCCATTTGCTCCGTGTCGTTTGTTGCGCGCGCCATGTCCGCCATTGCCCGCGATGAAGTGTCGTCGCCATTGGAACTTCAGGAGCGTGTTGAGCGATGCATCGGCGACGAGATTGACGGCGCCGCCGTTTCCACCATTGCCGCCGGCCGGGCCACCGAGCGGTCGCATCGCTTCGCGCAGAAACTTGACCATCCCGTTGCCGCCATTGCCAGCCCTGGCTTCGATCTTAGCTTCGTCGATCATGCAACGATTCTAAACTTTGAGACACTAAACACTTCTACCTTGCAGACTTGCCAACTTTATCGGTATTTATGGAATAAGATAATTGGCGTCGCGACTTTATTCGCGGCATTGAGTTTGATAAGCCTGACCATGTGCAGATGTAGAAAAGTGGAGTAGATGCGTTGGAGAACGTGAGTAAAGAAAAACTGGTGCAGATGTTGGAGCGAATGTGGCTGATACGCCACTTCGAGGTGCGTGTCATGGAGGTGCACGCGGCGGGCGAGTTTACCGGCGCTGCCCACCCTTACATCGGCGAAGAAGCGGTTGCAGTAGGTGCATGCGCGGCTCTGGAAGATACCGATTACATCGCTGGCAACCACCGTTCGCACGGGCATCCGCTGGCCAAAGGCGGTAGCGTGAAGCGTGCAATGGCGGAACTGTACGGCCGAGTGGATGGCTACTGCAAGGGCAAAGGCGGGTCGATGCATCTTGCCGACTTCTCGATCGGCATCTTGGGCGAGTCGGGCATCGTGGCTTCATCAGTGCCAGTCGCTACCGGTGCGGCGCTGGCGGCCAAGATCAGAGGCGAGGATTTCGTCTCGATGGTCTTCTTCGGCGATGGCGCATCGAACCAAGGCGCCTGCCACGAGTCGATGAACCTGGCCGCACTCTGGAAACTGCCGGTCATATTCCTCTGTGAAAACAATCAATTCGCAGTTACCACCTCATACCACGACTCGGTATCGGTAGAGCATATCTCAGACCGCGCGGCCGCGTACGGTATGCCCGGACTGCTGGTTGATGGTCAGGACGCGGTGGCGATGTATGAAGCGACGCGCGAGGCTGTCGCACGCGGACGCGCTGGCGAGGGCCCGACTCTGATTGAAGCGCTCACGTATCGATACGAAGAGCATTCGCTGGGGCTCGGACGCGTTCGCCGCGGTGAGTACCGCACTCAAGACCAGATCGACGAGTGGCGTGAGCGCGACCCGATCGATGTGCTAGAGCGAACATTGACGTCGCAAGGCATCTTGAGCCGGGAAGAGTGCGACGCGATATCGAAAGCCAAAGAAGCGGAAGTTGAAGAGGCGATTGAGTTTGCCCGCAACAGCCCTTACCCGGAGCCGGAAGAGCTCTTTGACGATATGTGGGCAGACCCGATTCCCGCGCCTTGAACCCGACATTCTAGACTGAGGAATCACAGATTAAGGAAGTACCTGCGATATGGCATCCAACACGATCTACGTCGAAGCCATCAACCAAGCGATCATCGAGGAGATGGCGCGTGATGAGAGTGTCTTCATCATGGGCGAGGATATCCGCCGCTCGGTTTACGGCGCAACTGCCGGACTGTTCGATCAGTTCGGCGAGAAACGAGTATTAGATACTCCGCTCTCAGAAAACGGTTTCTTCGGCGCGGCCATCGGCGCGTCACTCGTCGGAATGCGTCCGATAGTTGAGACGCTGACCAGTTTCATGTGGGTGGCGATGGACCAGCTGGTGAGTCAGGCCGCTAAAATGCGCTACATGTTTGGCGGGCAGGCCACCTTGCCAGTGGTGTATCGTGCCACGATGTTCTACGGCGGAGGCTCGGCAGCGCACCACTCGGACCGTTCTTATCCGATGTTCATGAATATGCCGGGCTTCAAGATACTCGTGCCGGCAACGCCGCGCGACGCCAAAGGCTTGCTCAAGACGGCAGTGCGCGACAACGACCCCTGCATCGTCTTTGAGGATGGAACGTTGAGCGGAGTGTCAGGAGAGGTAGAAGAGGGCGAAGCGGCGCTAGTTGCGTTCGGTGTAGCCGATGTGCCACGTTCTGGATCTGACGTGACGGTAGTCGCGATCGCGGGCGCGGTGCCGATGGCTCTCCGGGCCGCGGAAGAGCTTGAGGATGAGGGCATATCGGTTGAAGTGATCGACCCGCGCACGCTGGTGCCTTTAGACAAGGACGCGATATTGGAGTCGGTGGCCAAGACGGGACGTCTGGTAGTAGCGGATCCGGCGCACAAGGTTTGCAGCGCCGCTTCTGAGATCGCATCGATTGTGTCTCAAGATGGTTTCTGGGACCTGCAGGCACCCATCATGAAGGTTGCCGCAGAGCAGGTACACATACCCTACACGCCGGTGCTAGAGCGTCTGGTATACCCATCGAGCGATAAGATAGCCGACGCAGTGCGCGCCACTCTGGAGGACTAGGACTTGCTGGACCTGTCAGACACGATAGCAGCAGAGCTTCTGAAGCACGATATACGCGTGACGCTTAAGCGTCGCCGAGTCATCGACTACGTAGCGAACCTGGGGAGCCCCTTCACCGCGGAGGATGCCTGCGCAGATCTGCCGGATGTTGGTCGGGCAACGGTATATCGCACGTTGAAGATACTGCACAATGCTGATGTCATCTGCAAGGTGCTGATGCCTGGCGAAGAGATGGCGTACAGCCTCTTGGGAATGCCGGAGAGTTCGCAGAGCGAGCACCGCGACCGTGCATCGCATGGTCACCATCATCACGTGATCTGCACCATCTGCGACGCGGTGCGTCTGTTCACAGCGGAAGCGATTGAGAACTCGATTAAAACCCTCAACTCCTCCTTAGACGGCGTCCTGGGCAAGATAGTTGATCATCGGCTAGAGATTTACGATATCTGCCCGCTCTGTGCCGATCAGCCGCAATCTACGGCTTAGTACGCGGTCGTCCCGAGCGTCTGTAACTTGGGCGATGCTTTGGGTAGCGTTTTTCCATGTCGCTAATTCAAATTACGATGTGTAGTAAGGCTCAACCTTTGAGCCGTCTCGGAAGACGCCGACCTACTTGTGGCCCCCGATCCTAAATCTGAACCATCGGAAGCCGGTCATGCCCATTCGCATGAGCACCGTGAAGCCGGCCGCCGCAGCTTATCGATAGCATTGGTCTTCGTCGCTGGTTTCATGGTTGTCGAGATTATCGGCGGCATCGCCTCAGGCAGTCTTGCGTTGCTTGCTGACGCTGGGCACATGGCGGCCGATGCGATGGCGCTCATCCTGGCATTGCTGGCGTTCTGGATCGGCGATCGCACTCCTGATGCTGGCCGCACCTACGGATTTCGGCGCGTCGAAGTGTTGGCAGCGCTCCTGAACGTCCTATCGCTCTGGGTCATCGTCGGATGGATATTTTTCGAGGCATATAAACGGTTTCAGAACATCGACGCGATCGAGATCGAAGGCGAGTGGATGTCGGCAGTCGTCATGGTCGGTCTGCTGGCAAACGTCATGGCGGTCTGGGTATTGCACCGGCATGCTGGTCACAGCCTCAACATCGAAGGCGCGTTCAGGCATGTAGTGAGCGATCTGTTGGGCTCTATCGGCGTGCTGATCTCCGCCATCATAATCATCACAACGGGTTGGGTAATGATCGACCCACTGCTGAGTGTCGGTATCGGGTTGTTGGTTCTGGGCAGTTCTTGGGGGCTGATCAAGAAAATCCTCGTGATACTGCTGGAAGGTGCGCCGCCACACATAGATGTGGTTAGACTTCGCAATCAGGTAGAGGCACTTCACGGTGTGAGGCTTGTACACGATGTTCACGTCTGGACCATCGCATCGGGCTACGATTCATTGACCGCGCATGTTCTGGTAGATGATGATTTGACGCCTGAAGAGGCGAATGGGTTGCTGCCGGCGATACGTAAGATCGCCGGTGAAGACCACAATGTTCAGCATTTGACAGTGCAGATAGAGCAGACGATAGACGGTTGCACCGAAGATCATCTCGTCAGCTATCTGCGGGCGCGCTCAGATTGGGTACCGACTTCTGACGATCGTCGGATTCGCGATGAATGACGCTGTTGCTGGTTATGAGATGCGTCGGCGTGCGAGGGCTACGATGCCAAAGATGATGCCGGATGCCAGCGCGATAGATGCGCCGGACGGCAGATTGCCGTAGTAAGAGGCGTACAACCCGGATATCGACGCGATCAGTGCTAAAAGCATCCCTAAACCGATCATGTGAGGAATCTTTCGTGCGGCCAGCGCGGCGGCAGCAGAAGGGGCGATAAGCATCGCCAGAACCAGTATCACTCCGACCGCTTGAATGGTGACTACCACTACCACCGATATAAGTGCGAGCAAAAGGTAGTCGATCGCCGTAACTCGGAGGCCGGCCACTTGGGCGCCGATCGGGTCGAAACTTGCAAAGACTATCTGGTTGAAATACCCTGTCAAAACGGTGAGCGTTACAAGTGTCACGCCTAAGGTTATGAAAATGTCGTTCTGGGTTACTGCGAGTATCTGTCCCAAGAGGATGTCTTCCAGGTTCACATCTACCTGCGAACCCCAGATCGAGATTATCAATACGCCAAGGGCGAAAAGGGTTGCGAAAAAGATGCCGATAGCAGCATCGGCACTAAGCCCGGTATGTTGCATCACGTAACTGACTAGGAAGGCGAACAACAGCGCCGCTGGCAACGTTCCGAACCAGGGGCTTAAGCCTAATATTAGGGCTATTGCCATCCCAGGGAATATGGAATGTGCCATGGCATCGCCCATGAATCCGTATCCACGTGACACGATGAATACGCCTACCATCGGGCATACGATACTGATGATGACGGCAATGATCAGTCCGCGCAACATGAATCCGTATTGAAACGGATCGGTTATGTACGACAAAAGTTCCATCGGAGTGTCACCGCGCGGTTGCGAGTGGTTTAGAGATCGTCAGTCGATACTGTGTGCGTGCCGTATAGTTCTGCCATCACTTCCGGGGTGAACGCTTCATCGGGCGGTCCCCATGCGCAAAGATGACAGTTGAGGCATAGCACAATGTCCATATTGCGTATCATATTTACCAAGTCATGCGTGGACAGTACTACTGTATGCCCTTCTTCACACAGTCGTTTTAGGACGGCTACCAACTCGTATTGAGAGCCGATATCGACGCCGCTGAAGGCTTCATCTAGCATGATCACCCGCGCATTTTGGGCCAGTGCTCGGGCGACAAAGACACGTTGGCGCTGCCCGCCGGAAAGCACTTCGATCAAATCGTCGCTACGCTGGAGCATCCCGACCCGTTCCAGCGCGTCGCGGACGGCGTCTCGGTCTTCTTCCGAGGCGCGCCGGAACGCGCCGATACGGGGGATTCGCCCCATCATCACGACGTCCCAGGCAGTCACTGGTAGATGCCAATTCACGCTTTCGGACTGTGGCACGTAGCCGACCATGCCGCGATTCTGCGCCGGGTCGTCTCCAAAGATGCGAACCTGACCTGATGTCGGGCGGATGATACCGACCAAAGTCTTCAACAAAGTTGATTTGCCGGCACCGTTAGGACCGATTACACCGACAAATGAACCGGGCGGAACCTCGAAGGTGATGTTGTACAGCGCGACGTTATCGCGGTAGGTTACATGCGCATTGAGAGCGTCAAGCGCGGATAAGGGTTCAACTTTGGTTGTCATAGTGTTTACCTTACCCGCGCTGACTAGATCACGGTATGGATTTCCCTTTAATCCTTTAAGGCATCGATGATTATGTCAACGTTATATCGCATCATGTCGATATACGTTGCGGCACCGCTCCCATCAGTTCCTATGGAACCGGCGAGAAGACCGCCTACGACTTCGATGCCGGCCTCTTCGGCCAACGCAGTTGCCAGACGGTCGCTCAATGATGCTTCTGCAAACACTACTTTTACATCATTGGCTCTGATCTGTTCAACCAGTTCCACGAACTCGCGCGCTGAACGTTCCAACTCAGTGCCGCCGCCAGGGATGATTACCCCGGCAAGCGCGAAGTCGTAACGCTGTGCGAAGTAGCCGAATGCATCGTGAGTAGTGACCAGCAAGCGATCGTGCTCGTCGATGACTGATACTCGCTCTTCAATCCATTCGTCTAAAGCGTCAAGTTCATTCGCGTAGGCATCGCTGTTGGCGTGGTAGTACTCAGCACCATCAGGATCGATCGCGCTCAACTCCTCAGCGATGTGGTGCACTGCCAGCTTGACGCGTTCAGGATCGAACCAGAAGTGCGGGTCTAGCGGACCGTGATCATGTCCAGCATGGGCGTCCTCACCTTCGTGGGCATGTTCATCTTCAGCGTGTTCGTGCTCGTCTTCGTAGGCGTGCTCATCCTCGTCCTCGTGTGCATGCTCGTCCTCGTCTTCATGAGCGTGCTCATCTTCGTCTTCGTGTGCATGCTCATCCTCGTCCTCGTGAGCGTGTTCGTCCTCCGCATGTTCATCTTCGGCATGTTCGTCGTGCTTTTCGGATTCGCCCTTGATGCCGACGAATGCGATCTTTGCCGGTTTGCCGGTGACATCCCAATGGTCCACCACGTCGAGGTCGTGGTCATCGAGTTGCAGCACATGGCCGCCTACGGAGTCGGTGACGAATATCGCGCCGGGCGTGGTGACGACGTTGGGTGCTCCCCAGAAGCCGAGTTCCACGGGCTCGGTGAGGAATCCGGAAGCAGATGCCAGCAAATCGAGGTCATGGATATCGTACATCCGCAGTTCGCCGTTGCTCATCATCACCAGCAACGCATATCCGTCGTGGCTGATAGAGACGCTCAGCACTCGGAGTTCTTCGCTGGACGCGATGAGCTGCTCCATGCTCTCTTCTTCCGGTTCCACGACATACAGTCCAGTAGATCCGAGTCCGAAGAAGTGGTCCAAGCCGTCGTATCCGTATACGCTTCCGATCCTGAAGTCTTCAGCCGCTTCGCCTGCTGGCGGACCGATGAAGAAGTGTTCGAACTCGCCGTCGTGCGCCTCGACTGCCAACACTCCGCCGATGCATCCGAAGACTGCGATGTGTCCGTTGCCGGCGTCGCCGTGCAGACCGTCGCAACCGCCGTCGGTGGTGTAGAGCAGGTTGCCATCGGTGTCGCGAATGTCCGCGCCGATCGGTAGAACGTAATCTTCAGGGGATGTATCGTAATCTGGGTGCTGGGTCGAGGTAGCTACCAGACCGTCGTGCAGCGGGACTACTGCGCCGTGCTGGGGGCCGATATTGAAGGCGGTTGGCGAGTAATCTGCGCCATGCTCTTCGAGTTCATGTTCGTTGATCATCACGACGTCGCCGGAGCCGTCGTAGAAGACTCCTGACCATTCGCCACTGACGTATAGATGCACCGGACGGTCGCCGGACAAGTCGATATCCATCCTCTCAACCGGATCCTCTACCAGGTTGAAATGGTCGCCGTGCGCCTCGTTGTACACGCCGCCGTCGAAGATGTGGACATTGTTTGCCTCATAGGCGACGGCGATTGCGTAACGTCCGCTCTTTGTCGGGTACAGACGTGCGGCACGCGAACCGATGTCGAAGGCGTCCTGCTCAACCTCGTCGTGCTCCAGGTCGATGATCGAAAGCGCGCCCGTCTCGGCATCGCCGATGAGCAGACGGCCGATCAGCGCTTCTTCTTCATGTGCGTGCTCGTCTTCGGCGTGCTCATCTTCGTCTCCATGCGCGTGCTCGTCCTCATCTTCGTGTGCGTGTTCATCCTCGTCCTCGTGAGCGTGCTCGTCTTCGTCTTCATGGGCATGTTCATCCTCATTGTCATGTCCATGGACATCTACGAACGGCAGCGGATCGACATTCGGACCCAGTTCGATGATCGATTCAGGGTCAGTGGCGGCGTTATTGATAAGGTCGGCAAGCCAGCTTTGCTCCAGCGTTAAGCCGACGGAGAGGATTGCGTCAGCATCGGCTACACGTGCGACATCGCGTGCGCCTGGCTGATAAGCATGCGGGTCAGCGCCGCGCGGCACTAGATCGAGCACGTCAACGCGGTTGCCACCGACGATACGCGCCCAATCGCCGACGATGTTTGAGGTTGCGACTACACTTACCGGGTTCTCAGGTTCAGGAACGGCGGTGGCAGTAGGCACTGCCGTAGCAGTTGCGGCCGCGGCAGCAGGTGCTGTAGGCGCTGTGGTTGCCGCCGCGGGCGGGGTTGTAGCGGTCGCCGCGACCGTTGCCGTAGGCGGCACTGGTGTCGCGGTCGGATCCGCATCGTCGCTGCATCCGATTGCGAACGCGAACAGCGCGCTCATCAGAAGCAACGAAAGCAGTAAGTTGGGTTTCAGTAGTTTCTTGGCAGACATCGAGACATCTTCCTAGGTTGTTTAGTCAAGCAATTGATACATAGTATCAATTATAGCCATTCTACTACATCTCAAATCAATCAAACCTCAAGAAGACTGCAAGAATCTTGCACCTCCTAATCGAATCATCCCAAGTTGCCCATGGCGATAGAATCGAGGTACAGAAGCTAACAGGGTCGCGTCGATGCCGCGTTCAATCAAAATGCCGTTCATCCCGCACACCTTGAAGCGTGTGCGAGAGATAGCTGGTTGCACTGAAGAAGAGGTTGCCAAGCGCGTCCGCAAGGATGTTGAAACAGTTCGCCGTTGGGAGAGTGATGCGGACGAGGCGTTGCCGACCTTGGCGCAGGCGAAAAAGTTGGCGGAGTGGTACCGATACAATCCCGGCGTCTTCCTGCTGGATGAAGTGCCTTATTACATCTCGGTCCCTGAACTGCCGGACTTTAGGTCTCTGCCTAACGGCGAACCGCTTTCCTAGAGACACTAAGATCCCCGAAGTGTGCGACGCGTTCGATGTGCCCCACTTCAGCCTGTTGGAGTTTTTTGAGGCGGAGGGTTGGCGTTTCTGAACATCTCTACGGCAACGGATCATCGTCGGCGCGGCGGACGATGCGGTTGATGTAGACGCCGGGAGTGCCGACGCGTTCCGGGTCGATGCCGCCAGGTTCGACGATTTCATCCACCTCAGCGATGGTGATGTCTGCGGCTGGTGCCATTACGGGATTGAAGGCGCGGGAAGTGCCGACGTACTCGAGATTGCCGAAAGTGTCGGCGCGGTGGGCGCGAATCAAGGCGAAGTCAGCACGTAGCGCATGCTCCAGCAGATGCGGACGCCCGTTGAAGTCGCGCACTTCTTTGCCCTCCTGCACCGGCGTGCCAACTCCGGTGGGCGTATAAAAAGCCGGGATGCCAGCACCACCAGCGCGGATGCGCTCCGCGAGGGTGCCCTGCGGTATCACTATCACTTCGGCGCGGTTTTCACGCCATGCCTTTTCGATCTCAGATAACGGACGCGTCTGCCCTGGTATCGGGAATGAACAGATGATGCGCTCGGCCAGCCCCAGTTCGAAGAAGATACCTTGATCAATCGGCTCCAGATCGGGTGGCCATCCATATCCGGTCGTCTTGGATATTCCGGCCACGTTGCCGATAATCGTCAAGCGGCGCGGGCCATGCTCTGCCAACGCGAGCATTAACCGAGTCGGTTGTCCGCCCGACCCGCCAAAACCGCCGATCATTACCGTCGCGTCATCAGGTATATCGGCGGTCGCTTCCGCGAAGGTATCGACAATGACCGGCATACTATCCGACTGGCATAGTTCGCTTGGTGTGAGCACGACCGACGGCGGCGATCTCGGGATTGTCGCCGGAAACTACTCGGATGCCGCGGTCGATTTCGGACGCGATGGTATCGGCAGTTCCGCCGCCAAGAAACGCCACGCCGTTTTCTGCACAGGCTTTTCGCACCCGCTCGCTCGCCTCTTGCACCCGCGGGTCAAACGGCATGTTGGGACCTCCGCGGTCGACGCCGTACGACATGTGCAGGTCTCCCGGTCCGCATTCTGCGAATGTCAATCCGGGCACGGCCAGCATCGTCTCGATATTGGATACGCCACGTACCGATTCGACCTTGATGCCGAGCATCAGCTCACCGTCAGGATTGAGCGGCCACGGATCGGCCTTGGCGATGTAATCCGGGTTGCTGAGTCCCCATACTGCCGCCGCTTCGGGTTCGGAACCGACTCCGCGCGTGCCCCGCTGCAGGCCGTATCCGACGCCATTGGCAGCGCGCGGATACCGGCACGATTCGATAAATGCTCGTACCGCGTCGGCCGTCTCGGCTTGACAGAGCAGAATGCCGTGCACACCGCGCGCCAGAATCTGTCGGAACTGCCACGCGTTGTAGCGAATGATGTCTTCCGAGGAACCGTCAACCGGGGCCTCGACAACGACGGTGGGAGTGCGATGTCCGCTCTTGCGCGGACCGCCAGCCGCTAGTCCGCCCATATAGTCGCGCAAACCATTCATGTCGAATGGTCCGTGCTCCATCCCGACATTGATGTAGTCGGCCCAGACGCTCGCGTCTTTTACACCCTGCTCGTGGGTGAGAATTGCACCAGTATGTCCGCCGGTATAGTAGACCGGCTGGTCGTCGGCGAGCAGTTCGATGGCTTGATTGATGCGTTGTGCTGACATGTTTAAGTTCATTCCCTTGAACGGTGCAAAGTCCGATCAGTGTAAAGCGTAGTTGGTGCTGGCGAAATAATAGCACCGCTTCTACGTCTCAAGCGGATTTAATCCAGCAACTCGATGTCGGCGTAGAAGTAAGACGGCGTCGAGGAACGCTGATGTATCGTGTCATCCTCATCGTCCGCGTCCGGCGAGGCTAGGATGCTACGCGTCACGACGCGTCCGGGGATGGCGTTTATCGGTTCGGACAGCATCGGGCCGGCGATTAGGCAGGTATGAAACTCGCCGTTCTCGCCCAGCGGGTCTACCTCTTCGGGAAGATCACGCAAGAACGATCGATCGAACCAACGTCCGGCGAAGCTGGGGTCTAGCATCTCCGGATTCAGCGCGGTTACGATAGCCCGAAGCCCGCTCCATATCATCGTCTCCGCCAGTTGCCGCGTTGGACGCCCCCAGATCGGGAATATCGGAGTGAAGCCGGTGTCTTTGAGACGGTCTTCACGATACTCTCGAATATCCTCCAGAAAGAGATCCCCAAATGCCATGTGAGAAGCGGTAAGATTGGGCGGCAGGTTGCGGACGCGCTCGAGGAATTCGTTCATCGCCACTTCATAATCGGCGTTGGAGCATGGATACGGTATCGATATCTCGTAGAGCGGCAGTCCGAGCAGTTCGGCCTGACGTCTCAGCACGGCGCGCGGAGTCGCCTGGATGGAGACACGATCAAACTCGGGCGTTACCGTCGTGAAGATGCCGCGCACATCGTATCGCGTCGGTTGGCGACGCAGTGCGTGGAGTGCCCATGCGGAGTCTTTACCGCTAGACCATGAGACTAAAACAGGAGTTATCGGCATCTCGACTATCGATAATTCGAAGGTAGAACATTCGCAGGTGTCGAAATTCGATTTCCAACGCCGAATTTTACACTTGACGATATGTCTGATAATCCAATGCTAAACAAGTTGGAAAGCGCTATCCAACACATTTTGAAGTCACCTGCCGACAACGGCCCGGTTGAGATGATCACCATCCGACCGAGTGTAGGTGAGCGTGAAGTCCTGTCCGAAGGCGTCCTGGACGAGACGGTGGGACTGGTTGGCGACTGTTGGCAGGCGCGCGGCAGTCGCACCACCGCGGACGGAAGCGCCGATCCGGAAGAGCAGTTGACAATCATCAATTCACGTCTCATCGACACTCTCGCCGGCGCGAAGTCGAGATGGCCGTTGGCGGGCGACCAGTTGGTGATAGATATCGACTTGAGCCATGACAACCTGCCGCCCGGCACGCGGCTGAGCATCGGCACGGCCGTGATTGAGTTGTCGGCAAAGCCGCATACCGGTTGCGTCAAGTTCGCCGATCGCTTCGGCCACGATGCTCTGCGATTTGTCAGCACGCCCGAAGCGATGCGACTGCGTCTACGCGGTGCCAATGCCATGATCATCCAATCCGGCACCGTCCGCGTTGGCGACATCGCGCGAAAAGTGACCGGTTGAGAGCCGCCCGATATCGCGTTGCTGACTCCCGTTTATCATTGAGATGTGCTAGATAATTCGGGACGACACATCGGATAGCGAGGTTGCGCGCCCAAAATGACCCTCAAATCTCAAGATTTCAACGCGTCCCAAGGAGCCAACGGTGCATCCCATAACGGGGATGTAATCATCAAGGTCCAAGACCTCCGTAAGAGCTATAAGGACATATTGGCGGTTGACGGCGTCTCGTTTGAGGTGTATCGAGGCGAGATCTTTGGGATGCTCGGACCGAACGGCGCTGGCAAGACGACTACGGTAGAGATTCTTGAGGGTTTGCGCGAGCTTGACAGCGGCGAGGCCTACATCAATGGGCTGGATGTGACTAAACACACGCGGCAAGTCAAAAGCATCATCGGCGTGCAGCTGCAGCAGAACGCATTCTTCGACAATCTGAACCTGCGCGAAACGGTCGGACTATTCGCCACGCTCTACGGCTCCGACATGAAGCCGGAAGAGGCACTTGAGAAGGTCGACCTGGCCGACCGCGCCAAGGCTCAGTATCGTCATCTTTCGGGCGGTCAGAAGCAGCGTCTCTCGATCGCGGTGGCATTGGTGAATAACCCGGTGGCGATGTTTCTGGATGAGCCGACGACGGGATTGGATCCGCAGGCGCGGCGCAACATGTGGGACCTGATCGACGACCTGCGTTCGGAAGGCATGGCGATAATGCTGACGACGCACTACATGGAAGAGGCGGAAGTGCTGTGCGACCGGGTAGCCGTGATCGATCATGGCAACATCGTCGCCATCGACACTCCCCAGATGCTCATCGAACAGCTCGCCGCGCGTGGCGCAGAGTCGGTACGCAAAGACGGCGTGTTGACGCTTGAGGACGTATTCATCGACCTGACTGGCCGCAGTCTTATCGAGTGAGCATCGAGAGCGCTTCGACTCGGATAAACCTTTATATCGATATCTTTGGGAGAGCAGATTGAGAATCTACCAGGCATTCATCATTGCAGAGTTGAAAATGTTCTTCCGCGATCGCGCGGCCATCTTCTGGACCTTGGCATTCCCGTCGGTATTGATGGTCATCTTCGGACTCTTCAACTTCGGCAGTTTCGAACCCCCTGAAGTCGGGATTGTAGACAAGGCCAATAATCAGGCATCGACCGTGCTGGTCTCGGTCCTTAAAGGTGAGCTGGGCGATGAGCCGCTATTCAACGTGCCCGATTCCGAGGATGAAGATGCGTTGCATGCAGACGTGCTGGATGGTGAAATCACCGCTTTGATGGTGATACCCGAAGACTTCGGCCAAGTCGGATCAACATCCGTCATCGAGATGACATTCGACGGGCGCGCGGCTGCCGAAACTGAAGCCGCGCGCGCCATCTTGGCCAGCGTGCTGGACGGCGTATTCAAGACGATTGCCGACGTGCCGGCCGAGTATCAGGTCGAAAACTGGGCGCAGGTCAGCCTCAACGAAGTGGCCGGACGCGGACAGGGCTACAAGGGATTCGTAGTGCCCGGCATCGTATCGCTGGCGATTATGCAGAGCGCACTCTTCGGCGTTATATTCACGCTCGTCCGTCTCCGCAACCAGGGCGTGCTGAAACGGTTGCACGCCACCCCGATAAGTCCCAAACACTTCATCGTCGGATCGCTCTTCACGCGTCTGTTGCTTCTCGTGATGCAGACCTACGCACTGTTGTTTGTAGGTATTGTGGTATCGGGCATTGAAGTATCGCCTGGATACGCGCTTTTCTGGTTAGAAGTGATCCCGGTAACCATCATCGGTGGCATCGGTTTCGCATCGATCGGACTTGCGATATCTGGCATCGCCAAGACTGAGAACACGGCCGCGCCCCTAGCCAACATCGTCTCCCTGCCGATGATGTTCCTCTCCGGCGTCTTCATCCCCCACTCTGTAATCCCCGACTGGGTAGTAGCCTTCGCCCAATGGCTCCCCCTCACCTTCCTCGCCGACGCCATGCGCGCCATGGTCAACAGTGGCGAAACCCTCTTCCTGCAAGGCTACTCCATCCTCGGCCTAGTAATCTGGGGCATCATCTCCTTCCTCCTAGCCGTCCGAGCCTTCCGCTGGGAGTAGCGGGCGACACGTCGATGGTTTGACGGCCGGATTTGGGCGTAGATGGTTGTCAATGGAGTTTGAGGACCGTTTGTGGTTGTCAAAGTGCGTTGCGGACCATATTTTGGCTGAAATGGTTGTCAAGAGAGTTTGACGACCGTATTTATGCTAAAATGGTTGTCAAACCTTTGATCAAATGCAGGCGTACATCGAGGCTGTGAACTTTGGCATTACCTGTCCACTACCATACCGAGGCTTTTCCGCCGAATAACTTAGATTGGGGTGCATTGGTGCCGCACATCGGTCCCGCATCTATTGCGCTCGCGCGTTACGACGGTGTCTTGTCGGGACTGCCGAACCCTAACGTATTGCTAGTGCCCTTGAGGATACAAGAGGCGGTGGTTTCGTCGCGTATTGAGGGCACAAAAGCGACGTTAAGAGAGGTGTACGAGGTTGAAGCCGGACAATCGCCACCCAGTCCTGAACGACGGGACGATGTGGAGGAAATCCTAAACTATCGCCGAGCAATGTACTTCGCTGAGAACCGCTTAGAAGAGTTGCCCCTTTCACTGCGAGTCATCCGTGATACTCATCGCAAACTGCTTTCTGGAGTGCGCGGCAAAGACAAAGCGCCAGGAGAGTTTAGACGCATACCGAACTGGATCGGACCGCCCGGTAGCACCATCGAAGAGGCAAAATATGTCCCCGTCGGCGCCGACCGACTCCAAGTCTCGCTGGACGAGTGGGAACGTTACATCCACGCTGACACGCCTGATGTCTTGGTTCAAGCTGCCATCATCCACGCCGAATTTGAAGCTATACACCCCTTCCTGGACGGCAATGGTAGTGTAGGCAGGATATTGATTCCACTCTTTCTGTGGCAACGCCATCTTCTTAAGCGTCCCGTTTTTTACATCAGCGCTTACTTTGATGCACACCGTGATGAATACTACGACCGCCTACTGAGCGTATCTCGCGATGACGATTGGACCGGTTGGTGTCGGTTCTTCCTAACGGCGATCAAAGCGCAGGCAGAAGACAATCTCGCGAGAGCAAACCGAATCCGTGATCTCTACGAATCGATGAAGTTGCGCATCTCGGAGGCGACACAATCGCGCTATGCTATCCATGTCTTGGATTGGATTTTTCAATATCCGATATTTCCAATGAACCGGTTCGCCGAAGCATTTGACATCCCACCAACGTCAGCTCGCCGCGTCCTAAACGCCCTCATTGATAATGAAATGTTGTCCGAAGTCAGCCCCAGCATTGGCCGTCGCCCATCAACCCTAGTGTTCTGGGACGTCTTGGATATCGCGGAGGGTGGGATATCTACGTGATGGGGTGGTTATCTACGCTCTCACTCGATGGTGTAGATCTGATACGTCATCCCACGTTTCTTGCACCAGATCTCGGCGGCTTTGCGTTTGCGTTGCACGGCGTCGGAATCGATTAATACGGGATTCTTTACTTCGATGATGGACTTGCTGCCGTCTTCGTGTTCCACTAGGAAATCGGGCAGATAGTTGCACTTTCGATTCTGGTTGTCTATCCATGGAATCGATATCGAATGTCGCTTCATCTACTTCACAACGTCTGGTTGAGCATCTAGGCGGACCATCATGCGACGCTCCAGGTCGCTGTCGTACCGCTCGAAGTTGTAGGGACTCTTTTTCGGATTTTCGTAGATGCCGCGTTTACTTACAGCCATATTTCACCATGCCAGATACTAGACCGTTGCGTTTTGTGATCTCGGTTTCGACTCGCTGGAGCATCCTCCATGTGGCGCCCAGTTGCTGCGGCTCGGCAAGTCCAAGCGATGCGCCATCCAAGAACTTAGTTCTGATGTGGCCGAGCAGAATGCTGTAGACGCCGCCTTTGTCCTGCGAGGTGTATCCCGCCTCTCGCAACATTTGGTCCGACATCTCCAGCAGTTCACTTTTAATGGCATCCGCGACTTCTGCGGGAGGCACTTCGCTCTCATATCCGCCGTTCATTGATGGCGGCGAATCGTGCATCACCCATCCCTCTCCGGTCAGTTCTTCACCCTTGACATCGGCGATTTCTTGACCGGTGATTTCAACCGTCTGCGTCGGATACGCAATCGATTCGAGTATCTCTTTCCAGTTGTGCTTCGGTTTATCATCTTGCTCAGGTATGTGTATATCGAATTCTTTAATCTCCTTTTCAACGGCATCTGGAATGTCGATCAACTGTTCGGGACGAACTACTTCCTGGCGCGGCGGCGGTTCTGGCAAATCCTCCGTTTCGTCGAACATGTCGTCGATGCCGACGTTCTCCCGGACCTTGCTACCGAATATCTCCCACAGCCATCGATGCTCAAGCTTCGGATGGTCAATTACTGAGCAGACCTGCGGTTCATCGTCTTTAATCTGCATGTTGCGGACGCGCCGTAAACCGCGACCGATTACCTGTTGGCCGTACACTTTGCTGCCGAATTTCCGAAGCAGGAGAATAATGCCGACTTCGGGTACGTCCCAGCCTTCCCGTAGCATCATGACGCTGACGACGGCACGATAGGGATTGCGCGTCTTTCGAGCACGCCCAAGGTCTGTCGCTTGCTTACGATCTTGTTCTGAACTGTCCTCAGTGACCAGCAGTGTCCTGACCTTGAAGTGGCTGTTCAGCATCCGGGCCGCTTTCTGCGCGTTGAACTTGGATACAGCAACAACAAATAGGACGGGATGATAACGTCCAGCGGCGCGCTTCCGTTGTTCGTACAACCGTCTGAGCGCGATCGCCATCTGCTGTTGCATCGGCAGGTCGTCAGTAACCCATTGCGTGGCGCTGAGGCCGAGACGGTCCACCTCGTCCCAATCGATCTCTTCTACGCCGCGCTGTTCACCGGTCTGGGCGTCGGTATAGGTAAGTTCGACCGTTTTGATGTTTGGCTGATAGACGACTGGTTGCTTCACCAATTGATCCGAGAGAGCGTCTTGGATGCTGTACTCGTAGATCATGCTACTGTCCGGCGTTTTGTTGTCCGCGCGATCTGGAGTGGCAGTAGTATCCACGCGCAGCTTTGTCTTCGGGCGCATCTTATCTATGACTCGCTCCCATTCGGGGGCCGGAGAGTTGTGAGCCTCGTCGTTGAAGAGTGCGAACTCCGGGCCATTCATCAGTCCTGACAGGTTGCTCTGACCGGCGGCATTGCTGGGATAGAACTGATGTATGTTACCCAAGATGACGTTTGCACCCATGATGTTGGACCATCCGCCAGCTTTTCCCGAGCCTAAGGTTGTAAGCGCAAAGTCATCAGCTGTGAATGAGCCGTCAGGCGGAATGAGTTGACGATCTTTGTAGACCTTGCCGTCCTTGAAGTCTTCTTCCAAGCGGTCTCTGACGATGAGGTTCGGACATAGGATGACCGACTTTTGCACGTTGTGAGCGATCCGCAACCAGACGATGAGCGCGGCGATGATCGCCGTCTTGCCTCCGCCCGTGACGATGTTCAGAAGAACACCCCACGGTTGCGTCAATTCGTCGCGCCGGATCTCATACGAATAGACGACGCGCAGAAAGGCTTGCCACTGATGCGGCCATAGAGTGCCCGGGCGCGGATTGCGGATATCGTTCTTAGCGCTGAGATATTGGATGTAGTCGTGCGATGCTTGCGTTATCCCGGGGTAGCCGTCAGTAATCCACTGTCGAAACTCATCTTCGTGGCGCGTAAATTCATTGAACATCGGTTAGTTAACCTCTACCTCGACTACGGCGATGCCTTCGCCGCCCCTGCTGTCCTGAACCCGACATGCGACCTTGAATGTGCCCGGACGATCGAACTTGTGGGTAACCGTCAGTTGCGGCTTCTTTTTCTTGTCCCGCTGGAACGAGTAGCCTTGGGTAGCTTCAAAGCGGTCGCGGTGATTGAAGTCCCACTGAACGTTGATGATCTCGGCTCCAGAGTTAATGACCACACTGTCGCCCGCGTCGAAAGTCGCGGAGCGGTTTCCGAGCAATCGGTAAGCAACTTCCACTTGCGGAGGCTGTACAAAGGTCAGGAATTCGCTGTAGTCAGCGCGTTCGGTAGACCTGCCAACGATGTGTTCACGGAACTCCGGGTCGCCGATGCGTATCTGGTGCAACCGGACGAAATCGAGGTTGAGGAGCTCTTGTTGTCGTAGTGTGTCCGCAAGCGTGCGCGCGTCTGGATGGAAGCCCCACGCCAGCATCGTTCCGTCTCGGAGATTCGCGTCGCGATACTGCGTAGTGTGAAGGATCGCGTTGGCGAAATTGCGGACATCGTCCGCGGAAACTTGGGAAGCTAGTCCCGGTTCACCCACCCATACTGGCCGTTGATTGGCCAAGCGTGAATGTGCGGACCATCGTCGCCATCGTTGAGACGCGTAACACCATAAGAGCGAAGCACGAACTGCTGGAAGTCGTCTGACGGCATCGACGACAGTTTCTGCGCTTCGTAGATGCCCCATTGTTCCACCGTAAAGTCCGGAACTTCGTCGCTGGTATGGGGGGAGGGGGGAGGGGGGGCTACGTCTGTACTAAATTGCGCGCTGGCGACGCCCTGCTTCAAACGCTCTGTGGTAACAGCGATAGCAACCCGAGACTGGTCTATAGCGATCCAACGACGTCCCAGACGTTGTGTCACTGCCGCAGTCGTGCCGCCGCCAATGAAGGCGTCTAAGATGATATCGTCAGGCTCGGATGATGCTTGGATGACGCGTTCTAAAAGAGGTTCAGGTTTCTGAGTAGGATAACCGATGCGTTCTTTGGCCATGTTATTAATTGACGGAATGTCCCAAACGTCAGAAACGCCCTTCATTTGTCCTCGCATCCGCATTGATTTAGCAGGCTCTTGCGGCTTGTCGAAATAGTATTTATTGCTCAGAGTGTAGTAAAAAAGCACGTCATGTTTTTTCGAATATATACGGGGAGATGAACCGCCGAGACCGTAATGCCACACGATCTCATTACGAAAGTTCTGGTATCCGAAGATCTTGTCCATCTCTACTTTGATGTAGTGACTGGCGTGCCAGTCGCAATGGACATAGATTGAGCCGGTTGATTTGAGAATACGCTTCATCTCATATAGGCGAGCGTTCAGCCAGACGAGGTATCCGGGCATGCCGCCTTCCCAGATGTCGTTGAAAGAGCGCATCTCATTGGAATCGCCCCACATGACGTTGTATTGACGTCCGGAGAAGAAGGGTGGGTCGATATAGATGAGATCGACTGAGTTGGATGGCATCTGCCGCATGACGTGCAGGTTGTCGCCCCAGATCAGGCGGTTTGGCTCATGCTTGTCCTGCCGTCCGAAAGAGACACGTTCCACGATCTGGGTCGGCAGATTCACGCGCGGGTAGTGCTTCCGATAACCACTCCGCGAGTCCCAACCGAGCGGCTCCGCTTCGACCGGCACGGATCCGAATCTCGCTGGCGGTCACCAATGCTCCTCCTGCTCCGGCAACTGCTCAACGATGCCGCCGCGATCATCGGCAGAATCGTCCGCTCTTGCTTGGGGATTGGCAACCATCATTCAGGCATCTATCTAAAGTTCACACGCGAAAAGCATTGTAGCGCAGATGCCGGCGCGAATCAAAAGGGTGATGTTGAAATTCATGGTTGGCGTGGGCACCGCCCCATGACCGACGCCGTGCCCTCACCCCTGACCCCTCTCCCGCTTTACATCGGGAGAGGGGGAACTTCTAGATGTGTTCGTGGTTGCGGACTTCATCATCCCCGCCCGTAATCGTGCTATCTTCCCGTCCATTTGCGCTACGACTCGGATTATCATGTAATCACGATAGGAGATGCTTATGGCCGCGATAACTAATGGAACAGAACCGCAGCAAACCATTCCTCCGGGAACGGTCTTCTTGACGGCGAAGAACGACGATGAAGCGGAGGAGTATATCAACGCTATTCACGCCGCGAAAGGCGTCGTCCAGATAGCGAGCAAAGCGCGTGAGCACGGGGCCGGTTTTTATAACCTGATGCTCGAAGTAACGGATGATGGTCGGGTGGTGTTCCACATCGGAAAATTGCCGTGATGGAGGTTGTTGCTGAACTGCCGTGGTACTGGAACTCGGCGATTTCGTTTTCATTGGGAGCGGCATCGTCTGGTTTTGTATTGTTACGGCTCTCACGTTGGCGCAACGAGTCTCAACAGAGACACCGAGACGGCGGCACAAGCCACAACTACACGATTAACGTCAGCGGCGACTTGAATGTGCGTCCAGATAGAAAGAGATCAAGAGCATCCGACCTGGATGATGTGATTGATTTAGCCACCCGCCACATGCCCGGTTCCGACGAGGATGATGCGAGCTAAAGAATGAGGGCGCTAGGGGCGGACAAGGGGTGGTGACGCGTTCACTATCACCCATCGCCTAGCCCCGCCACATGCTCCCCCATAAACCCCTCCACCGCCGCGTAGTAGCTTTCGGGCGCGTAGAGGTCGGCGCTGTTGTGGGGGGCGTTGGGGATGATGTGGGAGTGTTGGCGGATTGGTAGACGATCTTGCCGCACTCGATGGGCACTATCTCGTCGAATTCGGAGTGCATCACCAGCACGTGCCCTCACCCCAGCCGGATTAGCTCCAGCCCTTCGATGCCGTTGAAGTCGCGGTCGTGAGATGCGATTGGGCAGTTGAGGTAAAGTGCGGTGGCGGCTATCCAGGCGTCGGCGGTGCTTAGTTTTCTACCGACCGTTTCGGCTTTGCACCGCAAGTCGGCGCAGATGTCGACCAGACGCGAGACGGGCCAGATCACTTCGTAATTCTCAAGGTCTAGCATCAACTTAGACCTGCGCCGTTCACCCCAGCGGGCTTTTTGGGTGCCAAACAACAACTCTTCTAGGGTTTGGAACGAGATGGCGAGGTCGTGCGTTGCTAGCTCGAGAGCGTAACCTTTGCCGATGACGGTATCGCGGTGGATATGCGAAACCACGTTCGTATCGACGACGACCGTCAATCGAAGAGTCCGCCGCGGTCGCAGGTTACATCTCGCGCGTCGTGGATGTCTTTAATGAACTGATCTACGTCGAACGGTTCGCTGGCAACGACTACTTTGGACGGGTCAAATGGCCTTCGCTTGCGGTTTTTGAACGCTTCGTAGTCCCATGGTTCAAACGCTGACCGGGTCGCTTCGATCCGCTCGATATCTATCCTTACCCATTGGTCTTCTTGATTCAATGTGCCGCGCCCATACAGCTTCACATATTGGTTGGCGAGTCTTTTCATGTCGTCTTCAAGCTCGGCCGGGAAGTGCAGTAAGAGGTATCGTTCATCGCCCCATCGTCGCAGTTGCGCAGTTCGGGTGTGCCAATCCACTTCCGTGAGCGCGCCATGAAGTATCGTGTCGAGGATTTCAGTTGACGATGACTCGTGCGCTGGTTCTTTGCGGTGGCGTTGGATGCTCATCGAGTGGTCGTGTTGCGGACCGCATATCCGAACGCCGTTGATGCTTTCCGATAGGTCGTTGCCAATTTTCTGCAGTTCTTCCAGCACCGCGCTGGGCAACGGACCTTCCGTGCAGTTTGCATGTCCGACAATCTGTTCGATCGCTTGCGGACCGTAGTTCGGAACATCATCGGAACTATCCGCTGGTTGTGCTAACTCCAATTCGGCGGCGACGGAACCTTTGGAGATGCTGATGATGCGGAGGTTGCTCTGTCCGCGGATGAGGTGCGACCTTAGCCCTTGCTTTGTGTCGTTGCCGTGAAGATGGTTGACCATCAGGCGCACAGCTTGCTGGACACGGCTCAGCGTCTTGCCAAGGTCTTCTACAGATATGCCCCGTTCCGCGTCGACGCCCTCGAATGTGACTTTGAGGGAGATGTCGGAGCGCTCTTGTGCGTGGTCCGTAGTGAAGATGCCACCATCCATTAGATGCAGAGTGAAATGTGACGCTACGCCAGATTGTACAAGTCTCAACTACGTGAGAGGACATCCCGCCACATGCTCCCCCATAAACCCCTCCACCGCCGCGTAGTAATTCTCGGGCGCGTAGAGGTCGGCGCTGTTGTGGGGGGCGTTGGGGATGATGTGGAAGTGTTTGGGAGTGTTGGCGGATTGGTAGACGATCTTGCCGCACTCGATGGGCACTATCTCGTCGAATTCGGAGTGCATCACCAGCACGGGGCAATGCACGTCGCGGATGTAGCTGGCAGTGTCGAAGCGGTTGGTGATGAGCTTGTCTAGAGGCAGGAAGCGCCAGGGCGTCATCGTCTTTGCTAGATAGGGGATCGAGGAGATCGGACATTCCAGTATCAAGGCATCGGGCGGCATCGCACCTGCCAGACGCGTGGCGACGGCGCTGCCCAGACTGCGACCGAAGTAGATGACGGATGAGGTGAAGTGGTCGATATTGACATCGGCTATATCTAAGCCTGCGCCGGCGGTGCTGCGGATGTCTTCGTCGATCCAGCTTCGTGCGGCATCGGAATACTTGTCGATCCACTCTCGCGCGGCGATGGCGTCGATGGCGATGCCGTCCTCACTCGGACTGCCTTCACTCCAGCCGTAGCCACGGTAGGACAGGGCGAAGACGTCAAGACCGCGGAAGCGGGTGATGAACTCACGGTATTGGTCTAAACGCACGCTGATGTTGCCGCCGTTGCCATGCGTCATCAGCATCACCGTGCGCCCGCCGCTACCGTCGGCGCGGTCGCGGCCGCGAATGAACCAGGCGTGCGTCTTGATGCCGTCTTCGGCCGTGAGCCAGATGTCCGCATAGGGCAGTCCGACATGTTCGGGCGTGCCGCGCAGTTGCGGTTGCGGAAAGAATATGAATGAGGCTTCGAGCGCGTTCGGGGTGTGCATCGCATCACGCACTGTGCAGGTGCATCATCATGCCCGTCGAATCTTGGGCACCTCGACCTTGATGTGCGTCATCGGCTTCCAACCGAGGTCACGTTCCGCCTTTGAGAGGTTATGCTCAACCTGATCTTCGTCGCCGGCGATGAAGAACGGCTCGAATGTGCCGTGTCCTACCTGCACGAAGTTGGCGGCCGCCAGGTATGCATTCGCCAAGTCCTCTTCATCGGTGACGTGCAGCGGCGGCGCGCCGCTCGGATCGGTAACATGCTCGGCGCTGCGATACTCGATCCACTGCTCCCGAGTGCGCGGTCCGGTGATGCGCAACGCGGCAAGGTTCATGTCGAAGTGGCGGGCGAAGTAGCGGCAGATCAGCTCGCCGAAACCTTTCGACAGCCCGTATGCGCTGGGAGTGTCCAACGGCACTTCGTCTTCCGACGGATACCAGTCTCTGACGCGATAGTGCACGCTCATCGTGCTGGTGTATACGCCATTGCGCAGCCCGTTGTTGTAGCCAGTCCACAGGAACAGATGCAGCCCCATGTTATTGACGGTGTAGTTCTCGCGTATCACCTTCTCATCTTGCTCCGCCGAAGCGCCGCCCTGCGGACTCTGCATGACGAGCCAGATGAACGTATCGACGCCGTCGACCGCTTCCTTGATGGCACCGGTATCAGTAACCGATCCGCGCACGAACTCAACGCCGTCGTGCCGCGGCGGCGCGAGATCCAGCACTCTTAAATCGTGCACCTCTCGCAGATACGGAGTGATGAATGAGCCGACATGCCCAGAACCGCCGACAAGCAGGACTTTCATAATGTGCTTACGCCTCGCCAAGTACTAAACAAACCACGTTGCGTGAATTATACGATGTGCGGGGGTGAGGGCTCTTACATGACCATATCCAAAAACAACGACGAAATCCGTATTCTTTCGCTGATTGCGAGCGCGACTGAGATTATCTGCGCTTTGGGGTTTCAGGAGCAGCTTGTGGGACGGTCTCACGAGTGTGATTTTCCGGCAGATGTGGTGAGGTTGCCGTCGGCTACTACGCCTAAGATCGATGTGCACGCTTCGAGCCGGGAGATCGATGACCAGATCAAGTCGGTCTTGCGTAAAGCCGATGCTCTGGAAGCGCTTGGCGTGTATGATGTGCACCTCGATGTTTTGCAGGAACTGAACCCGACGCATATCGTTACGCAGACGCAGTGCGAAGTGTGTGCAGTGAGTTTGCGAGATGTGGAAGCGGCAGTGGCGGAACTGGCAGGCATTGCACCTAAACTCGTGTCGATGCAGCCGAATGCGCTGGAAGACGTTTGGGGCGATTTCATACTTGCCGCAAACTCCTTTGGCGTGCCGGAGCGTGGCAAAGAAGTGGTTGCGGAATTGAAGCAGCGGATGGCAGTTATCGAAGCAACGGCCAGCCGTTTGCCCACTCGTCCGACGGTAGCCGCGATCGAGTGGGTAGAGCCCCTGATGGCCGCCGGCAACTGGGTGCCGACTCTGATCGAGATGGCTGGCGGGCACAACCTATTTGGCACTGCCGGGCAACATTCGCCCTGGATGACATACGAGGAGTTGCAGGCCGCCGACCCTGACTTCATCGTGATCGCCCCATGCGGCTTCGGCCTCGACCGAGTGCGCCAAGATGTGCCGATACTTGAGAGCCAACCCGGTTGGCACGCGCTCTCAGCTGTAAAGCAAGGCAAAGTCTTTATCGCCGACGGCAACCAGTACTTCAACCGCCCCGGCCCCAGACTAGCCGAGACGCTAGAGATCCTAGCCGAGATGCTACACCCCGAGAGCTTTGACTTCGGGCATCGCGGCCAGGCCTGGCAGGCCGCTTAAGTTCCTGCCCTGCAAATGCGGCTCCTTCGCAACATGAACGTGCATGGTTGTTGCACGTCATGAACAAGTACGTTCACTGTAAGCAGAAAACGTATAGAGAAGTTCCCCTCTCCCGCAGTAATGCGGGAGAGGGGTCAGGGGTGAGGGCAAAACGTATGGAGAGTGAATTTGAACGTCGCAGTCTTGTCTGGGCAACAAAAAGAAACGCTCCCTTGCGGGAGCGTCGGGCCAACGGCACTACCCGTTGGGGGGTATGAGAGATATGTTACAGGGGATATGACCGCATGTCAACGCAGATAGCGATTTGGTCGGACCGATAGACGCGGTGCTGCCCCGCGCCCCATGTCCGCCCCGTGCGCCCTCACCCCTGACCCCTCTCCCGCATTACTGCGGGAGAGGGGAACTTGTGGGCATGTTCATGGTTGAAGTGTGGATCATAGTTGTTCGTACATCAGCAACGAGGTTCACCGTAAGCAGAAAGCGTGTTGAGAAGTTCCCCTCTCCCGATGTAAAGCGGGAGAGGGGCTAGGGGTGAGGGCGAAACGCATGGAGTCCCCTCTTATGAATACCCTCCAATCACCAAATGCTAGAATGTGGCTACGAATCACAGAAGTGAGAAGCCATGATGCCGAACGATACCTCAGCTGAAATTATTGAGTCCGCGATTGCTATTACGTCGGAGATGAATCGGCAGCAGACGGATGTTAGGTGGCTTGAGGAGCTTACGGTTGAGGTGGCTTCGTATATCCGGGAGTGGGACATTGAGGATGCTTGGCGATGGGGCGAGTGGCCGGAGAAAGCAGAATATTTTCCGAAAGCGACTGACTTGGATGTGGGTATCGATGTAGTTGCAAAACGACGTGGGGATGGGCGCTATGTGGCGATCCAGTGCAAGTCGCGGCAACTGAACGCGGATGGCAGCGGCGGCTCGATTACACACGCGGAGACTTCTAAATTTACCTCGGCATCGTCGGGCAAATTTTGGGCCGAACAATGGATCGTCACGAACGGCAACAACCCGCTTGCCAGCGGCGCGTTGCAGGCCGTTTCGATGAGCGACATGCCGGTCAAGATGGTCAACATCACTAACGACCTGCATCAGCAACGGGAAGTCGCGACGACCGCAGGCGAGCCGTGCCCGCACTGTGACGATCCGGATGCTGAAGATGCTGTTCAGACGAAATCTTGCATGCAGAATGAAGAGGTCGCCGACAGCGTGCGCATTTTGCGAGAGCATGAACTCTCGACGAGCGGCGGGCTGCCGAGGGGAGAGGCGCGCGGACGCATCATCCTGCCCTGTGGGACCGGCAAAACGAGAATCTCGCCCGAATCGTTGAGAACCTGACGCCATCGGGCGAGTTGCCGATTGTTCTCTGCCCGTCCATCGCACTCGTCGCACAGATCCGGCGTGAGTATCTGCAGAACGCCGCAGTGCCGGTAGATATATTGGCGGTCTGTTCCGACCAGACGGCCGGGTATGACCCGAAGAAGGAGAGCAGTCGAAACTCGGCGGCGGACCCGACGGTTGACAACAGCAACGTCAGCGAGTCTGAAGTGAAGGGACGAGTCACGACCGATGCTGACGAGATTGCGGCGTGGATAAAGCAGTCGTCTGCAGATGAGACCGCCATCAAGGTGCTTATCGGCACCTATCAGAGCAGCCATCGAGTGTCGGACGCGTTGCTTAAGTCAGGTGTTAAGGCCCGTGTCCTTATCGCCGATGAAGCGCATCGCACGGCCGGACTGAAGCGCAAGAAGTCGAAGTCGGCCGCGGCCAATGCGGAGGAGCGACGGTTGCGCGACTTTACCGTCTGCCATGAACAGGCGCGCTTCCCGGTGACTTACCGCGTCTATCAAACTGCCACGCCGCGGATCTACAGCGGCAAGCCGACGACTGGCAATCCCGACTGGATAGTGCGCTCGATGGACGACGAGACGACCTTTGGCGTGGAACTGTATCGCAAGAGCTACCTTGAAGCGGTTCGCAATGAGTGGCTTGCCGACTACCGCATCATCGCAATGGGCATTAACGACCATACGGCGTATGAGCAGGCGAACATTCTGGCGCAAAACACCAAGAGCAAGGGGCGTCGCAAGCTGACGACGACCGACTATCTGCGCGGTCTCGCCTTCGCGCTCACTATGGGCGGCGCAACTCAAGGTCCCACCAGCGAGGGCGATGTTGTAGACATCGAATCGTGCATCGCCTTTATGAATACGGTCGATAAATCGAAGAACATGGCGGAAGACCTGGCAAACGACAGAGTGAAAGAGTGGGTCGCCGATTGGCTGGAGAATAATGCGCCGGAGCGCCGGGTGACGAAATACACGCTTGAGCATCTTGACGCGAGCAGCAACGCGGCGGCGCGCGAGCAGGCAAAGGTGCGGTTGGCGACGGCCGGAAAGCAGAAGCCGCACGGCATCATCAACGTCGGCATCTTTGGCGAGGGTACCGACTCGCCGTCGCTCAGCGCCGTGGCATTTCTCGAAGCGCGCAAGAGCCCTATCGACGTCGTGCAAGCGGTCGGACGTGCAATGCGGACGGCGCCGGGCAAGCAGATGGGCTACATCATCTGCCCGATACTGATACCACCGACCGCCGACCCGGAGACGTGGCTCAGCACGAGCGACATGAACGAGGGATGGGAAGAGCTGGGACAGATACTGCTGGCTTTGCGCGCTCACGATCAGCGCATCGAAGAGAACCTGCAAGACCTGATGCAACTCTACATCCCGACCGCGCCACCAGCCGTGCAGACCGTCATCGCAACCGCCGACCCGGAGCGGAAGAACATCCGATGGGGGATGCATACCGGACCGGTCGGCGAGGCGGAGCGAGCGGTCGATCAGGTGATAGATGGTGCCAATCGCGATGAAGTGGGCATTAAGCCACTCTCTGAATTGCCGGATCCCTCTGATGAAGTGTCCCCTGAGACGGATGGCAACCTGCTTGGCGATGATCCAGCAACGTACGGAGACGGAGCGCAGGAGCGGACACCATCGCCGACGCAGATAGTGACGGGCAAGAAGACGGAAGATGGGGCAAGGAGTTGCGCATCGCATCGGTGGTTCGCGATAAACCGAAGTCGGGCGAGGCGCGCGGCAAAATCAACATCCACAAGACACAAAAAGCGGCCCGCGAGATGATCAACAAGGGCGAGGGCGGCAACGTCGTCAAGCCGCGCCCAAAGCAGACGTCCCGCAAGAAGCCCGGAGCTCCCGCTGACACCCACGCACAGATGATGCTGAAACTGAGCGGACTTGGCGAGTACGGCAATGCCATCAAGATGAACCTGCTCACTAAATCAGGGCTTACCGAGAACCGCGTCATGCGTGATCTCAACATCTTGAGAACCAGCGTCGAAGAGGCAGCACATCATCTGCGCTTCGATGCTCTGTTGCCGACGCTGAATCGGCATCTTGGGTTGGAGAACCTCAAGAAGAGTGATGCGGCGAAACAGGCGGACGGGTGCACGGTAGCCGCGTTGTTGATGATGAATGCGGCGATGTTGCACCAGCGCATTGCGAACGGCGGATGGTTGCCGGGAATCAGCGATCTGGCAAGCATCAAGAACCAGACCAACGTCGTCCGCGCACTGACGCGGGAGTGGAATCAGGTCATGCGGCACGACTTCCGTCCGGTGTTAGAGCCGGCGGTAGAGGTCATTGAAGCGGTTGAGGACTCGGGCAAGTTGGCCGGACTTGAACGTGCGTTGCGCCATCTGGCGGCGGAAGCCGAGCGCATCGCCGAGACGTACGCCGACATGGGCGCCGATCACGCCGGGCCGCTATTCAACCGCGTCATGGGCAACCAATCCTCGGATGGCGCTTTTTTCACCCGTCCGGTAGCCGCGACGTTAGCGGCGCGGCTCACTCTCGATCTCTGCGGCGATGTCAACTGGAGAGACCCGGAAGTGTGGCGTCAACACAAGACGGTCGATCTGGCCTGTGGCAGCGGCACACTCCTGGCGGCGATGCTGACCGACATGAAGCGTCGCGCCGCAGATCAGGGCGCGAATGCTCAAGAGCTGGCAATGCTCCAGAAAGTGGCAGTAGAAGAAGTGATGCACGGCTTAGACATCAACCCGGTATCCCTCCAACTCGCCGCGTCGCAACTAACGGCCGGCAACCAGCACGTCAGCTACCGCAACATGGGCCTCCACCGGATGCCCTACGGACCCAACCGCAACAATCCCGACCGGGTATCAGTCGGCACGCTGGAATTGCTGGGACAAAAGAGTGTAGTAGCAAGACGCGGCGAATTTGACATCGACGACGATGACATAGATTCACAAGCCGTCTCGCTCACCGGCGCGACCGATGCGGAGCTTGAAGATGCCGTAGATGCCGTGCGGGATGCGCGCATCGTGATCATGAATCCGCCGTTTACTAATCGTGCCAACATGGGCGCGAAATTCCCGCAAAACATCCAGCAGAGGCTTCGCGCACGACTAGATTCGATGACCGACAGACTGCTTCAAGCAGACCCGGAACTTGAAGGTTTCGCAGACAAGAATGCATCGTCTCCGTTCTTTATCGCGCTTGCCGATCACTGCACGTCAAGTTTTGACGGCGTCTGTGACGATGATCAATCCAACCATCGCACTCACGGCTCCCTCTAGTCGACAGTTGCTGCGAACACTCGCGAGCCGCTATCACATCCATACCGTGATTACGAGCCACCAACCGCGCAATGTCAACATGAGCCAGGATTCGGCTATTAACGAGAGTATTGTCGTGATGCAACGACATAACGGTGCGCCCATCTCTACGAAATGCGTAAATCTGGATCGTATGCCCCGCGACGAGACCGATGCTGCAGAGTTGCATCGTCGAATTCAGGAATGCCCTAAAGGCCTACTGGCAGACGGATGGGGTGAGGTTTCGTGGTGGCCGGCTACCCGCATCGAGGCCGGCGACTGGACACCCGCTATTTGGCGTTCTCCAGTGCTAGCTGAGGGTGCCGCTGATTACGCCCATCATCCTGAATTAATACCGATTCACGAAATTCCGAACATCCATGTGCACCGAACCGGACCCACGCTATTCGATAAGTTCAAGCGAGTCGAAAAAAGGTATCCCGGAGCGTTGCCATTAATCAAATCAAAAGGAAGCGAAGCACAAACGCGTATCCAAAGTAATTCCGACGAGTATTGGGTTCCAAAGGATGAAGATGCCGATTCGCCCAGTCTTTACGACGGAGTTCATCCAGAAGTAACAAAATTCGTCGCCAAATCGGCAAACCTACTGATAACGGAGGGACAAAACATCAACACCGCGAGAGTAACCGCAGTAGCAGATGACGAGAAATACGTTGGTGGTGGCTGGATGCCGATCACTGGGATGTCTGCAGAGGAATCTAAAGCTGTTGCAGTATTCCTCAATTCAACACCGGGCCGTCTCCAGTTGATGAACAACTCCGGTCGAACCATTCTATATCCCATATACCGCCCTGCAGGCGTCGGCAACATCAGGTTGCCTGACCTCAAAGACGACCGTATCCGTTCGATACTGTCAGCTTGCTGGGAGCGCACAAAGGACATGCTGGTGCCACAGTTCCGCGACGGAGAGTGTGAAGTGCGACGCCTCTGGGATGAAGCCGTCGCCAAAGCAATGGGCTGGGACCCCGCCGACCTCACCCGCCAACGCCTGCTCCTCCACCGCGAACCGCACGTCCGCGGCAAAGGATATAACGAGTACGACTAGGCGGGGCACACGGGGGATAAAGGGGTGGGATGCTGACTACCGCCCCCGCGTAACCTCCACCGTCGCGGTTGCTTTCCCGAAACCGATTAGTGCCGCGGGTTTGTGGGCGGATATGGTGGCGGTGGTGATGCTGGGGTGCGTTTGGAGGACGGCTTGGGCGATGTGGTCGGCTAGGGTTTCGAGTAGGTGGTAGGTGGTTTCGGTGGCGATTTGGGCGGCTTTGATGCAGGGAGTGCGGTAGTCTACGGCGTCGGCAAGCGCGTCGGATGCGGCGGCGGCCGAAAAATCGCCGCGCAGCTCGATATCGACGACCACTCGCTGCGGCATCTGGCGTTCCCATTCAAACGCGCCGATTACACAGTGCAGCTCCAAGCCGCGGATTATCAGCCGGTCTTTTGCCTTCGATGTCATGGCTGCATGGCTTCGGCTAGGTCGTAGATCAGTTCTAGGACTATGGCTACGGTGTTGCCGAGGGGGATGGGGTCGACGTGTTCAAGGGTGTCGGCCGGGTTGTTGATGTATTGAAAATCGTCGGCGTAGAGCATGATGTAGGGCACGTTGCGCTGGTTGAATGCGGCGTAGTCGGATGCGCCCCACTCGAACGGTTGGGTAACTTCTAAATCCAGTTCCAGATCGTCGGCCGCGTCGTCTGCCAACTCGGTAAGGGTGCCGTCGCCGAAAGCCAGCAGATCGCCGGTCGCTACGACGTCGAGATTGATCATGGCATCGATACGTGCAATCTCGGCGGTGGTTAGATCATATGCGTAGTAGTTGCTGCCATGCAGTCCCGTCTCTTCGGAGCCGAAGAATACGAAGTGGAGGTCGAATGGCAGTTCTTCATCTGCCAACTCTTCGGCGATGATCATGGCGGCCGCTACCCCGCTGCCGTTGTCGTTCGCGCCCGGCGACCATGGCGTAGTGTCGTAGTGCGCGCCGACTAATACGACGGCATCGTCATGGATGTCGTTGTTCAGCTCAGCGATGACGTTTCGGGATTGTCCAGCACCCGCTGGATACACGAGCAGTTCGGCTCTGACCGTCTCGCCCTCCTCTAGCGCGTCGCGTATAGTCTCACCTTCGCGCTTTGCAATCATGCCGGAGACGATTTCTGGTGGTGTTCTCACGGTCCCAGGGGTGATGTAGCCGTCATCGCGGTTATCGAAGACGGCGATTCCGATTGCACCGTCAGCAGTGGCATTTTGCACTTTCATATTGAATGAGATGTTGCTGCGCTGCACCAATGCGATCTTGCCAGTAGCATCGACCTCTGAAAAGTCCTCTTCGCTTCCGTATCCGGCAAATATAACGTCGCCTTCGACGATGCCGCTCTTGACGATGTCGAAGGGCAACAATCCGAATCGTCGCCCCTCGTCACGATCGTCATTATCAAAGACCTCCATTCGCCCGTATGGCCGCACGTCAGATACTTGGAAGTCTTGAAGTTGGATCGTGTATCCCATCGCGTCCATCTCATCTACTAGGAACTGAGCGGCTACTAACTCCTCATCAGTCGCGCTCTGGCGCGGACTGAGGTCTTCGGCGAGCATAACCGCAAGCTCGTAAGTGCGGTCAATCAAATCATCGACATCAATACGCTCCGCCGCATCAGTCGATGCCGGTGCGGGAGCAGGAGTGGGCGTCGCAGTGGGCGCAACCGTGGCTGTCGCGGTTGGCGCCGGCACCGTCGCAGTAGGCGCAACCGTTGGCACGACGGTCGGATCGGGGATTGCAGTAGGCGTATCGGCAGGATGAGATGAGCAGGCGAGCGCAAACTGCGCGCTGAACAGGGCGACGATGGTCGCGAGTGCCAGCCAGAACTTGATACGTGCGGTGAATGGCGACATTTGCTGGTTTTTGGCCACAGATTTCATCAACGTGATACGAATACGGTTACATTGTTGGATGGTACAAGTCAACGAACAGTGAATGGTACGGACAAATTGAATCGTAAAGAGCATCCGCACGTCTTTGCGGGCAACCCGATAGATCGCGCCGATGTCTTGCGACGTGATGAGGATGAGATTGCCGAGATGATGCGATCCGACAAGGTTCGGGTGCTGGTGATGGCAGGACTGGATCCGCTCATCACCAGTAGCGATGCCGACTCGGCCGAGTTGGGTTGGATCGACTACAAGACGGCGTGTGAGCTGTTAGGCGGTGAGCCGCGTCTGCAAACGTTCCTCGGCTTGCAAGATACCGGCGAGCCGCTGGTGGCGTGGAACACTGCAGGCAGCGCGCGCACCGGTGCGGACCGTATCTCGCAAGATAGCTTGACGACGCTGGGACTGGAGATTTGCGATGCCCGCGAATCGGCAATGCTGATATCTGGTGCCGACAGCGGGATCCTGGCCCAGGCGCGCGCCAATCTCGGCTGGCACTCTACCCATCAGTTCTGCTCTCGATGCGGTGATCCGACCGAGATGCGGCGTGGCGGATTGATGCGCGCCTGCAAGGGATGTTCGGCCGAGCACTTTCCGCGCACCGACCCGGTAGTTATAACGGTCGTCACGGATGGCGACCGGTGCCTGCTGGGACAGTCGGCCGGGCGCCTGAGCGCGATGCGGATGTACTCCGCGCTGGCCGGCTTCATGGATCAGGGCGAGTCGATGGAAGAAGCCGTCCGACGCGAAGTGGGGGAAGAGGCCGGCATCAAGGTCGGCCGGGTGCGCTATCACTCGACGCAACCTTGGCCATTCCCATCTTCACTCATGATCGGCAGTCATTCGGAAGCATTGACGACCGATATTGCGATTGACGATTTTGAGATGACGGATGTCTGCTGGTTTGAGCGCGCCGAAGTGCAGCTCGCCCTGGCTGAGAAGAGCGAACGGCTACGAGTGCCCGGCCCGATTGCGATTGCCCACCATCTCATCAAAGCCTGGGCGCATGGCGATGCCGGTAAGTTCTAATCGGACCCAACCATCGAGACGTGCCGAGAGCGAAAGGTTTGAGAAATGAAGTTGAAGACGCTACGTGCAGTTCATGTAGACCTGCCTGATATCACTCCGAAGACGCCGGCGCGCCGCGCCCCATGGCCGCTGAGCGCGCCGCGGGCGATGCCGATCAACTACTACTCCCACTTCTCGCGAATACCGCAAGACATGCCCGGCAATAGCGGACTGGCAGAGGTATGGGTGCAGGCGGTAGCAGAAGACGGCACGTTCGGACTCGGCAAATGCTCATTCGGACAGCCAGTCGCTTCATATATCGACCATGTCATCGCGCCGATGCTGGAAGGTCAGAACTGCATGGCTATCGAGTTGATGAACGATTTGGTGATACGTGCTGGGCATCGGCATGGTCTGGCCGGCATCGTATCGACGGCTCTGTCAGGCGTCGATATCGCGCTCTGGGACTTGAAAAGCAAACTGCTAGATCGTCCGGTCTACGAGTTGCTCGGCGGGCCGGTGCGCGACCGCATACCGCTCTACGCGACTGGCGATGATCTCGATTGGTTCCAGGAGCTTGGTTTCACGCGCTTCAAGATAACCAATCCGGCGCACTACTCTCAAGGTGATGAAGGGCTGCGACTGATTGAGGAGCACGTAGCCAAATCGCGCGAGATTGTGGGCGATGATGCGGAGTTGATGATCAATCCCGTCATGTCATTCAACGTCGAGTTCACGTTGCGCCTGGCGGAGAGACTTCGCCCTTACAACCTGCGCTGGCTCGAGGAGCCGTTGCCGCCGCACGATATCGAAGGTCATGCCGAGCTGAAGCGTAGCATCACGTGGATACCGCTCGCGACGGGTGAGGACCATCGCGGACGGCATGCCTTCGCGCAGCTTATCGAGCGGCGTGCAATCGACATTGTTCAACCGGACATCGGTTGGAGCGGTGGCGTGTCGGAGACGATGAAGATCTACACCATCGCCGAGACGGCCGGTATTGCGATGGTACCGCACGGCGGCGGCATCTCGCCATGGGGTCAGCACGTTGCCATGGCGGCGCCGGAATCGCCGATGGCAGAGTGCTGGATAGGCTCCCCGCCCGGCATTCCGCTGGCAGAGATGAACCGCTTGCCGGGACTGGCGACGGCCAAGGACGGCTACGTGACGCCGTCAGACGCGCCCGGTTTCGGCATCGACATTCCATCCGAGTGGATCCGCGATTGGGAGTATCGAGGTCGCGCATAGTATCAAACACGCGTCTTGATTTCCGAGTATCTTTAATGGGTTGCATCCTAATCGTGACAGAGGAAAATCCAACTTTACGGCCGACATATTAGAATCAAGAGTTGAAAGCCTGCAACGACATCAGCGTCGTGATCGATTTTCGGCTTGCTTCCCCATCATCTGTAGAACTGCAACTTGGATATCCGCCATAAACCAGAAGTAGAGGGTTCAGAAAGAACTCCCGGTAAACTGACACGTATCCGCGCGATTGACTACGGCGACAACGACGGTCGCTTCGCCAAGTTGCGTCGTCAGATCCGCAACCCCTCGCTCTTCACGTTCTTCATCATGGCGTTGGTGGCACTGGCGATTCCGATAGCCATTGCGCTTCCCGGTTTCTACTCCGGCGCCCGCGAAGGTGTCTGGCGAATTCGCCAGGAGCCGTTCGTGCAGTTCCTCGAAGTATCGACGCCCAGCCACGTCTATCCCTACCTGCAGCAGAACATCACGATAATGAAGGGTGCCGAAAGCCAAGTCGAGTGGCGCCGCGTCTCGTTCAAGCTAGGCCCGTGCCACGAGGGCAACCTGGCACAGTTCCCCGACGGCAAGTACACCCGCGGCATTGGGCAGGCATGTACCGACCTGCACCAGATTCAACTGGACTACGCCGACGACTGCACCAGTGCCGAAGTGTGCAACATCCCCCCATCAGCAATCGCCCGTCTAGAAGCCGTCAGCGTCTCCCTCCAAGAAACCTTCTCCGACGCCTACACCAGCCGCCACACCGAGTCCATAGGCTCCGGGGAGTAGGGGCAGCGGGGCGCGGTTTGTCGTCTCGCGGGTGCCGTTCACACATAATCACGCTCCGTCACCACGTTTGGAAGACGATAGTAATGACTACCTCAACATATGAATATCAACCTGACTACGCGGTTCCGCCGGGTTGGGTGTTGGAAGAGCATCTTGACGTACTCGGGCTTTCGCAATCTGAGTTTGCGCGTAGGTGCGGACGCTCAAAAAAGCTGATAAGCGAAATCATCTCCGGCAAGGCAAAGATTGAGCCGAAGACGGCTCTTCAGTTCGAAAGGGTGCTCGGACTAGATGCCAAAATCTGGATTGGCATCGAGGCCGACTACAGACTTCATCTTCAGCGACAGGCGGAAGCGCAGAAAGCCAGTAAGTCAGCAACATGGGCGAAAAAATTTCCGATTAGAGAACTGATAAAGAGAAAGGTCCTGCCAGAAGCTTTATCAGATTCCGATACGGTGTCTGAGTTGCTCTCGTTCTTTGGTGTTGCATCAGTCGAGGCATGGGAGCAGAGGATGACAGGCAGGCAGGTGCCTATCGCCACTCACCAAGCTTTAGTAGCGACAGCTTTGCCCTTGCCACCTGGTTGCGGTTCGGAGAGATTCAAGCCGAGCAGAAGGAGTGTCCGGACTACAGCCCGAAGGCCTTCAGACAGGCTCTGAAAGACATCCGCAAGTTGACAGCATCGAAATCAATGAAGATCGACGATGCCGTTCGTCTCTGTTCAGAGTCGGGAGTCGTCCTCGCATTAGTCAAGCCCTTCCCTGGAACAGCAGTCAGTGGAGCCTCTTGGTGGGTTACGCCACGCAAGCCGGTAATTCAACTGAGTGGTCGTCACTTATCAGACGATCATCTTTGGTTCAGCATGTTTCATGAAGCGGCGCATCTTCTTCACAGTAAAAATGAAATCTTTCTGCACGGAAAAGAGAAGGAAGCAAGTGACAGTTCTATAGAAGTGGCAGCAAATGACTGGGCCGCTGACTTTCTGGTGCCGCGTCGAGACTGGGATAGGTTCACGGCTGCTACCAGATTCACTGAGACCGCAGTGCGTAGATTCGCGGATGATCAGGGAATAGCACCAGGCATCGTTGTTGGCCGGCTCCAACATGAAGGACGACTAGCTTGGGGCAGTGGTCTAAACCGTCTGAAAAAACGCTTTAAATGGGCTGAATAGTCATACCCCGGTCCTTAGCGCACCCCACTTCACGTTTGGTTGATGCGCTCCATTCCATATAATCGCGTCCAACCCTTCAACAACTTTTCGCGCGCCAATCGACCAATCAATCTATCTGGAAAGGGGTGTTGCAGTATGACGACCGAAGTTGCAAGTTCTAGTCGCGAGGCTTTAATCCTGGTTGTGGACGGACATTCGATGGTGTTCCGGGCATGGTTCGCACTGTCGCGTGGCGGTGGGCTGACGAATAGCACAGGGCAGCAGACGCATGGGGCTTATGGCTTCATTCGCAATCTGATCGCTACTATTCGGGAGTACAGCCCGACGCATATCGCCGTGACGTTCGATACTCGGGCACCGACTTTTCGGGATGAGCTGTTTGACGAGTACAAGGCTCAGCGTCCGCCGATAGATCCGGAGCTGCACGCGCAGATTCCGATGGTGGAGAGTGTGATGACGGCGATGAAGGTGCCGGTCTATAAGATCGACGGCTTTGAGGCGGACGATGTTGTGGGGACGATAGTGCGCAAGGCCGAGGTGGCGGGCATCCGTTCGTTGATACTTACCGGTGATGCGGACCAGCTGCAGCTGGTGAATGAAGATACGGATCTGTTGATGTATTCCGGTTTCGGCGAAACTAAGGTCTACGACCCGAAGGGGGTGCAGGAGCGTTACGACGGGTTGGGACCGGAGTTTGTAGCCGAGATCAAAGCGCTGGAAGGCGATCCGTCGGACAACATACCGGGTATCCCTAAGATCGGACCCAAGGCGGCACGCACGGTTTTGAGCCGCTTCGGGCATTTCGACGACCTGTATGCCAATCTCGACGCGGTGGGTCTGATCCCCTCAAAGGAATTGCGCGGCGCGAAGAGCATCATGAACCGCCTGCGCGACGGCAAGAAGATCGCTTACGACGGGCTGAAATTGACGACTATCGTGACGGATGTGCCGATAGATATCGATTTTGCCGAGTGCCGCATCGGTGGATACGACCGTAACGAGGTGGTGGGTGCACTCACCGATCTCGGTTTCGGGGATACGATAGTTCGGAGCATTCCGTCGGCTGAAGATGCGGAACGCGGCGAATTCCCACTGCCCTCGGAAGCGCGCAGTCAGGGTAGCTTTTTCAATGCCGGAGCCGCTAAATCACAGGCTAAGACGCCGGCAAAATCAGACGGTGCACCGCTTGGAGAGTACAAGGTCGTTGCAACCGATGATGAGCTGAAGGACCTCGTCGAGAGGCTGGGTTCGGAAGATGGTTTCGCATACGACACTGAGACGAACGGCACGAATGCGATGCGGGATGAAATGGTGGGAATGTCGTTCTCTGATGCCGATGGCGTCGGGTGGTACGTGCCGATCGAGCATCGATCGGGCGAGCAGATCGACCGGGCGCGGGCGTTGGAGCTTGTGGCACCGCTTTTCGCCGACAGCAAGGTGCCGAAAGCGGCGCACAATGCCAACTTCGACATGATGGTGTTGCGTCATGCCGGATTGACCGTCAACAACGTTGCGTTCGATACGATGATCGCCGCGTCGCTGTGCGGACATAACCGTATCGGTCTGAAAGACCTCGCACTGGAACTCTATAAATCCGAGATGACGCCGATAAGCGACCTCATCGGCACCGGACGCAAGCAGATAACGATGTCCGAGGTCGATATCGAAACGGCCGGTCAGTATGCCTCTGCGGATGCCGACTTCACCTATCGGTTGTGGCGCCACTTCGATGGTGAACTGGATGGGCACAGCGCGCGGGTGCCGTTTGAAGAGATCGAGATGCCGCTGTTGGCGGTAATCGTTGAGATGCAGCACACCGGCATGGTGGTCGAAACGGAAGTGCTCAAACGCTTCTCGGCCGCTTTGGGCGAGGAGATCGCGCAGGTCAAGCAGGCGACGTCTACCCTCGTCGGCGGACGTCAATTCAACATCGCATCCAATAAACAGCTGGGCGAGATTCTGATTGACGAATGGAAGGCACCACAGACGCGGCGGCTTAAGACCGGTTGGTCGATGAGTGCCGATTCGCTGGACCGAATCAGAAATCGCTCCGGACTAGACGATCGCATCTACCAACTCATCGACGCGGTGCTGAGATTCCGCGAGCTGTCAAAGCTGAAATCTACCTATGCCGATTCGTTGCCGAAGATGGTGAATCCAGAAACTGGGCGGGTGCATACCACCTTCAATCAGGCCGGCTCCGCAACCGGACGTCTCGCAAGTAGCGACCCGAATGTTCAGAACATACCGGTGCGTACGGCGCTGGGGCGCGAAGTGCGGAATGCGTTTGCTACCAACTATCAGGGCGGGTGGCAGCTGCTGTCTGCCGACTACTCACAGATCGAGTTGCGGATTCTGGCGCACATGTCGCGTGAACCGGGACTTCTGCAGGCATTCCGAGAAGGTGAGGATATTCACGATGCCACGGCGCGCGCCATGTATGGCGTGTCTGAGGTGACGAGCGATCAGCGACGCATCGCGAAGATATTGAACTTTGGCGTTATCTACGGACTCGGTCCGCAAGGTGTCGCGCGGCAGACGGACTTGACGCAGCAGCAGGGGCGTGAGTTCATCAACCTCTACTTCGGAAAGTATCCCGGCATCCGCGACTTTATCGATCGTCAGAAACAGGTCGCGAAGATGCGCGGATATGCCGAGACTCTGAAAGGTCGCCGTCGCTACTTGCCGGATCTGCGCTCTGCCAATCAGGGACACCGTGCCGCCGCAGAACGCGTCGCTGTCAATATGCCGATACAAGGCACGGCTGCGGACGTCATCAAGATAGCAATGATCAACATCGCCGATGAGCTGGTGCGCCGTGGTCTGCAATCCCGCATGACGGCGCAGGTGCACGACGAGTTGATATTCGAGGTGGCACCGGGCGAGCTGGAAGAGATGACTTCACTGGCGCACGACATGATGCCAGAAGCGATGTCCCTCGAAGTGCCGTTGCTGGTAGATACCAAGACCGGCGTCCGCTGGGGCGAACTGCAGTAGTTAAGACCAATGGCGCGTCGATTGGTTGGTTGCCGTGCCAGATTACAGTTCGGACAGGCTTGCGACCTCGCCGAGAGGCAGGCCTAAATCTTTGCGTATCGCGGCTGATATGCGGTTGAGACGCAGCGCGTGTTTGTCTTCCTGCTGCATCTTGTCAGTCAGTATCGCCGCCGCGACGTTGTGGTCTGGATCGCCCCAGGCGATAGACGTGCCCATTCCGCCATGTGCAAAGGTCTTGGATCCTGCATCTGAAGCGGTCGCATTTGGTTGCGCGTCAAACAACCAGACTCCCTGTCCAATCTTCATCTTCAACATCGTCTCCATGTCGTACGCCTCAGCATGAGGTGAGTAGACATTGGCAGCGGTATGCTCGCTCAGCCACCGATTATTGTCGCCGATAAGACCACGATTGCTGACTGCTGAGTAGAGCTTGGCCAGGTCGCTCGCGGTAGTGACGCAGGTAGTGCCGGGAGAGAGTATCTGATTATCTAGAAGCCAATCCATCTTGCTGGGCATCTCAAGATCATGGAAATCGCTGGCTACGGAAAGCGGCAGCACCCGTGCGCGGGTTACATGATCGTGCTCTGCGATTGAGAAGTGTGTATTGGCGAGATTCAGCGGAATCTTAACCTGTCGCTCGAACGTCTCGATGAAGTTCAAGTGGGTTGTGCGCCCCACTATCTCGGCGACCAATATGCCAAAGGTTATGGGATGGTAGTGGATGACCTTACCGGGTTCGTACTGTGCCGGCATCGATGCGAGGATGTCGCTGATGCGCCCGAGGTCGCCCCAATCGACGTCGGCGCGTCCGAAGTCGTTTGGCAACCCGGCGGTGTGCGTGAGCACGTGCCTAATGGTGATACCCGATTTTCCGCTCTGCGCGAACTCGGGCCAGTACTGAGCTACCGGATCGTCGACGTCTACTATTCCAGCATCTATCAGCCGCCATATGGTGGACGCTGCCATCGCCTTGCCTGAGGAGAAGGCGCGGAAGAGAGGGGGCGGATCAGGCGCCGCACCGCTACCGCTGGTAGTGCTGAGATAACTTAGCAGCTCTTTCCCGTCAGCGTAGACCGCTACCGCAGCCGTTCGATGCAGTCCGGCTTTGAGCTGCCGGTCTAACTCGGCAAAGAGTTCGGGCAACTGGTTTTCAGGCGGTGTCAGACCGGCGAACTTGTCATCATGCTCGGGGGCAACGACATCGACGAGAGTTGTTTCGGCAACGACTTGCTCAGCGTCTCGCTCGGGTTGAGTTTGCGGCTCAATGCCAAGCCGCGCCTCTTCCTTTTCCAGCAGTACGCGGAACTCGGCAATGAGGCGTTCCAGCTCATCCAGCCGGGTACGGACTTCTGCGATATCCGTTCGTGCCTCGTCGTTACTCTGATCAGCAGCAGTAACGTCCCTATTTTGAAGGTCTTGTTTCGACACGGAACGTGTGGGAATAAAGTTATTTGGCGTTTAGTTGCCGGAAATTGAACGTTTCTTGAAGTTTGTTCATTCCATCGATCCAACTGGCTTGCGTCTCTTCGGGCCACGTCGGGTCGAAATCGGGATACTTGTCGAGTACCCTGAATGCGAGTTCACGCATCGCCAGATTTGCCGATTCTATTTCACTGGATGCCGGCGCGGGACTCTCGGCCGTTGCATCGACAGCAGTTGCGGCCGTTCGGACGGTGTTTCGAGTCGCGCGGGAACTGCCCCGGGGTTTGGATGCGACCTTGCGGTTTGACTTCAGGTACGGAGAGAGCGGTATGCCGGCGTGCGTTGCGGCGTGGATGAAGAACGTCTCGCACTTTACCAGCATCGATTCCGTGCATCCGAATTGTCGCATCGCTTCTCGGAATTGCGCTTTGGTAGCCCGTTCCAGATCGAGTTGGAAAACGGGCGAGTAGTAACTCCGCAGGACCTCGGCGAGGATGCCGTGATGCTCTTTGCCCTCACTTCGCACCAGAGAGTAGAGATAGTCGCTGGGACGCCCTTCCGTATCGATAAGTTTTAGTGACCGAAGTGCGCTCGTAATCTGCGATGTTGCAGTTCCTGAGAATTTGGAATCGAAAACGGAACGATCGATTCTGTCTGGCATGCTTACAGCAAGCGATTCCAGAAAAGTTCGGAATGTCCGATATGCGACGTACGGCGGTATGGTATTTGGCTCTAAAGCCATGGTTACAAACTGGAATTCCTGCTTGTATCTGACATTGGTGTAAGTTTACGCGAGTTATTTTCCAAATGCAAATCGCTAATTGGAAAATGAAAAGTCCTTTTTTGACAACAGCAGGACAGTTTCGTTTGGAAGTACCTGTTTGGATACAAAATATGACTAACCAGAACAGAATATGAGACCCTTGAGTATGTAGACGGGCCGATTTAGATGCGAATTGCTATTGAAAACATCCTTCCTGACCCAGATCGACCTACATATGACGACGCTCATCGCGCATGGGCGCGGCGACGCCGGCATCGCCGGATGCCTGTTGTCCTGGCCGAGAAAGGAAAATTCTATCTGCTGAGCGGTGTCAACAGCATCAAAGCCACACAGCGCGCGGGCGAAGAACTGGTCGAGTGCATCGTTCGCCAGGGGCTCTCGGACGAGGAGCGGGAAGAGTTGCGACTGGCAGATGAATATTTTTCATCGCTGTTGCCGCCCATCAAGATGGCGGAATCGTTTATCAACTTCCGAGAGAAGTATCACGTCACCCAGCAGGAGCTGGCACGTCGTACTGGCATCACCGCCGGAACGGTGCACCACTACGAGAGCCTCCGCAAGACGCTCTCGCCCAGCTTACAAGGGCATGTTGACAATGGAGATCTGACGTTCAAGGAGGCGCGTTGCATCGCCGACCTTTCCGACTATCAGCGTCAGGAAGAGTTGGCAGTGCCGTTTATCGATGGTCGTCTGAGCAGTGTGCACGTCGAGGCGTTGGTATCGAAGGCCAAAGCCAGCCCCGAAGCGTCTGCCAAGCAACTGCTCGCCGAGTTCCTGAAGGACGAAGACGACGCGCCGGCAGAAGCGGATGAGCCGGCAAAATTGGAACTTACGGTAGCGCACAACGCAGCGTCTGAAGTTCCGATAACGATCCCGAACAATGGTGCAACCCAACGCTACGGCGATGATCTCGATGGGATGCAGACGGATGCATTCATACTGGCGGGCAGTCTGGAGAAGCTGGCCAGCGCCGAAATCCCAGAGTACCGTCGATTGCGTCTGATGAGCACGTTGCGGATACTCTCAAGTCGCCTGAACATCGCGATGGACCATCTGAACCGCTACAAGACATACTCTTCAGCATCGACTACCAAGACCAACGGCGCGCGGAAATCTCGAGCCAGCAAAGTCAGCTGATCATCCTCTCCCCAAGGCCCTCAATCGGATGCCCCTCAATCGGGGTCCCAAATCCGGGCTGAGATGAGTTGTCGAAGCCGAATTTCGGTCAGATACGGTTCTACATCCCGCGCTTGATTATCTGTCTTGCCGTTCGATCAAGGCGAGAAAGATATCTGCTTAATGGTGTAGCATTGCGTCAATCGTTGCACCAGAGCCAACTCGCAGTTGCTCTTGTTGACAGCGACGAGACGAATGAATCTGAAAACTGCAAGTGCTTAGGTGATGCTTAACAATGCTTGAGAGATTTCATGTGCCAGATGACGTGGCCGTGCGCGTCATGCCAGACCGGATGCGGACCGCGACCGAAACGATATTTTCGTCCATGGGTTTGTCGGACGCCGATGCGGAGATAGCGTCTGACGTTTTGATGTACGCCGATCTTAACGGTGTCGATACGCACGGCGTTTCCAACATGTTGCGGATGTACGTGCAGGGCTATCAGTCCGGCAACATCAATCCCAATCCTGAGATGAGCATCATCCGCGAGTCGAGCGTCACGGCCTCGTTCGATGGCGACGGCGGGCTGGGGTTGCACCAAGCGCCTCGGGTGATGGATATCGTGATTTCAAAGGCCGCGGAGCATGGCATGGCGGCCGCGACGCTGATGAATTCGGGACACTTAGGTGCGGCCGGCTATCACGCAGTCAGGGCGATTGAGCATGACATGATCGGCGTCTGCATGACTGGCGGCGGCGGTTTTGCCATGTTGCCGACATTCGGCGCCGAGCCGCGCTTCGGCACCAACCCGCTCGCATGGGCAGTGCCGGCACGTAGCCAGCCCTACTTCATCTTCGACGCCGCCACGACGCAGGTCGCGGGCAACAAAATTCGACTGCTTCAGCGCATGAACGCACCGATACTGCCCGGTTGGTTGGCAAGGGACGACGGCTCGCCCATCATGGAAGAAGAGCCGGTGCCGGATGAAGACATCAGGGGTGAGAGCAGACATTGGTACATGTTGCCGTTTGGCGGGACGCGTGAAAACGGTTCGCACAAAGGATACGCCATCGCCTGCATCGTTGACATCATGACGAGCACGCTATCCGGAAACGGTCCCGGCTTCATCACCAACGGCGGTGGTCACTTCTTCTCGGCTTATCGCATCGATGCATTTACCGATCTGGACAAGTTCCTGGACGACATGGACGCTTTCCTGGGCGGTTTGGCAGACACGCCGCCGGCGCCGGGGCACGATCGGGTGTTATATCCGGGACAGATCGAGAGTGAAGAGCGTGCGGAGCGTTCAGAGCATGGCATCCCGTATCACCCCGAAGTGCTGGAGTGGTTCGATTCGATCAATGCCGAGTTGGGCTTGAACCTGCAACTTCCCTAAAACGATGGTTAAATGATGGCTGAACTTGAATCGCCGAGCATCCCATCCCCCACCGCGCTTCTCCAGCGATTAATTCGGTTTGACACTTCGAATCCGCCGGGACAGGAGCGGGAGTGCGCGCTCTGGTTGAAGTCGCTCTTGGATGAGCATGGCATCGAGAACCAGGTGCTGCATCCTGATGGCGCGCCGGAGCGATGTTCAGTCGTCGCACGGGTGCGCGGACGTGGCGATGCCCCGCCTTTGTTGCTGCAAGGACACATCGACGTTGTAGGTGTGCACGGTCAGCGCTGGAGCCACGATCCTTTCGGCGGGGAGTTGATAGATGACTGCATATGGGGGCGTGGCGCCGTCGATATGAAGGGTGGGCTGACAATGATGCTCCACACCCTGTTGCGCGCGCATCATTCCGAGGTGCCGCCGCCCGGAGACATCATCTTGGCCGCGGTGGCTGATGAAGAGTTGGGCGGCCGTAGTGGCGCGGGATTCCTGGTGCATGAACATGCCCATCTTTTCGATGGTGTGAAGCATGCATTCGGCGAGTTGGGCGGCTTCACTCTCTACCTGCGCGGCTATCGCTTCTACCCCATCATGGTTGCTGAGAAGCACATCTGCAGAATCCGGGTTACGTTCTTAGGCGAAGGCGGTCACGGCTCTCAGATCCACCGCGACACGGCGATGAGCCACGCGGCCAGGGCGTTGCGAAGGATGGAGCGACGACATCCGCCATTTCGATTGGTTGAAGCGACGCGGGCGATGTTGCAGGCGATGAGCGAACAGATGCCGAGACGAGAAGCCGCAGTGTTGAGGATGGCGATGCGACGCAGAACCATCGGCATGGCACTAGGAATGATGGGAAGAGGCGTCGGGCAGATGTTGGAACCGATGTTGAGAGACACCATTTCACCGACCATCATCGAAGGCGGGCAGCAGGAGAACGCCGTGCCTTCCGAAGTCAAGCTGCTCTTAGACTGCCGTCTGTTGCCCGGATCCACCCAGTCGGATATCGTCCGAGACGTGCTCGCCATCGTAGGTCCGAATGCCGAGATCGAGGTGGAGCGCTACGAAACGGGACCGCCGATGGTTGATATGTCGCTACTGCCGTATCTCTCCGACTTGTTAGAGCGTGCCGATCCCGGTTCTAAGGCGATACCGTACATGGTTTCGGGCGGCACTGATGCAAAGTGGTTCCACGAGCTGGGCATCGACACTTACGGCTTTACGCCGGTGCTTCTGCCCCCCGACATCAACTTCCTGTCGATGTTCCACGGTCCCGACGAACGCATCCCCGTCGATGCGCTCAACTTCGGTGCCGACTTGATGCACGAAGCCGTCAGCGGCTATCAGGGCTGAGCCGAGAGATTCACAACGCCAATCGGCGCGGCTTGCTCTTCTTCCATCTCTGCTTAGCCTAGTCGTGGGCCACTCGTGCCGCTTATGAAATCGTTACAGACTCCGGCGCGCCGCCTCTATCGTCGCATCGATGTCGTCGTCGGTGTGGGCTAGGGAGATGAACCAGGCTTCGAAGGGGGATGGTGGGAGGTAGATGCCTTGTTCGAGCATGGCATGGAAGAATTGGCTGAAACGTTCGCGGTCGTTGGTCGATGCACTCGCCATATCTGTAACGTTTTGGGGCCCGAAGAAGAGGGTTAGCATGCCGCAGACGCGGTTGATGCTGGCGCCGATTTCGAGTTCATCTACTACTGCTTGTAGACCGTCTGCCAGTCGGTCCGTCTTCCGTTGCAGGGCTTCGTAGGTGTCGGGCTTTGCCAGTTGCTCGATGGTGGTGCTGCCGGCGGCCATGGCTACGGGATTGCCGGAGAGGGTGCCGGCTTGATACATCGCGCCCAGGGGTGCGACGTGCGACATCAGTTCGACACTTCCGCCGTATGCGCCGACCGGGAAGCCGCCGCCGATTATTTTGCCTAGACACGTGATATCCGGCTCGATACCGTAAATTTCCTGCGCGCCACCGAATGCAACTCGGAAGCCAGAGATGACTTCGTCGAATATCAGCAAACAGCCGTCTTGACGAGTAATGTCCCGCAACCCATCAAGGAATCGCTGCGTCCCCGGTACGACACCCATGTTGCCGCCGATCGGTTCGATGATGACGCAGGCGATGCGTTCCGGATAGGTCTCGAAGATGCGCGCTACAGTTGTCAGATCGTTGTAGGGTGCGACGAGTGTATATTGTGCCAGTTTTGCATTTACACCGGCTGAATCGGCGATGCCGGAGGTAGCCAGACCGGAACCGGCTCTCACCAGTAACGCATCGTCGTGACCGTGATATCCGCCATCGAACTTGAGTATCATGTCGCGTCCAGTAGCGGCGCGGGCGAGACGCATTGCCGACATTGATGCTTCGGTGCCGGAGTTGACGAAGCGCACCATCTCGATCGATGGCACGGCATCGACGATAAGCTGGGCCGCTTTCAGCTCGTATTCGCAGGGCGCGCCGAACGATGCGCCGGCACGGGTGGCACTCACCGCGGCATCTACCACGTCCGGATGCGCGTGTCCCAGTATCAACGGACCCCATGAGCAGACGTAATCGATGTATTGCTTGCCGTCGGCATCGGTGATTTTAGAGCTGCTTCCGCGAGTGAAGAAGAGCGGATTGCCGCCGACCGATCCCCAGGCGCGGGCGGGACTGTTGACGCCGCCAGGGATGATTTTCGACGCGGCATCGTATAGACGTTGAGAAGTAACGTTTGGCATATATCGCTAACTTGAATAGTCCTAGTGTTGATAGGACTAATGATATTCAGCGTTTCCGATCTTTAATGATCTGTATCGGATCCGCAAGGATACGTTTGACCATCGATCGCGTCATGGCATCGATCGCGTCGCGGGTAGATGCATCGAGATGATCGAGTTTCGACATGGTGCGTTGCAGTTCGGTTGCCCGGATCTTTTCCGCGCTCGCGCCGATGTGTCGCAACAGTGGCTGAATTTGAACGTCGTCGATAAAGTCTGCCGTCGCTTCCGCCACGATAGCCTCGGCCTTTTGGCTCGCAATCGCGATCGACTTCTGATGTTCAGCCTGCAACTGCTCAAGATCGGTCAGAGTATAAAGCTTGACGTGCTTCAACTCCCCTATCGCCGGCTCTAGGTCTCTTGGCAGTCCCAGGTCCAGGATGTGCAGATCGCTCGAGCGCGTCTTAATTGCCGATTCAACGTCGCGCTTGAGGATGATGTTATGGTCGGCGCCGGTGCAGGTTATCACGATGTTGACGGTGTCCATCTGGTGCGGCACGTCTTCCATGTTGACCGCGACGGCGTCCATGTCTTGTGCGAGACCTTCGGCCCGTTCTCGCGATCGGCTTGCGATGCGCATGTCTGCGATGCCGGCGCGCATCAATGATTGCGCGGTGATGCGTCCCGTATCGCCCGCGCCGACCAGCAATGCCGACTTGTCGTGCAGGTCGCCGACTTCGCGTTCGAGCAGTTTTACGCCGAATGATGGTATCGATACCTGCGACCAGCCGAGTCCCGATTCCCTGCGCGCTTTGCGGCCGGTGCGGAAGGCGACGTGATAGAGACGTGAAAGCGCGGGGTCTGCCGGCTTGTCTACGGACGATAGGGCTTGGAATGACCGCGATACCTGTCCGGCAACCTGATGGTCGCCCTGCACGAGCGAATCGAGACCGGTCACTACTCTAAAGATGTGCTGAACTGCTCCATAGCCCGTCTTCGAGTAGATGTATGGCGTCAGGTCGGTTTCGATGCTTTTCGAGTGGGATGGCGCGCGGCGAGTGCCCAGGAACGACAGGTATGCGACCATCTCTTCAATGGCGGCGCCGGGATTGCGCGTGACGGCATAGAGCTCGGTGCGGTTGCAGGTTGAGAGGATAGTTGCTGAATCGCGCGCGTCGAGACGTTCCGAAAGGTCGCGAATCCGCAATGGCAACTCTTCATCGGATACGGCTACCCGTTCCAGGATGTCTAGCGGCGCGTTGTTATGGCTAACGCCTGTGAGGATGAAATTCAAAGCCGGTGATTCAAAAATGAACAGCCTAACTTTCCATTATCCATATTCAACCGTGAATCGCGGCATCAACATATGACGTTGAACGTGTATTTAAGCAGTACAATTCAATCCGACACACTTGATTAGACAGAATTGACGATGACTGTGCAGATCACCCCTCCTAATGAACGTGGATACGTAGATTCGAGCATCCTGGTTACTGCCGACTGGTTGGCAGAGCATATCGACGATCCGAATATCGCCGTAGTCGATGTAGACGACCCGAGCGAGTATGCGAAAGGTCACATCGTCGGCGCGTCGAATCCGCCGGACAACTACTACAAAACGTCGCTGGAAGACCGCACCCATATCCAGGGACCCGAGCAGTTCGCAGCGACGATGTCTGCGCTGGGCATCAGCGACGATAGCTTGGTCGTGGCTTACGACCGCACGGGCGGGCTGTATGCGTTAAGGATCATGTGGGCCCTGCACTACTACCGGCACACCAATGTCAAGATGCTTGACGGTGGATTTCAGAAGTGGGTTGCAGAAGGCCGCCCGACGGACAATGAGCCATACGCAGCGACCGCTTCAACCCTCTTTACGCCGCGCGAGCCGGACCGGTCGATATTCGCGGATATCGAAGATGTCCTGGCGGCAGTCGGCGCGGACGATACAACTTTGCTGGATGTTCGTACCGATGGTGAGTGGGACGGTTCAAACAAGCGCGGCGGCAAACGCGGCGGACGCATGCCCGGCGCAATCCATCTCGAGTGGGTCAACTTCCACACTGGTGGCGACGTCCCAGTGCTCAAGACGGCCGACGAAATCCGCGCGTTGCTGGCAGCGCGCGGCGTTGCGCTCGACAACGAAGTCATCACCTACTGTCAGGGCGGTATCCGAGCGGCGCATGCCTATTGGGTGCTGAAACTGGTGGGGGTTGAGCGCGTAAGGAACTACGACGCTTCATGGCGTGAATGGGGCAACAACGAAAAAGTGCCGATTGAGTGCGAAACTTAAGGAATAAAACAGCACCGATCGGCGATTTCTGTCGTATATCTATGTACTTAGATACTGCTTCAGCACATACCGCTGAGGCTCAATTGCTCCGCTGATACGATGCGGAGTAGCAAAGGGCGAGTGTAAATGATGGAAATGACGGGTAGTAGAAACTTGAAGTTATCGATGCGCGCCAGCGCGTTGCATCTGGTGCTGTTATCAGCCGCGGCGTTTTTAGTGCTGGGAGCCTGTGGCACCGATGAACCAGAGTTGCCGGATGAGACGGCGACACCAGTCGTAGAGCCAACCGCGACAGAGCCGGCGGCAACCAACACGCCAGTGCCGGAACCGACGGCAACGCCAACCGAGGAGCCGGCAGTACCGGCCGAATCGGTCAAAAGCGCACCGCCTGAACTGTTTAGAAAAGACGTCCGCGAAATCGACGCTTGGATAAACAGCGAGCCGACATCGATTGCACAACTCGTATCAGAGGGCAAGGTAGTCCTCGTCGATTTCTGGACTTACACCTGTGTGAATTGCTTGCGAACGTTGCCGTTCCTGCGTGAGTGGCACGACAAGTATTCCGATCATGGTCTCGTGATCCTGGGTGTGCACGCGCCGGAGTTTGATTTCGAGAAGGAGCTCGACAACGTCCAGATGGCGGTCGATGACGAGCGTATCGAATGGCCGGTTGCGCTGGACAACGAGATGATGACGTGGCGAAGCTTCAACAACCGCTACTGGCCGGCGAAGTATCTGATCGGCGTCGATGGCGAGATCCACTACTCCCACTTCGGAGAGGGCGCATACAAAGAGACGGAACTTGAGATCCGCAAGGTTCTCGGCGAGGCCGGATACGATGTCAGCGATATCCCGGTCGGTGAGGTAGAGAACACGGCGCGTGATTCTAGAGCGCCCACCCAGACGCGTGAGCTGTACGGCGGATACGACCGAAACTACAGCGTCTACGGCCTATATGCGGCGCAGGACGAGTATTACGTCAAACCGGATCGCGAGGTCGAATACATCGATCGCTATGCGGAGAATGACAACTATCCGCCGCAGAAGTTTGTGCTGAGCGGACTATGGCGCAACGAACGCGAAGCGATTGTCCATGCCCGCGAAACGGACGACCTGGGCGACTACCTCGCCTTTCTGTTCCAGGGACGCAGCGCCAACGTCGTTATCGATCCGCCCGATCCGGACGAGTTCAAGGTATACGTAGAGCTGGGTGGCAAGCCGTTGACCGATGAGCAGTCCGGAGAAGATATCTTGCATGACGAAGATGGTCGTTCTTACTTCAACGTGAAAGAAGGCAGAATGTACAAGATAGTCGAGGTTCCGGAATACGTCTCTGAAATCCTGAAGTTGAGCAGTGATTCCGACAACTTCGCCATCTTCGCGTTCACATTCGGCACCTACGAGGGCGGCTTCTAATGTTTGGAATGTCTACGAAGGTAAAACTCAAGCTCCCCCATCTGATCGGCGTCACGGCGCTTCTGGTTCTGCTCGCGACAGTCGCGTGCGCAACCAGCACCCCGACCGTGACGCCCCAGATCAGAGTTGAAACGGTTGCGCCGCCGGCGACTAATGCACCGGCAGAGAGTGCGCCGACAGAGAGCGAGCCGGCATCAGAACCAGGTGGTGGCGGTGGAGGACTGGAAGAACCGGAACAGGAGTGGGTCGTACGCACCGACAGCGACGAGGTAGACCTGATACTGGCGACACCGGACTTGGGTGTTGGCATCAGACGCTTCGGGATGGTGCTGACCGACAGCTCCGGTATCGTCGCGTTCCCGGTAGTGCAGATACAGTCGTTCTTCTACTTCGACGAGGAGGCGACTAAAGCCGACCGCGACGGGCCGGTAGAGACCGCGCTTGCGCGTTACTATCCATTCCCGTATGGCACGCGCGGTATCCATGTTGCCGAGCTCAACTTCGATGAACCGGGCCTATGGGGCGTTGAGGCGAGTGTACCGCGTCCGGACGGCGAAATCGAAGTTGTAGAAGTGTTGGTCGAGATCCATGAGCGTCCGAAATCGGTAGACGTTGGTGAGAGACCGCCGGACAAGGACAGTCGCACGCTTGCCGATGTTGAAGATATATCGCAATTGACGACCGGCTCCATGCATGACGAGAGCCTGTATCAGATCTCGATCGCCGATGCTATCGATAGCGGACGTCCCACCGTCGTCGTCTTTGCCAGTCCGGCCTTCTGCACCAACGCCGTCTGCGGCCCGCAGGTAGAGGTGTTGAGCAACCTCAGCAGCACCTACGGCGATCGCGCCCACTTCGTCCACATCGACCTGTTCGTCAATCCCAAAGAGATACAGGGCGATCTGACACGTGCCAGACCGACGCCGTTGCTGTCCGACTGGGGCTTGGTCTCTCAAGAGTGGACCTTCGTGATGGACAACGAAGGCGTCGTAGTCGGACGCTTCGAGAACTTCGTGCCGGAAGAGGAGCTCGAGCTGTCGCTGATGTCGGTGCTGGAGAGCGGGTAAGTAGCAGTGCCGTTAAATCGTCTCATCGCGAAGCCGGTAATCTCTGACTTAACTGAGGTGTCAACTTGGCGGTATTTGAAGCGCAATGCTATTTGTGGCAATTGGCGTTCTTGTAGCATTGTTGCGTACCCAGTAGCGCGCTTCAGCGTTGTGATGCTGAAGCGTGTCCTACTTGACAGTTCCAGTTAGGTTCCGGTATTGCCCGACAACGTGAGCAGGATCGACTCCTTATTTGTGCCCTTAGACGGTTCTGAGTGGCATGAACGCGCCATCTCTTACGGACTGTTGCTGAGCAAGTGGTTCGGCTCGAAGCTGGACCTGTTTTTCTCGCTGGCCGATGTGCCGCCACTGATGCAGCACGGACATTGGCGACAACGCGTACATCTGACGCTCGATACGTCTCGCACTGATATGTCTGGCGCGAATTCCATCGTCAATACCGGCGCGATTCATGAATTCGGCAAGATTCTCGCTACCGACTACCTGAACGCGATTAAGAGTCGTTTAGAACCTCTGGGTGTCAATATCGCGACGGACCTGAGTGCCGGCAACCCGGCGCACATTCTATCCTTCAAGGCACGCGAAGCCGGCTCGTCGCTGATCGTGATGTATGCACGCCCTCAAGCGCGTTTTCGCCACTACGTACGCACGAAGATGGCGGAAGAGTTGATCTCATCAACCACCGTGCCCTTGCTGATGGTGAATGAAGACCCGGATGTAGACACCAACGAGGCCGATCGCAACCCGCGCTCAGTCATCGTGCCCCTGCGCGTAGAGAGCGCCATGCATTCCTGCCTGCCCTATGCGCTGGCGATAGCGGAAAAGTCGGGCACTGAAATACAATTGCTTCAGAGCAACGTCGAGCTCAAACGCAACAAACGGGAACTGAACCGCGCTCGCGAAGTGGCTATCGAGACATTGGAGGCGAGCGACATCCACTACTCGGTACGTGCCTATGACATGGGGCTGACCGATGCCCTGTGCCAGGCCCACGAGTCGTCGCCCTCATCCTGGATCGTGATGGGTTCGCGCATGCGCCTCGGCTTCACGCGGCGCCTCTTCCCATCCGTCGCCGACAACGTGCGACGCGAGGTGTCATGTCCCATTCTTGCCGTTCCGCACGCCGAGATTATCGAGAAGCGCGAAATAGAACTCGATCGCTGGCTGAGTGAGTGGCGAGCAGTATCCGACAGTTCAGATACCTCACTGCTGTTCGACGCCCCTTCGCTGGAAAGGGTCAGAAACCGACCGTGGAAAGACCAGATCGCGGCGCTCTACTCCAACGTGGAATCGGATCGACGCGCGCGACGGCCTCGCAACAAGGATTAGATGCGAACATGAAATCGGCCGCGCGTGTTTAAGGTTGGCGTAGAGGCCGATGGTTCGCGCCCACGGATATTCTATGGCTGGGTGATCGTTGCGGTGATGGCGGCTACTGGCGCCGTCGGCATGGCCATGGGTTCGCTCAACTTCGGCTTGTTCATCAAACCGATGGGCGATGAGCTGAACATCGGACGCGCCGCGTTCGGTTGGGCACAGACGGCACGCCAAGGCGCCAGCTCCGCAACCAGCCCCCTCATCGGATGGCTGCTCGACCGTTACGGATCACGCGTGATGCTCCCAGTCGCCGCCACGATAACCGGTTGCGCCTTGATCGGGCTTGCGTTCATCAGCACTTCATGGCAACTCATCGCGCTCTTCATCATCATGGGACTGGTCGGAATGAGCGGCCCCGGCGCGCTCGTCACTACTGTGCCCATTCTCAAGTGGTTCGTCAGAGACCGCGGCAAAGCGGTCGCATTCGTCGGCTTGGGAATACCGATCGGGGCGCTGCTCTTTATTCCGCTCACTCAGTTGCTCATCAACGCCGTCGAGTGGCGCAACGCCTGGATCATCTTGGCGCTAATCGGCATCTTTGTCATTAGTTCCGCTCGGTGCCATTTTAATTCGTCGCCAGCCGGAAGATGTCGGGCTGTTGCCAGATGGCGACCTGCGTGACTTTGCGAACGGTGCCGCGGCGGCAGACAACCAGACGTCGCACCTAGACGAGGTATCTTGGAGCGTGCGCGAGGCTACCCGGTCGTCGACGTTCTGGCGGCTCGTCATCATCTTCTCGCTAGTGCAGATGGCGATCGGCACCGTAGCCTTGCACCGCATCCCGGAGTTCATGGACCGCGGCATGGACCCGACACTGATCTCATTCGCAACTGCGTTCGATGCTGTCTGTGCTGGCACCTCCACATTCGCGTTCGGGCTGCTCGTGCGCTGGATACCCGGCCGCTTCCTGGGAGCCGTTGGATTTTCATTTCTGGCGATTGCCAGCGTGCTCACGATCTACGCCGACAATCTGCCGATCATGTTCATATCGATGGCTATCTTTGGCTTCGGCATCGGCGGGATGATGTTTTTGAACAACTTCATCTGGGCCGACTACTTCGGACGTAGCTCTATCGGCGGCATTCGGGGATTGTCGAATCCCATCAACCTAGTAGTCGGCGGTATCGGCGCGCCGGCGGCGGGATATGTGAAAGACTTCACCGGTTCATATGAACTCGTGTGGTGGGCCGGCGTCGTTCTGATGAGCGGCGCTGCGCTGCTGATGATACTTACCAGAGGCCCGCGCAAGCGTGATTCATAGTCGATACGTCGTCCGTACGCCGTCTTAAGTAGCAGTGCACAGTAGAATGTCGATATCCTTAACCAGAGCAAGTATCAAGTTTGTCTATCCGATAGGACTGTAATATGCACTACCAAGCGGCAGGTGAGAACCTGGAAGAGATGCCAGATTCGAAACCGGAGCCGGAACCTGAATATGCGTCGGCGGGCGAGCGTTTGATGGCGTGGCTGATAGACACTTTAATCGTCACTATCATCGGGTTTGCCGCGGCTGGGATGGGCGTTCTGCTAGTCATCCTGTTCGGGTTGGATTTCGCTAATTTTGACTTCGAAAGCGATTGGGGCTACATCGCGCTCATCGGTTTGTTAGTCGCTGGAATCGTATTCGCCTGGCTCTTGTTTGTGTGGCACATGGTGGCGACGCAGGGGCAGACGCCCGGCAAAAAGGTAGTCAAGATCCGCATCGTGAAGACCGACGGTAGCGGTCTTGGATGCCTTGTGATGGCGATGCGAGAAATCGTGGGCAAAATGGTTGTGACGGGTATGCTGACATCGGTGCTCGGACTCATCTTCCAATTGGTGTCAGTCGAGCTGTCGAGCGGGGGAATGCTGATCTTCTTCGCACTTTTCATCTGGTTGGTCATCGACCGCAAGAACCAGACGTTGCACGACAAGATCGCCGACACCGTGGTCATCAAGGTGAAGTGATGATGACTACAAGCACGGCGATGCGCCGGAGCCCGCTTTGCACTAGATAGCGATTCCGCGCCGCTTGGCGACCGTTTCCAAGTCTTTGTCGCCGCGCCCGCTCAGCAGCAGCAGCACGACGGTATTGGCGTCGAGTGTGGGAGCCCACTCCTGCAGATAGGCAATCGCGTGTGCAGGCTCCAGCGCCGGGATGATGCCCTCGGTGAGACAAAGCACATCAAAGCCGTTGAGTGCCGCATCATCGTCAACGGCTACATACTTGGCACGTTCGATATCGTGGTAGTAGGAATGCTCAGGGCCTACACCAGGGTAGTCGAGGCCGGCCGACACTGAATGGGCCTCGGTCACTTGTCCCCACTCATCCTGGAGCAGGTACGACATTGCGCCATGCAGGACGCCCGGACGTCCTTTGGTGATAGTTGCCGAGTGGCGATCGGTATCTACGCCGTCGCCGCCGGCTTCTACGCCGATGAGCCCGACTCTTTCGTCATCGACGAATCCGCTGAACAGTCCGATCGAGTTCGAGCCGCCGCCGACGCATGCAACCGCATAGTCTGGCAAGCGTCCGATCTGCGCCAAACACTGCGCCCGCGCCTCTTTGCCGATGACGTTCTGGAAGTCGCGCACCAGCATCGGATACGGATGCGGCCCGACCGCGCTGCCGATGAGGTAGTGAGTGGTCTGAACGTTCGTCACCCAGTCGCGGATCGCTTCATTGATGGCATCTTTCAGCGTGCGACTGCCCGACAGCACCGGCTCGACAGCTGCACCCAGCAGCTTCATGCGGTAGACGTTCGGCGCCTGGCGATGAATATCCTCCTCGCCCATGTAGACGACGCATTCAAGCCCCATCATCGCGCAGGCCGTAGCCGTAGCCACACCATGCTGTCCGGCGCCCGTCTCGGCGATGATGCGCTTCTTGCCCAGCCGCTTCGCCAGCAGTATCTGACCCATCGCATTGTTGATCTTGTGCGCGCCCGTATGCGCCAAATCTTCCCGCTTCAGCCACACCTGCGCGCCATCCAATTCCCGACTCAAATTGGCGGCATGATAAAGCGGCGTCGGCCGACCCACATATTCACTCAACAGCTTGGACAGCTCCCGCCAAAAACCATCATCCCCCCGCGCCGCCTGATAAGCCTCCTCCAGCTCTCCCAAAGCCGCCATCAAAGTCTCCGGCACAAACTGCCCACCATACCGCCCAAACCGTCCCACATCATCAGGAACATCACGCTTGATCGGAGGAGAGATAGTGGTCATACAAAGCTCACAGGCTGGTGGACTAACGGCGGCGGTCTAGTAGCAAGTATATTGCGGTGATTGGGCGAGGAGAAAATGTGAAGAGGAATCCATGCTGGTGAACGCGCGCCACCCCTTATCCGCCCCGTCGCTAGTTATCCAGCGTAAACGTGAACTCCCCGCTTGCCTCGCCTCCGTATTGGTCGGTGGCGGTGATCTCGATGGTGAGTTCCTGCGATGCGGCATGTCCGGCGGTGAGCGTCAGCACTGAGCCGTTCCACTCGCCGGAGACTTTGTTGCGGGCTATGGCGCCTAGGAGGCCGGTTCGCACTTCGCCGGTGCGCTGGTGAGTGGTGGTTACCATCACCTCGTAAGTGAGACCGTCGCCGCTGAAATGGGCGGTCATGTCGAGGTCTACGGTTTCGCCGTTGGACAGTTCAACGTCGTCGAACTGGTCGATGAGCGTTGCTGGGTTTTCAGGCGCGGATGTTGGTTCAGGCGTTGGTTGCGGGTCAGGCGTAGCAGTACGCGTTGCGGTTGGTTCTGGTATCGGCGTTGGCGTCGGGGATGGTGTCGGTGTTGCTGTCGGCTCTGGTGTTGTCGTTGGTGTGGGTGTTGCGGTAGGCTCGGGAGCCGGTTCCGGGCTAGGTTCAGGAGTCGGCGTCGGGTCGGGGATCTGGTCTACTAGAGAGAGGGTGAATGAGTCGCTGGTTGTGCCGCTGTTGGCTCCGGTTGCGGTGATGATGATTGTCAAGTCCTGCGGCGTCGATGCTGAACCGCCGGTCAGCGTCAGCACGTTGTCGCTCCACTCGCCGGTCACCTTGTTGCGCGCAATCTCGTTCAGCGGACCCGTCTTCTCCTGGCCGGTGCGCTGGTTCGTGGTCGTCACGCTCACCGAGTAGGCGTGGGCGTCATGGTCGCTGAAGTGATCTGCCATGTCGAGTTCGATCGTTGTTCCGTTGGCGATGTGCGCATCGTCGAAGGGATCGATCAGCGACGGCGGCGCAGGCGTTGCTGTCGGCGTCGCGGTGGGTGTTGGCGTTGCAGTGGGTGTCGGAGACGGCGTCGATGAAGTGAAGACTATCTTGAGGATGTAGTCGCCCGTGGTGGTGGCGCTCGCGCCGTTCACTTTCACGTAGTAAGTGCCGGTCGTAACGTTCCTGGTCAGCGAGAAGTTGCTGCCTTCCCCGCTGTCGGCGTCCTGCGTCAGCGCAGTTCCGTCCGAATCTTCCAGAACGCCGGCAGTGTCAGTGCCCCCGGTGGTCGAAACGGTCAGACTGTCCGCTTCTGTCACGCTGAGTTCGAAGTAGTCCGCATCGCCCGCGGTAAGATCGCCAGCCACTTCTGAGGGAACACGTGCCGGCGAGGCGGCGTCGCGGGTCTCTCCCTGATCGGCCAGCGTGCTCTGGAAGACCCACGGACGCGCCTGCTTGATGGCCAGATTGTTGGCGCTGGTTATCTTGCAACTCGATCTCCATCGCGAACTGCGCATCGTCTTCCGCATCGTAAAGCTTCTCGAACTTGTCGTGTATCTTGCTCAGGCTGCTCCGCAGCTGCGTCAGCTGGGCGTCGGTCATAAGGAGATTGTCGCCCTCTTTCTGGTTGGACCGGGCGAGAACCGTGTAGGTGCTGTCCGACTTAAGCAGCAGCTCTTCAGGTATCGAGTTGGCGTCCGGATTGGTGACTAGATCCTCGCCGACCTGAGTGTTGACGTAGTAGACGTCTGAATCGCCGTTGATGGTATCGTAGCTCACAGCCACGCCGTTGGCTTTCTCGTCCGAATAGTTGGGATGCACCAATACGCCCATCATCGCCTTGCTGTGATCGATCCGATGGAAGTCGCGCTCGACGAATGCCCGGAAGTTCCACAGGCTCGCCCATACCGCCTTGATGGATTTGTCGATGCCGTCCTCTTCGGTTTCATCCGGATCATGCGTCTTTGAGTCGTACAGACCCGCGCCGCTGAAGCCGGGCAGGTCCTCGTTGTTCGTGCTGGAGCGATAGCGCAGGGACGTGTTCTCCGGGTAGGTGTCGTGCATGGCCTTGAGCGCGGTGATGATCCACTCCGGCGTGTCCGCCTTCTTGATCTTCTTGCGCAGCTTCTTGAGCTGCTTCTCCTGCTCCGCATAGTCGTCTTGGAAATCCTCATCCGCCAGCATCTCCGTCACTTCGTCGTCGAGGTCGTTGGCCTTCATGAACTCGTCATAGAAATGGAAAGGCACCGCGTGTCCGCTGGGCACCGTCCCGTCCGGAAACTCGAGCGTTCCCAGCACGGCCACGTTGGCGGCTTTCACGCCGAAGGCCTTCCAGTCGTTGAAGCCGACCTGGCTGAGCGGCTTGATCGTCGTCACCGTCAGATCCCGTTCCGGAGTCTGCGTTGCGCTTGGACGCGTCTGCTCGTAGAATTCATCCACTTCCGCGCGGGTCGCGGCGCGGGTGGTGTAGCCGTCCGCCGTGACTTCGTAGAAGACATGCGTGTCGATCAGATCGTCGATGGCCGACAGATCTAACGCGTCGCGGATGAAGGCGTTCGGGATGCCGTTCTGCACCGCCCTCAGGTTGACGTGCGCCAAAGGCGTCTGCGGCACGGTGGTGACAATGCCGGCAACCCGGGGCAGGTCGTTGGGCAGCGACTCGTAGATGACGATGTCGCGCGGGTTGGGACGCCCGTCGCGCTCCATGACCCGAAGCAAGCCGTATCCGCTCCGCTGGTTGAGCGGCACGAAGGGCACATCGGGCAGGATGTCCTTCTGCAGCAGCACGTTGACCCGCGATGCGTCATACAGCGCCTTTTCGGATGGTTGGTTGTAGAGAGCCAGCGCCGTGGGACTCAACGCAGGGTAGAACATCAAGTTGTTTTCGAGGAACGGCATGCTGGACGCCAGCAGCTCATATACATAGGCAATGTCTTTGAACGGGAAGGCTTCCCAAGGCTGGAACTCATATCGATAGACACCCAAGCTGCCGTCGGGAGCGACTACGTTGGGGTGGTAAACAAGCAGACCCAACATCATCTCTGACAGATTGGGGTGATTATCGTGCAAGCCAACCGTTTTTGCGAAAAGACCATGCGACCAGTGAATATTGGTGTTCATGAAATAGACCGACGGGTTATCGGTATCCATGTCCACCAGGTAGAACTTGACATACTCCAGGTCGACGAGATGAATTTCAACTGCGACATCCTTCCCCTGGTATGACAGATATTCGAAGGCGGCACGATCTGGAATGGCTATGGCACCATCGGTGGAACTGATGGAATGGGCATCGTTCAGCGGGTCTTTGCTGCCCAGAGCGTTGAATTCGGTGATGTCGTCAACGCCGTCGCCGTCAACGTCGCCAGGGTTGTCCACCTGGTACTTTTCCACTATGTAGCTTTCCTTGTCCAGCGCCTCCAAGTTGTCCGTCAGCGTCAGCTCGCCGTCTACGCCCAGCGCCATCGCGACCGGTATGTTCACCGTGTTCGTGCTGGTCAGCGCGTGCTTCACGTAGAGCACGAAGTAGGCGTCGGTGTAGGTGTGCCCTCAGGCGTCGGAGTCGCAGTTGGTAGCGGTGTTGGCGTGGCCGTGGGTTCTGGTGTCGGCGTGAGAGTAGGAGATGGCGTCGGAGTCGCAGTAGGAAGTGGCGTGGGTGTGAGCGTAGGAGTCGCGGTGGGTTGTGGTGTTGGAGTTGCCGTCGGATCGACCAAGGATGGAGGAGGCGGGGGCAGAATGCCTTGCCCGAAGGCCGGCACCGTCGTCATCAGCAGAGCAAGCAGAAAACTGACCGCGACAATTGCCGAGACGAGAGACTTACGCATGATTCAAATAGCGTAGCACAGCACCATCTTTCCCACCGCCCCATGGCCCCCATGCACCCTCACCCCTGACCCCTCTCCCGCTTCACAGCGGGAGAGGGGAACTTCTCATCGTGGTCATGGTTACAGGGAACAGCATTGTTGTTGCTGGCACCATCCCATGGCCGTCCCATGCGCCCTCACCCCTAGCCCCTCTCCCGATGTACATCGGGAGAGGGGAACTTGTATATGCGTTCATGATCAAAGTGAACTTCGTAGTTGTTGCCGATGCAGGAGCAACAACCATGAAGTTCACTTCAACAATGAACATAAAGAGAAGTTCCCCTCTCCCGCATTACTGCGGGAGAGGGGCTAGGGGTGAGGGCCCGAGGGGTGGCTATGGGGCGGCCATAGCGCCCTCCGCGCCATCAGTTACTCAGCGTAAACGTAAAGCTCCCGCTCGCTTCTCCATCGCCGTTACTCGCCGTAATCTCTATCGTCAGATCCTGCGATACGGCGCGTCCGCCAGTCAGCGTCAATACGTATCCGTTCCACTCGCCAGACACCTTGTTACGCGCAATCCCGTTCAGCGGTCCGGTCTTCACCTGCCCCGTGCGCTGATGCGTAGTCGTTATCTGCACATCGTAGGTCAGGTTATCGCCGCTGAAATGATCTGTCATGTCGAGATCGACAGTATCACCGTCCGACATCGTCAGATCGTCGAACTCATCTGTAAGCGCAGGGCCTTGCGGCTCAGGATTTGGATTCGCCGTTGGCTCCGGAATCGGAGTCGCCGTTGGCTCCGGAGTCGGCGTTGCCGTTGGCTCGGGGGCCGGCGTTGATGTTGGTTGAGGCACGGACGTTGCCGTCGGCAATGGTGTAGAAGTGGCCGTAGGTTCGGGCGTCGGCGTTGATGTTGGTTCTGGTGTTGGTTGAGGCGTCGGTGCGGTGACCTGTTCCACCAGTGTGAGTGTGAATGAACCGCCGGCCGTACTGTTGTCCGCTCCTGTGGCCGTGATGGTGAGAGACAGGTCCTGCGGGCTGGCGCTACCACCGGTCAATGTCAGCACGTCGCCATTCCATGAGCCGGTCACTTTATTGCGAGCCACGCTGTTAAGCGCGCCAGTCTTCGATTTGCCGGTGCGCAGGTTCACGGTCGTCACGCTCACCTCGTAGGTAAGGTTGTCGCCGCTGAAGTGATCGATCATGTCCAACGTTAGCGTTGTCCCGTTGGCGATGCTGGCATCATCAAAGGGGGCGATAATCAACTCCGACGGCGTGGCGTGGCTGGTCTCGGACCATTCGCTAATCTCCTCGCCCTGCACGGCACGCACCCGGAAGGCGTAGACCTGGCCGTTCACCAGGCCGGTGACCGTGGCTTCGGTATCATCAACGGTCTGGCTATTATCATCGCTCCACTCGGAGTCCTGCTGTGTCCATGCCACTTCGTAGCTCAGAGCCGGCTCCTCAGATGTGTCGGCAGTCAGGCTCTCACTATTCGCGCCGGACTGCCAGCCAAGACTAACCTGGCCATTGCCCGGTATCGACGTGACACCGGATGGCCTCGAGAATTGGCAGTGATTCGGGTAGATGCAGGGATTCTCGCCCAACAATATCTTCACCGCGACCGTCTCGCCGCTGGTAAATTGGAAGCTACCTCGGTCGCGACAGGCATCTCCACCGCCTTGCGTACTCCAACCATCGGACAAAGTCTGGTTCCCGACGGTTATCATCAGTAGCGAGTTCAAACCTGCCGTCGGAACTTGTGGGTCGCTGCGGAAACATATCGAAGATCCATAGGTCAGCAGTTCAGTGAGTGTATAGTTGGTTCCCCCATGATAGCCGGCTCCCTCATAAGCGAACGTGTTATCGCCGATCGAGCCGAAATTAAAAGTGCCGTGTCTCGAGTAACCGAGGCGCGAAGGACCGGTTCCTGCAGTCAATGTAGTGTCGAGCAAAACGCCCGGCGTTGCCGACTTCCCGTCGGACGCTAGCCCGTTGACGTTGACGTTCACAGCCCGGATCTGGAAGGTGTACTCCGTGCCGTTAGTAAGCCCTGCCACATTAACGCTGCGGGTGCTGGCATTGCTGTTCGGGATCGATAACCAGTTGCTGTAGATGCCGTCGCCCTCCTTGCGGCGGAACTCCGATTCGATGATGGAGGTGTCGTCGAGTAGATCCAGAAAAGGTCCACGCCACCGTCAACCGCCGTCGCGGTGAAATAATCAGGTTTGGCCGGCACTAATCCGGCTTGCCCGACACCTTCGTAACTTGCCGCGCCGATGCGATGTTGTTCACGGCCCGCACCTTGAACCAGTACAACGTGCCGTGTTCAGGTCCGGCACTGTGTAGCTGCGGGTGTCCGCGTCGCTACCTAGGATTTCCGTCCAATTGCCGTAGTCTTCGCCGCTGTCTTCTGCCAATATTCCCAGTCGATGATCGTGCTGTCCGCTTCCTCCATTTCCCACTCCAGCGTCACCTGCTCATCACGTCGATTACCCACAGGTAGCTCGGCGCTGCCGGCGTCGATGCATAAATCTGCACGGCGCTCTGGCTCCGATCTTGAGCCTCCGCAGTTGTAGCCGCGGCACCCACAGTTGTGATGACACTGGCAAATAGTGCCGATAAGACGAGAAAAGCTGTCGCTGAAAGAAAGATATGGCGTCTGATCAAGCTGCCGGCAAGTGCCAAAACGTTAAACTTGATGGTTTTCACGCGATTTCATAGAACAGATGGGGGGGGGGGTAAGACATTAGATGGATCCTCAGTTTCAAGCTTCAATGGAATCGTTTGGATGGTGTAACACAGGGATAAGGAACATCGCCAAGAGACAACGACGTTCTCGTGACGTCCCCAGCCCGAGGGCGCCGATGGGGCGCCCCTCACGCCATTCAGTTATCCAAGCGTAAACGTAAAGCTCCGCTCGATTCCCCATCGCCGTTGCTCGCCGTAATCTCGATCGTCAGATCCTGCGATGAGGCATGACCCGCAGTTAGCGTCAGAACATCACCATTCCATTCACCAGTCACTTTGTTGCGGGCGACGGTGTTTAGCGGGGCGGTCTTCTCCTGCCCCGTCCGCTGATGCGTCGTCGTTACCAACACTTCGTAAGTGAGATTCTCACCACTGAAGTGACCGGACATGTCGATGTCTACAGTTTCGTCGTCCGACATCGTCAGATCGTCGAACTCATCTGTAAGCGCAGGTCCCTGCGGCTCGGGCGTAGGAGTCGCCGTTGGCTCGGGCACCGGCGTCGCGGTCGGTTCTGGTATTTGCGTGGCCGTCGGTTCCGGAGTAGGCGTAAGATTGTCGGCTCCGGCGTTGGTGTTGCCGTTGGCTCGGGCGTCGGCTCCGATGTCGGTTCCGGGCTAGGTTCCGGTGTCGGAGTGGGTTCCGGCGTGGCAACGGGGTAGGCGTCCGGCAATGCGCTGGGGCTGGATCGGGGCCCGATGCGGGCGTCTCTTCTACCAGTGAAAGTGTGAACGAGTCGCGGCACTGACGCCATCCGTTCCTGTAGCCGTGATGGTGATTGTCAGGTCTTGGGAGGTGGCGTACGCCGCTGAGCAGCAACACCGTCACGCCGTCGTTCCATCCGCCTCGGACCTTGTTGCGGGCAATCTCGGTTCAGCATGCCAGTGCGTTCCTGACCCGTTCGCAGGTTGGTGGTGGTTACCTCCACCGTGTACCAGTCGTCGCCGCTGAAGTAGCGGGACATGTCAAGGGCGACCGTCGAGCCGTTCGCGATGCGGCATCGTTGAGCAATCCGATGAGTGCCGGCGGATCAGCTGCCGACTGATCAGGCGATCAGCAGGCTGTTCGCTCGCGGGTGGGTCGTCGGCTTCAGACTGGCTGAAAGCTTGAGCCTGACCGCCGGCCTGAGCCGAGTATTGCCGGTCACAGCCAGGACCAGCTGCTCTCGCCGATGGAGTTCTGCGCGCGCACCTGCACTGCGTACATCGTGCCGCATCTCAAGCCGGGGAAGATCTCGCGTGTCGCGGTCTCAAGCGTCGCCGTCATTCGTGTCGTTGGCGTCCATCGCTGTGTTCACCAGTCGCCGTTCGGCAGGCCCGGTAGCGCACATCGTAGTCGTTGATCGCGGCGCCATGGTCCGGCGGGCACGTCCCCACGCAACAGTGAGTTTGGCGTCAGAGGCGGTGAGGGACTC